>OZ253665.1:0-2407850 GCA_965263295.1 Spirochaetia bacterium
ATTGATGGCGCTGCATATTTATTCAAAATTCTCGAAGATGCAAACAATGCGGAATACAGCAATGCCGAGTGGGGTGCTGCCGCAAAGGCTTTGGGGCAGATGAACAAAACTGCGGCGGTCGGCATGATTTTGCAGCAATTCCGCAATGGCAATAGCCAGGAACGCTATCAAGCGGTAATGGCTCTCAGCTCTTTTGCGCCACAGCCTGAGTTTGAAGCTGTGGTTTTGCAGGGTTTTCAGGAGGCTTACTGGAAGACGCGCGAAGAAGCGGCCAAAGCTGCCGGTCGCCTCAATTTGCAATCGGCAATCCCCAGCCTGATGTACAAGGTGGCCAAAGATAGCGTGGCAAGTGTCCGGCTTGCCGCCATTCAGGCTTTGCGCCATCTGGGGGCTGCCGGCAGCAGCGCCCTTAAAGAACTGGTACAGGACCCGGATGTCGGCGAGACCCAGCGTCTGGCCGTATTGCAGGCTTTAATCAAAGCACAAGATCAGAGTGCCGTGGAAATTTTTCGCCAACTGCTGGACGATTCAGAGAACAAGTTTAAAATATCACGTGCGGGAATCTTCCGTATTGCCGCCAGTGAGCCCTGGTCGGCACTGGACTTTGTCTACACTGAAATGCTTGCACACAGAGATCGAAGGACCCGGCAGCAGGCACTGCATTCAATTGCCCGTGCGCGCATCAAGAATTTGCAGGGACAAGTCGAGGACCTGGCAGAGAATTCACCTGATTCGGCGCTCCGTCAAAGCGCCAAGGCGACTTTGACGACATTGGATTCCTGAGTGCCTCAGGCTCCGCTTGAGACACCTCTTTGGCGCCCGGGGACGGAGCACGAAAGCATATGACAAAAATTAATTGGTTTCCGGGGCATATGAATAAAGCCCTGCGGCAGATTGAGTCGGCCTTGGACGGGGCCGACTTTGTACTTGAGCTGCGCGACGCCCGCGCGCCATTGGCCTCGGCCAATCCCTTGCTGGGGCAACTCCTGCGGGGGCGCAAACGTCTAATTGTGCTGAACAAGGCGGATTTGGCCGATCCGCGCCAGAATGATGCCTGGGCGCAGTTTTATCGAAAACAGCAACTTGAGACGGTCAGTACTTCCTTTGCTCACCAACAGCAAAAGAATGGCCAGAAGTTGCTGCGGGCCCTGGAGCAGAATTTTGGCGGGCAGAAGAAGAAGGGACCCCACGGAGCGCAGTGGAGCCGCGCTGCGCGCGGCCTGGTTGTCGGCATACCGAATGTGGGCAAGTCGACTTTAATCAATTCTCTTGTGGGGCAGCGAAAACTCAAGACTGAGGACCGTGCCGGTGTGACCCGGCAGCTCAGCCTGGTGCGTTTGAATCAAAATTATAGCCTTTTTGACAGTCCGGGCATGTTGTGGCCAGACTTGCAGGATCAGCGTGCGGCGGCCCGCCTGACCTTAATGGGGTCGCTAAAAGATCAAATTGTCGAAGAGGAACTGCTGCTTTGTTTTTTTATACAAGAATTTGAAATTTTGTACCCAAAGTTGCTCGAAACACATTATCGCCTGGCGGCTGCGTCCCTTTGTGAGTTGCGCGAAGCTCTGCGCGCGGGCGGGCAGGAGGCCTCAGCCGCTTGTGATGAATCGCCGCGTGCGCCGGGCATATTGCTGGCGGGGCTAGACCCGTGCCTGCTGTATGCGGCGCTGGACTGCCTGGGTTTGCGTCTGCAGTGCCGGCACAGAGCGGACAGGATGGATTATCGCCGGCTGCTTGGTCACTTGCTGCGCGATTTTCAGCGCGGTAAACTGGGGCGGATCAGTTTAGAGCACTGCCGGGTTCACGGGCGTTGACTGGCCCTTCGGCTCCGGGATGTCGCAGCGCGACCGGCGCCGTCTCACAGGCCCGGCAAAACTTCAGGATACTTTCGATGCTCCAGTGTTTGAGCTGTCCGCTGGCGGGGTGGCTCTTGAGGCCATAGGCGGCAATTTGCGGGCGCTGCCAGCCTTTGAGCAGGTAGGCAATTTGCGCTGAGGGCAAGACGGCGTGTAGAGACTGTATGTGATATATTAATTTTGTGTGAATAAAGTCTGCGAAAATTTCTTTTTTATTTTCCCGAACAGATGACCGGCAAGATGCCTGCGAAAAGACTTGGGCGAAGCGCAGTTGCGGGAATAATTTCGGCAAGCGCTCGCTGTAGAGTTCGGAAAGCAAAAGGCTGCTCGCGCTACCTGTGATGGGGTAGAGCAATACCGCGCCGCTGCCTGCCTCTTGAACTAATGTTTGGCAATTTTCTGCCATCAGGGCCAAGTTTTTTTCTACAGGCAAGTCTGGATCTAAGTGTGACAATAAAATAGCTGGCATTGCGCTGTCCTGCGAGCCGTGTGCATTTTGTCGCCGCGCGAGCCGCAGCTGCAAGGCCAGTTGCCGCAGTTGCCTGTGCGCTGTGATGTCGCAGCCTGAACCGCCAGATAAAAACAGCCGGGCCATCGCATCATCGCCGATGAACTGGTTCATTTCAAAGTGTATGCGGGTGTCGCTGAGTCGGGTGACAGCAGACATGCTTTGCTCCTCTGATACTTAAAAGGAACAAAATCTGTGAATTTTCTGGCGTGTATTTTTACGCAAAAAAGGAACCGAGGCCAAGTGGATATTTTTGCAGGCTCTTGTATAATTGTATTTTGCCATTACAATGCCGCTCTTGCGAGAGCTTGAGTGGGGAGCCAATCCTATGACAGATGATAAAATCAAGTCGGTTTTTCGGCACTTCGTCAGAAGGCGTTTAGTCGCGCTTTTGGCCTGGTCCAACCAGAGGGTCCCGCTGATCCTCGTCCCCGCTTCGCACAGCAACCCCATAGTTCTAAATTTTCGGCCCCTGTGGCCTATCCTGTTTGTCGTGGTGGTGGCCGTCATTGTCGGGACTAGCGCCATCGTTTTGTCCAACGGCGCCAGGACGCACCTAGCCAAGGCCACGCTGGCCCGAGAGCTGGACGATAGTCGCAAGGCTCTCGACGATGTGCACTCGCAGATTGAAAACATGCTTCAATTGATGGATCGCTTTCAAAATACGATCTCCCTGTTGAGATCAGATTCTAATGAGTCAAACATAGGTGCAGACTATAGTCCGCAGGATTTTATCGACATTACTGCTGCCGCGGGCATGGTTGGTTCAAGCAATATGAGTGATGTCGAGCGCCTTAAACTGCTGAATGCGGCGATTGAAAACTCAATAGCCCCGCTCAGGAAGTCCCTGAGTCTGCTGGCGAATCAGCAGCAACTGTTGATTGAGTTGCCGACGATGTGGCCGGTGAAAAACCACCAGGGGCGGATATCTTTTTTGTTCGGTCCGAATTTGGATCCTATTCTTCGCACTCGCTGGTACCTGCATCGAGGCCTGGACATCGCGGATAATCCCGGAACCCCTCTGGTTGCCGCGGCGGGAGGCAAGGTGGTTGAGGTTGACCACAGTCCCAGAGCCTATGGAAACTATGTCGTCATCAAACACAAGTATGGCCTTTCGACCCTGTATGCCCATCAACAGCAGGTCTTTGTCGGCCTGGGCGATATCGTCCGGCAGGGCGACATCATAGGTCTGATGGGCGCTACGGGACGGGTCACGGGGCCCCATGTTCACTTTGAGATCCGCATCGGTTCGGAGGTCGTCGATCCCGTTGTTTATTTGAGCATGTCTGAGAGCAATCGCAAGAGTATTGATGATTATTTCAATCACGATCAGAGAAATTTAACAGGTGGTAGAGGTAGGTGGTAGATACGGATGTCTGAAGTACAGAATCAAGCCATGGGGCGTTACAATTCGTCCAGCTTTTCAATCATTGGCGAGGCGGCCGTTTACCGTGGCGATGTCGAATTTGAGGGTGTGCTGCAGATCAACGGCGATTTCTTCGGCAATATCAAGGGCAATGGGGACTTGGTGATCGGACTTTCGGGGCGGATTCGTTCGGTGGTTGAAGCCAATAATGTGATTATCAGTGGTCTGGTCTGTGGCAATGTGTATGCCTTGGGACGCGTTGGCATAAAATCTTCGGCGATTGTGATCGGCGATATCCAGGCTGCCTCTCTGGTCGTCGAGGAAGGGTCAATTTTGCACGGCAAGTTGGAGATTCTGGAGCGGGAGGAGGGCCGCAAGGTCGCCCGTTCAAGTCTATTTTCACAGCGCAAGCCGGCAAATAAGCTTGAAAATAAACCGGCAGATATTGTCGATGCGCCAGCTGCCAATGATAACAAAGAGGACGCACAGGGCCAAGAGCTGACCGGCGCTGTGCGTGTGCCCGGCGAGACGGAAAAGGGCGCTGTGTCAAGAAAAATACCAGAGGAAATGCCAGAAGAGACGCCAGGAAAAACGCCGGCGAAAATCTCAGAAGAGACGCCGGACAAATCGCATGAACCCGCGATTCGCAAGGGCAAGTATTCGGTTTGGAATTAGGGCGGGACGACGGTGGCGGCCAAGCTACAAAATCTGGATCAGAATCTGTCTGCCGCCGGCCTGCTCGCGGTGCGCGATCAACGCGGGAGAAAGACGGAGCGGCCCGCAGCCGTCAGGGCAAAATTCCTGCGTCTGCTGCAGAAACAGGAGGGTGCAACCGCTGGCGTGGGGGCGACAGAGCGCGGGGAGCATCTGCGCGACTGTCTAGAGCAAGTGACACGGGCGGGACGGCGCTTGCAGCAGGCACCGAGCTGCAGTGCACTGCGCGAGTACCGCAGTGCGGTTCAGGGCTTTTTGCAACAGAGCTTGGCTGCCTTGTACCAGACTGAAGAAGTGCTGGGGCGGCTCAATTACAGCACGGGCCAACGCAAAAAATATTGCCTGATCCAGGTAATTGACGAGAAGCTGGAACAATTGGTGCGAGCGGTGCTGAATGAACAGCGTGCGAATCTGGAAATTCTGCGACGCATTGAGGAGATCAATGGCTTGCTGGTCGATCTGCTGTATTGAAGCTTCGGGCAAAACTTTAGAAGCAAACTTGGCGGCGGGGCTTGAGACAAGCTCTCCTGTCACGTAAAGCGGGGACCAAAATCTTGACTCGGGGATTTTTCTTATGAAAGGCGAAATCTGCGTGCAAAATCCGTCTCGCAACCTCTTTTAATACCTGTATTGTAAGCTATTTTAACTATATTTATAATCTAACTAAGGTTTAAATCATGCTGGAGTTTGAAGGGTGGTTAAATATGGGAAATCTGGACGCGACTCGGCAGGTCAGTAAGAGAAGCCGGTGATTCGCCGATACTTGAACGCCAAAGGCCTTCTGAGGCTGGACAATCATCCCGACGGGGAAACCGGCAAGGTGGTGTGGTTTGACCTGCTAAACCCGACCGCCGAAGATGATGCCTGGCTCGGTGCGGAACTGGGGATTACTCTGCCCCGACGCGAAGACATGGAAGAGATTGAGGTATCCTCCCGCCTCTACTATGACGACGATGCCGCCGTCATGACGGCGACACTGCTCGCCCAGTCAGATCGCGACTACTATCAGATGGCGCCGGCGGCTTTCATGCTGACGGCCGACCGGCTGATAACCATTCGCTATCACGAGCCGTGCGCTTTCGCAACCTTTCCGGCTCGCGTCGAAAAGGTTGCGATGAAATGCAGCGACGGCGAGGTGGTACTGGTGGCTCTACTGGATGCGATTATCGACCACATTGCCGATACTCTAGAAATTGCCGGCCGCGACATTGATGGCATTTCCCACAATGTCTTCCAGCCCTGCAGTACCACCTCCGGCGCGACCCGCGACTTCCAGGCCATACTGGAGTCGCTCGGCCACAAAGGCGACCTGATCTCAAAGGTCCGCGACAGCCTGGTGACCCTGGAACGGCTGATTGCGTTCCTCAGCCAGGTGACTATCCAGCGCAAGAGCATCAAGGACGTACTGCACCGCGTGAAGACGCTGGCCCGCGACGCCCGCTCTTTGATTGATCATGCGGCCTTCCTGTCACAGAAGATATCCTTTTTGCTGGACGCCTCACTGGGCATGATCAACATCCAGCAGAATTCCATCATCAAGATCTTCTCTGTGGTCGCTGTCGCCTTTATGCCGCCGACCCTCATTGCGTCGGTTTACGGCATGAACTTTTTGCATATGCCCGAGCTGGGTTGGCCCTGGGGCTATCCGCTGGCGATTGCTCTGATGGTAATCTCGGCGGCTGTGCCTCTGTGGTATTTTAAACGGCGCGGCTGGCTCTAGAGCCAAGATCAAGGCCTAGTCGCCCGCTGCGATATCAGAAGTATTTCACGTTCTGGCCCGTCTCAACCTTGATGCTGTCGCTGATGTGGGTGCGCCCCGCGCTTGGCCAGCAGCACATCGAATACCTGGAGGCTTAAGTGACCGCACTGCAAACGGAGCTGACGTTGCGGAACTTTTCGAGCTATGCCGCACTTGCCTTCATGATCTGGTCTGGTGACTGTGGGCGTCACCGACCTTCTGATGGTCGGCGTGCTCGGTGTCACCCATGTCGCCGCAGTCGGACAAGGCGACTTGATCGCGACCTGCATCCTCGCTGCGTTTATCGGCTTTGTCGATGTCTTTGCGACACGGTGGCGACCGCCGAAGAGTCCGTAGACCGGCGCGCGGCAGATCGGACTGTCTTTGGGTTTCCTCTGCGCCGTTCTTCTCTGCGCGGCGGCAGCCATTGTGGCGGGCATGCTGATCCATCCTGCTCTCGTGCTGATGCAGCAGGTCGACGAGTTGATCGATCCGATCAATGCCTATGTGGTGCATCGGCTATACGGGGTGGCGCCTTCCCTCATTTACATGGCCGCCAGCGAGGCGCTCAAAATCTCCGGACTTCGGACGCGCGCCCTTCATATCCTGCTGTTCGGCTTCGCCGCCAATGCTGGTCTGAACGCGCTTTTTCTTTACACGCCGACCGCGGCTCTGTTCGACTCGCCGGAGGCCGCGGTAGCGGTGGCGACGATGCTTGTGAACATTGCGATGGACGCCATCGCCGCACTTGTCTGGATCAGGCATGTCAAGGCCCCGCCCTCCGAAGAGCGTGTCGGGATATGGAAGCTGGCGCGACTGAATCTGGGCTTTCTGTTTTGAACCGCGCCCGGTATCAGCGCGCGCATCCTGAACGACTATGCCAGCAGCGTCATTCCGATCCTGTTCATTGGCACAATGAATACCGTCGCCGCGGCAGCCGTCGCAACCAAAATCTATACATTGTTCTGCCGTTTGCCGCAGGCGGCCTTCGCGGCCTCCTTCGTCTACTATAGCTATGAGCTTGAGGCGCGAGAGGGTAAGCCTGACTCGGAAGACTCGCGAAGGGTGATCCGCACACTGTTGCGCTGCGCTGCCTGGCCGACGGCGATCGCACTAGTTGCGACGCTGGCCGCTTCACCTTGGCTGGTACGGCTGCTTTTCGGCGGCGGCATCGACATGCCACTGGCACGAAGTCTGCTCTTGGCGTATCTGCTCTATTTTTTTGAACACTTCTATGGCGAGCTGTTGACCGCAAATGCGCGCGCGGGTCTTCTGTTCAGCACATCGACTGCGGCCACCTACCTCCTCACGATTCCGATCGCTTACATCTCGGTTTTCCTGGCGGATTCTGCCTTTTCGCTATCCTCGGCAAAGGTGTCGCCGTGGCGTTGCTCGCTTTCGTCTACTGGTCACAATTCCGCCGCGTGCACCGACGGCAAGGAACGTTCTCAATGCATGACGGTGTCTCGGCATTCCGGCACATGGAGTGATCAACGACGAAAGGAGCAAAGGGCCTGACTGTTGTAGATCATTTTTTATAAACAGTTTACAATTTTTTGTTGGCAAATTTTTATCAATTATTGCAATATAATATTTTCTTGTTATAATATTTTGATATTGAAAGTATTATCATCAAGGAAAGAAATTGTGTTTGACTTTAAAAATGAATTCCCACATCACTACCGGGATGTTTTTGCGAGGCCATCGCTGCTGAAAACATACTTAAACGAAGCCGGCTTTGTGCATGCCGTTGAAAAAATGATGTATAATAGTCAGTTGAGTTACTTCCGCGCGGAGCCAGACTGTGTGGCCGAGTTTCTGCTGGAGTATCGGCAAACTATGCTGCACGCTCTGGCAAACTTTGTCCACAAAGGGATCTCGTTGGAACAATATATTGGACACTTATTAAAATTGTACCGCAGGAACTTTGCCAAGCTCAAACAGGCCCAGTCTGAGAAGTACGAGATGCTGCACAGTTCCTACAGCGAGATCACCCTAAATCGCGATACTGGGCAGGAGCATTTGGAGAATCTGAGGGAGCCGGACTGCAATTATTGTGGGCCTAGCGCGGCCTGGGACGAACAATTGACGTTGTTGCAGGCACCACAATCAGGAGATGGCCGGGAGATTCGGGAACTAATTTTGCACATCGCGCGTGAAATTGCGGGCGATGACAGGGAAAATTTGGGCAATAAAATACAGTTCTCCAGGTTATTACAGGTTTTGTTAGTATTGAATACAGAGCATGTCGGGTCCCCATTCATCGACACGCTGCTGCGAAAAGCCGGTTTTTCTGCCTTGCAATATGAAAATATGTTGACAAAACGCGAAACTTATTTGGCCGCATATCGCCAGAAACGCAATGAGCAACAACGCCTGCTGCATCGTTGTTACCTAAAGTATCTTGCAACGCAACGTCGACTTCACCACAGTGGCGACGAGCACGAAGCCGCAACCGCAGAACGAGAGGATTGTAAAAACGATTTGCAGCGACAGTACCGAGCCCTGAATGCCCTGCGTATGCGCTACAGCCGCATGCGCAGGGCTATTTCTATCCAGCAACTCGCCGAATTACTACAAATCCCGGCTTTTGAATTGAGGCCCTACTTCGTAAAAATTCAGGAATATATGATGCTTAAAATGTTGAATAAATGAGTTTAAGCATGCTAGATTTATTTCAATAACAAACCACAGTGCCGCAAGAAACGCCGCCAGGCGCCATCGCTTGTCAGGACGCCACAGTGGTTTAAGCCTTCGACAAAAACCTCGGCAACTTTTTTTTGCAAATAATCTTGCAGCTCTTGAGTCCCTCTTGATTGTGCCTCGTCTCCACTCAGTTGCCGCAACCACGGCAGGTGCTGCCGCAGAGCCGCACTTTGCTCCAGTGACTGTCGCTCCTCGCTCTTGGCGGAGGCCAGCAGGTAATCGGCCATCAGCTTCATCTCCGCTTTCAGGCGGCCGGGCAGTATGGCTAGTCCCATGACCTCAATCAGGCCGATGTTTTCCTTCTTTATGTGATGGATTTCGGCATGGGGATGATAAATTCCCAGCGGGTGTTCGGCGCTGCAGCGGTTGTTGCGCAGCACGAGAAAAAACTCATATAGCCCTTTGTGCTGGCGAACGATGGGTGTTATGGTATTGTGTGGGGCTTCGGTCTGGGCCAAGATATTGTTGGCTTGGTCCGAATAGCTGCGCCAGCACTCCAGGACTGCGGTTCCCAATTCTGCCAATGGCTCGGCTTCTTTGGCGCGCAGGCGCAGGCAGGATAGCGGCCATTGCAGGATGTCCGCGCTCGCGCCTGCAGGTAGGTGCCGCCAGGGGAGTTCGCGGCTGAAGGGTTGCACGGCGGCGCGGAACATCGGGAACTCATAACGCCCAGCTTGAAAGTGGTGATGACTGAGGATTGAGCCCCCCACAATCGGCAAGTCCGCGTTGGAACCGACCATGTAGTGGGGAAATTGGCGCACAAAGTCAAATAACTCGGCAAAGGCTTCGCGCCCAATTGCCATCGGCTTGTGTTCGCGAGATAATAAAATACTGTGTTCAGGATAATAAAGGTAGGGCGAATACTGTAAAGCGAAATCGTTGCCGTTCAATTTTAGCTCAATTACCCGGTGATTGAAACGCGGGGCCCAGTTCATGTGTCCGGGGTAGCCTTCGTTTTCTTGGCACAGCACGCAACGGGGGTAGTCGCTGGACTGTTTCTGCCTTGCAGCTGCCGCAATGGCCTTGGGGTCCTTCTCTGGCTTTGCGAGGTTTATGGTGATCTCCATGGTGCCGTAGAGACTATCACTTTGCCAGGAAAAGTTTTGAGCCAGTCGGTCCCGACGAATGTAGCCGCTATCTTGCGAGATTTGATAAAATGAGTCGGTAGCCGCGGTAGCGGCTATGCTGTACTTTTGCCAGAAGCAGGCTTCCAGTTGACTGGGTAGAGGGCAGACTTGGCCGAGCAGATTGCTCAAAAACAGGTCGGCCTCAGTGACGCTCTGCTCGTCGTAGAGTGACTGTGCGGCAGCCCATTTCAGAATGGCTTTGCTCAGGCTGTATATATCTTGGTTTTTGTCGTTATCGGAGCTGTACAAAGACCTAGAATCTGACTGTGGATCCTGGCCTTCCAGGTGCAGAAATAAATATAAGCGCCCCCTAGCCACCAGACGGTCGCGCGCTTGTAAAAGCAGGCGCCGCTCGGCGAAGTCGAGCAGCCTTTCGAGTTGGGCGTAAATGTCTCCACTCTCGCCAATCCTTGATTTTCTGAGAGTTTCCATGCTCGTGTTCCTTGTTCGTATCCCTTTAGGCGGGGGGCCTGGACTAGATTTGGATTTCGGCCACACCGCCAGTGGCATCAGAGAGATAAAACTCTGGCTCCCAGCCAAACTGCTGCCGATAGGCACTGGCGATGCGTTGCTGCATTGGCTTTAACAGCGCTTGATCGGCGGCCGCATCTCCACCGAGCTGTAACAGGGCGATACAACAACCGCCGAATCCAGCTCCAGTCATGCGCGCGCCCAACACGGCATTCTCGCTTTCGAGCAAGCTCACCAGGCTGTCTAGGTGCGGCCCACTGACTTCGTAGTCATTTTGTAACGATCGGTGCGAAGCTGTCAGCAATTTGCCCAGTTGGGCCCAGGCGCCCGCCCGCATGGCGGCGGCGGCGGCACGGGTGCGGCTGTTTTCAGTAACTGCGTGGCGCACTCGGTTTTGCAGTTTTGCACTATCGGCCAGAAAGTCGAGGGCGCGGGGCAGGTCGGTTTCTGAAATACCACACAGCTGGCTGATGTTGCGAAAATCTGGGGCCTGTTGCAAGATCTTCAGAGCTGCGGCACATTCGCTGCGGCGTTCGTTGTACCTGGATTCCTGTAGTTTGCGCGGCAGTTTGGTATTGGCGATAAGAAAGGCAGAGGTTCCCAGGCGCAACGGTATCTGTTCGTAGTTCAAGGTGGCGCAGTCCAGATAGCAAGCCTTTTTTGCCTGGGCCACGGCAATGATAAACTGGTCCATAATTCCGCAGCGCATATCGCAGAATTCATTTTCGGCTTTTTGGGCGAGTGTGGCCAGGCGTTCGCGGCTCAGTTCCAGAGCGCTGTAACTCTGCAGAATGTAGCCCGTCAAGACTTCAATTGAGGCCGAGGAGGAGAGGCCGGAGCCTCCGCTGGGCAGGTTCCCGAAAAATACAATGTCCAATCCGCAAGGCAGCTCCATTCCCTCTTGACGCAGCACCTCAACCATGCCGAGAACGTAGTTGCACCAACCCTGTTCTGCGCGGTAAGTCAGTTTGTCGCCCGCCATGGCAAAAGTCTGCGGTCCGCTTTCTTTGAAGTTGTGGGAGTACAAACGCAGGAGCCTGTCGCCGCGCGGAGCGACGGCGGCAGCCGTGCCCAGACTTATGGCACAGGGGAACACCTTGCCACCATTATAATCAATGTGCTCGCCAATGATGTTGATGCGCCCGGGAGCAAAAAAATATCTCTGCGCCGCCAGTTCATAATGCCGCTCAAATTGCTGTCGGCAGACTGCTGCCAGTTCTGCGCCTGAATTTTGTACCATGCATTTTACCTTTGTTCTATGACCGCAGTATTTTGTGCCATAGTAATGAAATTTGTCAAGTATTCAATACGATATGCGAGAATAATCACATACGGTGCTCCACTTGCAAAGCGCAATACGGCTAGCCTTCCGTATAAAAAAATACCCTGATATACGGAAGAAATTGGACGAGATAACTAACTTTTGAATTACCTTAGCTTTAAAGGGAGGTATGAATAGCAAATTGCATGTTCTGAGCGATGGGGCAGGGCGCCCGCTCTAGCTGCATCTAACAGAAAGGCAGAGAATTGATTTCAAATGTGCGGATGTTTTGCTTTCTGAATTGCCGGCGGCGCAAGCTCTGATTGTGGCTTGAGGCTAAGATAGTTTTAGAGTAAGAAAAGTGCTTGCAGATAAGAATATTGCGAGTTGTATTCCCTGTCGCAAGAACCGTCAGGAGCCAATCGCATATTCTAAAACGAGTTATAAAAAGCACCATAAAGTCGAGAATATTTTTGCAAAACTGGACATATGGCGCATTGCGATGCGATATGATCGTTGCGCACATACCTTCAAATCGGCAATTTACATTGTGCGACAATCGTCTTGTTCTGGATATGAATCATTAACCTAGAAGATAAATCCTAAATTTATTCATAATTTTTTCTCTACTATCGGTCTTTTCCCCGAATCAAAAGAGATTTTATCATAAAAATCCCATTAATTTTTTTTGCGCTCAGTTGATCAAAGTGTGCATCCCAACCACAGCGAGTGGCACCGTAATGATTGCCAATAATGTGCTGACCATAACCGAAAATGCCGCCTTTTCAGGATGAACGCCCAGATTACTGGCTATCACGACGGTATTTGCCGCCATGGGAGAGGCCAGCATCAGGACAATAACCGCCAAGGTCTTTGGGGGAATCGTCGTCAGATGGCAAAAAAGGAATGAGGCAAGCAGCGGGTAGACACAATGCTTCCAGCCGATGGCTGCCAAAAGAAACGACCAGTCAACCCGTATTTTCTGATATGTGGCCAAAGTAATTCCGATCACCATCATGCCCAAGACACTGTAGGCCCCTTTAAAATTGGCCAGAGTCGAAAGCACAATTTCACCGGGGTCAAAGTCAAAGGACTTCAGCAGCATGCCGGCAATGGCGGCATAAATAGTCGGAAGCTTGGCGATGCGCCGCAGACTCTCCCCCGCACTTGAAAAGACGCGGGCTGCAACAAAATAGCCGACAGTGAATTCGTAAAAATTGACTCCAATGATTATGAATACGGCAATAGCAACCTGATTTTCATCAAACAATGCAAAGGCGATAGGCAGCCCAAAATAGCCGGTATTTCCCGTGCCACCTGCGAATGAAAACAGGTTTACCCGAGCATCTTTCCACAAGGCTGCGCCGACCAGGTATGCGGCGGCGGCAGAGGCGGAGGCGGTAAGCAAAGCCGCCAGGGAGTAACCCAGGTAAGACCATTTAGCCGGCGATTGAAGTATGGATATAAATATGACAAAAGGCGATATGATATAAATCAGGAGAGCCGAGATGCCGCGCGGCTGAATCTTAAGGGCAAAACCTGCAGTCCAGCCCAGTCCCGCCAGGAAAATCAGCGACAAAACTCGTATAAAAATTTCGATGGTCATGGCTATCGTCAGTCTTTAGGCCGCAGCAACGCAGCGGCATAGATTATGCGAGAACCAGCACCTCCCAGATGATCTTTCTCTTAATCTTTCTCTGGACATGCAATCGGGGTCATGCAGCAAAAATTTTACTGAATACGCTAAGCTGCCGGCCCCCAAAATCAAGGCCCTAAAATCAAGGCCCTAAAATCAAGTTATCGGGCAAGCAGCCCGCATCTTGAAATGTCTGATTTCCGCACAGGGCTAGATGAATTAAAAAATTATTGTAAACAGAATGCCGGGGTTGTCAATTAAGTCGGCGAGAAAATCAATGAGGAAAGTAAATTGCGCGACTGAGTCGTGCCGCCATAATTTTATATACTTTTCGCTATTATTTATTCGCCATGTTAAGGCCCGCTGGCCAAATGAGCTGCCCCCAAATGCAAGCTAAATTATCAGCCAGGCGCAAGGCTTTAAATACCGCACCTAGTTCTGCATCAGGGCTTGCAATATAATCTGATTTGCATTATCTTTTATGCTCAAAATTTAATCTGAAATAATTAAAGAATAAAGCTTTGTAGAGACTAAAATTATATGGATGTCGATGCAAATGATCGGATCAAGTCTGCAATCTTCGCGCAAGGTTTTGCGGCGATTAAGCATTGGCATGCTGCTGTCGTGCAGACTTTCACCGTTCTTGCCTTGCCTGTCTCCGCCGTAATCGTCTGGCAGGTCGGTTCAACTTATGGCTGGATTAACAACTATTTGTTCCCTCCTCCCTCTGAGGTGTGGATCGCGGCGGTGGACTTATGGGATAAAGGACTTTTGGCCAAACATTTACAGGTCAGTCTCGCGCGCGTACTGAGCGGCTTTACAATTTCTGCCGGCACGGCTCTTTTGTCGGCCGGATTAAATTTTCGCTTTCCCCTGCTTCGACGCATGACTTTCATTCCCCTGGAATCCGTTCGCATTATTCCCCCTCTGGCTCTTGTGCCGGTGCTTATTCTATGGTTTGGCATTGGCGAAGGGTCAAAACTGGCCGTCATCATTCTCGCCAGTTTTTTCCCGATTTACCTCTCGACATTAACGGCCTTGCAGAACGTCGATCCGAAATTGCTACAAATGGCCCAGACACTCAATTTGAGCAAAGTGGACATGGTGCGTTTCGTCCTTATACCCGGTGCCAGTACCGGCCTAGCCACAGGTCTGCGGCTCGGATTTGCCTATGCCTGGCGCGCCCTTGTCGGTGCTGAAATGATTGCCGCCAGCGCGGGCCTCGGCTATTTGATTCTCGATTCCGAAGAGCTGGCGCGCACCGACCGGATCTTCGTCGGCATTATCGCGATAGCGCTTACCGGCATGTTGCTCGATGCGGTTTTCCGCCATTTGCTGCCGTCCGAGTCCGATGGCAGACGGCAAATTTTGAAAGGGATCTTGTGATGATCCGATCAAATTCAGAGCCGATATCGCATTCTGATATCCGTGTCCGCGGACTCCGCAAATATTTTGACGCAGCGGAACCCGCCGCGGGTTCCGCCAAAGTTTTAAAAGTCATTGACGATTTGTCGTTGAATATCAACAAAGGTGAAATTGTCGCTCTCACAGGCCGCTCAGGTTGCGGCAAGACCACTCTTTTGCATTGCCTCGCCGGATTGCTTGCTCCCGATGGCGGCGAGATAAGTCCGGTTGAGCTGCCCCGGCATTGCGCAGTAGTGTTTCAGGACTGTCGCTTGCTGCCGTGGGCAAGCCTGGAGAAGAATCTGATGCTAGCGCTGCAATCGCGTACCGATCTTCCCAAATCAGTCAAGCAAAAACGTGTCGCCGGCATGCACAAGGAGCTAGGTTTGTCCCGTTTCGCCGCCACCAAAGCATCCCTGCTTTCCGGTGGCATGGCACAAAGGGCCGCACTGGGGCGAGCCTTGCTGCAAGAGCCTGTATTGCTCCTGATGGACGAGCCCTTTGCTTCGCTGGATGCGCTGACCCGCAGGGATATGCAAGATATGCTGCTTTCCCTCCACGCCCAAAAAATCCAGACTATTCTTTTTGTCACACACGATTTAACAGAAGCAGTCCAGCTGGCGGATCGGGTATTGGTTATGGCAAGTGGGCGCATTCGCGCGGATTGCCGGATAGCCGCGACCAAACCTCGCGACCCTGAGAATCGCGATATTCTCGATATCCGACGACATCTGCGGCGATTGGTAATGAGTCTTCCCGATATACCTTCATCACAGCCAGGTTCGTGATATTGATGACAAAAAATTATCAATGTTAAAAAATATGCAAAATATGATTTTAAATGGAGCTAAGATATGTTTTCAAGATTTGCGATAATTTTTGCGTTGTTTACAACAAGCGTTTCATTCACAATAAGCCCAACCTTTGCCGACGTCCCGCGGGAAATCAATGTTTCCTATGTGACCTCACCCTTCAATCTGCAAGTCATGGTAACCAAACTGCAGGGGCGCCTTGAGAAGGAGTTCAAGAAAGACGGAATCAGAATCAATTGGCATGAAATAACGTCCGGCGCCAAACAAGCTCAGGCTATGGCCGCAGGTTCTCTCGATTTCGGCATGGTCATGAACTCTACATCCGTGCTTATGGCCAATGCCGCGGGCAATCCGCTTATTATCGTATCCGCTGTATCCCGTCCTTCGCAAACCTTTGCAATTGTCGCGGGAGAAAATGGTCCCCGGACCATCGCTGATCTGAAGGGTAAAACTGTCGCCGGTCCCAAGGGAACCGTACTGCATCAAATGCTGCTTGCAGCCCTTCAAAAGGCAGGGCTCAGACAAAGCGATGTCCAATTTTTCTCCATGGGACTACCTAAAGCGCGCGCGGCCATGCTCTCTGGTGACGTCGATGCCGCATTGCTGGCCGCTTCGCTCGTTATCCGGTCTCTTGCAGAAGGCGCTCACGTGATTGCAACCGCAGAAGGCCTCGTAACCCCGAAGCTGGTTTTGGCCGCACGCGGCGACTTCGTGGCGCAGCATCCCAATCTGGTGGCGCGCGTTGTTAAGGTGCACAAGGAAGCCCAAGTATATATTGATGAAAACCGGTCCGAAGCGATTGCCATGGGAGCCAAAGAGAAAAATATCTCCGTTGCGGACGCCAGCAAGCTGGCCGAATGGGCAGATTTTACCACGAGTCTCACCCCAGAAGATTTGCAGAGCATGGAGGCTGATATGGATTTTCTTATTGCCAACGATCTCATTAAGAAAGCCGTTGATCTAAATGATGTGGTTGCGCCGAGCGCCATTGAGTAACCGAGATATTCAGTTTGGGGTTACGATTCCGAATCGCGGTCATGTACAACTGACACGCGACAGGATCAAAGCCAGGCGCAAGCCTG
This sequence comes from Spirochaetia bacterium, assembly GCA_965263295.1. GTDB lineage: Bacteria > Spirochaetota > Spirochaetia > SP-2023 > SP-2023 > Haliotispira. The sequence continues at coordinate 16,682 of OZ253665.1, forward strand.
GCTTTGATCCTGTCGCGTGAACTCGTGGCAATATAGCAAAGAAATTTACAAACGACGTAATAAAATTGAGCGTCTTTTCACAGATTAAAGGAGTTTAGACGCACATTTTCACGTTTTGAAAAACTTGATAATGTTCAAAGCATTCATAGAATTTGCTCTTATCATTGCTATGACTAATGTCAAGGCGCCCTAATTTATGCTCTTCTTTTCTAAACCCTGTCAAAGTAATAATTCTAGGCTTGGATTCAGTATCTGCATGATTAGAAATGGTGATCTTTAAAGTACCCTCAGCATCAGCTTCAAGTTCAATATCATCATCTTCTAAAAAGCTTAAACCAAGAATATTTCTAATAATACGTCCAATTTCATCTTTTGTTACCGCACTTGGGACTCTTTTCCTGTCAATTGAGACAAAATTTCTTGCACTCAAATCTTTGAAAGCTTCTTCATCAATGTCAATTATTTTAACATTGTTGTCGGTGTCTCTACAAAGATCAAGGAATAAATTATGTGATATGTCCAATGATTTAATTTTTTCATTATCATTACATTGTAAACATCGGAGACGAGGATTCCCTCTTAAATCTAGTTTTTCAAGTTTATTATTGTTAGCTATCAAAAAATTTAGCTTAGTATTCTTTGATAAGTTGATCTCTCTAATTAAATTATTATTACAATTCAGAGTGATAAGCTTCTCATTTTTTTCCATGTTCAATTCTTCAAGTTTATTATTTGCACATTTTAAAGTATTCAAATTTCCATTTTTTCTTAAATCCAATTTTGTAATTAAATTAAAGCTACAATTCAAAGTCTCCAAGATTTTATTTTTGCTTAAATCCAATTCTTTAAGTTCATTATTCACGCAATTAAGATCTTTCAAATTAGTAAAATATTGAATACCTTGCAGTGATTTTATGCGTTTTTTTTGCACATTTATGTCATCTAAATTTATTACATATAATGAATAGGCGTCCATCACATCAGTCCCGTAATGAAACGCCGCCGGTATTTTATACTGTAAATATGCCCTGAAATTATCATCGGGAATGTACACCGGCAGGCCATTATAATGCATGTTCAATGTAATAGTCTTTTCTTTCGCCCAGTCATACCCGGTCAGTTTCCTCATGTCGCGGGCGGAAATTGGGATTACAATTTGTTCGGGTCGAGGGGTCGCAAAATCATAAACTGAGCTTAAAATATTCCTAAATTGTTTCTTACAAATTATCTCTTCATCATTTAATAAATTACGAATACCTGGCGTCTTTTGGGCTGCCTCAAAAAACTCATGTACAACCTTATCTATATTAATATCTTCATTTTCAAAATAAGTCTCTAAAGTATCTGGTACCATGTCCATGAAACTCGATCGGGGAGTCGGTTTAGGATCGTTAAAATCTTCGACGTGGCAAGAGAATATTAGGCCAGTCAGTAGAACTGATATATATATATATATATATATATCATTATTTAGAAAAAACTTTTTCTTAATTGTGTTTTTCATTATGAAATTCCTCAAAATTAAATATAAAAAATTAAAAAAATAAATTACCTAAACGATTTCGGGCTTATCCATAAATTCGTTTCTAAGAATTGGCGCTGTGGCAAACGGGCACAAAAAAATTGCTTTTAACTAATCATCACCCCCTTTTATCGCCACCCCATATCGGTGTACAAGAATTTACGATACAAATCTTATATTTATTCTTTAATAATTCAATTATCTTGATAAAAAAATGATTTTTTTATCAAGATAATTGAATTTCCAAACGGTATTTTAACTTCGTGTCTTTGACTTCGCCGTCCAACAGGATTTTAACCGCCAGACTAGTTGCCCACCATTTTAACGGAGAAGCTTGTCAGGCCGACAAATGCCTGCTTTGGGGAACGAGAAGAGCTTTTGCATCAAAAAAGCGCTGGCTGACGAGGCCTCCTCGTCAGCGCCTGCAGCCCCGAATAAGTGACACCGACCAGCCGCACCGGGAGATGTTGTGGGGTATCGGCATAGAGCAAATGAATCCAGTCATGTGCGCTTTCGGCATCGGGAAAAGGTTCCTCAATACTGCGAGTGCGAGTGATCTGGCTGAAATCGCGGTATTTGATTTTGATGGTCAATGTGCGTGCGCCTAGGCTTTTATCCGCCATTGCGGCAAAGGCGCTCCGATTCTGCTGGAACAGCGCGGCGAGAATCTCGCCACTGTCGCTGAGATCATTTACAAAGGTGAGCTCCGAACCGACGGATTTGCGCACGCGAGAGGGTGTAACTTCGCGCAGATCGACGCCGTGGGCAACCTGATGATAAAACTTGCCGCGTTTGCCGAAATGCTGGGTCAAAATCGCTTCCCGAGCAGCGCGTAAATCGGCGCCGGTGTGGATACCCAGGGCATTGAGGCGGGCGGCGGTCGCCTTGCCGATTCCGTGGAATCTGGCGACCGGCAAGTGGCCTATGAACGCATCCGCCGCCTCTGGTGGGATGACGGCGATCCCGTTGGGCTTGTTTAGGTCCGAGGCGATTTTAGCGAGCATTTTGTTGTAGGAAATACCCGCGGAAGCAGTCAGACCGGTCTCGCGGTAGATTGCCGCCCGCAGCGCTTCGGCGATACGGGTGGCGGATCCACGGAAAAGCCGGCTTGCGCTGACATCAAGATAAGCTTCATCGAGTGACAGTGGCTCTATTGTTTCGCTGAAGCGGCACATGATCGCGCATATCTCCACGCTTGCCCGGCGATAAACGGCAAAACGGGGACGCAAAAAAATACCATTCGGGCAAAGCTTTCTCGCTTGCGCAGCAGGCATTGCCGAATGCACACCCAGACGTCTGGCTTCATAACTACACGTCGAAACGACCCCGCGGGCACTCGGATCACCGCCGACGATCACCGGTTTACCGCGCAGGGCCGGATTGTCGCGCTGCTCGACTGCGGCAAAGAATGCGTCCATGTCGAGATGGATGATTTTACGCGTCATACCCGAACAAAAAAAACAAACCAGAGTCCTGCAATATGGCGATAATTTTTAACCGCCTGATGCCAATTAAACACGGCCCTTGTCGCATCCGTTTGGCGTAGAAATATTGGGCACGATATGCCTTTCCATCCCGGCAGCTGAAACCAAAAATGGTGATTGAAATTGGCACAAAATCAACGAGGTGGTTTATGGAGGCATTTCTGCATTGCCGTCTTGAGTCGGTCGCTAATCATCTGATGGATAAATCAAATAATTAGCGACAGTCATATGAAACAAAATAAGAACGTTAGCGTATATTTTCTCGCAGTAGACATTGCGAGTCAAGAACCCGACAAATTCATTCTGGGACTTTCGGAAAGTTTGAGGGCAAATACGGGTGGCTTCCCCCTCGGTATTTTTAGCAAGTTTGCCCGACTCAAAATATTGCTAATATCAAATTAATACTTACAAAACTTGGCGATCTCATCGACACCGCCGAGAGAAAAATGAGACGCCGACCTGAACCCGATTCTTGAGCCACATGTGATTAAAGTTGAATCAGATAATTGGCCTTCAATACCTTTGGTTTTGCCCCGGTTTTGCGCCGTGTTTCCTCCCCCCTTGGAAGTCGCCTTGGGCAATCTTTGACAGGGAGGAACAAAACAGCTATACTTTTATTGCCTATCTTGTATAGGTGGCGGTTGCAGCTTGCTGTCGGCATTGGTTCTGCCGGTTCGGGAGTACATGCCTCTCTCCCGGACAGCCGTCTTTTGTAATGTTTCAACTCTTTGTTCCAGAATGCGGAATTAGGCACCTGTACCTCGGCCTTTTGGGCGTAGTTAGCCCTATCTATAATTCTACCCTGTTGCTCTTTTACATCTGCCAGGATTTTTGCTTTGCGAGTGGCGATCGACTCGTCAATGTCCTGATATCTGGCGTGTTTTTCCTGCTGGGTTAGCTCGCTGCCGCGATTTTTACTGGTGCCGAATTTTCAGAGGGAACCCAATAGCAGGCAAACCTCTATTGGTTGACAATCTAGGCTCAGGAACCATTGACTTCAGGAAAGCAAAGTAGAAATATCTCTAAAATAGAGCCTCCCCATGAGCAATCTATTTTAGCTCAGCAATGAGCGGATGTCGCGTCTTAAACTCCATTTCCCAAGTCCACACGAGGGGGCGCGTCCCAGGGTCAATGACAAACGTGTCTTGAGAAGAACTGGTCAAGCCAAGCACTGCAGTGGACGACATGCTGATGATTGATTCCACTCATTTCAAGGCACACCGCAAGGCATTGAGCCTCAAAAAAGGTGGGATTTGAGCCACGCTTTGATTGGGCTTACTATTCTCAGCCAATATCTCTGAAGGTAGGTATGAATAGCCAATTGCATGTTCTGAGCGATGGGGCAGGGCGCCCGATCCGGCTGCATCTGAGAGAAGGGCAAAGAAGTGATTTCAAAGGTTCGGATGTTTTGCTTTCTGAGTTTCCAGCGGCGTAAGTGCTGATTGCGGATTGAGGCTACGATACTTTTAAAGTAAGAAAAATACTTGCAGATCAGAATATTGCGAGTTGTATTTCCTGGGTCAAGAACTGTAAGGAGCCAATCGCATATTGTAAAACGACCTATAAAAATAGCCATAAATTCGAGAATATTTTTGCTAAACTGAAATAATGTCAGTGCATTGTGATGCGATATAATTGTTGAGAACACACCTTTGATTCGACAATTTACATCGCGACAATCGTCTTGTTCTGGATATAAGTCCTGAGCTTAAGTGATCTCGAAAGGAACAGGCCGGCACTGTTTGGCCATGTCCTTGAGAATTTCGTTGCAACAGAACTGTTGAAGCTGATGACGTTCCCCAATGACAAGCTGGATCTACTCCATTTCAGAACGAGCGACAACAAGGAGGTCGACTTTGTCGTGGAGAAACCAAGTGGTCAATTAGCCGCAATTGAAGTAAAACAACGCGATAACGTTATCAAATCCGATTTCAAAGGTCTGGAATACTTGCAAAGCATAACCAGCGATGAATTTGCTTGCGGTATTATCCTTTATCGCGGCCGCGATGTTGTGCCTTTCGGTAAGAATTTCTGGGCCGTGCCGCTGAGTAATCTATGGAAATAAAAACAAATTACGCAATAGCCCATGCCGTTTACGGCTTGCCATCCATAAATTTACTTGGCGACTCGCCATTCAAAAGGCGACAATTTCATCTGCCGCCAGCTGCAAAAGTTCATGATCATGACTGATAAACAGTACTCCGCCGCCTCTTTCGGCGAATTTACGAACGGCATGAACGACGGTCGCTGTTGTTGCCGGATCCAGCATCGCCGACATTTCATCCATAACGACGTATTGGGGTTGCGCCGCCAGCGTCCTGACCAGCATTGCCCTTTGCAATTGTCCATCCGAAACCTGGCTGGGAAAGCGCTCAAGCAGATCTCTCGTCAATGATGCGTCATTGAGCAACGCATCAATATGAGTGTTTCGCGAAGCAGCCAGTTGAATACTCTTGCCCAAGGTCATGCGCGGATCAAAAGAGCGCCGCGGAGACTGGAAGATCATACCAATGCATCCTGAGGCGGCGCGACCGGACTTTCTGCGGGCATTCCCAACTTTCACACCGTCACAATGTACAGAACCGGCAGAAGGTGTTGTCAGACCGGCCATGACACGCCCAAGTGTCGTTTTGCCGCGACCGGAGGGTCCGGTTAATCCAACGATCACACCCGGCCGAACCGACAAGCTCACCTCATCCAGAACACGCAGCACATTGCCAGAAGGTTGCTTGAATTCAACCACCACATTCTGGGCCGACAAAGCATTCACGATTGTTCTCCAGCCGACATAAGGCGCTTTTCATAACAATAATCTTCAGGAAGATTTATAAGCACAGGGGTCGGGCCCTTTATCGGATGCAATCCATTTCGCGGCAGCGCTTTAAGCAAATCCTGGGTATACGGGTGCCGGGCTTGGCCAAACAGAAGCGCGTTTGCCTCTCCCGTTTCAACAATCCGCGAGGCGTAAACAACACTCACCTCGTCGGCGACGTTGGCATCCATAAGCTCAGAAATGTCATGGGTTATAAACATGACGGCGACGCCTTGATCGGCAATTTCGCGCAAGAGCATCAGGATGCCATGCGTGAGATCCGGATCAAGCGAAGCCGTCGGTTCGTCGGCGACAATCACTTGCGGATCACCGGCCAAAGCAAATGCGACAGCAGCCCTTTGCGCCATGCCTCCCGATATTTCATGGGGATAAAGATTGAGTGCATCAACACTCAGATTGACGCGGTCCATTAGCTCTGCTGGATTCTGCTTTCCATCAAGCACTCTGACCGTTTCCTCCAATTGGGCGCCAACTGTCAAGACAGGGGTCAAAAAGGTCGGCGCGGATTGGGGTATAAAAGCAATTTGGCGTCCCGCCAGTTGGGCTTCACGGCCAAAAACACTTTCCCCATCGTAAAACACGTCACCACTGACCACGGCTGATCGCGGTAGCAGGCCCGTCAGTGATTTGGCGATGATTGATTTACCGCATCCCGATTCTCCAATAACGGCGTGAATACTGCCTCGCTGCAGGTTGAAGCAAATTTCTGTCGCGGCATGCACATGTCCGCCTTTTCGCAAGGGTATGCGAACACTCAGCTTGTCCATGGAGACAATCGTGGAGGCAATCATCGCAACATCTCATCCGCACCCGTCAAGCGATCTTTCAAGTTCCAACCGATCACACCGACTGAAAGCGTGGTCGCAACCAGAAAGATACTTGGGAAGAGCAGTATCCACCAATGACCCAAAAGCAAAGCGCCTTCGGCATCGGCTAACAAGGTACCCAGTGATGCTTCATGACGCGGCAGCCCCAAGCCGAGGAACGAAAGTGTCGACTCGTGCCAAACCGTATGGGGGATGAGCAACACAAAGCCGACCATGCTTTGTCCTAAAGCCGCGGGGACAAGGTGATGGCGGATAATTTGCCATCGGCTCATACCGATAAGCCAAGCCGCTTCAACGTATTCGGCATAGCGCAGCCCAAGTATCTGGGCGCGCACAATTCTGGCGATTGGCACCCAATGAGTCAAAACAAGGGATGCAATGATGGCGAGGACGGACCCTCGGTAAAAGGAGAGGATAACCACGCCTACAATGAGCGTGGGCAAAGAATTCAATCCGTCGATCACCCGCATGATCAGACGATCAACCCAACCGCCCGTCATGCCCGCAAGGATACCCATGAAAGTGCCCAAGCAGGCAGAGAAACAAGATACAATCAGAGTAATAAAAAGGGAGACTCTTAAACCGGCCGCGACACGGATGAACAGGTCGTGACCAGCCGAATCTGTTCCAAATAGATTTTGCCAGTTGGGAGGCAATTCGGCGCGGGCAAAATCGGTAAGATACGGATCGACAGTTAGCAACCACGGGATAAAAATGGCATACAGAAAAATAGCCACCAAAACCACGTAGGCGGCCGCGACCCGGATCGGAAGGCGATTGAGGCGCTTTGATCCCCATCGCCATTTAAGCAAAACGCCAAGGTTTCTCGAAAATGAGAACTGAGTACTGAGTGTTTTGAGCATCTGCCTCTACCTCCTCAAAGTTTGGGAAGATATTCTATAGACCCGATTTCTAATCGCTTTAAGCATCCGCCTCTACGCGAGGATCAAGAAGAACGAAAATAATATCTGCAAGTAGATTGCCAACGGTGACGAAAAAGATTACCCCAACGGTCAGGGACGCAAGCAATGCAAAGTCAAGAGACTGCGCGGCACGGGTGAGCGCGCTTCCCAAGCCCGGCCAGGCGAAAATCGTCTCAACTAAGGTGCAACCGACAATCAATTCCGGGAGTCGGGCGCCGACTAGCGCCACAAACGAGGGAAGCGCCGTTGGCAATGCATGAAAAAAGGCAATCCTATGGTGGGGAATGCCGCGCACGCGCGCACCAGCCACCGCGTCGGACGCCAAAGTTTCCGCGATGGACTCGCGCAGGCTCAAAACAAGCCAGGGAATTTGCGAGATACCCAGCACAAGGGCTGGAAGGACCAAATGCTCCAGGGTCGCGGAGACGGTAATAGGGCGCCCCGGATAACTCAACCCTCCAGTCGGCGCCCAATGCAGGCCCAAGGAAAACACACCCAAAGCCATAAGAGCCAGAATAAATAGCGGTGTCGCTTGCAAAATGGTGCTGAAGGCACTGATGACCTTGTCTAAAACTCCACCGGGGTGGAATCCGGCCCATGCGCCCAAGACGAAAGACACCAAAACGGAGATTGATAGCCCCAAGGCACCGAGCAGAGCTGACCAGGGAAAGCGCTCTGCCAGAACCTGTGTGACGGGCTCGTAGTAAACGCGTGAAGTCCCCAGATCCAGATGCAGGAAATTACGAAACCACATCCACCATGATTGATACCAAGGGAGGTCTAGTCCGAGCTGCTCAATCAGTTGCCGTTCCTGCGCGATTGTCAGTTCTCCAGCGTTGCCTCGCATATAGGCATCAAGGGGATCAAAAGGGCTGACGGCGGCAAGGGCGAACAGACCTATTGTCACCAGAAAGATAAGTAAAACCAAAAAATACAGGCGCCGCAGGACCATGGAGGCGACTTCATGTCGCCGCCTGTGCCATCGCCCGATTGCCCTTGATCCAGTGGAAAGTGGAGCGGAGCTCATCTCTGCCAACTCTCAATTTCATACCACGGGCCGAAATTCACACCGTGCGCATGTGGTTCAAGAATAGGAATCACGTTTTTATACCCTTGGTTCCGTTGAACATAGACATGGTTCATGTAAACAAGCTGGAGCATGGCTGGTTTTGACCGGTATTCTTTGGCAACGGAGCGGTAAAGCGCCGCTTGTTTGGCCGTATCCGACTCTGAGCGAGCATCGTCAAGGAGCTTGTCAACACTTGGGTTACTATAGTCCGAGCCATTGTCCCACTTGGCGCCAGAGCCAAATTCGGCATATTTGGAATGCAGGATGTGATAGACTTGCCCATCGAGAGAATAGGGCTCCCCGCCGCCGCCCAGCATGACAGATACATGCGCATAATCCTCGCGCGTGACCGACTTTGAGTTGCGCGAAATCGGCGTCACTTCAATTCCAATTTTTTTCAGATCGCTCGCGACAGCCAAAGATAAATCCCGGCGTGCACTATCCCGGTTTGGAAAATAAATGACATCGAAAGCAGCGCGCTGCCCGTTTTTAACCCGGACCCCGTCGGACCCCACTATCCAGCCAGCCTGATCCAGAATTGCTTCCGCTTTTTCTGGGTCATAAGGAAACTCTAGCGAGGGATCGTAAGCATCACCGTAAGCGCTGGCCACGAATAGAGAGTTGGCGGTGGGCGTGCCCCTTCAGAACATACTTGACCATGTAGTCGCGATTCACGGCGTAATTAACGGCAAGGCGCATGGCGTCATCGCCTGTAACCGGATGGCCGGCCGGCAGCGTCATGCCGCGCCAATCCAACGTTTTGACGGAGAGCACCTCATAGTCCGGGGCCCCAAACGTTTCGGCGAGGTCCTCCGGCAGGATTGTGCCGTCTCCCTCCCCGGCACGTATTTGTTGTGCGCGCGCATTGTCATCCTCGGTGTGACGGATGACGAGCTTCTTGACGAGTGGCTTTTTGCGCCAGTAATCCTCGCGTGCAATAAATATCGCCTGATCCGACCGAAGCTCCGACAAAACATACGGACCGGTGCCAACCGGATGCGTATTCAGTGATGAATCCGTCGCTTTTTGCAGATGGTCAAAATCAAATGCTTCTGACGGCGCAATCGCGTTCAACAACCGGCGATCAAATTGGTTGAACGGCTCCTTGAGGGTGAATTTGACTTGAGAGTTTTCGGCTTCAATCTTCTCAATATTGTCCCAGTGGGCAATTTGGGTTGAGGCGGAGCGGGGATCTATAAAAGCCCTATAGGTCGCAACGACGTCTTCTGGACCAAACGAGCTCCCGTCCGAGAATGTGACCCCAGAGCGGAGCGGAACAGTCCAGAGGCGATTCCCATTGGAAGCGATGGCGGGACCCGACGCCAGTAAGGGCAAAAGTTTGGGCTGTCTGTCGAACACGCCGGGTTCGATGCGATAAAGCCCCTGATACACATGGGAATCACCGTTGCGACCGTGGCCGCTGATCGGATTGTAACGGCCGAGCATGTTGTTATCGAGAACAACAACCGTATCGGAGGCTCCCTGCGCACTGGAAGCATGGCCGCGCGCGGCGACAGAAGAAAGGCCGGCAAAAGACTGGGCCGCGTAGACAGACAGTAGAAGTGCTGATAGTTTGACAATTTTCATGAGTTGACTCCTTTCATAAACATTAAATTCAATGATAACTTTCCATGATATATGATCATGAGAATAGCTATCAATACTTGAGATTATTTATAGTTTATAATGTATGAATTGTCAAGTAACTGTGCACAAAATGAGGATGAAAATCAAAAAGATTTACATAAAGAATGAAACGACTATCCTGAATACAAAAACGTTGTCCTCGTCGATACATGGACTGTCGATCCGACGCGGGACCGGCTCAGTTTTGCGGGTATCTCAGGCGCATCTCTCAATTCAGGGCAGTAATCGACTTGACTCCACGTGTGAATGCAAGTTTGACAGAGGCCACAAAACGCCGCCAGAGTAAAAGGCTCGTCGCGCCGAAACCCAAGCAGAGCCCAAACCAGACGCCGTTGCCAGACCAGCCAAGTGGATATCCGCAAACTACCATCGCCGGTATGCCGATACACCAATAACCAATCAGTGTGTTGGTCAGCCCGGAGCGGGTGTTGCCAATCCCGCGCAAAAGCCCAACACAGATGTTTTGTGAGCCCTTGAAAAGTTGATGGGCAATCGCGAAGCGCAGCAGTATGGCAGCTGTGGCGAGAACGGCCGGATTACCTGTCATCCCCAGAAACGGACGCAATATAACGTATGGCACCGCCAGGTAAGCCAGCCCGACAAACGTCATCGCCAGAAAGCTGATCGTCAGAGCTCTGCGCGCAACCGCACCGATCTCGCCATATTCTTCTTTCCCGATCGCGCGACTGACCAGGATTGAGGCGCCGTGCGACAAGCCGATATTGAACTGATAAACGATATAGGCGAGTTGGTTAACGATGTTGGATGCGGCAAGCGCAATCGGCCCGAAAGTCCCCATCAGCAAGGTGGCGATTGATGTGATCGCGGCCTCCGAACCGTAGGTCAGCGCGATCGGAATGCCCATCCGCACGATCTTTAGGACGGTTGTCAGCCGTGCGCGCCAAACGACAAGCGATAACAGCCCGCCCAGCCGCTCATCGCATCGCACTGCCCTTAGATAAACGAAAAACGTCCACAGCTGCACAAGCGTTGTCGAAAGGCCAATACCTGCCAAACCGAGGCGAGGGATGACGAAGCACCCGTAAATAAAGATGGCATTCAACGCTGCGTTGACGACGATGGAGCACAGCGTGACCGTCAACAAAGAGCCAGCACGACGCATGCCAACCGCGAATTGCCGCAGTACATTCAGCCACAGCATCGGCAGGAAGCCGGGCGCCATGACGAAAATAACCGGCCTGGCCCTAGCGGCTACGGCGGACGCTTGACCCAAAAATGTCAGACAGTAACCGATCGCGATCAATAATCCCGCGGCTACAACTGCGACAATCGTGGCAAGAAACAACGCGGCGCGGACGAGATCGCGGACCTCTTGCCGGACGAGCTCATCGGGTAGATCTCGACGCAAATCCTGGCCTGTCCGTTTCTCGCCCCGCCCCACGGATGTCGCAATAAGATTGCCCAAGCCCGTCACCACGCCGACGCACATGGTGCGAAACTGATTGTACAGCAAAATGGCAAGACCTCCGGCCGCAACCGCATCGACACCGATCCATCCCATCATGAGAAAATCGGTACTCGTCAGCGCCACCTGCGCGAACTGTATTCCCGCAATCGGCGCGGACAATCCGATGATTTCCCGGTAAGGACGGGGCAAAAACTTCATGCCATGCTCTCGGATAGGCTGCAATCTAGGCGGCTCAATTAAAGAAACTCTACTTCAATTTCAATGGACAAGAGCATTATCAAAGTAACGAGAGCCATAAAAGTAACAAGAGCCATATCGGATGCTTGAATGTCGGATTTGATGAACTCTGGTTGCACAGGCAAATCTATTGTCAAGTTCTTTAACTGAATCGGTGTAAATTTTTTTCGCCTCAGTGATCTGTTCCGTTTCACACGTCTCCGGTATCGCTGCAAAGACATCAATGGGGGGCTCTTTGATGTCGAAAATGGCCGACAACGAACTTTGAAAGGCGGTCGTCGATACGCGCGATTATTTGATATTGTTTGCTCGCTTCCATTTGCGCAGCCGCGTGCGGGCGTTGGCATAGGGCGACGAGGTGTTGAACTGGATCATGCGCCCCAGCGTATATTTTTTGTACCAACTTGCCCCATAGAGGCGGTCATCCGTCTGGTCCGAAATGAAGGCAAGAATCCTTTGCTTGGCGTCCTTGAAGTCCTTCAAAAGCTGATCAAAGGGAAGGTCTTCGTAGTCTGAATAGAACTTCTGGGCGAGCACGCCGAGCTCATTCCATTTAAAGCCTGTTTCCGGAAAATCAATCGCGGCGCCTTTAGTATAAAGGTCAATCCACTTCAGGACCAGGCGGTTCCATCCGATCAGATAGCTAACCAGATTATGCACATTCATCATCGTGCCCTTGGCGTGCCCTTCCAAAGTCCTTTCACGGCATTGCGCCTCGGGAACAGTCTCAAGGTCCTTGAACAGCTTGGCAAAGTTACCTTCAATTGCGTCGAGCAACTCGGTGCGGGAAGTTGGGATCGGCATGGTGGGCCATCTCCTTGTTTCATTTTAATCGGCAATTTACATCGTGACAATCGTCTTGTTCTGGATATGAGTTTTGAGCCTAGCCTTGCTTCATACTGTAGTTGGGAGCTTCGCTGGTAATTTGCACATCGTGGGGATGGTTTTCACGCACGCCGGCAGTGCTGATACGTGTAAACTGTATCTCATGTAGTTCCTCAATTTGCGCACAGCCGCAGTAACCCATACCCGAACGAATACCGCCGGTCAGCTGATAAACTACGTCGGCCAGTTGGCCCTTGTAAGGTACGCGGGCTGCGATGCCTTCGGGCACCAGTTTTTTAGCTTGTTTCTGGTCCTCCTGAAAGTAGCGCTCGCCAGAGCCGCGCTGCATGGCCTCAAGTGATCCCATGCCCTGGTAGCTTTTATACTGTCGTCCATTGTAAATTATGGTGTCGCCGGGCGATTCCGCGACGCCGGCAAAAAGCCCGCCAGCCATCACGCACGAAGCCCCGGCGGCTAAGGCTTTGACGATGTCGCCTGAGTAGCGCAGGCCGCCGTCGGCAATCACTGGGACGCCGGCTTTGCGAGCTACTTTATAGACGTGATAAATTGCCGAAATCTGCGGTACTCCAACTCCGGCGACTACCCTTGTGGTACAAATGGAGCCGGGCCCAATGCCTACCTTGAGTGCATCTGCACCGGCTTCAATCAGTAGTTCGGCCGCTTCGGCGGTGGCAATATTACCGACGATTACCTCAACTCGGGGCCAGAGGCTTTTGAGTTGGCGCAGCAGTTTGACCATGCCTTTAGAATGTCCGTGAGCCGAGTCTAGTACCAGCACATCCACTTCGGCCTCAATTAAAGCTGCCGCGCGCTCCCGCCATGCGCCGCCAATGCTCAGTGCAGCCCCTGTGCGCAGACGCCCCTGGCTATCTTTACAGGCAAAAGGCTTATCGTGGGCCCAGGCGATGTCCTTGTAAGTCATCAGCCCCAGCAAGCGATCTGTGCCAGGTTCGACGATAGGCAGTTTTTCGACTTTATGTTGCAGGAGTATCTTGGCGGCATCCTCTAGATTGATCATATGATCCACAGTGATCAACTTTTCGCGTTTAGTCATCACTTCGTCTAAGGCTTTGCTGTGGTCCGGCACAAAGCGTAGGTCGCGGCTCGTCAATAGGCCCTTCAACCGTTTTTGCTCATCGACGACAGGAATGCCGCCAATGTGCTCTGTTTGCATCAAATGCAGGGCGTCATCAATCTTGGCACCGCTCAAAATACAGTGCGGCTCCTGAATGACAACGCTTTCGGCACGTTTGACCTGGCGAACCATCATGACTTGTCTTTCGACCGGCATATTTTTATGCAGGATGCCCAGCCCCCCCTCTCGGGCCATGGCAATGGCCAGATCGGCCTCGGTGACCGTGTCCATCGCCGCTGAAATTATGGGGATTTTTAGCTCAATATTTTTTGTCAGGTGGCTGCAGAGGTCTACCTCGCAGGGCAATAACTCCGCATAGCGCGGAATGAGCAAGACGTCGTCAAAGGTCACGCCATCAAAAGCTACACGCTCCTGGATAAATTGTTGGCTCGCTTGATTCATACAAAAGGTCTCCTGAAGATTTGCTTTAGTTTTAGGCAAACCCGCAAAAGACCAACCTGTTGGAGCATAGCCAGAACTGGCGGTTTTGTCCAGTGGACGGGCTTTTATAGCAGCAGTTGCCGTAACGCTTGGCCATCTTTATTCAGGTTTGAGGGGCTGTCTTTTTGCAGCAGCGCTGAGTTCAGGATGACGGGAGCCCAAGGGTTTGGCGGGAAGAGGAAGCCCTGGACAAAACCTTGTTGCCACAGGGCCAGGTAATCTGGCTCGCTTTGGGGGCCACCTTTCCAGTACAGATAGATGCCATCTTGATGCCATTTGCCACTTTGTGCGGCGCGCCGGCGCAGTTCGGCCAGGGCGGGGCAGTCAAATGCCGTTTTACCTGGCTCCTGTAGACTCAGAGTTTGCGCCAGGGCCTGGATCAGGGCCTCCATTTGTAGTGGGCTGCAGATGTCAGAAGGAGGAAGTTTGTTTTGTTTGTCGAAGCTTATTAGCAGGTAAGGTAAAGCCAGACTGGAGAGGCCCAGCACCGGCACAATTAGCCCCTGTGCTGCAAGTTCGCGCTCGCCTTCATTTGCTCCGACTCCTGACTTTGGGCTGGGTCTTGTGGCTGCAAGTGGGCGCCACAGGCTGATTTTGTCACTCTGCCCCTGGCGCAGCAGTTGAGCGAGTGAAAAATTTGCCTGAATGCGGTCGATACTTTGTAAGTTGTGCAAAAGGCGAAAATCTTGCAGATCGGGAAAGAGGCGCTGTAAGAGTATGCGCGCGCGCGCTGCGCCGCGCTCGCTGGGGAGTGCGGCATATAAGCCGCGTGACATAAGGTTTTTTAGTCGCGCTGTGGCAGCAGATGAACGATAGCCACTTAAGGCCTGACCGGCATCTAGGTAAAGGTCTAAAATACGCGATACCTGGCCTGACTTTCGCAGTTTGCTCTGTCCTGGTAGGCGATGGCCCGGCAAGTCATGACCCGCCAGGCGATCAAAATACAGGTAGAAACCGCGTGCGCGGCGCAGGCGCGCGCGCTGCAATTGCCGCATGCTGTTCGACAGTTGCTTGGCCAGTTCCGGTCCGGCCGACTCACACGACCAATATGCAGAAGAAAACATTGAGCTCCAGAGCGACGAGGATAAAGGATACTTTGAGCTTAACGAGGCTTGAACCGATCATACTTGGCCTGCGCTTTGCCGGCACTGCGTTCATCACCCATCTGGGTGTAAATATCTGTTTGCAAATTATAGGCAGCAGCCAGTTTGCGGTCGTAGCTCAGAGCCAACTGACTGTCGGCTAGAGCACCTTGCAAGTCGCCCTTAGCCAGTTCGACCGCAGCTCGCCCGCAATAAAACGGCGCCCTCTGGTCGTTGATCTGGATTGCTTTTTCCATTTCAGCCATGGCCAGATCAAGTTCCTCGCGAGCCAATAAAACCATCCCTCGACCATAATAAATTTCGGCATCATATTTATTTAGACTCAAAGCTTTGTCGAAGGCTTCACTGGCCTTGTCCAGGTCGCCCAGCAGGCGCTGGGCTTCGCCGAGGAAACGCCAGGCCTCGTAGTCGTCGCCGTAATGCTCAATATAATGTTGCAAATCTTTTAGTGCAGAGCTGTAGTCCTGTATTTTCAAGAACGCGCTGCCGCGCCCGATGAAGGCTTTGGGCTCAGGGTTTTCTTGCAAATTAATGGCATCGTCAAACAGGTCGATAGCTAGGTTATATTTATTTTTATATAGGGCAATCATGGCTTGGCCGTAGTGACCCTGGGCCGGGCCGGGAACGCTGTCTTCGCCGGCATCTAGCAGCTGCTTAAAAAGTTTTTGAGCTCTATTTGTTTTGCCCAGCCCGGTCAGTATCTGGGCGTAGTTAAAGATTAGGAAAGGATCATTGGTATTTGAGCGATACGCCTTTGCCATGCTCTCTTCTGCAGTTTCATAGTCTCCTAGTCGGAAGGCCAGGTAGCCCAGTAGATATTGGGCTTGAGGGTTGGCGCTGTCCTTTTGCAACAATTGGGCTATATCGGCCTCGGCCTCTGGGTAACGGTCTAGACGGAGCTCCAAGTTGGCGCGCTGTAGCTGGAAATCATCGCGTTCCTGATCTAGTTCCAGGGCCTGGGTCACCAACTTCAAGCCGTCATCTAGATTGCCGTTGGCGGAGATGAGCATGCCCTTCCAAAACAGGCTGTCGGCATTCTGGGGCTCTAGCTCGACGGCTTTGCTTATATCGGTGAGAGCCAGCGCGCTTTCCCCGCGACTCTCGTGGAGTCCGGTGCGCAGAATATAGAGCTCGACGTTTTCCGGGTCTAGCTGGAGGCCGGCGTCGGCGTCGGCGAGGGCCAGATCACTGTCTCCGAGGCTGTCGTGAAGTCTGGCGCGCAGGGTATAGAGCTCGACGTTTTCCGGGTCTAGCTGGAGGCCGGCGTCGGCGTCGGCGAGGGCCAGATCACTGTCTCCGAGGCTGTCGTGGAGCCTGGCGCGCAGGGTATAGAGCTCGACGTTTTCCGAGTCTAGCTGAAGGCCCGTGTCGGCGTCGGCGAGGGCTTGCTCGACTTTATCGAGCTGGAAATTAATTCTGGCTCGCAGGGCGTAGGTCTTGCTGTAGTCTGGGCGCAACTGGATTAATTTTTCCAGAGTTGCCAGGGCCGGGCGGTAAGAATGGCGGCGATAACGGGCCAGAGCCAGGGCATAGTAATATTCGGCGCTGTAAGGCTCGTAGTGCACGGCCTGTCGTAGGGAAATTTCGGCCTTGGCGTTGTCGTTGAGTTTGGCGTAAAGCAGCCCTTGGTAGTAATAGGCACTGCCGTTCTCGCGTTCCAGTTTGACGGCGTTATTGACATCATTCAAGCCGGCCTCTAAGTCTCCCATTTGGGCCTTGGCGCTGCCGCGCAAGTAGCGCGGTTTTGCAGACCCTGGCCCCTTTTCGGGCGCCAGGCGCACAGCTTGTTCGTAGCTGGCCAAGGCCTCTTTATATTGGCCTTTTGCGACTTGGACATTGCCAATGCCCGTGTAGACATCGCTGTTTTTGACCTCGCGTTGCAACAGGATATCAAAATCTTCCATTGCGGCATCGGGCTGGTCTAGTTGCAGCTGTACATCTCCTCGGTACTGGAAGAGCAAGAGGAGTTCGGTTTCGTCCAGCTTTTCGCCATCGCGGGTTTTGAATAGATTGGCATTTAACAGTCCAATCCCCTTGTTGTAGTCGTCCAAGGCCTCCTGGAAACGGCCCATACTCTGATAAAAGGCTCCGCGTAGCTGGTAGACTTCAAAGTCTTTCGGGGCTAGCTCGACAGCTTCATTATAGTCTTTTTCGGCCTCTTCAAGGCGGCCGGTACCTTGTTCAAACTGGGCCCGTCGCCAGTACAATTCGCTAATTTCCGTATTGCGAACAAAGGCCTGGTCAAAATATTTTTGGGCGCGCCGGGGTTTAGAGTTTGCGGCCTCGACGGCTGCCAGTCCGGCATAAATGTAGGGGTTGTCACTGTCAAAGCGCCGAGCTCTGAGTAGAGCCTTGCGCACTTGTTTATATTTTTGTTGGCGCAGCAGGCTGCGACCCAGTCCGACATAAGCTTGTCCGACTTGAGTTTTGGTTTTGTTTCGAGCTGCCAGCTCAATAGCCTGGGTGTAGTCGTTGCTGGCATCGGCCCAGCGTCGCTGCGCCAGGTTTGCATCACCTCGACTCAGGTAGAGTTGGGCCAGCTGGGGTTTGTCTTTGGTATTTGAAATCGCGTTGTCGTAGTCCAGAAGCGCCAAAAAAGGCACATACGGCTGCAAGACATCGCCGCGCAGCAAATAGGCTCTAGCATTTTGACCGTCAAGCTCGACGATGCGGCTGTAAACCTGCCAAGCCAGCTTGGGATCGTTGTTTTTCATCGCAATGCGCCCGTAGCCGTAATACGCTTCAAAGGCGCGATTGTCTAACCCGATTGCCTGGCCGTAGCTTTTGAGTGCGGTGTCGTCATCGCCAAAGGCTTCAAAAACTTGACCCAAGGCCAGGAATGCTTCTGTATAGTCTGATTTTAACTGTAAGGCTTGAAATAATAGGGTTCTGGCATTTTCGTAATCTTTGGCGTCAATAGCCTCCAGGCTTTGTTCATACAGGGCTTCGGGGCTTTCAGTGCCACTTTGAGCTTGCAGGGCAAGCGCCAGGGGGGGGAGGAGAGGTAGATTCAAATTGCCCCAGATTATACCCAGAAACAAAGGCAGCAGCAGTTTAACTGCAGGCAGGGGATTGGATGGATGCCGTAACTGCATAGCAATTTAGTATAGTCAAGCGACAAAGTATAAGGAAGCCTGATCAGTGCGTAAAAAACGGTTTCAGTGATCCTCGCAATTGTTCAACACGGTTTGCAATTGTCTCTGTTCGGCCTGGCTGAGTGGCCAGAGAGGTGGGCGTACGCGCTGGCCGACAAGACCTTCAAGGTGCATTAAGGTTTTTACTGCCAGTGGATTGTTGCCGATGCTCAGCAGGGCGCGCATTAGTTCCAGCCACCGAAACTGTAGCGCTCGGGCTTTTTGCACGTCTTGCTTGGCCAAGGCACTTACGAGTTCGCGCATAGCCTGGGGACGCAGATTGCTTAGCACTGAGACGACGCCGTCACCGCCTAGCAGCATCAGATGAAAAGCTAAGGCGTCGTCGCCACTGAGCACGGAAAAAAATTCGGGAGCCTTGCGGATGACGTCGCTGGCTTGGTTCAAGTCGCCGCTGGCTTCCTTGACGCCCCGAATGTTGGGACAGGCCTCAATGAGACGCAGCAAGGTCGGAGTTTCCAGGTTGACACCCGTGCGGCCGGGGATGTTGTATAAAAGAATTGGCCGCTCGGTCGCGCCAGCCAGGCGGCGGAAGTGATGAAACAAGCCCTCTTGTGTCGGTTTGTTATAATAGGGGTTGACGATCATCATGGCATCGACGTCCAGTCGGTCGCACATGCGGGTCTCTTCTTCGGCAAAAGCGGTATCGTTGCTGCCAGTTCCAATGACGACTTTGCAAGCTGTTGCGCTAGTTCTCTCGCGCACGAAGCGCACCAGACTTTCCATCTCGCGATTGTAGATCACGGGGCTTTCGCCGGTAGTTCCCATCACCACCAGGCCGTCGACTTGAGCTTGAATCTGTTGCTTGAGAAGGCGCTCCAAAGCGGGATAATCAATTTGATTATCATCAGTAAAAGGTGTCACCAGTGCCGTGTAGAGACCTCTAAAGAATTTACTCATATATTACCAACCTTCGCCAAGGCACCAAGGCAGGTATCAACTGTAAGGAAATGGAAAGTCTGTGTCAATGTATGCCTCTATTTCGCAGGGGCCTTTTCCTCAAATGATGTTGCGATAAAAATTTTTCGAGGCCAATCTTCGGGTCCCAATTTACTGATGAAAATTGACTTGAGGAGATTGTAGAGCTGAAATTATTGAACCTCAACTTGTCGATATGGCGATTTTTTGTATTATATTTTCTTGATAATACTTATTATTTTATATCAACTAAAAACTAGGAGGATTTTTAGATGAAAAAAATATTTTTTGGCCTCTTTATCCTGGCTTTTGCGGCAGTGCTCAGCGCCCGCGGGAATGCCCCTGTAGAGCCGGTTGACCGCTGTGAGCCTGTCGGCGCTACAGAGAAAAATGTTCGTATCGTGACCCCAGGTATTGGGCCACCTGGACTGGCTATGGCTAAATTATTACTTGATCAAGACAATATTCTGGAAGGCTACGAGGTCCATTATGAAACTTTCTCTGCGCATGTGCCGATTCAAACTGAAGTGATGAAGTGCGGCCCCAGCATTGCCATTGTGCCTTCGACTATGGCGGCTAAAGTGTACAATTCTAATGGCGGCTACAAGATACTGGGGACATCTGGCTATGGCAATTTGTACTTTGTCACTACGGAAAATATCTCCAATTTCAAGCTAGAGGACCTGGCAGGTAAGACCATTGGCATGATTGGCCAGCATGCTACGCCGGATTTAACGGCACAGTATGTATTGGAGGAAAATAATATTTATAATTATAAATTTTCTTACTATGCCAATGGTCAGCTTGTCCTCCCTGAACTCATCAATGGGAAACTGCAGTATGCCTTGTTGCCTGAGCCTTTAGTTACACTCCGTTCTGATGTTGCCGGTATTATGGCTGACATCAGTTTAAACGAAGAATTCTCGAAAATTCCTGGCAACGAACATTATGCCCATGGATTTCCTCAGGCGACCTTGATTGTGAAAAGTCAATTTGCGCGAACTCATGGCGAGTTTGTCGATGCCTTTCAGGCGCAGCTCAAGGAAAGCATAGCCTGGGTTCGCGATAGTGCGAATAGTGCCCAGCTGCAAGAAATGATGCCAAAATTGAAGCTGGGCTTAGCGGGAGCTTCGTTGGAAAAACTAGCTGCGCTTAATGATCGGTTAAATTATGGCTACAACACCGTCGCGGACGAGCGACAATTGTACCGTGATTATTACAAAATTCTATATCTGCGCTATGCCGATATAATTGGCGGGCAAATCCCCGATGACCAAATCTTCTATTATTAACAGGCTCATTAATATTGGCTCTGTAGTTTCCATGCTGTTGGCATGGGAGCTATATGCCATAATTATGAATAAAGGATTTTTGTATCCTAGACTATCAGAAATATTTTCAAATATAATTGCAATAATTGGTAGCGCTAGGTTTTACAATAACCTCTCGGTAAGTCTGGGGAGGGCCTTGCTCGCTTTATTTTTTTCTTTACTTTTAGCCCTGACTCTCAGTATTCTCAGGCGTTGTCATAAATATATTGATAGTCTGGTTTTGCCCTACCAGTTGGCGTTTTCGTCATTTCCACCTATGGTCATGGTGGTCGTTTTTATGATTTTATACGATAAATCAACCATTCCTTATCTGCTTAGCTTGCTGGTTCTACTACCTGTTCTAACCGAGACCATTACCCACAGAATAGATAGTACGGATAGGAATTTACTTCGGATGTGCCAGCTATTTCAGGTCGGCAGAGCTAAAAAGATCAGAAATGTTTATTTTCCACATGTTATGAGGGGAATAATTTCGATATTATTTGCGATGTTTGCCAATTCGTTTAAATTTGTTTTAGCCGGCGAGGTCTTCGCAAATCCGAGTAAAGGCATTGGGTCTGAGTTAAACCTGCTGCGGGCAAATTTTCAAATATCGATGTTATTTGCCTGGGTTGTCATTATTGCCGTTATTTCAACCATTCTGTATGGCTTACAGAAACTGATTTTCAGGAAAGCTCTCGCTGAAGAACTTTGATGTTAAAGATTGAGAACCTGAATATTCGCTATGGCGACCAGGAAATCTTGAAAAATATTTCGGCTGATTTTTGTCCGTCTAAGGTTCATATTTTACTGGGCAGGTCCGGTATCGGGAAAACCAGTCTGCTGAATACAGCTTTGCTCGACTACAAAAATGCAGATGGGCAGATTCAGCGGAAATTTCAGACATGTTCCATGGTTTTTCAGGAAGACCGGTTGCTTCCTTATGCCAATATTTATCGAAATATTGAATTGGTCCTCAAGACCTCAAAAGCGAATAAAATGGAAAAAATCCATCAAGCCTTAAGATTTGTCAATCTGGAAGGCCAAGCCGACAAAATGCCCTACCAGCTTAGTGGCGGCATGAGGCAGCGCGTCAACATTGCCCGAGCCCTGGCTCATGACGGCGATCTCATCGTCATGGATGAAGCTTTTAAGTCCATTGACTACAATAATAAATGGCATATTGTAGAAGAGCTAAAACGCTATTTTCACGCCAGACAAAAAACGGTAATAGTTGTCACTCACGATATTGAAGTTGCCCTGGCCTTAGGTGATTTTATCCACGTTCTGCGCTCGGATCATATACATGTATTGCAAAATGATGTCGGGATTTCAAAACTGGATCTGATTACGATTTATGATTAGAGCTGAGTAATTTTGAAATATCTGCTTTTAAAACCAATTGCGCAACCAGCTGGGCCAAGGGATATCGCTTGGGCGAAAGTTGGTAGCAAAGTCGACAAATTTATGCCACAATCTCGCAATACGGCTATCTAAGCGCTTGTACTTGCGTTGCCGTTGCTCTACGGCTTCTTGAACTTGGGCTTTTACTTGCTCTATGCCACTGAGTAGTTCGGGGTTAGGCAGGTGTAATAGGTAGGGCTCTTTGTGTATTCGCTCGTCATCGGCCTGTCGGATGTCTTGGGCGTCAGAGAGGGGCTCTAGCTGAATGGCAGCCTGAACTAGGGGGCGATAGTCTGTATCTAGGCTGAGTAGAATTTGCTGCTTTATATCTTGACTGTCGCCGAAATTTTCCACCATAAATAGGCTATTTTCGTCAGAAGAAAGCTTGCGATAAGCATAGCGTGAAAGTTGCGCTAAGCCGAGCACGATCAAGTTCGCAGAAGCATCAATCTTCTCCATTGCGAGGTTCAGTTCATTGACTTCGGCTGCATAATAGCGTTGCGTAGCCAAACTTTTTGCAGCGGGGCTGCCCTGCGACTTAAAGCCCTCGACGAAAGATTGATAATACTTGTCGTAGCTGCTGCCGCGGTAGAACATGGCAATTGTCTGTTGGCGTTCTGGGTGTTGTTGCATAAATATTTTGGCAATTTGTCCCATTTGGTGGTAGCCTGCTTCTAAGTCGGTACACACCGTCTGGATTTTGGGGTTGCGCGATACCGCATCAATCAAAACTAATTGACCGTTGGAAAATTCTTTGGAAAACTCTTTGGGAAATTCTAGGGTTTGTTCTTCGAGATTGCGCAGCCAGTATGGGCTCAAGAGCACTTTGTAGCCATCACTTAGCAGATCTTCCAAGATAATTTTCAAAGAAGTTGTCTTTTCTAGATCGTTTTCGTCCTCGCCGTCTTCGTCTTCTGGGCGCAGCCATTGGGTCTCGTCTGTCGTTGGTATAATGTGCACAAAGTAGCCGGCGTTGAGCCCCATGCGCCGTATTTGCCAAAAACCGACATCCGTGGCCGTTTCCCAGTAAGGATCGGCAATAAAATACAGCTGTTTCACGCAGCTGAACATAAGGCTGAACGGTATCAGGAGAAGCAGGAAACTGAAAAGGCGCCGGCTGGACATCGGAATATTATACTGAAATATGCGAGAAGCCGGCGGCAAAATGCCGGGGCCCCGCTGAATTAAGGACTAAAGATTAGAAGTGATGAACTCCTATTTTAAAGCTTAGAATTAGTGACGACCCCGAGCATGCAGCTTTTGAATTACATACGCGCCGACACTCTTGTTGTCGATCAGGCGCAGTTGTACATCGGCCACTAGGTAGGGTACCTGTAGCTCGTCGCCAGAATAGATGTTCTTCAGCAAGCTGCTGACCTGTTCGTTCTCGCTGATGACGGGGATAGGCTGGGGCGATATTTCATGGATGACACCGCAGATGTTGCCCAATTCTTCACTGCGACGTTTGGCGGGTACGGTGAAGGAAATAACTTGGTAGTTGAGGGTCTTGTTTAATTCAGGATGGCCGCCGATGAGCTCAATACATTGATCGACGATGGCATTAGCTTGCATTCCGTTGTAATCAAGTCTGAAAATACTGCCGTTGGCACTTGCCGTCACGACAATTTCAGTGCGGGAGTAGAAGTCAATTGAGCCAAGTTCAAAGAAGGTGTGGAGTTGCTTGAGCTGAACGGGACTCAAACCTAAGTGCTTGCGCCCAGCCTTGCGCAAAATTTCTTTCATTTTGGGTTCCAGAAACTGGGATATAAAGTGATAAAACAGAGATTTTTCTGTGTCGTCCGGATCTTTATCGCTGGCTTCACCTCTGTCTCTCTTGCGCTCTTTGACTACGCTGAGCAGTGGCTGCAGGCTGCTGGGCTCACTGCTCAATTTTTCGTGATCAAGCAAGGCATTGACGTCAGCCTTGCGATAGTGACGCAGTTCAATGCGGTAAGGCTCGTGCTGTAGGCTCTGAACATTGAGTATGTGGGCTTCGGGATTGTAACCGTGGCTGCGCAGATAATACGCAAACAAGTCGTTGAGGGCTTGAGTAGATTTTATCAACTTGCTGAGTGGCAGCATGCGATTCTGCTCAAGTACCAGGCGAACGGTTTCACAGAATTCCAAGTTCTCTTCGTCGTTGATGCTGTTTAGCAGTTCAAGTGAGCTGCTGTCTTCTAATTCTACTTTGCGCTTGCGCAATGTTGCCATGGTACCCCTCCTCGGCTCAGATGCGTAATAAACGGAATAACGAGTCGGGCCTCTAAACTTAGAGGAAACTCGCCGCCTCAATCCGCTGTGATCTATTGACAGTTGACTTTTTGTCACAACCTGCATTGCATTGTAATCATAGTCAGAATTTTAAAAAATAGCAAAATTGTAAGAAATTTTTTTTGGCAGAATTTGCGATCTTGCCTGCCGATTAATATATAACGACTGAGTGCCTTTGTGCCGAACACCTTGGGCGCGCCGGCGGTTTTACTAAAAACTGTAATAATTTTGCAAATTCTGGGCCACAGTGCGGCAAAATAATTTCTTGAATGTAGAGTCCGTTTACAACCAGCGTGCGCAGAGCTGACGCAGCAACTCTGCTGCAAAATCATACTTGCCTAGCAGTGGCAGGGATACTTCAGGGCCCTCTGCGAAGAATAATTGTGCCTGGGCACAGCTGCTCTCAAGGTTCTGCGGACGGTTGAGTACAATCGCGTCGGCATTTTTCGTTTGCATTTTGGCCAAGGCATGGTCTCGCTCTTGTGCTGGGGCCGCGCTGGGGTTCGCTCCCTCGCTCTCAAGGGCAAAGCCCAGAACTTTTTGGCGCTCTGTCTTGTGTGCGCCCCAGTGGGCCAGGATGTCGGGGTTCAGCTGCAGCTCAAGTGAATAGTTTTCTTGCTTGGGATTCTTTTTTATTTTTTTGTTGTGGTACTGGGTTGGGCGGAAATCGCAAACTGCGGCGACGGCCAAGGCCCAGTCGCAGTGCGGGAAATGATCTGCGGCGTAATGAGCCATCTCGCTGGCGCTGTTGCAGTCCAGCACGCGAATGCCGAAAAGTTGTTGCGCTAGCGTGTCGCGCACGGGGTGCTGAACTGCCATACCAAAGTGATTGGGGCCAAAGCGCTCGCGCTCAATACCCGAAATTAGGGTGACTTCCGCACCGAAGTCTCTTGCGGCGCAGGCCAGCGCGATGCCCGTCTTGCCGCTGCTGCGGTTGCTGATGTATCTGACCGGGTCCAATGCTTCGCGCGTGGGGCCCGCACTCAGCAGTATTTTTTTGCCGGCAAGTGGCTTGTACTTGGGTGAACGCAGTGCCGCTTCGACGCGATAGTAAAGTTCTTCGGGTTCGGCCATGCGCCCCTGGCCTTCGGCGCGGCAGGCCAAAAAACCACTCGCGGGCTCAATGAACTGGCAACCTAGTTGCCTCAGGCGTTGCACGTTTTGTCGTAAAACTTCTTTGCGCCACATTTCGGAGTTCATCGCCGGGGCGAAGAGCAAAGGCTTGCCGCCGCCATTTTTGTCTGCTAGCGGCCATGCGGCGAAAACAAGACTCAGCAGGTCGTCGGCAAGGCCGTTGGCGGCCTTGCCGATCCAGTTATAAGTGGCCGGAGCCACTAGAAAAATATCGGCTTCTTCGACCAGGGCGATGTGCAGGACCGGGCTGCTGGCTCTTGCGGCATAGTTTGCGCCATCACTTATATTTGCGCCGTCGTAGCGCCGCCACATGTCCGAATAGACGATTTGCCCCGAAAGGGCTTCCAGCGCCTCGCGGCTGGCGAAGCGAGCGCCGGCTTCGCTGAGTATCACCCGGACGCGAAATCCCTGCTGGCCGAGCAGTGAGACCAGACCGGGAATTTTATAGGCGGCGATGCCGCCGCCGATACCGAGCAGGACATTGCCTCTGCCCCCTGCGTTTGGTTTCACAGCTTCGGCTGGCTCCGCCGAAAGAGAACCGTTGGACTAGCTGTGAGTCCGTAAGCCACCAGGCCGACCAGCAGGCTGTAAGGCAAAAGTCTGACGCCGCCAAAGTCGGGATATAGCCAGTTGAGTGCGGTGTATGAGCAGAGCCCCAGCAGGCTTGAGCTAATTGCGGCATGGGCACCTGGGCGCCGCGTCAAGATACCCAGAACTATGGGCCACAGCAGGGCGACCTGGGTAATTCCCAGGGCATACAGGTTTAAAGTCACCAGTAATTGCGGGGGCTTCAGGGCGAGTATGGCACAAATTACGATAGTCAACGCAGCTAAAATGCGGCTGAGGCGAAAATGCCGTTGCTCGCTGCTGGATGTTTGCGCGCGACTGGATGATCGGCTGAAACGGCTGAAACGGCGCGGCAGCAGATGGCGATAGATGCACAGTCCCAGGGTGTTTAACGCCGAGTCGGCCGTGGACATAATGGCGGCGAGCATGGCGCTGATCAGCATGCCGCTAAAGAGGCTGCCAATTGCGCCGTATTGCGGCGCGCGGAACAGTTGGCCGATGCGTCCCATCACTTGGTCTGGCTCTGAGATATCCGGCAGCACAATACGGCCAAGAAAGCCGATAAAATGGGGCAGAAAGACTAGCGAGCCGAGGACAGCAATCGAAATCAAAATCCCCTTGCGCAAACTCTGGCCATGCTCCAGGGCCAATAGGCGCGAAAAGCTAATGGGTTGCACGATCATGCCGAATCCGACCAGGATGGTAAAATTGAGCGTGTAGCTTAGTGGCACCAAGCCGCCGCCGTCGGCCTGGAAGAGTTCTGGGTTTCCCCTGGCAAAGTGGCTCAGCCCGTTGGCACCGCCGGCTTTCTGCCAAAGGAAGGCGAACAGTATCAAGCTCGCTAGCAGCATCCAGGCACCTTGCAGAATATCTGTCAATACCACGGCGCGCAGGCCGCCCAGCAGAGTGTAGACCCCCAAGGCCAGGCTAAATATGAATAAAATTTTTCCGTAGCTAATGTCATATTCGCTTAACGCCCCTTGGAGCAGGCGGCTGCCGCCCATGATGGCAATCATCAGTTGTATGGCGAGTATTATGGCAATTAGCATGGCGCAAAAACGACTGTAGAGGCGCGAGCGATAGCGCAGCAACAAGTAGTCGGCCAAGTCGTAGAGCTGGTGCCTATGGCCTAGTTGCCGTATCTGTTGGCCAAATATGCCCATGATAATCAGGCTGACCGGGTATTGCACGGCGGCCAGGAAAACCCAGGCCAAGCCCCGGCTGTAGGCGACGCCGGGGCCGCCGATAAACGACGAGGCGCTCACATAGGTCGCGGCAGTGGTCATAGCCAGAGAGAAAATGCCCAGTTGGCGCCCGCTCAAGAAGTAGTCGAAAGCCAGGTTTTTGGCACCGCGGCTGCGGCCGCGATGCCGGCTGTACAGGGCAACGGCAATCAAAAGGACAAAGTAGGCGAAGATAGTGACGATCATAGCCGTCCTCCCGCCTGTTGCCGGCCCGAATCCGCGGCCGGCCGCGGATTGTCGGGCAGCAGCCAGATGCTCAGGCTGAACAGCAGAGGCAAGCTGACAATGCTGCTGAGCCAGAACCACAGAGGCAGCCCTAAAAATATTAAATTTAGCCTCGCAGCGAGGCCGCTGTGGGTGCCGAGAACAGCCCAGAGGAACCACCAGGCAAAAAATGCGAGACTTAATATCAAGCTGCGTTTGCCGAGTGTCGGAGCTTGAGAATTTTGTTCACTTTGCCAGTCTTGGGTATTTTGCTCTTGATCGTTCATAATGACTCCTTTTGCGCTTGTTTGACGCGCTTGTTTGATTTGTGGAGCCAAATAGAAGGCCGTCCGAGGCGGGGACTATGCGGCCGGGGAGTGGAGAAAATTAGGCTAGGTCCCAATTACAGTATCAATTGACAATTGCCTGCTGTCATTGTCGATTGCGGTGGTACCTGGATTTCAGGTCCTGCGATGGCAGCACTTTGGGATTCGCCTAGTTTGATATTCGCCGGCAAGAGAGTCCAAGTCCAGAATCCTGCGATCTCGGCTCCGTCAAGCGCCCGCCATGCTAGTTTTTTTGTTTTTGACCGTCAAGAAGGGGAAGGCAGAGAAAACCTTTTCTGCTAAGATGACAATTCGGCTGGGCTTTTGGGGTGCTGGGCCTGGTGCGGGCGGTTTCAAGCGGCCTGATCCAGCGGCTTGATCAATCATATGTGTCCGGACCAGAATTCATGCGCCCAAGCCGGGCAGTGAGCAAAGGAGGGTGTATGTTCTCAAATGAGAATATTCCATCAAATACTATCAATGGTAGCGATGCCAAACTTGGAATTTGCCTGCAGTATCGCTCAAAAAATTTTGGTCCGTTGCTTGTCGGCCTGCGCGAGCTGGAACCGGGCGACTACCACAAAGGCTACATGCAGCTTTGTGCCACGCTGACCAGTTGCCCTGAAATTTCGGAGGCCCAGTTTCATCAGATTCTGGCTGAGCGCGAGGCGGGGCGCTGGCATACCTGGGTACTGACCGATAGCGTCGCAGATCAGGAGCGCTTGGTGGCGACCATTAGTTTGCACCTGGAGCGAAAATTCTACCGCGATGGTCGCTATGTGGGGCATATCGAAGATCTAATTGTATTGCCAGAATACCAGCAACATCAACTAGGGAAAAGTTTGATGCAGTTCGCGATTGACAAGGCGGAGGCCATGAACTGTTATAAAATTATCCTCGACTGTGACGAAAGATTGCAAGAATTTTACAGTAAAAGTGATCTGAAATACAGCAATATCCAGATGGCCAAGTATTTTTGACGGCGCGAACATGTGTGGGATTATTGCGTATTGTGGTGAAGAAAACGCCCAGCCCGTAATACTTTCTGGCTTAAAAAAACTGGAATACCGTGGCTATGACTCTGTAGGCATGGCTTGTGCCCAGGTCAAAGGTCTGGATGCGGGGTTTGCCATGTACAAGGAAGTGGGCAAAGTAGAGGACCTGGAACGCCTCTGTGAAGAGCACAGCTTGCAAGGCTTCAGCGGAATTGGCCACTGTCGTTGGGCGACGCATGGTGCCGTGACCTGGGCCAATGCCCATCCTCATCTCAGTTTCGACGGCCAGGTCATCCTGGTGCACAATGGCATTATCGAAAACTACCTGGAATTGCGACGTTTTCTCGAAGGCGAGGGCCTGGTTTTTCAATCGGAAGGGGATACCGAAACGGTTGCCAACCTCTTGGCTTATTTATTGCAAGTGGGCCAGGGGCGCGATTTGTCGCCGGCGGCCACCCGCATTTCGGCGCGAGCCCGGCTGCACGGCGAACAGGGGCAGGACCTCGCTTTGCGCGCCCTGCAGAGCCTGCCTCACTGGTTGAAGGGGGCCTATGCCCTGGCCATAATGTTTGCCGCCCGGCCAGATGAAATTTATGCCGTCCGCTGTGAAAGCCCACTCGTGCTCGGCCTGGGACAGCGGGGCAATTATCTCGCTTCCGATGTATTGCCCATTTTGGATTACAGCCGCGAAGTCATTTATTTGCAAAACCACGAGATTGTCCGTTTAAGACGACCCGGTGACTCCGGTGACTCTGCCGCCGGGTCCGGTTTTGCGGCCATGCAACTCTACGATGCCGCCGCCCGGCGATTAGAGCCTAGCACAGTGCGCGCGACAAGGCTGCAAAAGCTACAAGAAAGCGCCGAAGTCGTCGACAAACAAGGCTACCAGCATTTTATGGCCAAAGAGATATACGAACAGCCCAGGGTCTTCCGCGACTTGTTTCGGCGCCATGTGGATGCGCACGGCTGGCGGCCGCGTTTTGCCTTTGATGAGCAGCAGGAGCAGAAACTACGGGGTATTCAGCAGATCGTTTTTGTCAGTTGCGGCACCAGCTACCATTCTTCGGTCTATGCCAAATACTTGTTGGAAAAATACTGCGGTATTGCCGTTCGCGTTGAATATGCCTCTGAATTTCGCTACCGCGAACCGCTGCTGGGTCCGCATACTTTGGTCATCGGTCTGTCCCAGAGTGGCGAGACGGCAGACACCCTGGCGGCTTTGCGTTTGGCTAAAGATCTGGGCGCGGCGACTCTCGGCCTGGTCAACGTGGCCAGCAGCAGCATTGCCCGCATGGTGGATATTTTGCTGTGCAGTCACTGCGGGCCAGAGATCGGCGTGGCTTCGACCAAGGTCTACACGGCCCAGTTGCTGATTCTCTATTATCTGACGTTCTACCTGGCTCACTTGCGCGGCCTGGGCACGCGCGAACTAGTGGCGCAAAAGTTGCAAGAAAGTCAAAAGCTGGCGGTGTTTGCCGGACGGATTCTGAGCCAGGCGGACAGCTTGCGCGAGCTGGGCCGGGCGTATGCGGGCTACCAGCACATGCTCTACCTCGGACGCGGATTGTATTATCCGCTGGCCCTGGAGGGGGCTTTGAAGCTCAAGGAGCTGAGCTACATCCACGCCGAAGCTTACGCTGCGGCTGAAATGAAACACGGCCCCATCGCGTTAATTGACAATCGCATGCCCGTGCTGGTGCTGGTACCGAGCTGTGGCACCCTCTACGAAAAAATGCAGAGCAATATTGCCGAGGTGAAAGCTCGTGGCGGCCGCATCCTGGCATTTGTCGGCGCGGCCGCCGGCAGTCAAGAGACAGAAGAAGCCGGCGCAGCCTCGTTTGCCGAGCTAAAAGCTCTCTACAACGACCATTTTGTGCTGCCGTCCATTAGCGAAGAGCTGGATGTGCTGATTCTCGCCTTGCCTCTGCAGCTGTTTGCCTACCATATTGCCGTGGTCAAGGGCATCGACCCGGACCAGCCGCGCAACCTAGCTAAATCCGTGACGGTGGAATAAAGCCTTATGGATGATAAGATGGCTGACATGGGCAAAACAAAGCGGCGGGCCATTCTGACAAAGAGGGGCTGGATCATCTTTCTGGCCGTTTTTTTGTGTTATATCCTGGTATTATCGTATTTCGCATATCCGTATATCAAATTTATATTTATCAATGAAACAATTAATCGGCACAAAGCGAATAAAGCGATGCAGGAACTCATAACAGAGATGCCGTACCGGGATGCGGTAAAAAAGAGTGAAATAGCTCATTTTCACTGGAATAGTAACTACTGCTTCTATGTCGCGATCGCGTATATCTCGGATATTCCCGCGGCAGAACCGGAACAGGTAAAGGATTCCATATTTCACTATCTCAAGACTGCGCGAGAAGTGCCCTCAATATATCATGTCGAGCACAATGGCAAGGAGACTGTCACTAGCTTGGAACACGGCATTTATATGAAAGACTACGACTATGACCGATCTACCGATGAGCAATTTCGGGACCACTTTTCTTCGATAAAAATACCGCCAGATGTCCATTTTATTGTGGGCTGGGAAGTCATCGAAGATTATCAGGATTCCTTGCAATGCCATTGAGTGCCCGTCACTGGCTCAGGCCTCGTGTGGCCTTGAATCTGGGCGTGTGTTTTCTGAGTCTGGCGCGGGGCGTCCTCTCTTGCGGCTGTTCAACTTGACGATACACACAAAACCGCGAATCATTGAGCGCAGAGGATAAAAACGAACAGTTCAGCCTTGCCCGGGATTCTTAGAGGTGACAATGGGAGCGTCAAAGTTGACCGCCAAAATACGGGGGAAAATATGCCAAATAACGCCTTGCGCGGCAAGCACCGCGCGCCAAATGATCGAGCAGAACAGACGGCACAGCTCGATTTAGAGCGGGGAACCAGGGCTTACAGTGGGGAGGAACTCAGGCAAATGGACCGGGCGCACGTCTGGCATCCTTACAGCGATATTGACGAGTTGCAGCAGCTTGAGTTTCCGCTGCTTGAGCGCGCTGAGGGTTGTTATCTCTATGACCGCGACGGCGGCCGCTATCTGGATGGTATTGCCTCGTGGTGGTGCGTCAACTTTGGCCATTCTCACCCGCGCCTACTGGCAGCCATCCGCGCGCAGAGCGAGGCGTTGCAGAATGTGATCCTCGCGGGTATGTCGCACGAGAAGGCCATTTTGCTGGCGCGGAAGCTGGCCGGCCTGGCGCCGATTCCCGGCGCTCATTGCTATTTTGCCAGCGATGGGGCCTCCGCGGTCGAGGCGGCCCTGCGCATGGCCCTGCATTACTGGGAAAATGTGGGCGAACGGCGGCGCAAGAAATTCCTTTGCCTGCAGGACGGCTACCACGGTGACACGATGGGAACGCTGGGCGTGGGTTATGTCGAGCGTTTCCACCACCAATTGCGCGATCTGCTGCCACAGAACTACCGCGCGGCTTCGCCGCACTGCGCGGCCTGCCCGTACGGCCTGAAGCCCGCTTCTTGCCAGGCGCAATGCTTTGCCAGCATGGAGCGGCTGTTTGCCGAGCACGCCCAGGACTGCGCGGCGGTGATCGTCGAGCCGCTGTGCCAGGGCGCCGGCGGTGTGCGCATTTATTCATCAATATATTTGCAAAAGTTGCGCCAGCTCTGCGATCAGACTGGCGTGCTCTTGATCTGCGACGAGATTGCCGTGGGTTTTGGCCGCACCGGGGCGATGTTCGCTTGCGAGAAAGTGGGTATCGTGCCGGACCTGATGACGGTGGGCAAGGGCCTCACGGGCGGTTACCTGCCGATGAGCGCGGTGCTCGCCCGCGATGAAATTTACCAAAGTTTTCGCCCCTCGCGCGGCGGCGATACCTTTTTTCACGGCCACACTTACTGCGGCAACCCGATCGTTTCGGCTCTGGCCCTGCGGGCTCTGGACTTGTATGGCGAGGAGCGCGTCCTCGAGCGCATCCAGCCGCTAATCGCGCTGCTGACCACAGAAATCACGGCCTTGCAGCAAAACTTTTTGCCGCAGTCGTACAGCAATTCTCTGGGCATGATTGCGGCCATCGAAATTTGCGAGGCCGAAGGGGGCGCCCGTGCCGCCGCCGAGTTGGCTGCCGCCGCCTGGCGGCGCGGACTGTTTGTGCGCCCCTTGTCGAATGTCTTGTACCTGTGGCCGCCGCTGCTGATCAGCGAGGCCGAGCTGCGTTTTTGTTTTAACGTGCTGCGCGAGTGCCTGGCGGAGCGCGGCCGAGCCGGCTGATGGCATAAAATTACTTTGCCCCCTTGCTAGAGCGGCGGCTTTTGCTTAAACTGATTTCACTTCTTCGCCCCAAACTTTTACGGGGGTGTACTGGATTCGACTGGAGGTTTATGGTAGCTGGACGGCAGGTGGAGCGTAACTCCTTAAAATGCAAACTCTTTTAGTTGCCAAGGAAGAAGAAAACTTCGTACTCGCAGAAGCTGAGTACGAAGAATTGGCACTGGCTGCCTAGCAGCCACGGGCTTAGGGAATGCGGCTTCGAGTTCCCGTTAGCTTGTTAGACTCCGAGGCTTGCCGCTGTTCATGTGCTGCGGGGCAGTGGGACTTTTAGCAGTGCTGGCAGTCGCCAAGCACGTTAGCTTGTCTTTGCGGCTGTGAGATCCGATAGCTGACTAAACCTGTAGAAGTTCATCTGTCACCCTTTGGCACGCGGGTTCGATTCCCGCCACCTCCAATTATAATAAAAGCCGCAGCATACGCTGCGGCTTTTATTATAATTGGAGGTCCAGTTTGGAGGCCAGGATTGAGAGTTGAGTATCTGGCAGCGATCGTTTGCTTTTGTTCCCCTGTGACTTGCGGCAGTCAAGTGAGTTACGATCTTTAAACCGGCGGGATGAATTGACATAGCGGCCAGATTTTCTTACTTTTGCTAAAAATACCTTGTTGATGAGCCAGGTTATTGGTAGGAGGTGATTTAATGGATAAGAATCAAGACAATTTGGATTTAGCGATGCTGATTGAAAACGGCGCGTCTGAAGGCGAGGTTCAGGCGGACGCTTTGGCCGATAAAATGGATATACCGCCAGACGGCGCAGAGAAGACCCGGGGCGTTGTCCGTTCGTTTATTCGCTCATACAAGAATAAGTCTCCTGAGCTATCGAATAGGGAATGGCTTGCTAGTGAATTTTCCAAATATCCGGAAATTTGGCTTGATCAGAGTGAATTGACCCAAACTGTGGGGGAAGTGGTTGGGCAAGTGGAGCTCTTTGATGCCTCAAATCAGGAACTCGCAGAACATCATCACAAAGGGCTGAGTACAAATAATTGGCTTGCGAAAAAAATTGAACAGGGGGCATCGGCAAGTGGTGTCACCAATTTGGGAGCTTATGCCGGAGAAATTGATGGGGCGATTGAAACAGCCAACAAGGCGAATGTCGACTTGCTGTATCGCAATGATGGTCAACTGAATCAACAGTACAACCTGGATGGTTTCATTGCCGAACAGCATCATGCCGATACTTTCAATTTAGATGCGGCGGCCAAAGGCAGTGGATACCGGGCAGAGGTTTTGCAACCGAAACCTGGCGAGCCGTATGGAAAAAATTCAGTGGATATTGTTGTTCGGAATGGGGATGGCAAAATTGTCCGTCGCTACCAGTCTAAGTATGGTAAAGATGCCGATGCCACGGATGCGATGTTAAAACAAGGTGATTATCGCGGGCAGCGCAAGCTGGTTCCTAAAGGGCAGTCCGAAGATA
This sequence comes from Spirochaetia bacterium, assembly GCA_965263295.1. Lineage (GTDB taxonomy): Bacteria > Spirochaetota > Spirochaetia > SP-2023 > SP-2023 > Haliotispira. Next base: position 51,424 of record OZ253665.1, read on the forward strand.
TTGCCGGCAGCACCGAGAAAATTGAAATTGATGGCGTGGAGTCGCAGCCGCTTTCCAAGCATGAAGCCAAAGAGTGGCAACGCAAAGCGCAGGAAAAAGCCGAGGCCAGGCAATATGACTGGAATCAAACCAGCAGAATAGATATCGCCAAGAATATCGGCAAAAAAGCCGGCGCGACCGCGCTGCTATCTGTGGGCTTCCAAGGCGCCCGCATTCTCGGCCGGCGGATATGGAACAAAATCAAGGGAAAAGAAAATAAGAGCGTAGAAGAGGATCTCCAAGAGTTTGTCGGGAGTTCAATTAAATCCGCGGCGACGTCCGGCCTGACGGTTGCGGTCACAGGAGGCTTGACGGTTGCGGTAAAAAGCGGTTGGCTGGGCAAAGTCCTGAAAGCGACTCCGGCGGGCAGGATTGCGAATGCCGTTTGCCTGGGGATTGAAAATGTCAAAATCCTCTACAAATATGCAACGGGCGAGCTGAGCAGAGAAGAAGCCCTCAATCAAGCAAGCAGCGCCACATGCAGCCTCGTCGGCGGTCTAGCTGGCGGCGCGAAGGGGGCGAGTGTCGGGGCCGCAGTCGGGACCGCACTGGGACCGGTTGGCACTGCAATTGGCGGCGTGGTCGGTGGCGTGGTCGGCGGAATCGCGGGAAGTAGCGTCGGCCAAGCGATACACGAAGGTGGCAAAAAAATTGTTACCGCCGTTGTTGAAAAGGTTAAGTCCGTTGGAACCGCGATCTACAGCGGTGTAAAATCAATTTTCAGTGGCGTAAAATCACGTGTAAAATCAATATTGGGGTTTTAGGTATGGATTCTAAAAGAATTGTTGAAAAAATTCGTTCTGGTGTCTCAGGCCTCCATATACAGTCTGGCGATTACAAACGTGTCGATAAAGTGATTGGATCAATCGCCACCGAATTAGATTTTAGGGTCTCCGAGTGGAATAGGGGATACGGGTGGGTCGATTTTAAGACCAAGCAGCCGCGCGATTCTAATGCCGAGGTATGCCTTTATAAAGACTTGCAAGCCATTGCCGATGACGACCCCTCTACCCCTAGGGGAAAAATTTATGTCATTCAAGATGCCCGCTCCGCGTTGGAAAACAGCCCTGGGGCTCCCGAACGTCTGAAACGGGAATTATTGCGACTCCAGACTCATTTCGGGGGGCATGCAGCGATTCTTCTGGTCGCCAAAGAAGGCATTAGTTTTCCAGCATTTTCCGATCTGATCAAGACCTTTCCTTGCCCCCCGCTCGCATCTGATGAGGTCAAAGCAATTCTGACTGCATTTCAGGCCGAGAACGATATTTCAATGGCTCCTGCGGTAAAAAACAAACTCATATCCACCTGCTCGGGCATGGAAGAGTATATGGTGCTTCAGGTCCTGAAAATTTTAAAGAACAACCATGGCCAGTCCTTCGCCGAAGGAGCGGTAGATGATGCTGTAAATCAAAAAAAGTCCTTCCTGTCACAGTCCGGGCTGCTTGAGCTGATTGATGCGCCAATCAACATGGCTGGAATTGGCGGTTTGGGCCGGTTTAAAAGGTGGTTGCGGGACAAGAAGAAGCCCATCATGGATGATTTGTCCCAGGCACAAGAATATGGCATCGCCGCCCCGAAAGGCGTCCTGTTGGCCGGTATGCCCGGATGCGGGAAATCAATGAGTGCCAAGGCTGCGGCGTCACTATTCAATGTCCCCCTGCTGCGCTTGGACGTTGGATCTGTAATGGGAAAATTTGTCGGCGAAAGTGAAGCCAACATGAAGGCGGCACTTCAAGTGGCAGAAACAGCGAGCCCCTGTGTGTTATGGATGGATGAACTTGAGAAGGCCTTTGCCGGGGTCAATAGTTCTGGCGGCAGCACGGAGATAACCACGCGACTTTTTGGTTATTTTCTGACGTGGATGCAGGAGAAGCCGGGAGCCGTCTTTGTGGTGGCCACAGTGAATGATCTTAGCTCTACACCTCCTGAATTATTGAGGCGTGGGCGTTTTGATGAGATTTTTTATATTGATCTGCCTGCTGAGTTTGAGCGTGAGGAGATTTTTGAATTAAAGATTAAGGGACTATCCACCAAATCTAAAGCTGCTGTCAACGTTTCCCAAAACCTGGATTTTGCCGCATTGGCCGAAAACAGCGAAGGTTTCTCCGGGGCGGATATTGAACAAGTTATCCAAGGTGCCTTGACAGACCTGTTTCTGCAGCGTAATTCATCGGAGGAAAATCTAGAGTTGACCCAGGCGGATCTCGCGCGACACATTCAGTCGACCACCCCGATGAGCGTGGCTCTCAAAGACAAGGTTCAAAGCGACAGAAAAAATTTTGAGGGTTATAAACTTGAAAATGCTTCATTTTCGGAGGAAGAGCACCGTAAATTTCAGTCCACCCAACCCATGGGTGTGGTTGTCAAAGACAAGATTCAAATTGGCAAAGAACAGTCTGAGCAATATAAAGAACAGCCTAAGCAATATAAAATTAAAAGGTTTGAAGAAACATTTAGAGAATTTTACATGTCTTACCAACATCTAATATTTAACCGTAATCGCCTAAAATTTTATTCAAATTTAAGCGATAACGAACGTGAAGAATATAAAGAAGACTTTGAAGGATATAAAGAAGACTTTGAAGAATATAAAGAACACTTTGAAAAATTCAAGAACATTAGATACTTAGATAGTTTTTTTACAAGAAAATATGAAAGATTTTTGGAAGGCTTTCAAAAATTGAAAAGAACTGAATTATTTAAATCAGAAAATTTTAAAGAATTATTTGAAGAGCTTGAAGAAATATTTACCATCTTGGGTGATATATATGCTATTGTGAGCTAATATTTTGAGAGGTATTAGGAACAGGAAATCCTTATGCCGGAATCCGCGCTGCGGAAATACCCGTGCCGGTGGCTTGAGGGGGGGGGGGCTGGATTTCAAGGGACTGCGGCTCCCCAACAAGACCGCGATTACAAATACCTTGCGGCCCGGCGGCCAAATTTTGAATATAGGGGATTGTCGCTTTTTTCTTTGGGCACGGGAAAGCGTTACACGAGTGGGCGACGATACAGGAGATTTAGCATGGGAAAAGACAAAAACATTTCCATAAAGTTAAGAAAAATATCCATTGAGAACTACAAAGGCATTGATTCCTTCTCAATGGATTTTCCGGTGCCTAAGCTGCCTGGAGACCCTGATATACTGATTATGGGAAGTGAAAATGGTTTAGGGAAAACATCGATTATTGAGTGCTGCGCTCTTCTTTTGATGTGTCTGAGTATAAAGGAAAAAACTTTTGAGTTGAGGGATAGGTATCTTCCAATTGATGTCCCAGATCTGCTCATTAGGGCGGGAAGCAATGCCGCTGGGATAACGGGTGATATCGTTATTGATGACAAAATTATAAAGATTGGGATATCAATTGATCGAGATGGGGTGGTCAAAATAAATAAAAATATCCCAAAATCGAAATCTTCTGAGACTTCTCTCATTGATGAAGATAGTGATGTTGAGGAATTGCTGAAAGTGATCTGTGGCTTTTCGCTCAACCCGGTTATTGAGAATTCATTTCTGCTTTTCCACAGCTACCGTAAAGTTCAGGAAGGTAACCCTGAGTTGGGCATGATGGTCAGTGACACTGAGTCTAGAAAAATGCGTAGAATGCTGGCATACCGTCGTATGGAAATGCCTTTGAGTAAATTTAAAATTCTTTTTCTTCGCTCATTGATGAACCGAGCTGATCTCTTTGAATTTTCCGAGGAAAAAGAATCGAAGGAAACCATCGATAAATTGAACGAGTTGGTGGAATTCTACGCTGGCGGAAGAATCAGCAAGTTGCGACCGTCGCCAGAAAATACGTTGGATTTTAGAATTAAACTTGGTAATGCCAGTCACTCCGTTACATTTGATGGACTCAGCTCCGGCCAGAAGGAGATTATTTCAACACTATTTCTTATTTGGTATCAAACCAAGAACAAACATTCGGTCGTGTTTATTGATGAACCCGAGCTGCACCTGAATGCTCAGTGGCACAGAAATTTTGTAAACATGCTGATTAAGCTGGCACCTGAAAATCAGTATGTTTTTGCTACGCATTCCGAAGATATTATGGATTCTGTTGCAGAGAATTGCCGTATTATCCTCGTGAAAGATAAGGGGAACAGCAATGCTTAAGGCAAGAAACCCATTTCTCCTGAAGAGGTTTGTTTTGCCAGTCAGCACGTATTGTTTGTAGAGGGGGACGAAAAATCTTTTGATTGTAAGGTGCTGGAAGAGCTTTTTGACCGTAAACTCCGCATTGAACCTCTTGGGGCATCTTTTTCTGTTAAAAGCGTGGCACAAGCCTTATCTACTTACCACCCGTCTTATTATTTCCTGATTGATAGAGACCATCAGAAAGATGAAGATGTCGAGAAATGTTGGAAAAATTTTCCCAATCTAGATACGTACAACCTTCTTGTCTGGAAGCGTAGAGAAATCGAGAACTATTTTTTGGAACCAGATTATCTCTCTGAATCGCAATATTGTGAGGTCTCAAAAGAAGAGCTGAAACAAAAGATTCTTAAATTTTCAAAGGCCAGAATATTTCTGGATGCTGCCAACCATGTTCTTATTTCCATCAGAGAAGAATTGAAACAGACTTGGATTAAAAAGTTTAAAAATCCCCATGATTTTTCGAGCAAAAAAGCCGCATGGAAAAAACTGAAAGATGCCAGTGAATTTGAACAACACGTTGCGGATGTACACCGACAGGTTTCGCTTGATGAACGTAAAAAAAGATTCGATCAGTACCTTGATCACATGACCGGTGGACAGTGTCAAATATCCTTTGGGACTGGATCATGGCTAAGCCTGATTCAGGGAAAAGAGGTTTTAAACCAAATTATCAATTCGGAATGTTTTAAGGTTAAGGCTAACGACGGTACTCAATTAGACGGTAAAGATAAAAAGAAGACTGTCATCCAGGACCTTCTTAAGAAAGATGAGAGTATCCTTCCTTCTGACTTTAATGAGCTAAAAAAACTGATTAATATTAAAGTAAACGGTGGAATTAAACGAACAAGTCTATGACTACGTCATCACCGATTCGAAAACCGAACGCCGCTTTGTTCAGGCGCTCGACAACTTTTCTGGGGCAGCCCTGTCCACAGTCGGTTCTGCAATTGACCGCAGACGCACGCTGATTGGTCAGCTGCAGGAACTTCGTTTCAATTCCTCTGAAGGACTCCCAGCCGCCAAACGCATCCTGCCATTCACACCACGGGGCATTCTGTCTCGGGTGCTCTTCCAAAAATTGCCACAGCCGGGTTTCACTCACCGTCGTCCTCCGCGCCGGAAATAACAAATCCACGGCGAATCAGCCACTCTTCCAGAATTTCGGCATCATCATCGGCACTCACAACGGCACCATCTACAACGCCGATTACCTGTTCCGCAGGCCCGGCCTGCCGCGCTATGCCGAGGTGGACAGCGAGCTGTTTTTCCGGCTGGCCGACCGCTTTGCACCCGACGGAACCATCGACGGCAGAGGCTTCCGCAAAGCCCTGCGCCTGTATCGCGGCCAAATGAGCGCCGTGTTGGCCTCACGACTCGATCCCGTGGCCATCACCGTCATCAAGGGGAACAAACCGCTGTCGCTGCGTTACAGCCGCAAACACCGGGCGGTGCTCTACGCCTCGGAACCGGAATATATTGATTGGGGATTGCAGATTGGCGATTGCGGATTTGAAGACATAGCTGCAGTCCGAAGCTCACACGCCCAAACCGCCCATTCTAAAAATCCACAGTCCGAAATCCAAAATCCGATCTGGATGACCTGCGTGGCTGGCGCGAGCTGGAAATTCCGCCGCTCACCATCCTGACTTTCCGCCATGAAGCCCTCAAGGAATGGCAGAGCCATCCCTTCAGATTTGTCTGTCAGGAACGTAAAGGAACCTTACCCGAAGAAGTGAAAGCATGAAAAACAACGACAACCAACTCCGGCTTTTTGTCTATGGAACCCTGAAAAAGGGATTCTGGAACTTTGACCGGTTCTGCACCCGGGCCATCAGTATTGAACCAGCCACCACTTGGGGAAGACTCTACCAGCTGCCCGCCGGATTCCCCGCCTTGGAAGTCCCGGAGCGCTCAATAATAGCCACCGGTATCGCCGATCCGCTGGCCGCTGGCCGATACCCGAACCCAGAACACCATCGAGCTACCCCAAAATGGAATGACCCGCCCGGAAGGCGATTGCGATCTGGTCCACGGGGAACTAATGACCTTCGCCAATCCCGGCTTCGACCTGCCGCCTATCGATCGGTGGACATACCATGGCTTCGACCATATCCTCCGAGGCAGTTTGCGCCTTCCCGATGGGTACTGGGATGGCAATAAATTCGGCTAAACTCGGTTAAATCAGGAAAGAAAACTTGATTTTTTCATTTCATCTATATATCTTTATCCCTGTTTAACCTAATGTAGCCGGATTGTGCCGCTATGGGATGCCGTCCGGTTAAATAACTTGACGAGCCGTTTGGACGGCTCTCAAAGAATGATGGAGTCGAAAATGGAAGACAGATGGTTGTCCGTAGATGAAATTGGAGACTATCTCGGGATCAAGCGAGATACCGTCTATAAGTGGATAAGCGAGAAAGGCATGCCCGCTCATAAAATCGGTCGTCTTTGGAAATTCAAAAAGGAACAGATCGATGCATGGGTGGAAGCTGGCGGCGCAGCAACAGGAACAACAGAAGATCAGGCAGAGACGATGCCGGTGAAAAAGAATTTAAAGCAGTCTGGAGGCGATAATGAGTAACAACAACACCGGTGCAAATCTCGGATTTGAAGATAAACTTTGGATGGCGGCTGACAAGCTGCGCGGCACAATGGACTCCGCAGAGTACAAACATGTGGTGCTCGGTCTGATCTTTTTGAAATATATCTCCGACTCTTTTCTCGAAAAATACGAAGCATTGCAGGCTGAAGAATTCGCTGATCCGGAAGACCGTGATGAATATCTGGCGGACAACGTGTTCTGGGTTCCTACGGAAGCTCGCTGGAGCTTCTTGCAAGGCAAGGCCAAAGACCCGAAGATCGGCCAGCTGATCGATGAGGCCATGATGGCTATTGAGCGGGACAACAAAACGCTCAAAGGCGTTCTGCCTAAAGACTATGCTCGGCCTGCGCTCGATAAATCCCGCCTTGGACAATTGATAGATTTGATTGCCACTATCGGCCTTGGTGATGCCGAGAGCAGAAAGAAAGATATTCTGGGTCGTGTGTATGAATACTTTCTCGCCAAGTTTGCTGAAAAAGAAGGCAAAGGCGGTGGTGAATTCTATACGCCGCAGTGTGTGGTAAAGCTGTTGGTTGAAATGCTGGAGCCTTACAGCGGCCGAGTCTATGACCCGTGCTGCGGTTCAGGCGGTATGTTTGTTCAGGCCATTAAGTTTGTACAGGCCCATTCCAACGGAAACGGCAATGGTAACGGTGTTCCCAATGGCGTGAAGCGGGATATCGCCATTTACGGGCAGGAATCCAACTACACTACCTTCCGTCTGGCCAAGATGAATATGGCCATTCGCGGCATTGATGCCCACATCGAATGGGCTGATACGTTCCAGAACGACAAACACAAGGATCTCAAAGCCGACTACATCATTGCCAATCCGCCGTTCAATGATGAGGACTGGGGATTCTCCAAGGTAAAAGAAGATGTCCGCTGGGCATTCGGCACCCCTCCAGCAGGCGGCCCCCGTAAGCAGAAGGACGGCTCAACCATCAACGTGGATGGTGGCAACGCCAACTATGCGTGGATTCAACATTTTGTTCACCACCTTAGCCCCGGAGGAACAGCCGGTTTTGTTCTGGCCAACGGCTCCATGTCCACAAACACTTCCGGCGAAGGTGAAATCCGCCAGAAACTGATCGAAGCCGACATGGTCGATTGCATGATCGCGCTGCCCGGCCAGCTCTTCTACACCACGCAGATTCCGGTATGCCTCTGGTTCATGACCCGCTCCAAGAAAGTCGATGCCAAACGCGGATATCGCGACCGGCAAGGTGAAACCCTCTTTATCGACGCTCGTAAAATGGGTTCATTGATCGACCGGACACATCGCGAACTTTCTTCTGACGGCCCGGAGAGTGAAATTGCTGAAATCGCTCGCACCTACCACGCTTGGCGTGGTGAGAAAAAAGACGGCGACTATGAAGATAAGCCAGGTTTCTGTAAATCCGCCACTTTGGATGATATTAAGTCCCATCACTATGTACTGACTCCCGGCCGTTATGTCGGAGCAGAAGCCATTGTGGATGACGGGATTCCTTTTGAAGAAAAAATAGCTGAGCTTTCCGACACCCTTTACGAGCAGATGCGAGAATCCATTGAACTGGATGCGGTGATTCGAAAGAATCTGGAGGTGCTGGGCTATGGAGAATAATTGGTCGCCAGTTTCCTTTTCTGATGCTGTTAATCTGAACCCTACGGTGAAATTAACAAAGGGTGAGGAATATCCTTTTGTTGACATGAAATCGGTTGATCCAGCTTGGCGTGAAGTCACTTTTAGCGAGCTACGCGCTTTTAAAAGCGGTGGCGCAAAATTTATTCCCAAAGACACTTTAATGGCACGGATTACTCCATGCCTTGAGAATGGAAAGATTGCTCGCTATCTCCCAGCAGGGAAGAAGGGTGAAGCTTTCGGCTCAACTGAGTTCATTGTCATTCGCGGCAAAGATGGTGTAACGGATAATGACTTTGCTTATTACTTAACCATGTGGCCGGAATTTAGAGATTTTGCTATCTCCCAAATGACAGGGAGTTCCGGAAGACAGAGAGTACCTGTTGATTCGTTGGCAGGTTTTAATTTCAACCTTCCCCCCCTTACCGAACAAAGAGCCATTGCCCATGTTCTCGGTTCACTGGATGACAAGATCAAACTGAACCGGCGGATGAATGAAACGCTGGAGGCGATGGCGCAGGTGCTGTTTAAAAGCTGGTTTATTGATTTTGACCCAGCATTGGATAATGCGATATTAGCCGGTAATCCGATCCCTGATGCACTTGAAGAAAGAGCAGAGATACGACGGGCTATACTGGCTCAAAATCAACCCTCACCGCCAGCCCCTCTCCCAGAGGTAGAGGGGAGTAATGCTTTGTGCCCTCATCCTCAGTCCTTTTCTCAGAGTGAGAAGGATGCAAATTATAGGGGTGGGTTTGATTTTTCAGGCTTAGCAGACACTGCCCGAGAATTGAGACAGAAACAAACTCCTGCTGAAAAGGTGATGTGGTCAATGCTTCGTAACCGAAATTTCATGGGGCTGAAATTTAGGCGGCAGCATCAGATTGGCGAATACATCGCCGACTTCTACTGCCACGAAGAAAAACTGGTTGTCGAATTGGACGGAAAAATCCATGAACAGAAAATCGCAAAAGACCAGAAGCGCAATGCCTATATGCAATCCATAGGGTTAATCGTTTTACGTTTTACAAACGAACAATTCCTCTCGGATCCAGAAGTCGTGCTAAACGATATTGCCAACGTTTTACAGAAAGAAAAAAGCGAGAAATTGCAGGATCACAATAGCTCCTCTCCCACTGGGAGAGGCGGGAGTGAGGGATTTTCGGATTCCATCCGAAAATTATTCCCCTCCGAATTTGAACACACCGAAGAAATGGGCTGGATTCCGAAGGAGTGGACCACACAACCTCTGTATGAAATAGCAAACTTCATTAATGGTGCTGCTTATAAAAATTTCCATTTCACTGATGAACCGGGGGCACTGCCTGTGGTGAAAATTGCTGAAATCAAGAATGGTGTGTCTGCTCAGACTAAGTTCACCAAAACAGAGCTTGCAGATAAATATCGAATTGATGACGGTGACATTCTTTTCTCGTGGTCTGGAAATCCAGATACTTCTATTGATACCTTCGTGTGGACTGGTGGCCCAGGGTGGCTGAATCAACACATTTTCAATGTCTCATTGAACGATGATGCTGATAGAAATTTTGTTTACTATCAACTCAAGCTTTTGAGGCCAGATTTTGCAGAAATCGCACGCAACAAGCAGACGACAGGTTTAGGCCATGTAACAGCTCAAGATATGAAGAGAATGCACGTCACCAAATGCCCATCTTCAATCTTGCAGGCTTTTAACACTTATGCTGGCTCGCTATTCGATAGATGGTATTCAAACTTATTGGCTATCAAGAATAAATCCAAGCTTCGCGACACCCTTCTCCCCAAACTTTTATCCGGCGAGATACGGATACCCGAAGCGGAAAAGCTGATAAAAAGTGTGAATGGTGAAGGGTAAAGGGTGAAAATATGAAGCGAGATTTACCAGACAGAACCAAAGAGTTTGCCTTGCGGGTTATCCGCCTTTGTCAGGTTTTGGATGAAAAGCCGGGTATTAACCGAGCACTTGCGAAACAGTTATTACGCTCTGGAACATCTATTGGAGCGAATGTCGCAGAAATGGGTGAAATTGACAGTGCATCTTTCTCATTTCGTTACGATGGCGATTGGAGTAAGGGTGAATACTGGATCGGCTATGATAACCTGAAAAACGATTTTAACTGGTTTTTTGACGGGCTAGAAAAAGCCTATCATCTGGTTTTAAAAAATCAGGGAAAACAGACAGGGGTGAAGCAATGATTTCTATTGATTCAATACATGATTTTAACTTTGAGCATGTCCCCATAGATTCCTTTTGGAACACCGGCGTTCAGCGTGAACAGAAAATGCATAGGATACACGCATACCCGGCCAAGTTTCCAGCATTCATCACAAGCAAGGCTCTGGAATATTGGAATAGCAATAGCGCCAATCCTCCTGAGCGCATAGCAGATATATTTTGTGGCTGCGGAACCACAGCATTCGAAGCCAGGCGAAATTCGATTGATTTTTGGGGTTGCGACATAAATCCTGTAGCAACCCTAATTGCAAAAGCTAAGAGCCGCAAATATCAACCCGGTAGACTTCAGAGTTATTATGATAAGATTTTGGATGATTACGCAGTATCTCTTCGTGAAGATCGTTATGAAGCGGCTCCTGAACGTTTGCAATATTGGTATTTTAAAGATCAGTACAATGATCTGTCACATTTGAAGGATGTTATTTTCTCTGTCACACCGGAAAATAGTGACTACCGACTATTTTTCCTCTGCGCCTTCTCAAACATATTAAAACCGACCTCACGATGGCTGACCAAGTCTATCAAGCCTCAAGTCGATCCCAACAAGAAGCTTCCTAAAGTCATAGATGTGTTTAGAGAACAGTTCAAAATGATGTATTCCGCAAATCAGGAAATAGAAGATTTGAGCAGCGCGGATTCGAATATTGTGACAGGAAGTTTTTTAAGTGATTCATGGGATGTCCCTTCGGTTGATATGATCATAACAAGTCCCCCTTATGTTACATCATATGAATATGCCGATTTACATCAACTTTCATCTCTATGGTTGGGCTACGTCGATGATTACAGGGATTTGAGAAACGGGACAATTGGAAGCCTTCACCACGACTATAACTTCAACAAGGAATTGAAGAGGCTGAATTCAACTGGGTTGAAAATCGTAACTCTCTTACTGGATCAGCATAAATCAAAGGCGAGGTCTGTTGCCAAATACTTTCTCGACATGCAGTCGGTTGCTCAAAAGACGTTTTCAATTCTTAATTCGAGTGGAGCAGCATTATTTGTTATCGGAAACACAGAATACAAAAACGTGCGAATTGATAATGCCAAGCACCTAGCCGAGTCTCTGTTTGATGCAGGCTTTTCTTCCGTGAATGTAACCAAACGGAAAATAAGCAATAAAATCCTGACTCCTTACAGGGATAAACGCGGCAAGTTTACGACCAATGCGGCCGGACGGAAAGTGTACAGTGAAGAGTTTATAATTATCGGGAGAAAATTAATATGGAACAGAAAAAACAACTTCAAATCAGGCCCTATGCCCGACTGCTGACAATGTTGGGTGAGCAGCTGATTAAAAACGAAAGAATCGCCCTCATCGAGCTGATTAAGAATTCTTACGATGCGGATGCAGGTTGGGTAAAAGTGACTTTTCAGGGATTCGGCAATAACTACAAAATTGAAGAGGGATCTAAAATCATTATTGAAGACAATGGTCACGGTATGAGTCAGGATCTGATTGAAAATCACTGGCTTAACCCGGCAACCCCTGAAAAGAAGCGCAGAAAAAAGACGAAAGATACGACCAGCAAAGGCAGGATCATACAAGGTGAAAAAGGTATCGGGCGCTTTGCCATCCTCAAGCTAGGGCGGCGGATAGAAATTATCAGCAAGACAAACGAGGATCTGCAGGAACACCATATTTCGTATGATTTCTCACGATATGATGACGATTTTCTTTCGGAAAACGGTGATGAAAAAGATCTGTACATTGACGATCTAAGGGTGACGCTTTTAAACCGCAATCCCCAAAGAATAGTCCCCTCAGAACTTACATTCGGTTCCCGAAAAAAAGAGAGGCTAAACCATGGCACCATCATTGAGATAAGCGACCTAAAGGGAAGCTGGACAGAAAAGAAGGTCGAATCGGTTTACAGAGATCTAACCAAGCTGGAGTCGATATTTTTGAAAAGAGAAAATATTGACTTTGAAGTCGGCATATACCAGGATGAAGAACACCAGAATTTTCAGGAAGACTATCTTGAAAAACTGAACCTCCTTTTAAGTGACCAATCGGTGATCAAAATTGAGAATGGATGTTTTGACTCCGAGAAAAAAGAATATCGCTTCACAATAAATGGCGTTGAAAAAGCCATCAGTATTCTTGACCCGTCCATCACCGGCCTGAAGGTGTTTAAGGATAGGTTTGGGAACGCAGGTTCAGAATTAAATGACAGAAAAATTGAATGCGGAAGCTTCGACTTCAGATTTTATGTTTTTGACTTCAGCGCACAGGCTCCGGTCAAGCATCAACTGGATAAAGAGGACAAGCTGATCATCAGGGATCACAGAATCTACCTCTACAGAGACAATATTCGAGTTTACCCCTATGGGGAACCAGATGACGACTGGCTCCGTATTGATGCGTACCGAGGCACCATAAGCGCAGGACATTTCCTTAGTAACGATCAAGTCGTTGGATTTGTGAATATCTCGCAGAAGAAAAATCCAAATCTGAAAGATAAAACCAATCGTGAAGGTTTAATTGATGAAGGGAATGCCACTGAAGATTTCATAACACTGCTTCAATCCTTTTTGGCCTATATCCGACAAAAGCCATATGCCCGCTACCGTAAGGATATCGAGAACAAAAAGGATCAGGACATTTTTATCATTGGTCAGGTGCAAAAGGAGTTTAATGAATTGAAGTCTGCTGTCGGTGACAACAAGGCAGCTCTAAATATTCTGTCCAAGGCCGAAAATGAATATAAGGCTGAAAGGCGCTATTTGACAAGAAGAGCCGAGACAACGGAAGAGCTGGCAGGAGTTGGATTGTCCGTTGAAACGGCGTCCCACGATATTATGGGCATTATGGGAAAAGTATTTACTAACCTTGATGGGCTTATCCGCGACCTTATGTCTACAGATGAGATTGACAAAGAGGAGCTGCGGAAAGAACTCCAGTCAATAAGAGGAGGAATGAGTTTCATTGAGGCTCAGCTTAAAGACATTCAGCTTATCTTCAAATCATCAAAACAGCGTCGAAAATCCATCCGCGTAAAAGAAATTGTGGAGAAAGTTGAGCGTATATACCGTAGACTCTTAAAAAAGGAAGCCATTCAGTTCACAATTAATTCCCTTGGTTCTCCGCTCGTGGCCAAGACCACTGATGCGGTTCTTTTACAGCTCTTCCTTAACTTGTTTGACAATGCAGTCTACTGGTTACAGCAAACCTCGAAATCTGACAAGAGAATTGAAATCCTGCTGGATGGTAATAAATGCAGAATGATTTTCTCTGATAACGGTCCCGGCATAGACAAATATGATGCGCCTTATATTTTTGAACCCTTTTATTCCGGCAAGGGGGACGAAGGACGCGGACTCGGACTATACATAGCCAGACAGCTACTTGAGCGTAACGAATACTCAATCGAGCTGGCTGAAATAAAATCAGAAAAGCCTCTATCAGGAGCCAACTTTGTCATCAACCTCTTTGCGGAGGAAAAATAATTAACATGGAAGAGTTATTCAGCGGTGTAGCCGTGGTCATTGATGATGAAGTTAATGATTCGAGTGCAAATATTAACAAAATCATTTCACAGATTGAAGCGGCAAAAATTCCTGTATTAAAATACACCTCATTGCCTGACGGCGATATTGTTGGCCATTTTCAAAACCTGTCATTCTTGTTGTTAGACTGGAAATTGATAAAGGATAATGTGTCAAATGAAGAGCTCGAGGAAGGAATAACGATACCTGACGGGCTTCAGGAATATGATGCGACAGAAAACTTGGCGTTTATAGAAAGTCTGAATCAAAATTGTTTTTGCCCAGTGTTTCTTTTTACGAATGAAGACACTTCTTCTATTGACGCCAAACTGAAAGAAAAAGGCTTGGTAGCCGATGACAGGCTATCAAACCTATTTGTTCAATCTAAGTCAGACCTTCAGGATGAGGGAACGCTTTTTAATAAAGTATCTGAGTGGCTCAAGGAAACTCCATCAATATATGTCTTGAAGGAGTGGGAAAAAGAGTACCAGAGATGTAAAACAAAATTGTTTTCCGAGCTGCATTCTATAAACCCATCATGGCCTACAATTATGTGGAAAAATTTTGAAGCAGACGGAGCAAACAAATCACTTGAGATGGGCGAACTCATTTCACGGAACCTTCATTCAAGAATGACTCCATTTGAGTTTAAAAATGACATTTTGGACAAAGAATACAATGTGCCCAGAGATGAATTGAGAAAGGTTCTTGAAGGTGAGCGCTTTTTGAAAGCTACGAGTCTCCACGATGAAGATATAGGCACTGGTGATCTGTTTAAAGAAAAGTATCAGGACAATGGGGAAACAAAGGTTCGTTATTATCTGAATATAAGAGCGCAGTGTGATTTACTGCGAAGCAGCAACTCAGACAAGGTGGAATTGTACTGTCTGAAAGGTAGAATTATTGACGAAACAACCATTAATGGAGAGGGAGGACTTTCCGTTGTTGAAGGTCAATTTATCGAAAAGATAAATAACTCAGTGGTTCCTTTTTTGGATGGCGGACAAATTATTGAATTTCTTTTTCGTGATATAAAGCCTCAAAAATGGAAAGATCTCAAAGGCAAACGAGTTGGCCGTTTGCTCCCTCCATACATCAATAGAATTCAGCAGCGTTACTCATTGTATATGCAACGTCAGGGGCTCCCCCGGATACCAGATGCTGCGATTTTTGAAGCTGCATCAACGACAGGAGGAGCCAATGGGCAATATGACAGAAAACATTCTTGAGGCAACATGCCTGTACTGGCTTGAAGAACTGGGATGGAGCACAGTTCACGGTCCGGATATTGCTCCGGACACACCTGATGCTGAACGCGATAGCTACTCTGAAGTTATCCTGAAAGAGCGTCTCAGAACTGCTCTCTCTCAAATCAATCCTGACCTTCCCGCTGTCGGCATTGAGGAAGCTGTCAAAAAATTGCTCGTGACAGATTCCCCGGACCTTCTTGTCAACAATAGGAATTTTCATCGCCTTTTGACAGATGGTGTCGATGTTGAAGTGCCGTCAAATGACGAATACGTTGGCACAAGGCATCTGAAGGTCTGGCTGGTTGATATTGATGACATTGAAAACAATGACTGGTTGGCATTGAATCAGCTCACTGTCATTGAAAAATCGGCTGCCGGACAGTTTGAAGTAAACCGCCGCGCTGATGTTGTACTTTATCTCAATGGCATACCAGTAGCAGTGCTTGAGCTGAAGAACCCTGGCGACGAGAATGCCACCATTAAGCATGCGTTCAATCAGCTCCAGACATATAAGAAGGATATCCCGTCACTTTTCACTACAAATGAGTTGTTGGTGATCTCCGATGGAATATTGGCACGCTCGGGAACGTTGACCAGCGGGTGGGACCGCTACATGCCTTGGCGAACGGTTTCCGGCGAAGAAGTTGCCCCTAAAGGCACCCCAGAGCTGGAAACGCTGGTGCGTGGTCTTTTTGAAAAACGCTACTTCCTTGATTATATTATTAACTTCGTGGTTTTCGAAGATGATGCTTCAAAGCTGATTAAAAAGGCTGCGGCCTATCATCAATATTGGGCTGTGAATAAAGCTCTCGCCTGTACGCTTTCTGCCTGCGGGATCGAAGGTGATCCGACAAAGCTGATTGGCCGTTTCCCATCTGAACAAGATTCCTTGGAAGTAAGGGAAAGCTCTCCCGTCTACGGCAAATGCTCCAAGCATTTTGATAGCAAAAGGATTGGCGTTGTCTGGCATACCCAGGGCAGCGGAAAAAGCCTTTCCATGACCTTTTACTCTGGCAAGGTTGTCCGACACCCGGACATGGGGAATCCGACCTTGGTTATCATTACCGACCGGAACGATCTGGATGATCAACTCTTCGGGACATTTGCCAACTGCAAAGATCTTCTTCGGCAATCTCCGATTCAGGCCGGAAACAGATCACACCTCAGGGAACTGTTGAAGGTAGCCTCCGGTGGCATTGTATTTACGACGATTCAGAAATTTATGCCGGACGAACGTGGTGATGTACACCCGCTACTGTCGGACCGTAATAATATTGTGGTGATTGCGGATGAAGCGCACCGAAGTCAATATGACTTCATTGATGGGTTTGCAAGGCACCTGCATGATGCTTTGCCGAATGCTTCATTTATCGGTTTCACTGGTACGCCTATTGAAAGTGATGACAGAAGCACTCCTGCTGTTTTCGGTGACTACATTGATAAATACGACATTCTCCGTGCTGTTGAGGATGGTGCAACAGTTCCGATTTATTATGAAAGCCGTCTTGCCCGAATTGAACTGAGCGAAGCCCAACTCTCGGAAATCGACCCCGAGTTTGAGCAAATTACAGAAGCCGAGGAAGAAACGGGCAAGCAGAAGCTCAAAACGAAATGGGCAGCCCTTGAAGCCATGGTTGGAGCTGATGACCGTATCAAATTGGTTGTTCGGGATTTGGTTGCTCACTTTGAGAAGAGATTGGATACGATGGATGGCAAGGCCATGATTGTATGCATGAGCCGCCGTATTTGTGTGGATATCTATAATGCCCTCAAAGAAATCAGGCCAGATTGGCATAGCGAGGATGAGTCTGAAGGTTTTATGAAAATCGTGATGTCCGGCTCAGCCTCGGATCATATCGACTGGCAGCCGCATATCCGTAACAAGGCCGGACGAGAGGATTTGGCCAAGAGATTTAAAGACCCGAGCAACGGACTCAAATTGGTTATTGTCCGCGATATGTGGCTCACTGGATTTGATTGCCCAAGCATGCATACCATGTATATCGATAAACCGATGAGCGGGCATAACCTGATGCAGGCTATTGCCCGTGTAAACCGTGTGTTCAGAGATAAACCCGGCGGACTCGTTGTTGACTATATCGGTTTGGCGGATTCACTGAAAAGAGCCCTTGCCAATTACACAGCCAGCGGCGGTAAAGGTGATGCCACTGTTGATCAGGAGCAGGCAGCGGCTGTACTCATGGAAAAATACGAAGTCGTGCGTGATATGATGCATGGGTTTGATTATCGCGCTGTCATTGAAGATATCCCGGCCAAAAGAATATCCGGAATAACTCAGGCAATGGAGTTCATTCTTGGTCAAGATGATGGCAAGAAGCGTTATCTCCCGGCGGTATCCGCATTAACAAAAGCATTTGCTCTGGCTGTCCCACATGAAAAGGCGATTCAAATTCGGGATGAAGTCGGCTTCTTTCAGGAAGTCAGGGCTGCACTTGTTAAAACAACGGGTGATGAACAAGGCCGGACACCGGATGAAATAGATTCGGCAATCAAGCAGCTTGTTTCAAGGGCTGTTGCTTCAACAGAAGTCGTTGATATCTTTGAGGCTGCCGGTATGAACAAACCGGACATCTCCATTTTGTCCGATGAGTTTCTGGAAGAAGTTAAAGCTTTGCCCCAAAAAAACCTGGCCCTTGAGCTCCTGAAAAAACTGATAAATGATGAAATCAAAACACGTTCCAAAAAGAATGTGATTCAGGCGCGGTCTTTTGCAGAGATGCTGGAGCTGGCCGTTAAGAAATATCAGAACCGTGCCATAGAGGCTGCTGAAATCATTCAAGAGCTGATTGAATTGGCTCGGGAGTTACGAAAATCGGAGCAGCGTGGGTACAGTCTCGGGCTGACTGAGGATGAGGTCGCCTTTTATGATGCCCTCGCCGACAACGGAAGTGCAAAGGATATGATTGGTGACGAAAAACTCCGTACCATAGCACAGCTGTTGGTTGACCGAGTAAAGCGCAGTGTCTCAATCGACTGGACTTTACGGGAAAATGCCCGGGCACAGATCCGCGTTATGGTTAAACGAATCCTTCGTCAGTATGGTTATCCGCCTGACTTGCAGAAGGCTGCTACTGAACTGGTAATCGAACAGGCAGAAGTGCTCTGTAAGGAGTGGAGCGTGGAATGAATGTTCAAGACGCAGCCATACACATATTGAAGGACGCTGGAAAGCCTCTCCATGCAAAAGAGATCGCCGAGCGGATTATGGAAGCGGGATTGTGGGTAGCAAAAGGCAAAACGCCGGAGGCCACTGTCAGTGCCAGCCTTTACTCGGATATTAAAAAGCATTGGGACCAGTCGACCTTTGTGAAAGTTGCGCCTCAGACGTTCTTTCTTCGGGATATTCAGATTGTTGCTGTTTGCGATGCTAAGGAGCCTGAACCAAGGAACGTGAACCCTTCGGATAATTCGAAGGAGACGTATTCGTTTCTGGATGCTGCAGAAAAGGTGCTGGATCAGTTTGGTAATCGGAACTCCATGCATTACCGGGAAATTACTGAAAAGGCCATGAATCAGGACTGGTTGAACACCTCCGGCAAGACTCCCGAAGCCACCATGAACGCCCAATTGGTGACTGAACTCAAACGGGCAAAAGCCAGCGGTGAGCCCGGCCGGTTTGTTCGAACATCACCCGGCTATTACAGCCTCGTCAAATGGATGGGGACCGGCCTGCCGTATCAGATTTCCAAGCACAATCGAGAGATCCGGAAGAAGCTGCTTTCACAGCTGATGGACCTGAACCCGGCTCAATTCGAGGAGCTGCTTGGACAGCTACTGGCGGAGATGGGCTTTGAAAGCATCGAGGTAACCAAGTACGGCGGCGACGGAGGTATTGATGTCCGGGGCACGCTTCTGATCAGTGATGTTGTCCGTATAAAGATGGCTGTTCAGGCCAAACGTTGGAAAGGCAATATCCAGAGCCCGACCGTTCAACAGGTGCGCGGCAGCCTTGGAGCGCATGAACAGGGATTGATCATTACCACCAGCGACTTCAGCACCGGAGCCATCAAGGAGGCCAATCAGCCGGATAAAACGCCGGTGGGCCTCATGAATGGCGAACAGCTGGTCACGCTCCTGATGCAATACAACATCGGTGTCCGCCGCATGTCACACGACCTTTTCGAGCTGGAGGAGCTGCCGATAGAAAAGGGAGATGTATAGATGGCCTCTCTACTTTCATGGATCGATCATGACTCGAAAGCGAGAGAGCGTACTCTTCGAATCCTTTCTCTTTTTCAGGAAAAGGAAAGCCGTGACGAGCTTGGGCTTGGTTCTGTTCGAGACAGCTTTGCTGATCAGTTGTTTCCCGGCACAAGTACAATCCAAACCCGCCTTCGTTACATGCTTTTCGTGCCATGGATTTACGATTCATTAGAAGCGAAACGGCTGAACGTGGAGAGCTTTGCCGTTCAGGCTGACAAACTCGAAAGAGATCTTGTACAGCCACTGATGGATTCGGACGATCAGGCTGGCGTTTTTGGCAAAACAGCAGGAAAGAAACTTAAACGGTTGCCCAGTTCAGTATATTGGGCAGGTCTCGGAGTGTGGGGAATACGCCTCACTCCATTTTCACAGGACGAATATCACAGGCGTATCAATGAAATTTACCGTCGTAGGAGTGACCTTAAGGCTCTTGAGAAAGATGCCAAATCAAGAGGCGATGACATAGACATTGAGCAGCGCATGGCCACTCTTAGTTGGCATCCGAGATTACCAGAGCCGCCACAAGACTTTCCTGATACGGTTGACTTTGCTTTATCCCGGGAGGAAGCCGAATTCATTCGTGATCGCATCCAGATTGCTTGCCCCAACAGTCTTCTCTCTTTCTTGGCACTGCACTGTGAGTCTGCTGAAACAAATGCCCCATGGGAACATCCGGATTACGGTAGTTTTTCCGATCGTCATAAAGAACTTCTGACGCATGCGAGGCTTTTCTCCGAAGTGATGCACGGCGCGGCACTTTCGTATAACGTCCAGCTCGCTAAGCTCCGGAACCATGAGGAACTTATTGAAGAGTATCAATCAAGTTTCAATGATTGGGTGGCAAACCTTCCTTTGGATGAAATTCTCAATTGGTCGGTTAGCCGACTCTGGGAATTGACCGTCGATCATGGGCACACCATTACACCGCAAACGCGTTCCTTTGTTCAGCACTGGATTGAATATACCAGAAAATTTCCAAATAAAATTCTCTCCAATACTGATGCGCTGAACCTGATAAAAAGACGTGAGATGAAACTCAAAGGCACACGCTCACGGTTTAAAAATCAAAGAGCGCTCGAACAATGGGGGGGATATTCCGGTGTTGGGAAACTCGTCTACCGGTGGCGGAATGTAAAAGTGCTTTTGAATGACCTTCATCAAGGTATAAATCGGGAGGGAAGATGCTAAGCCCAAACTCCCGATGCTTATATACTTCTGCCTTGACTCCTCCTCCGGGAATGATCTTTGACGAGGCTATTGCGACAACCTTTTCAATGGACCCAGCTTTGCTGCTTGAGGCTCCGGTTTACTTAGCGCTAATGGCAGCGGATGGACAGTCAGACCCTGACCCTTTATCCGTACTTGAAGCAATCCGAAGATACTCGAAAAGAATTACCGTCTATGTACAAAAGGGACGGATTCAAGTCCCTCAGATTACCAAACCGAACCCCTTGTTTGGATTTCTGGAAGAAATGGTTGTTGAGGTAACGGCTCCGGGTGGGGGTGTTTTTCATCCAAAGATTTGGGCGATCCGTTTTGTCAGTCCTGACCAAAGTAGCTCGATGTATCGTCTGGTGGTACTGACAAGGAATATGACCACCGATCAGTCATGGGATCTATCACTTCAACTCGAAGGAACTATTGCAGGCCGCAAATCCAAATCAAATAAGCCGCTATTGCATTTTTTTAAGGCGCTTCCTGACCTGGCTTCCGGAACGATAGCATCGGAAAGAATCGAGCAGTCTTTTAGATTTGCAGATGAGCTGCACCGAGTTCAGTGGGAACTCCCCGATGGTTTTGACGAGCTGACCTTCTATCTTCCGGGAACGAAAGGTTTTGACTGGGAGCCTCCCATGGCTAATCGGTTGGCGGTCATTTCGCCGTTTTGTTCTGATGAAGCCCTGCGACTATTGGCCCAAAAAAGTAAGGCCGCTGATGCGCTTATCTCACGTCCAGAATCATTGTCAGCCCTGAAGAAAGAGACTCTCGATCTCTTTACGCAATGCCTCCATTTAGACGATGCAGCGGAGACTGAGGATGGCGAGGAAGATGATGCCACCGAGCAGCCGCTTGCGACCGGCCTCCATGCGAAAGTCTATCTGCTTGAGACCCGATACTATTCAGACTATACCCATGTGATAATGGGGTCAGCGAATGCGACCAACGCGGCACTGAACGCTTCGAAAAATATTGAGATTCTGGTCGGGCTGGTTGGCAGGAAGAGTAAAATCGGAGGTATCGACGAGCTTCTTGGTACTGACGGCTTAGGAGAGTATCTTGTCGATTTCGACACGACCAAGGAAATCGAGGCAGATGTTATCAGGCAAAAAGCTGAGGAATCTGTTGAGCAGGCTCGTTCCCTGATATCTGAAACAGCACTGTCTGTTAAGTGTAACCTTGGCTCAAAGGATGGCCTATGGGATTTGGTTTTGATTGGAAAAATCCCATCCCTTAAAGGAATTGTCAACGCTTGTGCATGGCCGATAACTGTCATGAAAGATTTTGCGGTCGACATTTTGGGGAATGATGATCACGGCATGATTAGCCTTGGTGAGTTCTCAGCCTCTTCCGTGACCGGCCTTATTGCCTTTGAGCTTAAATCAAATCATCCTGATGTTACGGCAAGATTTGTACTTAACCTTCCCGTAACAGTCATTCCTGCTGAACGTAACTCTGCCATTTTGCAAACAATAATCAGCAATCAGGATGGATTCCTTCGTTACCTTATGCTCTTGCTTGGGGATGAGTTCGGGCACCCCGAATGGATTGATTTTCCGCGCGAAGGCAACAAGTGGAGCTACCACCATTCGCGCCGCATGTGGAGCCTGGCCTTCCGCGAGGATCTCTTGTTTGCCGGCCTGCGATTGTTTGAAGAGGACATGCAGGCCTTGCTGCGCAACGAAGGGACGCTGCGTCACGCGATCGACTGGTTGCACTTGTACGACCATGATAAAGTGATTTGCTTTCGCCGCGGAAGTTTGCTGTTCGTGTTCAACTTTCACCCGACGCAAGCCCTAAAGGACTACCGGGTGCCCGCGCCGCTGGCCGAGTATGAAATTGCTTTGTGCAGTGACGCCGCGCGTTACAGCGGTTTTGGCCTGCTCGATTTATCCCACCGTTACCACAGCCAGCGGAACGCGGATGGCGCTAGCTTTGTGCCGGTCTATTTGCCCCCGCGGCAGGTCTTGGCCTTGAGGGCCCTGTAGCCAGTATACAAAATATGACAAATAGGCTGGACAAACGCCAAAAAAAGACTTACAATTTAAATATATTAGTCAGCAAATTAATTAAGCATTAGAATTAATCAAACAATAAGAATTAATACGGGCCGCAATTGGCCGCGCCAGAAATTATTACATGCCATAATTACATAACAAAAAAAATATTTATATTGTCAAAGCTCTAATTATCGGGGGTTGGACCCATGTTCCAGCGAATAGTGGAAAACATAGCCGCAAAAATATTGCAAAGAGTGGCAGGCGGGCGCTTGGCATTTTGGCGTTGGCCAAATGTTTCGGGGTTTTTTAGTGCCTTGAGCTTTCTCGCCGTGCTTGGCCTCGGCGCCTGTAACGACTTCACAATGCCCGATCCCAGTGACGGCGTAGCCGCCGGCCAAGCCTACATCGTGGTTAAAAATACCACTGCTGAGGAGCTGCTCATTGGCCTGGATGAAAATGCCGACGACCAGGGCGCGCTCAACGATGAGCGCAGAACATTGTCTGTGGGTGCAGAGGAAGAGTTTGAAGTCGAAATTCCCGGCGACTCCCGTAAGGTCTGGCTCAAGCTGCCGGGCTATGCCGCCGAACCTATCAAGCTCAGGTCGAAAGAATTTAAAAAAATTACCGCGGATAGAGTCTACAGCTGCGTCAATATGGAATTTAGCAGCTACACCACGAGCGGTAAAGGGATAAAAATTGTCCCCGACGACCCCGAAAAAATTGCCGGCAGCTCTGTGGTCTATCCAGATGAGGAGGGTGGTTGCCCGGCATTTGCGCAAAATCTTATCACAAGCACCGCAAACGCAGCCGGGGAGAACGAATTTAGCATAGAAGATGGGACGCGGGGTCAGGAAATAATAAAAGAATTTTCGATTGTGATTAGAGCAGACTACGAAGCGAAAGTGCGTTTTGAAAAGTTGGGGGACTTGATCGGATTCCGCTACCAGAGCGACAAGTCCCTGGTTGACCTGACCAAGGACGGGGCAACAGACGGAGCGTTGGAATTGCAAATGACAAAGGACCCTCATAAATTTGTGCAGGAAAATGCGTTGCCAGAGCTTGAGCTTGAGTTTGTTGTGGACGGCACGGCGGCGGAAATATCTTTTGATGACAAGGAGAACTGGATTAGGCTCCCTGACATTGATACACCGACAGAACAAAAGTTTGAGGTGCGGTATTGGGACGCAGACGGCGATGAGCTGGGCTACCTCTTGATGGCCAATGTCAAGGCTTCGGATAAAAATGGCTTCGATTTGCCCAGGACAGAAGAAGTCGAAGGAGAAGGAGTCGAAAAAGAAGAAGTCGAAGCAGGAAATAAGATAGCTGATCCAGAAAGTGTCAAAAAAGAAAATTATACTAAAGATCAGCCTATAACTTATGAATTGAAATTGTATTCGCCGGTAAAGGGTAAGTCAGAGATTGCAAATATGAGCCGCGATCAGCGCCACAGGGTGGAAGTCACGGCGAGGGTGGACGATGGCATGAAGGATGGCCGGGGAAAAGCTGAGGTGACGCGGACGCTGTACGTCAACGTGGCGCCAGAGATTAATGCGTTGAAGTTTGGGGATGGCACGGATGTAAGTGACATTGTTGAGACTGAAAAGGATAATTGGCTGCAGCTGGATTCAGGCGATAAAACGAGTTTCTCGGTGGCGGCTACGGACGCAGACGACGGCACTGACTTGAGCTACAGCTGGACGGTCAACGATCAAGCGGTTGGAGAAAACAAAGACACTGTGGAGCTGGACCTGGGTTCGTTGGCCAAAGATCACAAGGTAGAAGTCTCGGTGACGGTGAGCGATGGCGTGGTAGAAGTTCCCGAAACGCGAACGCTGTACGTGAATGTGGCACCGACGCAGCCGACGGAGATAAAAGAAGTCGAACGGGGCCAACTGGTACCGGGCGAATCGGCACGGAAGTACACGCTTGAGCTGGTCGGAGGCATGGATCCGGACGGCGATCAATTGGAATACGAGTGGAAAGTGAAGAACGGTATTAAGGATTTCGTTTTCAAACCAAGAGATTTGGTAAAGTCACTAGAATATTCTAGCATAGTGACCGTGGAGTTGCCATTGAACGAAACGTATACAATTCGCGCCCGGCTGAAAGATGGATACGGAGGCGAGGTGGA
This sequence comes from Spirochaetia bacterium, assembly GCA_965263295.1. Lineage (GTDB taxonomy): Bacteria > Spirochaetota > Spirochaetia > SP-2023 > SP-2023 > Haliotispira. The sequence continues at coordinate 76,396 of OZ253665.1, forward strand.
CTGGACTGAGAAGAAAATTACGGTTGAGAACCTTGCGCCGAGGATTACGAATCTTTCGGGCAATGACAGCGTCTGGGACGATTATGAAAGCTGGATTCAGTTGGATGCATTGGATAACCCTGTGCTAAAGACATTCACTGTGGCGGCTACTGACGACGACGACGATAATTTGACTTACATCTGGAAGGTCAATGATAGAGAGTATAATCGGGACTCGTCGAAGAAGGGGGTTGTGAGCTTCTACTCGCCCATGTCTCCACATAAGGGCTTCAAGGATGACTCTGATGATGAGACAGATCCAAATAAGGCGCGCCACAAGGTGGTGGTTGCGGTGACGGTGAGCGATGGAGAAAAGGAAGCTACTGAACCAAAAGAGCGAACGTTGTACGTGAATGTGAAGCCGACGCAGCCGACGGGGATAGAAGTCAAAGAACGGGACAAACTGCTAAAGAATCAGAAAACTGGCGAATGGGAGCGGAATTACACGCTTGAGCTGGTCGGAGGCATGGATCCGGACGGCGATCAATTGGAATATGAGTGGGAGTACGTTGGTCCTACTACGGACAATATCGTTTTCAATCCAAGAGATTTGGTAAAGTCACTAGAATATTCTAAGATAGTGACCGTGGAGTTGCCATTGGGCCCGCATAAGATTCGCGCCCGGTTGAAAGATAAATACGGCGGCAAGGGCAAATGGTTTGAGGAGGAAATTACGGTTGGGAACCATGAGCCGACGATTACTGAACTGCAGTTTGGGGATGGCACGGATGTAAGTGACATTGTTGAGACTGAAAAGGATAATTGGCTGCAGCTGAATTCAGGCGAGGAAACGAGTTTCACTGTGGAGGCCGAAGACCTAGACGGAGATAATTTGACCTACAGCTGGACGGTCAATGGCGAGGAACAGCAGGATAAAAAGACGGCGACTGTGGAGCTGGACGAGGACTTCTTGGCCTCCGCCTCCAAAAATAAAGGCCACAAGGTGGTGGTTGCGGTGACGGTGAGCGATGGTGCGGAAGGAAAAGATTCTCAAGAGCGAACGCTGTACGTCAACGTGGCGCCAGAGATTAAGACGTTGAAGTTTGCGGATGGCACGGATGTAAGCGACATTGGTGAGAATAACAAGGATGATTGGCTGCAGCTGGATTCAGGCGAGAAGACGAGTTTCACTGTGGCGGCTACGGACGCAGATGACGGCGCTGACTTGACTTACAGCTGGAAGGTCAACAACGAGGAACAGCAGGATAAAAAGACGGCGACTGTGGAGCTGGACCTGAGTTCGACCGGAGATCACAAGGTGGTGGTTGCGGTGACGGTGAGCGATGGTGCGGAAGAAAAAGATTCCCAAGCGCGAACGCTGTACGTGAATGTGGCGCCGACGCCGACGGAGATAAAAGCCACGCCGGGCAAACTGGTAGAGAAAAATCCTGGCTCATTGGCACGGAAGTACACGCTTGCGCTGGTCGGGGGCACGGATCCGGACGGCGATCAATTGGAATACGAGTGGGAGTACGTTGATCCTACTACGGACAAGATCGTTTTCACGCCAGAGAATTCCCGTAACGTGACCGTGATTCTGCCATTGAACCAAACGCATATAATTCGCGCCCGGCTGAAAGATGGACACAAAGGCAAGGGCGAATGGTTTGAGAAGGAAATTACGGTTGGGAACCATGCGCCGACGATTGACAAAATTAAAATCGAGAAAGATAACACGCAAGAAGTCCTGGAAAAGGATAAAAATATTTACACCCAGGATAATCCGCTGCAGCTGGATTCAGGCGAGAAAACGAGTTTCACTGTGGAGGCCGCAGACCCAGACGGCGATGATTTGACCTACAGCTGGACGGTCAACAACGAGGAACAGAAGGATAAAAAGACGGCGACTTTGGTGCTGGACCAGGACTTCTTGGCCTCTGCCTCCAAAAATAAAGATCACAAGGTGGTGGTTGCGGTGAAGGTGAGCGACGGCGTGGTAGACAGTGAGCCATTAATGCGGACACTGTACGTCAACGTGGCGCCGAGGATTACGAGTCTTTGGGGCGAAGACAGCAAATGGGACGATGAGGCTAACAATTATAAGAGCTGGATTCAGTTGGATGCATTGAATAGCGATGTGGAAACGGAATTTACTGTGGTGGCCGAAGACCTAGACGGCGATGATTTGACCTACACCTGGACGGTCAATGGCGAGGAAAAGAAGCAGGTCAGCGAGAGGTCTGTGGTTCTGAACCTCTACTCACCCATGAATGAAGCTAACGGCATCAAGGATAAATCTGAGACGGATTCAAATAAGAAGCGCCACAAGTTGGTGGTTGCGGTGACGGTGAGCGATGGTGCGAAAGGAAAAGATTCCAAAGAGCGAACGCTGTACGTGAATGTGAGGCCGACGAAGCCAGAGATACGAGTCGAGAGGCCGTCGAAGCCAGGGGAGAAGTACAGTTTTGAGTTAGTTTCGGGAATGGATCCGGATGATGATGACGTAAAATACGATTGGGACTTAAGCTTTTGGGACTCAAGCTCTACCATTCGATTTTTTGATATCGAGCTTCAGTCAGAGAAGTCTCTAGGGCAGTCCAGGAAAGTGACCGCGCCTGGGAGATTAAGTTTGCATCAGTGGATGATTCAGGCCCGGCTGATAGACCCGTACGGAGGCGAGGGGGACTATTCGGATTATGTGAACTAAAGTCATCGGAGCAGGCTTTTAATCTGAGCATTCCGATTGGCACAGATAAACACCTTGTGCGGGTGCGGGTCGCGGATGAGCACGGTGGCTTCGCCGAGAAGACTTACAAATTAGAGAATGATGTTGACTATGATTTCGACCATTGATGGCTGATATTTACTCTTGAACTTGAACGCATGCCAGCTGGCGTGAATTCCTGCCAGCTGGTATGACAAGCCGCGCAAGCGAGTAGCCTTTAAGGTTGCTCGCTTTTTTCGTGGTTACTAGGCCAGGGACCACGAAAAGCACGAAAGACGGCGAAAGGTCACGAAATTTAGGCTGGGGGGTTGGCAGACAGACAAATGGAATGGCCGCAAAAACATCCGCGCAATGCCGAATGTTTTGACAGTTTTAGGGCGTGTTGACATTAATCATATCAATGATAAGAGCAAATTTTATGAATGCTTTGATTTTATTAAGTTTTTTAAAACTTAATAAAATCAAAGCATTCAGGGTGAATCATTGTCAATAATGAAGATAATACCGCTCATGAGACTTTTGTCATCGTGCCTGGGAGAATTGTGTGACTTTGGGAAATCGAGTTTAAGGCGCGACATTTGCTAAGCGCTCAACCAAAATAGATTGTTCATGGGAAGGTTTCGTTTTAGGAATATTTCACTTTGCTCGCCTGAATTCAAAGGGTCTTGAGCTTAAATTAAGTGCATTAACCTACGACAAAAGCGCGAAACCAGGCGGCTTAAGTTGCCGATCCCTAGCCTTTTCTCTATACTTTGCAAAGCATGCCCAGAATGTAGCCAATTGAGACCGTAATTAATTATTGGATACTTTAAATAATTTGTAATCCTAAGAAAAGAGTTAAGAATGAACATCCTTAAAAAATATTCAAAACTTATTTTGGCCTGTTTTGTCAGTTTCTGTCTGCTTTTCATACTGGCATTCCTCAATGGTTGTCAAAAAATGTCGGTATACAATATTGGCTTTATGGGGCCATTGAGCGGCGCCGGATCAAACCATGGTATCCTTCAAGCTAAGGCCGTGGAAATGGCGGTGGCAGAGTTCAATATATTACAGGAAGTGCATGGATATCGGGTTGGACTAATTATCAAAGATTCCGAGGGTGACCCCGAAGTTGCGGTCAAAGCGGCTGAAAAGATGTTACAGGAGGACAAAATTGTGGCCTTGCTGGGGCCTGGTTTCCCTAGTGTCGCTTTGAAAGTTGCCGATCTGCTGCTGCGCGCTCAGGTGCCCATGATTTCTGGGTCCGCCGCCAATTTAGAACTGACGGCCAAAAGCCCTTATATTTTCCTTACTATTAACAATAGTCAATTGCATTCAATGGTCTTGGGACCATATGTCGCCAATATTCTGGGCCATGGCAGCATGGCAATCCTACATTACAGCGACACTCAGAGTGTCAGCGCTTTGTTAGCCCAGGATTTAGCGCAAAGATACGAGCTTGCCGGCGGCAAGATCACACTTTCCTTGGAGACTGAACGCCAAAAGACAGGATACCGCGACGAATTGGAACGGCTGCGCGGCACTCGCCCCGAAGCCTTGTTTTTGCCCAATCTTATAGCTGATACCTTAACAATGCTGCAAGATCTGCGAGAAATGGGTTGGGATGTGCCGGTAATCAGTATTGATATGGGTGGATTTAATTCTGATGAACTGATTGAAACATTGGGAAACTTGGTGGGAGAAGCCATCTTCACTGCCGATCTGATTCCGCGATCACCTGTGACAATCGACTTCAGAAATCGCTTTCAGACTCTTTACGGCATGGAGCCTGACAATTTTACTTATAATATTTACGATGCGGCCAATATTGTTTTGGGGGCAATAAACACTGCCCATAATGACAAAACAAATTTATTCAATGGTGCATTAATTCGCCAATATATTCAGCAAACAAAAGACTATCCCGGTGTCTCTGGTTCAATCACCTTTAGCCAGTCCGGCGATGTTACCTCCAAAGCAGTCACCTTGCTGCAGGTACAAGGTAAGAGCGTTACGAGCCTGGGTAATTTTACGGTGGTCGGCGACCAAGTAATTATGTTGCCTTAATCAGGTATGGTGCAGTGGATGGTACGCGAACAGACGCTCAGACGGAATAACTTGCAAATAGATAAGGGGAATGAAGTTCCAAGGTTTCCCAAAATGAAAATTTCAAAAAAATATTCAGGGCACATTCTGGCTTGTTTTGTCCCCTTCTATCTGTTTTTCATACTGACATTCCTCAACAGTTGCCAAAAAACGCCGGTATACAATATTGGCTTTATGGGGCCATTGAGCGGCGCCGGATCAAACTATGGTATCCTTCAAGCAAAGGCCGTGGAAATGGCGGTGGCAGAGTTCAATACACTACAGAAAGTGCATGGATATCGAGTTGGACTCATTATTAAAGATTCCGAGGGTGACCTCGAAGTTGCGGTAAAAGCCGTTGAAAAGATGTTGCAGGAGGACAAGATTGTGGCCTTGCTGGGGCCTGGTTTCCCTAGGGTCGCTTTTAAAGTTGCCAACCTGTTGCTGCGCGCTCAGGTGCCCATGATTTCGGGCTCCGCCGCCAATACAGACCTGACGGCCAAAAGCCCCTATATTTTCCTTACTATTAACAATAGTCAATTGCATTCAATGGTCCTGGGGCCATATGTCGCCAACATTCTGGGCCATGGCAGCATGGCAATCTTACATTACAGCAACGCTCAGAGTGTCAGCGCTTTGTTAGCCCAAGATTTAGCGCACAGATACGAGCTTGCCGGCGGCAAGGTCACGCTTTCCCTGGGGACTGAACACCAAAAGACAGGATACCGCGACGAATTGGAGCGACTGCGCGGCACTCGGCCCGAAGCTCTGTTTTTGCCCAATATTATGGCCGACAACTTAACAATGCTAGAGAATCTGCGAGAAATGGGTTGGGACGTGCCGGTAATTAGTATTGATCTAGGTGGATTTAATTTTGATGAACTGCTTGAAACAGAGGTGAACCTGGCGGGAGGGGTCATCTTCAGTGCCAGCCTGATTCCGCAGTCACCTGTGAAAATCGAATTTAGAAAGCGCTTTCAGGCTCTTTACGGCATGGAACCGGACAATTTTACGTATAATATTTACGATGCAGCCAATATTGTTCTGGGGGCAATAAAAAGAGCACACGAAACGGAATTAACTCCAATCAATGGTTCATCCATTCGCAAATACATCCAGAAAACAAGAAATTATCCCGGCGTCTCTGGTAAGATCAACTTTGACCAGTCTGGGAATGTGCTCAAAGCAGTTACCTTGATGCAGGTTCAGGGCAAGAGCTTGGTGACCTTGGGCAATTTTACGGTAAGCGGCGAACAAGTGATTATGTTGCCTTAATCAGGTATGATGCCATGAATGGTACAGAAACAGACACTCAGGCGGAATAATTTGCGGCAAGATAAGGGGACCAAAGTTCCACAGTTTTCCAAAATGACCATTTCAAAAAAATATTTAGGGCCCATTCTGACTTTTTTTGCCGCTTTTTGCCTGCTCTTCATGCTGGCATTCCTCAACGGCTGCCGGAAAACGCCGGTATACAATATTGGCTTTATGGGGCCACTGGGCGGCGACAAATCAAGTTATGATTCTAGCGTTCAAGCCAAGGCCGTGGAAATGGCGGTGAAAGAGTTCAATACACTACAAGAAGAGCATGGATATCGGATTGGACTGATTGTCAAAGATTCCAAGGGTGACCCCGAAGTTGCGGTAAAAGCCGCTGAAAAGATCTTGCAGGAGGACAAGATTGTGGCCTTGCTGGGGCCTTTCTATTCCAATGTCGCTTTTAAAGTTGCCGATCTGTTGCTGCGCAATCAGGTACCCATGATGTCTGGCTCAGCTGTCAATTCAAAACTGACGGCCAAAAGCGCCTATATTTTTCGCACCATCGTCAGTAATTGGATGCAGTCCATGGTCTTGGGACCATATGTCGCCAACATTCTGGGCCATGACAGCACGGCCATCCTATATACCAAAGACAAATATAGTACGTCGTTAGCCCAGGATTTCGAGAGCAGGTACGAGCTTGCTGGCGGCAGAATCACGCTTTCCCTGGGGGCTGAGCGCAAGCAAACAGGATACCGCGACGAATTGGAGCGACTGCGCGACACTCGGCCCGAAGCCCTGTTCTTGCCCAATATCATGGCCGATACCTTAACAATGCTAAAGAACCTGCGAGAAATAGGCTGGAATGTGCCGGTGATCAGTGGAAGTGCATTTCATACGGATAACTTTTTCGCAACGGTAGGCAACCTGGCAGAAGGCGTAACTTTCAGTACTAGCCTGATTCCGCAATCACCTGTGACAATCGAATTTAGAGAGCGCTTTCAGGCTCTTTACGGCATGGAACCGGACAATTTTACGTATAATATTTACGATGCGACCAATATTGTTCTGGGAGCAATACACAGTGCACTTGAAGCAAGCTCAACTTTTATCAATGGTTCATCCGTCTGCCAATACATCCAAAAAACAAAAAATTACCCCGGCGTCTCTGGCACAATCAACTTTAACGAGTCCGGCGATGTACTCAAAGGATTTACTTTGATGCAGGTGCAAGGCAAGAGCTTCAAAAGCCTGGGCAATTTTACGGTAAGCGGCGACCAAGTGATTATGTTACCTTAATCAGGTATGATGGGGTGGATGGTACAGAAACAGACACTCAGGCGGAATAATTTGCGACAAAATCAGGGGACCGAAGCTCCACAATCTCCGAAATAGCGAAATTGCCTCCAAAGCGATTCGGCGCATCTTGCAATACAAAACTGACCCCATAAAAGGTTGCGACAAAATGCAATTGGCAAGCGAACCGAGGATAGAGACGAAAGCAAACTGAATATATCTCACACACAGAACTAACAGAGTCCGGTAATGCCGGCAAACAGACAGGAGAAACAAGGCGTGAAAAGCCTGAAAGTTCAAGGTGCCCGCGAGCACAACCTCAAAGATATCAACGTAGAATTGCCGCGCGGCGCCCTGGTGGTCATTTCCGGCCTATCGGGCAGTGGCAAATCCTCATTGGCCTTCGACACAATCTACGCCGAAGGCCAGCGCCGCTATGTCGAGTCACTATCAGCCTACGCCCGGCAATTCCTGGGCTTGATGGAAAAACCTGACGTCGATTACATTGAGGGCCTGTCGCCGGCCATCGCCATTGAACAGAAAAGCACTCATCGCAATCCGCGCTCAACTGTCGGCACCGTCACCGAAATTTACGATTATTTGCGTTTGCTTTACGCCCGCGTCGGCCAGGCCTACTGCCCCAAATGTGAGATTCCAATTGAAGAGCAGTCCGTGGATCAGATTCTCGAAACCGTGCTGCATCTCCCCGAAGATTCGCGACTGCTAGTACTCGCTCCAATGCTCAGAAACCGCAAAACTGAAGGCCAGAAGCTGTTTGAAGATGCCCGCAAAAGCGGTTTTAGCCGCGTGCGCATCAACGGTGAGGAACGTTTGCTCGAAGAAAATATACTTTTAGACAAGCGCTATAAATATAACATCGAAATCGTGGTAGACCGCATCAAACTTAGCGCCGAGAGCCGCCGGCGCCTGGCCGACGCCGTTGAAACGGCGCTGGAACTGAGCGGCGGTCAAGTGCAACTTCAGGTTCTCGGCCGGCAAAAAGGCGAAAAGGAACAGGAGCTGTTTTTCTCCGAACACAATTCTTGCAGCGAGTGTGGCTACAGCTTGCCAGAACTGGAACCGCGCCTGTTTTCCTTCAACAGCCCGGTCGGCGCCTGCGAACACTGCGGCGGTCTGGGCCAACTGTACGAGTTTGACTTCGACCTATTGTGTCCCGATCCGCAGGGCCGCAGCCTCAAAGAAGGCTTGCTACAACTGTATCGTATCGACAGCAGTCGCTGGTATCGCAGCCTTTTCAAAGCCCTGGCCGAAGTTTGGGGCTTTCAACTCACAGATTCCTGGAACGAACTGACGCAGGAAGTTCGGGATAAACTTCTCTCCGGTTCCAATGAAACCATCAGTTTCCGCTACCGTCGCATCAGCGGCGGCACTTCCGTCCAAAATATCCAGTTTCCCGGCATCTTCGCCGACTTGCAACAACGTTACAAGGAAGCTGAATCCGAACGCATGAAGGCATGGTTTGAGGAATACATGCGCCAAACTGAATGCCCAGCGTGCAAAGGACAACGCCTCAAGCCGGGGGCCCTTTCCGTTTATCTCCAGGCTGAACGGCCTCTCGAACAGAATCACGGCAGTACAAGCCGTCTGCAACGCAAAAACATCATGGAACTATGTTCGGATTCTATAAGTCAGGCGCGGAAATTTATCGAACAACTGCAACTTTGTCCGGCACGGCAAGAGATTTCCGCTCAAATATTAAAGGAAATCCGCGTGCGCCTCGGTTTTCTTGAAAGTGTCGGCCTGGATTATTTGAGTTTGGGGCGCAGTGCCGCAACCCTCTCCGGCGGCGAGGCTCAGCGCATCCGCCTGGCGACCCAGGTCGGCTCACAGCTCACCGGCGTACTTTACGTCCTCGATGAACCGTCGATTGGCTTGCACCAGCGCGACAACCAGAAATTAATTGACACCTTGCTGCACCTGAAGAGCCTGGACAACACAGTTATCGTCGTCGAGCACGACGAACAGACTCTGCGCGTCGCCGACTATATTGTCGATATTGGCCCCGGAGCGGGAGTCCACGGCGGCTTTGTCGTCGCTCAGGGGCCTCCCAGCGAAATTGTGAAAGTCGAAGCCAGCCTGACGGGGCAGTTCCTTTGCGGCAAATTAAGCATCCCGGTGCCGGCGCAACGGCGTGCGGGCAACGGCAAATTCCTGGAATTAACGGGTGTGTGCGAGCACAACTTAAAAAATATCGATGTCCGCATTCCGCTAGGCACCATGACCTTAATTACCGGCGTCTCCGGCTCTGGCAAATCCACACTGCTGGAGGATGTACTTTACCCCGCAGTGTTCAACGACCTAAAGTTGGGCAAAAAGAAAGCCGTGGGCAAATTTGCCCGCCTGAGCGGTACCGAAGAACTGAAAAAAGTAATCCGCATCGATCAGAGCCCGATCGGCCGTACTTCACGCAGCAACCCGGCAACCTATGTCGGGGCCTGGACCGCGATCCGCGAGTTGTTTGCCGCCTTGCCCGATGCGCGTGCGCGCGGTTACAATGCGGGACGTTTTTCCTTCAATGTCAAGGGTGGACGCTGTGAAGCCTGTGAGGGCGGCGGGACCCGTCGCATTGAAATGCACTTCCTGCCGGATGTGTATGTGACCTGCGACGTCTGCAACGGCAAGCGCTTCAACCAGGAAACTCTGGAAGTCCGCTACAAAGGCAAAAACATTCACGATGTACTGACCATGACTGTTGAAGACGGGGTCGAGTTTTTCAACGCCATTCCTCAAGTCAAGCACAAGCTAGAGACTCTGGCCGAAGTCGGCTTGGCCTACATGACCCTGGGGCAATCCGCGCCCACGCTATCCGGTGGAGAAGCCCAACGCGTCAAGTTGGCGGCTGAACTCAGTAAACGTGGTGGAGCAGGAACCCTGTATATCATTGATGAGCCGACCACAGGACTGCATTTTGCCGATGTCAAAAAGCTGCTGGAAGTCCTGCAAAGTCTAGTCGACAAAGCTTGTACGATTTGTATGATTGAACACAATCTGGACGTGATCAAACAGGCCGACTATATCATTGATATGGGGCCCGAAGGCGGTGTTGATGGCGGTCAAGTCATAGCGCGGGGCACCCCTGAACAAGTGTCCCAAATTGCAGGTTCCCACACTGGACATTTCCTGAAGGAGGTACTGAATGACTTTGGCAAATAAAATTACTTTGGTCCGTATAACGATTACACCGCTATTTTTTGTCCTGTTTCAACTCGCGGCACAGCAAACTCTAAACATTTCGATCTCGGTACAAATTTTAATTTTACTCAGTCTGTTTTTATTGTTTATCGCCTCGGAGCTCAGCGACCTGCTCGACGGCATAGTAGCCCGGCGCCTGGGGCAAGTTTCGGGAGTGGGCAAGTTAATGGACCCTTTCAGTGACGTTCTGAGCCGTGTGACTTACTTTTTTTGCTCTTATCAGGCCGAAATCATGCCATCTTGGGCCTTTATACTGATCTTATGGCGCGAAATCAGCATGTTATTTGTGCGCCAGTTGGTACAGCTTTCCGGCCAAGGCCCCTTGCCCGCCCGCTGGGCCGGTAAAGTCAAGGCTGTGGTTTACTTTATAGCCATCCTTCTCGGATTGCTATTATTCCTGTTTATCCACTGGCCGGGCTCAGCATATGAGTCCATTGTGGCCGACTTGGCTGCCTCCTCTTTAGGGCAGGCCCCTCGCGCCTTTTCGCTCGACAGCACTTACTACCGCAGCCTGGCGCTGGCAACTTACAGCATCACACGTGCCTGGCTGTTGCCAATAAGCTTCTTAATTTCCGTCGTGGCCTCGTGGCACGCTTTCATACTTTACCTGCGCGACTTCATGCCCACCCTGCGCAAACTGATCTAAAATCTTTGCCAGCGATTTCACGTGCAAAATATTATCATTAAATATTTTATACTCCCAGCTAACCGTGTAGAGTGGGTATGCCAATCTTTGCCGGAATTACGCAGGAAATTTCCTTTTAGCTAGTACAGAAACAGTCTTAATTCAATAAATCATTTAAGGAAAAAAATGAGACTTATGAAAACGATTACTATTCTAGTTATTGCTGCAGATATGTTAATAGGTTGCGGCAAAATCTAGCAGAATGCCACAATCAATTTTAAAATCAAAAGATAAAGCCGTTTTCAAGCCACTTGACGTGTGCAAAAACGAGTAAGCGGAGATTTATGGCACTATTTCACGGGAAAGCAAGTGAAAATTCACGAAGCCCCTGAGCAAATTTGCCGCCGGCCAGCAAGCTTGAGCTGCGGGCCAGCGACGAAAGTGGGCTTGATGAATTCAGAGTGGTCCCAAAAAGCTTAAATGAAATCATTATATACATTAATAGCAATAGCAAGGTTTCAAATGACATCATTGATCAATTCTCGCAATCATTGAACAAACTCCTCGGAAATGATTGTCGCTACAGGATGGAGCCAATGGTTAACTTTGATATTAAAGAATTGAATAAAAGAAAAATATTTCATCAATTCATCAAATAAGTTACAATATGAATTTTGCCATAATAGTAGACAAGAAACATCTTCTTATTGAGGTTATCTCTGATTATATCTTGGAACAAGGTTACCAAGTTGATTTTATTAACTGGCGAGATATTGTTATAGATGATAGGAATTGCATGTTTAACGGTTACAATGCGGTATATCTAGATAGGATGGGAGAGAATTGCCAAAATTATCTTGGACAAATTTTGAGTCTTGATAAGGCTATGGGGCATTTACTGGTCAACAGAGCTCAACCATATATAAATGCTCGTAATAAAGTATTGTCTGGGCAAGTAATGGTAAGAGATTCCATCAGGGTGCCGAGGACACTTGTTTTTCATTCTTTAAAAAAAATCAAACAATTTGGTTTTGGCGGCTCCAAGTACATAGTAAAATCAGCTCAAGGCGTTTGTTCGAATGAAGTTATCGCATTTCAAAACGGTTTTATTCCCTTGGGACGGATTCAAGAATGGATTGATAGAGATGGTCAGGTTTTAATTCAACAGTTTATTTACAACCCTCAAAAATACATATGGAGAATAGACATAGTATCGTCAGAGATAATTGTCGCTAACAGACGTTATTGCTATAACAAAGATGACGCTTTACCTATTTGCAACGGTACTCATGGTGGTTCTATTGAATTCATAGATACGAATAATGTGCCAACTGAGATTAAAGGCATCGCTTTGGCATCTGTTAAGGCACTTGAATTAGACGTTGCGGGAGTCGACATTATTGTCAATGATAGAAATATTCCGTTTCTGCTAGAAGTCAATCCAGAGCCAGATATTACTCTGGACCGGTATGAATTCCCTCATGCAATCGCGAATCTTCTAATCAATAAGGCCAGAATAGAATGATCATTAAAATGTCCAACGTCAATAAAGAGTATAAGGAAAAAATTCCCAGAGGCTTTTTCAAAGATATTTTTTTGCCAAAGTACCAAACGGTCAAAGCTATAGATTCTATTAGCATTGAAGTAGAAAAAGGTGATTTTGTGGGTTTGCTCGGTAAAAATGGCGCGGGAAAATCGACATTTATAAAATTACTTTGCGCTCTCCAAATGCCGACATCTGGAAGAGTTGAATTATTTGGTCGCGAATCATCAAGCTACTCAAACGATCTCTTTAATAAAGTAGCCGTGATCTTTGGCCACAAAAGTTCTCTGTGGTGGGACTTGCCTTTAATTGATTCCATTAACGCGACAAAGTTCATGTACAAAATTGAAGGAGCTGAGTTTGAGTTGCGTAAGTCCCATATATTGGGTGCTTTAGATTTAGGGAATGTCATCAATCGTCCCGTAAGGATATTGAGTTTAGGTGAAAGAGTAAAGGGCGAACTGGCGTTCAACCTGATGCATAAGCCTAAATTGGTACTCTTGGACGAACCGACAATCGGACTTGATATTGTATCGAAATCAAGATTGCGAGAGTTTCTCAAGGAACTAGTAGAGAAGGAGCATGCTGCCGTAATCCTTACCAGTCACGACATGGGTGACATTGAATACTGCTGCCAGCGTATTTGTGTTATCGATAAAGGAAACATAAAGTTCAATGGATCTCTAGATGAATTTAGGGCTCATATTAATTTGGAGTCAATCATCACGCTAAGCTTTAAAAGTAATTTTATAGAGCCAGAAAAGCTCTACGGTCTAAGGGAAATCGATGGTGTAAATGAGGTTGAATGGCACGAAGAAATGTTTAGTTCAAGAATTTCCTTCCAACCGAGACAATTGTCTTCAGACCAATTGATCTCGAAGATTCACAGTCTAAACTTGAGCGTTGATAGCTTTTCTGTGGTGGAGCGCCAAGCTAGTTTTGAGCAGGCTGTGCGGGCAAACTTTGAGGAATAGATTTCAATGCTTATCCGTGTTAAAAATTACAAAGAGTATTGGGATACTAATACCGGCAAAAATAGATGTAAACGTATATTGCAATCCACACTTGAGAATGGCTATCGGCTGGCGGATTGGAAAATTATTCTGGATTCTGTCCTGATTGATGAAAGGAAAATAAAAGACTTATCCACCGATCTGTCGCAACTGTTGGTCATTATAAAGAAACTGCCCGAATTAATGTTTTCCACCAGAGAGAAATTTCACTCCTGTGTATTAGATAATAAGGGTTTATGTATTACATTTGATTCATTATATAAATTTGCCGCGTCACAAGCTGAACCGTATCGATGGGATGTAGTCCCCATATTAGATAGTGTAAAAGTCACTGAACTTAATTTTGGCTGGTCTCTTGGTGGTATAAATATGGATATTTATCACAATAGTTACCAAGTTGAGAATGAAAATCGGGCCTCTTATTACACCGACCCAATAAGAGGCCTAAAGTTAAACTATGACCTTTGGTATTCGAAGCTTAAAGGAAAGGAAATTCGTATTGTAGATGAGGATTACTATTTTAATACCTATGCTTCATTTATAAAGTATTTAGAAAATAAATTGAGGATAAGCCAATCCAATCAACTATCTAGTTTCTGTGATAGCGATAAGGCTGCTGTGGCAATATTGGAGATATTTACTGGTTTCGAGTTGACAAATACAAGATACCTAGATTCCTACCTGAATTATTTAGAATCTTTTGGAGAGCTGCCATTCACATCGCCATACAATGCGATTTGGTCGTGTAAATCATTGTTTTCCTTACTGTGGGAGGCTGCCGGCCGCGGCCTGCTTAATGATACCGATGAATCCATCGTAAGAAAGCTTGTTCCTTTTACTGTCATCCTGAAGAAAGAGAACTTTCAACATGTCATCGACAATAAGAACAAATTGTTAATCAAGCCGAGTATAGGGATTGGGGGGAGTGATGTGTATATCGGTAGATATTATTCTTATGATAATTGGATTGATATCATAATTAAAGCCATAAATTCAGAAAAAAAATTTATTGTCCAAGAGTATGTTTGTCCAGAAAGTCATATTATGGCCATCACTGACCCAGAAGGAAATATTACACAGGAAGAAAAGCAGATTATACTAGGTATCTTTCAAATTAATGATTCATACAGTGGATGCATGACAAGGGCTGGAGAATCAGAGATTGGAAATATTAATGTCTCCACTGGCGCGGCTATGGGCGTTACTGTTGAGGTATCTAGCTCATGATTAAAACGCTATCTCTAGCGAGATTAATTCCATTTTCGAAAAATGCATATAAAGAAGTATATATTGACCGTGGAATGCTTATTACAGATTTCTTTCTAGCTACTATTATCCCGTACATCGTTCAATTCCTGCTTTGGTCTTGGTTCTATCGTAATACGGAATTAATTGAATTTAATGGATACCAATACCAAACATTGATGATTTATTATGTCCTTGTGATTGCATTCAATAGATTAAATAACGGCTATTCTATTGTGGAGTTCTACTCTGGCATTGTGCACAGTGGATCAATTTCGTCTTTGTCTTGCAAGCCGTCGCGTTTAATAAACCAAAGATTGGCTGATTTTATTGGCGGGAGTATATTGTATTATGTGCCTGTTTTTATCGCATTCTCGATTTATATCTCCCTTAACGCAATTGATGTACTGCAAATCTTTATTGGGTTTGCCACGCTGATTTCGGTCTTAGTCTTATCTCAAATCTTATGCTTTTACATCTCATACACTTTCGCAGTGTTTTGTTTTATTCTCTATCGTCCCCACTTTCTATTGAACCTGCTATCGGCTTTCCAGATAATTTTAGGCGGTGTTTTAGTGCCCTATTCATTTTGGCCCGAGAGAATGCAAGCCTTGATGGAATTTAATCCCTTCTATTATATAATATCTGCTCCTTCTGAGATTGTTATTGGAACATATAAATTCGGTTTGGCCAATTATATTTTTATTACCATTGCTTATATTGTTGTATTTAGATTTATGACTTCATTCTTGGAAAAATATTTGCGTCGCCGCAGTTATCTTTTAGGGGGGTAAATGCTAGCGTATCTGAAACTCTGCTTGAAATCAAACTCAACACTTAGAGTTGACTTTATTGGCTTCATGTTTGTTACTTTGATCATTTTTGTCTTTCGTTACGCATATTTTGGAATATTTTTCCAAGAAGTTGACGATTTGGGCGGATGGACTGAGTCGGAAATCTATCTTTTATTTACCATTTCCATTTTGTTGTCTTTATTGACCGATGTGTTTGCATCGTCGGTCCATAAGTACTTTGACGACGTTCATAAAGGTAAAATTGAAGCTTATTTAGTGAAGCCCACTCCTCAGTTTCAAGTTCTCATGTTTAGACATCTCAACATGAGCAATCTCCTCCTGTTCGTATTGCTAGCCATGGTATTTGCCGTCTATTTATTTTATTCTGTGCCCAGCAATGGCTATCGAGTAGATCAACTTGTGTTTTCAATATTCCTGTTCATAGTTGGCGTCGTCGTCAATATATCTTTTGTCATCATACTTGAATCATTTACATTCGTAAGCAAGCGTAGCTTGCCCGTCGACTATATCCATAGTGAACTATCGAGGTTAACTCAAGTTCCAATCACCTTGTTTGATTCCATATCAATGTCAACAATATTGGCATTGCTGCCCCTAGTCTTTTCAAGCTCCATAATAATTCTATACCTACATGACGGTGTCACCAACATAATAATTGGCTACTTATTATTTGCATGTTTGCAATTATTTATTTCTATTCTGGTATTTAAAAGACTTCAATCCTCATTTGATACACATGGGGGCTAACATTGTTGCCATGAAGAAATACATCTTTTTGACAAGCAGCTTGTATAATGCAAGAAATATCCTTCAAATAATCAATACTGATCATGAACTTTCTAAATTACAGCACGAGATAGTAGTTGAGTTTTTCAATGTTCCCCTTGAAGAATGTGAATTTGATTACTGTCTGTCAAATTTGTATTCTCCGTCTGAGATTGATGCTCTGTTGTCGGCATTGCGAGATTGTGAGATTGTTCCTATAGAATTTATTCACACGGACGAATATTCAGTTCTCGCGGCTTCAGAGCTTAATCGTAAATTCGGGTTAAATGGTATAAAATATGAAATCGCGAATTTATTTAGAAATAAAAAGCTGATGTATCAGAGAGTCTCTAAAGCGGAGCTAGCTTTGCCAGTAAGGTGGGAGAATTTGGATGATGCAAATATTCCATTTGTTATCAAGCCTATTAGTGAAGCAGCATCAATTGGCGTCAAAGTAATCAGTGATGACAGTCAATTAGAAGAATGTACATGGGGCAAAGAGAATGTGATTTTTGAAGAGTATATTGATTCTGGCATGTATCATATAGATGGTGCAATCCAATCGAATTCATTAATATTCTCTGCGGTTTCAAAGTATCTAGGTACCTGTTTTGACTTCTTTGCAGGGGAACCCATTGGCACGATCTATTGGGATAGGGATA
Source organism: Spirochaetia bacterium (assembly GCA_965263295.1). Lineage (GTDB taxonomy): Bacteria > Spirochaetota > Spirochaetia > SP-2023 > SP-2023 > Haliotispira. The sequence continues at coordinate 93,601 of OZ253665.1, forward strand.
AAAACCAATGGTCTGATTACTTATCTCAAATTTTAAAGGTCTTCCCTTTCCCCGATGGTGTGTTCCATATAGAAGTGTTTCAGAGGAGTAATGGGGAAATCGTGTTTCTTGAGCTTGCTTGTAGACCGGCCGGTGCGCCATTAGACATTCAAATTAAGCACGCGCATAATGTTGATATAAACACCTTACATTTGAGGCTTAGGACTGGCTTACCTGTAAAAGATTTGTTAGCACAAAGAACCAAACCTCAAAAGTATCTCGTAGCTTACTATCCAAAGAAAGCTGTTATATCTTCTAATATCAGTCTGGACGACTTTCACTTTAATGCTGAGCGTTTAAACTCAAGCTTGATAGATAGTTCAATCCCCCTTGATATCGGTAATTATATCGGAGCGATATCAAATCGAGACCCCGCTGTCCAATTTACTCTTCTTTCATCAACTTATTGTACTTTAAAGAATGATCTAGAAAGAATCAGCGATTTATTTTCAGATATCTATTCATTGAGATTGTCCGACTATTTATAGGATTGTTGGATAGAGATAATCTTTATATATAAAGATACATTTGCCTTGCGCCTACTTTGGCAAGTAAGCCCCAGATTTTGATCCTGCACCGTAGTAGCGTAGCCAGTATGGGCCTAAGCGCTCCATGCTATTGACGGAATCAGCGCTGCCCGTAGGCTGGTAGTCTTTAATCCCCAGATCAGCCCAGACGCTCTATTTTCTTGCAGAAAAATAAGATTTAAACTGTCCTGACGGCCCGTCTGAAAGGGACTTCATATTGTTTTGACGGAATTGAGCACGGCCACGGTGTGCCCAATGGGTATTGGGGATGGCATTTGAGAATGCAGGGCCGACAGAGCAGCGCAGGCACTCATCTCATAGCGCGACAGCTCTTGTTCAATTTTCATTGCCTGATTGCCCGCTGCGACAGCGGTCATCGACCCAAAGATTTCGGCGAGCGCCTGCACGGGATAAAAACGAAACGGTCCGAGACCCCGTTGCTCTTCCCAGTGGGCATAGCCGCCGATAACTTCTTCCGCTTCGGATTGCCGCTTCCATGTAAACGTCAGAATCTCGCTGGAATATCCGCTTTCAAGCCCCAGGCGCAAGATATTCTCCAGAGGGATTCTTCCGCCTATCGAAGACAGCACCCTTCCCCCCGTCTTGAGCAGGGGACGCGCCTGCTTCAGTGCGAGGTGGTGAAGCGTGATCAGGCTACGGCTGATGAATTCGGGAATCTCTCCTTCGCGTGCAGCCATGAACGTAGAACTGCTTTGTCCATCGGCAAGCTTGCCGGCAAGCCTTGCTTCATCACTAATCGGAAGGTTCGGGAGATTTTCGTATAGAAGATCAAGGCAGATAGGCTCATCCTGGAGGGGATCAAGCAAATCGCCAACCCTGGCGCATACGTTCAATTTGTGACGCCCCAGGGTGTTGGAGACGATGTTCTGTTGCGCCAGGGAAACGACATCATCATGCAGGTCCGTGATAATTACATTCTCGGCCCGGAGAATTTCAATCGCCGCCAAAGCATCAAGCCCTGTGCCGGTGCCAATCGTACAAAAATTCCGAGCCTGCACTCCCGTTTGCGCCAAGGCAAGAAACGCCGGCGCGACGACGCTTGCGACCCAATCGCTCTTAAGATCATCAAGTTTCGGCAAGTAACTGCGTCCGCTCATCTTTATTGTCGCATTTCGGCGAATCCGCGATGTGCTTTCCAGCTGGAAAAACGCCGCCGTATCCAGGCCGATCTGCCTGAAGGCTAATGTCTCGCTTGTGTCGGACACGATTTTAACCTCCTGTTTCCTCCGGTAGTCAGGGCGAGGCCAACGGCAATCAGAGCCGCCCCGATAAAGTCCGTGGTGCGCAGCTCCTCTCCCAGAACCAGATGGGCGAGCAAAACGCCAAAAAATGGATTCAGCAAATGGTACGATGCGGCCGTCGTTGCCCCGCTCGTGCGTATGAGCACCAGCCAGAGCGCCATGCCGCCGATCGTGACCACCAAGGCAAGATAGAGCACGGCAGCAATTGAGGCCGGAGCTGGAATATGAAGGGGGCTGCCAAAAGCGATGGCCAGAGGCAACAGCGCCAAAGCGCCCGCAGTGGACTGCCAGAAATTGATTTTTAAAACCGGCAATTCGCCAGCCTTGCGGCGAAACAGGACGGTCCCAGCCGTGAAGGCCAGCATAGCGGCCACTGCCAGTAAGAAGCCCCAAATATCCGGCCTCTGCGCCGATGCAATGCCCGACATGACGACGACGCCCAAAAAACCGAGAACAATGCCCGTCAGCATTTTCATGGAAAATGTTTCCAAACCCAGCCACACGGCAAGTAGCGTCGTCGCGAAAGGCGCGCAGCTAATGATGACAATCACGACTTCGGGGCGGAGCGTTCGCAGCGCCGAAAAGCTGAGTCCCAGATAGATTGCGTTATTCAACAACCCGAGCAAGAGGCCATGCCGTATGACACGCGCATCGAAAAGCTCACGATTGAGCAGGCAAAACGGCAATAGTATTGCCGCCCCCAGCGCAAATCTTACAACCAGCAGTGTGAATGGATCAAAGTCCTCCAGCGCTATAGCGGCGGCAATGAATGCTGAACTCCATATCAAACTGAACACAGCAACCAAAGCTGCGAAAGCCAGCTTTTGCATGAGACATTCTCCCAAACGATTCCTAGCCCTTTGCTGAATACTGCAGATACACATTTAATGTGTGCTGCCGATTTAGCTAAACGGTCAGCGCCATATATATATATATATATATATATATTGTTCATATTATCTAGTGTCAAGGAAATCTGCGCGGGAAACCTTTAAAGTTCGGACTTGGAAATACTTCCTTGTAACCACGAAAAACACCAAAAGCACAAAAAAAGGCCGCCCACCGCCTGAACGCCCCCGCAGCTCCCCATCGTGCCACCCACAGCTCTCCTGCCTAACTTTCGTAACCATTTCGTGCTTTTCGTGGTTCCTTTCACAGTCCCTGGCCCAGTAACCACGAAGGAAAAGTACAAAACGCCTCAATGTAACCCAGATTAGCTGTGCAACTAGCATGTGGATTATGCCAAATTATTTGATCCAGCTATATAATGTTGAATATATTGTATGGACATTATGCAAACTAACGGGATAATATGGCCGATTCGCGCCTGTAGCCCTAGATACCAGAATAATTAAATTTGCTTTTAGATATAAATATATCGAAAAAACAATAACTTTAAGGAGAATTTTTATGAACAAGTTGACGCGGCTCCGCAGAAAAGGAACGGCGTTGTAATGTCGAAAATCAATAGAAAGAAAAAGTTGGCCCAAGGACTTGGATTAATGTCTTTATTCCTGGCTTTGTCACAAGCTGGCTTAGGGGCTCAATCCTCTGGCTCTGGCCTCATGTATAGTAGTTATCTGCCTTTCGGTAACATTTACAATGAGATACGCACAGAAAATTCGTTGACAAATAGCACCTCTGAAACCAAAAATTTCAGGTTAGGCAAGAATGATGTCACCCACTATTCGCCAGGTGGGGCGATATCGTGGGTATATGCCTTGAGCGGCTGGATGACGTCGTTGGACGTTGGCTTGATGGGAGCCCCCGGACCACATAAAACGATTCCTAATTTTCCGGTCCGTCCATTTATTGGTTTTAGCTTTGCCACGAAGTTGATCAATACAATGTTCGTCGGTATTTACGGTATTGGCGGTTTCTACTTGGATCTGGCGTTTGGGGAGGGCAGGGAGAATTACCAATTTACCCACTTTATGGGCTTTTTCCGCATGGGCCCGGGAGTTTCCTTTAGACTTATACCTGTGGTGGAACTGTTTGTGCAGGTACAGTTGGGTATTGGGATTCAATCTGAAACTATCACTCTGGAAAGCAGCGCGGGCAACACACTGTATGATGGCACCTTTTTTATGGTGCCCGTGGCAATTTTTCCTGAACTGGGTGTCCGGTTCTGGTTTTAAAAGGGGTTTGAAATGCATAAGATTAAACCGACATGTTTATTGGCAGTGCTATTGAGTATTTCGGCACTATTAGCCTGTACCATTGATGAAGAGGAGAACCTCCTGTTTGGACTGAAGGACAGCCTGCGGGCCGCGGGCAAGTGGCAAAGCCAGAATGGCACCGACGGTTTTACCTTTAAGACTGACGCTACATTTACAGCGCGAGTTGATGGCAATACTGGTAGCGGCAGATTTCATTATCATGAAACTACCAGTGAGTCGATTTTTAGAGAATCTGAATCAGTCGCTGAGTTTGTTTTGACCTGGGAATTGGGAGAATTGGAAACGGAACCGGACAAAACTGAATCTTTATATGTTAAAAAACGTTCCAATGGTGATCTCTACTTTGAATATAAAGGTAAAAAATACACACAAACCGGCTGAGGCCTTTGCTGGTTTGAAGAAGAGAAACGGCGCATTTTGTGGCTCCCCTCTGTGTCGGCCTTCTTGTCTTGACCGGCTTTTTTTTAATGGCCGCCTGCCGCGTGGCCATCGCTTTTGGCAAATTCTGGAGGGTATTTTGAGGACAGAAGTATCTTGTCGGCAGAGGATGTTTCTATCTGCAAAATTATTGGCCATGCTCTTTTTGCTGCCATTGAGCGCCTCGCCGGCCTCTGGCCTCGAAAATGGCATGCCGGACCGCTATAAAAATACTGTTTACCTGCCATATTACCGTCTGCCGCGCCAAACGCCGCAAAGTAGTTATCCATTGAGCCCGGCAGAAGGTTTGGACCGGGCCTTTGACTTTGGCCACTATGACACCGAACCACTGTTGCCCCACGGCGGGCAGTTTGCTCCCCGTGAAGTGCCGCAATTTCAGGAATACCTGATTGCGGGTTTGGCCAGTGGGCGCATTACTCAGATCAATTACTTCCGCCTGGCCCCCGCCAAGGAGGCTGATGGCAGCATTGATTTTTCTGGGATATATCCACAACACCTGGAATATTTGAGTAAATTGAAGCGGATTTATAATTTCCGCCTCAGTGTCTGTGTGGCCGGGGGCTCCTCTCTCTTTCTGCCTGTGATGCAAAAGCGCAAACTGCGGCGGAATTTTGCCCGCAACATTGTCGAATTCGCTGCGGCATGGGGGCTCGACGGCATCGATTTTGACTGGGAATATCCGCGCAGTGAGGCGGACATGGCCTCCTACATTGCCTTGATTCAAGAGGTTCAACGGGGCCTGCGCGAACGCGCTGCCAGTGGCCAGGAGCCCGAACATTATAAAGTTAGCGTGGCCATCTCGCGGCTGCAGTCGGCCTTGACGACAGAACTGTTTCAAGCTGTGGACGAGGTGAATTTTATGTCCTACGACTTCACGCCCCGCCATTCGACAATGGAAGATGCCGTCGAAATGGTGGAGTATTTGAGTGCCCGTTTTGCGATCCCCACACATAAAATTTTCCTGGGACTGCCATTTTACGGTAGAGAAATTGATACCGCCGGCCGGCGCCAAGCAATGACTTACGGCCAATTAGCACAGAAATTCGATTTGACACCCGAAGATAATGAGGTCGATAACTACTATTTCAATGGCCAGAGCATGATTCGGCAGAAATTTGATTATGCCCAAGAGAAGGATCTAGGGGGAATCATGATCTGGGAGATCGGGCAAGATAGCGAAAATCAACGTTCGTTATTGAAGGCTTTACCGCGCCAGAAATAAATGGCTGGGACCAGGCTGTGGATTTGCCGGCGCCTCAATTCTAGATCTTCAATTCTCGATGGCTTGGCTCAATAGGCTCGGCCCAAGTTGGCTCCGGCATGGCGGCCTTTTACCTGGGATCATTGCCTAGGAAAAATTTTCAAAGATCGTTTATGGCTAGAATTCTTGGCTCGGAGTCAGGTTTCGTTGTGCTTGTGACCGACATTGAATTTGATTGCCAGGACTTTCAGGGCTTCGGCTTGATTGTCTTCGGGATGTTTGAGTACATGCTGTAACAATTCTTGCAACAGTTGGCCCATTTTCGGGCCGGGAGCAACCCCGCAGTCGCGTGCCAGAACCTTGCCATCGACGGCCAGTTGTTTGATGCTTAGGGGCGGACGGGCGGCGAGAACTCGCAACAGGGTTGAGCAGAATTCCCGCCACAGGGGCTCGCGCACCAGGGCGTCAGGTTTCTGCTTGGCCTCTTCCTGTTTGGCCTCGTCGTCTGGACTTGCAAAATTTTCCTCGGCTGTCCGCTCTGCTTGGCACTGGCTGCTGAGTCCGAGTAACAACAGGCCGCAAAGGCTGTATTCACTGCCTAGAGCCGCGAGTAAACGGCGGCACAGGATTTCGGCTCGCGCACCGGAGGCTGTGGCAAATTGCCGCAGCAACTGCGGGCCCCAAATGAGATCCGCATGGGAGATCAGTCCTAAAGCTCCGCTTTTTTCACGGTTGGAAAATAGCAGGGCATCCAGATTCTGGCGGGAAATCTGCCACAGTTTTGCGGTTGGAATTGCGCTTTCGGCTGCAGCGCCTTGTGCTTGCAGCAGGCACAATTGTAGCAGGGCCCAGGCAAAACTGAATGGCGGCAATTGCCATCGCAGCAGAGGCTCATTTTGCAGGTTTTGCCGCGCGATCTGCTCAAGGAGCTGCGCGGCCCAGCAGTCGCCGGTGCCTTTGCCGGTATCTTCAGGTTGAGATTCGGCGACTCCGCCCACAAGCGCCCGGTAGCGCGGCCAGACTTGTTGCAAGCGTCGCAAGCCGGCCCCTTGCCACAGACTGGCGGGAAAAGAAGGCGTAAAGACTTGGGCCCAAAGTCCGGAACCGCGCAAATAGTCCAGCCCCCGCAAGGCAAACGGCGCGCAAAGCAGCCTGCGCAGCTCTTCCTGCACTCGCGGCCGCGAGACCCGCGCCAGTTTGTGCTGCAGTTGGGCCATGGCCGTCAAGGTTTCGTTCCCTATGGCAAAGCCCAGTTTTGCACTGAAGCGACAGGCCCGCAACATGCGCAAGGCATCCTCTTCAAAGCGCTGGGCCGCGCAGCCGATGGCGCGAATTTGTCTGCGCTCTAAATCATTGCGCCCGCCGCAGGGGTCGTGCAAGGTGCCGGGGACTTCGCTGAATCCTGCGGCGGGGCTCGGGCACATTTCGCTGTGTTGCCGTTTGGCACTGTTACTCGCATCGCGAGAGGCCAAAGTCTGCAAGGCTTCGGGGTCGGGCTCAAAAGCCAGGGCATTGATACTGAAATCGCGACGCTGCAGGTCGCCATCCAAATCGCCCGTGAATTCTACCCGCTCTGGGTGGCGGCTGTCCTTGTAGGTGCCGTCGTTGCGAAATGTGGTGATTTCATAGGCAGCTCCGCCCAGCAAAATCGTCACGGTGCCATGTTTCAGTCCGGTAGCTCGGCAGCGCCGGAAGAGTTTTTGCACCCTTTGTGGCAGGGCATCGCTGGCCAAGTCGTAGTCATTGACGGTTTCGCCGCGCAGGTAGTCGCGCGGGGCTCCGCCAACCACCACGACGCGGTGGCCGGCTTCGTGCAAGCGCCAGAGTACCTGAATTAAACTTTGTGGCAAGGCAAAGCGAAAGTCGCTGGAAGTCAATTTTGGAGGCATGAGGAAAGTTTTGAGTTTGCGGGCTGGCAAATGCCAGGCCGCAAGCTTGTTTTATCCGTGTTTTGTATTCTGTCGGCGCCATTCACGCCGCCGTGTCGGGGAATTATGCTGAATGCACGCGCAAAATCTCCGGTCTTGTCGTTTTGTCATTGGCAATCAGGAAACCAGGGCAAACAGGGCAAACATTTTGCCCGTATCGTGGAAACCTGTTTTTTAAAGCCAGATTGCGATGCTGTGTTTCGTGGCTTCTGGCACCAAAGCTAGAGCTGCGTGCCGCCGGGAAAGTAGATTTCCGTCAAAGCCTTGCGCGCAGAGGGAATCTCACGTTTCTTTACAGCTTCGGGCAGGATTTCAGGCTTGGCTAGTTTGCCGATGGCAAACCCGGCGACTACGGTGTAATTTGCGCGCGGAATCGCGAACTCGGCATATATTTCATCGACCATAATTCCAGCCATGCCGTGAGTATAGAGCCCCATCTGGTTGGCCTGAAAGGTCAGCGAGGCCCAGGCAAAGCCGCAGTCATAAAGTGCCCAATGGTTTTCTTTCCCATTGTGGGCAAAATTTTTCGCAGCAATCATGAATCCAAGTACTGAAGCATTCTGGGCCCAGACCTGATTGGTCTTCACCAGAAGACGGAGAAAGCGCTGGAAGTCCGAACCGTCGGCCTGGGAAGAGAAAATGCGCCAGGGTTGTGAATTGTAGGCCGAAGGCGCCAGGCGAGCGGCGTCAAAGATCTGGTTCAATACATCCTGCGAAATTGATGTTTTTTCAAAAGCGCGAGGCGACCAGCGTTGCACGAACATATTATCTGCGAGAGCGCCTTTTCGGGCACTGAAGTCTGCTGCATAAGCTTTGTCAAACATGGCTTGCCCCTACCTTTCATCAAAGTGGCAAAAGTCTAATGTAAATGAGCAAATTGTACAAGGTAAAGATAAAGGTTGGCAATAATTAATGTCACAGCGGTGATGAGTATGCCATACTTGGTGAATTCTAAAAAAGATATTTTATAACCACTTTTATTGGAAATATTTACGCTAACTACATTGGCAGAAGCACCAATCAAGGTGCCGTTGCCACCAAGGCAGGAACCGATGGCCAGGGACCACCAGATTGGCTCGGCCGCGGCTCGGCCGGTGACTTGCTCAATGTTTTGCACCAAGGGAATCATGGTTGCCACGTAAGGAATATTGTCGACAATGCCAGATAGCGTGCCCGAAAGCCAGAGGACGGCAATTCCGGTCTTGAGAACGTTACCCTCTGTGGCTTGAATTATCAGCTGTGCCAAGGCATCTATGATGCCTATTTCTTCAAGTGTGCCAACCATCATAAAGAGCCCTAAGAAGAAAAAGATGCTTGTCCACTCCACTTCGTGAAATAACTCTTCAATTTCCTGCGGCTCGGTGAGCAGCATTAATACAGCGGCACCTACCAGCGCAATAGAGCCGGGAGCGATGCCGAGCATATCGTGCATGAGGAAACCAGACAAGACTAGGAACAGCACCAGCAGGCATTTGACCAGGAGTTTGTGGTCGCTCAGGGAGCGGGTTTCATCAAATTGCATGATGCGCGCTTTCTGCGCCTTGCTGGCTTTGAGCTTTGAGCGGAACAGGGCATAGATTAACAGGCAAAAGACAATGTAAATCAGCAGTACGGGCGGGCCGAGGTTTGCGATGAAAGCAGCAAAACTTAATTCTGCCGCACTTCCAATCATAATGTTCGGAGGATCCCCAACCAGAGTTGCCGTGCCGCCGATGTTTGCCGAAAGGGCATCACAGATGACAAATGGGGTAGGTGAGAGCCCTAGCTCTACTGCGATTAATATACTGATAGGAGTCAATATCAATACCGTTGTCACATTGTCAAGTAGTGCGGAAAGCAGCCCTGTGAGGATTGAGAGCATTATCAGAATGGCTGCGGGATTGCCTTTGGCCAGCTTGGCTGTCTTAATGGCCAGGTACTGAAATAAGCCGGTCCTCTTTGTGATGCCGACAATAATCATCATGCCTATCAGCAGGAAAATGACATTCCAGTCGATATGTCTGACCGCGTCATTTTGCCCGATAAAACCGAAAATTATATAAATCCCCGCACCTAGCAAGGCGGTGATTGTCTTGGATATTATCTCAGTCGAAATCATGATGAAGGCGAGAAAGAAAATTGTCAGCGCAATAATTGATATAAGATCCATAAATATTGTTCCGTCAGGTAGATGAAGTCATCTGAAACGTTACGAACGTTTTGCTTGACCACGGCAGCGCCATCAAGCTAAATGCCCGAATGCTTCAAGGATTGGCAGCCTGCTGTATCAAGCTCGTGCGAAACAGGCTGCGGCGGGACATTGTGGGCCAAACGGCCAAGCAGCTTTATCAGCGTGCATGGAGCAAGTATGCATGGGCAAGCGTGGGTTGTAACGATGACGGCGCGAGTGCAGACAAAGCTACGCTATTCCCGTCATGCTATTCCAAAGGATAAAATTTTGCAAGACAAAGTGTTGCATTCTAACCCCACAATCTGCTATGAGGTGGCCTTGATTTTTTTACATATAATAAGTTCGCCGTACAATAAAGCCGCTGGGAGCCATATTTTTCAGGCGACTAGCCAAGTGGGTGACAAGTGCATAAAATGGGGTTTATGTTGTTGTCTGAATTTATGCCGTCTGACTTGATTCTGGTTCTCGACTCGGTGGCATCCTGGGATGAGCTTGTCGACAAAATCCTTGACCGCATGGAACAGCACGGCTCACTTTCGGCACCGAAACAGGAGGTTTTCCGCGCCTTGAAAGAACGGGAGGCTCTGTCTGCGACCCTCTTTGAGAAGGGACTTGCGATTCCCCACGCCAAGATCGGCGGTCCAATGGAGATAACGGGTGGCATGGCCCTGTTGAAGCATGCTCTGGAGCAACGGGGGCAAGCGCCTCTGCGGCTGATGACCGTTGTGGTGACGGCCAGAAAAACAGCGGGCTTGTATTTGAGCTTACTGGCTGCTTTGTCGAGTTTCATGCAACAGCCAGGCATTGAGCTGCGCTTGGGCGAACTGCAAAACGCCGAACAGCTCTATGCAGAAATCTGCCGTTCCAACCTCAGTCTGGAGGCGGTATTGTGTACCAGGCACATTATGAGTGAACGTTTGCCCACCTGCGCAAAAACTGATTCTTTGAATGTGGTACTCGAAAATTATGTGCGCAAAAACCTAAGTTACTGCGCTGTCGTTGACACAGAAAATTATTTTCTTGGCGAACTGCGCCTCAGCGACATCTTGAATTTAATCATACCGGATTACGTCAAGCGCATTGGCAAACTCAACTTTTTAGATAATTTTGAGCCCCTTAAGCAATTTATCAGACTCAAAGCCAGCTTGACCGTCGCCGATGTCATGCAGGAGCCGCGCTTTATCGCCGCACCCGACACAACTATTGTCGAATTGTTCTGCCAGTTTTCGCTGCACAATATGCAAAATATTCCCGTAGTCGACAGCGGCCGCTTAGTCGGCCATATCGGCGTGCAGGAACTATTGAATAAAGTGCTGCTGGAATACTGATTGGTAGCTAATGGCCGCAACCGTAATGCGCAGATGTGCTGACCCTATTTTTATAGGGTTAAACAGAGTGAAAATAAGTGGCAAGAAAAATGAAGGTGATAACAACACCAGTACAGCTTATCATTATCGCTGTAAGCGACCATTGTATAAATCCATTAATTCTATTATCCATTTCCCCAAAGCGCCTCTCTATTTGTTCAAAACGCCTATCCACATCGTTTCTAAGGGCTGACATTTCGCGCTGCAAATCTTGTTCTAGGTATGTGTTTTGCTCCAGGTGTGCTATGCGATTACTTAATTTTGTCATTGCCTTGTCGGCATTCTCGTCCAGCCATTGCTCAGAATTTGAGTAATTAAACATAAAAAAACCTCTAAAAATTTATCGTTTTATTCTAAGCGCCTTGCAAGTTGCCCACAAGCGAAAACCCGCAAGAAGATTCCGTTTGTGGTTTAATGACTGGGAAAGCTATGTGACTACCTCTTTCTTGAATGCGCTCACAGGGCCGTGACGATGGTACCCGCAATGATGGCCATCATGTACAAGGGCAGATTGGTCACGGCATCTGAATATTTTGCTTATCCCACCATACGGAGAAATTATAGAAGGGCCTATAATAGGCTCAGAGCTCATATCTAGAGCAAGACGGTTGCCGCGATGTAAATTACGAATTTAAAAGTATGTTTACAAATGTTTTATCGCATGGCGTTGTGCCGCCAGTACTTGAATTGGGCAAAAAGGTTCTCGACTTTGTGGCGCTTTAAGTATTGCGAATTATTTTTATTTAATTTAAAATCAAAGCATACAAGATAAAAGGAGTATTTAATAAAAAATATTTATAGATATGACTGGCAAAAAAGCCAAATGATAAAAACTTTATTTTAATCTTTAATTTGATTTCGAAGAATTTCACAACGCTTATTAAGGGCTGCTCACTTGTTCGCCACTAATATTTTCCTGCTGAAGTCAAAGAATTTTATGATCCGAACCGGCCCAATTGTCGGAATTTATGTACGGGAATTTAGATACTTTAACTTTTTTGGCTTGAAAATTATACTAGATAAGATGACAGTAATATTTCTGCTGCAATTATTAAAGCTGCGGAAGGAGACAATACAATGGATGAAAGCGAGGCTGATCGAAGGCGTGAGAAGAAAGGCACTCGATAGAGTTATGAAGAATCTACTGTCATTTGACCTTTTGAAGGCTAACCATTTTTCTGGGATGGCTCTCCAAGATAGGCATATTCCTATGGAATTTTTTCATGAGTGAATCATACAACCCCAGTTTCCGGCAATCGTTGCTTACTTTTGCAAGTATTGTGCTCGTGATCGGCATTGGCTTGTTCTTTTTGCAAACCAGTCTGCACAGTTTGCTGCTGATTTGCCTGTTGATTGCCGGCGGTAGCGCCTGGAAGCTGAGTGATGATGGTTTTGCTTCAATTCGCGCGGCGATGAACAGCGGCATTCACAATGCACTTTCAGCCATCTATATCTTCTTTCTAATCGGAGTTTTGATCGCTGCTTTCATTCAAAGCGGTGCCGTGCCGGCGCTGGTCTACTATGGCTTGAAACTCATCTCGCCTGCGCTTTTCTTGCCAGCCGGTTTACTGTTGTGCAGCTTTATGTCGATTGCCACCGGAACCAGCTGGGGCACGGTGGGCACCGCGGGCGTGGTATTGATCGGGATCGGTGACGCCATTGGCATTCCCCTGCCACTCGTGGCAGGCATGATCATCTCCGGCGCCTGCTTTGGCGATAAGATGTCTCCCGTCTCGGATACGACCAACCTGGCGGCGATGAGTGCGCGCGTCAAACTGTTCCGCCATATCCGCAGCATGCTCTATACCACCGGGCCGGCTTATCTGATTGTTCTGGTAATTTTTACGATGCTGGGCCTCGGTTACGCCGATATCCCCCTGCCAGAACAGCATCTCAATGAGATGATCGATGCCATCGAAAATACCTATTCCATCGGTCCGGCCTGTCTGTTGCCGTTTGTGGTCATGCTGTGCTTCAGTTTGCGCAAAGTCAGTGCCGAAGTGGTAATGGTCTTCTCGATAGTCGTTGCCGTGATCTTGGCTGTTTTTCTCCAAGGGGCGTCATTTGTCGAAGTGCTGAACGCACTTTATGGCGGAGGTTCGTTTGAAACCGGTGTGTCAGCCTTGAACAAGCTGTTCTCCCGCGGCGGAATTTCCTCGATGATGTGGACACTTTCATTGTCTCTGATGGCCTTGGCCTTGGGCGGAATTTTGCATGGGTTTGGTTTTTTACAAGTATTGATCGGCGGCATTCTCGGCTATGTCAGACGCGCTTCCAGTCTTGTCTTAACCACAATAGTGTCTTGTTTTATCGGCAATATGTTCATGGGAGAAGCCTACATTTCGATTATCCTCGGCGGGCAAATGTTTGCCGATGTCTACGATAGGCTTAAGGTAGATCGAGCGGTACTCTCCCGATCACTTGAAGAAGGGGCGACTTTGACGACTGCGCTGATCCCCTGGACCACCGGCGGCGCTTTCTTCGCTTCGACACTTGGCGTCGAGGTTCTCGATTATGCGCCCTATGCGTTGCTCAACTGGATCAATCCCTTGCTCTCAATTCTATTCGCCTTCATGGGTGTGGCTCTTATACGGGGCAAGCGATCCGATACCTGATTACAAGGAACTGCCGTAAAGACGGGGGACCAAGCCTTCGCGGTCTGCCGCGATCAGGAACTACCCATCTCAAATTGTGATCGCGCAAACCCAGCCGCGTCGCCGCGATCCGCGCAGTAGCCCCACAATTTACTATTGATAGGCCGTCCGGCCACAACAGACGTTTTTTCGCTCGCGCCTCGTAATCGCCGCACCCCCAATTATTATTCTGCAGCTGCCAGTTCATGCTATTTGTTTTTCAGAAAGGAGCAATTCACACACCCGGTATCAAAGTATTGCGCGGAAAGCGGTGCTAGTCAATTTCCTTTGGCGATGGGGCAACGCAAGTACAAGTGCTTATATCGCCGTATTGCGCGATTGTGGCATGAATTTATCGACTTCTCTACTAACTTTCGCCCAAGCGATATCCCTTGGCTCCAACTGGTTGCGCAATTGGTTTTAAAAGCAGATATTTTAGGCTCAAGGCTCATATCCAGAACAAGACGATTGCCGCGATGTAAATTGCCGATTAAAAAGTGTGCGCGCAACGATCATATCGCATCGCAATACGTCGCCAGTCTTTAACTATCGCTCAGAACATGCAATTTGCTATTCATACCTCCAAAGATATTGAATGGTACGCCCGATCAAGCGTGGCTCGCTCCCTTTTTTTAAGGCTTGATGCCGTGCGGTGTGCCTTCAGATGGGTGGCGTCAATCATCAGCATATCCGCCTCTGTAACGCTTGGTTTGACTAGTTTTTCAAAGATCTTCTTGAAAACACCGTTTTTTTGACCAGCGGGCAAAACGTTTGGAAAGTGTTTTATAGAGGGCCCGTATTCAGGCGGTGCATCACAGCAGCGTGAACCATTGCGGATAATGAAGATAATACCGCTGAGGACACGTTTGTCATCGACTGTCATCAACCCTGGGACGACCGTGTGACTTTGGGAAATTGGGTTGAAGACGCGATATTTGCTCATCGCTCAACTAAAATAGATTGCCCATAGATTGCCCATGAGTAGGCTCCGTTTTAGAGATATTGAATCACTTTACTTTCTTGGAGTCAATGGGTCCTGAGCCTAGACGATTTTCTATCCATAAATTGGGCAATTGCCAGGATGAAAAGTATTGGCTAGAATCCCGCGCATGGAGAGAAAAGAAATCTTACAACGTTTTGCCGAGCTGCGCGAGTCTATGCGCCCCATTTCGCCTGAACTGGCAATGGAGATCAGCGATCTGGAATCGCGCTTTGCCAGCAACAACATTGAAAACGATGCTTGGCAACGCGTCCAGATGGCTCGTATGGGAGAACGGCCCGGTACCCTGGATTATATCGCCAAGATCAGCGACAGCTATATTGAGTTACACGGTGACCGTTGCTATGGAGATGACAAAGCCATTGTCGGCGGCATTGCTATGATTGACGACATACCGATGACTTTTATCGGGCACCAAAAGGGCCGCAATCTTAAAGAAAATATGCAGCGTCACTACGGTATGGGCAGCCCAGAAGGCTACCGCAAGGCCCTGCGTCTGGCCAAACAAGCCGAGACTCACGGCCGCCCTGTCATTACTTTCATCGATACCCCTGGTGCCTACCCCGGCCTGGAATCCGAAGAGCGCGGCATTGGTGAGGCCATCGCCGTCAATTTACGTGATTTCTCGGTACTGCGCGTACCGATTATCAGTTTTGTCATTGGCGAGGGCGGTAGCGGTGGTGCCTTGGGTATCGGCGTTTGCGACAAACTTTACATGCTTGAAAATTCTGTATATTCAGTGATTTCACCCGAAGGTTTTGCTTCAATTCTGCTGCGTGATGCCACCAAGGCCGAATACGCGGCATCCCTGATGAAAATGACCGCCAAAAATATTTCCGAATTTGGTATTATCCAAGGCATTGTACCCGAAGTGGCTGGCGGCGCTCATTTGGACCCAGACTATACGGCACGCGAAATCAAGAAGCTTATTTTGAAGGATTACTCGACTCTACAGTCCAATGATTCTGAGAAATTGGTTCGCTATCGTTCGCGCAAGTTACGCGATGTAGGCCACTTTAGTGAAAAAAGTAGCCGCGAGGATCTGTTTGGTCTGTTCTCGCGCATTCCTTGGCTGAAAAACCGCAATATTTAATTTACTGCCAGATCCCAGCCATCCCTCAGGTCGGGGGTATTTGCAAATTCAGGAAAGCGGCCAGAACAAGGTCAATGTAAGAATCGTCACGAAGCCAAGCAGTAGATTCATCGGTAGTCCTACTTTAAAGAAGTCACTAAACCGATAGGAGCCGGGGCCATAGACCATTAAGTTGGTCTGATACCCCAAAGGTGTGGCAAAACTGGCCGAGGCAGCCATCATAAGGGCCAGCACAAAAGGCTCGTGACGCAAACCGGCCTGGTCCACCATGTTTAAGGTGATGGGCAACATCAGCACTGCCGCGGCATTATTGGTAATCATGGCAGTGAGCAGTGAAACAGCTATGTAGCTTGAGCACAGCATCAGAAAGGGGCTACCGGCACTCAATATTAAGATTTGGGCAGCCAGGTAGTCTGCTAAACCAGTCTTTTCTAAAGCTTGACCCAGAGAAAAAGAAGCCGCGATAGTTAGCAATACCGTCAAATCCAACGACTTCTCGGCCTGCGAGACGGAGCAACAACCGCTAAAAATCATGGCCAGGGCCCCCAACAGGGCGGCATTGAGAATACTCAGCCAGTTGCTTGCCGCCAGAAAAATTACAGCTAGTAAGATGCCCCAAGCCCAATAGGCCCTCTCGTGACGCGGCACTTCCAGCTCTAGGCTATTAATGAGCAGGAAGTCCTTGCTGTAACGCTGGCGGCTGACAAAGTTCGGACGGGCCTCTAATAACAAAGTATCACCCGCTTCCAGGACAATGGTCCCCAGGTTGTCACGCACGCGTTCACCGCCCCTGGCCACGGCGAGCACAACGGCACCATAGCGTGCCCGAAAGCGTGAATCCCGGATAGCCTGCCCCACGGCTGCGCAGTGAGGTGAAACCACGGCCTCAACCAAACACCGCTCGCCATGCTGTTGGCCGTTCACCTCCAGCGAGCTATTGTTGTCGAGAGAAGGCACTATGCCATTGATGCGCAAGAGATCAGAAATCGCCCGAGTGTCTCCGGCAAAGGTCAAGCGGTCGCCGCCATGTAGTCTTTCTTCAGAGGGCACCGCCGTAATAATGGAACCTTGGCGTTCAATCTCCGCCAGGTAAAGCCGCTCCAAGTTCCTCAAGCCAGCTTCAATGATGGTCTTACCCACTAGGGGCCCGGAAGGGGCAATGCAAACTTCCAGGGTAAACTCGCGCAAATTGCCAAAAGCCTGCTGCTCACTGCGATTTGGCAGCCACTTAGGGAAGCATAACCACATGAAAAACAAGCCGGCCAGGGCAACCGGCAAGCCCAGCGGCGTAATGGCGAACAAAGAAAAGCCGGCGTTACCCGTCAGGGCCTGGTATTGATCATTAACGACCAGGTTGGTGCTGGTGCCAATCATGGTCAGAGTGCCGCCGAGTATAGCAGTGTAGCTTAACGGAATCATCAGCTTGGAAGGGGCAAGACCAATTTTGCGGCACCACGAGTGTAGGGCGGGAATCATTGTCGCGATAATGGGTGTGTTGTTAAGAAATGCACTTAAAAGCAGCACTGGCAAAAATATGCGGCCCAAGGCACCGCGTACCGACTTCGGTTGCCCCAGCAAGCCCCCTACCAGCATATCAATGCTGCCAGCTCCCTGAAGGCCTGCGGCAATGACAAACATGGCTGCCACGGTAATCAGCCCGGGGTTGGCAAAACCTCCCAAGGCTTCACGATAATTTAAAATGCCCAGGCTGCTCAGTAGGGCCAGCAGGGTCAACATAACCAGGTGGCTGGCAATGCGTGTCGCGCTCAATACGACTAGCCCACCCACCATCAAAAATAGGGTAAGCCAAGCTTGCCATTCCATAGCCTAAAAAAACACTCCAAATTTAAATATTTTTCAGATTATTCTATTTGCTCAGAGAATCAGTTACAAGAGTTACTGAAGCAACTGCCACTATGAAAGTAAATCATTTTTCCTTTGATTTTGGGGTGTGGACTGTAAAGCCAAGCTAGGCTCAACTTTGATGAAGACCCGCATCCAGGTGGAACCAGCTGCGCAGGAACTGCGCGGCACCATCATCGACATGAGAAGGAGCCAGGTAGTAACCACTGTGGCAATACTTTTTTAAGTTGTCAAAGGCGTTACTCATAACCACGGGGACCCGTGCCAGTTCCCACATCGGCACATCATTATTACCGTCGCCCAAAGCCATTAGGTTTTCCGCGCTCAGGCCCAGGCGCTCAAGAATATGAGTCAAACCCACCGCCTTATTCATACGGGAATCCTGTATTTCCATAATTCCCGGCATGGAATAATTGGCATACAAGTGGGCACTGGAACCCGGCACAGAGAGCTCCAAGCGCTCGCGCAAGTCATCGATAATCGGTTGCAGTAGCTCCGGCTCTCCCACCGTGACAAACTTGAGGATATGGTCTTGCTTGCGCTCATTAAAGCGCAGGTATTCAAAGATCTTTAATTCCCGAAACTGGGGACCATATTTAGCCAAAAGCTCCATATTAGGGTTCTCACACCAGAGCTTGTCATGGACGTAGGCGTGCAAGTGGTGGCCGTGAGCGGCAAAAGTATCGCTTACCGCACGGCTAAAGAATTCGGGCAAGTAGTGCTCTTGCAAAGGCTGTTCTTCGTTGAGATGAGCCAGCTGCGCACCGTTGAGGCAAACCGCATACATGCGCGGCGGCAGCTCGCCACTTGTTCGCAAGACCCCGATACTGCGGCCCGTGGCAATAATACAGGCGATGCCCATATCCATAAGCTCATCGAGAATCCGCGCGGTGAAAGGGCTGATCTTGTGGTCCGCACCCAATAATGTGCCGTCCATATCCAGGGCTACAGCCCGTATATCAATAGGCATGAATTTTACTCCTTTTTAGCTGTGCTCTAGCTGCAAGTTAAACCTCTAAAGCCGTAGCCTCCCGTGGCAACTGGGGCCTTTGGCTTAGACGCAAATACCGCGGAATCTCCGAAGGGAGCTCGGAACTTACGTGCAATTCGCCAAGGTGGCAGACAATGGACTGTCCGGCCGCTATCGAACGCGGCTCATAGAAGACAATTTCTGGTTCACTGCCCGCGACAGGCCCGGCGATGCTCTGCCGTGCGGCCTCTCCGCTGGCCTCAAGGCAACCATAGATACGGGTAGCAATCAAGGGCTGGCGCTCGGCAGGCAATACCAGCTGCTCCGCAAACTTGGCCATAAAGGCATTTTTAGTTCGGCGCACACGGGCGCGAATCTCATCCTGCACGGGCAACAAACGGTCAAGTGCCACCATGGGATGGTAAGGCCCCGTCATCTTTTTATCCAGGTGAGTGCGTATATTCAGATAAAACGAGGCTTCTGGCTGCTCAATCAAGTCATCGCGGTAGCAGACAAAAGCCGCTCCTGTCATGGCGGCTAGCCCCTTGCACGAACTAAAGGCAATGAGATCCGCCAGGTGGTGTTCTTGTTCCAAGCCAATCGAGGCCGTGGCATCGAGGAACAAGCGGGCAGAAAGTTGCCGCTTGAGCCGGGCCAGCTTAGGGACATCGTTTAGCGAGGCCACAGAGGTTTCCGAGTAAACGCTCAGCACCCAGTCATAGCGGTCACGAGGCAGCGATAAATCTTCGACTTCCCGCGCCCAAAATTCCTCCACCGGCAAGATGTCCAACTGTGAAACCCGGCGCAACTGCTCTAAAGCCTGGCAATAATTAATCAGGCGTTCGCAGTAGTAGCCGGTATTCACCACCAGCACGCGACCGGCCACAAAACTGCGGGCAGCCACTTCCAGAGCCAGCGAAGCCGACCCCTGCAACCGCGCGATACAAGGCAGGCCCGTAAGCCTGCGCAGTCGGTGGAGCACGCGCTCCTCCAAATCGGCAAAGTCGGCATCGCCGCGACCAAACAACGGCTGCACGGCAAATACATTTTCAAAGGGGATAGAACCGGGACCGGGAGTCAACATCACCTTGCGGCGGTTGATATGACTGTGGATTACCGCGGCGGAACGGCAACGCAGTTCCGTGCTGGACACCCCAGGCGTGCGCGCCACGACGACCATGCGCCCGTCTTCCACCGGATTGCTGTTGTCGTCGCCGTGGAACAAGTAGTCTGCCCGCAATTCGTCCAAGACCTCCTCGCTCAGCAACCAGGGCGTGGCCACCACTTCGTCGACATAGCGGCAGGCCCGCAAGACCTCCTCGCGCTCTGCAAAGCTGAGTTCGGGCCGATAGCCCTTGGCGCGTAGAATCTCCTCGTCGCGAGTCAAGCCGACCACCACTATGGCGCCGCGCTCATCTGCGGCCCGGCGGGCCCTTTTTAGCAGGCGGATATGGCCGTGATGAAACAAGGTCGCCGACATATCGACGAGTAGGCGTTTTTTTTGCAGCTCGTGTCGTCCTTCAATCACAATCTTACCCTCGCAGACTGGCCAGATAGGACTGATACTGGCTCTTGATTTCCAAAGGCGTCAGGGTCGGGCGGCCCAATTCCTTGCGAGCGCCTTTTTTTACCTTAATCTCCAACAGAGCCGGCCCCTCGGCCTGCAGCAACGACTTGAGCAGGTCGGGCAGCTCAGCGGCACAGGCACAACTGTCAGCCCAGCGATAGCCGCAAGTCCTGGCCAATGCCGGCATATCCAGAGCCAGGGCCACCGTAGGCTGGCCACCCACGGAGTCGTGGGCCCCATTGTTCAACACAATATGCTTAAAACGGCCCAGTGAAGCGCCCGCAGCCAAGCCCGCAATCGCCAGGCTGCCCATGTGCATCAACAACGAACCGTCACCGTCGAGGCAGTACACCGGGAATTGGTCCGCGCCTTGCTGTTGCAAGGCCAGGGTCAAGCCCTGGGCTATGGCCGCGGCATGCCCCATCGCGCCCACCACCAAAAAATCTTTATCGTGACTTTCTCCGCGCTTTTCGCGCTGTTCAAACAATTCGCGCGAGATCATACCCGTAGTTGCAACTACCGGGCCAGCGGGCAGCGAGTCCAGCAACAGGGCAATGGCCGCTTCGCGCTCCAGCTCCAAAGCGGGAGCCGCAGCTCGCGGCGCCGGATACGCGCCAAAACTTTCCTTGCGAACAATCAAGGCGACTGGGCACGCCTCATCTTTGGCCCGCCGCAACAAATTGCGCGTCACTTCCTGAGCCGCGGCCAGCTCCGCGGGCAAAACAGCATAAGGAATGCCGGAAGCTTGCAGCCAGCCAATCGTCACACGCCCCTGTTTGCGGTGCTGGGGTTCATCTTTACGCTGCTTGCCGACTTCCTCGGTCCCCTCCCCCAGTTCACCGCGCCATCCCACCATTAACAAGATCGGGATACTGTAGACCAGAGGGTCGGCCATTGAAATAATAGGGTTCAGGGTATTGCCCAGGCCAGAGTTTTGCAAATACACGACAGGTACCGAATTCGTCCCGCGCGGCTGGCCCAGGTAATGTCCAATCGCCATCGCCACTGCCGCCCCTTCGTTGGCCGTAATCCAGAAGTTTTGACGCAGGCCTTGCCGTTCCATCTGGTCCTGGACGCAAGTGCAAAAGGCACTCAGTAATGAGTCGGGCACTCCAGCGTAAAAGTCACAGCCTTCCCGACGGAGGAATTCGTAGTAATCCACCGCTGATAATCCCGCTGATAATCTAGTGGAAACTCGGCTATCGCTCATAAGTCCTCATATTTATCGACATCAAATCGGTCGTTTTGCCCTCGCTGGCAAATTGCTAAAATAGCCGTATTATAGCGATGTACTTTGACTCTGTCTCTCCAGCATTTGCCATGCCGTCTTTTCCATGCAGCGCATCTGCAGGAATATATCTCTCGACGGTCGCGCCCTCACGGGCGCGTGAATTAAAACAAAAGGTGCGGGCACCATTCTTTTGCAAGCCGCGATACAATTTAATGGGTCAAGTGATGAGAATTTTCATTTAGAAAGTTGCTCTCGCGCCGTTTTGACCAGCTGCGAAGAACCCTTGCGACAAATCAACAGGACACCGTTTTCTTCCACGACGATCAAGTCCCGCACGTCGCAAAGGGCCACGGGCAGCTCACTGCGCACAAAGTTGCCGCCGCAGTCGCCCACTTCGACCAGCGGGCTGGTGGAAGCTTCCAATTCGGCCAGCATATCCCAGGAACCAATGTCATTCCACACAAAACGGCAGGGCAATACAGCCAGCTGTGCGGTCTTTTCCATTAGCGCATAATCCACGGAAATATTCTCACAATTTTTGTAGGCTGCAAATAGCTGCGCGCTGGGCGGCAACAAATAAGCCTGGCCTTCTCGTTGTAATTGTTCGCGCAAATTTTGTGTGGCTGGAGCCAAGACCTGCGTTACGGCCGGAGCCAAGGCTTCCAACTCACGGCGGAACAGGCCCACGGGGTAACAAAACATCCCGGAATTCCAGTAAAAGCGGCCGGTATCGAGAAATTGCCTGGCCGTGGCCAGATCTGGCTTCTCCGCGAAGCGTTGCACGGCAAAAGCCGCAAACTCTAAAGACTCTAGCCTGGGCGACTTGAGCGCGGCACCGCGCTCAATATAACCGTAACCTGTCGCGGGAAACTTGGGTTGCAGGCCAAAGACGACAATGCGTTCCGTAGTCGCTAGCGCCGCGGCCTGGCTGATGCTGTCGTGGAAACTTTGCGGCGGGCCAATCAGGTGATCCGAAGTCTGTACTAAATTAACAGCTTGTGGCCCGACCAATTGCTCAAGTAATTGGTTCACATAAAACAATGCGGCTGTCGTGTTGCGCATGCAGGGTTCGGGCAACACATAAGTTTTCGCGGCCTGTTCGGCCGGCAACAAGGCAATTTCCCCAAGGATTTCGGCCACATACTGCTGATTGCACACCACAAAAACACCAATTTGAGGCTGTAGTGCCCAAGACCGCTCCAAGGTTTGTAGCAGCAGACTCTGATTCGCTGCAATCTTCATGAACTGCTTGGGCCGTTGCTCTGTCGAAGCCGGCCACAGGCGGGTCCCCCCGCCACCAGCCAGTATACTGACACTGTCTACACGCTTTTCCGACCTGCTGTTTTTGCTGCTGTTTTTGCTGCTGTTTTTGCTCATAATCCCTCCCGGCTTTACGTCGCCACAAATAAACTATTTTGAAATTACTTTGAATCCGCTTTGATCACATTAAACGGACATATGTAGACCTAGCGAAATTCGTAACCGCACAACTCAGTGACCCGACTAAAAGGACAGGGGCGGCCCCTGTGGGAGTCCAAGGCGGCAACACATACTGTGGCCTGCAAGATTTTTTCCCCTTTTTTCTCCCCTTGGCTCCCTTGGCTCCCTTGGCCGGCGTCTTCAACGTCTCCTTCACTGGTCTCTGGAATTTTTACGATACACTGTTCAAAAACCAGACGGAACTGGCCTTTCAGGGCAAAACGACTGCGCACCACAAAGCGACTGCCCGAACGCAAGGGTCGCAAATAACGTAATTGCACCTCGGAGACAACTAGGTTTATTCCCTGCTGGCTGAGCTTTGGCACGCTAAAATGTTCTTTAACCGCCATGTGCCGGGCGTGTTCCAGGTAGTTCTGATACACCGCATTGTTGACGACATCCTGATAGTCACATTCGTAGTCCCGCACTTCCATTTGCAGGCAGTATTCTCGCTGGTCCGACATACTCAACGCTCCCAAAATTGATCGTGCAGGTGCCGCAACAGCTCGACGGATTTCGCCCGCTCGCGCTCAGCTTCTGCAGAGGCGTCCATTACAGCATTTTGCCCGGCGCCGACAACAGCGTCGGCATAGTTAAACAAAATAGTTACATTGTTGTGGCTGGCCCCAATGCTCACAGTCTGGATCTGCACATCGTAAAGCTGGCACTGCAGTAACAGCTCAGCGATAAAACGCGCATCCGCACCGATTTCTTGCCCGACACAACATAACTTGTGTAGCTGACGAAACGCGCTAATTTTACCGATTCGCTGAAGGTCATCCAGCAGTTGACGATTGCAATGGGCCTGGTGGATTGAAAAACTGAAGCTAGTTTCCGAAGTGGCGCAGACATCAATCGGGATTTCCTGCTTGTGGGCAGCCCCGGCAATTTGTGCTATATACCCCTCACCTTCAAGCATGTTGGGATTTTCCATGTGCAGCAGCAGGCTGTCGTAGCTCAGCACTAAACCCGCCAGTCTGGCCATACGGCTGGATGGTGCTTGATCGCTTGGTCTGGCCCGCGCCAGCGCAGCGACTTCGCAAGTTTGACTGCCCGGGGGGACAATCAGCGTGCCTATTTCCTCGCAGGCAAAGGTAGAACGCACGATGACGGCCACCTGGTTCTGCAAGGCGATGCTAATACTCTTGGGGTGCACGACCTTGGCCCCGCTATAGGCCATTTCAGACACCAAAGCGAAGTCCAGGCGCGACC
The DNA here is from genome assembly GCA_965263295.1 of Spirochaetia bacterium. Lineage (GTDB taxonomy): Bacteria > Spirochaetota > Spirochaetia > SP-2023 > SP-2023 > Haliotispira. Next base: position 117,761 of record OZ253665.1, read on the forward strand.
ACAATTTAGCCTTGGGCACTAAGCGCGGGTCGCTGGAATAAATACCCGCCACATCCGTCCAGATATCCAAGGCGGGCAGCCGGAGTGCGGCTGCGACAATCGCCGCGCTGTAATCACTGCCGCCACGTCCCCACAGGGTACAACGGCCTTCTTCATCCGCAGCGGTAAAACCCGCTACAACGGGCAAGCTTCCCTCGCGCCACAAAGCATTGAGCTTGTCCTGAATGAGTACCTGGCTATCCTCAAAGAGCAGCCGAGCGAGCATATAGCTACTGTCACTGCGAAAGAGCTCTTCTCCCGCCACAGGACAAGGCTGAATCACTTTGTCCAGCGCATATTGCTCTTTCAGCTGGGCCGCGTTTTGTCTGAGGACAAAGGCAAAAATACGGCTGGAAAGTCGCTCTCCCATAGCCAAACACTCGGCGGCCAAACACTCGGCGGCCAAACACTCAGTGGCCAACTCGGCGGCCAGGCAATCGGCCTGGATCCGGGCGACGGAATCGGCTTTCTCATTAACGTTGGCAATTCTTTTTGCGCTTTCGGCATTTTCGACGTTTTCGGCACTTCCAACACTTTGCAACAGTTCTTCCAGCCTGGCAAACTGCGGATTCAGCTCAATGTGATAAAACTGTTCAACGCAATCCGCTTTCAACTTAAAAGACAATGCACATTCTTCAACAATTTCCTCATGCTTACGCCGCAAATCCTTTAACTCTTGCGCCAACTGAGCCGATAATTGCCGTTCGGGCAGAACTGCCGTTCGGGCCATGGCAAAGAGTTTCTGCAGCCAGTCTGTAACCCCAGCCACAGCCGAAACAACTACAGCCAAGCAGATACGGCCGCTGAGAACCGCAGTTTTATCGTTTGCATCGCAGAGCGCTACCACATTATGATGAGGGAGAACGCCGTAATTCATCACAATTTCTGCGCAGCGCTGCATGGCGCCATAACTGCCCATGGACGTACCGCCAAACTTTAGAACACACACGGCGTGGCCACGCATTGTATTTTCACCGCTCTGTCTTACAGCGGTACTGCCCAAATCGGCCGGCATCACAGCTCCCTTAACAAAAAACTAAAAATTCAAACAGAGTTCAGATTTTCATGCATTCTAGCGAGAAAATGCCAATCTGAAACATCCACAGCGTTCACTCAGCCAGCAAAAGGCGCTGCAACGGCTGATCCATTCCCGCTGCAAAGACCTCGGGCAAACGATCGTCCAATTGTATATGGTAGCCCAGTCCCCAGGCCTGCCAATCAAAGCCCGCCGCCAATTGCTCGCCGGCTGCGGCTTTAGTCTGTTCAATTGTCGCGATGGCCCGATCATAAAAACCGGCCCCCCTCCCCAGGCGCAAAACATCGCGGCCGCCGCATCCCCGCGGCCAGAAGCCCAAGCCAGGACAAAGCATTATAGTCTTTTGTCCCGTTTGTCCAAGCGCTGCTTGCGGACAGGCAGGACGCGGCTCAATCACGCGCCACCGCGGGTGTTGCCACCAAAAGCTTGCCGCGCCCGATACATCTAATTCAAGCAAATCTGGCAGGGCTCGGCCGGCCTCATACCATACGAAACCAAGGCCATTGGCAGCGGTTTTGGCAAAGGCCAGACGGCATTGCCCGCGTCGCTGTAAGGCTTGCAATACCGGCCAGATATCCGGTTCATCGACGCGGGGCACAAAGGCCAGGACCTGTGCCGGATTTTCTTCCTGCAGGGCCTGATCCATTACGCGCCGCAGTTTTTCCTGCTCGCGCAGCTGGGCCGGGCTGCCGCGGAAGCGCCGCAGGCGCCGGCGCAGTTCTCGCCGCAACAAGACCTTGCCGGCGGCCTTAGATTCATTGAGCATCGCGCAAACTATGATAGCCAGATCAAACCTTTTGCAAAGAACTAAACAGTTTTAAACACCAGCCTGTCGCAATGTGCAAGACTGGGCCCCCCAGCACTCCTCAGCGGCGGCAAAAAATAACAAAATATGAAATTATTTTTAAATCCTTGCTGCAATTAGCCAACATTCATGATATTTTTAAATACAGGATTCAATTTCTCTGAAATTTAGGCGGCGGAACCACGAAAGTGCACGAAAGGTGGCGAAAGGGCACGAAATCTAGACGGGGGAGCTGCGGGTGGCACGATGGGGAGCTGTGGGTGACAGGGGAACTTTAAAGGGGGACCACGAAAAGCGCGAAAGACGGCGAAAGGTCACGAAAATTAGACAGAGGGAGCCGCAGGTGGCACGATGGGGAGCCATGGGTAGCAGGGAGAAGGCAAAAAAAGGGAACGGAGGAACGACGGGAGCTGGGGGAGGCGTTCAGGTGGGGGGTGCGGTGTTTTAGGGTTTTTCGTGTTGTTTTGTATTTTTTTGTGTATTTCGTGGTTACTCGGCCAGGGACTATGAACGGGGAACCACGAAAAGGCACGAAAGGTGGCGAAATGTCACGAAATTTAGGCTGGGGAGCTGTGGGTGACAGGGAATATTTTTTAAATATTCTATTAATATAAAAACAGATGAAACAATATATATATGAAAAAAATTTAATAGAAATATCAAAATAACTTGCTATTAAGTTAAAATGGACCTATTTTTGTATTGTAGTTAATACACTATTTTATTAATAGGATTTAAGAAAATGAAATACAAAATAATATTATTTTGTATCATTACAGCTTTGCAATTGCAAAGCTGCGATGACAGCTCTAGCAAGCCTGGGCCGCCCAGTGATCAACTGCAAATTGTAGCTGATAGCTGGGGAGGAATTCTCAATAAATTAACACTTGCTGGTAAAAATATTTATAACTATGATAAAATAGGTAGTGAAATATCTGACTCTGAGGCTTGGTTAAATTGTTCTATTTACTGGGGCGTGTCAACTAATCTCGGAAATATTTACTGGCTTGAATATTACTCAAAATCACTCCCCACAACAGGGGATACTTCTCTTATTAAGCAAATAAAAGAAGTATACTTAAAGGAATTGTTTGAGTTACGATTGGAATGCAAGTCTCATTTTGAATCAACAGATGAAACGATAATATATATTATTTGCTGTTGTGTATATAAAGATTCTAAAATACAAAAAAAAGCAAAACTTTCTAGTCGCACAATACAAGATTTAAAGGCTAAACAGACAATCAAAGATAAGAGTTTTGGTAACTATTTGCGACATCGATTCCACAATGCCGTTAGCTACGAAAGAAATTCAGACCAGTTTATTTTATATACCAATGACCCCGATGTTACACAGGAGACTAAGATTTTTGTACGTAACAAGGGAATCAAGGATCTGCAAGGCATTGAATATTTTAAAAATTTGAAATTTCTGGATTGCAGCAATAATCAGCTTACAGCTTTGGATCTTAGTCAAAACTTCCGCCTTAAATGTTTATATTGCCAAGACAACAAACTTAAAGAGCTGGCATTGAAAGCAAATACAGATCTGATTGAATTGGATTGCGGCAATAATCAGCTTACAGAGCTGGACTTGGGGCAAAATACCAAGCTTGAAACGCTGGATTGCCACGATAATCAAATTAGATCACTTGACCTTAGTTCCCTCGGTAAGATAAGGAATTTGTATGTATCTTTTAATTCTCTTACAGTTTTGGATCTTCCCCATAACTCCCCAATTAAACGTTTATATTGCCAAAACAACCAACTTAAAGAGCTGGAACTGAATGCAAATACAGATCTGACTAAATTGGATTGCGGCAATAATCAGCTTACAGAGCTGGACTTGGGGCAAAATACCAAGCTTGAAACGCTGGATTGTAACCATGATCAACTTGCATCACTTGACCTTAGAGCCCTCGGTGAGCTAAGGAATTTGTATGTATCTTTTAATTCTCTTACAGCTTTGGATCTTAGCCAGAACACCTGCCTTGAACGTTTACTTTGCCAAAACAACCAACTTAAAGAGCTGGACTTGAGTGCAAATAAATCCTTAACACAATTGTTGGCCTATGGCAATGAGTTCCAGTTCACTAACGGCACAAAGCTCACCGAAAGCCCAGACGGCTCCAGCAAGCCACTCGTCAAAGGCCAAGAGCTGACCTATAGCCTTTTCCGCCAATTGGAACCGGAAAACGTAGACATCTTGGAAGCTCCGCCGGACTAAAAATATTCACTAGCAAAACTTTAGATGAAATATAAAGCAGAGAAGGCTTAGCAGCAGAGTTCTGTTCATAAATTAAGTCGGAATTTTACATCAACTGGAGGTTGTATGTTAAAAAAGGAAGATTATGCCTTGGGCGTATACGATGTATACGACGAGGAGGAGCGAAAGCTGATCTTGGGGAACGACGGGTCCGAGGACACGGAGGGAGGGTCTCAAGGTTTACTCAACGGCGGTAATGTCGGCCCAGAGGAACGAGCTGAGCTGGATCAAGGAGCGGCGGATGAAGCTGCGGGAGCACAAAGGCGAGAAAGTTTCAATTCTGAGGGTCTCAACCCAGACAATTCCTATTCCGAAGAACCAGCCGCCGAGGCGGATGCACGTGCGATGTCTGATTGGTATGGATTTAAAGGAGGAGGTTCGGCAGGGGATTCGACGCGAGAGCCAGGGGATACCGACAGTTATGCCGAGCAACTAGCCGCCGAGGCGGATGCGGGGGCCATGTCTGATTGGTATGGATTTAAAGGAGGAGGTTCGGCAGGGGATTCGACGCGAGAGCCAGGGGATACCGACAGTTATGCCGAGCAACTAGCTGCCGAGGCGGATGCACGTGCGATGTCTGATTGGTATGGATTTAAAGGAGGAGGTTCGGCAGGGGATTCGACGCGAGAGCCAGGGGATACCGACAGTTATGCCGATCGACTGGCCGCCGAGGCGGATGCACGTGCGATGTCTGATTGGTATGGATTTAAAGGAGGAGGTTCGGCAGGGGATTCGACGCGAGAGCCAGGGGATACCGACAGTTATGCCGAGCAACTAGCTGCCGAGGCGGATGCACGTGCGATGTCTGATTGGTATGGATTTAAAGGAGGAGGTTCGGCAGGGGATTCGACGCGAGAGCCAGGGGATACCGACAGTTATGCCGAGCAACTAGCTGCCGAGGCGGATGCACGTGCGATGTCTGATTGGTATGGATTTAAAGGAGGAGGTTCCACAGGAGGTTCCCCAACAGCGCCACCACCAGCGCCACCAACAGCGCCACCAACAGCGCCACCAACAGCGCCAACGCCAGCGCCACCAACAGCGCCACCACCAGCGCCACCAACAACAACGACAACAGGAGGAGATTCCCCAACGACAACAGGAGGAGATTCCCCAACGACAACAGGAGGAGGTTCCCCAACGACAACAGGAGGAGATTCCCCAACGACAACAGGAGGAGATTCCCCAACGACAACAGGAGGAGGTTCCCCAACGACAACGACAACGACAACGACAACAACGGCAGCGACAACGGAAGGAGGAAACGAAGAAGACGACGACGAGAGCCATGTGCCCTGGTGGGTTTGGCTGCTTACTGCGGGCGGCGTAGCTGGCATTATTGGTGCCGGGCTTTGGTCATATTGGCGCCGCCGCGGCGGTGGCCCAGATGGCGGTGGCCCAGATGGCGGCGGTGGCCCAGGTCGCCGCGGTGGCCTAGGGGACGTAGAGCTGACGGATCTGTTTGAAGGCGAATCCGAAGAGGGCACAGGATCCGGAAGTGTCACAGATTGGGACGCAGAGCTGGAGGATCTGGCAGATGGAGAGAGCTTAAATCCGCCGGGGTCGTCTGAAGAAGAAGTCCAAGGAGACCGAGCCCAAGTCCCAGGCCAAGGAGACCAAGCCCAAGTCCCAGACCAAGTAGGCCCGCCAGTAGAGGACGCAGCAGGCCAAGTCCCAGGCCCAGGAGGCCCGCCAGTAGTAGGCCAAGGTCAAGCAGGCCCAGGAGTCCAGCCAGTAGTAGGCCAAGGTCAAGCAGGCCCAGAAGACCGAGACCGAGAAGGCCAAGTCGACCGAAACCTTCCAGCAGTCCCAGTCCCAGGCCCAGAAGCCCTAGTAGTAGACCTAGGAGGCCCGCCAGTAGAGGACGCAGCAGGCCAAGTCCCAGGCCAAGGAGTCCAGCCAGTAGTAGGCCAAGGTCAAGCAGGCCCAAACCTCCCAGGAGGCCCGCCAGTAGAGGACGCAGCAGGCCAAGTCCCAGGCCAAGGAGTCCAGCCAGTAGTAGGCCAAGGTCAAGCAGGCCCAAACCTCCCAGGAGGCCCGCCAGTAGAGGACGCAGCAGGCCAAGTCCCAGGCCCAGGAGTCCAGCCAGTAGTAGGCCAAGGTCAAGCAGGCCCAGGAGTCCAGCCAGTAGTAGGCCAAGACCAAGCACGCCGAGAAGACCGAGACCGAGAAGGCCAAGGAGACCGAGACCGAGAAGGCCAAGACCTAGGAGGCCCGCCAGTAGAAGAGGACGCAGCATCCGAAGAGGACACAGCATCAGGCCCAGAAGGCCAAGGAGACCGAGACCGAGAAGGCCAAGGAGACCGAGACCGAGAAGCCCAAGTCCCAGGCCCAGGAGGCCCGCCAGTAGAAGAGGACGCAGCATCCGCAGAGGACACAGCATCCGAAGAGGACACAGCATCAGACCCAGAAGGCCAAGTAGACGCAGAAGGAGTCCAGCCAGCAGAGGACACAGCATCCGCAGAGGACACAGCATCCGCAGAGGACACAGCATCCGAAGAGGACACAGCATCCGAAGAGGACACAGCATCAGACCCAGAAGGCCAAGTAGACGCAGAAGGAGTCCAGCCAGCAGAGGACACAGCATCCGCAGAGGACACAGCATCCGAAGAGGACACAGCATCAGACCCAGAAGGCCAAGTAGACGCAGAAGGAGTCCAGCCAGCAGGCCCAAACCCACTGGCAGAAGCCCGGGCCCGACTCTCAGTATTACAACAAGGATTGAGAGAAGCTCAACAAGTAGCCGAACGAGAGAGAAGAAAATTAGTCGAGTTCGATCGGGCCTGGGAAGCTGCAACACAAACAGACGGACAGGGGGCCGGAGCAAGCGGATGGGCGGAATCGGATCGAATCGAGGAAGGACGGGTACAATTGCGAGAGACGCAGAGGGGCATCGAAGAGATTCGAAGAGCAATAGACTCATTGCTTCAAGACATCGCAGAGCTTGAAGAACGCCAAAGACAAGCCCAAGGCCCAGCATCACACCGAAACCCAGAATTTGATCAAGGCCAATTCGGCGAAATAGAGGAAGACCAAGACCAAGGATCTGAAGAGGAAGACCAAGACCAAGGATCTGAAGAAGAAGGAGACTCAGTAGTCCCAGTAGTCCCAGCAGGCCGAGTCGCGCAACCGTTACCCGTTATCCAGGAAAGTCCTCTACCTCGTTGGTTTGAGAAGTTTCTGGAATATATCGTAGCCCCTGCCGCGGCAATGCACAGAGACATCCCGCCGGAGGTGCCTGAAGAGGAAGGTATCTCTTCTGGTTATGAAAGTGCTGATGAATATTCTGAAAAAGAACTAGACATAGAGCCACCAGCTTGGCTAGCAGGCCCGCCAGTATCCGAAGAGGACGCAGTATCCGAAAGGGACGCAGTAGACGCAGAAGGAGTCCAAGAAGGCCAAGGAGTCCAGCCAGTAGTAGTCCCAGGCCAAGGAGGCCAAGGAGACCAAGCAGACGCAGAAGGAGTCCAAGAAGGCCAAGGAGACCAAGCAGACGCAGAAGTCCTAGACCAAGAAATAATGAGAATAGGAAGGAGGGCCGACGAGGGAAGACAAGATATGCTTCGTTTGTTTGAGGAGGCAAGTGAAGCCGTGAATGAAGCATGGACCCATTTGGTAGAACAGATTCTTGGTAGATTAGGAGATATCATAGTCCGAATTATTCGGGATGAGGGACCTAGAATATATGCAAGTAGAGCCACAGAAGAAAGTTCCTCCGATTCGGTCAGAGATAAACTAAAAGAATGGAATAAAGAGAAGACCGAACAGAAAGCTAAAGAAACAAAACAAAAGAGACAAGCAAGGGCAAAAGAGAGAGAAGCACAACTAAAAAGGAGACACGATCAAAGAAACAAGCCATTAACTTATGCGGAAGATTATAAATCTGAAGAGCAAGACTTTGGATCCTATATACAAGAAAAAAAATTGCATGAGAGATTGGGTAAAATAAAAAAAATGTCGCGACTCCAACAAGCCGCAATTTTGAGTAGAATTATTGATAATGTCCGTGATGATTTTTTAAGCCTGTTGCCTCCACGTCTTTACACTGATATTCGCTTCATGAATGAAGTTTATAAATGGTTAGAATATGTTTTTCATTCTTTGGGATATACTGGTGAAGATTTGGTTTCCATAATGTCGCGAATTAGGGAGATGGTGAGACAAAAAGCTAGCTGGGATTACCCATACCTTCGCGTTGTGCTTGCGCCGGAGACCGCGGCGCGCTGGCGCCAACTTGATCGGGACATGATGGAGCAGTTGGCGCGTGATAAAACGGCAATTGCGCCGAAGACCGAGGAGCGCTGGAAGGCGGACAGCTTGCTCGACAGATTATTTCCAGATAGGACTGCGACGGCGGCCGAAAGTGCCGGCGTGATGGCTGGAGCCGCAGTCATGCCGCCAGTTCGGCCTCAAGAAGTGGGTCCAGCTCAAGTTGGAGTGCCAGGGGCAAGCCAGGGCATGTCGCCAGTTCGGCCTCAAGAAGTGGGTCCAGCTCAAGTTGGAGTGCCAGGGGCAAGCCAGGGCATGCCGCCAGTTCGGCCTCAAGAAGTGGGTCCAGCTCCAGTTGGAGGGCCAGGGGCAAGTCAGGGCATGCCGTCAGTTCGGCCTTTCCTAGGGCAAGCTCAAGTTCCCGGCCAAGAGATAGCGCCTGGTCCAGTGCCGCCTCAAGTGGGTCCAGCTCCAGTTGGAGGGCCAGGGGCAAGTCAGGGCATGCCGTCAGTTCGGCCTTTCCTAGGGCAAGCTCAAGTTCCCGGCCAAGAGATAGCGCCTGGTCCAGTGCCGCCTCAAGTGGGTCCAGCTCCAGTTGGAGGGCCAGGGGCACGCCAGGGCATGCCGTCAGTTCGGCCTTTCCTAGGGCAAGCTCAAGTTCCCGGCCAAGAGATAGCGCCTGGTCCAGTGCCGCCTCAAGTGGGTCCAGCTCCAGTTGGAGGGCCAGGGGCACGCCAGGGCATGCCGCCAGTTCGGCCTTTCCTAGGGCAAGCTCAAGTTCCCGGCCAAGAGATAGCGCCTGGTCCAGTGCCGCCTCAAGTGGGTCCAGCTCAAGTTGGAGGGCCAGGGGCACGCAAGGGCATGCCGCCAGTTCGGCCTCAAGTTGAACTGGAAAACCCAGCTGCCCCGCGCGGAAAGGTCCAGATAACGCAAGGGCCGGAACCTGATTTTCTCGGTTGGCCGGAAGAGGTTCGCCCCCAAGTTGGCCCTCAGGTTGTCCCCTCCCAAGTGGTTCGGGGGGCAGCGACGGGAACGCCGGCCGCGGGCCATGAGCAAAAGGTCACGCAGAAGGCAAAAACTGGTCCTGAGCCAGTTGTGGAGCAGAAAATTGAGCAGAAGGTAAAAGTTTCCCCTGAGTCAGAAGTTGTGAAGGAAAACGTCGAAGTCACGGAGGAAAAGGTCGCGGAGAAGGTGAAAACTGGCCCCAAGAAAGTTGTTGTCGAGGGGAAAACGGAAATGCGAGTTGGCTTCGATGGTAGTACTTTTAGCAGCTCCTCAAGCGGGCAGGCGGAGTCGGGCGGGCGGCCTGATTCGGAGAGAGCGGGAAGCAAAAAGTCTGATAAAATCCACACCATGGATGATCTTAAAGCGGATGATCTTAAATCGGAAAAACCGGCACGCAGAGGGTCCGGTAAAATCCACACCATTCATGATTTTGAAACGGATGATCTTAAAGACAGATCACAGGTGAAACCCAAGGAAACGACTGGCGAAACGGCGGGGGAGCACAGCGCTAAGAGCAGAGTCGAGCAAATGAGAACAAGTGAAACGACTGAGCCAGAAGTTGTGAAGGAAAAAGTCGAAGTCACGGAGGAAAAGGTCGCGGAGAAGGCGAAAACTGGCCCCAAGAAAGTTGTTGTCGAGGGGGAAACGGAAATGCTAGTTGGCTACGATGGTAGTGCTTTTAGCAGCTCCTCAAGCGAGCGGAAGGCGGAGTCGGGCGGGCGGCCTGATTCGGAGAGAGCGGGAAGCAAAAAGTCTGATAAAATCCACACCATGGATGATCTTAAAGCGGATGATCTTAAATCGGAAAAACCGGCACGCAGAGGGTCCGGTAAAATCCACACCATTCATGATTTTGAAACGGATGATCTTAAAGACAGATCACAGGTGAAACCCAAGGAAACGACTGGCGAAACAGAGGTGAGAATCGGGGAAACTCCGTCTGAGAAAATGGGAGATGATAAATTCCCTGGCAAAGGTCAGAAGGTGGGCGGCCCTAAGCCAGATCCAACGCGTAGCCAAAGAGAGATTGTGGGAGATCCCGCGGTTCGTCGGGCTCAGCAGCAGCAGCATGGACCTGGCGAAACAGAGGTGAGAATCGGGGAAACTCCGTCTGAGAAAATGGGAGATGATAAATTCCCTGGCAAAGGTCAGAAGGTGGGCGGCCCTAAGCCAGATCCAACGCGTAGCCAAAGAGAGATTGTGGGAGATCCCGCGGTTCGTCGGGCTCAGCAGCAGCATGGACCTGGCGAAACAGAGGTGAGAATCGGGGAAACTCCGTCTGAGAAAATGGGAGATGATAAATTCCCTGGCAAAGGTCAGAAGGTGGGCGGCCCTAAGCCAGATCCAACGCGTAGCCAAAGAGAGATTGTGGGAGATCCCGCGGTTCGTCGGGCTCAGCAGCAGCAGCATGGACCTGGCGAAACAGAGGTGAGAATCGGGGAAACTCCGTCTGAGAAAATGGGAGATGATAAATTCCCTGGCAAAGGTCAGAAGGTGGGCGGCCCTAAGCCAGATCCAACGCGTAGCCAAAGAGAGATTGTGGGAGATCCCGCGGTTCGTCGGGCTCAGCAGCAGCATGGACCTGGCGAAACAGAGGTGAGAATCGGGGAAACTCCGTCTGAGAAAATGGGAGATGATAAATTCCCTGGCAAAGGTCAGAAGGTGGGCGGCCCTAAGCCAGATCCAACGCGTAGCCAAAGAGAGATTGTGGGAGATCCCGCGGTTCGTCGGGCTCAGCAGCAGCATGGACCTGGCGAAACAGAGGTGAGAATCGGGGAAACTCCGTCTGAGAAAATGGGAGATGATAAATTCCCTGGCAAAGGTCAGAAGGTGGGCGGCCCTAAGCCAGATCCAACGCGTAGCCAAAGAGAGATTGTGGGAGATCCCGCGGTTCGTCGGGCTCAGCAGCAGCATGGACCTGGCGAAACGGGGGAACCCGGGAAAACTTCGACGACTCATGAAACTAAGCCCGCAGTCGAAACGACGGGGGAACCCGGGAAAACTTCGACGACTCATGAAACTAAGCCCGCAGTCGAAACGACGGGGGAACCCGGGAAAACTTCGACGACTCATGAAACTAAGCCCGCAGTCGAACCGACGGGGGAACCCGGTGGAACCTCGACTAAAGAGACTCCGAAATTGAAGAGTAAGATTACCGTTGCGAGAACGGAGGAAACTGCGGCTGCGAAAATGGGAAAAACTGCGGCTGTGAGAATGGGAGAGACTGCGTTTGCGAAAATGGCGGGAAGGGCCGTGGGGGTGCTCGTACCCGGGGCTGATATTGCCTTTGAGGTACTCTTCTTTTATTTGGATCTGAAGTACGCACTTGACCATCCTGATGACCCTAAAGCTTGGGCACACGTAGCCGTAGGCTCCGTGGGAGATCTATTGATTGAGGCTGGCATTGCAACGGTCCATTCATGGGGGGAATTCGTAGAAAATCCCAATGCCGAAAATTTGGTGACTTTATTAATCGGTGTCCCGATGGATCTGGTAGGTGCCGAAGAGGCTTTTGAAGATTGGAGTGCATACATAAAAGCACCGAGTCTCGACACGTTTGCGGATGTTATTATGTCTAGTGAAATAAGGAAAATAGGTCGTGACGCTATAGATTGTTTAAGAAAAGACAAAAAACCTGCGCCGCAATCTATTGATGGTTTTTTGGAGGATGCAGATCCCACCTATAGCGTTTCTAAAATACAGGTGTTCTCTGTTGTCGATGATCGAACCTTGCAACACGCTCCTTCTGTATATCAGCAACCCGTCTTCCACGTGGCGGCGGACCGCTGGGTACAGGTGCCCTTTGATTTTAAGTCAGATGATGACGATGGTATACGCTCTATATTTTGCATGTTTATTACCGAAAAGAAAAACATCACCGGAGACGTGCGGTTAAGCTCGGAGTTGCAAGAGTTCTTCGCTGATCTTCAAGAAAAATTTCCTGGTGAGTACCGTCATGATCGTCAGATAGTGGAGGGTCATACCCGAGATAGAGGCGTGATAGTGGAGGGTCATACCCGAGCCGTACCTTGCACTCTAGTATACCAAGAATGGCATCTTCCTCGCGGAGTCGATATTAAGCACATCGAATCTTTTGTTCATTATCGTACGTCTAAGTCTGAAGTCTACGAGACATTAACAATAGGCTACACAGGCTCACATGGTGGCGCAGGTGGCAAATTTTTGTCGTCGGGCATTAAACACGGGCCAGACCACATTCAAGGACTAGGGCACTTTCAGTTTTATACCCATGAAAAGAAGTTCACGGTGCCCGCGGCGCAGATGAATGTCGACGATGGGAATACAGTCCACATTGATATGCACCCGCAGTATGAATACAGCCAATCGCTTGATACGAAAGGTTATGATTTCGATCGAAAGGAGAGAAAGCTCTATCTGAAGCATATGAGTACCACGATTGAAGGAGTCACTCCGGAACAGGTGGACATAAGCCGCATGGAAAAGAAGCTGGCTGATTGTGCGACGATCACAAAGTACGAGAAAGACGGGAAGGTGTATGTTGATACCGACTTTTCCCCTTCTCTGCTGCGTTCTAGTGATTACACATACTTCAGTGAAGTTGATGACTTCTTAATCGAGCTCAAGCCATCGCGCCCCTCTACCGTCCATATTGAAACACGTTACGAGGTGGGCTTTGTCAAGCCCGCATCGGACAAAGATTATGTGATGTTCGGCGCTGATGTCACGCACAGTGAAACGGCCAAAAGGAGTTTTGAGGTGGCGCCCGATTTATTCAGCATCGCAGTGTTCACCGGAAGCAAAGACTCTAAATGGGAGGCGGGTTCTGAGGACCACTTAGTGCTCGTCCGGCTGAAGCCAGAGCAAAGTCTAGAAGAAGACCAAGACCAGGATGAGGCTTTGGTGCGGGAAGTGGCCACCACTGTGAGCGGTGTCGCCAGCGCCGACGCGGTGGAAGTTGTACGCGATAAATTGCCGTGGTGGGCCCATGTTGCAAAGGAAACAACTGAGGATGGCCAAGTTGTCGTTGTCTTTAGGCCCGCAAGTCTTTCGGAAATAAAACATATGCAACATCGGGCGCACCGTGCGGCATCTAAAGCATGGAACGAGTATACTGACCATAAGGGTTCTCCAGATGAAGGAATTTATTATGAAAAGTGGCAGGAGGCAAAAGCGTATAAATCGCAGATAGACGGTCATGAATCAGATATAGAAGAGATATTGGCCAGTGGGGAGGCGCCTGCCGGCTTCACGGCAGAGCAAGTCAGCGATCTGTTTTTTTTAAAAATTGACGCGTCACAAAAGGCTATCGGCATAGAAGTCGCTTACGAGGCAAAGCAGGGTCAGGTTACGGACAGGGGGCAAGACGCTTACGAGATTCCGGTTGTATCATCCGCCATTGGGCCTATGCCTAAGCAAACTCCCATTGAAGACGCCGTCAAGGAATTCCACAAGGCCAGTGCCTGGTATGCCAAGGCACACGAGGAAGCGGCGATATCTCAGACTCCAAAAGCGCAGAATTATGAGTCTAGGAAATCCGATAAGCGCGATAAAGCGCATGCCGAACTGAAAGCCCTGGCAGAGCAGGCCGTTGAGGATGCTCAAGCTGATGTTACTGAGGCAGAAACCCAGCTGCGCGAGCATTTGCCAGCGGCAGAAACGGCATCAAGAGTGATGGTATTAAAAGTGGTACCAAAAGCAACATCTACGCAGGATGAGGATAAAGGGGTATCTGCGGATGAGCTAATAGAACGCTTGCGGGATAAAGTGTTCAGTTCAAAACAATTACGCTTCAATAAACCCGGGGAAGAGCAGCAGAAGCCGTTGACTGAGATTATCTTAAAATTAAGCGATGATGATCAGTACCTTGTGTCAGATTTATACCATGCGCTAGTGAGATTGAGAGAGGCCCAGGCGCTGACTGAGGATTGGACTCTGGCGGCGGAGGACTTCACCGTGGTGACCAACGCCGAAGCAAGCTTAAAGATTGCCCATGAAGACATCGGGTACTTCGGTCACGACAAGTATCACGAGCCATTACCCGTCAGTAGATACTTTAAAATAGCCAACATTGGCACAGAAGATTTCCAGGTAATACCTGGAGATTTCGATTATGAAGTTAAGGGTAGCCAAGGCAGTGATGTGGGACATGTGCATGTAAAGCGCGCCCACGACACGCAATTCTTGCTCGGCGGCGACGGCCGTGACTTGATCCAAGTGGCCTATGAGTTCACTGAGGCTGACAAGGCGGAAGCGCGCAAAGGGTTCACACTTCGCGGCTATGGCGATGACGATGTGCTCGTCGGCGGGCCTTGGGATGACATCCTGCTCGGAGGCGACGGCGCAGATAAGCTGAAAGGCGGAGACGGCGCGGACATCCTAAAAGGCGACGGTGGCGACGATCTGATTGTGCTGGAGAACGCGGACTTTAAACAGATTGACGGCGGGGCAGGTAACGACACCCTGCTCTTGCGTGGCGATGATCTGGGGCAGAAAATAGATGGCCAGGCCCTGCTCGGCGCCGGAAAGGTGCATGGCATAGAGGAGATTAGAGTGGCCGGATCTACGGGCGGGAGTCGAACTTTAGACTTGTCGGGCTTATCGGTAAAAGAGCTGGCGGGCCTGAGCGATGATGGCCAGGTCTTGCGGGTGCGCGGAGAGAAGGGGACGTCGATTGACCTGGCTGATGGGCATGAGCTGTGCGGCACGAATACGGAAGACTATCACTATTTGGGCTATGACGGCTACGACCTCGACGGAGACCACACGGCCGACGTGTATATTTGGCATTACGGGGGAGATGTGATCTGAGGGGACCACAAGAGGGGGACCACGAAAGGGCACGAAGACGGCGAAAGGGCACGAAATTTAGACGGGGGGGGCCGGAAATTTTCCTTTGGGTGGCAGGGGGGGCAGAAAAAAGGGGCGATGGGAGGCGCGGGGGCGTCCAGGCAGCAGGCGCGGTGTTTTAGAATTTTTCGTGTTGTTCGTATTTTTTGGTGTTTTTCGTGGTTACTCGGCCAGGGACTGTTAGGGGGCCGTGATCAGAAGCTGTGCACTTCCTCATTCACCACTTCAATGTGCTGGCCTCTTTGGGTCAAGAGAAAAATGCCCGCTTCCCGTGCCTCTGTAATCAGCTTATCGTAAGTCACCGTGGACGCTAGCCCCAGATAAAATTTGTAGTCCTTGTATTCGGTGAAAGTCTTACGAAAGCTCTGTGGCTCGTTTTTGAGCAGTTTAGCAATGTCGTTGGTGTGCGCCTTGTACTTCACCTCAATCAGGGCCACGGTATCGCCATTGTACATCACGATGTCGTACTCGCCTTCGTCGCGATGTCTGCGGCGGTTGGGCACATTGCGCTCCACGCTGTCATAGCGCAGCCCACCGAGAAACGGGTTTGCGTAGAGACTGTTGAAAAACAGTTCCTCGGCAAAATCGCCGTTGCTGATGCCAATATTGCCTAATATCTTGGCCACTTTTTCCAGCCGCGCATCGGTTTTCGCTAGCTGTGCATCGGTTTTCGCTAGCTGCGCATCGGTCTTTTCCTGCGATCTGCGCAATTCGGCCAGCTGTTCATCGGTTTTAGCCTGAGAAATGCCGATTTTTTTGAGGATTTCCCTCACTTCATCCAGGGTATCCATGTGTCCTCCAATGAGGCTATTTTAGTCAGATCAATATCGTATGGCAATGCGTCTTTTGCGGGGGGACTCTTAAAGGGAACCACGAAAAGGCACGAAAGGTGGCGAAATGTCACGAAATTTAGGCAGGGGAGCTGTGGATGACAAGGAAGGCGTTTTAGAATTTTTCGTGTTGTTCGTATTTTTTAGTGTTCTTCGTGGTTACTTGGGTATGGCGCTCGTACAGGCACAAGGCTGAACCACCAAAATATTTACTGGCTTGCTGTTCCAAACCATTTTGTAAGCTGGCCGGCAACGTAGCTTCTTCGTGCCGCGGTAGATGCAGCATAACCAGACAGTTTTCTTGCATTAGCGGCACTGGCAGCTTGTGTAGTAATTGCATCTTATCTTTTAAGACAAATGGGGGGTCAAGGTATATAATATCAAAAGAATTTACAGCAGACGCATTTGTCGATGCTAGGCGCAGATACTGGAAGACATCTCGCATCTGTAACTTCCAGGGGACTTGGAGCATTCCCAGATTCTCCTGAAGAATCTTTCTTTTGCGCCAGTCGCACTCTACAGCTTCAACATAGGAAACGCCGCGCGAAGCCGCTTCGATAGACATAACCGCCGAGCCGCAGAACAGATCAAGGAATTGGAGGCCCTCAAGGCTGCCGTAACGCGAATAAAGCATGGAAAAAATGGCTTCGCGCATTTTGGACATGACTGGCCGTATGTCTTTTGCGGGACAGCGCAAGCGCCGTCCCTTATAAAGCCCTGCCGTGATTTGCATTTGGCAAGAATCAGGCTATATTCAGGAACCCAAGAGCTTCATGTATTCGTTTAGCAGAGGACTGGCCTGGCCACTGAGGATTTTGTTGGTCAACACCTTGCCCAACTGCACCCCTTCCTGGTCAAAGGAGTTGATATTCCAGGCGAAGCCCTGAAACATGACTTTGTTCTCAAAGTGGGCCAACAAGGCTCCGAGAACGCGTGGGGTCAACTGCTTGCCGTAAATCAGCGAGGACGGGCGATTGCCAGGGAAATTCTTGTTCGGGTTTCCATCCTTTTTACCCAGGGCAAAGGCTGCAATCTGCGCACAAAGGTTGGCGTTAAGTTTCTTCTGGCTACTACTGCCTTGGAACTCGATATCTTTTGCAATTTGTGGCAGGCTAAAACCAATGAACTGCAGGACGACGGGAGTAGTTCCCTGGTGCAGCATCTGATAAAAGGAGTGCTGGCCGTTGGTGCCGGGCTCGCCAAAAATTATGGGACCGGTCATGTAGCTAATGGGCTGCCCGTTGCGGTTGACCTGTTTGCCGTTAGACTCCATGTCCAACTGTTGGAGGTGTGCAGGGAAGCGCAGCAGAGCCTGGGAGTAAGGTAGCACCGCAGTGGATGCATGGCCGCAAACATTGCGCTCCCAGACGCCAATCATGGCGTCCATCAAGGCTGCGTTTCTACGGATATCAGTGGTCTCCAACGCATTTTTATCGGCTTCAGCGGCTCCGTCGATGAGTTCGGCAAATACGCCTGGGCCAAAGGCCAAAGAAAGAACAACACCCCCGACAGCGCTGGTTGCCGAGTAACGACCACCGATATAGTCGTCAATGTAGAACGAATTGAGGTAGGCGGGGTTGTTTGCCAGTGGGCTTGTCAGACTGGTCACGACGACCGTGTGTTGGGCCGGTTCAATATTGGCTCCCTGGCGCTTGCCGGTGCTTTCGAGCCAACGCAAGACAAAATTTTCATTGGTCAGGGTTTCCTGAGTGCTTCCGCTCTTGGACACGAGGATAAACAAGGTCTTTTCTGGATCCAGGTTTTGCAGTACGGAATTCGGGTCATCCGGATCGACATTGGAAATGAATTCGGCGCGGATTTTAGGTCGCAGCAGGTTTGCCAGGCCGATGTAGAGCGCGCGTGGTCCGAGGTCAGATCCCCCGATGCCGATCTGCACTACGGTGTCAAATGCCTTTCCTGTAGAGCCTTGCAGCTTGCCTTGGTGAATCTGGTCTGAAAAGTTGGCAATGCGCTCTTGTTGTTCCTTATAAAAATTGCGCAAGTTCCTGCCGTCTTCAATTACGTCAGCGCCTAATTGACTGCGCAACAAGTGGTGCAGCACTTTGCGCTTTTCTCCTGTATTCATGATTTCACCGGCGACAAGGGCCTGATACTTTGGCAACAGTTCCTGTTCTTCGGCGAGCTTGCCCAACAAGTCGATGATGTCGTTGTTGAGGCCGCGAGCGGCATAGTTAAAAGTCAGGCCAGAAGCAATGCGGATATTACTGTTCTTGACGCCTTCTGGGATCAAGACATCATCCAGACGCGGTATCGGTGTATTTTTAAGCATCTGATAGTGAACGCAGCGGTCGAGATTGCGAAAGTGCATGAGAAGCTCCCCCTAAAGTGGCATGTCCGACAAGACTGCCCGTTATTGTATAATTTTGGCAAAGTAGAGACAAGGCTTTTGCCCAGATGCATCTGAAAGTTGTGACTTTTGTAATTTTCAAGACATTTGAATTTTATTGATGTTTGGATTTTTTTCTGAGAGTTGGGATAAATGTCATGTTTAGGCGAGCGGCCGGCAAGCACAAAGAGGCCTCTTTGTGCTTGCCTTTACAGGCGGCGGAATTTACCGGGACTTATGCCAAAGTGCTTGTGAAATACGCGAATAAAATAGTTGTGATCGTTAAAACCTACTGAAGACGATACTTCTTTGACCCTGCGCATCGAAAATTGCAGCAAGATTTGGGCCTGGGCCAGGCGTACTTCTTCCAGAAATTGGTGAATTGTTTTACCTGTGTATCTTTTGAATAGATGCATGGCATAGTTACTTGAAAGGCCAGATTGCCGGCAAATTCCCTCTACATTGATATTGCTCTGGTAATGATTATAGATAAATTCTCGGATGCGAAGGACTTCTTGTGGCAGTTCTTGTCGCCGGGCTTCGTTTATTAGCCTGGAGAGCATACTGAGTAGAAAGCAGTAGATCTTGCCGGAGTAATAAAAAATATCTTTAATATTTTCTTTCAGTTGCGCATTCAGGATTTCCCACAAGAGCTGGCTCTGCTCAAGGTTGATGTGAAAAACGGGGCTGGAATTTAACTGCAGCAGCTGGGCGACAATCCGTTGTACTTCCGATCCAGTTATAGTCAGGTAAACAAACTCCCACGCCACTTCGTCGGTTTGAGGAAGGGAATGTCGGACTTGTTGGCCCAGAACATGCTGGCCCGTCGCGCCGAGCTGCCGGCTTTTATCCGGGGGCTTATTGTCTATTTTGTTTTTCCCTGGCGCGTCGCATTCTTTTTGCCGCTGTGGTAAATAATAGCGATGGTCGTGTGGTATTTCCGTCAGGAACAGATCGCCAGCTTTGAGCTTGTAGAGTTGACCTTCAAACTCCAGTTCGCCATGGCCTGCCAGGCAGAACTGAATGTTGCAAAAATACCGACTGCCGCGTTTCAAACCGTCGTAAAAGTACTCGCTGTCATGCTCCAGAGCCTCGTGCCCCGCCCCCAACAAAGTGCAGTGTAGATGAAAGGCTCTCTTTTCGAGCGGCTCTCGAAACAGAATCTGTTTAGCCAATGAAAGCTTTTGAAAGTTTTGTATGACAATTGGGCTATTCACACTGGTGCTCGTTTCATACTAACGGCTTTCAACTATGATTTGTATTGTAAAAATGCTACTTTTAGCAGGAATTTCTTATTTATTTCTGATGTGTCCTGTGATAGGATCATTCTTATTATGGTCAATCTAGGAGAACAATGCAAATGGAGAAATTTCAGCGACAGTTTTTTTATACTATGCGCAGTGTTATTGTGGGTGTGTTTTTGTCATTGGCCTTGTGCGCTTGCAGCAAAAATAAGGCGGGCCAATCTGCCGCTGCTACGGCCCAAAGCGGCGATATCAGCGCAGGCTTGACCTTTGCTATCTGGGATTCCAACCAGCTGCCGGGTATGGAAGCTAACATTGAGTTGTTTCAAAAGGAAAACCCTGAGGCATCGGTGGAATTGCAGCTAACTCCTTGGAATGAATATTGGCAGAAGTTGCGCACTGCGGCCAGTTCTGCCAATCTGCCAGATCTGTTTTGGATGCACGTTATGCAGTTTGAGCTTTTTGCCTCAAGTGATGCTTTAATGGATTTGAGCGACAGGATTGCCAACGACGCCGAAATATCTCTGGACAACTACCCGCAGGATCTGGCAGGGCTGTATCGGTATCAGGGCCGTCAATACGCTATACCCAAAGATTTCGACACTATCGGCCTGTGGTATAATAAAACGCTGTTTGATCAGGCTGGCCTAGCGTATCCCAACGAGAACTGGAATTGGGATGACCTGGTGGCCGCGGGTAAAAAACTGACTGATCCAGCCAATGGGGTTTATGGCTTCCTGGCCAACAACAACGCCCAGGAAGGGTGGTGGAATTTTGTATACCAAAACGGCGGCTCCGTAGTACGCCCCGATGGGCGCAGTGGGTTTGACAGCCCTGAAACTGTTGAGGCCGTGCAGCGCTATGTGGATTTTATCCAGCAAGACGGTATTGCTCCGCCCATTGCCGAAGCAGAAGATCAGCTATTCTTTACGGGTAAGATTGCGATGCGTCAGATCGGTTCTTGGATGGTCAGCGCCATGAATGCGAACGATTATGCCCAAGCGAACCTGGACTTGACGATTTTGCCCAAGGGACCCAAGGGGCCCAAGGGCCTTGCCAGTATTTATAACGGTTTGGGTTATGCTGTTGCGGCCGCGACAAAGGATCCAGAAGCGGCCTGGGCTTTTGAGAAAATATTGGCGAGTGAAGAGGGAAACCGCCTGCAGGCGGAAAAGAGTGCCGCCATCCCAGCGTACAAGGGGACCCAGGCCGCATGGGCGGATTCATTTGACAGCAATTTTAACCTTGAGGCATATCCGGCGCAGTTGCCCCAAGCTGTAGCTTATCCTCAGGCTCCCGGCGCCGCCGAGTGGTACCCGCTGATGAATGAGACCATGGGGCGCGTGTTGGCCGGGCAAGTTTCCGTAGAACAGGCCATGCAAGAACTGGCGGATAAGATGAACCGCATTATCGATGACAATAAATAATTGAAGAATAAATCAGGAATCTTTGTCATGTTGCGCTTAAAGGGTGATAAATTTTGGGGTTACATGTTTGTCGGCCCGACTATGTTGGGAATAGCTGTCCTCAACCTCTACCCTATCGTCAATACGATCTATATGACCATGTTTAAGACCAAGGGGTTGCGCCGTGACCAGCTTTCTTTTGTCGGTTGGGATAACTTCCAGTTTTTGTTACAGGATAACACGTTTTGGCTGGCTATGCGGAATACGATAGTCTATACTCTGATCACAGTGCCTATATCTTTGGCGTTTGCGCTGCTTATTGCCGCCTTACTGAATTCACAAATTCGCTTTAAAGGTTTATTTCGCACAATATTTTTTAGCCCTGTCGTAGTACCGGGGGTGGCTCTGGGGGTCATCTGGATTTTCTTACTGCAAGCCAAGTACGGGATTATCAATAATATCCTGGGGATACAAATCCCTTTCCTTACCGACTCGACTTATGCGCTGTCAACGATTTCGATGATTGGTGTCTGGGCTGCCGTGGGTTATTACAGTGTGCTGTTTATTGCCGGAATGCAAAACATTTCTCCGGTATTTTACGAGGCAGCTTATATGGATGGCTCTGGCCCGCTGCGCAGTTTTTTTATCATTACGTTGCCGTTGCTATCTCCGACGATTTTCATGGTGCTAATTCTGGCCGTCATCACGGGCCTGCAGATTTTTGACTTGCCGGTGGTCATGGTGGCGAATACCAATCCCGCTTATGCCCAAGTGCGTCCAGTGCTTGAGTTTTACTTCCGTTACACCTTTAATGCCGGCAAACCGGGTATTGGCTCTGTCGTCATTGTCGTTTTATTGGCTCTGATACTGCTGATTACAGCCATCCAGTTTCGTTTGCAGCGTAGGTGGGTGCACTATGAATAGACTGCGTCACTTGATATTTTGGGAATATTGCGATGAAAGTCATCCGTCTGCCTAGGGTATTGGCTTATCTCGTCTTGATAGCGGGCAGCTTGGTGTTTGTTTTTCCCTTTGTCTGGACTGTGTTGAGCTCGCTGAAGGATGCCAACGAAGCTATTGCCATCCCGCCGGTTTGGTTTCCCAAGGTCTGGCAGTGGCAGAACTATGCCGAGTTACTGACCATGTTACCCTTTGGTCATTTTTATTTGAACACCATTTTGTTGGTCTTCTTCCGTATCGTGTGTGCCATTTTATTCAGCACAATGGCCGCTTATGGTTTTGCCCGGATTCCGTTTCCCGGCAGCAAGTTTCTCTTTTCACTGGTAGTTCTGCAGTTTATGGTGCCGCCAGCATTATTTATTTATCCCCAATATCGCATTTTGTTTCATCTAAATGCTCTGAATACAATTTTTGCGTTGGTTTTCCCTGGCCTGGTTAGTGCTTTCGGCACATTTTTGATGCGTCAGGCTTTCCTGAGTTTACCGGGTACCTTGGAAGAAGCCTCCGTCATTGATGGTTGCAGTCGTTGGCAGATTTATTCCCTGGTTTACTTGCCATTACTCAAGTCATTCATGGCAGCTCTGAGTATTTTTACCATGATTTTTGCCTGGAAAGACTTAATGTGGCCACTGATCGTCAATACAGACCTTGAGAAGATGACCCTGACAGCTGGCATAATGTATTTACAGAGTGGAGTTGGCTATATTGCCAACTACGGCGTCATGATGGCAGGCGTCGCTGTGGTTACTTTGCCGCTGCTCGTGTTGTACTTCTTCTTCCAGAAGTCTTTTCAGACTGGCATTGCTATGACTGGAATTAAATAAAACTCTCGTTTCAAGTAATCATGACTGGCTATTGGGTCAGTATCAAAATTCAATTGCGAACTAGGAGGATATAATTATGCCCAAAATTACCATTATCGGTGCTGGCAGCACCGTGTTTGCCCGCAGTATCGTTGGCGATATGCTATTTTTACCCGCCTTCCAGAACGCGGAATTTGCACTTTACGACATTGACCCCAAACGCCTAAATGACTCGCTGACGGTTTGCGAGAAGATGAGTGCTAAATTAGGAGCCAAGGTTTGTTTTCGGAAGTTCTGTGGGGTTGGGCAGCGCAAGGCCGCACTTGCCGGAAGTCATTTTGTAATCACGATGTTTCAGGTCGGCGCTTATGAACCAGCCACGATAATTGATTTTGCCGTTTCTAAGAAGCATGGCTTGCGACAGACCATCGCGGACACATTAGGCCCAGGTGGCATTATGCGTGCCTTGCGTTCGGTTCCCGTGTTTTTAAATATTTGCGACGATATGTTGGACGTTTGCCCCCAGGCCTGGTTGCTTAATTATGTCAATCCCATGGCCATGATTTCCTGGGCAATTGCGGCGCTGCGTCCGCAGATCAAATATGTCGGGCTGTGTCATTCGGTGCAGGGCACGGCATGTGAACTCGCCCGTGATCTGGAAATACCGGTTGAAAGTTTATCTTATTTTGCCGCAGGTATTAATCATATGTCTTTTTACTTGCGTTTTGAGCAAGTGCAGGTTGATGGCCCGAACAAAAATTTGTATTCGGGCTTGTTGCAAGGCTACCGCGAAGGTCGCATTCCTAAAGAGAATGCCCACAACCCGCGTTGCCCTAACTTGGTGCGCTACGAAATGCTCAAATATCTGGGCTACTTTGTCACTGAAAGTTCCGAGCATTTTGCCGAGTATACGCCTTATTTCATTAAAAACGCTCAACCGGAACTGCTGGAAAAGTTTCAAATTCCACTAGATGAATATCCGCGGCGCTGTATTGAGCAATTAGATGGCTGGGAGCAAGAGCTGGCCGACATTAATGCCGGTATCGAAAAGGATGTTCAGCCCAGTGGAGAATACGCCGCCAAGATTGTCAATGCCATCTGGACCGGACAGCCGCAAGTGATCAATGGCAATGTCTGTAATAGAAACTTGATTGATAATGTGTTGCCGAATGCTGCGGTGGAAGTGCCCTGCCTAGTCGATGCGCAGGGCATACACCCTGTGAGGGTAGGTAATTTGCCACCACACCTGGCGGCTTTGATTGCGACCAATGTGAATGTGCAGAGCCTCGTTGTCGAAGCCTTTGTGAAGCAAGACGTACAGTGGCTTTATCACGCGGCCATGCTAGACCCGCACACGGCCGCCGAGTTGTCATTGGAGCAGATCTACGCTTTGATGGATGATTTGCTGGCCGAGCACAGGGAGCAAAGCGCAGCGTACCAGTTGCCCGGCTGGGCAATGTAATTGTATCGTTGCAGGGATTGACTCAAGGGAATGTGCCACTAATTTTCAAGTGGTTCCAATAAAGTTTTGGCACTGACTTTGGGACGCCTTATGCCGAACCTCTAGGCAAGCGATAGATCCGGCGCAGAGTTTGCAAGGGATGGAGATCCAAGACATTCTGGTGGAGACCGTCAAGAGAACGCTGGTCGTAAAGGTTGAAAGATGGGCTGTGTCGCAAAGGTATGACGCTTGCATTCTTCAGCAAGTATTCTTCAGCCTTTGCGAGCAACTCAAGGCGTCGTTTCCGCTCTCCGGTCTGCTGAGCTTGATCCAGTATCTTGTCATACTCTAGGTCACAGAACTCAAATAGATTGAGAGAGCTGTCACTGCGCCATAGGTTCAGGAATGTGGTGGGGTCGGGGTAATCGCCAATCCAACTAAGTATCCCCAATGTAAAAGTTTCAACTTCTGTGACTCCATCCTCATCGTTCATTAGAGGCGTAGGATCTCGATACTGAATCTGAACCTCACATTTTAATTCAGCCCAGGCCGCGCGGATCAATTCGGCGAACTGCTCGTAGCTAGCCCCAGCGGGGAAACGCAGCGTCAGAGTCCCCAAATCTTTTCCTTCAGGGTAGCCCGCTTTTTCCAATAGGTCGAAGGCCTTTTCTTTGTTTTGTTTTTCCAAGGTTTCGCCAGAATTGAAGTTAGGCATCTCTGGAATCAAGTAGGCATCGCCTCCCAGACCCTGACGCATCTCTTCTAAGGGTAGCAATAAGGTTAGGGCCTGGCGTACCTGCACATCACTCCATGGGGTGCTCGATGGGGTGCTCGATGGGGTGCTCGATGGGGTGCTCGATGGCTCAGTGATTCTGGTAAAGTAAAAAAATGTGGTCTGAAAGGACTTGCCGACATGCACCAGATCAATGCTGCGGCGCAATTGCTGGAAGTCTGAATAGCCAGAGATGATCCAGTCAATCTTGTAGGAATCCATGGCGCTATTAATATCCAAGTCCTGCCATTCATAGTATTTCTGAATAAAAATAGTTTTTGAGGCTACAGAGTCGGCATTCCAGTAGTACGGATTGGCTTCCAGTTGAATGCCCGCTTCCGAGCTATATTGAAGATGATAGGGGCCATTGCCGACCAATCTTTCTGGTCGGCCTTGCTCTGTAGAGTCGATGAGAGAACTTTGCAACTGTCGATAAAAGCTGGGCCAATCTGATTCAAGCAGCATGGCCGGAGGCAGGGGACTGAGGCTGTGATGACAAAGAATGGCCAGAATTTCCGGGGCGCGATGCGCAAGAGTCAACTGCAGTTTGTAGGGGTCGAGAACCTGAATGCCGGTAGCATCTTGTGAAATTTTGCCGTTGCGGTAGTCCTTGACCCCCGCAATTATGTCCAACAGCGAGCTGAAGGGAGCTTTGCTTCCCGATTGAATCAGGAAGAACCAGGTCTGGGCTATGGTATTGGCGTCGATTAGTTCTCCGTTGCTGAAACGGGCATCGCGCCGCAACTCAAATGTATAACGCAGGCCGTCGGCGCTGCGGCGCCAGTTCTTGGCCAAGCCAGGGCGCGGCGTCATGTCCACTGGGTCATAGCTCAAAAGGCCTTCAAATAGCGCAATATGTAACTGGGCTTCGTTGGCTGTGTAGCTAAATAGCGGGTTCCACTGCAAGTGGCTGTCGTAATCCATGACAATGTTAATATCACTTTCATTTCGCAGGCGTTGGACTTCATTCAGAATCAACGTCTCTGCTTCCCCTTCCGCTTTGGTTATAGATGCCGCCCCAGATTGGGCATGCAGGGCAACGTTTTGCAACGAGGCGAAACAGAACAGGAGCCGCAAAAGATATTGGCGATCATACCGGCAAATATTGAGTAGTTTGAATCCTAGTGGACAGGGTTTCCTCATTGTGCATCCCTCAAATAAGAGTAGGTTCAAGTTTAACGAAAATTCAGGCCAAGGCTGAAGCCGAGATAGGCATAAATCATTGGGAGTGTAAAGTTTTCGGGCAAGACTGTATTGGTATTGATCGGGACTTGAAAGCCCAGGCCGCCACAGACTCCGCCAGATAGTATCCGCTTGCCGAGGCGAGTGCCAATCTCAAGGGTATTGCCGACTAATATGCGGTTGAAGCTAAAGTTCTGGTCGTTTGAGTCGGCTTTGAATGACTGCAGCTGTAATTGACTGCGCAGGGAAATATAACCCTTGCGCAGTTTCTGCCAGGGCCAGAAAGCCAGGCCAAGTCCCGCGCCGGTGCGAAGATCCTGTTCAACTGTGCCCAGAGTGTACTGTGAGGCGCTTAAAAGGTGAAAGAGATTCGCCAGGTGGATGTAGCCATTGACTTCAAAAATTAAGCTGAACGAGGAATTAGTGGCCCGCTGATAACGCAACATGGCATAGCCGTTAATTGTGCCTAGAAAATCCAAAGCGTTTGGCCTGTGTGGCTCGTGGGCGGCAAATTCGATGGGCTTTTCAGACTGGTTATTGGGCCGGTTATTGGGCATGTCATAAGGCCCGCGAGTCTGGGCCTCTAAATTCATAGCAGAGAGTGATAAGCCCAGGAGCATCGCGGCGGCTAGGGAGCGGCGATGGCATTGGCCTGCTAAGTGCGGTTGCCACATTGGCTGGCGTAATTGCATGCTGGCAATTCCAGAAAAATAGTTTAAGAAATGGCTTATTTCGCCGGAGAGGGCAGCGTATTCAATTCCCGCTAGATTGCTTGTTCAAACAGTAGCGTTACTCCTGTCTCGCGGCTGAGTTTTTCCATGTAGTTGCGCACTTCAATCGGAAAGAGCAGGCCTTTGACGTGACTCAAACTGCGCAAAACCGGAAAAAGTAAGATGTCGGCATAACTAGGGCGGTTTGGGTCGCCGCCTGGCAGCATGTCCTTGAGTTGGTCGAGTAGCGGTGCAAGTTCGGCAATGTAGCTCGCGCTGCTCGCAAAGGCCTCTGCAAAAGAGCCGATACTTTGGCTTTTTTTGGCTTCATAGTAATCGCAGTCAGCCTGGCTTGGGAAATCCTGCTTAAAAATACGGATGTTGCGCGGGTGTACCAAGTAGCGTGAGTAAGAGCTGAGCTGTTCCAGCCAATCGCCCAGGGCGCTGTGCTGATGTTCGGCTGGGCTGTCTTGCAGCAGAGGTTTGCCATGGTTTTTGTCGATGTAGGCGACTATGTCCAGGCTTTCTTTCATACGACTGCCGTCGTCTTTTTCGAGGATCGGTACTATTTTGGCGCCGATCAATTCGCGGTGGCGGGCTTCGTCTGCATTCGCCAGAATCTCTTCGGCCACGTCGAGTTGTTTCCAGCCAATAATCATGCGCACGCGGACGCAAAACGGACAGTGATCATAGTGATATAATTTCATAGTGACTCCTAAATCTATTTGATTTTATTTTCTTCAGGCGCTTATTTCAACGCATGGTCACAAATTCTTCCGAGCCAGTTGGGTGAATGGCGGTGACACGGTCAAAGTCGGCCTTGGTCGCCCCCATTTTCATGGCGACGCTGAAGCCTTGAATCATTTCATCGACGCCGTAGCCAATGCCATGCAAGCCGACGACGGTTTGTTGTGGTCCAGCGCAGATTAGTTTCAGGCGACACGGCTGGCGATGTTCGGTAATGGCGGTATACATGGCGACAAAATTGCTGGTATAGACTTTAATATCCTCACCGTAGCGCTTGCGGGCCGCTTCTTCGCTCAAACCGACCGTGCCAATTGGCGGGTGACTAAAAATTACAGTGGGCACCATTTCGTAGTCCATCTTGGGCGCTTCGCTGTGGGCCGCAGCGTTGAACAGGCGCTCGGAGAGGAGGCGGCCACATTTGACGGCCACCGGGGTCAATTCAATACCATTTTGCATCACGTCTCCCAAGGCATAAATACCGGCGACATTGGTATTCTGATACTCATCGACGGCAATAAAGCCACGCTCATCGGCCTTGATGCCAGCTGCGGCCAGATTGAGGTCCGCCGTGTTGGGACTGCGTCCGATGGCCCATATGACGCAATGCGCGTGGTGGCTATGGCCATTTTCAAAGTGCAGGCAAAGGCGGCCATCTGCTTCTTTAAGCAGTTTCTGTGGCACGCTGCGGCGGTGGATAGTAACGCCGGCAGCTTCCATTTGTTCTTGCAGGGTCTCGTGCAGCATGGAGTCAAAGCGACGCAGCGGGCTCTCTTGGCGTACAAAAAGGTCTGTTTTACTGCCGAGAGAGCAAAGAACGCCAGCCAGTTCGACGGCAATATAGCCAGCGCCCACAACTGCCACTGATTTTGGGCGCTGCGTTAGGGCAAAGAAGCCGTTGGAATCGATGCCATACTCCGAGCCGGGAATCTGCGGCAGGTCTGGATGTCCCCCCGTGGCGATCAAGATGTGCGGGGCACTTAGATTTAATTCTTCTTCTTGCGTGCTTACCACGATCTGCCTAGGGCCGCTGAAGCGGGCCCTGCCGCGAATAATATCTACTTTATTACTTTTGAGAACCTTCTCGTAAGATTGATGGATGCGTTCAATATAAGCCTGCCGCCGCGCCGCCAACTTGGACCAATCGAAATTTTGTATCGCGGCGTGCACCTGTGAGGGCTCCAGTTTAAAGCCATAGTCTGAGGCATAGTGCAGCGCTTCGGCAACTTGGGCCCCATACCACATTACTTTCTTGGGAACACAACCGACGTTGACGCAGGTGCCACCCAAGGCCTGCACTTCAATTAGCGCAACTTTAGCTCCGTACATTGCCGCCCGGTTTGCCGAGGCAATGCCCGCGCTCCCGCCCCCGATGCAAATATAGTCGTATTTCTTAATATATTTGTCTTCCATGATGCTCCTCGATTCTGATTTTTAGCGATTCTGCCAGTTCGGGCCGTTTTGCCCAGGTATTAAGTTACTTTGCGGATGGAAGAATCGAAAGATCTTGGCCTCTATGGTCTATGTTCACAAAAATTTCTCAAAATGTGGTCAATTAAGGAGGGCTCCGAGGCGATTTTGTCACAAATAATATACTTTGAACTCTTTTTTTGCCAGTTGTTTCTGTCCAGTTCCTTAAAAATTTATATGGGTTGACCTTTGCTTTGGCTTGGACTGTGTCGTAAAACAGTATTGTTCGTCTTTGGCGATATGCTCTGATGCGGGTTATGGGTTTTTGCAAAAGGCCAGGCTCTAAAATTGGCTATTTCTTTGGGCTGTGATCCGGGCTGTTTCAGCCGGGCGGCCAAGAGAAAGGGCGCCCGGACAGAATATGTAAGTGTAGGTAAAAAACATGCTGTCCAGCTACTGCCCCACAATTGCTGACAACGCGGTAGTTTTTCAAGCCCAGCTCAGCTGCGAGCTTGGCCGCTTTCTTGAACATGCGCCCGACAAAAGCGTCGTCCAGCTCGTCGAGTCCGGCAAAATCGCGAACCTTGCGTTTGGGAATTACCAGAATATGCACTGGAGCTTGGGGAGCAACGTCGCGAAAAGCTAGGATGTCTTCATCTTCAAATACAATGTCGGCGGGAACTTCCTTGGCAATGATTCGCTCAAAAATATTAATTTCAGGCATTACTGAACTCCTTAATGAAGCCCTTTCTTTTGAGGGTGGGCATATTAGATTTTATTTATTGCTGATCCAGCAATTCTTGGGCGGCTTTTCGCTCGTTGCCTTTTAACTGTTTTACCAAGTCTTGCAGGCGCTCGTCATCGCGGAAATGGCGGTCGACGGCATGCTTAAAATTTTCCAGCCCCAGCACGGGGTTATTTAATTTTAAGTAATAAAGCTCGGCCAACAAGAAGGACGCCAGGGCACTGTCGCTTATCGACTCTTCAAATAGCTTGAAGGTTTCAATCAGTTTGTCGTATTCTTCAGCCTGGCTATAAAAGTTATACACATCTTGAAAGATTTGCTCGTCGCTGCCGCGATTGGCTAAGTATTCTTTGTATAGAGCATCAGCTTTTTCGGGCGCCCCCAAATAAAGCTGGTTGAGCGCAGCGTATCTGCGCAGTTCAGCAGGTTGTTCCTTGAGGTCTTGTAGCTCGGCTATTTTGTCAAATGCCTCCTGAGAAGCGGCATAATCACTCAGATATTGTTCGGCGATGCCCAGGTTGTAGTAGCTTTCTGGATTATAAGGATTGATTTCTATAGATTCTCGGTACCGGGCGGCGGCATTTTTATATCTCCCCGCACGGAAGTCCAAGTAGCCCAACGCCGAGAGGCAAAGTGTATTGCGGGCATCCACGGCGCGGGCGCGGACCAGTTGACGCTCGGCCTGTTGGTATTCATTCAACTCAATCAGGGCCAAGCCATAGTTGAGATAGGCCAATTTAAAATTGGGGTCCTGCTGCAGCGCCAGTTCATAATAGTTGACCGCCTGGCTGTAGTTTTCGTCATCGTAATAATCGGTCGCGATGTTGTAGTAGCGTTGGGCTAGACCACGCTGGGTGGTGCTGACACAAGAACTGAAGGCGATAACACAGCTTAGGAGGAGGACTAGGTATACCGCGTGCGGGCTCAAGGAACAATTTGCCGTGCAGTTAAAGCCGTACAGTGGCGGCGAGCCAAGGAAGGCAGCACGGAGGGCAGCACGGTGGGCATTAAAGGGGTGGGAGCTCATCCTAGCACACTTTTCTCAATACAGCGGATCTGACGGCGGTAGAGCGAGGAGATATTGCTGCCATAGTTGGCAATTAGTTGGATTAGATTGCGCGGATGCAATGGGGGATCTTCGCCATTCAGGCGGTCGCCAGCGTCTCCCAGTCCAGGCATAATGTAGGCGTGCCGGTTGAGCATGGGATCCATCCACAAAGTGTAAAGTGAGACCGG
Organism: Spirochaetia bacterium; assembly: GCA_965263295.1. GTDB lineage: Bacteria > Spirochaetota > Spirochaetia > SP-2023 > SP-2023 > Haliotispira. The sequence goes on from OZ253665.1 coordinate 148,780, forward strand.
CATAATGTTTTGCATGGCGCGAACAATGTTAATGGCGCCGGGCAGAGCAGCGATAATGTGAATCAGTGAAACTTTGCGCGGTTTGATTTTCATTTTTTCCAGGTAGCGCAATATCGTCAAAATACTGCCACCTGTGGCGTGCATCGGATCGGCAAAAAGCAGGTGCGCGTCTTCAAGCTCTTCTGCCCGGAAGTAAGAGTGCTCCAGGTCGATGACATACACCAATTCCCGGCCCTCTTCGTTGCGCTTGATGCGGAACAAGGCAAACGGGGTCATGTAGGAAGACGAGGAGTACTCTTCGATTTCCTTGCTCAGGATCATGGAGGGCAGTAGCGCTCCGCGCAACATGACGCACATTACAGTCTTTTCGATCTGTTTGTCTACACTGGGAATCCGGTGTACCGCGTAGTTCTGGCAGGGCTGGATGACTGGGGTCTCGGTCAGGATGTAGCTGCGCTCCAAAGGGTGGCTGCGCACGAAAACTTGTTTGAAGAGTAATTCGTAAGCCCGCTGTATATAATAAGTGAATTCTTCCTGTTCAGTCTGGGAATCGCGCAGTTTGGCAATCAGCCGCGAAACTTCGCCGCGCTGTTCCTCGCTCTGGGTATCAAAGGAGTAGACGTGCAAGTTGGATTCGCGCTGTACCATGGCTTCAATTTTCTTGCCTAGCAATATGTAACTCTGCAGTAGCTGCTCTTTGATACTTTCCGTGCGCCCGTCAAGGTCCGGACAGCCCTCCAGCCGGGCCAGCTGGGCCGAATTGGCCAGGATCGCATCTTGATAAATTTGAACGATTTCGTCCAAGGCCCTACAGTCGGCGGCGTCCAGGAAACTAGCTATTTCGCTCTTTGCAATGGAATAAAGTTGGGACATGCTCTTCCTTCTTTGTTTGTTTGTTTAGGCTAAAAAGCGGCAAAGTTGATCTTCGTTCGTTTGGCTTGCAGATCCCAGTCGTCAAAGTTTTGGCCATATTGTTTCAGGGCGCGGTAAAGCAAGTTGCGGCGTTCGCCGAGGAAACGGCCAAAGGCATTGATGGTGTAAATGCCGTCCTCTGTCTTAATGTGGTGGAAACGCATAAAGTTAATAATGAGTTCTTTCTTCTGGAAATCGTTCTGTTCGCCCAGCAGCTGCAGTTGTTGGCTGTTGCCCAGCCACTGGCGGAAGGGGATCTCTCCTTTTTCGGTCTGCAAACGCTTGGGCAGCCATTGCAGGTTCAGTACGCTGTCTCGTCGGTTGTAAAATAGCTCAATTTCGGCCTGACTCAGGCCGTAGCTTTTAAGTGCGCGGCGGCTGAGCAGCTTTTGCGGCTGGATAAAATCAATCTGCCGCTCTTCGTAACGTTGCATCAGTGAGATGCGCTGCGGGTGAGAATAGAGCAGGGCGACCAGTGGAATGCTGGCGCGGTGCCGGATCTTGGTATTGTCTAGCAACTGGACAATGTCTTGATCGCTGAGCGTCAGGCTGCGCTCCCGATTGCTATTTTTGCTCCCTGAAAAAGCTAACTGCAAGTCCTGACGCAGACGCTGCAGGGGAAAATTAAGCTGACCTGGCTCCGACTCGGCTGGCTGTGGGTGATCCGGGTTCTGCATGGCATTGGACATACTGTGGTGTAGGACCGGCCAGAGCCGGGCCAGTTGCTGCATGCCTCCGCGGAAAACCGAGGGGGCGACTTCGTTCAGGGCAATCCAGCGCACAATGCGCGAGAGGTTGACATCACTCAAGTCGTTGAGCGGGTCGAAAAATTCGGCGCCCTGTTTGTAAAAATAATAGAGTACAGGAAGCAGCACATAGTTGTTGTGGAGATTATCGGCAAACCAGTGGCGCACAATAAAGTTGCAGGAGTCGATGGCATCGCGCAGCGTGTCAAGCGATTCGACAAAACGCAGTAAATGCTCGCCGTTGTTGCGCAGGGCCAACGCGCCCTCGCGTTTGCGGATATTATGGGCAATTTCCTCGGGTTCTTCGGCTTGGCAAAACAAATAGCAGTGGTATAGGAAGTCTAGGCTCAGCTTTAGCTCGTCAGCAGTTTGCAGCAGGCGCTCGTAACTTTCTTCAAGTTCCTGAGAATCAAACGTTTGTTGCTTGCTCAAGATCCCGCCGAGCGGGCTGGCCGCCGCGCGATTGCTAACAGGATTTAATTCGTGAAAAATTGAGGGACTCCACTCCTGGGCTGATAGCTCAGCAAGTTCTTCTGTACTATAGGTTTGAGTGGCCAAACTAATTTCTTTACTTCGGTTTTTATCCTTAGAATCAATACCGGAATCGGAGTCTGTTCTGGCGGCTAATTTATGCCCGGCAGATGTCTCGTCGGGCTCGTGTGCTGCTCTTGGGTTATTTCGTTGCAAAAAACGACAGAACTTGTGTATTGAAACTTGCGGAAAGACAATGCGCAAGGCGTAGTGCAAGTCGTTGGCCTTAAAGCTGGAACCTTGATTTAAACGGCTGAAAATTTCTAACAGGTCATAACTGTTGCGAGGATTTACAATTTTGCTGTGGATGGACTCGGCAATCCACAGGTAGTGGTGTAGATTGTCCAGCATGTCTTCAAACTCATCGACCAGGGCTTTGGGTAGTGCCGTCATTGGTTTGAGGAAGCGACGAATTTCAGATTTGGCCGTGCGGCGATCGCGCCCCCAGCTGCGGACCAGGCTGAGTGGCAGCTGAAGGTAAGAAAGATCGCAGTTTTGTAGGTCGGAGCGTTTTGAGTGCAAGGCATATTCGCGAATTTCGTTGCGATGGCCCGTAAGTTGGGCATCACTGTAAAAATTGAACTGATGGTGTTCGCTGCGCAGGGCTTCCAGGTCGCCATTGTTATCTAGAAAGAGTTCTAACAGCGGGAAGAAATCAAAATAAAGTTGAGCTGGCTCAAAATTGCCCGGGCCTTCGGCCCGCAAGTAGGTTCCGGCAATGCCGATGAAAAAGGCAAATAGTCGCTGCTGACCATCGAGAACCAAGTGGCTAGCGGCGGGAAGCTCTTCAAAGATACGGGCTTCGCTGCGGCGCTGTTGCAGGCTTTGCTCCGAGTACTGGCTGCCGATTTGGGAGGCAAAACGACAACATTGCAGACGGCCCTTCAGGTCTTGCGGCGGCTGCTCCAGCAATAGGATGTCTCCGATCGGATAAGCTTGCCACAGGGAATCAAATAAGTCACATATTTGTTCTTCTGACCACACAAAGGGCCGCTGGAACAGCGGCAACACCAACAGCTGCTGCTCCAGGGAGCTGACCAACTCCATTAAATTCATGCGCTCTTTGATCATACGGTGCCCTTAAATAAATTTTCTCCAGATTCTAGCTATTGGATTTAGCCTTCTTGGCCATATCAAGGATTTTTTTCTTGAGGAATTGGTTCTCAAGTTTCAGTTGTTGGATGTCGAATTGCTGGGATTTAATGGTTTCGATCATGTCACTTTCGGATAACAGGCCTGAATGTAGGGATTCTTGCAACTGGCTGTGACGTAGCTTGTAGTCGTCCGCGGCTTCCTGGTTGGCTATTTCGTAGGAGTCGTCAAATAATTCGCGCGGCATTTGCCCTTCATTACTGGAGAGCGGGGACTGATTGCGGGAGTTCATTTCCAGAATTTTGTCGCTGATGCGATAGATAGCTTGCGAGATAATGGCCTGGGGTTTATAGGCGACTACCGGCAGGCGCGCGTTGAGCGCGCGCGATTGTACCTCATCGTAATAAATAACCCCCAGGTGCTCTAGGTCTACAGAAAGGTACTGGCGGCAGGAGCTGCGCAGTTTGTTGGCCCGCTGCATGTCCTTGGGGTCGTTGACCATATTCAGGATCATTTTGGGGCGCAGTAAATTCATGCCTAGCTGCATTTTTTCGTAAGACTGACGGTCGATCTCGCGGATTTGATTGAGCAATTTAGTCAGGTAAATTTTCTGCAGTGAAATGCCGTCTTTTTTTAACTGTTTTAAGTAGTTGTAGGCTATGCTATCTCTTGTGAATTTTGAACCCATTATGCGAAATACGCTATTTTTCAGGAATAAATAGGCATTTAAAGTCGCAGTTAAGGTCGGGTTGGTGACCAGGATACCGTTGCCAGAAAGCAGGAAGAAGTCCATGGTGTTGTAATGGGTGCCCGCGCCCAGGTCGAGCAGTAGGTAGTCGCAGTCCAGTCGCTTCAGGTCATGCAGCAAGCGTTGCTTGGGGCCCGGCGGGACGTTGGCAATGCCCGGAAGTTCGGATTCTCCGGGGATGATCGAAAGATTGTCGTAGTCTGTACGGTAGATAATATCTTTGAGGTTAGTGGAAGGGTTGTCGAAGTAAGTACCCACGCCTCTGGGCAGGCCCATGGCGCCGAGAGTCAAGTGTAAATTGGAACCGCCCAGGTCCAAGTCTACGGCGATTACACGTTTGCCGTTTTGCCCTAGAGCGACTGCCAGGTTGGAGGAAAGCATGGACTTTCCGACGCCACCTTTTCCACTGGCAATGGCAATGATTTGCATGATACCTCCGTACCTCTGCATCCGCAACGGGCAAATAGGGTGATGGATAATCGCTTTCTTCTTGCTGTATGCACCGTTATTTATTCTTGCAGTTTTATTTGCTTCAGGTCATAGGCAATTTGTCAAGAATCTTTTGACAAGAACCCTTGGCCAAGAGTCTTTGATCAAGAATCTTTGAGAACCCCATTTGGCAACAGAATTTGAAATATTCAATTAGTTTTTATCATGAAACGCTGTGAATGGCAAGAACTGTAGGGCGGAAATACTTGATAGCGATAAATTGGGCTGCCGAGGGCAAGAACTATGGGAAAAGTTATTTGTCTCGCGCTGCTCTTATTTGCCTCGCGTTGCTCCATGATTCAGCTGAACACGCCAGGCCTGTAGTTGTCTTTGTCTGTTATTTTGCTCACGGCTCTGGGCATCTTTTCGGCGTTGCTTCTCTATGGCATCGGGTAGTTGTTCCAACTGGGCTTCATTGTACCACTGTAGGGGCACTGCGCAACTATCATGGGGCAAGTAGGCCTCGTAGAAACCGTATGAAGATTGCAGGGCCAGCAGAGGCGGCTGACCACGGTAGGGCTGGAGTTGGTTTAACTGTGGGTGGAGCAACCACAGATAGCCTTGTCGGCGGCTGCGTTCCAGCCCTTCGTTGTTCGTAAGGGCGGCGATGGGCTTCAGTTTTAGGGGGGGCAGGGCCGGCACCGTATCAGCTAGCTCTGTGGAGACATTGTGAGCCTGCAACTGACTCAGATCGCTGACGACATGAGCCAGGATGCCTAGTTGGCCAGCCTCTTCGGGATGGACGCGGTAAATAATAAGGGGAATGATCTGACAGCTGGTTATAGATTTGCCTTCTTGCGGAGTAGACATGATCTTTTAGACATAGAGCATGCCGTTCAGCTGCCTGGGAACCGGAATAATGCCGAAGATCTGGATCAGGTCGTCGCTGCTCTGCGGCAAACTCTGTCCGGGCAGCGGATCTCCTTGATGGGCCAGTTTTGTCTGCAGCTCGTTCAGTACCTGCTGCATCTGCGTTTGACTGCCAGAGTAATAAGCCAGACTAAAGGCCTGTTTATATAGGCCCTCACTGAGAAAGCGGGTGAAGTCGTAACGGCGATACTGGCGGGCAGCGCGCTTGCTGACGACTGCTTTGCTATCCGTAAAACCAATATAGGCACAGTATTCGTGGGCTCGTAGCTTCATGATGAATCCCCCTAAGTGTTGGAGACGTCTTCTGCCCCACTGCCCGCGCCTAGAATTTCGCGCAATTGAGCCATGCTGCCGAGGACTTGATGGACTAGACCATAGTCTTTGGCCTCTTCAGATCCTAGCCAGTAATCGCGATCGGTGTCCTCGGCCACCTGGGCAAGTTTTTTGCCGGTAGCTTCGGCAATGTGGCGATTAATGCGTTCGCGTAGCTTCTCTACTTCCTTGGCATGAATTTCGATGGTCGAAGCCACGCCGCGAATGCCACTTAGCGGCTGGTGAATCATGTAGTGCGAATTCGGCATGGCCAGGCGTTGTCGTTTAGGTGCAGCGATCAGGATCAAGGCCCCGGCACTGGCCACCAGGCCCAAGCCTATGGTGTAAACCGGGGCGTCAATAAAACGGATCATGTCGAAAATCGCGTAGCCAGCATCGGCATCGCCGCCGGGCGAGTCGATAAAAATTTTAATTGGCTCGCTAGCGGACTCGTTGCTTAAGTGCAAAAGTTGCCTGCAGACCCGATCTGTCATCTCTTTGTTGACTTCGCCGGTCAGCATGATGCTGCGGGTTTTTAGAAACAAGGACTGCAGCCAGTCTTCCTTTTTTTCTTCTGTTTTGGGCTTTTCATCAGCTTGAGGCATAAGGACTCCTGAGTATCTTCCAGTCGGGGCTAAGATAATGACTTTGAGCTGCGCCGGCAAGGATTTTTCTGTAGCTAATTTCGCGTCATTGCCATGAAGTTCTTTGCCCGCCTGGGTATTATATAGAGGCCAAGCTTTTTAGAGTAGGGGTGCAAAGAGGTGGGCGATGTGCACCAGGACTCGGAACCAGAAGCCATGTTTTGCCAGTGGCTCTAGCCGGTCGCAGTGTGCTAGGTCTGCTTCAAATGCTTGGCACATTTGTCGGTGTAGTTTTTCGTCGATAATCATGGCTGTGATTTCAAAATTCAGGTGGAAGGAGCGGTTATCCAGATTGGCCGTACCCACGGCGCTAACGTGGTCGTCGAGAATCAAGATTTTGTGGTGGAGAAAACCGTTTCGGTAGCGGTAGATTTTAGCGCCGGTGGCGCTGGCCTCGTCAAAAAAAGCAAAGGAACTTAGGTAAACCAGCCAGTGGTCCGGTTTGTCTGGCACCATGATGCGCACGTCGACACCGCGCAGAGCGGCCAGCACCAGGGCCGAAATTACAGACTGGTCGGGGACAAAGTAGGGGCTGGCCACCCAGATGCGTTTGTGTGCCGTGTTGATGGCGTGCACAAACATCAAGCGGGCAGTGTCGAGTGAATCGGCCGGACCACTGGGGATAATCAGTACCGGGATGTCGTGGCAGATGGGTAGGCTGCGCTTTAAGTAAGCTCGCGATTCGCCAGATCCATCTTTCTGCGCGGTCTGGAGTGCTGCGGAACTCACGCTTTCATCTGCCTCTTTAGCCTCGTTTGCGTGGGCGCGGCTGCCCGATTCGCTCTCGCCGTTCTCGCCGCTGTCGCTTGCTTGCCAGTTCAGCGCCGGTAGCTGCCCGGTTACCCAGTGCCAGTCTTCGACGAAGGTCAGTTGGCAGGCCAGGACTGCGGGGCCGTTGAGGCGAATGTGGGTGTCGCGCCAGAAGCCCAGATCACCTCGCCCTAGATATTCATCGCCAATGTTGTGGCCGCCCAGCCAGGCGCTGTGCCCATCGACAATAACCAGCTTGCGGTGATTGCGAAAATTAATTCGTAGTGGCTCGCTCAGGCCCGATAGGGAAAAGTCGTGACACTGCACGCCGGCTTGGCGCAAGGTTTTGACGTAGCTTCGTTTTAGCTTGAGGCTGCCAATGCGATCGTAAAGGAAATAGACTTGGAGTCCGGCGCGGGCCTTGGCCATCAGCAATTGCTGGATGGTGCGGCCCAGGGAGTCGTTTTTGATGATGTAGAACTGAAAGCAGATGTAAAACTTTGCGTTTTTCAGCCCCTGCAGGATACTGTGGAAACTGGCTTGTCCATTGAGCAGTAGCTGCACGCAATTGTGATTGAGCAGAGGTAAGCGCGCTAGCCTTTCGGCGCTATGGAGCTGAGGGAAGAGCACAGAATGGGGGTAGCTATGTTGCCGCAGTTGGCGATCTACTTGGCGCCACAGGATTTGCAGTTTTTGGTCGCGGCTTTGCCGCGCCGTAACATAGCTGTGCAGGTGGTTGCGTCCCACAGTCCAATATAAGATTAGCGTCAGATAAGGCATGAACAGCAGGCCCATGGCCCATGCGATGGCCCCTTGAGCGGAGTTACTGCGCATGATGGCGTGCAGGGCTGAGAATAGGCCGAGCAAGTTGATCAGGCCGAGTAGGCCGACCCAAATAATATGCTGGCCCATTATGGCCGTATGTCGCGACAGCGAAAACGAACATATAGAGGTGCGTGGTCGGAAATGTCGAAAGAAACACCGGCTACCTGGTGCAGCACTTTGGGCGCCCCATCCAGGGCCAAATAGTCGGAATCGTAATACACTCGGTCAAGGTGATGTTCGCCAAAGAAGTATTGCAAGGCGCGGGGAGCTCGCTTGATATGCTGGCTGTGCTCGCCAAAGTCCGCTTCGGTGAAGGCGTTTGAGCCGTGTGCCAGCATTTGTTCAATCGCGCGAATTCGGCTGCTGTGCCAACTGTTGAAATCCCCAGCGAGTATTGCAGGACCTTGGTGTTGCTGTAAAATCTGTCGCAGCTGTGCCAATTGGTGCACAAAGTGCTTGGTGTGTACAAAGTTAATGGCATGGATGTTGATCAACAGTAGAAGCTGGCCGTTTTCCAGGCCATAAGTACTGGCTAGCATGGGTTTGGGTGTAAAAGCTAACGGTTCGCGAGCTCGGCTGATATAGGCGGTGTGTTCGTTGCAACTGTCACAAAAAATAGAGGAAAGTGTCGCCACGCCGGCATAGCTGTGTTTGTAAAACAGTTGCCGCAGGTTGGGCAGGAAAGTGAAGTGGTAGCCTTGGCTGTGATATAAAGCCTGATCTGTTGGTCCGGGCATTGTCCGGGCCTGCCGTGAATGTTTGGAGGCAGGGCGGTAATTCAGTTCCTGAAAGAGTATGAATTCTGCCGGATAGTGTTGTTGCAACAGGCGAAATAAGCTGGGCCACTGGGAGCGGTAGCATTGTTTGTTTAAGTTCCACGACAGAAGTGAAAATTCGGCCGGGACATGCCGGAGAGAACTTTTGCCGGCATGTCCAAGGTCCACGAGCTGGCCGGCCGCGAATTCCGGCTCGTGTCGATTAGCTTCGGGCAGAGCGCGGACCTGGGAATCCAAAATTTGATACTTCACATTTCTTAATCGACAGATTATGGATGAATGTAAAGCAGATCACTGAAAATCAAATGGCCTGAATTGACTAAAGCTTCTCTCCTAAGGAAGAGACCCGATTCTAGTCAATCCCGTGGGCTTATTCGCAATGGTTAATGCTGCTGCGATGCACCGCCTGAATACGGCCCCTATAGAACACTTTAAAACCGTTTTGTGCGCTGATCAAAAAACGGTGTTTTCGAGAAGATCTTTGAAGAACTGGTCAAGCCGCGTTGCAGAACGGACATGCTGATGATTGATGCCACTCATCTCAAGACACACCGCACGGCATTGAGCCTCAAAAAAGAGTTGCGAGCCACGCTTGATCGGGCGTACCCAATATCTCTAAAGGGAGGTATGAATAGAAAATTGCATGTTATGAGTTTGTGTTACTTTCTGAGTTGCCAGCGGCCCAAGTGCTGATTGCGGATTGAGGCTAAGATAGCTTTAGAGTAAGAAAAATGCTTGAAGATCAGAATATTGCGAGTCGATTACCGCCACTGATATTTTCTATATCCGATAAGATTTCATATTCACCCAAAACACTTGCCGCTTCATCTATTGTATAGAGAGATTTTCTTCTGTTGGGCAAATGTCGTTTGCCTACCAACATTAAAACCAGCTTGCCACCATTGCGCTTGACCTTGGCTCTGATCCTGTAGTCCCCCAAATCAAACCGCTTGTGAACCCGTGGCAATATAGCAAAGAGATTTACAAACGGTGTAATGAAATTGAGCGGCTTTTTCGCAGATTTAAATGGGTTAGAAGTATATTTTCCCGCTTTTAAAAACTTGATATAATGTCCAAAGTATTCATAAAATTTGTTCTTATCATTGATATGATTAATATCAACATGCTCTAAAAAGAGAGGCCCAAGAAGAAAGGATCGTTTCGAGGTATGTCTATGTGGATGGGTAGAAATTGTAAATTATGAGACTGTTATCGAATATATGAAAAAAAATAAAGACTAAAGCCTTAATCAATAAGGTTTAACAGTTTTTTTAATTAATGGGAGCTAAAAATGAGTATATTTAATAAAAATAAAATTGTAAAAACTGAGATTATGTCACATGATATGATAGAAGATATAAAAGAAATTAGATACCCCCAAATATGCTATCCGTATATCAATGCAGCAGGGGATGCGTATCAGTTATATAAAGAGGTATTAATTAAAAACGGGTTGTTAATCCTCTGATCTCAAGAGAACAGGGATAAAGCAGTGATGCAACATATAATTGAGGCGATGGGGTTGATTCATACGCACGATAATAAAGGCAGAAAGGTATGGAATATTGCTCCTGGGGGTACTTCAGGCAGTGAACACCTTGCTCGATCACATAGAGAAGATGATTTCTTCTTTCATACGGATTGTTCTTATGAGGATAATGCCCCCGATTATTTTGGGCTGCATGTCATTACACCTGACAGAAAGGGAGGAGGATGCAATTTATTGATTAATACTTGCCTCATTATACAGCAGTTATCTGAAGATGCTTTTAAAATACTAAATAGCTGCCTATATACTTTTCGCGTACCTACGGAATTTTATAAAGGGATTAAGGCGATACAGGCGCAAATCATTGATGAAAATTTGAATTTGCGCTACCGGCGAGACCTTATTGATCGCGAACATTGTAAAGAAAAAGAATTAAAGGCATTAAAAGAATTTGAATGCATCATCAGCAATCCGAAGAATATGGCTCAGATTTTTCTACAAAGAGATCATATTTTACTGTTAGATAACAAACGGTTTTTACATGCCTGCACTGCTGTAAAGGATAAACGAAGGCACTTGAAGCGAATACGATTCAATTTAAAGGAGATATCATGCAGGTAGATAGCGCGGGGTTACTTCTTTTGATGATCTGCTTCGCTTTGATCGCCGGATTGATTCACGGAGCTGTCGGCTTGGGATTCCCGATAGTACTCACCGCCTCACTAGCATTGTTCGTTACTATTGAAAATGCTATCGCATGGACCTTAATTCCGACTATTATGCTTAACGTGGTCAGTATCGGGTCGGGTAAAAACCCGATAAAAGCGATAAAGAAGTACGCAGTACTTGCACTCATTTCTATGTCAGGCAGTATTCTCGGCACAAAAATATTGATCGATACCGAAGCGAAATGGATATTCGAATTGCTGTTGTCCGTTAGCATTATCCTGTACCTTTTTTCCCATCAATTAAAATTCGATTCCAGCACTATTGCTAAGAACCCTACCATCTCTATGATTGCCTTTGGTTTTTTTGCTGGAATGATGGGTGGGTTTACCAATGCTATGTCTCCCTTATTGGTCATTTATTTTCTAGAGTCAGAAGGCAAAGATAAAAATGCCATGGTTCAGGGGTTAAACCTTTGCTTTTTGCTTGGAAAGGTTTCACAGTTGGGAGTATTTTTTTACGCTCAAGCCATAAATAGAGAAGACGTAATGCATTCTTTGCTTATCCTAATTGCAGGAGTTGCAGCGATTATCTTGGGGATTAAAATAAGAAATAAGATACCTGTTTTGTTATATAAAGCGATTTTGCGAAAAATACTTCTTTTACTCGCTGTTGTTATTGGCATGCAGGCATTATGGAAGGTATTTTAAGTAAATTGTCAAGAATTTTTTCAGGTAAAATTTTAAAGTTAAGTAACTTAGATATTGTAGTCACGAGATATTTCAATGTAAAATTGTATTTTCTCAGTCATTAGGGGCAAAGTTAATGGCATGGATGTTGATCAACAGTAGAAGCTGGCCGGCCGCGAATTCCGGCTCGTGTCGATTAGCTTCGGGCAGAGCGCGGATCTGGGAATCCCAAATTTGATACTTCACATTTCTTAATCGACAGATTATGGATGAATGTAAAGCAGATCACTGAAAATCAAATGGCCTGAATTGACTAAAGCTTCTCTCCTAAGGAAGAGACCCGATTCTAGTCAATCCCGTGGACTTATTCGCACACTTCTCCGACCAATTCGGCAATGTCACTCTCGACATCGCCTTTTAGCCGCAGTCCATAACCTTCAATCAGGATGCCCGCGACGTTGGGCGAGATAAACGCGGGCAATGTTGGTCCCATCTGCAGGCCCTTGACTCCCAAGTGCAGCAGGGCGAGCAAGACGGTGACAGACTTTTGTTCGTACCAAGATATATTGAAGACAATTGGCAGATCATTCAGGGACTCGGCCCCCAGCGCCTTCTGGATGTCCAGGGCAAGTATGGCAAGTGAATAACTGTCGTTGCACTGCCCGGCGTCGATAACTTTCGGGAGTCCGGCCACTTCGGGGAGCTGCAGGCGATTGTAGCGGTACTTGGCGCAGCCCGCGGTCAGGATCAACACGTCATCGTCGAGTGCCTGGGCAAAATCACGATAATATTTGCGTTCTTTGTGGAAACCGTCGCAGCCGCCCATGACTACAAATTTGCGGATTTTGCCGGCTCGCACAGATTCGAGAATCTGCTGTCTAGCTCCGAGTAAGGTCTGGCGTGAGAATCCCGTATTTACGTCCGGACCCGGCTGGGGCTCCAGGCTGCCCAGCTCCTGGGCCATGGCGATCAGTGGGCTGAAGTCCTTCTGTCCGTGCGGATTTTCGCAGATGTAGGTACAGCCGGGATAGGCCGCGTTGCCAGTGGTGAAAATGCGCTGGGCATAGTTGGCTTGAGGCCGGACAATACAGTTCGTGGTAAACAGTACGGGGCCATTGAAGCGGGCAAAATCCACTTGTTGTTCGTACCAGGCTCCGCCCCAGTTCCCTTTCAAGTGGGGAAACTTTTTCAGTTCTGGATATGCATTGGCGATGAGCATCTCGCTGTGGGTGTAGATATTGACGCCGGTGCCTTGGGTTTGTTCGAGGAGTTGCTTCAGATCGCGCAGGTCGTGGCCCGTGACCAGGATGCCGGGGCCGGCTTGTAGTGAACCGCTGACGTGGGTGGGCGTGGGATTGCCGTAAGTTTTCGTGTTGGCCTGGTCGAGCAATGCCATGACCGTTACGGCTGTGGCGCCGCATTTGTCCAGGCGCTGCAGCCAGTCCGGCAGGGTCAGGGAGTCGTTGTTCAAGTCGTTGAGTATGTCGAAGATGCCCTGTTCAACTTCGGCCGAGCGGTAGCCTAGTTGAGTTGCGTGATCGGCATAGGCGGCAATGCCTTTCAGGCCGTAAACGGCGATTTCGCGCAGGCTGCGCAGGTCTTCGTCACTTTGAGCCAATACACCGACCGGCCGGCTCTGACCAAGAGTGATAAATTCTTTTAAAAGATCGTCTTGCAATTCTGGCTCGCCCATTTTGTCCAGTGGGATTTGCGGCAGCCAGGTGGCTGCCGCGGGGACATCGGCGCTTGTCGTCGTCGCGGCACGGGCGGCTAGTTGCTGGCGGATTTCTAGGGCCTGGCGAATGAATCCGACAAACTGTTGCTTGTCGTAATTTACGCGCGTGATTGTGGCAAAGAGCTTTTCGATCAAAAACTTTGCCAGTGCGGCATCAATTTCAGATTGCCGGCTTTGCGCTTGCCAATAGGCAATGCCACGCAGACTGTAAAGCAGCAGGTCCTGCAGGGCCGCCAGTTCGTCACCCTTGCCGCAGACGCCAATCTGCCGCTGGCAGGCGACATTGCCCGCCGTTTCTTGACATTGAAAACAAAACATAGTTGAATCCTCCTTATGTTTAACTTTAATCTGCTTTCAGCATAGATTGCGGTGACGGGAAAGAAATTGACCAAAGTCAAAATTGCCAGGTTTTTTGCAAAAAATTGCAAAGGGCTTTGTGACTGATTGTCCCGTTAAGGTTTATCGAAGGTTTATCGTTCGCTGTAGCCCCGAACTGATTGCGGGCAGAGCCACATAGCGGCCGCCGAAAACCTGAAAATTACGGTCTCTAGAGCGGGTTGGGAACATCATTATGGGGTCAGTAGAGACGGCACCGGATACCACAGAATTGTTGCGAGAGTTTCTGCTCCATCTGCATGGCTTGGACTCTCAGCCCCACGACGCCCGCTCCATGGGGCTGACTGTATTGCAGGATTGGCAGCCCATGCTGCAGTTCTTGCGATCGCACGGTCAGTCGCGTCGCTGCGCTAAAGGCCAATTGCTGTTTTTAGAGGGCCAGCCGGCGCGGCATTTTTATTTTATCGCACGCGGAATGATCCGACTTTTCCATAGTGATTCTGCCGCCGGGCGCGAGGACGCTATCCATTTTGCCCTGGGGCCGGAGTGTATTGCTGAAAATCTGCTGTTCCAAGGCAACTTGTCCGAGATAAGATTGGGCGAGAAAGAGCAAAGAAATAGGCGAGGGCTGAGCTACCCGGCCGGTGCCGAGGTCTTGGAAGATGCCACTTTGTTGTGCCTGGATCTGCATGGTATACAAAGCTTGTTTGCGGGTGGTGATCAGGCTTTTCGAACGCTGGCACCCCAGCTGACCCAGCAGGCTTTGCAGTTGGCCCAGCTGTTGGCGACAAGCATGAGTCGCAAATTAAATGCCCTGAATCAACAGGTCAGGCAGTTGGGGGTTCAGACCTTGGAGCAACGTTTGTGGGGCTTTTTATTGCGCGAAGCTCGGCGCCAATACCAGAGTTCGGGCTTGTCGTGTGCGGGTAGGCTGCGCGGCGAGTTGTCGATCAGCAAGGGGAACTTGGCGCGTTATTTGGCGTGCAGCCCAGAAACTCTGTCGCGCGCATTGAAGAGATTGCAAAAAAAAGGTTTACTTGAGATCAAGGGACGGCATTTTACCATTTTAAAGTTCGTTCAATCTTGAAAGTGGATAAATATGGCCGTTTAATCTTGCTATCTTTATATTTCTTTTTACCACGCTATATCTGGGAATTTACATGCTGAGTATTACTAAAAGATTTAAGGGAGATCTGCAGATGATGGATATTATTATATCAGATGGGACTGCAATCAGGGCAATGCAGCGGTATGATTGGTTAACTGGATTCTTGTCGGCAGTATCCATTATGGCGGCAGGGATCGGTATTAGCCGGGTCATGGCCAAGATTGAGCAAAGTCACCCAGTAATAAAGCGGGGTTTCTATTTTTTGTTAAATGGAGTGGCAGCCTCTTTTTTAATAACTTCTTGTATGAGTAGTCAGATCAGTGAGGCCGTAGATCAACAATCTTACTCGGAGGATAAAGTCACAAATCAACAGTTGCAACTGATCTTTGAAAATTGCAAGGTCTTCCCAAATAATACGGTGATTTCAATAGCTATAATTAAAGATGGGATTCCCAGATTCTATGGCATTAATCGAAAAGAAAATTCTATTTTAAGTATGGAAAACCGCGACCTTGTCTTTGAAATTGGCTCCATCACCAAAGTATTTACGTCGACGCTCCTCGCCGATTTTGTAATTGCAGGCAAACTTGGGCTCAAAGATCAGATAAAAGATTATATTACGCTTAAAGACAATGTGACGATTACCTTTGAACAGTTGGCAAATCACAGTTCCGGGCTTCCGAGATTGCCCGCATATTTTGAATCGGACTTGGTTGACCCGGAGAATCCTTACAAGGACTACGATCAGAAGAAACTCAAAGGATATCTGACTGGAGAGCTTGAACTTTCACAAAGTCCAGGAGAGAAATATCAATATTCAAATCTCGGAGCGGGACTACTCGGTTTTCTTTTGAGTAAAATAGATGGCAGATCTTATGAGGAGCTCCTGCAACAAGAGATATTTTCTAAATATAATATGACAGACTCCACAACTGATCGCGAAAAGATTGCGGATAAGCTGGTCAGAGGTATTGATGCAGAAGGCAATGAAGTCGCCAATTGGGATGACCAAGATGTCACGGTTGGGGCTGGGGGAATTTTGTCTAACGCCAATGACTTGTCCAAATTTGCGTTGGCCCATTTTAATGATTCAAACGAGGAGTTGGCATTGATCGGAACCCCTACTTTTCCTGTGAGTGATGACATGGTTATTGGCTTGGGCTGGCATATATTGAAGAATGAATCGGAGACTGATTGGCTTTGGCACAATGGAGGTTCTGGTGGCTATTGTTCTTCTATGGCAATAGATAAAAAAAGAAGAACTGGGGTAATTATTCTGGCAAATATTTCCTCCTACCATGAATATGCCGACAATATTGACAATTTATGTTTTGCATTGATGAAAACCTTGGAAGATAAATAAAACATTGGGTAACTAAGTAAATAATTCAGAATTAAGTCTTCTTGACCTTCAAAAATTGTCAAAAAATCAAACTTTATAATGAAGTCGCGATGGAATTCATTTTAGGCCGAATATTCCCTAAAACTGTAAGGGTTTTACACGCAAAGGTCTGGTTTTAAATGTTTTGGCTGTCTTTTTCGCTAGGCTCTTTAGCTGTGGCTTGTAGTGCTTGGCCAGCTCTGGTTGCAGTAGTTTGACCACCTGTGGGAATTCAATCACCGGGTAGAAACTAATGCCCTTTTTGACATAGTCGGGGATTTCGTCTAGATCCCGCAGGTTCTGCTTGGGAATGATGATATTTTTAATGTTGTAACGCTTGGCCGCGATGCATTTTTCACGCAGGCCGCCAATCGGCAGGACCTGCCCGGTGAGCGAAAGCTCCCCCGTCATGGCAAAACTGCTATCCACGAGCTCGCCACACAGCAGCGAAAGGATGCATATACCCATGGTAATGCCGGCTGAAGGCCCGTCTTTGGGCGTGGCCCCTTCGGGAATGTGCAAGTGGATTTCGGATCTCGCCCAGCGCGGTAGCAATGAGTTGGTGCCTTTTTTGCTCGTGGCGTTATTGAGTCCAGCTGATTCGGTGGGCGGCTCAGCGGGCGGCTCAGCGGGCAGTCGCAACGATTCAGCATTCGGATCCAAGCGCCCTAAATCGCCGCAGCACGATAAATAATTTTTTGCTGCAGAATAGGCGATGGCTGCAGATTCTTTCATGACATCGCCCATCTGGCCCGTCAGTTTCAGCTCGCCACGTCCGATCAGTTCCAGTGACTCAATCACCAAGGTGTCACCACCCATGCCCGTCCAGGCCAGGCCGGTGGCCATACCGGCTTGGGCGATCATGCGCTGCGGGTTAATGGTAAACAAGGGCTTTTTTAGGTACCCTTCAAGATCCTTGACGTCGATTTTGATGGGGTCGCCGTAGAGAGGAAAACTTTTCTCCGTGTTATCTACTTCCTCCTGCTTGCCTTTGGCCTCGTCTGTCGGTTTTGGCGCCCTTGGCTCGGGCGAATTTAGTTCTGCGACGCTAATTTTGTAAGCAATTTTTCGGTGGATGCGATCAAGGGCCTTTTCATAGTTGCGCAGGCCGGTTTCGCGGGCGTAGCCGTTGGCAATTTCACGTAGGGCGGCCAGAGTGTAACTCACCTGCTCCTTGCTCATGCCGTGGCGTTGTAGCGAACGGGGGATGAAATGGCGTTTGGCAATCTCCACCTTTTCTTCGAGGATGTAACCCGAAAGTCGGATGACCTCCATGCGGTCGCGCAGTGGCGCGGGAATGCCTTCTAGGGTGTTCGCCGTAGTCACGAACAAAACATGCGACAAATCAAATGGCAGGTCCAGATAGTGGTCGCGGAACTCATTGTTCTGTTCCGGATCGAGGGCCTCCAGCAGGGCGGACGATGGGTCCCCCTGGAACGAGACGCCCAGCTTGTCGATTTCGTCTATCATGAAGACCGGGGCTTGGGTCTTGGTTACTTTCAGGCCTTGGAGCAGTTTGCCCGGCATCGCTCCCACGTACGTGCGGCGGTGGCCTTTGATTTCCGCCTCGTCGCGCATCCCGCCGACGGAAAAGCGATAGAATGGACGCCCAAGAGTTTGAGCGATAGATTTGCCAATTGATGTTTTACCTACCCCCGGCGGCCCGACCAGACAAATTATGGCGCCGCGCGCGTCTTGCTTTAAGTATCGCACGGCCAAATATTCGAGAATGCGTTTTTTGGCATCTTCAAGGCCGTAATGGCCGCTATTGAGGATACGTTCGGCTTTTTTAAGCGAAATCTGATCTGGCTCTGGCGCGTCCCAGGGCAGGTTGACAATCGTGTCCAGGTATGTGCGCGTCACCGTGTATTCGGAAGAACTGGGCTCCATCAGCGAAAACTTCTCCCACTCTGACTCGACTTGCTCACGGGCTTCCGCGCTCAGATTCAACCGGGCGATTTTCTCCTGGAGCTTGATGGCATCGGAGCTGGAAGCGTCACTTGGCTCGCCCAATTCCTTTTTGATCGCCTTGATTTCCTCGCGTAAAAAATATTCGCGCTGGCTCTTTTCGATCTTCTGGTTAATGCGCTGTGCCACCTTGCGTTGAATATTCAGTAAGTCCTGCTCACGCTTGATATAAATCAAAACGTGTTCCATCCGCTTAAAGACGTCTAGCTCTTCCAAAATCTCCTGTTGTACTTCACGCGGTAAATTCAGAATAGAGGCGGTGAAGTCGGCAATGGTGCCGGGACTATCAATGTTGACCATGTTCAGGCGCATTTCTTCGGTAAACAGAGGGTTGTTCTCGGCCAAACGTTTCATTTCCGAAAGCAGGGCCCGAGTCAGGCCTTTGAGTTCATCCGTTTTTTCCGGCAGGCTATCTTCTAGATAGTTGACTTCGGCCACTAGCGGGTAGGTGTCTGAATTCAACGACTTAATGCGGAAACGCTTGAGCGTGGTAATAAAGATGTTGATGTTGCCGTCGGGCAGATTGATCTTGCGGCTGATACGCGCCACGGTTCCGATATCGTAAAGTTCCTGGCTCTCCTGGTATTCCACTTCTTGCGCATTTTCGCCCTTTTGCTCTGGATCCGTATCTTTGTGTGTGTGGGCTTTGGAATTTGAATCTGTTTCTTGGCCTGCCGGCTCCGGTACATCTTCGAGACCTTCAGAGAGTTCTTCGTATTCGTTGTTCTCATCTTTTTTTTGCAAATCAATTTCAGATAGGGGTGTACGCTGTTTGGGCTTCTGTGTCTCCTCGCGGGTCAGAACCAGCCCAATGGTGCGATCCCCTTCGTAAGCTTTCTCCACCAAGGCGACGTCGTCGGCTTCATTGATTAGAATGGGCGTGAAAATGCCCGGAAACAAAGGTTTGCCGGACATGGGGATAATCAGTAGTTCAGAGGGTAGGTCTTTGTTCGCCACAATAACTTCGTTGCTTGCCATGGAATTGAATGTCCTTTCATTGTATTTTAAAATACGCTATCCGCTAGAGAGTGGCAAGGATTTTTTTGCTTGAAGAGCCCCACTCTGGTAAGCAATCTAATCGTCTGAGGCCACATCTGCTGGAGCTCGGCGCGGGCTGTTAGAAGAGCTCGCCGGGATGCTGCGGGCTCCCGCGGCCAGGTTCTTCTGCCCTCGATGTTTCTGCCCTTGATTCTGGGTGAACTGCAATTGGACGCGCTTTTTGCTGGGTCTTGGCGGACTTCCTGGCTTCACTGGTGCTGCTGGTTTTTGCCTTCATTGCTTTTTCATCCGGTTCAGGGCCCGTCCGCACGATGTCGAGACTGCCCTCGCAGCGAATGGCGCTGCGACCTTCGCCCATGGCTTCCAGCTGAATTTGGCATATGATGCGCTCTTTGAGTGCGCCAATGTGAGAAATAAGGCCGATCAATTTGCCGTCGCGCTGCAGAGAGCCGAGAACTTCGAGGGTGCTGTGAAGGCTGTCTTCATCCAGGGTCCCAAAGCCTTCATCGAGAAACAGGGATTGTACGGGGATTTGCCGGGCGGAAATACGGGCCAGGGCCAGGGCCAGGGCCAGGCTGATCAAGAATTTTTCGCCGCCAGAAAGGTTTTGTGCCGGACGCAGTTGCTGATCCGGTGGCAGGTACTGATCGGTGACAAAGAACTGCAATGAGGCTTCGGGTGGGCTGTATAACAGGTAGCGATCACTTATGCGTTCAAGGTAGAGATTGGCATGATATAGTAGGTGCTCAAACGAAAGTTGCTGTGCAAACTTGTTATATTTGTCGCCGGTGGCCGAGCCAATCAGTTCGTTGAGTTGCTCCCAGTCGGCGACCTCCTGCTGCATGGCCTCAACCTGGGATTCCATCTGCCGGTGTCGCCGGCGCAGTTGATCGTCATCCTGTAATCTTTTCTTTAGGGCTCCCAGTGTCTCGCTGCCTTGCTGGTAGCGTTCTTTTGCCCATATTTCGCGTCGTTGCAGCAGAGCCTTGAGGTCGTGCAGTTGATCTGGCACGGCTTGGACTTGGAGCTCCTCCAGGTCTTGAAAGGAAAAGACTTCCGCGCCATCGCTCTGTGGCAATGGATTATCTAAGCGGCTGGCAACAATAATATCGCCGAGTGTGTCAGCCTCTATCAATTCGTTGAGTTGCCGCAGGGTGAGGTCAAGTTGTTCGCGCGTCTCGCGGCAGCTCTGTTGTAGTTGCCAGAAGGCTTTGGTGCCGGCTTCGAGCTCCTGCTGCAGTTTGCGCCGCGTTTCGTCTGTCAGCTCTGCGGCGAGAAAGGCGGCCTCATCGTTAAAGCCAGACATCTGCAGCCGGTGTCGCCACTGCTGCCGGGCACTTTCGGAATGCTGCCGGGCCTTGTCCTGTTCGTTTTGTAGGCGCTGGCCTTCTTTTTGCAGCCACTCCCAGTCGGTCTGCAGTTTTTCGTAGCGTTTTTTGCAGGTTTCCTGCTGCTGTTGCACTTGTTGCCAGGTGCTGGCAAACTCCTGTTGTAGCTGCTTCCAGTTCAGGTCTCGCCAGTCTGTTGTCGATTCCAGTTCCCGTTGTCGCTCGGTGTGCACAGGGGCCGGCCAGCGTTGTTGCAGTTCCAACCTGTGCTGGTGCAGTTTTTGTTCCAGAGTTTTCAATTCGGCTGCACCTTCGGTCAGAAATTGTTCGGCTTGCCTTGCGGCTTCCTTGGCTTTGTCCCAATCTTGCCTGGCTGTTTGCAGGCGTTCCCGGTTTATTGTCCGTTCACTCTGCTGGGTTTGCAGATGTTGAGCCTGGTGTAAAAGGTTGTGCAAATAATTCTGTTGTGCTCGTATTTGTTCGTGCAATTGGACTAAGGCACTTTCGCTGAGCAGCTCTAGCCGTGTGTGCAGATTTTCCAGTGCCTGTGCGGCGGCCTGTGTGCTTTTGCTGTACACGGGTGGGGTTTCTGGCGCAGTCTCGTGGCAGGGAGCTTGCAGGGCGACCTGATATTGAGGTAATTGATATAAAGCGGCACGGCTGTCTGCTCTTGAGGCCAGATCGTCGGGCCGGGAAAATACGCGAGCGAAGTCCAGGCGCAGGCGCTGGGCAAAGTCCCGTATTTGCTTGTGGGCGTTTTGCATTTTGTCGCTGGCATTCTGGCGACGCAGCAGAGTCTGGGCCCGCTCGTTGTCGACTTGTCGGCATTGCTCGCGCAATTCGGTCTTGCTCTGTTCAAGTTGTTTTTGCATCACTTCGCAGCGCTCATAAGCCGCATTTTCCGCCTGGCGGTAAAACTCCAATTCCTCACGGCGTTGGCGCAATTCGGTGCGCAATTTTTCTGAGTAAATTGCCGGCGGCACGGCTACAATTTTCGTCTGGCCTCGGTTTGAATTTGGGTTTGAATTTGGGCTTGGAGTTTGAAATATTGCCTGTCGCTGTTCTTGTACATCGCTCCAAATTCCTGGCAGTAGGACCTGTGGGGCCGGGTGGCCCTGTAGAATCTGGTCGAGGAGTTCTATTTGCGCCAGCAGCTCGCCTTGTAGGTGCTGGGCCTTGTTTTGCTTGTCTTGCCACTCGCGGCGGTAGTTGTCACAAGAGAGTCGCAGTTTTCCAACTTCCTCTTGGTCACCGTGTACGGCATTTTGTAGTTCTTGTAGCTCCCGGTGCTGCTGCTCCAGTTCGGCCTGGAAGACCAGGATATCGTCGGAAACCTGAACTGCGGCTTCAAAATGGTGTTCTGTGGCCCCACAGAGAGGGCAGGGCTGCTCATCTTCTAGCTTGGCGCGTTCCTCCACAAGGATCAGCAAGCGCTGTTGTAATTCTTGTTTTTCCTGCAGGGTTCTGCAGTAACGTTCTTGTTTTTTGAATGCGGCTTCTTGCCGGGACAAGTCCCGCTCGGCTTCGGCCAGCTGTCGTTCTTCTTCGCGCAGTGAGTCATATAGCTGGGCGGCTTCCGCGGCAGCCTCGTATTGCAGCTCGCGTCCCAGCAGGTAGCGCTCACTTGAGCTGGTCAGCCGGTTCAGGCAGTCGCTCGCCCCGCGCAGAGCGGCCTCGGCACTTTGATCGTTGTCCTGGCCCTGTCCTGGATGCAATTCGGGCGAGCGCAAATAATCGGGAAGAGGTGGAAGTTCCGGCTGCGGCAGTGCTTGAGTTTCCAGTTCTCGTAGTTGTCGTTGCAGCTCAGTCCATTCTGCTTCGTAGTCGCGCTGTAATTCACACTGCCATTCTCGCCGGGCTGTTTCGAAGTTGTGCTGCAGCTCAGAGTATTTCTGCCGCCAGGCGGCAATTTCGCCGCCATTTTGCAACCAGTCGCTCAGCTTCTGCAGCTCATTTAATTCTTGGCGCCAGGTGGCTTCGGCTGTGCTGTAAGCAAAATCAGTCTCGGCAACATCAAGCCCTGAATCCTGGGCCAAAACTTGCGGGCTAATTGGAGCCAAATCTTGGCTCCAATTAGCCCGCAAGTTTTGTTGTAACTCGTCGATGTTCCGCTCCAGTTGGCTTAATTTTTGCTTTAGCTGATCAACTCTACGCTCTGCTTCAAGACTTTGCTCTTGCCTGTCGCGTTGCTCGCGCGCGAGTTTTTCCTGTTGTCGCGCCATCTCCTGGCCGCGCCAATCGAGTTGCAGGATCTTGTCCTGGTTTTGCTGCCAAAGTTCTTGAAACTCCTGTTGGCGAATAAAGGCCTGTCTGCTTTGTTCTAGCTCCGGCTGCGCGCGCTCTTCCATTTCGCTCCGCAGCTGCTCGCTTTTATCCCCATTTTGCACTGCGGCGGCGCGGCATTCGTCCAGCTGTTGGGCCGCTTGCCTGGCAGCTAAATGCAGCGGGCGCAGTTCCCGCGCAGTGCCATCCTGTTCCAGGGCGCGGCGCCGCGCAGCTTGTTCTTGTTGTTGTTCGGCTCCAAAATCTTGTTCGGCTTGTCGCTGCAGTGCGAGCATTTTCTGCCACAACTCAAGATTTTTGTGTAGCAATTGCTGGGTTGATTGCAGGGCTGTCAGTTCATTGCCGGCCGCCTGTTGCTCGGCTTCAGCTCGCTCGCAGTCGTGTTCCAGCTGCCGGCGCGGCTCTGCAGCCAAGGGCAGCAGTAAATTGTGTTGTTCCTGCAGTAGCGCCAGGGCGTGTTGCCCTTCTTTGTGGCGCGTGAAGCAGAGAATGGAAATTTGCCGGTAGATTTCGGTTCCCGTGATTTTTTCCAAAATGGCGGCGCGTTCGTTGGGATCACTTTCGAGAAAAGCGGCAAAGTCTCCCTGGGCCAACAATATTGAGCGCACAAACTGTTCAAACTTCAGTCCGGTCAACTCGACAATCTTGTCATCGACTTCGCTGACACTTTGGGCGAGCAGCTGGTCGTCGTTTTCCCGTCTGATCTCACGCGATACTTTTTGCAGTTTGCCGTCGGCCTTGTCGCGCGCTCGGCGCTGACTCCAGTAGGCACTGTAAAGCGGGCCATCGTCGTGGGTCGCGAAGCTGAGCTCGGCCAGGCATGTACTAGAGCCACGCGACATAATTTCATTGTTGCTGTCGGTAATTTTACCCAGGCGTGGGGTTCGCCCGTAGAGGGCCAGGCAGATGGCGTCGAGAATGGTCGATTTGCCAGAGCCCGTGGGGCCGCTAATCAGGAAAAGTCCTTCGCTTTGCAGGGCGTTGGCGGCAAAATTGATCTCCCACTCTCCGCGCAGCGAATTGAGATTCTGCAGGCGCAGCTTGTGCAGTTTCACAGCGGAAGCTCCTTGCCGTCGGCGGCTTGAGAGTCTGCACTGTCTGTTTTACGGTCTAGGTGCCCGGAGTGCACAGGGTTTGCCTGTTCCGCGTTTTGGGAGTCGCGCTGCAGTTTAATGTCGTCGACCAGGCGACCGTAAAGTTTCCATAGACGCTGGGTGGCATCTGCAGAAGCATCGTTTGATGAGACATGGCTCAATGAGGCATGGTTTGATCTGGGCGCCTGCTGTTCGGCTGGCCCGTCTCGGCCTTCGCGACTTTCTTTATCCCGGTGTCTGCGATCCTGCTCTAGGAGATGACGGAAAACTTCTTCGGGATTGAGTTCGCTCAGCTCCCAGAAAGGCCGGTCGAGATTTTTGTTGCCTGCCACTTGGCCGCTGAGACCGAGGGCCGGTGTTTTGGTGCTGCGGAAACGCAGTATTTCCAGCGAGTGCTGCCGCGCCAGGTCCTGCAGTTGGGTGCGCAGCCCCGCCGCCTCGGCGGCGGGACCATTATATTCGAGCTCTAGCCATATAGTTTCCCGATCGGACTTCGCGTCGTCGGCTCGGTCCGGGGGGACTGAGGGCGTTGAGTATGCGGCAGATCGCGACGCCCGCAGCATGGCTTGTTGCAGTTCTGTGGCATCGCCACTAAATTTTTCGAGGCGCTGCCACAACGGCACCGGTAATGCTTCGACCTGTTTGTCTCGACCCTCAAATTGTAAGCGCAGCACTACTTTTTTTGCGCTTTCCCCGAAGCCAAAGGCCAGTGGTGAACCGCAGTAGCGCAGTTCCTGCTCGGAGTGGGCGGCTTTGAGCTTTTGCGCTTGATGAATGTGGCCGAGGGCGATGTAGTCAAAACGGCTGGGAAATAATGAGCCGGGAAAGTGGCCCAGCGAGCCGATGTAGAGTTCGCGCACGCCATCGTTTTCGATGGTGCTGGCACCACTGGCAAAAAGGTGCCCCATGGCCAGCAAAGGAATTTCACCCGCCGGCGCGCGCGCCGGGGCATGTATGCGCAAAAAACGCTCGGCCTCGGCAGCCAGGGCCTGGTAATACATGGCAACGCCGCGCTGTAATTTTTGTTCCTTGTCCTGTGTGCTTTCGGCCCAGCTGCTGCTGCGCAGATAACTGTCTTGCAGATAGGGTAGGGCGGCGACGAGGGCCTGCAGTGTGCCGGTGTCGTCGTAAATTGGCAGCAGTTCGGGTGGAAATTCGGCATTTTCGTCGGGGCTTGTGCCGGCCTGTAAACTTTGGACTTTGCCTTGGAGCAGTCCGCTGGGCCTGCCGATTACATGGACGCGCAAAGTCTTGAGCAGGGCCTTGGGTGCTTCGAGAAACATGGCGGAATCGTGGTTGCCAGCGCAAACAACGATCTCGCAGAATCTGGAGGCCCGGTGCAAGAATCTGTAGTAGAGTTCCTGGGCCCAGAGTGGGGGAGTATTGGTGTCGAAGATGTCACCGGCAATCAACAATAGATCACAAGTGCCTAGTTGCCCTAGCATCCAGTCGAGAAAAAGGCGAAATTCACGTTCGCGACTTTTGTGATACAGCCGTTTCCCTAAATGCCAGTCGGAACTGTGTAAAACTTCAAACGGCATGATTTTCCCTGCACATCGACGGATAAAATTGTTGCGAAAGCATTCTAGCGGGATTGTGCGAGCTGTGCAAAGTTTAGCGTTTACATTGCCCAGGTTGCCCCGTTAGAATGAGCAGTGCAATATGGCAGAACAAAATACCCGGCAAGATATCCGACCAAACATCCAACAGAATATCCAGGCCAACTGGGACAGGCTGGCCTTCCCCTGGACGGACATCAACCCCTGTAGTCCCAAATCGCTAAACATCGTGTTGGAACGTCTGGAGGCGGCGCCGCGCAAGCGCTGGGGCCAGAACTTCTTGATTGACTTGACTGCACAGCAGCGCATTGTGCGGGCGGCAGGCATTCAAGCTAGCGATCGAGTTTGGGAGATCGGCCCCGGTTTGGGGGCCCTCACCCAGCATTTGTGGCGCCGCAGTCGCAGCTTGACTTTATTTGAGATTGACCCTGTGTTGCTGGATTTTTATGCCAGTCGCTTGGGAGTTGACTGGGGAGTTGACTTGGGATCTGGCCGGGATGGGACAGCGGAAGCCTCGCGAGCAAAACTTTGTTGCCAGCTGGTCGCCGGCGATGTTCTACAGACCTGGCCTACGGTTTGGCAACGATGGGGGGAATGCCCGCAAGTTGCAATGGGTAATTTGCCGTATAACTCAGTCAGTTCGCTTCTGAGTGCGTTTGCCCGGCACTTGGAATTCCGGCCGCGTTGCATGGTGTTTACGGTGCAGAAAGAAATGGCAGAACGCTTGACGGCCAAGGAGCGCAGTAAACCTTATTCTTCGTTTAGTGTGCTGTTACAGAGCCAGTTCCACGTCGAATGTTTGTTTGACTTGCCGCCACGGCTTTTTTATCCGCGGCCCAACGTAACTTCGACCACGATTCGACTTTTGCCGCGCAAACACGGTCTGAAGGCAACGCAGCTGCGCGAATTGGAGCGTTTTACGCGAGCTATTTTCAGTCAGCGGCGCAAGACTTTGGCCAACAATATTAAATCCAGCGCTTTTCAGGCTCGCTTTGGGGAGCTTGAGCCCAAGTTGGCAGGTTTAGGGATTCAATACAGTCAACGCGCTGAAGAGATCTCCATAGATCAGTTTCTAGACTTGGCAAGCTTGCTCTAAGCCCCCACAAGTGAAACTTTGAAAATTTCTTATCGCCCTCGATGCCGTTGAAACCAGTGAAACCAGGTGACGCAAATTCAGCGTGAGTCTAGCTCTTGCAGTTCACTTTGGTACTTTTGTTCCAGTTCGTATATCAAATCATGGGCACGCCGGGCCAATTGGGCGGCAGGGCTTGGCGTTTTATGGGGGTTGTCTTGCAACTCAGATGGGTAGGGAGGGCTCAGCAAGCGACGCCAGCTTCGCGCTCCTGGCAGCTTGTGCCATATTTTCTGTAGCGGCCATATTTGGGTGGCGGTACTTTGCGTGCTGGGGTATGTTTCTAGGTAGTCGGCATAAAGGCCGACTAATTCTGAGCGGCAAGTCACTCCTGTGTCGCCACTTGAATTTGTCAGGTTGCTGTGCGAGAGCATTTGCCGCCGGATGCCGAACAGTTCCCAAGTGTCTTCATACGTGACGCGGCCCAACATGACTCCGTCGACCTGAGGCCAAACGGCGGCAATTTGTTCATAAATTTTCAAGCCGCCATTCAAGTCGACGGCTAAGTGGCCAGAGGCACCGGCAGAACTAAAGTCGCGGCGCAAGGCGAATACCATCGGATAGTCAAGTGGGGGGATTTCGCGGTTTTGCTTGGGGTCAAGTCCGTCCAGTATGGCGATGCGGGCGTGGGCGATCAGACGGTCACATTGAGGGGCAACTTTTTCAATGAATGTGTACAAGTCTCGCTGGCTGGTCAGATTTATGTCGCGGCTTTTTTGTTCAATTCCCAGGCGGTGTTTAAGAGTAACAATGGGCTGTGGCTGCTGGGCAAATAGGTGCGTTGTATCGTCGACGGCTTGTCGCATGGCAGCCAGGATTTCGGCCACCAGAGGTGCATCATTCATCAAGATGGCCCCTATGTTGCGGTTTTGTACCCGGTCGCTCGGACAACCGACATTCAGATTGTATTCGGCAAAGCTAAGAGCTTGTTGACTGCCGTACTCGCGAGCTATGCGGACAGCCTGGTAAGCCTCCCGCGGGCAGTGTGTGCCTAGTTGCAAGGCTACAGGATGTTCTGTTGGATGTAGGGCCAAAAAGCGTTCAACTTCTCCGTGGATAATGGCTCCAGAGCTAATCATTTCGGTGTATAACCACAGTTCGGGAAATAGTTGCCGCAGCAGGTAGCGGAAGCGGGGTTCTGTCTTGTCGATCATAGGGGCCAGAGAAATACGCTGACTCAGGCGCTCTAACTTGGTCATTGTAGAGGAGAATTAAATTTATTGTGGCCATGTTGGCGAAAAGGATTGTCTGGCCGCAGCGCTTCTTCACGCAGTTTTTGGTATACCGGTTCAGCTTCTTGGTGCAGTTCTGCCAGCTCTTGCATGATTGCGTTGCAAACAGTGTCTTTAATCAACTTCTTGTCGGCGGTCTTGGGGTCGGTATCTAACTGGTGGCGAGCAATGACTCCATCGCGAAATTGACGCCCCCGGACGATGGCGCCGGCAGTTATTATGACCACATTCTCTTCCACTTTGTCGTTTTCCATATTCTCATCGGGTGAGGGGATTAGGCAGAAACCATTGAGTCCCACAAACAAGACATTTTGAAACACTTTCAGGTAGCTTTCGGCTTCGCGCACGGCGCGCTTGCTGTCTGGGTTCCATGGCCGGTAACGCGTGCCTGTAGGGAATACCAAGATTATACGGCCTTGGTATTTGCGCTTGGTCATTTCGCCGATGGCGGCGTGATTCATCGGCGTGGAAACCTCGCGTACCCGGCGCCTCTCTTCTTCATCCTCAATTTGATCAATATGGCGGCTGGGGTAGATCGTTATAGTGGAATAGGCAGAAGACAATACAGGGGTAGCCCGATTCCCTGAAGTCAGTTTATAAGCTTGAATTGGGAGCAAGGCATCGGCGGCTTCTTTGCCCAGGCCGGGGTGACGCTCGAAAAAACGTAGCAGGGCTGGGAAGTCAAAGTTGCTGTAGTGCTCCATCATAATCAGGCAGGACTCGCCGCGTTGGCAGCGCCGCCACATTTCGACAAATTGCTCTGCGTTTCGCAGGCCAGAGCCGGGCAGCATCAGGCGGTCAGCCATGTCGCAAATAATTTTGCGGTAAAAAGGAATGCCCGGACTATAGACATTGTCCGGTGTAATTTCTGGGATTTCAATATCTGGATTGGACATAATTTCATGGATGACTGGAGCAAAAAACTCCATAAATGTAATGCCTTCCCGTAGTTCCACAAATTTCATATCCTATGCCTTTCAAAGTACTTTGTAAGTATTAATTATTTTATTCGCATATTTTATATCAGCGCAAGGTTTTGTCTCCGAGCATTATAAAAGCTTTATCTCAAGTTGTCACTATCTAGGGGGCTACTACAATTTTGTAAATATCTTTAAATTATACAGACGCAGAAATCTTATACTTTTTTATAGCATAGTGGCAGTTTTATAAACTGTAATAGGAGCTGAATCCAATGTCTGAAATAGAATGTAAGCGCGGGGTAAGAAAAACGGGAGAGCCATATCGCGTCATGGTAGTAGATGACTCCGTATTTATACAAAAACAGATGAGTATGATGCTGACCTCTGAGGGCTTTGAGGTGTTTGCCAAGGCTAATAATGGCGAGGAAGCGTTGGCCATATATCAGAATAATAAGGATAAAATAGACTTGGTCACGATGGATATCACGATGCCCAAGATGGATGGAATTACGGCGTTGGGCAAGCTGATTGAGTTTGATCCCAAGGTCATTGTCATTATGGTGAGTGCTTTGGGCAAGGAAGATTTGGTCAAAAAATCCTTGCTGTTAGGGGCAAAAAATTATGTAGTCAAGCCGTTAAGCCGGGATAAGGTGATCGGCCGCATCGCTTCTCTTGTTGAACATATCGAAGTTTGAGGAAGCTTGTTTTTTGCTAACGATAGAGCACAGCTTGCATTACTCTAGCGGCCTCTTCGTCACCGACTAAGCGTTTTATCAAGCGTTCAGCCAGCAAGTGGGCGCTGCCCACGCCGCTGGCCGTGATGATTCGGCCATCTTCGACGAGTGGAGAATTTTGTCTTGTCGCATTTAGTTCTGCTGATACTACGGCCTCAGCTCCAGGGTAACAGGTATATTTAAGTCCTCGGAGCAAGCCACTGGCATTGCCCAGCACATGGGCAGGTGCGGCGCAGATTGCGGCTAGATAGCGAGAGTCAGGCTCTAATTTTTGCTTGTATTCGCACAAGAAGTTGATGAGTTGGGTATTTTCGGCTAAGTGTTTACTGCCTGGCATACCGCCCGGTAAAAAGACGGCATCCACGGCCAATTTTTGGTCTTGATACTCTTGCAGAAAGTCTGGCAGGGTAATATGGGCGCGTAATTGCAACTGGTGAGAGCCTGTAATTAGCAAAGGATCCGCGGAGTCGCAAGAAGCGGTGTGCACGGCGACTAGAGTTATTTGGATTCCAGCTCGACAGCAAAGATCATATGGAAGACTGAATTCTACTTCTTCTAAGCCATCGGCTAGCATAATCACTAGATTTTTATTCATGGATGGGGACCTCCTGGCTGTTAATATTATCGGCGTTCTTTGATTAATTTTTGCAGATCCGATAAGTTTGAGCTGTTGGCTTTGCTTTGGGCGGCATGCCGCATGGCATCTTGAACTTGTTCGTAAATTTCTTTGCGAAAAATTTTCACAGTACTTGGTGCCCTGATGCCTAGGCGCACTTGATCTCCCTTAATTTCAGTGACACTGATTTCGATGGTGTCGCTGATAATGACACTCTGACCCTGGCGGCGTGAGAGTACAAGCACGGAAAATAACCCTTGCCTAGTTGCTCTGTGGCGCAGCCGGTTCGGTCGCTCGGCTTAGGTTTGAGGACTGGCGCAGGTCGGCGAGCTTATGGCGTACAGACCAGCGTTCATCGCTGACAATAATTTGACGGCCCAGGTTCTGGGCTTTGTTGAGTATTATAGGACCTTGCAGATTCGCCGTAGAGGATTGGGAGTCCTGTTCATTCAAAGTGACGATAGAGAATATCAGCAGTTTGCTATCGGCCTTGTCAAAAATGCCAATGCTGGAAAAATCTTCATCAGAAGCTTGCTGGATGCCGTAATCCGACACCAGAAAATTGGGCGTCAGCAAGAGAAAGGCCAGGTCTTCGTCTTCTAAGGATTGTAGCCAATAAAAGGGAGGATAGGCCGAATCAATCAGGGCAAAGCTGCGCAATTCTTCGAAGGCATACAAGCCGTAGGGGAAGTGGAATATTTGGCGGGGGTCTATTTGGATTCTCCCCATGGCTTGAGTTTGTATTTCCATCGTTGGGAAAGTCCGATTCTAGCGCAAGAAATCCATCAGGCTGGTATTCATGGTGCGAGCTGCAGCCATATAGGCGGCCGTCTGGGAGTTTTGCAATTCTTTCAGTTCCATGATAGCCTGGCTGATGTCGATAGAACGTTCTTCTGTATCCATTGCGGTGTAATTGTATTGTTCCTCGCGCAACAAATTCCCGAGGTTCTCGGCGCGCTCCTGGCGCGCGCCGAAAGACGTACGGACTGAGCTGACGTTGGCAATACTGGCGTCAATGGCGGCCAGGTAACGACTGCCCACAGCTTCCGAATCGCCACTGAGCAAGGCGTCGCGCAGCCCAATCACTACGTCAAAGATCGACGCTCCGCCTTGTTGGGCCTCGCCGTCAATGTTGTAAGGGGGGCGGTTATGCTCTGTAAGGCCAAGTCTTTGCAGGTTGTCTGTATCATTGGCCTCTTGTAACCAAATTTGATGAGGCTCCGTGCTTTGCAAGACAATGCCGCGATTCATTGGCGAAATTTCTGCACGCACAGCGGCTCCACTCTCATTGATTTTAGCTACGATACTGCGGGCGTTGTCACCCACTTCCAGGGGAATATGGATACCATCGATACTGAAGCTACTGGGCTGCTGTACGAAAAAGTTGTCGCTGTTGACATTGCTCGCAATACTTTGAGATTGGGCCCAGAAGAGTTTACTGCCGGGCACAGTGGCCTCAATGTACTTACCGTCTAGGACTTCCAGGGAGCGCGCCTGGTCATTGCCCGTGTAACGTACCTTAGCTATGGCATTTCTACCTAGCCCGGCAACGAAACCCTCTTCGCTGGCAAATGCGCTGACACTGGCTTCAGTGCCACCAAACAAGGCCGTGCCATATTCGTCGCGGGCATTGGCGACACTGAGCAAATCCTGCAACAATTCGTTGGCGACCAGGCCAATCTGCTGTAGATCCGCTTTCGCATAGGTCCCACTAGCGCCTTGTACCGCCATGGTGCGCAGCTCCTGCAGATTGCTCATTGCCCGGTTCATCTGGCTTTCTGCAAGTTGAAAACGTTCGTTGACGTGGATAATCTGATCGCTGTATTTCTCTAGGCGGCTGAGTTGCGAAAGGTAGCGCGAAGCGCGAGTCGCGGCAATAGTGTTGTCGCCCAGCATATCATATTTTTGATTGCTGCCGATCTGATTCATCAACTTGTTGACTTTTTCGTCTTTTTGGCGGGCGTAGTGGCGAATGTCGTCGCTACTTTGATATGTGCTGGTTCGGATATTCATAAAATCTACTCCTACGGCCTGTGGTGCCGGCCTAACTCTAGGCTCCTACTTGGTTGATCAAGACGTCCATCAGTTTGTCGAAGGTGGCGATAAATCGGGCCGCGGCATTATAACCGTGCTGAAACTTTATCATGTTGGTGAATTCTTCGTCTAGGTTGACCCCACTCACCTCTTTGCGCATATCTTCAAGTTCCTTTAACTCTTCGGTAAAAGTTGTGAGGAACAAACCGGCCTGATGTTCCTTGGCTCCGATTTCGGCAATGTTGCTGGCAAAAAAGTCACCCATGGTTTCGCGGCCACCGAACATAAGAGGCTGGTGAGCCAGTGCGGCAATTTCCAGGGCCACTTCATTGTTACCCAAGGGAGCACCCAAGGGAGCACTCAGGGGGCCGGACGGGGTAGCACTCAAGGGGTCGGGCTTGGCCGAGCTGATACTGGCTGGGTCTTTAAGGATCGCTTGATTGACTCGTATTGAAGCGGAAGGGTTGCGCTGCAGTTGGACCTGCCACTTGGCTCCCGGCTCGCCACCATTTTCGTCGTCCAAGCTGGCCTGACGCAGCAGCAAAGCCTGGTCGGGTTGGCTGGCATCAAATACG
Source organism: Spirochaetia bacterium (assembly GCA_965263295.1). GTDB lineage: Bacteria > Spirochaetota > Spirochaetia > SP-2023 > SP-2023 > Haliotispira. The sequence goes on from OZ253665.1 coordinate 181,353, forward strand.
TTGCCCGGTTCTTGCGGGTTTTGACTTTGCATCAAGCCACTGTATTGGGTTAAAAAATATGAATTGTCGGCGATATAGGACAGTGCAAATTCACCGATACTGCTCTGTGCCGTGGCGTGCAGCTGGAGTTTGCCGTCGCGATCTAAACGCGCCTTGACATCGGCGCCGGCCTGGTTTATGCGCTCAATTACGGCCTGCACGGTATCCGTGGCATTGTATGGCACAGCGACATTGCCGCCGGCGGCGCCCAGCGTCAGTTCGCCACTGATGCCTAAAACGTCAGTGTGGCTGAGCTTTTCTGTGCCGCTGATCTGGTAAAGGCGTGTTTGGTCAAAGGCGCCATCGCCATTACTATCGTAATTACCCAGAGGATTGCCGGTTTCGCTGAAGACTTCAAAGAAGTTTTGTGCGGTTTTACCGTTGAGCCCCACGCCAGAGCTGTGAATCTCGTTGACTTGGGCCACATAGGTCATGGTCAGTTCGTCGATTTGGCGAATCTCTTGAGCCAGATCTTTGTCGCGAAGGTCTAGCAAAGCTTTGAGTGAGCCGCCTGTGAGTTGCACGGGCTCAAGCTCTACTTGGGTATTGCCACTAGTCCTGGGCCAGACCACTTGAAAGTAGCCGCCGTTGTCGGAGCTGGCCAGGAGCTGGAAGTTTTGAACGTCTGCGCCCTGAACTAGGCGGAAACCGCCGACATGAACCTGATATTCGTCGGCATCGCGCATATCGGAACTGATGTCAATATACTGAGAAAGTTTCTGAACCAGAGAATCGCGCCGGTCGAGCAAATCATTGGGCTGGTCGCCGACCGCCAAAGAGCGCTGTATCTGTTTATTTAAGCTTCCAATGTTATTGACGAGATCATTGACTTCTTTAACCTGGATGCGGACTTCGTCATTAATCTGATTGCGCAGTCCGTTAAGGCGCTCAAAGCGCAGGTTTATGTGGTCTGCCAGGCTTTGACCGCGGTAGGCAATTTGCTGGCGTGCGTCCAAATTCGCCGGGTCAGTCGAGAGGTTTTGCCAAGATTCCCAGAATTGATCAACTATCTTGCGGATTGAATTGCCATCGTTTTCGTGGTAGAGTTTGTCGATCTGTCCCAAATATTGGCTGCGGACTTGCCAATGGGAAGTTTTTTCTTGAGATTGCAAGATCTGCCTGTCGATAAAAAAATCGCGCACGCGCTCAATACGGGTTATCGCTACGCCTGTGCCCATCTGTCCGGCTCGCTCGGGCCGGCTCAGATCGGGGGCAGATAGGGCTTCAGTCGGGCTCATGCGCACGCGCTGGCGACTGTAGCCTTCGGTCGAAGAATTGCTAATATTGTGCGCTACGGTACTCAGCGCGCTCTGATGGCCCATCAGGCCGCGCTTGCCTGTCTCTAATTGCCCAAATGTGCTCATTTTAACTCCTGGAACTCCCGCTGACTGTCTGCTCGGCTAAGCCTCGGCATGAAAATCTCGCTCGGCTAAGCCTCGCTATTGAAAATTCTTGCTGGCGCTGCCACTTGCGGTTGATACGAGCTACCTGCCCGGCCATAGACCTGGCCGCGATCCAGCTCGTCGTCTTTTAGGGCAGAGAGAAACCCTTGAATCATTTCTTGCTTTTCCTGACTGTAGTGCTGCAGCACCTGTAATTCACTTTGACGCCGCACCAAGCTGTCGCGCAGCTCTTGCCATATCTGACGTATACGTGGCCGTTGCTCGCTGGGCAAGAGGGGAAGGAGCTCGCTAATTCTTAACAGTTGCGGTGTTTCTTGCTGAGCTTGTCGTTCAGCCTGGAGCCGCTTCTGTAACTGAGTTCGCAGTTCAAGAATTTGCTTGCTGATGCGGCTTTGTTCGCGAGCCAAAAACTCCATGCGTTCGAGATCCCGATTCAACAATGACCAGGTCTTGTCTTTGATCGCATCGCGCATTTCCTGATATAAAGTTGCCTGATCGCCAGTCAATTCAAGCAACTTGGAAAAGTACTGGCAAAGTTGTTCGCAATATTCTGCTAAGTTGGGCATGGGATCCTTCCTGTATTGCGTTGAAATACTCCCTCTCACAGCGGGCCTCTCTCTCGTCTATACGTCATTTCTGGGCATCGCCGGCTTAACCAGCTGGCTGAAAAAGCCCGACATTGCTGAAGCTTTGCTGCAGGGTCGACGGAGGACAAGACCGCGAGACTCTTTAGTTTGTCGGTTATTTTTCCCGTTCCATGAGTAAAAAAATATGAGTAAAAAATCTGCGTGAGAAAATCTATTTGCCCCGGATCTTAGGAAGACCGGCATTGTGCTTGCGGGACAAGAAGTTCTGCAATATTATGAACACCCGTTTTACTGTCCATAGAAAATAAACCAATCCAGAGAGATTTGATGATTAAAAGTTTTAAAGCATTGTTGTTTTTGGCTGTACTGTTGTTGCCCAGCGCTTGCCTGAGCTTAAAAATTGCCGTGCACCTACCCGACGAAAAAGGGGAGAGTGGCAATCTTGAACTGGAGTATCGCTTTAGCGAAAGCCTGCAAAATATTTCAAATTACCCCGCTCCGCGAGACGACATGGCACCGTTACCGCTCCCGTTATGGGAGTGGGATTTTCGCGCCATCGCGGCCCAAAGCCCGACGATTCAGCTGCTGAATTACGCATTTCAGCCGGCAAAAAATGCGGATGAAACGGGCTTGGTGCGGGCTGAGCTCAGTTTTGCCAGCGAGGATGACCTGCACTTACTTTTGGGTCCTGAGATCCAGTGGCGGGGCAAGCGATTTTCCTGGCGGCTTTCGGCAGCCAGCGTTGAGCGTAGCGATGCCAGTTGGCCACAGTTGGACGGAGATTTAAGTTCGAAAGAGACAAACTTGCTTGAGGAATTCTTCGCTGGGCAGACACTGAAATGTTCTGTTGATGGTGGCGACATTGTCCAGAGGCAAATTCAAGAGTTGGCTTTGGCGGATTTCTTGACGGGGAAGCGGGATATTGAGATTCAATCTGCCAATTAGGGATGCGGGGATATAAGCAGAAATGTAAAAATATGAGAGGGCATAGCAATGGCTGTAATAATGTGTAGTGGTTTTGCTGAAGAATTGTATTCGACTGTTCAAACTGCAGGGAACATCGACCGCAATACGGCAATTGTCACCCTGAAAAAGGGCGACTTGCCTTTGAAATTGAACGATATTGCTGAGCGTGGTGTCAGCCTGCAAAGCTCCGGTGCCGAAGGGAAAATCCTTGAAACTGGGCGTTATGTGATTTTTAACGGCAGTCGCAGCGCCCTGGAGGGCGTAATGAAGGGCTTTAGGACGGCATACCGACCCGGCGCGGGCTCTGTGATTTTTGCTGTGTTGACGGATACGGCAAAGACCTGGACTTTGCAATACTACCTGGACGAGCTGTCGCGGGAACACGCAGAAATGCTCAAGTACCGCGCACGGGGGCAGATGGCGGCTGTGATGCAACGTGAAGGCAAGGCAGGCAAAACTCCGTCTAATTGATCCGACTCAGGCAACTGCGTGTGTGAGTGACTAACTCAATTGGCAAGCGGCTCAAAGAAAAGCCTTATGTTTTTTGTGGGGCCACTTAGGAACGACCACGCAGCAGTGCGGCGGTATTACTGTCAAAGGTAGAAAGATTAAGATTACCCTGTTCCTGTAAATTTTTGATCTTGTCATTCTCATTCTCAAAATCGTATACGAAGGCTGAAATTAAATTGCGATCGTGATAATCAATTTTCTCAATACAATTTTGGAGAATGACGGCATCGATCTCTGTGTTACGCAATTGAGCGTATCCCATGATTTTACAGATAAATTCAATGGTTTGATTGTCGTATGGGTTTAGATAGCTCACACTAATGAAAGAATTCTTGGGAAATTTAATATGGGACAACACGCCACAACCGGTCATTGATATATCACATAGCAAGGCATTTATACTGTCGCCATTGACTCTAAAGGAATTGCCATCTGTACGCAGAGGCACAACTGAGGCAGCAGTCTGTAACTTCTTACGGTTGTAACGCCGAGCGCCCAGAATGATCTCTGGTTTTTTGCCGTGGTCCATGACGAGAAGTTTCTTGCGTTTCCGGTCGCTAATATAGCCTCGTACCCGGCTGGGATATATGGCTCTATCACCATCTTTTACCAGTTCAATTTTGACCTCATTGCCCCGCGGCAAACTACTTGGGTGTCCATTTAACAGTTTTACTTCAAAGAAGGCTCTGTGGTGGGAAATTAACTTACCGACAAAACGATCCTTCTGGGTTTGATCTTTGTTTAAGACATTAAGGTAAAAACGTGAGCCTTCGGGAATTTTATGGGTATTCTTAGGAAAGATATTTTTGTGCAGAAAATTTTCCAGCTTTTGTGCCACACTGAATATATAGAAGCGGGCCAGCTCGACATCGCACAGGAAGTTCTCAGGTTGGGTGTAAGTTGCGCGATATATCTGACGCATGATATTTTGCCCAAATCGGTAGTCATAGAATATTTCTAGAGATTGAGGGATTTGCGTACTGCGAAAGTAGTCTTGCAGAAATATTCGTTCGTCTTGAGTGAACTCTGCGGCCTCAGATAGTTCTTTGAACTTTTTAGGAGAAAACCTTAACCTCACTAAGTATTTTTTTTGCCATAAATTGAAATAACGGCTCAAAATGATGATAATTGCAGCTACCCCCAGGCAGACGACTACAATTAAAAATGCGACCGCGCTGTTATTGGGTTGTATTGTAGGCAGTACATGCATGTCTTATGTCCCTTTTGCGAGGCAGTCCCTCAGGATTGAGTCCTTTGATTATATTAATTAATGTTAATTCTCCCAAGACAGTATTTCAAAACAATATTTTTAGTTTAATTGTTCGATAATCCGTTGTAGCAGAGGGATAATTTCATATTCGATTAAGTCGCCGAAAGTCACAGTATCAATTGTTTCAATTGCTTGGCTCAGCTCCTTAAGGAAAGGTCCTAGTTGGGTAAAAAGCTTTTTAATTTGGTAATTGTATTGTAATTCTTGTTGTTGTAATAGCTGCTCCAGCAAGAGAGATAACTCTGATACATGGTAAAGAATGTCTTGAACTTGGCCATTTTGTAATTGAGTGAACGACTCTTCCAGCTGTTGGATTTTATGTATGAGTTGGTCGCGGAGTTCGCCAACGTTTATATCACTTAAAGTAGTTGCCTGGGCTATCTCTACTTTAAGCTGCGGATTGCTTACTGTTTCCAATGGTTTTTCTGGCTCTTGGTTTGGGCGAGAGAGCCATGCCTCATAGCCATTGTGCAGATTTTTTATCAGAGATGAAATACCCTGAAAGGTTGTCAGCATGCGTTCTTTTTTATCGTATATGGCATCCTTGTGCCACTGTTTCACTGCTTCTGTGTTGTACTGGCTGTTCTGAAAGTATTGCCATTGTTCCAAGCTATCTTTTAACTCGGTGATTAAGGGGTTCTCATCGGTGCCGCTATCGTTCTTTTCTGTGTGTTGTGGACCATCTTCGCGCCAAAGGCTGGACTCCACTTGCGTTACAATGCGCTGCAGCAGTTCTACCAGAGCTCCGCTGTCACTGAAAAAATCTTGCAAGAAAATAAACTGTTGATTCTCAAAAGCTGACCGTGCTAGCTGAAAAAAATCACCAAGAGTTTTTAAGGATTCTAGCACGGTATTTTCGCTTTCAGATATGACGCACTTGTGCGCTTGGCTCAGCTCCAGTTGTTTGTATGCTTGCATTGGAGTACTGTATATTTCAAGTTTTTCGATCTGCTTTAATTCTTGTTGAAATAAATCAAAGTCCCACTCGCCGTCAGGTTGATCTTGTAGAGTATAATATTTCCCATCCAAAATAAACTCTTTTAGGCAGTGAGAATCGGACTCCAACCAATTCACAATGTCACGTAGCACTTCTGCCAAGAGCTCTTCGTTTTCGAGTTTCACCTCAAGTTCTTCACCATTTAATAAAATCTGCATGTTATACCTCATGGATTTCAGAGCCAAGCTCGTTCGCTCGCCAGGCGCTCTGGGGCTTATCGGTTTGGAGAGCCTGCCGTCAATCTTTGTTTTGTCTACACTGCTTATATTTTAGGATGATTCTAACAATAGGTGGCGGCGTCTGCGGGCAGGTAAGGAATCTGTGACTTGCGCGGAACAGAATGCAAAAACGGCTCCACTAGGATAAGAGCTCCTCTATTTCTTTTAATGCTTCAGCTCTTTCTTTGATCCCTGTTTTTTTAATTGCTTTGCGGATAATTGTGTCTATTTTTTCGGGAGGAAAAGAAGCCTTGATTTCTTCAATTAATTCTAATATTTCTACACTGTGGTTGATATTGTAAATTCTAGTGTTGTCATGAAAAAATAAGTCTTCCAGTTGGTCTATGTACTCGCCAACTGTACGCGACATGCCACTTACTTCTTTTGATGCCTTACGCTCTAGGACTTCTTCTTTTTTTCTTGCCCGTTTGGCTTCTCGGTCGCGGCGTTCCAACTCTGTCCTTTTCATTATTTACCTCTTAAATTTTGACTATTAAACCAGCATTGTCTCATTCAGTCGTCTTTGTAGTGATTCTGAATTTGCTCAATAATAGGATAAATTTCAAAGAATATTTCAACAAGTTCTGGATCAAACTTTGAGCCTTTTGACTTACGAATTTCTTCGGCCACATCCTCTTTTGACCAGGAATCTTTATAGACCCGGACCGAAGACAAAGCATCAAAAACATCAGAGATAGCTACGATTCTGGCCTCAATGGGGATTTCTTCTCCTCTAAGCCCGGCATTTTTACCATTTCCATCTAATGCCAGAGGCTCCCAGGTTTCCTCGTTGACGTGGCCGGGATAACCTGTTCCGTCCCAGTTTTCGTGGTGCCGCAAAGCTATATTGCGCGAGACTACGTCTAGTTCCGATTCTTTATTGCGAAATAGTTCGGCACCGATAATTGTATGCCCTTGCATGACGCGGAATTCTTCTATTGTAAAACGTGCGGGTTTCTTGAGTATCATGTCGGAGATGCCAACCTTCCCCACATCGTGAAGCATGGCAGCCATACGCAGGCTGTCACAGTAACGCAGAATCTGGGCGGGGCTCAAACCCCTACGTTTCGCCCAGGCTTTATATATTTCCACTGAAAAAGTTCCCACGCGGTTGACATGAGCTCCCGTCTCCTTAGGGTCGCGCAGACTGGCCATCCGGATCATACGCATTAAAATAGCGCGTGTCATCTTGGCCCGTTGTAAGGCTACCGTGGCTACGGCGGCATAATGTCCCAGAAAAGCCTCATCTTCTTTCTGAAAAGGGACTACTCTAGCACTTTCATCTTGTGCATTAAGTAACTGTAATACTCCAAGCACTTCTTTTTGATTGGTGATTAGCGGAAAAGAAATACTAGATTTGGTGTGATAGCCAGTTTCTTCGTCGAAGCGACTACTAAAACTGTAAGGAGCACGCGGATCAATCTGGTACATATCTTCAATTCTTACCATTCTACCTTGGCCGGCAACGTAACCGGAAATCGTGCTGTCATCAATATCCAGTTTAATATTCAGGTATTTGGGACGATCATTTTCGGGCTTATTCTTATCCAGAGTATCGTTCTGAGCACTGCGAATGCAGAGATGTCTGTCTTCTATTGTATATATTGATCCAGCGTCAGCTTTGACGGCTTTGCGGGCTTCATAGAGAATTTGGTCGAGAAGCAACTCTACGTCCTGAGTCTGATTGAGTTTCTGGTCAATTTCAAGAATAAAGTTCAACTTTTCATCTATAGTCATTTGATTCTTACCATCCTCTTCTGACAAAATTGGTTCCAACTTGTATTTTTAATAATGTTCATACAAAGCCTTCTGTATTTCTTAGTTCCAGTAACTTGGGAAACTACGAAACCATTCTGCGATGCAGTTTATGCTACCCAGGAGTTAATTCCTGGTAATTGCAGTGTGCACATCTTAACATATTAGATTTATAGTTTGCACTAAAAATGGATTTTATTTGACTTGACAGATGTTTTCAAGAATGGATTTTATCTATATAGGGCCTGATTGTTATCGAGACAAAAATTAGTTGGACACTGTTTGACGATATGACATACTCGTAGAGTATGGTTAAAAAGTAGTTATGTCAAATTTTCATATTCACTTAGAATGAGCCATATTTATCTAGAATAATGACTTGTTGGTGAGTAAATCTCAAATATGATACATAGGTCAAGTTAATTTTGTATTTTAAAAATTTTATATCTTTTTTCATTTGATATTATGATTATTATCTCGATATTACTTCAATTCTGATTACTGCCTGTTAAAACAGCTTTTATTTTCATCCAAGATTCACAGATATAATTAATACAAGTGTAAATTTTACATTCTTCTAAATTTTATTTATTACTTTATTTTTATATCGGCAAGGTATTGCACTAAATAGCTTTTTTGTATTTGTTTAAAACTAGATATATTACATGAAGTAAATTTCTTATTTTTTAGGAAAATCTTGTAATACTTTTGGCACCATAATATAATGAGTTTTAAATAGTTATAAAATTTGTATTTGTTCTGGAATGAATATCCAGCTTAAAAATATGTAAACTTTGGAGGTATAACTTATGAACGTGCGAGTTTATAAAAAACTTTATAGAAAGCTACTGGAACGCGAGCATATCGGCAGATTGCCTGAAACCATTTTTGTTGATGTTCGCAATTATATCTCAGCATATGCGGAAAAAAATGGTCGGGTAGCGACGACAGGTCGCTTGCGCAACGGTAAGCAAGCTTTTGCGGCTTGGCTGATCCGCTATCACAGAGAGCGCGTTCGCAAACCCAGTGAAGCAACCCTCGGTTATATGCAGCTTCTGGGAATCCTGTTTCTGTATGTTTGGTATGTAGAGGCCAGGGAAGGGATTGAGGATGATTTCCTGGTGGAAGAGGCTTTGAAAGAGTTCAACCGCAATCGAGAGTATCGCCGCACTTTTGAATTACCGCAGCCGCCCAAACGCAGGGGACGGCCCCCTCTCTCGGCACCTCTGTCGCGGCGTATGACAAGGAGTAGAAAGGTTGCGGGCAAAAAAACGCCAAATATAAAGCCTAAAACTCGTGTGGCGGCCAATAAGGTTAAGACTCAAAAGGCTGCGGCAAAAAATATAGCCCCAAAGACAAATCAGCGCGGCTAGGTTGACTGTGGAAACTCACCTTGACAGTACTTTTCAAATCTTGTACAAGTTGCTTGATGTCGCGTTGTTTTATGTCAAAGGCTAGAGCCGTTGGACCTGCCTCCAGTTCTTTAATTTAAGGACTTGGGGGCTTTTTTTTGTAGTTGGCTCTCGCCCTATCTGTTTTTGTTACGGAAGACCTGGTTCGCGTACGTACAGAAACGAGGGAAATTATAGTGGTGGATTGTGAAAAGTGTAATAAATTTAATACCTGGTTTCAGAAAAGTCTTGCGGTGATAGCCGACTGTAACTTTGAGGAAAGAAAGTATCTGTTTCAGCAAAGCCGGATACTGAAAGAGGCGATGCAAAAGCAGGATGAAGAATTGTTGGATGATTTTCGCATTAATGATTTGAATTTTGGTATTTATGAGATTTTCCTGGAAGACAGTACGCGTACTAAAGAGTCTTTTCGCAATGCGGCCAGATTTTTAAGGGTAAGTGTCACGGATCTGGTCAGCAGTGCTTCGTCATTAAATAAGTCCGAAAGCTTTCGCGATACATTTCATACTCTAATTGGCTATGGCAATCAGATTTTTATTGTGCGCAGCAAGCAAGAAGGGCTTTGCCGTTGGTTGGCTAAAAGTAGTCGAGAGTTTTGCAAGCGGATGAATATTTCTGATATACCGTCCTTTGTCAACGGAGGGGATGGGGCCCATGAGCACCCGACGCAGGAACTTTATGATGACTTTACTTTTTTGGAAGAATCAAATTGGAGCTATAAACGGATCCATATCGCTTTAATCGGAGATCTATTGCATGGCAGGACGGTACATTCCAAGGCTAATGGTTTACAAATCTTTGATGATGTTCAAATCGACTTGATTGCGCCTGCCGAAATGGGACTGCCGCAGAACTATTACCAGGACATGCTGCAAAATGGTTTTCGCGTGCGTATATTTGCGAGTTTGGACGAGTATCTCGCGCAAAAGCATGTGGCGCCGATGTGGTATTTTACTCGTCTGCAACTGGAGCGCATGGACGAGACAATATTGCGTCGTGAACAAGAGTTGAGACGCAGTGTGACTCTGCGCGCGCAACATCTGTCCATTTTAGAGGGGCTTAAGCTGGAAAAGAACAAACTGGAAAGAGCGAGTGAAGAAGATAATCAAACAGAGAATATCGGGCCGGCCGGCGGCATCCGGTTTTTTCACCCGATGCCCCGGCACAAAAAGTTTCCCGTGATACCGCCGTTTTTTGACAATACAGAATATAATGGCTGGGAACGTCAAAGTGCCAATGGCTTGATTGTGCGCATCACGCTGTTGGCCCTGATCGCCGGGCGTCGCCCGGCTCCCGCGGGCTTGCTACCGCAGCCCGAAGAAGAGCAAGGTCCGCCCAAACTGTACGAAGAGCTCCCCATACAGCAATCCAGTAAGTCCAAGGTCTACTCTGAGGGTTTGCGTCCAATTCAGAATGGTGTGGTGATAGATCATATTCTGCGCGGCAGCTCTCCGCAGGAGATACGCCGCCACATGCGGCGTATCTCCGAACTGATGAAACTGGATCACTATCGCGGCGGCCAGTGGGTCGGTGCTAGCCATAAAACTGAATTTGAACTGCGGGAGCCGGTTTACAAAGGGCTGATTTTTATTCCAGATGCGCAACCGTTTAGCCCAGAACAGTTGCGAAAGCTTGCCGCGATTGCCCCCCACATTACGATTAATTATATTCAAAATAGTCAGGTTCAGAGCAAGTACCGCCTACTCCAACCTCCGCGAATTTATGGTTTTGCGGAGATGAGCTGTCGCAACCGGAACTGCATTTCGCATAAGTCCCATTGCGAGGGGGTGGACCCGGAGTTTGAGCGCAATAATAGCGGTGATTTTGTTTGTATTTATTGCCACAGTAGTCACAGTTTTCAGGAGGTTTGGAATGTCTAGGCTGGCCGCGATCCGCGACGAATTGTTTGCCATCAGCCTGGAGTTGGGCGCAATCAAGCTGGATATGAATTTCCCGTTTCGATGGTCTTCAGGTTATATGATGCCAATTTATAACGATAGCCGTTTATTGCTTTCGCTCCCCGGTGCGCGCCGTTTGATTGCCGAAGGTTTGGAGCTTTTGTTGCGCGGGCAAACTTGTGCCGATGTGGCCAATATTGCCGGCGTCGCGACGGGTGGAATAGCCCATGCCGTTTTGCTGGCAGAACGCTTACAGTTGCCCGTGCAATATGTGCGCTCCAGTGCCAAGGCTCACGGATCTTTGCGGCAGGTTGAATGCTTGCCCCATGGACAATATGGGGGACAATATGGGGGACAACATGGCGGACAGAATGACGGCCAGTCTGTCGCGCTTATTGAGGATGTGATTTCTACAGGCGAGAGTTTATTGCGCGCAGTGGAGGCTGTGCGCCAGATTGGGGCCAATGTGACGGCATGCTTTGCGATTTACAGTTATGACTTTCTCAAAGTGCAACAAGCCTTTGCTGCCGCAGCTCTGCCGTATGGGTCGCTACTCAGTTTTGCGCAGTTGCTCAACTATGTCGGGCAGCGCCAGCTGTTTCGTGCGGAGCAACTGGCGCAGTTGCGCGAGTGGCACGCTGATCCTTTCGTGCTTCGGGCACCGCAGGCTCGGTGACGGGTATCGTTTTGCCGGGGCGAAGTTATATAGATATCCTGCGACAGAGTTACTCCCAGGCAGGTAACAACGTCTGTTTGGGCATTGATCCACAGTGGCAAACCCTGCCTCCAGAACATCGCAGGACTTTGCGGGGGCGGGCTCCCGACTGTCATGCCGTGCAGGAATTTTTGCAGATTTCTTTGCAGAGCTTGTGTGAGCAGGGGCTAAGCCCAGGGGCCTTTAAACCGAATTTAGGCTATTTCCAGGTCTTGGACCGCCCGCTTTGGGCGCTGCAAGATGATTGTAGGTTGCGTAGCCTGGCGTTTGAGGGGAGTCGGCTGTTAGCTTGGTTGTTGCACTACCTGAGCGAGAATTTTCCAGGGATTCCCGTTATTCTAGACTTTAAAAAAGGTGATATCGCTCGCTCCTCCGCTAATTATGCAGAGGAAGGTTTCCTCATATGGCGCTGTGATGCCCTGACTGTCAACCCGTATATGGGTGCGGATTCGATGATGCCTTTTGGTCGCGAGCTGGAAAGCCATTTGAGAAATAATAACCCAGAGGCTTTGGAGGATTCTGAGAGTTTGTCCTGTGGACTAGCGCTAGCCCGAGGCAATGGCGGGGTCTATAGTTTGTTGCGTACTTCCAACCCTGGCCGTCGCGATTTGCAAGATTTGCGATTAGATGTTGGTGGGCCCGCTGACTGTGCGGCAGGGGACACGGGACAACGCTTATATCATAATCTGGCGGCAACTTTGCTGCGTTGGCGCAGTAAGCTGGATATCCCAGGTCTGGGAGCTGTGGTGGGGGCGACTTCACTTAAAGAGCTACGCGATTTGGCCATATTTTTTAGTTTGGAAGATTTCCCTTTGTTGATACCTGGCGTGGGTAAGCAGGGGGGAGACTTTCACGAGGTAAAACAATGCCTGCGCGATGCGGGCTACCCACTGGAATTGGCTCGCATCAATGTATCCAGTGGCCTGTTACAGAGTTGGCTGACCAAGGATGCCCCCAAGGATGGCTCTAAGGCTCCAGCCGATTGGCACAAGTTAATTGGCGAGAATTTGTCTAAACTGCTGTAGCTCCATCAAGGTTTGACATCGGTGATCCTTCAGGTGGGTTTGCCCGGTATATTAGCATTTATGATAGAACGTTAGCGTTCCTAAAATCCTTGTATCGTAACCTGGCGCAGATGGAATTTTTGTTCTAGGCTCAGGCGTTGGGCTAACAGATCCTCTAGTTGCAAGTAGTCTGCCCACAGGAGGAAGGATACACAGAGCAAAATACCAATTGGTTCACTGTGGATTCGGTATTTGCGCAGTATGCTTTGGAAAGGGATTTCTGGTTTAAAATCACGGTCATTCAAGCTGGGGGGGGCTTTGACGTCCCAGCCCCGCCCCCAGGCATCCACCAGGTCCAGTCCTTTGGGTCCTCGCCGTACCTGTATGCCCATTACGCCAAACTTGGCCAGCTCCAGGCCGACCATGGCTTCAATCACGCTGGAAAAGGTCATGTGTAGCCCATGGTCCGGATCTTTGGCCAATTCGCGAAGATCTGTCAGAGTTACCTTATATTTGCGACTGATTCTAGGCAACAATTGGCCAGACCGGAATTCTTGTTTATATCGGTTATAGTCTAGGGTGCTAAAGTTTTTCAAGTCTTTTTTGCGGTCTGCTAGATCAAAAAGTCGCGTCTTTGCCATAATGCCACGGTCCCCTGTTTGTCTGCTTAGTTGCGACCTAAAACCAAAAAAAAACTGATGTTTGCCACGTTGTTTTCGGACGAGTAAGATTATTCTCCAGTCAAACTCAATAAGGAAATTCAAGTCGTGGTGCTCCATATTCAATGGGATATATCTGATTAATCAGGCTTGCGGTGTGCCATGCGATTCAATGCAAAGAAAGCTTTGGCTCAAGCCTCTGCCATATTGTCTGGTTCATATTGTCTGCGGTGTCGAGTCCTCTGGTTTTTTCTCTCGTTCATCGACACCGTTTGGTTGAAAACGCAGCCGCACGATCCGTTTGCCGTCACTTTCTACAACATGATAGTTGCCTTCAGGTCGTCTGATAGTTTCGTTCTGTTCGGGAATATATCCCAATTCGTTGCAGATATAGCCGGACATCGTGGCGAGGCGCGGTGAATTTTCCTCTTCCTGCAGCTCAATATGAAAAAACTCCTCAAATTGTTGGATACCGAGCGTGCCAGGGAAAACAAAAGTATCCGCTTCTTGCTGGATTACCAGAATCGCGGCCTCGTCTTGTTCATCTTCGTCGTAGAGTTTGCCAAATACGGTTTCTAATACGTCTTCCTGGCTGACTACTCCTGTCAGGCCGCCGTATTCGTCAAAAACGATCACCATATTGTTGTCGTTGTTTTTAAAGTAAAAAAACAGGTCTGAGACTCGCATACTATCCGGTAGAAAAGCCACGGGTTTCATAAGTTGCAAGACTGTTGTCGTTTCAAAGTCTTGCGGCCAATCATTTTGCTTTTTATTTGAGTCGAGGTGTTTGTCATGCCTTGTAAAAGGACTGGTGTGATACATGCAGAATTTTTGCACGTCGCTCATGTATAACAGGCCAATAATATTTTCCGGGTTGTCGCGATAAACCGGGATGCGGCTGTATGAATATTCAGCCATGGCGGCATAGCTGTCTGTTATTCTGGCTCCGCTGTCCAGTGAAAATACATCTTTGCGGTGAGTCATGATTTGTCGGGCGGTTTTGTCATTTAAGTCCAGCACATTGCCGATGAAGTCGCGTTCATACTGGTTGATATAGCCGCTTGTGTGGGCCAGATCGACCATATGTTCCAGCGACTCCTCTAGGTTCTCGCCGTTTGGGACGCGCCTGAGTATAGGGAAGAATAGCCGGGTGAGCTGCAGTGTCAGACTCAGTAATGGCGTAAACATGATATAGAAAAAACTCACCGGCCAGACGACAGCAATTGCAATTTGACGTTTAAAAATCAGGGCGATCTGTTTGGGGGCTATTTCACAAAAGATGATGATAAACAGTGTCAGGAAAAAGGTACTCAGGGCGATAAAAAAACCGCCGAGATACAAGCTGGTCATGTAGGCGACAATGGCAGACAAACTGATGTTGGCGACGTTGTTGCCGATTAACAGGGAAGCGATCAGGCGTTCGGGTTGCTGCAGCAGACGTTCTATTTTTTCGCCGTGAAGATGCTGTTCCTTGATAGCCCTGATGTCTACCTGGCTTAAGGCGGTCATAGCGGTTTCCGCGGCCGAAAAAAAGGCCCCCAAGCAGAAAAGTAGCAAAATGATAATGCAGGTGATAAGCAGAGTCATGGCAGCATTGCAGGGAGCTTTAAGCAGGCGGAGAAATGTGCCGCTCCCGGCGGGATGGCGCAGCGGGAGCCAGGTGGGCTGCAGGATCAGTCTTCTTCATTTGACTCATCGGTTTGTTCTGCTTTGAGAAGTGGGCGGCCGTCGGCTCCCACTTTAATTTCTCCCGCTTTCAGTAGAGCCCATTTGGTCAGGACGGGAGCTATGACTTCAAAGAAAATGCTGGTGGCAGTCACGATGACCAGAAGCTGCTGACCCATGGCTACGGCATCTTTTCCCAAGGGGCGGAACTTTTCGATTAGAATCATGGCTAGACCGAGTCCGACACCGACCTGAGACAAAAGCCCTGCCCAGGAGTAACGACGTATAGTGTGGGGCAGTCTGGCGAGACTGGCACCAGTGCTGGCACCCAAAAATTTCCCCAATGTGCGGCAAATAATGTAAACCAGGCCCGCCAAACCGATGGTCGGGACCAGGAGAACATCTAATTGAGCGCCGGCGAATACGAAGAACAGCACAAAGACAACGGGCATCAGCGTTTCCATGGAGCGCAAAAGCTTAGCTGCCTGGAGTGAACTAATTTGATTGATTATTACTGCACCCATAACCATATTCGACAGGATAAGAGAATATTCGAGCAGAAAACTGATGCCTTCAACCAAAAACATCATGCCCAATATCCACAGCAGCAGCATATGGCCTTCGTCTACTCTGCGTGTCAGCAGGCGATACAAAAAGCCGAGCGACATGCCAATTACTAAGGCCAGGCCAACTTCCATCAGGGGATCAAAGACCAAGTTGTGCAGCATGGAACTGTGCGCACTAGCATCGACATTGTAGCCGTTGCTCTGGGCATAGAGTGTCGCGGCCAGAGTGCTGGCAAAACTAAAAATCACAATGCTGACGGCATCGTCGAAGCCGGTGATGGCAAAGATGGCACTGGTCAAAGGCCCGCGGGCCTTGAATTCGCTGGCGATGGCCAAGGCACTGGTTGGCGCACTGGCGGCACCCACAGCGCCGGCGGCCAGGCCGAACGGCAGACTGCCGCTTACTGCCCACATGCCGGCGGCGACCAATAGAAAAGTCAAAAAACATTCACATATAATCAAAAGGCCTATGCCGGCGCCTAAACTGCGAATGGTCACCATCTTGAACTCCAGCCCCAGGCTCAGGGCGACAAACCCCAGGGCCAGGTTGGAAAGAAAAGACAGCGCAGCGATATCTTCGGTGTTGATGAAGTTGAAGCCCGACACGCCGAGTAGAACTCCCGCGACTAAGAGACCGACAATGGAGGGCAGCCGCATTTTTTCGAACAGAATGGCAAAGAGGCGTCCGAAGACGATAAGAACCCCCAGGGTGAGGAGTACCGGTAATTTGAGCTCTTCCATCCATTGCTGATAGGCTTCAAACGATTGCATGATTCCTCATTCACCTTTCGCCATAAGTGTTGTTTTGGAGCAATTTATGTCAATAATCCAGGCCGCCGAGCACGCCTTGAACGGGCTGATGGAAAACGAGTATCCCCGGTTGTTTTTCTATCTTTCGGTCAATCCGGCGGATTGTTTCGTAGACGGAATTGAGCTCGGTGCTGGGGATGAGGGCCTCAATACAACGGAAAAATTTGTTCATCTTTTTATTATTTAAAATATAAGCATACAAAGGCATGCGTTGCAAAAACTCGGCGATGTTGTGCCCTTCAATGACAGTCACGGCGCCGCCAGAGGCCCGCACGGCCTCTTCGAGCAGGGGGACAAAGAATTTCTCTTTCTGTACTAGGACGCTCAAGAGGCTGTATTCTGAATCAGGTCCCGGCCGTTCTGCCGCCGGCGCGGGAGCTGGGCTGCTCGCCCGCTCTTCTGTATCCAGGAAACGGACAGAAAATATGCGGCCTAGAATTTGCATGCCTTCCCGCTTATCCGCGCAATTGAGCAAGGCTTGCACTTCTTCTGTCTTTTGCAGGCCAGAGGCAAGTGAGGCCAGAATCTGTACATGCTGGTGGCGTTCGGCTGCCGGGCCGACGATGGCAATGATAAAGTTACAGGGGACAGAGTCAAAGGCGCCAAAGTCGATGCCGCGTGCGAGGGTCAGTATGATGATGGCAAAGCCTTCGGCTCTCTTTAAGCCACAGTGTGGCGCGGCAATACCCCCGCCTAAACCCGTAGAGCCTTGGGTCTCGCGTTCTCGTAGAGACTGCAAGATGTCGGCGCACTTGCACTTGGAAAGTCGGGGGCTGTGGCTGAGCTGTTCTGCCAGGAACCTGAGCACCTCGTCCTTGTCGTTAAATGTTTTTTGCAAGTTCACACAGTCTGCCTGGATCAAGTCCAACCAATCCACAGCCATAGTAGGGACCTCCGCAATGTTTTAACTTTTTGCAGCTTAGCTGATATGCATGGAATATACAATAGCGGCTTTCATCTTTATGGCAATAAAGGGTTTATTTCTGTCTCAGGATTGGAATGGACAGTAGGCGGCAGAGCGCGAAAAAAGAGCCCAGCAGTAGCAGGCCGTGGGCAGCTAGGATGCCAAAGTTGCGCAGCGAACCGCCACTGTGCCACCACCAGACTGGGCGGTCTGGGCCGTTGGACGGGACTTGATTGGACAGCCTGAGACTGGACCACATCTCGGTGAAATAAGCTGGCGCTGCCGGGGCAGGACTGAACGCCCCCAAGAAAAATTGTTCGCTGAAGCGTAACGCAGTGTCGAGAAAAAATAGCATTGTACAAATGAACAGTAGTTTAGGCAGGAGGTGACGGATAAAGCATGCCCAGCGTGTCCAGCTGAGCAGGGCGCGGCTGTGCCGCGCGGTGACAATGTAAGCATAGATCGTGACTGGCAGGTAGCTGAGAGTATTCGCGACCGGCAGGGCAATGACTCCCAGGTTCCAGCTTTTTATTAGATAAAAGGACAACGGAATATCAATTAAAGCTACGAGTAGTGTCTGCAGTAGCGGCTGATTTTTATGGGATTGAGCATAAAGATATTGTTGCAGGAGGCGGAAGATGGCAATGGGCAGGGAGCCGAGAGCGTAATAACGTAGCACCTCAGCGGTCAGCCGGCTGTTTTCCAGAGTGAAAGCTCCGCGCTGGAAGGCCACGGCAACCAGTGCTTCGCTCATACAGATCAATACCAGGGTCGCGGGCAGTAGCAGGATGCAGAGCTGTTTCAAACCGTAGCGCAGGACCTGGCCGGCTTTGTCGTCTTTGCTCGCAGACTCTTGGCTCATCTGCGGCAGGCAGACTTTAGCGATGGAAGCATAGATAAGTCCCTGGGGCAGCTGAAAAAAAATCAGGGCATTGGTCAAGGCAGAAACGCTCCCGCTTTGCGCTTGCGAAGCCAGATAATTGGCAATGAATTGCATCAAGGCCAGGATGCTGGTACTAAACCATAGCGGCAACCAGATTCTTCGGATGCGGCGAATGGCCGGGTCGCGCAGGCGAAAGTCTGGCAATAGAGAATAACCGCCGTTTAGTACCGGAGGGAGGAGGAAGGCCAGTTGCAGGATGATGCCTCCGAGCATGCCCAGAACCACTGCAAAACTGGCGTAGTGACTTTGCAGGGTTACGGTGACGGCAATTACGGCCACGGATGAAAGCTGGGGCGTAAATGAACTCAAAGTGAAGCGTTGCTGACTGGAAAGCAGCGCGCCGAGCAATACACTTTGGCTCAAGAGGAACACGTAAGGGCTGACGTAGTACAACATTTGGGCCGCGAGCTGGCTCTGTGCCGCGCGGGGAAAATCGCTTAGTATCGCGATAATCTGCCGCGGAAAGATCACGAGCGTGAGGCAGAGTGGAAATATGATGCACCATTGAATCGCCAAGAGCTTGCGCCAAATCGCTTTGGGCCGCTTTAGGCTGGGGTCATTTGCGCGACTGCGCACCAGCTCTGGAACCAGGGCCGTTTCTAGCGAACCTTCTGCGGCCAAGCGGCGCAGCAGCATGGGGACGGCCTGGATGAAGTTTAGGACGTCGGCTTTTTCGCCGGCGCCGAAGTAAAAGGCTATGACAGCGTTGCGCAAAAAGCCGAAAACGCGCGAACTGAAAGTGCCCAGCATGACTTGCAAAATCGAACGGCTGCGGCTGAACCCTTTTGTAGTCGGGGTCTCGCGCGCTTTGCATGTGCGGGGGGGGAGAGGGTCTTTTAAAGGATATTTGGGAGGGGCTTGAGAAGGGGCCGCGGAATTTCTGGAGGCGGAACGAGGGATTTGAAAACTCATGTGTCTGAAAACGTCTTAAAATACCTTAAAATGTCTTGGTTGTAGGGAAAATTTCGTCTTTAGGCAAGTAGCGATGGCTTGAAAAAAGAGTGAAAACGGGTAAAGTGATCAGTTATTTGCGCATGCAGAGCGAATGTAAAAATATTCAGATTTAAGGAAGTGAGAATTGTGCGGAAGTTCAGATATGGAAGTGGCCTAATATTTATTTTGTTTTTGTTGACTCTGGCAAGGCTGCCGGCTCAGAACACCCAAAGTGCTCCAAGTGCTCCAAGTGCCCAAAGTAATTTGGGTAATTTGGGTAATTTGGGTAATTTGGGTAATTTGGGCGTGGACGTCGACGATCCGGTTTACCAACTCTTGGATTCAGCTTCGATGAAAGGTTATATTACGGACTTGTCGCACTACCGCCCCTACAGCGGCCATCAGGTCTATGCTTATCTGGAGCAGATTAGTCGCTCTCCCCGGCTGGATGCCGCCGAGCGCAAAGTTATCGAACGAGAGTTGAAGCGCTTCCGCCGCATTCTGACACTGGCAGAGCCGGACAAAAAGTTTATTGATTTTTTGCAAGACGCCGCGGTGCCGCTTTCCCTTGATGAAAACCTGCCCCTGGCCCTGCGTCTGGAGTTTGACCTGAAGAATCGTATTGATTTTATCACGCAGGATCCATATTTGTTCAATGTCATGCGCATGTACCTTGAAGGTAATATTACGCCGCATTTCTCGTATCAGGCCATGGCGGGGACCGGCATCACCCAGATAAAAACCTCGTCTTTTGCGCCCTATGAATACATCATGGAAACCGATGGGCATGCCATTTCGTCGGGCAACATTCAGGCGGGAGAAGTATCTTTTGAAGGTGAGGAGCCGTCATTGGCCCTGCAGGTGGGCGGCAAGCTGGCCGCGTCGTTTTTTGACGATCGGGTGCGCAGCGGTTTTGGCTATATGAAGCGCAATATGGGCATTGCGAACACCAGTCTGATTTATTCGGGGCATGCCAGTCCGCTGCTGGGCTGGGACTTGTCCATACGGCCTTTCAAATGGGCGGGGCTGAACTTTATGGTCGGCGGCCTGACGGGCGTCGATGAGGATATTTCGACCGCAAAGTCCATGTTTACGGCACAGCAGTTCGAATTTTTTATCACGCAGTATTTGTATGTCGGCGTGACCATGGGCTCGGTGTGGATTAAGCGCCTAGAGCCCTATTACATGATGCCGTTTATGCCGGTCGCCTTCGGTCAGTCCTTGCTGGGAGACTATGATAATTTGGCCATTCAGGGCACGGTAGCCCTCAAACTGCCGTATTTGACGCTCTATGGCGTCGGTTTCATGGATGAGGTGCAGCCTGCGGATGTCGCGAATCTGTTTTCCAGTCTGACCCAGCAGTTTGCCTTTCAGTTCGGTGCCCAGGTTTTGATTCCCCGGCTGCCGTTCACCACATTTCAGTTCCAGTACACCAAGATTGAGCCCTATGCGTACACGCATTATGCGCAGAAAGCTTTTCAGGGATCGAGAAGGGGCTACGGCACGATCAATATTTCGTGGATGAACAATGGGGAAAACCTGGGCTACTACCTGCCGCCCAACTCGGATGAGTTTCTGTTCCAGATTGAAGGGCAGCCTTTGCCCGGCTGGCACTTTGCCCTGGGCTACAAGCACATCCGCCACGGCGACGGGGACCGCAGGCTTGGGCAGGTTGAGGGCCGCACGAATGCTGTGTTCGAGAATACCGTCGACAAGGTACAAATTGCCGATGAAGCAGCAAAGGATTCATTGAAGGATACCAAGACTGATGAAGGTAAACTGTACACGGGCATCTACGATCCTAAGTCTTATTTTGCCCGAAATAAAACACAGAGTGATGGTAAACGCCCGCCCAAGGATTTTCTCCACGATGGCGTGTATGAGTTTATCCATGTGGTGACGCTGGATTTGGCGTATCGCTTCCGCCGAATTCCGCTGCAGGCCGTTGCCCATTTTATGTTCTCGCACAACGATGGCCCTGTGCATAACGGATTTAAGGACGACGCGGAAATTCGCGTGGGTTTGGGCCTGGACCTACGTTTCTACGGCAAGTCTAGACGTTGACTGGGTGTTTTCGCTAGTCTCTGAGCTTGTGCAGGACTCTGCTGAACTTAGCATTCTGAAACGAATAGGGGTTGATTATGATACGATGGCTCAATGTTAGGCAGCCAGAACCCGAACGTTACTTTAAGTCGGACTTCTTGGAACGTTTTACCTTTTTCCGCCTGAGCACGGTTTGGATGATTTGGTTGCCGATCATTTTGCTCTCGTTGTTTGGCAGCTTTTATAGCGCCGGCAAAATTTCTACTGAGGCTGCAGGCGGGCACTTTTTTTTGCTGGTTTTGGGCGTCCTGTTCTGGCTTGCACTGGGGGTACTGCGTTGGACATTGATGGAATACTTTTTGCACCGTTTCCCCTTC
The DNA here is from genome assembly GCA_965263295.1 of Spirochaetia bacterium. Taxonomy (GTDB): domain Bacteria; phylum Spirochaetota; class Spirochaetia; order SP-2023; family SP-2023; genus Haliotispira. The sequence goes on from OZ253665.1 coordinate 203,027, forward strand.
CATTACGACGGGGGCAGCGAATTTTGGCGCAAGATATCATGGTACATACATGGCATTCATCACAAGCAAGCTATGTTGAGTACGCGCCTGGTCATGCCGCCGCCTTTCAGTCTGAGTGTGGGCGTGCTCGTCGCTCTGCTCGACTGGTCGCTGATGGGTTTGATCTTTAAACTCAGCTGGGCTGGCCTCGCTCTGTATGCGGGGACAGCGCTCGGCTATCTCGTTTACGATACGCTGCACTGGAGCATGCACTTTATCGATACGGATTGGCCTTGGTATCGTAAGTTACGCAGTCATCATATGCGTCATCATCGTTTTCCGCAAAAGCGTTTTGGCGTTTCCAACACACTTTGGGACCATGTATTTCGGACTTATCCCCAAACTCAGCAAGAAGAATCTAGACAAGAGGAATCTAAGCAAGAGGAACCGCCGGGAGCTTAAAAAACTTTTAACGCAGTATCGGCGAGTACGAGCTTCCCGTATGTGGATTGAGAAGTAGGGTTTTCCGCGATCCGGCAATTAGAAATTCAGGTGGGGGGCTTGGCCAATCTGTAACAGAGGGTAAATTTCTGTTATATAAAATTATTTCAATTGCCAGTAGCTAGATTGTGGGTTGAGCGGCTGGCAATGACTCTGCCACAAATGCCAATTTGATTTTGAGTGTGGCGTGCGGATTTACGGTTTCAGGAGCTGTAATGCTAGCGGGGATTGTTTGCTAATTATTGGGGAATTATTTGGATATGGGGAACAATAGAAAAGTCTATTTTATTTTTACCTCGCTCTTGGCTGCTTTGTCTATTGTTCAATCTCCCAAAGGCCGTTTGTCTATTTTGAGGGCTCAGGAAAAAAAAACTCAAAGCGTAGATATGGCTCAATCGTTGGAGTTGCAGCTAAACTCCCGGTTCTGGCAGTTGCTAAGTCGGGAAGAATTGGAACCTCTGTCTGAGCTGAGGCGCGAGGGGAATAGTGTCCGGCGGGTTGTGTCGCTAGAGTTTTTGTACCCTGGACTACAGACCGTCGACAGTGTCGATTCACGTAATCGTCAAGGTGAACTGTTGGAAGTGGAACTGCAGTCTCTGGAAGACAGTTACCTGGAACTGGCACGTGATGGCGCTTTAGTGTTAGTCCTGGCGGGGGAATTGCAGCGGGACCCTGAGCAGTTGAATGTGTATGGCGATCCCTGGCCTGAGGCCACATTGCGGCTATGGCTGGAAGATGATTTTGAGCCGCCCTTTTTACTTGCTGAATTGGAAAATTATCAGCGTTTTAGCGCTGTGCAGATTGAAGTACAGGTTTTCAAAGATCTGCGGCAAACTGTTAGTCAAGTGCTTCACAGGAGTAAAGACCCTAGAAAAGTTTTGCCGGATATGATTCTCGCAGATGGGCAGACAATTGTAGACTTGCGCCATCTATTTGCGGACTTGACGACAAAGGAAAGAAGAGAAGAGGCTTCTTTGGCTTGTCTGGACTTGTTTTTCAGTAATAATCAGTTTTATGCTTCCCCTCTGGCCCTCGCGCGTTATAGCTTGATGTATAATCCTGAACTACTGGGTGCAGATTCCCTAGATGGGAATGGAAGCCAGGTCAAACTTTCCGAATTGTTTAGGCGCTTGGACTTTTTGAGTCAAGGGCGGGAGCCTGGCGCGTATAATCCATATTTTCTGGCTTTTGGTGATGATAGCATGCCTTTTGTCTTGCTTTTGTATTCGTTCCTGAAGTCCGGTGATATTTCTGATTCGGCGCCTGACGCTGCCGGACTGCGCGCCGGGCTGCGATATCTGCGAAAACAGGGGCGCGAGGGCTTGCTGCGGCAGCTCGATTTTGCCGAAGAGCGCTTTGCCAAGGGTGATATTGCGGTTGTGATTGGACTTTCAAGCCACCTGCAGCATATTGTGAAGCTGACTAATTCGCGACTAAAGGGCAAATCCCGTATCCAGGCTGCTGAGCTACCTTACAATGATCTGCAAGATAATGATACCCCCAGTTATGCGCGGGTTTGGAGTCTGGCTGTTTTGCGCAGTTCGTCGCAGCAGCCCCATGCCATGGGGCTGCGTCGCTATTTGTTGCGTGGTGCTGTCCAGAGCCAGTTTGACCTGGCATCTGGCATATTGCCGACCAATACTTTGTATTATCCGTTTTACCAGCGCAGCGATTATTACGAACTACTACCTGAGGCGGAACTGCGCGACATTATGAATCCCGGGGAACTTGGTGAGTTTGGGGCCAAACGTCGTCGCATGTATCGGGATATTGAAGGTTTGCAGCGCTGGTTCAACGACAGAATTGAGGTGCTACTGGATAGTGAAATTAGCTTGTCGCAGCTTCTTGCAGATCTACGGCGGCAGTGGCAAAATGAAGTGTTACCTCGTCAAGAATTTGTATTTCTGCGCTGAAGTGGTGGCCAATTGTGAAGAAATCAAAACAGAAAGATGATGTAGGGCTAAAACAAGCCCGAAGAGCAGGTAAAGCCGGGGCCCAGCAAATAAAAGAAGTACAAGAATTTGTTCCCTTTCGTTTCAAGGAGTTTGCGGGGATTAAGCCGCAACGGTATATCGCCACACTCTACGTTTTGATCGTGCTGCTCATGATTTACTTTCTGTTTCTGGATAAGGGTTTGCGTGCGCCGCAAGTGCAGTTACAATTTTATAATCTCAGCGGTCCGGCCAGTCTATATGTCGATGGCCAGTTTTATCACAACTTGACGTTTTCGCCAGGTTATTTTGACTCGGTTAATAGCCATATATTATTGCCAGTGACCAATCAGGCCGCTGTTCGGGAACTGCGGGTTGTGCAGTCCGGTATGGAAGATTGGGTAGAACAGCCGACCTTGAGAGCGAATATTTGGAATAATCGTTGGCGACCTCGCCGCTACAATTTTGAATTGCAGTTGAAGCAAGCGCCTAGTTTTGCACCTGCACACCTCTGGCAAGAGGCTTGGCGGGCGTATTTGTATCGCGGTCTGGAAGGGCAGAAGAAAATGTCTTTTGATGCTTCGCACCCCTATCCCTGGGTTCTTTCCGAAGGCCTAAGGGCCGCTCTTTACAGCCGGACGGCCAACGATCAGTCCAGTTTTCCTCCCCACTGGTCGGCAGATTTACAGCGCGGCCTCGCGTCGACCACCAATGTTTATCAGTGGGGGGATTTGTTGAGTGCTAGTTGTTTGATCTATCAAATGGATATTAGTGCAGATCGACAAGTGACAGATTCCGCGACCAGGGTCGAGATATTGGGACCGCGTTCTTTGGCTTTGTTGGCTCGGAGCGCAGTAAAACGTTTGTGGCGTTTAGAACCGGGCCTGCAGAGCTTGCGTGAATCCTGGAAGCAAAGGACGGAAGAAATAAAGGAACAGGGTTTGCGCCTGAGCGAAAGGGATATAAAATTGCAGAGATTCTGGCAGCAAAACGAAGGAAATATATCAATAGAGTCTATAGAATATAGATTTAAAGATAGTTATGCCACAGACTTATTGGATCTAAGTGGTCTGCGTTTTGTTCGTTTGAATGGACAAGGTTTGGCGGTACAACAGACGGAACTTAGCAATGCTGAATTTGCCCAATTTTGGTTTAGTGCGGCAGGCCAAAATTGGCGCGATATTGCCAGTGGCAGGCCGGAGAGCGAGGACGAGTTATCCCGTGGAGGTATCAGCGCTTTGGTGCTATACGCGCAAGACCGGGATAGTGGAACAGTTTGCCGGCCTTCGGGCTGGCAGGAATCTGATGGATTGGAAGATATCTTGCAAAATCCCTTGCTGCAGGGGCGACCTGTTCGTGGTATTAATTGGTCAGAAGCAGAGGCTTATGTACGATGGAAGAATAAGCAGAATGACAATAATGCGGGATGGGAGTTTGCGTTGCCTAGCTTAGCTCAATTTCGCGCCATTGCTAAAGCACGATACCAGGCTGAAAGGGCAGGGCAAGAAACTTTTAGGAGAGCGGATACCGGTGTGAATTTTGTCGTTTCGCAAATGCCGCCGGCTTTTACAGAACAGACAGAGGATGCCTTGGGCCTGAAAGGGCTGGGCAATAGCTTGTGGGAATGGTTAAGAGTTGATTATTTGCCGCATCGCGTCGGTACCTCGGCAAATGGCAATAGTGAACTGGGCTACAAGGCTCTGGGCGGAGGCAGCTGGCTCAATGCCATATCCATTGATGATAGCACGCGTGACCTGTGGGCGGATGAGTTTTTGATCCAGGATAATGAATTGCCTGTAGCCAGTAGTTATGGCACCGTAGCCGGGCAGTTCTCGGCGATTTGTAGTCCATATACCGGCGTACGTTTGGTGGCTGTAAAACTTCCCGTGGATTTCCATGGATTGGGAAGGGAATTGGACGATGGCCGCTAAAAAAAATCCCGGTATTATTGCTGATAACCGCAAGGCGCGCTTTGAATACAGTTTCGAAAGTGTCTTGGAGTGTGGTATAAAGCTTAAAGGTTCGGAAGTTAAGTCTTTACGAATAGGGCAAGTCGCTTTTAGGGATAGTTTTTGCAGCGTTGAAAACGGTGAGTTATGGTTACATAACCTGCACATTTCACCTTATAATTTCGCTTCGCATTTTAATCATCAGGCAGAACGCAAACGCAAACTGCTGGCCAATAAAAAGCAGATTATTCAGTTACATCGTCGCGTTAAGGAAAAAGGGTTCTCGATAATCCCCACCAAAATCTATTTTAAAGATGCTTTGGTTAAGATTGAAGTCGCGCTGGCTAAGGGGAAAAAGCTTTATGATAAGCGCGAAATTATACGTAATCGAGATATACGGCGAGATGAAGGCCGCAAGCTGCGTATGAAATAATACTTGGATTCGCGGTATGCGAAGTAAATAATGCGGTTTAAGCCTTGAAGAGCAAAAATCACTCCCGCATAATGGGGCCAAATGCCAGAGTAGCGATGGCTGGTAAATCGCGGGCCTAATCATTAGGCGAAATTAAGTCGGCTTTGCAGGTGTGGGTTATGCGAAATCTATTTATTACACAAAAACAATATATTTTAGTTATTCTAATGTATATTGTTTCGTTTGTGTTTACTCTGTTGCTCTTTGAATCGCCCATTGGCTATATCTGGGGTATGAAGGCGGTGCAAAAGTCAATCGGCATCATCTTGCCGACGCTTGCATTTGTTTATTTAATATCTTTTGTTGTATCCATCTTAATTTTATCTTTTATTATTTATGTATTATTAGACAAACATATACGCAATTATAAGTTTATTCTTAAAGGTAATGAGACAACTTTGACTATTGAGCAGAAGCGTCAAGGGCTCCACCGTATGAGATCAAATTCATTTATTGCCCTAATGTTAAGTCTAACCCCTCTCTTAGCTTATCTTTGCCTGATTGACATTCGCGATACCGTTTCTATGCAAGCCTTAGGTCTTCTAAAGTTAAATTTGCTAATTATTAACTTGTTTATAGGCGCTATTGTGGGTATGCTATATGCTGATCTGGCCCAGATATTATACCGACCTTTACGCATCGCTATTCAGCTACCGCTACAGGGTAATGTGCGTTCAACCATGAGCGCTCTAGTTAGGATGGCTATCACCACATTATTTTCTTGTTCACTGATATTACTAATTTCACATTTGTATTTCGACATGGACCGCGAGATAAATTCGCGTATTATTTCGTCTATTTCTATAAATGTATCTGATAGTTATGCTACTTCAAATTTTAATCAAGAAGTAAAGAGTATTTTTGAGGGATTAGCTCTTGAGTACCCCCTGTCTTTAAATTTAGTTTGGGATGACATAGATTTCTCTGAGCATTTTTCGCATATTCAGAAAAGTATTGGAAACCAAGAGATAGATGAGTATTATAGTTTTAATAGATTATTCAAGATACTATATATTATAATTTTCTTGTTGAGCTTGAATTCTTTGAGTTGGTTAAATATTTATTTAATTTGCCGGCAGTTTAAGATTCGTATTGATAATATTTTTCATCGTTTGCAGAGCTTGCTTAGGGGAGAAGAAAGTTTTGCGGGGACAGTATCTTTGACAGCTTTTGATGAAATAGGTTACTTTGCCGGCTATTTGAATTTATTGACAATGACAAGTCAAAAGATTTCATATGATGTTAAGCTAGAAGGGAAAAACCTACTTGATTCTCTTGATGCCCAGGAACTTAATGTATCTAAATTAAGTAATATCGTTCAGGGGCTAGAGCAAGACATTGTCAAAATCAATGATAGTGTGGATAAAGAGGAAGAAGAGCATCAAATTATGGATGGAGGGCTGCATAATGTGCGTTCTATTATCCTAAAAGTAAATGGATTGCTGAATAACCAACGTAAGTATGTCGATATAATTGCTAATCAAGTAAATAGTTTTGCCTCTCTGGTAGGCAATGTGAATCAAATTACCGAGAAAGCAGACCGAGAAGCTGGAGTCTTGGCAATGTCTGTGGGCCGGGGCGAAGAGGCGGTGCAAAGTTCAATTCTCGGAATGAAAGAGATTGCTAAAGCTTCAAAGGCCATTGAAAACATTGTTGGTGCAATTACCAAGATTGCGGCCCAGACCAGCCTTTTATCCATGAATGCGGCCATTGAGGCAGCACACGCGGGTGAACACGGTAGCGGTTTTGCGGTGCTGGCTCAGGAAGTGCGTAGTCTTTCTGAAAGTACTACGGCTCAAAGTCGGGCCATTCGCGAACAGATTGAACTTCTGATTACTGGCGTTCAATCAGGTCTGAGTATTTCGGAAAATACAACAAGGATCCTCAGTGAGATTACGGAATCAATTGAGCGGAATAATGTATTTGTTAAAAGCATTACTAATGCAATGACTGAACAGCATCAAGGATCGCGAGATATCGTACAGTTAATTGAATCTTCGGTCAGCAGGGGAGCTAGAATCCGCATCCTTACAGACTTACAAATTCGTAAGAGCCAGGATGTTATCAACTCTATGGCCGACTTCTTGCAAATTAGTAGGTCAATTGTTGTTCTCAGTCAAGAATCATCTGATTCTATTCAGAGTATTTCCCAGTATGTGGATGCAATCGGAAGTTCAATTGAGAGTAACAAGGGAATATCCGAAAAAATCTTGGCTGATGTTGCAGATATTGATAATGCGAAGACTGATATTTATTGAAATCTAATATGAGAAATGATATAGAGAGATTTATTTATGCAGAATCAAAATAAAAATATTATAAATCATAGCTTTTTGAGTTTAAATAGACGTAGATTTACCCTTAGCCTGTTGACATATTTCTGGATAATAATTCTCGGGTATCTCATGACACAAGGGATTATTCAGTATTATATCATTTTAGGGGTTTGGGGACACAATGACATTATAACTTTCATGTCCAGTTTTCTGTTTCATAATATAATTTTTGCTCTTATATTTGGTATAATTCAAAGCATTTATATTTTTTTCATTTGGGACAGACCAGAAAGGTTTATTGCTGAGCTTGAGAAAAATAATCATGAGAATTTGGACGTAACCAGACCTTTGTTTGATTGCCTGTATAACAGGCAAAAAATTCTGCCATATGTGTTTCTGAGCTTTGGTTTTTGTCATTCCGTAGCGATTATGACGGACTGGATGCACAGTTCGTTTATTGGAGATATAGATTTATGGGTAGTCCGTATTAATTCGTTATTAATGAACTTAAGTTTGTCCTTTATTGCTTGTCGTCTGTTTAATCTTGCAGCAATTCGCTTGTGTGGTAATTGGGTCCGGAAATTTGAGATCACCTTGATGGGTGATCACAAGCCGTACAACACAAATTATGATTTTCTGATTACTAGTATCAGTATGGGAGTCTTCTGTATTTTTCTTTCTCTCTATGTATATAATCTTACTTCATTCCAGGGAGATTTTTTAATTGAAAGATTTTTTAACATATTGAATCTTTTACAAATTAAAGACATTTACCCAGATAATTATTTAATTGTTAGTATTATGAAGCATGAAATGGCGCAACAGGCAATTTCGATGGTCGGTGTTAATCCGTATATGACACTCAATGAGGTGGAAAGTCTTTCTGTTTTTCGCGGTCTGTCTTTAGATCTGGTAAGTTTATTTATCGTTATATTCTACATAATTTCTATTTTTATAATGCATTTCTGGATAAATGTTGACTCAGTCCAGCGTGTCATCCGCTACCTTTCTGGTTACCTCCGTGGAGTTCTGCAAGGGATCACCAGTCTTAAAGATTCTATGCCTTTAATACGTTTTGACTCAGTGGGTTATATGATGGGGTACCTGAATCTATTATTCCAGCATATTTATAGGATGATTATGAATCTGATGGATTCCATCGTTCAGCTGGCTGAAATTTCAGAAAAGTCGACTACTGATGCGGATAATGGTATGAATGAAGTATATAATGTAACTCACAGTTTTGCTTCAGTAAACCTTAAGGCAGACTTACAGCTGCAGTCTATTCGCGGTATTCGCGAAGCTTTTAACGATTTGCGCCAGATTATTAAGTCCATTGATAATGAAGTCAGTATCCAGAAAGAACAATTGGAAACAGCCAAAGCAACTGTTTCTGGAGTGAAGACAGCTATCGTGGAGATGGAGCAATCTAGTAAGAATGTGGCAAAGCTGTTTGAAAAGCTGAATAATTTGGCAGGTAGTGGATTGGAAGTCGTACAAAATGCTTATTCAGTCGTGTCTGATATTTCTCAGACTTCATATAATGTTCGCGATATTGTGAATTCTATCGAAAAGCTTTCAGGACAGACAGGACTTTTGGCGATGAGTGCATCCATTGAATCAGCTCACGCAGGGAGTCACGGCCTTGGCTTTTCTGTGGTAGCTCAGTCTGTGCGTAAACTTTCAGATGATTCGGGAACACAGAGTAAGGCGATTCGGGCTCAAATTGAAGAAATGGTACAGAAGGTTGAAGTAGAAGTATTACTTTCACGGCATGTTAGCCGGTCTTTTCAGTCAATCGCCAATAGTACTCAGAATTCGGCGAATTTGTTTCACCATATCTATAACTCAATTGATGAGCAAAACAAGCAATCTGCAACCATCAATGCGGAGATTGAAGATCTACTGGCAACTACCCAAGAAATTTTGAACTTTACTCACGAGCAAGTGCAAATACTTGATGAGTTGACTCAAACGACTGTCCAAATGGAACAGGATATCCTCAATATTAGCAAGTCGAGTCAATGGCAATCCAACATGAGCGAAGAAATTATCTCTTTGTTTGAGAGTCTTAATAACCATGTCGTGTTGAATATTGAGCGTGTGCATTCCATTAATGAAAAAATTAAACGCTTCAAACTGGATTAGTTAAAAGGTCTACAAAGGGATATTGCAGATGGCGACGGAGCATCAGCGGCCTAGCTGGGATGACTACTTTTTTGAAGTTTGTCAGGCCATAGCCAAACGCGCCACTTGTGACCGCGGACGAAGTGGTTGTGTCATTGTCAAGGACAAGCAGATTCTGGCGACAGGTTATGTGGGGGCACCTGCCGGGCTGCCTCACTGTGATGAAGTGGGGCATCTACTTAAGCAGGTGACACATGAAGATGGCAGTGTCAGTTCACATTGTATGCGCACTGTGCATGCCGAACAAAATGCAATTTGCCAGGCAGCCAAGTTCGGTGTGGCGCTGAATGGCGCAACTTTGTACTGCAGTATGACGCCTTGTCGCAGTTGTGCCATGATGATTATTAATATAGGTATTTGCCGCGTCGTGGCGGACAAGCGCTACCAGCGCGGGCGGGAAACCGAGCAGATGTTTGCCGAAGCTGGGGTTGAGTTATATTATCGCAGCGATGAAGAAATGCTTTATTGAATCGTTAAATTATCAATTTGTCACGAGGTGAAATTTTTGTCCGCAAGTTTTAATTTTTGGCTGTTCTAAATAAAAATAAAAATCCAAAGGAATGACATTTGACATCAGCGTTGTTGACGGTGGCTTTGCTCTCAATTGATAAGCTGCGGGCTCCTTTTAGCGATTTCAGTGGTCTTTTCGTATTGATTTTGCAGCCATAATGCTTTGTGCATTTTTAGCCGAGCTTAGTATTTTGGGATTATAAAATATATGGCAGCTAAACGAGGCAAAGGCCAAAGTAAGATACATGGGCCACGGCGGCAGAGAAATCGTGATTTATCGACGCCTTCTACACAAGTGTATGAACGTGAAACCACAAAATGTGAAATTGGGCATGAATCACCTGAGATATTGCAACAGAGTATACCTGTCGTTGAAAAGGTAGAGCGCGCGCGAGGAACTACGTTGTACATGGTAGCCACTCCGCTAGGTAATTTGCGTGATATTACTCTGCGAGCTCTAGATATTCTGGCTTCGGTGGATGTCATTGTCTGTGAGAGCCTGAATCGAGCTAAGAAATTGTTGCGTGCGTACCGCATTCAGCCTGCACAGCTACTGGTTTGTCAGGCCGGGAATGAAGAAGCCAGTGCGACAGGTCTAATAAAGCTAATGCAGCGGGGGACTAGTATTGCCTATATCTGTGATGCCGGTACACCAGGGCTTAATGATCCCGGTATGAGACTGGTCGCCGCTGCTCGCTCTGAAGGTTTTGCCGTGGAGGCTTTACCTGGGCCCTCGGCTCTGACTATGATTGCGAGTTTGGCTTCGGCCTCTTGTAAGCCTTTGAGCTTTATTGGCTTTCTCAGTCCAAAAAGTGGACGGCGCCGACGCGAGCTAAAATTTTGGCTAGAGCAGGGCCACAGTTTTGTTTTCTATGAGTCTCCGTTTCGCATTATATCCACATTGGAGGAATTAGCTCAACTAGCGCCCGAAAGGGAAATTGGCATGGGGCGCGAAATGACAAAAAAAAACGCACAGTTTTTATGGGGAACATCCGATTATATATTATGCCAGTTGAATTCTATGTCAACTGTTTGTGGTGAGTTTACCTTGCTGGTTGCCGCGGGGTGAAATCTTTACTTGGCATCCTTGAGTTAGAGAGGTTCAAGTCTCAGGTAATTTTCATTCGCAGGAGTTAATAATATGCCTATTGATAAAATTGGCTCCACAGAGAACTACGCTATTGTCAGACGGAATTACGTCAAGCCAAGATTGCAGCAGCATCCTGTGGGGCAAGATACTATCAGCCTGACTAAGGCTGCACAACACAATGCGGATATGCTGCGAGTCCGTGACTTGGCTCTGTCTGCCCCCGATACACGTTCCGAAAAAATTGTCGAAATGCAGGGTAAATTGCAGGACCCTGCTTATCCCGATCAGGCAATTATTGTCAAATTGGCCGATCGTTTAATTGATCAATGGCATGCGTAACAATTTATGGTGCCATAAGCAGCAGAATTTCCGTGCCGATTATGAGCTCTAGGCTTGCTATACAGCGACAAGGGTTTACCTGCCTCTTTTAGAAAAAGTCGAGATAGTTGATTCCGGCTTTTAAATTTGCCCGTCTTAGTTGCCAGCGCCAGGTATATTGGCTGCTGCAGAGTCTTGATGAAATACAAGAAATGCCGAATGCCGATCGGATGGCAATATATGATTCACATTTGCGAGGGCTCATACCTGAACAGCGGCGTTTAAGTCTGGCGTTAGAGGCCCAGTGGATGCACTGGTCAAAAGGGATTGAAGTTTCTCAGGCTCAAAAGGTTCAGAAGGCTCGTCGTGAACTGGAAGAGCTTTTAAAGCAACTCTGCGGTGCCGAACCCAGTGACTGGGATATTGCCGTGAAGGATTTTGGAGGCTTTCCGGCGAAAGTAAGCGCGGATTACACGATGGGCTTGGAATCTTACCTAGGGCTCTACCTTGATCGAGTGCGCTCGCCTTTTAATATCGGTTCAATATTTCGAAGTGCGGCCGCATTTGGGGTCAGTGAAGTCTGTTTGCACAATCACTGCCCGGATCTTTGGCACCCGCGTGCGCAGCGCACGGCGATGGGAGCTGTCGAACTCGTCCCGGCGAGGCGTTGCGATTGGCCTGCAGACGAGGTCCACTTGAGCGAATTGCCCTGGGTCGCTTTGGAAACCCCGGATTTGGTTTGCGAATATCTTGGTATTGGAGCCACCACAACCCAATTGGATCAATTTTGCTTCCCAACAAATGGTGGCCTTTTGTTGGTGGGGGAGGAGGAACGTGGTCTGCGGCCTGAGCTCTTGTCATATTGTGCCCGCAAAGAAAACCGCCGGCGCGGTGGCGGTCTCCTTTTTATCCCCATGCCTGGCCGCAAGAAGAGTTTGAACCTCGGCGTGGCGGCTGCCATAGCCCTCCAGCGTTGGGCTGAAGTCTTGACTTGAGCCATTGCTTGACTTGGGCTTGACTTGAGCTTGATTTGATAATCGTGCCTGCCAGAGAAGGCGGCGTAGCCGTTCAATCGCGTATTTGTCCTCGGCCCAACCCAAACCACTTGGCACAGGTGAGGGCTGTCAATCCCATGGGGCCACGAGCGTGCAGCTTCTGTGTGCTGATGCCCACTTCGGCGCCCAGACCAAATTGGCCACCGTCGGAAAAACCGCTGGCCATGTTAACGAATACCGAGGCGGCATCGACCTCGTGACAGAATATTTCGGCGTTTTGCTGGTTTTCGGTGACGATAACTTCGGTATGGCGCGAACCATAGTGTTCAATGTGCTCAATGGCTTCATGTAGATCGCGCACAATTCTGATACACAACTGCGCGGACAGGAACTCTTGGCCGTAACTGTCCGGCGTGGCACTTTGGAGTAGCTCGGCAGGGTAGACGAGCTGCAGGGCGGCCAGGCTCTCTTCGTCGCAATGGAGGCGAACCTTCGCCGGCGCGAGTTCTGCCACGAGAGAACTGAGCTGAGGCAGTAGGGATTGGTGCACGAGCAGGCAGTCTAAAGCGTTGCAAACGCTGGGCCTGCGCATTTTGGAGTTGTAGATCAAGGCCGTGGCAATTGGGATGCGGGCACTGTCATCACAAAACAAATGCACTACCCCGGCTCCGGTTTCTATGAGCGGGATTTGACTGTTTTCGCGTACAAAGCGGATGAGCCCGGCACTGCCGCGCGGTATGCACAAGTCTATGTACTGACGTTGCTCTAAGAGTTGGACCAGCTCTTCGCGCGAGGTCCCTAGCAGATTGGCCCAGTTGGGGCTGAGACCCTGGGCCTGGAGCTCTTTACGGATAATTCCCACGAGGCAGGAGTTACTGGCCCAGGCTTCTTTGCCCCCTTTGAGCAGCAGTATGTTGCCAGTGCGCAAAGCCAAAGCGAATAAGTCGATAGTGACGTTGGGACGCGACTCGTAGATGACCAGTATCAGCCCAATGGGTACGCGGCGCTGAACGATTTCGGCGCCGTTGGGCATTGAGTAGCGGTAGAGTTCCTGGCCGACAGGGCCGGGCAGCGTCGCCACTCTGTCGAGGTCATTGGCAACGCCTTGCAGGCGGTCTTCATTGAGCAGGAGGCGGTCGTATATCGGGTTTTGTAATGGATCTTTTAATGGGTCTTGTAGTGGTTCTTGAGCTTGCAGTTTAGCTAGGTCCTGTCGATTGGCAAGCAATATTTGTTCTTGTGTCTTGGCCTCGCGCAAGCGCGCGGCCAGTTGCCGCAGCAGCTCGCTGCTGCGTTCTAGGGCCAGGGAATTTTCGCGGCGCCAAATTTGTTTGAGTTGCCGCTGTAATTGATCTGCAGATATCATCGTTTTCCCCTGGGATTTTTCGAAACCTGTTCGGCATCCGTTTGCAAGTCGCTCTCCGTTTGTAAGGTACTCACCCTGATTTTCCCCTAACTTGTAGACTGAATCAACTGAGGCAAACATTTGGTGCGTGTATACCAGACGGGGCTCTAAGCAAATTCGAGTATGACGAAATGTCAATTGAATGGAAACTAGGTCTTTGAAAAACTTCATTCCATTGGTTAAGAGCCGTTCGTTGAAGGCATCACGGCTAGCGGCTGTAAAAAGCCAAGTGGTGGCCCTTAGTTTTCGGTCTTCAAACTTTCGTAGAGTTGGAAATACTTGCCACCCTGCGCCAGTAATTCTTTGTGGTTGCCTTCTTCAATGATGCGGCCGTGGGCCATGACAAATATGCGGTCGGCATTGCGCACGGTAGAAAGGCGGTGGGCAATGACAATGCTGGTGCGCCCTGTCAGCACGGCTTCTACGGCCTGCTGGAGCAATGCCTCGGTCTTGGTGTCAATGCTTGATGTGGCCTCATCTAAAATTAAGACGAGGGGATTGTAGAGCAGAATGCGCGCAAAGGCGATTAGCTGGCGTTGGCCTAGCGACAGATTCACTCCGCGTTCGCCGATTACTGTATCATAAGCTTGGGGCTGCCTTTGAATAAACTCGTGGGCGTGAACCATTTTGGCTGCCGCCAGTACTTCGTCATCGCTGGCATCCAGACGGCCGTAGCGGATATTCTCACGGATGCTGCTGTTGAACAAAAAACTATCCTGCATCATCACGCCGACTTTGTGCCGCAGGTCACTTAGATCCAAGCCTGTGATATCTTCGCCATCGAGCCGGATGTGGCCTCTTTGAATGTCGTAAAAACGTGTCAGTAAATTAATGATGGTTGTCTTGCCGGCTCCGGTCTCGCCGACAATGGCAACTCGCTCGCCGGGGCGCAGGCTAAAGCTTAGGTCTTTTAGCACTTTAATACCCGGTTTGTAGCTGAATTCGACATCTTGAAACTGAATCTTGCCTTTGGGTTCTTTTAGGTAGCGCGGTTTTGCCGGGTTTTGCACGTCGATGGGGCGATCCAGGATATCAAAAACCCGTTCAGCCGCAGAGATTGCCTGCATGACTTGGCTGTAATATTGGCTCATCGCGATGATCGGTTCGTTGAACATCCAGGCGTACTGTACAAAAGTTACCAGGCCGCCGATGCTTATTAGCCCGAGCTTCAGCTGCTCAAAGCCGTAAATATAGGTGATCAGGATAGCTGTACCATTGAGCAGCAAGACCAGCGGTAAAACTATGTTGTTGGCCAAAGTGGCCCGCATCCACAGTCGGACACTGCTGTGCAAGTTGTGTTGCATGAGCTCAATATTGTCATCCTCGCGCAAATAGGACTGGTTGACTTTAATACCAGAAATGTTTTCCTGTAAAAAAGCGTTGACCACGGAATTTTTTTGTTGTACCGCTTGCCAGCGTTCGTGGATGGTGGAGCGCAGCAGGGCGATAATTATGCTGATAAATGGAGAAGCAGCCAGAACGATCAGGCTTAACTTAAGGTTTATTGAAATCAGAATGGCAAAGATCAGCACGATGCGCAGCAGGTCGATGATTAGGTTGACAAAGCCGTGCTTGAGGACCTGCTGCAGTTGGTCGGTGTTGTAAACAATGCGTACCATCACTTTGCTACTGGGCATCTGATCGTAGAATGAAAAGGACAGTCGTTGGGCGTGTTCAAAAGCTTGCTGGCGGAGTTTTTCGATGATCTGATTGCCGGCGCCAACCATGAGCTTAAGGCGGTAACGCACGCAAAGGCCATTAAAGATTACCAGCAAAGCATAAATGGCCCCTGTGCCGAAGACCCGAGGTATATTTTTGTTGGGCACAAAGTCGTCGATTAGCAATTTGGTCAGGTAAGGGCCCGCAAGTATGGCCAAGGCGCCCAACACCATCAGTAACAGGGCTAGAGAGATCGTGCCCTTATGTTCCTTGAGCAATCCGATCAGGCGCCACAGAGTCTGGACGCTCAACTCTATATCGTCTTCGTTCTCAATTTGGTTCCCAGTCATTTTATTCTACCTTGTGCACTTGCTGCTCGTTGAAAACTTGGGCATATTCTCCGCCCAATTTGAGTAGTTCGGCGTGCTTGCCGCGTTCAATGATGCGGCCTGCTTTCAATACGATGATCTGGTCACAATTCATCACTGAGCTGATACGGTGGGCAATGATAATGCGCGTGTGGTGTGAGTCGATCATCTCCAGTTGTCGCTGGATTTCCTGTTCCGTTTCCATGTCGACGGCTGAGGTCGTGTCGTCCAGGATCAGAATGGGCGCCTCTTTTACTAGGGCCCGCGCCAGCGCCGTTCGCTGACGCTGACCACCTGAGAGCCCAATGCCGCGTTCGCCGACGACTGTCTGGTAACCTTGCTGCAGGGCGCCGATAAAACCGTGGGCCGCGCTGCGTTGTGCTGAACGGATGACTTTTTCCTGCGATATTGAGGCTTCATTGAAACTGATATTAAAAGCTAGGGTCTCCGAGAAAAGGAAGGGTTCCTGCATCACGTAGGATATTTGGGCCCGCAAGGTGCGCAGATCCCATTGCCGCAGATCCACGCCGTCCAGCCTGATCTCGCCGCTGTCTGGGTCGGCAAAGCGACAAAGCAGGTCGGCTAGCGTAGTTTTGCCGGCACCAGTCTCTCCAACTATGCCCAGACTTTGTCCGGCGGGAACTTTGAAGCTGATGCTTTGCAATACGATCTGATTATTGGCTGCGCCTTTGTTTGCCGCTGGACTGCCGGCCTGTTGGCCCCAGGTCACATCGCGAAACTCTAGTTCGCCTCGGCCCAGTGGGAACTTGGAAAAACTTTGTCGCTTTTGTTCATCGGGTCTTTGTTCATCGGGTCTTTGTTCATCGGGCCTTTGTTCATCAGGTCTTTGGGTTTTCGGTATATAGGGATGCTCCGGACTACAGATATGCAGCGGTGCATCGAGGATAGCAAATAAGCGTTCCGACGAGACGCGAGCAAAATTTACGGTATTGACGAGGTCTCCGAGCTGACGCATGGGCATGACGAGCATCCAGGTATAACTGGTAAACTGTACCCAAGTCCCCAGACTGAAATCTCCGCGGATAGCCATATAGCCGCCGACTGTCAGAGCTAGAATATTACTGAAAGAGCCGAGTACTTCAAGTATTGGCATGTATTTGGTCCAGAGGGCAACAGAGCGCTGACGGCCTTCGGTCAACTTGTGGTTTCTATGTTGGAAACGTTGAATTTCGCAGTCCTGACTCATGAAGTTTTGAATGACTCGTATCCCGTTCAGACTCTCTTGGGCAACGGCACTCAGCTTGGCGTAGGCTCTGCGGTTGTAGCGCTGCCGGACTTTGCCAATTTTTGCAAACCTGTGCGCAACCAGACCGATTACGGGTGAGATCGCGAGGCAGAGCAGAGTCAGGCGCCAATCCAGGTATAGCATGTATAAGCTCGCCAGAGGGAAGAAGATGATATTAAATATTATGGCCTTCATACCGTTAGATAGAAAATTTCGTACCTGTTCTATGTCACTGGTAGCACGAGACATTAGCTCGCCCACGGTATTGCGATGGTAAAAACTCATATCCAGCTTCTGCATGTGGGTAAATAGCTCAATCCGCAAGCGCTGGACTGTTTTTTGGCTGAACCATTCTGTGGACAAGTCGCGCAAATAAATGACTATAGCCAATGTAAAAAAGCTAGAGATCAGCACTAATAGTAGCCGGTAGAGTTGTTCCTGCCGCGCTTCGAGATCGGCCTGGCTTTTAAATACGGTGTCGATAATCTGGCCGGTAACCCAAGGGATGCTGATATTAGCTAATAGATCAAGGAATAGCATCACAACTACAAAAATCAAAAATCCCAGATAAGGTTTCATGAAAGGATAGAGACGTTTGAGCATGAGCGACTCCCGCAGTTTTGGGTTAAAACTTTGAGATATAAAATTAGCCGTATCATAATTAATCGGCCAGAACTGGCTTGGAATGTATTGCGAATTAGGATTTTATGATAATTTAGGATTTAACTAGTTACTGTGAATTAGAATGAGGTTACAAATACTTTTGCTGTGAAATTTGCTTAGAAAGTTTGAATCTGCAAATATAAACAATCCAGAAAAAATTGAAATTATGGGTCATTCCCTTTTTTATCCCTGTAATTTATCCATAGATAAAACAGGGATAAAAAAGTTGTAAACTTTAACGCGAGTAATATTCAACGATCATTTGTTCGTTGGCAATGCTTGGAATTTCTTCGCGAGTTGCTTCGCGTTTCATCTCGCATACTAATTCGTCGGCCTTTAGCTCCAGCCAGGCGGGAACACTAGCGGAATTGTGGGCCATCGCTTCGCGCACGAGTTTGCGCGAGACATCGCTGTCCTTTACCGCAACCTTATCCCCTGCGCGCAGAGTCACCGAAGGAATGTTGACGCGGCGGCCGTTTACGTAAATGTGACCATGGCTAACGATCTGACGGGCTTGAGCGCGAGAGCTGCCCCAGGCGAGGCGATAGATAACGCTGTCAAGGCGGCTCTCCAACAAGATCAGAAAATTGTTACCCGTCAAACCTTGCTTGCGCTTTTTAGCGCGCTGAAATGTGTTGTAGAATTGCTTTTCGCTCAGACCGTAGCCGTAGCGCAGTTTCTGTTTTTCAATCAACTGGCGGCCATACTCCGAAACTTTCTTGCGCGAGCGTTCACCGCGACCCATGCCGGGTCCTTGGGGTTTCTTGCGCAAGAGGCGGTCATACTTGCGGTGACCGTAAACATTGGTGCCCAGACGGCGCACAATTTTACCACGAGCTTTGGTGTTTTGTGCCATAGGATTGCATTCTCCTAGCAAATGTATTCCCGGCCCTTCTGAACTCCCACGAATTGCAAGGCAATTCGTGCATTCATACTGTTCAGGTCTATGGACCGACTGTGGGCAGCCGAAGGGACGAGTGGGGCCAAAATATAATTAAGTTCTTGTTTTTCGTCAAGATACTGAACCTTCACCCCCACTGCCGTCAATACGCCTGCTCAATGGACTTTCAGATTATTGGGGCCAAAGCTTTCGGGCAGTAGCTGGCCCAGGTTGAAGCGGGCCCTGACTTTTTCTGGATTCGCTACCAGGACGTCCAGGCCCTCCGGGCCGGAAATTGTGGCAAATTCGCGCAGCTTTTGACGGCAACCGCCGCACGGAGTGCATAGGACTTCTCCCGCACCAACCAGCATTACGGCCTGAGCTTGGAGCTCTCCGCCCATTACCATGGCGGCCAGGGCCGCCGCTTCGGCACAGATCCCTTCGGGGTAGGCGGCATTTTCTATGTTGCAGCCAGAGTAGATTCGCCCGTTGCTTCCAAGTATTGCCGCGCCGACAGAAAATTGGGAATACGGAGCATAGGCCTTTTCAAATGCAGCTTTCGCCGCGCGGTGGAGTTTTGCAATTTCTTGTTCGCTTAGTTCTGCCACGGTTTTACTCCTCGGTTCAAATTACCACATTTACAGCCGCTTCAACGTGGCCAAAGGGTGCGCTAACTTGCACGCCTTGAATTGGCGCGCCTTGCCGTTTTAGTTTCTGCCAGGTCTCGCGGGCGATGGCCACGCCTTCGAGCAGCCCTTCTTCTTTGCCTTTGTGTCGCGCCATGCGTGCCATGATGTGCCGCGGAATTTCCACACCTGGGACCTCGTTGGCAAGGAATTCAGCGTTCTTGTAGCTGGCCAGTGGCCAGATGCCGACAATGACGGGTATGGGGGACAGCCCGGCTTTGGCCAGTTCGCGCTCGCAGTTGTCGAGGCAACGCAACAGGACGTCGGTCGCAAAGACTGTTTGGGTGATGGCGAAGTCGGCGCCGCCAGCTACTTTGCGCACATAGCGTTCGACTTCAATTTTCAGGTTCAGTGCGCATGGGTTTAGGGCCACGCCAACGACATAAGAAATGGACTTTTTCAGGGAGCTGGAGCCTATATCCCGACCGTGCTTTAGTTTTTGTAGGGCCTGAGTCAAGCCGATGGAATCGATATCGAAGACGCCGCTGCTATTGGGATAGTCCCCAAGTTTTGGCGGGTCGCCGGTAACGGCGAGCAGGTTGCGCAAGCCGGAAGTATAGCTGCCCAGTAAGTCGGCCTGAATGCTGATTAAATTGCGGTCGCGGCAGGTATAGTGCAAAATAGTTTCAATGCCGACTTTCTGTTCAATTTCAATGGCACTCAGCAGTGGCGATATCCGCGCACTGGCACGCGGCCCGTCGGGAATGTTTATCGCGTCAATGCCGGCATCGTTGCACTGCCGCGCGTTGCGCAGCAGGCGGCCATAGGAGGGAGTCCGTGGTGGCAGCAGTTCGATAGAGCTGACGAGTTCGCCGGCAGCTAGTTTCGCACCCCAACGCGAACGCTCTGCCAAGGGAATCGGTTCTAGCATTTCTTCTCGGTTCAGCTGGCAGCTGGGCTGAATCTCAATATGTCGGCGGTCTAGCGAGCGCAGCAGCCGGGCGCAATCGGCGACGTGTTTCGGGCCAGTGCCACAGCAGCCGCCATAGGCGGCAACTCCGATCTGGCGGAAGCGCTTGCCATACAAAGTAAAATATTCTGGTGTAGTTAGATATATTGCACGTCCTCCGCTTTCCTGTGGGTAGCCGGCGTTGGGGCGCAGAATTAGAGGTTTGGGACAGTGCCCAATCTGCCGTTCGACAAAGTGAAAAAGCTGGGCGGGACCGAGCCCGCAATTAAGCATCAAGGCACTGACGTCTTCGCATCTGCTGTATTGTCGCACAAAATCGGCAAAGGCATAACCGCAAGCGCTGATGCCCTGCTCGCCGATGGTCAAACCGAGAACCAGGGCCGGTTTGACGCCCGTAAGTTGGCTGTAAGCCCGGTATAGTGCCTTGAGTTCCTGGCCGTGGCTAAAGGTTTCGGCCAGGATCAGGTCGGCTGTTTGCTCGCCGCAGCACAAAGCTTGCAGTTGCTCGGTGAAGGCGGCCTCGACCTGGGCGGCCTGTTCGTCCTGCCAGATTTGGCTGGGCGTCAGGCAGGGGCCGACAGAAGCCGCCACTAGGTGGCGGCGCTCAGCATCCGTGGCAAACTCATCAGGGTATGCCGCACGCAGTTCGCTGAAAAGCAGGGCCAAACCCTCTCGGTTAATTTTCAGGACATCGTTTTCCAGGCCGAAACTGGCTAGGCGAAAGCGGTTGGCACTGAAGGTATTGGCGGTCAGCACGTCGGCTCCGGCGGCTATGTAGCCACGATGGACGCGGCGCACTAATTCGGGATTGCTGAGGTTCTGTCCTTCAAAGCTGTGGTTCAGCATGACACCTTCGGCATATAATTGGGTGCCGATGGCGCCGTCGAACAACAGGAATCCTTGCTGCAGCAAGGATTCCAAAAGGTGGCGCTTTCTGCCGATTTCTTTTCCTGAGTTTACTTTTTCGTCCAAAACTTTTTCCAACGGGCCGCAGTTTATTTGAGAGAAAATTGTACTTTAATTTCCGCGTTTGGTGAATATGGACGCAAAAACCCGAATCCGAAGCCTGGGTTGGCCGGCTTCAAAATCGGTAGCGGCTTTCCAGGGCGCGGGCCACACTCAGGCGGTCGGCATACTCAATATCTCCGCCGACGGGCAAGCCGGAAGCGATTCGACTGACCGCAATGGCTTCGCCGTCAACCTGGACATTGGCCAATAGTTGCCGGATGTAAATTGCGGTGGCATCGCCTTCGAGAGTGGGGTTGGTAGCCAGAATAATTTCGCGGAAGCCCTGTTGCTGGATTCGCCGCAGCAGGCGTGGGAGACCTAGCTGCTCTGGTCCGACGCCGTCAATCGGAGAAAGCGTGCCGTGTAGCACCTGGTAATAGCCGGTAAAAGTTTGCGCAGCTTCGATAATGTAGAGATCTTGAATATTTTCGACGATGCAAAGCTTTTCCGGGTCGCGTTGGCTGTCGGTGCAAATATTACAAAGCTTTTCCGTATCTGGGCTAGTCACTTGCACATAGTTGCCGCAGTTTGGGCAGTGCTGGATTTGGCGGTGTAAGTCCTGCAAGCTTTTGCCCAACTGTCTGGCCAGAGCCGGCTCGGAGTTGAGGATATGAAAGACGATGCGGGCCGCACTCTTGCGGCCGATGCCGGGCAAGCTGGAAAATTGGCGGATCAACGGGTCAAGCGGATTCACAGTCTTCGTCGTGCATTGGGGGGTGGCGATTGCCTGCCCAAGTTAAAAGGGGCCACATTGGGGAAAAGGAGCCTACTGATTGCCAAACATGCCCATCAGCGGATTGAACTGGGACTGGATCTTTTGCTTGATCTTGTTCTGGGCATCCGTGATTGCCGCGGCCACGAGTTGTTCCAACATCTCAACGTCGCGTGGGTCCACGGCGACGGGGTCTATCTTCACGCCCTTGATCTCCATGGCGCCGTTAAACGTCACCTTGACGAGTTCGCCGCCAGCGGCGCCGGTGGCACTAAGGGTTTGCAATTGGTTCTGTAATTCGTTGATATTACTTTTTAAGTTGGCCTGCTGCATTAGCTCCAAAGGATTCATAAGTTACTCCTGCTTGTCCTAGGTTTTAAAAGGATTTAAAATAAGGTTTAAAGATTTTGCGCGAATAATCGTTTTTATTCTGTCTTTCTATCATCGGCGCTGTAATGGACTTCTTTGACTTGGGCCAACAAGACTTTTTGCAGTTTTTGGATGTCGGCTGGCAGCTGAGAATAATCCTCAAGTTGCTGTTCGCGAATTATGCGCTGTGCCATGGCCGGATGATTTTGCTTGCCTCGTGCTTGCATTTGACCGGTTTGATTGAGCGCAAGCATTTGAGTCTCTCGCTCGCCGGGGGTCGCCCGTGTCTGTCCCGCGGGGGCGGGGGGACTTGCCTCCGTCTCTGGGCGCCGATTGGGGGCAAAGGTGTTGGCGTTTGATTGGCCTTGTGGCTGCGGGCCTGGGGCTTTGTTTTGTCGCTCTGGCCCAAGAATGGACGCCTGGTTTGAGAAACTGAGTTTGATAATCGTGGCCAGTTCGGTTCCGATCAAGACTCTTTGGAAAAATCGTAGCAGCAGGCTATTGCTATTTTTGAGTTGTTCTTGCACCTGCGGGCTCCGCACTGTAATGCTGAGGTTTTGATTTTCGCTTTGCCAAGTCCAGCAGGCTTCCGTCAGAAACTTGGCCAACTGGGGTTGCTTGTTTTGCAAGGGCGTTATTACGGCCAGACGTAGTGCCTCGTCAACGTTAGAATTGGACGCCAAAGAAGAGGCGTGCCGAGCGGACTGCGGTTTTGGGGAATCTGTAGTAGAGACGGAGACAGCTTTTTCGGGCTCTGATCTGGAATTAAGGCGGGCTGTCAGAACCGGGGGGGATTGAAGAGTAAGCTGTGATTGTGCTGTTAATGAATTAGTTTCAGAGGCAGTCAGGCACTCAGAGTTTTTTTTTTGATGGCGGCCACCTGGCTGCCATAAGAGGTATTGTAGTCCGGCAGCCCCTGCTGTAGTTGTGATGTCAATTCCTCTAAGCGTTGCAATTGGCGCGAACTTGAACTGTGGTAACTGAGCTGAGACAACTCAAAGAGCAACAGCTCAAACTCAAAACTTTCGTTGATGGAATAACGAAGGTTGCGGTAGAGAATAAAGCAGCGTTCAAGTATATGGCATAGCTGTTCACGGTTCCAGCTCTGCAACGCTTTGTCGCTGTAATGACTGGCTGGGTAGGGCAGGAGCAGTAGCAATTGCTGTTCGCTCAAATCACTTTGCAGGAGTAAGAGGGCGCGCAGGTAATCGCAGAGGTCGACTAAGAGCTGCTCTAACGAAGTGCCGCTGTGTATGATATCCCCGTAAACTTGTAGGGCGGCCTGCAGGTTTAAGTCAATCAAATAGTCGCAGAGCTGGCCTAAGTTGTCGATGGCCGTCAGGCCCATTTTTTGCTGGATCAATTCCAGACTCAGGGGCTCGCCGGAGCAAAAAGAAATAACTTGGTCGAAAAGGGTGTAGGCGTCGCGCATGGAGCCTTTAGCCTCACGGGCCACCCACCTCAATGCTTCGTCGCGATATTCCAAGCCGATTTCGAGACATGTAGCGACCAGGTTCTGCTGAATCAGCTCCAGCGGTATTAGGTGAAAATTGTAGTGCTGGCAGCGGCTACGCACTGTCAGTGGCACTTTGTGGATTTCCGTGGTAGCAAAAATAAAAACGATATATTCGGGAGGCTCTTCAATGGTCTTCAGTAAAGCGTTGAAGGCACTGTTGGAGAGCATGTGTACTTCATCAATGATGAAGATTTTGTAACGGCTACTGCTGGGTGCATACAAGACCTCATCTTTAATCTCGCGGATGTCGTCGACTCCAGTGTGGGAGGCTCCGTCAATTTCAATGACGTCCATGGCTTTGCCGCTGAGTATCTCCTTGCAGTTCGTGCACTGCCCGCACGGCGTGCTGGTCACGCCCGTCTCACAGTTTAGAGCACGGGCCAAGATACGCGCGGTGGAAGTTTTCCCTACCCCGCGTGGCCCCGAAAATAAATATGCATGGGCGATTCGGCCCCCGTTGATGGCGTTGTGCAAAGTTTGTTGAACAAAAGTCTGCCCACAAAGCTGCTCTAGATTCTGTGGCCGGCGACGGGTCGCGGTTACTTGGTATTCCATGGATTGTAGAAGATTCTAGCAGAAAGCTGCCCCCGAGGGAATAGACAAGAGAGGCTAGTGCTTGCCCAATGCTGTCCAGATCGTTTGATGATTTTTTTACTTTTTTGCCATTCAGAATCTGGGCAAATTACAAGGCTCCAGACGGTTTGGCAATTTGGCAGTATATACTTGACTAGATTCTCACAATTTATATAGTATATACAGAAATTTTCTGGTATATGTCTTTCAGAAGAGTCCCAAGCGGCTCTTTTTTTTGTATCATCAGGAACTGCCTGCTGTGGTGGCTAAGCAGAGTTTTTATTTTACTGTTTTACAGCTTTGTAAATGATTATTTGGCGTTTTCTATAGGAGAAACGGTACCCGATGAGGCTAAAAGAGACGACGACTACGGAAGTACAAGAACGGCTTCTCACGCGTTTAGAGCTGTTGTTCGGCAAGGATGCCTATCAAATCGTAGAGTTGAATTATGCCATGCTGAAACATCGAGCGCAGTTTAGGGTTGTATTGTTTCATCCCGCTGGAGTCAGTTTGGATACTTGTGCGGAATTACATCGGGTTATCAGTGTAGAAATTGATCGTTTGCAGGCTTCAGGATTAAAAATATCGGATAATAATGATTATAGTTTAGAGTTGTCGTCGCCGGGTCTAGGGCGCCAGTTGCGCAGCCGCCGCGAATTTCAGGTGTTTCGTGGCCAAGTCGTGCGCTGTATGTCAGCGGATTGCTGGTATAGCGGTGTGCTGCTGGGCCTGAGTGGAACGGCCGCGGCCGACTTGGAGTTGAGCATGGAGGTAGATGCCGAAGTTCTGCGTTTGCCGTTGGAGCAGGTACAGAAAGTAGAATTGGACTCGTGAGTGTTTAATGTTACAGAAATTGAGCTTTGTTAAGTTATTGGCTTGAGGTCCCTGCATATGTTGACAAGTGCAAAATGATTGCGTGCAAAAATATGTTCAAAATGTTATTTTAATGGATTTTAGAGTTTGTCGCCGTTTGTATTTTGCGCTCGGCGCATTGGGAAATGAATAAATGAGGAGCTAGTATGAATGACTTTTTAGAAAATGTTCGCTTGATTCAGCAAGAAAAAAATATTTCAGAAGAACTCGTGCTGAGAAATATTGAGAATTCTTTGAAAGCCGCATACAAAAAGCGCTTTGGCACTGAAGAAAATGCCGTGGTGCAGTTCCATGACGATTACGCGGGCGTGTCGCTCTATGCCCAAAAACGCATTGTCGCCGATGAAGAACTTGAGGACCCTGTGCTGGAGGTGGCTCTTTCTGAAGCTCAGGAACACAATGGTGAGGCGGAGATCGGCGATGAGTTGTTGTTTGAGATGGATTTAAAAAATGACTTTGGCCGCGGTGCCGTTTATAACGCCAAACAGCGCAGTCGTCAAGGTTTGCGCGAAATACAGAAAGATACATTGTATTCTGAGTTTAAGGACAAGTTGGGCGAGTTGATCATTGGTTATAACCAGCGAGAACGCAATGGCAATGTCCATATCAGTTTGGGGAAGACCGAAGGTGTATTGCCTAAACGTTTACAGTCTCCGCGCGAGATATATCGTCCGGGTGACCGCATTAAGGTTCTGATTGAGGATGTGCGCCGCCACAGCCAAGGGCTGCAAATCATCTTGTCGCGTAGCAGCCCTGAATTAGTACGCAAATTGTTTGAAATTGAAGTCTCCGAAATTTATGATGGTACGGTAGATATTTACAAAGTCGTGCGCGAAGCGGGGTTCCGCGCCAAAATGGCCGTGTACTCTTATCGCGACGATGTTGACCCCGTGGGGGCTTGTGTCGGCGTTAAAGGGGCCCGCATTCAGAATGTGATTCGCGAACTGGAGGGCGAGAAAATAGATATTTTGCGCTACGACAGTAATCCGGTGATGTTTATTAAAAACGCTCTGGCGCCAGCTCAAGTTGAACAAGTTCACATTGTAAGTAATCGCCGGAAGGCGGTACTGGCTGTCGTGCCTGATGAGCAGCTGTCTCTGGCCATCGGCAAGCAAGGTGTCAACATTCGCTTGGCTAGTCGCTTGGTGGGATGGAGTATCGACGTAAAAACTCAAGAACAGTTTGCTGAAATGGATATAGAGCCAGAGAATGACGATTACCCAGTTGAATTGTTCAATGATTTTGAGCCGGTCCAGAGTCTGGCCGAGCTTGAAGATATGAACGAAGAAATTCTGAGTGTGCTGGAGGCTAAAGGTGTCACTGGCATTGAGCATTTGCAGGGCCTGTCTTTGAGTGATGTCGAAGTCATGTTGCATGAAGAGACGCCCGAAATTGTGGAGGCTGTCCAGGGAATCATCGATATTAATGCGGACGCTATTGATGCCTATGTGGCCGCGCCAGAAACTGAGCAGATTGTACTCTATCAGTGCCCAGAATGTGGCCACGAAATTGACGTGAGCATGACGGAGTGTCCCAATTGTCACGTCGGACTAAGTTTTGAGGAAGAGTGAAAAAGTAAACAGGTAGCCTGTCAAAATTGCTATGCCTAAACAGTTGGCAATTGGAGCCGGATAAGAACAGAGAAAACGAAAAGCGAAGGACAAATCGGAAGGTAAACATGGCAGAAGAAAACAAGAAAGTCGCAAAAAAAACTGGCCCTACTCTTGTCAAGAAAAAGCATGCGCCGACAGCTAGAAATCCTCATGAAATTGCTGGTGACGCCGCGAAGAAAAAAGTGGTGCGCAAAGTAGTTCGCAAGGTCGCGCTCAAGAAGAACGCTGTACAAGCATCTACGGAAATACTTGATTCACAGAGTGATGAATTTGCAAATAACGGGCGACCCGGTCCTTCGCTAAAGTCTGCCAGCCCTGAAAGTGCAAAGAATTCAGGGTCGGCGGCGGGTAGGCCCCTTGCGACTCAGCCACACCGCTTTAAAGACCGAGGCCAATCTCAAGGCCAATCCCGAAGTCAATCTCAAGGTCAATCTCAAGGCCAAGGGGTGCGCGCAAAGTCGGCATCGGGAGAGCGTAAGGTCGCCGACAGGGAACGCCGCTTAAGTCCTGAGCAGCTCGGACGCCTGCGCGAGGCACGCCGCAAGGCGCAGCCCTCCGTCCAGTTTGAGATTGTTCGTCTGCCGCGCAAGCGTACAGCGGGCGAGCGAAGTCCGGGTCGCGGTCGGGGGACGAATCAGGGCGGCGCCCAAGGTGGCCGCGGGATGGGGCCAGGGCGTGGCCCGCGGCCGGGCCAGAGCGGCAATCCGAGAGCCAATGGCCTTAATAGTCCAGTCGCTGCCGCAACTATCGCCAATGCCCCAGCTCCGGCTTCAAACTCCAGAGGAGGTGTCCGAGGCGATAGCCGGCGTAGCGGCAAAGAGCGAGAGAAACAGGATCGCCGGCGTGAGGATTTGGAACATTTTGCCAACCAGGTTAGAAAGAAAAAGTCCTACACTGATGCGGACGTAGTGCCAAAAGAGATTTCGATTATGGAATCGATTACGGTTTCTGAACTGGCGCGGAAAATGAACCTTAAAGCTTCGGACATTATCGGTAAATTGATGTTGCGTGGTACAATGGCCAGTATTAATCAGGCTATTGATTCGGAGACAGCGAGCAGTGTGGCTTCCAGTTTTCACTGTAAGGTCAACGTTGTTTCGCTTT
The DNA here is from genome assembly GCA_965263295.1 of Spirochaetia bacterium. Taxonomy (GTDB): domain Bacteria; phylum Spirochaetota; class Spirochaetia; order SP-2023; family SP-2023; genus Haliotispira. Next base: position 230,820 of record OZ253665.1, read on the forward strand.
ACGAGGAGACCCTGATTGAATCGGAGGACGTGGACGAGGCGGACTACGTAAAGCGCCCGCCAGTCATCACCATTATGGGGCACGTCGACCATGGCAAGACGACTCTGCTCGACGCGCTGCGCGAGTCCGATGTGGCCCACGGCGAACATGGTGGAATTACTCAGCATATTGGTGCCTACCAGGTTCGTTTGCCAGGCAGTGATGCGACCATTACTTTTCTCGACACGCCGGGTCACTCGGCTTTTTCGATGATGCGCGCCCGCGGCGCCCAAGTTACAGACTTGATTGTTTTGATCGTCGCTGCCGATGACGGCGTGATGCCACAAACAGTCGAGGCCATCCACCACGCTAAAGAGGCCAAGGTTCCCGTCGTGGTGGCGATTACCAAGTCTGACTTGGCGACAGCTAATCCGGACCGCATTAAACAGCAGCTTTCCGAGCACGATTTGATGCCCGCAGACTGGGGGGGCCAGACTTCCTACATTGAAGTTTCAGCCTTTACCAAGCAGGGTTTGCCCGATTTATTGGAAACAATTGTGCTTGAAACTGAGATTTTGGAATTGAAATCTCCGCTCAAGGGGCGTGCTGAGGGGAAAGTCATTGAGGCCCGCATCGATCAAGGGCGCGGTATCGTTGCGACAGTACTGATTGAGCGCGGTACCTTGCGGGTCGGCGACACCTATGTGGCCGGTGTTTATTCGGGCAAAGTACGCGCCATGTTCAATGAGCACGGGGATCGTTTGCAAGAGGCGACCCCCTCCACTCCTGTGGAGATTATTGGCCTTTCGGGTGCCCCTCTTTCGGGCGACCCCTTCCAGGCCACGGACAACGAAAAGCTCGCCCGCCAATATGGCCAGAAGCGGCAGGAACTCAAGAAGCAGGAGGCCAGTCAGGGGGCCAAGTTGACTTTGGATAACCTCTATGCCCAGATTCGCGACAATAGTGTTCAAGAGCTTAAAGTCATCATTAAGGGTGACGTGTACGGTTCTGTCGAAGCGGTGCAGCAGGCCTTGGAGAAACTGAGCACGGATGAAATCCGTTTGAGTTGCATTCACGCCGCTGCCGGCGCTATTATCGAGAGCGATGTGACGCTCGCTTCGGCTTCTAATGCGATTATTATTGGCTTTCATGTGCGTCCGACGGTTAAGGCCCAGGCGCTGGCGGAACAGGAGAAGGTCGATATTCGCAAATATGGTATTATTTATGACGTTGTGGACAATATTCGAACGGCGATGGAAGGTATGCTGTCGCCCGAAAAGCAGGAGCATGTCATCGGCGAGGTGGAAGTGCGTACAACTTTCCGCAACTCACAGATCGGAACTATTGCCGGTTGTATGGTCGTCAAGGGCTCCGTAATTCGCAAGAGTCAGATTCGCGTTTTCAGGGACGATGTCGAAATCCATTTTGGGCAGCTCGGCAGTTTGAAGCGCTTTAAAGACGATGCGCGGGAAGTTCGCGAAGGCTTTGAGTGTGGCATTACTTTGGCAAATTTCAGCGATATTCAAGAAGGCGATCGCTTTGAAATTATTGAAGAGCGAGAAGTGGCCAAAAGGCTGAAGGTATCGGAATAAGGGATGAATAAACTGCGTCGCTCCAAGCTGGAAAGTCTGATTTTACAGTTGTTGGGTAAATTGATCAGCACACAGGAAATCAAGGACCACCGGGTGGGTAGCGATGTCGGCATAAGTTCGGTAAAGGTTAGTAATGACGGGGCTTACGCTGATGTCTATGTCTCCTCGTTTAAAAGTGCTGAACAGAGTGTAAAAGGTGCTGAGGGTCTGAATTCTGCGGCAGGTTTTGTCCGCCGCAAGCTAGCCCCAGTGCTTCACTTGCGCAAGATCCCTAATTTTCGTTTCCATGCCGACCATAGTCTTCGCCTGCAGATGGCTGTGCAGGAGCGCCTGCAGGGCTTGGAGGGGACAGCTGGAGACGCGGGCTCCAAGCTTGGGACTAGTATTGAGGATAGCTAGGCCAAGCGATAAGCATAGTGCCTACTAGCAACGGGTTATTGTTGCGAGATGTCGGAGTCAAACAAAAGATCCATGTCAGGTAACGTATATTACCTGTATAAAGAGAGCGGAGATACTTCATTTGAGGCCATCCGCAAATTGCAAAGAGACCTCGGTTTGCGCAAGGTAGGTCATTGCGGCACTTTGGACAAGTTTGCCCAAGGCTTGCTAATAGTTCTGAGTGATGGCGCGACTAAGCTTGCCGGAGCGATTACCGGCCTGGATAAAACTTATATTGCCGAAATTGAGTTTGGCCGCGAGACCGATACACTTGATCCAGGTGGGCGAACATTGCGCGAAGCGGATGTGCCCAGTGAGGCCCGTATTCTCGCGGAGCTGGACGCCTGGTGTAGCGAATTGCGTCTGAGCCATGGCCTGATTTGGCAGCGGCCCCCCGCTTTTTCCGCCATACACAGCAATGGTGTGCGTCTATATCAAAAAGCCTTGGCGGGAGAAGACCTGAGTCAAATCCCAGCCCGCCAGGTCCAGCTATATTCTTGTCGATTTATAGCGTGGCAAACCCCCGTATTGAAGGTTGCATTGCATTGTTCTAAAGGTTTTTACGTGCGTTCTTTCGCACGCGATCTGGCGTTGCGCTGTTCATCTGCAGGGCACCTGCAAAGCTTGTTGCGTACTTCCATTGGCAGCATTTCTGTCCGCGATGCCCAAACTCTAAGCACAGGAGTTGCAGCTCGGAGCATTGTAAGTCTGCTGGACGAATTGGATGGCCAGCTCCCGATCCGAATCTTGAGGACGGGACGGGATTTGTATGCCAATGGAGAGATTGCCGCAGAAGACTGGCAGCTGTTGCGGCACGGCGGGATTCCGTCGGAAGTCTTTTCTGCGGCGCGCAAATATTCGGCAACTCCAGCTTGTGATCTTGAGGGTGATGATTGCTACCAATTTGCGCTGATACATCGGGGGCAAATCCTGGGCTTGTTTCGTTATCAGATGCAGCGGCAGGAAAATGGAACCCGCAATCCCATTTTGAAATTTTGGCATAATTTTTGCTGAAAATAATCTTACAGTTCTCATCAATTTCTGATCTCATTGCGTAATCGGCTCGTCAACCCTAGCCCACTGCTGAACGACATGTCAATTTTTCGATGTGTCTAGAATATCTTGTCTTGCTTGACAATTATGATGTTAGAAATTATTATCATTTTTTATTCGCTAGAACAAATTTATATTTAATAAGGACTATTTATGAAAATATTGCCTATTTTCTTACTGTTTTTCCTCAGCTGCCTCGACCTTGCGGCCGCCCCCTCCCGTACGCTTGTACTCTGTGGCCCCGTTTTTGCCTGTATTTCTCATCCTTTTGCCCGCATGATTGAAATGCAGGCCCTGCAAGATGTGGCCGAAAATGTCGAACTCAGAGCCTGGAAAAGCGCCGACCAGATGCGAGCCATGGTCAGAGAGGGTGACTGTGACTTTGTCGCGGTTCCTTCCAATGTCGCAGCCACCTTGTACAATAAAGGCGTCAACATACATTTGTTAAATATCTCTGTATGGGGTATTTTGGACCTAGTTACAAGAGATAAAAACCTTCGGCGCCTAGAAGACTTTCGCGGCAAGGAGATTCTGGTGCCGATGCGCGGGGAGATGCCAGACATTGTCCTGCGCACCCTGCTCAGGCAAAAGGGTCTGAGACCGCAGAAAGATATAAAGCTGGCTTACACCAATACTGCTATTCTGCAGATATTCCTCACAGGGCGTTACGACAATGTTTTACTCCCTGAGCCCTTGACTACAATGGTTATGCAAAAGTCTAAGTCCGCTCTGTTTCGAAGCGTCGACCTGGAGGAGGTCTATGGCAAGGTATTTTCCAAAGAGGCGCAGATGCCGCAAGCGGGGATAGCATTCGTGGGTAACCAGGACCCCCACGTTGTCGAGCGCGTCGCAGAAGAATACGACAAAGCGGTGATTTGGTACAAGAACTACCCCCAGGAGGCCGGTGCCCTGGCGGCGAAATATTTTCCGATGGTTGAGGCGGCAGCTGTCACGGAATCGCTTGCGCACATCCGTTTCCAGAGTGTGGCGGCGGCCGACGCCAGAGAAGAGTTGGAATTCTTCTTTGGAATTCTGCAACAGGCTGACCCTAAAATGATTGGTGGTAGACTCCCGGAGACAGATTTTTACCGTAAACCATGAAACTTCTTTGGAGCATTTTTAAAGGGATCCCAGCTTATCTGTGGAGCGGATGGAGCTCTGTGGCGTCAATTCTACTTTTCTTTGCCCTTTGGGATGCCACGGCCTCTTACTATGCCAGTGACCTGATCTTGCCATCGCCACAAACGACTTTGCTGACTCTGCGAGATCTGCTTGAGCAAGAGGCGACAATACAAGATTTGTTCATCACGATCAAACGAGTTTTGCTGGGTTTTGCCGTCTCTTTTGCCTTGGGTTCTTGCCTGGGGCTGCTCGCCGGGCTTTCTGTAACGGCCTCTTTGATCAGCCGTCCTCTGGTGACTTTTTTTATCGGAATACCTCCGATCACTTGGCTTGTGTTAGGCATGATCTGGTTTGGTGTGGGAGACGGGACCGTAACCTTTACCGTGATTGTCGTCAGTATTCCGTTAATTTTTGTGGCGGCATTTCAGGCGACCTCGACTCTTGAAGGCAAGCTCAAGGAAATGGCCGACAGTTTTCACCTGCCCTTCGGAATGAAATTGAGAGAAATTTATGTTCCACATATTTTTTCTTATGTATTTCCATCGTGGATTTATGCACTAAATACAAGTTGGAAGCTGGTTGTGATGGTGGAGTTGCTCTCTACCAGTGAAGGTTTGGGGGCCACCCTAGCTATCGCCAGAGCTCAATTAGACACTGCGGTGACAATGGCTCTGATCCTCTTGCTGATATGTATTATGCTAGTCGTGGAATACGGTATCTTACAGCCTATCAAGCAGGAGGTGGAGGCATGGCGAGACTAGCTGCAAAAAACTTGAGTTTTTCGTTTGGCTTGCAAAGCATTTTGAAGGAAATCAGTTTTGAGCTGGGCCAAGGTGAAGTGCTATCTGTTTTGGGGCCCAGCGGAGTGGGAAAGACTACCTTGCTGCATCTTTGCGCCGGCCTTTTGCAAACCGATGACGGGGAGTTGGAAAATTCCTTTGCTCATTCCGCTTTTGCCTTTCAGGATCCCAGATTGCTGCCGTGGAAGAATGCGATGGACAATATCGCTCTGGTCTTAAGGGCTCGTGGATTCAATCGTAGGAACGCCGCCATAAAAACGGCGCAAATTGCCCTGGATTTTGGCCTGGATGCCGGCGCTTTGCGGAAATTTCCCAAAGAACTGAGTGGGGGCATGCGGCAGCGAGTCTCTTTTGCCAGATCTCTGGTCGTACAGCCAGAGCTTTTGTTCCTGGATGAGCCTTTTTCCGCTCTGGATGTAGGCCTTAAAAAAGAGTTACAGATTCAGTTGATTCGCCATGTGGATGAAAACCGCCTCACTGTGTTTTTTATCACTCACGACCTGATGGAAGCCGTCGCACTCAGTGACCGCATTTTGCTGCTGGCTGCGGCTCCGGGCCGGATTGTCAGCACCTTATCCATTGCCACTCCGCGGTCGCAGCGAAATGATGCATTTGTCCATCGAGAGACTGCGGATATGCTTACCAATCCCGCCATTCGCCAGACCTTTGGAATCTGACTTTGAAATTTAACACTTTGGAATTTAATTTTTATGGATTTTCACCCCAAACCCAGATGAGAACAGATACCAATCCCCGTCATCTCCAGTCCGCTGATTTTGCCGATTTCGCCCGTAGATTCTTTCCCGTTCTGGGACTCTTTTATATGGCGCTCGTGATGCTTCTGTTCGTTTTCTATGGGCGCAAAATCTGCTTGTCTGTCATTACCTGTGAGGAGCGGATGCAGTGGTATCAATACGAGTTGCTCTTTGGCATGGGAAGCTGCGCCATGATTGTATTTTTTTCACAGGCTTCTGGACACCGCACCGGCGCGCCATGTATGTTCGGCACAAGGCGTCTCATTTTACTGAGCGGCCTCTGGCTACTTGGGCGCTTCAATCATTTGACCCTAAACCTTTGGGGTATCTGGAGCACCGCCCTCCTTGATCTGACTTTTTCAGCAGTGGCCCTGAGCGGCAGCTTGCATTTTCTGCTTTCGGACAAACGCAAGGCTTCCATAGGCTATACTTTGTTGTTCATTTTCGCCATACAGATTTACTATTTTGGCTGTTCTGTACGGCTATTTGCGGGGAGCAGCCATGCCGCGCTTGATCTGGCTTTGGGCGCAGTTATTTTGCTGGCAATTCTCGTTTTGAAACGCATTTATATACTGAATGTCACGCGAGGTCAGAATGTGGCATCCTGTGTGCCGCTCCCGCGCTATCATCTTGCAAGCTTTTGTATCGCCCTGTTTACCGCTGTGGAGTTTTGCGGGTATTCGCCTTCGTTGTCTGGCTGGCTTGGACTGGCGACAATGGCTGCCGTGCTGGGGGTTTTGAGTGATCTCAGGATCAGGGATTTATACCCTAGGATCACAATGCTTTATTTCTTGGCCGTTTTTGTTCTTGCGGCCTCTGGCTATGGAATGCTGGGCTATGGTTATTTACATAAAGATTTTGCCGCCAATTATTATTCCAGATATCTTCTGTTGACCGGTGTCCTGAGTCTGTCTTTTTATATGTTACTCACGTCAGCTGCAGATATTGGGCGGAACCAAGACGGGCACTATTTGCTTGTTGTGGGCGCGGTTCTGCTCGTCGCTGCCGCCCTCATGCAGGCCAGCATTGCGTTTTTGCCCCGCTACAAGGCTCAGCTGGAATTGGGTGCCGGCTTATCTGCAATTATCGCTTGGATATTGCCCGTTATACGTTTTGGGTGTTTTTATCCTTCTGACTCACAGAGTTGATTTTCGCAACAATTTGAATCCGTGGCGATTTGTGCGGCAGCCCTTAATTATTTTATATAATTATTTTTATTGGGGTCATTGGTTGAATCTCAGGAAGAATGCTTTAGTGATAAAAGTGGCGTACGCCCGTACAAACGATGATAATGCCATATTCATCGGCGGCCTCGATAACTTCTCGATCGCGTATGGACCCTCCCGGATGGATGATGGCGCGCGCACCATATGCAGCGGCCTGGTCCACGGTGTCACGGAACGGCAAAAAGGCGTCGGAAGCCATGTAGCTCCCTTCCGTCGGGAAGCCCATATTTATCATCTTCTGGGCGGCAATTTTTACCGCGTCGATGCGGCTCATCTGTCCTGCGCCAATACCGGGCGCGGCAAAGTCTCGGCTAAAAACGATGGCATTCGACTTTACCCGACTGGCAATCTTCCAGGCAAATAGCAATTCCTGTAGGTCGTGATCAGTGGCCTGGACCTTTGAGACGCAGCGGAAGCCGGCTATTTCATCCATTTCATTTTCCGCTTTGAGGCTCTCGTCGAGTTTCTGGATCGCAAAGCCGCCGCTGAGGGCGCGGAAATCTAAACTGGGTATTAGGATTCCGTCTGTCGGGCCAGGGATTTGCAGGATGCGCAGGTTCTTTTTGGACTGCAGCTTTGCCAGGGCAGCTTCTGTGAAACTGGGCGCGAGCACAATTTCGTAAAAAATTTCGCTGAGCTTTTCGGCCAAGGCTAGGTCGACTGCACGATTGACGGCGACAACGCCACCGAAGGCAGAATCTGTGTCGCACGCCAGGGCCCGGTCGTAAATGCTCTCCATATTTTCTGCGGGGGCCTGGTTTTCTGCGGAGGCCTGGTTTTCTGCGGAGGCCTGGCGATCGCGACCAATGGCTGCGCCACAGGCGTTCTGGTGCTTGACAATGATGACGGCTCTCTGGCGAAAGAGGCGCAAAAAGCCCAGTGCGGCTTCGGCGTCGAGGAAGTTGTTGTACGACATTTCCTTGCCGTGCATTTGCTGACATTGCGTCACCAAGCCGCTGCCAGCCGCGGGGGTCTGGTAAATGGCCCCCGCTTGATGGGGATTTTCGCCATAACGCGCAATCTGGCGGCGTTCTCCGGCGATCAAAAGCTTTTCGGGAAAGAGCTCGCCGTTGAGCTGGTTAAACCAGGCGCTAATCATCGCGTCGTAATGAGCCGTATGGCTGTAAACCTTGGCAGCCAGACAGCGGCGCGTGGCCAGGGCGATGTGGCCATTCTCGCGCCATTCGCGCATAAATGCCGGGTAATCACCGGGCTGACAAAGGACGCTAATGCTTTGGTAGTTTTTTGCTGCGGAGCGGAGCATCGACGGGCCGCCAATGTCAATATTTTCAATGATATTGGCTTCGTCGTTGGCGGCGGAGGAGCTGGCTGCCCGAGCGAATGGATAAAGGTTGACGACGACTACCCGGATGTCGCGCAGCTCGCTGCGCCTGCTTTCTTCGACATGTGCCATTTCTTGGCGCAAATAGAGTAGGGAACCGTGAACCTTCGGATCTAGGGTCTTCACCCGACCGTCGAGAATTTCCCGCGCCCCGGTGAAGTCAGAAATATTTTCAACTTCCAAGCCATTGTCGCGCAGGAATCTAGCCGTGGAACTGGTGGCCATCAGCCTTAGACTTTGATCTTGGAGAAAGCGGGCCAACTCGGCCGCTCCTCTTGTGTCGGAAAGGCTGAAGAGGGCGTATTGAATATGTTCTTTGTCTGGTTCCATAAGTAAGTCCTTTGCTAAATTCGAGTTCTGGCTCTCAGCTCAATGTTTGGGATTCTGCAAGACAGCTTAGGGCTCGACGGAGTTGCTGCATTTGCGCACTGTTGCCCACGGATATGCGAAGCCCTCCGCTCAGCAGGCAATTAAAGTCGCGCAAGATCAAGCCGTTTTGGCGGCAATGTTCTAAAATTCTTGGGCATTGCTGCGGCTCAAACTGGAGCATGATGAAATTGGCGGCACTGTGAAAAATCTTTTTCACATACGGCAAGTCTTCCAAAAAAGCAAAAAGTTGTTTTTGTTCGCGGCAGATTGCGCGGATGTGGGCCTGCATCTGGTTGCGGGCTTCTGCGTCCTTGAACAGCCGGCTGACATAATGACTGCTTGGGCCTGGCATGGGGTAGGGGGACTGAACGGCACGCAGCAACTGTCGCAGGTCGGGGGCGGAGATCAGGCTGCCTATGCGTCCACCCGCAAGGCTGTATGCCTTCGACAGGGTGCGCAGGATTATCAAGTGCGGGTGTCGGTCTAGCTGGGGAAGCAAGCTTTGATACTGCGGTTCAAGAATTTCAGCGAACTCGGCATAGGCTTCATCGAGAACAAGTATAACATCATTTGCGGTACAAAGTTTGAGTAGATCGTGCAGTTCTGACGGCGGAATAGGGCTCCCCAAAGGAGCCAGTGGGCTGGGTATAAATAGTAATTTGGGTGGCGCAGGACCCTCTAGTACTGACTGCAATTCCGCTAGGGGCAGGCGCGCTGTAAACAGCGCGGCTTTATTTGCGGTCTGTGGTCGCAGCTCGCTGAACTTCAGCGGTATATCGACAATTTGGCAGCCCCGGATCTCGGCATAATTGCGATACATCCCAAAGCTTGGGCTACAGATGGCTATGGAATCCTGCTCTGTGCAAAAAGTGCGAATCAAGAGGTCAATGCCCTCGTCGCTGCCGCGTCCGACAAGCAGCTGTTCTGCATTGATATTATAGAGCGCTGCCAGCGCCTGCAACAGATCTTGTGGTTGAGGCTGGGGGTAATAATTATAGTTTGTCGTGTCCCAAGTCTGCTCTGGGCAGGACGCCAGGCGGCCGGGTGGGGCCCAGGGGTTTTCGTTCGCATCTAACAGCATGCTATTTTGCAGCTCGTCGGCGCTGGCTTGCAGGCGCGCCGAGGAATAGGGAATCAGCTTCTGGATATTGGGCCGAGCCTTGGCCCGCAGTCGTGCCACCGCGTCTTTAAATAGAATGTGCTTTGATGTTGGGTTGCTTTGACTCTCGTTTAAAGTCACTTGGATTTTTTTGGGGGGGGCTTGAGATTTTTTTTGAGATTTTTCTTGAGGGGACTCTGTCACATGTGTCTCAAGTGCCTGGCGGTGACGCTGTTCTAAAACTTCCATTGCGCTTTGTAAACTCATGTCGCAGGCTTGTAGCAATACCGTAAGATGAAAGAGCAGGTCGCCGGCTTCGCCGGCTAGTTCACGGCGCAGTTTTTCCGTTTCTTCATGTTCTTGGCCAATCGCCTGCCGGCCGATTTCGCGCTTGTGGTGTAAGGCCATGGCCGAGAGCGCGACTTCAACACCTTCCTCGCCGACTTTCTGGGCCATGCGCTGCAGTCCCTGTTCAAACAGATGTTTCACGTAACTCTGCTCGCCGTCGCCGGCCTTGCGGCGTTGCCGGATAATGCGTTCCAACGCGCCTAGCCAGCCGATTCCCAGGCTTTCTGTGTTGGCGGCTCGGATCAGGCCAAAGTCGGCACCAAGTTGTTGTAGTTGGCTGTTGTCGATTTCTGCTGCAATCGGCGTGCTGAAACATGAATTGCTGCCCTCGTGACAGGTCGGGCCGAAGGGCTCGGCCAGGATCAATAGGGAATCCCGATCACAGTCGAGAGATAATTCACGGATTTGGAGAAAGTGGCCAGAGCTTTCGCCCTTGCGCCACAGCCGTTGTTTGCTGCGACTGTAAAACGTCACTCTACCGTCGCGCAGGCTTTGTTGTAGCGATTCGGGGTTCATAAAACCTTGCATCAGTACCTGGCGACTTTGCACGTCCTGCACAATGGCAACTAGCATGCCGCCGCCCTTGTCCCAGTCCACGGGATGGGCTGTCAGCCAGGCCTGGTAGCGTTTTTGCCAGCTTGAAGCATCAGCAGTCCAGCGGATGTGCCGCGAAATATTTGCATCGTTCACTTTGCTTTGCCTTTATATAATGGCCTGCTCAGAGGCTCCTCTCGCATGTTCAGCGCGTTGCCGTTTGGCTTCGCCTGGTGTATTCTAAAGCCGGACATTGATACCGTTTGCCTGTAAATAGTACTTGAGTTGGGGGATCGCGATCAAGCCTGTGTGGAATACGCTGGCCGCCAGAGCTGCTTCGTTGCCTACTTTTTCAAATAGTTCCAGAAAATGCTCCTTAGTTCCGGCACCGCCGGAGGCCACGATGGGGATGGAGACTTTCTGCCGCAGTAGAGCCAGTTGTTGCAGGTCGTAGCCAGTGCGCCGGCCATCTCGGTTCATGCAGTTGAGTACGATTTCACCGGCCCCGCGTTCCTGGGCTTCATAAGCCCAGTCAAGCAAAGTGCGTGCCGTGTCGCGCATTTTGTCCGGGCGGCCTGTGTATTGTTTGATGCGGTAAGAATCTCCGTTCCAGGAGCTATCAATGCCGACGACGACGCACTGGCTGCCAAAAGTACGGGCCATTTCGTCAATCAACTGTGGTCGTTCCAGGGCGGGTGAGTTGATGGAAATTTTGTCGGCGCCGTGGGCCAGTACGCTGCGTGCCTGCTCCAGGGAACAGATGCCGCCCGCCACGGCAAATGGAATATCGAGTACCTGGGCCACTCGGGTCACCCAGCTTTTGTCGACACTGCGCTGATCGCCGCTGGCTGTGATGTCATAAAACACCAGTTCGTCCGCGCCTTCGGCGCAATAGCGTTGGGCCAGGTCCAGTATCTCTCCTCGAACTTCATGATTGCGAAATTCGATGCCCTTGACGACTCGGCCATCTTTGACATCGAGGCAGGGGATGATGCGTTTACAGAGCATAGTGGTTTGCCTTATTTTAACAGCGATAGAGCGGCTTCCAGAGTGAAGCGGCCTTCGAGTAGGGATTTGCCCAGCACGGCTCCCGCAGTGCCCATTTGTCGCAGGCGCTCGATGTCGCCAAGGGTCGCAATGCCGCCCGAAGCTTGCACTTGGAACTGTGGAAAGCGCTGCTGAATGTCTTGATATAACGCAAAGTTCGGGCCGCGCAGAGTGCCGTCCCGGGAGATATCCGTACACAGCAGGTGGCGCGCCGCAGAAAACTGTGCGAGCAATTGCCAGAGAGTCTTATCGCTGAGTTCTTGCCAGGCGTCGATGGCCATGTACGGGGTCCCGTTGCGGTAGTCAATGTCCAGAGCGAGGACGATGCGCTCTGGGCCAAATTCTTCAATCCACTGTTGCACTAGTGCCGGTTCTTTGACACAGAGACTGCCGACAATGGCGCGCTCAATGCCGGCTTCAAAGATTTGCTGCAGGCGTTGCCGGCCCTGGATCCCGCCGCCGCACTGTATCCGCAGCCCACTGGCTGCAGCTATTTTTTGAATTGTGTCTGGCTTTTGTCCGGCTCCTATGTTGTTCGCGGCCGTTTTAGCGGCCGTTCTGGCGGCATCAAGGTCGATGACGTGTAGCCATTCGCTGCCGGCTTCGCGATAGCGCACAGCGAGTTCTGTGGGGCTGTCGTGGTATTGGCTCTGGCGGGCAAAATTGCCCTGGGTCAAGCGCACGCAGCGACCGTCAATCAGGTCAATGGCAGGGTAGAGGGTAAGCATCGCCAGTCGTCCTTGCCGGTCTTTCTCAATTGCTGCCGGCGTTTTGCAGCCAGCGGCGCAAAATTTCGGCGCCAAAGCGACCGGATTTTTCGGGATGAAATTGACAGCCCCAGATGTGGCTGCGCGTGCCCTGGCCGCGCACGATGGCACTGATTTCGAGGGGCCCGTAGCGGCATGAGGCCACGGTTGTGCGCCCAGGGGGCAGGTAGTAGCTGTGGACAAAATAGCTGGCAGAATTCGGCCGCCCGGCGGCTTGGCTTGCTGCCGAACTGAATAGCAATGCGCAACTGTCATTCTGCGCCGGGTAAGGCAAAATGGGATTCCAGCCGATGTGGGGGACCGAATAGCTAGTGTCCAATGCAGGTCGCAGCGGCAAGATTTCTCCAGGCAGCAGACCGAGGCCAGGACATGGCCCGCCCTCGCTGAGTTGCTCAAATAGCAGCTGCATCCCCAGACAAATACCCAGTAATGGACTTTGCACTTGCCGCAATACGTCATCCAGACCGCTGTTTTGCAGTTCGTTCAAAATATACTGGGCATGCCCTACGCCGGGGAAAATCACGCGCTCGGCGGCAAGGATCGTGGCCGGATCGCGGCTAAGTTTGAGTGAGAATCCGCCTTCGGCCTGGAGGCGCTGTATGGCAATGTAAATGGATTTCAAGTTGGCCGAAGGACTTTCGACAATGACCACAGACCGTGGCCAGGGGCGCGGTCGGGACAATTTATGATTCATTGGGCCGGATCCTTCGTTTGCCGGGATATTAATATATAAGCTGCTGTGATTCTGGTACGATTCTAATGGAGCCATGCTTATTCTTTAAGTGAACTGACAAAACTTAGGATGCCTTTGGTCAGCATTTCAATATCCTCCTGGCGCAAGTCGGCGTTGCGAATTGCCCAAGTATTGCTCGGATAGGCAATGTTGCGCAGCTCGACGAGAACGGCGAAGCGGGCCGGATTCTTACGCAGTACAGCTAGATTCTGGCCGCGCACATGGGCATTTTTGCCTAGGTATGGGATCATATGCTCGGCAAACTGTCGGCCGAGTTTGTCGACTGTCAGTGAGTCATTGTAATATAGAACCAGTCGGCCGTCTGTGTCCCAGGGCGAGTTGTCGTTGTGCAAAGAAATGAAGATACGTTTATTCTTTGGTGTCCCGTTAAAAAAACTTTCGGCCACTTCGACGCGCTTGTGCAGACCTGACGCTGTGCCAGATGGCCAGCTGCTGTATTCCCCGCGCTGGTTGATAAACGGGGAGTTATAGACTTCGTTTTTCTGACTGACGAGAGTGCGTGAAGCGTCGGTGGAGTCGATAATCAACTGGTTCGGGCTGATTACGGTCAAAGCGACTTGTGCGCCGTTGCGTCTAAGCTTGCGGTAGAGGCGCAGGGCATAGTCATAATTGTACTCGTCTTCAATAATATAGAGCGGGTTGCCGTTGCCGTCCTCTGCTTGAGCGTTGAAACCCGGATCCAGGCCGCCATGGCCGGGATCAATCAAAAAGGAATAGCCTTTCAGGTCATCACCGAGTGCTGGCATGGCCTCAAGCTCTTTGTCGAATTGGGCCATTAGCTCGCGTGCTGTTTGGTAATTCTCCAGGGGGTCGTCGGTAAACTCTTCGTAATAAGAGACATTAGGCTGGCGCGGCACGCGCGGGGCATTGCGCGTAAAATATGCCGATAACTCTACTGGCCGGTTCTTGCCTTCTGGAATTCGGGGCTGACTGAAAGGCGGGTTGACTTTCACTTTTTGGCGTTTGCGGACTGCAAGCTGCCGGTAGGCCTCTTCCTCTTCACTGGCCCGCTGTTCGGCTTCTGCCTCTTGTTTAGAAATATAGGCGTTGGGCGGAATATTACTGGTTAGCTTGTCATCGGACGGTTTAGAATCGGAAGGTTTAGTATCGGAAGGTTTAGAATATGGGGTATCTTCACCGGGATTTTTGTCTTGAATTTCCGCAGCTTGTCCTCGCGGGCCGACGCTTAAAGTTTGGCCCAGGCGCAGTACTTTGCCAATGTTGGGGTTATACCGCCGCAGTTCAGAGACGCTCAGATTGGAGCGTCGGGCAATGGACCACAGGGTGTCTCCGTCCACGACCTCGTATTCTTCGTATTCAATGGGTTTGTCTACTGAACTGGCGTCGGAGTGGACGGCTGTGCTTGGAGATATTTGGATTGGCTGGCCAACATTTATTGTGTCGGCGTTTTTTAACTGGTTCCATTGTAATAATTGGCTCAACGAAACATCAAATTTGCGGCTAATTGAACTCAGGGTGTCGCCGCGCTCCACGTTGTAATACTGGGACCCTGGGCTGCCCTGGAGGTTCTGGGCTATAGTGCGCACCGCTTGGTCGTAACTGCTGATGCGTAGCACTTGCCCAGGGCGAATATAGTCGTCTTCGAGCTGGTTGAGGCTGCGGATCACACCGATACTGACTTTAGTCTTGCGGCTGATGCCCAATAGAGTGTCGCCTTTTTTGACTGTATATGTTTTTTCTGCAGTTGTTGCGCTGGGATTGATCTCGCTATTGAGGCGGGTCGTTGCGCTCAGCAAAATTGGGTCACTTGGATCCGGTTGGGCCGTTTCGTCGTTTTCTTGATTGGCATTGGGAATCTTCAATATCTGTCCGATGCGAATTTTGTCGCCGTCGAGGTCATTGACCTGGCGCAGGCGGGCGCTACTGATTTTAAAACGCAAGGCCAAAGAAGATAGAGTATCTCCAGACTGGACTTTGTATGGCTCTTTTCGCCGTTTCAGATCTTGGCGGGAGACGGACTTCTCTTTGTCGCTTGGCACGGCAGTTGGAGTTACGGCAGTTGGAGTTACGGCAGTTGGAGTTACGGCAGTTGGAGTTACGGCAGTTGGAGTTTCGGCAGTCGGAGTTTCGGCAGTCGGAGTTTCGGCAGTCGGAGTTTCGGCAGTCGGAGTTTCGGATAGGGGCGCGACCTGAGCACTCTGAATGGGCGGCTGACTGCGGCTGGGCGTATCGGGGTCGCCGGGAGCTTGCTGTCCTGGCACGGGAACCGTGTCTTTTTGAATGCCCTGCTTACCAACAGAAGCAAACACAATATCGGGCTCTGGGATGAGTATACTCTCGCCGCGTACAATACTTCGCTTTGCCTGGTCCATGTCGCGGAAGCGGTTGATTTTGATCAGTGCCGCTAGTGACACTTTAAAACGTTGAGCAATGCTATCGAGAGTATCACCTTCTTCAATTGTGTAAATCAGTGTGCTGGCCCAGAGAACAGAGTTGTTTTCAGTTAATAGGGGCAGCGCGGTGGCAAGCAGCGACAGAATTGCAAATAACACATTGTGCCTTAAAATCTTAAGGGCTTTTGACGCGGCGGCGACGCGCCTAAGTGTCGCAAAAAAAATGGCTTGCCTTGATTGATAACGCTTGCTTGTATGTCGGCTGTGGGAAAACAATATTCTATCCGTGCTTGGAATGTGGCCACAAAATGACCATATACTCTGCTTGCTCTTCATTTATTCTCACCCGAAGAGTGCCTTCTGTATATCGGCCCAATGGAACCACAGCTTACCAGCTCCAGCATTTTCCTGATGAAATATATTGGTTAATACGCTCCAGCATAACCGGGTTATTTTTCTTTGGGAACTGCGAAGCGCCGATTTTTATTTTTCATTTTTGAGTTCTTTTTCTGAATTGGGCCTGAGTTTTGCGAGATAGTTAAGCATCTGAGTTCAGATTCAATCCCAGGGCTTTGAGTATCTGCTGCAATAATATTTCGGCCGGTTTGTGGTAGTAAATACCTGAATCCCCTCCCGACATACCGCGTAAAAACAGGTAGTAACAGCCGCCAAAATCTTTTTTGTAATTAAATTGCTCACCATATTGACGTTTAAGGTAGTAGTAAACAACAGCTAGGTAGATTAAATATTGCATTTGGTAGTTGTGGCTGCTCATTAGTTGTTCTAGTGCTTCCTTGCGGTACAGCTGGCGCTGTAATGCTTGTAGTCCCTCGTTGTGTTTGTCTCCTTCTAAAGGCATGATGTCGTCAAACGGGTAGATGTTACTTTTCCAGTCCAGCAGGTACAGCTGGCCCCGGTTTACAAACAGTAGGTCGATAAAGCCTTTTAGAAAGCCTTGGCCGATTTGAATTTTGTCTCCAGGGGCTTGTAGCAATAGTTTTTTATCTATCTGGCAGTCCCTGGGAATGGCCAGCAGGAACTCCAGTTCGTGTCGACGTTGTTCGGGGCTGAGCTGGCAGAGCCGCAATTCTGATCGCGTGTTGTGCTCTCCCGCCGCCAGAGCTATGTTTAAATTGCTGTGTAGAGTGTGCCAGACCATGCGGCACAGGGCAGGGCGAGCTTGTTTAATCCAGTTGCGCGGAAAATAGCGACGGCTGAGGAGGTTGAGCTGCTCGTAAAAACTTTCGTCTTGCTGCAGCTCAGCGCAGCTGAGCTGGGAGATATGGGCGTAGTCGGCACGCTCAAGCAGGTCGTGCAGCAGATTGCCCAGTTCGGCACTGGGGCTGAGCAATAATTCGTGCCACTGCAGCTCATCTTTATACTTTTTGAATTCCCCGCCCTGAATATCTGAACTTCCCTGAATTTCCAGATATTCGGCGGCATGGGTGGGATGATCAGGTGGCTTGCCGCCGTCGCCGCGTTCACGGTCCTGGCTGTAGCCCAGGTTATCGCCGGCACTTAGGTAAGCCGTCTCCATGTTATCAATGGTTTCTGGGGCTAGGGCGAGGTTTGATGGCAAGTTGTCCGGTTTGTTACTGGCACGATTGCGATTGGCATTCTGCGATGGATCTTGTGACAAGCCGCGCTGCAGGGAACTGAAGCTACTGACCGCCGGAAAGCGTTGGGCCAGATTGTCCTGTTTTAATTTGCGGTAACCTATCAGCTCTGGTGCCACTCCCGCTACGAACTCGCGCTGTTCAGGAGGTGTGCCCTCTTGATGGCTAGGGAAGCCAAGAGGGTGGTTAATTTTTAGAGATTGAAGAGTGGGAGCGGGAACAATATTTAATTCAGGACTCACGGGATTTGAGCGGCTTTGTAAGCCGTGTTGGCTCAGTTGGCTCTGTAGTTGCAAACTTTCGTGGGGGCTAATGGGTGTTGTTTCTTCCAGGCTAAAAAGCCGCGGGAACTCGCGGGCGAGCTCGTTTGCGGCTTTGCGCAGCTCGCCGGAGGGCTGGGGGTCTTGCAAATCTCCCTGTAGGCTTTCCCGCAATAAGTTCAGAAACGGAGGCGACTCCGCGTGGCTGGGAAAGAGAGGCAGGTAAATTTTACAGCTCGCCCGCGTCAGCCCGACATAGAAGAGGCGTTGCCGTTCCGCATGTTCTTCGTTTCGTCGCTGGGCTAAAATCTCTGCGCTGGGCTGCAGATAGGCGAATTGGCGATACTCTGGGCTGAGTTCGCTGTGTAATACAATGGAGGGTTTCTGGCGTTTTTCGCTCAGGCCAATACCCAACAATACAATAGGAAACTCCAGTCCTTTGGAGCTGTGGACAGTCATGATCTGGACGGCCTGGCCTTCGTTGCAGTTCTGTTGCCGGTGTTCAGTCGCTAGTGTCGGGGGGGCGTCTAGCTCTGCGCCGTCTGCACTTTTTTCAATTTGGCGCAGTTGCTGGCCGAGGTAGCGGCACAGTTCGCGGCAATCCAGGCCGCGTTGCAACTGTTGGTCGCCGAGAATCTCGGTCAGTTGACGCAAGTTGCTGTAAGACTGACAGTTATTCTGGCGTTGGAGCTCCCGCAGCTCGGGAGCCCGCAGCGTGTTGGGGCTTGCAGAAATTTTTGTGGCTGCCGACAACTCTTTATTTTGCATGGCGTTATCTGAGGCCAGATATTGGGCTGCGCCGAGCAGGCGACTGTAGACATCGCGGGGGAGTTCAGACGGCTGTTCGTGATGCGACAGAGTTTGTAACTTATTGTGGAACTGAATCCCGTAGTTAAAAAGTTCTGCCAAGACTTCCAAGAGCTGGCCTTGGTCCACTTGCTCTTTCCATAGACTTAGCTGCTGCATAAAGCCTAGCCCAAAGTCGCTGGGGGGAGTCTGACTTGTGGTTTCTACACCGGCAGACGCGGTTTGCTCGGAGAGTCCCAACAATAGGTGGGCTTCCGGCACTGTCAGCGCAAATAGGGGAGAGAGCAATAGGCGCAAACTGTGTTGCCATTCCCTAGGCTGACACAATGCCTGTAGGAAGTGGTAGAGGGCTCGCGCATGAGGGTCCTGAAATACGCTGCGTTTCTCGCTGTAATGCACAGGTATGCCGTGGCTTTGCAAGCGTTGATATAGTTTGAGGCAGTCGCTGTTGTTCTGCATCAATATGGCGATATCGCCAGGCCGTACTGGTCGGCCCAGGGCTGAGTAAGTTATGAGCTCTTTTTGTGTCCACTTTTGAGTTGTGGGATTGGCCGCTGCTGGCAGCTCAATTATGCGGTAGTCTTGGCTGAGCAGGCGCACGACTTGTCGTTCAATGGCCTGGTGACAGTTCTCTTGGAGTTCCTTTAATCCAGATTTAGCGCTTTGGCCAGATTTGCCTGCTTTGTCAAATTTTTTAGGGGCGTTCGCAACAGGGTCGCAGTTCAGAAAACTCAGCCCACTGTAGTTTGCCTTCTCAGGTGGTAGCAGCAAGGTCTGGTTTTGTTTGCCTTGCCGGCCACAGCGTGCAGCTTCAAAATGCCGCGGCCACATCGTTGTAAATATCTGGTTGCAAGCTCCAATGGTTAAGGAGTTTGAGCGGTAATTTTCGCCGAGGCGGTAGCGCCGGTCACAGCCTTGTCGCACCTGCCGGTAAAGCTGTGAACAGGCGCCGCGAAAGCTATAAATGCTTTGCTTCGGGTCTCCAACAATTATGTAATTGTGGCTGCGTTGTAGCTCTCCGCCGTATTGTTGCGCTTCGCCTTCGCCAAAGATGGACTGCAGGATTTGCCACTGAATGGGATCTGTGTCCTGGAATTCATCAATTAGGACGCAGCGATATTGGCTTCGCAGCAAAGCCGTCAAACCCTGAGTGTCGCCATAATCTTTTAGCACTAACACGCGATACAAACCTTCAATCATATCGGTGAAGCTGCGGGTTCCGTAAAGCAACTGGCTGACTTGTAGCTTGGGCGCGATTTCGCGCCGTAGCCGCAGTAAAAAGCGCGCGGCGAAAAGGCTTTGCAAATAACCTGTCTCTGGTTTCGCGTGGGGACTTAGGCAAGGCGCAAAGTTGGCAAAGAACTGTTGCACTTTTTCTGTCCGTTCAAAGTATGGCCATTTGGCGAGGCTGCCATGTTTTTCGAGAAACTTCTGGTTATTTTGTTTGAGCAATTCTGGGTGCTGCAGTCCAAGCAGGTCAATATAGGGTGCCAGAAGTTTCTCTGAGTTTTGGGGGTGTTGAGGTGTCGTGCAGAGCAGTTCGAGAATGCGGTCTAACCGTTTGGGGCCAGGTATAGCCGGCAAGTCTTGCCACAACGAATGCAGCTGTTGAAAAAATGTCGCTGCTGTGGAGGGCTTGTAACTGACTGGCAGGTTTTTGAGTTTTTTTGAACTGCTTTGTGTACTAAATGCATCAATTGGCCAGGGGGCCTGAGCCAGTTGACAGAAGGCCTCGTATGCTGGCCCCCGACTTTGGGCCAATTGCTCGCGTAGTGCCTCAAGCTTCTTTAGTTCTGCTGCGCCCGGAACTAGCTGGAAATTGGGATGTTGCAGCCAGAAATTGTCTAGGGAGCTGGATTCGCAAAATTCCAGCAACTTCTTAAGGCGAAAATGGCGTCTTGAGCCTTGCTCTGAAAAGCTTAGAATAGGACCTGCCAATCGCAGATCGCGCTGAGTTTCGGCGTCAAAGTTGTCGTTGAGCGTTTCTAGTAACCATTGGCGGATGGGGCGGGCATGGGGGTCAATTGGGCTAGCAGAGGAGCCAACGTTGTTAAGTATTTGACCGGTTTCCAAGGCAAACTGCTCCAGGCAGCGACGAAAGAAACTGTGTATAGTAGAGACATTAGCTTCATTAAACTGGTTTAAAGCCTTTGTTATATTGTGCTGAATTGGAATTATCTGTGCCTGAAGCTTTTCCACGACTATTTCTTGTCGAAGCTCTTCAAGCCGCAGGCTGAGCCTGCTGCGAATGCGGATACGTAGCTCTTCAGCGGCTTTGTCGGTGTAGGTTACTAACAGGATTTGCTTGATATTTAGGTTATAATGCTCAATTAAGCGACAGACAATATGTTCCAGGGTATGAGTTTTGCCCGTGCCGGCGGATGCATCAATGCTCAAGTTAGCGCGCAGGGGGGCGGTTTCCAAGGAAAAATTGTGAATCATAAACAGGTGTAGCAATGGGTGATTTGAGCTATCTGCACAAGCTTAGCTTTTGTAATTGATTCAAGCAAGTCCGGAATTTGATGATCAAGATCAAAGGCACTGGTGAATTAAAGCGAGGTAATGTGCCCTATAATTTTTTGCTTTGTACTACAGTTTATAAAATGGTCTGCCGAGAATCCTGTAGATTCAGTCATACTGAACTGAAAAGTCAACATAACGTTTTTGAAACTTTTGGCTATAAAATTGAGAATTGGAGGTGTAGCTCATGGAGTTACGATTTTGTAAATGGATAATATTAGGATTACTATCGAGTATTTTTGCTCTCGCTGGTACGAGTTTATTCGCCCAGGAAGCCGGCCAGAACTCGGATGAACATGTTACCGTAATACACACATATAACATTCGAAAAATATATTCACATCGCTTGGGCTATCGCATTGACTTTCAAGACTATGAGGGCAGTGTGCGTACAATTTATGCCAAAATTTCCTGGTTTGCCAATGCTGAAGTTCGAGATCCTAAGCTCGACACTTTTGAAGTATCAGCCACTATGAATTACCTGCGAAATTCAGCTGACATGCCATCCAATTATATGACTATGCAGTATAAGAATGGTAAATTAATTTCGTTAATGATTTATGTGGATGAACCTAACTACGGCAATAATAGCATTTGGATGCAAATTCCGCCTGCAGAAGATATTGATAGTAAGTTTGATATTAAAACTGTCACTTTTTCCGATCCCCCAGCCCCTGCTGCGGCTCCGCAAGATAGCTCGTCTGGTCGTCCATCTGATGGCGAGGAGCAGGTTTCAGAGGAGCAGGTTTCAGAGGAGCAAAGCTAGATTTACGTGCGAAAGAGCGGATCAAGCCTGGGGTCTGTTGCTGTGATAGAGTAGATGTCAATATCTCTGCAATAGTGCGATTTCAGGCTTTTTTTTATTGAGGGGCAGTTTTTTCGTGAAAATATAACTTCTTAATGGTTTTTATCTTAAAGTACTGTAGGGATTGTAACAGAATCTGTTTCATTGAATGGACAATGTAACTGTGATTTACAATCTCTCAAGTT
This sequence comes from Spirochaetia bacterium, assembly GCA_965263295.1. GTDB lineage: Bacteria > Spirochaetota > Spirochaetia > SP-2023 > SP-2023 > Haliotispira. The sequence goes on from OZ253665.1 coordinate 252,592, forward strand.
TTGCAGATTTTATAAATAATTTTATGACTAAGACAATCAAATTTTGTGAACAACTGGCTGGCATTGGCTCAAGTGTCATACATAAATTTAATCGGCTGAATGAAATATCCTTTGAAGTATTGGAAGCATTTTACCGCTATGAGCACTTTGTCATACTTGGCCATCAGAAACCGGACGCGGACTGCGCTGCGTCCCAGTTGGCTTTAGCCTTGGCATTGGAGCGTCTAAACAAGAGTGTGCAGTTAGTTTCGTCCGGCCCTTTTTTGCGACCTGAAATCAAGATGCTGGCAGCGGCATTTTCCGACAAAATAGAACGGCAAAAGGTTATAGAATTTGGTGTAGATAAGACGCTCGCGATTATTTTGGATTGTAGTACGGCAGAACGAACCGGTTTTAAAGAAGATTTGCAGGATCTTCGGTTATTAGTGATTGATCATCACTCTTCGGGTGAATCTGAGGGCAGTTTGTTTTATTGTGATCCAAATTCTCCTTCGACAAGTGTGCTGGTGCATAAGATTTTATTACAATTGCCTTTGTTTTTGTTTCAAATGGCGCCACAACAGTACGAATACTTAGTTCGGCCTCGGCCAAACGGTGGCAATCGATTTCACTGCATTGACCAAAAAATCGCCTGTATCCTGTTTTTGGGTTTTGCTGCAGATACCGGATTTTTCCGTTTTCTCAAGCCTGGAAATGCGGGGGACATGCTGCGATTAGTTTCGAATCTGGCCGATACCGGCATAAACTTACAGGATATTTATCAGCATATGACTGGAGGTCGGTTACTGGGGACCCGTCGTATTTTAGGTCTTTTGCTGTTGCGCGCTGGTTTTTTACTTAATGCTCGACTTTGTGTTAGTTACGAATTGTTGGCAGATAAAGAATACTGGAACGCTGAAGGCAGCGATAATGATAGTTTTTATTCATTATTGCTAGCTACGCAGAACTGTGAAGTTATCGTTTTCATTGGTGAATTGGAGACCGGTCGCTGGGGTGTCGGTCTGAGGTCCTTAAAGCAGCATGATGTCGGTTCTGTAGCTGCCAGATTTGGCGGTGGCGGCCACAAAAATGCTGCGGGCTGTCGCCTTGAAGTCGCGTCTTTGCGTGAGGCTTTGCAGGTTACTTTGCAGGAGCTGACTGAGTTTTGGGAGCTGGGAGTTTCAGAGCGCCGCGAGATACAGGAATATATAGATTTGGTACCCCAGTTTGAAGTAGGGCAATTTTACAGAGACATTACATAGGAAACTAATTCGACATAAACTCAAGAGCCTGAATTATCAACGTGTGCCACCAGGTTGCGTCTTGATAGGTAATTTTCGTTTCTGAAGTTGTTAGGGTGGTAAATTTGGCCAAAAGACAGAGCCCGCAGAAGCCTGAAAATACGCCTGAGAAGATATGGGGTAGTTTTACTTGCAACTCTAAGCTTGAGTGGCAAGTCCTGGATCGTGAGACGGTTTTTCGGGCGCCGATTTTTACGCTGTTTCGTTCGCGGCGCGCATATGCTTGTAAAAACGTAGTTGGGGATTTTTATTATTTTGATTCCAATGACTGGTTGACGGTTGTGCCACTGATTGGTAACCGCCAGACAAAACAGTATGATGTGATTTTAGTTGAGCAGTTTCGCCATGGCAGCGAACAGCTCGTGTTGGAGTTTCCTGCGGGCATCATTGATGAGGGGGAAGATCCGAAACATTGCGCCCTCCGTGAGCTGGCTGAGGAAACAGGCTTTGGAGCAGAGAGTATTCAAATTTGCGATAAATTGGGGGTCAGTTACCCCAATCCTGCGATTATGTCTAATCGTACATTCACATACGGAGTTTTACTTAATGAAGAAGCGATACAGCATGAGCTGCGTCTGGACGATCTAGAAGCTCTTCAAGTGCATCGCCTACCTTTGGCAGAACTGAAGCAATTGATATTTCTAGAAGATTCTCCATTTAACAGTGCGATAATGCTGCAGTCCCTGTTTTGGTTGGAAAATTCGCCGCTGCTTGCCTCATTACCTCCTATCTAAGTATGCGCCGGCTCCTGAGCAACCAGGTTAGGCGAGCGGAACCGACAATGTAGTAAGCTGAATAGGCAACCGAAAGTAATATAAACCACGTGGGTAGAGGGTGGCGATTGATAAAGGTCGCGAGCAAAGCGGCCAGCCAGATAGCCGTCGCAACAATATTAGTTTTTTTCCACATTTTTGTACGTGTTGGATAAATACATTTAATTGGCATAAAGGACAAGATGGAACAAAGAGCCAATATCAATGCATTAAGGGTTTTATCGTTGTGGCTGAACACTAGAAAATAGACTAGCAAGATCCAGGCGGAGGGAAAGCCGCGAAAAAAATAGTCCTGATCAATATCTGTCGACTTTGTTTCTTTCATGGTAAAGGTATCCATGTCTCCGCCGCCATTCTGGTTGATATCGATATTGGACTTGGCATCTGTGCGGCAAAATTGGTAGGTTGAGGCAATGCAGATCATGCTGACAATCAGGACATTATATCCACCGGGCAAGAGCTCGGCCTCCCAGACAATAAAAGCAGGAATGATAGACCATACCAGGAAGTCGATAATATTATCGAGCAGGTTGCCATCAATTTCCGGCAGGACTCGCTTAACTTGGATACAGCGGGCGAGAAGCCCGTCGCAAGAGTCGATAATGACGGCAATGACTAATAGTAAATAGGCATTGTACCAGTCGTGCCGAGCGATATAGTGCAGGGAAAAAAGGGCAAAGATCGAACCACAAGCAGTGAATAAATGAACAATATAGGCAAGAGTTTTTTGTCTTACATTGCTTTGATTGTAAAGGGTAGGTAGATTTTTATTGTCCACAGAAGGAACCTTCATTGTATGTATTTCGTCGCGATGTTCGCTTGAGCCTTAGTCTTGATATATTGAAATAATACGCGACCGCGAATTTGTTTAATGTCAATTGGCCCCCAATAGGATGAATCGTTGCCAATATTACGATTATCTGATAGCACAAAATATTCGCCCTGGCGCAGGGTTACCGGCTCTGTGTTACCTAAAAGTTTTAGGTTCTTGGGCCAATCGCGGATATGTTGTTCATCTGAGAGGATTACATAGTTTTTGTTTATTAATTCAAATTCTGAAGTAAAATACTCCAGCTGTCCTGGTTCATGGTCATCAGTTCTCCCTGGTTGGATTTGTGCAATGTTATTGACCATGTGAATGGTATCACCGGGTATGCCGATGATGCGGCGCACCATGTAAGGGTTCTTGCCCAAATGCTTCATGTGGTTCAAGTCTCCGATATTTAACGTTATAAAGCGGTAGAGAGTATTGAGCCAACTTAGCCCAATCGGCAGGGACTCGTGATAGGGAGCCGCAAGGACGACAACCGCGCCGCGCGGTATTTTGCGACTGAGCGGTATGACATTGTTGGGCATACCGATCGGGCTATAGAGCAAGTAACTGTTTTGATTGATGTTGGGCTGCATGGAGACGCTGCTGACTTTCATTGGAATTAAAATCACGTTAAAGAACAAGTGCAAGACATAAATACTGACAATTACAATGTGCAAAGGCATTTTGCGATTATAGTCGAGAAAACTGTTACTGGTTTTATTTCTAGGCATGGGAAACTTTACCCTCATGAGGTTGTAACATATCAGGTCGTTACTTATATTACGAGTCTGCTAATTGATTGCCAAGATGTGGCTGCAGTTACAGGTGAGGGTCAAGGCTGCGAAACCGCTTAAAAGGCGCGATAATATAGTTGACACGGCCCTGTAAGTCACCTTTGTTGAGGAGGCCAAACCAGCGCCCATCGTGGGAGTGGTCGCGATTGTCGCCAAAGGGTTCAAAATACCCAGGGGGGATAAAGTCGCCTAGGCGTTCCGATATAAAACGGCTGCGTATGGCGATGTCGTGAGGATTGCTGAGGTAGGCATTGCGCACACGTTTTTCAAATGAGCGATCCATGGCATAAAAGGATGCTTGATTGAAAACATGCATGTCGCGCTGAGTATGGTAGTGTAGGTCCAGATGCTGCTTGAGTTTAGATTCTGATATAAATTCGCGGGAGCCGGCTAAGCGAAGCTCTGGCTTGCCGTCGCAAAAGCGGACACGGTCGCCGCCGACGGCGACGACTCGTTTGACGAGTAAGGGTGGCTGGTAACCGTTGAAAGCATACTGATAATAAGGTTGGGTACTTGGCGCATAGAGCATGGGCTGGGACGCCAGGCGGACTGGGGGCTGTGGATTTCTGTCGTAAGCATTTCTGTCGAGATCGAGTCGGCTGAAGGTCAGCAGAAAAACAATCCTTTGGGCGATGATGAAGATGGTACTGGGGCGACGGTATTCGGGGGACACGAATGGGATGACCGTACCGCGCCCGACTTCCCGGTTCGAGAAGAGTTTAGGGGCGAAAGGATAAGGCTCTAGACCAAAGGCCGATTTGCTGACGATCACTCGGTCTTTTTCTTGCAGGGTGGGAATCATTGAGCCAGAGGGGATAATAAAGAGTTGAAGCAGGTACTGGTTAATCAGGAGTACGGCAAAGAACACGCTAAGCAGGACTTCAAGCCAATCGCGCAATGCGGAGATACGCTGTTGGCGGAGTTTTTGGCGGTATGCTCGCCAACGCATAAAATTGATGACGGCTTCAGTGCCGCGCAGGAGGAGTAGGCTTAGGCTTGGCCGGTCATTGTTGTGGAGTTGTGTGGCAGTCGTCTTGGTGCCGAGTGAGTGGCGAGCTTGCCGCTTGCCCGGAGGGGATTCCTGTCTAGCTTCCATGTGGCCTCTAATATAGTGGAATAGCCAGGTTTGGACAATGAAGCAAGGCTTAATTATATGCGGTTGGAATCAATTGCTGTACAGCGAGCAGAGCCTAGTCACAGCCCTAATTTCCAATTACAATGTGCGACTATGAAAATTACCAATACTGCAATAATTATCTTGGGGGCTTCTGGTGATTTAGCAAAAAAGAAGCTCCTTCCTTCTTTGGACAACCTGGTTAAACGAGATTATTTGGACTTAGCTACTTGTTCTGTCGTCGGCAATGGCCGGAAAAATCTTAGTCGTGAAGAGTTTCAGCGACGCAGTGGCTGTGGAAACAATAGCGAACAGTCTCAAGCTTATAGTTATTTTCAGGGGATTACAGGTCTGTGGAATTATGTAAAAGGTTTAGAAAAAAATATTCGCGGCGGTTTTGACCACTACATAGTCTTTTTTTCGCTGCCAGCCAGTGTGTATATTGAACGTTGTGCCCAGCTGCTTGCCGATGGTTTTTCGCCAGAGGAGACCCGTGTGGTGATCGAAAAACCTTTTGGCTACAATGCCGCCTCTGCAAGGCAGCTAAACAAGGATTTGCTGCAGTACTTTCCGGCTGCTCAGGTCTATCTGATCGACCACTACCTGGGAAAAGAGACTCTGCAAAACATAATGGCTATTCGTTTTGCCAATCAGTTGCTACGCCCGATCTGGAATCGTAATTATATACGTGCAATAGAAATCAATGGTCTGGAAACTATTGGAGTCGAGAGTCGCGGCAGTACCTACGAGAAAATGGGGGCTATTCGGGATGTGATCCAGAATCATCTGCTGCAATTGCTGGCTCTGACTGCGATGGAAGCACCTAAGTCACTGCAAGCGGATGACATCCGTTCCGCCAAACACGAACTGCTAAAAACTGCGCACTGTGTGCGTTCTTACCGCTTTCAATATGAGGGTTACCGCCAGGAGCAGGATGTTGCTCCAGACTCTCAGGTGGAAACCTATGCTGAATTGGAGTTGGCCGTGGATAACGAGCGCTGGCAAGGGGTCCCAATTTACATTCGCGGTGGTAAAAAGCTTCATCGCGCTGCAGTCGAAGTCATCTTGCACCTGCGGAGCGGGTCCGGTTCCCTGTATCACAATGACCGTGAGCTAATTATAATTAAGGTTCAGCCTGTTCCGGGCATTGAAATCTGGCAGAAGGCGAAAAAGCCAGGGCTGACGGAAGGTCAGCACTTTCCGTTGCAGGATTTCAGCTTGAATTATAATCTCAAATATCGTCAAGGCAATGATCGAAAAGGAGTTGAGGCTTATACCCAGTTGTTTTACAGCGTGCTTTCTGGCGACAGGTCCCTGTTCGTTCATATCGATGAGGCGGTGACCGCCTGGGAGGTGATTGAGAGCGCTTTGGGAGCGGGAGAAGTTTTGGGGTATGCGCAGAACTCCATGCCAAGGGGTGGCCTGGCACCTTGGTTTGGGGAATACGCTTACAGTTGAGGTCCGGGCTTCTCGTCATGCAAGGGACTAGATATGGGTCGGTGTTTTGTGTTCTACTTGAACTTGCCTGCAAAGTTGCGCACAAAAAAGCGGGCAATTCGCTGCCAGGGTTTAATTTCTGCGTTTTGGCTATAACTGATTACGGCATCTTCTAGCGGCACGTCGTCGCCGTATTGCTCTTTTAGGTATTGCCAGTGTGATATGAGCCAAATGTATAGATCGGCAGCTGTACGTTCGGGGAACTGAGTTAGAAGACCTTCCGTTTGAATCAATTTCAGAATAGGCTCAAACAGGTTCTCGTACCAAGACTGAGCGGCTTGGCCAAAACTCATGGCTGTCTCGTCCAGTTGTCCCAGTACCGGGTTGATTTTGCTTAGCTGCCGAATATCGAGCCCATCAGGACGGCCAGAATCTTGAGTGGCCTTTGCGGCCACTTTGGCCCTGCGTTGTTGTTCAATAAAATACTTGTGCCCGAGAATATGCTGAATTATTAAAGAATACGAACCCGGCGAAGTTACAACTAAATGTTTGGTATCTATAAAGTTGGCTAGTCGAGTCTCTTTGAAGATCATCTTCTTTTCGTAATCAATGACTCGATCCAGAATCTCTTTATGGGTCATGTTTGGACTGAGATAAATGTCGGAGACTATTTCAGTCACTTCGGCATCGACCATTTCAACACCGTTGGCCCGAGCTACTGAAACCCGATGGTTGCCGTCGCGTACAAAGTAGGCGTCGCCGACTTTAAACAACTGGATAGGGGGCAGGATTATGTCTTTTTGAGCTGCCGTGCTAATGCTGACCCAACGTTGTTGCAGGTGCCTGGCTTTAGGCAAAAAGGAGCGTGTAAAGTCCTGATAGCGTCCCTCGCTGCCGATGATTTTTTGGACAGGCACAACGCGTAAGCCCAGATAGGTCTCCCGCTTTTTGTCTCCCAACAGTTCACGGATGTCGTAAAAGGAAAGGAGCTTATTGTGCTCATTGGGAATGACAATGGCCACTAGCTCGCGGAGCAGACTCTTCTGCCTGAGCCGGTTGAAATTATCTTGGGCCTGGAGTTTAAAATGCTTATCGTTCATATTCTACAAAGTCCTTAAGGCTTGGCATCGGCAGATCAGGGGGCTTACAAAGGTTCATGCAGAATCTTTTTCTAAATGCCTAAAATATAAAATAGAAAAAAGGGCTGCCCCAGATAATTAAGCTAGACCTTGCTTAATCCATTGCTTTAGTTAGCGATTTGAGTTGGACAAGGGGGCCAATCTGGCGGACTTCATTGTCGTTGTATTTGTATTCAGCGACTATTGTGACCTGCCCTTGCTGATAAAGTTTGACATACACGTTGTTCACTAGGTCGCCGTTTTTGTCGAACTTTATCGTGCGGTAAAGGCCGTTATAGGGTTCATGGAAGTCGAGCAATTGACGGAGGAGCTTGCGGTTGATTTTTTTTGTGTGCTCGTCAAAAGAGTCAACCATGGCAGAAAATAGGAACTGCAGGGAGTCGTATGTAGTACCGGCAATGATTGAGGCTTCAATTGCATAACGATCGTAATATAGTTGCTCAAAAGCCTTGCGGTTGGCGACGATGTAAGGTTGGTCCTGATTCGGCTTTTCAGTGATATAAATAATAGGCCCCGGATACTGGCTTGCAGCCTGGGACAATATATTTTGCTCCTTCTGGGAACATTGCTTTTCTAGAATGTAGAAAGTCTTGACTCCGGCGAGGGGAACCGGGTGCTGAAAATTGAAAGAATTTAGAGAATTCAATATTTTTAAATGTTCGGGGTAGAGGCCCATGGATATTATAACTTCAAAATGGGCCCGATGAATACTATGCATTATATTGTCAATGTATTCTTTGTGCTGTTCCAGAGTATAAATCGCGATATGATGATTGCCATAATCCGCTAAATGAGCGAGGAGGCTACTGATTAGTTCTGAGTCAAAATATTCCCGAGTGCCAATGATCGCGACGCGTTTTAGGCCATTGTTCGCCAGGTAGTTGGCCAGGGCCGAAAATTTGACATTGTCATTGGCAATGCTACGGAATATATAAGGGCGGTTTATGGTCAAGCCGGGTAAGGTGGCAGTGTTAGTTATCGTTGGGATATTGGCTGCGTTGAGTATAGGGAAGATATCCTGGGCAACGTCGGAATATAAAGGCCCAAAAGCCACGCTGATTGAGTCGTTTTTTAAGGCTTGGTTTACTTTTTCTACCAGGGCCTGTCGCTCTTGTGAGGTGTCAAAAATCTGGAGGCTGAGCATGTGACCTTTGCGCCCCAGGCCACCATGTAAATTGAAGTAGTTTATTGCCATCTGGGCAGCGCGGCGCACGTCACTGCCAATAATGGTGCGCGGCCCGTTTAGAGGGATAAACAGGGCAAGCTTGGGCGGTGGGGAAGCTTTATGACAGGCGATTAGTAGACTTAAAAGAAATAACCTGAGTGACAAAATCATGTATCTCACGAAAGAAACCTTGAAAAGATTGAGGGAGAATTTGCGACCCAGCAGACTATGAAGATTTTGTCTTAAAATATCAATCTGCAAACGGGAGTATCTAAAATATAAATTAAGCTTGAAATTAGACTTAGAGCTATTTGGCGAAATGCAGTTGCATTCTTAAATTATGGTGCCTGGAGGCAGGATACTGCCTTTGGGAATGATCACAATGCCTTTGCGAATAGAGTAGCCATCGTAGTCGCCATCGCGCAGCTTATCGGGTTCCAGGCCGATGCGGCTGCCCCGACCGATGCGGCAATTCTTGTCTATGATCGCATTGGCAATCTGGCAGTCGGCAGCGATGCCAATGTCCATATTCTTCGAGCTGTTGTCAATGGCCTTCAGAATGTGCTCACTATGGCAACGGTAAAAGTCGTTGCCCATGACGTAGGTCTTATATAACTGGCAATCGCGCTGGATAATACTGCGCACGCCGACCAGGGAGGAATGCAGTTGGATATTGTCGCCCAGGACTGAACCCTCAATCAGGATACTTTTGTCAATGTTGGCGCTGCCGCTGAACACTGCGGGAGGGAGCTCGCGGTGGTAGGTATAGAGGCTGCTATCGGGATTGTAAAGGTTGATCGGCAGGCGTGATTCGGCGAGAGCAATATGTAAGCCAAAGAAACTTTCAAATATTCCAATGTCTTCAAAAAATCCCATATGCGGGTAGATTTGCATGTTGTATTTCTGGGCCGTATAGGGCAAAACACCACTGCCAAAGTCAGGGGTATCTTCACGTAAAATATCTTGCAAAATGCCGGCTTTAATCAGGTAAGTCCCCATCGAGCCCCAATAAGGCTTGTCGGGTTGTAATCGGCTGGCCTTGGCATTGACTTTGCGGCGGAAGCTTGGCAAGCGAGGGTCATCCTGCTCGGGCTTTTCTAGAAACTCGCTGACTTTGGCGGTAACCGAGCTGCGGATGATACCGTATTTGTTCAATTGTTCTTCGCCGATCGGAGTCGCGGCGAGGGTGAAGTCAGCGTCGCTATTAATGTGGTGAGCGAGCATGGATTCTAAATCTAGTTCGTGGATCTGATCTCCAGCCATAATCAGGTAGTGTTCGTACGGCTCGACACCTTGCTTGTAGTAGCCCATGGTCTTCCGCACCGCGTCTGCCGAGCCGAGAAACCATTGCTCCTGGTCACTCTGATGGTAGGTCTGGTTTGCTGCCAGTACTTGAATCCCTCCGCTGCCTCTAGTGAAAGTGTCAAAACGGTAGGTGCGGTTGATATGCAGGTGTAATGACGCTGAATTGTACTGGGTGAGAACGTGAAGGTTCAAAAGGCGGGCATGGATGCAGCGGGACAGGGAAATATCGACCAGACGATAGCGACCGGCAAAAGGCACAGCAGGTTTACAACGCTTGAGAGTCAGGGGGTGCAGCCGGGTGCCACGACCTCCCCCGAGAATCAAAACGGCAACTTTATCTTTTACAGCCTGGCCCACAAAGTTCTGCATGTTTTTAGCCTTTTGATTTTGCTGAGCACATTCATCTTGTCTGAGCTAATAATAAGTAAAAATCAGGGGGACTCGCAGCAAATTGCGCACCTTTCTTCGAAAAAATTGCCAGGCTAGCTGTTCGTTTACTTATTCTTTGCAGCGCGCTCCTTCTGATACTCCCTAATCAGTTCCTCAGAGACATTTTGCGGCACTTTGGCGTACTTGGCAAACTCCATGGAAAACTCGGCCTTGCCCTGAGTCAAGGAGCGCAGATTGGTAGAGTAGCCAAACATTTCTGAAAGTGGGACCTCGGCTTGCATCGTAACCATCATGCCTTCTTCCTGGTTGTCCAGGATCATGCCACGGCGCTGGTTGATACTGCCGAGCATGACCCCTTGGAACTCGGAAGGGCCTTGGACCTCAACCAGCATGATCGGCTCAAGTATGACGGGCTTGGCCTGGCCATAAGCCTCGCGGAAGGCCCCGATAGCAGCGGCCTGGAAGGCGTTGTCCGAGGAGTCTACCGAGTGACTCTGGCCGTCGTTGATCGTCATTTTCACTCCGACAATCGGAAAGCCAATCAAAGATCCTTCTTTCAGGCACGACTGGAAGCCCTTGTCACAAGAAGGTATATATTCGGTGGGGATCACACCTCCCTTAATTTCGTTGACGAATTCGTACTCGCCGTCTTCCAGTGGCGCCATGGTGCCGGCCACGCGACCGTATTGACCAGAGCCCCCGGTCTGTTTTTTATGGGTATAATTGAAGTCCGCCGAGGCCGAAATGGCCTCTCGATAGGCCACTTGTGGCGTTCCGACGACCACTTCGGCGCCATATTCGCGCTTCATGCGCTCTACATAGACTTCGAGGTGCAGCTCCCCCATTCCCTGAATAATGGTCTGGTTGGATTCTTTGTCGACGTATGTGCGGAAAGTCGGGTCTTCTTTCGTGAAGCGGTTGAGCGCTTTGGCCATTTTGTCCGAAGCGCCCTTGTCTTTGGGCGTGATGGACAGTGAGATCACCGGGTTGGGAACGTACATTGAGGTCATCGACAGGTTGTGTCCTTGCTGACAAAAAGTGTCGCCGGAGGCGCACTCAATGCCAAAGAGTCCGACAATGTCGCCGGGGCCAGCTTCGGAAATATCTTCCATGCTGTTGGAATGAATACGCACCAGGCGCCCGACCTTAAAGCGTCTCTGGGCGCGTACGTTCAGCAGGTCCACGCCTTTTTTCACCGTGCCTTGATAAACGCGGACATAGGTCAACTGACCATACTGGCCGTCGTCGAGCTTGAAGGCCAGGGCTACGGTCACCTTGCCGGCATCTGACTCCAGTGTGACGGGCTCTTCGTTGTCATCGAGGTCAAGGGCGGTATTTTCGACATCGCTGGGGCAGGGCAGGTAGCGATCTACCGCGTCGAGTAGAGGCTGCACGCCTTTATTTTTATAGGCCGAACCGATGAATACCGGACACAGCTTCAGGCGAATAACCGCCTCGCGAACCGTTTGGTAGATTAGCTGTTCGGGGATTTCCTCTTCTTCCAGTATTAATTCCATTAACTCATCAGAGAAATGGGACAGTTCGTCGAGCATCTCGTGGCGCTTTGCTACAGCTTCGGCTTGCAAGTCGCCGGGAATGTCGGCCTCGCGCACCGAGTGGCGCTCGTCGGCGTCGAAGTACAGAGCCCTCATGGTTATTAGGTCCACGCAGCCTTCGTGCTTATCTTCGAGGCCGATGGGTATCTGCATCAGTACCGGGTTTAAATTCAGCTTCTCGCGTAGCTGATCCTTGACACGGTAGGGGTTTGCCCCCGTGCGGTCACATTTGTTGATGAATGCCAGGCGGGGTACGTTATAACGTTTGAGCTGGCGGTCTACGGTAATGGACTGCGATTGTACGCCGGAAACGGAGCAGAGCACCAAAATGGCGCCATCGAGCACGCGCAAGGCGCGCTCCACTTCAACGGTAAAGTCGACGTGCCCCGGCGTGTCAATGATATTGATGACTTTGTCCCGCCATTGTACTTGAGTTGAAGCGGAAGTGATGGTGATGCCGCGTTCGCGCTCCAGCTCCATGTGATCCATGGTCGCTCCGACTCCATCTTTGCCACGGACTTCGTGGATGGCGTGGATGCGCTCGCAAAAGAACAGGATGCGTTCGGTCAAGGTTGTCTTGCCCGAGTCGATGTGTGCGCTAATACCGATGTTGCGCATTATGGGTATGTCAATTAGTGCCATGCTGGGGCATCTCCTTACAAAAACATTGATAGTCTGATTGCGGTTATGGTTTGGCTGCGGCAGGGGCGCAAACAATTAAGCCTAGGCACCAGAATACCTTTGGCTAACTTTCAATAATTGGCTAATGGCGTTTGTCCTGTCTGCCGCTGCGGGCAAAAGACCAACAAGTATACAGAAATAACAAAAAAGGGCAAGACGATGGAATAGAGGTTACGCTCAGGCAACTGTTTGAGTTTCACGCGGGGCGTATATTGGGACGTATTATTTTTATTTGATTACATGGCTTAAAATCAAGGGCTGCCTTCGGCAGCGACCAGGTCTTCAATGGCTCTCGATATTTCCTCCCAGAGCTGGTGCAAGCCTTCCAGCTCTGTTTCTCTGGCGCTGAGTTGCTGTTTTTGCCACAACAGTTTCTCTGGATTGGCATAGACTTCTTCTCTGGCAAAGCCTTGCTGGAGTTCCTTAATTCCTGCTTCAAGTGTATCAATTTGTTCCAGGAGTTTTTGTTCTTCGCGCTCTAGCCTGCGGCGCTGGGCACGCTCCTCCTTGCTGGCCTGGTAGGCATTTTTCGGCGTGTTTTGCAAAGAGCTGCCGGCCCGCTCATTTGTGGCATGATTGTTTTTGTTTTTTTGCAATGGCTCTTTGAGTTCTTCTCGCTCGCGTTTCCACAGAAAATATTGGTAATCACCATAGTAAATTTTGGCGTGGGCGGCTTGTAATTTGGAGCTGGGCCTGGCGCCTTCGGCTAAGTCGTCCTTCTCCAGCAACACAATTTTGCTGGCTAATTGCTCTAACAGATAACGATCGTGTGTCGTAAACAATACACATCCAGAAAAATCTTGCAGTGCTTCGAGTAATATTTGCTGGGTGTCCAAGTCGAGATGGTTGCTCGGTTCGTCCAATACCAGAAAATTGCAGGGTTGCAGAACCAGGGAACAGAGCAAAACGCGTGCTTTTTCTCCGCCACTGAGGCTTGCTATTGGCTGAAATACTTCGTCATTTGTAAATAGGAAGCTCCCCAGTAACTTGCGCCGTGTCAACTCGTCGGCGCCGGCTGCCAGGTTGGCGACGTAGCCCCAGATCGTCTGGCTCTCGTCCAACAGATCGGCGGCGCGCTGCGAAAAATAGGCCATTTGGACGTTGGCGCCCCAGCGCAGTTTGCCGGCAAAACTCCTGTCCTGGCCCGCAATGATGCGCAGCAATGTCGACTTGCCGGCGCCGTTTGCCCCCAGCAGGGCGACTTTTTCACCGCGTGCCAGAGTGAAGTAGACGTCATTGAGGGCGGGCTGCCCATCGTAGCTTTTGGAGATGTTCTCGACTTCCAGAACTTGTTCGCCGCTGGCGCGGCCGTGCGAGAAATTTAGGCGCACTTGGGCCGCCTCTCGGCTTGGGGCTTCGGGCTGTTCCATTTTTTCCAGCAGCTTGATGCGACTCTGAACCTGGCTGGCCTTGCGGGCTTTGTAGCGGAATCGCCGGATAAAAGTTTCTTCCTTTTTGAGCTGGCGTTCGTGCGCCCGCCGTCGTTTTTCCAGGGCGCTAGCTTGTTTTTCGCGTTCCGTCTCGTAATGGCTGTAGTTGCCCGCATACATTGTGATTTTGCCAGTCCAGAGCTCGGCCACGGCCGCAATGGTGTGGTCGAGAAAATAGCGGTCATGGCTGATAATTATTTGCGTGCAGGGCATTTTTTTGAGTGCGTTGATCAACCACATCCGGGCTTCCAGGTCCAGGTGGTTGGTCGGTTCGTCGAGCATGAGTACATCTGGCTGGCAGAGGAGAGCCTTGGCCAGACCGACTTTCATCTGCCAGCCGCCAGAAAATCCCCCGCCGCGACGATTGAGGTCGCCGGGTTGGAATCCCAGACCCTTGAGCATGTAGACCATTTTGGCCTCTCGCTGTTCGTAGCCCATTTCGCCCTGGTATTCGTGCAGTTTTTCCAGTTCGTCAATGGCCCGCCCCAGCCGCGCCAGCTCATTATCACAGGCCGCGTCATCTTTGTGGTTTTGATGGCTTTGTGCTGAAAGTTGCGCAATTGTCTGTTCCAGATTTGCAATTTGCCGGCCCAGCTCAAAGTATTCGGCGAAGGCCTCTTCCAGTTCTTCACGAATGGTTTTTGAGCCCAGCTCCACGCCTTCCTGGTGAAAGTAGGCCAGGCGCAATTTCTGTGGAAAAATCACGTTGCCACTGTGGACTTCGACCTCGCCGGCGATGCAATCCAGCAGAGTGGTCTTGCCGGTGCCGTTGGGCGCGCAGATGCCCAGGCGCTGCCCGCGATCAATTTTCAGCGAGGCGCCGTCAAAAATCACGGTCTCGCCAAAGCTGAGACTGACGTTGTCCAAGAAAATCATAAGCTGGGGAATTGTAATGAGCCAAAGCCAGGCAGGCAAGCCGTAGCCGTTTCGCTTCTCGACTGGGATTGCGGGCCGAGGCGAAGTGGGGACGGAACAATTTAAAAGCGGGTTTCGACCATAAATTCGGCCACTGGGACTTCCCTTGCGAGGTCCAGGCCTGTCAGCAAGAAAAAGCGGGTAGTGAAAGCCCCCGGAGTCAGGACATCAAGCACTAGACCACCTTGAATTTCGCTGCCGGATTGCGGGTCCAGAGGATTTTCCGGATTGAAAACCGCGGCGAACAGGCCCCATTTACCTTCTAGCGCAAACCCGGCATTGAATTCGGTCTGGTGGCTGTCGTAGTCGTTGTGCGATAACAGTAAAATGGCGCGCAGCCGCCCTAGCGCATACAAGTCGTTAAGGTTGTCTTGTGGATTTGCGCCGGGAACTGCCGCGTCCAAGGCGCCGATGTTCAGGTGTTCCGATATGTTGGCCGTCACGGCAAGGTGTGCGTCAAGTTCGAGCCAGCGAGTTGGCAACAATGCCAATTGAGATTTTCCACGCAGCATTAAAAAGCCGTTTAACAAGCCCGATTTGGCTTCAAAGTAAAATTGTACCGCCCACAGGCGACTTTTTAACAGGTAGAGCCAGTTTAGGTCGATATAGGCTCCGACTGCAACTTCGCTGACGATTTCGTCCGAGTTATCTGAGGCGATTGTGCCCCAATATTCTTGAGTCAAACCGAGTTTAATGGCACTGGTGGCTTGAATAAATTCTTCCAGGCCGCTGCGCAGCCAAAATATACTGACATTCAATTGCTCAATATCCATGCTTTGAAGCAGACTTTGGGTCTGCGCCCAGGCATTGGCCTGGGCAAAAACGTTGAGGCCAAAAGAGCTGTTGTACATGTGAGGCAAATACCAAGCTATGCCAATCGTCCTGCCTAGAATTGTGCGCAAGGAACTGCCTGGCGCTTGGCGTTTTCCTGTAAAGCCGAGATACGCCGAATGTCCGTCGTTTGCCCCGCCCATAAAGCCAAAGCGCTGGGGACTGGGTTCCAGCATGACAAAGATTTCTACCCGGCCGTCGGCATAGTAGTGGGGCTCAAATTCAGCTTGGAAGTACCACTGCGTTCGCAATATCCGGCGGGTGTCATCAATGCGGCGTTGCAGTTGCAAGGGAGTCAGGGTGTCGCCCTCTTTAAACTGCAGAAAGGAAAATATGTAATAGCGGTTGAGGTCTTCGGCGCCCTCAAAATAGACTTTGCTAATGGTGTATTTTTCTAGGTAGACAGGTTCAGATTGGGCGCCCAGCCGCGGAATCGCGCGAGGGTTGCAAAGCTGCGAGTAAATGGCGCCTAAAAGTAAAACGGCAAAGCGGGCTCTGAGCCTAGCTGCGCTCACAAAGCTTGCAGGCTGTGAGCTTGCGTCATGTAAAAACCCATTGAATAATTGGGGGAATAACCTTGGGAATAACCTTGGGAACGGCCCTTTGAACCGCCTTGGGAACAGCTTTGGAATGAGCTCAGGGAAAAGCCTTGGAAAAAATCCGAGAGAAAATTCAAGACAAAATCCAGGGAAAATGCTTTGTTCCACTGTGCTCCGTTTGCTCCGTGCCTGTTTTGTTTAGCTGCTTGAACGGCCTAAACGGTTTAAATTCGCTTAGGTTTTGCTCAGAGTTTTGCTGTAATGCAGACGGGGCAATGATCGCTACCCATTGCCCCGCTTAATATCGCCGCGTCTTCCAGGAGCTCGGCAAAGGAACTGTTGATGCAAAAGTAGTCAATTCTCCATCCCACATTGCGTTCGCGTGCGCGCGTGCGGTAGGACCACCAGCTGTAAGCTTCGGTCTGCTCAGGATAAAAATGGCGAAAACTATCGGTGTAGCCACTGGCCATGAACTGTTCCATCCATTTGCGCTCCTCGGGCAGGAAGCCAGGCGAATCATGGTTGTCGTCGGGACGGGCCAGGTCTATTTCTCTGACGGCCACGTTGTAGTCGCCACAGAGCAAGACGGGACGGCTCTGATTCTGTTCCCCTTCCCGGCTGAGCTTCTCACAGCAAAGCTGGATTGCCTGGTTAAAGGCTATTTTGTAATCTAAGCGCCTGCCCTGTTCCTGGGAGTTGGGGAAATAACTATTAATGAGCACAAAGTCGCCGCAGTCCGCAATTAAAGTGCGCCCTTCGCTATCGAAGTCATTGCGACCAATTATATCGACCATGCGCAGAATTTTTGCCCCCGCCGCCAATTCGTGCTTGATGAATAGGGCTGTGCCACTGTAGCCCTTGCGCTCGGCACTGGACCAAAAAGACTGATAGCCGGGCCGCACGGTAAATTCCGCGCCGAGTTGTTCCCGTCTGGCCTTGGTTTCCTGCAGGGCAATAATATCCCAATTTCCCGAAAATAGTGGATTGAGCAGGCCTTTGTTATGCACGGCGCGGATACCATTAATGTTCCAGGAAATTAGGTGACGGCTTTGCCGTGGTTTCATACGAAAACTCCTGTGCGATTTTATTATTTTTGAATTTGAACAAGGGGAATGAATTCGGAGTGAATAAATTCAAAGAGGATTTGCTCACGTAAATATTTATCCGTTTGTGCGCCAAATTGTGGCAAAGACTACAATAAAGCGGCAAAGTTTTGTACCATGCGGGCGCCGTGTTCGCTCAGCAGCGATTCGGGGTGGAATTGCACGCCATATAGTTTGAGTCTGGGAATTTCCAAGCTCATCACTTCTGCGTCACTTTGTGCCCGTGCCGTAATTTGATCTGCCGGTGCACCGATGGCCAGGGAGTGATAGCGCACCACTGTCGCGCCGTCGGGAATGCCAGAAAAAAGTTGGGAATCCGCTCGAATGATAAGCTGGTCGGTTTTGCCATGTTGAATACTTGCCGCCTGATGTACGCTGTATTGCGGGCTGCCGCCGGCCAATTTGTGGGCAATGATTTGCATCCCCAGGCAGACCCCGAAGATCGGTAATCTGCCGGCCCATTCGTCAAAATATCGCAGCGAAGTACCGGCATTACGGGGATTGCTGGGACCAGGTGAGAAAACGAGGGCGTCATAACCTGGGCTTGCGCCACCACCATTGATAGGGCGATATTCGTCGTTTTTGATCAGATCTACTTCAATGCCTTGCAGCTGGATCAATGCCAGCAGGTTGTAGGTAAAGGAGTCGTAGTGATCGATCATTAATATTTGAGGTGCTGTATTCACGGTTGCAAATTTGTCCTGAAAATTCCTGAAAATATTGGGGAAGATTGGGCAAGAAGGCTTTGGGCTGGTAGCGATTGGCTAAGTTTAACGTTGTGGCTTTGGAATGAAAAGCGCTGCAAACCAGGCAAACCTTCGGCATCAATTTGAGGAAAAATAAGCTGAAGCAAGATTATAGAGAATGATGAGAGGGGCGGGAACGGAACTTATTGCCGGAAATTTAGCTGTTGTGCCATATTTGCGTCACGCAATTTTGCAAAATGGCAAAAACTGGCTTGCATTTTCGCGCATCGCTCATAAGATAGCAAAAAGCCCTGCATTTGTTTGTGGGGGGGAACTAGAAGGTGAACCCTTGGAAAAATTGAAGCCCCTTGGGCCCGATACCCGCCAGATTTCATATATTTCAAGACTGGTAATGAGTATTGCGCCACAATTGTGACGGCACAAAATTTCTTGGTGTGAGCGATTTTTGCCAACAGGGAGTAAAGGTACTGGAAGATTTTGAGTTTTCCGTGTATTCTGAGAACTTATTTGCAAGCTTGATGTGTCGTCAACAAGCGGACAAAGACCTACAAGATGGATTGGAAGGATGTAGGTTGAGAGGGGTTTCCATGCGGGAAAAACAACGATATCTATGTTTTGCTTTGCTTTCTGTTTTTTCTTGCTTGCTTCCTTTGAGCCGTGGGCTAGCTGCGCAGTCGCAAAGTAATCAGACTCTCCTCAACCATCAACGTGCGCGCAATCTGAATAAAGAAGGTTTTCGCGCCTACAGAGAACGCAGCTGGGAATTGGCTTTGAAGAAATTCGCTCAGTCAATGGAGTTGGACCCCTATTACACGTATCCAATTTATAACGCGGCTTGCGTATTGAGCCTTCGCGGTCGGCCTCAGGATTCATATCGGATTTATCTCTTGCTACTGGAAGTTTTGTTGCAGGAAAGCAGTGGAGTACGTTCTATTCATCAGGCAAAAATGCAAAGGGATAGCGATTTGGCTTGGTTCAAGCGTCACAAACCAGAGCTTTTTATTTTGCTCAACAGTGTTGTGGTGGATTATGATAGCCGCAAACTCTACCGCAACTTGCGGCAGCGCGGCACTTGGAGTATTCAAATGGGCTCCGATCGGCACAGGGATGCCGTCCCGCCTACACCGCTCGTGCCAGAAGTTCGCGATCGCGATGAGCCCGGTACGAACCTCAAGACGGACCTCAAGGTGGAGCCGTCTGCGGATACCAATTGGGCTCCCAAACCGGATATAGGCTACACTGTGCCCCTCGAAGAGCGTAAGAATTCTATCACCGTGACGCCCGACGACAAGCCCTTTGATCCGGCTTTTGGCAAAGATGAACTTTTTGATGAGGGCGGCAGTTCTCTAATTGAGCCCGAATTTACATCGCCGCCACCTTCTAGTAAATTTGATCCTGATTTTGATCCGTTTTCAGGAGAGAATTCAAGCATTGACGGCAGTCTCTTTGGCGATCCCGACGGTGCTCAAAAGTTCCCCGGTTTCGATGACGAAGAAAGTAATGGCTTTTTGCCATTTGTGCCGCAGTCTCTGAGGCCTCAGTATATGGAGTCCAAGTTGACTTTAAACCTGGTGAGCCAGTCGGCGCTGGCCACCAATGAGAATCCGAGCTTAGATAAGAACCGTATATATTTTCGTGGTTATCGATATTCCTGGCGCTTTAACGCGGCTGGACGTCTGTTTGAAATGCAGGGTTTTTTTGTGATTCGTGGCAATGTGCTGGTTTTGGAGACTTTTGCCTCGAGTCCCAAGGAAATTGAGGGGCTGCCGTTTGACTGGGAAGCTTTTCGCAGTTTGTTTTTTATATACCAGCCCCAGAGAGATGAATTTCAAGCGGTGACTTCAACTGGTGAGCAAATTAAGATTTTTTGAAATCCAACGAATGATAGTTTAGCGGTATTTCAGTGGCCAGTAAGTCTCATCAAACATCGGGTGCGCATGCGGTGCGCAGTCTGCAGTTGTGTATTTTTCACTATCATCTGTTACCTGGCGGTGTGACTGATGTCATTATGGGCTGGCTGCGTATCCTGGCGCAGTACCCACGAGTCATTTTCCCAGAATACGATGATATTAAGTTGCTTGTCTGTTGCGGCAAGCCGGACAATGTGAGCGAATTGTCCCGCCAATGGCGCGATTTTATGGCGACGTTGCCCGAACCTGCCCAAGGGCCAACCCTGGAGCTTGAGTTCTTGGTCGACCGTGAGCTGGATTACCGCAGTTTGTCAGACAGCCAAGTCTCCGCTGAATTAAACCCAGAGCAGCAGGGACAGTCGTGGTTGGCATATGTGGAGAGTCAGGCTGTGCACTTGCTGCAGCAGTACTGCGCGCGCGGACGGGATACGCTTTGGTGGCTACATAATTTCCACTTGGGGAAAAATATAGCTTTTTCGCAGGCCTTGCAGCTTTTGCTGCAGCAAGTGCCGTTGGGCTTGGCGTCGGGCTTGGCGTCGGGCTTGGACCTAGAATTGGACTTGGGACTTCTTGAACGAGCCAAAGGTTTGAAATTCTTGCTGCAGATCCATGACTTTCCCGAATGCGGGCGCTTTGAGCTTTACAGAGAGCTGCTACAGTCGCAACAGTGGCTGGATATTGCCGGTCGCGTTGTGGGCAAAGGCACTGCAACGGCTTGTTTGTACCCTCAAGGCGAGCACATTTGCTACGCGACAATCAATCGACGAGACTATCAAATATTGCTTGAAGCTGGTTTGCCGGCCGAAAATTTGTATTTTCTACCCAATCCTTTGGAGTTTCGCGAATTGGGGATTCCGCACGAACCGGCATCGGGGAAAGAAAGTTTGCGCGCAGAGTTTGCGCGCGACTTTGGCCTAGAACGAGAGGGCGAGGTGAATGCCAGGTTGGCCTTGTATCCGGTGCGCTGCATTCGCCGTAAAAATGTATTGGAATTAGGGGTTCTAAATATTCTAGCCGGGGAACCTTGGAATCTGCTGTGTACTCTGCCCGGTCGTTCCGAAGCGGAGCGGCCTTATTCTGATTTAGTTGAAAGTTTGTTTGCTGAAGGCATTATAAAAGGTCGCTGTCATATCGGTCTAGAGCTGAATTCTAAGGGCTGGGACTTTGACAAACTTTGTGCCGCCGCCGATTTGATTGTGTCTAGCTCGGTTTTGGAAGGTTTTGGCTATACATATTTTAACCCTATGTATTGGGGTAAAAAACTGTTAGCTCGCAAACTGGATGTATTACAAGGCTTTGAAGAATGCTTTGAGCCCGACTTGGCAGAGTTTTATTCTGAGTTAAAGATTCCTTTGTACTTTGAAAACGGCGAAAATAGGGTCGTGGACCTTGAGTTGTTGACCTCCTATCAATCCTTGCGACAGAGCTATATGAGCTATGTGGCCGGTTTGCCCGAGGCAATGGCCGATGAGCTGGGGAATAATTTGCAGCGGTTATTGCCTGAAGAGCCACCGCAAAGTGTCGATTTTGCATTGTGGACGGTAGGGCAGCAGAAGCAGATTTTAGAGCGTTTATGCCGCGAGCAGCGATTGGCAGCAGACGCTCAGGGGCAAGGGGGGCAAACTCTTTTGCTTGCGGCTTGCCGTGAAGCTAATTCCGCATTGTTGCAAGCTCTTTCTGTGCCTGAGTCGAAGACTGTGGCGCTAGCGACGCGGCGCAGCCGCGAGCGACTGCTCGCCGAGTTTGCTCCCCAGCGCCTGGCAGCTATATTGAGGCAGGCCTGTGCCAGCGTTCTAGAGTCGACATCAGAGGCCAAATGTCAATTTGATTCGCAGCTGGCACGAGAGTGCAGCCGCAAAGTTTTGTCTGCTTTTAGTCAGCTGGATTATCATTGCGCCCTTTTCTGGGAGCGATCCTGGCTGGATTGGGCCGCAGAGCAAAACAAATATGATTAGTCTGGGAAGTCGGGAATTGAACCTGGAGCAGCGCATTTTTGCATTTTATTTTATATATTATCTCTTGACTCAAGCAGTGCAAATATTCTCTTTTCAATTCGCTGATCAATTTACCTTTTAATTCATCTTTCAATTCATAGGTAGTACTTGGTTCTGCAGTTTCCCTTGGTGAATATAGCTACAAATATTGTCCAAAGTGACCTGAGCGATTCCTTCCAGGGCTTCTTTCGTGAGAAAGGCCTGATGGGCGGTTAGAACTACGTTATTAAAGCTCATCAAGCGTAATAATTGTTCATCTTTGAGGTTTTCAAGGGAGTGATCTTCAAAGAACACGGCTTCTTCTTCCTCGTATACGTCGAGCCCTGCGCCGCCGATGCGGTCTTTTTTGAGGGCATAAATCAAGTCCTGCGTGTTGATAAGGGCACCCCGACTGGTATTTATGATTATGACATTACGTTTCATCAGGGCCAGGGTGTCATAGTTGATGATGTAGCTGGTATCGGCGGTCAGGGGACAATGCAGGCTGATTATGTCACTGTTGCGGCAGAGTTCTTCAATGCCACAGTACCGAATGCCTCGTTCTTGCAGTTGTGTATTGGGAAAGGGGTCGTAGGCCAAAATTTCCATACCGAGCCCTTGGAGAATTTGGATCATAGCCTGACCGATTTTACCCGTTCCGATGATGCCTGCAGTCTTGAGGTAAAAGTCGAAGCCGACCAGGCCCTGGATGGAAAAGTTGCCTTCGCGGACGCGGTGATAAGCCTTGTGGATTTTCCGGTTGAGGGCACACATAAGGCTTAGGGCATATTCGGCTACGGCTTGAGGAGAGTATGCAGGGACGCGAACGACGGGAATTGAGTCTTTAAGTGTCGCAAAGTCTACGTGATTAAAGCCGGCGCAACGCAGCGCAAGGAGTTTGACTTTACAGCGCTTCATGGTGCGGATGACTTCGGCATCAATATTATCGTTGACGAAGGAGCAGACGACGTCAACATCATCGTTGATGATATTGACCGTTTTGCTCGACAGTTTCATTTCGTAGTATTCTATTTTGATTTCCTGTTGCAAACCGAGTTGTTGGATTTTGCGGTCAAATGTACTGATGTCGTAGTTTTTGCTATCGAAGAAAGCCATTCTGATCATATAATTACCTTTTGGAGTCAAATCAATTTGTGCTTATTGTAATTTATTTTTAATTAAAATGTAAGAGAAGGAAAACAGTTCGCGATAAATATTTTGGGGTTTAGTTTAAATTTATATCACAGATATTTTAGATATTTTATTCGTGATTTTAGAAGCAAGGCTAAACCTGAAAACGGGTCTGATTCTGGAGGTGTAAATAGGTTGTTAAAAATTTATAACTCGCGGCGGAGCCGCTCAAGTGGAACACGCGAATAATCTCGATCGAAGTTTTCGACAATTGTTGCCGCCGGCTTGGCTGTATTTTGTTCCGGTTTTGAGGGCCCGCCTGTTTGATGTTCTGCTGGCATCATTAGATTTGCAAGTAGTTGCTTTAGGCGGGGCTTGCAGAATTGTCCCTGGCAGAAACCCATGGTGGCGCGGGTGCGCCATTTCAAAAAGTCCAGATTGTATGTCGTCGCGGCAAAATTGGGGCTGCTGCGACGTATGACTTCTTGAATTACTGCGCTTTTGACCTGTTCACAGCGGCAAACCAGGCAGTCTGGGTGCTTTAGCGGCAAGTCCGTGAGCCGCTTCAGAGCCTGGCCGGCAATAAATTTCTTGTCGCGCTGACTGTAAATGTAAGGCCGGCGTTCTGCGTGAAACTTTGTCTTTTCCGCCATTTTCGCACCTTGGGCTTGCCGGCGCTCCGCTACCTTGGCCACCAACTCTTGAGCGATGGGCAGCGCAGAGGTGATGCCGGGCGAAGCAATGGCCAATAGTTCGCAGTGATTTTCTGCGTAACGGATTAAGAAGTCTCCAGGTTTTTTAGCTCTTTGGCCCCCCAGACTTTTCAGGCGCGGGCGCATGCCCGCGTAACTGCGAATAATCTTGGTGCGCGGGATATTGGGTAGCAAGGACTGCCCTTGCCGGTAGATCATCTGTAGATTGTTAAACTGAGTGGAAAGATCGCGGGGGTCATCGACAAATTCGGCATCTGGCCCGACGAGCAAGTTGCCGTGGTAAGTCGGGCAGACGGTCACGCCTTTGCCCCGCAGCTTATCCGGCAGCGGGAAGAGAACGTGATGGGCCAACTGCCCACAACTGCGGTCAAAGACCAGGTATTGGCCTTTGACGGCTTGCAGTTCGTAGTCGCAGCTGCCCAGCATCTGGGAAACTCTGCCGGCGCCCCAGCCGGCGGCATTGACCATGTACTGGCAGCGGTAGGAGCCTCGCGTCGTTTCTAGGACATAACCTGCCTTGGACCTGGGGGCGGGATGTAAATTCAGGAGTTCCTCGCCCAAGTGTAGTTCGGCGCCGTTGGCCAGAGCGTTTTCGGCCAGGGCGATGCAAAATTCCGGGCCGATCAGTACGCCACTTTCGCCGGCATACAGAGCACAGGTGGCCTCAGGGTTCAAATGGGGCTCGCGTTCGTGCAGCTCGTCTTTGCCCCAGATTTCCAGACCACGCACTCCGTTATTTTGTCCATTTTGTCGCAATGCTTCTAGCTGTAGTCGCTCTGTTGCGTTTAAAGACACGACCAGGGAGCCGCATTTGTAAAAACCAAAATGCAACTGCTGATCAAGGGTTTCAATTAGTTTCGCGCCGCGCGGCGAATACAGCCCCTTTACCGAATCTGCGGCATCATCAAAGCCGCCGTGAACAATGCTGGTGTTCCCGCGCGTCACTCCCGTGGCGACGTCCAAGGACTTCTCCAGCCACAAGATGCTTAATTCGTAGCGCGACAACTCGCGGGCGGCCGCGGCGCCCAAAATGCCGGCACCGACAATGGCAATGTCGTATTCTTGCATATTCGACCCCAATAATTCTGCAAAGTTAAAAATTAGATACTACCGATGATAAATAACAGCCAAACGAAGAAGACAAGTTGGACCTTTTTTTTGGGGGGGGCTCGCTTCAAAATGTCCTGAAAATTGTTTAGTTACGTAGTCTATAGATTTGCCAGGCAGCCGTCTAGGTCTGCTTGTCTCCGCTTACGGCTGTGCCCTTATGGCTGGCTTTGCGCATAGATGAGGAGCTGATTTCTGCTAACTTTGAGCACTTTGGCGAATATCTAGATAGTGTAGTCACGAAATATTTAAAATTGTACAGTTGCCTTTTCTCAGTTATAAGAGCAAAGTCAATGGCAGCAGATCGCAGGCATGATATTTCAGATAGAGTTTGGGCGCTATTGGAACCGTATTTGCCTGGTCGTTCAGGGGCTTGGGTTTGGGTTTTGTTCAGCCTAATATCAGGTTTGGTCGGCGGTATTTTTTTCATCCACAAGATGAGCCAACAGGTGTTTTCCCTGTTTGTCGTATTGGCCAGCCTAGCATCTTTTTTACTCCTCTTGTGGCGCACACTGCAACATTTTGACCTGCTATGAGCACAGCTGAACACGTGGCCTGCCATATGAATATTGCACAGTGGACCGAACTTCACCATCAGCACGTCCATTTTAGCAGATATCTAACACGGAGGTGACTTTGAGCAAACTCCATAAAAATATGTCGATGGAAGAATTTGAAAATGGTTATTTCTACGCGACTGAGTTAAAAGCCTTCGCAAAAGAGTTGGGCATTGATGTGGGCACCTTGAGGAAAAATGAGTTAGAAGAGCATATCAAAGCCTGTCTGTCGGGAAAGAAAGGCACCCCACTACCTAAAAGTGTTTCAAATCGGAAGACTGGAGGAAGTCGGGATAAACTGTCGCTGGACTCATATGTTGTGAACTATGTCAGTGACAAAGCGACTAAAGCCTTTCTGAAACAAGAAATCTCAAACAGAGACCCGCAACTCAAAGATAAGTCCGGTCAATGGTACTGGTTGAATGATTGGCGTAAGGAACAGATCAGAAATAACCGGGAAATTACCTATCGGGAATTGATAGACCGGCTGTACGAGCTAATGACCACAGAAGGAAGGCTACAGAGAATTCCGTCAAGCCGGTTCAACAATTTCATCACCGACTTCCTGGCGGCCCCCGAAAATGAAGGCGCGACTCGTCAGGAGGCGATGGACGAATTGGAAAGATTAAAAAAGATGCTCGTTCATAAAAATTATCAGGAATATAAAAAATTTCGCGATGAGACGGCCTGAAATGGTTTGACTCTCTGCATCCCTGCCAAACAGGCAAGCGTGTTTGGCCCAACGTTTGGCTTTAGATAGTGTAGTCACGAGATGCTAGCCCACAGTGCAATACACCGTATTTGTACGGCAGCCAGGAACGATTCCCTATTTTTGGCATAGCGAGTCGCTATTCCTCGCCAGCGCTTCAGGTGCAAAAAAGCATTCTCAACTTTATGGCGTAATTCATACAACTCTTTATCATACTTGCGTTTCACTATACGGTTTTTCCTCGCCGGAATCACAGGCTCCATGCCCTGGGCAAGCGCTTGCCCGATGATCTTATTGCTATCATAACCTTTATCAGCCAACAAATACTCTGCCCTCAATCCCTCTATCAAGGTGCTGGCTTGAGTGCAATCTGCCGTTGTACCTTTTGTAATAACAACCCTGACCGGCATACCATGCGAATCCACGGCCAGATGCAATTTTGTGTTGAGCCCCCTTTTGTACGATTCATGTCTTGATTGCCCCCTACGGCACCCGCCGCATGAGGATGCACCTTGCAATGACTGGCGTCAATCATCAGCCATTTGTAGTCCGGCTCATCGATCAATATCTCCATCAATTTTTCCCATATTCCTTTGTCACGCCATCGAATAAAGCGACGATGCGTGTTACTCCAGCCGCCATAGTCAGGCGGTAAATCTCGCCACGGCGCACCCGTGCGCATGATCCAGAAAACGGCATTGATAAACAGGCGATTATCTCGTGCCACCCCCCCCCAAGCTCCTGAACGACCGGGCAAATGGGGTTCCAATAGCGCCCAAACCCTATCTGAAATATCATGTCTGCGATGTGCTGCCATTGACTCTGCTCCTATAACTGAGAAAAGGCAATTGTACCATTTAAAATATTTCGTGACTACACTATCTAGACTAGCAGACTCTCGGATACGAGGGCTAACTAACAGTCTGCTAATAGGCGATCTGCCTGGTTTTTCTATCTGGAGTCACTTTCTAGGTGACGTCGCTACGAGCACATGCTCACTGGACAAAAGTGGAATAAATCGGGTATGCTAAGTTCTCGGTTTCGGCATAGAATATTATGTAGACATTCTGAGCTGAAGTTCTTCCCAGTGCAAGCGTCTGTTGACATTGAGATGATGCCAAACTGAATGGCGCCAACTAAATTCCACAGCAAAATTGGGGCAACAACCGGGATTAAAAACATGACAAGTTTCCTATCCGAAAATTTTCTGCTGCATAACGAGTTTTCTCGCCGCCTTTACCATGAAGTTGCCGCAGACATGCCTATAATCGACTATCACTGTCACCTCCCGCCACGGCAAGTGGCGGCGGACTATCGTTTTGAGAATCTGACCGACATTTGGCTGCGTGGCGATCACTACAAATGGCGCGCCATGCGCGCTAATGGAGTGGAAGAACACTTCTGTACCGGCGCGGCTGCCGACAAGGAAAAATTCATGGCGTTTGCCCGCACCCTACCGTGGACCATCGGCAACCCGATCTATCACTGGACTCACTTGGAACTGCGGCGTCCATTCGGAATAACCGGGATGCTGCTGAACGAAGAGAGCGCGGAACGCGTGTGGAATGAGTGTAACGAAATGCTGGCAAGCCCGGAATTCAGTGCACGCTCCATTATGCTGAAGATGAATGTCGAAATGATTGGTACCAGTGATGACCCCATTGATGATCTGAGCGCCCACCGGCAAGTGGCGAGCGAGCGAGATTTCCCTGTCCAGATGCTGCCCAGCTGGCGGCCGGACAAGGCATTCAATATCCACTCAGAGGGCTTCCCCGTCTACATTCAAGCTCTTTCTGAAGTCGCGGATGTGGAAATCCGCCGCTTTGCGGACTTGTGTCGGGCGCTGGATAAGCGTCTGCGGCACTTTGCCAAGCACGGTTGCCGCATAAGCGACCACGCGCTGGATACCGTAAGCTACGCGGAAGCAAGCGAGCGGGAGCTGGATGCCATTCTGACAAAACGTCTTTCCGGTTGCGAACTAAGTCCAGTTGAGACCGCGCAGTTTAAAACTGCAGTGCTGATTTATTTAGGCCAAGAATATGCCCGGCGTGGCTGGGTTCAGCAGTACCACATCGGCGCACTGCGCAATAACAATCAGCGCATGTTCACGCTGCTGGGGCCCGATACTGGTTTTGACTCCATCAACGACGGCCAAATAGCCCGGCCATTGGCCCGTCTGCTGAATGCGCTGGATCGCGATGAGGCCCTGCCCAAGACCATTCTTTACGGCTTGAATCCTCGCGATAACGAAGTGATTGCGACCATGTGCGGGAACTTCCAGGGCGGCGGTATTGAAGGCAAGATGCAGTTCGGCTCAGGCTGGTGGTTCAACGATCAGAAGGACGGCATGGAACGCCAGATAACACAACTGGCGCAGCTCGGCCTGCTCCGCCGCTTTGTCGGCATGCTGACGGACAGCCGCAGCTTCCTTTCTTACACGCGCCATGAGTATTTTCGTCGCATCCTGTCACAGATTATCGGTCAGTGGGTTGAAGACGGCGAAGCGCCCGCAGACTTTAATCTGCTCCGCCAAATGGTTTCTGACATCTGCTACCACAACGCAAAAGGCTACTTTGGCATTACAGAGAAGTAGCTCTTTAAATCCTTTTGCCTTTGTCGGCAAAAAAATGCTGGCAGGGGCTCTCTACTGGAGGTCGCTATGAAGCGTAGTTGGCCAAGTTCTTCCCTCAGGTGAGATCATCCCTGCCGCTACTCGTCAACATGGCGATCTCACCGCCGCACTGATGTCATTCGCCCCGCCACCGACCTAGGCCGTGCTGCGGAAGCCGTAACAATCCGCTTGCCCGTCAGCCTTTGATTTTGACACAAACATGTCCTCGATTCTGTGGCGCTTTTTGCAACCTCATTTCGCAATATGGGATTGCCTTCTTGATACCGGTCACATGGGATTAAACAATTTAGACGGTTGTAAAGCGGTCGACGTTGAACAATAAAACGATGGAGGCGATTGCCATGGTCAGGCCGATCAAGTTGGCCTTGCTGAGTTCTTCGCGAAATATCAGCGTGCCTATGATTGTCGCCAAGGTAATCACGCCGATGTTCATCGTGGTAAATACCAGCGCGGTTTGATCGTTCAAGACCTGATGAGCGCGGATGTAAGTATAGATATTGGCGAAATTTAGCGCACCCAGGATAATACCGCCGAGTACCGAAGGCAGAGTGAAACGCGTCCGGCGCACAAAAAGATATGCGAACATGAAGACGGCGGCGATTGAAAAGCTGATTAGCAAATAGGCGGTGAAGGCGAGACCGGTTTTCGACAGTTGCTTGAATAGAATGTCGATTACGCCGTAGCCAAGCCACACACCGAAGATCCACGGCCAGCCACCGCGGCCGCCATGACCACCATGGCCCGATTTCACGGTCAGCAGGATCAGCGCCAGCAGAGCCAGGGCGATTCCTGTCGCTTTGACGGCGTTGAATGTGTCACCGAACAGAGCAAAGGCGCCAATGATCGCGATGAACAGGGAAAGCCGCTGAGCGGCGTCGGCCTTGACGATGCCGACTTTTCGCACGGTCTGATCTAGAATCAAAAAGACGCCGGGCAACAGAATGCCGAGCACGGCAAATAGATACCATTGTGAAAAATACGCGCCGCTTTCACCGAGCCTCGGCTGGAACAACACGAACGTCAGGGCAATGGCGACAAGATAGTTGACGGCAACCGCCTGATCGACGACAATCTTTCGGCTGCGGGAGATTTTGAGCAGAATCGATACCGACACGCTGGCAAGTATGCTGAGCAAAAGATAAATCATGTTCAATGCCCCCAAAAATGCCGCCCCCCCCAAAAAAAAATGCCCCCAAAGGTAAACAGCGTGTCAGCAGCACCGTGAAAAAAGCTATTCAAATATCATGCTGAGACGCGCCACGCCATCCGGCAATCTTTCAAGCAGAGTGGCGAACTGTTTTCAGGGTGCCTGCGCGAGAGGGCCTCTCTTTGCCGTGAAATCCTGGCTTTTTGTCAATTTCGTCAACAAGACTGGTTGAATACTATGAGTTGAGGATTCCACGAGAATCCTTCTTCTTGCGTAAAACGACAGTTGTCGAATTTAACTTCTTTTTCCGTTATATTGTCGATATATACCGCTGGTAATCCATCGGGATATTCATGGACTCCGCTATCATCCTGCCGAGAAGGATTACCGGGAGGACGAAGATCATATGTCCCGCGAGCGGGATTGAGGCTGCCCATCTGATCTTGCCTGACGTTGACCATGTTTATATTTCTTATCAAATCTGGCTGTTCAGAATGCAAGTTAATGGCACCTGTCGATTTAACGGAAATATTGGACATATAGATATCTTTGATATAACCGCACGATACATGTTCCGATCTTCTTCTTACACTTATATATATGGAGTCGGATTTTCCCCAATGACATGGGGATTTGAATTCATTTTCTATTGATATATTATCAAATGTCACATTCTCAATATTTCCACCATCCCTAGGCATCAGAGCAATGCCTCGATTAGATTTTAAAATCAAGATATTGCTAAATTTTATATTTTTAAAATCATTGTGACTTTCCGTTCCGATTTTCAAAGCCGAACTGTAGGACTCTATAATACAATTCTCGACAACGATATTTTCACAACTACGATCTAAGTCTTCACCCTTTCTACTCGTCTTCAAGCAAACACCGTCATCCGCAGTTTCTAAATTACAACCATAAATATGAAAGTTACGACATCCATCTATATCAATTGCATCGGTATTCGTATACTTAAAACCGTTTAGAATATTGACATTCGCTATGCGTCCGTATTCACAAGAGATAAAATGCAGGGTCCACATAGGCGAATCAACTATTGTTATTCCTTCTACGAGCACATTTTTACAATTTTCAAAGATACACATGCGGATTCTTTGGGCATTAGGCTTTCTATATCCGAATTGATCTACTTCCTCAGAATTATACTCTGGGGCGCTGCCGTTTATAACACCCGGTCCGATAATCCCTACGTTAGTTCGATCTTTTGCGAAAATAAACCCATACAGGGAATCTTCTGCAAGCACCTCACTCCGGGCACATGAGAAGTCATTGTAGTTTGAGGAAGCGATTAATTCGGCTCCCGCGCTAATATAGAGATAGGTGTTATCTTGGAGGCATATACTGCCGGTGAGATATTTTCCCGGTGGAATATATAATGTGCCGCCACCTTTGCGCCCAATATCAGACAAAGCTGTTTGAAAAACTTCTGTATTGATTGCGCTTCCATCGTTAACTGGTCTGTAATCCAATAGATTTGTGTACATAATTCATCTCACAAAATTCATAATAATTCAGGTAACAACAAATATTTTTATTATTGTAAGACCTCTGTCTGATATTTGCAAGGTCTGAGCAGGATTCTACACAAAAAAATATCTGATACAAAATCTGGACTCCTATGATTTCATCTGAAATTTCACTCCTTAATATGCAGGTAAAAGCTTATCGACTTAATCCATTAAATTGGGCTAAGCGGCATTTGGCAAAGCTCCAGGACGATTCAATATCATTATGGCCTAGGCAATTTCATTCCATTCCATTAAGCTAGGGCAAAATCTAAATCACAAATAAATCTGTAGGTGTTTAATATGCGAAGTGAAATCCAGGAAAAACTTGAATTTATTTATGGGGAAAAGAAGGCTGCAACGGTATTACCACAGATGCAGGAACTAATCGACAAATGGCAATCTCGCTTGCCTGCCAGTTCCCGAGACGGCGAAACCTTGCCCCTCGATCAAAGTCATGTCGTGATGATTACTTACGGCGACTCAATCCGCCGTCCCCTGCCCCAGGAAGACGCCAGCATTGCCTTTGCAGGACACACCGCCGAAGCTCCGTTGCGCACCCTGAAAGATTTTGCCGATAAATATCTCAGCGAACTCGTCTCGACCATCCACCTGCTACCCTGCTTTCCCTACACCTCCGATGACGGCTTTTCTGTGGCCGATTATCGCAAGATCGACCCCGACCTCGGCGACTGGAACGATGTGGAACAGCTCAAAGAAAAGTTTCACCTGATGTATGACCTCGTTCTAAACCACTGCTCACAGAGCATTGAATGGTTTAAAGGCTTCCTGGCAGGAAAGCCCCAATACCACGAATGGTTCTGTACTGCTGACCCGAACGAACCCCGCCTGAAAGAAGTGTTTCGTCCTCGCGCCCTGCCGCTGCTCCACGAGTTTGACAGCACCGACGCAAACGCTAGGCCCACAGGTGAGAAGAAATGGGTATGGACTACGTTCAGCCGCGACCAGGTAGACGTAAACTTTGCCAATCCACAGGTACTCCTCGAATACTTCGATATATTTTTGGACTATGTGGCCCACGGAGCCCAGATAGTACGCCTAGATGCCATCGGTTTTCTGTGGAAAGAACTCGGCACCACTTGTATGCATCACCCCAAAACTCATGCAGTCGTACAACTTATGCGCTCCTTAATCAAAGAAGTAGCCCCAGAATCACTACTTTTGACCGAAACCAATGTCCCCCACGCCGAAAATATTTCCTATTTTGGCGACGGCCACAATGAAGCTCAGATGGTGTACCAGTTTTCGTTGCCGCCGCTGACGCTCAATAGCTTCATGCAGGGCAATGCCTCACATCTTACGGCCTGGGCTAAGGAGCTCCCCGCGCCTAATCCATATTACACTTTTTTTAACTTCCTCTCCTCGCACGATGGCATCGGCATGCTGCCGGCACGCGGCTACCTGAGCCAGGAAGAACAGGACTACCTAGTCGAACAAATTCTTGCACGCGGCGGCAAGGTCAACTATAAGTCGACCCCAGAAGGAGAAATTCCCTACGAACTGAATATGAACTACCTGGACGCCATCGCTGAGCCGGAATTGTCAGTCCCGCGGCGTGCCGCCAAGTTTCTGGCCGCCGAATCTATCCTGATTGGCATGGCCGGCGTGCCGGGCATTTACGTCCACAGTATTCTCGGTTCCGGCAACTGGCTTCAGGGTGTGGAAGAATCGGGCATCAACCGCCGCATCAATCGCGAAAAGCTCGATATTGACAAACTGATCCCCGAGCTGGAACAAGCTGGCAGCTTGCGCAACCTGGTTTACAACGGTATGAGAAATATGCTGCGGGTGCGCCGCGCGCATAAATCCTTCCACCCTGCCGCAGCCCAAGTTATTTTAGAATTGGCACCTGAAGTCTTTGCCTTTGAACGCGGCAAAGGTGCTGATACCGTTCGCTGCCTGGTAAATTGCTCAGACAAAGAAATCCCGCTTTCCTGTCCTGGCGGCAAAGACCTACTCAGTGGCGATCGACATGGCGATAGCCATAGCCTAAAGCTACAAGGCTACCAAGTACTTTGGCTCGTTTAGCGCACAGACCCAATAGAATGGCCCAGCGATCCTAGAGCGAATTCTTTTTATTTGTCTTGTTTTCCTTGTACTCTAATCGGTATAAGTTTATAAAAGTTAAATGCTGGCTGCCAAGCACCGAGATCAGGCAGCCAGCATTTTTGAATTTTGTTCCTGTTTATTCTGCCTTTTGAGGCGCTTTATCAGAGTGCAACAGAGACAATTCCGTATGCAAGTCGAAGAAATGCAGCTTATCCTGGACCGGCACACAGACAAGCTCATCGCCGACAGAGATTTGGACATCCGGCTCAAGGCGCACAATAAACTGGTGCCTACCCGTATTCAAGTACACATGGGTTTCGGCGCCTAGCGGCTCAATCACTTCGGCCTTGGCACGAATGCTGCCGTGATCAGCACCACTGCCATGTTTGACATCTTCCGG
Organism: Spirochaetia bacterium; assembly: GCA_965263295.1. Taxonomy (GTDB): domain Bacteria; phylum Spirochaetota; class Spirochaetia; order SP-2023; family SP-2023; genus Haliotispira. The sequence continues at coordinate 286,440 of OZ253665.1, forward strand.
CCGCAACCCTACCAATACTTCTTTGCCAATATAGGACTGCAGCTTCTCTGCCGCCTCAGTCGGGACTTCCGACCGCAGACCACCTTCATCGACGACGATCTTTCCATTCTCTTCGACTACCTTGGCCGCAACAATATTCATCGGCGGCGAACCGATAAAAGCGGCGACAAAACGGTTGCAAGGAGTATTGTAAAGCTCCATGGGACTGCCGATCTGCTGTATGCGACCATCCTTCATGACCACGATCTTGTCCCCCATGGTCATCGCCTCAATCTGGTCGTGGGTGACATAAATCATAGTTGCCTGCAGGCGATTGTGCAGGGCCGAAATTTCTGTGCGCATCTGCACCCGCAACTTGGCGTCCAAGTTGGAAAGGGGTTCGTCAAACAGGAAAACTTTGGGATGACGAACGATGGCCCGGCCCAGCGCCACGCGCTGACGCTGCCCGCCAGAAAGAGCCTTAGGCTTGCGGTCGAGCAATTCTTTAAGGTGCAGAATACCCGCAGCCTCCTGCACGCGCCGGTCAATCTCGTCTTTTGCGAACTTGCGAATCTTCAGGCCAAAAGCCATGTTGTCATAAACCGACATGTGGGGATACAGCGCATAATTCTGGAACACCATGGCAATGTCGCGATCTTTGGGTTGTACGTCGTTGACGCGCTTGCCATCAATCAGCAAATCGCCGCCGGTGATTTCTTCCAAGCCCGCAATCATGCGCAGGGTAGTCGTTTTACCACAGCCCGAAGGACCCACTAACACGACAAATTCCCGGTTGTTAATATGGATATTCGACTTTTCGACTGCAGTGACACCACCTTCGTAAACCTTCGTAATATCCTTCAAGATGACTTCTGCCATAAGAAATCTCCTTTATCAGGGGTATTGCTCTGCTCACGGGGGAGCAGGTTATGTCAATGATTTTGATGCAGCTGCAGGCTCCTGTCAAGTAAAAGGTTATTTGGACCGACTTGCGGTCTCAATGCTTTGCGCCATGAATCCGTTTCCAGGCTCCCAATACAAACTTCAAATCGTCATAACTGATTTTTGGAGGCAACAATTCTTTAATCGGGCGCAGGCGCTGCAAACCTGAGCGGCCATTGTCCGGCAATTGCTGCAGAAGCTTCTCAACGATCTGCCTATGCTCTAGGTCTACATAGTCATCGACATTGAGCTTTCCTTGCTCGATCAGACTGCCGACATGCGAAGACACAGTTTGCCGGCTCAGACCACGCTCTTTGGCTACCTGCCCTATGCTCACTCCTTGCTCCAATAGCTCCAATGTTAGTGCTGTCGTTGAACGGCCATTGTGCAAACGAGAATTTGAACGGACCATTGTAGAATGGGAAGCCTTGGTATCATGGACGACCTTGCGAAAGGATTTTAATTCGATAATCCGCCGCTGTTTTAAAGCCTTTTCTCCCTCTTCACTCAAGACTATAACTGTGAACTCAGAACTTTCCCGGCTTTGATATTGCAAGTAGCCACCCCGTAACAATTCGTCAATGGCCCCCTCAATCTGCTTCTGGGCTATGGCTGCCAGGCGGCCATAGTAACGCTGTTGGCGCAAGTTTTCTGTCATCTTTTGCGAAGCCGAACCCGATAACAACTGGGCGATACGTCGCCGCCCGACCGAAATACCTGCCACTTCCAGTTGACGTATGCTATCCAGCACGATTAAGGCCGCACGTTGCGGCCGATTGAGCTGACTCAATAAATTGGGCTCTGCCAGAGCTTCCGAAGCATCATAATTGTGCCGCAGGCCTTGGCGGAAACAATAGTCGCAGCAGACGGATGCACTTAGCTCCACATTGCCACTATGATCGCTAAAGTATGCCAGCAGAATTTGCCGGCGGCAAGAATCAGTTTGAGCGTAGTGGGTCATCTGCTCTAATTGGCTCTTGCGGTGACTTTTATATTTTTCTAATTGCTGGATTGACGCTGCTGCTCTAGCCTCATGCCAAGGACTTAATTGCAGATGCAGAGTGCCGTCTTCAATGCCAGACATGGCAAGCTCGGCATGCCGTAAGATCCCAGCCTTCTCCAGGTGTGAGAGAGCCAGCCTTAATTTCTGCGCATTCCACCCCAAACGCTGACTCAAATCTTGCAGCCGGCAAACTAAGCTTACAGCTTCTCTGATACTTTCTGGCTTCTGATCTATGGCATACTCTTGCAGATGCTGGTATAATGTATACAAATTATTTGCATCAATACTATTTTGGCAAATAAAGAAATTTTGTAGTGAACGATCCTGTGGCGAATACAGTAACACGGCACGAGCTGGCCGCCCGTCACGCCCGGCACGTCCCGCTTCTTGATAATAGGCTTCCAGCGTAGCCGGTAAGCTATAATGTAGCACCAAGCGTACGTCCGCGCGATCTATGCCCATGCCAAAAGCATTAGTGGCAACGACTATCCCCAATTTGCCAGCGCTAAAGTCATCTTGAATCTGTTCGCGCTGCGACACAGCCATGCCGGCATGGTAGCAAGCACACGGCAACTGCAAATTTTGGCCGATAAAAGTAGCCACCTCTTCCGTTTCTTTACGCGTTGCCACATAAACAATGCAAGCTCCGGCACTTCCGTGTACAGTTCCCCTCTGCACTGGCCTGGCGCTTGTGACAGCAAACTGTTCTTGTAGCAACAGAGCCAGCTCCTGCAGTTTAGCCCGGGCTCCAGACGCATAAAATACCTCAAAGCTCAGGTTGGGGCGGTTAAATCCTGTGACAACACGCTGAGCTGCAGGTATGCCTAGTATCTGGATAATGTCGTCTTGCACCAAAGTAGTCGCCGTGGCCGTCAAAGCCACAGTCAAAGGTTCTCCCAGTTCCTTGCGAGCTCCGGCTATGCGCCGATAATCTGGACGAAAGTCATGTCCCCAGCTAGAAATACAATGAGCTTCGTCAATCACTAGCAGATTGATTTCTACATTTTTAAGAGCCTCCACAAAGGAGCTCTGCCGCAATCGTTCGGGCGTGACATACACCAGGTCATAGTGGCCTTGCAACATCGCACTGCTACGTTGCCTCTGTTCGGCTCCACTCAAAGTGCTATTAATATATGTCGCCGCGATGCCTCGCGCATGTAAATTGTCTACCTGATCTTTCATCAGTGCGAGCAGAGGCGAGAGCACCAGAGTCAAAGATACGCTTTGCCCCAGCTGTCCCGCAGCCTCCGCGACCCTACATTTGCGACGCTCTGCCAAAGCCAAGGCGGAATATTGATAGATCAATGACTTCCCAGCACCGGTGGGCATTATCACCAAAGTATTATGCCCAGCAAGAATATGCCGGACTGCCCGTTCTTGCCCGCTACGGAACTCCTTGAAGCCAAAGTATCTCTGCAGTAAATCTTGCTTCATATTAAATAAAAAGGAAGGAATACAAAATTATTGCTCGACGGTGCAGTGCTCTTTTGCCGTTACTGGCCAGGGCTCTCTCCCTGAGCTTGTTCTTCAGCGTCTCTGCTGCCCGTTTCCGTATCTCCCCTCGCCGCGTTAAACGACGCCCCTGTGTCGAGCTTATCAACAGCTTGTATAGACACAAAAGTATTATCGCTGTGTGGCTCAACTTTTTTATGGACACCTTTGCGATAACTTTCAGGGTCATCAAGCAATTTGCCATCTTTGAGCTCACGCCATAACACCAGGCTATCCAACTTCATGTTCAAAAGTTCTTTACTGGGATCGCGCCGCCTGTCGTGAATGTGGTAATTGTCGTGAATATAATCAGCTAGTATCCCATCCAGCTCATCACTCTCATCTCTAGAAAGATAATTTTGTTTACTAATTTCAGCCAACACTAACATGCGATAAAAAATATCAACCTTATTGTCCGTATTCTCAACTGCGGACAAAGACTTGCGTAACAATCGCACAGCTGCTGCGAAATCAGCTTGATATACATATAAATTGGCCATATTATAGTAAATACGCCAACTGGGATTTTGGGCGATTAAATCCTCAAAAACACTTTGCGCAGTATCAAAATCTCGCTTTAGAGTTGCGTTAATAGCCATGTATTCTTGGGCCCATACCGGAAAATCTTTTTCCTGTATGCGGGAATCAGCATCCACTAAAACCAGATTACGATAACGTTCTAAAGCCAGGTCTACATCTTCTGTACGGTTTAAACCAATGAAATACCACAACAAATAATGCAGGATCTGATCATATTGGGGAAATCGACTGAACAAGTCCCAAAGTTTACTGCTGAACTTCTGTCGATTGATACGCTTTTCTTCAAATATCAAAGAGGCCAGGACTAAATTAGGCTGGTTATTGGTATCCTTAGAAATAAGTTCACTTAACATACTTTTGGCATACTCTTTTTCATCCGCAGGGGCTACCATATTGAGTAACAGAAGTAGTTCACTCGCATGTGGAAAGGTGTTACGCCCCTGACGCAAAACTTCAAAAGCTGTGGCATTTTCGCCTAACTCGCGATAGGCCGCTGCAAGATTATAATATAGTTCCCAGGACCCCAGGTTATCCGAAAGCCCTGCCGAATTGTGACTAACATCAAATTCTGGAGAGCTGATTGAGGTCTGAGCTGCCGATTCTGCCCCTTTCTCAATAAGATGATGGTCTTTCATTGCATGCAAGGACTTGTCCACCAGGCCAATAGCGGAATCCAGTACCCCAATAGCCTCGCGATACTTTCCTTGATAAACGTAGGCATCGCCCAAATATTGTAAGGTTTTAGCATTCAGATTCCCGGCCTGAACTTCCCTGATTCTCTCGTTTTCAAATAAGCGGCTAGCCAAAGACCAATCTTTGTTGTCATAAGCAATTAGGCCGGCGGCAAGACGATTGAGCCAGCTTTGCTCCTGCAATTCCCGAACCAAGGCCAAAGCTTTATCCTTTTCGCCTTGCAGCATATACAACAATGCCGCATTCCAGGCAAAGCGCGGTTGTCGCAACAAACGTGCTAAATTGATGTAAGTGGCTGCGGTATAGGGTGACTCACGAACAACCTCTGCAATACTCAAGTTGCCGATGTCATCCTCTTTGCGACTATTACGCTCTGCACGCCGATATTGGGCGCGTGCTTCCACAAGGCTGTAAACCAAGATTTCACCTTTTAAAGGCTGATAACGACTGGACTCCAAGTGATCGGAAGCCGCGATCGCCTGCGCCAGTTTATCCTGATTTAACAGGGCCGCAGCTCGATAAGCCCACAAATTCTCGTTCCCAGGTATATCTTTGACAGCGTAATTGGTTACTTTCAAGACATATGAGGCGCCCATTTCCAGGTCTGGGATTTGATACGCCCGCTTTATAAGGCGCAGATAATCCCGTTCATTGTCAGCTTTTTTGGCGGCACTCTGATACAACTTAATATTAGCGACACTCGCACCTCGTCCTTGAATCTGATCAATTTCTTGCAATATCGCTTCAAAGTTGCGCCCTTCACGAAAGACAAGGAATACCAGTAATATACCACTAAGTAAAAGCAAAAAAACAAAGACAAATGAAGTCGACACATTATTTCTGCCCCGCGCCGGACCGGACCGGGGCCATAGTTGTCGATTAAGCTTCCCAGATGATTTTGGGGGCTGGCCCCCAGGCCATGAATCAGCAGCTTTACTTCCATTTTTTACGCTACCGGGTTGCGCGCCTTTTTTTAAGACCTTTGCCGAAGTCGCAATTTGAGAATTATTGAGAACAAGCGGATTCTCTCCCGGCTCATCTGCCAAAGCTTTGCCCTCCTAAAATCAATACCCGCCAGGATGCCGACCAGCAAGAGGCGAACACTGAAATTATCGGAATCCGCATGCCATCTGTTAGTTAAATCCTGACTCAGCTATTTTTTCTGATGAGAATGCAGACTAGAATTCAGACTCACCGGGAGCCACCTCCTCAGGCGAGAATCTACTATCTGAATTCTCTAATTCACTGCGGAATTTTCTTGACAAACTGTGCAGGACCCCATTGACCAGGCGATAAGACTGTTCACTAGAGAAACTATGGCACAGATTGACACATTCATCAATGATAACCTTAGACGGCGTGTCTAACAAGAATTGCAACATATAACAACCTAATCGTAATATGGCACGGTCCACCGCCAGAAGTCGATCCATCGTCCAGTTTCGCAGCTCGCCAATAATATTCTCATCAAGTGAAGCCAAATTTTTCCCCACGCCTTGCACTAACAGCTTCGCCATTAGGAGTTCATCAGAGCTAGCTTCGCGATCCAACCAGGAGAAGTCCAGCACATCGGCTTCATCGGCTTTCGAGCCGAGCCGCTGTTGTTCTTGGGCATATAAAACCTGTAGAGCGAGTATCCGCGCACGGCGCTGTAACTTTCGACCTGCCATATGATTTACAGTCACTTTTGCAAAGGCTTGTACAAAATCTTTATTGTAGCTTCCTTGCGCAACTGCTCCATATATTTGCTAACTAACTCTTCCAGGCGTTTGGCCTGGGCCTGCTGCACTAGCAGGCTACGTACAGCATCCTTGACAGTTTGACCATTAGAGCCCGGAATCTCCGCGTCCAACTTATAAAGCCCAGCTGCCTGATAATCTGTGATCACAACTATATGGTAACCAACATTCGATTGCAACATTGCAATCTCGCCTTTACGCAAAGTAAAAAGCTGATCAAAAAAGCTTTTGCCAAAAACTTTTTCCAACTCCGGCATACCGCGCGGTATATAGCTAACATCACCGCCGCGAGTCTTTGATTGCGGATCGTCAGAGTAGAGCGGTGCCAAGTCAGAAATCTTTTCACCGTTGACTTTAACGCGCTTCAGCAGGTCTTCAGCCTTATTTTTTACGGCTTTTTTGGCATTTTCATCCGTACTGTCAAACTGCACTAAAATCTGATTAAAACGGATCATGTCCTTGTGCACAAATTGTTGTAGATTTTCATTATAAGTATACTCTATCTGTTTGTCGGACGGCTCGGCAACATTCTGTAAATCACTACCATATTTTTTTTGCACAAAGCGACGAATAATTATGCTATTGCGGGCATTATTTAAAAATTCCTTATAGGCCAGGCCTTTTTGCTCCAGGAGCTTACGCATTTCGGCCTCACTGAGCGGCTTGCCCGCCTGTTGCGAAACCATTTGCAGAGCAAAAGTATTCACCTCGTCGTCACTGACGGAAATGTCGTCGCGTTCGGCCGCCTGCAGTACCAAATGATTATTAATCAAAGACTCCAATACTTCCTTGCGATCATCGTCATCCAGCTGCCCACCTCGCAATTCGGCTAGACGACGGATCACCTCATTGTACTCTTTTCCTAAAATAACTTCAGTCTTGATCAAGCGAATAGTCGCCAGTGTCTCAGTATCTTTCTGGGCAAACAAAGCTGTCACAACAAAGCTGACAGACAACCAAGTCAAACCAGTCTTTAACAACAGCGTCGTACTTCTCGCCATATATCCATTCATAAATTATCTCGATTATTGCCTGCCCCGGAAAACCTTTCGCAGAATCAAAGTTATTTGTAAATATTCAGACGCTGACCAATTGAGTGAGCCTCACTGGGCTTAACGACAATGTCTGACAGAAACAATACCAAGCCGCAGGACTCCAGCCAATTCATCCATAACAGTAAGCTTTTACTCGCCCAAAGGCCTTTTCTCAAAAGGAAAGCATAAGCTGCCTTGCCTGAAATATTACCAATATTTTTCAAGCTTTGCCTGGCAGAATTATCCAGTTTGCCAGAAAGTAGGGAGTAAGCTTCAATTCCCAGCAACAGGTAATCGTAAATAAACAAATTACTTGAGTCTTTCAAGCCATTAATCAGTGTCACATCATGCCCTTGTTTACCAACCCCTTGGGCGTAGGCCCTAGCTACTTGAGAAAGCCGGCCCTGTGTATTGGAACTAAAGTAAACAACGGCAACACGCATCCGTATCTCCTAAATATCTTGAAGCTCCAGAAATCCCAGCCAGTATACTAAAAAAATATGAACCGTTTGAGAATACATATAAATACGGGCCGAATATCAATAAATATTTGATTGAAATCGACTCTGGATTCATGGCGAGATAGAAAACCCAATAAATGACTCCCGCAATCCAATCCCTAGTTCTCTTCCTTTGCTTCGGCTGTCTGCGCCTCAGCACCTGTACTCTCTTCTGTCTGCATTTCAACTGGTACATTGACCCGAACTGGTTCTTCAATATCCTGATCTTCCCCTGTGGCAGGAGCAGCAAGACCTCCTTCAGCTTTCACAGCATCTTCGGAATTGGCAGCATCTTCTGCCCCCGGAGTTTGCAAAAACCAAGATTCCTCTTCTAATTGTCCCTGATTTTGATATTCGCTCTGCGCTTCTTGCAAGGCATCGTAATTAACCCCAAAACGACTAATTACAAAGGCCACAGCTAGACACAACACCAAAAATGAAATCCCCAAGATCCTCGTCAATTTTCCCAAGAAGCTATCGCCGCTACTAAACGGACTCTGACCACTACTACCAAACAGACCCATTCCCGAACCTTGGTCATCTTGCAGCAAAATCAACAATATCGTAATAATCGCTGATATAACCAGCAAGGTAATCAAAGTTGTCAATAAAGTTCCCATAATTTACGTTTCCGCCTACCTCTTCCACCCATTTGAAAATTCTCTTCTACTCAGAACCGAGTCAACGCGGCAAAGGATCCCGCTTCCAGGGAGGCGCCGCCCACCAGAGCACCGTTAATGTCACTCTCAGCCATCAAAGCCTTTACATTATCCGGTTTCACCGAACCGCCGTACTGGATCACAAGCTTTGCAGCGATATCTGCCGAGTACAGCTGAGTCAGCTTTTCACGGCAAGCCATATGAATTTGATTGGCATCTTCGGGACTGGCCGTCTTACCTGTACCAATGGCCCAAACGGGTTCATAAGCAATAACTACATTAACCATGTCGGCGGCGCTGACACCATTGAGGCACTCAGTTAATTGACGGCAACAGACATGGACAGCCTGGCCTGCCTCTCGTTCTTCCAAAATCTCACCAACACATAAAATTGGCTTCAAACCCTGAGACAAGACTGTCTTCACCTTGGCATTAATGATTTGATCATTTTCACCGTAATACAGACGCCGTTCGGAATGCCCAAGAATCACATACTCAACACCCAAGTCTTTTAACATTAGGACAGAAGTTTCGCCGGTATAAGCACCTTCCAGATGTGCCGAAGCATTCTGTGCCGCCAGTTTGACATGGCTGGCGCGAATCGCGTCGGCCACTCTGGCCAAAGCGACAAAGGAAGGCGCGATGACTACTTCGCAACTAGCTCCAGCTGTTTGTTCTACGACAGCCTTAGCCAAGGCCACAGCCTCCGATGGGGTTTTATTCAATTTCCAATTGCCCGCAATAATATACTTGCTCATAAGGACTCCTCGGATGCAGAAGCGGCCTGCATCAATATTTTTTGTTGAATTTTATCAATCAGCCAGTCTGGCGAAGAGGCTCCGGCGGACAAGCCGATGCGTCGATATTTTCCCGCAGAAATTTCTGCAGGCACATCGTCTTCATCCGCACAATGCCAGGCGGGCAAACCAGACTCTTGCGCGATCAAAAAGAGCTCTTGCGTGTTGGCACTGTGCTTGCCCCCAATTACCACAATGGCATCCACCTTGCCAATTAGTTGACGCAAGGCATTTTGCCTGTCTAAAGTCGCCTGACAGACAGTATCTTCTACCAGGATATCTGGGCGTTTTCCACGCAGGATTTCCGCCACCCTCAGGAAGGTCTCGCGTTTCCAAGTACTCTGAGAGAGCAATACCAGTTTATCAATATTATCGGGAACTTCATATCTTCGCGCCTCCTCCAGTGATTCAATTACCCGGCCGCGCCCGGCAAAACTGATCAGGCCGCGCACTTCAGAATGTTGGCCATCGCCAGTCAAAAGAACAAAATACCCTTGTTTTGAGTATTCAATAATTTTATTCCTGATGTCGCGCACCAAAGGACAAATACCCTCAAGAATATCAACTCGGCGGTTCTTTAACGCTTCATAATCGCTCTTTGGAGCACCGTGAGCGCGGATCAGAACGGTCGCCCCCTCACTGACGCTCTCCACGCTGTCGATTGAACGCAGTCCCAAGCCCTCAAGACGCTCAATCTCACTTTTGTTGTGAATTAAATCGCCGACAGTCTCCAAACGAAATTTCGGCTTGCGGGCATTCTTGCGGAACTCCTGCTCCGCGAGAATGATGGCGCGCTGAACACCACCGCAAAACCCAAGGACGTCTGCCCGAATGACTTCCATCTGCAAATTACTGCCTATTATTTCTTCTTGCGCCGCGCTTCGCGCCTTTTGCGCTTGGCCTCCGTGGCCAGCCGGATTTCTTCTGCACTTTGCTTTACCTGCGGCTTTTTTTCTTTTTTGGCAGCAATACTCAAACTGTCCGCCCCTGAGCTGGAATGACTTGGCCTCACGCCACTGACTACTTTTAGCGGGCCGCCTTCAAGTCCTTTGCGACGGCGCATATCAAAGTACAACACGAGCGACGAGGCAATGTAGACCGAAGAATAGGTACCGACAGCCACGCCGACAATCAGTTCCAAGGCAAAGAGTTTGACCGAACCATAGGCAAAAAAGTAAATAGCCAGCACAGCCAGCAATGTCGTCAAACTGGTGATCAAAGTACGACTCAATGTCGCTGTCACTGAATAGTTAATAATATCCTGCAGATTGCTGGTGTGCATTGTCATGCGATTTTCGCGAATGCGGTCAAACACGACAATAGTATCGTTTAACGAGTAACCGATCACGGTCAAAATAGCCGCGATTGTAGTGCTGGAGAAATCGAGCTGAAAAGCGCCGATAAAACCGACCAGAATGACACTGTCGTGAATCAAGGCAATGATCGCAGCCAGCGCGTAGCGAAGCTGAAAGCGATACCAGATGTACAGCAAAATCAAAAACAGAACGAAAAAAGTTAAAACCAAAGTTTGCCAGCGCAGGTAAGCCGACTGAGTCGGACTCACCAAGTCGGAACCTTCTATCCGAACGATATCCAGACCTGCAATTTTTTCCTTGGCCTGTCTTTCAAACTCCGCAATGTTCTCTTCTTCACTCGCCAGCTTCAGTGAATAACGCTTCTGATCATAAAGGGCATTATCCACAATGTTCTGCACCTGCACCGGCTTACGGAACAAAGGCCCGACTTTTTCTTCAATCGCCCGGGCGTCGCTCCCATGATCTGCAGTGACGGTAAAAATCACACCTGAACTAAAATCAATACTAAAGTTAAAGCCGCCGCGCACAACAGTCAGGGCAGCCAGAAGTAAAATAGCCGTAACGGAAAGGGCGAAAAACAGCTTGTTGTACTTGGTAAAACTAATGACCTTTGCAACAGTCATATTTTAAAGCCCTCCCAATTTTTGCCGAGCAACGGCAGAATCTGCCTTGCCCCACATAATTGCCAGTTTTTTGAATCTAAGTACATCCGTATTGAAGTCGAAAATCAGGCGGGCAATAAACAGCGCGGTAAACAAGGAACAGACGATGCCCCAGGCCAAAGTAATCGCAAAACCCTGAATCCCGCCGTTACCCAACATGGCTAAACAAATCGCCGCAATACCAGTTGTAATATTGGAGTCGATAATGGTCCAGAAAGCCCGCGAAAAACCGACTTCAATCGCTGCACGACGGCTTTTGCCTGATCGCAACTCTTCTTTGATCCTCTCGTAAATAATCACGTTAGCATCCACAGAAATACCAATAGTCAAAATAATACCGGCTATCCCAGTCAGGGTCAGGGTACTATTCATAGTTGCCAAAATGGCAATCAGAAAAAATAAGTTTAAAACCAGCGCCAGATCGGCAATAAAGCCAGCAGAGCGATAGTAAAACAGCATAAAAAGCATCACCGCAAGCAGGCCGACGCCGATACCAATCAGGCCGGAGCGAATACTCTGTTCCCCAAGGGTGGCGCCGACCACGCGCTGCGAGTCAATATCCAGCGAAACAGGCAAATTGCCCGAATTGAGCACATTGACCAGATTTTTCGCCTCCTGGTCACTGAAGCGACCGGTGATGCGGCCGCCGCTGTACGAACTGGCGCCACCTGCGTTCTTGCTGATACGCGGGTAAGACAACACGCGTTTATCGAGCACAATAGCCATCAAGCGCTCACCGTTATTTGTAAAAATCTTCTGCTGCTTGGCCGCCCCGTCCTGATTCAGGTTGTAATTAATCTCCCATTGCCCGACTTGATTCTTATTCATTTGGGCATTGGTAATATTCTCACCATCGAGCAAGACATCTGACTCCAGCACGAGGTAGCCCCGCAACCTGTCCATACCAAACTTATCTTTTTCGTAGTAGCCTCGAATTACTTTGCCGGCAGGTAAATTGTAATCTTTAAATTCCCCCACCTCTGACAGGTCACGGGATTTAGCCGGGTTGGCGTTCAAATACTGGCCGAGTCTGTCCGTCTCAGATTCGTCGACCAAGTGGAATTCTAAACTGCCTTTGACCTGAAGTAAACTTTCGAGCACACCAGTATCGGTCTGCCCAGACTTATTGTTTTGACTGGGGACGACAATTTCAATGCGACCATCCTGATAAGAGTGGATCTCCGGCTCAGTCAAACCGAACTGGTCGACGCGATTTTGCAAAGAAGTCACGATCCGATCCCGCAGATAACGAGTGATATCGTTGCGCCCCTGAGGGCTATCAGCCATTAACTCTTCTACTTTCGCATCGAACTCACTCTGATTGGGACGCACCATGACGCTTTGACCGCCATTCAAATCCAGGCCCAGACGTAAAGAGCTAGACTTGCGGCCGCGATACACGAGTACCTGCTCCAGCAAATAGTCCTCCAGGCTAGAACGCATCAATTCGCGACCATCGTTATCGCCGCCAAACATTTTGGCGATGGCTTCCAAGGTCCAGGAAGCCGGCTTCTGAATATCTCGATAGCTTTTCTGGTAGCGCTTGGCCACTGTCAAAATATAATGCAGATTCTCTGGCAAGGCTGCGGCCAAAGCATCTTTATCTTTTGAGGACAAGTTCTGGAACTCCAGCATGTCCTTTTCCGATTGCAGGCGCAGCTCTTGTGCCAGCGCCGTGCGCGTCATGTTCGCAAACACCTGCTGTTCCTCGGTGGCGATAAAATACCACCATATACTTGGATATAAACCCCACAGAGCCAGAGCCAGGCTCAACAGGACAATGCTCAGGCGAGATATTTTACCCATAATTCACCAATTAGCGGGCTTTATAAGGCCCCCTCTTCTCCCTTAATTTGCTTATCGTTGTCTTCAGCTTTCTCGTCTTTGTCCTTTTTGATTTTTGCTGCGCCATTTTGCTTGCCAGAATTCAAAATCTCGCTGCGACGACGGGCATTTTCTTTCTCATCCAGCAACACTTCGGCAATAGCCGAACGAGAAAATTCAATCTTACAATTATCGTCAACCTTGATACTCACGGTTTCGTCACTGACCTTGGCCACTGAGCCCCGCACGCCGCCGATGGTAACCACACGGTCATTTTTTTCAATGGTTTTCAGCATCGCTTCGCGCTGTTTTTGTTTCTGCCTTTGGGGGCGAATCATAAAAAACCAGAACACGACAAAAATAAGCCCCATAAAGACAAAAGTCTGAACCATACTGGGCCCCTCGCCGCCCGCGCCAGATTGTGGCGCCGCCAACAGGAACAAGCCCGCGTGCCGAATTGCGCAAACCTGACCGAAAAAGTCCTGACTCGCAAGATTTTGCATAGCAGAAAACATGTCTTGTACTCCTCAAATTAAATTCCCGCCTGAGTTCCTACCACAAAAAACCTTCCGGGCTAAAAACAGACAGGGAGAACTAAAGCCCGGCCAAAACCAAGGTAAATATAGAATGACAAAGCATTAAGCAAGAATAAAATGCATGAATCACATCCCACACCCACGGCAAACAACCAGGCGCGGTTGCAAAAGCATTTTGCAGTGGAGCGGAATGTAACATGTCGCAGCCATTAGGTCAAGTACCTATAAGCTTTTCGCAGATCTACACCACGCCTAAAACGCGAGCTGAAAGCCCAGCGCAAAAGTATCGGCGTCAGGTACAAATCCGCGAACAGAGCCGCCAGCATGGCAATTATAGTATACAAGCCCATATAACTAATGTTAGCCGCCCGCGAGAGCAGCAGCGAGGCAAACAAGACACAAAGGATCAATGTCGTCGTAATCAGTGCCGGGGCTATTTGATTTAGTGCTACCTTGATCACCCGGTCAATCTGGGCATAGCTGTAGAGCCCCCGACTCCCCGTAGAATCTTGGCACCTTAAGAGCCATTGCACATAACCGAGGAAATATACCGTGTCATCGACTGCCAAGCCAATAATCATAGGCCCTACAGTCATGGAAACGAACTCTAACTGGCGCCCCAACAGCACCACTGCGGCCCCACTCAGAAGAACCGGGAACAAATTAGGCACCAGGGCAATCAGGCCAATACGCAGGCTGCGCAGCAAGACGAAGAGCAGCAAGGACACAAGCAGCAGCGATATTGCAAAAGAATGCAGCAAGCCATAAGTGATGTACTGATTCATAATGGCCAATTGAAAAACTCCACCCAGGGGTTCGACGCGCACGCCCCAAGCTGCCGGAAAGAATTCCGCCGCCTGTCGGCGGACCTCCTGCATGTGGGCAATATTTTCTTCAGAACTACCCTGACGCACTTGCACCAGGATGCGCAGACTGTGGTCACCGGCTGAGTACCACTGGTCACTCTCCCCCTGAAACAAATGTTCCCAAGTGAGCAAGGCCTGTTGCGCCTGGCGCGCCGTGGGCGGAAATTCAGAACTTCCGCGGTAAGTCCGTTGCACACTTTGAATGAAATTCGTAACCGATGTGACATTCTTTACCAACTCATTGCTCGCCAGGCGTTGTTCAAACTTTGCCACCTGCCGCAGGTATTGGGGTTGCAATGCTTCTTCGGCAAAGATTAAATCCACATTGTAAAAGCCCCCGGCACCCGTCTCTGAACGTGAAACCTGCATTAGTTCGCGCACATATTCAAACTTTGCACCCAGGACGGACTCAGTCGACAAATCTACCTGCAATTGCGGCAGAAGCCACAGACTGAACGCCATTAGCAAAGCTGCCAGCACCAGAGTCACACGCCGCCTGCGATAGCAAAGTAGGGCCAGACAAATAACTGGAGCGTATACGGCCTTCTGAATGCGGCGCTGTAAGCGCACGGCACGCCGCGTATCGGGCCTGCGGGTCCGTTTGCCCGCATTTAGCAACAAGCTACTAAACAGTGTCAAAGAAAATACATAAGAAAAACTGACCGCCAGGGCGGACTGCAACCCGGCTGTCCGTATCATGGGAATAGGTACGACAAGGAAACTGAGTAGAGAAAGTACAGTCGTCAAAGCAGCAAAACTCAAGGGGCGGAAATTCTGCGCCAAAGCCTGAGACAAAACCTGCCGCGCTCGCACACTCTGCGAATGCCCCCCTCCACGATGGCAGAAACCCTGCTTCTCCCACGACTTTTCAATGTGCACGCAATAACTGATGCTGCTGGCAAATCCCAGCAGAACCGGTATCATGACGAAGGTCTTGTCAATCGCCATGTCTAGCCAGGCACTGAGCCCGAAGACAAGCAATACATTGGCCACGACACAGAGCAGTGCAGCTACAGCGGCCATGCGGCTTTGCATGAGTATAAAAATGCATATCAGACAAACCAGACTCGCAATGCCGAGCACTTTAATTAGGTCCGCACTCAATTCGCGCTCCAAGCGATGACTGTTCACAGGGATTCCCACCGGAATAAACTTCAACTCTGGGTCCGCAAATTTGCCCTGATAGCGTCTCAACAGCGCGTCGAGCAGCTCTCCCACGATGCTCCCGGGTTCCTGTTCGCCTGCCCTCTCCAACAATTCACTGACAGTACGCAGTTTGGCCTGCTGGAATAACGATGGCAATTGCCACGACCAATCTGCGACCTGGCTAACCTGATGATTGAATGAACGCTGCACCAGATAGTCACGAAACGACTCCAACTTGCCCACATCCACTAATGGAGCCGTCGGTTCCGCAGCGGCTTTCTGCCGCAGTTGCGCAAAGTAACTATCATAAGGGTAAACTTCGACGAGTAGCCAAAGGCTACGCCAGTCTTGCGAATGCAAGGAATCCAGCTCGGGAAACTTCGCCGCAAAATCACGCACATACTGCAAACGTTCTGCCGCCGTATCGCCATGACTCTTTAGCCACAGACCGCTCAGACTCCGCACCGAACGCACATAGGGCAGCTGCTCTATCTCACGGCTCAGCAGGCTAAGTCGGTCCATTACTTGGGGCTGCAACAAGTCTTCATGCGGCGCGGCGGCTTCGCCTAGTTCGACATAAATCCCGATATTGTCGCCAATCTGATATTTCTGCTTAAATTCCCGGTTGGCGCGGGCACTTTCGTCGCGCTGCAAAAAAAACTTGCCTGGGTTCACGTCAATATGCAAACGAGGCAAGGCCGCGGCGGCGGCGACCAACAACAGGGTCAGAGCCAGCCACAACCACGGCGAATAACGCCCCAGCCACTTGGCATATGCCATATATATTTTGGCCTCAGGCTGGCGCGAGCGCAGCTTGAGGCTGCGGAACTTTGATCTCTTTAACAAATAGAACTCCTGTGGCTCAAATTGATCTTGACCCCGCCAGGTGAGAAATAAAAGCCGCATTGAAAACGGTTTAAAACCTGCGAGCTGTTGGAACTCAGCATATTTTGAGTTGCAACTTACAAAATATTGCCTCTCAAATTTTACAGCATGGCAAAGTCTAGTTCCAAACAAGCAAAGGGGCAACGATCTTGAGCTGCGGGATAGAGCTGCTGCAGCAAGGGCCACAACGCGGGAGCCAGGAGCTTGCGCAGCCGCAGCAAGAGCGCCGCCCCGGGCCTAAGCTGTGGCTGCTCGCCCGGCAGCCAGGCAAAGCGCATCAATAACTGGCTGCCAGCACCTTCCCGGCCGTCAGCGTCACGGCTGCCGCGCAGCTCTCCATAAGCTTTGCACGCTGTATAATCCGTTTCCCAACGCTTTGCCGTCCCACCCGCCTCCAGCAAACTGAGTTCTGGCCAATAGCCGTGCCAATGCAGTTGGGTAAAACCGGACATTCGCGCAGCTGCTGCCGGCTCTGTCTGGCCGGCGGCTCGCAAGCCGGCCTGTCGCATACCGAAGGGCGGCAGCCACTGTAAGTGCCGCCGCAACTGCGGCAGCAGGCGCCGCTGTACCGCCCGCCATACGTTATTTAGGCTGGCGGGCTGTAACTCCGAACTGCCCTGTGCCGATACTGGCGGCTCATCCTCAAGCTCAAGCTGCGGCGAAGGCACCGCGGCAGAGAGTGGCGCAAAATTGCGCAGACCCCAGTCGAGCAGGGCCTCAGCCTCAGCGGCACGCCGCTTCAAGCCCCGCGTCACATCATTGGCGCGAATACCCATCAAAACAGCGATAAGACGCCAGTCCCCGCGTCTTAACTCGGCCGTAAAGTTAAAACCCGCTTCATAGGTAAAACCCGTCTTCAGGCCGTCAATCTCAGGGTAGTGAGCCAGCAAGAGGTTGGTATTGCGCTTGCGGCGCCCCAGCACTTCAATTTCCTGCTGGCGGTGCCAGGCCAGAGCCTGGGGAAAGCTATGAACGTAATAGGCCGCCAGATGCGCCATGTCCAAAGGCGAAATCAGGTCGTCCTCGCTCCAGCCGTCCGGGTCGACAAACTGTGCTGATTCCAGGCCCAATGCTGTGGCGCGGCGGTTCATACGCGCCACGAAACGGGCCAAAGCTTCGGACTCGCCCAGTTGCTCGCCCTCCCGCGCGACTTCGCGCTCAGCCAAAATAGCCAGGGCATAAATGGCATCATTGGCCGAAATAATAATGCTGTAAGAAAGTAGTTCGGCCCAACTGTGCCACTCGCCGGCCTTCAGACCCGCAACCGCGGCATCAAAGGGCCGCTCTGTGGCGGCCGCAAGTGAAGGCACCCGCCGCAGTTCCTCCACGTTGACGCCCTGCCGCTGCAAAATCTCTTGCACCAGCAACAAGCTCATCAACTTAGCCATCGAGGCCGTAGGCCGAGCTGTCGTCGCATCGCGCTGCCACAGCAGCTGGCCGGCGGACCACGACCGCTCAAGGGGGCTGACGCCTCCTTGCCGCACGGCGTAAAGGGCGGCCCCAGGGGCCGTGATCTGCTCCACCGCAGAGTGCAGTACCGCAGAATAAGCTAGCTGTGGCACGGCATCGGGCGGGGCGACTTGCTGCCACAACGGAGCTCCAGAAGCCGGCAGCTCGGCCAGGTTCCCTGGCAATGCGCCCAGAGCCGAATTATCATGCGAACTATAATGCAAGAGCAGCGCCAAAGCGGCGAGCGTACTCAACACGAGAAAAAGCACAGCCGAGAGCAACTGAGCCTGAATATTCAGACTGGCCACAGCGCTGTGCGGCCGCGCTTCAGCGCAAGGCTCCAGGTTCTGTACGGATTCCTTTTCGGGCGCGGCGACAGATTTAATGACAGAACCTCGCTAAAGACTCAGAAAGTACTCGTGCAACAAAGTACTGTCTGTCAGCTCAGGATGGAAACTGGCAACCACCACCTTGTCTTGCTGCAAGCAAATAGCTTGCGCTTCGTAGCGCAGCAGTACACGGACACCCGGCCCCCAAGATACCGCCTGCGGGGCGCGAATGAATATCAGCGGCAACGCAGTGCCGTTCTGCCCGCGCTGGCGCACAAAATCGGCAAAATCGGTTGCTTGCGGCCGTTGCCGCAGCAAGTCCAGTTGCGTGCTAAAACTGGCTATCTGACGACCATAGGCATTGCGCCGGACTTGCAAATCAATAGCTCCAAGGCAGGGCTGTTCGCCAAAATTGCGCGTGTGATCAGCCAGCCGCCTACCCGCGCTGTGTTCAGGGCCCACGCCATCACTCAGAGCGGCAATATGGCGCGAAAGCAGTATCATGCCGGCACAGGTCCCCAACATGGGCATGCCCGCCTGGGCACGTTTGAGCAGAGGCTGCCAGAGATCGGCCTTTTGCAACAGGCGATACATGGTTGTGCTCTCGCCGCCGGGAATCACCAGGCGCTCACAGCGCTCCAGCTCTTGGGGGCGGCGCACCTCTATGGTGGCGACACCGCAGCGACTCAAGGCCTCGCGGTGCTTGGCATAATCGCCCTGCATCGCCAGGACCCCACATAAATTACTCATCTAGCTCACTCAGAATGCAAGAAGACGCAGACAAAACCAGAAATATCATGGATACCTCCTGCCTCCTCGGTTTTGTTTTATCTGGCTCAAGTGCAAATAGCGTTGCTCACCAGCCGCGGCGCGCGAGGCGCGCCTCTTCGCTCAGCTCGTCCATGCCAATGCCCGTCATCGCTTCGCCCAGGTCGTAAGACAATTCGGCCAGCTTCTTCGGCTCCCGATAAAAGGTTACGGCCTCGACGATGGCCTTGGCCCGCTCCGCCGGATTGCCAGACTTGAATATGCCCGAACCGACAAACACCGATTCGGCCCCCAGGCTCATCATTAGGGCGGCATCCGCCGGCGTGGCTATGCCACCTGCCGAAAAGTTTGGCACGGGCAGGCGGCCCAGTTCCCGCACTTCCAGCAGTAATTCGTAGGACACTCCCCAATCCTTTGCCATGCTAGCCAGCTCGTCGCGGCGGGCAGAATGCACGCGGCGAATTTCGGCCTGCAGGGTGCGCATGTGGCGCACAGCCTCAAGCACATCGCCGGTACCGGCCTCGCCCTTGGTGCGGATCATGGCCGCACCCTCGCCAATGCGGCGCAAGGCTTCGCCCAAGTCGCGGCAGCCACAGACGAAAGGCACCTTGAAATCATGTTTGTCAATATGGTAGACATCGTCGGCCGGAGTCAGGACTTCACTCTCGTCGATAAAGTCCAGTTCCAGCGCTTCAAGTATCTGGGCCTCGACAAAGTGGCCGATGCGGCACTTGGCCATTACGGGAATGGAAACAGTGTTTTGAATCTCCTGGATTAATTTAGGATCCGACATGCGCGCGACGCCACCTTCAGCTCTTATGTCAGCGGGCACGCGCTCTAGCGCCATTACCGCGACCGCTCCCGCTTCTTCGGCAATGCGGGCATGCTCGGCGGTGACTACGTCCATGATCACACCACCTTTGAGCATCTCGGCAAGGCCGACATTGTGCTTCCAGTTGCCACTGGCCCGGCGTTGCTGTAGTCCGTTTGCTTCACTCATGCTAGTTACTCCTTTATTAATTAGGACTAAAGTTACAGTCTATTGTTTTTAAGCGCTTACGGCTACTGTTCGGAGACTTTCAGTCCACAGTCTGCCTTCCCACTGGCATGGGTAAAAAGTATGGGTAAAAAGTATGGGCCGCAATTGTCCTCGCACTGCCGGCGCAGCACAAAGGCTCTGGAGCAAGTGCAGCTGCGAGAGCTCAATCTGAAATCATGTCCCAATCGGCTTGGCGCACTTCGCCAGTTTGATAAAACTGGCGAAGTAACTTGATGTAGCTTAAAAAATCCGTGTTTTCCTCAGTCAGTCTATTGGCCGTGTCCCAGTCGATTTCGCCGCGCTCCTGCGCGGGAATCATAATCTGGCTTTCTGAGATATCTTCCGCATCAAGCCGTATAAAGCCAATTCCATGCCGGCTTGCGAGCATGCGCAGCTCTTTGAGAGTCTCCGCTCCTTCAATCTCGCCGGCGACAAGATAGCCCCAATTAGCCCATGAGGAATTACTTACGGCCTGAAAGAAGGCTTCACGCACATTGGAGCGGTTGACCAGAATTTTAACTTCAAAAGACCACAACTTTGTCTTTTTCTTCATGTATTGCTGCACACAGTCCTTAATCTCGCGCTGCCAGTCACAGCTGAGATCTTCCATGCCAACCAGATCGGGATGCAGCCATTTATTGGCACCGGCTCCATGCGAGTTACGGGAGCGCTTTTCATCAATGTGCTTGCTGTAAACCTCAAGTTCAGACCACAAGAAACTCGAGAGCATGCGATACATGTCACGCTCTCTGGCGATCGCGCCATTGGCAAGTAAAGCGGCTGCGTTGCCTTCTGCCCGGTCGATTTCTGCACTGTCGCTCGATTCAGTAAAATAATACTTGCGAGGTCGACTTTCTGTGGTTTTGATTTCAGGATCTTGTTTTTGCATGCGGGGACGCTGCGAGCTAATCTCAGCGGCAAGTTGCTGCACAAGCGCCGTGTCATTGTCGAGCGGGATTACCTTTGCATTAGAGCGCTGTTGCTTTTGGCGACACTCCACGGGATACGTCGCAAATATCCACTTGGCGATTTCCCGTGCCGTAAACTTACGCTGCGGATTTTGCCGCAAAAATTCGACAACGATGTTAGCCAAATTTAGTCCCATGCTTCAATCTCCCTAGATACCGTAGTTACGAGATGCTAGTCCACAGTGAAATACACCGTATTTGTACGGCGGCCTGGCATGATTCCTTATTTTTGACATAGCGGGTCGCTATTCCTCGCAAGCGCTTGCTCGATGATCTCGTTGCTATCGTAACCTTTATCAGCCAACAAATACTCCGCCGTCAATCCCTCTATCAAGGTTCTGGCTTGAGTGCAATCTGCCGTTGTACCTTTTGTAACAACAACCCTGACCGGCAAACCATGCGAATCCACGGCCAGATGCAATTTTGTGTTGAGCCCCCTTTTGTACGATTCATGTCTTGATTGCCCCCTACGGCACCCGCCGCATGAGGATGCACCTTGCAATGACTGGCGTCAATCATCAGCCATTTGTAGTCCGGCTCATCGATCAATATTTCCATCAATTTTTCCCATATTCCTTTGTCACGCCATCGAATAAAGCGACGATGCGTGTTACTCCAGCCGCCATAGTCAGGCGGTAAATCTCGCCACGGCGCACCCGTGCGCATGATCCAGAAAACGGCATTGATAAACAGGCGATTATCTCGTGCTACACCACCCCAATCCCCTGAACGACCAGGCAAATGCGGTTCCAATAGCGCCCAAACTCTATCTGAAATATCATGCCGGCGATGTGCTGCCATTGAATTTGCTCCTATAACTGAGAAAAGGCAATTGTACCATTTAAAATATTTCGTGACTACACCATCTAGCGATATTTCCACCAATTGGTGCGGCAGCCGGCTGTATTCTAGTACCATGCGGCAACGGATGGCGTAGGGGCAGCGGCGAAATGAATACAGAATATAGGGATGGGGGGCTTGTGCCGTACTCATAAAAGTCCCGTTAGACGGTAAAGTGGAAGTTCCAGAGCCAACAGCAGAACCGTCAGTTGTAGGAATAGGCCCAGGGCCAGCAGGCGGTAACGAGGGTGGCCTGGGAGATCTTTAGCTGACATCCTTCGCGATTTTTCATTTTTTCCTGAATCGGCATTCTGTTTTTGCTTTCCCCTGATTTTGGGTGTGCCTGGGACGCTTGGTGTGCTTGGGGCCGGAATGTTCGCCTGGATTTTACTTTTCTGTGTGGCGGCGAATAATTCGCCGCTGATCTGGCAAAGTATGGCGTCCAGAGAGGCGAATGGGCGGCTGGCGCGAAACTCTAGCGGGCAATTCAGGAAGGCTTCGTAGTAGTAAAAGACCAATTGTACGATATGCCCCAAACGGCCGGGCAGGCTTAACTCGCGACTGACAGCGAAGCGGGAAATCTGGATTAGGTTGAGCAGAAAAAAAGCCTTGCCGATGCCGCGTTGCAGGGCCCCTTGGGTCAGCTTAAAATGCAGGCCCGCAGGCGAGGGAAATGCGAATGCTCCGACGGACAACGGCGGGATATGCAGTTCCCAAAGCAGGCGCCCGGAGGGCAGGAGCAGGTTGAAAAATACCAGTGTGGCCAGCAGGATTAAAATGGAGCGCCACCAGGGGCGGTAGCCTAGGCTGCGATTCAGACCAAGAAAGATGAGGAATTCGGCCCCTAGATACATGGGCTCAAGCTTATGGATGGCGAACATTAGGCCCATGCTGAGCAGCCCAAAGCCAAAGCGCAGCCGGGCCGAGCCATTGCCGTGAGTCAAGGCTTGGGAATATTTGAGGTTTGTTCCCGTCTGCATTGTTGACTCGCTATCGCAACTTTTGTCTTTTGGGCCCAGAACCGGGCCAACGGCCGAGCCAAGAGCCAGGTATGGGGCTTGGAATACGGGCAGCAGAGATTTAAACCAAAGAGAGACGTGGTGGAACTGGAGAGCAAAGAGCCCCAATAGGACGCCGCTGCCCAGGCCAAAGCTGAGACTCCAGGGGATCAACAAGCTGCCGGTACCGGGGAAAAAGTAGTTGAGCGCCAGCAATAGTTGCATACCGTTGCTCGCTGCCGCACCCATTACGCTAATGCCCAAAAAAGAAATATGGCGCCGCGATACGTGCGCCAGCAGCCACATGGCGCAGCCGCTGGCGCAACTCGACGCCGCTGAAAATACAGCAATATATGAAAGAATATTACCTGAAATTAAGTTTTGGCAAAAGACTTTAAGAAAAATAAGGAGTAGCATTTCGCGCAAACGCAGCTCGCGTACAAACAGTAGAATCGGCAGGTTGGCAATGCCCAGTTTTAAAAACGGCATGGGCTTGGGGATGAGCATCTCAACCGTGGCCAAAAATAGTGACAAACCGGCCAGCTGCAGCAAGCAGTCGAATCGATGCTGCATTTGCGCACTGTCCGTAGCCGAAAGACCATCTTCAACGGGGTGTGCCGAGACGGACATCATGACTCAGAAAACCTCAGCATCCCAATGGAAAGGCGCGGTGTCGCTTTCGTCAGAATCTGTATGGGCGGCCAAGACTCGGATGAAGACCTGATTGGGGAGGCAGGCAATCCATTGCCCGGCGCTGTCTATGGCGCCGCGCTGGACGCAGTATTTTAGGAAACAGCTGGCTTCCTGTACCCAGACTTTGTCGTCTTGGATCTTGACCGACATGACTGGTCGGCCGGCTCGATTTTTTAGGACCAGATTTCTGTCTTGATCCAAAGGGTAGATAGAACGCTGTTCCCTTTGTTTGATTTCAACCAAGAGCCGACTACCTTCGCTACTTCGACTCAGCTGCCAGGCGTAAATGGCCAGGCCGCCAAGTAAGATTAATATGAGGCTATCGCCCCAGCGCAGCTGGGAAAAAATATGGCTGTGCCAAGGGCGGAAACGCGCGGCCGCGTGAAATCTTTGGGAAAATATTGGGATACGAGGCATAAAAGGGCTGTCGCCCGGCGCTCAAACGTCTGTTTCAATGGAAAGCGCAGCAATCAGGGTGGGGGAGCTCATATTCTGGCGCCAATCGGTCCAGTTTGTAGGGGACAGGTTGGAGGTTTGACTCCACTGGCCGCGTTCAATAATTTGCACAACAGTCCGCCGAGAGCCTTCTACTAAGGCAAACTTGCCGGCACCTAAGTAGGCCACCGACTGGCCTTTTTGCAGTTGTAAACCTTCGCTCATGGCTTCCAGTACGCATTTGAAGTGGGCCGAACTGGAACTACGGGCTTGTTCTGCGAGCTGTGCCATGTCTTTTGGTCCGTCCGGCTTGTCGGCAAGCTTGAGGGCAAACTCGCCGGGAACTACTTCCACGGCTTCTCGCAAGTCCACACCGCGAATGGTCTGGCCACAGATGGCGCAGATTAGATGTTCAGGTTTTTCGGGTAGCTCAATTTTATTGTACTCTGGGCGGTAATTACGACGCTGCAATAATTTCGCTCTGCGTATGGGAGAGCCAAAGATATTATAAGTTTTGTTTTCACTTGTGTTACTGTCTTGCCGCGCGGGACGACGGTTGCGAATGGATGAATTGTTCTTGCTGGAGTTTTTACTGTGCTTTGTTTTTTTTCCTGGACTTTGTGCAACGGAAGAAGCTACAGGCTTGGTAATGCGATTTTCGTTTCGTCTTTCGTTTCGTCCTTGGCCGCGGTGATCTGTGCTCAATTGCAATGGAGCATTCCTGGTCGGGCGCATATTTTCTGCCGTTTTGCCTGTCAGGTTTGGTTGGGGCGCCCTGCTGCCCATATCTTTAGGCTGGCGTTGCGGTCTGGCGGCACGCCCGCGTGAATTTCGAGGCCGTTTATTTTGAGATCTATTAGCCATTTTTTTTCGCTTTTTTCCGCTTTGTCTGTGACTTTCAGGGATCGCTAGTTGGGCACGAGTCTGTTCATGGAGTGTTCATGAGGCTATTTTAGAAGCCTGCCCGCTTCGGGCTGTCTCGTGGCAAGCCTTGTATTTCGTCAAGTATGTATTTGTGAAGTATGCCCAAAAGATTTCAAAGATACAAGGCCCTGCCGACAAAATTGCGGGAGCAAATGTCTTGTGGCAAAGACTGGCTGCATTGTCGTAGATTCGCTATAATTTCATAATATTTTTCCATAAATATTCCTTCATGGAAATTTTTGATATCAAAACCTTAACTTTTTTGCAAGTAAATAACAAGCAAAGCGTGAGACATTCAGTTTAAAAGGGGGGCGGGGTACAATGGTTGAAGCGCAGGCAACGACAAACCACACTACCGCAAGCTCGGAGGGAAATGGGGCTTTTGCGGCTACGTGGCAAGATTTTGACTTGAATTGTCAATATGCCGGTTTGGCCTTGCGTACACCGATTATAGTAGCTGCCAGTCCTTTGACGGACAGCCCGGCCAAAATTGTGCGACTGGTGGAGGCCGGTGCGGGCGCGGTGGTCTTGCGCTCGTTGTTTGAAGAGGATGCCATGCAGGTGGCCGTGGACTCCTTGGGTGATCAAAGCGTGGATAAACACACCGAAGCCTATGAATACATTCGCGAAATGGGTAAGTTGGTCGAACCTGATCAGTACATGGACATCCTGGCAGAGGCCCGGCGCCAGACAGACGTTCCGATTATTGCCAGCCTCAATGGCATGGATCTGCGCTGGTGGCAAGACTATGCCTTCGGTTTGGAGCGGGCCGGAGCTTCGGCGATTGAACTGAATTTGGGTATGCTCCAGCTGGATCCAAACTGGAGTGCGCAAGATGAGCGCAAGGCGGAACAAAAATTCTTGAGTACTTTGGCTGAGAGTGCGGCGGAACTGGGCATTCCGTTGACTTTAAAAGTTTCGCCACACATGGCAAATTCATTGCCGCAGTTGTGCCGTATGGCGCAGTCGGGGGTGCGGGGAATGGTGTATTTTAACCGTTACTTTTTGCCTGACATCAACTTGAAGACTTTAGCCTTCCAGCCGGGGCCCAGAATTTCCCATCCCGTCGAATTCCATGTGCCGCTGCGCTATTTGGCGCTACATGCGCCGTTGTTACAACATGCGGCCGAGAAAAGTGGCCAATCTTGCGATTTGGTACTTTCAACGGGTGTGCACAGCGGGGAACAGCTGCTGAAGGCTTTACTCGCCGGGGCCGCGGCCGTACAGGTCTGCAGTGTTTTAATGCAGAATGGACCCGCCTACATTGGCGAGATGCTGAATGAGTTGACACAGTGGCTGCGGCGTGAGCAAATCCCTTCGCTGAAAAGGCTCCGCGCCCAGCAGTGTTTAAAGGACGACCCGCACTTTTTGCAGCAGTTCCAGCGATTGCAATATGTGAAAACCTTGCGTTAGGTTAAATCGGGATATTGAATTGAGGTTGTTTTGCTGGTACAGAAGGATACTTTACGTTGTGACTTCCATTGTCACTCTTTTTATTCGGATGGGGCACGGGCGCCCGCCGACGTAGCGGCGGCGATGAAGGCCAATGGCGTTCAAGTTTTTGCTTTGACGGATCACGATACCGTCCGCGGAGTGGCCGAGGCGCAGACGGCTGCCGCAGAGCTGGGTATCCGCTGCCTGGGCGGCATTGAGCTGACAATACAGTGGGAAAACGGCACTTTTCACCTTTTGGGGCTGGGCCTGCAGGACTTGTCCGTTTTGGGGCAAGCGTTGGATGAAATCCAGGAGCGCCGCAGAGAACGCAATGAAATGATTTTAAAAAAATTGCGCAAGCAGGGCTTGAATATTGATGGAAAAAACTTGCGCTCACACTGTGGCAAGAATGAACAGGATGTTCTGAACCGGAGCCATATTGCCGCCTACTTGTTTGACTTGGGTTACAGCCCGTCGGTTCAGGAGGCCTTTCAGCGCTATCTCTCTGTGGGGGCGCCCGCGTATGTGCCGATTGACGGGCCCCTGCCCGAAGAGGGGATTGAATGGATCCACAACGCCGGCGGTCATGCCTTGATCGCCCATCCCCACTCCTTGCATTTAAGTTGGCGCCGTTTGGGTGGCTATGTCGCTCACTGGCGCCGGGCGGGGCTGGACGGGCTGGAGGTCAGTCATCCGCGCACGTCCTTGAAAGATAGCAAACGCTTGTCCCGACTAGTGGAGAACTTTGATATGCAGTACTGTGGCGGCTCGGACTACCATTGCGGTGAAACCGAAAATGTATTGGGCCTGGGAACTGGCGGGCGACCGATTGAGCTGCCCGTCAACCTGGCTTTTTTGCAAGGAATTGCCAAATGCTAGCACGCTTGCCCGATTAGAAACGGAAACTTCTGTTTGCCATGAATTCGTTTTGCCTGTCGTCTGGGCTTCTGCGCCTCGGTCTGTCGCGACGGCTCTGGCTTGTGCTTTTGTTCCATGCCTTGGGATTGTTTGCCTCTGTCCGTTGGGCTAATTTGAGGGACATGCTGTATGCCCAGAATCTGGCCGAGGCGCAGACAGCTTACGGCAAGGCGGACAGAACGGGCGCATCTCAAGGTCTGGCCATTAATCGCGAGGTTACTGGGCAAGCAAGGGGCCAAGAGGAGGCCCAAGTCGAGGGCCAAGTCGAGGGCCAAGTGGATGGCCAAGTCGAGGCGCAAGAGGGGGCTCAAACTGGGGGCCCAGGGAACCGGCCTTTTACCGAGGCCGTCGCTTCTGCGACAATCAATACGGCGAAGCCGCAAGAAGCCGGTTCCTCTATGCCTTGGCCTTGGCGTGATTATCCTAGGATTCCTGACCTCAGTCGGCCCACGGGTATTTTCCGGCAATTTCTGTTTGAGGTGCAAGAAAATAAAAAATACTGGGCTCAGGGTCAGCCATTGCTGCCCATTTCTCTGTATGTCTACCGCATTAAGGCGCGGGACAACATTTTTAGTATCAGTGCCAAAACCAGCGTGTCGGTGGAAAGCATTGCCACCTTGAACCGGATTGAGCATCCGAATGGTTTGCCAAGTAAACAGAATTATATTTTGTTACCCAATAATTCAGGTATTTTTTTACCTCAGGATCAAAGCACAGACGGCGAAGAACGGGAACCCTATCAGAGCCTTTCTGTGTGGGAACAACAGTTGCGCGGCAACCGCGCAGATATTTTGTACCACCGTCTGGTTGTCGGTTCGCGGGTCTACTTCTACTACCCCCGCAGCCAGTTCAACCTTGAAGAGCGCCGATATTTTCTGGACAATGTTTTTCGTTCTCCCGTGCAGCGGCAGTTTTACATTACTTCGCCCTTTGGCATGCGGCGTGATCCGATTACGGGTAGACCCTCATTTCATGATGGCATAGACATACGTTCGGCCTATGGCGCGCCAATTTACAGCATCGCGAACGGTATTGTGTTGGAATATGGCGAGAGCCGGCTTTACGGTTTGTATGTCAAAATCAGGCTGGAACATGGCATGAATCACGACATGGCCCATGACAAGTCGCAAGTGGCTTTGTATGGACACCTGAGTGCCGTTCTGGTGCATACAGGGCAGCGCGTCAATGCCGGCGAGGTCATCGGCAATTCGGGGCAAAGCGGGCGCATTACAGGGCCGCACCTGCATTTGACGATTTTTGAAAATGGCAAGGCCGTGAACCCGGCGCCGTTGTTTAAGGGTTTATATTGAGTATCTAGTTTTTCTTGTTTTTTTGGGGGCTTTTTAGATACTTTCGGCTTTGGCTTAAACTTCTGCGCTGTGATAATCAATCAGGGTTTGTAGCTGCAGGTCGGGCACGGTTTCGGCAAATTTCAGGAAAGGCAGTCCGATCATGCCAAAGGCGTGGCGCACCGAAGCCCCGGCTTCGTTGAGTATTTCGCAAGCCGCCTTTAGAGTATTGCCCGTCGCGATCAGGTCATCGACGAGGAGAATGCGCGCGCCCTGTGTGACGTCGGCCAAATGGACCTCGACTTCGGCTTTGCCGTATTCGAGCTGGTAGACTTTTTTTAAGGTCACGCCGGGCAGTTTGCCGGCTTTGCGCACGAGTATCTGAGGCAATTGGCGCTCCAGGGCAAAAGCCGTCGCAAAAATAAAACCGCGCGATTCAATGCCCGCCACGGCGTCGAATTCCACATCCCTGTAGCGCTTGAGCATTTGGTCGACAACCCAGCGAAATACTTCTGGCTTGCCGAGCACACTTGTGATGTCGTAGTATAAAATGCCTTGTTTGGGAAAGTTGGCTACCTTGCGGATGTGCGCGTCCAAATTCATATGTATCTCTCGCGGGCGATCAGGGTCTTAGAAAAAAAGATATTGGGAACAAGGCCTTGGGCATCGGGCTAGTGACAAAAGCCAGAGGCCGCTGCGGCGAAAACAAATACCGCGCGGCCGCCTGACGGCCCTAAGTGTTGGCCCCGAACGCCAAACAGATTATCGGCATCGCGGCCCATAGTCCAGGCCTGCGTAAACCGAACACCTGGACTATGAACCTGACCCAGTTACCTTTACTGTGGATAATCGGGAGTAGGCGGGGAGATAATATTTATAGGAATTTCATAAATGTCTTCCGCAATAGTATTTTTCTCAATGATAAGTTTGAGAGTATATTTTTCGGTACTAAGACTAGGAGGCCATTCAAATTGTATTTGATTTTTATTCATAATAAAATTATTATATATCCCAGGTGATTTTGGGGAGTTGTAGAAAATTCTGATAGTAATACTAAATTCTTTCTTACTAAGATCTTGCAAGGTAGTATCTGCATCTTTAAAATCAATTTCAAAGTGCAGTTGCTCATTTTGATATATTTTAGAACCATTGATCAATTGAACTTGTTTAATTTCATTCTCTTTTCCTTTTACATGATTTAGTGTAACAGGAGGCAGGGGGATGACAGTTATATTAGTTTCAAAAATATCTTTCGCAATGATAAGTTGGAGAGTATGTTTGCCGGGAGATAATTGGCAGTTAAATTCTATTGTATTTCTTTTTTTTATTTGACCTTCCCATTTTTCTCGGAAAGAAGATTCTTTTTTTTCAGAAAAGAGAGTAATATCATTTTCTTGTTTTTGATCTTCAAGTTCTTGTTTTTGATCTTCAAGAAAATTTTCCAAGGTAGTCTCTGGATCTTTAAAATCAATATGAAATTGCAGTTGATCCTTTTCATGTATTTGAGAGCCATTGAGCAATCGAACTTGTTCAATTTTATTCCCCTCTCCTTCTACACGAATTAGGGAAACAGAACGACTCCCTTCTTCAGAGGATTTTTTAGTTGTGGGCTTTTCTGTGGGTGGCACAGGAGTCTCAGTTTCGGGCTTTTCTTCGGTTTCCGTCTCCGCCTCTACAGTCTTAGTTGCGGGCGTGGCCTTGCCCGATTGAGATTGGCCCTGTTTGGGTTTTTCTGTGACAGGAGTACCGCTTGACTCTGTTGGGGCCGGGGTCTCTACAGTCCCTTCCTTTTCGACTTTAGCCTCATCACCTTTTACACGAGTTAGGGAAACAGAACGACTCCCTTCTTCAGAGGATTTTGTCTCAGTTGTGGATTTTTTTCTGGTTTCCTTCTCTGGCTCTACAGCCTTAGTTGTGGGCGTGGGCTTGCCCGCTTGAGATTGGCCCTGTTTGGGTTTTTCTGTGACAGGAGTACCGCTTGACTCTGTTGGGGCCGGGGTCTCTACAGTCCCTTCCTCTTTGACATGGTCTATGGGTCCATGTTCAGAAAAAACTTGCGAGATAGTTTCTGGGTCCAGATTACAGGCGCTTCGCATTATATTAGAATTAGGTATCCACAACTTGGCGACGATTTGTAGTTCTATTCCATTTTCCCGTTCAATTTTTTGCTGTATTTCTTCTAGCAGTTTTGACGGCAGTGCATCCGGCAGAGTGAATTGTTTGACATCCTGACCTTGCTTTGGCCATTCTATCGGTTTGTCTTTTATCCTCAGACCCCAAGAAATGATACAGTCTCGCCAGATAAGCGGGGCCACGATGGGCTCATTGAGATTACTATCGTAGACGAGCTCGTTGTCTTTTTTAATTTGGTCGACGACATAAACCGAACTTGTGTCAGCCTTTAGCTTAATGCGAAAGACATTTTCACTCTTGGGGCTTTCTCGGTGTTCTGCAGTATCATTGCAGCCTGCGAGCATTAGGAAGGTCCATATATATATATATATATATATATATGGTGATTTAGGGAAACGAAAATAATTTTTTTTGCGCGGCATATGCCTGCCTCCTCAGGTTCAAAATAGATATCCCATAGTATCCCATAGATATCCCAAGGGGCGGATAAAGGTGGCGAAAATTGAAGTAAAAATTGGATAGGCAAAATGCCGCAGATATTTACTTTACATTTGTGATGTATTTTTCATTTTCCGATGAAATACTATTTTGAAATATTGTTTAAAATTTGCTTGCAATATTTCTTGCTTGCGATCTTATTTATACATATATTCTATGTTTTAGTAAATAGTTTTTGCATAAAATTATTATTTTTTATACTTTGATGATTTTGCCTGTTTAATCGACCCTTGGACCAGGCATGCATTGGCCGGCTTGTCGGCAGAATGTCGTTTATTTGGCCGGTTATATTTTTTGCCTTCAGCTCGCTGCTCTGCCTAATATTTCTGTGGCCGTTTTGCAGCTTGTGCGGCACATGGTGAAACGTGGCAAAACTCAGCCGGCCAAGATAGCCGGTGCTGATCGGTGCGAAAGCCCCGGCCCGGTTCTTCCTCCAGATAAAACGTTAAGCAATGAGATGCTCTTGAAGAAAGTGAAACAAATTTATACAATGCCAAATAATAACAGCCTCGGCAAACTGAGGGAAAGTCAGGACAAATAGCTCCCGTTCAGGGTGCGGGGGAGCCAAAGCAACTTGAGCAAAGTCAGGCTGCTAAAGGTTGTGCATAAACTTAGAACACTTTTGTTGGGTAAATGTGGACAATAACGAGACAAGAGTAGCGTTAGCGCGCTTGGAACTAAAACGCCAGACAAGGCAGTATATTCTGTATGGTTTTCTGGCTTTGGCTTCCGTTATTGCTATAGCCGTAGTTTCTATCTATCTAGTACCAAGTATTGCAGGAAGAAAGACAGAATTCCTCGCGAATGTTAATATTTCTATGGCATTCTCTTGGCTGGTATCCGGGGCTTCTATGATGTATGGACTAAATCAAAGAGGACAAAGGAAAAAGGACAATAAACGGTTAGGTAGGCAGATACAGTTATTGAAAAGTCAATTACAATCAAAGGCAGAGAATATATGAATAATTTAATCGTTTTAATGAACCTAGTGATATTGGCAATAATAGTATTCTTAGTTCATCGCGCTGTAATAGACAAGTACATATCTGAGCTGCAAATATTACAGAATGACCTGTTTATACATGCTTGCCAGCACCATGAATTAAACAGCGAGAGCTTTTTATTCATGCAAAGACAGATAGAACTGCATATTGAAAAAGCCGAGATACTTACTTTTGGTTTTATGCGTGATTTACATAAATTCTATAATAAACATACTATAATAATTGAAAAACCTTCTCTGAGCCTGGAGTACGATAAAGGGTTTAAACAACTCAATTTTCGGACTATTGATTTAATGGTTTTGAGAGCCCCCCTACTGTGGCTAATGATTATACCAGCTTTTATATGGGCCATTGGATACTTAGTATGCAAGGCTATGAAAGCCGATGGTACTTCGGGTAAGGGATCTATTCTTAAGGAAGCCATATATAGCCAAGTCTCTAACCGTTGTGTTCCCGAATACGAAAAGCTAAATATGGCTGTCTGAGATAACCATACTGTAGTAATCACCTCTCGCAGTTTTAGAATCGTGCCAGTGCTGCAAATGTTAGCGGTGGGGGGGAGAACTCTGGCCCTCGCGGATATCCCGGAGCTGGAAGGCAGGCTATGACTTCCGATGCCGAGCGG
This sequence comes from Spirochaetia bacterium, assembly GCA_965263295.1. GTDB lineage: Bacteria > Spirochaetota > Spirochaetia > SP-2023 > SP-2023 > Haliotispira. The sequence goes on from OZ253665.1 coordinate 319,396, forward strand.
TTGACATCAAGGTAATCCCTCAAAGAGGATTATCCCCTAAATACCTGAATATAGAAGGGGGATAAGCATAACGACTTGAGAGCTAGATATCATGCCAACGCTTTGCTACTCTGCTATCTGAGGTAGTTTTGTGGGGTCGTTGGCGCCTCCCGTCTCGTCCTGTGTATTCTTTAAACGAAGAGAATTTTTTTTCAAATTGAAAGGCCCTTAACAAACACACGCATTCGTTTAGATGATTGCCATATGAATCCACTTCAAGCTCATTCATTATGTTCATTTTTCCAACTTTTCCTCCTGGCACAGCCGATAGAATCTATACATATTTAAATCTATCTTATTCAGTCTATTTACAGATAGCGAGATAAGATTTGATAACTACACGGGGGAAGCTAAAGACCAGAAACTCCCTCCTGCTTGCAAAAGGATAATGTAGAAATGGCGCTAGGTTATATGGCAAATACTCACTTTTAAAAAAAACTGAATAAATTATAAGTCTTTATATCAGTATTATAAAAACAGTTTATAATATATGTATTTAATTTTTGTCTATACTTTTGTTTGGGTTTGCTGTCGGGGCCAGTCGGGACAAAGTCTTGCGGAAATGTGATACATCCATATATTGCAATGTTGTCGGCAATGTTGTCGATATTGCCAATAATTGTATGATGAAATTTATGGAAGTGGAGCCCCGTTTTATGGTCTTTGATTTGTACTTGTTGACCCACCTGTGGTTGTTGTGGATTGCTCTGTTAATTTTGTTTTTAGCTGCGGAAGGTATATCGCAGAATTTTATTACCATTTGGCTGGCTTTGGGGGCTTTGGCCGGCTTGTTGGCGGAGCGGCTGTCATTGTCGTTTACTTGGCAGGTTGTATTTTTCGCCCTCAGCTCGCTGCTGTGCATAATATTTTTGCGACCGTTTTGTATGCGTGTGCTGCATAGTAAGACTCAGCCGACCAATATAGCGGCGCTGATCGGCCAGAAAGCCCAGGCCCTCTCGGATATTCAGGGGAGTGAAATAGGGCAGGCGAAAGTGGGTAGCCAAATCTGGAGTGCGGTTATGGCTTCCGACGCCGAGCGATTGACGCCAGGCGAAAAAGCAGTTGTCCGCGAAATCCGTGGGGTCAAGTTGGTTCTGGCAAAAGAACCGGACGCAGGAGAAATTGCGGGCAACAGCGAGCCGAGTTCCTGACTAGGCAAGTCAAAATATTTGTAGTAATATGATTTAGACTTAGGAATGCCAAAAACGCAGGCACATTTGTTGTACTGGTTGTTTTTTGTAAAAAGGAGTTTTTATGAGCGTTATTGCCATAATCCTGATTTTGATTGTGCTGGTTCTGGTATTTGCCAACCTGCGCATTGTCTCTCAGTCAAATTCGTATGTATTGGAACGCCTGGGATCTTATCTGTGCAACTGGGAGCAAGGCCTACATTTTAAGATGCCCTTGATTGACCGCATTGTGGCCAAGGTATCGCTCAAGGAACATGTGGTCGATTTTGCCCCTCAAGCTGTGATTACCAAGGACAATGTGACAATGCAGATCGATACGGTGATTTTTTATCAGATCACTGACCCGAAGCTGTTTGTCTACGGTGTTTCCAATCCGCGCACGGCTTTGGAAAACCTCTGTGCCACTACGCTGCGCAATATTATCGGTCAGCTGGAGCTTGACGACACGCTTAGCTCGCGCGATGTGATCAACACGCGAATGCGCACAATTTTGGATGAGGCCACCGATCCTTGGGGCATTAAAGTCAACCGTGTGGAAGTTAAGAACATTCTGCCACCTGAGGATATTCAGAATGCAATGGAAAAGCAGATGCGCGCGGAACGCGAACGCCGCGAACAAATCTTGCGGGCTGAAGGTCAGAAGACGGCGGCTATTTTGGAGGCGGAGGGTAAGAACAAAGCTGTGATTCTGCAAGCTGAAGCCGACAAAACGGCAAAAATACGCCGTGCCGAGGGAGAAGCCGAGGCTTTGTTGCGCGTACAGGAGGCCACGGCTAAAGCTATCGGCTTGATTAAACAAGCCGCACCCGATCGCGGTTACCTAGCATTGAAGAGCCTGGAGGCCATAGGGACTCTGGCGGATGGCCAGGCGACCAAGATCGTGGTACCTGCGGACATGAAGGATCTCTCCGCCTGGGCGGTCTCGCTCAAGGAGCTGGGCCACAGCTAGAATGATTAGACCAACAAACTAATTAAACGGCAGCGACAGCTCGCTGTCGCTGCCGTTTAATTAGTTTGTTGGTGACTGTGGTCAATCCAAGCATGGTGGCCAGAATACTTGCTTGTCGATTCATAATCGACGTGCTATAATTTCGAGGAAAAACTCACTGAGGAATTCTTTATATGCAAGCTGCGGATTATTTTCGTTATCACGGCTTGGGCAACGACTATCTGGTCATGGACCCGGCCTTCACAGGGGTGCCGATTAACAAGGAAACTGTTCGGTTGATCTGTCACCGCAATTTGGGTGTCGGTTCAGATGGCATTTTGTACGGGCCACTGCCCAACCCCAAAAGTAGTGCGCCAGATGGGCCGCGATATTTCCAGATATGGAATCCGGACGGTTCTGAGGCTGAAAAGAGCGGTAATGGGATCCGCATATTTGCCCAGTATTTGCTTGATCAAGGCTATGAGCAGGGGCCGGGATTTTTGCTGGAAACTTTGGGGGGCCGGGTCCACGTTGAAGTCGTGGATGATAAAAAGCACATTCTGAAGGTGCAGATGGGCTATGCGACCTTGCATGCCGAGGAAGTTCCCGTGGATGTGGAACAACTGAGTTCTCACAATACGAATGAGCGCGGTGAAGTGGTGGCCTTGACCTTGGAGGCCGGCAAGCGCGATTTTACGGTAACCTGTGTCAGTATAGGCAACCCGCATTGTGTGGTGATTGACGATGGAGGCCGGGAGGGTATCTCGGCCGAAGAAGCCCATATTTATGGGCCTTTGATTGAAAATCATGCGGCATTTCCCAATCGTACCAACGTGCAGTTTTTGAGAGTTCATGATAAGAATACGATACAGATTGAAATATGGGAGCGGGGTGCCGGCTATACTTTAGCCTCTGGTTCAAGTAGCTGTGCCGCGGCGACTGCCGCGTGGCGCAATGGGCTGGTTGAATCGCCGGTGCGGGTGCGAATGCCTGGCGGTGAATTTAGCATCTCCATTAAGCCGCTAGCTGAAGCAGAAAGTTGCCCGGAAATTGAGTGGCAATACGCTTGTGCCCGCCTGGAATTGACCGGGCCGGTCTCCGCCATCTGCGGCGGCATGTTCTTGCCGGATTTTAAACAGCAGTTAAAACAGTAAGTTACAATTCATTGATTCACTCTCAGGAGATGCTATGGAAGTAATGTATTCCGAGCGCATTAGCGATACAAAGCCGTATCCTTTTGCCGAAATTGATAAAAAAGTAAGCGATTTGCGCGCCTCTGGGCAGCGAGTGATTGACTTTGGGGTCGGAGACCCCGCCAGTCCAACGCCGGATTTTGTGATTGATGCCTTGCTCGCAGCCGGTAGGAAGCATGCCTGCACAGGGTATCCGAGTTATATCGGTTCGCCGGGTTTTCGTGAAGCTGCGGCCAAGTATATGAAGGCTACTTTTGGCCTGAATCTCAATCCCGACACACAGCTCAGCTCGACTATTGGTTCGAAGGAAGCGGTGTTTAACTTCCCTTTGGGCTTTGTCAATCCAGGCGATGTCGTGATCTGCCCGACGCCGGGTTACCCGGTATATGAGACGGGTACAAGGTTTGCTGGCGCCAGGCCGTATATGGTTCCCCTGTTGCCAGAAAACAACTTTCTGATTGATTTAAAAGCGATTCCTGTAAAGATTGCGCAAAAGGCCAAAATTATCTGGACAAATTATCCCAACAGCCCTACGGGCGTCACTGCCCCCAAAGAGTGGCTGGAGGAACTCCTGGCCTGGAGCCGAAAGTACAATGTCATTATTGCCGCCGATGAGGGCTGTTACATTGATATTTATTTTGGCGAGCGGCCGTTGTCGATTTTAGAATTGGCTGGCGATGCTTACGATGGAGTGATTACTTTTTACTCGCTATCCAAACGCAATAATATGACGGGCTATCGCGCGGGCTTTGTAGCTGGCGATCAACGTATTATTGATGGCTTTAAAAAGGTTAAGACGAATATTGATTCAGGTACGCCTAATATTCTGCAAGATGTTTCTGCGCTGGCCTTGCTGGATATGGAGCATATTCGGCAGGTGCGCGAGGAATACCGCGAAAAACGCAAACTTATGATGGCTGCCTTTGAGTTTGCGGGCTTACCTAAAACCCCAGGTGATGCGACATTCTACTTGTGGCAACAAGGCCGGGCGGAGATGTCTGGCCTGGACTTTGCCGCTAGGTTGCTTGATCTGGGCATTGTCGTGACGGCCGGTGCAACAATCAGTCAAACTGTAGACGGTAAAAATCCGGGAGAGGATTTTGTGCGCTTTGCTCTCGTTCCTTCTATTGAAGATGTCAAATATGCCGCAGAACTTATTGAAGAAGGCTTTCATTAGGTTGATTTATTGGTTTTAAAAAAAACTGGGAATATTGCAAACGATAGCTAGAAACGTGTAGCAGTTGCAAGATGCTGTAGGCAGGTACCGAAGATGAAGAACACCAACGCACAAGATAAAAAACGACAACGGGAGCTTAATCTGGGTGTCGTTACGTGTTATCTGGTGGCTAGTGCGGCTCGTCTCTGTGGAATTTTTTGGCGGCGACAAGCTGTTGCGAGTGAGAAGGTTGAGCTATCTGGCTCTTCTGTAGTTTTGGATGAGACGGAACGACAATTAAGAGAATATTTTGAGGGTGAACGACAAGGCTTCGACATCCCTATAAATCTGGCCGAGCTTGAAGGAACGGAGTTCCAACGGCAAGTCTGGTCTCAGTTGCAGACGATACCTTATGGAGAAACCTGTTCTTACAAGGAGCTGGCAACTTCGTTGGGCAAGCCCAAAGCTTGGCGGGCAATCGGGACGGCCAACGGGCGAAACCCGCTCAGCATAGTGATCCCTTGTCATCGTGTCATTGCTGCTGACGGGAGCCTGGGGGGCTATGCGGGCACTTTGTCTGTAAAAAGAATGCTGTTGGAATTAGAACAAGCTGAGTAAAAAACTTAATATGCTGTTAAATAATAAAAGATGGGAGAAATTTTCTTCCCATCTTTTATTACGGCTTTATATGTGCCTGCTATAGTCTCTATTTATTGAGCGAATAGAACGCAGACTTGCCGGCATATTGAGCGCGCTTGCCCAATTCCTGCTCAATGCGCAGCAGCTGATTGTATTTACAGATGCGGTCGGTGCGGGAGGCGGAACCCGTCTTGATCTGGCCTGTCCCCAAGGCGACGACCAGGTCGGCGATAAAGCTGTCTTCAGTCTCTCCGCTGCGGTGTGAAACAATAGCTGTGTAGCCGGCACATTTGGCCATTTCAACAGCTTCAAAAGTTTCTGTGAGGGTGCCGATCTGATTCACTTTGATCAGAATTGAGTTGCCAATTCCCTTTTCAATGCCTTCGCGCAGGATCTTGGAGTTGGTGACAAACAAGTCGTCGCCTACGACTTGAACCTTCTTGCCGATGCGCTCAGTTAACTTTTTCCAGCCATCCCAGTCCTGCTCTGCCATGCCGTCTTCCAGACTGATGATCGGATACTTCTCACACCATTTGGCCCAGAAGTCAACCATCTGGTCGGAAGTTAATTCTTCGCCAGTAGACCAGCGGAATTGGTAAATTTTCTTTTCTGTATCATAGAATTCGGAAGCGGCCGGATCCAAGGCGATCATTACCTCTTCGCCGGGCTTGAAGCCAGCTTTTTGAATCGCCTCAATGATATATTCGGGAGCTTCTTCGTTGTACTTGAGGTCGGGGGCAAAGCCTCCCTCGTCGCCTACTGCAGTGGAATAGCCTTTTCCCTTGAGGATTCCTTTCAGAGTGTGAAAGATTTCGGCCGTCCAGCGCAGGCCCTCGCGGAAAGATGGGGCACCGACTGGCATAACCATGAACTCTTGAAAGTCTACCGAGTTGTCAGAATGCGAACCGCCGTTGAGAATGTTGGCCATTGATACCGGCAGAAGATTGGCATGGTAGCTGCCAAGATAGCGGTACAGGGGCACGCCCAGCATATCGGCGGCAGCGCGGGCGACAGCCATGGATACACCGAGAATAGCATTGGCACCGAGGCGGCTTTTGTTCTCAGTGGCGTCTAGTTCAATCATCGTTTGATCAATGTTGATCTGGTCCAGGGCGGAAAGCCCAATTAAAGCTTCGGCAATTTCACCATTGACATTTTTGACCGCTTTGAGAACGCCTTTACCTGAGTAACGCGACTTGTCGCCGTCACGTAGTTCCACCGCTTCACGGGTACCAGTCGAGGCTCCGGAAGGTACCGCAGCCCGCCCTTCGGCCCCGCAGGCTAAAGTCACATCGACCTCAACTGTGGGGTTGCCACGAGAGTCGAGAATCTCACGAGCTTCAATGTACTCAATTGTATCCATCATATCCATGTATCACTCCTTTTCATCAGCGGGTTTACCGCTTGGCTTTTGCGTAACTGGAATGTTATGAGTTTGAAGTATAAGCGTTTCAGGCTTTAGGTCAAGGGAAATGGCGTGTGTAATGACTAGCAATAAACACTTTATAATTTGATTGCCATTTTAATAGATATCTGAAACTATGGGTTTATTTTCTGTGCAAAATATTCTAAAGAATTTTTGCCGGGGTTGCCGGCTTTAATTCTTAGATAACTTGCTATTCTTAATTCGTACATTTTCCAATCCATAAATAAATAATCCTAAGCTATTTTTGGTTCTTCGTTGCAACTTGTCAAATTTTACATGGATGTGACACAAACCATCATGGGTTTGATCAATAAAACTGGTGATGCGGGTAATGTGTCCGACCATCTGATGGAATGGCTCCTCATCTTTATTGTTATATGTTCCAGAACGAAGGGCGAGAGGATTGTTACAGCGCACCAGAACTTTTTGCCCGCGTTCAAAGAAAGCTTCATACTTAGAGTTCGAAACAATGCTGCAGCCCCCGAGCGAAATGTCCATGATCAGGACATTAATTTGTTGTGGAATAGTTTTGCTTTCGACAGGTCGAGGGGGTGAAAGCAATTTAATTTTTCCCGGTTGAGTAAATTGTACGCGTTTGTGTCTGCGCGTAATATTATTGGGAGCTTCTTTACGCCAGCTGTGGGATAAAAAGTATTCTTTGCGCCCAGATTGGGGATAACTACGAATTTTTTTCAGTTTAACATTGTAAGTAGCGTAACCATTGCCGTTATTACCCATCAGCCACAACGTCAGCTGATGCCCGGCCTTTTGTAGATATTCATCGTTGTTTTTATCCGAGAATTTATAGTTGAGGACTAGTGCCCGGGGAGTAGCGCGGTTTACCGACATCTGAATCCGGAAATGATTATTAAGATCAGATAGGAAGACTATGGCAGTAGGTTGTATTAAATAAGTACTCAGTGCAGCTGAAACAGATTGAAAGTGTTCTTCCAGTATGTCAATGGCATCAATTAAATAAACAATCTTCTCCTGGAATTTCACAGGGTCACCTTTTTTCCAAAGCTTTTCCTGTTGATAAATGCCTTTGAAAATCTGCAACATATTGGTATAATTAAAAAAAATTAGCATAGGATTATGGTTAGTATGAGACCGTACATGTTGGAATAGATATTGAGTTATATCGCGTGGCAAGCCGGAGCGGGAGGCAAAGGTAAAAAAATTATCTTTATTGAAAGGAGGAACTTCCTTGACCCCCTTCAGTTTTTTACGCAATTGTCCCAGGATAATCGGAACAATAGTGAATAGCGAACCGATTATTAGGATTAATATGATCAGCCCTGGAAAATTTTGATTTGTGTCGCTGTTAATGAATGGCTCAAGTTGAAAGTTGGATGTCTGTAAGAATAAAATATCGTATTGCAAAATAGTCTTCCCTCATCTGTCATTAATAAATTTCGATGTCAACATCAAATGAAAACAAATAACATCATTTATATTCAATCAGCTCAAGAACATAGCTTATGTTAATTAAATTAAGTGATTTGAACACATATTTTTACTTTATTTCTATAAATTTGTTAAGGTCTTCTAAAATTTCAATGAATGAAGAATGCGCTCATTTTATTGCGAGTTATCGGCAGGACGATGACTGCGGCTGAAGTCGTGATACATTTCTAGTTGTTTCTGAGTCAAGAAATCTTCTGGTCTATATAAAAGCGCCAGGTTTTTAGCGCTGTGGCGTAGAGATTCAATTTCATCGAGAATATTTTGGGGGTGTTTCAGGTTTTGCAAGCGAAAGAGCTGGGCTCCCACGGTCAGGGAAATGGTTCCAAAGCCCAGGATATTTAGATACTCCAACCGAATATCCTGTATTTCTCGAATTGGAATGCGGCGATTACCTCGATAGCCGAGAAATTTGTCTGAGCAGAACAAGAATTCTTCGTTGATCCTCCAGCTGTAGCGTGACCAGCGCATTACCTGGAAGATGAGCAACAGGCCTAAGGCAATCAGGGGAATGGTCAGGTAGATTTTATATAATTCCGATTTCTGGCTATATAACAGGCCGACCAGGGCCAGTAGGGCAATTGGCCCCGTCTGTAGTAGCAGTGCCCGCAGGCTTCGCTGTAGGCGACCTTCTAATTTGTCATTGCGGTAATCAATTTCTTTGATCAGTTCAGGCTGTAACTTATGCCATTTTTGAAATTGTTTCAGCTGGGCACTGTTTTGTAAGTGTTCTTGCAATTCGCGAGCCTCTTTAAGGCTAGTTTGAAGAACGGTTAACCATTTTTTTACACGATCTATGGGAAAAATCTGCACGACTTCGCCGTTGTACGTATGTAGTCGCAATCCTCCAAACTGGAAAAAACGGGTCATGACGGGGATTTTTAATAATTCGACTTGGCTAATGCTGAGTAGTGGATAACTTTTGATCTTACTGCTGAGACCCAATAGGTCTCGCTCCGTGATATGCAATAAGCTGCGTTTCAGTGTGTATTCGCAGCGGGAGCGCTGCATCACGACAAAGCCCAGGGTCAGCAAGGAAAACAGAGCCAGAATAACGTTGAAAAAAGGTATCGCTTCCCAGTGCAGTTGGGAAAATTGCCAGATATTCATCACTCCCAGGACAAAGGATGCGACGATGCTGTTAAGCCAGCTATTGTGGCTGCGCAGCAAGGATCTGCGTTGTAGCCATTGTTTGCCAAAGTTGCGAGTATGCGGCGGTGGTACTTCGCTCATCTGTTGCCAGACGGGCATGGGAAGCCCTGAAACTAGGTAACCTTCGACATTGTAAAGCGGACGGAGGGCGCGGTGGATCTTGGGTTGTTGCTGGGCTAGCTTGGCTAGGTGAAAGGCCGTCATGCACAGGACTTGGGTATCATCTTCAAGTGAGATAATTTCATTTTGGGCAATCAATTCTTCGGTCAGGGCATGGACGTTGATTAGGTCTCCGGGGTAAAAATAACGCAGCAAAGCTTTGTTTTTTTGCGAGAATTCAGCATCTTCATTGGCGGGTATTTCTGCCGTTGCCGGTGGCTGCAGCTCATCGGAGTTGGAATGTGAAATCCCGCTTTTTTTTGCTTCTGTCTCTTCACTTGTATCCTCTGTGCTAGGATTTGAGGCTGAGTCTTGCTCGCAGGCTTCTCGATAATGACATTTTTGTGTTTTATCTTGGAAACGGGCTTGTTTCTCACTGTACTCAGCCAGGCGACCGCGCACAACAATCCACAGAACTTCCTGCAGTTCATTGGGCAGAACCAGGTAGGAATTTTTGGGACAGCGGTAGAGTTCTATATAGTGGGCCAGTATGCGGCGCTCATGTTCAAACAGGGCGCAGAAAAAGGGATGTTCGGCCAAAAAGCGGTCGATTAGTGTCATCTGGCAACATTATTCCCTTGCAGTGTTTGTGTTTGTGCGAACAGCGCGCACAGTTAGCACTTTCTTGCGCGGCGGTGCGCCGGAACTCAAATTCGGACGAGGTCCTCTGGATCCATTTCTGAGTTTTGCTTGAGATTTTTCTTGAGTCCTTTCTTTGACGAGCTCCTTATGTGCCTTACTGGGTTGCTCTTGTTCAATTTCCAGCCATTTTTCGATGCTTTGAATTAGAGTCTGGCTAAATTGACCGGCTATATTTTGTGGTATTTGTAATTGCTCTTGCAGGGGCTTGCCGTAGTGATGGCTATCTTCACGTATGATTAGTAGTCTGTTATGACGTTTGCACTGAGTTTGAAAGCTAAATTGGCGCTGCAGACTTTCTGCTTGCCCGCGATAGTCCTGACCTTCGCCTAGAGCTTCCAATGCGGCCAGGCATTCGCGGGCAAAGCCTTGACGCTGTTCGCTGAAGATCAGAATGGAATGTCGTTTGAACAACGTTTCTTCGTTTGAGGTGTATGAAATATTGCCGCCCGGTCTTACGTGTACTTTATTTTGATTGCGGCTTTCAACGATATTCAAATATATGTCACCTTCGCGGTTTTGTTTTAGGTTGAAAAAAAAGCTGGACTTGGTATCGCATTTTAGGCGTCGGGAGTACAGTTCGCCACGGTAGTTGCCCCCTGCGTCATATTCATCATTTGTATACTGCTGAAACTTTTTTCCACGATCTCGCTCGCTTGCATTGCGCCTTGGCGCATGGTGGCCCTTTGAAGTAAAGTCCCTTGGAGTACAATCCCTTGGTGGATGCGAGAAATGATTATGCCTGTCTTTCATGTGCCATTTATCCTGTCTTTGCTGTAATTACGATTCGTAAGACGTCTGCATATCTGTTTAAAGTGGATAGAAACTCCTGTGCTAAGCCATTGCTATGGTTTTAGCTATGGTTTTAGCTATGGTCTGCTCTACATTATTCCCCAATTTATAAGGACCAAGGAAAGTTAATACTTTTTGAAACATTTGTATTTACTGCAAGAAACCAGCGCTGAATTTTAGAGGCCAGTGCGTATTTCATTCTCTTGGTGGGGCAGAATCTAGATGGGAAAGCCGCAATCACGTCGTAATACTTTGGTGTAACCGCTGGAAAAACTGCGGGCTAAATTTGTCAGGTCCTGCAGCGCAGGGTTATCGGCATAGCGCTGGAGCTGATAGCTGGTATTGACGAAGGCCTCCAATTGCAATTTGGCCGCCAAGAAATGATCCTCCTTGCGCACGGCACCGATCAGCACTGAGTTCAGCAGGCCGATGACTTCCCATGTGACTTGTTCCACCTGCCAATAATGTCCGCGATCTTTACTTTGTTCTGAAATACGCAGCGGCAAGCTGGCGATAATATGATCAATTTTTTGCAGCAAGGCTTCCAGATCAAAGTAGCCAATGGCACAGTTAAACAGTAAATCTTCACCTTTGTTTTCAGCCACTTCCAGTATATCCTTGTCGACACCAACGCCGATATCAAAACAGTTAAGTCGACTGTGTCGTGGCTGCCTGGGCCGCAGCAGCACTCCGCCTTTAATGTCAACTGCTGTGCGATAAGAGCAGATGAAAAGACCATTGCGACCACTCAGGGCCAAAAGGCCAATAAAGCTGGGCTGAGGATTATACGCAACGTTGTCGATGTTGCCCAGGGAGATATATCGCGTGCCTTGCCGGTAGAGTTCATGCAATAGTTTTTTTAGGGCAAAAAAACATTGTCCGTGGCCGCCGGGCATAGGCACGTAAGCGCCATTTTTATCACGAAAAAAATTCCAAGATTGGGGGCGAGAGTTTTTGTCTCGGTCAAAAGTAGCTATTAAGGGCTGCTGTTTTGAAAAAATTTGTTCGTCCGGTCGCCATTTCAGTTTGCTTGCGAGTTCCTTTAGCACGGCTGGATCGCGTTGCCAGCCTCCGTTTGTAATGTAGTCTTGCAAGGGGGCGTGGGTCAATTGACTGGTCATCTGGAAAAATTTAGTCTGATCATTGGGCACAGATGCTAAACCGAGATTTTGGCGTAGCTTTTCCTGTTTTTGAAGCGTGCTGAATAGGGCTCGGAGTTTTAGACCGATAAAGCTCGGACCAAAACTTGGGCCAGTACTTGGGTCATGGCCGCCGTCGTTATTTAGAAACGCTGGGCAGAGTGCCTTGGGTTGGGAAGCAAATTTATTGGAGAGGAACTCAAATTCGTCTTGCAGTATTTGAAACAGCTCAGGAGAAAATCCGCGGTTTTTTTTACGGTCAAAATAAGAGGAGGCAGAACCGCCGTTGAGGACGCCAAAGGCGAAACGGGGGCTGAGTAGTAGCCCGACCTCACTGAGTTCGGCCTCATTCAATTCGACTTTTGAGTGCTCTATGTCTCTTGCACGCCGGGCCATGGAACTGGCTGCCAATTCTGGATACTGCGATAATAGCTCCTCAATACGTTGCCGCGAGACTTTGTAATTAATTCCACTGGAAAAATCTATGATACTTTGCCCATCTGTGACGGGAATTTCAAAATCTTTGCAGTCGGTAGATTGTCCTTTGCTAGATATCAGCTGGTTTTCTCGTAGGATTTGCAACATCTGCAGACTCAGCCCGACGTCGATGTTGGCGCGGCGCATGGCTTTTTGCTCTTCTTGAGAAATACTCCTCAAAATATTTTCTGATAGATCTATGTTCATATTGACTCTTAAATTTTGCCCATAAATTCAACCCAAATTCTAATCCAATTCTATCTATGGACTTTGCACAGATGAGCCTAAATCCAAAGGGGAAGCAAAAATTACACCTAGAAATTATACCGTTAAATTTTCCTTCTATCTATTCTAGATTCTATTGCTAAGATCAATAGCAATAAGTCAACGTCAATTATTACATAAAGTATTCATTCTGTAAAGAGAAAAATTCAGCTCATACCTGCTTGGCTTCGCGGCTGTAAAGATAGGAAAATTGTAAGATAAAAAAGTTTAAGATGAGCCTTAATTCTGCTTTCCCTTCTGCTTTTCCTTCTGCTTTTCCTTCTGCTTTTCTAAGGGCAGCCGTAGATACAGTACACCTGGTATATTTGCTTCCAGGCGTTCAATAATTTGCCCTTGTGGGCCAATAACAGCTGTTTGGCCTGAGGTGCTACCACGCAGGAAGTAGCGGTGTTGTTCCACGGCGCGGCTAACAGCGCTGCTGAAGTGTTGTAGGCCACCGATGGGAGAGGGGGCCCAGGAGTCGTTGGAGACTGACAATAAGACATCAAAGTCTTGTTTTTGAAGGGCTTGGAGCAAGTCGGGAGGGGCTAATAGCTGCTGCGGCCAATATAGGGGGAGCGAATCTTCATAGCAGATCATTGCAAAAATTTTTAGTTCCGTATACAGCTTGTTTTGTAGGGGCACATGTATTATTGGGCTTCCCTGTCCGGCATTATATTGGGCAAAGCCGTTGCGTTTTAAAATGGCGTTGATGCGTGGTAGCAGCTCAGGCCATTTGGCTTCTTCCGTGAAGGGGACCAGACGGTGCTTGTGGTAGGTCGCCAAGATCTTCCCGCCTTGAATTAGGAGCAGAGAGTTGTATTGAGCCCATCGCTGTTCATTCGGGAAAATATCTGGTTGGCCGTAATCGTTTGTGCCGATCAGGTATATCGCTTGGGCCTGCTCTAAATATTTTTGTAATTTACGCGTTAAAAAATGTTCGCGGTAGGTTCGGAGGAGATATAGAAGCCTATTCTTTAAGTCTTGCCGTTCTCCCACAGTCTGGGCGTTTGCCAACTGTTCCTTTAGGTGGCTTATGCTTTCGTCAACCGGTTCCAGGTCGATATTGCGATTGAAGCGGAAGAACGGAACAAAGGCGGTCTCAGACCATACGATCAGTTCGGCACCGGCTTGTTCAGCCAGACGGCTTAGCTGTAAAAGGCGCTCAAGGGCTTGGCGGCTGGTGTCTTTTTCAGTTTGCCAAGAGTTTATATTATGTTGCAGTAGTGCGATGTTTAGTTTGTCCGGGGCAATGGGGAGCTGTATGCGCGATGTAAGGCTAGAAGTTCGGCTTGAATCCGCTGAGAGCGTTTGTTGTCCTGATTCTTGGCTCAGGAGCGTAATCTGCTTGCGGAATGCCAGCTGTAATATGGCTATTGCGGCCACAATACTGAAGCAGGTCAAACCGAGCTGTCGCAGCATAGGCTTTTGGCTTTGGGCAGTTGTACCCCAGCTTGCGTACCAGCGTTGCGCAAAACTATGGATAGCCATTGCCGGGTAAAGGATCAGTAAATCAGCTATGTTTTTCAGGATAAAATTATGGCTAAAGTACAATGGTGCTGGCTGGAGGTAGTGACTGTAGAGGAGGCTGCCGTATGTGTAGGCGACCCAACCGACGGACTTGAAATATTCAAGTAAAATCCAAGCTACGCAGAAGGCTAAATAGCTGAGATATTCAGGGAGACCGTGCCGCAAGATATATTGGTCTAGCAGATAGTACGTGGAAAAAAAGATGCTGAAGTAATACAAGTAGATGCCGGGGATCAAGATAAAAGCGATCCAGTCATAATCCAACAGCCATAAACTAAGGAGTAGGTAGCTGATGAAGCCGTAAAATGCCCCATAAAATATGGCCTCACGCAAACTGCGTAGCTGCCGGCAAGCTTGCAGCAAGGGAAGGGCAAATATATAGATCAATACGGGTAAACCGCGTTCCCAAGTGGCATTGCCTTCAATGAAATTGCTGGGAAAGCTCAAAGCAAACAATAAGGCCGAGAGTGTGAGTAAGAATAACGGGCTACAGCATAACCATAGCGTAAATTTGCTGCCAGAGCTGCTTCTCGTTTGGGTCTGCCGGGATAAGCTGCCAGGATCAGACAGAACGGAAATCTTACGCTTAGGACCTGGTCCCAGTTTCAGGCGAGATACCATATCATGGATTGATTGCATCCTCTGGAGGCGTGTTATCCCAATTCAGGAAAATAAATTCCGAAAGGTATTTGCTCATCAATAAAAGATTGTCGCAACTGCGATTTGGCGCGAAGCCGCCATTGGCCTGCCTGGGGGAGATAATTTAAAACATTTAGGATATTATTAGCACCGCCCATATAGCCCTGGATAGAGAGCGTTGAACCAATGAAATATAATTGACGATAGAGATGATTTTTGTGAATGAGATTCCGAGTTGCTGGATACTGCTCAAAAGTATTTAGGTAATAGCCTAGCAGATTGAAACTATATATTGGATCAACTTCCTGGATTTTAGCAATGATTTGGGGGAGTTGAGTATCTGGGTTTTTTAAGGTCAGATCTTCTAGATTCCACGCCAAAGGATAATCAATGCCGATACTCTTAAGGTCACTGCTGAGTTTGTTGATAACATATTCAGGGCTAATGTCAAATAAATCTTTGGCATTTCGTGGTATGCGCGTGATATATTGCTGCTGCCTCAGGTAATCAATGCCTTGAGACATGGTGGAAATGACAGAATATAGCCCCAGGCGCAAAGTGTCGTTGTAGTAACCTTGCTTATAGTAGTAGAGAGCAAGCTCATTAAGGGCTGGGATTATGTGCGAATAGTTGTCACCATAGTAATATAATACCTCGTCAATTCCTTGCTCCTGAAGCATACTGCGTATCTGTCGGCCTTTGCGCAGTTCGTCTGCTGTGGCCGGGAGCTCCATAGTTATAACTTTAAGCAGGGTCGCTTCGTATTGCTGGTAATCCTGTTTACGAAAATAGAGGTTGGCCAAAGTCATGTACAAGTTATAAATATCATTGGGATCATAAAAAAAATCTTTTTGGTCAAGGGCTTCTTGCATTTGAGAGATTGCCAGACTGAGATTGTTGTCCGTATTAAAAATACGACCAATCAAATAATTGGCTTCGGGTGCATAGACAGTTGACCTTTTCGTCAGTAGAAATTTACGTAAAGCCTCGCCATAGTCACCTTGTTGATACAGACTCTTTCCTTGCTCTAGCAGTAGCCAGCTAGGAATGCGTTGTTCGGCCACGACAGGAGATAGCTTGTCTTCAAGCACTCCGGTACCGCTAGATTTTGTCGGATGCGGGACCTCGGTTTCTTGAGCGCCTAGACTGACAGTGAAAAGTATGGCCAATATCGGAAGGTGGAACTTAGACGGGCAAAGGAGAGCAGAAAAACACAGCGGTTTATTTGGCAGTTGTCGCGGCAGAGTATGGCTTTCAAAATATTGTTGACCAGTGTGTTGGCTGGTTTTTGTTGCCAGGGGTGTTGCCCTGTGCTGCCCGGGGAAAAAATTAGACATGTAATTACCTTAATAATCCATCGTTTCCTGCAATGAGTTCGGGTCTAATATATCGACCCAATAAGGCTTTACTTCTAGATTGAAGGTTGGAATCCCGATTTTGTTTTCCAAAATTTGCTTCAAGTTGTGGTCCGGCAAACTACCCGGTACTAGGCCTTGGGCGGGAATGGAATTCTCCAACAAGTCAATGGTCTTCTTGGTAAGCAGTCGGGGGCGGAACAATAATTCGGGCGGGAGCTTTAACTCTACTGTTTCTTCGCGGCTTAGTATATCAAGGTAGCCCATGGCTTGCATTAAATAGGCGAGGGCAATTTCTTCATTGCTAATCTTGGGACTTTGCAAGGTCTCGCGGTAGTAGGCAACACCAAGGTCATTTGCTAGACGCACCAGCATAAAGAGTCGGTCCCTAGCCTCCTGTGAATTTTGCGGGTCAAGAAGGAAACTCCTGCGCAGGTCTTCTTGGATGTTGGAATATACTTCTTCCAGAATACCTTGTGCGCTATTATAGTTGCCTATCTGCAGTAAGCTGTTGCCCAGTGCGTACTTGACTTTATAGTTATCAGGCAAGTGCAACCCGCTCTGGCGAAACTGTTCTACGGCGTGTTCAAAATTTTCTTGCTGATACAACTGTTGGCCGTAGCGATAACGTAAATAAGAATCTTCAAAACCCATACTGCCGGCTTTTTGATAGTATGGAATGGCGCTGAGGGCATGGGGAATATTTTGATAGTAAAAATTGCCAAACATCCCGTAAACTTCAGCCATCTGCAATTGTTCAATGGGCAATTGACGCTCCTCCGCCTCTTTAACTTGCCTCAACAATTTATTGAGTACGTAACTGGCGTTAAAAATCTGTTCACTGCTGGAAATATATTTTGCTCTTTGTTCAGTCAGTGCCAGGTTCTCCAGTAAGTTGGGGGAAGTATTGCGATCGTCGCGGTAATTGAGGAAAAATAGCGACATATTCAAAGCCTCTAACTCTTTGGCTCTGTCTCCGATGCGGGCATAATACTGAGCAAAAGAGCGATATACTTCCATACTGTCACTACTAATTTGGGAAGCATTCAGTAAAAGTTTTTTGGCTATTTCGACTTTGCCACGGTTTAGATAGTAATCTGCAGTCTCGCTCATAATTTGAGCATAAAGTTTAGATGGTACTTCAAGTTCACGGGGGTTGGATTCCATAAAAAATGAGGTCAGCTTCTGTAACTGGTTTTTATGCGTGCTGAAAGGGGAGATGCGGATGTAATAGTCAAGCAGATACAGCAGTGGCAAGTCGTCTTTACTCTCAAGGGTGTAAGTTGCCGCAAAAACTTGACGAGCTTCTTCGTAATAGGCCGGATCAATTTTCCCCCAATAAAGGTAGTTCTGCCCACGGATGATTAGAGACTGGTAGTCGCGACCAAAACGGTTATAATATCGTTGAATAGCTTCTTCGGCTTTGGCAAATTCTCCCATCTGTTCACTGAGTAACGAAATATATTGAAACCAGGCCGCCCTATAATTGGGATAGTGACGCAGGGTTTCGCGCAGTTTGAAAGTTGCTTCGGCAAAATCTTTACGTTCTGTATAAGCTTTTGCATAAAGTAGATACCAAGATTTATAAGGCCAACCTTTGACAAATAGGGAGTCGCCAAACAACTGCCAGCCATTGGTTGCGAGAGTAAAATAACGTTCCGCATCGTTAAATCGGTCATGAAGAATTTCAGAGTGCCCTTTTTGATAGTACAGATAAGCCTGAACAGGACGATAAAGAAAATAAAATGGGAGACCTAATAATAGGGCTAGTATTGAGATTCCGAAAAAGGCACGTCGGAGCAGAGGTATGCCGAGTTGGACAAACTGCCGATAAAAAAGGTTATTGATTTGATCCCGGTCAATCGCATGGTAGCGCTGACCTTTGGGAAGCAATATGCGTTTGCCCGTTTGTGAGAAAAAGTAGTTGGCAACGTGGCGTGGATTGACGCCTGAGCTCACCATTTCAATCAGGGTTTCGACTGCTTCTTCGCGGAGCTCATTCTCGCCAATTTCTTCTTCGATAGCCAGTTTTAGGGCAATGGGGTAGGCGCAGAGCTGTAACAGAAACTCCCGGGCATTTTCATGAGAAATGCGGAATTCAAGCTCTTCAAATTCGTTTTCTTTGGCCTCGACTTCCTCTTCATTGATATTGAGCAAATCAATGCTGCGATGTTGATTTAAGGCCTTTTCCAATTGAGAAACACTCTCCAGTGTGGAGAGATTTTCAGAGTTTGGCGCGAGCAATTCGTCTGGTTCTCTGTCGCGTGACCCTCGGTCCGCCTTGGCTACTGTGCCGGATTCAGAACCTTCGCCTTCGGTCCCTCCGTCGAAAGAGCCAATCTGCGTCGTCGCTTCGGCTCCTAAATCCCCTGGTTTTTCTTGGATGTCTCCCTGTGTTTTGTAGGCAGGCTCAGCTGTGGGCGCTGGCTCATTCGTGGTTTCTTTAGTGGAATACTCAGGCGTTTCAAGCGCCTCGTCATTAGCGGATTGCTCTACTTGATCAAGTCCTGTTTGCGCAAGTGTATCTGGGACTCCCTCGCCCGAAGGTTCAGAGCTGAAGCGCTCGCTGTCTAATTCTCCAAACCTTGTATCCAGCATCTTGTAAACATCCAATGGGACTTCCGGTGGAGCCGTAGCTTCTTCAGTTTGAAAATCTTCTTGCTCTATCGCCTCTAACTCTTGTACTGGCAGTTCATCCTCAGTTTCCTCAAGACTTTGTAAGAGTTGATTGATATCTGGTTCAGAATCATTGTCTGGGTTATTGACATCCTGGCCGTCATTCTGGTCGCCAAGCAAATCTTCAAACTCCCGCGGCACGGTATACAGCGACTCTTCTTTTGGTTCATCGTCATCGTCCATGACAATTCCAGAGTCGGATTGCGCTTCCAGAATTTCGGGGTCTGAATTGAGCTCATCTAACCTGGTGCTGAGCTCTGCTTCTTCGGTATCAGCCTCGGTTTCTCCTCCGATTATTTCCCGCATCGTGGAGAGCTCAGGCATTAGTGGATCAGCACCCTCGTTTGGTTGAATATCTTCTAGCACCTCGTCGCGCGACTCTACGACAGCTGGTTCGTCACCTAGCTGATTTACCGCATTCTTAAAGGAGTTGAGATCCTGGATAGATGGCATTTCTAGTCGGCAATAATTGGTTTGTCAGTTGCAAGGGGTTTTAACGCTTGATATTGATAGCTGTATTGAGCATGCTGTCGCTGGTTTGTATTGCGCGCGAGTTAAATTCATAGGCACGATTTGCGACAATCATGTTGACCATTTCTTTAGCCATATTGACGTTTGAATATTCGAGAAAGTGCTGGTATAAAGTGCCCATACCTTTACCATCTTCGGGGCTGCCTTGAATTGCCTCGCCAGAGGCTGGGGTTTCCTGAAACACATTTTCACCGATGGCTTTTAGCCCCGCTGGGTTGACGAAGCGAAAGAGTTCAATATGACCTACGTCTTTCACATCGTTGTCAACGCGCACGTTGACCTTGCCGTCGCGGGTAATCGCCAGGTCATTTTCCAAACTAATATTTTCCGGCAAGATGATTTCCGGCGACAGGCGGAAACCTTGTGCTGTAACAATTTGCTTGTTGGCGTCAACTTTGAAGGCCCCATTGCGAGTGTAGGCATATTCGCCATTCGGCATTTCCACGCGGAAAAAACCTTCGCCCTGAATGGCTATGTCCACAGGACTATCACTGGCTTTGACGACACCCTGATTAAAGATGCGCTGGGTTGCGGCAACGCGACTGCCGTGACCGACAGAAACGTCTAAAGGACGAAGAGTTTCGTCCGTGGCTGGGGTTCCGGCAAGTTTCTGATGGGCGTAGAGCAAGTCTTCGAACTCTGCTCGTACCTGGCGGTAGCCGACGGTATTTACGTTGGCCAAGTTGTTGGCTATCGTGTCAAAATATTGCTGAGTGCTGTTCATGCCTGAGGCGGCTGTCCAAAGGGAACGTATCATAACTTTCTCCTTAAATTATATTTTGCATTTACGCTTGATTGGCTCGCCAAGACTTTAAAATAAAGAATCCAGTTGATTTTATGCGTAAGTGCCGACTCCGTTGATTAAACGTCCCAGCAGCTGGTCGTCCGTCTGAATTACTTTTTGATTGGCTTCGTAGGCGCGCTGAATTTCGATCATATTTACCATTTCGGAAACGGCATTAATATTGGATTTTTCCAGCATCTTCCAGCGCACGACTGGGCGCTGATTCCCAGATAGCAATTGCGGCTCACCGCTGAGTGGAATATGTAAATTGCTTTCGTAGGCAGGCTTAAATAGGGAAGAACCCATTTTCTCTAAATGTTGGGGGCGATCAAAATTGACAATTTTAATTCTGTCGAGCAGTTCTTCCGAATTCCAATTGTTGTCGCGTTCTGCCACCAGGCGTTGCGAATCATCTTGTAATTGAGGGTTGTAGTAAATACCGCCGTCACGTTCAATGCGGAAATTATTCAATTTTAGAGAGATAGGACCTGCCTCGCCCATGACTCGCAGGCCTTCTTTGGTCTCAAGAAAGCCTTCTGTCCCCAAGGTGAATTCGCCATTGCGGGTGTAGCGCTCACCCTGTGGCGTTTCAATTGCGAAAAAACCCTGGCCTTCAAGACCTATGTCATAGGGGTTTTCTGTCTCCACCAGGCTGCCTTGAGTAAAGTCGATAAATGTCTGGTTAGACTCAACACCGGTACCCATCATGCCAATTACAGGTGCATTGTCAATGCTGCCAATGGGCAGGCGCTGTACTTGGTCATTTAGGCGGCTGATTAACATTTCGGGGAATGCCTTCATGACTGAAATATCACGTTTAAAACCTGTCCGGTTGACGTTAGCCAAATTATTGGCCGCATTGTTCATGCGTTGTTCCTGGGCTTTTAGGCCGCTAGTGCTGGTATAGAAACTCCGTAACATAAGCTGGGCCCTCTCTTGAATAAAATAGAATGGATCTAGACAGAACGCCTGAATTTTTGCTGAAAAACCCGTAATTTTATTTCGGGGCCTAGCTTTGAATGCTTTAGCTTTTTCTGAAATCCTGCTTTGAAAAAGTCTCGCTATGGGCTTGCTCCTGTCCTTGAGAATTTACGCTTTCCTGAGAAGGTGGGGAAGGTTTGGGAGGTTCTGGCTGTAATTTCGCCATGATGGTCGAGACGCTGGGGCAAGCCCCTCGATGGCTACAGGACTGACATTTGAGCGAGGCCGGACTTCGTCCCTGTCTCCATATCTGGCCGCTATTGCGCAACCAATGCAGGAGCCAAATTAGAACGGGAACACAAAGTATTACAAGCAGGGCTATACTGATCCACAAGCTGGCAGTTTGTGTCATAATTTTCCTCATTTAGCCAAACAGCAGTCGGCTGAATTGAAAAAACATTAGGCTGGCGACGTAGGGTATAAGGAGGTAGGCAAAGGTTACACCCGTGACAAATTTGGCGCCAAATTCCTGGCGCATTGCCCCCAGCACTACGATGCAGGGAACTACGAGCAAGATGAAGATGGCAAAGCTCAGCGAGCGGATCGGTGCCAACGGGTCGCCTTGCCAGAGATCGCGGACGGCACCGATAATGCCGCGGCCGTAGTCCGATTCGATGGCGCTCTCCGAACTCCCGCTAATGAAGCCAATAATGTCAAAATGGAAGGCCTCCTGGATGCTTTCCCAGAGTAGGAAGCCCTGTTCGGCTAAACCCACGTGAAAATTGGTGACTGCGTCATCGCTGCCAGCTTCGGGCGCTGTGCTACCACCCATGAATTGACCCAGAGCCGCCAGGGCGCCCTCCTTAGCGATTATGGATGTCGGCATGGCTCCGATTAGTTGCCAACGATTGCCAAAGCCTAGCGGTTCAAATACGGGTTGAATCCACTTGGCAAAGCTGGCGGCGTAAGACTTTTCGATGTCGCCGTGGGCGGGGAAAAAAGTGAATAGCCACAAGGCAATTAGCAACGCTAGAATGCGTGTCGAAGCGCGCTTGACGTAGCTCCAGGTGCGAAAGCCGGCGGTTTTGCCTAGAGACTGGAGCAGGGGCCAGCGATAAGGGGGCAAGTCTATGACAAAGGCTTTGCCGTCATTTTCGAAATAATGTAGGCGCTTGAGTAATAGACTGACCAGTACGGCTACCAATATGCCCAGCAGGTACAGGGAGACTACGGCAAAACCGGCCCACGGGCCGAGGAATGTCGCTGTAAATAAACCGAGAACAGGCATGCGTGCGCCGCAAGACATAAAACCAGCGAGAAAACCTGTGATGCGTTTCTCGCCTTCAGACTCAAGAGTGCGGGTGGCATAAATGGATGGGACGTTACAGCCAAACCCCATGAACAGCGGGATCAGGGATTTTCCAGAAACACCCATGCGTGCCATGCCGCGGTCGGCCATAAAAGCAATGCGCATCATGTAGCCACTTTCTTCCATAATACCGATCAGAATATACAGAATTAACATCAATGGTGTAAAGCTTAAGATCAGACCGAGGCCGGTCAATATGCCGTCGCGGATTAATGAGTTAAGCCAGAATGGCGCGTTGCCAGTTATCTTGCCGACTTGATCGTATAGAAAGCCCGAAAAGAACTGGTCCACAAAGCCAATAAAAGGATCGGCGAAGCTAAAGGTAATACTAAATACGATCAGCATGGAAAATATGCCTAAAAAGGGTCCTAAAACGGGATGCAAGAGGACGTGGTCGGCCTTTTCGCTGTGGCTGAGGCGATGCTTGTCTTGTCCGCGAAACAAGCACTTTTGGGCGACTTCAGATGCCCGTTCCTTGAACCGCAGGAAACGTTGTTCAAAGTATTGATAATTGTGTTTTGGTTCTAGTTCATTGGTAGCGGCCTCCAGCAAGCCTAATTGCCGGTTCAGATTGGGCCGTTCACTCTCGGGCAGAATTTCCTGCAGGTTTTGCAGGCGGAGCAACTGTGGGAATTCGGCAAAAATCTCGTGCCAGGTCAAAGGAGGAGGGGAGGCGTCTTGGCGCTGCGCCGCTTGTAAAACTTCAGCCAGGTTCGGCTGGCTCAGTAAATCTCTTTTAAGCATGATGCGCCAGCCGGTTTGGTTTTTTGTGGATTGGGCTGTGACCTGGCTGTACAGTTGTTGTATTTTCTCCTTCAATTTGTCGACACCCGTTCTCAAACGGGCGGAAACCATCACGACGGGGTAAGCTAATTCGGCTTCCAGAGCCTGAGTATCAATGGTCCAGCCAAGTTTTTCCAATTCGTCGGCAAAGTTCAAGGCTATAATCATGGGCACGTCCATGCTCTGGAATAACTCCCGCAGGCGCAAGGTCAGGCTTAAATTCTCGCGCAGATTGGATGCTTCGACGACGTTGACGCAGACGGCCAGACTCTCGTCGAATAAAAAGTTACTGGCAATACATTGATCCTGGGTACTGCAGGAAGTGTCTCGGAGGCCAGGCAAGTCCATGAGATGCAGGTTTTGAGTTTGACCCTGCCATTGCCACTGAGTGTGGGCTTCGTAGCGTTCTACGGTGACACCCTGCCAGTTGCCCACGCGCAAACGGCTGCCGGCAAGGGCGTTAATCAGGGCGCTTTTGCCTACATTAGGCTTGCCACAAAACGCGATTACCGGGCGGCTGGCGGCACTTGTTTTTTCGTTAGTGTCTTCATTGGTCATTAATTTATTCCTTTTCGCATTGTTATGGTCTAAGTGCCTAGCGCTAGGGGTTGACTAATGGTTTGATTGAATATTGGGCAATAACTCAATTTGAATTTTCTGGGCAATATTTTTGCGTATTGCCACCATGTTGTCGCCAATTAGAAACGCTAACGGGTTGCCCAGCGGGGCTCTGCGCAAGAAACGAACTTCTGAGTTCAAACTGACTTCCAGATTGAGAAGTTTACGGCGCAGCCCGACATCTCCATCAATTCTGACAATGCGGGCAATGTCACCTTTTTCCAACTGATTAAGGGTCATAGGAAGCTCCTGAATATGGTATTGTGGCACAACTTCAATGTGCTGAGTCGCAATGTTGAATTGAGACTCTCTGTTTCTCAATGTTAAAATATGCAATAAAATAGTTTATATTAAATTTTTAATTGTTGTGACATTTTGATAAAATTGGTGGTTGAATTACCTTACTCGGCAAGGGAAGCCAAAGTTTGTAAAGACCAAATCACACAGATGGAAAAGATAGCACCATTGATATTCATTGTCAATATCTTAACATAAATATCTGCGAAAATTGTTATTTGGAGGCATTTTGAATATTAAACTTTCAATGGTTGTGGCAGTCTCCCAAAATTTAGAGCTAGGCTTCCTAGCCTTTTGGTCGATTCTTGCTTATTATAGCCGCGAATATGCTTCCGGTTCGCAGCGCCCTCGTCTTTGTATCCCGGCGCCTGGAGCCGCCTTTGCCGATTACAGGAGATACTTGTGAATATTGATTTTCCCAAATTGATTTATTACGACCAGGATTTTATCCAAGCTTATCAGAAAACCTGGTTGAATTTAGAAGACTTCTGGAGTCCGAATCCCAAGGACGCCAGATCGTATTTTTTTCACAAGCCTGATTCTAGCGTTTTAAATCAATTTGAGGTCACGATGTCCGCATTCTCGTTGGTATATCAAGGCAAGCCTCAGCTAACGGTGCAACAGGTCGACTATTTTTACCAACAGCAGGAAGAAAACGGAGCCATTCGGGCCAATTATGATTTTAAAAGTGGTGCGGTAGTCGAACAAGAAGGCAACCCAGAGAATGTCAATCCCCCTCTGTTTGCTTGGCTAGAGTTTCATCTCTATTATAAGGTGGGATTGAAAAAGCGTATTCAGGAAATTTTTCCAAAGTTGGAGCGATATTTTCAGTGGATTGATGGCCAGTTCCGCGATGAAGAACTGGGCCTACTGAGGGCGCCGTTGGCCGCCGTTGGCTGGCAGAACTCGGTACGGCAGAAAGACGGGGCCGTTTACCTGATTGACTTCAACGCTCAGCAATTGCTTAATGCTCATTACATGGCCATTATTGGTGACTTGCTCAACGATAAGGAAATAGCTTTCCGTTATCGGAAATACTATTTCTCGCTGAAAACTCGGATCATGAATCTGATGTGGGACCCTGCAAAGAAATTTTTTTATGATTTGGATGCCCAAGCTAAGCCAATTGCTTCGGCGACTCTTTGTAGTTATTGGATTATGCTCAGCGAAGTGCTGAATGAAGAGCGCTTGGAGCAGCTCATTGCAAAATTGAAGGATCCAGAGTGGTTTGGTTCGGATAACCCTTTCCCATGTTTGGCGCAGCATCACCCCGAATTTAGTCCCGAAGGCCGGGGCCACCATGGTTCGGTGTATCCAGAGCTCAGTTTTGTGGTGATCAAGGGTCTGGAAGTTTATCAGTATTATCGCCAGGCCCGTGAATTTGCCATTATGCACATGTACCATATACTTGATACATACTTTCTGGAGAGTGAATTTCAGCATGGTTTCTGGCAAGCGTACATGCCGTATGAAAATAAGCCCGCACTGGTCATCGAGTCGAACAGTCAGGACCGCATGGTGCAAGCCAGCGGTAATTTTGCCCACATGATTTCCTTAATTACAGTCAACCTGTTCATTGAGACGATTATCGGTTTAAATATCAGCTTGCCGCGCAAGACAGTGGACTGGGTGGTTCCGACTCTGGAAGAAATGGGGGTCCGGAATTTGTCCCTGCGGCGCAATATTATTTCGATCCAAACGCGCAAGAGTGTGCGTGGTTGGGAAATTCGTCTGGAGTCGGAGAAACTATACTATTTTACAGTGGATATCCTGGACTACAAAAAAAAGACCTTACCCATTCCTTCGGGTAAATGTTCAATGTTGGTGGATAAGTTGTAAGGTAGATAGTTTCATATGATTACTAATTTTAGTCTTACATCGCAAATTTTTGCGTTGCTGTATCATTTGCTAAATATTTATTACTTCATGGTTCTAATGCGCGTTGTGCTTAGTTGGTTTGTCAATAGCTATACTTTGGAGCGTCACTCATTCGGTTACTGGCTGTGTTTATTGACCGACCGTTTCCTCGGTTTTTTCCGGCGTTTACCTTTTGCCGTGCTGGGCGGAGTCATAGATATTTCCCCGATCTTTGCCTTGTTGTCGATCAATCTGCTGCAGCGCTTTGTGCGCGGGTTGGGGGCTACGCAAAGCGCGTCTTTTGGCGTGGTGTTTGTGGGAATGCTTTTTCAGCTTTTGCTGGGGGCTGTTTCAATTGTGAAAACCGCAGTTCTCATCGTCACCTTGATTTTATTATTCAGATTGTTGCATCTGCTGTTTAGCAAGCGGGCGAGCTACAATGTGGTATTGAGTCATATAGATTTTTACATTCGCAAACTGGTGCAGGGCCCTTTGTCTTTTCTAAATATTTCTAGCGGCAATTTTGGCATGCAGGTCACGGCACTATTTGTGATAGCTGTGCTGCTAACTTTTGCGCTTTCTTTAGGCGAGTCTGCCTTGGGTGCCTTTTTCTTGCGCGTTTTAGCGAATTTATAATGGCTTAGCTCATTGTCTGCTTGGCCTCTTGCCACAGGGCTTCCATTTCGTCTAGGCTGCTCTCTTGCAGTGAGCGGCCCTGGGCGGCCAACTGCTGTTCAATGTACTCAAAGCGGCGTCGAAACTTTTGGGCACTGCGCTCCAGGGCTAACTCTGGGTTCAGAGAATGGACGCGGGCCATGTTGACCACGCTGAAAAGCAGGTCTCCGAGCTCCTCTTCTAGCCTTTGATCCTGTGTTTGGGGTTGTGAATTTGGCAATAGCTCTTGCTGGAATTCGGCCAATTCTTCGGCAATCTTGTCGGCGCTGTCTCGACTGGCTGACTCAGCTGGCCAGTCAAAGCCCAACTGAGCCGCCCTTTGCTGCAGTTTCAAGGCATATAATAGGCAGGATGCTCCCTGATGGATGGCGCCTAGTAGCGATGGCGTTTGATCTCTGGTCCGGAGATTGGACTCTTCGTCTTCTTTGATTTTCTGCCAGTTACTTAGGGCTTGCTCGGCATTGTCGGCATGAGCTGTGCCGAATACATGTGGATGGCGACGGATCAGCTTGGCCCGCAAATCAGTGATTACCTGGTTGAGGAAGTGGCTTGGGCCAAACTGCGCTTGGCGCCCAGCGCTGTCCGGGGTTTGTTGAGAATTGGCAATGTCGCTCAGAAGTATTATATTTAGCAGCAAGTCGCCCAGCTCTTCGCGCAAATGCGGCAGGTCTCTGCAGTTAATGCTGTCTATGACTTCCCAAGATTCTTCTAGCAGGCAGGAGCGCATACTCTCCAGAGTTTGTGCGCGATCCCAGGGACAGCCGTCAGGGCCTCGCAGCTGGGCAACGACTTGCAGCAATCGCTCAAATACGACACGGATATCTGACTGCTGTGGGCTTACTTTTGTATCCATAATATTCTCCCCTCCCTACATCTATCTATAGAGGTGTTTTTTCTCTAAAATCATCGGTAGTTGGTTTAGAGTAAATTTGAATCAAGCTAGGTGAAAATGAGGGTTTATGCAAGTCCCTCCAAACATTTGTTTTGGCCATAAAAACTTGCATAAACAATTGCATGGAAATTTGTGGTGAATGACGAGAACAACTGCTTTGAGTGTAAGGAGAAATGGCACAGCTGTAGCCCGCGCAACAAAGCCCTAAGGTTTTTAAGCATAATCTGGTGCGGATCTTTGGTTATGTTAGCCCTAGTGATCTCGGCTTGTCTGGATACGAGTCAAGAAAGTTTTGCAGTGCGCAATACGTATTGGACTGGAGAGACCCCAATTCCTGAGTATTTTATAGCTACAGGTCCGCCTATAGATATAAAAATAAGATTTGGAGTGAGCCAAGTACATATCTCTTATGGGAATTCTACTTACGATGCCTCTTATACTCACGATGCCCGCCAACTTCAGGGCGGTATTTTCATTGAGGATTTTAAGTTCGATGACGGCAGCTCAAAAGATGTCTTCTGGCTGTTTACAGTGGCAAAAGATACGCGATCAATGTCGCTTACAATGTTCCCCGCCGATCCGAGCATTAGCTGGTCTCTTTTCAGCCTCCCTGGTGAATATCCGAAGGTATCGGTGGTATTATCACGCTAAAATTGAAGATGCCAGCCGCCTGCAACTTATGTGGCCCCCAGCTGAGACCTGTTGGAGACCTAGCGAGCCAAAAGGACGCGGCGACAAACATTTTCAGTAATTTTAATTCGGTCTTGATAAGTTTGCCTTGACAGAGAACCTTTTCATGTTGAATTCTTTTATTGTTTTTGTTATAAACTCAGCAGATTTTTGCAGCAGGTATACATGAGGAACCCACGATGGAGCAAGACCTTTCCCTGGCTCTGGTCACCTGTCCCGGGGGGGCGGCCTTTGCCAAAAAAATCGACCATTATTTGTATTCGCGTTACACCAATGCCAAACTTTCAGGTACTATCCATCCCCAAAGTTTTCTCGTCCCCTGTGAACATACTGTGTTTGCTAACGGTGAAGTTAAAGCTTCGGTTGGGTCTTCTATTCGGGGCAAGAATGTTTTTATCATTCAAGATGTAACTAATAATCAGCCAATTACAATCAACGGCAAGCTGCACCAGTTTTCCATCAACGACCACTTGCTATCGTTATTTGTAACCTTGGATGCCGTTTACAGTAGTGATGTCGAGCAAATATCCCTGATATTACCATATTTTCCTTACAGCCGGCAACACGTGCGCAAGGGCCGTGAAGGCCTGGCCGCCGCTCGTATTTCACGGCAGCTGGAAGACCTTGGCGCCAAGCGTATCATTACCTTGGATATCCACTGCAAGGAAATTGAAAACGCCTTTCACAAAACTAATTTGGAGGATTTACACGCTTCATATCAGATCATGCGAGAGCTGCTTTATAAGGTGAAGCGCAAAGATCTGATGATTGTTTCACCGGATGTCGGTGGGCTCGGACGCAATCGTTTCTTTGCCAATGCCCTCGGCTGTCCCCTCGGGGCCATATATAAGGAGCGCGACTACAGCCGTGTCTCGGCTAATGCCGAGGATAATAATATTATCAATATGCGCCTGCTGGGGGATGTCCAGGGGGCTACCGTGTTTATTGCGGACGACATTTTGGGCACGGGCGGCACTATGATTAAGGCCATGCGCATCCTTAAAGAACATGGCGCGAAAGATATACTTTTAGGTATATCCTTGCCGCTGTTTAATGGCGATTCTATTGAGCATTGTGACAAGGCGTATGAAGAAGGTTTGTTTTCGTATCTGATCGGTACTAACGGGGTTATGTTGCCACCAGAAGTGCTTACCAAGCCTTGGTTTGTCGAGGCTGATGTCTCGAAATTTTTCGGCCAAGTCATCGACCATATCTATCATAACCATTCTGTGACTCACCTGTTGGATAACCGCGAAATGATTTTGCGTCTTTTTTCCCGCCATCCCAAGCTGGCGCAAGAAGACTGATTTTTTGTGATCCTAGCCTGCGATATCGGCACTACCTATACTAAATGGGCACTGCTGTGCAATCCGCGGGAAGAGAAGCTAGGCCAGCCTATTGTTTATACTAGCCACCGTAAGTATTTGCCTCTTGAACGACAAAACGGTGAAAGCTGGCGGGCTCTACTTCAAGATATTGCTTTAATTCTCAGGCTTGTAAGTGATCCTGCTTATGCAGCTGCCAGGTTTCCAGGCTCTTGCGTGTCGGCTTCTGACATTGCGACTGTACGGCGCCTGGAAGCTCTCAGTTTCTCCAGTCATGGTCCCAGTCTGCTGGCCATTGACCGCGATGGCCAGCCTATTGCCAGCTGTCATAACCCTGTGCATCGCACTGATCCCGGCCTTGCACAGTACCGCAGGGGGGCTTCTTTTTACCTGCCGCTGGCCCGGGCCCTGTGGGACCGTTTAAGCCTAGAGCAGCGCGGCCAGGTGGCTTGTATTCTCCCTCCGGCCAATTACATGTGCTACCTACTCGGCGGCGCTCTTTGTGTCCCTATCCCACGACACTATCAGAATTTTTACTGGCCCGAAGCCACACAGGAAGGCACAGAGGCAGAGATTAAAATAAACAGCAGTGTCAAAGATGCAGAGCTTTTACCTCTTTTGCCTCGGCTCTGCGACTTTAGTGCCAGCGTTGGGCGGGTACAGGTTTCAGCCCTGCGTCTACACGGCTTGCCGCCAGAGTTGGAGGCCCTGCCACTGTTCTGCCCTGGTGTGGATTTTTTTGCCGCCGAAGCGGGTCTGAGTCACAGCTGCGATACTCTATTGCGCAATCGTACTGGTACCTCCGAAGGATTTAATCTCTTTCTGCCGCGACATTATACGATTGATGCAGAAGCCAAGAGTTTGCGAAATCCGCCCGGCTATTTCCTAAATTACCATGTGATCAATAAGCGGCCCGTCCTCTCTTACGTACAGGAAGGTAGTGGCAAGCTATTCGGGCAGTTATTTGAACTTTGGCAAGCCTACAAGCAGCTTCCATCTGGAGGTCTGCCCGCAAAACCGGAGCCTTGTTCTCTAGCCGGCTTTGTGAAGGCCGAAACGCATGCCAATGCTCCGCATTGTTCAGCTTGGCAACGTAGTCAGGAAAACCTGATGTTGCAGGAAATTATTTTAAATGCTAGCTCAAATGAGCTGCGTAGGGCAGAACAGTATGCACAGAACTTTGTCCAGGCCAGACACCCGATTAGCGAATTTTTGAGTTCTCTTTCAGACGCTTTTCCTGTCGTTGAATTTCCCTTGTTGGGATTGTATGGAATTCAATTGTTGGTACAGTTTTTTGTGTGGCACAGTCAGATCATATTTGAATTGTACAGGCAATATTCTGGCAGGCCATTCTGCCAAGAGCGGCAAGCCCTGCTTTCGGGAGGGCAGGCCTATTATCCGGTTTGGCTGAATTGGAAGGCCCGACAAAGCGGCATTGTCATTCATACACCGAGTATTTGTGATGCCGAATTTATTGGAGCGGCTGCGATCTGCTACTACCGTTTGGGATATTTTGACTCCATTGAAATGGCCAGCAAACATTTACTTAAAATTTCATACACCTACACCTAATTTTTTTAAGATTCACAGTTTTTTTATAAAAAATGGCCCTGAAATATAATTCTTTGCCAATATCATCAAACAAAATATTTATACAGAGTAAATATCAGCTTCAAACTATAACAATTAAATAATATATAATATTTTATACTGCAAGTAGTTTTTATTGATTGTCTTTATTGAGACTCATTACCAAGTTAATGATGTTTATTTAATTTGTATATCAG
The DNA here is from genome assembly GCA_965263295.1 of Spirochaetia bacterium. Taxonomy (GTDB): domain Bacteria; phylum Spirochaetota; class Spirochaetia; order SP-2023; family SP-2023; genus Haliotispira. The sequence goes on from OZ253665.1 coordinate 350,782, forward strand.
TTATTTTAAAAATGTACTATCTTGATATTTTAGATTTGAACTGTTATAATTACCAAGCTTGTGAAAATTATTTCGCAAAATATGTAATAGTGAGGAACATGTACTTATGGCTAAGGTAACATTGGATGGTAACCAGGCGACGGCTTATATTGCCTATCAACTGAGTAGTGTTGCCGCGATTTATCCGATAACCCCGTCGTCACCGATGGGCGAGCATTCAGATGAGTGGGCGGCACAAGGAATTAAAAATCTGTTTGGCGAAACAGTAAATGTCATTGAGATGCAGTCCGAAGCTGGTGCTGCTGGCGCGGTTCACGGTTCTTTGGTCGCCGGCGCTTTGACCACGACCTTTACAGCTTCGCAGGGTCTGCTACTGATGATTCCGGACATGCACAAGATTGCCGGAGAGATGCTACCTAGTGTTTTTCATGTCTCGGCTCGCTCTATAGCGGCGCAATCCCTTTCAATCTTTGGCGATCATTCGGACGTCATGTCCACGCGCAACACCGGTTTTGCCATGTTGTCCTCGGCGGGCGTACAGGAAGCCATGGATCTGGCTCTAGTGGCCCACGCCGCAACTTTGGAGGGAGAGATACCCTTCCTGCATTTTTTTGACGGTTTCCGCACTTCCCACGAAGTGATGAAAATTGATCAGATTCCTTACACTGTAATCAAAAAAATGATTGACCCGGCCTGGATACAGCGTTTTCGCGATCGCGCCATGCGCCCCGAAAAGCCAGTGGTACGCGTCGCCGCCCAAAATCCAGATGTGTATTTTCAGGGGCGTGAAACCAGCAACAAGTACTACGACGCTCTCCCGCAAATTGTTCAAAACGCTATGGATAGGCTGGGCGAGCTGATCGGGCGCCACTATAAGCTCTTTGACTACGTCGGTGTTCCTGACGCTAGCGATGTGATTATTGTCATGGGCTCGGCCTGCGACACGGTGAACAAGACCGTGAATTACCTCAACGCCCGCGGACAGAAAGTGGGGGCGATCAAAGTCCGTTTGTATCGCCCTTTCTCGGTTGAACACTTTGTCGCAGCGATACCTGCCAGCTGTCAGCGCATCGCGGTATTGGACCGCACTAAGGAGCCGGGCAGCCACGGTGAACCGCTATATCTGGATGTCGTCAGCGCTTTGGTTCAGGCCGGCCGCAGTGGCGTCAAGGTCGTCGGTGGCCGCTATGGCTTGTCCTCAAAGGAGTTTACTCCCAGCCATGTCAATGCGGTATATCAGTTTTTGCAAACTGAAGGCCGTCATAACTTCACTGTCGGTATTGAGGACGATGTGACTCACTTGTCTATTCCCGTCGCCGAGCATATTGACATTACGCCCGCTTCTGTCAAGAGTTGCATGTTTTGGGGCTTGGGTTCGGATGGTACGGTCGGCGCCAACAAAAACTCAATCAAAATTATTGGCGGTAGCACCGAGCAGAATGCACAGGGTTACTTCGTTTACGACTCGAAGAAATCCTACGGTGTCACCGTATCGCACCTGCGCTTTGGCCACGATCCCGTCAATATGCCGTACCTGATTACCGACGCGGACTTTGTCGCCTGTCATCACCCCAGTTATCCAGGACGCTATGACATTTTGGAGCCATTAAAAGAGGGGGGGACCTTTCTGCTGAATACGGTCTTGGGGCCCGATGAAGTCCTAGCCAGCTTCACGGAAAAAGACCAGAAACTGCTGCGTGAAAAAAAGATACAATTTTACATTGTCGATGCCTTGAAAATTGCCAAAGAAGTGGGCCTTGGTATCCGCATCAACACTGTGATGCAAGCCGCATTTTTTCACCTTTCGGAAGTTTTGCCCGCCGAACGCGCCACTAAGCTGATTAAAGACACCATCCATAAGTCCTACAAAAATAAGGGCGAAGACATTGTCAAGATTAATTGGGCCGCGGTGGATCAGGCTATTGCCGGTTTACAAAAGGTTGAAATTCCGCCGGTTTTTTCCGTATCAGCTCCTGAACGCAATACTCTGGCCGATATTAGTGACAGATTCGCGGCCGAGGTCATTGAGCCGGTTGCCCGCATGCAGGGCGATCAACTGCCAGTCTCCAAGATGAATTACGATGGTACCCTGCCCATCGGTACCAGTCGTCTCGAGAAAAGGGAAATGGCTCTGGATGTGCCGAGGTGGTTGGCGGACAACTGTATTCAATGTAACCAGTGCGTTATGTCCTGTCCGCATTCCGTCATTCGCGCCAAGCAAATTGTGCCAGCAGACCTCCAGGAGGCGCCGTCTAGCTTCAATACCATTCCGGTCAGGGGCAAGGTCAGCCAAGGCCTGCGGTATCGACTGCAAGTTTATACCCAAGACTGTACCGGTTGTGGCGTCTGCATTGATGTTTGTCCGGCCAAGGAAAAAGCCCTGACATTTTCGAGCTTGCCACTGGAACAGGAGGCGGGACAGGTTGAAAACTTTACTTTCTTCGATAGGCTGCCGAATAACAACGAGGGCGCCCCAGCCAACTCAATCAGGGAAATTGGTCTGCGCAAGCCATACTTTGAGTTTCACGGAGCTTGTGCCGGCTGTGGTGAGACTCCATACTACCGGCTCGCGACCCAGCTTTTTGGCAACCGCATGATTATTGGTAATGCCACGGGGTGTTCGTCGATCTACGGCGGTACTTTTCCGACTATTCCATTTGCCAAAGACAGCAAGGGGCGCGGGGTCTCTTGGGGTAACTCTTTGTTTGAAGATAATGCCGAATACGCCTTGGGGATGCGTTTGGCCGTAGATCAGAATCGTAAAGCTTTACAGGCCGTCTGCGAGAAGTTGCTCGTTGCAGGCGTCGAGTTGGATGGTTTGTTGGCCGCGGCCCTGGCCGACTACAACGATAAGTCGGAAGAAGCTTTTGACCGCCAGGTGGCTATCAAGAAAGCGGCTCAAGAGATTTTGCCGTCTGCCGTGGCCGAGGTCAAACCCTTGTTGGAGAAATTGATTGAGTTGGGAGACTACTTTGTCGACAAGAGCGTCTGGGCCATTGGCGGAGATGGCTGGGCTTACGATATTGGTTTTGGCGGGCTTGACCACGTTCTGTCGCAGAACTTTAATGTCAACATATTGGTCATGGATACTGAAGTTTATTCTAACACGGGTGGCCAGGCTTCAAAGTCCACGCCCATAGGCTCGACGGCGAAATTCGCGTATAAGGGGCGCCGAATGGGCAAAAAGGATATGGGTTTAATTGCGATGTCTTACGGCCACGTGTATGTGGCTTCAGTGGCGATGGGGGCCAACCGCAATCAGGTCATTAAGGCATTTCTGGAAGCGGAGGCTTACAATGGCCCGTCAATAATTCTGGCTTATGCTCCCTGTATTGCGCATGGTATTGACATGGGGAAGACGCAAAGCGAGCAGAAGTTGGCCGTTGGGACAGGCTATTTTCCGCTGTATCGCTACAACCCGAACGCTTTACAGGGCGAGCGCCTGGCCTGGGAAAGTAAAAAGCCTGCACGTCCGATCAGCGACTTGTTGAATAACGAACGCCGTTATACGGCTCTAAAGAAGATTGCACCGGAGGCCATGGAGCAGCTGTTCCAAGAGGCAGACCTCGATGCCAAACGTCGCCATGGTTTTATGGAGGAGATTTCCAAGTATCTTTAATATAATCGGACTTATTTTGTCCATATAAGTGCCTGATTATTAGGAGCTGAGCAGGTCCTACCAGTAATTTTTGTGTTGGAGGCTTGCCCTTTAGATATAGCTGTAAAAAGAGTATTTCAGGTTTTTTGGTGGCAAAAAAGAAAAAAGGACTCCGATAAACGGAGTCCTTTAGTGCGGCGAACTGGACTTGAACCAGCACGACATTACTGCCACTAGCCCCTCAAGCTAGCGTGTCTACCTATTCCACCACCGCCGCAGGCAGAGCTAAAATTTTTAAGCATGATACGGAGGCCAGAGACACTTGTCAACAGTTTATTGTATTATTTGCTTGACTTGAAATTATGTGGGTTGACTTTCGGGGCTTTAAAAATAGACTTCTATCAAACAGGCTAAAACGGTATAATTCCTAGATTTTGCTGTAGTCTTGACAAATACCTTTTGGGGGGTATGGTATTAAATATATGGAGTGGCCTCATTATGAATATCACAGTAAAACTTAGAACTTTATTTATACTTTCGTCCTTTGCTTATATCTTTGCTCTTGTCACATTATTCTCCTGTAGCAAAAAAGCCAGTTCAAGTAATGTCTCCGCCACAGGTGCACAAGTTGAAGTCACCGTCAGGCTGGGTACCGATGGATCTGGTGTCGATGACAAATCTTTCAATGCTTCGGCTTGGCGCGGTATCACTAACTTTTATGGCGACACTCCGGAAAACCCCAGCAAACGTGGGATTTATTATGATTACATAATCTCCAGCCATATGGACAAATATGTATCTAACTTGCGTTTGATGTCTGAAGGTGATTATGATCTGGTAATTGTCAACGGATTTACCTGGGCCGATGCCCTATCCCAGGTGGCACCTGAATACCCCGAACAAAAATATTTAATGGTTGATGTCGATTGGCTGGCGAACGAAGCCCATAATGTAATGGAGGCTATATATGCCGAGGAGCAGGGGTCTTTCCTCGTCGGTGTCGCCACGGCTTTAAAGGCTAAGGAAATTGATGCGACGCCGAAATTTGGCTTTATTGGCGGGATACCTGGGGCTGTAATCACGCGCTTCCAGGTCGGATATATGCAGGGGATTCTGTCGATATCTCCAGATGCCGAGATTCTGGATTATTATGCTAACGATTGGGCTGACCCGGCGAAAGCGAAAGTCAAGGCTGAAGCTTGGTTTGACAATGGCGTATATGCAATCTTCTCTGCTGCTGGCTCTACTGGCAACGGCACGATTCAAGTCGCGAAAGAGCACCGTCAACGGGGTGAAGATGTCTGGGCTATCGGTGTCGATTCTGATCAATACGCCGAAGGCATTTACGAAGAAGGCAAGTCGGCCATTCTGACTTCAATGGTTAAACGCGTTGACGCTGCCGCAGAACTTGCCTTGCGCAATGTTAGGGAAGGAAAATTTAAGGCAGAAGTGATTCGCCTGGATTTAAGGAGTCATGGAGTGGGCCTCCCTGAAGCTAACCCCAACCTTTCCGATGAGATTATGCATGAGTTGGGGAACTACGAAAAGAAAATAATAAATGGTGATATCGTAGTTGATCGCACTGTTTCTGAGTTTACCTCGGCTGGACATCTAGGTGAAGGTCTGATTTTACAGGCACAGGATGATTAAGATTGGTCGTTAATTGACGGCTATATTAAATGAGCGAAATGACTTGCGTTGAATCTCAATTTTTTATATTTGGCAAAAGTGAAAAAACTTGTATTGACATGGCAAATATACTTGACATAACTGAATCGGTTCCGTATGTTATCGCCAGTCTTGCCAAGCCTCTGTAGCTCAGTTGGTAGAGCACAACCATGGTAAGGTTGGGGTCACCGGTTCGAGTCCGGTCGGCGGCTTTGGTATTTGTTTATTTAGCCTTTCAGGGCTATTTTTGGGGTATTTAAGGGTATGGCAAAAAGCAAGAAAACTGCAGTTGAGTTGATTTCTTTACGTTGCGCCGTTTGTGGGCACAGAAACTACACAACGCGTAAGAATCGTCGTAATACGCAGGAAAAGCTGGAATTGAAAAAGTACTGCAAATGGTGTAAGGCTGCGACAACCCATAAAGAAGGCAAGATTAAATAAGACAATAGGTCAGTAGTTCAATTGGTAGAGCACTGGTCTCCAAAACCAGGTGTTGCAGGTTCGAGTCCTGCCTGGCCTGTCTTTTATGGGTTGCGCTGTTAAAGTTTGCAGCCTTTGTTTTGAAGCTTGCTTTTTGTGTGTCTTGTGCGTAAAGATTTGGGTTATGAATATGTTGAGATTTATTCGCGAATGTGTGGCAGAGTTTAAAAAGGTTACTTGGCCCAGTCGTGAGACGGTTGTTTCTGCTTCCAAAGTGATGTTGTTGTCTACTTTTGTTTTTGTGTTGTTCTTTCTGGGGGTGGATAATCTGATACGTACTCTGCTATTACTCCTCTTGGGGGCATGATTTGGGGGCATGATTGTCGAAATATGTTTTGTGTTTGGCTGTGTAATGCCGGAGATGTAGGGCGGAGTGAGAGACGAGCAAGGAAAGGCGGCAGATTATGGCAAAGGGCTGGTATGTTCTACAGGCTTTGACAAGCCAGGAGAGTAGAGTTGAGAAATATATTCAAAACATTATTAATAGTGCGAAGTTTGAAGGTGTTTTGAATGCGGTGAAAGTCCCTTCTGAAACTGTTGCGGAAATTCGTAATGGTAAGAAAAGAAATGTAAATAAAAAGTTTTTGCCAGGTTATGTCCTGGTGGAGATGGACCTGCCGCATGAGAACTGGCAGCCTGTTTGTTCCGAGCTGCGTGCTTTGCAGGGTGTTACTGGTTTTGTCGGGTATGGCAAGCAGGTAAAACCGCAACCTATTTCTAAGGAAGAAGCACGTGCAATTTTACAGCGCAGTGGTGATATTAGGTCAGATGTGAAGTTTCAAGTGCGCCAGGATTACACCGTCGGAGAAGAGATCAAAATTATTTCAGGTCCTTTTGAAAGTTTTGCGGGTCGTATTGATGAGGTGTTTCCAGAGCATAGCAAGTTGAAGGTTATGGTGGCAATTTTTGGTCGCGATACTCCTGTAGAACTTGATTTTGAAGAAGTGGAAAAAGTAATTTGAGTCCTTTCGTTTAGATTGGAAATTTTGTGGGAGCTGCTTTTCCCTTTCGATATAAAAGTAGCGCGATTACCACATGGAGGAATTATGGCAAAAAAAAGAAAGGAAGTAACGGCAATTGTAAAATTGCAAGCCCCTGCAGGTAAGGCCACGCCTGCGCCGCCTATCGGTCCAGCTTTGGGTCCTCATGGCGTCAGTGCTCCGCAATTCGTGCAGCAATTTAATGATGCCACTAAAAATATGGAACCGGGTCTGATTATCCCGGTTGAATTAACGATTTATAATGATCGTACTTACGAGTTTATTTTAAAAACTCCACCGGCTTCGGTTCTACTTAAAAAGGCCGCCAAGATTGACAAAGGTTCCAAATTGCCCCACAAGGAAAAGGTCGCGACCATCACCCGTTCTCAGGTGCAGCAAATTGCAGAAACTAAGATGCCGGACTTGAACGCCAACGATATGGAAGCTGCAATCAATATTGTGGCGGGGACGGCCCGCAGCATGGGCATCCTGGTTGAGGGTTGACTATATGGCAAACAAAGGTAAAAAATTTCGTGCGGCAGCGGAAAAGGTCGGGGAAAATCCTTTGCCTGTCGATGAGGCAATCAAATTGATAAAAGGAATTTCTTTTGCCAAATTTGATGAGACAATTGAAGTTGCCGCTAAGTTGAATCTGAAGAAAAGTCATTCGGTCCGTGATATAGTGGTTTTGCCTAACCAGTTTCGCCCTGAAGCTCGCGTGCTCGTTTTTGCCCAGGGGGACAAGGCAAAGGAAGCTGAAGAAGCGGGGGCGATTCATGTCGGAGGGGCAGAGTTGGTGAGAAAAATTCAAGGCGGCTGGCTTGAATTTGACGTGTGCGTGGCGACGCCCGACATGATGAAAGATGTCGGTAGGTTGGGACAGGTACTGGGGCGCCGGGGTATGATGCCTAACCCAAAGACCCGCACGGTGACGATGGACATTAAGGGTGCTTTGGCAGAATTGAAGTTGGGGCGCACTGAATTTCGTGCGGATAAAGGCGGTGTTGTGCACTTGGCGATTGGTAAAGTAAAGTCGATGGACGATGAAAAAATCAAGCAGAACTTGTTGTCTCTAGTTGAAGGTTTGGAGGCTAAGCGTCCGACTGATGTTAAAGGTGATTACATCCGTACTCTCTCTTTGTCTTCGACTATGGGGCCGGGTGTTCGCGTCGAATTGAGCAGCGTACAGACTTGAGTTCGACAGGAGTTATGATCGTGGAAAAAAAAGTTCAACAGTATAAGAAGGATGCCGTCTCTGAGTTGCGAAAGCTTCTGGAGGACAGCCAAAGCTATGTTCTTGTCAATTACCGAGGCCTGGCCGTAAAGCAGATTACCAGCCTGCGCAGAAAACTGCGTGAGGAAGGGGCGAAATTTCACGTTGTCAAGAATAATTATTTGAAAATCGCTTTAGATCAGAGTGAAAAACCTTACGAGGACAGTGCTCTGAAGGGTCCCACAGCTATTGCTGTCATGGCCGGCGATGCCAGTGCTGCGGTTAAGGTCATTGCCGAGTTCCCGCACGAACAGGCTCTGGAAATGAAGAGTGGCGTTATTGATGGTAGTGTTTTTGACCGGGCCGGCCTGCTTGAGTACTCTAAACTGCCGAGTAAGTCTGAACTTATTGCTAAACTTTTGGCTGTGCTCAATGCTCCAGCTCGGCAGACAGCGGGGGTCCTACATGCTTCGGTGGCTCAATTGCTATATGCTTTGAATGCGCTCAAAGATAAGCAGGAAAAGACTTAGTTTTATTTTCAAAAGATAGGCAGTCAGCCTTCAGCAATTTCTGTTATCGTCATGCTGCTGTCTAAAACAAAAATTTATATATTTAGGAGGAAGTTAATATGACGGTAGAAAATCTGGTTGAAGAAATCAGTAAGTTGACTGTGCTTGAAGTTTCCGAGCTGGTAAAGGCACTGGAAGACAAATTTGGTGTCAGCGCCGCAGCTCCAGTTGCAGCTGTTGCCGCTCCGGCTGCCGCTTCTGCTGAGGAAGAACAGACAGAGTTTGACGTAATTCTGACTGGTGTCGAGGATGGCAAGAAGATTGCCTTGATCAAAGAAGTCCGAGCATTGACTGGTTTGGATCTTAAAGGCGCCAAGGAGTTTGTTGAAAATCCGGGTAAGGCTGTCAAGGAAGCCGTTTCTAAGGATGAGGCCGCTGAGCTAAAAAGTAAGCTGGAAGCTGCCGGAGGCAAGATCGAAATTAAATAATTGATTGGTGCCGTTTGGCTACCTACCATCAAGTGAGTTTGCTGAGCCTTTAGAATCTTGTTGAAGGATGGAATAGAGCATTGTCGTCATTCCATCCTTTCTGTGTCATTTCGTTTGCGGAATGGAGAGAAGCTGTGATGGACTGAGATGAGCATACAAGTACGACAAATGTATAACTACCTCTTATTGGGTTACGCTGCGAGGAGAAGCCTGTGGGCAACGAGACAAAAGACATTGCTTTAGAGAAACTGATGAGCAAGATAGAGCGGAATTATGTCGGCGAAGAATATAGTGAAGTTCTTGCTCTGCCGAATCTCGTGGAAGTGCAAACATTGTCTTATGAACGTTTTCTTTCTAATTCTATTCAAGGAGAGCAAAAAGTCAGCGAAAATTTGCAGGATGTCTTTAATTCTGTATTCCCGATTGAAAGCCCTAATGGCGATCTCTTGATTGAGTACGTTGATTTTTCTCTTGATTATCATGGTGTCCGCTTCTCGGAAGCCGAATGTAAAAGAAAAGGTCATACTTACGCCGTGCCATTGAAGGCCAGAATTAATCTGGTGTTCCAGCACACCGGAGAGATTCGTCAAAAAGGAATTTATATGGGAGATATTCCCATTATGACAGAACGTGGTACCTTTGTTATTAACGGTATTGAACGTATTGTCGTTTCACAATTGCACCGTTCGCCCGGTGTCATTTTCAATAATGACAAAGGTGTGTATTCTTCGCGAATTATACCTTATCGCGGCTCTTGGCTGGACTTGGAAGTAGACTCTAAAAAAGAAGTTGTATATACTAAGATAGACCGCAAAAAACGAATTTTAGTCACGATGTTCTTGCGCGCTCTGGGGCTAAGTACGCGTGAAGAGATCATTGACGCTTTTTACAAGTCCAAGACGGTGCGTTTGTCGCAGAAGGCCGTCAAGGATTTGCCGGGTTCATATCTGGCCAAGGCGGTCTACGTCAAAGACGAAAACGGTAGTGAACGCAAGTTGTATCGCGCCGGTGAAAAACTGATGCCTCACGATATTGATGACTTGCAGCACAGCAAAGTCAGCTCAATCAGCATTATCGACATGTTGGCGGAAGGTTCACTGAACTCGGCTGTGATTTTAAACTGTTTTAAGCGCGAAGCCGGTCTGTTTGCCGAGGACCTTGAAAACAAAAAGGATGAGCCTTCGCGCGAAGATGCATTTGGCATAGTTTATTCGACGTTGCAGCCTGGTGATCCCGTTACAGTTGAAGCGGCTGATCGCGAGCTACAGAGTATTTTTTTCTCCGCCCGTCGCTACGACCTGGGCAAGGTGGGGCGTTATAAATTAAACAAAAAGCTCGAAACAAAGGCGCCCAGCACGCTTCAGGTACTGACAATTGAAGATATCATTCTTACCGTCAAGCACTTGATTAAAGTCTACGAAGGCTACGAGTCCATAGACGATATCGACCATATGGGCAACCGTCGTGTACGTTCGGTAGGCGAGCTAATGGCCAACCAGCTCAAGACGGCTTTTAGCCGTATGGAGCGCATTGTGCGCGAACGCATGCCGCTCAAAGATGCCGAGACTTTGAATCCGCAGGATCTAATTTCAACTAAGCCGATCGTTTCTGCGATCAAGGATTTTTTTGGTTCCAGCCAGTTATCCCAGTTCATGGAACAGGTCAATCCTCTGGCGGAATTGACCCACAAACGGCGCTTGAATGCTTTGGGCCCCGGCGGCTTGTCGCGCGATCGCGCCGGTTTTGAAGTGCGTGATGTGCATTATTCTCATTACGGTCGCATGTGCCCGATTGAAACCCCTGAAGGACCGAATATTGGCCTTATCGTTTCACTGGCTAATTATACTCGTATCAATGAATTCGGTTTTTTGGAAACGCCTTATCGCCGAGTTGTTAATGGCAAAGTGACCGATCAGATTGAATTTTTGTCTGCCATGGATGAGGAGAAGTGTTACATCGCCCAGGCTTCTGCCGCAATTGATGAAAGGGGCAACTTTACCGATGAACTAGTGGCTGTGCGCCGTTCTGGAGATTATACCAACAAAACTCCAGATGAGATTGAATATATGGACGTTTCGCCACGGCAGATCATTTCCACGGCGGCTTCGTTGATTCCTTTTCTGGAGCATGATGATGCCAACCGCGCTTTGATGGGTTGTAACATGCAGCGTCAGGCTGTGCCTCTGTTGTTCCCTGAGGCCCCCGTTGTCGGCACCGGCATGGAAGCCAAAGCCGCTTATGATGCCGGCATTGTCGCAAAAGCTTGTGAGAGTGGGGAAGTGACCTATGTTACTTCGACAGAAATTCGCATTCGCCATGAAGGCGAAGATAAGGACACGAGTTACCCTTTAATCCAGTATGGCCGCACCAACCAGGATACTTCTTTCCATCAGCGTCCTCTGGTGAGTTTGGGCGATCGTGTCGAGAAGGGGGAATTGATTGCCGATGGTCCGGCAACGGACAAGGGTGAACTGGCTCTGGGTCGCAACTTGCTGGTCGGTTTTGTGCCTTGGAACGGTTATAATTTTGAGGATGCCGTTTTGATATCGCAGAAAGTCGTCAAGGAAGACTGCTACACTTCAATCCATATTAAGGAATTTTCGATTCAGATTCGTGAAACTAAGTTGGGCCTAGATAAAATTACGCGCGACATTCCCAATATTGCGGATAAGAGTCTGGGGCATTTGGACGAGGAAGGTATTGTGCGCATCGGCGCTCAAGTCAAATCGGGAGATATTCTAGTCGGTCGCATTACACCAAAATCGGAGTCTGATAGCACGCCCGAATTCCGTTTGTTGAACTCTATATTTGGAGAAAAGGCCCGTGACGTGCGCGATACTTCGTTGAAATTGCCTCACGGTGTGGAAGGTACAGTTGTGGAAATTCAGCGTCTGGCCCGTTCGGCTGGCGACAACTTGGACCCCGGAGTCAATGAGGTGATTAAGGTCGTTCTGGCTACTAAGCGCAAACTGAAGGAAGGTGACAAGATGGCCGGTCGCCACGGGAACAAAGGCGTGGTCGCCCGCATTTTGCCCGAAGAGGACATGCCTTTCTTGGAGGATGGGACACCTCTGGAGGTTTGTCTGAATCCCTTGGGTATTCCATCCCGTATGAACATCGGCCAGATTCTGGAGACTATGTTGGGGCATGCGGGCAAGCGCCTGAACAAATTTTACGAGGCTCCGGTTTTCCTGTCGCCAGATGTCGAAGAAATCAGTGCCCTACTCAAAGAATCAGGAGTGTCGGGGGCTTCCAAAATGACAGTCTACGATGGCTTGACCGGTGACGCCTTTGAAAGCCCAATTTTAGTGGGATATATGTATTATCTGAAATTGCATCACTTAGTCGACGATAAGATGCATGCTCGTTCGACGGGTCCTTACTCGTTGGTGACGCAGCAGCCTTTGGGTGGCAAGGCCCAGTTTGGTGGTCAGCGTCTCGGGGAGATGGAAGTGTGGGCACTTGAGGCTTACGGCGCTTCTCATACGCTTCAGGAGTTGATGACAGTAAAATCAGATGATATGAATGGTCGTGTTCATGTCTACGAAAGCATTGTCAAAGGAGAGCCGGCTTCGGCCTCTGGTATTCCTGAGTCGTTTAACGTATTGGTGCAAGAACTTCGCGGCCTAGCCTTGGATGTTTCGGTCTACGATAGCAAAGGTAAGCCATTGCCGCTGACTGAGCGCGATGATGAATTGATTAATCGTCAGGATTCTTTCTGAGAAGCCAGGTAAGGAGTTTTACGGAAATGAGAGATATTCAGGAATTTGATAGCTTGAAGATCCGCTTGGCATCGCCAGAGCAGATCCGCAGTTGGTCTTATGGCGAGGTCAAAAAGCCAGAGACCATTAACTACCGTAGCCTGAGACCGGAAAGAGACGGTCTGTTTTGCGAACGTATTTTCGGTACCACGAAAGAATGGGAATGTTTCTGCGGCAAGTTTAAATCAATTCGTTATAAGGGTGTTGTCTGTGATCGTTGTGGCGTAGAGATCACCCACAGTCGTGTCCGCCGCGAGCGCATGGGGCATGTCGAGCTGGCCGCTCCGGTTTCGCACATATGGTACTACCGCGCGATCCCATCGAGTATGGGAGCGTTGCTTAGCCTGTCGCAAAGTGCGCTGCGCGCCGTACTGTACTATGAGAAATACATTGTAGTTGATCCGGGGAACACGGAACTGGAACTGCATCAACTTCTGACAGAAGGGGAATACACTGAGGCTCGCGATCGCTTTGGCGAAGCCTTCAACGCCGGTATTGGCGCCGAATGTATTAAACAGATGCTCGAAAATCTCGACTTGGATGCCCTGTCGGCGGAGCTGCGTGCCAGGATGATTGAAAAAGGATCTAAGGCGGATAAAAAGCTGCTCAAGCGTATTGAAATTGTTGAGAATTTTAATCGTTCGGACAGTGAAGCCAAGTGGATGATTCTGGATGTAATACCGGTCATTCCGCCCGATCTGCGACCGATGGTTCAGTTGGATGGTGGCCGTTTCGCCACCTCTGATCTGAACGATTTGTATCGCCGCGTGATCAACCGCAATAATCGTCTAAAACGTCTGTTGGCTCTTTCGGCGCCAGAAGTCATCATTCGCAACGAAAAATGCATGTTGCAGGAGGCGGTGGACGCGCTTTTAGACAACTCCAAGCGCAAAAAAGTCAACAAGGGTCCGGCCAATCGTCCTTTCAAGTCGCTTTCTGATCTACTGAAGGGCAAGCAGGGGCGCTTTCGGCAGAATCTGCTGGGTAAACGCGTCGATTATTCTGGCCGTTCGGTAATTGTGGTGGGTCCACAGCTCAAGCTACATCAGTGTGGCTTGCCGACCAACATGGCTCTAGAGTTGTATAAACCCTTTATCATGCGCAAGTTGGTAGAGAAAGGGATCGTTTTTAACATTAAAAAAGCCAAGACTTTGGTGGAGCAGACCACCACTGAAGTTTGGGAAGTTCTGGATGAAGTGGTATGCGAGCATCCTGTGCTGCTGAATCGCGCCCCGACGTTGCACCGCTTGGGTATCCAGGCATTTGAGCCTGTACTCGTCGAAGGCAAGGCCATCCAGCTCCATCCGCTCGTCTGTCATGCATTTAACGCTGACTTTGACGGCGACCAAATGGCGGTGCATTTGCCCCTGACCCAGGCGGCACAGGTTGAGTGTTGGTCTCTGATGTTGGCCTCTAAAAACCTCATGAACCCGGCCAATGGCATGTCTGTGGTGTTCCCTTCGCAGGACATAGTCCTGGGTATCTATCTGTTGACCAAGCCGCGCAAGGGAGACAAGGGAGAGGGCCGCCATTTCTCCAGTTTTAATGAGGTGTTAAAGGCTTTGGACTTAAAGCAAGTCAGCTATCATTCGCTGATTAAAGTTCCCAATCCGGCGTTTGCCAAAGAGAATGCTGAAACGAAACCACGTTGGCTGGAGACGACTCCGGGGCGTGTCGTTTTTAATATGGCGATTCCCCATATTGCTGGCTTTGTGAATGAAACATTGGGTGATAAGGGTTTGCGCAATTTGATTGAGCGCTCTTTCGAGGAGAATGGAGCTGCGCTTACCGTGGAGCTGTTAGATAATATCAAGGCCGTTGGTTTCCGGCATGCTACGTTGCTCGGTTGTTCCATTGGCATCGACGATATCCTGATTCCCGATGAGAAGCGTGAGCTGATTGAGAAGTCCAATCAAGATGTGGCCAGGATTCAAGAGCAGTATCGTTCTGGCCACATAACCAACGAAGAACGCTACAATCGCGTAGTCGAAGTTTGGAGCAAGACGAATGAAGACTTGACTCGCCTGATGATGGACTTGTTGTCGGAAGATCAGCAAGGGTTTAATAATGTTTATATTATGGCAGACTCTGGGGCTCGTGGGTCGCGCAACCAAATCCGCCAGTTGGCGGGCATGCGCGGGCTGATGGCGAAGCCCTCTGGTGATATTATTGAGCTGCCGATTCGCTCCAATTTTAAAGAAGGCCTTTCAGTAATTGAATTCTTTATTTCGACTAACGGTGCCCGCAAGGGGCTGGCTGATACGGCCTTGAAGACGGCGGATGCCGGTTACTTGACTCGCCGTTTGGTCGATATTTCACAGGATGTAGTCGTCAATCAGGAAGACTGCGGCACTATTAACGGCATTGTGATGTCGGCGCTGAAGGGGAGCGGCGAAGAGATTGTTGAGAGCCTCGCGGATCGAATTCGCGGTAGTTATACCCTAGAACGTGTCAAGCATCCAATCACTGGCGCTTTAATTCTTGATGTGAATGAAGAAATTACCGATGCCATTGCCAATCATATTGAGCAGATTGGTATTGAAGAGGTTCGCGTGCGCACTGTGCTGACTTGTGAAGCCCGTTACGGCGTGTGTTGCAAGTGCTATGGTCGCGATCTTTCGACTCGTAAGACTGTCAACGTCGGCGAAGCTGTCGGTATTTTGGCGGCACAGTCCATCGGCCAGCCGGGGACTCAGTTGACCATGCGTACTTTCCATGTCGGCGGAACAGCCTCGACCGTCGCCGAAGACAACAAAATTGCTTTGAAATATCCCGTGCTGGTGCGTGACATTCAGGGTCATTACCTGGATATGGGGGAGAAGCGTTTGCTCTTTACTCGCAAGGGTTACATCTTCGTTTCCAAAATTCTTGAACAGCACAGTTTGGCCGCAGGTGACAAATTTCTGCTGGAAGATGGGGAGCGCGTCGTCAAGGGCGTGCCGATTATTGAGCGCAATGATGAAGTGATTGAAGCCCAGCAGACGGCCTTTATCGTGCGCAAGCCAGATAGCTTGCTGCTCGTTGCCCAAGACCAGCGTTTGGAAGTCCGCAACGGTTCAAACGTTGGCGTCAAGATTGGCCAGATTGTTGGTATTGACGAACCGATTGCTGTATTTGATCCTTTTAGCGATCCAATTATTGCTGAGCAGGGCGGTAGAGTTCGGCTTGTCGACTTAATTAATGGTGTCACCTTGCGTGAGGAGCTCAATGAGGAAACGGGCAACATTGAAAAGAAGATTGCCGAGCAGTTCTCGCAAAGCCTGGAGCCCCGCATTGAGTTATTAGACGACAGCGATGAAGTGATTGGCAATTATTACTTGCCGGGTGGTTCTTACTTGAGCGTTGAAGATGGGGCCAGAATTGCCGCGGGTCGCGTTCTGGCCAAGTTGCTGAAGGAGAATGCCAAGACTCAGGATATTACTGGCGGTTTGCCGCGAGTGGTTGAACTGTTTGAAGCTCGCCGGCCCAAGAATGCTGCGATTCTGGCCAGTATAACGGGCACCGTGCATTTTCGCGGCTTGTTTAAAGGTAAGCGTCTGGTGATTGTCGAAGACCCATATGGTAACGAGAGTCGTCACCTGATCCCCCAAGGGCGTCATTTGCTGGTACGCGATGGTGACCCTGTGGTCGTCGCCGAGCCACTTTGTGATGGCCCGATTGATCCGCACACAGTGCTGGAAATTCAGGGTGAAAACGCTTTACAGCGCTTCTTGGTGGATGAAGTTCAGGAAGTATACCGTATGCAGGGGGTAAATATTAACGACAAGCACATAGGTGTAATTATCCGCCAGATGATGAGCAAGGTAGAAATCGTAGATGTAGGTGATACCCAGTTTATTTATGGCCAGCAAGTCGATAAGTATACCTTTCGCACGCAGAACGAAAGTGTTCTCCGTGAGGGGGGGCGCCCAGCTGTAGCCCGGCCATTGCTCCAAGGTATAACTAAGGCCTCGCTGAACATCAACTCGTGGGTTTCGGCCGCATCGTTCCAGGAAACTACGCGGGTACTCACCAATGCAGCGATTGCTGGAAGTACCGATCCTTTGAATGGTTTAAAGGAAAATGTGATCATTGGCCACATGATTCCAGCAGGTACGGGTATGAAGAAGTACCGCGATTTACAGCTTTATACTGAGGATATGGAAGACTTGGACGCCCATATTCAGGAAATTTTGGAGCAGCGTCGCATTGAACAGGAAGAGGCTGAGCGTTTGGCTTTAGAGCAGGAGGCAAAAGAGGACCTGATTCTAGAGGATGATCCTTTCCCATTCTTTGATGATTCTGCACCGGCGGAAACAGTTAAGGCTCCCAAGTCTTTTGAAAGTAATGACAATAGTCCTTCAGATGAAAGTGATTCTACTTGTGATGAAGATGAGGAAACGTATGATGACTTCGCGGACACAGAAGGAGATGTCGGGGCTTAGAGTTTGAGCTGTCATCTGAAAAAGAGAGGAGCGAGTGCCTCTCTTTTTTTGCGTATTTTATCACCCTCCAAGGCTTTTAATTGTAATAAGTAATAAAATTGTGATAACAAATTGGCATAAACAGGCAGTATTGTGCCTATTTTGCAAATAATGTAGGGGAGAAATGATTCCAAATATATGAAAATACTACCCTCTTGGCAGAGTATTGTAGCTGATTACAGGAAGATTGTCTTGTTAGCCTTTCCTGTGGTTTTTAGTAATGCCGTCGATACTGTGATGATGATGCTAGATCGCCTGTTTCTGGCTCGGGTGGTTGTTGATGGTGGCAGTGAGGTATTGCTGGGAGGGGCAATGGGTGGGGCTGTTATAAGCTGGCTGGTACAGGCTCCACTCGTCGGCTTGCTCTTGTATACCAATGCTCTGGCTTCACAGAATTTTGGGCGCGGTAATTTGCCGCGCTGTACTCAGGTAAGTGCGCAAGCTATGTATTGGGCTCTTGCGCTCTATCCATTTATGTTGTTTTTGGCTGGCTTTACTCCAGATATTCTGATCTGGATGGGACACGACCCCGTTATGGCGGATGCGGAGTGGACTTATTCTCGGATTCTAATATATGGGGGACTATTTTCGCAGTTGCGAATTCCACTGAACAGTTTTTTTATTGCCAGTAACCGATCAAGCCTGGTCATGAGAGTTTCGTTTATCGGTCTTATGTTCAATATCCCGATGGATTACTGGCTTATATTTGATGTCCCTTTCAGCTTGAATATGGGTGCCTGGGGGAATTGGAATCTGCAGCCCAGCGCTTTGGGGCTAAGCACTGGTATTGCCGGGGCAGCAGTTGCCACGCTAGCTGCACAGTCATTGACGTTTTGTTTATTATTTGTGCTGTTCTTGCGCCAGAGACGTGAGTATCGTGTCGCGGAATCTTGGTATCTGCGCCTAGATATTCACAGTGAGTTGCTGCGTTTTGGCTTGCCAGCCTCCCTGGAAGGCTCTTTAGTCTCGTTTTCCTTTAATATCTTCCTGATGCTGTTTAATGCGATCAGCCCTTTGGTTGCGGCCGCAGGTACCATCACTTTTAGCTGGGACCTATGCAATTTCATTGTTTTAATGGGTATTGGCACGGCGACGACGACTTTGGTGGGGCAAAGTTTAGGAGAAGGCAATATTTTGCGAGCCAAACGCTACACGTGTTTGATTCTTCTTGGAGCCTTGAGTTTTTCGGGGTTTATCAGTCTATGGTTTATCTTTGCGCCGGATTTACTGAGCCGGGTTTTTGTCTCGGAAGCGGCTTTGGAACGGGAAGCATTGCTGGCCATGAGCCACAAAATGCTACGTCTGGCCACGTTTTACCTGCTGGCGGATGCTGTGGGGGTTGTGATGAGGGGAGCGCTGAACGGGGCTGGCGATACGTTTGCCGTTATGCTTATTTCCGCGTCATGGCACCTATTGTTACTCGTTGGAGCCGTTGTTGTACTGCGTGTTCTTCATTTAGGCGCTATTGAAGTTTGGACTTTTTTTGTTGTTTATGTTTTGTTTATGAATGCGACCTTTGCCCTGCGGTATATGAGTGGGCGCTGGTCTCGGCGTTGGGCTTCGCTGTGAGTGCGTAACTTGAGGGGTTGTTGTTGCCGCAATAGCGACTGAAATAAACTTGCATTTTTTGAAAAAACGATATTTTTTCTTTGTCAGACTGGGTGATCTTGATTACAGTTAGTAGTTGCAGGTTTCAGGCTTGAATTTTTTACAGCCGGTTTTGCATTTCTGGAGGGGAAAGCATGACTCAGCTCCTGTTTTGAGCACAAGTTATGTGAAATTTTTGTGATGAAAAGAGTTCTTTCGGCCTTGTTGGTATGGGGCGCGATAATGACTACAGAATTGGTTCCGCCACTGTGCGCGGATGTTGTATATCACCTTTCTATTCTAGTTGACCCTAATCTTAATGACTCTGTCGCGCTGGTCAATCTGTTTCCAGGTAACAGTTCGGTTAGTGTGGCTAATGCGGATACGGGGCGGCGCGAGGTCTTTACTGTTCAGCAGCGCAATTCAATTGGACGTAAAATTGCACTTTCTCCGAATGCGGCTAAGCGCTTGGGTCTGGGTGAAGGCAGTATTGCTGAGGTGCGGATCGTTGAATTAGCTCTGAATGGCGATACCACAGGCAGAGACGTAAACCCTGCGGCGGAGTACCAAGACATTGTGGCGAGTCCGATCGGCACCGATGGCTCTTTTTCACGCCCAACGTTAGAGCCTGTTTCCAGTGGCTCTTCTGCTTCTTCGGCAGCGCCAGATATGGAGGCTCACAGTCCTGCCGGTAACTTTAGTGGTCCCAGTCTCCCTGGCGCTCAAACCTCTGACCTACCCAGTGAGCCTATTGTCCAGAATGCCGTGCCGGAAATCTATACTGAGCCTTTGGCAGATGGTCTACCGCCGGCAGCCCAGGCTCCGGTGGCTAATGCGGCCAAACCCTCGAAACGTTCTGCCAACGCCAATGATGAATCGTTGGTGATCAACATGCGAGATCAGGACTTGCATATCCCTCTGCCGGCCAAGGGTAAGGAATTGAAGGCGCAGAATCCAACACCTAATTCCATCGCAGGCAGCGGTACGCCAACGGAACCCTTAAAAAAAGATAGGCCTCCTGATGAGCCGCTTACGACTCAGCTCCCAGCAGGAGATCCGTTTGCCGCGCGTTCTAGAGCTGTGGACAATGATGACGGTGCGGATCTTACTGAGATACAATTTTATAGTCCGGTGACGAAGCGAAATACTCCACCTTTAAAATCAAAGAACTTGAATACGGTGGCCCCACAGGCAAACCCTAATGCCGCCAAAGCGGAATCAATATCCGGGACTGAGCAACCAAAGCTGGCACAGACGAATGAACCGCGAGCTACTAGAAGATATGAACCTGAGAGTGGAGTAATATCGCCGATGGGAGATGTTCAATCCTTTAATGAAGCAACGGCAAGTCGTGCCCCTTCCGGGGAGCGGTCTTCTAGTGAGGGGAACTCAGTTTTGAATCGTCCTGCCGATTTGGGCTTGCGAGCGGGCGGTTCGGACGAGTTGCCGAGCGAAAACAAAAAGAAGCCTCTCAATGAGGCAATAGCCAGTCGGGCCCCTTCTGAGGAACAGTCTTCTTCTGCGGATAACTCGGTTTTGAATCGTCCTGCCGATTTGGGCTTGCGAGCGGGCGGTTCGGACGAGTTGCCGAGCGAAAACAAAAAGAAACCTCTCAATGAGGCAATAGCCAGTCAGGCCCCTTCTGGGGAACAGCCTTCTTCTGAAGGCAACTCGGTTCTGAATCGTTCTGCCGATTTGGGCCTGCGAGCGGGCGGTTCGGACGAGTTGCCGAGCGAAAACAAAAAGAAACCTCTAGATGAGGCGATGACAAGCCGTGTCCCTTTAAGGGAGCGGTCTTCTACTGAGGGTAACTCAGTTTTGAATCGTCCTGCCGATTTGGGCTTGCGAGCGGGCAGTCTGGACGAGTTGCCGAGCGAAAGCAGAAAAACCCCTCAAGTTGACAGTACCCCCGATAGTCCTCAAATTTACTTTCCAAAAGCGGCAGACATGAGTCCGCCACCTTCTAGTGGCAAGGAGTTATTAGAACCGCCAACTAGTGTCATTGCTATTAAGCCGCCTGTTAATTCCCCCAAGGATTCGCGTTTGGAGTCGCTAGCGACTCCAAACGCGATGGTTACTTCGCCACGAGATAAGCGCAAAATGCAGCCTGTAGCTCCCACCCCCCTGGCTCCAACCGACAGTCGGGCTGCTTCCTCTGAGCCAGTCAGGGCAAAATCCGCCCCAGTTCATGTAATTGGTAGTCTGAACAACTTGGGACTGCCCACGGGTTATTACATTCAACTGGCCTCGTTCCAAGATGTGCGCAAGACTCGGCCGGTTTATCAGCAGTTTGTCAACGAATACAAAATGAATGTAGTCCCGACTGAGATTGACGGTCAGAAATACTATCGTTGTCTGATTGGGAACCTGAATGAGTCGGAAGTTGCCTCAGTCCTACGCAAGGTCCGCTCGGCAGGTTATAAGGATGCTTTTGTGTATAAGAACTAAAATCATAGTAGAGCTCTTAATACACCGCCAGTGTCGGGCAGGGCTCGGCTCTCAAGGTTTTGCAGGTCGCGCAGTTGCCAACTAAAGTCGGCTTTCAACAGCAGGAGGTAGCGACAAGACTTGACTTCGGCACGCTGGAAGAGACTGCTCATCTTTTTGCTGCGAGGCACCAGGTCGCAGGCTTGCCCCGCGGCCTGCAATTGATTGCTGATTTGCAGGCATGCCAGCTGGGCTCGGATTGTCTCATCTGTGGAGCTGGATTTCCAATCTGGGTCCAGGCTGAGCAGCAAACCGGAACGATCGGCCATGGCTTCTGTTTGCTGCGGCCCCTGTTTTTCTAGCTCTGCGAGGCCTGCTAGCAGGCGATCCAGGCCAATGGAAGCACCCACTCCGGGCATTGGGGCCTCGCGATATAACTGTGTCAACTGGTCATAACGGCCGCCTGAACACACGGAGCCAAGACTGGGGAGGTTTTGCAGAAAGCTTTCAAAAACCATGCCGGTATAGTAATCCAGACCGCGGGCAATGCTGGGGTCAAAATGCAGGGGCATATCGTTTTGGATGGCAAATTGGGCAATATGTTGCAACTCGTTCAAAGCCTTGTCGGCTTCCGGTGGCAGACGAGAGCCCCATTTATTCTGGACAAGTTCGCCCAGCAGGAGCCGCAGACGCTGTAGTTCGCTTTCAAAATCTATATCTGACGCACTGTTTGTTTGAGGTCGCCAGCTTAGGAAAGGAATCAAGGTCTCTGTCGTTTCGCTGCCCAGCAGTTCTTCCAGTTTCTGTTGTACCGCTTCGGCTCCGATCTTGTGCCATTTGTCAATAATGCGCAGAGCCGAAACGCGTTGCGCTGCCGTGGTGCCACAGGTATTCCAGAAGGCTGCGAGTAGACCTCGATGGTTTATGTGGATACGCAAGGGGCCCAGAGCGGGGAAGTCTTGCTGCAGCTGGCTGAAGGCCCGGTGAGCCATTTGCAGTATGCAAAGGTCAGCCAGAATGCTCTGGTCGCCGACAATGTCAAAATCACATTGGAAAAACTCACGATAGCGGCCACGTTGGGCATTTTCACCGCGCCATACTTTGGCGATATGGTAACGCTTGAAGGGCAAGTTCAGCAGGGCAGAGTGCTGGACGACAAAGCGAGAAAACGGCACAGTCAGGTCAAAACGTAGGGCTACTTCACGCCCGCCATTGTCCTGAAAGCGATAGATTTGCTTTTCGGTTTCGCCGCCGGCTTTACCCAGTAGAATTTCGGATAGTTCTAGCGCCGGCGTATCAATCGGATCAAAGCCCCCTAGCTCAAAGAGTTGGCCGAGTCTTTCAATGATGCGCCTACGACGTTTTTCGCCTTGGGGGCCGTAGGGCAAAGAGTCGCGAAAGCCTTTTAATACGCGCGGTTCAATGAGCTTAGACATATATTTTGCTCTTTTGGGCTTTGTTGGCAGTGTTTTAGATGGATGAATTAGCGCTGGGCGATGGCTTCAACTTCGACAAGTACACCCTTGGGCAGGTCGCGCACGGCAAAGCAGCTGCGGGCGGGGTATGGCTCATGAACATAGCGCCCATATACGGCGTTGAATTCGGCAAAATGGGCTATATCCGTCAGGTAGCAGGTGGTCTTGAGGATTTTGGCAAAAGAAGAGCCAGCCGCCTCAAGTACGGCCTGTAGGTTCCGCATTACCTGTTCACTTTGTTCGCCAATATTGCTGCCGACAACTTCGCCGGCTAGATTCAGGGGGATTTGGCCGGAAGTAAAGATCAGATCACCTAGGGCGTTAGCCTGGGAGTAGGGGCCGACGGCGGCTGGGGCCGCCTCACTGTGAATGCTTGTGCGCTGCATGATAGTCTCCAATAATTTTTGTGTTGGCTTGTCAACTGCTGAAACTTAAAAATAACGAAATCTTTTGTCTTTGTCAGCTGAGATCAGGTTTGCGACGATAAAATTACACGGCTATTCGCCATGAAGAGACGACAATCAAGTGCGAGAGATTTCTCTATCATACTTGCAGGCGCTGTAGTTTCTGCAACAGAGTCTGAGCCCAATTCGCTTCCCCAATTGTTTGGGCCTTTGGGACAACGGAATCTGAGTTCCAGAATTGTGGACTGTGATGCCACCATGAAAAGCGCAATGCGTTGCGCTGTCGTTCGGGATTTATGCCCATGGCTGCCAGTACTCTGCTGCCGGACTTGTCGTCTTGCGAACAGGCCGCGCCTCGGCCCGCCACCAGTAGTTGGCGCAGGTTTAGTAGCGCTGATTCGGCGTCGATACCCGGTAGGCTGAGATTGGCGACGTGCGCCAAGGTTTTGTCCGGGTCGCCGTGTAGTTGCGGTTGCAGGGGGGCTAATAATTGCAGGAACTGTTTGCGAAATTCCTGATTGCGCGCTCGCCGCATTGTGCGCTGAGATTCACAGAGTTCCAATGCATCGCGCAAGCTCAAAGCTAGGGCTAAAGGCAGGCTGCCCGGACGCAAGCCTTTGAGTTGGCCTTGCCCCTGTTGGCCCCCGCCGTGCCATAATGCTTGTAGCGGAGGAAACGAGTTCTGTCGTTGTATTCGCCGCGGACTATGGCGCGGTTTAAGTAGTAAAGCAGCGATGCCGCAAAGACCGTAAATCTTGTGTCCACTGATGCTTATCATGTCAATGCGCGGATGCTGGACAGTAGATTGGGGATAGATGGATGAGTCGATATGAGCTGCGCCCTGGCTGGCATCGACGTGCAAATAGGCATCGTGGCCATTGCGCAATAAAGTTTCGGCCAGCTCTGCTACGGGCTGTATTATGCCCGTTTCGTTGTTTACCTGCATACAGCAAATTAGCAGAGTCTCTGGCCTCAATTCCCGCATCGCGCTGGCTATATTAATTTGCCCACTGCTTTCTACAGGGGCCAGGCTCAATTCAAAACCATGATGACGCAGCAGATATTCGCAAGGCTGCAGCACGGAAGCATGCTCCAACTCGCTGGCAATAATATGCTTTTTCCCAGTGTCCAAACCTTGTGCAAGAAGCCCCAAAATAGCCATATTATTGGCTTCAGTAGCACTGGCGCAAAAAAACACAGAATTTTCCACGCCGGTTGACCTCTCCATTGGAATACCCGCCCAACCGGCCAAATACTCGCGGGCCTCTTGCAGGGCCTTGCGTCCTCGTCGTGCGTGGCCGGCGCTACAATTGCCCCAATATTGGGGATCGGAAATGTAGGTTTGAAATTGGCGCAGGACTGCTGGCTCACAAGGTGTCGAACCGTTGCAGTCCAGGTAAAGTGGTAATTTCACGGCGGCTTCTCTTTGAAAATGAATGATTCATGTGATGGATTGGGGGCTATGAATCCGAATCGCTCAAGCGACTATGATGCCCAGAGATATTCTGTTTTTGCTGAGCTTCTGGCTGGGCATTGGTGCTGCTGGTGCTGCGCCGGCATACTTGTTGTGAGTGCCGCTGCAAAACGCGTTTCAGTCTGTGACGCAAGGCTTCTGCCTGATGTGTACGCCCCCAGTAGCGTTGCATCAACTTGCTTTCGCGGCTGTGTGAATATAGAAAATATTGCATTAGCTCTGGCGAAACGGGGATTCCTCGCCAGATAAAGGCGCGAATAAGGCGCATGCTATTGCCAAAGCCTAAGCTCAAGGTAGCCGGACGCTCGTGGTGCAGCAGAAGGATAAAGTCGTATACAGGCTGTCTGCGTTGGAGTTTTTCGACGAAGCGCAGCTGGCGGATGGAGGTATATGGGCAGTGATTTAGGCGGAAGTCGAGACCGCTACGCCAGTAAAAACGTCGCCTGCTTAAGACCACCCTTACGGCAAAGGCATAGTAGGCTGTCAGAAGCAGAAGGAGCAGGCTAAAGCCGAGCAGCAATAGGCCATACAAGGCTTGACCTGAATTCGCAGTAGCGGCGGCCGCAGGGTTGAGATAGAAGGTTTTGGGGAAAAGCACCAGATTTAGCAGCCCCAATAATACCGGATAGATACACAACAGGCTGAGTAATTTGCCATGATTCGGAAGGTAGAAATATAAATTTTGCCCTTGTCTCTGAGCTTTGTTTGCTCGTTGTTGGGCTGGCGATTTTGCATCCCGATCCAGATTGTCCGGTCTCATGTTTTTCTTAACTGCAGTGTTGCAATAGCCAGACCATGATGGCTTTCTGCACATGTAAGCGGTTCTCGGCCTCGTCAAATATGACGGACTGCGATCCATCCATCACCTCGTCTGTAACCTCCTGGCCGCGGCTGGCTGGCAAGCAGTGCATAAACAGGGCATCACTCTTGGCTTGCCGCATCAGTTCTTTGGTCACTGTGTAGTAGGGCGAAAACACGGCTTTGCGCAGCTCGTAGTCCGTTTGCCCCATGGATATCCAGGTGTCCGTGACGACCAAGTCGGCATTATATACGGCCTCAGCCAAACCGTTTTCGGGGTCCATGTGTTGGACCATGCTGCCGTCCTTGCCGGCTTGTTTCTGTTTGTGGGCCCAGCGCTGCACTGTGCCGACAAGTTGGTATTCGAGTGGAGTGGCAATGGCCAAATCAAAACCGAAGAGGAAGGCTGCGTGTACGAAGGTATTGGCCATATTGTTCGCATCGCCGACCCAAGCTATTTTTTTACCACGGATGGCCCCTCGGTGTTCCATGTAGGTAAAGATATCAGCCAGCACCTGACAGGGGTGATTGTAGTCTGTCAATCCGTTGATTACCGGGATATCAGAGTGACGGGCAAGCTCCACCAAGTCGTCGTGGCTGTTGGCGCGCATCATGATCATATCTACAAAACGTGACATAACTTTGGCTGAGTCGTGTAAATTTTCTTTGCTGCCAATGTGGCTCCGGGAACTGTCGATGACCAGGCTGTGGCCTCCAAGCTGCTCGACGCCAACTTCAAACGACATGCGTGTGCGTGTGGAGCTCTTTTCAAAGATGAGGGCAATGTGTTTCTGCTCCAGACGGTTTTGCCAGGGCCTGGCCTTCAATTCGGCCGCCAGGGCCAGGATTTCTTCGACTTCCGTCCGATTGAAGTCACGCAAGTCAATAAAGTGGCGCAGTTTCATATCGCTCTCCATCCTTGGGGATTTTTATTTTGGAAATTTTATTTGGGGAATTTTGCCTGATTCGGAATCGGTTTGTCTTTCCTGTTTCACTCTATAGGGCTAAACGAGTTAGATCAAGATCTTGCCGCTTTTCACCTAAAATAGCAAGTTCTGCCAATTTTGTCTTGCCATTAGCTGTGTTTTTAGTCCTGTCCTTGGTTCTGTCCTTGGTTCTGTTTTGGGCCCTGGTAGCCTTTGCACAAGAAGTAAATTTCACATGATTGACTGCGCACGGCCTGGGGTTTCAGGCGCTGGCAAAGACGGAATATATTTCGCAGTTCTCTTTGTAAGTCTTGCTCTCCGCCGCCTTGAAACAGCTTGAACAGCAAATTACCCTCTGGTTTAAGGAAACGTGGCAGCACAGCCAATACTTCTTGTAACAGAGCTTCCGAGCGGCCGGTATCCACGGTGCGGTTGCCTGTGGTGCGGGGAGCCATATCGCTGAGGACAAGGTCAAAGAGGCCGTGCTGTTGCAATTGGGACAAAATTAACTGTTGTATTGCCGGGCTGGTGAAGTCGGCTTGATAGAAAGTCAGATTGGCTGCCCGCTGCAGTTCTGGCCCCAGTCCCTGTAGGTCCACGGCGCAGAGCCAGGGGCTAACGTTGCCGTTTTTATAGCTTGAGCCGGCGCAAATGCGCTGTAATACATAGCGACTCCAGCTGCCGGGAGCTGCACCTAAATCAATGACCCGCATGCCGGGATGTAATAACTTGTGTCGCTGGTCGATTTCGCTCAGCTTGAATACCGAACGGGCTGTGTAGCCATCTTTCATGGCTTGATCGGTATAGCTGTCATGTACATAGTTGCGGTTCTTGGGCCTTGTCGTTTTTTTGCGCGGGGGGATGTTTTGAGCTTGCAGACGTGAGTTGTGTTTATGCTTTTTCATCGGATTGGTCAGAGAGTCTGGGTGATGGCGAGGGCCTTCAATCCATTGGACGGAAAGGATTCAAGAAATTATCCCACTCTTCATCGTAATCTAATTCGTCTTGCCAGCCTTCATCTCCTGGCAGTTCTTCCAAGATTTTGTGTTTGCCTTGTTGTTGAATTTGGGCTCTCTCTTTGGCGTCCTGTTCGCGAAGCTGTTGAAGTTGGGTCATTAAATTCTGATAGACTTCGGGATAACTTTGTTCCCAGTAATCTGCGGTCTGAGGGCTCGCTCGCTCGGCCAGTAGACTCAATACTGTAGCGATATGTCGCAGGATTGGTTTGCAGTCTTCAGTCGGAAATAGCAATACATGAACAATGCCACTGCTTACCTGGGTGAGCAACAAGTCGACCGTTTCATTGTGGTTGTCGCAGCTTAGCTGCTTTTCTCCTTCAGCTTCAATTATCAACTGGACGAGCATATTTTTGAGTGGCCTGGTGCGTTTATGTATTAGCTCGCCAAGAGAGCGCCCTTCCTTGTCAAGTTTTAATATGAAAGCACTCTGGCTGACCAG
This sequence comes from Spirochaetia bacterium, assembly GCA_965263295.1. GTDB lineage: Bacteria > Spirochaetota > Spirochaetia > SP-2023 > SP-2023 > Haliotispira. Next base: position 378,491 of record OZ253665.1, read on the forward strand.
TTCGCGGCGTTTTTCCCGACAAGAGATGACTATATGGCTTAGAATAAAACGAAGTCTGTGAATCGCCGCCAGCTCTTTGAGCTGGACTACTTTTTCATAATAGACTAAAAATTCATCTGTAAATTGTTTGGATGCAAAAAATAGAATCTGATGTTTATTGCGGAAGTACTGGTACAAGGTTGGCCGCGCAATATGCGCGGCCTTGGCTATATCGGCTAGAGTGGTGGCTTGATAGCCTTGGGAAGAAAACAGCTCCAAGGCCTCTCGCAAAATTTCTTTCTTGCGTTGCTCATGGTCAATTTTCTTGGGCATGACTGAAAGAACCCATCATAAAAATCGCGATGTTAAACCGCTTAAAGTTCGGGCATGACTGCGGGATCGACGTCAGCCTCATAGTCTATACCTGCAATACCAAAACCGTGAATGTGTAAGTAGCTTTCTCGAAAGCCAGCAATATCAGAGATCTCGGCCAAATTTTCGCTATTGACTTCAGACCAGAGCTTTGCCACTTCAGCTTGCACGTCATCGCGCATTTCCCAGTCGTCGATGCGGATACGGCCTTTTTCGTCCAGCTGCAAGCTATCGCCGTAGAGGCGACCGGCAAAGAGGCGATACATTTGCTCAATGCACTCTTCGTGAATTCCTTTGGCTTTCATCACTTTGTATAGCAGGGCCACATACAGAGGTACCACCGGAATTACGGATGAAGCTCGCGTAACGAGAGCTTTATTAACTGAGACATAGGCTTTGCCCCCAATAGTTGCCAGGCTCTGGCTGAGCTGGGCAGCGGTTTTTTCTAAGTCTGCCTTGGCTGCGCCAATTGTGCCGTTCCAGTAGATCGGGTAAGTTAGTTCTGGACCGATGTAAGAGTAGGCTACGGTCTGGGCTCCTGGGGCCAAGAGTCTGGCTTCCTGTAAAGCATGGAGCCACATCGCCCAGTCTTCGCCGCCCATGACTTTGATCGTGGCTTGCCGTTCTCGCTCAGTTGCCGGCTCTATTTTGATCGCAGAAACCTTGGCGCTCATAAAGTCCACGCTCTGGTTCTCAAAGGGCTGACCGATGGGCTTCAGTACGGAGCGGTAGGTCTCGCCCGTCTCAGGGTCGGTGCGAACTGGCGAAGCGAGGCTGTAGACTACCATGTCAAAACCTGCGGGGCAAAGTCGTTTGGCCGCTGCGAGAACTTCTTGTTTCGTTTCGTTAGAAAATGCGTCACCGTTAATACTTTGGCTCTTCAGTCCGGCTTTGCTTGCCGCCGCATCAAAGGCGGCGGTGCTGTAGTGCCCCGGCGTCCCCGGACGCTTGGCTGATGCCTCTTTTTCAAAGGCCACACCGATTGTTGTGGCTTTGCCTCCAAATGCCAGGACAATGCGTGAGGCCAGGCCAAAGCCGGCTGAACTACCGATAATCAGGGCGTTTTTGGGGCCGTTGGGAATCGGTTTCTGGGCCTTTACGTAGTCGATTTGGCGTTTGACGGTGGCGACCACGCCGGCAGGGTGGGTCGTAATACATACGTTGTTTAAAATCTTTGGTTCCAGTTTCATTTTATATTCCTCAAATATATGCGAAGATGATCTGTTGTATTTGAGACAGCGTCTCTGTTATTTAATGTTATTCGGTATGGGCCCGGCCGACAATGCATTTCCATGAGGCTTCAGCGGCGACTTCGTCTCCGAGCATGGCCTTGCCAGACTGCACAATCATTTTGCTGCCGACGCGCTCGTTGGCAATTTCGAACCGTACCGTGTCTCCTGGGACGACCGGCTTGCGGAACTTGGCTTTGTCAATGCTGGCGAGGAAAAACAGACTGTCGCCGCCCAAGAGACCAGCCTTGCGCAAGCCGGCCCCGCCGCACTGGGCCATTGCTTCAATTAGCAGGACGCCAGGGACTACGGGATGTCCGGGAAAATGGCCAGCAAAGAAGGCGTCACGCTCTTTACTGTAGCTGCGTATGCCTATAATTTTTTCTTCATTGCTTTCTTGCAGCCGATCGACAAACAAAAACGGCTCGCGGTGGGGGAGCAGATTTTCTACTTCGGACATGAAGACCTCCTTTTATTCCGTGAAGCGCTTGACGACCAGACAGCCATTGTGCCCACCGAAGCCCAGTGAAGTTGAAATTGCAATTTCTACTGGGTGTTCCTGACCCTTGTTGGGGACAAAATCCAGGTCGCATTGTGGATCTGGATTTTCCAGGTTGATGGTCGGAGGCACAAACTGATCGCGAATGGCACTGACACATGCCATCAGCTCAATGGCGCCGGCAGCGCCGATCATGTGCCCAGTCATTGACTTGGTGGATGACACTTTGAGCTTGTCGGCATGTGGCCCAAAGGCCAAACGAATGGCGCGGGTTTCGGTGGGATCATTAATTGGGGTGGAGGTGCCATGGGCATTGACGTAGTCAATTTCTTCGGGTCGGACACCCGCCATTTTCAGGGCCTTTTGAATGGCCTTGGCCGTGTAGGAACCATCTTCTTTGGGCGCGGTCAGGTGATAGGCATCACAGGTAATGCCGTAGCCCAGCAGTTCGGCATAAATCGGCGCGCCGCGCTTCCGGGCATTTTCCAAAGTTTCTAGGATGAGTACGGCAGCACCCTCGGCCATGACAAAACCGTCGCGGTCACGATCAAATGGCCGACTGGCGAGATGGGGCCTGTCGTTAAAGCCTGTACTTAAAGTCTGCAGTTTGGTAAAAGCGGCGATACCCAATTCCGTCAGAGCTGATTCGGCCCCGCCAACTACTGCCGCTTGAATTTGACCAGACTTGATCGCATACATGGCTTGCCCGATGGCGTCTGTACCTGAGGCGCAGGCTGTGACCACGCCGTAATTGGGACCGTGAAAGCCATACATGGTTGCCAGAGTGCTGGAACCTTCATTGATAATCAATTTGGGAATGGACAGAGGCGGCACGCCGGCGGGGCCTTTGCGCTCCAACATGCGGGCGGCTTCTTCCATGACTTCAAAGCCTCCGACGCCATTGCCGATGATTACGGCAATCTCGTCATCTGGATAGAAATTCTGCTTGACCAGGGCGGCGCCTTCAATGGCCTGAGCCCCCGCGTTACAAAAAAACTCAGTAAAACGGGCCATTTTGCGGATTGCTTTTTTGTCGAAATACTTGCTGCTGTCGAGGTCAAGTACTTCTGCGGCTACTTTGGAGGAAAATAACTGTGGGTTGCAGCGGGTCAGTGGCCGCGTCCCGCTGACACCATTCTTCATGTTTTGCCAAGTTTCTTCCCAAGTGTGGCCGATGGGACTGACGGCGCCCATTGCGGTGATAACGATACGTGAATTCATAAAACCTCCGTGAATTCGCTTGCTTATATGGCCATGCCGCCATCGACAGGAATGACTTGCCCCGTCACATAGCTCGCTAGGTCGCTGGCTAAAAATAATACAATCCGGCTAACTTCTTCGGGCTGGCCCATTCGACCGAGTGGGATTTGCCCGAGAACTCCCGCGCGTTGCTTGTCGTTAAGTTTTTCTGTCATTGGGGTTGCGATAAAACCTGGAGCGATGGCATTGACTCGCACACCGCGGCTGGCGAGTTCGCGCGCCACACTTTTGGTAAAACCGATCAAACCCGCTTTGGAAGCAGCGTAGTTAGCTTGTCCAGCGTTGCCAATCATACCGACGATTGAACTCATGTTGATGATGCAACCACTCTTTTTGAGCGCCATTGGGCGCGAGAGAGCTCGCGTCATGTAGAAGACACTGCTCAGGTTGACGTCGATAACGTCCTGCCATTGTTTGGTTTTCATGGCCAAAAGCAGGCCATCTCGGGTAATTCCAGCATTGTTGACCAGTATGTCGATATGGCCCAATTGATCGGCGATCTGCTTGAGCAGTTCGCTCACTGTAGCTTCGTCGGCAACATTGCCTTCCAGGCCCTGCAGATGGACGTCACTCTGCAGGGCGAGTTGTTCCATTTCGCTGTGTTCGGGGGAAAGGGAGTTGCTGATGTAAGCCACGTCAGCTCCTGCCTGCAGTAGCGTCTTGACGATATCTTTGCCGATGCCACGGCCACCGCCAGTTACCAGGGCCTTCTTGCCCTCTAAGGAGATTAAGTTACTTATTTTTTGATTTGGCATATTTACCTCATAATCTTTTTAGATTTATATAAACAAAAATTACCAGCGGATCAAGTTGCCCCCATACGTCAGGCCAGAACCGAAGCCGACACACAGGACCAGATCGCCTTTCTTCAGCATGTTTTCTTCCTGCATTTTGCAGAGCGCGATCGGAATTGAAGCGGAAGATGTATTGGCGTAAGACGCAATATTTAGGTAAAAGCGCTCCAGGGGGATATTTTCTCGTTTGGCTACAGCCTGGATTATGCGTTTGTTGGCTTGATGTGGCACAATGTGGGCAATGTCATCTATGGACAGATTGTTGCGCTTCAGCAGGGCATTGATGATTTCTTGGTTGGCTCCGACGGCAAAGTTGTAGACAGCGCGACCATCCATTTCGAGTTTGTTGCGGATCTTTGCCTGCCCTGGCTGGACGGGGCTGCGGCTCCCGCCATCGGGGACTTGCAGGGCCGAATTTCCTTTGCCGTCGGCACGCAGGACAGAGTCGAGAATTGTGCCGCCTTCTGTCGCCGTCGAACTCAATGTTGCGGCGCCAGCGCCGTCGCCGAGCAAAACCGCCGTGGAGCGGTCGCCCCAATTGGTGACGGCAGAAAGTTTTTCGGCAGCTATGACGAGGGCATGGCGGCAGGAGCGATCGCCGAGCAGCATGGCTTTGGCAATTTGTAGACCGTAAACAAAACCGGAACAGGCGGCCATGACATCAAAGGCGGCGGCTTTGCCGCAGTTAAGTTGTTCTTGCACCACACACGCCGTCGAAGGGAAGCCGTAGTAATCTGGCGCCGAGCTCGAAAGTATGATCAAGTCAATCTCGTCAGCCGATAAATTTGCCCGTTTTAAGGCCTTTTGGGCGGCTAGGGTGCCAAGGTCGGAAGACGCTTGTTCATCGGTGGCGATATGACGCTGCCGGATGCCGGTATGTGAGACGATCCATTCGTCAGAAGTATCGATGTGCCGACTTAGCTCTTCATTACTGATCGTGCGCTCCGGGACGTAATAATCGACAGCTGTGATACGGATGCTTTGGTCTAACGATGACATAAATAATCTCCTTATTTCTGTCGGGCTGTCCAGTTTAGCCAAAGGCAGATATGTACAGCCGTTTCCTTGCAATCGTTATTTTGTGCCCACATGCTCTGAGCGGCTCTCTAGCGCTTGATACGCTGAGTATACAAAAGCGATGAATAATACAAAATTGATCCTATGCCTCTCAATTCCCCAGATATTAACGGTTTTATTTGGAGAAAGTCAATAATGACGTTTCCTGTAATTCCGTCAAATAAAATAACGTATTTTTTAGGGCAGGTCTACTGTGACCTGTGATTTTCTGGGACTCGTGATTTTCTGGTCCTGGCTTGTTCGTCATTGTTTACCCCATTGCAGCAAGGTGCCCGCATAAGTCAGGCCAGCGCCAAAGCCAAGGCATAAAATATGGTCTCCGGCCTTGAGTTGACCGCTGGCGGCGAGCTCGGACAATGCGATGGGTATCGAAGCGGCGGAAGTGTTTGCGTAGCGATCAATGTTAGTAAAGAATTTTTCCATGGGAATTTTTTCCCGCTTGGCGATGGCTTGAATGATGCGCAGGTTGGCCTGATGGGGGACGATGTAACGCAAGTCGCCGATTTGAATATCGTTGCGCTCTAGAATTGCGTGCAAAATCTCTTGGTTGGCGGCCACCGCGAAATTATAGACGGCCCGGCCATCCATTTCTATATTTTTGCGAGGATTATCTCGATTCAATGCGTAGCGACTGCCACCTTCGGGAACCCAGAGCTTTTCGGCGCCGCTGCCGTCACTTTTCATTATGATGTCTAAAATTAGGGTTGATTCTCGGCCATCGCGACTGAGTAAGGCTGCGCCCGCGCCATCGCCAAAAAGTATGCAGGTTGAACGGTCCTGCCAATTGACGATTCTGGAGAAAACTTCAGAACCGATGACCATGGCTTTGTTGTAATGGGGGTTGCTGGCGATCATTGACCGTGCGATTTCGAGAGCGTATATAAAGCCGGAACAGGCGGCCGTGATGTCGAAGGCGACAGCTTTGCGGCAGCCCAGTTTATCTTGCAGAATGCAGGCTGTAGCTGGGAAACTGGTAAAGTCGGGAGTCGATGTGGCCATGACGATCAAGTCAATCTCGTGGGCATCCAGCTCGCTTTGCGCGAGAACCTGTCGGGCCGCAGCAAGGGCTAAGTCAGAGGCTGACTGTTGTTCGGAAGCTATGTGGCGCTGCCGAATGCCGGTATGTGAAACAATCCATTCATCTGAGGTATTGATGGTTTGAGCTAGTTCTGCGTTGCTGACGACGCGTTCCGGCACGTAATAAGCAAAACCTGTAATGGCTATGTATCTAGGGTTTATAGGTTTTTCAACTGCATTTTCCATTACTACTCCATGCAATTTGAGTGATTTTTGCCGGCCACAGCAGCAGAGAATTAGGCGCCTAGATTACCGCGGCCCTAATATTGAGGTCAATTAGATTGGGAAATAAAGCGAAATGATTGGAAGTTTATTCAGATTTGGGCAATGTTTTGTCATTGATGTTTTCTTTGCCCCATGTGTTTAATTTGATGATGTAAATTCACTTATAAATGAATCCTGTAGCTCAATCTAAAAAAGAATGAATATATTATTATAAAATATTCAAAATAGTTCTGCATCCAGTATTGACATTCGCATAGATAATTCTATATACAATGCGACATCTTTTTGTATTTAGGAGTATACTAGATGTTTAAACGAATGAATTATTATTCCATAATAATTTTTGTTTTCATTTCATGCGTGATGGCCGGGTGCCAAAAAAAACTTGCGCGTCAAGATCAGGCTGTTCAAGCTACAGATGAAGCGGTGCCATTAGTTGTGGCCACAATTGCCCCTTATGCTTATTTGCTGCAGCAGTTGGCCGGTGAGAGTATTCAAATCATGAATACGAGCGAGCATTCGGCAGACCCGCACATAGTCAATCTGTCGCCACAACAAGCGATTCAACTGCAGGAGGCCACATTATTTCTTAGCCTCAATCCTCAAGAAGAGAGTGTCATTTACAAGGGATTGGGAGAGGATACCCGAATTGTCGAGATGTGGCACGGGTTTGATCTTCTAGCTTCAAAGCATCATCATAGTCACGATCACGAAGGCCACGAGCATGAAGATCAGGATCATGAAGGTCACGAGCATGAAGATCAGGATCATGAAGGCCACGAGCATGAAGATCAGGATCATGAAGGTCACGAGCATGAAGATCAGGATCATGAAGGTCACGAGCATGAAGATCAGGATCACGAAGGCCACGAGCATGAAGATCAGGATCACGAAGGCCACGAGCATGAAGATCAAGAGCATGAAGGTTGGGATGAACATTTCTGGCTGAGTCCGACTGCTCTGCCTATTCAGATTGAGACCATGGCGCGCGAGCTGAGCCGACTATTGCCCGAAGAACAGGTCACCATTGATAGGAACAAGGAGGTCTTGCTCGAACGCTGCAAAGACTTGGAGGAGATTCTTGTTCAGAGTTTGCCTGAGTTGCAAAATGGAAAAATTTTCTCTTTCCACTCCGCGCTGTCTTATCTGGCTGATTTCTTTGGAGCGGAAGAAATGTATGTTGAGTCTGAAGGTATTGAATTAGGCTCGGATGCAATGCTTCATTTAAGTGAAGAAATCAAAGAGCTGAGCCATCCGGTGCTGGTATATTCTCCGCAGTTTCAGCAGGAAAAGGCCAAGGCTTTGGGCGAGCAGCTTCAATTAGAGCTTGTGGAATTTAATCCCGTAGAGCCGAACGTCTTTGAGAACTTAAAGGATTTTGCGGCTCGTTTGCACAATACTTTGGAATAGCTTTGCAAAACAAGCTCCGGGCTTATTAGTAGTGCCCGGAGCTTTAGGGGTGCCTGCTTGTCCATCCATCAATTAAATTTAATCTGCTTTTTTAGCGTAAAAGCCGAAAAACATGGTTTAAATTTATGATTGGAACTGTCGTCCAGGGGGAAGGGAAGGGGCATCATTGTTTTGTAATTGATGTCTTATTTTAAAGTGGAAATGATTTCCTAATATAAGAGGGCTGTGTACCGTCGCTACAAGGCTTGATTTTGGGTGCAGAGTGGATTTGGAGTGATCAATGGGCGACAAAGCAATTGAAATCAAGAACTTATATTTCCGTTACGCCAACACATCAAGAGTCATATTTGCAGACTTTAATTGGTCGGTAAATAAAGGCGATTTTTGGGTTTTAGTTGGAGCTAACGGTAGTGGTAAGACCAGCCTCATTCGATTGTTACTGGGTTTAGAATATCCAGAAACGGGGACTATCTCTATTTTAGGGAATAACTTATCTAAGGCATCAAGCCTGTCTATTGGCTCTCGCGAGCGTGCGATCCGAGCACAAATAAGTCATGTGCCGCAGTACTTGCAGTTTGATCGACGTTTGCCTATTCCCGTTTTAGACGTGGTAGAAGGCGGAACCTTGTCGTATTCATTTTGGCGAGGGCTGCGGCGCGGTCCAACGGCTAAGCAGCGTCAGGAGACTTGTCTGGAGTCTTTGGCACAGGTGGGTTTGGAGTCTTTGGCCAAAGAGAGTTTTTCTGTTCTTTCTGGAGGTCAGAAACAGCGTGTGCTCATCGCGAGGGCCCTGGCCGCTCGGTCTCCCATCTTGATTTTGGATGAGCCAACCGCTTCGGTAGACCCAACGGCAGCCCGGGAAATAGTGCACATTTGCCAGAAGCTCAGAAAACAGCACACGATTTTATTTGTGTCACATGACATCAGTGTGATTCCTTCGGTCTGTGAGCACATTTTATGTATTAATCCTTCTGGGGACCCAATTGTGCAAGTTCCGCCCTCGGTTGGCGCGATAGTGCATTCGCACGATGTGCGGGGGATGTCTCGCGCAGAGATTCTATTTTTATTATATAGCCATTGGGGCTTGACGAATGACAATGCACAAAATCTTGCACCATCGCACAAACAGCATGAAACTGAAACTCCTAGAGTAGACATAATATGAGCGGCATCTGGCAATATCTGTTTGTAGAGGAAGGGCGGCCCCTGCTGTATGCTTTTCTGTTCTTGCTATTGGCGGCTCCAAGTTTTGGTACCATTGGCGTCTATGTCAACTTGAAAGATTACAGTGCCAGTATAGGTACAATTGCTCATGCCTCACTGTTGGGCTTGGGCTTGGCAAAATATTCGGCTTACTACTGGGGTTGGACACATTTTTCGCCGTTCTGGGGAATGTTGCTGGTTTCTTGTATCACAGCTATTATTTTATTTATAGCCGATTCGTTCAAGACGATCCGTATTGGAACATTACTCAATGTGATTTGGAGCACCGGTATGGCTGTCGGTATTTTATTGCTCCAGAATGTGCCAGGTGGCGTAAGCATTCATAGCTATCTATGGGGTAATATTTTAATTGTGCGTAGCGAAGACCTGTGGGAATTGCTTGCATTAGATCTGCTTGTCTTTTTGGCTTTGATTATGCCGTGGCGTTACCAGCAGTTGTTTATCTTTGATGAGGAGTTCGCCCGCAGTCGGGGAATGGCCCACAAAATATATAGTTTTATTTTTTATCTGCTAATTTCATATTCAATTACTGTTATCATTTCAGCGGTGGGAATATTATTAAGTCTCGGATTGTACAGTATCCCCAGTTCTATTGCCAACCTGTATGCGCGGAATTTCAAGCAAATGATAGCCTATTCCGTCGTCGTGTTGTTTTTGAGCTCTTGGATTGGCCTAATCATCAGTATTGAAACTGATACCTCGCCGAGTTCCTTTATGATTGTAATATTGGTCGCGATTTATTTGCTATTGGCTACCAGCAAATACTTGCTGAAGTTGCGCAGCAAGCTGCGGATCATGCCTGAGAGTTAAGGCATGTCCCAACTTAACCTCAATTTTTCTCATGGCCCTATATTTATTCGCTCTTTTTTTTATTATAAATTGAAATATTTTTGAGTTCATTTTATACTGAATCATATCTCAAAGAAATATTTCTTGTCGTGATTTATGCTATACTCTAGGGACTAAAATCGCAAGTCATTGTTGCTGTTGCAGTACCTTAATTTTGTAAAGATAATTTATTCAGGTAATCCTGGAAGTAAAGTTGATTTTAGACAATTAAAACTCAATTTACTGTATATCTTTAATCTCTGGTCTATGCAAATAAGACTTATGAAAATTTTTTTACTCATTATCTCAATGTTATTGATCTTGGCCATCGAAGTTGTGGAAGCTATAGAAGTTTTTGCTCCAGCTCGGCTCTCTGCTCAGCAGAGGTCTCCTTATTCTCGAAAGAATAATGCGTCTGGCCAACAGCCGCAATACGCAGCAGATACTTCTCAAAGACAGGGCAACACAGAAAAAGAGCTTGAGCTTGCAAAGGTGGAAACAGAAGATAAATTGAGCGATAAAAACAGTTTCAGTTTAGACCTACAAATTGGTTACATCTATGGTGAAGTCCGCGAGTTGCTAATGGCTAGCTCGGACAACTATGATAAGGTGGACCGTCAACTGACCTGGAAAATGCAAGATACCCTGACCATGTCTGCCAGCTTTGCGGCCATATTGAAGCAGACCTATTTCAGGTTGGGGGCGTCTCTGCCGCTGATCTTGACTAAAGCTCCGATGGAAGAGCTCGGCTGGCGCTTTGATGAGCAGTCAGGGCGCATGTCAGATTACAGTGGGTTCGCCAGTCAATATTCGCTCAGTGATACCGAAAACGAGCTTTCGTTTTCGGCCTACGGCATCGGTGCCGTAAATCTGTTGAAAGGGTTCAATGCCCCGCGACTGGAGCTGGGGCTTTCTGTCTTGTACATGACTTGGGGTTGGCGGGCCCTAAAAACTAGGGGCCTGAGCTTGGCATCTGATGGCAGTTTCGAAGTTGTCGCCCCTTCACCTGCTTCGGGGGACACTGTCCGTTACCGAGTGCACCACTTGGCAGCGGCAATCAGTAGTCGTTTTTCTTTCAAGTGGAGAATTTACGGCATGGAAGTATTGCTGAATTATTCGCCTTCGGCCATCTTTTTTGACCGCGATAAACACATAGTCACGGGAGTAAGTTCAAATGGCTTTGGGTTTCTGGGGCAAATGTTTTGGGGTACTGTCACCAATCGCTTCTGGATTACTGACAACTTGTCGATGAATTTTGGTATACGGGGTAAAGTCCTGTTGAGGACGAGAATCGGCTCTCTGGTACAAAAAAATAACAATGGAGAAAAAACAACTAGGTCCAATGCTGCCGGCTCGGAATATTTTGATATGGAAGTTTTTGCTGGCCTGACTCTACGCTTCTAGCTGTATTTGTATGGTGTTTGCCTACATCAGAGCTTGTTTTTTGCCCGTAGTCTAATTATGATGCGGGATGGACTGAGATAAAATCTCAGAATTATTTTGCTTTTGCGCTACAACTGTGGCTCTGTTTGCATTCTTGTTTATTGAGCATTATAGCTGAGACTTCACGAAGGAGAAAAAAAATATGGCACTGACTCTGACGAAAAACCCGCACTGGAAAGTGCGTCGCGGCCCTGTCGTCTTGTGTATTCTTGATGGTGTTGCTTACGGCAAGCATCCTGAAGGGGACGCTGTGCAGCAAGCGCACATGCCCAATTTTAAGGGTTTAGAGCAGAGTTGTCCGGCAACTCGGCTGAAGGCTCACGGTACGGCTGTCGGCTTGCCCGACGATGGAGATATGGGCAATAGTGAAGTCGGACACAATGCCATCGGGTCGGGACGCATCTTCGACCAAGGGGCTAAGCTGGTCAGGAACGCTCTGCTGGATGGTTCTCTGTATGCGGGTGAAACTTGGCGCAAGGCCATACAAAATGTTCTGTCTAACAATGGGACTTTGCATTTCATTGGTCTCATTTCGGATGGGAATGTCCATTCTCACTGGAATCATTTAAAAATGATGGTTGAGCAAGCCAGGGAGGAAGGTGTCAAGACGGTGCGTATCCACGGTTTGACCGATGGCCGGGATGTGGATGAAAAGTCCGCGCTGCATTACTTTGGGCCATTGGAAGAAATGTTGTCCCAGTTGAATCAGCGAGGTAGTTTTGACGCGCGCATCGCCTCTGGTGGGGGGCGCATGGTCCTGACCATGGACCGTTATGAAGCCGACTGGGCCATGGTCGAGCGCGGTTGGCAAACTCATGTCTTAGGGCAAGGTCGTCAATTTGCTTCGGCCTGTGAAGCGATTCAGACCTTGTATGACGAGAGTGGCAAGACAGACCAGAATCTCGATCCCTTCGTCGTCGGGGAAAACGGCCAAGCTATCGGCGCCATGCAAGATGGTGATTCGGTTTTGTTATTCAACTTTCGCGGTGACCGGGCCATTGAAATTAGCCGGGCTTTTGACGAGGAAGATTTCCCGGCCTTTGATCGTGTGCGCGTGCCCAAGGTTTTTTATGCCGGCATGATGGAATACGATGGCGATCTACATGTCCCGAAGAATTTCCTCGTTTCACCACCAGCTATTGATCGCACTATGGGCGAATATTTGGCAAACATGGGAATTGCTCAGTTCGCGACGAGCGAAACACAGAAGTATGGCCATGTAACGTATTTTTTCAATGGCAACCGCTCGGGCAAGTTTTCTGAAGCGCAAGAAACCTACTGGGAAGTGCCTTCGGATAATATCAGCTTTGACGAGAAGCCGGAAATGAAAGTGGACTTGATCACAGAAGCAGTGGTCGAGGCCATTGAGAGTTCTCGGTACCAGTTTGTGCGCTTAAACTACGCCAATGGGGATATGGTCGGACATACGGGAAATCTTAAAGCCACAATTCAGGCCCTCGAAAAAGTTGACGAAGGCTTGGGCAAGCTGGTGGAAGCGGTTAAAAAGAGTGGCGGGGTCCTGTTGATTACGGCTGACCACGGCAATGCCGATGAAATGTATGAAATTGACAAGAAGACAAAACAGATAAATACTGGTAAAGTAAAAACTTCACACACCCTCAATCCGGTGCCATTTATCGTTTACGACCCAGAATATCGAGGTGAATACAAACCGGCATTGAAGCAAGGGCTGGGTATCAGCTCGGTGACGGCCACTTGTTTGAATTTCCTGGCTTTTCAGGCTCCCGAAGATTACATGCCTTCAATTATTGAGCTAAATTGAGCTGCAAGTTAAAGGAATGGCAGCTCAATTTCCAATCTGAGCACAAGTTTGCGTTTCTTTTTGTCTTGTTTTTTGTCTTGTTTTTTGTCTTGTTTTTTGCCTCGTTTTTTGCCTCGTTTTTTGCTTTGGGCGTGAGTTCCGCCGTTGGCAATGGAGGTTAAAGTCGCTGCTCTATATTAGCTCATAGGGAATATTGAAGGCCAATTTATGACCGAAGAACTGACTTTGGAACAACAGTTATTGCGCAAGGTGGGGCTAGAAGGGCAGCGGCTCTCTCAAGGCGAGAGTCAGGCTTTAATTGAGCGTATCACTAGTGCTGATCTGGGTCCAGAAGAATATATTGCTGTTGGGGCTCTGTTGTGTGCCATGAATATTCGCGGGGAGAGTGCCGAAGAAATTGCCGGGGCAGCCATGGCCCTGCTGCGCGCAATGAGGAGCCTGGACTTGCACTCGGAATGCCGGGAGTATTACGATATTGTCGGCACTGGCGGCGATGGAAAGTCCACGGTCAGTGTATCTACGGCGGCATCAATTGCTTTGGCGGCTGTCGGCAGAGAGCAGAATGACGGGGACCTGGCGGTGGCCAAGCATGGCAACCGAGCCGTCAGCGGCAAGGTCGGGTCGGCCGATGTGCTGCGTGAGTGCGGCGTCAACTTTGACGGTGACGAAGCTCAACTGCGAAAGCAGTTTGGGCGTCACGGCTTCTTGTTTTTGTTTGCACCGTTTTATCATGCTTCAATGCGCTATGTCGCACCGGTCCGTGCGGCTTTAAAATTCCCCACTATCTTCAATCTTCTCGGTCCGCTGTGTAATCCTAGTAATCCTGATGGCGCTGCCATCGGCGTCAGTCATGTGGCACGCCTGGAGAGTATGTCGGAGGCTGCGCGTCTGCTGGGTAAAAAAAACTATTTTTTTTACAGTTCTGAAGATGGCTATGATGAGATTTCTACTGCGGCGCCAAGCCATATATTTTGCGATGGTAAGCTGATTTTAAGCGTAGAGCCAAAAGATTTTTTTGCGCCCTTTGTCCTTCCACAGGTTGTGGGTCTGCAAGATTCTGTGAACAAATTTCGTTATATGCTCAGCGGGGCCGCAGGGACACCCGATTGTTCTGCCCAGGCGGCAGGTATTGATGCTGATCTGGGCCTGCGACTGCACTGGACAGTGTGCTTGAATACGGCTCTGCCTTTGTACCTGTTTGGCAAAGTAGTGTCGCTCAAAGAGGCATTCGCCCTAGTGGACAGTCTGCTGCGCCAAGGCGCAGGTGCGCGAAAGCTAGAGGAGTTGCAGCAGTAGCGGCTTGAAAATGGGAGGAATCCATGACTGGGCATATACTAGATCAAATCGTCGAATACAAGCGCAACGACTTGCCGCGCTTGCAGCAAGATTATGCCCTCGATGGGCGGCGACGGCAACGCCGTAGGCGCAGTTGCGAAGAACTCTTAGACGCCTTGCAACATCAGCACATCATTGCCGAAATTAAGCGGGCCTCGCCTTCAATGGGCCCAATTCACATGGATGTGGACTACTTGGAGCAAGCCCAGAACTACCAGGCCGGCGGGGCTGCCATGATCAGTGTGTTGACGGATGAGCGCTATTTTGCCGGCAGTTTTCGCTTGCTGGAAGAAATTGGTCGCAAGGTCGATTGTCCTTTGTTGTGTAAGGACTTCATTATTGATGAGTGGCAACTGGACGCGGCGGACTTGGCTGGAGCCGATGCCGTGTTATTGATTGTCAGTTGCTTTGGAGAGAATTCTGCGGGCGGAGGTCTAGAGCGTTTGCGGCATCTGTATAACTATTCGCTGAGTAAGGGCTTGCTTCCTTTGGT
Organism: Spirochaetia bacterium; assembly: GCA_965263295.1. Classification (GTDB taxonomy): domain Bacteria; phylum Spirochaetota; class Spirochaetia; order SP-2023; family SP-2023; genus Haliotispira. The sequence continues at coordinate 393,519 of OZ253665.1, forward strand.
TGAGATTTATTCCAGTGAAGAGCGCTACGATGCCTATGCTTTGAAACCTCTCTTGTTAGGGGTCAATAGCCGCAATTTAAAAAGCATGGAAATTGATCTGGCTCAAGGTGCGCAGACTTTGGCCTTAATGCGCCGTGAATTGTCTATGCCGCAGTCAAAGGCGGTGCGCGCGCAGGCAGGCTTGCCCGATATGCCTTTACTGGCCGGTGAAAGTGGCATTTCGGGGATTGAAGATGCCCGCGCCTGGGCCCAAGCTGGTGCGAACTGTTTGCTGGTTGGGACTAGCCTGATGCTGGCAACTAAACACAGTGGCCAAAATGGGCTTCAGGCAAAACAAAATAGTACGGCGCTGGGCCGAGATGAGGTCCTGCGAAAGCGCATCGCTGAGTTCCAAAATGTTTTTATGGGCAGTTAATTCAGACCTGGAATTGCCGCTCATCATTTTGTCAGACGGCCAGGCTACGAGAAGCCGTCTTTGCCCCTCCCGTTTTAGCTGATTTTGGCACTGCGATAGCCTTTTTCGCCGCAGCTTTTTGTATGCCCTGGTCCCCAGATAAAATGCCGTCCGGACATTTATTTGTAAGATTTTCTACGGTTCCTGAAAAATATGTTGACCGAACGGTAAATTTTTATTATTTTGGCAGTCAAAGAGGGTCACATGGCAATGAAGAAGAAAGGGCAGATCACCCGAGAGCGTTTGATTGAGATTGGGCAGAAGCAGATGTTGGAAGCTTCCTATGACAGTGTGGGTATTCGCAGTATTACGCAGGAAGCTAAACTGCCCAAGGCCAGCTTTTATTATTATTTTAAATCGAAGGAAGATTTTGGTAAGGAACTATTCTGCGACTATATGAAAAATTATTACCTTATTCATGAGAATTACCTAGACAAATTTATCAACCCAGGCACTTCCGCCATGGATCGCTTGAATAATTTATACCAAAATTTTTATCAGAGACACCGCAAGAATCAATGGCGAGTCCCTTGCCTGTTGGTAAAAATTGCCACCGAAGTTAATGCGAAAAGCGAGCCGATACGCCAGGTCATTCAGGCGGGCACGGAACGCATCATTGCTTTGCACGAACAAGTTATCCGTGAAGGCCAGGAAGATTCTTCTGTGCTGGTCCCCGAAGCGTTTGATTCGCACACCTGTGCCGAATTGATTTTCAACCAGTGGAAAGGTGCTGTGTTGCTCTCGGATATACAGCGCAATAGTCAAGCCCTGGATGCGTTTTTTGTGTTTTTGCGCACTCTGCTCCAGGGATACTGTTCCAAGTGTGATCCCGATACGGCTGTATGAGTCACCTTGCCCCAAGTTGCTGTTTTTGAATCAGAAAAAATTAACCATTAAAGGAGATGAGAAGATGAAAGAACAATTTTTGCAGGCCATGAAATTTCGTCATGCTTGCAAACTGTTTGATGCACAGAAAACGATTAGTGAGGAAGACTTTGAATACATTTTGGAGGTGGGGCGCCTGTCTCCCAGCTCTTTTGGCTTTGAGCCATGGCATTTTGTGGTTGTGCAGAGCCGGGAACTGCGTGAAAAGCTTAAGCAAGACGCCTGGGGGGCGACGGACAAACTGACCACGGCCAGTCATTTTGTGGTCATTCTCAGCCGCCGAAAGACCGAGACCGAAGCCAATTCTGATTATATTCAGTATATGATGAAGGATGTGCAAAAGCTGCCCGAAAATGTGCGGGAAATGAAGGAGGGAGCCTATGCGAAATTTCGCTGCCAGGATTTTGAGCTGACGACAGAACGCGCCGCTTTCGATTGGGGCACTCGTCAGGCTTATATCGCTTTGGGCAACATGATGACTGCGGCGGCCTACATTGGCATCGACAGCTGCCCGATAGAGGGTTTTGACCAGAAAACCAGTGAGCGGATTCTAGCGCGAGATTTGGATGTAGATATGGACAAGTATGGTATTGCATGTATGGTGGCCTTTGGCTGCCGAGTCAAAGATCAACCCCCAAAGACCCGTCGCCAACTCGCTGAAGTCGTTAGCTGGAAATAAGTGTTCATTTGTCAGAGATCGCTTGCCCGCTGCTGGCGTCATACATTGATATTCGCTGATATTCGCTCTTTGGGCTGCGGACGAGTCCACTTGAAATTTTTGGCGACAATGGATATCAATCTTTTGCGAGAGAAAATGATTGGCAATCAAATAAGTCAGGTGGCCCGGTCGCACATTGAATTTCTATCTTTTTACGGCCATTATTGGGGCGAGCGGTTTGCTGGCGGTATTTAGGATAAAGTGGAGGAAAATATGCTCAGTCATCGGGATTTTTTAAACAAATACGAATTGTTAGAGGACGAAGAACACATCCTGGTCAGTAAGACGGCGAATGAAATCTTGTGCGCGGCTGCGGATGGCGAAAGTTTTGTGCTCTACCTGGGTTTTGATTCTTGCCCTTGGTGCCAGACTTTCACTCCCTTGTTGAACGCTCAGGCTAAGGAGCAGCACATTCGGGAAATTTGGTATTGGGACATTAAGTCGTTCCGCGGCAATGGGGCCGAACTGAGGCATGCAAAGGAGTACTTGCAGATTCTCGACTTAGTGGGTTTGGAGCCGCCAAAGCCGGCGCTAAGGGAGTCACCGGTAGCTCGCGAATCTCTGTACCTTTTGTCGCGGTTATAAATGAAGGCAGCATTGAGCTTTTTGCCGAGCCTCCTATAGAAGTTGGGCGGGGAAAGTTGATGCGCGATTTCCAGGGTCGCGAATTAGGTCTGCCGCTTGGTGACCCGCTTGGTGACCCGATTGGTGACCCGATTGGTGACATTGGGGCCATCCGTTATCAGGATGGTTTTATGCTAAAATCTGGCGATCAGGTACTAGGCGCATATATGTGGGATGATCTGCTGACCGGCCACCAGGTTCCCGCGGATTTTGAAAACCGAACTGAATGGTTGAATCAGCCTGTGTTCAAGGATTTAATCAGGAAAAATCTGCGCATATTATTAAATATTTCGTTTTGCGGCCTTTGTTCGCAATAAGTGGTGATCCCAACTCCAAAAATTTTTATATCAGGGCTTGAAATTTTTGATACCAAAGCTCCGACAGATATAAATAAGCAATATACTCAGCTCAATCTTTATGCTTGACAAGGGCTGTGTAGCCAATTATAAATATTATTTTTTACTGCCCAGTCAAGAGGAGAGCTTATAAGGGATGACGACAAATACCAATTTGGGGCACCATGTTTTGGTCGAAATGTATCGTTGTGATGAAAAAACGCTCAATGATCCTAAATATCTGCAAGAGGTCTTGTGCCAAGCCGCACGTCTTGCCGGCGCGACAATTGTCAGTCAGACCTTCCATCAGTTTAATCCGCATGGCGTATCCGGGGTTGTCATCATTTCAGAGTCGCACCTGACCATTCACACTTGGCCAGAATATGGCTATGCCTCTTTGGATCTGTATACGTGTGGAAATAACACTGATTCCCGCAAGGCTTTTAACTATATTCGCAGTAAGATTGGCGCCCAGCATACGTCGACGGTAGAATTGCGCCGCGGCGACTTGGAAGAGATTGAAAATTGGCGGAAACCTGAGACTTCGGGTTGTCGTCACTTATGATTCCTCGTTGCGATTGGCCGGCAACTTGGGGATTTGTCGCTTTGCACTAGCATTAGCCCGCTATTATTTTTTCCTCGGAAAGATTTTTGATAAACTTTTCGGGCAAAGAAAGTGTATCTCGCGCGCGCAGGAAAGGGGAAAAAGAGCCGTGAAGCGAAGTATTCGCGAAAAAACGCCCCACAATTTAATTTTGGAATATCCAGATTTAGAGCTTGTCTGTGAGGTGCGGAGTGACTTTCAGCATATCGCTATATATCGTCATTCAGAACTGGGCAAGATCCTGGTTCACGACGATGTGGTAATGTTGGTTGAGGCTTACGAGGCCGCTTACCATGAGATGCTTGCCCATGTTCCATTATTGCATTATTCTAATCCTGAGCGCGTTTTGGTCATTGGCGGCGGCGATGGGGGAACCAGCCGCGAGGTGCTTCGTCATCCTGAGGTAAAAGAATTGGTACAGGTGGAGATTGATGGCGAGGTGGTCCGCCTGGCCAAACAGTATTTTCCTGACTTGGCCTGTGCGTATGACGATGTGCGCATGGAGCTGCGTATCGACGACGGTATTCAATATATGGCCGATTGTGCACGGGGAAAATACGTGCCTTTTGATATAATTCTTGTGGATTCGACCGACCCCCAGGGACCTGCCACGGGGCTTTTTACGGAAGATTTTTATCAAAATTGCCGCAATTCTATGAAAGACGGGGGCATACTCGTGCTGCAAGGTGAAACTTTTTACGGTATGGCTCATGTTCAACGAAAGATACTGCAAATTCTGCAGAAGAAGTTTCGGGGATGTGGCATCTATACGAGCGCCATACCGTTTTACCCTTTAGGTACCTGGAGCCTAATTTATGCTTCTGAACTCTTGCGTTCACAATGGCAATTGCGCGAAGATGCTTTGCAAAATCTTGCCCGTTCCCCTCAGGGATTAAACTATCTCAACCGTGAGATCCTTAACGCCTGTTTTGCTTTGCCCAACTACGCCCTGCGTTTAACGGGCTTGCAAGCCCAGACCTGAGAGCGAGGCTCTTGCGTGGCATAAGTGCCGGCCAATGCCGGCTAAGTAAGGAGTATAAAATGAATCGAGTTCTGCTGATGGTGTTTGCCCTATGTTCATTCTTAGGGCTGTTCGGCATTCTGCAGCTAAACTGGCTGGGGCCGCGTTTGCATGCCCAAGAAGAAATTGAAGAAGAAGCCCAAGCAGAAGTCGCCAAAGAATTCGCAGAATTAGAAACTTTTAACGAAGATTTTGACCGTATACAAAGCGTATTGCGCTCTATCCCTAAGCGTATTTTGCCATCTGTAGTACAGCTTAATATTTTTGCACTCAAAGATGACCCTGTCAGCCCGAATTTCTTATTTGATTTTTTTGATGATAAAGACAAACAAAAGGCACCGGAGAAAATTAATCCACATAAATACCGCTCCTCTGTAATGGGATCGGGTGTGATTTTTCGTCAGGAGGGGCAAACATTTTTTCTGGTGACCAACAACCATGTGATTCAAGATGCACGTGATATTGAGATAATCAGTTACCGCAAACACAAGTTTGCAGGAAAAGTTGTCGGCCACGATGATCGCGTCGATTTGGCGGTACTTAGTTTTGAAGCCGATAAAACACAGGCTGAGGATCTGAAAGTTGCCCGTCTTGGCGACTCCCAGAACCTGGAGATTGGCGATTGGGTTATGGCTGTCGGTAGTCCGAATGGCTTTCAGTCCTCAGTCACTATGGGTATTGTCAGTTACATCGGGCGTCACGGTGGACCGGTAGAAAATATTAACGACTTTATTCAGACCGATGCGGCGATCAACCACGGTAATTCTGGCGGTCCTCTGGTCAACATGTATGGAGAAGTGATCGGTATCAATACTTGGCTCGCTTCTGAGAGTGGTTCAAGTGCCGGTCTGGGCTTTGCCATTCCGATTAACAATACCAAATATATTATTGAATCCTTTCTTAAGGAAGGTAAGGTTAGGTATGGCTGGCTGGGTATCGTGATGCAGGAATATGGCCGTATCCTGAATCGCATTGGGCCTCATATTGAGCGTTTCGTCTTGGGAGATTACGGGGTTTATGATAAGAAGGGCGCATTTATAACGAGTGTTTTTGAGGGATCTCCCGCAGATAAAGCCGGAATAAAGCCCGGTGACTTTGTCACGGCTGTAAACGGCAAGAATATCGAAAATACCGAGGAGCTGACCTTTGCCATAGGTCTGATTTTGCCCGGACAGCAGGCTCAATTGCGCATCTTTCGCGATGGTGAGAGTTCTGAGTATCTGGTTACACTGGGTGAGCGTAAAGATGGAGAATTGCTGGATTCTGAGTCTCATCGTACTTGGCCCGGCATTGATGTTATACCATTGGATGATAGGGTGGTTAAGGCCCTGAAAGAGTTGAGTCCTGGCTTAAAGGTCGGCGATGCCGATGATGAGATTGCCGGACTGTGGGTATTTCGTATTATTCCGCAGTCCACCAGTGATATCATGGGTTTGCAGCAAAACGATATTATTACAGCAATAAATGGTGAGGAAGTTTTCAATTTAAGGGATTTTTATCGTATTCTAAATGAGATTGGGCGGGATGGTGAGATTGTCTACAGTTACGAGCGTCAGGGTGAAAAAGGCCAGACAGCGAAGATTGAAAGTTAGTTTGGCTGAGTATCCGCAGTTAAATCTGAGCTAGAGTATTTTAGGGGGACGAAATGTATATCCTAGTCGCGGCCCACAGTCTACTGTTGTCGAAACCAAGGCGACGAAGGCTGGCGCACTTACGGCCCGCGACACGGGCCAGGCCTGTAAAATAAGTTGAAATGAGGGCGGCCGGCACAATATCGCTCCCAGTTTAATCTGGATCGCTCGTCTCGGTAGAATTGGCTGAGATTTTACAAAGAGCTAAGCAGGCAGGTGATAAAATGGATACCCGATACGGAGTGCGAGAAGTCCACAGAAGAATCGAAATTTTTCAGGTGAAGTCCGCTGAACAGCTGCTTTCGTTGTCTGGGCAAATGGCCTGCAGCAGGCACACCTTCCTCGCTTTGTCGTTTTCCCCTGATATCCCATTCCCCCAGATTGGGAGACGACATGAATATTGTCAGTAGAATGTCAACGCTATTGCAAATGAAAATAGTTATGATTATAATATCAACAAAATTATTTTTCCCGATGGCAATCATAGTAATATAGGGTCAATGGCGGAATGCGCATAACCGGAAGTGAAGAGTGGTGGCAGGGCATCACCGGACCGCAATCCGAGGCCGTTGATGGCCGATGCCGGATCACTTTCCGGTGGCGAGATCCGGCAGGCGGCGAAACCTCATCAATGACTCAGCGAGTGTGGATTTACATCACCGGCGTTACCGACCACCATCAAAATGCCGTGCCTCAAACCATGCAGCGCGTAACGGGTACCGATGCCTGGTACTGGCAAACCACGTTATCCTCCAACTGGCGCGGTAGTTACTGCTTTATTCCCTCCGAACGCGATGACGATTTTTCTCCCGATCTATTTGCAGGCGATGTCCCGGATCGTACGTTGCTCCGTGAAGGCTGGCGCAAGTTGCTGCCGCGGGCGATTGCCGATCCACTGAATCCGCAAAGCTGGCAAGGGGCGCGCGGCCATGCGGTCTCTGCGCTGGAGTTGCCGCATGCACCGGAGCAACCCGGTTGGCAGTTTAACGACGAGCCCCGGCCGGCGCCAATCTGCCTTGAGTGGCAGAGCCAACGTCTTGGCAATATACGCAGGATCTGGATTTATGTGACCGGCGAAACCGCACCCGCCGCCCGCCGGTTGGCGGCGCTGCTCGACGGCCAGTTCTGGGTCGAAATTATGCCGGTCTGGCCGGCGCTGGCCGGGCTAACCCGCGAAGAAAAACTTCCTCCGGCGGTTTACCTGCTGATCGATGTCATCAATAAGCAACACCGTAGCGTTGAGTTGCCCTGCAATCGCGACTTCTGGCTGGCATTACAAGAGGAGTTGCTGCCGCAGGTCTACCGCATAGCGCCTTTCAGCGACCGTGCCGATCGTACCGTGGTAGCTGGACAGAGCTTTGGCGGCCTGGCAGCGATGTTTGCTGCACTTTACTGGCCGGAGCGCTTTGGTTGCGTGCTGAGCCAATCCGGTTCCTATTGGTGGCCCCATCGCGGCGGCGCGCAAGATGGAATGTTGATTGAGCGACTCAACAGCGGCGAACTGCATTCCCGTGGCTTGCGAATCTGGCTGGAAGCCGGTGAGCGTGAACCGATTATTTTTCGCGCCAATCAGGTGCTTTTAGTCCAGCTACAGCAAATGCAGCATACGGTCTTCTGGCATCCGGTTGACGGCGGTCATGATGCGCTTTGCTGGCGCGGTGGACTGACGGCCGGACTTATTCAGCTATGGCAGTCTTAATTACTTATTCAGGCAATACGCCCTTTAGGTTCACAAACCATTCTGGAAGCATCAGGCAGCGGGGCACGAATTCCGTCAACTTGCTGAGCGGAAGAATGCACACCGCCACGATACAGCCAACCTGAAGAATGACAAGTATTATACAGGAATTTACAATGCAATTCAGTAACCCCTTTGACAATCCGCAAGGGGTGGGGGATGCCTGCTTTTACTAAATTGAGGCGTGGGCATTTGTGTAATTAATTCGCTTGTATAACTGATTATAATTTTGATTATAATGTTTTGTAATCTGGTATGGATTGTATGGTATTAATTCCGATAAAGATGTTGTAAAACGAATATAAACAAACGAACAAAATTGGGATATGGGCGTTGGTTCAGGTTGAAGGAGAATGAAAGATAATGGAGGCAACTCGCAAGATTTTTGTGGATCCCATCACTGTACGCAATAATGGGATCCGCATGGCTTATCAAATGTGGCAAGACGGGTTTATTCCCAGCATGATCTACGTGCCGCTGCGTGGCGGTGCGGGATTGGGTAATATTATCAGTGAGGTATTTAAGTTACTGCTGCCAGAGACTCCAGCTTTGTATTGCGCGGTGATTGCGCACAGCTATCAGGGATATAATCTGGAGGCAGCGGTCAACGTTGACGGCTGGACTACGGAAGCCCAGAACATTCGGCCGGTAGATCGTGTCCTGTTGGTAGATGACATTTACGACAGCGGTAAGAGTGCCAATTATTTGTGGCAACAAATCCTGAGTTTTAGCAAGCATCCGGAAAACTGCCGTTTGGCTGTACATGACTATAAAGAATTTGCTTACCGCGAAGCTTTACCTAAGGTTCCCGACTATTATGCGGTGCATCATAAAATTGCAAGTGAAGCCGATGATTTTTGGATACACTACAGCTCGCACGAGCTTTATGGCCTGACGTTTGCTGAACGAGAAAAGTACTACTATCAGCAGTATCCACAGTTGCGTGATTCACTGGAAGAAATTTTTAGTTATGGCGAGAGGCATAGCAAGAATTTGACAAATTGACAACGCATTATTTTTTAGTCTTCAAGGTGAAATAAGGTGAAATTCTGAAAGCAAAAATTCTTGAGACTGCTTTGTTAATGAACTGTGAAAAATATTAGGTCACAGATATTTTCTTAATATATACTGTGCAAAAATCCTTTGTCATTTTAAGCAAATTTTAGTAATTTAATCATAGATTAAATTACTAAAAACAGGAGGTACACCCCCAAAATGAAACATCATAAGAGTTTGGCTTTATTCCTTATTGTATTTTTTAGTGTTCTCGGTGGTTATCTACTTAGCTATGCCAACTTCTCACAGAACTTACCCAATAATCTAACTGGTAAAAACGAGGTCTACGCGAAGGAAGCTAATAATGATCTGGCTCTTGATAACCCTAACTTTGCTCAATTACAGGCGGTATTTCGCGCCGTACCTTCTAAGATTTTGCCGAGTGTGGTACAGATTGATACCTCTTCGACGGAAGAGGTCGTAGGCAACCCGCAGAATTTATTCTTTCGTTTTTTCGGTCAGCCAGAGCAAGAAGACCCACCTAAGCGGGAATATCAGCGCGTTGGAATGGGATCGGGTTCAATTATTCAGCAGGAAGGTAATACATATTATGTTTTAACCAATAATCATGTCATTAATGATGCCGACGATATTGAAGTAACCACCTATGATGGACACAAGTTCCCTGCGGAAGTGGTCGGTCATGATGAGCGTGTCGATCTGGGGGTGATTAAATTTACGCCAAATCAACAATTGGATAGTTTGAAAGTAGCTGAACTGGGAGATTCGTCTGCTTTGAAAATTGGCGATCTGGTGATGGCTGTGGGGAGCCCTGATTATTTACAGTCGACGGTCACTCAGGGTATTGTCAGCTATATTGGTCGCCACGGTGGTCCAGGGGGTAATATTAATGACTTTATTCAAACAGATGCCTCAATCAATCGTGGTAATTCCGGCGGGCCGCTGGTGGACATGAATGGTCAAATTATCGGCATTAATACCTGGATCGCTTCCGAAAGTGGAGCAAGCGCCGGACTCGGTTTTGCCATTCCGATCAACAATGCCAAGTTTGCGATTGACTCTTTTTTGCAGGAAGGGGAATTAAGCTATGGCTGGCTGGGAGTTACATTACCACCTTATCTGGAGATTGTAGAACGCTTGGGTAACAAAGTGACCAAAGAGGTTTTGTCTCCCATGGGAATATATGGCAAAAAGGGTTCACTTGTGGGTGGAGTCTTTTCCAACTCGCCGGCGGACAAGTCTGGCATTAAGCCGGGCGATTATTTGATAGAGATAAACGGCAAGCCGATTGAGTCGTCAGAGGAACTGACTCTTACTGTAGGAATGTTGCGGCCGGGTCAGAAGGCAAATTTCAGGTTGATCCGCGCTGGCCAAGAACGGGAAGTCAGTGTGACTTTGGATAAGCGACAATCGGCAGATGAGCTGGCGAAAAACAGCGATGACAGTTGGCCCGGAATTATGGTTTTGCCGCTGAACAACGATATTAACCAGAGTCTGCGTAAAATGAGCAATGGACGCATGGATACCGAGGAAACTTCGGGTCTGCTTGTGCTCAATGTGACGGAGGACTCTGCAGTTCAAGTGGTAGGTATCAAAGAGGGCGATGTGATCACTAAAATCAATGGCGCAAAGGTCAACGACCTGGCTGAATTCTACCGCGAACTGAATGAAAACAGTCTGCAAAATACAGTTTTCACTTATAAACGTAAGGGGTATGAATTGGAGACTCCGAAGATCAAGTTAAAGTAAAAGCATAAGTTGAAATATGCTTTAATAGAATGGCGGGCCTTACGGCCCGCCTTTAAGATTTGTTGAATTGCAATTTAAAAATCAAATTAAAAATCAAACTTTGCGTGAGAGTTTAGATCTTTAAATGCCTGTATCAGACGGGCGCTCATACCTTTGACGGCATCGGCCAGATAGGCACGTGGATCAATGTATTTTTTGTTGGGCTTGTCCGCTCCGTCGGGGTTACCGATCTGGCTCATTAGGTAGGCGTGATTCTTGTCCATGTACTGGCGTAGGGGCTCGGTAAAGGCCCACTGAGTATCTGTGTCAATATTAAACTTAACGACCCCATAAGATACAGCTTCGGCAATTTTGGCTGGTTCGGAGCCAGACCCACCATGGAATACAAGATCCAGAGGTTTTGCTGCCGTGCCGCGTTCTTTGGCGACTAGTTCTTGGCTTTCCTTCAGGATTTCCGGTTTCAGCACGACATTGCCGGGCGCGTATACGCCGTGTGTGTTGCCAAAAGAAGCGGCTAAAGTGAATTTGCCAATTCGGTCCAGTTTGTCGTAGGCGACCAGAACATCTTTGGCTTCTGTGTACAATGCCGAATGTTCGACGCCACTGTTGTCTACGCCGTCTTCTTCTCCGCCGGTTATTCCCAGTTCAATTTCAAGAGTCATATCCATTTTGCTCATGCGCTCAAGGTATTGGGCACAGGTGTTTAAATTCTCTTCCAGGCTATCTTCGGAGAGGTCAAGCATGTGACTGCTGAAAAGCGGCCTGCCGTGTTGTTTGTAAAAAGATTCGCTGTAGCTGATTAAACCGTCAATCCAGGGTAGAAGTTTGCGCGCTGCATGGTCGGTGTGCAAAACGACGGGGACTCCGTAGGCTTCGGCCAAATGGTGTACCGAGAGAGCCCCGGCAATAGCTCCGTCGATGGCTGCTCGTTGCTTTTCATTGCTGAGGGCCTTGCCTGCGTAGAAGCTCGAACCGCCATTAGAAAACTGAATGATGATGGGCGCCTTGGCTTCGCGGGCGGCCGTCAAGGCCGCACTGATACCTTCAGAACTGATCACATTGACGGCAGGCAGGGCACAGTTGTGTTCTTTACAACTGGCAAACAAGTCTTGCAGGGCATTGCCGGTAATTACGCCAGGAGTTAATTTGATTGGCATAGGTATTCCTCCTATAAATGAATGTAGAATGATAATAGCGATATTGTGGCGAAAGTCCAGCATCGCCCAGGCTCATTCTACTTTCTGTGAGCTTGTAGATTTTTTTCTTGGAACTGTATATTTGAGAGCCGGGCTCCGAGTCAATGCCGGCCGCGCAGTAGTGTCACTTCAGGCATATTTCCTAATATCGCATCGTTTACAGAAATTTGTCATCAATATTTCATTGATTATCGCAAGATTGATAAATTGTCAGGGAAAATTGTCCTCTTATTGATCGGGTAGTGCACGGTGGGGCCGGAAGAGAGGGTGAGCGAATGATTTATAGCTATGCGGCAGCAGGTTTTGGCGGCCAGATGATACATGTGGAGTGTTCCATCCGGCGCGGTATGCCTGGCACAGATATAGTCGGTTTACCTGATGGCGCCGTCAAGGAGGCGCGTGAAAGGGTGCGGGCCGTGCTGCATCACTGTGACTTTTTGTATCCGAGCGAGCGCATCTTGATCAATCTAGCCCCGGCGGGCCTCAAAAAAACCGGAGCGGGTTTTGATCTGCCTATTGCCCTGGCTATCTTGCTGCAGTCTGAGCAGTTACCCGCCAGCCTGGACGGCGCAGATGCTCTACCTTCTTTGCTGGTCTTGGGAGAGTTGGAATTGTCGGGCCGGGTACGCAGTATTGATGGTGTGCTGGCGGCGGTGGCCAGCGCTTACGAAATGGGCATTGGGTATTTCCTTGTTCCGGCAGAAAATTTACAGGAAGCGCAGTCTCTAGGACTCGGCCAAGTCTTTGCTTTGCAGCATATTGTTGACCTGGTGGAATTGGTTAAGAAGATTGGGCGCGCAAAGCCACAGGGGCATTGGCCTCTTGATGATTGCAGGGCCGTAGGGCCTGAAGCGGCCACATTTGTAGAAGATAACGTTGAAGAAGAAATTTCGGATATATTGGGCGATGAGTTTCTCGACTTTGCGGATATCAAGGGGCAACCTTTGCTTAAACGTGCGGTAGAGATCGCGGTAGCCGGGCGCCATAATATGTTGATTTTTGGTCCGCCGGGCTGTGGGAAAACTATGGTCGTGCGCAGCGTGCCTAGTTTGTTGCCGCCGCTTGGCGGCGGTGAAGCTGTGGAAACTACGCGCATATGGTCACAGGCGGGGCTTTTGGGCCCTCGGCAATGCCGCCTGAAATATCCTCCGCTGCGCATGCCGCACCACAGTGCCAGCTTGGAGGGCCTGGTCGGTGGCGGCCCTCAGCTCGGTCCGGGTGAGGTCTCGCTAGCCCACAATGGGGTTCTCTTCTTGGACGAGGCCCCAGAGTTCAAGGCCAGTCACTTGCAAGGTTTGCGCGAACCTTTGGAAAACCAGCGCATTGTGCTTGTCCGAGCGAGTAAGTCGTTCTGGTATCCCGCGGATTTTCAGCTCTTCATGGCCATCAATCCTTGTCCTTGTGGAAATTTGGGGCGTGAAGAGAGCATTTGTACCTGTAGCCATTCGTCCATTGCCAAATACTGGAAGCGAGTGGGCGGTGCCCTGCTGGATCGCATTGACATGCGCGTTCCGGTCCAGCCAACTTCGGCCACTACGTTGCTGGAAAGCAAAGAGGAATGCTCTTTGCTGGTGCGCAAGCGCATTCTGCGCGCACGTCAATGGCAGCGCGAGCGCTTCGCTGGAGCCCGGCACAAGCCGTACAATTCGCGTATTCCCGCAGGACAGGTCGCCGGTTTTTGTGCGATAGATGAAAGTTCGCGCCGGCTTTTTCAGGTCGCGGTTAAGAAACTCGGTCTGTCTTCGCGAGCCTGCCACTCGGTGTTGCGTATTGCCCGCAGTATTGCAGATATTGAAGAGAAGACAGAAATCGATCAGGATAGTCTGTTGGAAGCGATTGAATACCGTCGCTACGGCGACCGTAATATCTTCTGGACTAGCTTTTAGCAATAAAATAATGGAGGCAGAAAACTAATTGCGATTTGTGCATCAGATTCTACCAATCTCTAAGCAGATCCATTAGGCGTTGTTCGTTTTCTGGAGTCTGGGTCGATTTTTCCGGGCTCGTAATAAGGGGCCTTATTAGACCTCTTATTAGACCTCTTTGGGCAAAGCGCAACAGGTGCTTGGCCAGGATGTCACATTCGACGTTAATGGCGTCGCCAGGCTTGCGCTGGCTAAACATGGTATGTTTCCAGGTGTGGGCTATCAAGTTTACTTCAATGCCGTCTTCATGCAGCCGGGCGATGGTCAGACTGACTCCATCGAGGCAAATGGAGCCGTGCAGTACACAGAGATTGAGTAAAGCTTGCGGCAAATTGACGCGTAGGTAGTGATTGTCTTGTTCTCGGCGTACCTCGTGCAAGTGCCCCAGGCCATCGATATGGCCTTGGACAATATGGCCGCCGAGCCGGGTACTGGGGGTTACGGCCCGCTCTAGGTGAATTGCGTCACCATGTTTTAGTTGGCCTATACTGGTCTTGGCCAAAGTTTCGGCAAAGGCTGCTACGGTAAAGCTTTGATTGTCAAACTTTTCCACCGTCTGACAGACACCGTTGACGGCAATTGAGTCCCCTAACTGAATATCTTCAAGAACTTTATGAGCGCGAATCCGCAAGCGGATATGGTCGTTATAATTTTGTATACTTTGGATCTGACCCCGTTCTTCGACGATTCCACTAAACATAAGAGTTCCTTGTGCGTTCTTTCCCTATGGTACCACAATGTCGTGAAGATAGCCATGACACAGGATTTCATCCGGTCCATTCCAGTTTTCCCGGCTGCCCTCGGCAATGGTCATGCTGCTGCTGTGGCGTAATTGTAAGCTTTGCTCCAAACTGATGTCCGGTTGCTGTGGCCACAGGTCTTGCAGGCTATTTAGCCCAGAACCCAATAAACGTTGGGAAACAAAGCAATAAATTTCATCGACCAGTCCGGCAGCTAAAAAGGAGCTAGCCAGTTGTGAGCCGCCTTCAAGCAACAGGTACTGGATTTTATAGGGGCCCCGGCTCAGGGCTGTGAGTCCCTCGCATAGACCTGTCGCACTGCGCAGAGAAGCAGAGAGGCCAATGCTGGCGATGCCGCTTGACTGTTGTGTTGCTTGTCGTTCTGCCTCGGTAGCACGATGATAAATAACGATACTGCGATTGCGATCGGAGCTGCGGTAGAATTGCAAGGGCAAGCGCGCTGTAGTCAATTGGCTGTCCCAAACAATACGCCAGGGTTGTTGTCCATTTAGCTGGTATCGGCTCTCCGTATTCAGGTATTCTCCTGAAGCCAAAAGTCTGAGGAATTGTGGCCGCAGCAGCAGGCTGGGATCATCCGCTTCTAAAGTGCGGCGTCCGACCATGACACCGCTGCGAGCTGCGCCGTGCCCGGCCCGCAAGGCTTGAACCATATCGCGAGCCCGTGGTCCACTGATCCACCGCGAATGCTTGCTCTTAGTTGCAATATAGCCGTCCAGCGATTGGGCCAGCTTTAAGGTTACCCAAGGCCTGGACGGGTTTTGCATACTGCGGAAAAATATCTGGTTGATTTGGGCGCTCGGCAGGGCGTAGTCATTGTTGCGCACGCTAATGCCAACACGCCTTAGAGTCTCGGCGCCGTTGCCAGCGACCGCCGGGTTTGGGTCCGTATTGGCAAAGATCACGGTACCTACTTGTTGGCGAATGATTTGTTCGCAGCAGGGAGGCTGTCTTTTTTGGGCAGCTCGAAAACAACAAGGCTCCAAGTTGCAATATAAAATAGCCTCGTGAAAGGCATCGCGACCGTAGCCGCGGCGTTGGGCATCGGCAAAAGCCGCAGCTTCGGCATGCAGTTGGCCCCATGCCGCATGGTAGCCTTGCCCTAGCAGCTCAAAATGCTGATGCCAGTCTCCGCCGTCCCAACAGGCATCCTGCTGTTTTAATAGTTCGGCTTGGGAAAACTTTCTTCCTGTCTTGTCATTATTCTTAGTGCGCACTAGAACGGCTCCGGTCAGGGGGTTTGGTGCGACACGTCCCAGACCGTTAAGTGCAAGTTCACAGCAATAACGCAGCCAGAACTCGTGCCAGTTGCGCGGTTTTCGTAGGCGCTGTCGATAGTGTTGGCGCATTAACTGTAGTCCATTTGCGCTTTTAATCAATTTTTCACTTTCCATAGAAAACATAAGGGAAAACAATAAGGGGAAGCAAGTGTAACACAATACTATTTGCAGTTGAGGGTTTTGGCTAGATGGTTCTGCAAACAGTATCTGGCCGTGGTCATTTATGAACTTTACACGGCAGAAAACTTCTGTTATAGTGACAATATCCATCCTGTTATTGCAATAATGTTCTAAATAAGGAGTCAGAGCAATGATTTTACCATGATTTTTATCATGGAATCTGGTTGAATCGGGATCTAGTTTAATTTTTTACATTGACGGGTCTATTTTTTAGATTTTGAACAGAATATTGTAAAAAGCGACTCTGCTGTTTAAGCAGGCAAAATGGAAGCAAGTTTTATGATTGAGATTGAAGGATTGCCGGCGGCTCCGGGCATAGGTATTGCCCAGCTTTTTTTTGCTCCCTATCAGAAACGCTCTATCCCCGAATATCGTATTAATAAAAATGATATAGCTTCAGAGCTTAGGCGTTTTCGCAAAGCTTTGGACCTCGTCGATGATGAACTGCGCTTGCTGCACGAAACCCTCGCCGATTCCAATGCGGAAAAAGTTGAGTTTATTATGGCCCACCGCATGATTTTGCAGGACCCGATCTTACATGATACGATTGAAAACTGGTTGTCTGAAAAACTTTATAACATTGAGTCGTTATTATTTCGCTTCGCTACTGGAGTTGAGCAGACTTTCCGGGCGATGGATAACCCGTTATTTGCCGAGCGCAGCAGTGACATGCAGGACGTCACTCACCGGGTAATTGATGCCCTTTTGGGTCATAAGCGTGATGACTCGTTAAATCGACTCAAAGAAGATTGCATTGTCGTGGCCTATGACCTTTACCCTTCAGATGCGGTATCCCTGAATCCACGTTATGTCAAAGGTATTGTTGCGGAAACAGGGGGTGTGACTTCACATATCGCTATTCTGGCGGGAGCTTTTGGGATACCGGCCGTACTGGGGGTCGAAGATTTATTGTTTAAGTTTCAGCAAGAAAGCTACTCTGCAGGTTGTCTGGCCATTGTCGATGGAGATAGGGGGAAGGTGTTTTTTGACCCAGACGAAAGGAATTTGGCTGATTATCACCTACAGTTGGAACAGCGCAATGTTGAGCTGCAGCAGCATATGAGTTCGCTGCACCCCAAGGTTCGCAGCAAGGATGGCAAGGACGTTTACCTCTACGCGAATATGGGAGCTCTGGGCGAGTTGAATAACCCTTTTTTGTCCTCGTCTTCGGGCATCGGTTTATTTCGCAGCGAGTTTTTGTTTTTGGAAAGGATTCCCGGCGAAGAGGAGCAATATCAGGCCTATATTAAGATTATGGAGTCAGTAGACGCCAGACAGGAAGTGACGATTCGCACTATAGACTTAGGCGGGGACAAAGTACCCGTTACTGGTCTGCTGGCGGAAAGTAACCCTTTATTGGGTTGTCGTGCCATTCGCTTGGCCATGGCTTATCCCGAAGAGCTTTTTCGACCGCAGATTCGGGCCATCTACCGTGTGGCTGCGTATGCTGCACAAAATGGATTAGCCAAGATCCGCGTTATGTTGCCAATGATTTCAAGTCACCTGCAACTGACTCGGGCTAAAGCTTTCATCTATGAGACCATGGAGTGTTTACGAAGAGAAGGGATCAATGTCCCTCAAATACCAATCGGAGCGATGATAGAATTACCTTCGGCGGCCCTGTGTTCCGACATCCTTGCCAAGGATGTGGACTTTTTTTCAATTGGTACTAATGATCTGATACAGTACACTTTAGGTATCGACCGGGTCAATGAAAAGGTCGGCCACCTCTATGATCCATTACAGTTCGGCGTGTTAAAATTGATTCAGATGACGATTATTAACGCGAATCGAGAAGGGATTCCGGTTTCTATGTGTGGCGAAATGGCTAGTGACCCCTGTGCCACGGCCATACTTCTAGGGCTAAAACTGCGTCACTTCAGTATGAATACTTACAGTTTGCCACATGTTTCTCACGCTATTTGTAATTACGATGTCTCGGAATGTGAAGAGCTAGCTTCTCGATATATCTCTATGCAAAATTATGAATTGGCATATAAATATCTGTTAGACTGGCACAAGGACAGAGGCATTGAAATCCCGATCAGTATGTGGGAGAAGTGGAATTGAATGATGAGGCGTCACTTGTTGTAAAAAATAAAATTTAAGGTTTTTATATTGTTTCGTATGTTTGCTCTCATATAATTTCGATCGCTTTATATTAAGGGGCCAATCCCGATGGAGGGGGAGCGGAGCTGTCACGTGAGCGAATCTACCCCTCATTTTTTGCGTTGTTCCTGGTGTGCTAAGTACTTTGATGCGGCCCAGAATTGTGCTGCGCCAGGCTCAAGTAAGCCTTGTTGCCCGGCTTGTGCCCAGTTGTTACAGGATAACTATTCTATCTCTGGGTCTGCTTTTGCCGATGATCAGGGGCGGCAAGTGGCTGATGACCTTGGCCGTTCTGATGAGCCCAGTCCTGTTGTGCGGCTGCGGCGTGATGCGGCGGATGGCCAAGGTGAGGCAGTGAAATGGCAACGCTGTCCGATTTGCCATCAGGTTATTCGATCTGAGTCCCTGCAAGTGGCTCCGGGAGCTAACATCAGTGCCATAGAGATTCATTTACGGCACACGCGCGCAGAGCAAAAACAACATTTGCGCAATCGAGAGCAGAGCTTATCTTACGTGCTAAGTCTTCCTGAACGCGGTAGCGATGCAAATTCTGGGGAACAGCATAGACAGGCTCAACAGAGAAAAAGGCAGACGAAGAATCTGGTAGAGCATTTTTCGCTGAAGTCGTGGTATCCGGACAGTATGGATTGCAGTGTCCTGTTTTGGTACAATTACGCCTTACGGTAAATAAATGTATTCGTTTGGTAAGAGTTTTGGCGGCGTTTAGTCCTCTTGCTCCCAGAATTGAATCAAATACTTTCCAGGGAATCGGCCTGCCGCCGGCGGCAGGCACTTGCAGGTGTGCTTCGGACTTATTATGAATATAATTGAAAAAAGACAGGGCGAGGGGGCCGAACAGGTTTTACAGGCTGACTTAAGCCATTTGCCACAGCCGAAATACAGAAATTCTGAGTCACCGTTTTGCTATCGCTATGAACCGGTTCCAGAGCTCAGAGGGCTGCCGGGTTCCCGTGCCCGCCTGGGACAATTAAGCTGCCCACACGGCAATATTTCGACCCCCAATTTTATTTTTTGTGCGACAAAAGCGAATGTTAAGGCTATGAGTCAAGCCGCCCTGCGCGCAGCGCAAAGCGATATCGTTTTGTGTAATACGTATCACCTGATGCTCAGTCCCGGCGCGGAGCTGATTGCCCGGCAGGGCGGTGTGCATCAGTTCATGCGCTGGGATGGGCCGTTGCTCAGTGATTCGGGAGGTTACCAGGTTTTTGCCATGGGCCATGGCTCGGTTAGTGAAGAGATCAAGGGGCGGCGCAAGTTTGGCTACCGTTCCAACGGTGGGCGCAAGTTACTAAACATCAGCGAAAAGGGAGTCAATTTCCGTTCTTACGTAGATGGCGCCAAGGTTTTCCTGTCGCCGGAGCGTTCAATTGCCATTCAGCGCCAACTAGGTGTGGACTTTATGGTGCAGTTTGACGAATGCACGCCCTATCATGCCAGTCGTGATTACACAGAGGCATCCATGGAGCTGTCTTTGCGTTGGGGTGCACGTTCGCTGGCGGAGTTTATTGCGGGCGATGATGGCAAGCAGGCGATTTACGGCGTGGTTCAAGGCGGCATTTATGCTGATCTACGCCGCCGCAGCGCCGCAGGCGTGAGGGGATTGCCGTTCTTTGGCACGGCGATTGGCGGCTGTTTGGGTAAAACGCGCGAACAGATGTGGCAGGTGACGTCGGATACCGCCCCCCTTTTGCCGCGCGAGCGTCCCATCCACCTCTTGGGCATTGGCCACATCGCTGATATTTTTTGGGGTGTCCTGCAGGGGATTGACACTTTTGATTGCGTGCACCCAACTCGCCTGGCTCGACACGGTTGTGCCATTTTGCCTTTTGCCAGCGTGCAAGCTGCCAATCGACAGGCTAGTCCCGGCTTGCAGTCTGCGCAGATCCATTTAAGGCAGAGTCGCTACCGCGAAGATTCGCGCCCGTTGTTTGGCGCGACGGAACTCTTCCAGCCTAGCGCGAAGGAACTGCCGGATGAGTTGAGTTACAGTAAGGCTTATGTGCAGCACCTCCTGCGGACGGGTGAAATGCTGGGAGCCCAGATCCTGACGATTAATAATGTTTTTCAGATGAATGCCCTGATGCGAGACATTCGCCTGGCTCTGCGCGAGAATTGTTTGGGTGAGATTTTACGTTACTGGCTGGGCTTGAGCCTAGAAGAGTTTTGCAAGGAGAGTTTTACAGGAAGAGTTTTGCAGGTGAAAGGACAGGGGGACTTGAACTAAGATGAAACTTTTTTGGTATCTACAGTCTATTTTGCGGTATTCTATTTATTTTATTGTTGAATAAATATTAGAATTGTTTTGGGGCAACGCCCCGCTTCTTCTTGCGAGGATATCTGGGGCTACAAAGCTTGAGGGCAAAACGTTATACTGCTTCTACTGTGGTGGCCTTGTGCCGATACGAAAACCTACAGGATTTCGGTGCCGTTTTTGCCGGTTTTTCGCAGGTGGGGTATATGCCTGAACAACAAAAACAACAAATTTGGGGCGGGCGCTTTGCCGCTATGCCGAGCCAAATTATGCAGCAAATCAATGAGTCCATCAGTGTTGATGTGCGCCTTTACCGCGAAGACATTGAGGCTTCACTCGCGCATGTGGCGATGCTGGCCCGGCAGCGTATTATCGAGCGCGGCGAGGCAGAACAAATTGCCAGTGCCTTGCGGCAAATACGAGAAGAAATTGCTGCCGGCAAAATGCCATTTCGCAGCGAACTCGAAGATATACACATGCACGTCGAAGCCCGCTTGGCCGAACTGATCGGTCCGGTGGCGGGTAAATTGCACACTGCACGTTCGCGCAACGACCAGGTTGCCACGGACTTTCGGCTCTGGATACGCCGCCATTGTGACGTATTGCAAGAGGAAATTGCTCAATTGCAAAAGGCCCTGGAGCAACAGAAAAAAGAGAATCGGGATACCATCATGCCCGGCTTTACTCATTTGCAGGTCGCGATGCCGGTGACCTTTGCTCGCCATCTGGACGTTTATTGCCAAATGCTCAGGCGGGATGCCGGGCGCCTGGCGGATTGCTGCGAGCGCCTGAATGAATGCCCATTGGGGGCGGGTGCCCTCGCCGGCAGCGGTTACAATTTGGACCGCCAGTTTACGTCGGCACAACTAGGTTTTGCCCGACCTATGGCCAATACCATGGATGCCGTCTCGGACCGCGACTTTGCCCTTGAATATTTAAGTGCATTGAGCATTTTGGCGACCCATCTTTCCCGCCTGGGAGAGGAGCTGGTGTTCTGGTCGTCCTATCAGTTCCAGTTCGTCAAGCTTGCCGACGATTTTACCACGGGTTCTTCCATGATGCCACAGAAGCGCAACCCTGATGCCGCCGAACTCTTGCGCGGCAAGGCGGGGCATGTTATTGCCCAGATGATTCAATTGTTGATCGTGCTCAAGGGTTTGCCGCTGAGCTATTCCAAGGACATGCAGGATGACAAGAAACCTGTATTTGAGGCTAGCGACACCGTGGTGTTGTGCCTGCGCGCCGCCACGGGCATGATTCGCGGCATGCAAGCCAACAGAGAAGCCATGTTTGCCGCGGTCCAGCAAGGTTACGCCAACGCCACGTACCTGGCTGACTATCTGGTTTTGCAGTTGGGGTTGGCCTTTCGCCAGGCTCATCACATTGTCGGCCGCCTGGTCGCTCGGGCTGAGGAGCTTGGGCAAAAGCTTGAGGAATTGTCTCTTGCCGAAATGCAAGCTGTGGAGCCCAGAGTTGAAGCAGGTGTATACGAATTTCTGCGCTACGATGCCGGGCGGGCATCTGGCGGGGAGCCGAATAAGGAAGCCGGAGCGGGAACTATAATGACGCAGCGAATTGATACAGAGGGATAGCATAGAAAGGAGAAACCCTTGCTAGTTAAAGATTTGCGTCAGAATGTGGCCCAACTTAAGGGCTTGGGAGCCAAGGCCTGCGAGCACCTGGCGCGTTTACAGATTCATCACATCGCCGAACTCTTGCAACACTATCCGGTCCGTTATCTTGATCATTTGCAGCCTGTTTCGTTGCAGAATGCCTTGCGGCAGTTGCAAGGCCTATATTCTGCAGGCGAATCCTACTTCTACCTTGCCGTTCGGGTCGTCGAACATGCTTATATTCCCTGGCGCGGGGGCTATGCCGCTCAAAGACGCCAGAGTGCCCCGAATGCCGGCCAGGCTTTGAAGGTTATCGTGGAAGATGGCAGTGGCTTGCGCGCGAGTCTGCTTTGTTTTGGCCGTAACTTTTTGGCGGCGCAAATGCCCGTCGGCAGTGCACTTTTGGTGGCCGGCAAGTTTCAGTTGCGCTATGGCGAGCTGCAATGTGCCAACTTTGCCTACGAATTATGCCAAGATCCGTCCTCTGTTCACAAGGCAGCTGTGGCGCCGGAAAGTGGCGCTTACAACGGGAGCGAATTTGCTTGCCTGCTTCCCCTGTACGGCTTGACGCAGGGGCTGGGTCAAAGACAACTGCGCGGCGCTATCGCCCAGGCTTTGCAACATTTTAGCTTTGCCATCGAAGACGAATTGCCCGCATACCTGCAGCTCAAGCGTGGCCTGCTGTGCAAAAAAGAAGCTCTGCGGCAAATCCATTTTCCGGCCAGTAAGGAATTATTGCTGAAAGCTCACCGCAGCCTGGTCTATGAGGAGTTGCTGGTTTTGATGTTACTGATTCAACGCCGCCGCCTGCAGCAGCATCGGGACTTGCAGCGGCAGCACAGCCAGAATTTTAGTCTGCCTGCAGATTCTGGCCAACTGCTGCAAAAGGCCCAAATTGGCTTGCCCTTTACTTTGAGTGAAGGCCAGCGCGGCGCGCTGGCCGAGATCCTTGAGAGTTTCCGGCGCGACGTACCGATGAATCGTTTGCTGCAAGGAGACGTCGGTTCGGGGAAGACGATCGTGGCTTTGCTCAGTTCTTTGCCCTGGCTGGAGGCCGGGGCACAGGTCGTGCTCATGGCTCCGACTGAAATTCTGGCTCGGCAATTGTTACAAAATTTTGAAAACTTGCGGCAGCGGCTGGAAGGACAAGAGCAAGGCGACTTTTTGTGCTCTGCCGCAACGGTTGCCCAAGGCCTCGGTCAGAGCGCCTTGCTCTCTGCTTCGGTCGGCGCGGTCAGGCGCCGAGAAATACTCGGCGGCTTGCGCAGTGGAAAAATCCGTTTGCTCGTGGGGACTCACTCCTTGTTCTCACAAGCCGTGGAGTTTGTCCAGTTACGCTATATTATTGTCGATGAGCAGCACCGTTTTGGCGTCGAGCAACGCCTGGCACTCAAGCAAAAGGCACTCAAAGGCAAAAATGCTGGGCCGCCACACGTTTTATTGATGAGTGCCACTCCCATTCCGCGCAGTCTGGCCCTGACCCTCTACGGAGACCTCGATATTTCGTCAATTCGTAGCATGCCGGCTCAGCGCAAGCCGATAAAAACTCATTTGGTGCGCCAGGGTAATGACGAGAAAATGTACGATTTTGTGCGTCGCGAGTTAGCTGCGGGGCGTCAGGCTTATTTTATCTATCCATTGATTGCCGAACTTGCCGGCGGCGACGATGGCGAGCTGCGCAGCTTGGAGCAAATGCGAGATAGATTGCAAGAGGTTTTCGGCGCTTATCGCCTGGGTAAAGTGCACGGTCAGATGCCACAAGAAGAAAAAGAGCGGGCGATGCAAGCTTTTCGCGCCAATGAGCTGCAGTTGCTGCTGGCAACTACTGTTGTTGAAGTTGGCGTCGATGTGCCCAACGCCACTGTGATGGTGATCGAGCATGCCGAGCGATTTGGCCTGGCTCAGCTGCACCAGTTGCGCGGTCGCGTGGGGCGCGGCCGCGATCAGGGTTATTGTTTCCTAGTTTATCGCGACGATCCGGCGAGAGGTTACAGCCTGAGCGAGCTGGCCAAACAGCGCCTGCTCACGCTTAAAGAATCGCACGATGGCTTTGCGATCGCCGAGAAGGATTTGGAACTGCGCGGCCCCGGCGACTTGCTGGGTGCCGAGCAGTCGGGTAGCATGGATTTGCATATTGCAAGTATACCTGAGGATATGGACTTTTTGGAACAAGCCAAAGAGGATGCGAGCCAGTTGCTGGAAAAAGACTACGCTTTACTGCAAGCCAGCCATCAGGGCCTGCGCCAGGCTCTCCTGGCCATAAGCCAGGAAAGTCTGGATGCTTAATGTGGGGTTGCCCGTCATCTCGCGCTGAATTGGCCGGTTACTTTGCTTGGCCGGCGTTCAGTTAGGCCTTATCGTTCAGGTGGGCGCTAGCAGCTTGTTTTTGCCGGCGATAATATGTCTTGAGGCGCAGGGCATGTAGGCGGATAAAGCCCTGGGCGTCAGTGTGGTCGTAGCCGCCTTCTTCCTCCATGGAGGCGATCTTTTGGTCATAGAGCGCGTACTCGCTACTGCGGGCAATCGGGTAGGCACTGCCTTTATAGAGTTTGACCCGCACTTCGCCGCTGACATATTTTTGGCTCTGACGAATTGCGGCCATCATGAATTCCATCTCTGGCGAAAACCAGAAACCGTTGTAAATGGCTGCGGCAAAGTGCGGAACTAAGCTGTCGCGAAGCAGCATGACCTCGCGGTCTAAAGTTAAGCCTTCTAGATCCCTGTGGGCCTGCAGCAGTATCTGCAGGCCCGGCGTCTCGTAGACGCCGCGCGACTTCATGCCGACAAAGCGGTTTTCGACCATGTCCAGGCGCCCAATGCCGTTGAGTCCACCGATAGTATTCAGGTAACTCAGAATAGCTAGTTCGCCGCTGACTTCGCTGCCGTCGTTGCGATTGTGCACTTTGGTGGGAATGCCGTGTTCAAATGAGATTTCGACGACGGTCGCTTCTTCGGGGGCTTTTTCGGGGCTGCGGGTGATACTGTAAACATCTTCGGGACAGGGCGCCGCCGGATTCTCAAGCATGCCGGCCTCATGGCTGATATGCAAGAGGTTGGCGTCTTCACTATAAGGTTTTTTGGGGCTGGCGCTGACGGGAATATCATACTTCTGGGCAAAGGCGAGCATGTCGCTGCGGCCGGCAAAATCGCCCAGGAATGCCGGGTCCTTCCAAGGAGCGATAATCTGAATTGTCGGGTCCAGAGCATGATAAGAGAGTTCAAAACGCACTTGATCATTGCCCTTGCCTGTAGCCCCATGAGCGACATAGTCGGCGCCTTCGCGCTGAGCCACTTCAATTTGGCGTTTGGCGATAACGGGCCGGGCCAGCGACGTGCCCAGCAGATAGCGCTGCTCATAAATCGCGTTGCCCTGCAGGGCTGCGTAGACATAGTCAACTACGAATTCAGACTTCAGGTCTTCGACACAGACCTGGGCCGCTCCGGTTTTAAGGGCTTTTCCCCTGACGGCTTCAAAGTCTTCTTCCTGGCCTACGTCGGCGATGTAGGCAATAACTTCAAAGCCTTTTAGCTTGAGCCATTTGAGTATGATGGAGGTGTCCAGGCCTCCAGAGTATGCGAGTACGACTTTTTTGTTGCTCATGGCGGATTCCTGCAATCGTAATGTAAGATTTGCACTTTAGTATAGTGATCTGGAGCCCTTGTTTGTAGTAGATACATAATTATTATATAGCTATGAATTCTTTGGCACTTATGTTGCATTGCCATCTTGTTTAGTTTGGGGCAGGGCTAGCCGCTGGAAATATTGCCCATATTATGGACCATATATGGACCATGAGATTTGTTAGTTTTTCCCCCCCTATTTTCCCCTAGATCTGTTCGTTTTTTTTCTTTCTGTGTATCCTTTTTTATTAAGTAAAAAAGGAGCTGTATTATGAGCGCAACACGACGACAAGACCGGATCCTGGTTCTCGATGGCGATACGGTCAATCCGGGCGACATCAGCTGGGCTGCCTTGGAAGAAATCGGCCTGCCGCTGGAAATTTATGGCAGCACGGAGCCGGAGCAGGTATTAGAGCGTATACATCGCCAGCAAGCCACGGTTGTCTTGACTAACAAGTGTCGATTTAACCGTGACTTACTGCGCCAGAGCGCGGAGCAAGGTGCGGGCGTGAAGATGATTGGTCTCTTCGCCACGGGATATAACAATATTGATACCGTTGCGGCACGCGAATTGGGGATCCGTGTCTGCAATGTTCCAGCGTACAGCAGTTATGCGGTCGCGCAGATGGTCTTTGCCATGCTGTTGCACTTTAGCAATCAGGTCGACCAATATACTCGCGAGGTGCACGCTGGCAAATGGACACAGTCTGGTCGCTTCTGTTATTGGAACCGGCCGCTTGTGGAGCTGAAGGGCAAGTATCTGGGCCTGCTGGGTTTTGGTTCCATAGCCCAGAGAGTCGCCCGGCTAGCCGAGGCCTTAGGCATGGAGCTACTTTGCCACACGCGCAGCGTGCCCACGGAGTGGGCCGAAATTTGGCCCCAGGTGAGTTTTGTCACTTTTGGCGAACTTTTGCAGCACAGTGATATAATTTCGATTCATTGTCCGTTGTTTGAGGCGACGCGGGGACTATTTGGCCGTGAGAATTTGGCCAAGATGAAGGAAGGAGCCTATTTGGTCAATACGGCACGCGGTCCCATTGTCGATGAAGCCGCTGTGCGCGAAGCTTTGGAACAAGGGCGTTTGGCCGGTTTTGCCTGTGATGTCACAGAATGTGAGCCGATCCCTGCCGATAGCCCGCTGTTGGGAGCCCCCAACTGTGTGATTACCCCGCATATCGCCTGGGCGGCGCAAGAGACTCGTCTGCGTTTGTTAGGCATCGTGGCCCAGAATATTCGCGGTTTCCTCAGCGGTCAGCTGCAGAATGTGGTCAACTGAGATCGGGCAACAGGAACAACGACATGAGTGAACAAGGGCGCGTTGCCCCCCCAAATGCCAAGGCGGGATTGGGCCATTTATTGCGGCCTGTTCCTGTCGACCTTGGATACCGGAATCGTCACGGTGGCGCTCAAGCCGATCGCGATGGTCTTTGGCGTCTCCTTGTCCGTTGTCGGGCTTACCGTGACGTTCTACCTGTTCGCCCTGATTGCGACCCTCATACCCGGCGGATGGCTTGGAGACCGTTTCGGTTGCGAGCGCATGCTGGCCATCGGGTTCGCTCTCTTTGGCGGCGCGTCTCTTGTTTGCGCCAGTTCGTCCACGATCGCCTGGTTGATCCTTGGTCGCGCCGTGCAAGGCGTTGGCGCGGCGCTTATCCAGGGTAACGCCCTTGGTTACGTCGCCAGGCAGCCACCGGATCGCAGACTTCACATGTCGACGATGA
This sequence comes from Spirochaetia bacterium, assembly GCA_965263295.1. Lineage (GTDB taxonomy): Bacteria > Spirochaetota > Spirochaetia > SP-2023 > SP-2023 > Haliotispira. The sequence continues at coordinate 420,970 of OZ253665.1, forward strand.
CGACCGCCGCAATTGGCATCGGGCCGATCCTGGGGCCCTCGCTTGGAGGGGGAATCATGGAAATCGGCGGTTGGCCTTGGCTGTTCCTGGTCAATCTCCCGTTTTGCCTGGCCGGCTTTCTTATTGCCTGGCGCGGCCACCGCGACGTAACGGTCGCGATCTCCCCCACCCGGCCCGATTTCACGGAACTGAGCTTGTTCGCTCTGTTCATCGCGGCGGCGGCTTGGCTCCTCTACGTGATCGATACCGATGCGAACGGTTATCTTGTCGCTGTTGCCCTACTGTCGCTGTCGGCAACGGCCATTGGCTTTGGACGCCATGAATGGCGCCAGCGCTTTCCGTTGATCCCCGTTGCCGCGTTGGTGCGGCCTACAGCAGCGTTTATCACCAGCGGGGCGTTTGTATTTGGCTATAGCGCCGGTATTTTCTTTGCCGCCGCGCCGATTGTTTTGCTCGAAGGCACCGGGAAAACGCTGTTCTCCGTTGGCATCATGACATCGACGGCGCCAATCGGCTTGTTTATCGGCGCTTTCATGCGCAGACATCTGGGCGTTCGATTGAATGACTTGAGCGCCATGCGAGCCGGTTGCCTGACGATGTGTGCCGCGTTTTCGCTTTTTGCCGTGCCGATGACAACGAGCGAACCCGGTTTTTTCGCGGCGATTGCCGCGCTCTACGGGATTGGTGGCGGTGTGTTCCAGGTATCGAACATCAAGAGCGCGCCCAAAATCATACCAGATCGGCCCTCTATGGCGGGTTCGCTGCTGCGTCTTTTGCAAAATCTTGGTATCGCCCTTGGGGCGACGGTCGCCTTGTACGCGCTACAGCACGGCTTAGCGACTTCGGCCATCCCCACAACGGCGGTGCTTTGGGGAAGCGCGGCTGTTTTCTTGGCCGTAGTGCCGCTTTTTTCAGTTTTTCATATGCCTCGACGGACAACACCATGACAAATGGGCGTCCGTGTTTTCCACGACCATGGCTTCTTAGCGTGGTGTCGATCATGCGGCCGGAGTTATGCTTCACCTCACGGGCTTAAATCGGCTTCATGGGTACTCTTCCCCTGCGGATTTATTGTGGCCACAATGGCCAGTCTGGTCAATCGCGGATTACGCCCGCCAGCTGAACCTCGAAAGGGAACCACGAAAGTGCACGAAAGGTTGCGAAAGAGGAACCACGAATTGCACCAAAGTCTACGAAAAGCCACGAAATCTAGACGGGAGGGCCGAATGGACGACGGGAGGCGGGGGGGCGTTCAGGCAGCAGGCGCGGTGTTTTAGAATTTTTCATGTTGTTTTGTATTTTTTAGTGTCTTTCGTGGTTACTCGGCAAAATCGCCGTTGCTGATGCCAATATTGCCTAATATCTTGGCCACTTTTTCCAGCCGCGCATCGGTTTTCGCCATCTGCGCATCGGTCTTTTCCTGCGACCTAAGTAAATTGGCAATATCTTTACTGTTTTGCGCCAGCTGTTCATCAGTTTTCGCCTGAGAAATGCCAATCTTTCTGAGGATTTCCCTCACTTCATCCGAGGAATAGCGACTCGCTATGCCAAAAATAAGGAATCATTCCTGGCCGCCGTACAAATACGGTGTATTGCACTGTGGGCTAGCATCTCGTGACTACACTATCTAGCCAACCGCGTAGCCGCCGATGTCCCCGTTGCGGATACGGATGCATTGCTCAATTGGCAACACGAAAATCTTGCCGTCGCCAATTTCTCCCGTCCGGGCGCCGGCGATAATGGCATCGATAGTTTCTTGGACATAGGCCTCACTGCTGACGGCAATTTCAATGCGCACCTTCTTCAGTAAGTTCACCTCGTTCTCAATGCCCCGGTAGTTTTCGGTGTAGCCTTGTTGCTGACCACAGCCCATGACCGTATTGACCGACATCTTGTAGATCTTACGGGCATATAGCTGTTGTTTGACCTTATTCATCGCTTCTGGTTGGATGTAGGCGATAATCAGTTTCATAAGATTCTCCTTATACGCAAATTACAGGTTGCTAAATATCTGGAAGCCGTAGTAGGATTCCGTGCCGTGCTCGACGATGTCGAGACCCTTGCGTTCCTCAATGCTCGATACGCGCAGCCCAATCGTGAATTTAATCAGTAGGAACATGATGGCACTGAGGATCATCGTGGCGAGCATGATGGCTACAATGCCGAGTAATTGAATCCCTAATAAACTCGCGCCACCGCCGAAAAACAGGCCTTTGATATCGTTGTTGTTGGCAAAGAGACCGACGGCCAGGGTGCCGATTGCACCGCAGACCCCGTGCACGGCAATGGCACCCACGGGGTCGTCGATGTGGAGCTTTTTGTCGATGAATTCAATACACACGACAACGACCACGCCCGCAAGCGTACCAATGATTAAGGCCGCGCCCGGATCGACGGCGTCACAGCCGGCGGTAATGCCGACCAGGCCCGCCAACAGGCCGTTCAAGGACATACTGGCGTCTGGCTTACCGTGGGTCAACTGTGAAGTTAGCATGGCGCCCACGGTGCCGGCAGCGGCGGCAATTGCCGTATTGATAATGATTAGGCCGATAGAGCCGTCACTGGCATTCATGGTGCTGACGGCGTTAAAACCAAACCAGCCAAAAAGCAAGAAAAAAGCCCCCAAAGTTGCCAGCGGCATACTGTGGCCAGGAATTGCCCGCACGGTGACGACCTTGCCGGTTTCGTCGCGCACATATTTGCCCTGGCGCGCTCCGAGAATCGCAGCTCCCATCAATGCCGCCCAGCCGCCGAGACTGTGCACGACAGTTGAACCCGCAAAATCATGGAATCCCAGTTCGGCGAGCCAGCCACCGCCCCAAGTCCAAGAACCGAGATAGGGATATATCAGGCCGCTGAGCATAATTGAGAAAGCGACATATGCGCTAAATCTTGCGCGCTCGCCGACGGCGCCAGATACAATTGTCGATGCCGTGGCGGCAAAAGCGGCTTGGAAGAACAAAGCCGCAAAATCTTCGCTGCTGACTTCCGTGCCCGAAAACCAGCCCATGGCCACATTGGCAGTAAACTCGCGGCTGCCCAGGTGGAACATTAAAGCCCAACCTATGACCCAATAAGAAATCACACCGAAACAACAGTCTGTCAGGTTTTTCATCATGATATTGGCGGCATTTTTGGCTCGCATCAACCCCATCTCCAGGGCTGCGAATCCCGTTTGCATGAAGAGTACGAGGATACCGCCGAGAAATAGCCAGAGCACATTTGCTTGCGTAAGGCTTAAGGCCACCGAGACTTCTTCTTCCTGGGCACTCAGTACAGATGTAGGTAAAAGCAATAGGCTCACGAATAGCAAACTTGCTTCGATTTTCTTATTTTCTTTCATGTAATCTCTCCTTTTAGTCTACTTCAGAATTCTGTGGCAATTGGTTTAAGCAAATATCATGCCATAAAATATGAAGATATTGGCTGAGTTCACATTGATTTAGAAAAGTTGTGATTTTTATTAATTCATATATTAGGTGTTTGAAAATAATTAACGTATCTTACTATTTAATGGTAATTTGAAAATTATGCCATTTCGGTCTGGAACTCAAGCTAATTCATATACAGATAAATTTGATATTTATTGATAGATAGATAGATTAAAGCCAGCTCTTGTAGCAAAAAATACTTATTAGTAGATAAGCATTCGAGTTTTGCCAGACTTTAAAAACACCTAATATATTGATATTCTTATTGTGAAAGGTATAGTAAGTGATAATTTATTTTTTGGAATAAAATTGTGAGAAAAACTTGTAAGAAATGTGAAAAAATGGCATGCTAATTTTTTACATTATTATTTCTAGCTATTTGAAAAGAAAATAAGTCAAAAATGCCAAAAGTATTAGGGGGGAAAAGAAAAGATAGGTAGACAGATGGATATAAATATTAAATCCAAGTTTTGCTTGTCCCTGAAAATCCAGACGCATAGGCTTTTGCTGTTTTTAATCGTTTTCTTAATAACTGCCATTGCCCTGATTCTGGTGCTGGGTGGCGGGCATTCCCGGCTGGCGGCGCAGTCATTAAATACTGAGCAGCGGCAGTTGTTGGATAAGTATGAGCTCTATGACTTCCCTTTGCATATGGCCTGTTCAGCCAATGATACATCCGCAGTGCAGACTCTGTTGCTGGCTGGCCACGATGTCGACGAACGCGACAGCGAAGGATCGGCAGCGCTGCATATTGTTGCAGCTAAAGGATATGTGGAGATAGCGCAGTTGCTGCTGCAGCATTCGGCAAACATACAAGTAAGTGACGTGTTTGGGCGTACACCCTTGCATTATGCAGTATCAAATAACTATCGGGAGCTGGTTGAGCTGTTCATCTCCAACGGAGCCGATATTGATGTTCAGGACTCAGAGGGCCGCAGTCCGATATTTTTCGCTGTAATGCAGGGTCGGACGGAATTGTTGGGCTATCTATTGGAGCAGGGGGCATATGCTAATGGCCGCAATATTGATGGAGCTACGCCACTACATATTGCGGTGATGGCTGATCGACATAAAAGCTCTGAACGACTAGTTAGCGCTGGAGCGAATGCCAATATTCAAGATAATAATGGAATGTCGCCATTGCATTATGCGGCATTCGGCGGCAAGATCGCGGAGTTGAAGATCTTGGCAGAGCACGGAGCAGACTTTGAATTGCCATCGAGACGAGGCTTTTCGCCGTTACAATATGCGATAATGAATGACAACTTGAGTCCAGAAGAAAGTTTGCTTACAGTAGGCTTTTTGTTAGAGCAAAAAGTTAATGTCAATGAAAAAAACCAGGGGGGCGGCACGGCCCTGAATATAGCTGTGGCTAGGGGCGAAGTAGAATTAAGCCAATTATTGTTGGATAACGGGGCAGACCCGAACCAGAGGGCAAAAGATGGTTGGACTGCGCTGCATGTTGCCGCCTCTCGCGGAGATATCGCAATGTTGGAACTGCTCTTGAGCCGGGGAGCATTGGTCGATATCGAAAATGCTGAAGGTCAGACGGCTTATGACTTGGCACAAGGCTATTATGACGCGAGGGGGCGCCTTCGCGCTACAAGTCCACCAGATATATTTAGCAGGTTGCAACCAGACAAAGAAGGCAGCCAGAAAAATAATGCTTTTGTCCAGAGTTTAACCCCGTCTGAGCCCCAATCACCCAGTGGGGAAGTAAATTTAGATCCTAAACTAAATTCAGAATCTGCGAATGACGAATATAGTATTGGTTTAGAGCAATATATCGGCACAAGTTATCCGTTGCTGATGGCGGTTGAGGACGGTAATATGGAGGCCGTGAATGAACTTCTTCACATGCGTTATGATGCCGATCAGCACAACCAAAACAATGAGACCGCGCTGTACGCGGCCACCTGGAAGCATAACTTGCCAATGGTTGAGGTGTTAGTTGCCAACGGCGCCGATGTCGATCAACGCAATAACAGTGGCTGGACGGCGTTGCATTTGGCAGCACGCAAAGGTTATAACGATATTGTTGTGCATTTGCTCGAAAATGGTGCCGATGCAAATGCACAGGCGAGTGGTGGCTGGACCGCTTTGCACTACGCGGCCTGGAATGGTCATTTAGATAGTGTAAAAAGTTTGCTAGATCGTGGGGCGAGCGTGAACCGACAGTCCGCTGGGGGCTGGACGGCACTGCATGACGCCGCAAGACGGGGATATTTATTGATTGTCGAGTTACTCGTGGAAAGGGGAGCGGATGTTTCAATACAAGATGATAGCGGGAATACGGCCGAAGATGAGGCCAGGACGAAACGACACCAAAAGATAAGCGAATATTTGGCGGCTAAAAGCAGGGAAAATATTGAGCCATATACAATTAAATGAATAAGCTATTTTTTTGCTTGAATCGAGGCTTCAATAGTTTGTCTATTTTCGAGATATTCTCTAAAATATATTCAAACTTTATAAGTTAATATATAAAAAAGGTTATTTACGAATATATGAGTTTTTGTCAACTACATGAATTTGGTGACTTACAGATTTTACAATTGGCTGTGCTGCGAGATAACTACAGTTATTTGCTACGCGACAAGGGTAGCGGTTGTACCGCTGCCCTTGACCCGGCGTCCGATTCCGCAATTATGGAGGCTTTGCAACGCCGGCATTGGCGCTTGCATGCGATATGGAATACGCACTGGCATGCGGACCACTGTGGAGGTAATTCTGCTTTGATAGAATATGCCCGTCGGCAGGACGGAGGGCTGCCTGCAGATTGGCAAGTCGCGGCTTTTAGCAAGCAGAAAATAGCAGAATGCACGCGTGAACTTCGCACTGGCGATATGATAAAGCTGGGGAATTTACAACTGCAGGTTTTTGAAGTTCCTGGGCACACCTTAGATCACTTATTATACGTGTATCAGTCGGGTGCCTCTGGTTGTTCGGAGGGGCCGATATCATGCAGTATTGCTTTTTGTGGCGATGCTTTGTTCTCTTTGGGTTGCGGCCGTCTGTTTGAAGGCAATGCAGCGCAATTACTGCAGAGTCTGGACTGCATTAATCGCTTACCGGAGCAAACATTGCTTTTTTGTGCGCACGAATACACGCGGGCAAATTTGCGTTTTGCTTTGTATCTTGAACCGGATAACTCTGCTTTGCGGCAGTTTGGGCAGAAATTATCCCGTCTTGAGGGGCAGAGGGCGGTGACAATACCATCCCGTCTATTTTTTGAGCGTCAAGCTAATCCTTTTTTGCGCATTCGTTGTGCTGATTTCTCGATGCGTTTGCCTGATTGGTTTGCATTGTCAGCGGTGCATCGCCTTGCTCGCATCAGGAAAATGAAAGATAGCTTTGTTTGATATGGGATATAGGCATCGGATTCGATAACTATTTGTAAACAATTCAATTACAAGAAACTGTAACTTTTTAAGTTGATTTTGAAATTCTTGCAAGACAAGATTATGGAATACTTGCGTTGCGCAAGACCATGGTAGGATACGATTGATGAGTAAAACAGCTTTGTGCCGTAAAATTTTGACCATTCTGCTGCAGAAGTCGCAGAGTCTGGAAGACCTTGCTGTATTGTGTGAATGTAGCAAGACGACAATACAGCGTCGCTTACAAGAAATTCCCAAAATGTTTTTTACGGGTTTGGATGTGCGTTTAAAACAAAATCGCAACCAAATCCTGCATTTGATTGGGGAAGATTTAGAATTGCTGCGTGAGAAATTAATTCGGGATTCAAACGCTAGCACAGGCGTTACTTGGCACAATCAGACAGAGCGCCAGACTTTAGTTCTTCTCGGGCTTATTAGTAGTCCCGAAGGTTTCGCCAAGCTTTCTGTGCTAGGTAATTTTGTCGGCGTGACTGATGCAACAATTTTGCGAGATATTAAGTCTTTAAATAAAAAATTATCTGGCAGCCCCATTTACAGTCAGCAGGGCGTCGGGACCCACATTCAAGCAGAGCGGGATGAATTCTTTTTGGCCATATTGCAATACTTTTTTGAGCACTTGAATCCAAGTGCGTTACTGACATTGCTAAGTACCTGCAAGGATCATAACTACTATGCTCATGATACTAGCATACAAAGTTGTGTACTAAAATATATGAGCAATAAAGTGGACTTTGAAGAAGTCCAGCAAATGATAAAAGGTCTGGAAGCCGTATTTTCTGTAAAATTTAGTGACATCTCATATGTTAATATTTTTCTCTTTCTTGTTTTGATGAGGCTCCAGCGTGTATTTGAAATTACAGATAGTAACGCAGGGTTAATTGCGGCTTTGGATAGTCAGAACTTTGATGAGTTAAAGGATCTAAGCCCTGAATTCATCAATTATATAGTTGGTTTGGATAGCCAATTATTGCAATATCTGGCGGCGGACGCATTGCCAGAGATGGACTGGGAACAGGTCTCTAAAGATCTTGAAGTATTGTTTAAAGACCATGTTTCGATGAGTTGGGGACTAATTTGGGAAAGTCTTGAACCATATTTACAGCTTTTGCACTACCGCAAGGAAAATGGCTATTTGTACTGGGAGGATATGATTCATAGAGGCCGGATTGGAAGTGTGCGCATTCACCGCGATCTGTTCAATGAGCTGGATCGCTATTGCCGTAACGATTATATATCTCAATGGCTGACATTGGACGAACTGTTGTTTTTAACTGAACCTTATTTAATCGTCGATGACGAGGTTATTCCGGTGACACTCGTTTCTATAGATGGTGCTCATACTACAAATATTTTGCGTAAGCTCATCGAAATGAAATGCAATAAAATTCGTATTGAAGGTATTGTTTCTCTGCGGGATCTGATCAGTAAAGATCACAAGGGAAAGATTTTTATCTCGACGTTAAACAGCCAATTGCTACCAGAAAACGGTATTATAATTGATGGCGTCATTAGCAAAATTAATTGGCCGGACTTACAGGATTCTGTGGTAAAAGTTTGGAAATAAGCTTGATAAATATTCTGGAATTTATAGACAAGGAGAAACATTTTAGTTGAAATAGACTTTGAATCATTTACTTAAAGTATTATTTTCGAACTTATCAGCCAATATTTATTATTGGAGATAGTGACCAATGCGACAGATGTACATTCAGAAATTTGGCCGCTTTTTGAGTTCCATGGTGATGCCCAATATCGGCGCTTTCATTGCTTGGGGCTTGATTAGTGCATTTTTTATACCGACGGGTTGGATGCCCAATGAAAACCTGGCCCAATTAGTCGGGCCAATGATTAGCTACCTGTTGCCGCTCTTGATTGGCTTTACTGGGGGCAATTTAGTTTATGGTCATCGCGGTGGCGTCGCGGGTGCTGTCGGTACGATGGGCATTGTCATTGGTAGCACTGTGCCAATGTTTTTGGGTGCCATGCTGATGGGCCCTCTGAGTGCCTGGGTGATTGAGAAGTTTGATGGGGCGATTCATTCTAAGATTGCTGCCGGCTTTGAAATGTTGGTCAACAACTTTAGCCTTGGCGTCATCAGTGGAATTATTGCTGTTCTGGCGCACTTGTTCATCGGTGCTGCGGTCCTGGCTTTGACCCAGACCTTGGGTGCCGGTGTTCAGGCGCTAGTGGATATGAAACTTTTGCCCCTGGTATCAATTATTGTCGAGCCAGCCAAGGTTTTGTTCTTGAACAATGCTATCAACCATGGTATCTTTACGCCGCTGGGTGCCGAGCAGTCTCAGGCGATTGGCCGTTCCGTTTATTATTTGATTGAGGCCAACCCAGGTCCCGGTTTGGGTCTGCTGCTGGCTTACATGTTGTTTGGCAAAGGTGATGCGAGGCAGTCTGTTCCGCCTGCCATTATCATTCATTTCTTCGGTGGGATTCACGAGGTTTACTTCCCCTATGTCTTGATGCAACCCCGCTTGATCGTTGCGATGATTGCTGGTGGTATTGTGCAGGTTGCGACTTTGATGTTGACTGGCGCCGGCCTCGTAAGCCCGGCTTCTCCCGGTAGTATAATCGCCGTTGCCTTGGTAACAGCTAGAGGAGCGTACTTCGGTGTCTCGCTTTCTGTAGCTCTGGGCGCCCTGGCCACCTTCCTGGTTTCAATGTTTTTGTTGCAGGTAAATCGTTCAGTTGAAAGTGAAGGTGACTTGCAAAAGGCCCGGCAGCGCGTGGCAGAAATCAAAGCTGCGGGCAAGAGAGAGTCAATGCTTGCCTATGCGAACGTGAAATACATTGTCTTTGCCTGCGATGCCGGGATGGGATCGAGTGTCATGGGTGCGACAATATTGGCCAAGCAGCTCAAGGAAACGGGCTTGGATATTAAGGTTGAGAACAAGGCGATTGACAATTTAGATGGCAGTGAAGATCTGGTAATTACCCAAAAGTTGCTGACAGGGAGAGCTCGTGCTGCGGCCCCCAAAGCTATACATTTATCCATTGGCCAGTTCCTGGATAGGCAGTTTTATCGAGATTTGGTGCGTAAGCTCCAGGAATATCCAAGGTCCTAGTCGCCTGCTTGTCGTGTCGTGGTTTAAAAGTTGGGGAAACGATTGCCAGCAAGGCCCGTCTCATGCATGGCCAGATTTGTGGTCAATAAATGTGCAAGAAATTATTTATTTTAGTACAATGATCTTTTTGAACATGTCGTCCGGGAGAAAAGAATGCAAAAAATAGCGCTACATTTTGGAGCCGGTAATATTGGGCGAGGTCTCGTTGGTATGCTGCTGGCGCAGGCTGGTTATCGTGTCATTTTTGCCGATGTGGCCGAGAAGTTGGTAGGCGAGCTCCAAAGACGTGGCTGCTATAAGGTTGAAGTTGCCGCTCAGTCTTTGGATTCGGTCATCGTCTCTGGTGTTTCCGCTCGTCTGTTCAATGACCCGGAGCTGCCACAAATATTGGCCTCTGCCGAATTGATTAGCACGGCTGTGGGAGGAAATGCATTGGTGCATGTGGCCAAAAGCATTGCGTCAAGCTTCCGCTGCCGTACAGCTAGCAGCCTGCCGCAGTACATTATTGCCTGCGAGAACATGATTCGCGCCAGCAGCACTCTAAAATGTCGTGTCGAAGAACAATTGCTCGCGACGGGTCAGATCATGCCTGCAAATGTTTATTTCTCCGACGCGGCAGTTGATCGTGTCGTGCCCTCAATGGCTCACGAAGACCCTTTAACTGTGCGTGTCGAGCGTTACCATGAGTGGCTGGTCGAGGGCACGGCAGAGGCCGATCCGGAATTAGCTAAAATAGTCGGCCTGAATTTGGTTCCAGACTTGACTCCATTTTTAAAGCGTAAGATTTATACCGTTAATACGGGGCATGCTTGTGCCGCTTGGCATGGTTTTCGTCTGGGCTTTGCTCGTATTGACGCAGCTCTAGCTGACACTGTGATTCGGGAAATAGTGGCTAAGACCGTAGCAGAGAGCAGCAAGGGACTTTGCGATGAATATGGTCTGGATTTATCTGAACAGCAGCAGTATTGTAGCGAGGTTCTGAAGCGGTTTGAGAATCCTTACATCATTGACGATGTCCTGCGGGTCGGGCGCCAGCCGCTACGCAAATTGAGTGCGGGGGAGCGGATTCACGGGCCTTTGCAGTTGGCCCAGAAGCACGGTAATCCGGTCGATTATTTATTGCGTGGGGCTGCGGCAGCGCTATTGTTTCGCAACGAGCGAGATCCGGATGCCTGCGATTTACAGCAGGAGCTGCAGGGCAAAGGCTTGGACGCTTTTATGGCCGACAGACTGTCTCACATGGGTGAACATAACTTGCGGAAGATCAAGCAATACTACAATGAGTATAAAAAAACTGGTTAAACTAGATTTTTATTTTTGGGGGTAATCATGACGAGTAAAATGGTTGAAATCACAAATCCTACGGGTTTACATACTCGGCCGGGGAATCAATTTGTCAAACTGGCAAAAAAGTTTGAATGTGAAGTGATGGTCACTAAAGGAGATAAAAGCTTCAGTGCAAAAAGCTTAATGAAATTAATGAAAGTGGGCATTTCTCAGGGGGACCAGATTGAGATCAGCTGTGATGGGCCGGATGAGAGCCAGGCCTTGACTGAGCTGACGGATTTTCTGGCAAGTTTGACAGAGTAATGGGCGTATGAGCGCTGCGTTTGTATTTTTGTACTGCGGTAGCCGGGTTGCAATCCTTGGCGGGGATGGGCCATTTTTCTTGCATAAAGTGTTACAATGCTGTCATAAATTGTTTAAAATTTCCTTTGATATGTAAAATGGAGTAGGTGATGTTCGAGCAAAAATATTCCGGAATTAAGGCCTCGGCCGGTATCGCTATAGGCAAGGCCTTGCTGTATCGGCAGCGGGAATTTAGGCTGCCGGATCATAAAATTGACCGAATTGCTGTCAATGCCGAGTTGGAACGCTTGCGCCAGGGACTTGAAATGGCGACTGAGCAATTAGAAGAAATACATCGGCGTGCCATGGATAACCTAGGGGAGGAAGAGGCTGAAGTTTTTGAAGGACACTTGGAAATCCTGGCTGATGAAGAGGTTGTTGAGGAAATTCAGGATAAAATTAGGGATAATCTTTTGCCTGTGGAAATGGCTTGCCATGAAGTTTACGAGGCGAATGCCCGCGAAATTGCCGAGCTGGATAATGAATATATGCGTGAGCGGGCCAGCGATATACGCGACATTGGCAAGCGTTTGGTTTATTCTGTCGCCGGCGTAAAGATGGCAAATCTAAATGAGCTTGATAGCGAAGTCATTGTCATTGCTGAAGATTTAATGCCTTCGGACACGGCCCAAATGGATCGCAGTAAAGTTCTCGGCTTTGCCATTGATAAGGGGGGGGCAACTTCACATGTCGCAATTATGGCGCAGTCACTGGAAATTCCGGCCATTGTCGGTTGCGGCAATATTAGCGGCAAAATCAAAGACGGAGATATGCTGATTCTCGACCCGGCGAGAGAATTGCTAATTGTTAATCCAGACGATAAGAGCCTGGACTTCTATCGCCAACGTTTAAAAGAATACCAATGGGAACAAGAAGAGCTCGCCAGCCTTAAGGAGCTCCGTGCTGAAACTCAGGACGGGCGCCGTGTCGAGCTGTGCGCAAATATTGGTTCGGACAAAGATATAGAAGGTGCATTGCGCAATGGCGCCGAAGGAGTAGGTTTATTTCGCACTGAATTTTTGTATATGGATCGCAACTCCATGCCGAGCGAAGACGAACAGTTTGAAGCCTATAGAAATGTTGCCGAAGGTTTTACGGCAGCTCGTCCCGTTATTGTGCGCACAATGGATATAGGTGGAGACAAAAAACTCAGCTATTTTGATATACCCAAAGAGGAAAATCCCTTTCTGGGCTGGCGGGCAATTCGCATATGCCTGGATAATTCAGAAATTCTGCGTACGCAGTTGTGCGCTATTTTGCGCGCCAGCCAGTTTGGCAAGCTGCGTATAATGTTCCCTATGGTAATATCTTGTAGAGAGATAGATCAATTGACCGAGATACTGGTTGAGGTCAAGGAGCAACTGCGCGAGCGCGATGTTAATTTTGACGAAAATATTGAAGTTGGCATCATGATTGAAACACCTGCGGCGGCTTTGATTGCGGATAAGCTGATTGAAAAGGTCGATTTTTTTAGTATCGGCACCAACGATCTGACGCAGTATACTTTGGCCGTTGACCGTGGCAACCAGAAGATTGCTCATTTGTATCAGAGTTTTCATCCGGCGGTTCTGCGCTTGATTAAACGAGTGATTGATGCGTCGCACCGTGTGGGTAAGTGGACTGGCATGTGCGGCTCTTTTGCCGGCAATGAAGAAGCGGCTTTGCTGCTCTTGGGCTTGGGGCTGGACGAATTTAGTATGAGTTCTGTTAATTTACTTCGAATCAAGAAAATAATTCGTGATGCCTCTTATGCCGAGTGCCAACAATTGGCAGAGCGGGCGCTGGGCCTGAGTTACAGCCATGAGGTTCGCGAACTGGTTCTGCGCTATGGCTCGGATGGTTCTTTGTCCGTTATATAATGGTTTTTGTTGGCTGTCCGGGCATCTGTTCAGATCTTTGGTGAAGGGCTATCGTGAGTATAACGAAATTTGAGGAAAAACGGCGAACTCTGCTGCTAGGGTACCTGCCGTACAGTATATAAATTGCGGAATTGCCAGATGAAAAGACCTGGGTTGTCCGAGAAGAATGCAAATTTAAGCGATGAAAATGAGCTGGACTTTTAAAACATTAAAAATGCCATAAAATATGCCGATTTTATGCTTACCGGGAAAGTTCAGCTAATAAAAATCTGCTTTGCGGTATGCCATATTTTCTGCCCGAGTCTTGCCAAGGTATGTTTAATTCGTAGGGGTTTAATGCATTTTTTACATCGTCATAAATTTACTTGTCATTTCTTTCCCAGTCTTCTTCTGCTAGCTTTGGGGCTGATCTTAATGGGCTTTGATCTTGGGGCACAGGAAGAGAGTATCGCCATTGAAGGAGCGGATGCATGGTTGCCGCGTTATTTTGATCGGGTACATTTAAAACAGACCGAAGATGCCGGCAGTATTATTACGCTTACCAGCAAAGAACGCTCGCAAGATCCTGACGTGGATATGTTGCTGCATTTTAATGGAGGGCAAGAAGTCGACGAAACAGGGAATTACCAATTCTTTCAGCAACCTGTATACAGCACTGCCGATGCCCTTTTGGGGGAGGCTTCTGGTTTTTTTCAGGGGAATGGTGGTTTAGTGCTGAAACCTAGTTTTCGCAGCTTTCTCGGTTACGGTATTACGCAGCATGATTTTAGTATCAATTTCTGGTTTCGCCCCTTTTTTATGGAAAATGGTGAGATTTTATTTGAGTGGGAGGGCCAATTATCGCTGAATGGAGAGGTTATTTCGCAGCGTATTTCTGCAATATTTAAGGCAAACCGAATAATTTGGCAGTTCCGTAATGTATTTTTGGCACCAAATCAAGAATACAGTTTGTATGAGGTCAGCAGCGACCCTTATATTCCCAAAGATTGGTATTACCATCAGCTTGTTTATGACGAAAACAATGCTATGTTAGAGATATTGAGCGATAGCCGCTCACAGAGCGTAGCTTACACTACAGTTGATGGAACGGCCCAGGGTCATCACACGTCTTTAATGATTAATAATCCTCACTTGACGGGGTTTTCAATTGGACCTGAATATTTTGGCTTGATTGATGAGTGGGAGATCCTACGAGTGCGTGAACGTGTGGGATCAGTTCCAAAGTTGCTCTATTATCCTTCAGGTTCAGCCTTATCCCAAGTGATTGATACGGGTAATCACAGCACTCAGGTCCAGCGAATACGAGTCAATGGACAGCAACCTAATAACAGCAAGTTGCTTGTCTATTACACGATGAGCAATGACAAAAATGATTTTCAGAACCCTGATTCCTTGGAATGGAAGCGCTTAAAGGAAAAAAACGGCAATTTCGATGAGCTCAATGATAACGATATGATTGGGCAATATATTCAGTTTAAAATTGAATTATTTTCGGATTCCAAGACTCAGACGGCGCCGTCGGTCCAAGGGCTTGAGGTTTATTACTATCAGCGCCGTCTGCCGTCGCCGCCGTCCAATATCCGAGTGAACAATCATCATCAGGGAGGGATATATATTCAATGGCAGCCTTCGGTCAATAATCAGGTTCTCGGCTATAAAATATTTGTCGGCAAGTACAGCGGCGAATACCTTGAGCCAGGCTACCCGGTTGATGTCGGCGAGGTCACTTCATTTCTGTTCAGTGACCTGCCGCCTAAAACCCAGTATTTCTTTGTAATTGCTTCTTATGATAAATACGGCAAGATTGGGCCATTTTCTAAGGAATATAGTATACGCCACATACCTGACTAGTCATCCCGTAAAGTTATTGCCTTGCATGAGTGTTTTATGAGGTGTCGCTGTCTGCTGCAGAAATTGTAATAAATGAGCGAAGCTTCTTTGCAGGGCGGGCATGAAGCCTTTGCGAGTTAAAGTCTGGTCCGTTTGTAATAGCTGTATCAACTCGGGCAACTTGTCGTGCAACTTGTTATGGCTTCGACTATACACGATACGGCAAGGGAAATATTTCTGCAGCTGTTGTAAGAAGAATTCGATAGATGAACCATCCCAATTGAAGCCTATTGGTGCGGGGTAGAACAGGAGGCTAACGGCTCTGTGATGGGTTTCTGCACTGTGGCGGTGTAAGAGAATAAGGAATTGGGCCGCCTGGTGTTGCAGGCAGCGTCGCACTAAGGCGTCTAATTTACCATTTTCACAAAATTGTTGCAGTTTTTGTATTCCGGCGGGAATAACGCCAATGGCAATATGGATATTGTCAAAATGCAGCTGTTTGACATCGCTGTTGGCTTGTTGAAAAAGATTGATCTGGGTTGTATTGCGTTGTTTCAAGAGTGAGGCTTGCAGTTGTTCCAGGGTGGCTTCAGCCAGTCCAGCGCTTTCAATAGACTGATTTGTACTTTTTGCGTTTGCAGCCATTGGGGGGTCTGCCATTGGGGTGGGCCGGGTCAGGCGCTGGATTAGCTCGCGCCATATAATTTCTTCCCAGTCGAGGAGGTGACCAAGGTTCTGCCGGTCTAGATGTAGTGTGGCCATGGCGAACAAACAGCAGGCTCTGCTGAGCTGGGAAACTAGCCCTAAATGAAAAGCGCAATTCAGCAATAAAGCCACGCAAGAGCTCGCTCTGTGGATATGGCGTAGTGGGACTTTTTCTAGGCTGTGACTGTCGGGTCTATGGTCCCAGATAGCTACAACTCTAGCTTCCAGCGCTGGTCGGTATTGCTGACCGTACTCCCGGTACCAGTTGTCGGGCAGGTGATGACGATCCAAAAGGATTACAGAGCTCTCTGGGCTGGCATCATCATGGTGGTTGTTATTGTGCGCAGCTTTGCCGTCAGATGGCTTGCTCTGTGGCTTCGGCCCCGCAAAATTAAAAGGACAGTGGGTCGTAAACTGCAGTAGCTCTGCGTCGCCGAGAGCATGGCTAAAAATTTGCTGCAAGGTTTCTAGTTTGCCTAGTTGGCTTAGCTGGCCTTCGGGGCGGCCTGTTGTTTGCTGCAGCTGCTGGCCGATAAAGTTAAGCAGGTATGCAATGTCTTTACGCCATAATATTTCTTCGCGTTGGCGATAGGTCAAAGGTAAGAGGCAATGCAAACGGAGTTTGGAGTAACGCTGTTTGAGGGCGAGTAACTCTACATATTGCTGGTCGTGCTGGTCAATGATAAATTGAGGTTCGCGGGGGCTTGGGGCTTCTTGAGGTATTAGCTGCCATAATTCAATAAATAACAGGCTTGATGCCAAAGCATCGGCGTCCAAGGCCTCACTGGGTAATATATACAGCTGGGCTTTGCGATCGTCAGCGGGCATAGTAATCCTGGGCGATCTGACTCTCGCCCGCCCGGACTGAAATTTGCAAGAATTTGCGGTTTAACAGGCTGGAGCCTGAATAATACCGTAATTCAATTTCGTGGCTGCCTTCGTCTGCCTGCAATTCACATACCCAACCCATGGAAGGATAAAAACTGGCGGTGCGTAAGTCTGGCATGGGGCTGGAAATGCTCGTAAGGGCACTGCCGGCTAGCCCTGCGATCAAACTTGTAGCCCCAGAGCCTTGTCGGTTCAGAATGCTCTGGGTCACCTCGCTAGCTGCGACCTTTAAAATAAAGGCCGTAATTTGTTTGGGCAAAAAGTCCGAGCGCAGTCGGCGGAAAATCTCCATGTTAATTTGGGCAAAGGGCTCCAATGGATAGAGTTCTTGCGGTTCTTGATTATCTAGGCGCACGACGATACGGTCGACGAGATTTTCCTCTTTGCGCATTACGGGTATCTTCATTTCATAGTAAGAAAAATTTTGGCTCAGGGTAGGGATGGCGATCAGGCCAAAACCCAGTTCCGCCTCTGGATCGGCGCCGCTGTCAAATTGGACAATTACACCGCCGGGAGCTTTGACGAGACGGACAGCTTGGGCATACTTGCGCACACCGCACCCGCTGAATACCACCAGGTTGATTCCTCCTTTACCGGCTGCAAGGTGCTTTCGGGGGATGTAGTCTTGGGGAATGACTTGGGGGTAGTACGGTGTTTTCGCACTGGCAGTTTTTAAATCACTCAGGCTGATGCGCCAATCGTCCCAACGCTGGTCCTGGCGATAGTAAATCATCCCCATGTATTCCATTAGGGCCGATTTGCGAAAGTCCAACAGATTGTCCTTGCGATTGCGCAGTTTGGTCTGACTCTGTTGGGCATATTGCTGATAAATTTCGACCTTTTGATGGCTGCGGCGCAATTCCACCAAGGCTCCATCCAAGGAGTTGCGATTCCAATAGTAAAGCGAGGCAAAGGCATTGTGCCAAAGGCTTGTCTGCAGGCTAGCCGTGTAGGCCTTGTGGGCGTTGCTGCCCGCTTGTTCGACAAACGAAGCTTGTTGGGCATCTTTGAGTCGCAGCATATCTTCAGCTCGTTCAAAAGCCGGGCTGCTTTGAACTTCTCGCGTCCAGTCGCTACTTAGCCGGGCTTGATACAAGGAGTTATAATAGTCTAGACTGCTCTGGTTCAGGTGGTAGAGCAATTCGTCTTGGGGTTTGTAATGAGCTTGATATTCGGCATGCTGCTGAGCTGCTTGGTCAAAATGTCCAGCTTTCAGCTGTTGATCAATCTGCTTTTCTTGCTCTGGACCAAAGGTGCTTTGGCAGGAGCAAAGTACAAGACAGAGAGCAAAGACAGGCCATTTACCCAGCCTGAAATTCCTTGACATTCCTTGCTCCCTTTAACTCTGGCCGTTTCTTTTCGGCGTGCTGAGTGCTCTCGTCTCCCAGTGTCGCGCTCGCTCGCCCTTTCTGTCCCCACCCGTCATTGCTGTAGGACGGGCAGGGCATCTGGGCTTTGCTGCACTGGCCTGGCTTAGCAAGCGCTTTACCAGTCGCGTTTAAGGCGCTCTGAAGTATTGCGCCGGCCCTGCGTCGTCTTGTCAATCACTTTTTTGATGCGCTCGGTTCCGACCCAGGCCTTGAGATTGCTCTCGACGTTGATTAACTCCATACTAACTAGGTAATAGACGACCTTCATACCCGCAGTTTCTTCCACGCTGGAGTCAATGCTGCCAATAAGCATGAAATCGGCTCCGCTTTCCTGAGCAATGCGCTTCATGGTTTCGTCGCTGGCGTTGGACTGTTGATCTTCGCGTTCGTCACGCACTTGGCTGCGCTCGGATGAACTGGCGACAAAACTTACTTCGTTGCTGTTGATCAGTTCCGTCTCCAGATCCTTGACGAATAGTCGGGTATTGATGTGCTCGGAGGTATTATTGCGCACGTTGCCTACAATGACTATTGGAAGTTGGGTGCTGTTCCAACGGCGTAGCCAGCCTCCCGCAAGCACGCTGTCTACCATTTTATCGGCGGTTTGCTGGGAATCAATATCGTTCCATTTGCCGGTCAGGTCGTAGACTTCGTCGGCGGCCACGCGCTGTACAACATTATTGGCGGGGCCACTGATGCATGCACTCAGGCCGAGTAGCAATACGTTGGCGCCGAGCAATAGGGAAAATAATTTCATGATGCCTTCCTTCTGAATGGACTTGTTTGTGCGATTCATTTATCGCCTTCAAATATGGCTTTAATGCGGCGTACGCCTTGGGAAGATGACTGCTCCTTGAGTATCTTAAAGCGTCCCAACTTTATCATTTCAGCCGTGTTGGCGACATGGGGACCGCCGCAGACTTCCAAAGAGAAGTCGCCAATAGAATAGACTTTAACTTCTTCATCGTACTTTTCGGTGAACAGAGCCTGAGCACCGCTGGCTTTGGCTGCAAGCAGGGGCATTGTCGTATAACTGACCGGCAATTGCTGAGTGATCTGTCGATTGACCAATGCTTCTACTTGGGCGATCTCCTCGCGAGTCATCGCCTGTGGGTGTGAAAAATCGAAGCGCATGCGTTCGGCGGTGATGTTGCTGCCGCGCTGGGCGATGTGATCCCCTAATACCTGGCGCAGCGCCTCGTGCAGCAGGTGAGTTGCCGTGTGATACGCCGTAGTCATTTGCGAATGGTCGGCCAGGCCGCCTTTAAATACTTTATCGGCGCCCTTTTGAGACGCCTTGCGGTGCTCGTCAGAAGCTTTTTGAAAGCCTTCTTGGTCAATCTCTAGGCCGGCTTCGGCAGCAATCTCTTCGGTTAATTCCAAAGGGAAGCCGTAGGTTTCGTAGAGTTTAAATGCCAGTCGGCCGGGCATTATGACGGCTTCCGAGCGCTCTTTGATCTGTTGTAAAATGCGCTGTAATTCCACTTCGCCTTTGTGTAAGGTCTGGATAAAACGCTCTTCTTCCTGAGCGATCTCGCTGAGTATGCTCGCGCGGCGTGCATATAGGCTGGGGTAACTTTCGCCTAGCTGCCCAATAATTACTTCGGCAATTGGCCCCATAAACGGACCTTCAATGCCTAGATTTCTGCCGTAGCGGATGGCCCGCCGCAGCAAACGGCGCAAGATATAGCCTTGACCGAGATTGGAGGGGGAAACTCCCAACGGGTCGCCCAGAATCATGACACTGGCGCGCAGATGGTCTGCAATGATACGAAAGCTGCGATCCTCAAGGCTGTCGGAATGCCCATATGTTACTTTTTGACCGCCATTTACAGCGCTAGCGCGGCCGATGGCGGCAAGAATGCTTTGAAAGATCTCCGTTTCAAATACAGAACTCTTCCCATTCAGTATGGCGATGGTGCGTTCCACGCCCATGCCGGTATCGACGCAGGGACGTTCCATTGGGACATATTGACCGTCAGCCGTCTTGTTGTATTGCATGAATACGTCGTTCCAGATTTCGACATACCTGCCGCAAGAACAGGCACCCGGGCCACAATCATTGTCGCAGTCAGGTTTCTGGGTATCGTAAAACATTTCGCTGTCCGGACCACAGGGTCCAGTCTGGCCCGCAGGGCCCCACCAATTGTCTGCGCGGGGTAAAAAATATATGCGCTCGTTGGGAATTCCCAGTTTGCGCCAGATGGCAGCGGACTCTTCGTCGCGAGGAATTCCTTCTTCGCCGGCAAAAACAGTGACGGAAAGGCGCTCAGGGGAAAGTCCCAAGTACGCGGGAGAAGTCAGAAACTCATAGCTCATGCTCAAGGCTTCTTCCTTGAAGTAGTCGCCCAGTGACCAGTTGCCCAGCATTTCAAAAAAGGTTAAATGGGTTGAATCCCCGACTTCATCAATGTCCCCAGTGCGAATACAAGGCTGGCAGTTAACCAGGCGCTTGCCTTCTGGGTGTTCCTGACCCAGCAGGTAGGGTACCAGAGGATGCATGCCGGCGGTCGTAAAGAGTACGGAGGGATCGTTTTCCGGGAACAGCGATTTGGCTGAAATCTTTCGGTGTCGGTGTTTTTCAAAAAAAGATATGTATGCTTTGCGCAGTTCGTTCGCCGTCATAAATTCCTCGCTTGTTGCCGAGAAGCCGGTTGGAAACCTGGGCAATCCGCTTCTCAGCGGTGAAGATTCTATTGTCGTTAAAAATTTTCTGCAAGTACCAAAAGGCTTTGCCCTTGATATTATTAGATATCAGTGGATATCAGTGAAAGTAATTATTGATGTAGGCTTCGCGGGCGGCGTTGTGATCCGCCAGGGAGGCGCTAAACTTGTGGGTCCCCTCAACTGTGTCTTCGACGACAAAGAATAGGTAGTCGGTCTTTGCCTGATGGAAGGCGGCATTCAGAGCCACGGCCCCGACATTGGCAATGGGGTGGGGCGGCAGTCCTTGATTCAAATAAGTGTTAAACGGAGATTTTTCTTCGAGGTCGCGAAATAAAATACGTTGTGGGTGGGAGCGTCCGAGCTCCTCGGTCAACACGTAGACAATAGTGGCGCAGGATTCAAGGCGTATGCCGCGGTCCAAGCGATTTTGAAACACAGAGGCGATGACCGGGGCCTCCTGTTCTGCCCGGTATTCCTTCTGCACGACGGAAGCCAATACAATTTTCGGGTATAGCTCGTCTGCATTGTAGCCCTGCCAATCGGGTAATATTTCTTGCAGGTGTACGACAAAGTTTTTTAGCATTAGGTCCAGCACTCTGGCCGCAGAATATTTCTTGGGAAAGAAATAGGTGTCAGGGAACAGGAAGCCCTCAAGACTGCTCTCGCCGCGATGGCCGCTAGTCTGGATTTCAGGGATTGGCAGGGCATATTTGCGCGAATATTTATTCACGTGGCTGCTTTCATCCAGGAAGTCTTGTGCGCTGAGGATGCCTTTTGTTTCTAGCTGTAAGGCGACTTCGCGCCGAGTCAGACCTTCGGGAATGGTAACGGCATAAGTTTTTTGCGGTTGAGCCACTTGAAAGAAGTCAATAATTTCTTTGGTCGTCAGAAAACGGGGCCAGGTATATGAACCGGCTTTGAGGGTAATCGGTTCTTTGCGCAAGCGCAGCTGGATCTTGTACCAGAGCAAGGAACGAATCAGGTTTTCTTTTTTGAGGCGCATACCTAGTTCTTGCCAGGTATCGCCTTCGTGGATCTCAAACTCTGTGTCAAGCCGCCGAGCTTGCCCCATGCCAGGGCTATTGGCCAGGTGACTAAATAGGAGTGCGCTGGCGCCGCAAAATATCAGTGACAGGGCTAGTATCAGGAGTGTCAGTTTGTTTCGACTCATATTCTGCTTTTACCCAAGTTTTTTACCAAGCCATTTGCCCAAACTACGAGCGACTTAGTCGTCATTTTCCAGTTGAGCCAGAATATTGGCGATCTTTTGGGCACTGTGGTGCTCGCCGTGGTTCATGCCAGGGCAGTAACGAGATTCGTCATTCCAAGCATCTTCTGAACTCAGGTTCTGTGGCCAGAACGGGTACGAAGAGCACTGCCGGGGACGGACAGGATATATCGTGCAACCGTTGTTCCAGAAAATGCAGTCGTGTTCGGGGGTTTCTGTGAGGGAGAGGCGCCTGATCCCATTAAATGATACTTCGCGCGTGTACTCTTTGCGGAAGGCAGCGGCGGAAATGCGCAAGTAGTCACACATCTCTGCCAGTTCGCGGGCACTAAAAAATACATAACCTTCTTCATGGCGGCAACAAGCGTGGCAACCGGTACAGGAAAAGTGAAGGCCATCGGCAAAAAACGGTTTTGAGGGTTTGGGCATGTGCGCTGCTACTAAATTAAGGTGCTACTTGTAATTTAATGACGTGAATGAATTGTATAAGTCCCATTCAGGATTGTCAATCATACTCCCTGCGCGTCATTGGCTTCGTGCGGCGGTATCTGAGGACAATTTGACAACTTACTCGCGCAGGTGCAAGTGCAGAGGCACATCCATAAAACTTAATTCTGTGCGGAGCTGGTTTTGCAGGAAACCGAGATACGACTGGGGGAAGTCCTTACTGCGGTTGACAAATAGAATAAAACGCAGAGGGTTGACTTCTACCTGGGTCAAATATCGTATCTTGAAGCGGTTAGTACCGTTGTTCGGCGGCGGATAATAGCGGATCCAATCTTGTAGAACTTGGTTTAGAAGTCCGGTGCCAATGCGTTTGTTTAATTGCTCATAAACTCTGTCAATCGCTGAGAGAAGGGCTTGGGTGCCCCTCCCAGAGGAAGCAGAAATACTGCAAATAGGGGCATAGTGCAGGTGAGGAAACAAATCTCGCGTATCTTTTTCCAGCTCGTGTATGGCCTGGCGCGGATTTTCTAGAAGGTCTATTTTGTTTAGGGCGAAGATCAGGCCGCGTCCGCGCTTGATAACTTGCTGCGCTATTTTTTTATCCTGTTGCTGGATGCCTTCGCGGCTATCGATCATGAGCACAGCTATGTCGACTTTGTCCAAGTTTTTGATCGCCCGGTTGACTGAGTAATACTCCACGTTTTCCTGCACCTTGCTCTTGCGCCGAATTCCGGCGGTGTCGGTCAATTCGTAAACTTGATTCCGACGAGAGAAGCGCTGTAGCAGAACATCGCGCGTAGTGCCTGGCATGTCTGAAACGAGTGAGGCTTCCGTGCCTAGCAGCCGATTGTATAGTGTCGATTTGCCCGTATTCGGTTTACCAATCAAAGTAAAGCGAACATTGCTTTCATTGGCTTGCGGATTATTGGGCGCGGTATTGTTTTGCCCTCGCGAGCAAGATGTCGCATTGGGCTTTCTGTGCGCCCGCTGCAAGAATGCGATGCATTCCGCTTGCAAGCCGGCCAGCCCGCGACGGTGGAGGGCCGAGACCATCACAAGCTGCGGGAAGCCGTACTCGTAGAAATTATAGGCTTCAGTTTCTTTTTCCGGTGTGTCTACTTTGTTGATGACCAGGATCACTTTTTGACGCATACTTTGCAATTGATCAAATAGTTGCCAGTCTTCGGCGGTAAACTCGCCTAGGGCCAATACCCAGAGGAGCAGGTCGGCTTGCTCCAGCATCGATAAGCTGCGTTGTTGAACTCGCTCGTTGAGCTGCCCTACAAACGGCAGGGTATCGCTGGCCTGGGCGCGTCGCCTCTTGTGCTGAATCGGCTCCTGCCAATCTGCGCGTATGCCGCCTGTATCGGAAAACAGTACTTCAAAACCTTCAAAGCTTGTTTGCTCGGTAATGACATCGCGCGTGACTCCGTACTCCGGCGCCGTAATGGCCCGGCGCTGACCTAAAAGGGAGTTAAATAGGGTTGACTTGCCGACATTGGGCCGCCCCACCACGGCAATGTGCCCCAAAATCGGGGATATGAACTTCCTACTGTGTGACGCATGATTCATGCTAAGCCCCCAAAAAATATTTGGAAATATCTGCCTTGTCTAGCCTTCCTGCAAGCGCATAATATATTCACGGATTAAACTCCAGTCATTATGCTGCGGAAGTAAAATAAAAGCGCCGCGATAAAAATCCTCATCGTCTTGGGCCTCTTGCAACTCGGCCGGACTGAGGCCCAGGTAATTGGCCCAAGTGTAATATAAGACGTTGTCGGTGCTGATTGTGTTGCCAAAACTGCGTCTATAAGAGCCGCAGCTTAGCCAGTACTGGGCGATCTCGGCTGTACCCAAATTAGTCTTTAGATATTTTTGCATGACTTGCAGGAAAGGCAATAACTTTTTGGGATTGCTCAGTTGCCGATTCAGCTTTTCGGCGACCTGGTTCAAGATGAGCTGTTGGCGTGCCGATCGTTCAAAGTCGTTGCTGGTGTGACGTGAGCGGGCATAACGCAATGCTCCGAGGCCGTCCAAATGATGCTGTCCCTTGCGCATTACTAGAGTTTGCAAGCGTCCCATCTGCTTGACTTTATATGTCGGGTCGATCAGATCTTGCTGTAAATACACATCGACGCCGCCAATCAAGTCCACCACTTCAATAAAGGCATACATGTCGATGCTGATGTATTTCGTGATAGGTATTCCCGCGATTTCGCTCAATACTGTCATGAATGGGCCCGGCCCGTACATGGAATATACGGCATTAATTTTAGTCTGTTTGTAATATAGATCGCGAGGCACGCTAATCATGGTCAGTGCTTCTGTCTCGTGGTTGATGGAGAGCAACATAATGACGTCGGCCATGCTGTCGTGCGTACCCACGAGCAGGATCACCTCAATATTGTGATCAGATTGTGCCGTAGGCGCGATCTGCCCAGTTTGTCCCATAAATCCGGCTTTCTGCGCGGGTTGATAAGGGCTGCCGGGATAGTAGGCGCTGTTGCTGACGGCTTTGTCGTATTCTGTGCTTTCTTTATTGCCCAAGTGATTTTGATTTAGTGGGCCCAATAGTTGTTGCAGGCTCCTCACCCCTGTCAAGAAGCTTTTTAGGCCGCGGATCTTGACGTCATCGCGGTCCATTAGATAAGCTTCTCCCACCCGTTTCTGCAGCGCAAAGGAAGCCATTCTCTCGCCCCGGTCATTGAGCAGGTCGTAATATTCGTAATATTTATCTTCGCGTGGGGGCAGCGCCGCAGGCTTTAGGGAGTACTGTTCCATCTGCAGTAAAAATGCCGGTTCTCTAAGCATTTTCTGCAGGTGTTCGCGCATCTGATCTTCCTGGCGTTGTCCCGCTGTGCGGGTATCGACATTGTCGATGAAAATGTCCCAGTCCGAGCGCAGTAACTGTTGTGATTGATATATTTTGTCGTTCCAAATTAGCTGATAGTTTGCAATGTCAAAAGATAGGCGGGCCACTACCTGTTGATCACGTGTGCGCACTTCCCAGTCCGTTTGCATCCCATCCTGCACGCGCCTGTTTGCCGTTGATACGGCTTCTTTTGTCTGTGCGGCTTGTGGGCCCTTGACGTATAGGTCTTTGGTTGCCAGCTGCTTTGCGACAAATTGACCTGTCACAAAGCTGTACATTTTGCTGTATTGGGCCGCAAGGTTGTAAAGGGCCTGACTCTGTTTTGTGATGAAGCCACGCAGGGCGTCGTCGAGCTCAATGGGGCCATTATAGCTTTGATCGCCGAACGCGGCCTCCAATTTCAGCCGCAGGTCTTGGCTTTGTTTTTCGTCGGGAGCTGGCAACGCGCTTAACTCCAGCCAGACCGGCGCCACCTGATTGGCGGGCAGCAACCAGTTCTGACTCGAAAATAACAGCACGGCCTCCTCGCTGCGCTCCATACGCAGTTGCTGCTTCTTTAGTAGTCGTTTCCAGCTGGGAGTCTCAAGTAGTTGATTCAGCTCTTCCCAGGCTTTCTCCTGCTGTAACCTCTCGTCTAGATAGTGCAGGGCGTCATAAAAGGCAATCTCTAAAGGGTCGACATTGGAAACCTGAGCGTTTCGTTCCGCTTCAGTGGCTATGCGTTCGGCCTGGCTGGCCAATCCCTGACCTTTGTCTTCGTTCTTGGCTTGGCTCTTGCTTTGGTTATTGTCATGGCCCTTATTGGGGTCCTTGTTTGGGCCCTCGCCTTTAGCCATGGCCAAGCGAGGATTGGCAATTATATCCCTGGCCTTCGGGCTCAATTGACTGTATTGTTCGGCGGGGATGTTTAACAATTTGCTGATTTGCCTCGAACCTGAGATTAACTTGTCCTGGTTGTTTGCAATTTGTTGTACCAGTTGTTGCAACTGCATCGTCAGCTCGCGGTTCTGAGTGTCTTTGCTTGTGCCACCCCTCAGGAATAGAAATAGTAACGATGCTAGAGCCAGTAGTAAAGAAATTATGGAGCCTGTGATTAAGTAGCGAAATACTCGATAATTCAAGTGCAGCTCCTCATTACTATTTCTAAGCTATTTTTAAAAATGGTTTATCAGCCGGGGCCAGGTGCACAGTTTATAATTGTAGCAGGACTTGGACTATTTTGGCAAGCATTGGTCTTCTGGTGTCCAGAGATTTGCCTGTGGCTAGCGATGCTGGAGCCATAGGCGGCCGCGTTCCAGCAGGCGGTATAATTTGTAAAATACCCAACTATAGGCTAGGTCCCAAGCGCCGGCGCGTCGAATGATATATCCGCCAAAGCCGATCTTAAAACGGTAGAGGCCATGCATTGAATTTTGGGGGTCTGAGTGTGGCGGTATACCAAAAAAATCATAGCAGCGGAGGCCCGCGCTGCGCGCCTGACGGATCGCCTGCCACTGCAGCAGGTAATTGGGCATTAGCTGGCGACCTTCGTTCGCGGAGGCGCCGTATAGGTAGGTGGCTACCCCGCTGTCTCGATCATGGAGCACGATAATCCCGCCGAGTAAAGCGGGGTTTGTCGGTGGACCGTAGGCCAAATATAAGTGAAGTTGGATACGATCGTCTTTGGCTGTATCCTGTTCCAGTTGTGCGAACAAGTCTTGATAGTAGGCCTGTTTGTGAATGCCGATCCGGTCGCGCTCGGCAGTGACTTGATACAGTTTGTACCAATCGCAGAGGCCTTCTTGCCAAGGTACTTGACATACATTCACACCTTTTTTTATGGCGAGACGGATATTGTAGCGGTGCTTTTTATGCATCTGGGCCAGCAATTCGTCCTCACTCAATTGCAGGTCCAATAACACTGTGTCCGGGACCTGGACGCGTTGTACGGATTTTTGAAAGCCAAATTCGCGGGCCGCATGAGTTATTTCGAGTTCTCTGCCGTGAGGTGTTGAGTTTGCTGTTTGGGAAGATTCTTCTTGAGCCTTTAAACTTTGATACCAATGCAAAAGGTAGTTGCTGTCCATGCGCACAAAGAAACAGGACAACGGAATATAGCCCGGCAGCGCTTGTATAATCTGACGACAGGCTGCAAGGTATTCGGATGCTCGGCCGCCAAAAGTATCCCCAAAATCTTTATAATGGGCGGCCAAACTCTTCCCGTCTGTCCGCAGAGGCGCGTTTTGCAGTGGGGAAAAAAGGGGGCCAAAAGGAATGTAGGCTAACGACAAAAATGCGCGACGGCGGAAGGGCAGCAGTGAGCGGCTGAGTACCAGCAGAGCAAATGCATACGGCTCGTATCCGTTCTTTATCTGCTGCGTATCTTTTGCTTTTGGAGTCGCGTGGGTATTGGCACAGGGCACTTGCAGGCTACCGCAGATATAATGTGCTCTCCAGCCCTGGCGGCTTTTGAAACGTCCCCAAAATGGACTCTGTAAAAAGGAAATATCGCAGGGTTGCTGAATTGGGAGAATATTCTGGGGTCCTCTTTTGCCTATTAGATGGGTGTCGATAAAATTTTTATACTGTTCTTCGCTGCAGAGTTCTAAATCCACTAGTTTAATATTTTGCGGCTTGTGGCAAGACGAAAATTTGCCAGAGTGTCCAAATATGGTAGTAATTAATTTTACAGAAGAAAGTAAGTCAATAGACATAAAGTTATTATACTTGTACAATATTCTCAATCCTAGTAGAATTGCGATCATTTATGTTGTATTTAGTTCAACTAATCAAGTTTAGCAAAGGTCCAGAAGCACGCAGTTGACCTAGCGGTTGACTGTGTGCTTCTCGTAATGTAAATGTCGGATAACAATTCTGATAGTAAACAAGAAATTTTATTTACCGAATTTGTTCAGCCTCAAGAGCCGACCTTATTTCCTTTAAGTCCCATTGAAGAAACGCGCTCGGCTGCTGCCGGCCAAGAGCTTAGCCAAGTGGTCCGCCGTGTTTTTATCTACGCGAATCCCAGTAAATCCGATACTGATAATTGCCTTAAAGAATTGGTCCATATTTTAAAGGAAATGCGCATTGAAGCACTAGTTTACAATGAGTCTCATCCCTCTCGGGTTCACTTGATCCGACATGTGGCCCAGGCTCTGAATATCTCTGTGCCAACTAAATCTCTGGAGTACTATGGTGAGCATCCTGAGGAACCCTTTGTCGAGTTCAATGGACTGGAGGTTTTTGACCTGGTTATCACTGTCGGTGGCGATGGCACCGTTCTGAAATACTTGTCTTACTCGCCGTTCCGAGGGGTGCCGATCCTGCCGATTAATACGGGATCTCTGGGCTACATTACCAGCATTTCGTTCCACAATATGACTGAGTCTATGAAGACGATTTTTTCCGGAGCCTTTGTCTTCAGTTCTCGCTTAATGCTCAAGGCCCAGCTGCTGGATCGTTACCAGAATCCCAAACATTACCGCGATCATTTTGCCTTGAACGAAATTGCCGTATCGACTGGACGGGCGGGCCTGTTGGCCGATATGGAGCTGCAGGTCGGGACTTCGAGCATCCCTTTGCAGGGGGATGGTATTATTGTCGCTACCCCTACTGGATCGACTGCGTATTCCTTGGCTGCGGGTGGCCCCATCGTCGATTCAGAAATGGAGGCGCTGATTATTACACCCGTTTCGCCTTTTTCTCTCGCGACTCGGCCAGTGGTTACGCCCAGCAATGTGCACCTGTTTATCCGCAATTCGGCAATTCCGCACAACAATATCCCGGCTGGCCAGACTCCGGGATTGCAGCGAGCCGAAGCGGAACAGAAACGGACGAAAGAGTTGTGCGAGCTGGATAGCAGCGAAGTTCCTCTTCCCGTGGCGATTGATGGGTGGGCCCTGGGCCAGCTTTACCCAGGGGAAAGCATACATATTACGGGTGGCCAGGAGCGCATCCAATTCTTGGCCATGTCCCATGACAACAGTTATTTTGAGAATATTCGCACCAAGTTGGGGTGGCATAACGTCGCTCACCGGCAGTCACACAAGGCGCCTCCAAAATAAAAATAGAGATTTCGCTAAACTGTTTCATCATGCTAAAAGAATTATACATTCGCGACTATGCCTTATTTGGAGAAATTCGTGTCGGGTTGGGTCCGAACTTTAATGTTTTTACCGGCGAGGTCGGTGCGGGCAAGTCTTTGCTGGTTGGAGCCATCGGACTCCTGTTGGGAGACAAGGGCGATAGTATTATGATCCGCAAAGGTTGCCGCGAAGCCGAAGTTATTGGCTTGTTGAGCATTGAACCTGGAAATGGTGAAGCTCTGGCCTGGCTGGAAAGCTGTGAGATTCAACTGGAGCAAGAGCCGCCCGCCCAAACCATTGATTTTTCGGTCAGGCGTATTCTTAAGGATACGGGCAGGAGCTCATGCTACATTCAGCACGTCCCTGTGACGCGCGGCAAACTGGCTGAATTGATGAGTCTACTGTTTGACCTACACGGCCAGCATCAAAATCAGTCATTGTTCCATGGGCGCCAACAATTGCGTATGTTGGACCATTATGCACAGCTCGGTCAGCAAGTCGAAGAATTTAGCCAAAATTTTCACGACATCAATCAGAAAAAACAACAGCTGCTTGAAGCTGAGGCGGCGGTTGAACAGAAGCGGGAGCATGCGGCTTATTTGCGCAAGGCCATAGAAGAAATCACCGCCCTGCAGCCGCAAAAAGATGAAGATGTGCAACTCAGCGAGCAGATTGATTTGCTCAGTGAAGCTGAAAATATGCGTGAGCGGCTGGAACAAATTATGGCCGAAGGCTCTCAGGCGCTCGATCGCTTGAACCAAGCTCATTCACAGCTCCATTCCCTGGCTACAAGACTCATTGCAGTTAAAGGATTGCCCCCTCGACTACAATCGGCTTGCATCGAAATAGAGGATATTCTTGAGAGTTGCGCGGCCGAAAAGAATAATCTGGAGCTTAACCCATCTCAACTTCAAGAATTAGATCAGCGCCTGAGCCAACTGATTTTGCTGAGCCGCAAATATGGTCATTCTTCACTGAACGAGACGATTCAGTTCGCTCGAGAAGCCGAGCGGGACTTGCTGGCGCTGGAGGGCGACGAAGATTCAATTGTAGCACAGAAGGAAGAAGTTCAGGCTGCTGAAAAACAGCTAATGCAGGAAGCTCAATACCTCAGCCAGCAGCGCAGAAAGCACGCTAAGTTACTGCAGCAAAGTATTGAAGATCATCTGCGCAATCTGGGAATGACACACGCCAGGTTTCAGATTGAATTGAGTCTCCGCGGCAATGATGACGGCCATGTGCTGTGCCACAGCTACGGTATTGATAAAGTGCGTTTTTTGCTGGCAGCCAACCCTGGCGAGGATTTTCGTCCGATCCAACAGGTGGCCTCTGGCGGTGAGATTTCTCGCATCATGCTGGCGATCAAGAGTGAGTCCGTGGCGCCAGAATCCCCTTTTGCGATGCAAAATAAAGGTGAGAGCAGTATAGAAACAATTATTTTTGATGAAATTGATACGGGTATTGGCGGTGAAACGGGCATCAGGCTCGCTCAGTATATTCACCACCTGGGCCGGCGCAAGCAGGTCCTCTGTGTGACTCATTTGGCATCTGTTGCCGCCAGCGCTAATTGCCATATGAAAATCGAAAAAGTCTCAAATGCAGGTAATACCAGTGTGAATATTTATAATCTTTCTGGAGAAGAGCGCCCCGCTGAACTTGCACGCATGCTTTCTGGCGATGCAAAAAATGCGGCATCTTTAGCACATGCTGAAGAACTTTTGAGCCGATACTCGTTATGAGAAAGATTGGTCAATTACATGTCTGACAATATTTTTGATAACCAAGTCCCCATCAATCGCTGCTCGGCATATATTGATCAATGCAAGATATTGGATCAGCATATTGCCACAGCCGAAAAAAAAGAGAGTATTGAAGGGTTTTTGCAAGAGGCGCATCTGCGCGTTAAGCATATCTTGTACGAGTTGCAGATTTTAAAAATCCAGATTTCGCTGGATAGTAAAATCACTGAAAAACAGTTTTCCTTGTTAAGAAACAAGTTCGCTAAGATTATTGGCATTTACCAGAAACTTTTTGTCCACAAAATTCCCTGCTCCATGCAAGAAGTTGCCAAGAGAATTGAAATAATCCCGGCCAAGCATGAGGAGTCTTGGCTTAAAGATATTCGAATGCTGGGTTTGGCTTTGACTTTGTTCAGTAATTATAGCCAGAAAAGTAATAGTTTTTTGTTGGTTTTGAACTATCAGTTTCAATTTACTGCAATTCTTCGCAACAGTATTTTGTGTAAAAATCTGCGCCCCCGGCTTGGGGCCGACAATCGCTTGTGTAAACTCCGCCGTGAGCAGATAAATATTTTCTGTACTTTTACTGATGATCAGATTAATAAACAGCGCACTTTTTATGCCCGTATGCAATCTTTGGCCAGTTTGGAGAATGCCATTCGCATGACGCGCGCCATGGTTGAACTAGGAATTATTACGAATAACGAGTTTTGTGATGCCGAATATTATAAAAAGCAAGATGAAGTTTTTACGAAGATTATGTTAGATGCCCGTGAGTCTGCCAGAAAATAATAAGCGGCTATTTTTCATGATATTCAATGTTAAGCTATTAATAATCGGAGTCTTTTTGTCAATTTTGCTCCTCAGCTGTCGCTATCGTACGGCTAGTTTGAGTTCTGAGACTATTTTCAGTATCCCCATTGGTGTGATGCGTGATGAAATCAATCTCTTCTCACGCAGAGATTTTCTTTATAGTGATGGCAGCAGTTTGGCCTTGACACCATTCGGAGACTACTTCATCGTTGACCGTTCTTCGCACAAGATTTTATATTATAGTAATTATGGCAAGCTGAATTACATAATTTATAACCCTGATTATCGCTATGATAGTGATAAGCAAAACCCGCAATACCTCGATAAAGTTTGGTACTTTGGCGATATTTCTGAAATAGCTGTCAGTTTAGATAAGCTTTACGTTACTTCGACGCCTAGTCGGCATACCGATACAAACCTGGCACCTGAATATTTTTATGCCCAGTTTATTTTAACATTTAATGACAAGGGAGAATTTTTATATCAGTTGGGCAGTGAGGGAAAGGATAGCAAGCCTTTTCTTTATAGCGTAACCAAACTTTTTGTCGATCGCCAAGGACGGCTTTTCGTTATTGCGCGGCATCCAGAGTCGTATTATATATATGAGTTTTCGGAAGACGGTGAGCTGCTTGGCAGCTTTGAACTTTCTGTGCAGCAAAGCATCTTGGCAAATCCGGCTGCAAAAGATTTAGGTTTGGATATGCCTAGCAGTACAAACAAAATATTTTATGAGATAACTTCGCCTAACTTCTCTTATGACGGTGAATATCTCTTTTTTGAGTTATACAGCTACAAAAAAGAGATTAATAAAGCTACTTTGAAGACTCGGCAGTTGAGTACTTACGGCTATGACATATACAGTGTTGAAACCGTTCAACCATTAAGGTCTTTGAAGAAAAATTTTACTGTGCGTGACTTCAAGACCGGACAGGCGGATATTAAGCAAATGTATGGGGAAGAGCTAATGGGTATGACAAGTAATAATTTATTGGTTTTTCTGCAGACTTATCCTGATGGTAGAAATGTACTCGTCTATTATGACACTAAAGGAGATCGGAAGTATATTGTCACCATAGATGTAAAACAGCAGCTTCCTTACAAGCTTTATCTGGCGCCTAATGGTCTAGTTAGCGCCCTAAACTTTTACGAAGATCGCGTCAGTGTCAGTTGGTGGCGTACGGATAAATTGTTTGGCAAGGAATTACCTTTTTGATCCGTCAATTTTAATTCGTGAATGCGTTAAAATTTTTTGATAACTCTAAACTCGAAACAAGGGTTTTCTCATGGGTTGCGGCGATGTTTACAATTCAAAATATAGAAATAGTCTCAAACGAATCTGCAGAGGGCGAGCCGGAAATTGACTTGAGAGACATTTTACAGCCGGAATTGGCGGAAAACGATGGAGCTCTGCAAGAAAAAGATTTGTCCGAAATAATCGTCTATCACCCTCACGAGCGACCTTTGGTAAATCATCAGCCGGAGTTTTTCAGTTCGCGGTCTGAGCGCATGCGCGTTGCTCGGCCACGCCGGCTAGACCTCAATGGCAAGAAAGCTATGCAGAAGCGCATGCGTATCATCATTTTGATTGATATAGTCTTGTTTATGGTGATTTTAGGGGTGGTTTATCCTTCTTTGCGCGAGCTGCAGGCCAGCGGTAGACTTGCAGGCTATCATTTCAGGCTGAGTCAAAGTATCGAAAAAGTCGATAATATGGCCGATGCCCGCATTAATATTTTGCTAAAAATTGAGCAGCTGGCAGGCCGTCAAGCTCTGAAGGATGCGGCTGTCGATTCGTTTGATATAAGAGTCCGATACCGAGGACACCTGCTCTTGGAGGAAGAACAATATCTGCCTCAACATGATTCTCCGGTCAGCTATGCACTTTTTACGGTCGACTATCGAGAAATCATTGCTTTTAAACGTGAGGGAAAGAAGAAAGAAAAGGCAAATAGCGAAGGCCTGGATATTATGATTCGGATCGGGGAAGCCGAGAAGCCGTTTTTCCTACAATTGCCCCTTTTGCATTGAGATCGGCGAGGATAAGATCTCCTTTTAAAGGATTTAATATGATTAATTTTATTAAAAAACTATTCCGCTTCCTGCCTTATCGTAGGAATTTAGAGCTGGAAGAATCCTTTGAGTTCCATGATGCCCCACGGCAGCTTTCTTTACAGACAATGTTTTATGGATTAGGTCTGATAATCTTGTCCTTTTGGATTTTAAAAACATTTAAATTTTTTTTTATTGCCATAACATTATCTATTTTTTCCAGTTTCATGCTATTGCCTATCATTCATGCCGTTGTGCAATATACTCGGCTTAATCGAACTTTTGTTTCAGCTGCCATAGCTTTTATGTATACTATCTTATTGGTTTTTATCAGTTGGATTATATTAAACAACTTATTATATTTTTTTAGTAATCTTATTATTTATGAGAGTCAGCTAAATAATATTATCAATGATATTATTTTGAAGTTAGATATCGTCATTGGTAACATAGATGACAATATTTTGCCAAACAAGGATTCTGCCCTGGATCCTAAATTTAGTATCCGTGAATATATTTTAAATAGTATTAGCTTTAGTTTCTATTTAAATAGCGCTAACTCTTTTTTTACTTTTATTTCTAGTGCTTTATTAGTTTTTATATTTCTATTTTTTATTCTCAGTGAGGCAGAAAAAACGAATTTGAAGTTAAAGCTTATTTTTAAAGAGAAGCTACAAAAATCAATTTATAATAATATAGATATTATATCTAGTAAAATATCACGTTATTTAATGTTAAAAATGGTTATTAGTTTTGCCACGGCATTTCTAGTATGGTTGTTACTCACTTATTATCATGTGGAAAACCGTCTAACTTGGGCATTTTTTACCTTTGCTTTTAATTTTATCCCTAATATCGGTTCCATTGCCATTACCGTATTAATTACTTTAATGAGTATTATTCAGTTTTATCCACATTGGAATGAACCCATTGTCATCGGAGTGATGACTGCTGGCATCCAGATTTTGATAGGTAATATCCTCGACCCCAAACTTCAGGGGGATCAACTGGACTTGAGTCCTTTGCTAATCTTGATTTCCTTGGCATTTTGGGGCTATATCTGGGGGGTTATCGGTATGTTTCTCGCCATCCCCATGCTGGAGGTTCTACGGATTACTTGTAATAATATTAAAGGTTTGCAACCATTGGCAATTTTTATTAGTTCAGGTAGGAATCTCGGTTTGCGTTACATGTCAAAAGATCAATACCCGAAGGCGGCAGATGCGGCGACAAATGCGACCGAAGATATCCGGCGGGATTCAATGTCGCCGCCTTTTTCTGACCTCGATTGATAGAGAAGTAAAGCTAGAAATATTGGTTTAAAAAGTATTTTATAAATAAAGGATTTAAACTCAATGAAGCAAGAAATTCACGCTGTAATTTTTGATCTTGATGGAACCCTGGCCAACAGTGAGCCGGTGTATCGCCAGACTGAGCATTGGTTGGCCGAGCATTTGAATGTCGCGTTTGCAGAGCAAGGCCCTAATGACTTTGTGAGTGTCAGCACGGAAGAATATATGGAGTGCTTGCGTCAGCATCACGAGCTAGATATTCCCACAGAGGAACTTTGTAAACTGCAGACCCGGCTATTTCTGAAAAAGGGCATTGAAAAAGTGCGGCCTTTCAATCCGACAATTGACTTTTTAAAGTCGCTACATATTAACCAGATTCCTAGTGGTCTGGCTTCGGATTCAGAAAAAGAAATCATTCAGGCCATCCTGAGGCAACTGCGCCTTGAACCATATTTTCAGGTGACGCTGTCTAGCTGTGAAGTCGGCAGTGGCAAGCCTAAGCCGGCTCCTGATGTCTTCTTGGAGTGTGCCCGGCAGCTCAAAATCGCGCCAGGCTTTTGCTTGGTGCTTGAAGATTCCGTTGTGGGAATGCGGGCGGCGAAGTCTGCGGGTATGGCCGTTATTACGATTGACAGTCAGCCACCGGCCACTAATTCGCGGAAAAATCAGTATTTGGCCGAATTGCGCCAGGCCGATTTGCATTTTGCATGTATGGAAGAATTTAACTTAATGCCCATATTGAATCAGTTTGATATCCGGCGTCGCGCAAAAGGGAACCACGAAATTACACGAAAGGTGGCGAAAGGGCACGAAATTTAGGCTGGGGAGCTGTGGGGGGCACGACGGGGAACTGTAGGCGCCAGGGGAAAGCAGAAAAGGGGGCCGAATGCACGACGGGAGCTGGGGGGGGCGTCTAGGCAGCAGGCGCGGTGTTTTAGAATTTTTGGTGTCGTTCGTTCTTTTTTGGTGTATTTCGTGGTTACGGGGCCAGGGACTGTTAGGGGAGGGACCACGAAAGGGCACGAAATGGAGACGGGGGAACCATAGGGGGCTCGCGGGGCTGCCTTAAAGCTGTTTACGAGATATAAGAAAAATTTTTTATTCATAATGCGTCCACATCCTTATGACTTTAATAATTTTTTCTTCTTGTAATACTTGGTAGACAATCCGATGCTGAATGTTGATTCGGCATGAATATGCGCCGGTTAAATCTCCCGCGAGTTTCTCGTAGCGTGGATGTTGGGGAAACGGATTTTCCCGTAGCGCATGCAATATTTCTTCTGTTTTTGGCTTGAGGTTTGAGCTGGCCAGTTTCTTGGCATCTTTTTGTGCCTGTTTGGTGAATAATAACTGGTACATCACCAGCCAGGATCTGGCAATAAATCATCAACAGGAGTATTTAGGCCTTCAATAATTGAATCTCTCATCCCTGGAATTGACATAAGATACAAAGTCTCCTGAATATGGCGCCAATCTTCCGCTCCAATCAACACGGCTTGGGCACTTCCATTGACGATCTCTATTGGCTCGTGTAAGTTATTTACTTGATTCAAAATATTATATAATTCTTTCTTTGCCTTTGCAGCATCAATACGATTCATCCGATCAACCTATGCTCACCCATGTATTTAAATGTCTCACAATGGTAGCGCATTTTATAAACTGCTTCAATCAAACTATCATTTTTAGTGTTTTTCGTGGTTACGGGGCCAGGGACTGTGAGGGGGGACCACGAAAAGGTCACGAAATTTAGGCTGGGGAGCCGTGGGTGGCAGGAAAGCAGGGGGGTAAAAATAATTTAGCAAAAATATTAATTTTTTTACAATAAATTCAAAATATGCTTGCATAGTTTTCAAATTTCTGTTATCTTGTTTTAGAAATTTTGATTTTCCTGAATGTGGATGGCGCGCTTTGATGGCTGCCTTCCGCGATATGCATTAATTATTACACTCCACACTAAAATTAACTCCCTCAGATATATCCTCCCCGAATATTAGCCAAATATTGGCGTTCCATATAATTTGCTGCCTGCTTGTGCGGGTCAGTATTTAATTGTGAATCTTATTTAAGATTGGAGGTTTATCTATGGATATGTCCATAAATCAGCATTTTTGCTGTCTGCGGGTGTGGTGTGCATGCCTGTGTTTGTGTGTGTGGGGCTTGCTCCAAGGCTGCGATGATGTGGTCGACTCAAATTCGGGGAGCCCGGACAATTCGGGGAATGTTTTTCGCATAAAAATGGCGGACGGCCCTTTTGATAATGGTACGGATCCGCTGTGCGGCATCGACAGGGTGAAACTGCAAGGCCGACTTATTTACGACAGTGCCCAATCTGAGCCGATTCTGGATGAGGATATTTGGAACCATTGCCACATAACCTGGTGCCTGCGTGCAATGGGCGCGAAGGATGTGCATTACTTTAACTCTCCGCACAAGGACGAGACTTTTACGCTGGGCGCCGCCGTGGAAATTTTTGACACGAAGAGTGCTGATGGACTGCGAAATGCCGAGCAGATTGAAGTTTATGCGTTGCTGCTGTTTGCTGAGGACGAAGAAGGAGGAACCCGGTATCAATTGACGGCCAGTGCTGGATCAGGCAAAAAAGTCAAAGAAATCCTAGAGAAGCTCTCAGAAGGAGTATCTAAAGATCAGGCCTTAAGGAGGGACGCAGCGGAAACAGAAAATTTCGGACCTCTATATGATCTGGGCCCTCATAACAAAGAACTGATTAAGAATTACGTGCATGAAATGATTCCGACAATAATTACAAACGCGAATAAAAACGCGAATAAAAAAATTCTGTCATGCATGAAATTGCCCAGCGAGATAATAAGTGATATAGAACTTATCGAGAAGGATCTGAAAACAACCGTTGCCTCACTGACTGAAAATACCTCTAGGCCGCGCTTTGAAAACGATGTTAAGTTTGCTTACCATGCTCAAGATAAAACAGGAGTTCTTGTAGCCACAGTAAAAATTACAGGCTATCAGATATACGATGTCGCAATCCCTGGCTTTCGGGCCACGCAGAATATTGAAAAGACTAAGTCATCAGGGCACTTAGCAGATTTTATTGCCCAAATTTCTATTGCCCAAATGATGACGGACAAAATGATGATGGACAAAATATTCCTAGATATCGCCAGAGAGACCAGCCTGCCCTACGAGTTGGCCACCCGATACGACGGCGTAAGCTTAGAGGACTGCTCGTTTAGGTTTGAAGTGGATGATACGGGTACCAAGCTCCGTGTTAAAGTAGTAAATGGAAAGGTTTTGAAGGATGTATTTATACAAGGATTCAAGCATCCTGATTTTACCGCCATTAATGATAGTTTTGCCCAGCTGGTGGGCGCCAGTTTGGGGGCGCAGCCGTGCAGTGCGCCAAAGGTTTTGGCCCTGGCCGACTCCGGCCCGGCGAGCCGAAATTCAGGGACTTTGGCCCTGGCCTTTGACTCTCACAATAGTTATGACGGAAACGCTGTTAAATACTCAGTGGCTGTATATAAGGCCAACAATTTGGGGGACTTTATATTTGTCGAAGATTCATCCGTGAAAATTACCCGGCCAAAGTCTGGCCTGAATTCTGCCCTGGGTTTTGTGCTTGATCTTGATGATTTCGGGTCCGGTACATTGCTGAAAAAAAAGCTGAAAAAACATTGGAAATTGCTTCTAAAATATACAGATGACGAGGGCAAGGCGCAAAAACAAAGGCTTGTACTCGTCGACAGAGAGCGCCCGCGTAAGGGTTCTTGATTTAGGAAGCACGCTCACCATATGTTGGCAGAAATATTTCATAATAAGGAGAATCCAATGAAAATTTACATTAGTGAGAATAAAAGGTTGTGGCGCCAGCTGGCCGTTTGGGGCTTTGCCTTATTGTCCCTGTTTGCCTGTGAACAGGACATTTATCGCCACAACGAAAGTTCCGATACGCCCAGCAATTCGTTCGCTTACAGCGGGGAGACGATTATCAGGCTCCAGACTGTTCTGGAGACGATGATAAATCAGAAGTTCCCCGACTGTCTGGCCGACAAGATTAAACGCGCCGACGTGCTAGAGGCCCTGCAAAAGGCCATGGCCGCTGGCCAGTTGAATGATCTGGCTGAATTGGCTGAACGGGATACCATTACTATCACGACAGACAATATTACGCTGACGCCCGACCTGAGAGCCGGCACGTTGAAAGTTGAGTTGGATATACATAAGCTCCAAAAATTTGAGCATACGCTGAAAGATTTGCCCCGAAATCTAAGCCCGTACTATCGAGTTTATTTCCTGCTGGAGAAGAAACTCGACCACAGCCGGCCTGCGTTTGACGTGACCGAGTATCAAGTGCGCCAAGCTATTGAGGAAGAGCCGGGATTGGTAGGGGCGCTCAAAGCCGAGGGCTACGATCCAGATTATATCAAATTAGAGACTGAAGAGTCTTGTCTGGTAGTCTTCATCTATCGCTCGGCCCTAATGGATGACGACCCGAAGTACCTGAGACTACCGCCTGAAAAGCGCCGTCTTCGTATTGGTCTCTGCGACTTCTATTCGAAGGCAGACGACACCTTCCAACAGCGGGTGGATGAGTCTCGCGAGCTGCTGGGAAGTGATGTCTTTGTAGAAAAATTATCGCGCAGATCAATATTCGGCCACTTTAGTGCGGGCAGTCAGCCGCGCAAGGTCCTGGCCCTTCGCTATCCCGACCATAAGCCCGTAAGCCTGTATACCGGCCCGGCAATCGCCCTGTCATTCCTGAAGTATTACGGCGCCGAAGAGTGTGCCGTTGATGATGATGGGCGCGACATAAGAGACCCCATCTATATTTTTAGACTCTGGCAAAGCGAGGCAAATGCCATGTTTCGGGACGGCCTATATCTTCACCCCAAACCGGAAGTAGAAGGTGAATTGAAATTTAGAATGAACGATGAAGACGATTTCATCGTGGAATTTGGCAACAAATATTTTGGCGATTATCCGACACTGCCGGCGTTTAAGAAGTATTTTGATAAATGCCGGCGCTACCGCCTGAAAAAGCAGAATGACGGCAGCATCTTCTTTGAGTCTCTGGAAGGTGGCCGGGACGTAGTG
This sequence comes from Spirochaetia bacterium, assembly GCA_965263295.1. Lineage (GTDB taxonomy): Bacteria > Spirochaetota > Spirochaetia > SP-2023 > SP-2023 > Haliotispira. The sequence goes on from OZ253665.1 coordinate 461,407, forward strand.
GGCTATTATTTTTCACCGCAGCGCCAAGTGACTAAGGAGTGCCTGATGGGCAAGAAATTTATTCTGGATAACGTGAAATACGATGGCAATCGCGACTACCCCAATTACCGCTTTCTCATTTTTAGGAAAGAGACCGGCAGGCCAGCTTGGGAATTCCAGTACCATTTTCAGTGTAAGCATAAAAAGTATACGTCTAAAGGTGATTTAAGAGCAACCCAGACGGATACCTATGAAAGAAGGGAATGCCTATACCAAGACATGGAGTGGGAATTGAACCCAGAGACAGGTTATATCCACGCCTGGGTGGACAATCTTGACAAGATATACCTAGATTACCGGTATTTTCATACAGGAACCGTACGCAGAGACAAGGTAGAAAGCAAGATACCCATGATTGTATTGTGCGACTCGGGAAAAACATACCGAAGGCCTTACGATACCACGGAGTCATATTGGTCTGCCAGGAACGTTTATTATGAATGGATTGGATTTGATAAATCAAGAATTCGGTTCTCCCTGGAGGGGAGGATCAGCTGGAGCTACACTGAGCAGGGGCAATTCACTTTGAAATCCAGACGCTGGTTGAATGATCAGCAGCCTGAGAGTTGGCAGGGGTATGGGGCCTTCTGGTTTATGGACGTGGATCAGAACCTGGAAGGACTGGGAGAATCGCTTCCTTCCGCTGCCAATATGCATTTTGTGCGCCAAGTCAGCTTGCGCCCATTTGAGGGACAGTGGGCAGATTTGTGGCCCGGTCATGAATAAAGCCCCCTGAACTGAACCACGAAAGGGGACCACGAAAAGCACGAAAGAGTAACCACGAAAAGCACGAAAGACGGCGAAAAGTCACGAAATCTAGACAGGTAAGCCGCGGGGGGCACGACGGGAGGCGCGGTGTTTTAGAATTTTTAGAATTTTCGTGTTGTTCGTACTTTTTTAGTGTTTTTCGTGGTTAAGGGCCAGGGACTCTGTGGGGGGAACGACGGGGAGCTGCGGGATCATCACCTTCACAGTTTCATAGCTGAGTTCAGCAGTTATTTTTTAATGTTTATTTAATGTTTATTTAAGGATGCTTATGTCAAAGCAAAAACATGTCATTATTTTCTTTTGCCTGCGGGCTATCTGGGCGACTATTCTGGCCGGGGCTATATTTAGCTGTGACCTGAATAACGATGGCCGGAAATACGACGGGGAAAGCAAACTGAGTAAGATTAAGGCCCTAGAAGGCTCTTATACCGCCGCCGCGGACGAAGACGCCATCAGTCTGGAGGCTGACCAGCTGCCCTCTGCTGTTTCTGTTGCGGAGCTGTTGGGCACGGTAGCGCTGCGAGACATCGGGCTGCAAGACTTTGAATTAGAGCTGCGCGCCGATGATTCCACAGGAACCCTGGTGCTGACGATCTATCCCGATGGGATTCAGCCCCCCGATGGCCCCAATAACATGGTGGGCATGGTGGTAAAGACCATTCACATTCGGGGGTTCCGGGCGGTGTCAACCTCGCAGGAATCGACCGCTTCGGGGGTGACTTCGGAGTTAAACGATCAGGTCGCTCAATCTTATGAGGAAGAGGTCCCATCTATGGATATCAGGGCTCTGGGGCTGGGCTGCACGAAGAGGGCCAGTGAAATTTCCGCGTCCGATTTGCCGTCGGCACTGACCGAGAATCTACAAAACAGTGGACAACGTCTGGAACTCTTGCCTCACGACTCTGCCGGCGAGCTCTACCTGCTCTTTTTCTATCAAGATATCCCCGATAAATTGGCAGAGATATATGTGGTAAAAGGTTTTAGAAAGGGACCAGCTGTAAAGGTAGAATTTTCTCCGAAGCCGAAAAATCTGTACCATACGGGGGATGAACTGCCCATTTCCGTAAAAGTTCAAAACCTGCGGGAGAATAGCTACCTGAAGCACAAGTATCGAAAATCGGGGGTAATGGCTGACGGACTCCCCGTTTTTATATTCTTGGGGTCAGATTTGCTTGGCGTGCTGGCATTCCCCTGGGAGACAAGTGAGACGACGAAGATACCGGAGAGCAGGGTTTATTTTGTGAAAGATATTGAGGACGACCATATCTACGAAAGTTCCTTGACTCTGGAAACACCTAAGTTTATCGACAAAAGCGAGTTAAAAATTGCGACAAAGGCGTATGAAGTAAGGTATGCCAAGCCACATTATGAAGTGAATTTCCAGTTTGGCTACAAGATGCATCTGAAAGAAATTATCAAGTTTTTTAATCAACATAATAAAGATGAAACAGGATTAGCCCTTAAAGGGGTTTACGCGGAATACTATCGGCTCTGCAAAAACTACCGGGGCAAGTACCCGAGCTTGGACCCCAATGGTATAAAAAACGAAACGCTGAAGGAGTACGTAACCAAATGCCAAAAAGAGATTGAACAAAAAGAGAAGGAAATAGAAGCTCATAAAAGGCATATTAAAAAGTATGGAAAATTTTATAAAATTAGTAGCCTCTGCTTTAAAGTAATTACTTATTTTGAACTTGCATGCTCTGCCGTTTCAGTAGCCGCGACGGGAGGAGCCACTTTGCCCGCCTTTTTAACGTCCTTGGCCATTAATGAGGCAATGTGGATGAGTGATAACATTACAAAAGATGGCAAAGTTACAAAGGAAGAGGGTTCGGCGGAGGAGCTAGTAGAAGGCCCAGCTTCTGCTCCTCCCCTATGGGGGGAGGTGGATATATCGCCAGATGGTGGGGCGGACACGATTGTAAACATTCCCGCTTTCAAAGCGCATGAAGGCGGACCAGGGCTAGCTGCATGTTTAGGTTCCGGTATTAAAACCGGTACTAAAATAATAAAAAAGGGAACCGAACTGTTCCGTCCGTCCGCCGACCCCCCAGAGCTGAAAAGATTCAAGCCTGTAGGTAAGATGGTACAAAGCAAGGGATTCAAACGAGGATCTCTAATGAGTACATTTGCCAGCGCTGCTATCAATTTTGCCAGCTTTGCCAAATCAAAAAAAATGGCGAAGAAAGCCAAACGCCTTCAACAAGAGAAACAGCTCTTGGAATTTGAAAGAAAGATGCTGGAAGATTTGGAAAATGATCACGGGGCTAGAGATACAATAATCGCCTGTGAAGAAGGCAAGGCTCAGGGTAAAGTAGACCTAAAAGGTGACGAGTTTTGCGTAAACGACTCTTATGAGATGATCAAGGAGGAACTAGATGAAAAAATGAAAAATAACAGAGATCCGCTGGACAAGGGATATAGAGGTCGCCTCTACAATATAATGTCATGCCGGTGCAACGGCAAAGAAGAATTTATTTATCAAACGATCAAATACGACCACAAAGAGTCGGGAGCGCGGATAAATAATTATGCCGATCATTTTTATAAGTTGAATGAACGCGGAGAAATTATTTACAGAGCTTCGGGAGAGAAAGTCGACAACGTGCTCGACATGTACGGCGATCATTACCCCGGCCTGGAGCACCGCACGAATGACGAGGTGAGCGCCGAAATCGTGGATTACACCAATGAGCTGCTGGATGAGCATCCAGAACCGGTAAACTGCTGGAGCCCCGCCAGCTGAACCTCGAAAGAGTAACCACGAAAGTGCACGAAGACTACGAAAGGGCACGAAATCTAGACGGGGGAGCCGCAGGTGGCACGACGGAGAACTGTGGGAGGAACGACGGGCCAGAATCCTCGCTATACAAATGCCACTTCCTGAATGGGCAGCAGGTCGGTATTGAGGAGACTGCGCTCCAGTTCGGCTGAGGGCGTGATACCAATACTGGGAGTTACCTCCAGCACATACTCAATCTGTTTGTCCGCCTCTGCGTCGCGCACGTGCAGAAATACGGGATTGGCACCGCTGTACTCGTAGAGCAGGCTGCGGAAATTCTCGGCGCAGTGTTCGTCGCGCAGTAATGGCTGATCGGGCCCGGCTTTGAGGTAAAGATGCAGTTCCGCGTTAGGTTTGATGGGGGTTTGCTCCAGCGGAAAAATTTCTTCGACAATTAACTGCGCCAATCTTCCGGCTTTTTTATCTAACTTGGCACGCAAACCAATGCAGTTGTTGTGCAGCAAGAAATCATGGTAAGCTGTGCCGTCCGCCAGCTCTTTTTTCAGGGCCGCGGGAAAGACAACGGCGTTGATGCTGCCATAAAAATCTTCTAGTTCTAGGGTTATCATCGTTTTACCCTGTTTGGTCGTGATCACACGCTTGTCGCGCACCAAGCAGATCAAAGTATAGGCTTTATCGCCGGCCACATTCTCTATCTGGTCCAGCCGCAGGCTGCTGCAACGCTGCCATTGACGGCGATGACGCTCCAGCGGGTGGCCGGAGACATAGACACTTAAAAGTTCCAGCTCAGCTTCGAGTATCTCTGTGGAGGGGAGTTCTTCGACTTCTTTGAGTTCAACCACAATGGCCACCTCTTCACTGCATTCGTCAAACAGGCCGCCCCCGACATTGGCCTCCCTTTTGCCGATAGAGTTGCACAGGTGTTCCAGGTTGTGCAGCATGGTCGCCTGGTTGTACTGCTTTTCTACTTGGCGCAAGACCCCTGCCCGGATCAGGGTTTCGACCGTCTTGCGGTTCACTTTGCGTAAGTCCACGCGCTCGATAAAGTCCAGAAAGCCTTTAAACGGGCCGTTTTTCTCGCGCTTGCTTATGATCTCTGCCACGGCGGCGCTACCGACATTCTTAATGCCCTGCAAGCCAAAAATAATACTGTTGCCATCCACGGTGAAGTAGCGTTCGGACAGGTTGATATCCGGCGGCAATAAACGGATGTTCATGCGGTCGAGTTCATTAATGTAGTTGCGGAAGGCGGTCGGGTTGCCGATTTCGTTGCTCAGGTTGGCGGCCATGAACTCGGTGGGGAAGTTGGCCCGCGAGTAAGCCGTCTTGTAGGCGAGTATTGAATACGCCGCGGCATGAGACTTGTTAAAGCCGTAGCCGGCAAAGGGAATCAGCATTTCAAAGATGCCTTCGGCCAGGCTCTGGGTATATCCCTTTGCCACAGCCCCATCCATGAATTCTAATTTGAGGCTGTGCATTTCCTTTTCTTTTTTCTTGCCCATGGCGCGGCGCATGATGTCGGCCTTGCCCAGGCTGAAGCCGCCAATGATCTGGGCGACTTCCATGACCTGCTCCTGGTAGACAATGACGCCGTAAGTGGCTTCTAAGGTCTTGCGCAAGTCCTGGTGGGGGTACTGGATTTTGCCGGGGTTCTTTTTGTTTTCGATAAACTTGTCGATGAATTGCATTGGGCCGGGGCGATATAAGGCATTCAAAGCAATCAGGTCTTCAATGCTATTGGGCTTGGCTTCGGCCAGAATCTTTTGCATGCCTTCGCTTTCAAACTGGAACACCGCTCGCGATTCGCCTCGTCCCAGCATGGCAAAGGTGGCCACATCATCGGCGGGAATATCGCGAAAAGAAAATTCGGGAGTGCTTTTGCGCACCAGGCTTTCAATTTTGTCGAGTAAAGTCAGGGTTTTTAGCCCCAGAAAATCCATTTTGACGAGGCCGCAGGGTTCAATCAGGTCCATGGTAAATTGGGTCGAGAGCGTATCGTTCTTGTCTTTGTGTAGCGGCACATAATGGCTGATCGGCTCACGGCCAATCACAATGCCGCAGGCGTGCGTTGAAACATGGCGGCTCATGCCTTCGAGAATGGCCGACATGTCGAAAAGCTTTTGATATTGCGCGCCCTTGTCACGGAATTCCTGCAGTTTGGGTTCTTTTTCCAGGGCCTGGGCCAGATTCTTGGCGTCATCGGGGACCAGGGAAGTGATGTAATTTGATTCGTCAAAAGAAATATCTAGGACGCGGGCAATGTCTTTGAGCACAGCCTTGGTTTTAAAGGTTCCAAAGGTACAAATCCCGGCGACGTTGTCTTTGCCGTATTTGCGCATCACATAGTCGATGACCTCTCCGCGCCGCTCAAAGCAGAAATCAATATCAAAGTCTGGCATCGAAACGCGTTCGGTATTGAGGAAGCGCTCAAACAACAAGTTGTATTGCAGGGGATCGACGTCTGTAATCTCCAGGACATAGGCAATGATGGAACCGGCGCCAGAGCCTCGCCCCGGGCCCACGGAAATACCGTTTTCGCGCGCCCAGCGAATGAAGTCCCAGACGATCAGAAAGTAGCCGACAAAGTCGAGTTCGCAGATGGTGTTCAGTTCGTATTCTACGCGCTGGCGCACCGCGGGGCTCAGGGTTGCGCCGTAACGCTCCTGAGTGCTGCGCCAGACCAGGTTGCGGAAGAACTCTTCGAGGCTGGCAAAACCTGCGGGAATCTGGTAGATCGGCAGGATGGGGCCGGGCTTGGGCAAGTTGAGGTCGCATTTTTCGGCGAGTTTGACGGTGTTCTCCAAAGCTTCGGGCATGTCGGCGAACAATTCGTACATTTGTTTCGGGGTCTTGAGGTAAAACTCCGGCATGTCGAGTTTCATACGTTTGCGGTCGGTGCTGGAAACTGTTTTTTTCCTGCCGATGCAGACGAGGGCGTCGTGAGCTTCGGCATGCTCGCGCTGCAGGTAGTGTATATCGTTGGTGGCAATAATCGGAATGCCCGTGCGCTGCGACATGCCTTTGATCGCTTGCAGGACGGTCTCCTCTTCGGCGATGCCATGGCGCATGACTTCGAGCCAGAAATTGCCTTCGCCGAACAAGTCGCGGTAGAAAATAGCGCGCCGCTCGGCTTCATCTGGCTGGCCCGCGAGAATTAGCTGCGGGATCTCACCGCCGAGGCAGGCGGAAGAGGCCATTAGACCCTCGCAATAGCGGGCCAGCAGTTCGTCATCCATGCGCGGCTTGTAGTGAAAGCCTTCAATATTCGCCAGGGATACCAATTGCACCAGGTTGCGATAGCCGGTCTCGTTTTTGCAGTAGAGAACCATGTGGTAGTGGTAACGTTTGCGTTCGGCAATCCGTGGGTCGGGGGTTTTGTCGTCGCGCTGGCCGTGGGCAATGTAGGCTTCGCAACCGATAATCGGGTTTACGCCCTGCGCGCGACAGGCATTGTGAAAGTGGATGGCGCCGAACAGGTTGCCGTGGTCGGTCAGGGCGATATGTTTCATGCCTAATTTGGCTACAAGGTCGGCATACCAGTCGACTTTGACGGCTCCGTCGAGCAGGGAGTAGTCCGAATGGTTGTGGAGGTGAACAAATGGATACTGCAAGCCTTCGCGCTGCAGTTCTGTCGTGGCGTTTGCTTCCGTGGCAACAGGTTCAGACATGGGGCCTCCTCCGCGAACTCCGCGCCTCTAAAACTTTTAGCTCCGGACTCGCCTTTTGATAGCCTTGCCATAGCTGGGGAGTGGCCGGGAAACGCGGGTTCTGCTATGATATCGGGCGATAGAAGCCCCCCATTTAGCTTAAAATGAATGTTTCTCCCGCCGGGGGTTGGAGCTTGGCTTTTTTGCCTTGGGTTTGTTAGGTCTGGGCGATGGCCGCATTGCCGGCCGAGAAAATATTTTTTGCCGCTCGACGATTGGTGGTTGTGACTGCCCGCACTGTGGAATCTGTTTGCGATAGATTTTATGCCGCAAAGACTCGGCACTTTTAATTGTGTATGTTTTCGTTTATTTTTTTGAGATGGAAGCGGAAATTTCTTTGATCTATCCCCAGCTAAAGTGGCAAGGCCGGGAAATTGAGCCCGATATACGGGGCCCTGAACTGTCTTTGGGGCCGCGGGATCCTTGGTTCTGCATTGGCTCCTGTTTTGCCGAGCGCAGTGCCAGAGCTCTGAAGCAGCATCTGCTGGATGTGCATTTTGGCGCTGGCGGTGCCCTGTATACCGCGGAGTCTATTCGGCAATGGTTGCGCCTCTGCCGCCTGGTTGACCAGGGGCGCCGCCGCTTTGCCGACGAAGCAGAAGGCTTGCTGTCGTCGTTTCCGTTTGGCCGTTCTGCGCCGGGCGCGACAGCGGAGCGTTTTCTGCACCCATATACTCCCGGCTGGCTAGAGGGCTGTAGCCGCAGGGAGTTTCTGCACAGTTTATGGCGGCAATGCCAAATGGATAATGAATTTCTGCGCCGCAGCCGCATGGTGCTGTTGACCCTGGGCAGTTCGTTTAGCTTTTATTCTGCTGAACAGGACTGTTACTGGAGCAATGGCCACCGTTTGCCCGCTGCCGGCTCGCAGGCTTATTTGTCGCGCAAGTTGTTCAGCGTGAACCAGATAGAGGTGGCGTTTGAAGAAGTTTTAGCTTTGCTTTCCGAGTTGAGTCCGTTGTCAAAAGTCATTTGTAGCGTTTCACCGCTGCGTCATGATCCTTTGCCAGCTGTGGATAATTCGCTCAGCAAAGCTCAGCTCTTGACTGTGGTGCATGGCTTGCGGCGTTCCAGTCGCTTGTCGTATTTTCCGGCGTATGAAATTGTGATGGATGAGCTGCGCGATTATCGCTGGTACGATGCGCAGCGCAAGCAGTTACGTGTGGAAAGTTTTGCGCTGCTTTTGCAGCGCTTGTTGCAGGCCGTGGCCGGGCCGGAATTGAAGGGGTATCTTGCCCAGGTGCGGGAGCTGGCTCTATTGCTGCGCCACCGCAGCCCGGCCAAGCGCTTGCGACTGTGGACGCCCCAAGATTTGGTTCAAGACTCGGTTCAAAGCTCGGTCCAAAACTCGGAGTCGGGATCGGCAGCAGAGGAGAGCGGGGCCCGTTCATTTTTGAATCAGGAGCGGAGTGAACAAAAAGCGGAGCAGCGGCTTGTGCAATTGCGAGCGCGTTATCCCGAATTGCAACTGCCCGCCAGTGCCGCGGCATATCGGCATTTACTGGCGAATTACAGTTTAGACAACGAGGATTACTGAGCTGGCTTGGTCGTTTGCTCCCGTGCAAACCCGGTGTCCGGCTTGGCATGAGTGCTGCAGAATATGCTTGTGGACACAGCACGTGGCGAAATCTCTTGCCGGCGGCCAGGGAATGAGTGGAGTGAACGGCTTTTGTTGAATCTATCCATTTGTAATGCCTGGATTTAATGTGTATATTTTCGCGGAACTTACCGATATTATAAAATATCAAGAGAGGTCTTTATGTTGGTTAAAGCCTGTGGATTAAGAACCTTGAAGGAGATTACCTGGGCCGGTGATTTGGGCTATGACTTTTTTGGAATTGTGGTGGACCCCAAGTCAAAGCGCTACGTGAGGCCAGCGGAGTTAGAGCGACTGTGGGCCAGTATTCCGTGCGAGTGGCGTAAGCGCTGTGTCTTGGTAGCTCGAAAGCTCAAGGATATCCTGTTTTGCTCACGTTTTTGTCGCGAGGCCTTATTACAGTGCTATGAACCTTTTCCCGCTTTCGTCGCGGCGCGACGGCGTTTTCAACCAGTCAGCGGAGAAGAGCAGTGGCAATGGTTCCAGACTCAGCAGAATGCGGCTTATTACCTTTATGATGTCAGTTTTGGTTGCGGTGAATGGCATGGTATTCCAAGTTGGTGTCGCGACAAGTCGTTGCTGTTTGTCGCCGGTGGTTTAAAGCAGGAGCGCTTGCAGCAGCTGGCAATGAGCGTGCGCGGGAGCCGCTTCTTTGGTCTTGATTTGTCTTCCGGTTTGGAAGGCCCAGACGATAATTTAGGCCGAAGCTGTAAAGATTATGCCAAAATGCAAAGTTGCCTAAAAATTATCCGCAGTAGTTTTTTGGCATGACAACTCATTGAAACATATTGAGTCAGTTTGCAATGCAATTGACGGGCATGTGGCTCGGCGGGGCCCACTCCCTTTGGACTGCTAGGGACAACAGAGAAGCAAAAAAAACGAAGTTTGGTGTGACGGGAATTTTATGCTCTACTTAATTCATTGTATTGTTTAAATATTGGCTTGACGAAATATTGTCGACAATTAAGATTGTGCCGGTAATTTAAGTTTCAAAGCAAGGAGTTCTTGGTATGAAGTTAGAACCTGGAGTTCAGGCTCCTGAATTTTCTCTGCAAGGAGCTGACGGCAATACTTATAATTTAGCTGGTTTTAGGGGCCGGCGCTTGGTATTGTACTTTTATCCTAAAGATGACACGCCGGGCTGTACGACTGAGGCTCTGGACTTTACCAGTTTACTGCGCCAATTTGAGCAGCTAAATACTGTAGTCGTCGGAGTCAGTCCCGACTCTGTGGAAAAGCATCGGGAATTTATCGAAAAGCGTGAACTGGGCATATTGTTGCTTTCTGACCCCGAAAAAAAGTGTATTGAAGCCTATGGCGCATGGGGTGAAAAGATGAACTATGGCAGAGTTTACACAGGCTTGATTCGTTCGACTTTGCTCATTGATGCCGAAGGGATTGTGAAAAAGGCATATTACAATGTAAAAGCCAAGGGACATGCCGAACGCGTTTTGCAAGAATTATCTGTCTTGTGAATGAATTTTTAAAGGCTCTTTTCATTTTTAATTGGCTTGGAAGATACTGGATGAGACAATAGTCGCGTTTCACATTTTATCTTGTATTTCAGATAGCAGATTTGATAGTGTTGTAATTGAGGCATTCTATTCTAGCAGCCTTGATATATAAGGGGGAGAAATCTTGCATTTGTCAAAATAGAGTAGAACCGTTATATCTGGTCATCGTAAATCGCCAGTGTAATCGTTAGTGACATCGCCGATGTCGTTGCCGATGTTGCCGCTAGGCTGACCAAGGGCAATGATTGTGTGCCGGCCTTCCTCATCGTAAAGAACTTATTTCTGTATTGCCGCATATCTCGCTTGGATGCTTTAATATGGGTGCTCTCATATCTTGCCGGGTGCCTGTGTGCAAGCTGTGGTTGGCGACCGAAGGAGAGAGAAGGGAAGCCCATTCTGAAGTATTCAAACTTCTATTTAGATGAAAGGGCGGCTCTGGCGAGACATGCAATTGTGCGGCAAAGCTAAAACTATTGAGGAGAATATATGGCATTGAATTGTGGTATAGTAGGCTTGCCAAACGTCGGAAAGTCCACCATTTTTTCGGCGCTGACCGCCGCTGCGGCAGAAGTTGCCAACTATCCGTTTTGTACTATTGAGCCTAATAAAGGTATTGTTGCCGTCCCGGATGACCGCCTGCGGCGCATTGCTCAAATGATCCCGGCAGAGAAGACGGTGTATACCACAATTGAGTTTGTCGATATTGCCGGTCTGGTTAAAGGGGCTTCTGCGGGGGAGGGGCTGGGGAATCAGTTTTTGGCTAATATTCGTGAAACCAGCCTGATTGTCCACGTTGTGCGCTGTTTTGAAAATGTTGATATTATTCACGTAGATGATAATATAGATGCCCTGCGCGATATACAGACTATTTCTACAGAGTTGGCCCTGGCCGATTTGGACGGTATTGATAGAGCAAAGAAGCGTTACGAGCGTCTGACTCGTGCGAATGATGCCAGACAGCGGGCTAACTGTTCGCAGGCTATCGCCTTGCTCGACCGGCTGGATGCCTACCTGAATGAGCTGAAGCCAGCGCGGCAGTTTCTGAGTGAAAATGAATTGAATGAGGAGGAAGAAAATGTATTTCGCGAATTATATTTAATCAGCGCGAAACCACAGATTTATTTGTGCAATGTCAGCGAGGAAGATTTATTGGATGATGGTGCCAGTAACAGCCAGCTGCAGACTGTGCGTCAGTTGGCGGCGACAGAGGGGACCCAGGTGTTGAGCATTTGCGGGCAGTTAGAATCGGACATCGCCCGAATTGAAGATGCGGAAGAACGCAAGCTTTTTCTAGATGAGTTGGGCCTGAGAAGATCTGGCCTGGACCAATTGGCACGAGTAGCCTTTCGCAGTCTAGGCTTGGGTTCGTTTTTTACTGTCGGCGGCAAAGAGAATCGAGCTTGGACTTTCCGCCGGGGAGAGGTCGCCCCTCAGTGTGCGGGCAAAATACACACTGATTTTGAGAAAGGCTTTGTCAAAGCTGAGGTCTGCCATTGTGATGACTTATTTGACGCGGGTAGTGAAGCCGCTGTGCGCAGTGCCGGCAAGCTGCGTTTGGAAGGCAAGGCATACGCGGTGCGCGATGGTGACATAATGCATTTCAAATTCAACACATAGCGATTAAGAGATGAACAAGGGTAAAAGATGAAATTTGAAGAATTTTCTTTTGTGCCTGCCCTGCAGCAGGCAATTGCTGAAATAGGCTTTGTCGACTGCACGCCGGTGCAGGCCCAGAGCTTTACAGCTTATTTTGAAGGTAAAGATATATATACCCAGTCACAGACGGGTACAGGCAAGACGGCGGCTTTTATGCTTTGTGGTTTACAGGAGTTAATTCGTCGCAATCGGCAACGCGCCCAGCTTGAGGAACGCGAATTCAACGAAGAGCAGTTAGAGTTTGCCGCGGATATCAAGATGCTGATCCTCTGTCCGACTCGTGAGTTGGCTGAGCAAATTGAACAGGAGGCAAAGTCGCTTTCTAAGTTCTTGTCCCTGCAGGTGGCGGCTTTTTATGGAGGCGTTGGGTATGAGCGGCAGCGTGCCCATCTCGACAGTGGGGTACAGATCATTACCGGTACTCCGGGGCGCGTCATCGACTTGGCTGAATCGGGTGAACTGCCTTTGGACCAGGTGCAAATATTGGTGCTGGATGAGGCGGACCGCATGCTGGACATGGGTTTTATTGATGATGTGCGCTGGGTAATGGGTAAAGTTGTGCCGCCAGAACAGCGCTTGACCATGTTGTTTAGCGCTACTCTGAATGCCAAGGTCGGCAACTTGACTTGGGAGTTTATGCGTCCGGGGGAGATTGCTGAAATTGTCGTTGAGCCAGAGCAGGTGACCACGGAAAATGTGGCGCAAGAGCTCTATCATGTCAGCAACCAGGAAAAGCTGAGACTGCTGCTGAGCCTGATTAAAAAGCACGATCCACCGTCGGCGATTATTTTTTGTAACACCAAAAGCGGAGTGAGTTTCATAGAAGGGCGCTTGCGGGCCAACGGTTATCAGGTTAAAGCCCTGATGGGCGACCTGCCTCAGGTCAAGCGGACGCAGATTGTCGGCCAACTAAAGGCCGCCGCGCTGCGTTTTGTCGTGGCGACAGATGTCGCGTCGCGCGGTCTACACATTGATGGTCTGCCGTTGGTGATCAACTATGACCTGCCGGACGAGGCAGAAAACTATGTGCATCGCATTGGGCGGACCGCCCGCGCCGGAGCTTGCGGCAGAGCCATTAGCCTGGCTTGCGAGCGCTATGTGTATAACCTGGCCGAAATTGAGCGTTATATTGGGAATAAAATCCCTGTGTCTTGGTTTCCTGAAGATGAATTGGTAAAAGATCTTGGCCGCGAACGCCAGCTTCGCTCAGAGCACCGGAACGGACGCGGTGAGCGAAGGGAACGCGATAGCCAAGATAAGCGTGAGAATGGTAATTCCCCTGATACTTCAGGGCGCCGTGACCACAAGGCTCATACGCGCGGCGGCCCTCAGGCACAACGGGCACAACGGGCACAACGGACACAGCGTGAGGGGTTGCCAAAGGCGACTCCCAAGAATAAAGCAGAGCGTATGGAGTACTATCAGCAAAAGTATGGCGAGGACTTTGGCGTTGCAGGTGGCCGCCGAGCTGCCGGGCCAGATACTTCCTCGAATATTTCTCAAGATGCTCTGCAAGATAATTCCCTGCATCCGGCTCCTAATCGGCGCGAGGCCGGGCGCAGTGCTCAGAACCAGACCAAGCGTAAGCGCAGGCGTAATGCTCAGAACGGCCCAAATGGCAATCAGAACCGAGGCCAGGATAAGCGCCGAGTCGTCCAACAGCAAGTTAAGCGCAGTTCTCAGTCGCACTCCAGCTCCGCGGCAAAACCGGATGGGCACTCGGAGCAGGGCCGTCGGCATTCTGATATGCCGCACGGGAGAAAGGGACGAGGGCCTCGAATGAATCATGTGCCCCAAGGAAAAAGAGGAGAACGAGTAGGACCTGGAGGACAAGATAGACCGGGTAGAGGGGGAGCACTAGGCGAGCAGCGATCTGCCCAATCACAAGAAGTGGCCCAGGAGCAAGAGGCGAATCAGGGTCTCAAAGGGGATCAAGGCTCTCGAAAGCCCCGTTTCTGGCAACGCCTGTTCGCTAGAAAATAGAACAGCTTGTGAGTGGAGCATGCGCGACTACAGCGCGGCAGAACCAGGTTTGTCTGTGCTTGAACGCACAGAACCTGGCTGAGAATCTGCAGTTATTGCAATCTGAGCCTTATTGGGACTTTGCCTCAGATCTGGCCGAGCTGCGTTTGGACTTTATGCTGGATTTTTCCAGTTCCGCAGTGTTGGAAAAGAGTTTGAATGCGCTCTGTCGAGATATTGAGGCATACGGGCTGCAGGCGAATTCTGATCCCAAAGGAAAGCCGCGGTTCGTCCTGACTCTGCGCAGAGTTTCTGACGCTGGCCTTTGCCCCGACACCTTGGATGAAGCGGTTTATTGGGATTGTTTGCAACGTGTCGTTTCGGTTTTCCCGGCGGAACAGCTGGCTTATGTCGATTTGGATGTCGCGTTGCTGCGGAACATCTGTGATAGCACTGAGGCCGTTGACGCGGTTCATGTCGCAGCTGAGCAAATGTTTGGCTTGCTGCGCACAAAAAGGGGCAAGTTAATTATTTCCTTTCACGATTTTGGCTCCGGGCTTGAGGCGGTGGGTAGCGAAGAAAAAATAACTTTACTGTGGGATGATTTTGAGCGGCTCGCGCTGCAGTTACAACGGCAGGATTTGCTTGGTGATGGCCCTGAGGCAGCTGCAGCATCGGGGCCGGAGGCGTTGGCGCCCGATTGTGCCGTCCTGTTTAAGTTCGCTTTGATGGTAGGGAGCTCTGATGCCTTGCTGCGTTTTTATCGTTTGGCCGCAGTGTTGCGCCGCAAGGCCAAAACAGGTGTAGAGAGTGCAAGTTTTGCTGGAATGCGGCCGCGGCCTTACGTTTTACTGGCGATGGGCGAATATGGGAGTTCGACTCGGATACTAAGCGCTCACATCGGCAGCCGGTGGACCTTCTGTATGCCCTCGTCGGCCAGTGAGGCCGTGGCCCCCGGACAGTTTCGTCTGAGTGAGCTACACGAGCTCTATCGCTACCGTGACATTACGCCGAAAACGACAATTTATGGCGTAGTTGGCGACCCCATTGCCCATAGCCGATCTCCTGAAATCCACAACCCTATTTATCGGCAGCACGGTTGGGATTCTGTGTATTTGCGTTTTCGCGTCGATCGGCTGGAAGCTTTTCTCTGTTTAAGTGACTTGTTGCCGTTGCGCGGGTTTTCTTGCACTGTGCCGCACAAAGAATCTTTGGCCTTAATTGCGCTGGCGGGCTCTGTCGCTGGGCGCAGCAGTCAGGTCAGTGAGGTGGTACAATTATTGCAGGTCAGCAATACGTTCTGTTTGCAGCCTGAGCGTTCTGGGCGTTGTTTCGCCGAAAACACCGATCCTGCCGGTTTTTTGCAGCCTTTGCTGGAGTTTTGCGCTGGGCGTCAGATTAGTCTTTCGGGTAAAAAAGCTGTGATTGTTGGCGCCGGGGGCGCGGCTCGTGCCGTAGTATACGCGCTGCTGTCTCAGGGCGTGGACTGTGAAATTTATAATCGCACACTACAAAAGGCCGAGTATCTGCAGCACTTGTTTGCCTCCTGCGAGCATTTGCCGGCTCGTGTCAGCAAGGCGGCTGTTCTAGATGGTGGCCGCTCCATTCCCGCAGACTGTGAATTGTTGATTCAAACTGCGAGCCTGGGCATGTATCAAGCTGGTCTGGGGCAGGATAAAATTGCTGCAAATGCGCTAGATCCGATTCCAGCTTATCAATTTCGGCCCGGTCAGATAGTCTATGATTTGATCTACAATCCGCCTCGCACAGTATTTTTGCAGCGTGCTGAACGCGCCGGAGCCTGGGTCCTCAACGGCAGCGCCATGCTGGAACAACAAGCTTTAGCCCAGATTGAAGTCTTCCAGCGCTGGCGTTGAAATCAGCGCGAAAAGTCTTTTCATATAAATCATATTCGGTTTGTCGAGAGTGCGACGACGGTCTAAAATTTGTATTACATAAACTTGCATGGCCTTTTTGTATGGTCTTGAGGCAGTTCTTTGCAATTTTCAAAGTCGTGTTTTTTTCCTGGAATTTTCCTTGTGGTTTCTGATTGAAACTTTTAGAATAGTCGCAAATTTTGTTTTGTATCGTTTGGGAGGGGAACCAAGATGCCAAATAATCAAACTATATCTGCGCTTTTGCTTAGACACAAAGCTTTTGGGGCGCTACTCAGCATTGTTTTTTCGGGGTGCTTGTCCGCTGCCTGTGCCTCTTTGGAATATGTTTCCGGGCTTTATGAACAGAATCCCGACCAGCAAGTAGATGTCGTTGTCCGTGTCAGTGATAACAAGGGGCAGGCCTTGACTGGCCTGGCTCTGAATGATTTCTACGTGCGGCATAACGGCCAGCCGCTGGAACGCAAGGATAATTTGCGGTTGAATGAGCCGCTGTCTGCCGTCAAGCTATACATGGTTGTATTGGTTGATCAGTGCGAGAACCCGGAGCTGAGAAATAGTTTTGAGCGCACTCGTGAGGCTCTGAAAGCTTACCTGAGTTTGCAGCCTTCCAATATTTATATCAAGATAATCAGTTACGATACCCAGGCGCGGGCCTTGAGCGAAGAGTTTAGCAATGACAAGCAGACTTTGCAAAACTTGTTGAATCAGTTGAAGACAGTTCAGACCGAAAAATCTGGCCTGGAACAGGCGCTGACTCTGGCACAGGAAAGCATTGAGGATCTGCCCTATGGGGCTTATGCCTTGGACCCTCGGATATTAATGCCGAATCAGACTCTTGCGGCTGCGGAGTCGCCCTTGTACAACTCGGCCATACTGTTGATGAGTCATAACTCTGTCAATTTGCAGACATTGCAGCCATATTGCCATAAATATAATTTTGTAGTCCTGGACTCGACGGGCGATCTGCACGCAGAAAATGGTCGTAATGGTATGAGCACTGCTGCTGATTACAATGTCGACGGCGCCGTAACGATTTCTGATATTTACAGGCTGTCTTCTGGGGACTTCAACAAGGATGTCGATCAGACTCGGGCCGTGAAGGTTGTGAATCAAGCTTGGGACTCCCTAAACAATATTGTCAATGGTTATTACTGGTTGAGTTATAACAAGTATACGGATATGAAGCGCGCGCAACCCAATGTGGTAAAAGTTTCGCTAAATCAGTACGGGCGCTCCAGGGATCAGGGATTCTTGATTTCCTACGGTGATGCGGCGACAAAAGGTGAGAATCTGTTCACTGAAATACAAGGCCTCGTTGACAGTCGGGCAACCGAGACTGTAGCGAATGAAGCTGTATTTGTCACTGCGACAGCACCGTTTGACCTGCTGCCTCCGGGCATCGTGCCGTCGAATACCGATATGGATAACAATATGTTGACTTTATTGCCGGCCCAGTACAGTGATGCATACAGTGGCGAAAGCAGGGTCGCGACGAGCGTGTCTGTTTTGGCCGCCGCTGAGCCCGAAGCCGCTCAACCCGTGGGAGCTGAACTCGTGAAAGCTCAACCCAGGGAAGTTCAACTGGGGGAAGACTCTCCAAAAAATAGGCGTGTGATTGAAGATGAGATCATTGTCGATGATTTTGAAATTTTGAGTAACTTAGGTAATCCTTATGCTACAAATTATTTGGTCAGTGACGAGGGAGATACAGTACCCCAGTACACTGCCGAGCCAATCAAACTAGTCAGTGCTGAGCCGGCTCGCGAAGTAGTGGCTAAAGAGCATGATTCTGAGCCCAAGGATATCAACAGTGGACGCTACATTCAGGTCGGAGCTTTTGTCAAGCTCGACAATCTTTACGATGTGATTGAGCGCTTGAGTGATCATTACAATGTGCGGGCCGTGACTAGCACGGTGCGTGGGCGAGAGTACAGACGCTGTATTATTGGCCCATTTGACTCAGAGCTGGAAACCCACAATACTCTGCAGCGTTTGAAAAATCAGGGTGGCTTACGTGATGCATTTATCATCAAAAAGGCGCTGACAGAATACTTAGATAATTAAATAAAATATTTTTTGATTGAATAATTTTTTGCTGGACAAAACAGGGGGCCACACAGGCCCCCTGTTTCCTAATACGCCTTCACTAGACATTATTCGTTGGCAGGCAATAATGACCTCTGTTGTCTCATGGACAAACGGGGGAGGGAGGACGACAGAAAATGTTGGGAACATTAGAGTTTCTAAAGCGGCGCTCAGAGGCGCAATTGGAGAATTCTTCTGCCTTTGGGGCCGGCAGTGAGCCACCAGTTTATATAAAAGGAAAACGGAACTGGAGGCGTCCGTTCAGTTTATTCCGTTATGGCAGAGCGCAGTCGGGGGGCAATACTCGGAATGCAGGCCTTCAAATTCCAGAGCGGCAAACTCACAACTGGGCTCTGGGGCTTTTGCCAGGACGTGGACGAAATGGTTCGACATATGTTTTGGAGCAGTTTGATGGTGATTCAGCGTCATGTGCCTTGATACGCCCTTATTTTGCTACTTTGTGCCACAATGATGGCCCGTTCTTGCAGCGTAGCATTGCAGCTTGCGATTTGTTGGTGCTACCGACACCGGAAAAAATTATTGTTCTAAGTCTGCAATTGGAACAGACCTTGGAGCAGTTGCAAATTTTGCAGGGGCAGGGGCAGGGGCGGGGGCGGTCTCATGATGACATTTCAAAGTCAATGCCGCGAAAGCTTCAGAGGCTTCAAGGGACACGGTTACAGAAATTAAAGGATAAGCTTGAGGCGCGTAAGACTCGTTTGCAAGAGGCCCAGTTGTTGAATTGGCAGCATTTTGCGCGCGATGCGTTTGCTTGCTTTGAATTTATTCAGGCCAAACGATTCCCGGAGTCGGGGAAGCGAGATATACAGGTTTATTGTAGTGAACCGGCATTAGTGGCCCTCTATCGCCAATTACAGATACAAAATTCGGATCCAAGAGTTGAAGCGGGTGGCGTGTTTCTGGATGAATTTAAGCCATGCAGCACTGGAGAGAGTATCTCGAATTTAAAAGAATTGTGTGCAAGATTTCCATCGCTACAATTTCAAGGCGTTCGAACTTTGCGGCAATGGAGCTGTGAAGATATTGGCGAGGATGTGGCGAGAACTAATCAGGATAGTATACCACGGAGCTTTGAGTGGGGAAATTGGGATTTGGCTCTGGTGCTGGATTCTTTATCTAGATGGGGCATTGAAACTTATTACAGCAAGTTGTGCGCTTATTGGTCGGGAGTTCAGGTCGCCTTTGTCGAGTTGGATATGGGCCGCAACAGCTTGCTGGGGCAAAGGCGGCGGCTATTTGGCCTAACAATTGAAGATAGAGGTGCCCAGGCTGCGACAGGTGGTGAGACCATTGTTTCGGGGCGTTTGGGTTCTGCCGAAAGTTCTAAAACCTTGCCCACAGATACCGAGAGAACTCGCTTTTACCGAGGGGTGGACTATTTACAGCGTGTCTATCGCTGGAGTCAAAGCCTGTCACAGAAAACAAGGCGTAATGACACCAGCAGTTCTGTGTCCTCTGCCGAAGTGTGTCTAGGGAATCTGTTATGCCTGCAACCGGTTTTTTCAGCAGTGAGGTCTCCTCATAAATCTCGTGGGTTGCCAGGGAATCTGCTTCTTTGTCGAGTCGGGCCGCGCCAGCTGTGGCACTTAGCTGTGGCTGGACGTAAGAAAGGTTTGCCAGACTGTGCTCTAGAGTTTCGCCTCGCCAGAGCTCAAGCACATCCGACACAAGTGGGACAAGGTCAAAACTGGGACTTGGGTCAGGGGTTGACCTTGCGTTCTCCTGCGATGCGGGGTATCTCATTACAATATGAAACTGGGTTTTGGCAAGAGCTCAATGCGGCTGCCGTAGTGCCTCTTCAGCAAATTGTATGGCAACGGGAAAAAAGAATATGGCAGAATTTGCGTCAAACGGCACAAGATCTAGCTGAGTTGGTCCCTCCGCAGCAGAAATCGTTCTGCCTTTTAATTGAGCGTGAAGTCTCTCAATTGTTGGGTCATTTGGAACAGTTTGAAGAGAAGCGTGAAGCAAGGAACGGGGGAAAGTTGCCAGAGATTTGCGTACAAAAAGCTTGGCGCAAGGGTCTACATAGTCGGGCAGCGACACAACAGCCGCTTTGGAGGTTGGCAGATTGCCGGCGCTTTTGGACGGAGTTTTTTCAGCACAGTAAAGATGCTAAACATAATCAAAAAGTAGGGATACCAGCATTTCTACTGTGGCAACTCTGGGCCCAGCTAGAGCCGAATATAGCCTATAAATTAAGAAAAAATAAGAAAATATCTCGATTTTTAAAGCGTGTGCGCCCACAGTTTGAAACCTTGTTGCAGCATTTAGGAATCGTAGATCTGTGGCAACTCCGGCCCCAGTTGGAATATCGTTTTGCCGGTTTTTTGCGCCTGCCAATTCAAGGTGCCAAAGCCTGGCGTCAACTGCTTTCTAGGGAAGTTCCTGGGGCTGCGCAAACCAGACTGCAGCGCATCCTCCGGTTTGTTATGCCGCTGCGGATCAACGAGAGAGGAGCTTATTATCTGTGGCCTGATTGGAGGTCGGCTTTATTTAGCTGTGTGGCAGGTTCCTCAAGTTTCCCAGAGGAGCAATTGATGGAACAACGGGGAATAGAGCAACGAGAGTCACAGGATCTGCTTGCCCGCGTCCACAAGTATTTGAGCCGGGAGGCTCAGGCCAGTGCGCGCGTCGCTCGGCTGGAAGGGCAACTGCAAGATTTCATGCAATGTTGTGCGAAAGACGCCCGACTGGCCGATAAATGGCTGGAGTCTTTGCCTCTAGAGGCTCCGCCCCGGCCCCCCGTAAGTGGGGGCTGGAAACTGTGGAGTGTAGCCGCTCATCTTTCAAATTATTGGCCAGGCCGATTGCAAAATACTTTTTTATTGGCGGTTGGAGTCGTTTCACATGCCGGTCAAGTTTTGGCAGACGGGATACGCCAGTGCGGAATAACCGTGTTGCAGTTTGTCTTTGGTCATTTGTGGCAGAGAGCTGCGCTTTGGCTTGAACGTGCAGAGCAGAGAAGGATTCGGCGTCTACAGGGACACGCTGCACGGGTTGAGGCCAAGCGGCTTGCAACGGCAGATAAGTTGCAGCGTAAGGAAGTTGCGTCGTCGGCTCGCCGCGAAAGACGGGCCGCACGGCAGGAGAGTCGCGCTGTATTGCGCCGTGAGGCTATGGCGCAACGTAAGATGCGCCAACGCTTGAAGGTTGAAGCCGCCGCAGCCAGGAAGGCTCAGCGAACCCAGCGTCTGCGCAAACGTCTGGCAGTTCGGCTACAAAGTCAGCGTCAGCATTTGCAGCGCCAGGAACAAAGGCAGTTACAGCTTATTTCCTGGATGGAAAGTTTACATTCATTTTGGGCTCCTTTTGCCCGTGCAGCCCGTACCTGGTCGTCATTTTATGCGAGACATCAGATGTCGGTAATCCTTGCTGCCAGTTCTGCTGTTTTAATGCTGTTTGTGCTGCTTTTTGTTCCGCGTGGGCTCTACCGTGATGCGGCTCAAACATTGCAAAATATGGTGGTCCGTTGGTCGCAGTCGCCTGCGGAGCTTGAGGGTGAAAAGCTGCTGAGCCTGGCCCCACCTGTTGCCATTCCTGATTTAGAGGCCTTGGCTCCGGCGGCAAGGCCTTCTGCTGGCGCAGAGGTCAATGGACCGGAAGTCAATAAAGCTGAGGGTCCAGAACTGGAGACAGGCGATAAGGTTAGAGATTTCAAAGCCGCTGCGAAGGATCAGAATACGCAGAATTCGGCAGGGAATAATTCTGAGAGTCGCGCGGCCAGAGAGCCGGCCAATGACTTACAGACGATGACAAAAATGGGCAGTCAAAGTAACGACTCTGCAAATTCTGGCGGTACCAAAGGAGAACAAGCCCTGTCGCCTGCCCGCGGCGGGTCTTTGTCTCTCCCAAAACCGGCGGCCGATAATACAAAAAGCCAGGAGAAAAAGCAAACTGAGCCTCAAGCTGAATCGGAAAGTAATAAGCTAGAAAAATCTCCTGAATCGGGAGTGCCAAAGTCTAAGCCGTCAGCAGCGTCTTCATCTGATAGCCCAGCTGCAGCAAATGCTAGAGTTGATGAAGATAGCGAGGGTATGGGCGACAAGGAAAAGGACAAGGATAAAGTTTCTGGAGCCGTAAAGCCTATAGATATTACGGGAAGCCCTCTCGCTCCGCTTGATGAGGGCAAAACGCAGAAGACGCCAGAAGTCTCAATTAAACAGGATCCGGCCGTACTGGAGGCGGGAGACGAGCAGACCAGCGCAAAGGCCTCTGGCGGAGTGGCCCCTCCAATTATCACGGATCAAGGAGCGGTAGCTGGACCAGGCGACAAGGCTGTTGTGGACTCGGAACAAGGTGCTGAAGTTGAAGCTGAGACCGCAACACCTGCGAAACCTGAACCGGCCGCAGGGAATGCCACCACTAAGGACTCAGAGAAGGACGAGGACGGCGCAGAAAATCTAGCCGCTGAGGCTCCTGGTGCCTTGCAAGCAGAAGAATCAAACGAGCAAGCCCGCGATGGAACTGTGGAGGACGCGGATAAAAATGAGCCCCAGAAAGAGGAGCAAGAGGACCAGAACCAGTCCCCAATTAATGACACCCAAGAAACCGGAGAAGAAACAGAAACCGGAGAAGAAACCGAGGAGGAAGTAAAATCCCCACCTGCAGATTCGACTTCGGATAATATTGAGTCACCAGCAGGTGGAGTTATCGCAGCAGATAGACCTACGGATCAAGCTGTGGCGGCGCCTGTTGAAAGTAATGTTGAGCCATCAGCTGCGCAATAGGCGGCTCAAGACTTGGTTCATGAGGGCGAAACTGCGAGCCTCTAATAGGTCTGGCGTGTCTCCCTGTGTGTGGATACTTTGCCAGGACTTGGGTTTTTTGCCGCTTTGCTGCCAGACTTTGATATCATTTTGCGGCAGTGTAGAAAAGAGCAATGCGGGGTAATCCCAGAGGTTCAGGCCTAGATTGTCCGAAAAATAGTACTGGTATTTGAGGATTTTGGCGATGGGAATTCTGAATAATGCGTCTTCCTGGATCTGGTTTAAAATTTGTTCTTGCCGTAATTGTACCTTTTTGTTGCTTATAATATTGGGTAAGTAACACAAAGTGTCGCCGATACCACACTGGTCAAAAACAAAAAAGACGTAACGAAGTTTTGGGTTGCGTTTGCGAAAGTTCTGGGCGAGCATATACGCACCTTGCTCATTGATATGTTCTTTGGAGCGCAGTTCTTCGTGATCCGTAAAGATGATTTGCATAGGAGTCTTGATAACCGGCTGCTCTCTTTTCATCTGGGCTGCCAAATTGAGCAGATGCCAGACTGCCGCGCTGTTATCATTGGCACCTGGAGTCTGCAGGCGGCGGTCATAATGGGCGATAAAGCATTTAGCCTGAAACAACTTGTTGTGATCAGAGTGTCTTTGCGCTTGTATTTCAAGTTGATAGTCTGGTTTGACAACGATATGGAAGGAATTCTCTGTACGCAGAATGCGGTAGTTGATGCCTATACGGCTGAGAGTCTCTAAAATAAAATTCCGCCTTTGCGAAAAGTTTAAGCAGCAGAAATATTCAAGTAAATCATAATGCAAAGCCTCTGGAAACATTAGCAACTGCTGTTCCAGGCTATCTTCAAGATGGCGCTCGCGATGCGCTGTAGAATGGGCCGAGCCATTCCACTCTTGTGGTGTTTGTGTCATTGTTCCCCCCCAGTGGAGACAAAACGCTGCTCCACTAGACAACTTCAATTTTACTGTAATCTAATCCTAGATCAAATATCTTCACCTACATCTACATTTTCCAGATTTTTGTGGAGATTGTGAATACGCAGGCCTTTCATTTTTTTAGCGGCTTTGATGTCTTCGAGAAAATCGGGTATTATTTCTGGGTTATCGTTAAGGAAGTCAAACATAGAATAATAAACTTCTGTTCCTTTGCGCCCTTTTAGTTCGGCAGACATACGGTATTTTTCTGGAATTTCAAAGTTCAGGCGTTCGCGTATGGCTTCGGAGATTACAAAGCCGCCTTCAGGAGCCTTGCCTTCCAAGCGTGAGGCCGTATTTACGGTATCGCCGATCAAGGTATTGTCGTAGCGATCATTCCCCCCCACGTTGCCGCGAATGACTTTGCCAATGTGCATGCCAATGCGAAACTGGACAATTTCTTCACCGTTTTGGCTCTTGATCTGATTTAACTCGTGTACTTCACGTTGAATTCCATAGATTGCTTTGATGGCTAAGTTTAGGTCGTTAAAAATAGCCAGGAAGGCATCCCCGATGAATTTGTCGATATCGCCCAAAAAATAAAATATATAACGGCTGGCAATCTCAAAGATAACATTTAGCATTTCAACTATTTCTTTGGGCGGTTTGTACTGTGACAATGTCGAAAATTTACAGATATCGGCAAAACATATTACTAGCTCAGTCTCTTCGCTATTGAGTTCAAGACGTTGTTTTTCGGCAAAGTCTTCGGCTTTATGCCAGATGGTTCGGGGGATATAATTCTTGATTATATCCAACAATATAAAATCGCGAATTGCCTTCTCCTGCAATTGCGAGACCTGTAAGGCTATTTTGTCTAAATGATTGGCACGAAAGAGGATGAGTTGCATATATTCAATTAGCGAGGTTTTGAGATGCTTTTCTTCAAGGTAGCTTTCACAGCCGCAGTTGATTATTGCTGAAAGGCTTACAGGATTGATTTCAGGGATAATGCCCATGACTGGCACGAATCGGAATACTTCATCGCTCTTCAGGGCCTGTATGTCTTTGAACAAGCTGGTGTTGCGGAAGTCGGCGACCAGGAGACTGAGGTTGTATTCTGGATCAAATAGCAATATTTCGGCTTCGGCAAAGTTAGGGATCAGCTGAATGTCATATTCTTCCTGATGCTCTAAGGCAAAGTATTGCCGAATCCGGTCAACTGGAAATTTTTTCCCACTAATAAAAATGATGCGCCTTGAGATATCCATAATTGGCCATGTTAAATTAAGCAGGAACAAGCGTCAATTACATTTGGGCTATAAATTATAGCTTCGCTTAGATATTTGCCGCAGCTTGTCGATATGTTGTATCTGAGGTGAGGGCTAGCTACAATGTCTTCATGTTTTTACAAGATATGCGCAAGCTGCGGGAACAGGGCCGAAAGGTTCGCGTCGGCTTGGTGGGTGCGGGACAAATGGGAGAAGGCTTGATTTGCCAGTGCGAACGCATTGGAGGTCGGCGTGGCGGGTTGGAAGTCAGTGCTGTATTTTCTCGGCGTGTCAGCTCCTGTGAAGCCGCCTTTTCATCGGCTGGTTTACCCGCCTCTCAGGTCGTCCTTTGCGATAGTGCCGGCGCTGCCGATGAGGCCCTTTGGCAAGGGAAGCGAGCCATTATTAGCAGTCTAGAGCAGCTTTGTGCGATTGAGCAACTGGACTTAATAGTCGAAGCGACCGGGATCCCAGAAATCGGCGCCCGAGCTGCATTACAGGCTATTGCAAATCGCAAACATATTGTCCAAATGAATGTGGAAGCCGATGCCACTGTCGGTTATATCCTGAGGCAAAAAGCTCAGGCAGCAGGGGTGATCTACACGCTCTCCAGCGGTGATGAGCCAGGCGCCATTATGGAGCTCTATGATTTTGCCCGTACTCTAGGGTTTGAGGTTATATGCGTGGGCAAGGGCAAGAATAACCGTGTGCACCGCCATGCCACGGCTGCCGATCCGGCAGTACAGGCCAAGGCTCGACGTTTCCGCATGAATCCCACTATGTTAACTTCTTTTGTCGATGGTTCAAAAACCATGGTTGAGATGTGTAGCCTGGGTAATGCGATTGGCTACACGCCGACACAACGCGGCATGGAGGGACACGAGGTCACGCCGCAGACGATTGCCCAGGTATATTGCCCTGTGGAGTCTGGCGGTATTTTGCGGCGGAATAAAGTCTTGGACTACGCTTATGGCATTGCTCCCGGCGTATTTGTCGTTATTAAGGTCGATCACCCCAAGTTATTGTTGGATTTTCAGTATTTGGCCCTGGGTGACGGCCCTTATTATCCCTTATATCGGCCATATCATCTGGTCAGTCTGGAAACTCCAATCAGCATTTTGCGTTGTGTCTTGCATGGTCAGACCAGCTTGGCTACAGAGCGTAAGCCATTAAATGAGGCCCTGGCACTAGCCAAGCGCAATTTGGAACCAGGCTGGGAGCTCGGAAAAGTTGGGGGCGAAAATTATTATGGTTCTATTGACATTTGTGCTCATTCGAAAAGGATATTGCCCTTGGGCCTTGCAGGTGCGGCTCGACTCAAAAAAGCGGTTGCGGCGGATCAACCTATTACTTATGAAGACGTGGAGTTGAATGCCGATTCTTGTATTGTACAGTTGCGCGCAGAGCAGGATGCCTTGTTGGCATGTGGTTGATTTTGGGAGAGAATATCCCATTTTAAAATTAAAACAGGATACCAGATTGTTTAATCTTATCATATTTGTTTAATATTTAAATATTCGTAGGGGATCTGCATGTGTATCAGAGTTCGGGCCAGACAAATTATATCATTGATACGGCACCTTAACAGATTGAAAATAATGGAACAGTATTCGCATGTGCCAAGCTTTGCGGGAGGAGCCTGGCTTATATTCTGTTTTTTGGCTGTTTATCAATTGTGTGCGCAGGAATATCAAGCTAATGTTCCTAAGCCTCCAGCTCAGCCCAGTCAATCACAGGATAATACGGAAATCGTTTCGCCTGGGAAAAATCGTGCGGCCAGGGATCCAAATTTCCCGCAGCTAGAGTTGACGCCGGCTCCGCTGGATGTTCCCGATTCAGTGCGTGGTGATGGTTTTGTCCGTTCTGAACGACTATATCGCCGGTTTGTTTTGGAGGCTTTTTCGGGTTATTACGGCTCGGTACTGAGCCTTTACGATGTCGACGACTCAAAGGGTAACTCTAACGGCAACACGCACGAATCAGAATGGAACAATCTGTACAATATAATTGTGGGAGCTCAAATTTCGGGCAATATTCGTAGGGTTTATTACAACGTATGGTTTGCCATGCCATTTAACCTCGGTTTGGATTTGATACACTTGCACAGCTATGAGGATTTGGAAAATCCGGACACTATAAGTTCTCGCGGAACTTTTTCGAGTAAAGTCTCTTATCTTTTTCTGGGTGGTTTACAAGTTGGCATCAACCAGGTGGTGGAGCGCAAATCGGCCCAATTAATAATAGGTTTTGGTGCCGAAGGCCTTCTCGGTAAGTGGGACATTACCGGCGGCAATTCTAGTATGGTTAAAGATTTGGGTAGCAAAAAAACACTGGATTTATTTGCTGTTCAGGTTCTACCCTTCATCTACCTGCAGGGTGGTGCTTTTATTACGCCGTTTCTGGAAATACTGGGCATGCTAGGATATAGCCCGGTTACTCTCTGGACTATGGAAGAAAATCGTTTTTATGGAGCGACAGCACAGCAATACCGGCGCTATGGCTTTTTCGGGCAAACGGTTTTGGGCGAATTTTATTTCCGCTTGTGGCTAAATCGTCGTTTTGCTTTGAAGTTGGGGGCTAAGGGGCGTTTTACTTTTAAAACTGCGGGAAACTTACGTACTTATAGAATCAATAAGTCTGGCAAGCCATTGGATCCGAAAGAATATGATTTGGCTGTAAATAAGGCGGGCATGCAAGATCTACAGATTTCAGTTTTCTTGGGTTTGGGTGTGGCATTGGACAAGAATTTGCCCCCCGGGCGTAAATATGCAATGCCGTTTTAACAACGGGCATGATACAAAGTCTTATTTCAGCAATGGTGATTAAAAGTGATTGCTCTTCTCGCGCTATCGCTCAATTATTGTGCCTGCCCAATAAGGGCCCGTAAGGGGGGCGAATAGGCTCCCGCCTGTCTTAATATTTCTTGAGCAAATCAGCAAAAGAATTAAGATATGGTAATGATTGACCTTACAAATAGTCTGCGCGGAAACTTTGTTCTAACGATGCCCGGCGGATTTCCACGTTGTCCAGCAGGTGGAAGAGCCTGGCCTCTTCCATATCTTTGGTAATATTGGAATCCCCAGCCTGGAAGGATATATCGGGAGCCCGGCATTCCAGGTTATTGATATCGCTGCGTTGGACCAGGAAGCTTTGCAACTGGACAAAGTGTTGAGGGTTCTCGCAGCGTATATTGAACATAATATTGCCGATAGCACGGACCTGGGAGAGCTTGATGATACTTCCATTTTTGATAAAGGCTGTTTGCTGGCAAAGCTCCTCTACTTCGGAAAGAATATGGGAAGAGAAGAAGATACTACAGTTATTTTTTTGGTTTAACTCCTTTAGCAGAGCAAAAGTATGGGCTTTGATAACGGGGTCAAGGCCTGTGGTGATTTCATCCATAATAAGCATGCGGGGCTCACCGATCAGAGCCGCAATCAATGAGACTTTACGCTTGTTGCCCTTAGAGAGTTTACGCACCTTCTGGCTTAAATCTAAATTCAGCTTGTCGGCATAGTTATATATCTTGTCCCTGGCACTGCGGCTGCCCTTCAAGTCCGCGACGTAAAGGAGGTTCTTAAGAGCGCTGTCCTGCTGGTATAGGAAATCCTGGCTCGCCATAAAGCCTAGCTCTTTTTTAATAATATGCGATTCGCGGACTACGGATTTGCCAAAAATCCGGGCTTCGCCGGAGCTCGCTTGAATAAAGTTCATCAGGATATTCATAGTCGTTGTTTTACCGGCCCCGTTGGGGCCGATAAAACCCATAATATCGCCCTCTTCCATAGATAGGCTAATATCATCCAGAGCCATTTTTCTGTTGTAATACTTGGATAACTGTTTGATTTCTAGTATCTTGCCCATTCTTTGGATCTTCCTTTGGCGATGCTGTCTGCGGGAGCCTGAGCTGCTTACGTTGAATTGAAGTTGCGGCGTTGAAACAGCCAGGCACCTGCCGCATAAAGCAAGATGCTGCCCAGTATAAAAAGACTGGCCATTTGTAGTGGGTTATCGGCTAGGAAAATAAAGTGTTGATAGTAAATAATGTTGAGAATTTGGCTGAAAATAGGATTGATTTGCAGTGAATTTTCGTCGGGCATAATTGTAGCAGCAACAACGAGGTATGCTCCCGATAAGACTGAGTATAGTACGACGAGCACGATCATCCAGCGGTTTAGGGCAGGACGAATCAGTAGCCCCACGATTGTCCAGAATCCGCCAAAAAACAATGCGTTGGCCAGTGACTCATAGATTACCTTTGGCAGGGTGTTTGGCAACAGTTCGTTCAAGAAGACACTTGTCTCAAAGTTCTTGTAGGCAAAAACGAATATCTGTACCAGCAAAATGACTAGCAAATTGATAATGACACCCAGCAATTTGCCGATGAATATGTCTATACGGCTACGGGGCGAGGCCAACAGTAAGAAGATACTGCCTTGCTGGTGTTCGTTTATAATCATGCCGAGGAAAAGAATCCCGGCATAGATTAAAGTGAGGGGCATGGAGCTGTATATCAGAATATTGCTGGCATTTTTTCCACTATCATGGACTTCTGGATCAGAGAATAGATAGAAAAATATTATTATGGCAAATACGAATATAGCCTTCGTACTGCGAAGGAAGTGCCAGGTTATTGTCAACATATTGCCTCCTTTACGCCCCTATTCGATTTGACTTGCAGATGGTGCCCGCATATTTTTACGATTCTAGGTTCTCCATTATATAAGAATAGAAAATCAGAACAATGGGGAATAGTATGGGGCCGTTCAGCTATTCTAAAAAAGGCTTTGCAGTTCAGACAACAAGTTCGGATTTTGCATGCAAAGTTGCCAGATACTCGATATTGGTTTTCTGTTGTGCTGCTGCCATTGCCAGGGTAGGCAAATTCCTTGGAGAACTTGTATTGGCTCTGGACCACTGATCCGAGCTGCGCGGATGTGGGTAAACGCAGACATGTATTTTGCTTTTTGTGGACCTGTTTGCGCACGCTGGTCACTAGACTGAACGATTGACTGAACCGGCATTGGGACTTGTAGAGCTGCGGAATATAGGTTGATGCCACCATCAATATTGCCACGTTTGGCCCCATATTTTAGGTCTCCTTTAATAGGGTGACCGAGAGCGGCAAGTTGACAGCGTATTTGATGGTGACGACCCGTTTCCAAACGCACGCAGATAATGCTGTAGCGTTTGCCACAGACGATATTGCGGTAATATAGTCGGGCCGGCTTCGCCCCCTTTGTTCCCGCTTGGCAGATGTAAGATTTATTATGGCCGCTCTCCTTGCGCAGATAATGGCAAAGCTCTTGCCATTGCTGGCCTTTCCTTGTCGCGAAAGTATTTTCAACTACGGCAAGATAAAATTTTTGGCACTTTTTTTGCTGAAAAGCGCCAGAAATTCGCTGCATGGCCTTACTGGTTTTCGCCAGTAAGCATAGACCGGCCACCGGGCGATCGAGACGATGTGGTAAACTCAAATAAGCGTTGCCCGGCTTGTGGCAATGTTCAATCAAGTAATCTTTGCCGTAGTCCAGCAGAGATTTGTCCCCACTTTTATCTAGTTGAACGGGTAAGCCGTGGGGTTTATAGACTAGCAGCATATGGCTGTCTTGGTAGAGAATTAGCGAGGAAAAGAACGCTGCATCTGTTGATAACTGTAAAGGCATTGTTAAAAGTTTCGAGTTATATATTAAATATCGCGGAAAAGAGTTAAACTCAATTAATGTCGCATTTGAGCCGCCAGCTTTTCGATTTCTTGTATCAGGATATTTTCGGCGCCAGCACTGGGCAGGTTCTTCAGCAATTTACCTTTGAAGAAAAGGGCAACATTCAGCCCGGCACCTGAAATAGCTAGGTCGGCATGCTTGGCTTCGCCAGGGCCGTTTACAGGGCAACCCATTACAGCCACATCCATATTGACGGGCAGATTGGGTAACTTATTTTGTAGCTTGGCGGTGAATTCTGCGGTATCAAAGGTGGCACGGGCGCAACCGGGACAGGAGATGAGGTTGATGCCTTTACGTAAACCGAGACTGCGCAACAGTTCGGCACCCGCTTGTACTTCTTCACTCGGTTCACCTGAAATTGAAATGCGGATGGTATCGCCGATGCCTTGTTCCAGAAGTTTGGAAAAAGCCAGAGTGCTTTTAATCAGTGCAGGGGTCAAGGGGCCAGCTTCGGTAACTCCGAGGTGCAGCGGGTAGGGGTAGCCTAAGCCTCCTGCAGCGGTATTTTGGGCGAAAAGTTCATTCGCGAAGACTACCAGGGTCGGGTCTGAGGCCTTGAGGGATACGACGATATTACTAAAGCCTACGGATTCTAGAGCTTCAATGTTTTCAACCGCAGCCTGCAACATGTTGCGAGCCGATTGCTCCAGCCATTGCTGCCGGGTCTCTTTATCGCGCTCCAACTCCAGCCCTTTGGGCATGGAGCCACCGTTAACACCGATGCGAATGGCCACACCTTTGTCGTTCGCAGCCTGAGCGACTTCCTTGACTTTCCACTTCTCGCCAATGTTGCCGGGATTCAAGCGCAGCTTGGCAATGGGATATTTCAGGCACTCCAGCGCAATGCGATAATCGTAGTGAATATCGGCGACGACGGGAATGGAAAGCCGTCTGGCCACCAGGCCGACGGCTCTTACCGAAACAATACTGGGCGTAGAGAAGCGAATCAGGTCGCAGCCATTTGATGCCAGTTGCTCTAGCTCTAGAATAAAGCTGTCGGTGACCTGCTTTTCTTCAAGCGGTCGATTCCACATCGTCTGCACGCGCACAGGCTTTGCCTGTCCAAGTTCGATAATGCTGGTCTTAGCGCCGTCAGGCGCCTGAATTTGCGCCGAATGCTTGCTTTGGAACTCCATGCGGCCAAACTATCACAACAGACTAGGCAGCTGACTTCGTGCCGCGATTAAGGGCAGCCTTACAATATTTGCAGACCTTTATCGTCGTTTCGCCTACGCTATACTCGTATAGCACTTTGACTCCGGTGCGCTTGCAGACCGGGCACTGGGCGCGACCAGCTGTGGCATCTTCTTGGCGCAAAGGTCTCCCGCGATGGGCTTTAGACATATCAACTCCTTAGAATTTAAACTATTTGCGATTATACTTACGGTTGAAGCGCTCGACGCGTCCAGCGGTATCGACGAGACGCTGGGCACCAGTATAGAAGGGGTGGCAGGCGGAACAAATCTCCACGGAAATGTCGCCAACAGTGGTACCGACTTCAAATACACTTTCACAAGTAGTGCATGTAATTTTGCTGGTCGTGTACTTCGGGTGCTTATTTGCTTTCATAAACCATCCTACATAGTATTCATAGCTTTTAAGAATGCAGTATTATTCCGACTTTTTTTCATCTTGTCAATTATTAGTTCTGTAGCTTCAATATCGCCCATCGGGTTCAAGAAATTGCGCAGTACCCACATTTTTTTTAGCTCTTCATCCTTGAGCAATAGCTCTTCTTTGCGGGTACCCGAACGTTTTATATTGATTGCCGGAAAATTACGGCGCTCAGAGAGGCGACGGTCTAAGACCAATTCCATGTTGCCAGTTCCTTTGAACTCTTCAAAGATTACTTCGTCCATGCGCGAACCTGTGTCAATTAGAGCTGTGGCCAAGATGGTCAAGCTGCCACCTCCTTCAATATTGCGTGCGGAGCCGAAGAAGCGCTTGGGTTTTTGTAGGGCATTGGAGTCGACGCCTCCAGAGAGAATC
Source organism: Spirochaetia bacterium (assembly GCA_965263295.1). GTDB lineage: Bacteria > Spirochaetota > Spirochaetia > SP-2023 > SP-2023 > Haliotispira. The sequence goes on from OZ253665.1 coordinate 494,028, forward strand.
TTGCCAGAGGTCGGTATTGACTGGTTGTAAGCCCTTGCCAGACGAGTGATAGAATCCAGAAGTATAACTACATCCCTGCCACTTTCAACTAGACGACGAGATTTTTCTAATACCATTTCTGCGACTTGGATATGGCGTGAGGCCTGTTCATCAAAAGTCGAAGCGATCACTTCTCCGTTCACGCTGCGCTGCATATCGGTTACTTCTTCTGGACGCTCTCCGATCAATAAGACAATCAAGTAAATATCGGGGTAGTTTACTGTAATTGAATTTGCCACTTGTTGCATGACTGTCGTCTTACCGGCACGTGGCGGAGAGAGGATGATGCCGCGCTGTCCTTTACCGACGGGGCAAAAAAGATTGATCATGCGGCTGGATAATTGGTTGTTCTCTGTTGTTTCCAGGTTGATGCGTTCGTCAGGGAAGAGGGGCGTCAGGTTCTCGAAGGGTATGCGTGAGCGGATTTGATCGGGCTCGCAGCCGTTGATGCTAATAAAACGCATCATGGCAAAAAAACGCTCGCCTTCTTTGGGAGGGCGGATTTGACCGTAGACAGTATCGCCTGTGCGCAAGTTCAGGCTGCGAATTTGTGGGGGTGGCAAATAGATATCATCCATTCCTGACAAGTAGGAATTTTCAGCTGAACGCAATAAACCATAACCGTCGGGCATTAACTCAAGTGAACCTTCGGCGTGAATCACGCCGTTTTCCTTAACGTGGGCCTGTAGTAACGCATAGATTAGGTCGTGTTTCTGTAAACTGCCGACCTCTTCTTCTGTTTTTTCATCTTTTTCCAGCACTGCGCGGCGCAAGTTGATAATTGAAGTCATTGAAAGTTCGTTGATGGAAATAACATGGTCTTCGTTGCCCTGCATTTCTTCTTCCGAAAATTCAAATATGCCATATTTTCCGGGAAAGTTTCCGGAGCTGGATTTATTATTCCTGCGTTGGGTATTAGTCACACGTTTATTTTTACGTTGAGCATAACTGCTACCAGCTCTTTGATAGCTTTTTCGGTTGTTTGTTTGGATATCTGAAGATCCTGTATGACCTATTTTTATTGTAGAGTTCGTACTCATATGATCTCCTGTAAAGAATAAGGGAAATAAATTGATAATAAATTTATAAGGGGGAGGCAGGCTTTGCGAAGTAAATGAAAGCTAAAAGAGATATAAATTACAATAGATGGGGGAATAAACAAATTTATTATAATTTATATTGCAGTTTGTGTCAATAATTTGTTTGGCCAGACTCAGAAAGGAATCAAGTCGTATTCGGCTTTACAGAATATTGGGTAAATCCAATTGTTCGATCAAGACACTTTGCTTACTGCCTTCGCCCAGGTTGTCCTGATAGAAGTATCTGATATGGGCAACAATTAGGCTTTTATCCATATCAATCAACCATTCTATGATCTGAATGTAGTCGCCTCCATGTAAACTGAGTTGACTGACCTGGGAGTAGGGCAGGGCGCTAACGATCTCATAAGTGTTGCGTTTGTTTGTCGCAGGTTGTAACTTAGCCCCAAATAGAGCATAGAACAATTGAGAAGTACTCTCTTGACCCAAGTTCCTGTACATGGGTTTATCCGGACGTTGGCGCAGTTCCATTAATACTTCAAGAATTTTGCCCGTGCTTGGATCTTCTACTCCCAAATTGATGACTGAACCTGTTGGACCGTTGGCAATCTGATTTTGTAAGGATTTTACTTTACTATAATTATTGTTGCGGTAAGAGACAATACGCATGCCCGGTTTAAGCAATGATTCGGCTGCAGGGCTGTCAGGGAAAATGTAACGGATATCTAGGTAACCTTGGTCATTGCTGTATTCGTCCACTAGCAGCCCTAGCCAACTATTTGTCACCTTGCCACCCAAGTATAGACGGGGTAACACAGAGCTAATGGTATCACTGGGGATGGCAAAGGCGATACCCTCGCCATTTTTGTTTTTGGCAAAAACTACTCCCTCTATAACACCTCGTTTGTTGAGCAAAGGCCCGCCGCTATTGCCGGGATTGGCAGGTACGTCGATTTGTAGGGCCTCTGTTAGGGGCAAAATCTTTCGCCCACGGGCTGACACGCGACCGCTAGTTAGGGAGTTCTCAAAGCCTCCTGGGGCACCGATAGCATACAGTTCATTGCTGACAAAGAGAGCGGGATTAGGTTTGCTCTCTTTGCTTCTGTATTGCACTAGATTAAAGGTACTATTCATACGTAAAAGGTAAGGAACAGAACGGGAAATACGTAATAACGCCAAATCCCGGTTGGGGTCCCAACCGACCAGACGGGCTGGTATTAGTTCGTCGCGCGAGGCTAGCTTGACAAAGATGTGGCCGGTTTTACGCTGCTTGCCTGTTTGGCTGCTGATTACATGATAGTTAGTAATAATGCTGCCGCTATTGTCAATGAAAAAGCCACTGCCAATCTCTCCAGCTGGAAGATATATTGGCGTATATGGTATCTGTTCATTACCTCGCTTGACAAAAACAGTGACAGCGCCATCGATGCGCTGCTGCCACTGATTCAGATTGCTGGTGTTGGGATTAACTGCAAATTGTCGCTGAATAAAGTTCTGGAATTTCTTTTTAGTCATGTCATTCAGGTGTAAATTATTCTGCAGGCTAGTCTGGGCAAAATCTAGGGCCGCTCCGTAGTAGTTTTTTAAAATGTAGTAATCGAAGAGCTTTTCGACAAAATCACTTTCTGAAATATACTTATCGGCCTCATCAAAACTCTGAAGGCTGTAATAATAAGGCATGGCGGCGAGAACCCCATCGGTATCAAGATTTTCTAGAAAAAGGTCCCCTAAACCTTCCTTGATAGTTTTAAGGTATCTCTCTTGTTCTAGGGAATCTTGATCGTCAATTTGATACAAAATAGCGGCTGCTCTGGCAAAATTCTTATTGGCAATGGCGTAGTCGATATCTTTACGGCTAAGATTGCGGTTGTAATAATGCTTAGGCTTGCTGCCGACATTGACTGGTGCCAGTCTCGGTCCATCGCTTCTTCCTCTGAGGCCGACACACGAAGACAGAATGTTAGCGATTAGCAATACTACGGCAATAAATTGTGGGCAATTGAATGAAGAGGTGGGCATGATAGCTGTAAAAAAGCAAGTTTACTTATGACTCTCAAAGTATTTAGGAGCAAAGATATCCAAGGTTTGATCACTCCATTTAAAATAGTAAGAATAAATATAGTCGGTTTTAGGGGTTGCATATTTATATGAGCTGGTCGGTAAGTTTAAGTCGCCATAGATGTGCCAGATCTTAGTTGAAATGTCACCTAGTGTTTGTGTAAAATCAATGCTACCGTCTTGATTAATATCAACCTCGTATCTTTTAGGGACACCTTTTTTATAGTAAACCGCCAGCTCAAATTGGCCATCTTGGTCTTCATCGCGCAGGATTTTGACGCGCTGGGAACGCGTAAAGTAGGCTATTTCGTCAAATTTACCGTTTAAGTTGCGGTCTATTTGTACTCTAGTCAATTCACCGAAGTAATTTCTTTGATATTCTGCCCGCAGTTTCCAGTCGCTCTTACGTCGCTGAGTCTCGTAGAGTTTAGTGACATGGCTATTTTGTATAATTTCACTTTCCAGCAGGCTCGGGCTCTGCAGTGGGCTTATCGCCCAGTCAAAAGTGTTGAGAGGAACGTCACGGCTGATGTCATAAGTCAGGCGACCGGGAGAAAAGTTGTATATCCGTTGGCTATCGCGGTCTGTAATCGTGATTTCCCGTATGAATGGATAACGACCATATGTGAGGTCAATGTTCCGACTATTGCCGTTGTGGTTGTAGAAACTATGGTAACTTGCAGGTTCCCCATAACTATTCCAGCGAATTCTTATATCGTTTTCGCTGGGCTTACTGGGAAAAACATGGCGCTCAGTTAGGCTACCGTTGATAAATGTCAGCTCTTCTTCTGGAATATCATCATAGTTACGATCCATAACGTATAGACCATTTAGGTCAAGCAGGGACTTTTCGATAGGGCGAAAGCCAGAAATTCTGCGGATAACTTGACTTAGAACTAGAAAGTCAGAAGTTTTATAATTATTAAAAAAAATGTTGCTGCGTGGAATGAGGTTGTTTTGAAGCATTAAGATACGTTGAGCTGTGGTAAAATAGTCATCGCCAAAGAGGCTAGTATAGACCGAAAGAAGGTTTTCCATGTGACTGATGTCGGTGCTTCTAGTCACTAGATAGCGCAGTAGATTGGGTGATTTAGGCGGGTAATTTTCTAAATAGAAGTGAAATTTAACCCACATCTCTTTACTGACGTGAGGTGCGTCTAATAAAACGCGAAAATAACGTTCTTCGTAGTTATAACGCTCAAGGTTGTTCAGCGCTAGTTCTATGGCTTTTTCTTTGTGTCCAGAATTATTATAAGCGAGAGTCAGGTAATACTGGAAATCTTGATCTTCAGTAATTTCCGCTTTCCACTTTTGGCTCCACGTGATTATGTCGTTATACAAACCCCATTTATATAGTATGTGGACCAAGGCCAAGGCCGGTTCCCGAGGTTGAACTTCAAACCATTGGTCAATCTCACAAGCCTTATTGAGCCAGTCAAAGCGGCTTTTTTCCCACTTTTCTTCGTGTGCACTGGCTAGTAAGTACCAGTAATCTGAGGTCTCATCGCCGTCATACTCGGTAGACAATTTGAGGAGTTTTTGCATTTCAATTTTTCGGTCTTCTTTGGAAAGCTGGAGAACTTCCTTTAAGTACTTGCTTGCAAATTCATAGTTCAAGTACTTCAGCTTTGTGGCACGATCTTCTGGATGGGGAGCTTTGAGGGCATGCCGCGCATTACTTTCATTCCGCTCATTGTCGTAATTTTTGCCCGACTCTGTTGCCGGTTCGGCCGATAGTGGCAAATTGACGAGAGCTAGCGGCAGCGATAGGTAAAGAAATAGCTTCTGGAAAAGCGGACTTCGGCCATAGGTAAGCTGGGCAAGCTGAGGGCGAAAGTAGAAACGGATTAATTTATTTGATGAATTGTTCATGGCATCGGATTGCATTGAGCAGCTAGAACATATGCAAAAGGCAAGGACATAGTAAATCTCATTTATAAACTATGGAATAAATCAACAATTAGGTTGTATCAATTTTTCACTGCTTGACGGAAGAACTGGCATCTGTCGTGATATTTTCGGAAGCTTGCGGTGAGATTTTAAGGAGTTCTTCTATTTCCTCCTTGTACATCGTCTCTCTCTCAAGCAAGCTTTCTGAAAGAGATATCAAATCGTCTTTGTGTTCACGTAATAAGGTGCGGACATTTTCGAGGCATTTGTCGAGTATCTCGCGTACCGCCTGGTCAATTTGGGTTGAAGTAGTTTCGGAAAAATCTTTACTGCGCGACATCTCGCGACCGATAAAAATCGGTTGGTCATTGGCATAGGAGACAGCGCCAAGGCTACTCATCCCCCATTCGGTCACCATGCGATGGGCCAGCTCGGTGGCCTGTTTCAGGTCATTGGAAGTCCCAATCGTAGTCTCGCCAAAGATCAGCTCCTCTGCGACATAACCGCCAAAGGCAATGCGGATGCGGGCTTTCAACGTGGAATGGGTCGGGGCATACGATTCTTCGCTCTGGGTAGACATCGTGACGCCTAAGGCTTGACCACGAGGGATAATGGTTACTTTTTCAAAGTTGTGTCCTTCACTGAACAGACTGACTAGCGTGTGACCTGCTTCGTGATAGGCTGTCAGCTTCTTTTCTTTTTCTGTCATGAACATGGTGTGGCGAGCCAAGCCCATTAACACCTTGTCGCGGGCTTCCTCAAAGTCTTCAATACATACTAGTTTACGTCCGTGGCGAGCTGCGTAGAGGGCGGCCTCGTTGACAATATTGGCCAAGTCTGCACCCGAGCAGCCGGGGGTACGGCGCGCCAGGGCAGGAAAATCAATGTCTTTTTCCATTTTGATTTTAGTACTATGAATCTGCAGAATCTTTTCTCGTTCTTTGATGTCCGGCAGGGCTACGTTTATTTGGCGATCAAAGCGCCCAGGGCGCAACAAGGCCGGGTCCAGAACGTCGACACGGTTGGTTGCAGCCATGACAATTACCCCTTGTTCGGTGCCAAAGCCATCCATTTCTACAAGCATTTGGTTTAAGGTCTGCTCGCGCTCATCGTGCCCCCCGCCCATGCCGGCTCCTCTGGTGCGGCCTACGGCGTCAATCTCGTCGATGAAAATAATACAGGGTGCATTTTTGCGACCTTGTTCAAATAGGTCGCGCACGCGGCTGGCACCGACGCCGACAAACATCTCAACGAAGTCCGAGCCAGACATATGAAAGAACGAAACCCCGGCTTCGCCGGCCACGGCTTTGGCCAGAAGGGTTTTGCCGGTGCCAGGGTTGCCGACTAGCAATACTCCGCGCGGAATGCGGGCCCCAATTTCCTGAAAGCGTTTGGGACTTTTTAAAAAGGAAACAACTTCCTGTAATTCGTACTTGGCTTCTTCCTGACCGGCGACATCTTTAAATGTAACACTTTTGGAGGAGTCATGTTCATATTTGCGGGCACGGTTCTTACTAAAGCTGAAGACTCTGCTGCTGCCATTCATGTTGCGGAACATGGCCAGCATGATTAGTACCAGAATAATCCAGGGAATCGACTGGAAAATCATTTGCCCAAAACGCAGTTTGCTCTCGACGCCGGTAAAGTTAATCCCGGCCTGCAGTAAGCGGTCAATTAGATTTAAGTCGGTGTACGGAATCTTGGTAATGACTGTCTGCGGCAGGCCATTGACCAGCCCTGTCCCGCGCAGACTGGTGCCGTCGATAATTTCGACGTCACTGATGGAACCCGATTCTACTTGGCGCATAAAATCGCTGTACGGCAATTTGTCCATGAATGAGTTGCCGTTGATCAAGGAGAACAATAAGAGCACCAGCAAAATGATTCCAGCAAGTATGAAGATTCCAAAACGATTTTCATTGAAAGGAGTCTTCTTGTTGTTGTTATTGTGAGGAGGAGGTTCAGACATATTTATACCTATAACAAAATTTATCCAAAAGTAACTAAAAAGTAATGAAAAGGCAAGCTGCATTTAAGTCTGCCTTTTGTATGAATTTAGTGCATGTGTCTAAATATTATCACATGAACTGGCTGTAGAAATGCAAATATATGGGATATTCGTCACATTCTAGGGAGTAAAGCTGAAGGAAAAGTAATGAGCCTGGAGCTTTTCGGTAGAAGTACCGTCGACAAATGACTTGGATGTGTCGACACTGGGCTGTAACAATATGCGCAGTTCCTCCTGAGGTAGTGATTTATTATTGTTCAAACGAAAAAACAAGTGCCAGGGAAACTCAATTAAGTCCTGATAGCTTAAATCGCGCCTGACTAATTGTATCCCTTCCCAAGCTAGGGATATCGTCATTTGATAGCGATAATTTTTAAAACGGCTGGCACTCTGGATCCGGCTTTGGTAACCTTGCAAGTCTTTTTGAATGGCAAAGTAAAAGTCTGGATCTGTGCGCAGCAAGGATTTGACCCTATCTAGGGCCTGGCTGAGTCTGACCCGCAGTGGATAAAGGGCTTCGTTATCTCTACGCCCTAAAATATCGTCGATTGTCTTAATTGTCCACTCATAGAAGGTGCGAGCCTCCTCAAACAGCACTTGATCTTCTAGGCGCCTGCCGGTCTCGACAGCTTGCTGGAGCAGCAATTCATTCGGAGGGGGCAAGTAACTTTTGAGCAGAGGGTATGGACTATAAATATCGACCTTCGCCAAGCTAGGTAGGTAGAGAAACAACATATTTCCAATAGGGTAAGCTTGTGCCGCCTGGCTAGGCAAAGGAATGGAAAAAAAGCTCTTGCCGCTCAAGTTAAAAAAATTCAGAATATTGTTAAATATGGCATAAAAAACTTGGGGGCTCTGATTTTTTGCGGTGGCAATGGCACCAATGCTACGCGGTATTTTCTGGTAGAACTGTTTGGGTGGAATGATCAATAAGGGAGGGATTTGTCCCTGCCGTTTGTCATCAGCCATCTTGCTTAGTATCAGGGCACTGCTTTTGCGATTGTAGTATAGGATTTGTTTATTCGGTAACAACTGCAGTTGCTGGGCATTTGGGATACGGTCGGCCAACAGTTCGGGAGGGTCATCTGTGAGGATGTCAGAGTAGAGCAGGGCTTTTGAGCCTTGTTGCACAATCAGCTGCCGGCCATAGAGTTTATATTGCTGGCCATTCTTTACGTTTTTAACATTGTTCAGCCAAGTTCCCAGATGAATATTGTACAGAGAGATAGAGCCGTCCAAAGCAAGGGCAAGCAAAAGATAGGGGCTGATTAGATTATATTGAGCGGAGTTATCTTGCCAACGATTGAGTTGGCTAAAAAAAATGCTAAGCAGTGTATCTTGACTGACGGACAGATCGCTATTGAGAGAAAGATAGCCCTTGATAAAAAAGAAGTGAAGTTGCCCATCGGGGCCCATGATGATATTTTTCAACTCTCCCCACCGGGCTGTGTTGCCCCAGGGGGCGAGCAGATTATTTAAGTCTAATGAGTGCTGGTCTTTGAACAAGCCGGAATTGGCGTTTTTGTCCTGGGCGCTTAGAGGTACCTGCAACGACAGAAAAAGCGAGAAAGTTGCCAAGTATATTCTTGTATGAAAAAACGTTAAAGCCATATCAACATTAGCTTTGGGGCTTGCCCCGCAGGGATTTCATCAAGGGAAAATCACCGCGGAGATCTCCGCACCGGGTCGAGGTTTTTGCCTAATTTTGGCGCTGATTGAATATTTGATCATTAGCATCAAAAATACTGATGTTGTTCTCCGCGTCGCAGTTGGTCAAGGCGTATTCCAGCTCAGTTAATACAGTCTCAGCGCCAATATCCTTGCGTGCGGCACTGATGCCCGTAATACCCATTTTCATGTTTTTTAAGTAAGAGGCCGGCAGGCGGCTGGCCGCATTTTGCAGTTGCTCAATCCCTTCGTGTATATTCTTGCTTGGCAGAAGGATAGCCATGCCATGCTGATGGGGCAAGATCGAAGCCTGTAGAGCCGCCAAGTCCTGTTCCAACGATGCGCGGACGATTTCGACATCTTCTTCAAGGGTCTGCAATAGGGCTACAGATAAATCGGGGCTAGTGTCTTCTTCAGCTGCCGGTTGATCTTTTTGATTTTCTAAGAAATCACCGATCCAGTTTAATACAGCCTGCTTTTGTTCTGTGTCTAAGATGTCTTGGTTTTCTGTTGTCGTTTCAGAGTCGAGTTCTGCCTCAGTTTGATCCCTCTCTGTTTCGTCTGCTTCATTGCCGTCATAGAGTTGTTCTTCCGCAGTAGGCCATTGAGAAAGAATATCGGCATCTAGTTCCTGGTCAATCGGTTCCAACTCATCGTCACCCAAGCCCTCGTCCAAGTCATTGATCAGCTCGTCGCCCAAGTCTTCCTCAAATTCACTGTCGTAGATCTCAGGCATCTCTGTATCTAAACCGCTATTTGCTTCGCCTTCTGACTGATCGTCGGCAGCGAGGTCACCAAATTCTCTGTTCAGGCTGGCGGCAAAATCTTGATCGTCTTTGCTGGCAGCCGGACTTTCGTCGCCATCGCCATTGTCGAGTTCTTGAATCGCCTCTGTCAGGAGATCATCGAGCCTTTCTGATTCTAGAGCGTTATCAGAGCTGTCATCAAGGCCGGCGGATTCATCGCTGCCGATGTCATCCAGAAAAGCGAAGTCTGTGCTTGGCGCAACTTCTGCCGGCGAGCTGGGGAGTTCAAGCCGTCCTTCTTTTAAGTCTGTGTCCTCGTCATTCTTTCCATTCTCGCCATCCTTTCTGGGGGCAAGCATATCTTCATGGGGACTATCGTCATTAAAGCTCAGGTCAATTTCCGTCTCAGTTTCGGGATCGAGAAGGCCCGCAAAGATATCAATATCGTTATCGGGAATTCCGTTCGTATCACCTTCAGGGGCTTCTGTAATTACTGTATTCCCGTATTCGTGAGCCGTTGTGGCATTTTCGTCGTCGTCAAAATCTGTAGAGGAGTCTTCTTCTGATCTGCTTTCCGTATCTGCCTCCGCAAGGTCCTGTGTGAGCCAAGGATCACCGTTGTAAATCGGCTGTTCTTCATTCTGCTCTACTTCGTGGTACATGTCTTCTTCTTCAGCGAGGGACTGCAAGGCCCATGCTGTTTCGGTCGGGTCTCGTTTCGGGATAATCAAGAAGGCCAGAAAACTCAGGATTAAGAGAGCTAGAATGACAACGGTATCGAACTGCAATACATCTTTAATCAACTGAATGGGCAGGCGCTGAAAAAGCACTTGAACACTGACCTGGCTCTGACCTGGAAGTTGTAAATTATGGCTTTGCTCTTCGTAGAGCAGAGGGTTATACCTATATTTGAGCTGGTTTTGCCAGTTGGGGTTAGGGTCATCAGTCGCATTGAGACTGTCCACGCGAAAACGGTTTTGCATCACGTTTTTGTTGTCGACAATGGTAATAACCTTGACCAAGTCCTTGAACTCTTGCATCACATCTTTAACATCTTTAGTAAAGTTTAGCGTAGTAAAGCTTCCATTTCCGATGTAACTACTGTTGATACGGTCGACAATTTTGTTGATATAAACATCGGCCTGCCTAGACCGTTGAATTCTCTGAACGATCAAGAAGGTCACGGAACCGAGAATCAAGATAAGCAGTAGTAAATATGTAAATGCCGTAAATATCTTTAAATTTGAATTTCTCATGTTACACCTTCCCCAATGTAATTAACGTCTTGGTGAATTCCAGACATTTATGGAATTTAAACGTGATCATTATTACATATCTGTCTTAATTATAATACTGTCAGCAAAGGGTTTGCCGATATTCTTGAGCTGACGCTGAATTCTTTTAGCTTCTTCTTTACTGGTATATAAACCTATACGAACACGATAAACTTTTTTAGAGCCACTTTCCCCTTCTTGGACTTCTGAGCTCAGGTGACTTTGGGCCAGTTGCTGCTGTATGTTATTGGCATTCTTCCTGGAAGAAAAGGCCCCGACTTGTATCCAGTAGCCAATTCCACCAACTTTACTCTGCACAAGTACTTTATTTTCATCTACTGGCGTGTTCAATTCAGGACTGGGGCGCGCGCTGCGCGGGGTAGAGACTTCTTCGCCGTCGGGACTTAGCATACTGACAGGCGAAGCCTGAGAAAGCTCTCCAGTTATTGGTGTATTTGGGCTACCCGCAGGGTTTTCATTCAAAGGCTCTGCGGGCAAAGGCTCTGCGGTGCTTGTTTGCCTTTCATTCGTATCTTCTTGTGCGTCTTGGGGTACTGCCTCTGCTACCTTCTTATTGATCGGCTCTTGCAAAATATTCTGATCTTGTGCTTGGGGCTGCCGATCTGTCGCTGATGAACTTTGATTAGGACGAAAGAAAAGCTGGTAGACCATAGCCATGATAACTAGGGCCATCAGCAGGAGTAGAAAAACGACAACAGCTCGATAGGGACCTTGGTGGGATTGCCAAATACTTGAACGCGAGCGACTTTGTGCTGTTGCTTCGGCGTGATCATTGTTGTGCTCGACGGGGTTGTTCTCAATGGGAGAGTCTGCCGGCAAAGGGGGTTGTGCTGCCGATTCTTGAGGAGGATATCCACTCTGATGATGAGTATTGGAATTGTGAGCTGGATCATGGATACTGGACTGGTATCGGGGAGAGTCATTTAACAAGGCAGCTTCCATTGCGTCCATTGAACTTTGTTCATAAGTGCCGGGACTGTAATGGCGTTTGGGGGTTTGCTTGAATTCTGCGTCTGCCCGTCGTCCGGCTAAGCCTGACTTAACTCTGCGGCGGGCTCGTAACGGGAGGGGGCCTGAATTTGCAGCCATGGAAGTTGCCGTAATGCCAGGAGCTGCGCGAGTATTGTTGTCATACATGGAGTGATCGTTTGGATAGGCCGCCCCTGAATGTCGTGCACTTACCGTGTCTCCTGGTGCGGAATTGTGCGGTATCGTGGATTGCGGCGGACGGGGGATTCGGTTCGGGGAGACTTTCATATACACTACCTATCCACAGTCGTCAACTTTAAGCATTGGCTGTAGCTGTGGAATTTTTTTTAATTGCTGAATAATATCGGGTATCGCATCCTCGGCGCGAATCTTGTAATTCCGTATACAGTAAAATGAGATTTGCTCTTTTTGCCGCGTATAACGCTGCGGGTCGGGGTATTGTAGTTTACGCTGAGTCCAGTTGCGCTGCAGAAATCCAAGCCAATTAATTGAGTCGCGTCGACGTGAACGCCAGGCTCGTAACCATAAGGGGGCTTTGACCCATAGGACAAGGTCACAGAGGGGGAGAAGGCCCAATCTTTCCAATATAGCGGCATTCAGAATGAATTGTGGTCGTGTGAGAGGCATGTCCATATGCTTCGTATGTTCCCCTGATACGATGTGACGTTTGTTGTCGATACGGTTGAGTTCTTTGAACACAAGCTCTTTCATGTGCGGGTGCACTATGCTCTCCAGCTTATGCAATGCGCTCGCCTTGCGAAAGACTAAATTCCCCAATTTTTTACGATCAATATTTTTTTGTCCGTTACCGTCGCTTGTGATTTGCGCGACAGCGGGAAAATTCTGCAATACAAGTTCTGCTTTTTGCTCCAGAGCTAGATGACCTAAGGCGTCCAGATTAATTTCCCGCCAACCATATGGCTTCAGTAAGGTGCAAATAAAATCTTTGCCAGCATAGCTCTTGCCTGTAATACCGATAATCAATTGACCGCGTCTCTCCTTGATTACTTGAATTCATCTAGACGGTCGATCTAGTGGACAAAAAGACCGTCAAATTCTTTACTAGAAGGAATTTGAAGCACTTCACAGACGGAAGATATGTCTCGGTGGTCCCAGATTAGCTGCTGCAATGGTTTAAGACGTTCACGATCGCGGCACAGCAAATTGGCACCGGTAATTCTGTCTTGCCGGTCGAGAAAGAACTGATAGTAGCTCAGATCTTTTTTATCTTGTGTACCGGGAACTAAAAAATGTTTCTGAGTAAAAGTCCCGCGCTGTAATGGGGGTGCCAGGAATAAAATCACATCGGCCACTTCAATTTTAGTGCGGTAGTTCTTGCGCACATACGGGATCAATTCGCTGTTTTGTGCCCGTCTAGCTGCATTTAGGCCGGCCGCCTGCCCCAAGTCCATGGCTTCGTGCCACAACATACAGCGAGTTGTCACAAATTCTGCTTCGGAAACGGGGTATTCGAGATTGTCGCCACAAACGAAAACTTCGGGAGTAATTCGCAAATCTTCTTGCAATTGGGCACCTGCGGGAAATAAATTGGCCACGGGCTGAGTCCCAAAGCAGCAGATTGTCAAGTCACAATCCTTTAGTACAGAGTCCTCGTACTGGCAAATGCGCTGTTGCCAGAAGCATTGAGCTCCCCGTCGCTCCAGGTCTCGCTTTAGATACGCGCTGATGTAAGGCGATTTGAAACGGGCCAGCGGTGCGTCGTGTGGGTCGATTAGTCTGGCTGTTATGCCCAGTTTCAAGAGTTCATAACAGGTCTCCACGCCTTGCACTCCGCCGCCGAGCACCGCAATTTTATCGCTGCTTTGAACTTGTGACTGCAAGGAAAAAGTTTCCTGCTTATTGTGGTAGAACTTGAGCTTGTGTGCCAGCTCTGGGTGTTGCAGGGACTGCGGCAGTTCGTAGCGAGCCCCCGTCGCTAAAATCAAATACTGGTATTGGTACTGGTCTTGTGCCCCGATGGCCAGTTTGGCGTCGTAGTTTATCTCTGTAATGTAGTCTTGTCGCAGTTGAATGTTGTAAAATTTTTGCAGGTCCGCGGCTGTCGAGAGCGTAAAGTCGTCAGCCGTAAATCCTGTGGCAAAGAACTTGCTCAAATTCGTCCTTTTGTAAGGTGCGTAGGGTTCTCCATTAATTAAAATAATGGAAGCACTGCGCTCAAGGCTGCGGATGCTAGTGGCCGCAGTCAAGCCGGCAATGCCAGCCCCAATGATCAGATAGCTAGTTTCTGTAGGCATGGGTCAGGTTCCCTCATCCAATAGGATATGAAATTCTTCGTTGTCATCTAGAATGAGGTCACTCCATTCTGGTTTATGGTTGCTGCTGATGGCGCTGAGGTTCAGGTTGAGGACAGGAATCCCGTCGTCACTGGTAATTTTTTTGACTTCCGGCATCTCTTCGTCAGCTTGACTTTCTGCTTCGTTATTGAGCCCTTCGGGCTGATCTTGTGGTCGCGCACTTTGAAAAAATACGTTCGCAATCTCGTCGTTTGCCGCGCCGGGAGCAGAACTGGCGATATCATCCATAAAGCTAAACGCGTCTTGTTCCAGCAAAACCACTTGGCTGGAAGCCAGGGGCCGATGCGTATCTTCTTTTTTTACTACCATTTGTCGCTCTGTGCCGGCTGCTTGTTCCGTGGCTTGTTCTCGGCCGTCGCCCTGATCGCCAATGACATGGCTTGCACTGTCCTCAGGCTCTGCCAAGTCTAGGGGATTGTCTGGAATTTCAATAATATTCGAATTAAAGTCATGGCTGTATTGATCCGGCCAGTGCGCGGCTGTCACAGAAGAATACGAGTTGAAGTCAGGAGAAAGGTTAGAAGCCGGATAATCTTGGAGCCCCAACTCATCGCCGGATTCTAAATGTGGCTGATCCGACTTTTCGACGCGACTCTGCTGGTGATATTCGAGAGGTTCTTCCCGGTTGTGCTCGTTCAAAGTATCCCAATTTTTGCTCAGGTCTTCGCTTAGTTCTTCTTTTGATTTTTCGCTTGGTTTTTCACTTATGTTGCCTGAGGCCGAAGCTTCGCTGGTCGTTGGCATTTGCCGCTCTGTGCCGGCTGTCTGTTCCATGGTTTGTTCCCTGGCTTGTTCTCGGCCGTCGCCCTGATCGCCAATGACATGGCTTGCAATGTCCTCAGGCTCTGCCAAGTCTAGGGGATTGTCTGGAATTTCAATAATACTCGAATTAAAGTCATGGCTGTATTGATCCGGCCAGTGCGCGGCTGTCACAGAAGAATACGAGTTGAAGCCAGGAGAAAGGTTAGAGGCCGGATAGTCTTGGAGCTCCAACTCATCGCCGGATTCTAAATGTGGCTGATCCGACTTTTCGACGCGACTCTGCTGGTGATATTCGAGAGGTTCTTCCCGGTTGTGCTCGTTCAAAGTATCCCAATTTTTGCTCAGGTCTTCGCTTAGTTCTTCTTGTGGTTTTTCGCTTGGTTTTTCACTTATGTTGCCTGCGGCCGGAGTCTCTAGGGCTATGGCTTGCCCTTCTTGTATACTTGCTGCGTCTGGCTCGGCAGGCTGCAAGTCACTTAGATACATGGAGGTATCGACACCAGATATCTCGAATGGATTGTCGGGCAATTCTAAGCGATCTTGTATTTTCAAATTATGGGTGTTTTCGTCGTCATTCTGAATGCCTTGCCCTAGCTCATACTGCCGGCCGGCTGCCGGCGGAATTTCGTCGCGACTATTTAGATTCACTAGGAGTTGAGAAATCTCACTGCTCAGTTGTTCGTCTGAACTTTCCATGTCACCGGGTTGCGATTCCCCTTTCGCAGTGGGAGCCGTATCTGTCGTTGGGCTTGCGCCTGTCGTAATTCCCGTTTCAATGCCCGTTTCAATTTCTGGAGAACCCGTTTCAATGCCCGTTTCAATTTCTGGAGAAGATGGGGGCATGCCATCAGGACCCAAACTTTTCAGAGCTTCTCGAATTTCTGCCGTAATTTGTTCTTCCTCGTTACCAAATCTCGTAAAGTCATTTTCGACGGCGATCTGGTCGAGGATGTCTTGGATATTTTGGGGAATGTCTTCATCTTGCGCCGCCGAATCTTCAGTTTGATCGCTGACCTGCTGGCCCGTCAACTCTATGGATTCATTCCAGTCTTCAAATTGAATTTCTGTCAGGGTGTGCGAACTCAAGTCCTCCAGAGTCCTGGGGTAGTCGAGATCAATCAGGTGGAGATTTGCCGCGCTGTCGTTGCCAGGCCCATCGCTTTCAGCTTGGATTTGGAGTTGCGAAAAAACCAATGAAGTTTCGCACTCCATTTCGGCTTCGCCAATCTGTTGCTGCAGATCTGGCTCCAACGCCGTTCCTGACTCAGTATCTGGGTGTGCCGGGTGCTCGTCCGCTCTGTAGCCTACCATCTTTATGGGGTTTGCCATTTTTGTGGGTAATTCTTGTTTCCGTGAAGACAATCGCTCAAGATCGGCTGCATTCATTGACGCTGCAGTGCATTGCGACAGACTTGGCAAATTGTCCTCAATTGTCGTCTGCTCCCCTTGTTGCTCCCCTTGGTCAGAACGTGTGGTATTTTCGTTTGGCTTTTCGTAATTGTCGGCGCCTGGGCCCTCTGTATGATCTGGGCTTTGTGAGGCGAAAATTCCAGCGTTTCTGCCCCATTCTATCAGGATATCGGAGACGATATCATTAATTTCAGCTGGATTGTCCGGATATTGTTCGTCAGAAATGAAATTGATGGCTTCTGAGTTGATCCTGAGATCGAGCTCTTCTGTCGGCTCTTGGAGGTGGAGGACGGGTTCCTGCTCTTTGGGGGTCTTGTCCGGTTTGACGAGTTGCTGCTGATCTCGTTCAATTTCTGAAGAGGCAGTTTGGATATCCAATTCTTGATTCAATTCATTTTCGGGAGGCTCAAACCAGGCTTCACTGCCGGACTCAAGTCTGTCCTCAAGTTCGGAAGAATTGGCGGCTCCCGCTTCGTCTTTCGGTTCTTTCTGCGGTTCTCTTGCCGGTATTTGGATGCCGAGAATTTCTGGGTCCCACTCGTTATTTGGGAAAAAGATATCTTGTTCTTCTGCGTGGCTAGATTCACGGTCACGATTTTCTGGCATATTTTGATCAAAAACGGCGGGTTCTGAGCTCAATGCTTGATTGGATTCTTTGTCCAATTTTTCATTTAATTCTCCATCTAATTCTCCATCTAATTCTCCATCTAATTCATCATGCAATTCATCATTAAATTCTTGATTCAATTCATTTTCGGGAGGCTCAAACCAGGCTTCACTGCCGGACTCAAGTCTGTCTTCAAGTTCGGAAGAATTGGCGGCTCCCGCTTCGTCTTTCGGTTCTTTCTGCGGTTCTCTTGCCGGTATTTGGATGCCGAGAATTTCTTGGTCCCACTCGTTATTTGGGAAAAAGATATCTTGTTCTTCTGCGTCGCTAAATTCGCGATCACGCTTCTCTGGCATATTTTGATCAGAAACGGCGGGTTCTGAGCTCAATGCTTGATTGGATTCTTTGTCCAATTTTTCATCTAGTTCCCCATCTAATTCTCCATGCAATTCTTCATGCAATTCATCATTAAATTCTTGATTCAATTCATTTTCGGGAGGTTCAAACCAGGCTTCACTGCCGGACTCAAGTCTGTCCTCAAGTTCGGAAGAATTGGCGGCTCCCGCTTCGTCTTTCGGTTCTTTCTGCGGTTCTCTTGCCGGTATTTGGATGCCGAGAATTTCTGGGTCCCACTCGTTATTTGGGAAAAAGATATCTTGTTCTTCTGCGTGGCTAGATTCACGGTCACGATTTTCTGGCATATTTTGATCAGAAACGGCGGGTTCTGAGCTCAATGTTTGATTGGATTCTTTGTCCAATTTTTCATTTAATTCCCCATCTAGTTCCCCATCTAATTCATTATGCAATTCTTCATGCAATTCTTCATGCAATTCTTCATGCAATTCATCATTAAATTCTTGATTCAATTCATTTTCGGGAGGTTCAAACCAGGCTTCACTGCCGGACTCAAGTCTGTCCTCAAGTTCGGAAGAATTGGCGGCTCCCGCTTCGTCTTTCGGTTCTTTCTGCGGTTCGTCTTCCGGTATTTGGATGCCGAGAATTTCTGGGTCCCACTCGTTATTTGGGAAAAAGATATCTTGTTCTTCTGCGTGGCTAGATTCACGGTCACGATTCTCTGGCATATTTTGATCAGAAACGGCGGGTTCTGAGCTCAATGCTTGATTGGATTCTTTGTCCAATTTTTCATCCCGGTCCAGGATGCTGGAAACGGTTTCGCCTTCAATGACAGAGAGATGGCTGGTGTCGAGTCCAAGGACTGAATTTTCAAGGTCTAGGTTAAACCAACCATCATAGGCGTTGATTCTTGGCTCCGAAGCAAGAGGGCGTTGTGGGAACAGAAGATCCGGGCTGGATTCAGTCGCATTGTTACTTGTAGAACGTTTGGGGCTTTGCTGATTTTCCAAGTTTTCCAGTTCATATTTGATCTCTTCTTCCAGGTGTTGAAGGTTTTCGACCTCTTTGTTGTCGCCAGCCCACGTAAGGGTTTCTTTGTTATTGAAGTATTGGCTCTCTACGTTCGGATCAATTGGGCTCTCGGCAGATGCCTTGACTCCTTTTGCTTGATGAGATAGTTCTGGCTGTTCCTTTACATCTTGCTCAGGCTGCAGTTGAGCCATCAGGCTATGCTCCTGCTCCTTGATAAAGGACTCCCACTGGTCCCATTGTACTTCCATTTGTTCAATGGAATTCTGCATTGAGCTCATATTGCCTTTTAAAGAATGTATATCTTGATTTAAAATTTCTAAGATTGAACATAGTTTTTCGTGATTTTGCTCTCCGTTTTGACTTTGCTGGCTGATACTTTTTTCGAGTTGCTCTACTGTCCGTTGCTGTTCCTGCTGCCCTTGAATAATCTCGCCCTGTTGGTGCTGGATATCTTGACTCAGGGTTTGTAATTGCGTGATGAGTTCCTCAACTCGTTGAAAACGCTTGTTAATGTCATCTGCGGTGACTTTTGAGCTGCGTCCACGGTGATGGGGTAACTTAAAATCTGAAAACGGTGTTGTCTTAATGATAGTGCCGTAGCGTAGTTGTTGATCTAGTTGACGAATGGCCATGGTAATCTCATTCAAATTCAGTGGTTTAAGCAGTCTGCCTAATATATGCTTATGACGGATAATGCTGGGGGCTATTATCGTTTTCGGCAAATAATTTGAAATTCTAACATATTGGTCGGAAAATTCATAGGATATGATTAATTGAGGTTGAATCGCATTATTGGGCCACTCTAAGTAAGTCCAGTTTTTGTTCAGTTTGCTGTGGAGGCGCTAGGTTTAAGGCCTGTCGCTTTTATTGTCGATACTTTGCCAATGCAGATTTAAACCGCACACGTTTTGACAGTGGCAAAATATGGCGTGCACAGAATTTTCCGCAAGGCATTCTAACGAATGCCGACTTGTGGTGCTTTAATTTGTGGGCAGCTAGATTTCAATGAAGCCAGAATCTGGAATGCAGGCATGGGGCAGGAGCCAGGGAAAGTACTTTTGCTCTCTGATTAATGTCGGGGCAATTTGAAACTGGCAAGTGTTTGATTGGAAGTTTGTTAGCCAGTTTCAGCAAGCTATTGACGCACTCGTTTTTTTTCGCAAAATAGCGTAACAATCTCGGGTGGTTAGCTCAGTCGGTTAGAGTACATGCATGACACGCATGGGGTCGGCGGTTCGAATCCGCCACTACCCATTTATTTATTCTTTGATTGTATTCGTTTATTGATCTCCTTCCTACCAATCTGCTTTTTTTGTAATATATTGTCAGTTTTTGGGCTAGTTTTTTTGGTTTTTCAATTTGGGTAAATTTTGGAGATACGTGTTTTCCGAATTCTCTAGGTCAGAAATTATCAGTAAGTTTATAGGCAATGCTTTCCTACCTTGATGTTTTAAAATATAATTTCCCGAAATATCATCGCTTTATAATTTTTAGTGCTATTTGGGTGTGCCTGCTTTGCGTGTCTCTGGGTACTGGCTTGGGGAAGTTGTTGAGTTTTGCTGCCTATGTCGGAGATTATGAGCCTCTGATTACGAATGACCAACCACTTCCTTCGCGCATTTATGATATTAATAACAATCTTATCACAGAGATTTCCCAAGGCTCGCGCGAGTTACTGGAACAAAGCGAGCTGACGCGCAATCTAGTCTATGCTCTGCTGGGCCGTGAAGATAGTACGTTTTTTGAACACAATGGTTTTTCTTTGATAGGCACAGTCCGCGCCTTTACTTATATCGTACTGGACAAGATTTTTCATACTGGAACGGCGGGCGGAGGAAGCACGCTAACTCAGCAGCTCGCAGGGTCTTTGAAAGCTGATCGCAAAGATATTTCTGTCAGCCGTAAGCTGCGTGAACTTTGGTGGTCTTTTATTTTTGAGAAGTATTACGCTAAAAGTGAGATATTGGTCACATACCTCAATAATGTGTATTTTGGGGATCGCAATTATGGTATTGAGGCGGCCAGTCGGTTTTTCTTTGGACATTCAGCGCGCGATGATAGTGTGGTTGAGGCGGCCTTGGCCATAATTCAGTTGGCGCGACCCAATGGTGATTTTTCACCGTTGCGCCATCCTGAAATGGCTAAACTTCGCCAAGAGGCAGTATTAGATAAAATAGTAAGGCTTGAATTGATGACTCGTGCCCAGGTTGACCAGGCAAGTCAAGAGTATTGGGACAGTTTTGATCTGACCAAGGTCAGTCAAAGAAGTCCCAAGCGTGTTGATGAGGCCCCATATTTTTCTGATTTTGTAGCGAGGACACTTGAGCAGCGTCTTTATGGAACAGATAACTTGTTGCAGGCTGGCTATAGTATCTATACCACCCTCGATTTAAATATACAGCGCAAAATTGACAAGATTGTCCAAGAAGAGATGGTTTCAGTAGATGAAATCTACCAGAGCCAGAACCTGGATCTGTTTACTATCTTGGAAAAACAGGAGTTACCCGAACTAGCGCGCTTGCGTACGATATTGGGTTTAGGCCTGAACCTTTCGGGAGGCAGGAGCAAGAGAGCTGCTGAGCAGGATTTACAAAATGAGTTTGCTCCGACCTTGGAGGCTATTGTCACCGCCTTTGGCCTTGAAAGTCAGATTCCCATGCTGAAAATGTCTGCTGAGCATCTCGATAAATTCCTGGCCCGCACTGTGCCCGAGACGGCATTGCTCGCTATCGATAATCGCACCGGTGGCATAGTGGCTATGGTCGGAGGACGGACCTATAACATCAATGAGGCCCGTTTGTTCAACCGCGCTGTCGATGCCCGAGTCCCGCCAGGTTCGGCTTTTAAGTCTCTCTATTTTGCCGCCGCTTTTGAGAGTCGTGCGGTGAATGGCGGAACTCCCCTGTCGGGCAGGCCATATCGCTTTGTTAACCCTAACGGCGTTTCCTACATTCCCAACAACTATTATGCAAAGGAGTTTCAAGGTGTGGTGCTGCCGCGTCGGGCTCTGCAATTATCATTGAATATACCGGCTATTCATGTTCTCGATATGGTGGGCTTTGATAGAGGGCTGGATATGACAACTCGCCTCCTGGGGATCACAGATCCGCGCATTATTCGCCGGGACTTCCCTTTTGTCTTCCCTGTCGGTTTGGGAACTTCGCCGGTGTCGCCGCTTCAGTTGCTGCGGGCCTATTCGGCATTTGTCAACAAGGGCATCCCAATAGACGCCAACCCAATTCGCTATGTCGAAGATCGCAACGGTCAGATTGTTTTTAATTATGAACAAGAAAGTCGTGACAATATACAAGATGTTGCGCATCGTGTGCTCAGCGAACAGAGCGCATATGTGATGACAAAAATGCTCCAAAGTGTACCCAGTGGTGGCACCCTATACAATTCCAAGCGTCGGTATGAGGAAAAGTATGGCCGCTTCAAGTTCCCACTGGCGGCGAAAACAGGTACGGCAGAAAACTGGTCAGACGGATGGGCTGTAGGTTATACGCCGGAGTATAGCACGGTCGTATGGGTCGGGTTTGATCAGGCTGGCAACTCGCTCGGAGAGGCCCTATTTGGAGGCCGGGCTGCTGGACCGATGTTTATGCGTACAATGGGCGTTCTGCATCAAGACGAAGATCCGGATATAGACTTCACTCGTCCAGAAGGAGTCTTCAGTATGGCTGTGGACAAACGCAATGGCTACCGCTGGGTGCCCGCCTGTGGCAACGAAAACAAGACTTATGAGTGGTTTTTGCAGGGGACCGGGCAAACTAAAAATTGTACTCAGGCCCCGAAAATGGATGTTTTTAATGCCAATATTATGCCTTATTCGGGATTGGAAGACTTAAATTATGAACCGCTGGAATCGAGCGGTATAGATATTTCAGACTTTGATTTTTTAAATGACCCGAGTCCGGCGTCCAGCCGTTTGAACGATGGGCCAAGCGATGCACCGGGCCGCGGTGAAGGTCGTAAAAGTCCAGAAGAAGGACGAGCTCTCGCAACAGATGGTGAGACAGGCCGCATACTTGAAAGTCGACCGGAAAGTCAGCTTGGAAGTCGGCCAGAAAGTCAACCAGATGGCAACTCTGATAATCCCTCCACAGATTCTAAGGTTGGAAATCTTGAGGGAGCTGAGGCCTCTGGGGACAGTGTGACACAGTCCGGACGGGAAGCTGCTGCCGGCGATATGCCCGGGCATGACGGGTCTTTGAGTCAAGAAGCGGCAATAAATCCACCGGCGCAAGTAGATCAATTCCCGGATTCTGAGCCAGATACTCAATCCGAGCTCAATGCTATTATTGAATCTGATAGCTAGATATTACTTTTTGTATTGTATATTGATAGTTCGAATTTCATTTCGTCGGGTACTTGGGGCGAGACGCGTTTTTCAGTATAACTTGTTCAGTACAATGATGCATCGTCTCGTCGCGTGCAAAGTGACATTCGGAGTGGGAAACTATGGCGGAAAACATACGAAATATCGGTATCATTGCGCATATTGATGCCGGCAAGACGACGACGACCGAGAGGATTCTGTTTTATACCGGAAAAAGTCATCGTATCGGCGAGGTCGATAGTGGCAGTGCGGCTATGGACTGGATGGCGCAGGAACAAGACCGGGGAATCACCATTGTCGCTGCGGCAACCACCTGTTATTGGCAGTATAAAGCCGGCGGACGAGAGGAAGAAGTACGGATAAACTTAATTGACACTCCCGGTCATGTCGATTTTACGGCCGAAGTTGAGCGCTCCTTGCGGGTACTCGACGGTGCCGTTGCCGTGCTTTGTGCGGTAAAGGGGATTGAATCACAAACGGAGACGGTGTGGCGTCAGGCCGAGCGTTATCATATACCGCAATTGGTGTATATCAATAAAATGGACCGCGCGGGTGCCGATTTTGAAGGTGCCGTGCAGCAATTGCGCGACAAATTTGGCGTAAAACCATTGCCTCTTTATCTACCCATTGGCGCGGAGGGCAATTACAGTGGCAATATTGATGTATTGTGTCGCGAGGAAATTTACTTCGTCGGCGAGAATGGTGCGACCATTGAGCGACGCCCCCTTGCCGAGGCCACGCGCGAACGGGCTCAAATGGCCTACGATGAGCTGATCAATATTCTAAGTGAGAGTGAAGATCGGATTGCCGAGCTCTATCTAGAGGGGCAGGAAATCCCATTGGAACTTTGCCAGGATGTGATTCGCCGCCTCTGCTTGGCGAAGGAAATTATACCCGTATATGCCGGTTCATCTTTGAAAAATAAGGGAATACAGCAGCTGCTCGACGGAGTTGCCCTCTATCTGCCCGGCCCGGCCGACGTGCCACCGATTCAGGCCCCTAGACTTGACAAGAAGAAAATTAGGGACAAGTCCCTACAGTTCGGCCATATGGCCGAACTGCGTGCCGACAGCGGCGAAGAACTGGCAGCTTTAGTCTTTAAGGTCCAGTACCATAAGGAAATGGGCATGCTTTGTTACGTGCGCATTTACAGCGGTATTCTGAAGGCGAATAGCAATGTCTTCAACGTGCGCAAGGGTCGGCGCGAACGCGTCAACCGCCTGATCCAGATGCATGCCAATAGTCACCAACCGGTATCCGAGCTGAAAGCTGGAGAAATTGGCGTGGTCGTTGGTTTTAAGTTAGCGCAGACGGGAGACAGTATCTGTAATGAAAAAGAGCCGTTCCTTTTGGAGTCAATGGATTTTCCTGAGCCGGTAATATCTATTGCGATTGAGCCACAAAGCGGTTCAGACAGTGACAAGTTAATGCTGGCATTGCAGAACCTGGAGCGCGAAGACCCGACTTTTCATGTCCAGGAGAGCAGCGATACCGGTCAAGTATTACTTTCGGGAATGGGTGAATTACACCTGGAGGTCTTGTGCACCCGTTTGCGCGAAGAATACAAGCTACATTTCCGCACCGGCAATCCGAGAGTTGTCCATCGTGAAGCCTTGCCGGGTGTGTGTTGTGGACTGGGCCGCTTTGAGCATGAAATTGCCGGGGTGCGGCAGGAAATTGTGATTGAACTAGAATTGCGGCCTGTAGAATGTTTTAATGGTCGGCCCTCTGACGGGATGGGCTCTAGCAACAACCACTTTCGCAACTTGTGTCGTGATCTGCCCGGCATGTATGTCCGCTTGATACAAGAATCGGCCATGCGTCACTTGGAAGCCGGCTTCCGTCTAGGTTATCCGGCAATCAATGTCGATGTGGGTTTGAAATCTTGTACATATAATGCAGAAGATCCATATGAACCGGGCTTTGAGGCGGCTGTGGCGTATGCGATTGATCAGGCTGTACGCCAGCAGGACATCCTGTTGCTCGAGCCGGTTATGCGGGTGATCATTATGGCGCCGGCAGAATATGTGGGCGATGTCATCAGTCAATTGACTCAGCGACAAGGTCAGGTCCACAGTCTAGATTCGCGGCCTGGCTGCGATGTGATTGATGCCACGGCCCCGCTGTCCCGGCTCTTCGGTTATTCGACGCAGCTGCGCAGCCAGACCCAAGGGCGCGGCTCGTTTTCACTGGAGTTTGATCATTTTGCCCCGGCAGTGTGAGCCATTTTCTGTCCGTGTCCGCCATAGTTAACGATGGTTAAAGATGCTTAACGATGCTGAATAATGGTTAGCCATGGCGGTCCACAGCCCGGGCATGTGGGGCCAGATTTTTCAGCTGAGCGATACCCGCTGCTAGATTCCCTGCAGTTGCAGCCTAGTCGGTTGAAGCAATTGGGCCTGGTTCAACTGGAACAGCTGGCGGCGGAATTGCGTTGTTCTTTGATGGAAATAGTTCGCTATACTGGTGGTCACCTGGCTTCAAATCTGGGGGTGGTAGAGTTGAGCATTGCCTTGCACTATGTCTTTGACTCGCCGCGCGATGCCCTAATCTGGGATGTCGGGCACCAGGCATATGTGCATAAGATGCTGACCGGGCGCTGGCGTGATTTTCATCATTTGCGCCAGCGTGCGGGGCTTTCAGGGTTCCCGCGCCGCGACGAAAGCTTGCATGATTATTTGAATGCGGGCCATGCCGGCACGGCCATTTCGGCGGGATTGGGGCTAGAACTCGGTCGCAGCTTGGATGACAGTAAGGACCAGGGAAAAGTTCTTTGTGTCGTTGGCGATGCTTCATTGACTTCGGGTATTGCTTTTGAGGCCATGAACCACTGCGACCATCAACCCAATCAGCTGGTGGTGGTGATGAATGACAATGAAATGTCGATTGCCCCTAATGTCGGGGCTGTGTCTCGCATACTTAGCCGCCTGACTGCGGGCCACTCTTATGTCTTTCTGCGCGACCATGTCAACCAGCTTATCCGTCTCATACCTTTGCTGGGAGGCCCGTTATATCGGGGGCTCCTGCGTCTGAAGGGCGCGGTCAAGCAGGCGGTTTACCGCAACAACCTGTTTACTGAGTTTGGTTTTAAGTACGTCGGTCCCATAGACGGCCACAATATTAAAATGTTAATAGATACTTTTCAGCGCATTGCCAAACTGAAGGAACCGGCCTTTTTGCATGTCAGAACGCAGAAAGGCAGGGGCCTGAAAGAAGCTGAGGAAGCGCCTTCCAAGTATCATGGCGTTTCGCCTTCAGCGCCACCCAAAGCTCCGGCGGCAAATGCCAAGCAGCACAAGCAAAACGATAAAGGACCGCCCGAAACTTCTGGGGCCGCCACGCTTTCCTTTACCGAGAGCTTTAGCAGCGCACTCCTGGATTTGGAAGCGGGATATGACGAATTGGTTTGTATTAGTGCGGCCATGGCCGGCAGTACGGGATTGCAGCGGTTTGCCGAACGCCATCCGCAGCGCTTTTTCGACGTGGGCATTGCCGAACAGCATGCATTGACCTTAGCCTGTGGTTTGGCCTTGGCTGGCAAGTTACCGCTAGTAGCTATTTACTCTACTTTCATGCAGCGAGCCTTAGACCAACTGATCCACGATATTAGCTTGATGAAGTTGCCGGCTCTCATCATCTGCGATCGCGCCGGCATTGTGCCGGGAGATGGCGATACCCATCAGGGTATTTACGATATTGTTCAATTTCGCAGTATCATTGGTCTGGAGCTGTATAGCCCCGCTACGCAACCGCAATTGCGTGCCTGTCTGCGACGGGCGCTGCAGCGCAGCCAGCGGGAGTTGGCGGCCTGGCGCCTACGCCGCCAAAGCAGCCCAAAGGCAAACAATGATAAGAAAAACAATGACAAAGAAATTTGCCCGTCAAAGCCGGATTTTTGCGCCACTCCCGTCGTCATTCGGCTGCCTAAACGCAGTTGTCCCGACATCGCTCTGTCACTCGCAAATGATCCGTGCGAGTGGCAGTTTTTCTCCATTTCCGGCGTAGCCGGTCACTCTGTGGGCCAGGGGGCTCTCCGGGCCAACTCAGCGACAAACCCGCGCCGGGCTTTGCTATTTTGTAGTGGCAGTTTGCTTCCTGAGGCCCTGGCTGTGCAGCAAAGGCTGGCCCGCTACGCAGATTTGGACCTGGACGTTTTACAGCTGTGTCAGCTGGGGCCGCTGCCTAAGGCGACGTTAGCGCCTTACTTGCTGGGGCAGGTGCCTTCACAGTTCGGGGCCGGTTCGGAAGTCGTGAGTGGGCTGAGAGGGGGGCCGGAGCCACGTTATATTGCCTTGTTCTGCATTGAAGACGGTGTACTGCAAGGTGGTATTGGCGAAGCACTGCTGCACCTGCAGATGGAGTTGCAGATTGAACGGGGCGCGGGGGCATGCTTTTTGCCCTTGCATCTGCGCGGTGTGGAGAACCGTGTGCCGCAGCTGGGAACTTATGAACAGCTGTTAGAAGATTACGGCATGGATACTGAGTCCCTCGAAAGCTGGATTTATGCCGCAGCGCTTCAATCTAGATAAAAAAATACCGTTTATATTTTCACCTTGCCTGTCAGATGGATTTTTGTTTTGAATATTGGGCAAAGCGGAAAAGTCTGGACGATGCAAAAGATTTGTGATTTACAAGCCAAAAGACTTGACAGATCTTGCCTCCAGATGTATATATGGTGCTGGAATTTAATGAACTTGAATTTAGTTGATATTCAATCATTAAAGTGCTTACAATATACTAAAATTATTTTACTCCATAGACTATTAAATTCACAAGATATCTCCATCCAGAATATTGACATGCTATATAAGTCAGGCTTACATGATTTTATGTCTGTCAATTTTATCGAGAAAAAGTTTTTAAAAGAAGAATTTAGAAACTTTTAAAGGATGGATTTATGCACAAGATAATTTTATTGTTGGCATTAACAGTGTTCTTGATGCCAAGACTTCGCGCTGTTTCAATTGAGCAAACAATTCCCGTACGGATACCGTTGAATTTAAACTTGAATTTACCAGATGTCCCCTCCGATACTTCTTCGGATGGCATTGGGTCAAAAAAGGAGACCGTCACCTTTGATGTCGGAATTGGCAGCGGTGCATTTCATCATCCTGATGATCCCCCCAATATAATTTATACTATCACAGACCGCGGCATCAATATCAAGTGCCGAGAAAGCAACAAAATACTAGGGGATGCCGTCTGTAAAAAGGGCAAGATTTTCCCGCTCCCCAATTTCATACCGACCATCTTTAAAATCCTGGTGGGAGATGGCAAATACGAAATTCTGCAGAGCATTCAGGTCAAAACCGCTTCAGGGCTGCCCACCAGTGGCATTCCCAATCCTAATACCGAAGCCGCTTTTGATATTGATGGCGAACGCCTCGTGGCTGATCCTAACGGCTTGGATCCCGAAGGAATTGTAAAAACCAAAGAAGGACGTTTTTATGTGGGAGAAGAGTATGGCAGCAGTATCTTGGTCCTGAAGAAAAATGGTGTCATTATTGAGCGGTGGGTTCCCCAGGGTGTGGCAAAAACACTCGCAGGCTGCGATTATAATGTCATTGAAAACCTGCCTGCCATTATTCGCCGGCGGCCCCTAAACCGGGGGATTGAGTCTGTTGCCCTATCACCTGACGAGGACAGTCTTTATTTTGCGATTCAAAGTCCGCTGGCCAATCCGGATAAAAAAGCTTACAGTCGCTCTAAAAATGTGCGCATTTTTAAAGTCGACATTGCTAGCAAAAAAGTGACCGGTGAGTATGTCTATGTGATGGATGATCCCACAAGCTTTTTGCGAGACAATGAATCTCAAAAATGCAAACAAAAAGATGTGAAAATCAGCGAGATGACTGCCATTGGTGAAGACGAGCTCATTGTCTTGGAGCGAATCAGCAAGACGGCCAAGTTTTATAAGGTCCAATTAATGGGGGAGAATATTTTGGGATCTAAGTGGGATAATATGGAAACAGTACCTTCTTTGGAGCAAAGTGCGCTCGCCGGCCTGAGAAAGTCCTTGATCCTAGACACCGATAATGTCAAAGGAATACCTGCCAAAATTGAAGGCTTAGCCCGTATCTCTGCCCATGATTGGATCTTGGTCAATGACAATGATTTTGGGATCCATGGTCAAATCAGCACCTTGGTCAGAGTCAAATTGCCTTAGGGTCTAGGGCTAGATCAATGAGGAATGGTTCTCTTCGCAAATTATCCGTTGTTTTGCAAGTGATATTGGGGTTTTACAAACATTTTTATTTTGTGATTCAAACGGCACAGAAACAGGTGCCGGCCGCTCTAGCTTCTGTATCATTGGCAGCAAGTCTCAACTTACAAAGCAAGCAAGTTCATCAGCAACTTGGGCATTACTCAGTAAATGAATTCATACTTGGCTGTCTTTATACCGAGTAGGACGTCTAACTCCCTCAAGAAATCCAGTCCTTTCTGTGCAAGCGCAGGTGTGTCGGAGGCATGTCGAATTACGTGACCCAGGATGCTGAGGTTGCCGTTTCCTGTGGATTTGGACGCCAAACTCCTGTGGAAGTTGGCTTTGGGAAGCTGGCTTTACCTTTTTTTATGGGGCCTTGGAGTTCGGGGGTTGGGGCCGGTGTAAGGGGGGGGGAGAAATCCTGTGTGCTTGTCCCTTGTCAGAGACTGTGGATTACGCAAAATGGGCGGCGTGATCGTCAACAGTATTCGCGGGCTACTTACCGAAAAGCGAACGAAGGGCTACGCTTGCTGCCAGGTCGGCGGCATCGAATGGCTTGTGGCCATGAGTCAGCAGGGTTTGGCCGCTCTGGGTGCGGTCGGGACCGAGGTGCGCATTTTCACCCAGCTCAAGGTCAGCGAAAACAATATGCTTCTGTATGGATTTGCCACTCAAGAGGAACGGGCTCTGTTTGAAGCTTTGATATCCGTATCGGGAATCGGCCCGAAAGTGGCTTTGGCCATGCTTTCTCAAACCGGGGTGCTGGAGTTGGCGACCTGGATTATGCAAGGCGACGTCAAACGTTTAGCCAAGCTGCCCGGCCTGGGTGCCAAGACGGCACAGAAGCTGATTCTGCAGCTCAGCGATAAGCTGGAGGAGCCATTGCGGCTCGCAGGGGCTCAATCCCCACTTGTCAAAGCTGCCGGCGCCTCGGGGCAGGGGCGCGAAGCTGAGCAAGCCACAGTTCTGCCTCAATTTTTGCAACAGCGCCGGGAGTACGAGGACCTTCTCGCCGCCCTGGTCGCGATGGGCTATGAAGAGCGGCGCAGTCGCGATGTCCTGGATGGCTTGTTTGCCGCTTGGCGCGAGTTGGCTTCACGGCACGCAAACGGCGCTTTGCCCGCCGAGGGCGAGCGTCTGCGCCAGGCTATTGTCGCCTTGAGCGCGGCGGGAGACTCGCAGTGAGCCCGCAATATCCGTCTGGCTCTAGTCTGCCCTCGTGGTTTGACTTGAGTTTACATGCTGAGAGCCTTGGTTCTCAAAGCCTGGCTGGGATTTTACCCAAACTGCTAGATCGTTTTGTTCACAGTTTTCGTTTCAGTCACAGCCAGATAGAACAGCTGTGTAAGATGGCTAAAGACCTTTGTGACTGGCGTGAGGCAGAGGCACTTAAAACCCATTTGCGTCAACAGTTGGAATCTTTGCGCCACAGCTTAGAAAACGATTTAGAAAACCGCTTAGAAAATCACTTGGAAAGCAATTCGGAAAACCAAACGGAAAACCGATTAGCAGCAGAAGGCCAAGGCACTTTGGGCGGCGACTCATTAGAAATACCGCACCTCAGCCCGCAGCAGCGCCGCCAGGGCTTTGCAGATTTTGAAGCTTTCTATCGCGGCAAGCGAGAATTGCTGCCCAACTTTCAGCGCCGTGCCCCCTCGCCTAAAGTTCCAAAGTATCGCTTTGACGTTTTGCAAGAGGCGCAGGGCCCGCAGCAGGGCGGATTAAGTTTTTCGAGAGGGGATCGCATTCTCGGTACTTGTCCGGTCGCTTCGACTAAAACTCGCTGCTGCAACTTGCTGACGCTGGACGCGATCCAGCAGTGTGGTTTTGCTTGCAGTTATTGCGCCATTCAGCACTTTTATGACGAAAAGGCTATTCAGGTGCGGCACGATTTTGCGCAGAAATTGCAACAGCTGCAACTCAATCCGCAAGAATGGTATCACATTGGTACCGGGCAGGCCTCGGACTCGTTATTGTGGACTGAGGAACTGGGTGTCCTGGAACCATTGATTGACTTTGCGTGCCGCCATCCGCGGGTGATCCTGGAGCTGAAAAGTAAGTCTGCGAACGTCAAAAGTTTGCTGACGCGGGAACTGCCGCCAAATATTTTGTTTACTTGGTCATTGAACCCGGATAATTTTATTCGCCATGAAGAACTGCTGACGGCGCCGCTGGATGCCCGCTTGCGCGCGGCCCGCCAGCTGGCGGACAACGGAGCAAAAGTCGGGTTTCACTTCCATCCCATCGTGCGTTATCAGGGTTGGAAAACCGAATATCGCCAGTTGGCGGAGCGTTTGCTCGGCCTTTTTGCCCCGCAGGAAGTGGTGACGGTATCGCTGGGCACCTTGACTTTTAGTAAGTCTGCACTGAAGACAATTCGTCATAAGGCTGAGCAAACGCAGATTTTGCGTTTTCCAATGCAGGAAATTGCGGGTAAGTTTTCGTATCCCTACGAAGTTAAGCGAGATATGTTTCGCCTTGTCCATCAGGCTTTGGAGCCCTGGCATGGCAAGGTGTTTTTCTATTTGTGCATGGAGGATCCGGCTCTGTGGCCGGAAGTCTTTGGTCAGCAATATGCAGACAATCGAGAATTTGAGCAGGATATGTTGCATAGTTATGCCCGTAAAATGGGCTTGCGTTAGTTGGGGTGGGGGTGTCAGACTGGCTTCGCCGGCCCGGCTTGGGAGTCATGCGCAAAATGGCGCATACTGTTTGGGAGTAATTTAGGGCAGAGTCTTCCAGCTCGTTGGGCTAGCTTTGGGATTAGATACGGCGGTTTGCGGACGGCGCAGCCTAAGGTTGGCCTAGTAGAGTGTAGGAAGTTTGACAGTAAAAAATAATGATGTTAAAATTATATTTTTTAACAAAGTTTGGTTTCCCTTTTTCGGGATGCCTTTTGTCTGCTGTGAATGTCGTTATTGATGAGTAGCGACTTGTCTGGGGCAAATTGGCTCTCTTGTGCCATATCCGGTTTACGATAAGGAGAATATTTATGGGCAGAACAGATAAATGGGATGAAATTCGCGCGTCCCTGGCCGGCAAGGAGGCCTTTATCAGTGATATGGATGGGGTTATCTATCACGGTAACCACTTACTACCTGGAGCGAAGGAGTTCGTGGCCTGGTTGCAGAAAGAAGATAAAAAGTATTTGTTTTTGACAAACTCTTCTGAGCGCTCGGCGCGAGAGTTGACTGAGAAACTGGAGCGTTTGGGCCTGGAGGTTGGCGAAGAGCATTTTTATACGAGTGCTTTATCTACGGCATTATTCCTCTCGCAGCAATGCCCGGAGGGCAGTGTATATGTTATTGGACAGCCAGGCTTGATTAATGCTTTGTATTCCTATGGTTTTTCGATGAATGACGTCAATCCGGATTATGTGGTGGTGGGTTTTACGCGCGATTATAACTATGAGAAAATTGCGCATGCGGTGAAACTGGTGCAGCAAGGTGCCCGTTTGATTGGCACGGATCTGGATACTACGAATCCGACGGTAAATGGTATGATGCCTTCTACAGGAGCTCTGATTGCTCCTATCGCTCAGGTTGCTGGCGTGCGCCCATACTTTTGTGGCAAGCCTAATCCGTTGATGATGCGCAATGCTCTGAAGCTACTCGACGCTCTGGCCAAAGATACGGTGATTATTGGGGATCGTATGGATACCGATATTATTGCTGGAATTGAGTCGGGTATTACTACGGTTCTGGTTCTCTCTGGGGTGACGCAGCGTGCTGACCTGGCCCGCCATCCTTATATGCCCAGCTATGTACTGGATGGTTTGGCCGAATTCATTCGAATCCAAGAATTTGGCCGGTCTGGCGAGCCGGAACCGACGGATTCAGAGTAGACTGCAATGGCAAAGTTGGCATAGGCTTAAAACGGGTAAGAGGCAAATTTGTGAAACCGCAAAAACAAAATATACGAGCCGTCTAGATTGTTAGATTGTCGGCGCGGGCGATAAGAAAATATTGCAATTTACCCGATTTTATTGTAGACACTTCAGCTCAATCCGGCTAGGAAATCGCTCAGAGGACTATATGGCAGCGACAGGCGGGTATACCGTGTGGAAATGGCATGAGAGTATTCTAATGGCAGGATCAGGCGCAACATTGTCAGTGATTTGCGAAAATCTTCCAGAGTGCTGGGCTGTAGGACAGTAGAACTTTGTGTAAAGGGAATGGGGCCAGAGACTTCGCTGTGCCGGGCTTGTACCCTTAGGGGCTGTGAAACGTAAATATCTTTAATCTGCATTTTGCGTGGTCCTGTCAAGTCGAGCATAACCTGCCAGGGTTTGAGGTCGCGCAGCTGTTTGGAATAGCGTTTTTGCAGGCTTTGATACACGGCTAAGCAAAGTTTCTGGCGTTGACTGCGGTTGCGCAATTGAGCGATAATGTCAGCCTCGGCGTTGCCAAGGCATAGCTCATCGACAACTAAAAAGCTGCGTGGTTGCTGGGCCTGTAGGCACAGTTGTCGTTCGGGAAGCTCCAGTTGTTCAAACAGAGCGGGGAAGCTCTGGTCGTCACTGCGTAGTATCTGTTCCTCGCTGATTAGATCTAGTTCAATGGCTTGAGCTGTGCCCTCAATTACCGGAGCTGATAGCGCGCGAACGTTGCGATGCCAGTAGACTGTGCGATACATTAAGTAGCGCGAAAAAATCAGACTCTCAATAATCGTGAGTCCGCGTTCAGGGATGCCTATGCGAAATGGTGAAGTTGGTTGTGATTCAAGTAAGGCATCGTCACTCAGGCGGCCGAGGAAGACTTGAGAGAATAAATATTCGAGGTCTTGGATTCCGTATGGCACTCCGCAGTAATAGGCGTCGCGGTTCAGGTAATCCAATTTGTCCGGATCCAGCGTCCCCGACAGCAGGGAACGATACAGCAAGCCTTCTTCTCGATAAGTTTCGGGAATTGGCAATGCCTCATCTACGAGGGCTGCAACCAGGGCCGGGTCGCTGTTGAGGTCTCGGCTGATGATTGAGGACAAAGGCTCACTTAATATGTAGCGCGCTGATATTTCTTCGTGTTCGTTTTGCAGGCCTTCAAGCATGTGGGCATAGGGGAAATGGCCGAGATCATGAAGCAGGGCGGCGGCCAGAAAAGCTTTGGTCCCGTGTAAACTGGGCCGAAATTCTGCGGCTGCGCTTTTTTTGCTGCACAGCAGGGCCAGAAGCAGGCGGCGGGCCATCCAGAAAACGCCTATGCTGTGTTCAAAACGGGTGTGCCGTGCTCCCGGATAAATCAAGGTTGCAGAGCTCAATTGGCGGATTCTGGCTAGCCGCAGGAATGGCTTAGAATGAATTAACTTTTGGAAGGCCGCATTCAAATAGACGTGTTTCCATAGCGGATCGCGCAGCGGAACATCAAAAGCATTTTGTAGGTAGTCAATAACTTCGCGATTGGTGACGGAATAAAATTCTTTATTCATATGCTTTGGCTCCCGTGAAAAAGCCCTGACGCGTTTTGCGGCAGGGCTCAGGTAAAAGGTTTCCCAAATATCTTTATTGCTGTGCCGCCTCAATCTGCCGGCGAATAAAGTCTTCGACGGCGGCAATTTTTGCAGCCGTTTCGCCGCGAGCGATGTTTAAGTCGTCACATTCGCTGACGCAAGAGGCGTAGAATTTAATTTTAGGCTCTGTGCCAGAAGGCCGAGCTGTGATGATTGAGCCGTCGACGCCGTAAAATTGCAATACATTGGATTTGGGCAAATCTATATCTTGCATGACTTTGCCGTCGGATTGAACGGTCGTTCCCACAGCATAATCTTTCACGGCTTCAATTTTAATATTGCCAATGGTTTCAGGGTTGTTTTGCCGCAGGTTGTCCATCATTTTATTCATGATAACAATACCTTGCGCCCCTTCAAAATAGCGATCAATCAAGGTTTCTTGGTAATAGCCAAAACGACGATAAATGTCGTTCAGATACTGCAGTAAGGAACGGCCTTGCTGCAGGTTCCACAATGTCATTTCTACTGTCATGGTGCTGGCCGAGACGGCATCTTTGTCGCGAACCGAAGTACCAACCAAATAACCGTAACTTTCTTCGCAGCCAAATATATATTGATACTTCTGGTTCTTTTCCCACTCGCGCATCAGGGCCCCGATAAACTTAAAGCCGGTTAAAACTTTGAAATCAGTCACACCGTAGGAACGGGCGATGCGGTTTTGCAGATTACTGGTGACAATCGTGTTAATAAATGCGGCATTCTCAGGTAAAGTCCCCTGTTCTCTGTGTGTCTGAAAAAGGTAATCACAAAGCATAGCACCCAGTTGATTCCCGCTAATCATTACATACTCACCGTTAGCTTCTGGAACGGCAATGCCCAAGCGGTCGGAATCGGGATCGGTGCCGAGGACCAGGTGCGCTTTGCGTTGCTTGGCATGTTTAAGGGCCAACTCCATGGCTGGAGCTACCTCTGGATTAGGGAACGGTGTCGTCGGGAAATGGCCATCTGGCTCAGCTTGCTCCGGTACCGTAAAGACGCTGACGCCCATTTTTTCTAGAGTTTTTTCTACGCTATGTCTACCGGCGCCGTGTAGTGGCGTATACACCAACTCTAGCTTTGAGGCGCTGTCTTTGATTAGCTGGGGGCGCAGCGCCTGCGTGACGACCATGTCGATATAGGGCCGGTCAACTTCGGTATCAATCCACTGCAGCAAGCCCTTTTGACTGGCTTCTTGTTCGCTGATGTTTGGCAAACTACCGTGTACTGCATTTGCTTTGGCCATAATACCTTTGTCGTGGGGCGAAACTACTTGGGCGCCATCGTCCCAGTAAACTTTGTAACCATTATATTTAGCGGGGTTGTGACTAGCGGTCACAACGATGCCGGCGCAGCAACCCAGATGGCGCACGGCAAAAGATAGTTCGGGAGTGGGACGAAGACTAGTGAAGATTGTGCTGCGGATGCCGTTGGCAGCCAAAATCAAGGCCGCCTCCTTGGCGAAGAGGTCGGAGTAATTACGGCTGTCATAGGCAAGGCAGACGTGCCAGTGCTCCTGGGGTGCATTTTCGCAAATATATTGAGCTAGGCCTTGGGTCGCCTTGCGGATAGTATAGCAGTTGAGGCGATTTAAGCCACCTCCAATTTCTCCGCGCAGGCCTCCAGTACCAAAATCTAGCGATTTGTAAAAGCGTTCATACAGTTCTGCCGCGGCCTTTTCGTCATGGCGACCTTGCTGTAGCAAGTCTTGAACCGGCTGGCGGAATGCTGGGTATTGCTCTTCTTGTACGTACTCTTGAGCGAGATTCCGGATTTGAGTACTGTCTATATTAGCCATTGACTATACCTCCAAGCGGCCAAGGCCGCAGATACTTGTGATAGGCCGCAACATTCTGTGAAATTTTATTCTTCACCTTCAATTTTCACCTTCAATTTTCATCGAGGTCTAGCTCCTGATTTTTCTGAAATAATAATTGAAGTTCGGCATCGGATACAATAGTACTATTGTCGTCAAATTCCTGCTTATAGTTACGGAATTCTTGGGCGAGTTTTTCATTGCCGTCGCTGATTTTTACTATGATTTTATGCCATTCATCGCCATTGTCACGCAGAAGCTTTTGCAAGAAATCTCTTTGCGAATATATGGCACTGCGCAGGAACAGTAAAAAGGCACGTTTAACACGGAACAACTGGTGACTTAACTCGGCGTAACCTTGTAGTTGGTTGCGTTGATTCAATAGCCGTTCGTGTTCTTCCAGCAGGCCAGCGATATTGCGCACCTCTGCCATAATTTGAGTGTTGAAAATGCTAGCATTGAC
The DNA here is from genome assembly GCA_965263295.1 of Spirochaetia bacterium. Taxonomy (GTDB): domain Bacteria; phylum Spirochaetota; class Spirochaetia; order SP-2023; family SP-2023; genus Haliotispira. The sequence continues at coordinate 530,546 of OZ253665.1, forward strand.
TTCTAGTTCAAGCAATTCTTGAAGAACCTGGAGCCGATTGCGCAATAAAAAGAAGTTGTCGCTAAAGTATATTTGTTCCATATTGGGTATATTAGACAAGTATGGTTAGGATGAAAATAAGCTAGGCTTTATTTCTTGGCCTATTTTATTTTCAGGAATCATTTTCTTTAGAAGACAGTAAGGATTTGGGAACTTTGGCACACCATGGGCCAATTCCGCCATCCAGGAAGGCGGAAATTCCCGCCTGTACTGCAGGCTCTTCCAAGCAGGCAGCTAGAGTCTGTTCGGCGAGTTCTTGCTGCTCGTTTAGGGGTAGATCGTTGAGCTTGTGGCAAAAGGATTTCTGCTTGGCTAAAGCTTCTGGACTGCAGCGCAGGAGATTGCGCAGTAATTTTTTCAACTGTCTTTCTAAATCTGCGCTGGATGTAAGGAAATTGGACAAGCCCCACTCCTGTAGGGTTGGAGCATCTAGAGCTTCAGGTATAAAGACCATCTGCTTGGCCCGAGATTCACTGATCCGTTTTCGCAAGTACGGTAAAACATTTGCAGGGATCAGACCAAAGAGAGCTTCTCCCAGAGTCAGGCTGGCCTCTTCGCTGGCCAATACTAGATCGGCTGCCACAACTAGGCCGACACCCCCGGCCCGTGCCGGTTTTTCCAGCAGACAAATAACTGGGGCCGGGAAATGATAAATACTAGCCAGGCATTGACGGTAAAGCCGGGCCGCTTCTTGTTTTTTGTTCCCCCGGCTTTGGGTCTGATTTTTAAAGGCATTGAAATTCATGCCAACAGAAAAAGCTATCTCACTGATAGAATGCAAGATAACGGCACGAATATTTTCATTCTGCCAAACTTCTAGCTGCTCAATCAAGCTGCTCAGCAATGGCGTATCCAAGGTATTGCCATCCCGGCCCGGATCCGTTAGCGTAATAAAGGCTAGAGAGCCGAGATCGCCACTCCCCAGCTCTAGAGTTTTAAAGTCAACTCCACTCATACTTACGTTGATAATTCTTTACGCTCTTTAGAATATACAGGTCTTTGCCTTTGTAGCAGCTTTCGTAGATCCCAGAGGGTTGAGAGAAATCGGGCTCAAAGTTGGGATTCTCTACATACGAATCGCGCAGCGCCTCATTCGTTTCGTACTCGGCTACACTCGCATGGTAACGGGCTTCCAGTTTTTCGAGGATTTGCAGTTTCTGCAATTTTTCGCGGGCATTGGCACAGATTTTAGCGCTATAGAATTCACCGATAGCACCGGAACCGTAAGCGTAAAAACCCACTCGGTCACCCGCTTTTAAATCATCACAGCCCAGAATTAGGCTGACAACACCGGCGTAATTGCTTGAGGCATAGCAGCTGCCAACTAGGCGGGAAATACTCAGGGAGGGTAACACTTTAGACTCAAAGTCTGCACGTAGTTCGGACTTTTTCTTGCCACTATTGGCGATACTGTTGAGTGAGCGGAAGGCCTGAAAGGCCATGCCGGCAAAAGGTGTGTGGAAAACAAACTTTTTAAAATAGGTATTGAAATCTACTGTTTCGCCCATGCCTTCGCAAATTCTTAAATAATCGTTGTAGGCACCGTCGAGGGCATCAATATACGTGAAGAGGCTAGTTTCGTTATTGCCCATTTCTTCCTGAGCTGTTGGGCGGTAGGTGTCGTAGATGTTGGTCGTCCAGTTCCCGCGTTTTCCTAGCTCAAACTCAATGATTTCGGGCTGGTCACCAATAAGCATCGCGGTGGCTACTCCACCCATGACAAACTCTTGTTTGGTGTTCATATGCACGCGGCTAAAGTCTGCGGCGATAACTAGGGCCTTACGGTTTTGATTGTGCCCGGCTGCGATCCAGTCAATGGCACTGTCTAGGGCGGCCATGCCTGAAAAACAGGCATGTTTGGTCTCAAAGTTGCGGATATTAGAAGGGAATTGCAGGGCTTCGTGCAAGTTGGTACTGACAGGTTTGCCAAAGTCTGTGGAACCTTCGGTACCGACGATAAACAGCCCGATTTTTTCAGCGACTTCTTCATCAATAATGGGCCTTGCCGCATTGGCCGCAATGGTGATAATATCTTCCCACGGCGGCAGTAAGGTTCTGCGATTAATTAATAGTTCGGACACATCTTTATCGGGATCCTTACCGCGGGCTTCCGCTAGGGTCCGTAGATCCAGCGACATGCTGCCACCGTAGAGGTTAATTCTTTCAATACCAACTCTTTGAGGCATATAGTCTAGTCTCCTGAGGGAATGTATTTCAAACTAAAATTTTAATGCAATGAGAAAGCGATAATACTAAAAAATTTACAAGCATGCAAGCTACCAGGAATTATAATTAATGGTGCGCTGGGAAGGTAGGCTTTTGTGACGCATATCGCGTTTTTCATTGTCTTGCGGGTAGCCGACTAGAATTAGAGCGGCGATATACATACTGTAGGGCAGCGTTAGAATTCGACTAGCTTCGTTCTGTGAAAATGAAGTGAGTGACTCGGCAGCTAGCCCCTCTTTTTCTGCTTGGAGCATAATCTGCCCGCTGGCTAGGCCTAGGTCAAAGAGGTTGGCCGAAAGGCCGTTCGGCATTTCGTAGTCCGATGTGGCGTAACAGGCGGCAATTATAGCTCCATGTTTGCAACGTTCATCGCCGTAGCAGGCTTTCTGCAAGGCCAGCCTTTTGGAAATTTCTGTAACGGCGATAAAGCGCCAGGGCTGGCGATTTTTGACAGAGGGGCTGAGTCTTCCAGCTTCAAGCAGGCGATCCAGAACTTCTTTGGGTATGTTCTTGTCTTTGAGAACCAGAGCATTATTGCGATGTAGTATTTGGGCTAACACGTCGCAGTTCATCAACCTTCCTTCCTGTCGATTTTATTCCTAGCGGTTTTGGATGGGGGATTTTATATGATTTATCTACTTATTGCAATTCTTGCCAGGTAATTCTTTAGCTTCTTTAACGATGGGAGACAGGGCGGGCCTTGATAAAGAAGTAGGTAAGGATAATGAGATCAATACACAACCGATAATAAAGGCTTTTTAATAGGTTTAATTGAGTTTAATAGTGCCGGGATACCCTGAAGTCGCAGGATGCCAATAAAAGCAGAAAAATTGGGACGAAAGGATATCCATTGCTTGCTGGTTTTAAGTGCAATTACGATATTGTGTGATCAAAAGATCACAATGATATTACAGTTTTAGAATTAACTCCCCCTGGCGTAATATACGCGGTGGCTGAGAGCGCGCATCGACTATAGTCGATGCGCACGTTGGCTTGTAGTCGTCTTTTGTTTGGTGCAACAAGTAGGGTAAAATCAGACCGCTGGCAATTTCTGGAGCAAATTCTGTCAATAAGTTTTCTATGGTAGCTGGAACTTTTTGCCCACTGCGATTGGCACTGGTTGAATACAGCGGAGCATCAATAGCGAGGGCGAGTTGCTGGAGTAGTGAATGTTTTGGGATTCGTACTGCTTGAGAGTCCTGCTGGCCGTAGGGATCTGTACTTTGCAGATAGATTTGGCTTTTGATGTCTGGCTTAGGGGCCAGAATGCAGGTCAAGGGCCCGGGCCAGTATTGTTGTAGCCTTTCGGGGGGAAGCTGCCACGGACCGGCATTTAACTGTTCCAAATTGGCAAAAATTTGCAAGAATGGTTTGCCCTCAGGACGGCCTTTAATTTCTTGTAGTTTGTAAAAACTCTCTGGTGCGGGAGAAACCAGGCCATAAATAGTATCACAGAGCATGAGCAGAACCTGGCCGTTAGTCAGGGCTTGGTATAGCTGAGCAATGTCAGGCGCATTGATACTTGCAGACATAAGCTGAATATTTTCTTAATTATTGGCGATATAGGGTTTCAAAATTTTCTTCGCCCGGTGGATCGGGGAAGTAAGGTGCGGGCACTAGGTTGCCCGCACGCGTACGATTTGCCGGAGAACTTGTTGTTTCATTAGGAGTTTTTAAGTTTTGCATTTTGTCGCGTCTTCTGGTCTGTCTCTTGGTATTAACTGTTTGGGCATGTTGTAGCTTGGGGAATTTCTCTCGACTGTTCAGGCTGAATTCGCGTGGCATGCTGTCACTGCGCCCAAAGCTCAAGAGGCGGATAATCAGCCAAAAACAGATGCCCAAAAGTAAAGAGTAAAACCATATACCACTAGGGGTATTTGCCTCTAGGGTCTGCAGGTCGGGTATCAGCTGATTACCCGGCGATGGCGCAGGTTGAGCCTGGGACCAAGTATTTACAAGGATTAGCTTGTCACTGCTTTTGTAGTAACCCAAATTCCGGGCTTCAATTGATATGTAACTAATGTCACTACTCACTAACTCAGAGAGAGTCCGCAACTCCCTTTGCCGTTTTTCCAGTTCGCTGTAATGAACCTGTAATGACTGTTGGTTTTGTAGCAACTCACTGTGGGCTATCAGACCTTGGCTGCCCCAGATATAAATAATCAGCTGGTATGATATGATATACAAGCAGAACAAGAGGCAGAATTGCTCAAAAAGTTTCCCTACTCGAAACATCTCCCTCCCCAAAAAATCATTCCGTCAGGATCATTTTAACTTATATATTATTCAAGTTCATAGACTGAAAACATATAATCGACTTTATTCTAGCGCCTATATCTAACGAGTCAAGTAAATATTAGCTGGTTTTTGTTTAGTTTGTTGCTGATTCTGTTTCGGGGACGAGAACGGTGAAGGCCAAAAAAAAGCCCAAAATAGGAGAGCGAAAGAGAAATAAGGCTGACTTTACTTGCTGTGTGTGAATAAACTTTGCTATCCTAGCAGACAATGCAGGGTGATACCTCGTCTGTATTGCGTTTCAGGCCGGATATGCAGAAAGGTCTTAGCTGGTTCATGAAGATTATATCTCCATTAAATGAAATAAATTATGGTTATTACGATGAAGCTGTAGACTGGAATATTCAGGACTATCAGATACGTCGTAAGGGTAGTGTGTTGAGCGCAAAAAAAGTCCGACAGTTGTTAGGTTCCTGTCTGCGTTTAAATATTTTCAGCTCCCGAATCCAGGCAGAGATTGAGTTCCTGAAATTGAGTAATGCCCTGCGCATTTTACTGGTTGCTTATGGTGTGCAGCGAGATATCTATTTGGAAAAAACTTGGATATTGCCCCACAAACGATTTGTATGGGAAGGCAGCCCCCAAGATTACCAGTTGATAGGGAAAGGCCTTGGATTAGATTTTGATATTAAATGCGATGGTTCGGGTTCTTTACATTTGCATTTTTCCTACTTTGATCATTATCAGATCCACTTTGTCAGTCACATTCATCGCGCTGACCGCGAGTCTTTATGCAATATAAATCCTTTTGATATTAATACTTGGTGCTTTAGCGAAAAACATGCTATGCTGGAATGCAAAAGTCTTGACTTGAGGTTAGATGGCCATGACTATAACTCTGGACCGCTCCAGGCTTTTGCGGCTACGGGTACAAATTTCAATATTGCTTACGAATGCTTGGAGGGCTATTTTCCGGCCATGACCAGAGAACTGCGCTGCCAATTCTGGCAATGTAGTTCTTTTGCCATGGGCCAATCTGATGGTGGGCCAGTCGCCGACAGCCCGGCGCGAATAGAGGAGACTGGGGACATTGATTTAATCAGTGGTGAAGAACGCCAGCATCTGGGTGGGGAAGAGCAGGAAACTACGGAGCGGCTCTGCAGTCGTTTGTCGGGTTTGGCGGGGTCACTGTTGATGATAGGACACGATATTTGCAGTAGTGAGAGTGCAATCTGGACTGACCGGGGGATACGCTACAGTTTGCCGCGTATAGTGCCTAGTTTCGGGCGTTCTGAACAAAGTGCGGCTAAGTATGGCGCCCTATTGCCAGACCTTGATTGGAAGATTTTAGCTGGTAAACATTTAGAGCTGGTTTTTCGGCCTTTTAGTGTTGGCGATGCTCCTCAATTAGTATTTCCTCAGACTCAGACACAGCGGATTTATGGTTTATTTTATGGCAAACTCCTCAATCATTTGGGCGAAGCAATACCAATCAATAAGGCTCTGGGTTTTATCGATTATCGCCAAATTCAATGGCGTAAACGCTAATTTTAGGTAAAAAATATTTTGAAATGAACTTATGAATAAGATTCCACTTGATATTTATAGATATTTTCGAAGCTGTACTTTGCGCTTTGGGTTGGCCAGTGTAGTGACGGTTGCAATGTGGTTGTTCCGTTATTATAAAGTTAGCCGCGATACTTATGTATTTTTATTGTGGAATCTGTTTTTAGCGTGGATTCCATTTGTACTAGTTCAAATACTGACATTTTTAATGATGTACAAGCGTGTTTTACCGCTAAAAAGAGCTAAGCAGTTGTTTCTTTTATTGCGGTTACTGCGTTACATGCGATCGTCACGAATTGGAGCAGGAGCTAAGTTCTTGCAGCAGTTTTTATTTTGGCCAGTCTTGGTTCTCAGTTTATTATTCTTCTTGCCTAATTCTTTCTATATTTTTACCGATTTGATTCACTTAATTGCTAACGGTGAGAGCTGGTATGATAATTTCCTTCAACCTAATGCATTAATTTGGTTCGATTTGATATTCTTTTTACATTGTAGCATTTTGGGGCTTTTTTTAGGTTGTCATACTTTGCTTGTTATAGATTGTTTGATGGTGATTAACCGGTTTCCGCGCTTGTGCCGGATTTTGATAATTTATGGGATGCTTTTTCTTTCTTCATATGGCGTTATTATCGGGCGCTTTGAACGCCTAAACAGCTGGGACATTCTATTTACCCCCAATACATTAGTCGAAAAGTTTGTTTCAGTCCTGCTGCATACTAGTATAAATTTACAATTTAGCATAATTTATACAATTTTTTTAAGCTTTGCCTATCTTTACATGCATGCCAACCTGGCATCGCTAAACCGTCGAGCACATCGAGTACATCAGGTAATTCAAGTTAGAAGATTGCGGATTCTTAGTAGAAAAAAATAGTGGCAAAATGATCTCTCTGTGGCGTGGAAGAAGATAGCATTAGAAATTCCACGGGCTACAAGAAAAAAATGCAAGATTTCTGAATCGTTGCTTGACAAGAAAAGGATTTTGGCTATAGTGCCCCTCACATCGCAGCTGCCGAGTGCGCTTGTCGCACCGGGCAACTTAAATGCCAGCTAGTGCGGCTGCCGTTCATTGAAAATAGAGAAGAGCAGGGAAGACATGACGCTTGTGCAGCTCGCCTTCAATTGAAGGTGACTGTAATGAATAAGGATAATTTTGCCGGATTCGTCCGGTATTATATAATGGAGAGTTTGATCCTGGCTCAGAACGAACGCTGGCGGCGCGTTTTAAGCATGCAAGTCGTACGGTAAGCGCCCTTCGGGGCGCCTAGAGTGGCGAACGGGTGAGTAACACGTAGGTGATGTGCCCTGAAGTCGGGGATAGCTCATGGAAACATGGGGTAATATCGGATAATCTGATGGCTCTTGTGCTATCAGCAAAGAGGCGTTTGCCTCGCTTTTGGATCAGCCTGCGGCTTATTAGCTTGTTGGTGAGGTAATGGCTCACCAAGGCGACGATAAGTAGCCGGCCTGAGAGGGTGAACGGCCACATTGGGACTGAGACACGGCCCAGACTCCTACGGGAGGCAGCAGCTAAGAATCTTCCGCAATGGGCGCAAGCCTGACGGAGCGACGCCGCGTGCACGATGAAGGCAGAGATGTTGTAAAGTGCTTTTATGGGTGAGGAATAACGGGGACAGGAAATGGTCTTTGGATGACGTGAACCCATGAATAAGCTCCGGCAAATTACGTGCCAGCAGCCGCGGTAATACGTAAGGAGCGAGCGTTGTTCGGAATTATTGGGCGTAAAGTGCGTGCAGGCTGTTTGTTAAGTCTGATGTGAAATCATGCAGCTCAACTGTATTGTTGCGTTGGAAACTGGCGAACTAGAATTCGAGAGAGGAAATTGGAATTCCTGGTGTAGGGGTGGAATCTGTTGATATCAGGAAGAACACCTGAGGCGAAAGCGAATTTCTGGCTCTGAATTGACGCTGAAGCGCGAAAGCGTAGGGAGCAAACAGGATTAGATACCCTGGTAGTCTACGCCGTAAATGTTGTACACTTGGTGTTGGTCCCTCAGGATTTGCAATGTATGAATTGTGGGTTTTGGGGGATCAGCGCCGAAGCTAACGCATTAAGTGTACCGCCTGGGGAGTATGCCGGCAACGGTGAAACTCAAAGGAATTGACGGGGGCCCGCACAAGCGGTGGAGCATGTGGTTTAATTCGATGATACGCGAGAAACCTTACCAGGGTTTGACATATATCGGTATGGTATAGAGATATGCCAGTTGCTTCGGCAACTGATATACAGGTGCTGCATGGTTGTCGTCAGCTCGTGCCGTGAGGTGTTGGGTTAAGTCCCGCAACGAGCGCAACCCTTGTTGTCTGTTACCATCATTAAGTTGGGGACTCAGGCGAGACTGCCGGTGATAAACCGGAGGAAGGTGGGGATGACGTCAAATCAGCATGGCCCTTATATCCTGGGCTACACACGTGCTACAATGGCCGGTACAAAGCGCAGCGAGACCGCGAGGTGGAGCGAATCGCAAAAAGCCGGTCTCAGTCCGGATTGGAGTCTGCAACTCGACTCCATGAAGTTGGAATCGCTAGTAATCGCATATCAGCATGATGCGGTGAATACGTTCTCGGGCCTTGTACACACCGCCCGTCACACCACCCGAGTGGGGAGTGCCCAAAGTCGTTAGCTTAACCGCAAGGATGGCGACGCCTAAGGTAAGTCTCGTAAGGGGGGTGAAGTCGTAACAAGGTAGCCGTACCGGAAGGTGCGGCTGGATCACCTCCTTTCAATGTGAAAGGTTTGTAGGGGTTATAGAACCTCGGCAACAGTCATGTCTTCCCTGCTCTTTTTTATTTGCATCTCTCTTATTTTTATTTGCAATCGTTTAAATTTCGTATTCTGAGAATTTGTATATTAATCAAAAGCCCTGGCTTGCCAAGCCAGGGCTTTTGATTAATATATGGTGGCATAGTGCAAAGCTGATTCTAAAGCTTGGCTCAGTCATTTGCCCAAGATGTGTGTAATATGCCAAGTTGTTTTAGGGTTTTCTAGCGTAATTAGGTTGTGTGGCAGTAAAATATTTATAATTAATCGTTAGCGCTGATTTTGTTGTTGCGTTGACGATTGCTCCAAACCTTAGGTGCATTTTCGGTCTGCTGCTTGTGTGACAAGGAGTGCTCAGGAACCAGGCGGGCCGAATAGTTCATATTTTCTACCTTCGTTTCAATGAGACCGCGCGCCTCTGCTGAGGCCATGAACTTTTTAAACTGGCGAAAACCTAGATCGCGTACATTGATTTCGCGCTCGCGCAGGCGAGAGCTCAATATACCATACAGCAAGTAGCCTTCAGCGTCAGCGTCTTTATCCGCAATGCGGCCGTCGACAGCAGTAACTTGTTGTAGTATCGCGATCATCGCCTGCATAGCTTTTTGCAGAGTCAGATTGTTGCCCATCTTGCTATTTTCATCCTGCTCTACGACGCGAATAATTTGTTCTTCTTCATTATCGCCGTTTTCGGATGCCTCATTGCGGCGGTTTTCAATTGCGATATAATTGTTTTTCACCGCTGCAGCGATAAATTGGCTCCAGCGCCTGAATCCAAGCTTGAGCTCGTCAAAACCAGGATTGAGCATGCGCATTTGTATTCGCAAGGAACTGAGGTTGATGGTTTTATCTTCATTATCCAGAGTCAGGACAGCTTCGCAGAGTTGGTTAAACCAGTAACTGTGGTCTTCTCCTTTGCCATCTCGCTCTTTGCGTTCGGATTTCTGATCGTTGGGGACTTCTTTGATCGTTTTACTGTCTTTAAGGCCATTCTTTGAATTGGCTTTGCCGTTTCCCTTGCCATTTTCCTTGGGCGACGGGACTCCGACGTCATTTTCCAGTTCATCATCATCGTCACGGCTAGGCAATAACTCATGGTAGTCCAAAAAATTATCTGCTATCATTAACAAGTCACGCGAAGCGTTGCGAATGTCGCAGATAATGTGGATGGTCTTACCCATGCGGTGCAATGGTCGCAGCAACGGGCGAAAATCACTATCTCCAGTGACCAGAAAATAGGTATCGATATGTTCGTAAACTCGCAGGCTGTCCAATGCATCCGAGACCAGCTGGATATCGGCGCCGTTTTTGCTCCGCTGATTGCGTCGATAGGGAAGGTGCACCATGTAAAAATGGTGTTGCGCCAGCTCCAGGCCCAATTGATTAAAACGTTTTTCGCTCCAGTCGGCATAAGCGTTTTGAATTAGCACTTTGCCCAGACCTTGAGCATATTCTAACAAGCCGTCTGTAAAGAACGAACCGCGCTTGGGTGTTACATTTTCAATGTCCCAAAAAATAGCAATATTACTCAGCTTTCTCTCGTGGTTCGGTTCGAATTCTTCCATTCTAATTTTTCCATATGTCTAGGTGTCACCCGGAATATTGCCGCTGGCATCGGTCGTAAAACTGACAGTTGAGCCAGAACTTTCTTGCGCGGGCTCAGCTGTCTCTAGTTCTTCTTGGGGTTCTTCTGGCTTGATACTTTCGTCGTAGCTGTCGGCGGCCAATTTAATTTTGTCACTCTGTAAAAATGTTAGCTGGTTGTCTGCCATGGTTTTCCACTGCTCTAAAGTATTGCGCCAACTGCCGGCAACCTGGTTGTCGCCACCGAGGAAACTCTCTTTGTCATCCAGTCCGTTAGCCTTTAATAACTCGTCTCCCAGCGAATCAACCTGCTGCCAGTAACGTATGGCTTCGTCTTTTAAACCCTTGCGGGCAAAATAGTTGCCCAGATAGATACTGGCTACGAGCTGTTCGGGTTCTGGACCGCTGACGTCAGCCAAATTGCGCCACTGGGACACGGCCTTGTCCGCCTTGCCCTCGGAGTAAAACAGACTGGCCAGTTGCAGGATTGCAAGATTATGGAAGGTCTTATCTTCAAGTTCAATAAGTTTTTCTAACGCCGTCTGCAAGTCGGTATTTTCTTTGAGGTGACGGGCTTTCTGGGCCTCAATCCAGTAACCCCAGGCTTGCACATTCTCATGCTTGGAGTCCGCTATTTCTTTCAATTGCCCTGCCAGGGCCTTTTCTGTTTCCTGGCGTTTCATTTTAGTATCTTCGTCCAAATCTAGTTGCTCATCGCTGTCTTGTCCTGCCAAGTCCCTGGCGGCTGTGAGCATATCCGCCGGCCGGGCATCTTTCCATTCTTTAAAAGCCTTGCGCAGATTGTAAACGAGCGTGGAGCTAGCCTGTAGCTGTCGCTGGGTCATGGTTGACGAAACACCCCAAGTTATTACTGCAGCAAGGATTACTAATACAGAAATAAAAATCAATTTGCGCTGGCGAAACAGAAAATCTGAGATATGTTCTGCGGATGGACTGCCATGCTGCGTCGCTTGCCCCTGCTGTTTGGCATGGTGCTGCTCTTTGCTCATCGGATTACCTTACAATCAATAATGTAGACTAGGTTATAAATAACCCAAAGACAATTCTACTAGTTTTAGTTGCTGAAGACAAGCTAAAGACAAAAGCTGACCTGGCCCAGTTTGCGAGAGAGCGGCTCATATGGTGAGCAAAAACAACTACGATCAGAACAAGTCAACTTTTTAAAGTAGGGCGACTTTTGTCGCGCTGGGTCGCCTGGGGCTGTGAGGGGAATTGAACTGGCACCTGTTGAAATGCTTGAGCTGAGAGTCATTTGAGCGCCGCTGCAAAACTACTGCAACAAGCGAATTTTCAAGAGCCCCTCCCCAAGAGCGTGCCCCTGGCTGGAAACTCTATTCGAAAACAGCTGGAAATCCATGTAAAAAGCGCTCTCGCGACAGTTTTGCCCAATATTTGTTATTTTAATTTGACACTTCCTATTTATACTAAATAAGTATTTCATTGAGCGAGTTGACTATGTTTTCATTTATTGTATTATGGTGAATGGTTATATTATTTATCTACTTTCATTGATAAACTTATGTTATTTTATTTACCTAATTATTAAATCAGGATATTTATATGATAGAGCTTAAAAACTTAAATAAATTTTATGGTGATAGTCATGTCATAAAAAATGTCTCATTTCGGATAGATAAGGGCGAAACTCTAGTTCTTTTAGGTCGTAGTGGGTGCGGCAAGACAACTATACTCAAAATGATAAACCGGCTGATTCCATTTGACTCAGGCGATATTTTGATTGACGGCATATCCGTTATGGATTGGGATCCCATTCAATTGCGCCGCAATATTGGCTATGTATTTCAGAATATTGGCCTCTTTCCGCATCTTAACATCTACGATAACTTGCTTGTCGTTCCTAGGCTGCTGCGCTGGACCTCGGAAAAGACCGCCAAGTGGCTCGACAATGTAATGAATCTGTTGCAGATTGACAAAAACCTTTTGAAGCGCAAGCCGCGTCAGCTTTCCGGGGGGCAGCGCCAGCGTATTGGCGTGGGTCGGGCGTTGATGGGCAACCCCAATATCGTTCTGATGGATGAACCATTTGGCGCCCTGGATCCGATTACCCGCGAAGAAATTCAGGAAGAATTTTCGTCCGTGAAACACTTGATTCAAAAAACTATCATTTTTGTGACTCACGACATTCATGAAGCATTTGCCATTGGTGACAAAATCTGCCTGTTTGAAGAAGGGCAGATAGCCCAGCTGGGCACGCCTTATCAGATAGTCCACGAGCCGGCCAACGAATTTGCCGAGCGCTTCATTGCGCGCCATTTGGGGATGCTAAAAAGGGAGATCAAAGAATGAGTTTCTGGACTTTTTTTGTAAAAAATATTGATGAGATTTTACTGCGTACTTTGGAGCATTTGCAGTTGACGGTTGTTTCGGTTGGCATTGCTATATTGATTGGTGTGCCGCTCGGTCTGCTGCTGGTGCATTTTTACCGGGCGGCGCCTTCTGTCCAGTACATATTGGGTGTAATGCAGACTATTCCCAGTCTGGCCTTGCTCGGTTTTTTGGTTCCGATAGTCGGTATCGGTTTTAAACCCAGTGTTATCGCTCTGGTCATCTATTCGTTGCTGGTGATCGTGCAAAATACCATCATCGGCATTAAGCAAATTGATCCGGCGATCATCGAAAGTGCCACCGGCGTCGGGATGAAAAAATGGCAGATTTTGTTTAAAGTGCAGATACCCTTGGCCTTGCCCGTTGTCATTACCGGGATTCGTGTGGCGACGGTAACCTGTGTGGGCATTGCTACTCTGGTTGTGGCCATCGGAGCCGGGGCCCTGGGGACTTTCATTTTTCGGGGTCTGAATATCTTGGATAACAACATGATCTTGGCCGGGGCCATTCCTTCGGCGCTGTTGGCTGTCCTGCTGGATACAATCCTGATAATTCTGGGCAGGTTGCTAGATCCCAATTAAGATTTGCGCACGCTAAATTAGGAACTTAGGATTACATAAAAGACTAATTAATGAAACTTTTGATATAAAATTTGACAATTTTAAAAGGAGAATACAATGAAGAAATTGAAAGTGTCATGTTTTTTGGCAATGGTGTTAATTTTTGCTTCCTGTGGTAAAGGCGGCAGAAAATTGACCATTGCTTCAAAGAATTTTACCGAGAGCATCGTTCTGAGTTACCTTATCGCCGAAATGGTAAAGGGCAACAGTGATATTGAAGTTGATCTCAAACTCAATATGATATCGACATTTGTTGTTTGGCAGGCCCTGAAGTCTGGCGATATTGATCTTTATCCGGAATATACGGGGACCATATATCAAGCCCATTTACAGAATACGGGCAAGCTCAGTGCCGATGAAACATTGCGCGTTGTGCGCCAACAGATTAAAGATAAGTACAATATGAAGGTGTTTGATCCTCTGGGGCTGAACAATACTTTCGCCATAGGCATGTTGAGAAGCAGAGCCGAAGAGTTGGGGATCGACAATATCTCCGACTTGCGCCAGCATTTGGATCTGATTGCGGGCTTTGACAACGAATATATCAGTCGTCCCGGCGATGGCGCGGAGCCCTTGTTCGAGGCTTATGGCTTTCGGCCGCGGCAACCATTGATTCAGTTGGACGTCGGTCTGAAGTATGAAGCCATCATGGAAGGGCAGGTGGATTATACCGATGTGTATGCCACTGATGCGAAAATTAAGCGTTTTGACATGAAGCTCTTGGAGGATGACCGGGATTTCTTTCCGCCTTATTACGCTGTACCATTGGCTCGTGGGGATATTTTGGAGCGCTTTCCAGAGCTCGATAGTTTATTGGCCCGATTGGCAAACGCCATCGGCAATGAGGAAATGGTCGCCATGAATTACGATGTCGAGGAGAATCAGGTCGAAGCCCGGACAGTGGCGCTAAACTTCCTTAAGGCAAAAAACCTGATTCAATAATACTTGAAATGAAATACAGGAATTAAAATACTTAAATTGATCAAGTAATTTGAATTTTCTCTGGACAGACGAATTGCCGCACGGGCAAGAGAGAAGAAGGAGAGAAATGAACAAGACGGGGCGTTACTACGCCCATTCACGGGAAACCGCGGACTACACCACCTGGCAGTTGCTCGATGACCACCTGCAACGGGTGGGGGAAATGGCCGGCGCGTTCGGCGAAGTGTTCGGCTGTCGGGAACTTGCGAGCGTGCTCGGACGCTTACACGATCTGGGTAAATATTCGGCGGACTTTGATGATCGATTGCACGGCGGCAAGCGGGTGGATCACGCGACCGCCGGCGCCAAGGTCGCCACGGAAAAATGGGGGCAGGATCCGCATCAGCAGATACTGGCGAAAATGCTCGCTTTCGCGATCGCCGGCCATCACGCGGGACTTGCCAATGGTATCGACGACGGGGAAAATCGCACGACCCTGAAAGACCGCCTTGCTCTACAATTTGAACGAGACATTCCGCGACTGGACGAGGTCTGGCGGCAGGAAATTGCCTTGCCGGACGCTCTGCCTTTTCCGGTGATGAAAAATCAGCAGGACGCGCCAGGGTTTTCCGCCGCTTTTCTGATCAGAATGCTCTATTCCTGTCTCGTCGACGCCGATTATCTGGATACCCGGCATTTCTACCAAACGCGGGAAAGCGCCCCTCCTTCCCCTTCCCTGGAAACTTTGCAGCAAGCCTTTGACGACTACCTGCAACGACTGGGCGAAAAAGCCGCCGAAAACGCGGCACGACCCATCGATCGCCTGCGCAATCGCATTCAGAACGAAGTAAAAAGCAAAAGCGATCGGGAGCCAGGCCTTTTTTCCCTTACCGTGCCAACAGGCGGCGGCAAAACGCTCACCTCCATGGCGTTCGCTCTGCGCCATGCGCGCCGTCACGGCATGCGCCGGATCATTTACGTGATTCCTTACACCAGCATCATCGAACAGAACGCGCAAGTGTTTCGCGAGGCGTTCGGCGCGCTCGGCGCCGACGCCGTGCTCGAGCATCACAGTGCCTTCGATGACCGCAAACTGCCAGACGAAGTCACGCGGGACAAACTGCGCCACGCGGCGGAAAACTGGGACATGCCCGTCGTCGTCACCACCGCCGTGCAGTTTTTCGAGTCTTTGTTCGCCGATCGTTCGTCCAGATGCCGCAAGCTGCACAACATCGCCGCCAGTGTGGTCATTTTCGATGAAGCGCAGATGATCCCGCTTCCCCTTTTGCGCCCGATTATTGCCGCAATCAACGAACTGGCCCTGAATTACCGCTGCTCGATTGTATTGTGCACGGCGACACAGCCGGCGATCAAAGAAACGGACGGCTTTTATCACGGCCTGAAAAATGTCCGCGAACTCACGGATGCACCCAATCGCTTATTCGAACAGTTGCGAAGAACGACGGTTTGCGCTGTCGGCAAAAAAACCGACGCGGATCTGCACGCGCTGCTTGCCGAACACGAACAGATGCTTGTGATCCTCAACAACCGGCGCCACGTCCGAGCCTTGTATGACGACGCAAAGTCCCTGGATGGCGTCTATCCTCTTAGCACCCTGATGTGTGCCGCGCATCGGCGCAAGGTTCTCGATGAAGTCAAAACCCGCCTCGAACAGGGCAACCCCTGCCGCCTGATCGCGACGTCTTTGGTCGAATGCGGCGTGGATGTCTCTTTCCCTTTTCTGATGCGCGAGGAAACGGGACTGGATTCCATCGCGCAGGCCGCCGGTCGCTGCAACCGCGAAGGAGAATACGAGGCGGCACAGAGCGAGGTATGGGTATTCAGTTCGGGAGGCTGGCGAGCGCCACCGGCGCTCGACGCCCTGGCGGCAACGACACGGATGGTGATGCGCCATCATGCGGAAATTCTTTCCCCGGAAGCGATGAGCGCTTATTTTCAGCGGGTTCAGCAACAGATGGGCGAAGAATTGGACAAGCATCAAATCTTGCAGAGCCACCGGCGGGCGAAGACAACGCTCGACTTTCCGTTCCAGAATATCGCGCGCGACTTCCGCATGATCGACGACAGCTATATGGTCGCGTTGCTCATTCCCTATGACGGCGATGCGGAAAGCCTTATCGAGAGGCTTCGTTTTGCCGAGACGATCGACGCGCGGCGGATGCGCGCGTTACAATCCTACCTGGTACAGCTCCCCCAATCCGCCCTTGACGCGCTCGATCTTGCCGGCAGAGTGGAGTTCATACAAAGAGAACGTTTCGGCGAGCAATTCCCCGTGCTGATCGGCCTCGATCTGTATGACGTCGGTGCCGGGCTTTCCTGGGAGGACCCGAATTTTCTGGCAAACGAGAGTTTGCTTTGCTGAGACAAAAAATATTGAATACTTGCCGTTTTGTTAATTGACAGTAATGCAGACTATGTGATATAATATATGTTGTATCTGCTTGTTCCATTCTAAATGGCATCTTGCTTGATGCAAAGGAGAAAACAATGTCTTATGGCATTGCATTGCATGTCTGGGGAGATTCCGCCTGCTTTACCCGTCCGGAGATGAAGGTCGAACGGGTGAGCTACGATGTGATGACGCCTTCCGCGGCGCGCGGAATCGTCTCGGCGATCTATTGGAAGACGGAAATTGCCTGGTCGATTGATCGCATCCATGTTCTGAAGCCGATTCGTTTCGCCTCAATTCGCCGTAACGAACTCGGTGGAAAGATTCCACAAAGCAAGGCAAGCGGCGCGATGCGCCGCAAATCAACTGAGGGCCTGCATATTCTTATTGAAGAAGATCGCCAGCAGCGCGCCGCGACCGTGCTGCGCGAAGTTGCCTATGTCATTGAGGCGCATTTTACCCTGACCGGCGCGCAAACGCCGGAAAATACCCCGGCCAAACACATCAGCATGTTCAATCGACGCGCGCAAAAAGGGCAGTGCTTCCAGCAGCCCTGTCTAGGTACGCGGGAATTTCCCGCCCATTTCGCCTGGCTTGATCCCGACAGAACGGAAAGTTTTCCCGCCACCGAACTGAGGGGAGACGAGGCAGATAAGGATCTCGGCTGGATGCTCCACGACATTGATTTCGCCCACGAGCACACGCCGTGTTTTTTCAGAGCGCAAATGAAGGGGGGCATCATCGCGGTGCCGCCGTTTCACGGCGCGGCGGTGAAATCGTGATCTTGCAGGCGCTGAACAGTTATTACGAACGCCTCGCAGAAGAGCGCGATGGAAGCGGCAACCCCAAAGTGCCGTCATACGGTTTCAGCAAAGAGCAGATCGCTTATATCCTGATTCTTTCTTCGGAGGGAGAAGCGCTCGATGCGATCGCCCACATGACCCGGGACAAAAAACCGCGCCCCAAACTCATGACCGTCCCAAAACCGGAAAAACGCGCGGGTAAGCCGTCAGACAAAAATATGAAACCCTCTTTCTTGTGGGATAAAACTTCCTACGCATTGGGCATCGAGTTGGAAAAAGACAAAGCGGCAGTGCGCTCCTGGACGGCGACGGAAAAAACCTTCACCGCATTCCGTGATTACCATCTGCGCGTACTCGAAGGAACAGAAGACGCCGGACTGCGGGCCTTAAAGCTTTTCCTGCAACGCTGGCAGCCGCAGGACTTTGCCGAATCGCGCCTGCCGGAGGCGATCGCCGGTCAAAATCTCGTCTTCCAACTTGATGGCGATCAGTGCTACCTGCATCAGCGGCCGGCGGCCAAGATGCTTTGGCAAAAGCTTTTGCACAGCGATCGGGAAAAGAGAGTTCCGTGTCTCGTCAGTGGAGAAATGGCGCTTCCGGCTCGTCTGCACCCCGCAATCAAAGGCGTCTGGAACGTTCAATCTTCTGGTGGATCCATCGTCTCTTTCAATCAGGAGTCCTTTGGATCCTATGGAAAAGTGCAGGGAGACAACGCGCCGGTATCGCAAAAAGCTGCTTTTGCCTACACCACGGCGCTGAACTATCTGCTCAATCGTGCACATCGACAATGTGTGCAAATCGGCGACGCGAGCACGGTGTTTTGGGCGGTTTCCGATCAAGCAGGGCAGGCCGAGGCGGCGGAAATGTTGTGTGCAACGTTCATCAGCCCGCCCGATGACGCGACGGAAAACCATAAATTGTCCGCCCTTCTCACCGACATCGCGAAAGGACGGGCGCTCGCGGAAATCCGCCCCAACCTGGATTCGAGCACCCGTTTTTATGTGCTCGGATTGGCGCCGAACGCCGCGCGAATTTCCATCCGTTTCTGGCTGCAAAGTACGCTCGGCGAACTGGCAACGCGTTTCGCCGAACATTACGACGATTTATCGATTACCCCTTCGCCGTGGCGCAAGGTGCCGGCTATACAGGACTTACTGGAGGCTACAGCGGTTCAGAGCAAGAAAAAAAATATTTCTCCGCTGCTCGCCGGAGAATTGATGCGCGCGATCCTCGCCGGCACGCCGTACCCGATGAGCCTGCTTGCCCAGTTGCTGCTGAGAGTGCGTACATACGCATATAAGAATAAGAAAAATAAAAAAAATAAAAAAGAGAGAGATTTGAATGGCTATCGCATTGCGATGATCAAGGCGATTCTCGCCAGGCGTTACCGCAAGAATTTAATACAGGAGGAAGTGCCGATGGCATTGGATAAGGACAATCGGAATGGGGCTTATTTATTGGGTCGGCTGTTTGCCGTGCTCGAACGAATTCAGGGGCAGGCATTGGGCGAGCTCAATGCCGGCATCAGCGAGCGTTATTACGGTTCGGCGTCTATGGCGCCGTTTTCCGTTTTCCCCCGCTTGCTGCGCGGTGCGCGGCATCACTTGGGTAAACTGCGTAAGGACAGACCAGGAAGCGCAGTCTATCTTGATAAAGCGCTCGGAGAGGTGATCGGGCATCTGCCTGAAAGTTCTTTGCCCCGCCATCTCAGTATCGACGATCAGGGGCGCTTTGCGATCGGCTATTACCAGCAGAAACAACGTTATTTTGAAAAAAAGTCTGAAACAAGAGAGGAATCGGCATGAGTCTCGAAAATCGTTATGAATTTGTCTATCTGTTCGATGTCAAAAACGGCAACCCGAACGGCGATCCGGATGCCGGTAATATGCCGCGTCTCGACCCGGAATCCAGCAAGGGGCTTGTAAGCGATGTTTGTTTGAAGCGCAAGATCCGCAATTTCATCGAATTGACCGAAGAAAATAACCCCGGCTATGAAATTTACGTGAAAGAAAAGGCCGTGCTCAATTTACAGAACAAGCGCGCCTATGAGGCGCTCAAGATCACGCCGGAAAAGAAACATTTACCAAAGGATGAGCAACAGGCCCATGAGATCACCGCCTGGATGTGTAAGAACTTTTTCGATGTGCGTAGCTTCGGTGCGGTGATGAGTACAAAAGTGAACTGTGGGCAGGTACGCGGGCCGGTTCAATTCGCCTTTGCCCAGTCTCTCGATCCGATTGTGCCGCTTGAAATTTCGATCACCCGCATGGCAGTGACTGATCAAGGTGACAATGATCAGGATGAAGAAGAACGCAAAGACCGTACCATGGGACGCAAACATATCGTCCCCTACGCCTTGTATCGCGGACACGGCTATATTTCCGCGAAACTCGCGGAAAAAACCGGGTTTTCCGCAGAGGATCTGGAAAAGTTCTGGCAGGCGCTCGAGCATATGTTTGAACACGATCATTCTGCCGCCAGAGGCGAAATGTCGGCACGCAAACTGATTGTTTTCAAGCATCGCGATGCCCTCGGCAATCTGCCGGCGCACAGGCTCTTCGCGGCGGTGAACGTCGAACGGATCAGCGGTGAAGACAACACCCCGGCGACGGATTTCTCCGACTACCGTATCGGCATCGATAAAGACGGACTCGACGGCGTCGAGGTGTACGAACGATTTTGATGCGGATCCCGCTTTCCGCTCTCCAACATTATGCTTTCTGCCCGCGTCAGTGCGCGCTGATCCATAACGAACAGATATGGGCGGAAAATGTTCTGACCGCCCGCGGCCGGGCGCTGCATGAAAGGGTGGACAGCGGCGAAGCGGAAACCCGCAAGGGGATTCGTTACGCCCGCGCGGTGCACGTCGCTTCGGAGAAATTGGGACTTTCCGGCATCGTCGATCTCCTTGAAGTACATGGAAAAAGCGGGCAAATGAAACCGGTCGAATATAAAAACGGACGCAGCAAAGCAACGAATGTCGATCGGATTCAACTCTGCGCGCAGGCCTTGTGTCTCGAAGAAATGCACGGCGAACCGGTGGCGGAAGGCGCTTTGTGGTATGGATGCACGCGCCACCGCGAGGCTGTTATTCTGGATGAGCCTTTGCGCGCAGAGACTCTGAAAGTGATCGAGCGGACGCGCGCCTTGCTCACAAGCGGGAAAACGCCGCCGCCGATACTCGCCAAGCACTGCAAATCGTGCTCTTTGGTCGATAACTGTCAGCCGGCACTTTTCGCGAAAGACCGTTCGCCCGCCTACGTGCAAGCCTTGTTCGCCGACACAGTCGCTGAAAGGAACTGACACTTGCCGCGATCGCGTTACGTTGGAAGAATAATGCTCCTGAAAACGGCCGCTTTGCACAAATGCATGGAAAAAAATGCGTAAACTGCAAAATACCTTGTTCATCACCCGCCAAGGCGCTTATCTGCACAAGGCCCGTGAAACGCTGGTGATCGACTGCGCCGGCGAAAAGCTGATGCAATTGCCGGTGCACGCGGTCGCCCATATTTTCTGTTTCGGCAATGTGCTGGTTTCGCCGTTTTTACTTGGCTTTTGCGGCGAGAATCGGGTATCGCTGGCGTTTTTTAGCGAATACGGCAAATATCTCGGCCGCCTGCAAGGATGCAAGAGCGGTAACGTGCTGCTGAGAAGAGCGCAGTATCGCCTCTCTCAGGAAGCGCCGCTGCCGATCGCGCGCAATCTCATTGCCGCGAAAATTCAGGCGTGCAAGCAGGTTTTGCAAAGACGCCTGCGTCATTATGGCGAACAAACAGAGGTGCGGCAGGCAGTGATCGCCTTGAACAGCAGCCTGCAAAGGCTTGGAACGGCATTGAGCGTGGATTCCGTTCGTGGTATCGAAGGTGATGCCGCTGCCGTTTACTTCGGCGTATTTACACATTTGATTCGTGTTTCAAATGGACTAATCTTTGACGGGCGCAATCGTCGTCCGCCGCGAGATCCGGTCAATGCTGCGCTGTCGTTTTTCTACAGCGTCTTGGGGCATGAAATTGGCGGGGCACTGGAAAGTGTGGGACTCGATCCGCAGGTTGGCTTTCTTCATGCCGATCGTCCGGGCCGCGACAGCCTTGCTCAGGATCTGCTGGAAGAATTCCGTGCTTGGTGGGTCGATCGGCTGGTACTGAGATTGATCAACCGCGGGCAGATAAAAGAAAACGATTTTTTGGTTGAAGCGAGCGGCGCGGTTACAATGAAAGATGAAACGAGAAAAACCTTGTTGGCCGCCTATCAGATACGCAAACAGGAAAAGATTCGTCATCCCTATCTCGGCGAAGAAGTCGAAGTCGGTCTCCTTCCGATCGTTCAGGCAATGTTACTCGCCCGGCATTTACGCGGCGATCTGGCTGAATATCCTCCGTTTTTGATGAGATGATAAGCTATGATGGTGTTGATCGCTTATGATGTTTCTTTCGAGGATCGCCAGGGAGCAAAACGCTTGCGCCGTATCGCTAAACACTGCCAGGATTACGGACAGCGCGTGCAATACTCGCTTTTTGAATGTGAAATCTCGCCCGCCCAGTGGACAAAGTTGAAAAATAAATTGTTGAGAGAATACCAACCGGAAATCGACAGTCTGCGTTTTTACCTGTTGGGAAAAAACTGGCAGAGAAAAATCGAGCATTGGGGGGCCAAGCCTTCTTTGGATTTGTTTCGCGATCCACTCGTCCTATGATGCGCCAACTGTTGGTTCTCATAAAAATTTCAGTCGATTGGCGAAAAGAATTTATTCCTTGACAACAAAGCATTAATATTATCTTGAACAATTGGGTATAATAGGGGATTAGTGTCCATGATAGGAGGTCCGCGAAAATGCCGTGTCATTGCCCATGAATAAGTGCTGAAGAACTCAGCGGTCGCGCCCTTTACGGGCGCGTGAATTGAAACTTGTCTTTTAATAAATCGTCATCGTCTTCATCATGTCGCGCCCTTTACGGGCGCGTGAATTGAAACTTCGCAGCGCTCCCGCCAGTATTGTTGCGTGTAGGTCGCGCCCTTTACGGGCGCGTGAATTGAAACAGGGGCTTGGGAATCCGCCGAGCCATTGCCTGAGTCGCGCCCTTTACGGGCGCGTGAATTGAAACAATGATGTTCCGTATTTCGAAGATAAGGTTTTCGTCGCGCCCTTTACGGGCGCGTGAATTGAAACATCGACAAGAGCAATCATATGAGGGCCTCGGTGGGTCGCGCCCTTTACGGGCGCGTGAATTGAAACGCTCTAAGATGCCATGCATATCCAGGGCCGCCAGGTCGCGCCCTTTACGGGCGCGTGAATTGAAACCCCGGCAAAGCGAATAGGAGAACTGTCATGACGGGTCGCGCCCTTTACGGGCGCGTGAATTGAAACGCCGGAGATATCAAGGACTCACTGCAAAGTATTGGTCGCGCCCTTTACGGGCGCGTGAATTGAAACGCCGGAGATATCAAGGACTCACTGCAAAGTATTGGTCGCGCCCTTTACGGGCGCGTGAATTGAAACCGTCTCCGCCGTTCAGGGGCCGATTGATGGCGCCGTCGCGCCCTTTACGGGCGCGTGAATTGAAACTCACGATTGATTACTAAAATATCATGCTTAGATTGTCGCGCCCTTTACGGGCGCGTGAATTGAAACGGTATAGTCGGCCTTGGTCCCTAGAGTTATACTTGTCGCGCCCTTTACGGGCGCGTGAATTGAAACATTTGCCGTCGCATGTCTGGCACGGCAGCGTCATGTCGCGCCCTTTACGGGCGCGTGAATTGAAACGTAGGCTTTGTGCGTATATATATAAGGGGGATGTCGCGCCCTTTACGGGCGCGTGAATTGAAACCATGCGATTAAAGGCCGCAATGTATTGCTCTTTCGTCGCGCCCTTTACGGGCGCGTGAATTGAAACCACCTCTGAATAATCGGGCAGCTGCAGTGCGCTCGTCGCGCCCTTTACGGGCGCGTGAATTGAAACGTAACTACAGTCTGGGTCAAGCCAGAAACTTATGGTCGCGCCCTTTACGGGCGCGTGAATTGAAACAATAACCGATACAACATTTTCGCAAAAAGCTTCTTGTCGCGCCCTTTACGGGCGCGTGAATTGAAACACTAATATACATAACTTCTGGCAAACTTATATAGGTCGCGCCCTTTACGGGCGCGTGAATTGAAACAAATCTACTGAATCACGCCGCAGCTTTGGCGGATGTCGCGCCCTTTACGGGCGCGTGAATTGAAACTGCTGGAAATACCTTACCATGAACAAAAGTTTGTCGTCGCGCCCTTTACGGGCGCGTGAATTGAAACTGCGTAACTTATTGACATTTTTACCCCCTTTCAGGTCGCGCCCTTTACGGGCGCGTGAATTGAAACAACCTTGAGGACTTTGGTAAATTAAATGGATATAGTCGCGCCCTTTACGGGCGCGTGAATTGAAACCATTTTGTGAGTTTCGCCCGTCTCAAAATCAAAAGTCGCGCCCTTTACGGGCGCGTGAATTGAAACAATAACCGATACAACATTTTCGCAAAAAGCTTCTTGTCGCGCCCTTTACGGGCGCGTGAATTGAAACAAAACCACTTTTAAAAGCGTTTTTAAAGACATCGGTCGCGCCCTTTACGGGCGCGTGAATTGAAACGTACTGGTAGGCCGTGCCGATATCCGTTGCGATGTCGCGCCCTTTACGGGCGCGTGAATTGAAACTTGAGTTCGCCTAGCGATATCGTGATCGCATTCTCGTCGCGCCCTTTACGGGCGCGTGAATTGAAACCACGCATAGAGTGTAATCTTGGATAGCAGTACGGTCGCGCCCTTTACGGGCGCGTGAATTGAAACAATCTCTTGGCAATTGCTGGCCCGACAAGATAACGTCGCGCCCTTTACGGGCGCGTGAATTGAAACTGCCGCAAGCTGGAGCCTGCGGAGGAAAGCGGCGTCGCGCCCTTTACGGGCGCGTGAATTGAAACATTCCGGCCATCGCAAGGAATTCCTGCGCCTTGGGTCGCGCCCTTTACGGGCGCGTGAATTGAAACGCCATATTGGCCGTCTTGGCCATCACATCGGCCACGTCGCGCCCTTTACGGGCGCGTGAATTGAAACATTCCGGCCATCGCAAGGAATTCCTGCGCCTTGGGTCGCGCCCTTTACGGGCGCGTGAATTGAAACGCCATATTGGCCGTCTTGGCCATCACATCGGCCACGTCGCGCCCTTTACGGGCGCGTGAATTGAAACCCACTCGGCTTGAAGGTGCTCTCACCTTCTGCCAGTCGCGCCCTTTACGGGCGCGTGAATTGAAACAGCTGGCCTCGGCGGCGGCCAGCTCTGCTTGTGACGTCGCGCCCTTTACGGGCGCGTGAATTGAAACAGCTGCTCCTTGGACGTGCTCGCCAGTTGATACGTCGCGCCCTTTACGGGCGCGTGAATTGAAACTGCCGCTCGGCACTGTAGCGGCTCTCCAGCTCGAGTCGCGCCCTTTACGGGCGCGTGAATTGAAACACGTGAACGTCCCTGAAAGCGATTTAACCGGCATGTCGCGCCCTTTACGGGCGCGTGAATTGAAACCCTGCTGACAGTCACCCAGCGTTGCGGCAATACAAGTCGCGCCCTTTACGGGCGCGTGAATTGAAACTTGAGTAGCTGCGCAAGCTCGTTCATGCGCCAGGTCGCGCCCTTTACGGGCGCGTGAATTGAAACGCCGTTAAGCTGTACCTGCTGCTCCAGCAGTTTCGTCGCGCCCTTTACGGGCGCGTGAATTGAAACGAGCTGGAAGACCTGGATAGACAGGAAGCATAGGGTCGCGCCCTTTACGGGCGCGTGAATTGAAACTATACACAAGAAGCATTTATGGCCGTTATGGGTAGTCGCGCCCTTTACGGGCGCGTGAATTGAAACTGGAAAAAGGCCTTAATATTGATAATATTAAGGGGGTCGCGCCCTTTACGGGCGCGTGAATTGAAACGCCTCGCTTGCGGTGGCCTTGATGCTCAGGTCTGGTCGCGCCCTTTACGGGCGCGTGAATTGAAACTTGGGGTTGTTGCGCGCGACCACGCGCAGCGCACGTCGCGCCCTTTACGGGCGCGTGAATTGAAACGTACTCAAACTTGGTGCGTAAATCCATTACTCGCGTCGCGCCCTTTACGGGCGCGTGAATTGAAACGCGCTCACAGCCGCATCCAGCATTGCCTGGCACTGGTCGCGCCCTTTACGGGCGCGTGAATTGAAACTGTCGGGGTTCTTGCCTTTCAGCTCGGCGCGTACGTCGCGCCCTTTACGGGCGCGTGAATTGAAACTGAAACAAAGAGAGACCATGTGCCTTTCTCATGAGTCGCGCCCTTTACGGGCGCGTGAATTGAAACACATTGTGCAAGGTTTTGCCTGCAAAATCCCCGAGTCGCGCCCTTTACGGGCGCGTGAATTGAAACGACAAGTATATAGACATAAAAACCGATGCGGGAAAGTCGCGCCCTTTACGGGCGCGTGAATTGAAACAAGGGTAAGGGTGTGCCTGTCTAGCAATTCGCTTCGTCGCGCCCTTTACGGGCGCGTGAATTGAAACAAGGGTAAGGGTGTGCCTGTCTAGCAATTCGCTTCGTCGCGCCCTTTACGGGCGCGTGAATTGAAACTTCTATTGAAAGATTTATTCATTGATGCGAAGATGTCGCGCCCTTTACGGGCGCGTGAATTGAAACTATAGGGTATACACCATCTGGAATAATCAATCTGGTCGCGCCCTTTACGGGCGCGTGAATTGAAACTAGGAACTGGCTCGGCGTCTCGCGTTTGAGGCGCGTCGCGCCCTTTACGGGCGCGTGAATTGAAACTTCTATTGAAAGATTTATTCATTGATGCGAAGATGTCGCGCCCTTTACGGGCGCGTGAATTGAAACACTTAGTTCACCAGAATTGTTCCCTGTCCCCGTGGTCGCGCCCTTTACGGGCGCGTGAATTGAAACGGCCTGGCGCAAAATCCCTTTGAGGGCGATGTGCGTCGCGCCCTTTACGGGTGTAACTTTCCACGAAGAATGAAAAAAATTTGCATGAAGAATGAAACGCCAATCTGAACCCGATTTTTGAGCTTACATGTAAAGTTGAATCGGATAATTCGCCGTCAACATCTCAACCCTGATCTTGGTTCTGAAATCCGCCTTCTGCCCGCCCAACGGCTGGCGCTGCGCCTGTTATCGCAGCCCGCTAACCACGACAGGGGAACCACGAAAAGGGAACCACGAAAAGTACGAAAGGTTGCGAAAGGTCACGAAATTTAGGCAGGGGAGCTTTGGGCACCAGGGAAAAGCAGAAAAGGGGCCGGATGGACGACGGGTACCACGAAGGGCACGAAAAGTAGCGAAAAGGCACGAAATTTAGACGGGGGAGCCGCGGGGAAAACGATGGGGGGCTGCGGGGGGCGTCCAGGCAGCAGGCGCGGTGTTTTAGAATTTTTCGTGTTGTTCGTACTTTTTTAGTGTTTTTCGTGGTTACTCGGCCAGGGACTGTTAGCGAGTAACCACGAAAGTACACGAAAGGTTACGAAATCTAGGCAGGGGAAAGCGGAAACCGCACCCGGAAAATCAGTAAAAACGGCTGCAAATTTCTGCAAGTTTTTTACAAATTTCTCCAAGAAAACAGCAAAAACCTGCAATTTTTTTCAAGCTTTTAAACGCCCTGCAGCCACCCTTTGAAAGCCCTAAATAAAAGGCATCCTGCAACTTTTCTAACTTAATTCCTGCTTTTTCATTCTCCATGCCTCACACAACGGGTGCGTGAATTGAAACACGTTACCAGCATAGTGGCTTGATGAGGCTCTCTTTGCGTAAAGAAATCGCCTGCTTTTGCGATAATCTTATCCCGTATTTCATCGTCGATAGGCTTCCGCATTTTTCCTTTACATTATTGTTTGTTTATGATAATCGTACTTGACTATATTGTAATTATATAAGATATTATATTATATCTTTATTTTTAGACAGAGTTTTTTAATATCTCGCCTGCATGGGATAAGGCTGCAGAACTGATTAGAGAAAACATCTAGTCTCATTCATAGGAGCAATGTATGATTACTGGTCTTTATGTCGCATTGTTATCATTTCTGTTAATTGCGTTGTCGATCAACGTCATTAAGGGTAGACTTCAAAAAAAAGTGGCGCTTGGTGATGACAATAATTACGATCTTCAGAAGCGCATTAGAGCACATTCGAATTTCACAGAATATACGCCGATTTTTCTAATCTTGCTGGGAGTGCTGGAATATCTTGACTTACCCTATTATGGCTTGCATATACTCGGCTTATTATTTTTAGGTGCTCGATTAACACATGCTTACGGCCTGACAATCGCGGAACGCATTGAAGGAGAGAAATTACTCAACAGTCAGTATCGCGCGTGTGGGATGGCTGGTACGTTCATGGTCATTGGACTTAGTGCCTTGCTTGTTCTAATACTGCTAATTATTAAACTGGTATAGGTATTGAACGTTCTATATTGGTTCATGGCATTTTCAGCCATGAGCTAGGCTCAGGACTCATTAGCTATTAGCTTCAAGAGAGCAAAGTGAAATATCTCTAAAAACGGAGCCTATTTATGAGCAATCTATTTTGGTTGAACGATGAGCAGATCTCGCATCTTAAACCCTATTTCCCAAAGTCTCGCGGTCGTCTCAGGGTTGATGACAAACGTCTCAGTATTATCTTTATTATCCGCAATGGTTCGCGCTGCTGTGATGCACCGCCTGAATACGGCCCCTATAAAACACTTTACAACCGTTTTGTGCGCTGGTCACAAAACGGTGTTTTCAAGAATATCTTCAGAGAGCTGTTCACATCAGGCGCTGCACAGACGGGCATGCGGATGATTGATGCCTCCCATCTCAAGGTATACCGCACGGCATTGAACCTCAAAAAGGGCGGCGAGCCAAGCTTGATCGGGCGTATCATTCAATATCTTTGGAGCTATGAATAGCAAATTGCATGTTCTGAGCGATGGTGCAGGGCGCCGTTCTGGCTGCATCTGAGCGAAGGGCAGAAAAGCGATTTTAAAGGTGCGGATGTTTTGCTTTCTGAGTTGCCGGCGGCGCAAGTGCTGATTGCGGATCGGGCTTACGATAGTTTGAGAGTAAGAAAAATGCTTGGAGATCAGAATACTGGGAGTTGTATTCCCTGTCGCAGGAACCGTAAGGAGCCAATAGGATATTGTAAAACGAGTTATAAAAAGCGGCATAAAGTTGAGAATATTTTTGCTAAATTAAAAGACTAACGGCGTATTGCGATTCGATATGATCGTTGCGCGCACACTTTTAAATCGACAATTTACATCGTGACAATCGTTGAGCCTAGCTCATAATGTTAATTCAGAAGATGACGTTGATAGGTGATTAACGAGGAACCAGACATAGGCGCGAAGGTTGTGAAAGAGGCACAGAAGGTTTTCTGGGGTGGATATTCAAGTTATTTTTTTGACTCTGATGCTTATTTCTGGAAAGTGGCTTTCAATCCTTATTCGAAACCAGCAAAAGATGGATTGTTTAAATGGGGCAAATGCTTCCCATAGACCACCTGATGCGAACCGGTCAATTGCCAGAGCCTTAATTTTCCATGACTAAAAGCGCCATACTTCGCTTATCCAAATATGGTATTTTAGGAGAAAAATTAGAGAAAAATGGGCTGTTTTTATAGAGAGGAAGTCAGCAAAAGCTTAGCTCAATGCCGGGCCTTTGTGGCTATGTTATCTCGGGCATATGAAAGTTCGTCTGGTATCAACGGAGAGAGAGGGATTCGAACCCTCGGTAAGCCGAAACCTACAACGGTTTTCGAGACCGCCCCATTCAACCACTCTGGCATCTCTCCAAGATATTTTATTAGGGTATTTTAGTTCCGTACAATTTACAACCAGGGAACAAGCAGTACTATAATAAAAACAGCGGAGTGCGTCCAACGAAAAAACAAAAATATCACAACTACCAACGCGAATTGCGTCTGGACTCGTTATCGGTATTTTCAGGTAGTGGCAAAACTTTGCGAATTAGAGAGGAACCTAGCTGTGGCGAAAGGCGATGTAAAAAAATGGCAAAAGCTTCTGAACACACCGCGTAGCAAATCAGGCGGCCGCGTTTGAGAGCGGACCAAAAGGTAACGGCACAACGCTTGGCGCTGATGCCGCGCTCGTGTCCCTTTTCTACAATTCCCAAAGGGCTGCCGTCACCTGTCAGGGCCGACTTGCTGATATCGGTGTTGATTTTTCCAGGGCAGAGCAGAGTTACGCGCAGACCCCTTCTGTAATATTCGGTTTGAAGGGCCATGAAGTAGCCGTTGAGCGCGTGTTTGCTGGCGCAATAGGTAGTGCGCAACGGCACACCAAATAGACCCGTGACACTGCTGGTGACCCCGATGTAACAACGCTTTTTCTCCAGCATCCGCGGTAACAGTAGCTTGGTCAGTTCAACGGCTCCCCAATAATTGACTTGCATTAAGTAGCGTTCTACTTCAATATCAGTACATAGCATTGGAGAACGCTGGGACATGCCGGCATTGTGTACCAGGATGTCTAGGCGATCACAGTGCTGCCAGTAAAACTCTACGGCTTTTTTTAGTTCGCAAGTCTTACTAATGTCAAAGCAAAGCTCCAGAATTTGTGCAGCCTCGCGACCTCGCTCTTGAGCCAGGTCGCGACAAATTGCCGCGGCCTTATTTAACTTCTCACTATTACTGCCGCAAATTACGATCATTGATGCGCCTTGGTGTATGGCCTGTATGGCCATAGCCAGGCCGATGCCTCCAGAACTCC
This sequence comes from Spirochaetia bacterium, assembly GCA_965263295.1. GTDB lineage: Bacteria > Spirochaetota > Spirochaetia > SP-2023 > SP-2023 > Haliotispira. The sequence goes on from OZ253665.1 coordinate 560,856, forward strand.
CTGTAATCCAGATGTATTTTCCCGCTAGTTTCATTTTCGAATCTTCCTTTTATATGTGCCTAATAAATGTTAACCTCCGGGCAGCAGGTTTTCCAGGTCTCGGTTGTCAATGTTTTGTTCGCGTTCAAGGCGTATGAGATTCTCGGAAGTATTCGTTACTTCTTCCACGCGCAGCAGGCTTACCGGATAAAGCAATAAAACTTGGATGTCAGAGTTGTTCTTGACCTTTGGTGTATTGGACTCTGTGCCGGGTCGCGAAATTTCTGCTTGAACTTCCTCATTCTTGGACTTATCTTCACTGTCGCCCAGCTCAATACGATAGCTGCGACGGTAGTCCTCAAAACTATTGATCTCAATTAAATGTAGCTCCAGATAATTTTCCCCTTGCCATGAAAAGAGGCTATAAGCGCCTTTCCAGGTACTACCGTCGGGCTGGCTTAAAGTTAGTTTTTCAGGTTGAAAACTGTACTGTTTGCCATCAGTTCGTTCAGTAAAGACTCCTTCCAGTTGAAAGTCAGCCACGCCAATATCCGACATGCTCTGGAGCTCATAATCTTGATATTTTAACGCATTTATTCGTTTATATGTACCTGTGTAACTGCTGCCGTCGGGAGCAAACAGCCGAATGGTGTCAATATCTTCCAAGGTTACATAAAAAGATTTCTGAATGTTGGAAACATACTTGTTGCGGACTTGAATATTGAGACGATTCCACAGGCTTTTGATCATATTACTAATACTGTAAACTTCGATAACTTGATCGTTATTGCGCAAGCCAATGGTGTCGGCATAAATCAGAATTTCATCAGCCTCAGAGTCAAAATAGATAAAGGTTTGACCCTTGTGTTTTGCATTCGCATTGCTTTGAACGTCTTGGGAATTGACCTCGCCGCTTCCCTGAAGCGGAGAATTTAGATTACTTCTGCTGTCGGTATTGAGCCACAGACCATCTGTCGCGTAAAAGAAATCTTTGGCATTTCCCCGGTATATCGCCTTCAGGCTCTCAGAGAGTTTGTCATTATGGTCGATGGTCTCGACTTTGCGCACCGTGAAGCTGCGCGATGCGGCGTTCCACTTTAATTCGGTCAATTCCACTTGGTAATTGGCCTGATTCAATAGACGTTGATGCACAATATAATAGCCGCGATGGTCAAAAGATATTTCGTAAGAACCATTGTCTTTCTGGTAGAATATTTGGCGGATGCCCCGAATATTTTTTTCTGCGCCGCTGACTTGTAATTGAAAGACATAGACTTGCTGCCGGTTACTTTGGCTGTCTTCTCCTGAGATAAAGATTTCCTGAATACTGCCGTCTCCCGTCAGGTCTTGAGTCTGTAGCGCAAATCTTTCGGATGTAATTTTTAATTCTTCTTGGGCTACGATATGATAATCGGAGACTGATCCTTCAATGCTGGAGACAACTTGCGACGAAATTAAGAAAAGCTCAAGATTTCCGCGCTCAGGCTGACGGGTGATGACAATTTGTTCTTCTGTCGCTCGATCGGTTAGCTGGTGAGTGTAGACCTGGAGAGGCTTACGTCCTCCCGGCAGACGGACAGAGGGAGCAAGCTGGGCATCAATCGTATGATCCGAGGCTTTGCCATGCTCATCGTTATATTGACCCGTGTAATCCTTGCTGGTGGCGGTGAGGTCTGGTTCTGTATCGCCCTTGGCACAATTCCAGCTCAGAGTGAGCAGGAGCAGCAGGACACAAAAGTGAGCTGAGAAATACAATATATTAGGCTTCATTTAAGATCTGATGTATTCTTATGGCATTGCCACTGTAAAAACAGAAACTCGCTCACCTTCGGCGTTGACGGCAGTATGGTAGTTGCGGGGATCCAGGAGCTTGACCCCCCCCACCCAGAAATAGTACTGATAATCTCCAGGCTGCAGGTAGCGGATACGGATATAGTATTTGCCTGGTTCCACTTCTTCTAAAGGGGAAATAAATGGGCTCCAGTTGTTGAAATTGCTCAGCATATACACATGCTCGCCTGGATCAAAGTAGGCATAAAAGTCATAGTCGTTGCCGACGACAGTGGGATTGACATCTTTAATAATCGAATATTCTTTATTTTCAAACACTGATATGGCGACCTCATGACTGTCGAGGTAATAGTTGGGATTGGCTGAATCACTTTGCCATAGGCCATCAATCCAGTAGCGGTAGCCGACGCGACCTTCTCTCGGTAGGGGAATCGCGTAGATAAAGACATCGTGGCCATTGCGTTCCATCATCTTCAATTCAGCAAATCCTTCGGACTCGAAAGAAATGCCTACCGCCTTGGTTTGTGGGCGGCCTTTATAAGTGAAGAATAAAAGGCTATGACTGAGAAAAGGAGCTCTGGCTTCCTCTAGATTTTTAAGTCTGATAATTAGGCCAGCATCTTGGGGAAGCTGAAAACTATTATCGTCTTGAGCACTCAATCTCATAGTTCCTAAAATGGCCAACAACGGCCATAATGACTTCAAGAACTGCGATAATTGTAAGGGCAATGCTGCTATGAATCGCTGCATTAACATTGGTTTTGTCTCCTTTTTGTCTCGACTCTTATGGGGAAAAATTGCTCACTGGGAGTTTAATGTATCTCTTCTGGTTAATTCTTGCAAGAAAGGGTGGGACGATGTAATAATTCTAGAGCTACTTCGCGCTCATCCCAGGGTATCTCGCGCTGCTTGGCCAAGATGATTGATTGCTCGTGTCCTTTACCTAGCAGTAATACCAGGTCGTTAGGTCGCGCCAGGGAAAACAGCTGAGACATTGCCAGTCGGCGCTCAGGTATTAGAAATAGATTTTTGCCGCAAGTAAAACCGGATTCTGAGGGAATGCCATCCTGAATATCTTTGAGAATAGCCATCTCGTCTTCATTGCGCGGGTCTTCATTACACAGGACAATGATGTCGGCATACTGTGCCGCCAGAGCCCCCTGTCGGGGGCGTTTTTGGCGGTCGCGCTCACCACCTGAGCCGAAGAGCACAAGCATGCGGGCATTAGGTGCGAGCAAATGTCGCATTTCAGGCAATAGACGAGAAAAGGACCCGGGGCTGTGCGCATAGTCGATAAGTACGGTAAATGAAGTGTTTGCCGGCAACAATTCCATGCGGCCCTTGGGCGCTCGCAATGCCAGTTGAGGGTTGCCACTTTTTTGCAGCGCTTTGAGCAAGGCATGGGGGTCACTGTTGGGCAGGGTTGCGCAACACAGTGTTATGGCTCCTAGCGTGTTTTCGACGTAGGCACTGCCGGGAATGTCAATTTGACAGAGCGAGAGAGCTGATGAAATTTCAGGGGCGAATAGTTCAAACTGTGAATTGGCTACGCCAAATTTTGAATTTTCGGCCCGGAGTAAACCTTCATAAGGGGGAATGGCCTGATGCGGCAGCGCCAATTTGGGAGATTTTTTATTTGACTTTGCGGTTGGATTGACTTTATAGCCCCAGTAGCGTAAGTCTTGGCGTGCGCCACTGAAGGCATAAAGCGCCCCAATTGTAGGCTCATCGACTTGCCAGACAGCGGCTCCTCCTGGTTTCAGGAGTTCAAATATTCTTGCTTTATCACGAATGTAACATTCCATGCTGCCGTGGAATTCCAGATGTTCAGGGCTCAGGTTGCTAAACAGGGCTCCCGCAAGTTGGACGTGCATGAGCCGCGCTGTGCGCGGTGAAAGCCCATGGGAGGAACACTCCAACACTGCGTACAGGCAACCATTCGCTTTCATGCGGGCCAAAGCTCGCTGTACAATCAGGGATTCAGGAGTGGTCTGGTGTACGGGATTGGGCTGTAAGCCCTGGCCGAGATCTACGCCAAAGGTACTGAGTAAGCCGCTGCGAGGGCCATATTGAGCCTGGAGTATCTGGTAGCTCAGGTAAGCGATGGAAGTTTTGCCATCCGTGCCAGTAATACCGAGTACTGGCAATTGATGGGAAGGTTGGCCAAAACAGTAGGCGCTTAGAAGAGACAAGGCTTGCCGGCTGTCGCTAACTTGAAAGGCGGCAATATTTTGGTCCGAAAGCTGCGCTAAGAGTTTGGCCGGCAGTGCTCTTTGGTAGACTACCGACTTGCAGCGCATTTCTAAAACTTGCGGAATAAAGTTGTGTCCGTCGAGATTCTCGCCGATCAAAGCCACAAAAATATGCCAAGGTTGCAGTAAGCGCGAATCGTAGCACGGACAAAGCCGTTGTCGCCGGCTTACATCTATGACAGCCAGCTGTTCCAAGTTGTTGCTTGTAAGGATTTGTGCCTGATGCAGTTGTTCTGTAATTTCGCGCAGCGAACACGGTCGCAGCAGGTCTTCGTCGTCGCCAAAGAGCTGCCGTGTTATTGGGTCCTGTGTGTTGGACATGACTGCATTTGAAGTGAATTGAGGTCAGTAAAGAAACTGGGAAATGTCACTGCCACATAACTGGAATCGTCCAGTGACAGAGGATATTTGGGGCCCAGCAGGTTGAGCAAGGACAAAGCCATGATGATGCGGTGATCGCGATAACCCCGTGTCGCGCGCGTTCGCGCTTCGTTCATAAAGCGTGTGATACCTCCAGTCACACTCAAGCCGTCCGGGTTTTCCTCGACAGTGAAGCCCAGGTTGTGCAATTCTTTTGCCATGCAGGCGATGCGGTCGGTTTCTTTTTTGCGGGCGTGTGCCACGTTATATATGAGGCTCGTACCTGAGGCACAGACACAAGTTACGGCCATTGCGGGCAGGGCATCGGGAGTAGCTCCCAAATCCAGGTCTACTGACTTGAGCTGCTCCGGACCAGAAAATTCGAGCAAATAATTGCGCAAATTGTTTTTATCTTGGAGATCATTGGTGGCTACGCTACCTGACCGTTCGTCTTCTTGCCAATGATAACGACAGCCCATGCTTTGTAATAAATTCAAGATATGTTTGTCTCCCTGACTATCGTGTGGATCCAGTCCGCGCAGCCGAATACTGCTGCCGGTAATAGCGGCTGCGCACAAGAAGAATGTCGCTGAAGAAAAATCGGCACAGATAGAGCATTGAAAGGGTCGATATTGTTGACCACCATATAACTGATAGCGATCGTAACCTTCATTGCGCCACTGGATTCCTTGGCTGTGCAGCCAATCTAGGGTCATGTTTATGTAAGGATGTTCATTGAGCAATTCCATTTCTATTTCAAACTCACAGCCGCTTTCGCTCAATGGCAGGGCCAGAAGCAAGGCACTGAGGTACTGGCTGGTCGGCGCAGCAAGCCGGGTTGATCCACCGATTATGGGACCTTGAATGGTATAAGGACAGCAGAAATCCTGACCTTCAGTGCTAACCTTGACCCCAAAATCTTGTAATGCCTGCAATAAATTTTTTGCTGAGCGTCTGCGGATGGAATGGTCGCCATCAAAGCGCACCGGACGGCGGAACAGGGCTGCAACAGCAGTGCCTAAGTATAGTGTAGTAGCTGAATTACCGACATCAATTTGAATGACTTCACTTGATTCCTCAGCGAAACGGGCCGGATCAATAGCACGCACGCGCCACTGGATGGGCATTGTATTGCCGGGGAGCCCAACTTTTTCTTCAATGATAATGGCCCCCAGCTGCTCAAACATTCTGCGGGCAGAAATAGTATCTCGCGACAGTAGGGGTGAACGCAAACGACTTTCAGCTGAGTTCTGCTTTTTATGAGCCAAAGAGGCAATCAACAGGGCACGAATAGTATGCGACTTTGAACCAGGGATAGTCAATTCACCTTGAAGTTGCGTAGTGCGATTGGATATGAGAGCTGAACGCATTAAAGGATTTCCATAGGCTTGTCCAAGACTAATTTTATGGCTAATTTTACGGCCAATTTCCAGTTATATATTTTACACTTATAAATATCGCCTAAAAGATCAAAGCAGAGTTTAGCTCGCAAGCTGAGCAATGCTCAGGCAAAACTCTTGCCACCATTGGCGCCAAGCAGATCAGTTTCGGCCGCTGTGATCTGATTCAGTTGTAGCTGATTGATATTTCGGGCTTTGTCTTGACTGGTTTGATAGTCTTGCATACTTTTAACCAGTTCCTGGGCTTGTTTTTCAACGATAGCGCCTTGGGCGAAGAAGTTCTTGGTAACTTTTTCAATCTCGTCAGAGCCGATACTGATGCGGCTGAAACTATTGCGCAGCTTATCCGTATAATTACTGAGTTCTTCCATTGGCTTCAATAAAGTTTCACGCACAATATTGTTCTCTGCAAAACTTAGACTAATATCTTCAACGCGCTCTTTTAGCTTGCGCTGCATAGAGTTTATTATTTCTATTGTATTGCTGATATCTCGTGCTGCTGTACTCAATTGTTGCAAATCCGTAATTACATTTTCCATACGATTATTCAGCACGGTACGCAGGTCGCTGAGTTGAGTTCCCGAGCTTTTGGCGACATTTATAATGGCTTCAATCTGCTCGCGAATTTCTGAAGTCAATGTGCCTGAGTTCGTCGCCAAGTTGCGAATTTGCAGGGCGACAATGGTAAAGCCACGTCCTGATTCACCGGCGCGAGCGGCTTCGATAGAAGCATTGATTGAAAGGAGATGAGTACTTTCTGCAATATCTTCAATTTCTTCAAGGAGTTTTTCAATGCGGGTAAAGCGCTGGGACTGTTCATCAATAGAACGTGTCGATTCCTTGGCAAATTGAATGGTGACACCGAATAAGTCATTGTTTGTCTCGCTGTGGTCACCGGTCTTGCCGCTGTTTTGATCGCCCAGAGAATGTTTCAGGCTATCCATGCTGCTGAGGAATTCCTGTGTAAGGTTAGATTGCTTCTGAATGTAGTGGGTGAAGTCTTTGAAGCTATCATTTAAAATGGTCGAATGCTCGGAGACTTGGCCAATATTTTGAGTAAACTTTTGTAAATTGTCTTTGGCATTATTCATTGCCTGGACCTGATTTTCGCTGATTTGGTCAATGTTGCCTAAGCTGGTAAATACGGCTTGAAGAATATCGCCAGCGTGCCGTAAGCTAACATTAAAATCAATACCATTCTCACGCATTGTGCTCGCCAGTGTCTTGGTGTTCCCCAACATTAGGTCTAAGCGACCGACAAAGGCATTGAGCCAAAAGGCCAGCTGCCCAACTTCATCGCTTGATTCAATATCAATTTTGCGAGTCAAGTCTCCTTGACCTTCGGCGATGTCTTTTAATTCGTATGCAATTAGCCGAATAATACGTACAACCGTAATTTTGCTGATAAGAAAACACAAAAAGCCCATAATTGTGCCAACGACTACACAACTTAAGAAAAAGATAAAAAATTGGAAGTTGGAAGTAAAATGAATGCCAAACAGTTGGACATAGAAAGGAAAAATAATGCCGCAAAAGAAGCCATATAGCAAAAAAATAATGAGACTTAAGTGGACAATAGAGTTACTGCGATGCATTTATTTATCTCCTGAGATAGGATAGTTCTTTGGGTAGAGGAACATTGTTGCCCACTTCATCCTCCCCGTAGCCGTTTTCCGCAAGTATGGCAATATCAGCTAGAACCCTTGAATCCCCTTCAAAGCTTATCGCCAAGCTAAAGACCATGTCAATTTTTCCTGTAGCCATTAGATAGGCAACTTCGCGTTTGACGTATTCTAGAAATTCTTCCCCGGCAGATGGTTGCTCCAAAGAATCCATGGACAGCGACTCATAGACTACAATCTTTCCTTGCTTCTGCAAACTCCGAAACAGCTCTAAAAAATATTTCTGCATCAGGATCTGGTCCTGATGCGGAAGCTTGCGCAGCTGCTTGGTATACTTTTGACCATCTTTGCTTTCGGCGATAATTTTGCCGATCTCTCGCCGTTTTCCCACGTTTATGACTTCATTGGCACGAAACAGGTCCAAAGGGATTGCGGCGTTGTATGTTGTATCGTTAAGCGTCATGGTGACTTTACTGCCGTAGTGCATAACAATGCGGGCGACCAAGGTCGAAGGGCGCACATGAAAGCCTCGATAACGGGGAATCGGCAGGTCAATTTTCTTTTGCTCTGAGTATTTTTGTATCAGGCGTTTGGAAATTTTTTCGACTTGCTGGCGAAAACGGTCAATATAATTGATAAAAAAATCAAATATAATACCCTGAATAATTTCATCGTTAAGTATAAGACTAATATGGTGTTCGACAAAAAATTGATAATGGCGTTCCTGAATGCGCATTAGGATGCTAAAACCAGTCAGCAGTTTGTACACCACCTTGACGTGATTGATTAGATCGACAACTTCAGGATCGACAATAATTTGTCTGCGAGAGCACTGTGTGTCAAAGAAAGTGATAATACTGTGAAAGAGTTCACGCTGTGCATTCAGTGTCTCCTCATGAAGTTCGTTGGCAATAACTTCTTTTCGTTTATTGCTTTTGGTATTGATCAGGTGGTTAATGTATTCAATGGTATTGCAATTGTTGAGCAAGGAGCTGACGAGATAAAGGATGGTCTCCTGAGTCTTGAGTGCACGCATATTGCTGGAAGTCACTTCGGGGTTGGCAACAGAATCGAAGGAAGAACTGGTTTTGAGGCGCAAAAGGGGCTTGATGTCTGGCGAGAAATATTTATTGAAAATGAGTGGCAATTGACAGCCTTCTTCAAGAACTCCCAGCTGTTTCACTTCTTTTAGAAAGTTTTGTGTGCTCTCCAACAGCATGTTGTAAAAATGGTGGAGGACGAACTGGGTAGCCATGGCAAAGTTGCCTTCGACAGAATCTGAGAGCTTTTCCGCCATTAGACTAAGGTATTGCAGCTTAGCCGTGATAGAACAGCTATGCTTGATCAAGGCGACGAGTTTGCGCAAGTAAGCCCATTCATGCTGACGATCAGCGTGTACCCGATCAAGTACGTCTTCACAGCGGGTGCATTCCATCATGAAACGGTAGACACCGCCGCTATTCAGCAAGACCTCTGTGGACTGCTCCTGTTGTTTAATCAGCAATTGGTTGCACATGGCACAAAGGTCCAGTACCTCTGTGCGCAGCAAGACTGCAAACTCTTTATGGTAGACCCGGTAAAAGTCTTCCTCAAGGTTTTTGTATGGCTCACTCTGCCCAGTTTGTGGCGAGTCTGTGGCCATTTTTAATGCTGCATCCGACATAAATTGTTCCCTGAAGCCGCGGAGCGTGCTCAGCGGAGCGTGCTTAGATGACTATGCGATCGTGCCTGCCGCCAAACATTTGATCGCGCAGCTTTTTAACTTTTTTGTCTTGAATATACTCGTCAAACTTCATATGGCGGTCAATAATGCCGTTAGGCGTAAACTCTACAATCCGATTGGCAATAGTCTGAATAAACTGATGGTCGTGTGAACTAAACAGCAGTATGCCATTAAAGTCGATTAAACCATTATTTAAGGCAGTAATGGATTCGAGGTCAAGGTGGGCGATAGGGTCGTCGAGTATCAGCATATTGGCTTCGGCCAACATTAATCTGGCTAGCATACAGCGAATTTTTTCACCGCCGGAAAGCACATTCACCGGCTTGAGGGACTCGTCGCCACTGAATAGCATGCGGCCCAGGAAACCCCTGATATAGCTTTGGTCTTCATTGTCTGAATATTGGCGCAGCCAGTCCGTCATGTTGATATCGCTGGAGAAGAATTCAATGTTATTGCGGGGCAAATACCCAATGCTAATGGTCTGGCCAATTTTGATCTCACCGCAGCTCGGCTCGACTTCGCCGGCAATCAGCTGCATTAGCGCGGTCTTGCGCTGGTTGTCCGAGCCGACAAAGCCAATTTTGTCACCGTTTTCTACGCGAAATTCCAGGTTCTCGAAAAGTTTTTCACCTTCGGGCGCAGCATAATTGAGACCGGTTATTTCTATCACGTTGCGTCCAGCTTCGCGTGCGGGTTTAAAGGCGATGTAGGGGAAGCGTCGCGACGAGGCGGGCAGGGAACTGATGTCGAGCTTGTCCAGTTCCTTGCGGCGTGAAGTCGCCTGCTTGGATCGCGCGGCGTTGGCCGAAAAGCGCTGGATGAATTCTTTGAGCTCCGCAGCGCGTTCCTCGTTTTTCTTGCGCTGATCGCGGCGCTGGGCGTTGATGATTTCGGAAGTTTTTTGCCAGAAGTCGTAATTGCCCACAAACATCGTCATTTTGCTAAAATCGATGTCGACCATGTGGGTACATACTTGGTTGAGAAAGTGGCGGTCGTGCGATACTAGAATGACGGTATTTTCAAAATTATAAAGGAAGTTTTCCAGCCAGGTAATGGACTCTAGGTCTAAGTGATTGGTCGGTTCGTCGAGTAGCAAGTTGTCTGGGTTGCCGAACAGGGACTGGGCCAGCAAGACACGCACCTTGATATTGTCGTCCAGCTCGCGCATGCGTTTTTCGTGCAAGTCGTTTTCTATACCCAGACCGTTCAGCAGAATCGCTGCTTCATTTTCCGCTTCGTAGCCACCGAGTTCGGCAAACTCTACTTCCAGGTCTGCAACTTTCATCCCGTCTTCTTCATTGAAATCGGCTTTAGAATACAGTTCATCTCGTTGCCTGCTGACTTCATAAAGACGCTTATGCCCCATGATCGTCGTCTCTAAAACGCTGTACTGATCATAGACAAAGTGGTCCTGTTCAAGTAGAGCCAGGCGTTCTGTGCTGGGCATGGCGATATTGCCGTGGTCCGGCTCCTGCCGGCCTGCAATGATATTCAGAAAAGTAGATTTGCCGGCGCCATTGGCGCCGATGATACCGTAACAATTGCCCGGCGAAAATTTGAGGTTGACCTGGTCAAATAATAGTCGCTGGCCAAAAGATAAGCGCATGTCGCTGACGGTAATCACTGCTTCATCCCTAAGATATAATTCTTGTAGCTCTGTCTTTATACTTGCACTGCAATTGCGAAAATGCAAAATCCTCAGCTACTTTGAGGACTAGGTGCGAAAATAGCTAAATTGAACAAAAGAATCTAGCGACCTAAAAAACGGATTGAAATTTTGCCGATAATACCGGGCTTCTCACTTAACTACAAAGCACTTGCCGCCAAACCATTTGTCATAGTGTCATAGGGCCGCTCAAATCTAAATTAAACCAGAAAGCAAAAATTATACTTTAAAATAATATATTCTCAAGCATGTAAGAAGCCATAAAAATAATATAGACAAAGATTTTTTGCCAATATTTTTTATATTCTTTGACGGCTGCTACCGGCAGTGGGAGTCGAACCCACACACCCACAGGGCACCAGATTTTGAGTCTGGCGTGTCTACCAATTCCACCACGCCGGCCATCGGGCGATAAAATATTAAAATAAGCCACGTCTGTCAAGCCAATCCGGTTGTATATTTGTATGCCAAATGACGCAAAAGGCCGGTGCTATAATAAAAGGCCATTATTTGCGCGAGCTTAGCAGCACTAGGTCGAGAAAAATGCTTGAAGGGGTTTGCCAAAAGTGATATCTAAGTTGTTTGTGATGCAACCAATGGAGCCAAAGGTCAGCTTGAGATATTGCGGATGCTATGGATTCTGTACTGCGCAAATGTGGTCGTTTGGAGTTTTGCCTATCGCCATCTTTTTTTCTTGCTTTATTGACTTTATTCGAGAGCTTTGTCTTGTCGTTTAGCTGGCTGTCTTGTTGTGCATCCTGTTTCTCTAGCTGGCTCAACAAGCCAGACACCCGCTTGCGTTGTTCGACATCGTTAAACATGCCTTCGTTTAGCTGTAGTTCTTGTTTTTGTGCCGCTGACCATTTTCGTTGTTGGGCAAGCCCGGTTAATACATGATTCCAAGTGCTCGCCATGTCTTCTATGAACGAGCAATAATCGTGGTAAAAAATCTTTTCGATACCAAGCAGGGTGCTGAAGGCCAGGGTGATCTCTTCTTGCATGCGCCGTGATTCCTGCCAGTTTTCAAAACAGTCTAGCAGCAGAGGAATGTCGACTTCAGGGCAACCGAGCAACTTGATGCTGTTAATTGAATAAATACAAATGCGTTGGTTCTGGTATTCGTTCAGGAGTATATCGCGCACATCTTTGAGGGAGTCGCGGTGCCCCAGGCGCCCCAAAGCGAGGATCGCTTGCGCCTTAAGGTTGTAGTCCGTGGAATTCAAGGCTTGCTGCAGGACGGGGATAGCTTCATAGATGCCGCGTCTTCCCAGGATATTGACCGCATTGGCGCCAGTGGTATAGGGCGATAAGCTGACGTGTTCAATTAATAGTTGCTTGGCTTCTTGGGTTAATTCGACTTCAGGGTTGTTCAAGACCTCAAGGGCTTCCAGGCGCAGTAGTAAGTTGGGAGCGCGTATTAGTTGCGGCAGTTCTTGCGATAGAATAGGGGAGGCAGGCCCCTTCCTGATCGCAGACACTAACTCTTGGTGTTGTTCCGTGGTCACCTGACCCTGGCTGCGCTCTAGCAGCCAGACTCCTTGCCAGGCACGGGGAGATAGAAAAACGCCGATACTCTGGGATAAAGTCATGGCTGAACCGCGCTTCAAAGATAATAATAGTAAGAGATTGATTGCCAGTAGCACAAGCACGGCGGCCCAGAATATTCGAAAAATATTGAAATCACTTGCATTGCTAAGAATGGGAAGGCTGTGCAGGGTATCCAGGGCAAACCCGCCCAGGATCACTCCAATTCCCCCTATCCCGCGGATTATTGTGATCAGCAGACTCTTGTTCAGATCCTTGCGGTCATTCAGATGGTTTAAAAAGTAGGCTTGCAGGCTGTCTTGTAGAATTACGGTACTAATCACAATTAAAATATTTAGCAGAAATATCCAGTACGGCTGCCACAGTGAAGTGCGCATGTCGATAAGCATAGCGGTCACACCGAAGCTTAGGGCAATAGTAGTCAACACAGAAACAGGTTTCGGCCCCATGCGGTTAAGCAAAGGGCGGGCGGCCAATCCAAAGATAATGATGGCTATTGGACCGCCGAGCGAATAAGTCATGGCCGAACTATCTCCGATACTGTAGGCCTCTTTAAAGTAAACAATTAAGAAGACACTGACTATGGAGGACAAACCGAAACTCAATAGGGCACTGAGGGCAAATAGGCGAGAATCTTTGTAACTAAAAAAATTTATCAAAGTGAGCAATAAGCTATTCCGCTGTATTTTATTGGGCTGGTCTGTCAAGTTGTTTACGACTTGTGTCGATTGGGGAATCTCTTCTTGCAGCCCGTATATCATACCAGTGACGATGCCCAAGACAATCCCTACGGCGTAAAAGATGCTGTACATCCACAGTTGCTCATTGCGCAATAGTATACTACTCGCGGCGATAGCTATTAGGTTGCCGGTATTGGTAACCACTTGTAAATTGATAAAAAAGCTTGTGCGCTGTTTTTCAATGGTTAATTTGTCAAAAATTGGTATGTTACCGGCAATTCCGATACCGCGGCATATCTGGAAAAATAGCTGAGTTATCAGAAATATGGCCACTACCAAGTCGGTCCCCGCGCCCAATAAAATCATAATTGGAGCCATTATCTGGGGGACTAGTAGCAATGCGCGGATAATCCAGATCCAAGAGACAGTTTGGATAACCCCGTATTGCTGGATCAGACCTTTACCCATGCCTGAAAACAACATGGCAAACCAGGGGAAAGCGGAAATTAGGCCCATCATACTCTTATTCGTGCCAATCTGCAGCAAGAATAGTGTGACTAGATTGCCCATCATCAGCGGAAAAGACAAGGAATTGCTAAATGTACCCCAATAATATAATCGGCGGTAGCGGAATTCGGGGTCAATCATTATCTCAATTTATATACGCAGAATTTCTGCGAAGCATTACAGCGATTTTATGGGAAAACGAGTAAAAGGCAAGCTTTTCTAGTCGGGCACGAATACTTGTTTTTGGCTGTGAGCCCAATGTAAATTCAATATAAACTTAATTCAAAGTTCAAACGGCTAGAGGTTGCCGTCATTTAATCCTGCCAGAGTCTATGAAAAAGAATATGTAGGGGATGTGGGCTTAGGGACGCACAAAAGGATTATGTTGCATTTCTTGCCCTATCGTCGTAGGGGCTCCGTGCCCCGGAAAAACTTGTGTTGTGGGGGCTAGGCGGTAAAGCAGCTGCCGAATGGAGGCACTTAGCATTTCAAAATTGCCGCCAGGGAAATCACTGCGCCCTACTGAACCTTGGAAAAGTTGATCTCCCGTCATAACACAGGTCGGTTGGGGGAAATAATAGGCCAGTCCCCCCGGCGTGTGGCCGGGCATTGGCATGGCCGTAATTTTTAGTTCGGGCCATTCCGGTAAGGTGAAATCCAGATTCTGGGCCTGATCGGCACAGATGTCAAAATGGATGTCTAGGCATTCGTCTAATGAAATGGCCTGTAGGTCGAAATCTCCGGCAAAAGCACTCATTATATGTGGATTTTCAAATAGCAATTGGTCGGCGGGGCTACCCCATACCGGCAGATTCAAGGTCGCTTGCAGGGCAGCGGCACCTCCCATGTGGTCCCAATGACCGTGGGTAAGTAGCAGCGCTTTGGGATCCAATTCCTCCTGAATTAAGACGTTGCGTATTGATTCAAGTGAATTGATCGGTGCATCAATAATAATAGCCTGGCCTTTTTCCTGTTTGTCAGCTTTCTGGTATAGAATGTGGCTGTTGGTTTGGATCGGACCTAGAGCCAGGCTGATAACTTGAAAACCATGGTTGAGGCGACAAATTTTTGACATGGGAACTAGTACAGTGAACTGCGGTATCTGCGCCCAATAGCATCAAATTGATGGGCATAGGCAAAAAACGACAAGAGCGAGACGAGCAGAATAAAAGCCATGATCCAATAGATATTTAATATGACGGCGGCACTGGTCAATATACTTAGTAATAAAAACGCCAAAGCAAAATAAAGTAGGCTTCCTGCGCGCGCGCGCGCGCGAATGTCGAACTGAGGGTGCCGAACTAATTGTAAACATTCAAATGCGAATACTACGAATTGAGAAAATAAAATGCGTGATAATGGGCTCAGGAACAGATCACGGGAACTGGGTAGAGGGCCCAGAAGTAGAAAGTCGTGAAAATTTTCTGCTAAAAAGTAACCGCAGAGCCAGCAAAGTAACTCAGCAGAATGCACTGCGATACATCGGAACGGCAAGCCGCCACGAATATGTGCTTGTCGTTTGGCCATTTGTTTCGTCATGAGGCGGTAACGACGTAAAATGACAAATAATAAAATTAAGGCTGCGACAATACGAGAGTATGCTTCGCGCGACCGCAGCAATTGCTCCTCAAAAATCTGGACAATATCCCAAGGGAAAAAACCAAATTCTGGGATAAGTCGAGACAGAATGTATACCGGAATATAAACAACAATCCCAAAAGAACAGGCGCGAACTGCACGGGCTAAGCGCGCCCTAGAGCCCAAGGTTCTATAAATTGTCAGGTATAAATAGAAAGGAAAGCTGACAATCAAAAACAAGGACATATCGTGTGAACAATGAAAACAAAAACACTGGGCGATATTGGATTCGAACCAATGACCCCCTGCTTGTAAGGCAGGTGCTCTAACCGGCTGAGCTAATCGCCCTGTAAAAAGTATTTGTCCTTTATAGCATATAATTGACAACTTGTCAAATGGCAGATACTTTTTTTATTTTGCAAATTGCATTACAGAATACAAAGTGGCTTCAATTATACGCAAGAACACCGTTCGAAATTTGGGAACCTGTTATTCAATCAATTTTTACAAGATAGTTGATATAAAAATGACTACTTGTGCCATTTGATTCATTATGTTAGTTTAGTTTCGGGATGATGCTTGAATTAGGCATTACCGTAATTGCTAGCAATCGAAAATAATGAATTTGTTAGGTTGAAGGGATTCTTATGATCATTGATTTGTTGATTAGCGGGGATAAAAAATTCATTGTGGTAAAAAGAATAGTTAAATTTTTTACCTGTCTACTGGTTTTTTCTCAGATATTAGCGGTGTCGCTATATGCTGAGGATGAGCTCAATTTCCCCAAAGAGCTAAATGTTACCGAGAAAATTTACGGTGAAAGCAAGTTTCTCAACAGAATCCGCCAACGCGGCAGATTGATTATAGCCATGACTCAAAAGGATCAATATCCGTTCTTTTACACGACAAAAAATAATAGTCTGGTCGGTCTGGACGTGGATATAGCTCAAGAGTTGGCAAAAAGCCTGCAGGTGGACTTAGATATTGACCGCTCGGCTAAATCTTTTAATGACTTAATCCCCATGGTGGCGTCGCATCAGGTAGATATGGCTCTCTCTAAGCTGAGTCGCACTTTGCAGCGCTCACAAGAAGTTTTGTTTAGCAAGCCTTACATCGTGTTCCGCCAAGCCTTGCTCATTAATCGTATCCAGCTGGCCCGTGTCAGTGCCAGTGATGAAGAGACGAAAGAAATTGTACGCAACTTTTCTAGCACAATCGGTGTAATTGCCAATTCATCGTATGAACGTTATGCGAGAACTAATTTCCCACAGGCAGAAATTGTAAGCTTTCCAAGTTGGGAAGCGACTCTGCAGGCTCTATCGGACTCTAAAGTCTTTGCTGTTTACCGTGATGAAGTGGAGATTGGCAGATACATTCATCGCAACCCTCAAGAAAATTTATATTTCAAGTCCGTATATCTTCAAGACCGTGAGGATCCGATAGCCGTAGCCTTGCCGGCAGGCGATTATCACTTTTTATTTTATATTAACATGTTCTTAGATACGCTGGATTTTCTGCCCAGGGACGCGAATGATTTGTTGGCTAAGTTTGGCGAGCATGATGAAGTGCAATAATTTACGTACAGCAGGGAGCAACATATTATGATAGTTCAATTTTTAAGGCATCCGCTGACAGCATTTCTAGCGATTATTTTAGGCGTATTGTGCGGAATATATTTTCCAGAATTTGCGCGCAGTTTGTCAGATCTGAGTAATACTTATTTATTGCTGATGCAAATGACGGTCGTGCCGATACTCGTTTCTGCCATCATTTCCAGCGTAGGCCAGTTTATTCAAAACCCCAGTTTCCCACATATTGCCGCGCGAGCTTTGAAAGTTGTCGTAATCCTCATGCTATTTGTCGTCTTGCTGGCATTGTTTGTCAGTTTGATATTTAAACCTGGCTCATTGTCACGGGAGGGCACAGACTACCTCTCGCGCTATATTGGCAGTCAGACTGACGTTTTGGTTCTGAACCTGGATGAGAAAGAACAAGTTCACGCTCAAGCGGACAGCTTTTTGAATGTTTTTCTAAAATCGCTAATTCCTGCTAATATGTTTGCTGCCCTGTCTCAGGGGAAGTCCTTGGCCTTAGCTTTTATTTCTATCATTATTGGCGTTGCGGCTGGGATCTACCAACTGCGCCACAAGAAGCAGGGTAAGACAAATGCTTTAATTGATTTATGTGACAATATTTTTTCGATTTTTCAATTGATTATTAGCGCCGTATTGGTATTACTGCCCGTCGCTTTAGTGTTTATTATCGCAAATCTGATAGCCCAAAATGGCTTGGGTATGTTTATTGCGACTATCAGACTCATCACAACTTTTTATGTTCTTGGGGTGATTCTATTGTTGCTGAATAGTATGTTTTTGGCCATCAGTACCCGCAGAAACTTTTTTCAAGTTTTGCGCGTATCGTTGACACCTTCTTTTCTCGGCTTTGTTACAAAAAGCAGTGTAGCCACGATTCCTTCTTGCATTGAGAGACTAGAGAAAGGCATGGATATGGATGTCGGCCTTGCCAAGTTATTGGTTCCTTTATTTTTGGTGCTATGTCGCTATGGCAATCTGGCTTATTTCGCCGTCATAACCGTTTTTTCGTACCAAATCTACCATATGCAGTTTGGTTTCATAGAGCTTTTGGTGGTTGTAGTCAGTTTACTTTTTGCCAGTATTGCGACTGCTGGTGCCACTGGTTTCTCAACGTTGGGCATACTTTCTATTGCTTTCTTACCTCTAGGCATACCTGTAGAAACTATACTAGTTATACTATATGCCATTGATCCCATTATTGATCCTATGCGGACAATGCTAATTGTGCATAATAATTTTGCAGCCATTGGTATTATTGGGGGCAAGCGCAAATATGCTGTATTGCAGACGAAACAGTAAGATTGAGCGTATTTGCACGGATATTGTGCCACAATGTCTACTAATATTGTAAAATCCAGTTCTAAAGGTCAAAAAAAATGAGTCCTGCCGATGCGACAAAAGCCGCTGTGCCAGTTTCGGACATAAAAAATAAAGCTGTCCATGTAGCTGAAACTCCTGCGGCTCTAGAAGGAAATGCGCCGCCTGTCGAGGACTTAGGGCGCCGCCGCACAAGTATTTCCCTGCGCGCCTTTTGGTTGTTTACTAATATTTCCTCTCTGCTGCTGTTCTTCCTTATCGTTTTGTACTTGTTACACCTGCAGAACCAGACCACGACACTGCGTTCCAACTTACAGATTCAGGGCCAAGTTTCCCACCAGATTGAGCGACAAGTATTGCGCTATTTCGAAAATGCTTCCAAACAGTTAAATATTCTTAATGACTTAATGAGAAAGGATCTTGAACGTTTGGGCGGACTACAGCAAGATGATTTTTTGAGCCTCGCAGAAACTATTGTCAAAATGGATGGCCATATTAATGCTGTGTATTGTGCTGATGAGCATGGGAATTTTTATATGGCGAAGCGTATTCGCAATGGCGTCATCGGCCGTAAAATAGTTACGCCTCGCGGCAGTACAACTATAGAGCGTTGGAATTTTTTAAATGGTCAAGAGTTCCCGTCTTACCCTGCTCGGCGCGAAGTTCCCAGCTCGCAAGCCTATGATCCTCGTCAGCGCAGCTGGTATAGCGTAGCAAAGTCAAATAAAGAGTATTGGCATGGTCCGTATATTTTTTATACAGATAAATTTATGGGCATGACTGGGGTCATCGGTTTGGGCTCCTCGCAAGATTATAAAGTAATAGGTATAGATATTGATATTTCCGATTTAAGCAGCTTTCTGCAGGAGTTAGCATTTAGCAAGGTAGGCTATATCGTCATTAAGGATGCTTCTGATAATCTGGTCGCGGTCAGCGACAAAGAACGGCCAGATTATAGTATTAATCAGATAAAATTTTACGTTCAAGATAACCGACAAGAATTTGCTATACAGAAGGTTGCCGAGTTGGATAGCAGCTCAGTCATGAGCTTTTTTGCCAAGCGAATTTTGTCCTTAAACACAAAGCAGTTGCAGCAAAGTTCGGTTTGGGAAGAGAATACAAATTTGCTTGAACAGTTGCTGACAATGTTTTTCCCAAGGCGCGCGAAGAGTTCCAATGTGCGCAATATATTAATCAAAGGCATTGACTATGGCACTATTGAGCGAAATGAGCAGGGCGAAAAACGCAACTACCTGTTTACCCACAATGCCTTTCATCCTTTTGAAGGTATATCTTGGGAAGTCTATACATTCACAGATGTAATGGATATTAGCAATTCTCTAGACTACCTGAGCAAAATTATAACCTGGATTTTTTTGGGTTTCATTTTATTGTTTATATTCATTTTACAATATGTATCAAAGCTAGTTTCCCAACCTTTGAGTGAACTTTCGCGTATGATGGAAAATTTTCGCCAACACTTGGCTTTGGAGCAGAACTTTGTGGACCACAGTCGCTTGAAGGTCAAGGAAATCGAAAACATTGGTAATGTATACAACAACCTGCAGAACGGTTTCCGCTCATTTAAAAAATTTGTGCCCGATGTAATTGTGCGACGCTCAATGAACAGTTCATTTTTAGGCAAAAATCAGCTAAATTCACAAATGCATAAGCGTCAAGTCTCAATCTTATTTTCCGATATTGAAGGCTTTACCTCTATTGCGGAACGCTTGCAACCTGAAGTTTTATGCCGGTGTCTGGAAGTCTACTTTTCGCTGATGAGCCAGGAAATCGGTAACAATCAGGGCATCGTCGATAAATTCATTGGAGATGCTATTATGGCCTTGTTTGGTGCTTTCCATGATGCGGAGGACGAGGCGCAGACAGCACGCCAGGCCGTCCAGGCGGCACTAAGTATGCAAAAGAAATCTGAAGCGGTGCAACGCGCAGTCCAGAAGATTGACCCTTCCGTGTCTTTGCGCACGCGCATTGGCATTAGCACCGGGCAGGCCATGGTGGGAATTTTCGGCTCGCGCCAGCGTCTTAACTTTACGGCCATGGGTGATCGGGTCAACTTGGCTAGTCGCTTGGAAGCTGTCAACAAAAAATATAAAACTCCCGTAATCGTTTCGGAACGAACGAGGGAGCTCGCCGCAGATACTTTTATATTTCGCTACCTGGGCCGTATTCAGGTCAGAGGGAAGGAGCAAACAGAAAAGATTTACCAACCCATTGGTCCAATCAATCAAGTGAGTGACTATTATAAAAGTTACTATAAAAATTTTGGACAGCTGCAGTCAATATTGGAAAAAGGCGACTGGAACTTGTCGCAAAATGCTGTGCGCAAGATGCACCAGCACTTTCCCGGCATTGTCGACCCCTTGTTTGAACAAATGCGTCAGCAGTATAAATCCAAGGAAGTTTAGTCCATGTATGCAAATACGGCAAAGATAATCGGCATCGTCGGTGGCGTCGGACCCCAGGCGGGAGTCGACCTGCATCAAAAGCTTGTGGTGTATACCTCAGAGCTAATTCATCCGCGCTGTGATCAAGAGCACTTATCGGTCATTCATATGGCCCTGCCATCTCAGATTGCGGACCGCAGCGCTTATTTGGCGACTCCTGGAAATTGTCTCCACCCTGGGTTTGCCATCTATGAGGTAATTCAACGCTTATATCAAAACGGTGCGCGGGTCATTGGCATACCTTGCAATACTTGTCATGCCAAAGCGATTTTTTCCCAGATTCAAGGGCTTGTTGACACGGAGTTGGGCGCAGACATTGAATTGCTGCACATGATTCGCGAGGTTTGTCGCAAAGTGCGGGCCATGGGCTTCAAGCGAGTAGGCTTATTGGCGACAATGGGGACTTACAGCTCTCAATTGTATTTTGATATATTTGCAGAGCAAGGGATTGAAATTCTGCAGCCACAGGACGAGATGAGTCAGCAGCAAGTCCACAACGCGATCTACGATCCAGATTTCGGTATTAAGGCGAATGCTGATTTAACCGAAAACAAATTTGCCCGCCGGATTCTGCTGGAAGAAGCACGTAAAATGCAGCGGCGCAGAGCTCAGGCAATCATTATGGGCTGCACGGAGATCCCCCTGGTCCTGCGAGCTCAAGACTTGGCACTGCCTTTGCTGGATGCCACGGCTGTTCTGGCTCGTGCGTTGGTTCACCGCGCTTTCGGCTTTAATAAACAGGACTGAATCCTTTTCTCCCCGCCGTGTTTCTCGTCCCTCTCTTGGCCCCCCCGTCTAGATTTCGTGAACTTTCGCCACCTTTCGTGCCCTTTCGTGGTCCCCGGGCCAAGTAACCACGAAAAACACTAAAAAAAATACGAACAACACGAAAAATTCTAAAATACCGCCCCTGCTGCCTGAACGCCTCTAGCAGCTCCCGTCATCCATCCAGCCCCTATTTTAACTTTTCCCGGTCACCCAAAGCTCCCCATGTGCCACCCGCGGCTCCCCAGCCTAACTTTCGTGACTTTTCGCCAACTTTCGTGCAATTCGTGGTTCCTTTCCAGAGTCTCTGGCCAAGTAACCACGAAAAACACTAAAAAAATACGAACAACACGAAAAAGACACCGGCCCACTGTTTTCCGACAGCGGCAGGCCGCGCAAGTTATATCCAGCTTTAATCCATGAGGCTGTAACGGCGGATAATTATCGCTATCATGCTCCCGAATGAACCGCTTCGGTGAGCGGGGAAATCGCAATGCCTTTGACGAGGCCAAATGCCGCGCTAACGCGCCAACAGGGGGAAATTTTGCTTTCTGATTTCCAGAATTGCCGGACCAGCCAAAGAGATCAAAACCAGGGGCAGCAAATTCATCGGCGATTCGAAAATGAGCTGGCGGCCCTCGGCGCAGCCCATTCTTTTCGCTTGGAATACAGCGAATCCTTGACCTTGCCCGAATGTCCAGAAGAGGGCGCTCTGGCGGCTTCTCTGTGCCACCGCAGCGGAGTGCGAATTTACCTCGTGGCTTGCGAATCACAAGAGTCCGCCTTTAGTTATTGCTTCGCCACGCCGCCGCAAAATGACAAGGGTTTGGCCCACATCATCGAGCATACGGTGTTCTGTGGTTCGCGCAACTATCCGCTAAAGGAACCTTTTGCCAACTTGCAGAAGACCAGTGTCTGCAGTTTTTTGAATGCCATGACGTATCCAGAGCAGACGCTCTATCCGGCGGCGAGCTCTTTTGCGCCGGACTTCTTGCAGTTGTTTAAAGTTTACGGCGATGCCGTGTTTTTTCCTTTGCTTGAGGATCAGGCCTTCGCGCAAGAAGGTCTGCGGCAGGCGGCGCAAGGCCTTGAAGGTATTGTCTTTAATGAAATGCGCGGGTATTACGGCGATTTCGATGCCTATGTGGCGGACTCCAGCTTGCGCGGCTTGTTCCCTCCTGGCCATCCCAATAGTTTTGACGCCGGTGGCGATCCGCGCGCCATTGCCCAGATTGACTGCCGCGATTACCAAGAATTGCGTGAATTCCATCGGAGCCACTACCGCCCACAGAATTGCCGCATCGTGATGTATGGCTCAATACCGCGGCGGCATTTGACGGAAATTCTAAAATATCTAGACGGCGAACTGCTGAGTTCCTTCGGTGACTCCGCTGCCGACATAATCCAGGAATGTCCGAATTGGGAACTGCCACGGCGGCAGAAACTTTATCAGGCCGTGCCGGTAGAGGCCGCCGGCGAGCGCCGGCGCAGCGTTGTGCTGAGCTGGCTGTTGCCGCCACAATGTTGTGCTCGCAGCAGTGTGGAATACCGTTTGCTGGAGGAACTACTATTAGGCAATTCGGGGGCCGTGTGGGAATTGCCAATCATGCGTAGCGGCTGGGGCGCCGAGCTGAGCCTGGGCAGTGGCCTGGAATTCGATTTGCACGACGCGGTGTTGCGCGTCGGCCTGAGTGCGTATCAGCCGCGGGACGCCCGAGATTTTCACAATTTAGTCCTCAATGCCTTGCACGAATTTTGCGATCGGGCCGAACAACTTAAAAAAAGACTTGGCAAACGGCCGGGAGAACAGCCTGGAGTCTCCAGCATCCCAATAAATTCCGATGAAAATTCCCACGTAAATTCCGACGTAAATTCTAAAGGGGTGGAAGCAAGTGGAATTAAAGTGGAATTAAAATTGCTGTGGGAAGGGGCCCTCAACAGCTTGGAATACGAAGATTATTCGTTGGGCGAATCCGGCGGTGAGGATGGCATTTGCGCGTTGGAGCGTTGCCTGCAGCTAGCCAGAGCCAGTCTTTTTTACGTCCGCGGTGCCGCTAGCCGCTCTCGCCCGTCTGCTGCTTCTGTGTGCGCTCAAACTGCGCGGCTGCGCGAAGTCTTTGCTGCATTGCAACCTTCTGCTGTCGTTGCATCCTTGCGCCGCGAAGGTCTGGCGGCTTTTGCCGCCAAGGTGCGCGGCTGGACGTTGGATAACCCTCACTGGACATTGCAGCTGTTTGAAGGCGTGACAGCTGCGGATGGCGAGGAGGAGATCGCCGTGCCGTTAGACTTGCAGCTGGATGCCGGGCGCTTGGCCCAGCGCCAAAAAGCCTTTACAGCGTATCAGCGACGTCGCGACACTTTGGAGCAGTCGGCCCGAATTGTGGCCATGGGGCGCGATGAGTTTGACGAGTCGCCGCCCTTGGTCGAAGCTGAACATTATCTCGACGGCGATGTCGAGTTTTTTTGCAGCCGGCAAAATGCAAAGGCCAGTCTGATTATTTTGGATTTTTACTGGGAAATTAGTGACTGGAAGGAAGAAAGATTGCGGCTGTTGCCGCTTTTGCTGGACCTGCTCGACGATATGGGCTTGCCTGGCATTGGCTATGCTGAAGTGGCCAAGCAAAAATCCCTGACTATAGGGAGTTGTGAAATGGGTATTAGCTTGCAGCGGTTGTTCCGCGCTGAAGCTCCTCCCGTCGGTCATGCCGATTCCGAACCTGATGTGGCTCCTCTGCGCAGCTTTGTGCATGTTCAGCTCAGCTTTTTGCCGACTGAGTGGCGCCGTGGCCTCGCCCTGTTCTGGCGGCTGCTGAGTTCCTGTGACTGGGGAGACCACAGGCGCTTGCGGGAATTGCTACAGAGTTTGTATTATGACCGTACTCAGGAGCTTTGCTCTAATCCGCTGGAATATTGTGCTCGCCGTAGTTTTTATCGGTTGAGTCGCAACTCAGCTGTCCCCTTGACGCAGAGCGCCCGTCTGCAGGCCCAGCTGGATGAGTATTTTTATGGTTTGGAACAGGTAGAACTGTTGGTCCAAATTTGCCGGCAGCAGGACGCTTTGCCGGCAAATTTTACCGGCTTGCAACAAGCCTTGTTGCAAGCCCCTTTGTCTTGCGCAATAAGTGCGCCTGTGTGTGAGCAGGGAGCTCTGCGTTCGTCGATTTGTGAAGCTCTGGCTGCCGCCCGCGCTGTGGTGCCACCCAATTCACAGCCACACCGGGATTTGCCGGCAGGTTTCGCCTTGTCGCCGCCTGTCGATTTGAATGCCGCTGACTTAGAGTTGTGGCAGGGTGGCATAGCGTTGGAACACTTGTGCATCGCTTTGCCAGCCCCGTACTGGAATTATACGGGTGCGAGTCCAAAAGTGAGCGCCACTAATCCAGCTCTGGAGCTGCTGGTGAAACTGCTGCAAAGCGGGAGCGCCTGGGAAAAGATTCGCTTGCAACAGGGGGCATATGGGGTGCGGGTAAGGCAACAGAGCGGTTTTCTTTCATTGAGCAGTAGCCAAGATCCCGACGCTCTGCATAGTATGGAATTATTCCGCCAGGCCATCGTCGGGCTGCGCGAGCAGGCTGCGGAGCCTTCGGAAGAGTTTGGCCGAGAATTTGAGGCGGCCCTAGTGCAAGCTCTGGCAGCCAGACTTAAAGTACCATTGATCAGCCAGCATGCCCGCATTGCGCTGATTCAGGCAAAGACGGGACTGGGACATGAGGACTCACGCAAATGGTTACAGCGGCTGCGTGAATTGCAGCCATTAGACCTTGTGCCGATCGCCGATTTTCTACTTGAGCAGTGGCCACAGCGCAGCAACTGTATTTTTGCGGCCGGTGGCCGCATCGATACCAAGCGCTGTGGTGAATATGGCTTGAACCTTCAAGCTCGGCAACTAACGCGCTATAAGTAATATATTTTCAGTAGGATTAGAAAACGGTCGGCCATTGCTCTGAATATATCACATTCAGAGCGGGGAGCTCAGGGTTTAAAATGGAACGGCTCACAATTTTGCCAGAAACTCTATCCAAGTTTGCCGATTTTATTATAATCCCGGCTTTTTCTACTATGGATATAAAAAATTAAGCTGTCGGGTCCCCGGCTTTATTTTATTCATATCTATTTTATTTATAGTATTTTAAAACGGAATATAACGATGGGGAAATATTGTGTTTCAAAATCTGACGTATTATAGTTGCAAATTTTTTGCAACTATAAATTTTTACCGCAGCAATTGGGCTCACTCACTAGCTATCGGTTTTGGCTTTTTGCTTGGCACTATTCCGAGAGAAAGTGGTCTTTTAATATGGTTGCTGTTGGCTCTCGCGTGCTGGATTCCCATGAACCATTTAACAATGTTGCTTGTCGCTTTGTTCTGCAGTGTAGTCAAACCTGTTATTTTGCCTTTGCAAGTTGAAATCGGTAGTTGGCTCCTCGAAAATATGTTGTTTTACAATTTGTTTCGCCTGTTTGACAATTTGCCGCTACTGCCGTGGCTGCACTTAAACCGTGCCGACATTCTTGGGTCGCTGTGTCTCGGTCTGTCGCTGGGTTCACTTTTGGTACTGCTGAGCTTTAGTGTCTTTTCACCTATTGTCCGGCATGGAAGGCAGTCAATTCTAAAGGTTCACTGGCAGAAAATAATGCAGACTATTTCTCGTCATTTAGCCGGGCATTTGCCTCGGCTTCCAAACCTGCTGCAAAGCAAAAAGTTTCAGGAATTGCGTCACGAATACGTACAGGCAAGGAAGGCTTTGCTACTAGCTGAAACTGCCGAGGACTTGAATCTCGGCGAGAGCAACGGTAGCCCCGACTTCTTTTGACAGGTAGAAGATTAATGAAAAAATTGGGGGACAGACTCTGGAATGGCGAGAATCGCCTGCGTAAAGCACATCGCGGATTACGCCGATTGCGAGAAGGCCTAAATACCCGTGAGCTTGAAAAACAGTACCTGCGTTATTTGGATGCTGAAGATCAGCGCGGTGAGCTTTCTTCGTTTATGATGCCTGAAGGGCAGCTGGTTTTGCGACAGCGATTGCAAAAACGGGAATACCAGCACCTGCTGTATTTACTTAAAATTGTGCGGCGCAATCGTCAGCAAGTACATCAGGTATTGTTTTTCGTTGTGAGTACTGTTGCCGCCATCCTGGTTGTGGGGTTTGTCCTGTTGAAGAGTCCACTTTTGGCTGAGTTTCTAGAGAACCGTCTGGGGGAGGTTTTCGCTACTTCTGTGACGATCTATTCTCCTAGTTTGCATTGGAATGGTAAATTGGAATATGCGGGGATCAGTATTGCTCGACCTGAATTCTTTTCTCGTACTGCCGCAGAAGATGATAAGCTGTCCAATTTGCGCGAGACTACGGCCAACAGTATTATTGAGTTGGGTCCGGGTTCGTTAAAAATTTCGTTGTGGGCGCTTTTGCAAAATAAAATATTGTTAAATGATTTTTTAAGCCAATCTATTCAGTTGAAACCTTGGGTCAGTGAGCGGCAGAACGAATGGTCGGATGTAGGTGAGCCACTTGGTGAAGTGAATGAATCAGAGAAAACACTGCCGGTAAATTTAGAAATAGATGGAATAATTCTTGATGCCAAGGAGAATTTTGCCAGTTATCAAAATGTCCAGCGTTTGGCCCGTGAATTTTCTGCGGGCAAGAACTGGAAGGGGCAGATCGTTCAAAATCAGCAACTAATCTCAGAAAACTATGGTCTGCTGAGTCAGGTGAATGTCAGCCGGGTAACTTTACAAAACGGTGAGAGTTTATTGCAGCAAGCCCGCGATTTATATGCCAGACTGCAGCAGCAGGTAAGTGATGTCAACGCTCAGCTGGGCGAGATGAATACTCAGTTGGGGAATGGCAATTATGTACTGAATTCTCTCAGCAGTACTTTTGAAAGTGATTTTAAGGCTTTGCAGAACGGCATCTTGAATGGCGATATTTTGCGGGCTCCGGTGGATTATTTGGCATGTTCTTACTTGCATAGGCATTTGCGGAATTTTGGTGAGATCAGCTTATGGCTGGCGGCCGTGCTGCGTAATTTGCAACAGTATCGACGCGATGAGTTAATAGGTAATGCATATATTGGCCAGCGCAAGAAACTGAGTCCGGCATTCGTTCATTTTAATAATAACGTGATAACGCCCGAATATGAATTTTCGGCCATGCTATATCCAAAGTTTGCGGTAGAATATTTTGAAGCTGGGTTTGCAACTTTAAATGGTAGTGTCGGGGGGAATCTGAAGATTTCGACGCTGAGCAGTGATGGTGATGTCTGGCAGAGCCCTGTTGTGGCTGTGTATGACAGCCTTCAAGAAAATGAACACAATCAGCTGCAGTTGTTGTTTGAAAATCGCCAGCTGCCGGTCAGCCAGCTGCCACGTCACCCGCATGATTGCGATGTATTTGGATTGGATATCTGTGCCGATAACAAGTTGTCTAAGGCTCATTTGCTGCGCAGTCAAAAAGAATTCATGGTGCCAGAGAGCTATTTTCATACCGCCAACCTCGGTTTTATTCACAGCTATAGAGCTACACTCAATTTAGAAGTGAATGTCAAATATGCCGCAGAGGCGGATATAAAAGAGGGCAAAAAGGAAGGGACCAGCCTTGAGGTGGAACTTGTGGCTGAGCTCCGGGATGCGATGCCCTATACCGATAGTGAGCTGAATGCTTTGCAGCAGGCTCTGGTGGCGATACTTTCGCAATACCCTCTGCGAATTACGGCTCATTTCTTCCTGGACGAAGAAAAGCCAGAGTGGCTGCGGGATTTTAAAGTTGACAGTAACATTCAGGATATTTTAGTTTCGACTCTGGGGGACAGGGAAGGAACAACGGGAGCTTGGCAAAATGCTATTTCCCAATTACGGCAGCGCCTGAATGGCGACTTAAGGGCCATAATGCAGCCTTTGCAGCAGAAGATTTCTGCACTCTATGATTACCGTTACCGCTTGCAACAGCAATCATACACACTGGCTCAGCAACAGAATAATGCTGAAGTGGCCCCAAGTTACATTGAGGGAGAGATGGAGCGACAACGTATATATTACCAGAGCCAGAATGCGCCCAACCCTTAATTTTCCCTTTGAATACGTTGCAGATTACAGCCATAGTTCCATGCAGAATGAAGCGCGAGTAGGAGCCTAATATGTCAGAGTTACAAACCCAAGACAATCGCAGAGTGGTGAACCGGTTTTTAAAAGAACAACACCTGAGTTGTGGCCAGTTGGATTCCGAGAGCTTGCTTGTAGATTATTTGGCGGAAATGGAAAAAGGCTTGAAGTGTCCGCGCACATCTTCTTTAAAGATGATACCAGCCTATGTCTCTGCAGATCGGACTTTGCGCCGTAATCAGCCCGCCCTAGTACTGGATGCGGGCGGAACGAACTTACGTTGTGCTTTGATTACGTTGCCCGATTCGGGTGAAACTTTGATAGAGCACTTCTCTAAACGTGAAATGCCGGCGTTGAGGCGCGAATTCAGTGCAGCGGAATTTTATGCGGAAATAGTCGAATTTATCGCAACGGCTTTGGAAAGTTACGCTCAGCGGTATCGCGGCCGCGGACCGCAATGTCTAGGCTTTTGTTTTTCTTATCCCACAAAGATTGTCATGGCGGAGAACGGAGACCTGGACGGTAAGCTGCTGCAGTGGAGCAAAGAAATCAAGGTTCCGGAACTCGTGGGTCAATATGTCGGTCGGGGATTGCTGGCGTGCCTGCGCCAGCGCTTTGGCATTCTGGCTCCAGAGCATGTATATATTATTAACGATACGGTGGCTACTTTGCTCGCGGGACAGTCTGTGGCAGACGATGCCGATTATTCCGATTTTATCGGTTACATCTTGGGCACCGGTATCAACAGTTGCTATGCCGAAGTTCGAGAGCAAATTGCGACGCTGGACGGCCGTTACGTCGATGCCCGTTCCATAATCAATGTAGAATCGGGTAATTACAGTCGTTTCCCACAGAGCCCGGTCGACCGTGAGTACGATGCCCTGACTCAGGCTCCGGGGGCTTATTTGCAGGAGAAAGCTTGCTCTGGGCGATATTGGGGTGAATTAGTGACTTGTGCTCTGCGCGCGGCCGCGCGTCATGGCATTCTGCCGGAAGCTTTAATTCATTTGCCTCTGCAGAGCAGTACCACGATGAATTCATTTCTGCATCATCCCGGCAAGCCTAGAGCCCGGCGCGTAACGACTTTCAGTCCGCTAGAAGCCTGGCTGGAAGAACATCGCGTGGACATAAATGCTCGTGAACGCATTTATTTTATTACAAAATCTATACTTGAGCGAAGTGCTTTGTTTACGGCTACAAATATGGCAGCCTGTATTTTGCGTTCGGGCGGGGGGCTTTCCCCGCTGCGACCTATTTGCCTGACGGTGGATGGAGCAACTTTCTATGCTTTGCATCATTTTGAGCGCCAGGTGGCTTACTGGTTGGATCAGATATTATCTGAAAGTAAGCACCGCAAGCGTTATTACCGCATTAAGCGGGTTGAAAATGCCCCCTTGTTGGGCGCCGCGATAGCGGCCTTGGGTTTTGCGCCGGGTTTTGCATCGGATTTCGCCCCACAGTAGGTTTTTACAAAAAAATAAATTTTTGTGAAATCACTGTACGGACTGGCAGGCTTTGCACTATAGTAAGCTGTTACAAACAGATAAATATTAAACTAAATGGTAATACAATGTTAGACCTGAAATTTGTGGTACAGAATGCCGAAGCGGTGCAGCGCAATGTTGATAACCGTTTTTTGACTCACCCGCCGGCGATTGACGAAATAGTCCGGCTTCATCAAGAGCACCGTCATTTAAAGTTGGAACTTGAGGAACTGCGTCAGCGGCGCAATGAAAATGCGGCGGCGGCCAAAAATCTGGGCAAGATGAGCCCCGCGCAGCGTGAGCTTGCCCGGCAGGGCATAACTGAACAAGGTAAGGAAATTAAAGGGATTTTAGCGGAGAAAGAGCTACGTTTCCAAAAACTGGACGAAAGCTTGCGGCAACAGGCCCGCATGCTGCCGAATATGACTCACCCGGATGTTCCTGTGGGCAAAGGAGATACCGGTAACAGGGAGCTTTATATTGTTGGCGAGCGCCCTGAGTTTGGCTTTAGTCCCAAGGGCCACCTTGAGCTAATGCAGGAAAATGATTGGATAGATTTTGAGAGCGCGGCACGAGTCACGGGGGCTAAATACTACTACTTAAAAAATGACGCCGTTTTTCTGGAAATGTCTCTGACCCGTTTTGCTGCGGATGTTTTGAAAAAACATGGTTTTTCCATGTGCATAACACCGGATCTAGCTCGCGAAGAGATTCTGAGCGGGATCGGGTTCCAGCCGCGCGGCGCGGAATCCAACACTTATATGTTGCAAGACGATAATTTATGCTTGATTGGTACGGCTGAAATAACCTTGGGGGGGATGTACAGTGGTCAAATTGTCGACGTTGCCGACAAAGCGATCATGCTAGGTGGGTTCTCGCATTGCTTCCGCAAGGAGTCCGGGGCTTCGGGCCAGTATTCTAAGGGCTTGTATCGCGTCCATCAGTTCAGCAAGGTGGAAATGTTTATTTTTTGCAGGCCAGATGAATCGGAGGCCATGCATCAGAAATTATTAGCTATTGAAGAAGAAATATTTCAGGCCCTGGAAATTCCCTATCGTGTGCTGGATATCTGTAGCGGAGATCTGGGAGCGCCGGCCTACCGCAAGTACGACCTGGAAGCCTGGATGCCGGGACGCGGGCGCGGTGGAGAATGGGGTGAAATTACTTCAGCTTCTAACTGTACTGACTATCAAGCCCGGCGTCTTGGGATCCGCTACCGCGACGAAGAAGGCCAAAATGTTTTGGTCCATACTTTAAATGGAACGGCTGTCGCCCTCTCACGCGCGGTGATTGCCATTGTCGAAAATCATCAGCAAGCAGATGCTTCGGTTTGTATTCCCGCTGCGTTACAGCCGTATATGGGTTGTGGTCGGATTGGGCCCCATAATAAATAGGTGTTTCAGAGGTAAGTGCAGCGGATAATTGTGGATTGCAATTTGATATGGGAGAAAAGGACAAGGATCGGAAGCTAAACATTGAGTCGGCTAGTCCAGATGATGTCGCCATGACATCTTGCTCGCAAACGGCGCCAGGCGGCTCCAATTTCGATATGGCTGTCGCATTAAAAATGTATCCTCCTGGTTTGCAAGGTCGGTCTGCAGGCATAAAGTATACGGAGTGCCCTGGCCGGCAAAAGCAGCGGCGCGTAAAGCCAAGTAATTCCCAATTACGCCAGATAGAAGCTCCTTTTGGTGCTAGCGAGCGTGAAAATTATGCCCATATCCTGCGGCATTACTCTCCCAGTGCCGAAGACCTTAAAGCAAAAGGCATGGTAACGGAGCATGCTGTGTGTGCGGGCAGGAGCAAAGGCCATCGCCGTCGCCAAGAGCTTAGGCGACGTAATATTGATGACGTGATAGATTTGCATGGTCTGTATCGGCAAGAAGCCCAAAAACGGCTGGAATCCTTCTTGCGAGATGCCCGGACCAGAGGCCTGCGTAAGGTTTGCATTGTACATGGCAAGGGACATCATTCCGCTAAAGGACGGGGAGTCCTACAAAGGCTAGTCTGCGACTTTCTACATGAATACAAGGCTGCAGGCAAGGTTTTAGAATTTCATCATCCCCCCGAACGAGATGGCGGGAACGGTGCGACGATCGCCGTATTAGGGCGCAATGTTAAGTGATTTTCAATTAAATCTTTTTTATGTAACATTATAACTTATTTTTAGGCGGAAAGCATTGATATAAAAGGCTCTTTGTTCTAAAAAAATATGTTTTTCGATAAAATTTGTTGCTTAGCTCCGAGCTTCCCCACTATACTTGCTTCATAACAAAAACAAAGGAGTTTCCTTATGAATAAAAAAGAACTTATTGAAGACATGGCGAAAAAATCCGGTCTTTCTCGCGGGAACTGCGAAAAAGCTTTGGCGGCTTTTCAGGATTCCGTGATCGGAGCTTTGAAAAAAAATAGCAGCGTTACACTGGTCGGCTTTGGAACTTTTAAAGTCGTTTCACGTGCTTCTCGTCAGGGACGTAACCCTTCTACTGGCGAAACCCTGACAATTACAGCTCGCAAAGTTGCCAAGTTTGTCGTCGGTAAAACTCTCAAAGACATCATTAAATAAATTTCTGTTTTACTCCAGTCTCTGTTCTGGCAATTTTTACGGCAGCTTGAGCTGGAGACATTACAGTGTGGAGAGGGAGGACATCATTTAAGGTATTTATTTGTCAATGAAAGATGAATGGTCTAATGTCCTGCCTGTGTATGGTCTGCGTTATCATGTGGCTTGGCTGTTTGTTTGTATCATTTCATTTACTTTTATCGTGCTGTTATTTAGCTATCAAATTATCGAGTATTGGATTTATCGCAATGACAAGTTGACGACAGCTCAGCAAGATGACCTGACCGATCTTATCCGTCCTCTAGGCTCTTTTCGTTTGGATGGCCCCTTTCTGCGTTGGCAGCAGAAGTTTCGCAGCTCTGCTTGGCTGTGGCGGCAATATCACGATAAAACAGAAGATCACCCGGTTAAAAGGCTCTACAAAGAAGGTTCTGAGCCTTTATTTTATTATTCCGAGCGAAATCCCCTGCAAATCTTGCTGGTAGGTGATTCGTTGGCCGAATCGATACAATTAAGTTTAAGTCCTCTATTGAGCCGTATTCCTAGTGTCAGTTTAAAGTCTAATGCCATAGTTTCATCAACTCTGACAAACAAGCATTTTGTCGATTGGCCTAAAACTTTGCGGCAGCTGCTTGGTCAGCGGCACTATGATCTTGTCCTGGTGTTCATAGGAGCTAACAGCTGTCAGGCTGTTCGCAATGATGATGGAACGATTGTAGGATATGGTTCTAAAGCCTGGGAAAAGGCTTATGGCGACAGGATTCGTGACTTCATTCAGCTGATTAAAGGAGAAGGGGCTGCGACCTG
Organism: Spirochaetia bacterium; assembly: GCA_965263295.1. Lineage (GTDB taxonomy): Bacteria > Spirochaetota > Spirochaetia > SP-2023 > SP-2023 > Haliotispira. The sequence goes on from OZ253665.1 coordinate 594,057, forward strand.
GTGGTTGATTAATCCGCAGATGTTAAAGCCAGATTATCAAAGATGTATGGCCTCGATTAGTAAAGTTCAGCGTCAGGTTGGCCAGGAGTTGGCGGATGAAATCATTGAAACGGCACCAATTGTGGGGGCAGACGATGGTGGTTATGCACAAAGTAAGGTTATTGACGGCAAGGTCTATTCATTGCGAAGTAGAGATGGAGTTCATTTTACTATTGAAGGTAGTCGCCTAGTAAGCGAAGAGATTCTACTGCGTATATATCAGCGTTATAAAATTCGTTCAAGTATGAATTGAAATGTTCTAATGGTATCAAAGGGTATTGTCTCCTAATATAAGAGGCAGTTTTGTGCGTGAAGTTTATGAGGATAAAGCTGGTCATTAAGTTTTATTTAAGCGTCATTTTATCGCTTTGGCAAACAAGGAGATTTATTTCTTGAATAATAAAGATTATTGTCTTATTAAATGTGCCTATTTTAACTGTAAAGAATTTGTAGATTCCTGATGTTTTTGAATGACCTGAATGACCTGGATGCCTATATGAAGCATGTCCAGCGCTTCGACTTGTTGACGCGAGAAGAGGAATACGAGTTGGCTGTACGTGCTCGTGAAGAAGGGGATAAGTCTGCAATAGAGCGGCTTATTAACTGCAACCTTCGCTTGGTCATTAAAATTGCGCACCAGTATTCTTCTAAGCGTGACGGGATTCAAGACCTGGTCCAAGAAGGGAATATAGGCCTGATTACCGCAGTTAATAAGTTTGATCCTTACCGCAATGTCAAATTGCATGTATATGCAACCTGGTGGATTCGACAAGCCGTTAATACTTATGTGTTGAACAACAAACTCATCCGCCTTCCTGTACGCAAAGAGATGTTACTGCGTCGTATTAGTCGTTATATTGATGAATATACTTTAAATAATGGCTTTCCCCCCGGTTTAGAGGACATCAGTAAAAGATGCATGATACCCATGCCCCAACTGCTAGACATTTGGGCGATACATGATCCTGTAAGCTCGCTTGATAAAAGTTCTTTGGAGACAAAAGACATTTTCGACTTGGTGGGGAATAATAAGTATAATCCGGCTTTTAAGGTTCGTCGTTTAATCTTGCAAAATCATTTAAAACATGTACTTTCCACTTTGACGGAACGCGAGAATTATGTTGTCCGACGTCGTTTCGCTTTGGGCTGTCCTGAGCCTGAAACATTTAGGATAATTGCTGCAAAGCTTTGTATTACCTCAGAAGCTGTGCGTTTGATTGAGTTGAAGGCTTTAAATAAATTGCGAGAACACCGGAAAGAGCTGGCGCCCTTATTGGAAGAGCTACAAGAGTTGTCCAATGATGTATACAATTCAGTTTACAAAAATTGACGGATTCACATCCTTTAGATTGGATGCTTAAATATGAAAGCCCTATTATTTACATCGTTCGCTTATGTTATTTTACCTCTAGCCACATTGTACTCGTGTTTTGCCAGCATATATTTACTGGATTTTCATGACCCCGAATTCCTGCCTTATCTTGTGCAGTGGGTGCCTGGGGTCTTTTTATATTATGTCTATGTCAGTCAACTGATTATTGGACAGCGTTTGCCGTTTCTAGATCGAATTTGGGGCTTCCCAAATCAAGTGCGCCGGCATCGGGGTCTGTTAGTTGATATAATGTTATTTAATCTGGTCTTACACATTGTAGTTCACTTGCGCGATGGTCTCGAAAAGCTAGTTCTGCGGCCGGACAGTGGTATGTTAGCGGTTTACATCGCTGTTGTATTCAGCATTCTTTTAATCTGGGTGGCCAATAAAGTCTGGCTGAGGCCGCCGGCGGATAAGTCGAGTAAAAATCAAAAAACTGTCAGCTATGCCAAAATGCATCTTTTGCACCAGCTGTTTTACTTTATTGCCATTGCCGTTTGGTATCACGTGTTTACTGCCGGAGCTTTTCGGGGCAATTTGTTAGGTCAGATATTGGTATCTGGGTATCTGATTTTCGCTTTGTTGTGCAAGGTATTCATGGTGCTATTACAAGTGACGGCTCCCGTGTACAGATTGGAAAGCATGGAAACTCTACATGAGGATTTTGTGCGTCTGCGATTGCGAACAACAAGAGCTGCCCCCATTGGAACTAAGGCCCAATTAGGGGCAGCCCGCCGCGTGCGACTTTTGCACTATCATCAACCGGGTCAATATGCGTATTTTTCTTTTGCCATGCAGGATAAGAATGGAAAGACGTATTGGGAGCAACATCCGTTTTCTTTTGCTGGTTATGCGCCTCAGGATTCGGCTGAAGACAATTCATTATTGACCGTAATAGTCAAAAAGCGCGGGGATTTTACAAATCGACTGCATGAATTAGCTACAGGAGAAACAGGGACTAGAGTCCGGGTATTGGGCCCTTATGGAAATTTCTGCCTTAACTCAGTCCACAGTCCTGACGGTGCGCAGTTAGTGGCTGCGGGAATCGGTATTACGCCATTTTTATCCATTCTGGAGCAACGAGCCTTCGCCGCTGCGACAGCATCGCCAGAGGAGGGGGGGCGACTTGAGCCACTCAAGGAGCCCCCTCTAACCTTGCATTGGTTTGTAACGGAAGAAAGCGAACTGGTTTTTAGTGATCGCTTTCGCTACTTTAAGAAGCAATTACCCCATTTAAATATAAAAACGTATGTCGGTCAAAGTTTAACGCACGATATATTGCTTCAAACTTTAAGAGCTTCAGCTGAGGGCCGTCCATGTGTGTTGTACTGCGGACCAGGTCCTGTAGTGCCTATATTGCGTAACGTAATGGCGAATATGCATATACCTCGGCGTTACTTCCACTCTGAGTTGTTTGCTATGTAGCCGCCTCGTCAAATATGGAGACTGGGCAGATTGAGGAATGGAAGGCTTGACTTTTTTTGTAAATCTTCATTATATTTTCTGCGCAGTGAGGCCCACGGATTTCATTTTTACTTTTTATTCATTTTGAAGCTTGTTGTATGTCCGGCACCTGCATCAGGCGCTAGTTCAGGTCAGTATGTTGCCGAGTTCAAGTAAGCACCTCTCGATGGAGGTGCTTTTGGTTTATCGGGATTCCTTGGCGATTGAGTAATCGGTTGGCAATCGGTTTAAGGGTTTTTGGCGCCCAGGGCCAGACTTCTTGTCATAAATTGGCCTGTTCAAATTGAGATAGGTCATATCAGGAGGAAATAAAGGGCATGGATCAACTTACCCGGCTGGAATCTCAGTCCGTATACATACTGCGTGAAGCCTATTGCAAGTTCGCCAATCTGGCTATGTTGTGGTCAATTGGTAAAGATTCCACCGTGCTGTTGTGGCTGGCTCGGAAAGCTTTCTTTGGCCATGTGCCGATTCCCTTGGTGCACATTGATACGTCGTATAAAATTCCAGAGATGATTGAATATCGGGATCGTCTGGCACGGGAGTGGAACTTGAATATGGTTTACGGCCAGAACCGCGAAGCTTTGGCCGCCAAACAGACTTATCCTGACGGTGCGGTATCGCGGACTGATTGCTGCAAGGCATTGAAATCAGAAGCTTTGAAGCATACTCTTTCTGGGGAATGGACGCGCTTTCGGCTCGACCACGGTCTGGGCAGGTATGTCGAGGACAAAAATACAGAACCTTATACCGGCATTATTGTCGGCGTGCGTGCCGACGAGGAAGGTAGTCGTTCGAAAGAGCGCTATTTTTCACCGCGTGATCAGCACAATGACTGGAATGTCGACGATCAACCGCCGGAACTGTGGGATCAGTTCAAGACGGACTTTGCGCCGGGCACACACCTGCGTATTCACCCTTTGCTGGACTGGACAGAGCTGAACATTTGGGAATACATTGAACGCGAAAAAATACCCACAGTTAGCCTCTACTACAACCGAGGGGATGGCAAACGTTACCGTTCTCTCGGTTGTTATCCCTGCACGAAACCAGTCGATTCGGAGGCCCGCAATTCGCGGGAGATCATCGACGAATTGAGAACGGGTAAATTTGCCCATATTGCTGAGCGTTCCGGCCGCGCCCAGGACGAGGAGGGCGGAGGCTTGGAAATTTTGCGCAGAGACGGATATATGTGAGGCCGAAAAATAAAAATATGAAACCAGAGCGACTTAGAGAACAGTTTAGTATCGTTGTCGTCGGCCATGTGGACCACGGTAAGAGTACCGTAATCGGGCGCCTTTTGGCCGATACTGGTGCTTTGCCGGCAAATAAATTGGAACAGGTGCGCACTATGTGCGAGCGCAATGCCAAACCGTTTGAGTACGCTTTTTTGCTCGATGCTTTAAAGAACGAACAAAGTCAGGGCATTACCATTGACAGTGCGCGCTGTTTTTTTAAGTCGGCCAAGCGCGATTATATTATTATTGATGCGCCCGGCCACATTGAATTCTTGAAGAATATGGTGACTGGCGCCGCGCGGGCCGAAGCGGCTATTTTGGTCATCGACGCGAAAGAAGGAGTGCGGGAAAACTCGCGGCGTCACGGTTATATGCTCAGTATGCTGGGTGTGGAACAAGTTGTCGTACTGGTCAATAAGATGGACCTCATTGGTTATGATCAGCGGCGTTTCGAGGCCATCCGTGATGAATATCGCGCCTTCTTGCAACAGATTGACGTACAGCCACATACATTTTTGCCCGTCTCGGCCTTTTGGGGTCAGAATTTATGCCAGCCGTCCAGTGAAATCCCTTGGTTTGATGGTGGCGACCTACTGAGTGTCATGGACAGCTTTGAACCGGAGCAGTCTCGCGCCGCCAGGCCGTTACGCTTTCCGGTGCAGGATATCTATAAGTTTACAGAAGAAGGTGATAATCGCCGTATTTGCGCCGGTCGGGTCGAAACCGGGCAGCTTTGCAAGGGAGACGAGCTCATATTTTTGCCTTCGGGTAAACGCGCCAAGCTTGCGAGCATTGAAGGGTTCAATGTCGCTGAGCAATGCAGTGCCGAGGCTGGGCGTTCTATTGGTTTTACTCTGGAGCCTGAGATTTACATTAAGCGAGGGGAGCTGATGGCCCACGCTGATGAGGCCGAACTGAAACCTCAGGTCGGCAAGGAACTGCGCGTCAACTTGTTCTGGATGGGGCGGCGACCAATGGTGACGGGTAAAAAATATAAGTTAAAAATTGCCACCGCAGAACATTCGATAAGTTTAAAAAAAGTATACCATGTTCTGGATGCTTCTGAACTTAGCTCGGTGCAAGGCAAGCAGCAGATTGATTTGAATGATGTCGCCGACTGTGTATTGGAGTCGTTGAGCTCTGTGGCTTTTGATCCCGTGCGGGAGGTCCCCCAAACCGGGCGCTTCGTTATTGTCGACGAATACGATATTGCTGGCGGGGGCATCGTTCTGGGTTCCACGCAAGAGGGCGAGAGCCTCTTGCAGCGGCATATCCGCGAACGCGAAGCATTTTGGCAGCGCAGTAATTTGACGCCAAAGTTGCGCGCCAGACACTACAATCAAAAAGCGATTCTGCTTATTGTCAGCTGTGAAAATGCAGAGTTGGGTGCTAACTATGCCGCTGCCCTGGAGGAAAAACTCTTTAGCCAAGGGCGCTATGTTTATTATATGGCGCCGCGCAATGTAAGCATTGCCCAGCAGGGCAAAGGCTTTATGAAGACTGGGTTCCAACATTTACAGCGGCAGCAGAGGAGTGCGGCGAAGGTACCCAGGCCACATTCGCTCACACCGAGCCACACCGAGCACAGCGAAAGCCTACAGCGTCTGGGAGAAATAGCCCATATGTTTTGTGATTCAGGGGCTATTTTGGTTACCGCGCTCAGCCGTCTGGACAGCGATGAGTTGAAACTGTTGGCGGCCCTGAATTCTCCCTATGAGCATTGGGTAGTGCAAGTTGGCGAGGGGGACTTGCCTGACGATGTCGTGCAGTTAAAATTGAGCGCCGCACTGGAATTGCCTGAAGGTGTTGAGCGCTTGGTCCATATCTTGGCGACTCGCAATATTTTGTTGGATTATTAAGCTTAGGGGGAAGCTTTGGCCGACTTCAATAAAGTCTTGGCTTATTTTTGATTTCCGATACAAGAGGAAAAAAACTTATATCCCGTTTCTGAGAGCTTGTATTGTCGATTTTATTGTTTTATTTATAATAGCGCATTCTTGGGAGCTTTTGCCACCAATATGTAAAAAAGGAGTGACTATGGAAGCTATTGCCAGTTTTGAAGTAGACCACATCCGCATGTCGCGGGGAATTTTTGTCTCGCGCAAGGATTGTGTCGGCGACAATGTTATTACTACTTTTGATATTCGCATGAAGGAGCCCAATCGGGAGCCGGTAATGGATGTGCCGGCCTTGCATAGTATTGAACATTTGGCTGCTACCATTTTGCGCAACGATAAAGACTGGGCAGATCGTGTTGTGTACTTTGGTCCGATGGGTTGCCGCACTGGCTATTATTTGCTGTTGCAGGGGGACTTGGATTCAAAAGAGGTCCTGCCTTTAGTTCGCAGTCTGTTTCAGAATATTGTTGCCTGGAAAGATGAAATCCCTGGAGCTAGCGCGGCCTGCTGTGGCAATTGGTGCGATCACAATCTGAATATGGCGCACTGGGAAGCTCATAAATTTCAAACCGAAGTGCTGGATAATCCCCAAGATGGGAACCTGAAATATCCAGAATAGACATATATTTATATTTGCTAAATTCTACAATGCAGAAAGTATTGGTCATCAGGTGTCCTGTTGCATGTCGTATATCAGGCCCTTGTGTCGGGCGGAAGGGAAACGGATCGTTACGTGGATAAAGTGAGTGAAGATAACTTGGGTCGGGTAACCCCGCAGGGCTACAAGCAGCGCGTTGAGCGCGCTTTGGAGGAAATCAAGAAAGGTCGCTACGTGATTGTTTGCGACGATGAATCGCGTGAAAATGAAGGAGACTTGATCGCTGCGGCCGAGCTATGCACAGCGGAATTGGTTAATTTTGCCATTACTGAGGCACGCGGCCTCCTGTGTCAGGCCATTGACGAGAAGACAGCCAGCTACCTGGCCCTGCCGATGATGAGCCGCTCAAATAGCTCTATATTCTCAACGGCTTTTACGGTCAGTGTCGATCATTGCCGTGCCGGCACGGGAATCTCGGCTGCAGCTCGTTCCTTGACGATTCAGTCAATTGGCGAAGCCGCCGGGGAAGCGACGACGTTTCCGCACGCTTTTCTGCGCAATACAGCTTCTGTTCCGACGGAGTCTCAGTTGCACAAGCGGGGAGATTTGCGCAAGGTTTTGGTGAAACCGGGGCATATTTTCCCCTTGGTCGCCATGCCTGGCGGGGTTTTACAGCGTGGCGGGCAGACGGAGGCCACTGTCGATTTAATGACGATGGCGGGATTTAAACCCAGTGGTATGCTCTGTGAAATAGTCGCATCCAACGGTGAGATGTCACGCGGAAAAGAGTTGGCCGACTTTGCCGTTCGCCACGGATTGTGCCAATTGACGATAGCCGATATTGCCACTTATCGCCGGGAAGTTTTGGGGCACCGTTGGGGAGAAGAGGAACGGCGAAAACATCGCAACAAGGCAATTTTTCTCTCACCTAGCACTGAAATAGAACTGCCCAGTCACTTGGGCAATTTTCGTTCTTGCATGATTGAAGATATGCGCGATATTGGGGCCGAGAATTTACTGATTTGGAAGGGCGCACTTTCTGACTTGGCTAACTTTTCTCGGACGGATCAGGCGCCACTTTTACGCATACATTCTCAATGTTTTACGGGCGAGGTCTTGTCTTCTCAGCGCTGTGATTGCCAGGCTCAGCTAAACTATGCCCTGCAGAGTATAGAGTCTGAAGGTCGCGGCCTAATTGTCTATCTGCGGCAGGAAGGCCGCGGGATTGGCCTGCACAATAAATTTCAAGCCTATCAACTTCAGCAGCAACAAAACCTGGATACCGTGGAAGCTAATGAGGCCATGGGCTTCGCCGATGATCTGCGCGAATATTCGGTGGCTATCGGAGTTTTGCGCTACTTGGGCGTGCATAAAGTTCGCTTGTTGTCGAACAATCCCCACAAGATTGCTGCCTTGGAAGCTGAAGGAATTGTAGTCGAACGCGTCCCCATACATGTTGGCAAAACGCCACATAATCGACACTATTTGCAGACTAAGAAGAATAAGAGTGGGCACTTGCTCTAGATATCTATTTTGTGAGGAAAATATGGATCCGACATATAAACTGATTGAGGGAACTTTCCGGGCTGAAAATATGTGTTGTGCCATCGTTTGTTCCCGTTTCAATGAATTGATTGTGAGCAAATTGCTCAGCGGGGCTATTGATTGTCTGGTGCGCCATGGAGCAAATGTGGCCAAGCAGCTTGTATGTTGGGTTCCGGGCGCCATGGAGCTGCCCGCAGTAGCTCGGCAATTGGCGCATGACTCCCCATATGACGCCGTGATCTGTTTGGGTGCCGTGATTCGTGGTGGTACGCCACACTTTGATATGGTGGCAAATGAGGCGACTAAAGGCATAGCTCAAGTAGCGCTCAACGCTTCCAGGCCCGTAATATTCGGTGTTTTGACGACCGACAACATTGAGCAAGCGATTGAGCGCGCGGGAACCAAAATGGGGAATAAGGGTTGGGAGGCCGCCCTGAGTGCCATCGAAATGTACAATTTGTATGCTTGCCTGAAGACAGATTTGTTAAATTGATTGAGTATAAATTTTATTGTGAAGCAGGTGGAATAGACGCGTATGGCTGACATGAAGACAGAAGAAGAAATGCTATCGTACGGCCTGAGCTTGGATACGGGTGGCCCCGCGCTGCCGTGCCGCATTGTTTTGTATACTGATGGTGGTTGTCGAGGGAACCCCGGCCCGGGCGCTTGGGCCGCTGTCAGCTTCCTTGAATATATGGAACAGTCTGCGGCAAATGCAGTAAATATTTGCGAAATAGCGGGTTCAGCTCCTAGAACCACGAACAATCAAATGGAATTACAGGCCGTGATTGAGGGTTTTAAAGCATTGGAAGGTCATTACCCTGGCGTTCTCGCTGCCGGGCGACGCATTGCCAATCTAGAGCTTGCGGTATATACGGATTCACAATACGTCAAAAATGGCATTAGCATCTGGATTCACAACTGGAAGAAAAATTCCTGGCGCACTAGTGCCAAGCAGCCAGTCAAAAATAAGGAGCTGTGGCAAGGGTTGGATCGACAAGTGAGCATTTTGAGTGAGAGTTGCCGCCTGCAATGGCATTGGGTCAAGGGACACGCCGGCAACTCTTACAACGAGCGTTGTGATGCATTGGTGCGGGAGAACTTTCCGAACTGAATTGATATAAAACACCGCCAAAATCAGGTATTACAGCAGTGTGCTGCGTTCCAACAATAGTCGCTGCTCTTGGTAGAAAACAGGAAGGGCGATACGCAGCATTGTCCCACAACCTTCTTCACTTTGAATTTGCAGATCTCCGTTGTGGTTCTGTAGTATGCGCAGAACCATTGTCATGCCGAGGCCGGATCCCTTAGCTCGTGTGGTAAAAAATGGTTCAAAAATTTTTTTCTGGGTTTCTTTATTCATACCGCAACCATTGTCCTGGATTTCCAGATAAACTTTGTCATTTTTTAAGTAACTGTTTAAAGTCAGCTTCCCTTGATATATTTCACATAACTGGCTCTGTAAGCTTTCAGCTTTTTCTTCAATGGCGAGAAGAGAATTCTGCATCAGATTTAATAGCAGGCGTTTAAACATTGATTCATCTAAAGCTACGTCGGGCAATTCTTTGGCCAACTGTAGATCTAAAGAAATGCCTTTATTTATAAGTTCTGGTTGCAATAGTTCTAGGCAAGCTAGGAGGACTTTGTGTATATTTTGTTTTACCAGTTCAAGTTCGAGGGGCCGTACCGTCAAGAGAAAGTCGGTGACAAAAATGTTCAAACGCTCAATTTCCTCTTGAACAATGCCACAGTATTCAATTAGTTGCTCATGTAAAAAAGCGCCGTCTGCTTCGGGATTACTTTTCTTCAACAGGCGTTGCATCAGCTGTATATGTAGGCTCATCGCAGCCAATGGGTTTTTGATCTCGTGGGCGACCCCGGCTGTCACTGTCGAAAGCGATGCCAGTATGTCCAGCTGTTGTACTCGCCGTTCTTGTCTGCGCAGTTCGCTGACATCGCTGATTAAAATGATCCAACCCTCAATGGTGCCGTTCCGCACTTGCGAGGATATCTCCACACGCGTTACCCGCAGTTCGTTGTTACTGTCAAAAAATTGAAATTCGCGCGGCTGAATGACGCCGTTGCCTTGAAGTTCCGTCGCCAGCCAATGGGCGAGCTCATCGTGATCTAGAGCGTGCCAGATCGGGCTATTATTTTGTTGTGATGTGCCTTGCCGGGCGAAGAACAGCGGGCAGCGCTGCACCGCTCGATTCATTAGCTGCAGATGAAAATCACGGTTTAAAAGAATAATCCCAATCGGCAGGGATTGCAGTAAAGTTTCGCCCTGTTGCAAGTCGTCGGAGAGCTCTTTGACCCAGTGTTGTAGCTGCTCTTTACCTAAATTCCCCAGGCGTTTGCTGCGCCTCAGACGTTCGCTATTGCTGTTAAAGATGCTGTTGCGGCCGCTGAAAAATGCCATAGTCGAAACTCCTAAAATTTCAGTATTTAGCTTCCGTGAAGCAATTCCAGGTAAAGGTTGTGCAGCAACAGGGCCACTGGTTCATGATATATTTTATGGCGTTCGACAGCCTTGCTGCCGAGCTGCAAAAAGCGTTGATACCAAGGAAAGTTATGTTCGGCGAGCAAATGATTGGAGTCGCGGTGCTGCGAAATGCACTCCCGTTGCAGGGCAGCGCCCAAGTTCTGGAGAAAGGCCTCAATATCAATTTTATCAAAGCTAGATCGCAGCGTAAAAAATGGGCGCTGTTCACGCAAAGAGCGCAGGAATAAATCGCATTCGGCCTGAATGGCGCTAGAGTCTTGTTCGCCCGTCAAGAAAAGTTCTTTCAACGTTTCGGTATTTGAGCTGCGAAATACTTTTTTTACAATGACTCGTTCTTCATTTGTACCGCGCTCGCGCAGGGCGACTAAGCGCAGGCGAGAGAGAACTGTAGGTAGCAAGGTGTGCTTGCGCCTACTTGTCAAAATAAAATAACAGTTGCGAGGAGGTTCTTCCAGTAATTTGAGCATGGCGTTAGCGGCTGAAATGCTCATTGTATCGACATTCTCCAGAATCGCAACTTTTGCGGTCTCACTGGTTTGGTAGCTCCATTGCTGTAGCTGACGAACCTGTTGAACCGGGATGCTTTGGGGGATGGCGGCAACCAATAAAGCCGCGAGTTCTTGGCAGCGGTCCATATCCTTGCTCAGGGATTTTTTATCCTGAAAGATGTTTTCTGGTCCCGAACTTGAATCTGTTGGAGGGGAAAAAATATCTTTGGGGTGCAACTTGGCTAGGAGTTCGACAAATTCCTCCTGGGCTTTCTGGGCCTTGCGTTCTTTGTCGGTTCTACTTTTTCCATCCTTCCACAGGGTTTTGTCAAAACGCTTGAGGATCTTGTTCAGGCTGCGCAGCCAGACCAACAGCAGTATGCGCAGTTGCTTTATCTCAAGCTGTCTCTCCCAGGCCTGCTCAAAAAAGTGCCGACAGATTTTGGTCTCATTGGCAAAACCGGAGTTCCCCAGTACAAGGACTTGAGGCTGTGACAGCTCTCTTTGCTGCCGGCAAGACCAGCAGCGGCAGGTCCATTTGCCCGGTTCAGTCCGGTTTTGACAGGTCAGAACTCGGGCTAGTTCAAGGGCCAGTGTCGTCTTGCCACACAGAGGCCCACCATATATAAGGATAGATGGAGGGAGGCTGCGGTCATTTAAATCTGTTGCCAGTTCTGCACAAGCGGTTTTTTGAAAGAGAATATTGTCGAACACGTTGTATCCCTCTAATCATAAGCTGTGGATAGCTTAGACTGGCCGATAATTTCTATCTTTGTAATGTGACAGTCTAGCTTGCAGAAAGCTGCCAGTTAAGCCAATATAGCCATTTCACTTCGCAGGTGGAAGTCGATTCTCAATGTGAATTGACAAATAACTTTGATCCTGTTATCTTGGCCGCCATATTTAATTAATATCTTTATCAAAAAAAGTGTGAAAAAAATCTAAAAACTGCCGAAAAAATAAAAAAATATTGTATAATCAAAAGAATTTTTAACCTAAGTTTGGGTCTTGGATAAAGTTCCCAATAACGCTCCCTCATGGAAGAGAGTATTATATTATCTGTTAGGAGTTGTGTAGTTATGATTATTAATCACAACCTCAGTGCCTTGAATACCCAGCGTCTTCAGGGTCTCAATGATGCGGCCGCAAGTAAGGGTATCGCACACCTTTCTTCGGGTTCACGCATTAACCGTGCAGCCGACGATGCTGCGGGACTGGCCATCTCGGAGAAAATGCGCGCGTATGTCTCTGGTCTGAACCGGGCCAGTCGTAACATTCAGGATGGGGTTTCCTTTATTCAGGCTACCGAAGGCTACCTGAGTGAAACAACCAGCATTATTCAGCGCTTGCGTGTCCTGGCTGTGCAAGCTGCTAACGGTATTTATCAGCAGGAAGATCGCAACCAGATCACGGTTGAAGTCAGTCAGCTGGTCGCCGAGGTAAATCGCATTGCCAGTCAGGGGCAGTTTAATGGTATAAACATGCTGGATGGTTCTTTTTCTGGCGGCACCCAGCAGCAGCCTGCTGTCGCCGCTGCTGCTGCTAGCGGTCAGGTAGCCGCCCCGGTTGTTCAGACTGGGGGAAATGGCGGTTTGGTCGTTCATATGGGGGCGAATGCTGACCAGCTCCTTAGTATTGCGATTGGCGATATGGGTGCGAGCAGCTTGGGTATTGACACGGTTGATTTGTCTAGTTCTGATGGCGCTAACACGGCATTGGGGCAGTTGGATAATGCCCTTCAGATTGTCAACAAGCAGCGGGCTGATCTCGGTGCTTATCAGAACCGTCTCGCTCAGGCTCGAGAAGGTGTCGATGTCGCTGCAGAAAATCTACAGTCTGCGGAGTCGCGTATTCGTGATGCAGATATGTCATCGCAGGTTGTCAATTTTACTCGCGAGCAAATTAAATCTCAAGCGGCTACCGCTATGCTGGCTCAGGCCAACCAGCGCCCGCAGCAGATTCTACAGCTTTTACGCTAGGCTTTTAGTAAAGGATGCTCTCAAAGCAGCGCATTCTGCGCTGCTCTTTGTGTTTATTAGGTAGGAAGTAATAGCGTGGGATAGCTTTAACGGGAAGTTATATTGTCATTTTTGATAAGACTGGAAAGCTAATTGTATTGGTCAATTATACAATAGAAAAAAACTTGATAGTTCTTGTTATATAAATTGATTATATATAAAGTGGGAGACAAAAATTTTTGTGGGTAGTATAAATATTTGTTTAAATATTTATACTGATTTGTTGAAATATATAGCAATTAATTGTTAGATTATTGTTATTGTTTTTGATGTCTAGAGTTTCTGAGTAGGCCTTCCTGTGGAAAAAATCAATATTCCGATTGGTTTTAAACTGATAACTATCACTTCGTTGATTCTTCTAATTAGTTTAATTGGAACGAACTATATTGCGGGCATTTTTTTTGAACGTGATACAATTGCCCGTATCCAGGAAGTTACGGCAGATAAGTCTCGTTTGTTATCATTTAAAGTGCAAGCGGATTTAACCTATTTACTGCGTCAGGTCTACGTGGTTGCAAGCAGCTTGCTCAGTCAATATGAAGCAGGTAATTATGATGATGGCCTAGAAGAGCAGCGCCGACTGGAAGAGCTGGCAAGTTTTGATAAGTTGTTTTACATCGCTGTTTACAGTCAAGAAAAAGACTTAGTTCTAGATCAGATCAATTTACAGAATATTGATGGAATTACTGATCCAGAAATGTTTCGCGACCTTACGGCACGCACTGACTTTTTAGGGGGAGTGTCGCGGGATCTTTTACTATATAACGTTAGTTCCATGGCCAGTACGCCGACGATTGCTCTAATTAGTCCGATAGAACGCGAGGATGATTCTGAAAAATATTTTGCTCTAGTATATATTAGCAATGACGTTTTTGCAGAAACAACTAATGATGTCAGTGAATATGAGACATATATTGTCAATCATAAAGGAGATTTACTCGCCCATAAAAATGAGGATCTGTTAAAAAATGGCATTTCTTTTAGCAATGATAAAATTGTTCAGACAATGTTGAAGAGTCCTCTTAACAATGGGCAGATGAGCTATGAAGACCGTAATGACATAGAACACATTGGTTCTTTTTACAAGATTGAATTGGGTTCTGTCGGTGTAATCAGTACGGCGGAACGCGATCGGATATTAAAAGCTGTATATCAAATTCGTCTTCGTAACTATTATATAACAGGTATAATTCTCCTTGTTTCAGTTCTAATTATTTATATTTTTGCGAAGACATTGTCCACTCCGGTACGCCGCCTGGTGGAGGCGGCGCGAGAGATAGAGCAAGGTAACTTTCTGCTGAATATTAAGGTGACGACGCACGATGAGATCGGCAAGCTAACTGAATCGTTTACCGAAATGGGCCGCGGGTTAGATGAGCGTGATCGAATGAAAGATGCTTTTGGTAAGTTTGTCAATCAAGAGGTCGCAAATATGGCCTTGAAGGGACAACTGCGATTGGGAGGGGAGCGCAAGGAAGCTGCAGTCTTTTTTTCGGATATTCGTTCCTTTACTGCAATTTCGGAAAAACTCACTCCTGAAGAAGTTGTTGAATTTCTAAATGAGTATATGACGGCTATGGTAGAATGCGTGGAAGCGACCCATGGGGTGGTGGATAAATTTATTGGCGATGCTGTGATGGCTGTTTGGGGAGCGCCTGTTTCTCACGGCAACGATACAGAAAACGCAATAAACAGCGCCCTTATGATGCGTTCTGCTTTGGAAAAATTTAATCGGGGTCAAGGTGGCGATAAAAAGCCAATCATCAAAATTGGTTGTGGAATCAATACGGGCTCTTTGGTTTCCGGCCAGATTGGCAGTGAGAACCGTATGGAATACACCGTTATTGGTGATGCTGTAAATCTGGCTTCCCGTATTGAAGGTCTGACTAAACCTTTTGGTGCAGATATTCTGGTCTCTGAAGATTCCTATGCATTGGTCGGCGACCTTTATCATACAGCTGAAATGCCGCCGATCATGGTTAAGGGCAAATCTGATCCTGTGAAAATTTATGCCGTATTGGGGCATCGCAACGATCCGCATGCATTTACGCATATTGATGAACTACGTCAATATTTAGGGACAGAAAATGTTGATCTCTCACAGTTTGATGGTGTAGGTAAGGAAGAAAAATTTAGCGCTGTTTAGCAGAAGCGAGCCGGGTCAACCTTTTTTTGTTCAAGCTTCGGTTGTAATTACAGTTATCGGCAAGATGCAGAATGAGGGTGGACCAGAATTTGAGGGTCATGAAACAGTCAGATTCTGGAGAGGTAGAAGTTGTGAATTGGCGTGATAATTTGTCTTATATAACGAATAAAGCTGAAGACGAAAATATCTAATCCTGAGGTATTTCATTCATTGATGGCAGAATCTGGTGAAAAAAGGGCTGAGAGCAGAGTTGATATTGTAGTTCCCTCTAACATGGGAACAGATATGCTGTTTTCCCTAATTATAAGCTGTGTTATTGGCCTCTTTTCCTGGCTACTACTAAAAGATGTGACACAGAATGGCTCTCGGATTGGCGAACCGGTGGCCAAGTTGGCCTTTGGTGAACGGCGTGTTGAGCGCAAGATAGGTGGCGAAGTCGTCTGGTCGCGTATTGGGGCTCCAGATCAAATTTACAACTACGACAGTATTCGAACGGAAGATGATTCACAGGCTCGGGTATTGTTGGATACGGGTACAGAACTGGTACTTGAAGGTGCGGCTCTGGTAACCGTTGTGGTCGACCAGAAAAAGTTGTCAGTGAACCTGGACAAGGGGAGTTTATCGCTGATTGCTGGGCCACAAAGTAGTCCTGTAGAAGTCAAAAGTCCAAGTGGTACCCTAAAAATGGCTGATGGAGGTAAGGCATCAATCGTCCAGGGTGAAGATAGTTTACAGGTCGATATTTTGGATGGTCAAGCCGTATTTGAAAATGAAAATGGCAATATTGAGTTGAGTGAGAGTCAAATTCTTCAGTTGGACTCTGATGGACAAGTCCAGTTAAAAGAAATATCATTCCAAGCTATAGCTCCTATTCCGTCATCGTTGCAGCTGATGTTTGTCGACTCTACTCCAGTGCAGTTTGAGTGGATTTCGCGAACCTTTCAGCCTAGTTCCATTGAAATTTCTGCAGTGGAGGATTTTAGTAGTGGAGTACGTACTTTTGACATCAGCGAAGCCGGCGTATTCGAAACAGAACTAAAGAGTGGCATTTGGCATTGGCGAGTTCGCAATGGAGCCGAGTCCAGTCCTGCTGCGATGTTCAGGCTGGTGAGGGATCGAGAGCCGGAACCTCTGTCTCCTTTGCCAGGCAGTGAATTTCCCTTTGTCGATAAATCTCCTTTGATCCGCTTTCAGTGGCAGAAAGCGAAAAATGCCAATATATATAATGTGAATTTTTATCGTTCTAGTGACTCAGCAAAGCCATTTAAGAGTATCCCCTCTCAACACTCTTCCATTTCGGTAGATGAACTGGCTGAAGGCGAGTATTTTTGGGATGTAGAGGCTGTGTTTTCTGCCTTCCACAGAAAGGTCGTGGGGGCGCGTCGCAATTTTATTGTCTCCAAGTTGCAAGCTGAGGATGTCCCGGAGGCCAACATTAAGCTGGATAATGAGGCCGTCTCACAGTACGCTCTGGAACGAGAGGGAAGTATTATTACTTGGGAACGAGTAGGAGGTTTGGACAACTATCTGGCAGAGTTATCTAAAAATGATTCTGTAATTCAAAAAAAGCTTGTGCACGGGAATTTTATTGAGCTGCCAAGGGACTTAGAGCAGGGAGAATTTAATTTGCGTGTAACAGCTTTGGTTGATGGTGAAACCTTGAATTCAACGGCAAGAGATTTTGTCGTCAAAAAATTTGTCTCACTCAATCTGTTGATCCCGGAAGATAATGCACGTTTGTACAATACGGACAGTCAACTACGTTTTCGCTGGAAAGACCCGAATAAGGGAGATTCATACCTGCTGGAAGTAGCGCGAGACAAAGATTTTCAACAAATTTTGGCGCGCCAGGACACAACTAAGACATTTTTATCCATCCCCAATCTGGCGGGCATAGGCATTTACTATTGCCGCGTCAGTCTATTGAATGAAAATGGTGAGCAACTGGTTGGTAGTAAAGCGAGCCGTTTTAATATTGAGCGCCAATGGGATCCGGCACCCGTGTTATGGGGCCCGGTCTCAAGTGGCAGAGTGGATTTGGCACTTGATGGTTCCTTGTCTTTTCAGTGGCAGCCGGTTAGAAATGCCAGTTTTTACCGTTTAAAAATTGTTCCACAACAGGCGCCTGTGGCTGCCAGAACTTGGGATGTTACAAATACGTACAAGGTGGAAAGCGATGTTTTGGATCTGCCATTAGGCGAATATCGATATAGCCTCACCACATTTGCCGAGATAAATGGTCGGGAAGTTTCCATTTCGGAAACTGCGAACGGAGTCTTTGAATTACTGCGTACGCCAGTGCAGCCGGTGACTAAGATTGAGATATTCTAGGCAGGACTAAATATGAATTTTTATATTTGTTCCCGCGTTTGGACTCCTGCCTGCTTATTTCTGACCATGTTAGTATGTGGGTTCCTCGTATTGGAGGCAGAGCCTGTGCGCAAGGAAGTTCGTTGGGAACAAATCCCCAATAGTGGCGGTTACATTGTCGAGATAGAAAGCTTGGCGAATGAAGTTCGCCTTCTGGAACAGTATGTCGCGCGGCCTCCTCTTGTCTTCTCTGTTGAGCCAGGAATGTATCGTTTGCGCATTATAACTCTAAATCGTTGGGGACAGCCAGAGAGTAGCAGTGATTGGGTCAAGTTCCGTACCGACATGCCAGCACCTATAGTTCAATTTGAGGGTCCTACAGCTTTGGCAACAACGAGAAATTTCAAGGATGAGGGAATCGTTATCGTGCCTTTGCCTGAGCGTAAGGGTTTGAGCCCGTTTGAAAAGAATTTGAGGCACTATTTTTATAGTGAGGTATTTTTGCTGAATCGGCCCTTTGAAACTTGGGGAACTGGGAGAATTGGGGGCAAGCAAAATCACAGTCCGGATATTTTATTTGACGATGATTTGCCCAGTTACTTTCTGATGCTGCGCTACCGAATAGGGGTCAAAGGGATTGCAGAGGGAATTGGTTTGGATGGTTTCAGTTTTGGTCTGCAAAGTGAAATACTGCCTTTACATTCACAATTATCGCTCTACCACCGGTTGCAGACCTACAATATTCCCAGCTCTTCTTTACACTCGGTGGATCTTACTTATAAATTGCCTTTGGCGGACCGTTTTAACTTAGTAGCCACTTTTTTCCCTGTGGCCTTCTTATACCGGACTCTGGGCATAAGATATGGAGGCAATAATAATATTGACTTCTTTGCTCCCATGAATTATACCGCAGGTTCAGAAGATATCGAGGTTGCCATTCCGATTTCGGTCAAAAACTTCCGGAATTTTTTTGAACTTTATTTACCTATTATAGACCATTTTTTTGGGGGCAGAATCGGTTTGCAGTATAACGCCGGCAAAAATCTGGTCTTAAATACCTCGGCATATTTCTGGGCGAGTTACTCTCAGACTAAAATTGTTGACTGGGCGCTAGAAACGACTATTGGTATTCGCTTTTAGAGGGCTTGAAAGAATAAAATTCACACCGCCACAGGAGCCCTGATCGCCGGATGAGGGTCATAGCCCTCAAGTGTAAAATCATTGTACTTAAATGCAAAGATATCTTTTACATCTGGATTAATTTTCATTCTGGGTAGTTGCCTCGGTTCGCGACTGAGTTGCTGTCGAGCCTGTTTTATGTGATTCACATACAAATGCAAATCGCCAAAAGTGTGTATAAATTCTTTGGCTTGCAAGCCCACCACTTGAGCTAACATCATACTAAACAAAGAATAACAAGCGATATTAAAAGGCACACCTAAGAATATATCACCGCTGCGCTGATACAAGTGACAGGATAATTTTCCTTCACAGACATAGAGCTGAAATATGGTGTGGCAAGGCGGCAAGACCATGTCCTCAATTTCTGCCGGATTCCATGCGCTAACAATATGACGACGGGAATATGGATTTTCTTTCAAGCCCTTGACCAATCGGGAAATCTGGTCAATCCCTGTTCCGTTCCAATTGCGCCACTGACGACCATACACGGGCCCGAGCTCCCCGTCAGAATTTGCCCATTTATCCCATATGTGTATGTCATTGTCATTTAAATATTTGACGTTTGTACTGCCCGATAAAAACCACAAGAGCTCGTGAATGATTCCTTGAATAAAGATCTTTTTTGTAGTTAGCAACGGAAAACCCTGTTCTAAATTAAAACGCAGCTGGGAGCCGAACAGACTCCTGGTGCCTGTGCCCGTACGATCCGGACGTTCTGTGCCATTTTCCAGCACGTCTTGTAATAAAGCGAGATAGTTTTGCATGGACGGTTTGGCCGTAATTCTTCGTTCTAGCCTTTTTGTTCTTTCTGCACGGCGCGGTACAGGGCAGAGCTGTCTTCGCTCAGGTGCCCGGCTGCGGCCAGTTGACGGTATTGCTCCAGGCTATGCTGGGTGTGCGGCAATTGCAAACCGCAGCGCTGGGCCTCATGCAAGGCATAATCTAGGTCTTTAATCATCCATTTCAGGGCGAAGCCAAAGTTATAGTGATTCTGGGCCATACTTTCGGCGCGGTTCTCCATTTGCCAAGAGCCTGCGGCACCGTTTTTTAGGCAGGAGACCAAAGTGGCGACATCCAGCCCCGCTTTTTGAGCGAGCAGGAGGCCTTCGGAGAGGCCGCGCAGTACTCCGGCAATGCATATCTGATTGACCATTTTGGCCCTCTGGCCCTGGCCGTGTGTGCCCATATAAACCGCGGATTTTGCGTAAGCGGGAAACACATTGTCGTTGAGCTGCTGAAACAGCTGTGGCTTAGCTCCGCACATGATGGTCAGGCAGCCGTTTTCGGCTCCACTCTGGCCCCCGCTGACCGGGGCATCGAGGAACTGCAGACCTTGTTCATGGCATTGCCGCGCCAAATCTTCGGCCAGCTCAGCTGAAGTAGTGGTATGGTCGGCCAGAATAGCCCCTTTTTTCATCGCGGGCAGGGCCTGCGCTAATACTTGACGCACGTCGTCGTCGTTGCCCAGGCAGCAGAGCACCAGTTCGGCCTGGTCTACGGCAGCGGCAATGCTTTCGTGGACTTCAACCTTGGCTTCAACCTCGCCGTTTTGGCTCTGCGAGCCGTATTGCTCCTGCCAGGACTGGGCTCTAGTGATCGTGCGATTATATACGGCAATTTTGCAACCGGGGAATTTTTTTGCCATGTGTTTTACTAAATGGCCGGCCATGGGGTAACCCATGACGCCGAGTCCCAAAAAAGTAACTTTCTTCATAATGAATCCTTTGCATCGCCGAGGTCCGCGACGAATCTGGCTAAATGATTTATAAAATGCGAATAACCTTAGCATAATGGCCGCTTTTGTCCAAGCATTTTCTCTGATTTCTAAATTTTACGACTACTGTTTGCAGACATTTTGCGCTTTGATTAACTGTAAAAATGTTTGTTTTACAGATAATGGCTTTGTCATAGATAAAAAACAATTTATTTGTTGTCATTGCCTCATCTTCGGATTGTCTTTGCGGTGAAAAACCAATATCCTGATTATCACAAAAGCCAAACAAACCCCAGAGTCAAAGGATGGTCAAAGATGATAGCAAAAAGAATACAGCGGGCGCCTAAGGTAGTTTGTACCATTGGCCCCGCTACCGATAGTGATGAACAAATTCGTGCCCTAATTGAAGCGGGTATGAATATTGTGCGCTTGAATTTTTCACACGGTGATCACGACTCGCACCGCAAGAAAGTGGAACAGATTCGTCGTCTAGCCAAGGAAATGAATGTCAGCGTTGGCGTGCTGCAGGACTTGCAGGGCCCCAAAATTCGTATGAATGCCAGTATCCCGGAGGCGGGAGTGCCCTTGGAAATGGGCAAAGATATTGTCCTGGCAGCCAGCAAGCAAGGGCTCCCGTTACAAGAGGCCCTGCCCGTGGATTACGATTTCCTTGCTGAAGATGTCAAAGTTGGAGAGAAAATTTTATTTGCCGATGGCAAGATGGCTGCCCGTGTCAAAGGTATTGATGGCGAGAGGGTCATTTGCGAAGTGACGAAGCCGGGCCTGCTGTTGAAGCGTAAAGGGGTCAATATGCCTGAAAGCTGCCTGCAAATTCCGGCCATGACCGAGAAGGACCTGGCGGACTTGAAACTCGGTATTGAGTTGGGCGTTGATTTTATTGCGCTGTCATTTGTGCGCAACCCTGAAGATGTGCAGCCGATCCTCGATTCTTTTACAGGTCTGAAACAAGCCCCATTGTTGTTGGCGAAAATTGAAAAGCCACAGGCTGTGGAACGTTTTGATGCCATCTTGGAAAAACTGGACGGTATCATGTTGGCCCGCGGTGACCTGGGGGTCGAGATGCCTCTGGTGGAGCTGCCGCAGATTCAAAAGAGACTGATCATCAAGACCATGGCGGCTGGTAAATTTGTCATCACTGCGACCCAGATGCTATTGTCGATGATGGAATCTTCGTTGCCGACTCGTGCCGAGGTCAGCGATGTGGCCAATGCCATGTACGACGGTACCGATGCCGTGATGCTTTCGGATGAGACGGCGGCCGGCAAGTTCCCGCTTGAATCCTGTAGTACCATGGTTAAAATTGCCGAATCCACCACGCCAAACTTGAAGCGCCTGATCAAGCCCAGTGCGCAGGACATGCAGGCCAGTAATTCCCGTAATAATTGTGAGATTGCGATTGGCCACTCGGCGTGTACCCTGGCTGCGGATACCAATGCGAAATATATCGTGGCTTGTACCGGTTCTGGCCGCACGGCTCGTGCCGTTGCGCGTTTCCG
Source organism: Spirochaetia bacterium (assembly GCA_965263295.1). Classification (GTDB taxonomy): domain Bacteria; phylum Spirochaetota; class Spirochaetia; order SP-2023; family SP-2023; genus Haliotispira. Next base: position 616,089 of record OZ253665.1, read on the forward strand.
TCCGACCTGTCCGATTATTGGCTTGACACATAATCAGATTACCTACAATCAACTGGCTATGATTTGGGGCGTAATACCAATTATGAATAGCATGGCCAATAGTACCGACCAACTTTTTGAACAGGTGCGCCAGGCTTTGCTGCAACAACGGCTAGTTGAAAGCGGCGATCACGTCGTAGTCACCGCGGGCATTCCACTTGGGATTAGTGGCTACAGCAACTTGTTGCACGTTCTGACGATTGGATAGCTAGAACCGGGGATAATTGAAGATAGACAAGGAAAATCGAGAAAAGCGATGGATCAACAAACTTGATCTTTCACTTTTTGATATCTTTTTAATACTGAATTATCCTGTGATTATTCGGCGCAATTCATTGTTTAGGGGGCCATATGCGGCGATCAAAAGAAGCTTGCAAGATGCTGGGACTGAGTTTTGCTTCCAGCTCTGTCGGGGCGCTACTGGTTTATCTTGCCATGACGTATTTGCCGGCTCATGGACGCGAGAGCGGAGCTCGTATGCATGAAGCAGTCGCGGACGACACTGTTGCTGATATTGCGCAGCCCGCGCGGGGAGTTCGGGGTGCAAGTACGCGAGATTCGGCGCAATTGGCCCAGCTGGCAGGCAGTCGCTTGCAGGCGGGCTACATTGACAATGAGGTCAATAATATCGAAGTATACGAAGAGACGAACCAGGCGGTGGTCAACATAACGGCCAGGAAGGAGACTCAGGTTTTTAGCTGGTTTTTCGAGCCTATCCCGCGCGAGGACGAAGCCTTTGGGTCTGGTTCAATCATCGATGCCGCTGGCTACATTCTAACCAACAATCATGTCGTGCAAAATGCTTCCAAAGTGCAGGTCACCTTGTACGATGGTAGCCAGTTCACGGGAGAAATTGCGGGCTCCGATCCAGAAAATGACCTGGCCATCGTACGTTTCGCACCCAAGGGTCGCCGGCTCAGCACTATTCGTTTTGTCGAGAACGATAAATTGCAGGTCGGCCAAAAGGTCTTTGCCATCGGCAATCCGTATGGTTTTGAACGCACCTTGACTGTGGGGATTGTTTCTGGTTTGGGCCGTCCAATTCAAAATGAGAATGGCTTGGTTATTCAAGGTATGATTCAAACTGACGCTTCAATTAATCCGGGCAATTCCGGCGGCCCGTTGCTGAACTCGCGCGGGCAGATGATTGGCGTCAATTCTTCCATCTATTCGCCCACCGGCAGCTCGGTGGGTCTGGGTTTCGCCGTGCCCGTCAGTACCGTGCGCCGCGTTTTGCCGGACTTAATTAAATATGGTACTGTGCGACGCGGCTGGATTGATATGAAAGTGATTCCACTGTTTCCACAATTAGTGCGTTACAAGAGACTGCCGGTCGAAAAAGGCCTACTGGTATCTGAGGTTTTAAAGGGCAGTGAGGCGGATAAAGCGGGCTTGCAGGGCGGACAGCGCAGTCAGGCCGTGCGCAGCGGCAAGGGTGTCATCTACCTGGGCGGCGATATTATAACCCAGATCGGCGATATAGAGGTGTCCAGCATGGCCGATTTATATTCCGCGCTGGAGCCGACTCATCCCGGCGACAAGCTGCAAATGACGGTCTACCGCGATGGCAAGAAACGAGAATTTGAAATCAGGCTCAGCGAGCGTAAGAGGAATTGATTTTCGTAAATTCCCGTAAATTCTCGTGCACAGAGTGGAATTGGTTATTCTGAAAGGCATTCAGAGTAAGAATTTTATCTCCGATATGGCTCGGCAGTGCTCGTCTTGTCTGTTGCTACTGCAGCTCGTGTCGTGCTGCGAGTTGCGGATGCTTTCGTGTGGCGGCAATTTCTTCTTTTTCTCCGTCCCATCCTGAGTTGCGGGTCTTGGCCCGTTTGTGGTTTCACTTGTTGAGCCGGAGGGTGGAAAATCATGGCAAGACCTTTTGCGCTTAAAAGCATCCCAAAACACATCCATACACATCCATTGGAAAATTTTTACAGTTCTCATTGTTTTTTGTTTGTGTTTTTATGGCGAATATGTTAAGTTTTTAATCTGTCGACCGAATAATGAGCATTTTTTATTTGCCCGTTGTTTTAGGCCGGCGGCCGACAGCATACTCAAGTGTACGTCTGTCTATTCTCTCAAATAGATGAGTATATCATGGAAGAGCAATCAGATAGTGTTTCTGAGGCGCAAGACAAAGAGCTTGCAGATCAGTTCATTCGAGCACAAATTCCGGCGTTAAGGGGAGCTGCCGGCCCGGGCCCGGAGCGGCGGTCGGGGGGCAGCAAGGCGCACAAAACCAACCCCTCTCAATTATCTGTCCGGCTGCCTCAATTGATGGAGGCCACGAGCGACAAGCCTAGTGCTGTAATTGAACATTTGCGCACGCATTACGCCAACTACCTGGTTCTCGGCAGCTCCATGAAGTCTGCGCCCGTGCCGCTGGCAGCGGGTGCGCCGGCAGCTCTGCACAGCGGGGTTGCCGTGCTGTTTCAAGAACTGTTGCACAACAGCATCGACGAGTACTTGCAGGGGCACGGAAAAGTCATTGATGTATTGTGCAGCACTGAAACCATTACCATTCGCGACTACGGCCGGGGCATCCCGCACCCCCGGCTGCGGGCTGAAATTCAGGAACTAGGCCAAAATCAAAAATTTAACAGCCCGGACTTGCGGTACTGTGAGGGGCTCAGCGGCTTGGGATTGAAGCTGGTCAATGCCTTGAGCAGTCGGTTTTTATTGCGTTCTTACCGCGTCAATCGCTTTGCCGAAATTGAAACGGCGCAGGGTAGAATTCTGCGTGATCGCCGTGGGCGCTGTAACAAGGAAGATGGCACTTTTATCCGTTTTACGCCGGATCCAGGGATTTTCGCCGCGCAGTCAGTTAGTGTCGCAAAGTTATTTGATGTGCTGTGTAAAGTTTCAGCCTTGTTCCCTGGCTTGGAGATTCGCTTGAATCAAACTCATGTCATCAAGCAAAAAGGGGTGGGAGATCTATTTCAGTCGCTGCCGCAATGGCGCAAGCTGAATTATTTATATGGCGCCCGCAGCCTGTCTGGGCGGGCTTGGCAGCTGGGTTTTGCCCATTTGTCTGAGTGGCAGAACAACGATGGCGGCTTGCACAATGAGCGTCTGGTGCAGAGTTTTGTCAATGGCCATGCCTGTGCCGGCGGTATATCGGGTGGGCTGCATGTCAGACAATTGCAGGGTGCATTTCTCGGAGCTCTGCGCGAAGTATTTCCAGACAGGGTTGCGCAGGTTAATGCTTTCTGGGACAAGGGGATCACTTTATTCTGGAGCTTGAGCCTGGTGGAACCAAGCTTCCAGGACTTGGGTAAAACGCAGTTGACTGGCGCGGAGAGCGAAGTTTCGAGCATTGCCTTGGAGTGTCGCCAGCAGCTGTGTGAGCTTTTTGAGCGGGACGGCGAGCTAAAGACACAGCTGGAAAAATTGCTTGGCGATTGTGAAGCCGCCGAGGAACGCGACGAATACAACCTTTGGCAATCTCGCCTCTCTGGTGAACTGTTGCAAACAGAAGAGCGCACTCGCCAGCTGGAGCAGACACTAGAGAACTCGGAGCACAAATACAATGTCTTGAATGACGATTTGCATACGGCCCGCGAAGAGAGCGAAGAGATGCAGAAACATTGGAAAGATGTTTCCAGCCAGCTCGTCATGGATATGGAACAGGCTGAAAATGACCTGAATGAGTTCAAAAAGCTGCAGCGTGCCGAGCAACGCCGTTACCGCAAGGAACAGGAAAAGCGCCTGCAGAACCTGGAAGAGGAACAGCAGCTCTATCAGAAACTCAAGGATGGCGTGCGAGAGCAAACTAAGGAATTGTTAAATAAAGAATCTCAGCGTCAGCAATTAATTGATAGTGGTCTAAATAACTGGAACAGTTTGCAAAAATCTCTGGAAGAGGCCAGTACTTTACAAAAGCAACGTGATTTGGAGCAGGAGCAAATTCTGGATTATCTGCGCGGTGCCAAGGCTTCGACGGAGACCGAAGTCGGGATTGTGCAGCAGAATATCAAGCTAGCCGAACAAAAGATGTTGCAACGGCAGGAAGCCTACTTAAAAAACTTGCAGGACAATGCCCGCGAAGAATTTGATACGATTCATGATGAGATTGACAGCCACAAACAGGAATTGCGCAAAGTTCTGACGGAAGAGCAACGCAAGGCGGATGAGAAGCTTGAAGTTTTGCACAAGCGCCTGGACAAGAAAATGCAGCTTGAAGATCGGCGTTGGCAGGAGCAGCTGGAGCAGGCGGGAAAAAGTTCGGCACAAGAGTGGCAACAAAGTTTAAATCGCCGTCGTGACGCGTTGGAACGTCTGGATCAGAATTGGCGTGAGCAGGAAGCTGTGCTGGAGGAACAACGTCAGAAGCAGCGGAGCTTTATCGAGCGTTGGCGCGAACGCTTGGTCGACGGGCGCCGTGAAGTGCAGGCCCATCAGGATGCGCAACGCGAACTGGTTCGCAATCGTAAAGAATTGCAGGAGTTTTTTGAGGGGCAGAAAAGAGAGCGCGACGATCAGGCTAGAAAATGGCAAGACTGGCTGGAGCAGAACCGCAAGGAACTGGCTGAGAACCAAGAGTTGACGAATAAACAGCTTGCCAGTCAGTACGAGGCCCAGAAAGAGCAACAGGAGGACTGGGATCGGCGTATAAATGAGCAGGGAAAGGAGATGGAAACGCTGCGCAGTAGGCAGCTGGAGGCACTAGAATCCCTGGGTACGCGTCTGGAGCGTGAGGTGGAACAAGAGGTTCAACGTCGCTTGAAGGATTGGCTGAAGAATATGGAGCGGCTTGGCCGCGAAGGTGAAGAGCATTTCATCGTCGAACAGAAATTACTGCAGACGAAGCAGCAGACTCTAGAAAATGAATTGGCTTTGGTGCAACAGGAAAAAGATAAGCTGTGGCAAGGCTGGACTCAAGAGCTGGAAGGAGCCAAGGGGGAAATGGCTCGCCAACTGGAAGAGAAGCAGACAGACTGGCGACAGAAGCAGGAGGCGCTGCAGAGCGACCTGGAACAGGTGCAGAGTGAAAAAGAAAAATTGTGGTCGCAGTGGCAGAGGGACTTTGGCAATGCCAAGGAGGAAATGACTTGCCAGTTGGCTAGACGCAAAGAAGAATGGGAACGGCGCCAGGAGACCTTGTTGCAAGAATTTGAAAGACACCTGGAAAGTCTCAAGCAGAAGCAGTATGCCCAGCAGCACCGCATTGAAGAGACCCAGACAGAGCAGATGAAGACACTAAAACAGTTGCAACAATGTCAACGTGATGCAGATGAGCGCATGGGTAACCTGAATAAGGATCTGCTCAGTTATACCGCAGAACTTCGCAAGGAAATTGAAACTTCAATGGCTGAATTGCGCAACAATACCGATCACCAGTTTGCCCAGGTTGAGCAGTGTGCTCAGGATCAGGCTCTCCTCTATCAGCAAGGCCTGCTGGAGAGGGAACAGGAAAGTCGGGAATTGCTGGATAAGTATCGGGAGAATTTTGATCAAAAACTGGAACAACGATACCAGGATATGAGTCAGTGGAGTGAAAGCTTCGTCCAGCGCTTTGATGAACAGAAGCAGGCTTTGCGCGAAAGCCTGGAGGAGTTTGGCAAGGGCCTGAAAGAAGAACAGGAAGCCAATTTAATACAGGAGCTGGAGTCTCGCAATGATAAATTTCGGGCGGAACAGAGTGGCAGGGAAAAGCAGGCCGCCCAGGAAGCCCAACGCAAACGCAATCAGTTCTGGCGTGAACAGCAGCTTGACGCTCAGCAAGAGGCCCAACAGCAACGTCAGGAATTTCAGGATTTACATAAGCAACTGCACAATACAATGGAGCGCGAGCGCGAGCGCGTGCAAAAGGAATTGGACTATTTGCAACAGTTGGCACAACAGCAGGAAGAAAGTCTGGAAAGCCTGAGTCAAAGCTTGGCGCGCGATGTTGAACAGCGATCTGAACATTTGAAGAAAGACATGGAGGAGAACTACCGGCAGTTTCACGAAGAAATACTGGGTAACACCCGCGAGCTCCATCAGATGAATTCTGAAGAGCGTAAGACTTTGCGTGACGATCTGGCCAAGATGCAGAGCGATGTAAAAGAACTGAATGCCAATATTGGCTTGTCGGAACAGGCCTTGCAGACTGTACAAAAGGCTTTGCCTGACAGCCTGAAACTCCAAGAGAGCCTAGATAAATTAGCGGGAAAAGAGAAATTGCTGCATGAAGTTGAGCGAGAGATCACGCAGTTGCAAAGTACCTTGAATGAAAACAGTCAAATTGGCCAGAAGACTTCTGAACAATTGGCGGCTCTGTTGGCCCGTCGCAACGAACTGAGTGATATTGAGCAGCAGATGGGGCAGATACTCAACCTTTCTGGCGACCTGTATCAACAGCGTGAAAGTCTGGACCAGCAGCAAAAGCGTGTCGCCGGCTATCAAAATCAGCTAGACAAGCTAGAGCACCTGTACAAAGAAAGCAGTGACTTGCTGGAGCTTTTTGACGAGCGCAAAAATCAAATGCTTGAGGCAGCTTCATTGCTAAACGGTTACAGTGAAGATCTGGGTAAAATGGATGAGAAAATCCAGGTCCTACAGGAGCAACTGCAGCCGTTGGAACTGAGTTTTGGCAAAGCCCAGGACTTGCAGCAGGAGCTTGTAGGACAACAACAACAGTTACAGAGTACCCAAGAAGAGCTAGAGCACATGCAGCAGGCCTTGGGCGAACTGCATGAGGATAGCCAAGGCATAGACAAGATGCGCGACTGGATTGCGAAGACGGAAACACGAATGCTTGAATTGTCGCAGGATATTCAGGAAAACTTGCGTACCGTAGAGACCATAGTCCGCAAGAATCGTCCCGGCGAGCGAAATTCGCACAGCGGGTTAGGCAAGGTCGATAATGATGTGCGCAATACAGTCGTTCAGTTGTACAATAAAAACTGGATTAGCAGTGAGATAGCCCGTGCTACACAGCTGAGTGTGGGCGAGGTTGAACTGATCTTGGAAATGCTGCCTTCAGCTTCCTAGGTGAGTGCGGTATGATTTCAGGGCTCCACAGTTCTTTACGTGAAATACGGAATTGTAGGGTCAGGCCGAAGCTGAAACCGGTTGTATCTTCGTCTATGGTACCTAATTTATCTAGAGAGAGGCCAAAAGGCATGGCTTCAAAGTAGAACCCGGCGGCGACGCGACGATATACGGTGAATTTTAATTTAAGTCCTAGACCTAGAAACATTGCCGAATAGTTACTATCCGTAATGCCTTGGCTGAAAATAAAAGCATTTGAAAGGTAAAAATCTAACAAAAGAAAGCGGGCCGGTGCCGATCCGCCAAACACTAGATTATTTTGTATCTGTATCAGGCCAGGGCCGGTGGCGCCTGCGTCAAAAAAGTTAAAACTTCCTGTGATGCCAATGCGCAACTGAGAGATCATAAACAAAGCTTTTAAATACAAATACATATTGCGGTAGTCAGTATCGCGAGCATTGTTGATGGTATTGGTCAGAAAGGTCCCTTCAAGTTGCAGTTCCATCAAACCTTGCAAATTATAATAGACCCTAATGTAAGGGCCAAAACCAAACAGATTAGGTCGGCTTTCACTGGCCAAAGTGTATTCTTGGGCCGGACCAAAGAGCAAGCCAACGTTTTCATTGCCTATGCCAAACGCAAAATTACTTTGTTGATTGCGCAGGTTATTAAGTAGCAACTGAAAATGAAGCACATAATTGTTGTGCAATACAAGCAGGGCCTCAAGGTCGCCCTGAGGCATCATGGCATAACGACTTAAAGCTACTTCTTCGGCAAATACAAAGTAGCCAGGGGTCTCATTGGTATCTCTAGTGGCAAAGTTACTCATGCCTGTCGAGATATTGAGAAGTAAGAGTGGCTGATATTGAAAAGAATGAGCGGATAGAGATTGGGGCCATTGGGCCGACAGCAGCAGGCCTAAAGTCAGGCTATAGTGCAGCTGTGGGTGGGGCGACTTGTGGCCACTAATTTTAATAGCTTTCATTTTTCCTGATCTTGCTTTTTCAGGTATTTACGTAGTAAATACAATTCCAAGCGATATTCAAAATGCATGGCATCAAAGTAAAGCCATTTCCCGCCCCAAATGAATCCTTCACTTTCAAAGGCATCAATCACTGCTTGAGGAGGCGCCCAGCGTTTCGAGTAGGGAATATTGTACCAATCCTGTCGATGATTGCGTTCCCAGTTCCAGTATACGGCTTTGCCATCCCAACTGCCGGGTATTAAGTCTAATGCCGTTCCAAAGCTATGATTGCTAAGTTTTTCAAAGTATTGGATATTACGCCAGGTATAGGTAGAAATATTGCGCAGGTTGAGGAAAAAATGATCCAGCTCTGGATCCTGGCGCCGAGCCCTGAGTAGACGACGTTCAATGCGCTTTAATGGCCAGATAATCATAGGATGAATTTTTATGCGAAATTCCATGAATGGAATTTCCTGAACTAGTTTATCCATAGTGGTTTTGTCGGGCGCCTGATAAAGAGTTTGACGAAAAGCGTCGCTCTCCTGGATTGTCAGACCCTGGCTGTTGCGTTCTAGTATTTTGAGGAACTTCTCTTCTTCTGCGGGGTTGGAGAAAGGAGGGACGGGGGGCAACTCTTCGGGATAGTAATAGACTCCAAATTTGCGATATTTCTGGTATTGATCTGCCAGTTCCTCGGGCAAAATACGCCCGTGTGCCCAGTTAAACCAAGTTCCATTGACCTTGATACCCCAATCATGCAAGTGGCTGCGGAAACTCAGTTTGCTGATCTGATGTGGGTAGGCTTGGCTCAAGGCGCGCAAAACAATATAAGCGCTTCCGATTTTATCACTTTTGCCTGCAGAGCCAAAGAGTAATAAGGTGGGCAGGGCCCAACCAATTAATAAAAAAGTCGGTATGGATGAGATTTTCATTGCTGGACCAATTACGTCGTTTGAATTGCAGCTTGACTGCTAAGTTTTATATCTGCGGCCCGTGTTGGCGATAATGGCTTTAAATAGCCAAGACTCTATACCTTCCGCTTGACCTGCTAACTATCTTTAAAACAAAAAAATAAAATTGCTCCAGATACGATTTGAACGTACGACCTACCGCTTAGGAGGCGGTTGCTCTATCCCCTGAGCTACTGGAGCGCTGGAAACAGAAGGCCCAGCAATTCTAATAGGCGCGATAACTATTGTCAATAATTCCTCAGCTTATGTTTTATCGAGTCATTGATTAAAGGTAGCTTATCCATGTTCAGTGAATTTTATGCCAGCAGGCTAGGTCCCAGCAGTGCGGCTGTCTCCGCGGGCAATGAAGACCTTACCTGTCCGCACGCTTTCGACTATCTGGTATGGATCAAAAAGTCTCTCTAAAGATTCAATATCTTCTGAGCTGCCGACAACTTGTATAGTGATAGAAGAGCTAGTGGCATCCAGTAAGCTACAACCAAAAGTATCAATAATTTGCAGGATTTGGGATCGACTTTCGGGGTTACAATGTATCTTCAGCAAAGCTAGTTCACGTTGTAGAACCTTTGTTCCTAAAACATTACTGTGGTCGCTGATGTGTACTACGTCGATTAGTTTGTGTAGCTGCCTAATTAATAAAGGTATTTGTTGCTCTTCGCCGCTGGCCTCAATACTGATCCAGGAAAAGTCTGGGTCGTAGGCGGACGAGACGACTAAACTGTCAATATTGTAGCTGCGCCGATTAAATACGAGGGTAATTCGAGCTAAAGTACCCGGATGGTTTTGCACGTACAGGCTTAGGGAAAACTTCTTTATTGAATTTTTGGGGTTCATATTTTCATATCCTTTTGATATACATTGCGCATGGCTCAGCCTTCGACTGGCTTTTGCAATATCATGCCTTCCAGTGGAACGCCTGCCGGTACCATGGGGAATACATTTTCCTCTGCCTGGATCACGGCATCAATGACAAGTGGCCCGTCGTTGTATCGCAAGGCGGCGTTTAGCACACGTTTGATGTCGGCACTGCGTTTTAGACGAAAGGCTTTGCAAGAATACGCTTCGGCCAGTTTCGCGAAGTCCGGGTTGCCTTCCAAGCGGACACCGCTCAGGCGTTCGTCATAGAATAGTTCCTGCCATTGACGTACCATACCGAGGTAGCCGTTATTCATCACGATGACTTTAATCGGGAGTTTCAGTTGGGCCGCTGTGGCGAGTTCGCAAAGCGTCATCTGGAAACCACCATCGCCGACAATACAAAATACTATCTGTCCGGGTCGCCCCAATTGGGCACCAATTGCCGAAGGCAAACCGTAGCCCATAGTGCCGGCACCGCCAGAAGTCAGCCAATTTCTTCCGGCCTGAGCCAGGTAAAATTGAGCGGCCCACATCTGGTGCTGCCCCACATCCGTGGTTACGGTGGCTTCGCCATTTGTCAGGTTTTGCAAGGTCTCAATGATATGTTGAGGCTTGAGATTACCTTCTTTGCGGTATCGCAAAGGGAATTCCTTGCGCCACTTCGCTATCTGCTTTAACCAGGCACTGCGATCTCGTCGCTGAAGCTTGTCGAGCAATAATTGTAGGCTGATCTTAGCATTGCCCAAAATGCTGCAATCCGCTTTGATAACTTTGCCAAATTCGGCGGGGTCAATATCGAAGTGGATCTTGCGTGAAGATGGGGCAAAGCGCTTGGGGTCGCTTGTAATACGGTCATCCCAGCGTGAACCGACGGAGATAATCAAGTCGGCTTCAGCCAGGGCTTTGTTGGAGTAAGCTGTTCCGTGCATGCCGGGAATGCCCAGGTTGAGAGGATGAGTTTCTGGAAAGCAACCTTTACCCAATAGCGTGTTGATGACCGGAATCTCAGTCTTTTGGACTAGCGCCTCAATCTCGTTGCTGGCGTCCGCTAGGATGGCGCCATGACCAATGAGGAACACTGGGCGATAGGAAGTATTGATCATATCTGCGGCTAATTCGATGCCGGCAGGGTCCGGAGCTCCTGCCAGAAGGTACCCCGGCAGATAAGGGTCACGCATTGGGTAAGGTTCGGCGATTTTAGCTGAAATATCTTTGGGAATATCTATGAGAACGGGACCAGGACGACCGGTATTCGCCAGAAAAAAGGCTTCGTGAACAATGTTTTTTAAATCTCGAACATCTTTGATCAGATAAGAATGTTTGACAATAGGCATTGCCATGCCCATCATATCTGCTTCTTGAAAGGAATCAAGGCCCAGGCCACTGGTCGTGACTTGTCCGGTAATGACAAGCATGGGGACTGAGTCCATCATGGCGGTGTAAATCCCAGTGACACAATTGGTGGCGCCAGGCCCAGAGGTGGCCAGAACAATACCCGTTCTGCCTGTCGCACGGGCATAGCCGTCAGCCATGTGAGTGGCTCCTTGTTCATGTCGCACCAGGACAAACTGTAGCTCTGAACTGTGCAAGGCATCAAAAATAGGGATTGTGGCTCCACCGGGCAAGCCAAAAATATATTCGACACCCTCGGCCTTTAACTGTTCTACCAGGAGCTCTGCACCACTCTTCAGCTGGTTTTTTGCGTCCATTATTACTCCTATCGTTAGGTATCTATATTCGGTTAATTAATTAGAATTATATCAATCAATAATTTGTAGTCACTCTAGTATATTATGGAAGCTTGTCAATTTATTGGCCATAGTTGGGCTAAAATGACACTTAACACTTGATTTTATTGAACAGATTGTTTGATTTTACAAAGATCTACAAGTTGTCAATTAAAATTGATAATTTTGGCAGTTCTCTTTTAAGCTTGTTGTACTTTTTTGAATATCGGGAGAAAAATCTACGCTTTGACTTGATACTTGGGATAAATACCTTAAGCTTTAGCTTGCCATGTATATGGAGGGGGAACAATGAATATGCAGGATTTCGAAGAGTATGTGGGCTTAACTGAGGCCACGCACTCAATCAGCCTGGATGAGAGCTTGGACAAGTGGGACGAGCTCTTTGAAGCGGTAGATGAGTTATTTAAGGAGCATAGTTTTAGCCAGATATAAGGGTCTATTGTTGGCTTCGAAATACTCGGTGCACCGCAGTAAATTTAATCGCTGCTAGCAGTTTTTACTGCATAAACTTTGCGTTTTTAGGAGTTGACGGGTCATATCACTAAGCTAGGCGAGATAGCTCATACGCTATATTTGGCGGGCACATGCTTTTCCTCATGTGCCCGTTTCTTCATGCCCCAAGGCTACCCAGAACAAAAGAAATTCTTCGCCAGTTTTGTCTTTATGGGCATGGGCAGCTGAATAATGCTGTAAATTTACGGTTGAGTAGAAAGGACAATGTGCCAATATCTTAAGTCCATTCGCCAGTAATTAAAGAACGAATGCTTTATTTTAAGAGTTCAGCAGAGAATCTATGTCCACTCCGAGACTTGTTACCTCTGGAAACGGCAAATTGGGCTTGCCGGTTGATTTGCCGCCGAGATGACTGCAAGCCTGAGCCACCTGAATCGGCACTTTTGGCGGCGAAAACTAATCAACGGTATAAGTCTCATCCTTGGAGGGCAAGGTCTTCTTTAATTCTTTCATAAAAGCCCTCGGTTCACCCATCTCATCGTAATCGGGACAATGCAGCATAGAACGACGCATCACAGTAGCATATTTATACAGTTTTTCTTCACCGAGCTTTTTTTTCCAATGACCTGCGTCACAGCGGACTTTATGCGTAACTTGTCCATCGTCAGTCGAGGCTCTTACAAGTTTACAGTGAATGCAATTTGCACAGAAAATCTTATCAGTCTTGCCTGATTCTTCAGACATAGTTCCTCCAACAGCAATAAACTATGCCCCTCCCTCAAAAATTATGCATAGCCAAAATGAGAAATTTCTCCCTTACAAGGACTTATGCATAGACTTGAACAAAGGATTAGCCTTTAATTTCAAAGTGTCCATAGCATGCATGAATTTGACTTTTTGTGATAGAGTTTTATGGCGTTTTTCTTAAAAATTTCCAATAAAGCTAAGATTAACTTTGCAGAGACCAATATTTTTCAGTATGATATTTAGGTGAAACTTTTAAGACATAATTACATATTTATTTAATACTCTTATGGATTATATAGATTGTCAAGTTCTTCCTTTACATTTGCGCCGTTTGCAACCGCCACGTGATGATTTGCTTGCCGCTTTGTTTGCCGCTTTGTCCAAAGGCAGCTTGCAAAATGGCGACATTTTGTTTGTTTCAGCGAAAGTCGTAGCGATTCATCAGGGCCGCTGCCGCAAACTACTCAACGCCGCTCAGCGGGAGAATTTAGTGCGACAGGAGGCCGATTATTATATTCCTCATACCTCGTGTTTAGAAGCTCTAGACTTTGCAGAACCGACATATATTGATTTTCCTTTTACCATTAAGGGGCACACACCGGTTCCGTTTGCGGGCGTAGATGAGAGTAATGGTAACGGTTGGCATATTTTATGGCCGGAGAAGCTGGCCGAGACCGCGGCGGAACTGCGCTCTCGTATTGCTAGCCATTATGCCCTAAAGGAGTTAGGCTTGGTGATTGTCGATAGTACATTGCTACCGTTGCGGCGCGGATGCATTGGACTCAGCATTGCGGCGGCGGGTATGCAATTGCTGCACTGTTACCAGGGCCAGCAAGATTTATTTGGCCGCGAACTGAAGCTCAGTGAGAACAATATCATAGACCGCTTATCTAATTTTGCCACGTTGTTTATGGGAGAGGGAGCCGAGCAGAAGCCGATCGTGGTATTGCGTGGGTTAGGGCAATACGTCATCGCTGCCTCCGAAGAGGCGCCGGACTTTGCCACAATATTTATAGAGCCGAAAAAAGACTTCTACAGCCCGTTTTTTCGGGAGAAGAACTAGCTATTTGACTTCTTAGCTGGGGGGTGCCAGTGACGCAAGCTCCTGCGCGACGGTGAGAAATAATAGAGATAGCCACAGCGTAATAACCAAAGCGGCTGCCAATGGGCGCGGCGCCGTAGCTGCGGTGGAATCTGCAGTAACAGTTTTTGCAGGTGGGTAAGATCTGTGGCAACAAAGTACGGGCCATAGTAATATTTCTGCAGCAAAGGCAAGGCGGCCTCGCTGAGTTGCCGCAACGTGTGCAGTTCTTCGATTTTGCACCGTATCGACTTCAGGGTTTTGGCCTCAGGTGATCGGGTTAAGGTTCCCACAACTTTTTCGCTGCCGATGTCATTTTTTAGGATATCTCTTAGGGCATCTTGCCAGGCAAAGAGTTGGAATGGCAGCTTGGTTTTTATTGCAGCAAAAAGGCTGCGGTTCAATAATTGTAAATAGTGATATTGAGCGTAAACTTGTCGTGACATCTTTTGCTCGTTTGTCGTTGAAGGGGGAGAGAGGGCCAGGTGCAGCAGCCGGGTGCGGAAGAGCAATAGCAAAATAGCTAAGATTATAATCAAGGTGCCGGGTAATAGCCAACTGCGCTGGCGCAGACTATCCAGCAATTGGGATAATAACTGCTGACTGGCCGTAGTTTCTGCTAGCAGCTTGTTTAAGCCGCTCTCTGCCCGAAGCGAACCGTTTCTCAGCAATTCTTCAGTCAAGGCGGCCAGGTCGGCCTCGGCACCTTCGGGCAGGCCAAACTCCAGTTGTTCACCCGGTGCCAGTTCAAAAGTCGTCGGGTCAAACGTGATCCAGCCCTGTCGTGGCTCAAAGACTTCAATCCAGGCATGAGCCTGGTCTGCAAATAGTGGGTAGTAGTCGAGTATGCGCAGCCCTGGGTTGAGCAGGAAGCCGACTACCACGCGAGTGGGGATGCCCAGGGATCGCAGCATCAATCCCGCGCTGAAAGCAAAATAGGTGCAGTACCCTTTTTTACTATCAAAAAGGAAATAGCGTAGTTGGTCACCATCTTCTGCTATGCCCGGCTTGAGGGTGTAGCGATATTCTGTCTGGAAGTAGTCGACGATGCCGGCAGCTATTTGCAGTGGAGAAAGCCTGGGTAGCCATTCATTGCGCAGTTGCTCTGGACTCAGCGCAAGCAATTCCGCGTGACGGATCCGGGGCATGGTCCGAGTCATGGTTTGAGTCATGATTTGGGGAAGTAGCCGGATGGTAAAGTCGCCGATGTCATGATATTCTTTGGGCAGATGGGTGTAGTAGGCTAGTTGCTCCGCAGGCAGGACCTGGCTGTAGCGCTCCAATTTTGCCCCTGGGGGCGGCGCTATGTGGTAGGAATCAACTAGAGTGCGGGCCTTAACGTGATAGACGCGGCTGAACGACGAATCTGGCCAGTTTTCAAAGGTTTGTACTTCTGTGGGGTAATTGAGGACAAATAATGAGCTGGGCTTGATGTTGAGCAGGAAAATATCGGCTTGCTGACTATGACGCAGATCATATTGCGGCATTTGAAAGGTGCTGGTACCGCGTTCTAATTCTAGAGGCAGGGAGCTTTCGCCCGGCATATAGAGTTCTTGTGGATCGCGGAAAAAACTGCGCTTACTATCGAGCCCGCTGAGGCTGAAGCGGGTCAGGTAGCTGGGGCGGTTCTCGGCGAGATCCTCAATCTGACTCATCATTACCAGTTGCCTGTCTTGCTCCAGGGAACTGTCGAGTTGCAGGTATTGGCCAAAATCAAACTGATTGTTTAGGTTTTTCCGCAACAAGCCATTGCCGGTCTGGGAGCCGCGTGAAGGGTGATGCCAATTGATGGGCGAGATGGGGGTCCAGTACAGAAGGGCGAAAAGGAACAGTATCAGAGCGGCAAAGCGACCGAACTGCTTGCCATGCTTGATCAGGTTTGTTCGCCGCAGAGCGCTTGCGCTCTGCGATTTTTCTCTGCGGAAAACGGGAGAAATCCAACTGCTTTCGCAGCGCAGGTACGGGTTCAAGCTCAGCCCTAGAAGCATTAGGTTTAGGGCGGGTAGGAGCAAGCACAGGAGGCGGTACAGGTTGTAGTGGTTTTCGAAGCTGATGCTCAGCTCGTCACGTGTGAGCAAGTAGAAGCTTAACGGCAGCAGGACTACGGCTTCAATGCTGCGGTACTTGCCAAAGCGCAGCATTAAAGCGCTGCTAATTAGAAACAGGGAGGCCAAGGCCATTGACATGCGAGCCTGCAGAATATTGTATAGAATAACGATGACTTGCCCAGGGTCCGCGCGGTGGCCCGCTATAAAATCACTGAGACTTTGTATTATCAGATACAGCAAGAAGAGGCATAAAATAGCCCAAATTAGGCGCAAGGATATTTGCCGGCTAAGCATGAGCAGGGCAAATAGCAAGTTGGCCGCGATAAACAGGGATATCAAAATACGATTGCTGATGTGAGATTCGCTGAGACTTTCTACCAGCAAGTACAGCTGAAGACTGCACAGAGTTGTGTGCAATAATAGATAAACTACGCTCAGCCATTTGTGGTGCACTAAACTGCTGGCTGCAGGTGCTCGTAATCTTGGATGGCGTCGAACCGGCACAGTCATGAGTGGAAATGGCTCAGTAATTCTGGCGCGCCTGCTGGCCGTATGCCCGGTCCTGCCTGTTCGGGCTTATTGATGGGGCAGGCTGGCGCCGAATGAAGTTTGAAAATATCGAAAGTAGGGGACGCCCCACGCAATAGCGTCGGGACGGTTGACGGTAATATTGCCGCCAGCTGTGGAGCTGCCGCAATAAACGGGGGTAGGAGAATGCTTGCCGGGGACTGTAGGGATATTCTGGGGGGAGGATCTTTGCATCAGACTTTAAACTCTTGGGAGAGGCGGAAGACGGAGACAAGCTACTCAGCCCCAGGTTCTGGCAGAGCTGCAAGGTGCGCGAATCTGTTATCGGGCGCAGATCTTCGTGGTTTTGGCTTTGCAATAGCCAGCGCCAAAGCAAACGAGAGGGCAGTAATTGCCATACCGCATACAGTGGTTGACTCATTAAAATTGGACGCAATGCGGCACTGGGTTCGCTCAGAGGGATAAAGAGGCTCTGCCGCGCAGGGAAATAATCGCTTAAAACTACTTCGTTGTTAAAACGTTTGAGGTCTGAAGTTTTGAGACTGTGAGGACTGACAAATACCAGATGGGAACTGCCGCTATTTGCGACTGGACGCTCACTATTTCGGATGATTTGCAGCATCTGCAGCAAAGGATTGACCCCGGACGCTCCGTTTGGGAGATTCCTGTGAAGTAAGTTGTAACTGCGCGGATAGGCTGCCAGGCCCTGCTGAATAGCCTCTTCGTTGTTCTCTCCATAGAGTAGACCGCTTGCCAGGTCTGGCCTGTGGTCGCCGGGGATATGGACCACAATACGATAACCTCCACGATTCAATTCCTTCAGGCTGTTTAAAAAATATGCACAGGCCGAGTCTAAGACATTACTTCGCAAAGCGGGCGGATAGCAAGCCATGTCCATTATAAAATAGCAGTGCAGATCCTGTGAGTAGCTTTGTTGTTCCTCAGGTATCCGTACATATAATTCATTAAAGCGCGAGTAAAGCTTCCAATTAATGCGGCGGGGGTCATCTCCGGAATAATATGGACGTTGCTCATTGAAGCCTTCTTGAGCAAATTTATGCACTGTAGTGCTCAACGGGTCCTGGCTGCTGTGGGCATCTATAGGCTCGCGATCACTAATTAAGTTATGCCCAGGGAGCACCGCCAGCTCAAATTGTTCGCGGATGCGATAACGTATTTGTAAGCAAGAAAAAAAATCACGCACACAGAAGCATTGGCTGTCGCCTCGATACAGACCTCGCTGGAACTGATTCAGGATGACACGCTGGCTCGTTACGTTTGCGGAGTTCAAATATTGTTCTGTAACTAGTTCGCCCAGTTGCAATGGCAAATTGATGCGGTTATAGCCACTGTGCAGCTGATAGCGCAAGCGAATCTGTCGCTTGTTTTGCTTATCGCGCAGTTGCAGTTCCCAAAAGAACTGGATACCCAACAGGATATTGGGCAGTTGAACTTCCAAAACCAATGCATTCGGGCGGTGGTCCTGGCTTTGCAGTTGTAAGCTTTGCGCTGCCAGTATTCGCGGCAGACTTAATGAGTGTCGCAGCTGCCGGCGAGCTAATTGGCCCGTAAACACGACGACTTGGATACTGAAACTCAGGCAAATGTATGCAAGTAACAGCACAAACATCAGCCCCCAAATATTTTCCCAGGAATCCCCAAAACGCGGCTTGTGCCACCACAATATATACACAGTCAAAAAAAAGAAGGCGAAGAAGCGCCAGCTGGGGGCAAAGCACACAGAGTCGCAAGGAGCTTTTCTGCTGCGAAGGCGTTTGGACCGAGACGGACTCGCGTAGCTGATGGATTGCGGTGTTGTCTGGGAGTTGCCGCTCGCCAATCCTGGCGCGTCTTTATTCATTGTTATCCCGCTCCCGCTGGAGGCTCCCTATCCTGGGTGGAGGCCCAGCCTCCTCAAAGCCCGCACTCATCGAGTCCTCACCTGCCAAAAATCGGCGTCAATCCCATTTCTTCCGTCTTGAAAGGTCAGTACGTTGGCCAGAATAACCGGCTTGACTTCCGCGTTGATAGGAGTCGCCATCTCGTCGCTTCTGGCGGCCTTGTCCTCCTTTGTACTTATAGCGATTGCCGCCGCGGTTGGCTCCGTGCCTTCGATAATCGCGGCGTTCGTAACGCGGGCGGCTCATCAGAAATTCAAGTTCCTTTTCTGACTTCCCAATCTGCGCCTTGCCGCGTACTTCTACCTGATCTTTCAACATGGAAATCAATTTGAAAGCGATCGTACTGAGCTCCATTTCTTCCTTCAGAATGGCCATAATCTCGTAGGCTTGTTGGTCTATATCCTGTCCATATAGGCTTTTGACGAAATTTGCAATTTTCTGATTTCGTATTTCACTGCTATGGGGCACAATTCTTCCCAAGAGCTGACCGCCAACCTTTGCATTGATGCGTTGCAGCCCGCCATATTCGTGTGGGGTGACGATGGAAATGGCCATGCCTTCCTTGCCGGCGCGGCCCGTGCGGCCGATGCGATGGACGTAGCTTTCGCTGTCAAAGGGCAGATGATAGTTAAAGACATGGCTGACGTTGTTGATGTCCAAGCCGCGAGCGGCGACATCTGTGGCGACCAGTACTTCAAGTTGGCTATTGCGGAAACTGGAGATGACGGCTTCACGGTTCTTTTGTTCCATGTCACCGTGCAAACCCCTCGCTTCGTGGCCTTGCGAGATCAGAAAATAGGCCAGACGATCCACCTCTTTTTTGGTACGGCAAAAGATTATCGACTTACTGGGGAGAAAGGAGTCATAAAGCCGAATCAAGGCATCGTCGCGTTCGTGCTCGTCGACGACATAAAACAACTGCTGGATCTGATCGTTAGTAATATTTTTCGGGCTGAGAGTGACGTATTGCGGATCGTGCAGTATTTCACCAATCAGCTTCTTGATGCTGGGAGGCAGGGTCGCCGAGAACAGCAGGTTCTGGCGCTCGCTTGGAAAATGGGAAAAAATTTCACGAATGTGGTCGAGAAATCCCATGTTCAGCATTTCGTCGGCCTCGTCGAGAACCACAAACTGTGGTTTGAGGTCAAACCTGCCGCTGTTCAAATGGTCAATAAAGCGGCCGGGGGTGGCTACGATAATCTGAAAACTGTGGATGGCCTTGATTTGTGCGCTGTAAGGCTGGCCGCCGTATACCGTGGCGGTTTTTAGGCCCAGGAACTGACTAAAACGCGACAATTCATCGGCCACTTGGATGGCCAATTCCCGTGTCGGGACCAGGATCACTGCGGCCACGCTATTTTGGAGGCGATTCCTCGCGGCTTGGCCATCGCCCTGTCGAGCCAGCAGTTCCAGTATGGGCAGGCCGAAAGCGGCTGTCTTTCCCGTACCTGTCTGGGCTTGACCGACCAGATCGCGCCCGGCCAACACCAAGGGGATACTCTGGGCCTGAATCGGACTCGGTTCTTTAAAACCCGCATTGTCGATGGCCTTCTGTAAATCGGGACAAAAGCCAAAATCCATAAATGTAGACATATAAAATCTTCCTTGTTCCGCAAACTAAACGCGGAACGCCGCAGAACTGTTATAGTTTTGAGGATATTTTTGTAAACTAGGGCACGCTAAAGACAAACGCACAAACACGGCCAAGTCTTCCGCAACCTGTTATAACGATGACCTGTGCCAGATATGCAAGCGCCAGACAGAATCAAACGGAAGTCTCTGAATTTTGCCCATCATAGCGCAAAATGCCTATCATTGGCTAGGGGGATTTGAGCTCTATGCGCGATATTCTGCATAGAATCAATATATGGAATCAATACATGTAAAACTTTTTACAAAACTTCTGCCGTTTCTTTGAGATTCTGAATGATAAATTTCCTGCGCTGGGGTGTGTTTTTTCCCATGTAAAACGCCAATATATCAGGGATGCTGTGCATTTTAAACGGTTCGACATTCACCGGAATCAAGCGTATTTTTTCATCGATAAATTGCCCAAATTCCTTGGGAGAAATCTCACCTAGCCCCTTAAATCTTGTAATTTCTGGGCTAGAAAGTTTCTTGATCCAGTGCTTGCGCTCTTCTTCGTTGTAGCAGTAGTGGGTTTCCTTGCTGTTGCGCACACGAAACAGCGGTGTTTCAAGGATAAACAAATGCCCCGCCTGCACTAGTTCCTCAAAGTAGTGCAGGAAAAAAGTCATCAGCAAGTTGCGAATGTGGTAACCGTCATCATCGGCATCTGTGGCCAGAATAATTCGATCGTAGCGCAACTGATCGGTGCCATTCTCCAGCCCCAGGGCTTTGAGCAGGTGAAACAATTCTTCATTTTGATAGATCTCTGCCGTACTGCGCCCGAAGCAATTCCAGGGCTTACCGCGCAAGGAAAACAAGGCCTGGCAGTAGACGTCGCGACAAGAGACCAGAGAACCCGTGGCCGACTGGCCCTCAGTGAGAAAAATCATGGTCGGTTTATTTTCCCGCATGGCCTTTTTGGGGCGCTTGTCGCCGCGGTGATATTTGCAGTCGCGCAGCTGGGGGATGTTCAGGGTCAGGCGCTTGCCGGATTCGCGCATCATTTTGCGCACACTTGAAAGCTCTTTGCGCAACTTCTCGTTTTGCTTAATTTTCTCTCCGAGCTTTCGTGCCAAATCTTCGTTGCGATAGAGCAGGTCGGCGGTCATCTTGCGGACTTGGGCGGCGATCGGGCCGCGCAGCTCAGTACTGCCCAATTTGTTCTTGGTTTGGCTCTCAAAAATCGGATTTTTGACTTTGACTTTAATTGCGGCGACCAAGCCGTCGCGAATGTCTTGCGCGGTATAGGTGGTCTTGTAGAAATCGTTGATACCGCGCGTAAAACCTTCGCGAAACGCCTGCAAATGGACGCCGCCATCGACAGTGAATTGGCCATTGACAAAAGAAAAGTGCGTTTCACCAATTTGCTGCGTGTGGGTGAAGGCAAATTCAAGCCCTAGATTTTCGTCCCCCCGGTGTTCATCCCTGTTTTTATCTTTGGTGGGTTCGGCCCTCATGGATTCTTCATTTCTGCGGGCATCACTTTGACAGCGCATGATCTGATACAGGGTCCCACTCTGAAGTTCGCGCTGCAGCAGGTCCTGCAGGCCGTGCCGGCTAAAGTAGCGCTCGGTCTCGCCGGCGACTTGCATTGTCAATTGCAGTTCTGGATTCAGGCAAGAGTAATGAAAAAACCGATTTTGCAGGAATTCTAACTGGAAAGCGAATGGGCCAAAAATTTCATCGTCGGGCCAAAATTCGACGTATGTTCCATTGGCTTCATTTGTCGGCCCCTGGTTTTGGCGCTGCAATTTACCTCGGACAAATACGGCTTCGGCCATTTGACCGTCGCGGTAGGCTCGCACCAGAAAATGCGCGGAAAGTGCGTTTACGGCTTTGGCGCCGACACCGTTGAGACCGACAGAAAACTGAAATACGTCGTCGTTATATTTTGCCCCGGTATTGATGACGGAAACGGCCTCGACAATTTTGCCCAAGGGTATACCGCGGCCGTAGTCGCGCACCGAGATGAGGCCGCTGCTGGCTCTGCGTTTGCGTTTGCGCTGCTTTTCGTCTTCCGACTGCCAAGCGGCCGGCGCATCGGTTGGGGCCGGCACATCCGCTGGCTCTGCGTCAGAGGGGCTTGCTCCATCATCGCTAGCCGGCACAGATTCTGCGCCGCGCCCCGTCGCCGCATCCGCAGATTGGGGGCGAATGAGCGTCAGCCGGCTGCCGTCTGCGTAACTTTGCTCTAAATGGATTTCAATGTGCTTGCCTTGGCCCATGATATATTCATCGATTGCATTGTCAACGATTTCCTTGAGCAGGATATAAATACCGTCTTCGTAGTGTTCGCCGCCGCCCAGGCGGCCAATGTACATCCCTGAGCGCAGGCGAATATGCTCTAGGGCTTCCAGAGTCTGAATTTTGCTCTCGTCGTAATTATTGTCCGTTTCTTTGGCAGGCATTCGCATTCCTTTACTGGCTAGAAAATAATAGCACCAAGGCATTGATAACAGAAATCTGACGGCTTGCCAAGCCCCGGGTTTTCACCTGTTGCCTTTGTGAATAGTTTAGGTCAGGCAAACATACATTTCGGCTCGCGCCTACTTGACAAAAGCGGGCTACTCGAATATATTCGCGCTACGTAAAGTGTAATAGGCCGCTGTAGCTCAGTCGGTAGAGCAGAGGACTGAAAATCCTCGTGTCGTGAGTTCGATTCTCACCGGTGGCAAGCATCTTTTCACGCGTTGCATCCACTCCAACAAGTCAAGACAGCACATCTGCGCCGGCAAGTCGAATATCAATTTATGGCGATTATAGATTTTTATAATGGTTATTATTTCGAGCGTTCGGCCGGTCGGTCTGCCGAGTGATCGCGTCCCGGCCCATCCCAATCCCCATCCCCATCATGGATGGCGTGCTTAAATTGCCGGCAACTTAGTCTCAAAACATCCTGGCATTTCCCATTCCATTCTTCATGAAGCCGCATGGTAATTCCCATGGTTGTTTTGATGGTTGTTTCATATTTGTCTCCGGCGCGAGGGTGTTCTCGACAGCCGCCATGCCTGACGCCTTAAAAATCGGCGATAGGGCTTGAGCGACTCTTGCGGCACGTGGCTAGCGACGATCCTCAGCAGGGCGGCCAGGGCCTTTTTCTCCTTGCCCTGGTCGCAATCAAGAAGGGCTCGCATGACATCAAACATCGCCTCTTGCGGAAATTCGCTTGCGGCAAGTTTCAGAACTCGGCGGGCGGCGGCGGTTTTGCCGAGATTGCGCTAAGAGGAGGCGAGACAGAAATAGATGTCGCACCGGTTCTTGTCCGACAGGCCCGACGGAAGGGACTCAAGAGACTCAAGGGCCCTGTTGTAGAATGCAACCGCCCTGTCCTCCCTACCGGCCCGGTCGAAGGCGAAACCGGCTTCCATTAGGGCGGCAGCGCCGCAGCCGGGCGTGGCAATGGCCTCGAAAAGCCGCATGGCGGCCTTGTGCTTGCCATCGAGGGAACATTGCACGGCTTTTGAGAGGTTTTCCGCGTATTCATCCGTCATGGCACAAACCTTCATTAAAGTACGTCAGTATAAGTTTTTCATTATCCTTGTGTAAAAGGAAAGAGGATGATTTTGCTGCTTCGCCTTTTGCGCAAGGGAACGAAGGCAAAACCACTAATTCTGCGCTAGTTTTTCGGCGATGTGAGCTACGGCACCTTTTAGGACAAGATCATAGTCTAGGTTATATACCGGCACAGTCTCCATATAGCGTATCTTTTCATTGTAAGCAATGCGGCGCACCCTCTCTTCTGTCACGCGATATTTTTTCTTGATCTTTCGGTCAAAAAACTCCTCAAATTCGGCATCGGTATAGTTGTGGTTCTGGCTGACAAAGTCGGAAACCAGCGCGTCGCCCAGTAGCTTCAGCAAACCTTTCTGCTCGGCTTCGCTCAGTTCGGGTTCAATTAATTCGTGGTCGGGCCGGATACCGTTATTGGCCAGGTTTATGCCTTTAGGAGTGTAAAAGTGTGCAATTGTTAGTTTTAAAATGCCCTCTGGAAGGGTTACCGGAATTTGCACTGAACCTTTGCCGAAACTTTTCTGTCCGAGAACTTCGGCGCGGTGATTGTCTTGTAAAGCTCCGGCGACAATTTCGGCGGCTGACGCCGAATCATTGTCGACAATAACGTAGACGGGCAAATCTTCCGGTATACTGGTTTGCCGCTTGGCTTTGAACTCCAGGATGTTATCCTCAGTGCGTGCATCGGTACTGACAAGCATGCCGGCCGAGAGGAATTGGTCGGCAATTTCAACGGCAACATTCAAAAGTCCCCCCGGGTTGTGTTGCATGTCCAGAATCATTGCGACTATCGGAGTGTGACTCTGTTTGCCCTGTCTCAACCAGTTTCGAACCTGCTTGTCGAACTGCTTGCCCGCCAAGGCATTAAATTCGATGAGTTCGACGTAGAGAATATTCCCCGTCAAACTCGGATTTTTGTCCGCTTCTAGGGGGATCAATGCCGAGCTGACTGCCGGAACTTCAATTTTTTCGCGTACAACTTCAAATTCAATCTTATGTTTGCGGGCTCTCAAGACCGTGATTTTAACCTTGGTTCCCGGCATGCCGCGCATCTTGTTTTGTATCTGCTCCACGCTCCAATCTTTTGCGCTTTGATCGTCAATGGCGTAAATAAAATCGTCCGCCATAATTCCGGCGCGAAATGAGGGGCCACTTGGGAAGGGTCGAGTAACTTTTACGTAATGGCGCTGTAAAGATTTATATTCATTTGCAGAGGACGATGAATCCCCATTGGCCTCTTCGGTGGTATCTTCAGTCGCCTGGCCAAAATCGGGCTTCTTGCTGATATACAATCCGACACCGCCAAAACTGCCGTTAGTCGTGTCACTCAGCTGGTAAAAACCGCTATCCTGAAAAAAACCACTGAATGGGTCATGCAAGGGGCGACAAAGGGCGGCTATGACTTCGGTATAGACCTTTTGCGCAAATTCTGTGCTGTAGTAATTGTCCTGACGACCGTCGCTGAGGACGTCTTCGTACGCCCGCTGCAGTTTTTGAGGATTGAATTCCTCGTACTCCTGGGCAAATTGCTCGTTTTGTTTTTCCGTTTCCGCCGGGCTCAACTCCGCGCGCCTGGGGGCCCGAATGCTCATCGTTTCTGCGTTGTCACGCGCAGAACGAGCCTCACGTTCCCACTGCGAGATTGTTTTCTGACCTTCCTCACTCAACTTACGTTCGTCTTTGAGCCAGTTGGCAACAATTAACTCCATCGTTTCCGCTGCCGACTGATACAAGATCTTGGGAGACACCGGAACGACATAACGTTTGACCAACAAGCGATAACTTTCGGCAATGGCCTTACTGTAAGTCTCGTCATTGCCGGGCATGACCAGACTTTGCCCGGCCCATTTCTTTTGCTGATTTTGTTCGTAGAGCTGGTATAAAGTCAAACCAGCCGATACAGCCAATATGAGAAAGGCTGCGATTATGCCATAGCTGCGCCATTTGCAGATTCTGCTGAATTTGCCGAGCCATTTATTTACGCCGTTATATTCCATTGATATGAAGAACTCCAAATTATTTACGAGGTTTACAAGTTGCTTATATGGGGCAGAATTCCCAATGTGTCAGTTTGGGTAGCGATAGCTTACTCTGTTGGGTTCTGTAAGGGAACGCCGAATTGACCTAAACGATAAAGAATAATGGGAATAATGGGAAATGATCATGTTTGTCGACTCGTCGCGCTTGTGCATATTTGTACTGTACAAAATTCCATTAAGCAAATAGTATGTGGTGTATTTGCTGTTATGTGCACTGTCGCTGCCAGAGACAGCCGTGAATAAAAACTAAACAGGCGTGATTTTTAACTTTTTAGGAGATTTTTTTATGAGTGACTCTTTAGCCCGGATTGGTGTTGTGGGCCTAGCCGTCATGGGGCGCAACCTGATTCTGAACATGGCGGACCACGGTTTTCGTGTCGCCGTCTACAACCGCACAATCCGTAAGGTCAATGACTTTTTGGCAGAAGCTAGGGGCAGTGAAGCTTCTTTTGATAAGCTTATCGGTTCTTCCAGTCTGGAAGATTTTGTAACTAAGTTGGAGCGTCCACGCAAAATTGTGTTGATGGTTCAGGCCGGGGCTGCAGTGGATGCCTTTATCGAGCAAGTTCTACCCCTGCTCAACGAGGGTGATTGCATCATTGATGGCGGTAATTCGCTGTTTTCAGATACCACACGCCGCGTGAATTATCTGCGGCCCAAGGGCATTTTGTATCTCGGCGTCGGGGTTTCGGGCGGAGAAGAAGGAGCCCGCAAAGGACCGTCGCTGATGCCGGGCGGCGATGTGAAGGCCTGGCCTCTCGTTCAGGAAATTTTCCAATCCATTGCGGCCAAGACCATTGATGGTCAAGCATGCTGCGAGTGGGTCGGCCCCGAAGGGGCGGGCCATTTCGTCAAAATGGTTCACAACGGCATTGAATACGGCGATATGCAACTGATCTGTGAGGCCTACCAGTTCATGCGCGACGGTTTGCACATGTCCTACCCAGAAATGCAGCAAACGTTTGCAGAGTGGAACCGGGGCGAGTTGGACAGTTATCTGATTGAAATTACAGCCGATATTCTGGCTAGAGAAAATAATGGCAAACCGGTCGTCGAACAAGTTCTCGATACGGCTGGACAGAAGGGAACGGGCAAGTGGACTGGAATTAATGCTTTGGAATTGGGGATTCCACTGACGTTGATCGGCGAAGCTGTATTTGCTCGCTATATTTCTTCGATGAAGGAAGAACGTATTGAAGCCGCCAAGAAGTTTCAGCACAGAATTGACAAGATTGACGATGGTCGCGATCGCAAAGAAATCCTTGAAGATCTTCGTCTGGCTTTGTTGGCTTCAAAAATCATTTCCTATGCTCAGGGTTACATGCTGATGCGTCAGGCGGCCAAAGAATACGGCTGGGAGCTAAACTATGGAGGCATCGCTTTGATGTGGCGCGGTGGCTGCATCATTCGCAGTGTATTCCTCGGCAAGATCAAAGAAGCTTTCGATGCCGATCCACAGCTAAGCAATCTACTGCTGGCTCCTTATTTTAAGCAGAAAGTCGAAAGCGCTCAGGCCGGCTGGCGCCGCATTATAGCGGCTAGCGTCAGTGCGGCAATCCCTGTGCCGACATTCTCTTCAGCTTTGAGCTTCTTTGACAGCTATTCTTCGGCTTGGTTGCCAGCTAACTTGTTGCAGGCTCAGCGCGATTACTTTGGTTCACACACTTATGAGCGCGTCGATCAACCTCGCGGCCAATTCTATCACACAGACTGGATTGGCGATGGCGCAGAGAGCCGGGCTTAAGCTCGCTGGAGCTCTAAAAAGTTTGGGAAACTTAAGTTTCCCGCAAAAGAGCAGTGAAATTAATGTCTTGCTGTTCTTTTGCATATTCAATTGGCGCGAAAATACCACACAACAACGGGCAAAGTAAGTAATAAGTAGTAGCGATGAGCATGCCACCCCGAGAGCAGCACGGGCGACAAATTAATACTCAAAATGATGACGTGCGCCATTCTGAATCAGAGCTAGCTGAGACAGTTGAAAAGACAGGAAGCAGGTCCCTGAGTCTGACGCAATATTTGCAGCTAGGCTGGCGCAGACTTGTACAGTTTATTTACTGGTTCCGGCCATTCAATATCATGCGTTTCCTCGGTATCCCGATCGTGGCTCGCTATATTATTGCCGAGTTTCTATTTTCGTTTTTTATTTCTTTTGCTTTTTTCTTCTTCATTTTCCTTGTCAATGCCCTGCTCCTTGTCGCAAGAAAATACGCGGGCCAAGGCCTGCCACTCTCGGCGATCCTAAAGCTAATCTATTATAATATTCCGACCAATGTCAGTCTCAGTCTGCCGTTTTCCGTGCTAGTGGGAGCCCTGATGGCCATTAGCCACTTGGGAGCCAGCAATCAAATGTTAGCTTTTCGCAGCTGCAGCGTTCGCCGCTCCAGTATCCTGACCCCACTATTGATTTGCAGTTTTCTGTCAGCTGTCGGTAGCTTCATTTTCAGTGATTATTTCCTGCCTTTAGGGCGCATTAATACCCAAAAAATTATTCTGCAGCTACTGAGTAACAACCCCAAAGTTATAATTAACCCCTATTCGGTGCGTTCTTTTCGCAATGACAATGGACGTAATACTTATATTATTTCTGGTCCAGTACTCAATGATACAATTAGCGATCTAATCATCGTAGATTATGATCAGGATTTTAATCGCCGCATATTTTTCGCCAAGAAGGCCCGCCTGGCCGATGAGCGGCCTAGTGGCGTAGTGCCGTTTGTTCTCGACGATGTAAATACGACAATTGCAAGTAATTCGGATCCGGAAAAATATAGCTATATGTCCGCTGCTTCTCTGTTGTACAATGTTTTACTCGGCGACGTGACGGAAACCTATCGCTTGACTCCGAATGATCGACAGTCTTGGGAACTCATCATGACCCTGCGCGAGACACAGCAAGAACAAGCCCGGTCGCGCGATAGCTATGATGCCCGCAGTGTAGAATACCTGATGCAATATCGCTCCGCCTATAAAGGGTTTTACTTGACGACTGACGATACCTTGACTCAAAGCCGCCTGGAACTTGCCTATACTGCCGCTATCAATCGACCACGCAGTTTTCATGACGACAAGATATTTGACTATAAAATGGCATTTTACCAGCGCTTAGCCGTGCCATTTTCTTGTATCCCGTTTATGATATTGGCATTTAGTCTGGGTTCCATGGCCAAGCGCTACGGACGTTCCATCGGTTTCTTGCTCGGTTTGTTGCTTTCTGGCGTCTTTTG
Source organism: Spirochaetia bacterium (assembly GCA_965263295.1). Classification (GTDB taxonomy): domain Bacteria; phylum Spirochaetota; class Spirochaetia; order SP-2023; family SP-2023; genus Haliotispira. Next base: position 644,810 of record OZ253665.1, read on the forward strand.
GTTTAGCCTGGCTGGAGGACGCTTATTAGGGCGCAATAATAGCCTTGACATCCCGCCGTTTTTCCTAACATTTGCCAGCAATATTATCTTCTTGATTTTGGGAACTTTTTTGATCTTGCGCCAGAGGAACTAATGAAGACACTTTATCGCATGGTATTCCGCAACTTGATTTCTGTTTTTCTCGGCATGCTGCTGATTTCTGTGGTGTTGTTTGAGCTGGTCTACTTTTTTGGCGAGTTGACACGTTATCTCGATGATGATGAACTACAGGCCCGTGATTATATGAGAGTTTTAGGCCTCTACGTCCCCCTTGCGGTATCCTACGCCTCACCTCTGTCTCTACTCTTTGCCCTTGTTTTTACCCTATCCTCACTCTACGAAAATCGCGAAATGACCGTAATCCACTCCGGGGGGATCTCTTTGGTGAATTTTGGTTTGCCCATTTTAGGCTTTGGCCTCTTAATCAGTTTCGCGACATTTTACTTCGACAATTTTATCGTGACACGTAGTGAGCACCAGCGCAATGAATATTTTGCCGATAAGTTCCAGCGGGACCGCGTCACTCGCAGAGAAGTTTTAGTTGCGATCACCAACGAGGGGCAGCGCCTCTATATCGCCAACAGCTTCGACCCCGAGGACAAGGAACTACGAGAATTGAGCATTGTCGATAAGGATGAAACAGGTCATCTTAGCCGGCGTATTGATGCGGTGAGTGCCCTTTGGGATTCGGAGCGCAATTTATGGCGCTTAGAGCAAGTACGCATTTTTACTTACGAGCGCGATGGCGAGATTACCGAAAGCCAGAAAACCAGCATGGCTGACCCTGACATTAATGAGTCTTTGCAAAGCTTTACGACACAGGACCTGCCGATTGAGGAAATGCCGCTGGGGGAGGCTTATGAATATCTCAATTCTTTGAAAAGAAGGAAATTACCTTACCTAGATACCGCCGTCAGTTTTCACCAGCGTTTTGCATTTCCGTTTACACCTTTAGTCGTCTCCCTGATTGGCCTGGCTATGGTTGCCCGCTTTCGGCAAAACACTCTATTGATGAGCCTGTTAGCCAGTATCGCTATTGCGGTCGTTTTTTACATATTTCGGCTTTATGCCGGCATTGCCAGTACGGAAGGTTATATTCCGCCGTGGTTAAGTGGTTGGCTAGGCATATTGTTCTTTCTGGGCCTCGGGATCTTATTGTTTCTTGAGGCCCCAAGTTAGTCAAGCTATTGAATGATTGGATATTGATTGTCGCTCAAGCGTTTGATGGCCATGACACATTCAACCAATCAATTCTTTGTTGCGGGATTGATTCGGGAATTTGATTCATTCGGGCCAGATGAGAGATGAGAAATGGGGTGAGAAATAAGGCGACGGCTTCGCCTGATGGCATGGACATACCAGGCAGATTTACGGGCGCGGTAAACTAGTGTCAAGCGGTCCCGATTGTGATAGTGCAACGGCTGCAAAGCTTGCGGCATTGGCTCCAGCTTGTTGCTTGCCTTGGCTCTAGAAGTTTCAACACTTTGGCTAAACGTGCCGGGCAGCCAAATATCGTATTCAGCATGCAAAACGATTTGCATGCCATCTCGCAAGGATCTCTGTTTGGCAGGAGCTTCCAGGGCCAATTGTCGCTGACCAAGGTCAGTAAAGTGTCTTTGAATATCTAATCCACTGATGCCATAAGGTACGTATTTAAGGCTAAGGGCAGGGATCGGACTGCCGGGGGCTGCCGATAGACCTTCTTGTTCGAGCCAGGTTTTGACACGCAAAACAACGTCTCGACCTTCGTATCCGCGCCGAGCCTGAGTCTGGACAAAGAGCATCGTCAGCATATTGCTGTCTGTTTTGACCGTTGGACCGCCCCGATAGCTCAGCTGGCTCTGGCGTTGTGGATTGAGCTGATCAATAGATTGATAATAGAATTCAGTGACTTCGTAGGCGCTAAAACCGCTGTGTGGCGGCGGGCTTAGTGCCCGCTTTAGCGGTGTATAAGCCACACTGAAAAGGAAAATACTCAGTAGAGCAAAAATTGTAACGATGCCGCGCTTTCTGTGCCAGAAGTCCTGATACTGTAAAATCCGCTCGCGCCTGCGGCACTCGCGTTTCAGCTTGGAACTCAATTGCTGTCGTTGCTTTTCGCTACAGTCGCGCCACAAATCTGGAATCTCGCGCCATGCACTCAGGTCGGGAAGCGGTTGTGAATTCTGTTTACTCCTGCGGGATGCAGATTGCCTGGAAAAGTATTTGGAGACGCAGAGCGTTTCTTGCAATATTTTATCGTAAGTATTTGAAAGTTCTGGCCGAAACAGCTGAGCCCTGATATAAACACTGCCGCCCCCGCGCCAAGTTTGTGCCTCATCGTGCGGTGGCTCTTCACTGACGGCAGTGTTTTTTGATTGCGCGGAACCGAGTTTTGCAGGGAAGGGCAAGTCCCCGCAAAGCTTTAGGTAACTTAGGGTCGCGAGGGCATATGCCCAGATCTGGCTGTTATGATCGCCACGGCAAGCGCTGGCCCGCAGATTTTCTCGCTGTTGGCACCAGAGCTGCTGTTGTATAAACATTTGGTCGGGCCGGCACTGGGACACGAAGTGGCACAGCTCCGGCGGCAACAGCAGAAACCGATAAGTAGTTTCTGAGCGCCAGCAGAGTAGGCTATCGCAGATGGCGCTGGCAAAGTGATAGCCATGTTTATTTTCATATTGCCGACAAATAGCTTGTAAAAAGCCGACTAAGGATTGGAGGAATGCAATTTGCAAAAATTCGCAATTGTCCAATACATTAATGGATCGGACTTGATGGCCAACTTCGCGCAGCACATCTATATGGGCCGAGGCGTAATACATTTCTTGGGTTTCGGCTGTGGCCGTGCTCGTCGTCTGGGCTTGGCTTGATGCTTGGCTTGATGTTTGGCTTGGCGTTTCGCTGCGACTAACAAAGTTTGCAAATCGCCACTCCTGTAACTGCCAGCTGCCGTCAGCAGCCTGCTGCCCCCAGTAACCGGGAATTTTGTGGAGCTTCTGTCCTTGGCCGCGCAGCATGCGCTTCCACTGGCTGGCCTGCCCCAGTTGCCATTCCAAGCAGCCGGACTCACAGTGCAGGACAAACGGCGAGGGAGCGCGCATCGCGGCTGGGTCTCAGCTCTTGTCTTTGCCCGAATTCTGGAACTGCGATGCCGCAACCTCAAACGGGAACCCTTCTCGTGGGAAGTCCGGCACGCGTGTCGCACACTGGCGGAGGTAGTGGTCAGCGAGAACCAGGGCGCACATTGCCTCGACCACAGGGACGATGCGTGGGCAAATAACCGGGTCGTGTCGGCCTTCGACAATTAATTCAATCTCTTCGTGTTGGCGGTTGATGGTTTCTTGTGGCCGGGAAATCGATGAAGTTGGCTTGACCGCAATGCGGAAGAAAATCGGGGCGCCGGTGGAGATGCCGCCCAGCACGCCGCCGGCGTGGTTGCTGCGAAAATCCACATGGCGTGATGAATCGCCTGGCAAAAGGCCGTCGTTGTGCTGGCTGCCCAGCATGCGCGCCGCGGCAAAACCGGAACCGATGGCAAAACCCTTGACGGCTCCGATCGACAGCATGGCCTTGGCCAGGTCGGCATCCAGCTTGTCAAAAACGGGTTCGCCCCAGCCTGCAGGCACGCCCGTGACAAGACACGCGACAATGCCGCCGGCGCTGTCCTTCAGCTCGGTGAGCTCGCGCATGCGCCGTTCCATTTTTTGGGCTGCCGCCAGGTCACAGGTGCGAAATGGATTTTTTTCTATCGCCGTCGGCTCAAAGCTTTCCGCTGTAATACCCGCGATTTCTTCCGTGTAGGCCAGAATTTCTATCCCTAGACTTGTAAGCATTTTACGGGCAACGGCGCCAGCGGCTACGCGAGCTGAAGTCTCGCGCCCGGAGGCGCGACCGCTGCCGCGCCAGTCGCGGAATCCATACTTGGAGTCATAGCTCCAGTCTGCATGGCCTGGCCGGTAAGAATTCTTTATATTGTCGTAATCATTGGAACGGGTGTCTCGATTGTAGAGCACCATGCCAATGCTCGTGCCGGTCGTATATCCTTCAAAAATGCCAGAGAGGATATGGATACGGTCGGCCTCTGTGCGCGGCGTGGTGAATTCGCTTTGACCGGGCCGGCGCCGGTTCAGCTGCAGCTGGATTTCTTCTTCACTGATGGCTAGACCGGGAGGCATGCCATCGACAATCACGCCGACACCGCCACCGTGGGATTCTCCAAAAGTGCTGATGCGCAATGCGCTGCCAAAACTGCTACCGCCCATGCATGGCTCTCCTTATACTATTTGAGTGTTCAAGGAGCCCCGATTATATCAGAAGAGTGTGCGCAAAGCGAGGTCCTGCGGATGGGGCCATGATCATTAAACTTGAAGGTTTAGACATTTTGGGCGTTAAGAAAGAGCTTAAATATCTTTCTATTTTTATCCCTTAGTTATTGACTTATTGACTTAATTAATTAATTTAATATACGCACACGTCTGATTCCAGTTCAGGACTTGCTGATATGAGTTGTGGTTGTTTGCATTCCCTCACTGGTTGTGCATTCAAAACAATTGCAAATTTTATATCCGTTTGGCCCAGAATCAGAGAATAAAGCAAAGGAGAAATATAATGAGCAAAACGAGCTATGAGGATTACCTTGGTGATAGGACCAAACTTAAAGCAATAGCTGAAAAAGTAAAAGAACGATTGCGAACATCTAAATATAATTGCAATATCTTGATTGCAGGTGCCACAGGCGTGGGAAAAAGTTCGCTCATAAATGTAAGGGGAGCTAAAAAATGAGTGACAATATATTGCAAGCCATGGTCTCTGGTGCGAGAAAAAAAGTTCACATTGCCGCTGCCGCTGCCGCTACAGCGGGTGCTTCCCCTATCCCTGGCTCCGATGCTCCAATAATTGCAGGAATCCAAAGTACGTTAGTTTTTACGATCAATCGTGAGTTTGAAGTAGAAATGGATAAATCCGTAGCAACAAGCATAATTGCTGGCATTTTAGGCGTAACAGGAGTCGCTCAAGTGGGAAAAGCTGTTGTAGCCAATTTGCTTAAATTCATACCTGTGGCTGGCAGCATCGCAGGTGCCGCTATTTCTGGCGGCACTGCTGTCGCGATAACCGAAGCAATTGGACATGCATATATTCGTGTGCTAAAACATTTCTTCGATAAAGAAGAAGGTCGTGTTGTTCTTCCTGGAGAGACTGCGGAAATTCTTGACATTTTTAAGAATATGTATAAAAAACCATAAACTGTATTATCGATCAATCTAGAGCGATTTGACAATTGCTTGGGTATCGGCATTGCCTTGAAGTCAGCGAAGCATTGCCGATTATCTGAGCTTTACCGGGTCCTGTTGGACAAAGCCGACAGAGTCCAAGCACCTGCTCTTGAATGAGTGGGCTAGGGGTGCATTAAAAAAATGGCCCGCAATCAATGGGCAAGTCCAGAGACGACTGGACAAAGTTCATCTGGTATATGCGAATGACAGATGCGCTCCGAGATTGGGCTTTTGCCCAGGCAACGCGCATGATGGTGTTGAAGGACGAATTGTCCGCTTGGATTGATCGGCCAGAAAACCTGCCCTGGGTGATGGATCGTGCTTATGAGGGGAGACCAGACGCGCCGACTTGCGCTTGACCCTCGGCTTTGAACTTGTAGTCCCTCCCAAATTAAATCGCGTGAACTCTTGGCAATATTTGGCAATATAACAAAGAAATTTACAAACGACTTTTGAAAAAACTCAATATCATGTTGAAAGCATCCATCAAATTTGCCCCACCATTGATATGATTGATATGATTGATATGATTAGTATCAACAAGCCCTAGAAAGATTCCCAAGCGGAGAGTTGCCCAGGGGAGTTGCCCACGGGGAGTTGCCCACGGGGAGTTGTCCAGGGGGGGGCACAAACTGGGTCATTATCCGCTATGAGTCCGTATTTTTTGAAGTTTTGGGTCAATATTGCCCATATCGCGGAAATTCTCTACTCGTGGTGAGGCATTCTTACCCGTTCATCTTTGCGGGACTCCCGTATCAAGCGCCTTGTCAAGCATCGCCAAGCATCTTTTTAAATATCTTTTTGAGTGCTTTTGGGGCCCACTGTGACAAGTTCGGCGCCAAATAAACCGAAGCTTTGACCGTTTCCCTAAGATAGGTGTTGGTTTGAGCATCTATCCGGCTTCTGGGCATGACTTTTGCTTTTAGTTTTATGGAAGTATTCCCTAATTGCCATTTGGAGGTTGACAATGAATGAAAGAGATGCATTAGGTCTTTACTTAAAAGCAATTAAAAAAATACCATTAATTTCTCGTGCAGAAGAAAATGCTTTGGCACTTGCAGCACAGGAAGGTGATATTGAAGCTCGCAATAAATTAGTGCAAGCACACCTGCGCTTTGTTATCAGCGTAGCCAAAAAATATCAGAATAACAGTCTGGCGTTGGAAGACTTAATCAGTGAAGGTAATATTGGCCTGATTCAGGCGATTGAACATTACGATGTCAGCCGCGGGCTACATTTTATTTCTTATGCCGTTTGGTGGATCCGGCAAAGCATTATGAAGGCCCTGAATGAACAAGCGCGCGGCATACGTTTGCCGACAAACCGCAGTAATCAGTTGCGCCAAATCGAAAAATGCAGCAAAGAAATCCAGGATGAGCAGGGCAGCGAACCGACATTTGAAGAAGTGGTCAAGATTCTGGAATTTTCGCTCTCCGATATGCGTGAAATACATAATATTTCCCAGGAAATGATTTCGCTCAATCAAAAACAGTCCGATGAGCGTTCCAATAGCCTGCAGGATAAAGTTGCCGCCGATGTCTATTCGCCAGAAGAACAGGCTATTTTAAAATGTATGTCGGAAGACATCGGCAGTGCTCTGGAAGTTCTGCGGGAAAAGGAAGCAGATATCTTGGTTCGGCGTTTCGGTTTGAACGATCGCGAGCCAATGTCTCTCCGCCAGGTGGCCGAAGTGTACAATCTGACAAAAGAGCGCGTGCGCCAGATCGAAAAACAGGCTTTACAAACTTTACAAAGTTCTTCAAAGACTCGTCATCTGGAAGAATATATAGCTTCCTGATTTATGCCCGAATACAGGAAGGATATGGAGGCCCGCAAACCGCCTTCCTGTATTGTTAATTGATTGAGGAATGAATAGAGGCATATTACAGGGTTAGCCCCTGGAGGATTCTTGGATATTTGGCCCAGCGTCAAGCCACTACACCAAGCTTGGCTCTCTCGTTATAATGCCGCACTCCGTAAGGTCATCTGAATCGCCGTAAGGTTTTAGAGCTTAGGCGAATCAAATATTTTTACGAGGATGCAGCATGTACGCCAATGTCGATCCGCGACCTGATTTCCCTAAAATTGAAGAGGAAATCTTGTGCTTTTGGGATGAAAATAAAACTTTTGAACGCTCAGTAGAGCAAAATAAAGATGGCGAGCCTTTTACCTTCTACGATGGCCCACCCTTTGCCACGGGATTGCCCCATTATGGTCACATTATGGTCGGTGTGCTCAAAGATGCCGTCCAGCGTTACAACACGATGTTGGGAAGATATGTACCTCGTCGTTTTGGCTGGGACTGTCACGGTTTGCCCGTAGAGTATGAAACGGAAAAATTGCTGGGGATTTCTGGCAAGAGCGAGATTGAAGATTATGGCATCGACAAGTTTAACGAGGCTTGCCGGAGTATTGTACAGAAATTTACTAGTGAGTGGCGCAGCACGGTGCGCCGCTCTGGCCGCTGGGTCGACTTCGACAATGAATACCGGACCATGGACCTCAATTACATGGAGAGCATCTGGTGGGTCGTCAAACAATTGTGGGACAAAGATTTACTCTATCAAGGGCATTATATTTTGCCGTATTGTCCGCGTTGCTCAACCGTCTTATCCAACCACGACGTCGCCTTGGGTGGCTATCGTGACATCCATGACCCGACGTTAATTGTACGCTTTCCCCTGGTGCCAGCCAGTCGAAGCGGGCTGCCCGATAGCTTCCAGCAAGCGGCTGGCCGGGCTGAGGTCTGCTTTTTGGCCTGGACGACTACGCCCTGGACCTTGCCGTCGAACTTGGGTCTGGCCCTGGGTGCCGATCTCAATTATGTCCTTGTGCGCGATCAAGATAGCGCGGACGGCCTCGCGATACTCCTAGAAGACAGGCTAGCCAGCAATGTCGGAAAGGATGTCGAAATACTGGCCACAGCGAAAGGACGGGAACTGGCGGGTCTGGAATATCAGCCGCTTTTTGACTATTTTGCAGAATTGCGCAATGAAGGGGCCTTCCGCACGCATTGCGCGGATTTTGTCAGTGCTGAAGAGGGCTGTGGTATTGTCCATTGTGCTCCCGGTTTTGGTGAGGATGACTACAAATTGCTCAAGGCGGTCGGGGTACCCGTCGTGGTTCCTATCGATGAAGAATGTCGTTATACCGCTGAAGTGCGAGACTTTGCCGGCCAGTTTGTACGTGATGCCAATAAAGACATTGCCAGCCATCTAAAGGAAGCGGGGCGGGTATTTAAGCCGGGACAAATTTTACACTCTTACCCACACTGCTGGCGCTGTGATTCGCCATTGATTTACCGTGCGATTTCTTCGTGGTTCGTCAAAGTTGAATCACTGCGCGAAGAGCTACTAGAGTCCAATAGTCAAATTAACTGGGTGCCCGACCATTTGCGCGAAGGTCGTTTTGGCAATTGGTTGCGCAACGCGCGCGACTGGTCGATTTCGCGCAATCGTTATTGGGGCAACCCGATTCCCATTTGGGAGTGCGAAGCCGGGCACCGCCGCTGTATTTCCAGCCGTGCGGAACTGGCTGAACTAACGGGACAAGAGGTGAATGACCTGCACAAAAATTTCATTGACCACTTAGAATTTGATTGTGTTGAGTGTCAAAAGCTGGGCGAAAGCCGCAAAATGCGCCGAGTCAGTGAAGTGCTGGACTGCTGGTTTGAATCCGGCGCGATGCCCTATGCCCAGAATCATTACCCATTTGCAAATAAAGAGTGGTTTGAGCAAAATTTTCCGGCCAATTTTATCAACGAATCGCTCGATCAGACGCGCGGCTGGTTTTATACCTTGACCGTACTATCCACGGCATTGTTCGGCCGGCCGGCGTTCAAAAATTGCGTTAGCAGCGGAATGATTCTGGCCGAAGACGGCAAAAAGATGTCGAAATCCTTGCGCAATTATACGCCGCCCGAACGTGTGATGGACAGCTTTGGTGCCGATGCCCTGCGCCTGTATCTGCTCAGCAGTGCCGTAGTCAGGGGCGAACCGATTCGCTTTTCCGATGACGGGGTCAAGAATGTGCTCAAGAGCATTATCTTGCCGCTGTGGAACGCTTACAGTTTTTATGTCACTTATGCCAACGCCGACGCTGTTTTTCCGCAGGCTGCGCCGCAGAATCCCCAGAACCCACTCGATCAGTGGATACTTTCAGAGTTGGAAACCCTGGTCGAAAAATTCCGCACGGCAATGGAGCAGCTATTTTTGCCACAGGCCGTTACGCCGTTGCTTGAATTTATCGACTTGTTGAATAACTGGTACATCCGGCGTTCCCGCCGCAGGTTCTGGCGCAGTTCCAAGCAAAATGAACGAGATGGCGACAAGCATGATGCTTACGCCACACTATGGCATGTCCTCAATCAGCTCATGCGCGTTAGCGCGCCTCTGATTCCTTTTGTCAGTGAAAAAATTTACCGCGGCTTGCAAACGGAGCAACAATTGTCCTCCCATGCTGTGCCGGACTCGGTCCATCTGTGCCGGTTCCCGCAAGTGCGGCAGGAAATGCGCCGCCCCGAATTGGAGGCCCAAATGGAGCTGGCCCGTCGCTGTGTCTCGCTAGGGCGCAGCTTGCGTGCCCAGCAAAAGATTCGCAACCGCTTGCCTTTGGCCGAAGCGCGCGTGGTGACACGTGACGCACGGGAAAAAGCCTTGCTGCGAGGTCTGACCGATTTAATTCGCGAAGAACTGAACGTAAAACGCGTACGCATCGACGATAACGAAGAGGAACTGGTGCACTATAGCGCCAAGGCAAATTTTCGCGTCCTGGGCAAGCTACTCGGAAAAGATATGAAAGCCCTGGCGGCCGAGGTTGAAAAACTGGACACCGCGAGTCTGGCTCAAATCCTCAAAGGTGAAAGCCTGACGTTACAATTTGACGGCCAGCGACACAAGGAGTTCATCATTTGTGCGCAGCATCTGGATATTCGCCGGGCGGAAAAAGCAGGTTTCTGCGTCCTCAATGAAGGGAGTCTTACACTGGCCTTGCAAACGACAGGCAGCACGGAGCTGTATCGCGAGGGCTTGATTCGCGACATTGTGCGCCTGGTACAGAACCTGCGCAAAGAGGCAGATTTGGAGATATCACAGCGCATTAGGATTCAGATCAGCGGCTCGGCAGAAGTTAAAGCGGCATTAGAAATTTTTGGAGCCGAACTGCTGGCCGAAACTCAGGGCGATGCCTGGGAATGGCGGGAGGTCGCTGAAGGCCAGGGAACTGGTCGGGAATATAATATTGGCGCGGAGCCGGGATGCGCTACAGGTAGTCGAGAAAATCTTGTTGCCTTGAGTATAAAAAAGGTATAGAAAAGAGTGTAAAAATTCGCTCTCAGTGATTGGCTCTGAGTAACTTGGGTTTGGGAATCTTATATTTATGCTAGAAATTTTTGTCATCGGCTGTGGCGGAACGCAACCTTTGCCACGCCGTCATCTGTCTTCAATTATGGTGCGGCGCAATGGGCAATCCTTTCTATTTGACTGTGGTGAAGGGACCCAAGTTTCGCTCCGACGTCAGGGCTTACGCTGGAAAAAAATCTCGCACATGTTTATTTCGCATATTCACGCCGATCATGTAACTGGGATTCCGGGTCTAATGATGCTCTCATCTCAGATTGAACGCGAAGAACCGCTGCATATTGTCGCACCCAAAAGGGTTTGTGAATTTATTACTAATATTTGCAAGAGCCTGAATATTTACATCAACTACCCGTTTAAATTACAGCATATCGGGTTCCCGAAAGCCCTACAATGTCTCTACGAAGATGAAGAGCTGCAGATTTCATGTTTTCCTCTGGTTCACAGCCAGCCGACAGTGGGTTTTTTGATTGAAGAGAAAATGCGCCCCGGCGTGTTTTCTCCCGAAGCGGCAACGGCCTTGGCCGTGCCGCGTGGCCCACTGTGGGGAGCTTTGCAGCGCGGTGAAAGTGTCCAGAATCGGCGCGGTGTAACGGTAAGGCCAGAGCAAGTCTTGGGCCTTCCGCGGCCCGGAGTGCGCCTGGCCTTTATGACAGACACACTTTACTGTGAAGAAACAGCCGAATATGTTCAAGGTGTCGACTTGTTAATTTGTGAAGGTATGTTTGAGCGGGCCCTGGCCGAAAATGCCCATGAGAAAAAACACATGACGGCTGAAGAGGCTTCGTGGATTGCTAAGGCCGCGAATGTCAAACAATTGGCCTTGACCCATTTCAGCCCTCGTTATCTCGACCGAGACTTAAAAACCTTGCTGCGCGAAGCCCAAGAAATTTTTCCCAATACCATTTTGTGTCGCGATGGATTGAGCCTACAAATATAGTTAAAAAAAATAATTTCTAGGCGACATATAAATAGCAATCTATTTAATACAGTTTTTATCGGTGGTCAGAAAGACCTTTCTCGTTCTTTATGTCTAGCACAGGTTTGCCTGGGCACAGAATCTGAGCATAATATGTCTCTGATGAGACAATCTCTGCTGGGGGCCTTGCTGGCTTTACTGGCTGCATTTATTTTTGGTTCGGGTCTGTGGTGTGTCGAATTAGCCAGTCGCGCGGGTTGGGGCAGCTATGCCTTCAGTTGCGTCTCTGCGGCAATTGGAAGTTTGGCCGCAGGGTTGCTATCGCTAAGGCACCGGCAGCAGAGAACGCCAAATGTGTCTGACTCCGACAATGCTTTGGTAGGGGAGGCGCGAAGTTTTGGCCAAAATCTATTGCAGTCTTGGCCTTCTTGTCGTATTGGCTTGGTCTTGTTGGCAGCTAATGTCAGCATGTTTTTAGCTCTGCGTTGGGTTGAGCCGCAGATTGTGGCGTTTTTTGCCGGCCTTCAAGTTTTATGGGTAGCTTTAATTGAGCTGTTACGGAAAAATCAAGCTCCCAATTGGGGTCTGGGAATCAGCATTCTGCTGTGTGTATTCGGTACTTTGTTCATCAATGACCTATTGCAAATTGCGAATAATGTTTGCCGTTTTCAGTTGCTAGATTTTTCTCTAGGAGAATTTTTAGCCTTATTTACCGGTTTTTGCCTTGGCTTGGCCGTTTATCTGATACGCAGGAGTCAAGAATTGTCCGTTGTGGGACAAGGACATTCGCAGAATAGTCCCTCCCGCACTACCGCTTTGTTTAACCTGGTGATCGCGCTCGGAAATCTCTTAATTGTGGCGCTGTTGTCCGTTTATAACGGACTGCGGGGCGAGAGTGAAATATGGCAAGCGGCTGGGTTTGTCGGTTTTCAGCACTGGCTACCTTGGCTGTTTCCCGTTTTACTGGGCTTGGGCAGTTTTTTTGGCGCAACTCTCCTGCAGGTGCACTCACAAAATTACCTTAGTGGGACTCAAGTGGCGTTATTACTGACTTTACAGCCCTTGGCCACGATTGCTCTAGGGTTGCGGTTCTTTGACTCCGTGCTAAAATTCAATCAACTCATTGGAGGCAGTATATTACTGGTTGCGGCCGTAATTTCCATCCTAGCTACGCCGAACAAATAATTAAATTACATTCTAAAGAAGATAATTCTCAAAGCCGGCAAACAGTTCGACCAGAATTTTATTAACGGACATGAAAGAATTGCCGGTTCAAGTAGTCTAGGCGCGCGGTAGCTTTTTGACTGTATTCATCGACAGGATAATTGACCTGGATATTTTTGTATAACCGGCCGACCCGGCGTATATCTTGATGGCGACCCGGTTGCTCAAATAATAAACCCATATTATAAAGGATTTCAGGGCTATTGGAATCCGCATTATTCACATAAGTCTGGTAAAATTCCAGGATATCATCTGCTTTTTCGCTGTCTGCCATTGCAACGGTATAATTTGCCGAATCATTTGTCGATGTGTCACCAAGTTTGAAAAGACTTCGGTAGATATCGACAAAGTCGTTTGAATATCTCTAAAACGGAGCCTCCCCATGAGCAAATGAGCAATATGAGCAATCTATTTGGGCTCAGCGATGAGCCTGATATCGAGTCTTAAACCCCATTTCTCAAAGCCTCACGGTCGTCCCAGGGGCGGTAAAAACGTCTCAGTATTATCTTGATTATCCGCAATGGTTGACGCTGCTGCGATGCACCAACTGAATACGGTCCCTATAAAACATTTTAAAACCTTTTGTGCGCTGGTCAAAAAACGGTGTGTTCAAGAAAATCTTTGAAGACAACATGCTGATTGATTGAGTCAACCCATCTCAAGGCACACCGCACGGCATCGGGCCTCAAAAAATTGGGGCGAGCCACGCTTTGACCGGGCGTACCATTCAACCAATATCTCTAAAATAAGATATGAATAGCAAATTGCATGTTTTGAGCGGTGGTCCAGGTCGCCGATGCGGCGGCATCTGAGCGAAGGCCAACGAAGCGATTTCAAAGGTGCAGATGTTTTGCTTTGTGAGTTGCCCGCGGCGCAAGTGCTGGTTGCGGATCGGGGCTACGATAGCTTGAAAGTAAAAAAATGCTTGCAGATCAGGATATTGCGAGTTGTATTCCCTGTTGCAAGAACCGTAAGGAGCCAATCGCATATTGTAAAACGACCTATAAAAAGCGCCACAAAATCGAAATATTTTTGCTAAACTGAAAGACTGGCAGTGTATTGCGATGTGATATGATCGTTGCGCACAGGCCTTTGAATTGGCAATTTACATCGCGACAATCGTCTTGTTCTGGATATGATTCCTGAGCCTAGATCATGGCCTTGAGAGTCCCCTGATACATTTGTGGCAATTGTGCAAGCTGGGTAAAGAATATATAATAACTGAATTTGTTCGGCTTTGTTAATTGTGCAAACTACCTAGAGCGGAAATTTTAAGTGTCTGATGTCAAAATACTTGTAAATAACCATGGCTCAAGGGAACCGATCTTTAAGGGGCCGCTCTGTGAGTCCTGTGCTGCGCTTTGTTTGGCATGTGTGGGGATATTCTGTTTGCTGGGGCTTGCGGCTTGCACTCGAATTGCTGCAGCAATGTCAGCGCAGGAAAATTCGCCTACCAGCGAGATGGCACTGCTGCTTATGGAACCTGAACGGTGGCTGCAATATAAGCCTGACGAACGTTTTGTCATGTACAATAATATATTGAATTTTTACGACAGTGTCGTTGAAAATGATACGGTAATCCAGGGTAAGCGTGACAGCGGCAAAAACCATGATGATTTTGTGTTTAGTACACAAATTCAGCGGCTAGATGATATTTTTCTGGCTTATTTGAATACTTTCCCTGAAGATTCCTACAACAGTTATTATTTATATAACGTAGCTGGGCACTATATTGAGCGGGGAGAAGAAACCATGGGCCTATGGTTGTTACGTTCAATGTACCAACACTTTCCTGACCTCAAGTTGGTGCAATATCCAAGTATACACTATTTGATTTTGGATACCCTAGGGCGGCTGGAAGCTAACTTGGATTATCGCATTGATGATATACAGCGCATTCTCAGCCATTATGACCAAGAGACCGCGCTCGTCGAAAACCATGGAGTACCGCGTGATGATCGTGGAGTGTGGCTATATCGTCTGGGTAAGGCTTACGAGACTAAGGCGACTGAAATGCTTTATATTAATCAAGACATTTACCGACGACAACTTGAGACAGCGATGGACATGTATAGTCAGTTTTTTCGCTTGGGTTTGGGAACTGTCCCCGAGGAACCGAATGCCCGTAGCCTCGTGGCTAATAAAATCAATATTTATAATGCTGACCGTAACTGGTACACCGACTCCAGCTTGGAGAATTTGATACGACGTATCACATCTGCGATCCAGAATAATAACGCTGGGGCGGTCCTTTATTGCCAGGCCAACGGATTTTTTGTACTGAGTGCTGATTATCGTGATGAATTAAGCCGAAATAGGACACATATTTATCTGCCACATTTTTTAGGGGGAGTGATTCAGTTCGGTGAATTAACTCCAGAATCTAATGATGAGGAGGCTTGGCTATACACTACAAATTGGCCATTCCACTTAGCTACATGGTATTTGTATTTCCGTAAAATACATTACCCAGCTGACCCGGAGATTAACGGGAACTGGGAATGGGCAGGTATTTATCTAGGAGATTTTTATTAAAAATGATTAGCCATATGGGTCAGTTTACCAAAGCAAGTAAACGATATGTTTGCCTCTTTTTCAGTATGTTTTTTTTATATCTTTTGCCCCTGCTGGCACAAGGTTTGCAGAGCGATTCTGACGATGCTGATCTCAGGCAAAGTAGTAGTCCTGTAAGTAACTCTAAATTGATTGGCTATAGAAACCAAGAATCATTGAATGCCAATATGTTTAGGCTAGAGTCTGCGCTAGACTGGGGCGAAAGACTGCTGAATATTGAACTTTCGGTGCCTATTGAGAAGCTTGAACTACAGACTCGTTATCATGTCAATGGAGTAATTGAAAGTAATTTTTCAGTTTGGCTTTATAATGCTGTGCAAAACTTACAAGTTGACTCACAGCGGACGCTCAAGGATTTTTGGGGCAGTGATATTTTAAAAAACCCATATACATTTTTGAAAAGTATACTGAAAAATGAATTTTCAGTATTTTATCCTGATTTGCGAGCATTTCGCACGATATATAAAATAAATATCTACCCAGATTTGATACAGGTATGGGTTAATGAGCATTTTCGGCACGAAGAATTACTACCGGCAATTATCAATGAAGCCGCAACGGAGTTTAGTGGTCTAATTATTTATGTAAAAGATGATTTACCTGTTCACGGCGAGCCATATAACATGGCAAAACTGAAGCCCGCATTATTTCCACGTTTATATAGTGAAGACCTCAGCTTGATTTTATCTTATCACAATGTAGAGAAGCAGGCATTGCTGCAGCACGGTATGTTCAATTATGACATAGAGCCGAATGTCGGGAAATACAAGGATTTGATTGGTAATTTTCCATTGCGCATTGTTGCGCATGAACTGTTTGGTTCGGCCCGAACGGACCTGATTATCAGTAATTCTGATGCCATGAAACTATTGGAAAACCTTCATATCCGTGAAATCATGCAGCAAGGACGTATTTTGGTTCTCTACGAGTCAGTTCCTGACACATTGTTGTTCCACCAAAATTAGTTTTTTATTGGAAGGTAAAAAAGCAAATGCTTGCTGTGCGGAAGATTCATGGACAATTATTCGTTGGGAAATTATCCGTTATTTTGCCTGGCTGGCTGTTTTTTTTCTCGGCCTTACTATTTGAAGGTACGGCGAGTCCAGCCCTCTATGGCCAAGGTTCTCAAGCAATTCTAGAGGCCAAGCCGGAGCCGAATGGACGCGATATCTATCGCTCTATACGCTTGGGAATAATGATACAGGGGAAGGGAGAAGCTTTGTATAGTTGGTTTGGCCATGCAGGTATCGTTTTGTCCGGGTCAGAGCAGGCGTTGCGGGCTGCAGCCTGGGAAAATCGTGATAATTTTATTGCCGCACCGGCATATAATGGTGAAGAATTGCTATTTGACTACGGTAATTTTGATGCCAGTGGAAAATACTTTGTCCTTCGCTTCCTCGCCGGAGATTTGAGCTATTATAAATCGTATAAAAATTTCTCCCGTTATAAAGAGATTAATAGTCGTGACTATAAAAGGGGGATGGACGTGTATTGGCTAAACTTGGACTCACTGGCAAAGCGTCGTTTCTTACAGATTTTATTTCGTGAGACTAACCCGGAAAGGCGAGTCTATGCATATAACTTTTACTTTGATAACTGCTTGACTCGAATTCGTGATCAATTGGATGAAGTATTTGATGGGCGGCTAAAAGAACAGATTTCAGGGGAAAATGAGTTTAGTATTCGGCAGATTTTACGCCGGGAAATCGGCGATAAATTTTGGGGTATATTGTTGCTAGAATACCTGCAGGGTGTAAAAATTGATCAAAAATATAGTCGTTGGGATTCGTTATTCCTACCCAGTCAGATGCCGGCTTTCCTCAGGCAGTTAAGGATTCCCGACAGCGCTGAGCCTCTGCTGGTCGAGCGCGAAAATATATTTCCATTCCGGCGTGATGAATTAGAGCATCTGCATACTATTAAATACTTTCGTCGTCATATATATATGCTGAGTATTTTTGCGCTGGCAGTTCTGGTATTGGGACTACTTTTTTGGCGCCGCTCGCATGCTCTTGTAACGGGCGGAGTCCAGCACGGAGTCTGCGGTAGAAATCAGAAAGTGGAAAAGGCTTATCTTATAAAGGGGCATGGTGGTGTCTATGATTTAAAAATGGAGCTAAAGTTAAAAATCAGGCGGTGGCTCAGCTGTATTTGCCGGCTCAGTTATTATGTGCTTAGCTGTTCAATGGCGCTTGTTCTCGCCGCCTTCTCGACTGTGTTATGGTTATTGAATATACTGCAAAGTTACGATGTCGCCCTAAATAATGTTTTTGTTATTCTCGGGAGCCCGTTTCTGCTGCTCCAGCCACTGGCCCTCGTGTTTCTGTTAATGCGTTCAGCGCGATCTCGGGCGCTATGGTTCATGTTATGGAATTGGCGCATTCATGCGGGCTTGGCCCTTGTGCTCCCTTTGTGGGCCTGGTTTTCCATCTCGCTTTCTGGACAGCTGATGCAAGATATACTATTGCCATGGCTCGCTATTTCGCCGATACTGCTAGCTGTCGTTTTTTTATTTGAGAGACGCTCTGTCCAGTGAGCGGTTTCGTATGAAAAAGAGGTCGTAGGCCCGAACTATTATATTAAAATTGACAGAGAATAAATGGTTTTAAAAAGAGGTTTTTATGGATAGAGAGCATAGTGGTGAGGAGCCGGCTGAGCATATTACTCATTTGTCTAAAATGGGTTATAGGTACATCAAGGAAAGGAAGTATGCAGAGGCGGAAATTAACTTTCGCGAGATTCTCTCTTACGATGAGCAAAATAATTATGCGATGGTAGGTTTAGGTGATGCTTTGCGCCGTCAGCGCAGAGATAGAGAGGCGATTGAATATTATAATCGTTGTTTGGACTTGTACCCGGAAAATAATTATGCCTTATTTGGTATTGCTGAAAGTTACCGTGCATTGAAATATTATCAGAAAGCGATTGAAGCTTGGGAGCGCTATGCCGTCCTGGATTCTAAGAATATTACCGTCATGACTCGTATGGCTGATATTTACCGCAAGATGAAAAATTTGCAGCGTTCAAAAGAAATCTATGAGGATGTCTTGGAAATTGATGAAGAGAATGTCTATGCTATAATCGGTTTGGCTCATGTGTATTACGATTTATGTCTGTACAACACTTCACTGATTTACTGGGAACGTATTTTTAATAAAAGCAATGCTCGCGTGGATATCCGGCTGCTGACTTCAATTGGGAATTGCTATCGCAAATTGCGTAATTTTGATAAGTCCCTGGAGTTTTTTCAGAAAGCCGAGCACTTAGAACCGAGAAATTTCTATGTACTCTATGGGATGGCAGATAGTTATCGCGGTTTGCAAGACTTTAGTAAGTCGATGGAATACTGGGAACTCATTATACAGGGAGGAAATCACAACCAATTTCTGCTAACTCGTGCTGGCGATACGGCGAGTGCCTCAGGGCAGTTAGGCAGGGCTCGGGAATTTTATCAGCGGGCTTTGAGCATGGGGGCGGACCTGTATGCGACCTTAGGCCTCGCGGGATTAGAACATGATAGCGGCAATCACACACGCGCCATTGAGCTGCTTGAAGCGATATTGGTTACCCACTATCGCAACCCCCGCTTGCAGATTGATTTGGCCATGAATTATTGTGCTATCAATATGGCCCGGAAAGCCTTGACCGATTTGGAGGCCTACGTCAATCAGGGGTATGGCAACGAGGAAGTATTGAACCTCTATCATAACTTGAAAGACAGCTTAGAACACATATATGACTAAAGTTTTAATTCCAGGGAGCTTTGATCCACCAACCAATGGACACTTACATCTGATTGATCGAGCGGCCCGTCTATTCCCGCGAGTTTGTGTTTTAATTTCGTTTAATAGTAGTAAAACCTGTCTATTTAGCAAAGATGAACGGGCAGAATTATTGTGTTCACTTACTAAAGACTTTGACAATGTTCAAATTGATGTATGGGACGGACTAGTGGCGCTCTATGCAAAAGAACAGGGCTACCATGCTTTATTACGCGGCCTGCGCAGTGAGGCCGATTTTTCTTATGAGTTGGATATCGCAAACATTAACCACAGCCTCAGTCATTCACTGGAGACCTTGTTCCTTCCCACACATCAGGACAAAAGTGTTATTCGTTCTTCTTATGTCAAAGAACTGTGGGCGATGGGAACAGTTGTAGATGAATTTGTACCTTCAGTGGTTGCCCAGTTACTTCGCGACAAGCTGAAAGAATAAATCCAGTTTAGGTATGAGTATGGATTCCGAGCTCCTGCGCAGCCAATTTCAAGATGAGGACTTACCAGAAGAATGCTTACGGCCCAAGTGTTTGCTGGATTTCCGGGGGCAGAGTCTGGCTAAAGAAAATCTGGCCATATTTATTCGTGCAGCAATTGAACGCCGCGAATCCTTAGATCATGTTTTTATCAGTGGACCTCCGGGTTTGGGTAAAACTACCTTAGCCGGTATTATTGCCAATGAATTGGGCGCCGAATTCCGCATTACCGCAGCGCCCGCTTTGGAGAAGGCAAAAGACTTGGCGGGTTTGCTAACCAGCCTTTCGCCCAATAGCGTTTTTTTTATTGATGAAATTCATCGGCTTAAGCCGTTACTTGAAGAAATGCTTTATATTGCCATGGAAGATGGTGAGTTGGATTGGGTAATTGGCGAAGGTCCGGCGGCTCGTGCGGTGCGTGTGCCACTGCCGTCTTTTACTTTAGTGGGAGCGACAACCCGGCCAGGAGCAGTTAGCAGTCCACTGGTTACACGTTTCGGTATCCAACAGCGGCTAGGATATTATAGTCAGGGAGAGCTGGAAGAAATCATTGTGCGTAGTGCCCGCCTTTTACCTTCTGAAATTCACGCAGACGCAGCTGCATTGTTGGCTCAATGTTCGCGCGGTACACCGCGAGTGGCCAATCGCCTGCTGCGCCGGATGCGCGACTTCGCTCAGGTTGATGGCAATGCTGTAATCAGCCGCAAAATTGTAGAAGCTGCTTTGGCACGTCTCGAAATTGATCCTCTGGGCCTTGAGAGTGTAGACCGCGAAATTTTACGCGCAATGATACACAAGTTTGGCGGCGGTCCGGTTGGAGCGGAAACCCTAGCCATTGCAGTGGGTGAAAGCCGTGATGCCTTAGAAGACTTTTATGAGCCATATTTAATTCAATGTGGGCTACTGCAGCGTTCCCCGCGTGGCCGAATGGCTACTCGCCTTGCGTATAAGCACCTGAATGAACGCCAGGATTAGGAAAAATCAGCGCTTCTTAATTGAAAAAAGAAAAGATCAGGCGACAAGCCTGATCTTTGGGACAGGTGCCGATCAGATTCGAACTGATGAATAGTGGATTTGCAGTCCACCGCCTTAACCACTTGGCCACGGCACCAACAATGTACAAAAATATACTGACAGGTGTCCGCCATGTCTAGATATCATTCGGCACGGGCTGGAATTTTTGTCAGTGTGCCACCAGCTTTTGAGCAAAATCTTACTGGCTGCGACGTGAGCGCGATGCCGCTACCTTGGATACTTGTCCCAAGAGACTTTGGCGTTCCTGTTCTAACTGGTCCAGTATTAGTAAGCAAGATTCGGAAATATATTGTTTCCATAGCTCCAAAATTCCTGAGGGCGTGAGTGGGGCATATTTGGGATTGTTATAATCCTGCATATATTGAAACTGAGGAATGAAAGAATTAAATTTCTGGTAGTATACTTCGTCGAGAATAGAATTGGCAATGGCCGTAATACCATGCATCGAAAACTTCTGTAACTCTTTGATAACTTGTTCAATCTGATAGCGAACCTGACGATCTATATTCATAAGAATTGTGGTATACTCTTCCTTAGCTTCTTCAGAGCGTTGTTCCATACGAAGTAGTATCTCCTTGATCTCTAAGTCCACACGATGTTCCGGCTGTAAGCCCTGTTCAATTATATCCAGCTTGACTTTGTGATTTTCGAGTTCCCCTAGGAAGTCGACAATTTTATTGTAAATATAATTGTCAGACTTAAAAACACTTTTGCTTAAAACATGTAGTGGTTTGATCATGTTATCTGCACAGAAGCAATGCAGAAAATGCTGTGTATATGCAAACGATTCGCAGTGTGCAAAAGGACCTTCGGACTGTTCATTGTCTATCGGCATCAGGTCTTTGCGTCTGTTACTGTAGTGTGCCGAGCGAGTGAATGGAGTCTGGGAAAGATATTTGCTAAAAAAATATTTGGTTCGTTTTTCTCGCAGGCTTTGGGCCATCTTCTCAATGTTTTTTAAAACAGATTGCTGATAAGCTCTTTCTATTTGCATAGGTAAGTTTTCTAGAATTTCATTATCGATATCTGGTTTGGGAGGTAATTCAAAATAAGGGTTTTCAGTTACAAACAAGAGTAGCGACTTTATAGGGATTTTCTGGACAAAGGTGTTCCACATAGTTTGCAGGCGAGAAAAAGACTCCAGAAAATGAATAGCGGTCTTGTTTGAATTTACTCCGTTGTGGCTTTTACGCTGCTTAACCATATTGAAATAGCTGCTGATTATTTCGCGAAAACAATTTTTGTCAAAATTAATGAACCCTACTTCCTGAATTAGAAGATATAAGATGCTGATAGAATCGTAGGCTTCCTGAGATAATACATTAGTATATATATTATTATCATTTGATTTATCAGTACGGAAAGTCTGGAAAAAGTTAGAATAAGGAAAGTAACAGATCTTTTGGAACTGGTATAAGGCTTTCAGAATGTTCGCTGAATATTTATATAAAGATAAAGGTAGAATTTTACTTTCCTTTGTAACTTCCTGCATCAGGTTGTCGATCTTACTTTTGGTTACGACATCGCCCATGAAAACAAAATCCCGAAATTCTTCTTCGGTGATAAAATTCTCGGCGTCAATGCGGATTTGCTTGCCAGAATTGTTGCGGTAAGTATTAAAAAGCAACTTGGTAATAATATCCTGCATAAACTTTAGATTTTGGTCTACCTCATTAATAATCGGAAGTACTTCCAAGCTCAACTTGAAGATCGTATTGAAGCGCTCTGGCAGGTAGGCGCTAACTAGATATAGTTTGCTACCGCGGTCAAAATAAATTAACTCATTGTTTTGTTGGTTTATATCGTAGCGTACTTCGTCCAGCTGACTTTTACGGAATAATGTCTCAGCCGGTTTACGAGTAAATAAACTTAAAACATGATACCATAGACGTTGGAATAGGCTAAGTTGCTGGAAGTCAGTCAGCAGATTTGTAGGCCGATTTCGCTGCTCTTCTTCATGATGTTTCTCAAGATAGTTTTCTTTGCGGTAACCATCAATGGAAAGATCTTCGGCCCCAGTAGCCTCGTTGATTTTGTCATCATCAATAGAGGATTGTTCAACCGAGCTGTGGGAATCCTTATCCTCCGTGGATTTAAGAGTTTTGCTGGCCTCACTTAACTGTGAATATAATTTTTCTCTTTCTCTTAATTCCAAGTCTTGAACTATCGTATCTGTCATTTTAAAGCCTCGCTAGTTGGGGCATTGGATAGATTAAAAGTAGGATACAATCCTCTATTATATCGACAATTTTTGCGCCGACCATGAATAGTCACAAAGAAAAAACAGTTGAAAAACATTATCTCATTCTGCGATTAAAACTCATATTTCTGTTTTTAGAAAAATTATTCAAAAGCAAGAGAAAAAGCTGGACGAACAGTATTATCTTCAGAAAAATATCGAATTTGAAAATACAACATAATCATATTTGAGTCTAGTGCTTTTATCCTTGCACTGAAAGAGGTGAAAGATCATGAATAATCACAAGCAAACATCGGCATTTTCTGTAAGGATTTTAGTGGCTGCCCAGTTGCTTTACTGTCTTTGGCTGAGCTTATCTGCAGCGCTACTGGCACAAGAAAATTCTGTGAATAGTGCCGCTCAGCTTGGCGATGAAACACCTGTAGCGCGAAATGCGTGGGAAGAAACTTACTTGCGGATTTCTGTTTCGTTTTCTGCACCTAGTTTATTTGAGCTTCTCAAAAGCATGGATTTAGAGTCGGATCAGGCGGGCCTGGCCTCCAGTTATGCCGTAATTCTTAAAGATCAAATTTACAGTTATAAGACTCGCTACAGGGAGGACCCCATCTATACCGAGCGGATTTTAGGTCTGCTACTTGATAAAGTTGTCCAACAAGCTGAAGCCTTCAATAAGGAAAAATCCGAAATTGCGAATATTATTGGTTTTTCACTGATCCCAAGCTTGCCTTACAATTCAGTTATGGGTAAAGCCAATCATGCTTTGGGGCGTCTGGAGGCCGATAGTTTCAGCGAGAGTATTGTCAATCGCTTGGAAGATGTCAATAACATAATGGCCATCAATGACAATAGTGACCACACGGGACTCTATTATTCTGCGCTGGGTTGCCTAGACGCTTTGACGGAATTGCAGACGCCTTCTGCGTATCCGGTTGTATTTCAGGTGGCACATGGTCCGTTCTATGGAATTGTGCGCAATCGGGCCATGTCTTTACTGAGGATTCTGGAAAAGCAGTTCCCCGAAGAAGTTCAGGAGGGCTTTGCTGCTCTTGTAAAGATGTCGCTCGGTTTGGATGAGCTGCTGCTATTTGCCAGTAGACTCAATAATGATGGGCTAGAATTTAAAGGTCCTGAAGCGGCTAAAATTAATCTACTGCTCTTGACTCATGTAAACGGATCGACTTGGACTGCGGCACTGGCTGACAGTTCAAGTATCAAGACCGAAATCCTGCGTAGAGTGATTGAAAATGTTTTAAAGAATGGAGCTGAAGGTTTGGAAGCCGAGACTTCAGAACAATTAAAGCAAAGTTATCTAAACTCTGATAATATGAATGTTAAGTTTTCGACTTTGAAGGCTATAAATAAATTGAATTCTGAAAAATATATTGATTTCCTGCGTGATGAGATTGAACATTTGAATCTCGCCGAGCGATCAAACTAAATTAACCTTTCAAGCATTTCTAATTTGAAAACAATGATGCGAGATATCTTTTTAAAATGTCGTTTACTGGAACATGGTTCCGGCCTTTGCCTGCCCAATTACGAAAGTGTTTGCGCCGCTGGCGCAGACCTGAGAGCCGCGCTGCACTGTGAGCCTTTTAATGGTCAGCTGCTTCTGTCCGCGGGCTCTTTCGGCAAGGTTCCAACAGCTTTACAGATTGCTCTGCCTCAGGGATATGAGGCTCAGGTCCGGGCCCGTTCAGGTCTGGCCGCCAAATACGGGATTACGGTTCTCAATGCCCCCGGTACGATTGATGCTGATTACCGTGGAGAAATCCAGGTTCTATTAGTGAATCATGGCCGGCAGGACTTCGTAATCCGGCATGGCGACCGGATTGCGCAGTTAGTCGTCTCTCCTGTTGTACAGGTAGGTTTTGAAATTGCCACTGCACTTCAGGCAACGGATAGAGGAGCGGAGGGCTTCGGTTCTTCGGGGTTACAATAGGCTCCGGGTATGGCAAGTCTGCCGGCGAAATTTCCGGGAAATTACAGCCTTTTTATTTTTGTGTTATTTTTTTCTCTCCCGCAGTGTAAAAGTGTTTCTGAATCCACGATCTTGCAGGAGATCGACCGTTTGCGTCCAGATGAGCGCATCGTGCAGGCCCAGCAATTCTATCGACAGAATGAAAAGAAATGGGCCCTCTACGCCTGGAACAATACGCGCCTGGAAGATTTAACCAGTGATGAAGGGCGGGAGTCCTACCGTTTGTTAAAGACCTGGATGTTCAGTCAGTCCGTGACTTCAAGCAATGTAAGGATTAAAGACTTTCAGGTTTCGGCCATGTGTCTGGATTTTGACGACTTATGGTTTGGCACTTGGAACGGCGGCATTTATCGCTTGAGTGTAAGTAGTGGTGAGACTTTTGTCTTGGGAAAAGATACTCAATCTCTGATTCCCAAGGTTGTCTATCGTATCCGCAAGAGTGTCAATGCTTTTTGGTTTGCGATGCACCAAGGCTTGAGATTCTACAACTATCAGACCGGGCTTGATGGCTGGTTGCAAATGCCCGAAATAAGCACTGCGGTCAGCGACTTCTTGGAGAATTCGGATGGTTTATTTGTGGCGTCCTTGACGCAAGGGGCTTGGCTTCGTAGGGCTTCTGGGAGCATAATTCCTTTGGGCGACCGAGTGCTCGAACCTTCGGTTGTGGCCCTGGAATATCAAGATGATATCGGTTTGATATTGGGCACTGCCCGCGCGGGGGCTTTCCGCTGGAAAAACGGCGTGCTTGAGCCGCTGGGGAACTTGCAGCCTATTTTGGGTCGCTTGAAGCATGTCAACCATATTGTCCACGATGGCACTTCACTCTGGTTCGCTTCAGCGGGCGAGGGTCTTTTTCGTTGGAATTTGGCCAGCAATGAAGCCTATCAGATTCTTTCGGAAACTTTTCTGCTCCGCAGTGATCGCATTAGCGCTCTTGAATACAGTGGAGACTGGGTATTTATAGGGGATGACCGCGGTGGCATTGCGGGTTATCACCTGCGGGACCAGAAGTGGTACCTGTGGGATAGTGGGCGCAATCTAGAATTCGCGAGCATTAATTCTTTGAGCTATGGCAGTGGGGAACTATTTTACAGCACGCTGGCGGGCGGAATCCGTCAGATCCATTGGCTCAAGTACTTGTTTGCCCTAAAAGAAAAAGAACAGAATTCTTAGCGGGGCTTAGAGGGTAATGGGCCTTTCAGGGCCTGGGCCCAGATTTGGCGTTTTGCCTCTAGCGAAAGACGGGCGTGGGCCGGGCTGGTCGAAGGCAAACTTTCAATGTAATATCGGGAAGGCAACTGTTTCTGGATGTGGCGCTGAAACAATTGGGCGCTTTTTTGACCATTGAGAAAAATTCGCCAGATTCTCGGTTGCTCTGCAAGCAATGATGCGACAGGGTTACAGACGACTTTGCAAATGCTGGAGTCGGCACTGTTCTGCCGCTGACAGCTGGCCAGTACGTCCCAGAGGCTGATACCAGCTCGGCGCAGTAATTCCTGTTTGCGCGCAAATGGCAGCTGGCTATGTTGCCCCAGTTGCCAGAGCTCCATTTCTGTTTGCCGGACGAATTCGGCATAAACAGAGGCCAGGATCGGCCAGAAGGAATTTTGAGGGTGAGCATAGTACTGGGCCTGTTCTACAGAGCGCACACTAGGCATGGAGCCCAGTATCAAGGTGTGGGCCCCATCGAATTGAATAGCGGCAAAGGATTGAAATTCCGCGACCAAATTGCCAGCAGAAGAAATTACAAGAAGCCAATTGCAAGAAGCCAATTACAAGAAGAATAGGGGCATCACCCAAAACGGCGAGACGTAGAAGGGATCGCGGTAGGGGTAGAATTCTTCAATTTCAAGTATTTCATCGCCGTCATCTCCCTCATCATTATCTGGGTTCGTGTTTTCTTGCTGGCGTTCCCACTCTTGCTGTTTCTTTTCATGTTCCAGCAATTCAATCATTAGTTCAGAGCCCTGGCGGGTGAGTTCTATCAGGCGTTCCCTCCCGCCGATTTCTTCGCAGGTCAGGGCGCTGCGGCAGATATCGCGGATCTCGTCCCAAACCGAACCGAGTATCAGGTCAAACTGCCAGCCGCTACTGTCGGAGCCAAAACGACCTTCATTGAGAAAACTCATAAAGACAATTTCGTGGACATCCAGTTTTTTGAGTCGGGCTACGGCAATGCGCAAGTCTGCCCAGCGCTCATTTCCAAGATAGTCGAACCATGCTTCGTCGCTCTCAAAGTCAAAATACTTGGCAAAGGCAAACTCGCCGGTATTTACATCTACAGCACTGAAAATGTCATAGATGCGCAAGTACTCTTGGTAGCGGCTGTAAAAACGTTCGAGGACTTCTTCTCCGTGCTCGCTGAGGGTGTAATGGCCATCTTCAATTTGTATGTATTTTTTGCTGTGTAATTGATCTAACAGGGGTTCAAGAAATTGGTAGTTTTCATCGAGAACAATGGGGATCTGCGCCGCTTCGGCCATTTGATGCAGCAGATAAATGCACGCAAATAGCTTGGCCTTTTCCTCGCTCCATTCCTGGGCTTCAATATCGCTTCCCGCCATGTGGCACCTCCTCTATTTTGTTTAGATTGTCGCAAAAAATTGGGCAAAACTTAGGCTAAATACGAAGAAAAGGCAATTATATAGACACTGCCAAGGCCGAGCAGCAGGAAGCCTTCAATCAGGGTGCTACCCCAGTTGTGATCGCGGGCTAGCTCCTCGTGTAGGGAAACTTTTGGAAAGAACAGGGTATCTATGAGAAAATCCAGCAGCAACAGCAGCAGAGTATTGAGTAGCGCCGCGAGGATAAAACCGTAGAACGAAAAGAAGTTGGCAATGTAAGATGCTTGCAGCAAGGCAAAGCTGCAAAGGTTGAAAGCAAAACTACAGGCCGCGGCGGGATTTTGCTGGGCAAGCTCACGATGCAAGTCCCAGCGTTTGCGGCGCGTCAAAATGAAAACGCGGCTGTAGAGAATCAAGCTCAGTTGGCCCAGTGCAAAGTAGAACAACGTCAGCAACATGTCGAGCAGGAAGCTGGGACTGGCCCCTTGCATCACGGCGAAGATCATCAGAGAGGAGGCGATGTAACTGGAGCCTTCGGCCAGGCCCACAGCCAGATTGCCGCGTTCAATGATTTGCTTGTAATTGTCAAAGCGGGAAAGAATCAGTTTGTTGTTTAAAATTTGAGCCAGGAGTAGCAGGCAGATGGCCACGGCGCCCCAGAAGAATGTGTCACTGAGGCGGTAAAGCAGTAGCCGCCATTCGGGCAGGGCGCTTTCTGGGCTGAGCTGCCGGCTGCTTGGACTGCTATAGACTCCGGCAATGATAATGGCGAGGCCGCCCAGATAACAGGCAAATGAAATGGATAAGGCCTTGTTATCGCGTGCGGTCAGGACTTCTGACAAGGAAAATGGCGTGACCAGGTCATAAATGTAGCGCCCCAGCAAGAGCAAGGCGAAGACCAAGGCCGCTTGCAGGATTAACTCAATGTTGGCAACGGCCCACAGCCAGTCGGGCCAATCGGAACCGACAGGGGAAAAAATGTGGTATAGGCTTTGTCTCAACTCATGCATAAAGAATTGCCAGTCCATCACGTTGCCTCCTATTTGCCCGCGCCAAAGCTGCTGCCGCTGCGAAAACTGGATGAGCGCCGCACGCCGGGGTTCAACGAGCTGCGGCTCGTTGAACTGCCGCGGCTCGCGTTGGGCCGGCTGCTGAAACTGCGCTGACTGCGATTGGGCTTGCTCAGAGAGCTGCGGCGGGCCGCCGCATTGGCATTAGCCTTGGGGGAAGTGGCCTTGGGCTGAAACTGAGGTTTGCCACTTTTCTGGAAACGGCTTTTGGCGCCACCCTGCGTGGCTCTATTTTTGGCGGTCGTGCTCTGCTTGCGGTACTGCGTGCGGCTCACCGTGCGGTAACCCGCGCCGTAGTAGGGGGGGTAGTAGCCCCAAGCGAAGGGCGAGAAGTAAAATGGGTGGGGGCTAAACAGCCAGGCGAGCAGCAATACGTCCCCCAGGTCAAGGCGCGAATGGTAATAATAATTGGGCCCGTACAGGGCTTCGTTGCCATGGATCTGCACTTCAGCTTGCTGACCTTGATTTTGTTGTGCTTGATTTTGTTGTTCCTGATTTTGCTGGATGCGGATGGTGGCAATCTCTTGTTCCTCGCCCGGAGCGAGCTCGCTGCTGAGCGAAAAGCCGCGTTCGTCGCCCGAACCGAATTCCGTCACGGCAATGAAATCGACGACACCGTCGCGATTGAGATCCAGGTTGTTGACACCGTTTTCTCGATTGAGCAAAGCCTCCAGTTCTTCGGCATCTTTGGCCTCGTTGAGTAGGGCTCCGACGGCTTCCAGGTCGAGACCTTCGGCAGCCGCACTGCTGAGCGGCTGCACGATGACCGTGCTGCGCTCGCCCGTCGCGGCTCGGTTACCCCCTGGCGACAGGCAGGAGCGCAGCTGCATGATTACAACTAGAATGACTAAAATTAATATGAGTAAGTTGAGATTAAATTTGCCCATGTTATCTACCCATGATGTTTGCCCATTTTGAATTAGCTCGTGTTAAATTGGCGTGCCTCCAAAGATATTGAAGGCTGTTGTCCTTGGCCAATGAGGATTGTTTCGAGGATTGTTTCGCCACCTGCCATCGTAAGGGGATTGCCATTGGTGGTCAATGATGCTAGCGCTCAGATGCCCGTTTGTCTAGCCTCCGCGCAAGAGACGCTGAGGCTTATCAGGGCGCCTCAATTGGCCGGCATTGCTCCAATGGTCAATGAAATTAGTTGGGAAATGGGACAAAATTAAGCCAAAATTGAAATTTTCGTGATTTTCGGATTTTAAAAGGCTTGATATCCCGTCCTTGCCTGTACTTCAATACTTAGAACTTTATGATCATGATTTTAATTGGAGTTCCAATTTCTTGATTCACAAGTACTTGGGGCCTTCTGCCAGGCCATGCTTGGGAAAGCATATTTTGCTGTGGCTAATTATTCATATTTAACAATTTTTTTCTAAAATAAATATTTAATCCCCAGGAATTCATCTTTTATTTGACTTTTGCGATAATCCGGCGATGCTATTTTTTAAAGATAGCTGATATAATTGGAGAAATAATTAGTTAATATGCTTAATATTAAGAAATATACGCAAAAAGTGATTTTGTTCGGTGTGCTGTTCACCGCGTTTCGTACTCTTGTCGGTAGTTTTAGTAACGTCTACCCATTGGTGAATGGCTTGTCGGTGGTGGAAATAGGCTATATTAAATCTTTCCAGTTCGCTTTAATATTGCTACTGGACGTGCCGATCAGTTACATGTCTGACCGTCGTGGGTACGCGTTTTCTTTAAAAATGTCTGCGGGGGCGGCTCTTTTATCATTCGGAATTTTATCACTATCGTCTAGTTTTCCGGGGTTTGTGGCGGCAGAATTTTTTAACGCGATTTCATTGCTGCTTTTTTCTGGAGCATATACCGCACTTTTACACAACCAAGCGCAAAATGAGCAGTTGGACTTTGATACAGTCAATGGCCGGTATAACTATTTATGCCACAATGCCATGCTTTTGTGCTCGGCTTTGGGCGGAGTTTTGTTGATGTTGTTCCAGCACTTCAACACATTTGATGAAACTTATAACTATCGAGTAATTTACATATTATCGACTGCGCTGTTTATATTTTTGTACATTTTTTCTTTTAGATTATTAGCCCTAACTGATAATAATAATGAATTATCCATAAAAGACACATCAGAAAGCGTATTGGCGATTCTTAAAAATTCTTTCCAGCAGCTGAGTCGTCTGAGCCGGGTGACAAAAGCTGATTTGCTTGGCTACATATCGGTGACTATTCTTTTCGGCACGGCGGCTCAGATTTGGCAGCCCATCATCTTCCACGCGGGCGACGACTCTGCCCAGGCGTATGTGTTGCTGGCATTTTTTGCCATAGTGATGGCTGCGCAATCTCTGGCTGGTAAAATATATCCCAACATTAGCAAATGGAGCCGTCGCGCTCTGGGATCCAGTTTTATTATGATCGGCCTTATTGTCATGCTCCAATGCGCTGTGATGTGGGTTCCTCAAACCTGGGAGATCTATCTAGGCTTGCAGTTCCTGTCGATAGGAATCCTATTTTTTTTGATCCGGTGCAACCTTATTTATTTCGAGGGATTGCTCTTATCCGTTTGTTCGCCCCAGTATAAAGCTTCGTTCATGTCGACACTGGCTACTGTTGCGCGGCTATTTTTAATTTTTTGGATTCCGTTTGTCTTTTGGCTCATTGAGGTTGGCAACACTGCAATAATATTGTTGGTTTCTGTTCATCTTGCGGTCCACATCATCCGTTACTGGGCATTGGCCGTTGCTCGGCATTAGCGTTGCTTGGCATGGGCCGTTGCTTGATATGGGCATAAAAGGTCTGGGGCTGCGCTTTGCTCGCTGCTTTTCGGAGCCGCTCTATTCTCTGCCGGCCCTGTTCATTTTGCGATACGGCGCCTCTCAGCTCAAGGCGGGAATGGTCGTCAGAAGTTGGGCCCGTAAAAGGCTTCGTCGCCATGAATCTGCGCCATGAATCTGCCCCATGAATCTGTCATTGAGCTTTTTCAATTGAGTCAGGCCTCCAGCCCTTTGGCGTCCTTTAAGCCGTCTCCATGTTTCCCTACTGAAAGATTCTTGTGAAAGATTCTTGCGAAAGATTCTTGCGATTTTTGAGCCAAAAGACTTGACAGATTCCGTACTTGCGTGTATATGTATTGCCAGAATTTGATAACCTGAATCTAGGGGCCATTCGTTTGTGAATGCGCCAATGATATACTTTGACATCCTCAATCTTATTATACCGCTTTAAAATTAAATATTGCAAATATATCCTTCCCTAATATTGGCAGTCTATATAATTAAGACATATTTTATGTCTGTCAATTTATAATTTATAAGGAAGGATTTTATGAAACAATTCTATGCTGTAAAATTTCTACCATTTGTGGCATTCACAATGATGCTGACACTGTTATCCTGTGAAGAATCGCGTCTAAATGATAGTGTAGCTTCTAATAAAGGAAACGGCGGCGCCAAGTATGTCTTCTTCTTTATTGGCGACGGCATGGCGACGGCACAGCTAAACTCCACGGCTATGTACAAGGCATACACCGAAGAGGATATGGCGAATAGCACGCAGATCAGCCAGCCCCCCAAGAATGCCCTGAACATTACTTCCTTGCCAGTCATGGGCATGACGACAACCTATGCCTATGATCGTTACATCACTGATTCCGCGGCGGCGGGGACGGCCCTGGCCTGCGGCCACAAAACGACCATAGGCACCATATCAAAAGATGGTATCAGTGGAAAAGATTATACGACGATTGCCGAACTTGCCAAAGCGGGTGGCAAGAAAGTAGGCATTGTTTCCAGCGTTTCAATTGATCATGCCACGCCAGCTTGTTTTTATGCCCATAATGCCAGCAGAAATATGTATGAAGAAATTGGTCGAGATTTATTTGAATCGGGATTTGATTATTTCGCCGGCGGGGGCTTTAGAAAGAACAAATGGAAACAAAGAGCCGACATTGCCGAATTAATCGCTAAAAATAATTTTACTTTTGTGGAGACACGCGCGGATTTTGATGCGCTCGAAATTTATCCCAACGAGAGGATAATTGCCATAAATCCATATTTAGACAATAGTTATGCGATGCCATACACCATTGATGTAGAACGCGAAAACGTTGGAGTGGGCGGAGAGTATCAAGGATCCGTCTCCCTGGCCGAATATACTCAAAAGGGAATTGAACTCATGCAGGATAACAGTGACGGTTTCTTTATGATGGTGGAAGGTGGGAAGATTGACTGGACCTGCCACGCCAATGATGCGGGAACCGTTATTCATGACGTTCTCGCCTTTGATGATGCCGTCGGTGTCGCACTGGATTTTTACGAACAGCACCCCAAGGAGACTTTAATCGTTGTCACCGGAGACCATGAAACCGGCGGTTTAACGATGGGATTTGCCGGTACGAAATATGCTTCTTTTTATGATAAGATTGGGGAGCAAGGTATGTCGTACCAGGACTTTGATCGCCTTTTTATGAGTGGAAGTCATTCTGATTTAAACGAGCTCAATTCGGTCATTGAAAAGTACTTTGGCTTGGATATGGATGGCGACGGTGAGGGAATCAGGATAGACGATTACCAGAAGTCCTTAATTGAAAATGCTTTTGTCGATTTAAAGGCTGACGATAGACGCAAAGAATCCGCTGAATATTCATTGCTGTATGGCCCTTATAATGCTCTGTCGATTAGCATAACGCATGTATTGAATCAGACGGCCGGTATTGGCTGGACGAGTTACTCCCACACGGGCGCGCCGGTACCGACCTATGCTCGCGGCGTGGATTCAGATCTTTTTGCTGGCCTGTATGACAATACTGATATCCCCAAAAAACTGAAATCGGCAATGGCCCTGTAATCAGCGGTCGCAATCAACTGTCTCTAAATTACAATAATTTTCATATTGAATGAGGGAACTCTGACTAGGAGGCCCTTATTCAATATGGCAATATGGCAATATGGCAAAATGGTAAAAAAGATA
The DNA here is from genome assembly GCA_965263295.1 of Spirochaetia bacterium. Classification (GTDB taxonomy): domain Bacteria; phylum Spirochaetota; class Spirochaetia; order SP-2023; family SP-2023; genus Haliotispira. Next base: position 678,230 of record OZ253665.1, read on the forward strand.
AAAAAGATAAAAAAGATGATTATTAAATATTTTGACAAGCAATCTATGTTTACTGTCGTCTTATTTTTGATTATTGTCTATTTATTTTTCATGAGTAATGGTTTCGAAGATGAATCGGCTGGGAATGCCTATCGGGTAAAGGCCAAAGTTCTCTCGGTGGACAACTCCCTTATTCAAACCCATGGAATTATAAAAACAGGTGCCCAGAAGCTGACCCTCCGGGTACAAAATGGCAGATTTAAAGGTGAAATCATTGAGGCTTGGAATGAACAGCTAGGTAAACTTGAACTGGATAAATTTTTCGCGGTCAATGACAAGGCCTTCGTCGTTTTGGAAACGACAGAGGGAAAAATAGATCGGGCGAATGTAATTGACCATTATCGTATCAATATTGAAGCCTTTTTATTTATCATTTTTACGATATTGGTGGTATTTATCGCCGGACGGGTGGGGGCGAAATCAATCATGACCTTTGTCTTTACCACCCTGTTTATCTGGAAAATATTACTTCCAAGTTTTTTGCATGGCTACGATCCCATTTGGGTTTCACTGATCTGTATTTTAATTTTAACCTGCTTTATTATTTTTACAATTACCGGCCTAAATAAAAAGGGAATCGTGGCTTTTTTGGGTGCCGCTTCGGGAATCATCATAACTTGCATCTTGTCCATAATTTTTGGTAAATTATTTAAAATTCATGGATCAGTGCGTCCTTTTGCGGAAACCCTTCTATACACGGGATTTTCCTACCTGAAAATAACCAAGGTTTTCCTCGCTGGAGTCTTTATTGCCTCCTCTGGGGCGGTCATGGATGTCGCAGTGGATATCTCAGCCGCCATGCATGAAGTCATCAGCCAAAACCCCCAAATTACAATGAGAGAGGCCGTTAAATCAGGGCTGGAAGTCGGCAAGGCTGTAATTGGTACCATGACAACGACACTGCTCTTGGCCTACTCCGGTGGATATACCGCAATGTTTATGGTATTCATGGCCCAGAGGACACCGGCTCTGAATATTCTGAATATCCAATATGTAGCCGCAGAAATTTTGCATACGCTGGTGGGAAGCTTTGGTCTAGCTACTGTCGCTCCATTGACAGCGATGTTTGGCGGTTTGATCTATTTAAAAAAAGCAGCTAATCTGGCCATCGAAGAGAACGACTCTTGAATGGACAATTTCACAGCGCATTGGCCGTGGTAACTTGGGCCGTGGTAACTTGGGCCGCGGTAATTTTATACAGAAGTTATCTGGCCCGATCAAATATCTTATGTTGTCCTATTTTATATTGTTAATATTGTTTTATAGCTAGGCAAAAATACAATAATGATTCATTTTTTTGGCAAGCTATCATTGTTTTGCCAAAAGAAGCATCAATACAATAAATGGCATAAAAGCTTTGACTTGAAAATGAAGGTCGCTTATCATATTGAAACAAGGTTTACAATTTTTATTAGTGGCAATCAATTTTATCCTGAAGGCTGCCGATAATTTGTATTAATTAGAGGGCGATATCATATTCACTCAAGGAGTAGACAGAATGCTGACTTCTCATGTGAATCTCCAAAATGTCATAAGTTTGTATAACTTGTCTCAGACAGGTGCGCAAATGCGGGCTGTCGTGGCTCCCAATGCCGTTATGTTCAGTAATTTCAGTTTCATATATGGCATTGCCTCGACAGACGCTTTTGCCGATGACAGCGGTCCTCCCCCCCTGTCGATATCCCAGCTGCATATTATCAATTCATTGATCCAGCGTCTGTATCAGCTACACGAAGAACAAGGTCAAGCCAAAGAGGCTCTAGAAGAGAAATTACAGCAGATAGCCAAAAGTGGCGCACCTGCGGAGAAATTACTAGAACAGCTGCAAAAATTAGAACGTGAACTGCTTAGTGTCAGTTACATTGATACGGTTGATATTCAAGATTTACAAGCCGAGGCAGGGCAGCACATGGTCGGGCAAACGCCAGATATTAATAGTCTCAAACGCGATACCATCCATGATCAGGGCAGTATTTTTGACATCAGTATTTGAATCATAATGTCGTGAGCACTCCAGAGAGGGATAAAAGCTTGAAGGAGATGGTGTGAACGACACATTCTAAAATACAATAAGATAGCTTGGCATATCTTTCTATATGAGGGGGAGCATCTACCGATTCTCTTTGCTTTCATTATTACAATCTAAACGAAGTGATTATCGACAAAAAGATAAAAGAATATTTAAACTTCTCCATCTGACAATAATTTGATAATTATATTATAAATAATTTTTAATAAATACTTGTATCTCTGTATATTCTTGAGTATTTTAGGCGAAAATCTAAATTAGAGTACCATGACAATCTAACGATTGAAAATAGAGCATGCTAAAAAATCCGTTTTGTAAAGAGATGCTTCATTGCGCAAATTTTATGTAATAAATTGAGGAATTTTACAATGGCATTATTTTCTGAGCGAGCAAACGCGGAGACTTGCCAGTGAGTGAGACAAGCGTAGATCAAGCCGCATTGGAAGGCGGCTGGGAAAAGTGTTTTATGTGGCTGGCATGGGTTCTGCCGTCTTGTGTTTCCTGCCCGGCGGATCCGGGGCGAAGGGTGGTCGCGAAATTGGCGGCGCGCGCCGAAACCCGCGCTTCGCTGCCACGCGACGAACTCATTGAACTGGTTCGTTTATTCGGGCTTGAGCCGGGTGAGTTTAAAGTCGGCATCGAGACTTCCTCTCTGCCTTGCATTGCCTTGCTGCCGTCAAAGGGGCTAGGTGTCGTGCGCGAACACCTGGAGAGCGGGGTTTATTTGGTCGAAACCGTCGAGGGTCTGCTGCGGCAGCCCTCTTTTGCGGCGGGAACGTTGTTTCTGAGCTTTGAGAGTCCAGAGCATCCCGATAGTGCGCCGCCCGTGACGGCGAAACGGGTGTTGTACGGAATTTTCTTCGCCCGCAAGGCGTGGATCGTGCAGCTGTTCATCGCTTCCGCCCTGGCTTCGTTCTTGCTCCTCAGCATCTCGTTTTACACTATGCAGGTCTACGATAGGGTGGTTGCCAACGGGGGAATCCCGACTCTGATTGTGCTGACGGTTGGGGTGTTGTTCGCGATCGTGGTGGAATATCTGCTCAAGCTGGCGCGCATGACGATCAGTCACGCGGCGCTCAGTCGGATTGAAATCGAAATGTCTACGCGCGTTTTCGGGGTGATGCTCGGTATCCGCTTGGAAGCTTTTCCCGCGCTTCTGGGGGCTCTTTCGGCCCAATTGCGCGGCTTTGAGTCGGTCAAGGCATACTTGGCGGCGCGCACGACTTTTTTCTTCTGCGAGCTGCCTTTTTGCCTGTTCTTTTTGGGCGTGATCTATTTTGTCGGCGGGCCTTTAATTATGTTGGTGCCGACAATTGGACTGTGCTTGGCACTCGCCGCGGGACTTTTGTTCAAGAGGCGTATCCATCGCCACGCGCGACGGGAGCAGGTGTCCGCGCGAACCCGTCAGGGGCACCTGATTGAAACCCTTAACAACATTGAACTGATCAAGGCTCATGGGGCCGAGTGGCGGATGCAGGGCGGCTGGAATGCCTTGAGCCGGAAAACAGTTTACGAGGGCAGCAAGGCCCGCGCGGCCAGTGAAGCGGCGGCGTCGCTCAGCGGGAGTATTCATCAGTTGGGCTACATTAGTTTGGTCGGGCTCGGCGCCTATTTTGCGGTCAACAATGCGGCGATGACCATTGGCACCATTGTCGCCTGTTCCATCCTGTCGGGGCGGGTCTACGCGCCGATCGGCAAGCTGCCGTCGCTGCTCGTGCAGTGGGGACATGCCGCAGAAGCCCTGGAGGCATTGGAGAAACTTTTCGCGCGTTATCGAAGCAGCGGCAGCCCGCGCCCGCTGCTGGTTTCCAGGCTCGCGGGGTCGGTGGCATTGCGCGACATCGCCTTTGCCTACGAGCCGAAAAGTCCGGGGATTCGGCTGGCACGCCTGGATATCGCCGCCGGCGAGAAGGTCGCCATTCTCGGCCGGGTCGGGGCCGGGAAGTCGACGCTGCTGAAAATGATCGCCGGTCTAATTAAGCCTAGCGAGGGGCAGATATTGATTGATGGCCTGGATGTATTCTCACTCGCTCCGCAGCGGCGCGCCGAGTTGATCGGCTATCTGGGGCAAACCCCCAGTCTGATTGAGGGGACATTGCGCGAAAACCTCCTGATGGGCAACGCGGGACTCGGCGATGACGAGTTACTCCAAGCTTGTAAGTTAAGCGGACTCGCCCCCATTCTGGCAACGCGGGAACAGGGCCTTGAAACAGCGATCCACGAAGGCGGCAAACAATTTTCCGGCGGCGAGACTCAATTGATCGCCCTGACGCGCCTGTTTTTGAATCAACCACGCGTCTGGTTGCTCGACGAGCCGACGACGGCGTGTGATGCTCCCGGCGAGCGGCACGTGCTGGCCGCCTTGAAGACCGCGATCGGGGAAAAGGACACCCTGGTGCTGGTCACCCACAGGGTGCCGCCGCTCGACCTCGTCGAGCGGATTGTCGTCATTGACGGTCGCGACATTCTGGCCGACGGCCCGAAAGCGCAGGTGCTTGAGATACGGGCGCACTAAAGTCCATGAAAGGGGGACCACGAAAGAGGGACCACGAAAGTGCACGAAAGACGGCGAAATGTCACGAAAGTTAGGCAGGGGAGCTGTGGATGACAGGGAAGGTGTTTTAGAATTTTTCGTGTTGTTCGTACTTTTGGGGTGTATTTCGTGGTTACTCGGCCAGGGACTGTGAAAGGGGGGGGGCCGTGATCAGAAGCTGTGCACTTCCTCATTCACCACTTCAATGTGCTGGCCTCTTTGGGTCAAGAGAAAAATGCCCGCTTCTCGCGCCTCTGTAATCAGCTTATCGTAAGTCACCGTGGACGCTAGCCCCAGATAAAATTTGTAGTCCTTGTATTCGGTGAAAGTCTTACGAAAGCTCTGTGGCTCGTTTTTGAGCAGTTTAGCAATGTCGTTGGTGTGCGCCTTGTACTTCACCTCAATCAGCGCCACGGTATCGCCATTGTACATCACGATGTCGTACTCGCCTTCGTCGCGATGCCTACGGCGGTTGGACACATTGCGCTCCACGCTGTCATAGCGCAGCCCACCGAGAAACGGGTTTGCATAGAGACTGTTGAAAAACAGTTCCTCGGCAAAATCGCCGTTGCTGATGCCAATATTGCCTAATATCTTGGCGACTTTTTCCAGCCGCGCATCGGTTTTCGCTAGCTGTGCATCGGTTTTAGCTAGCTGTGCATCGGTTTTCGCTAGCTGCGCATCGGTTTTTTCTTGCGATCTGCGCAACTCGGCCATATCTCTGTTATGCTGTTCAGCAGCTTCAGCTTGAGAAATGCCAATCTTTTTGAGGATTTCCCTCACTTCATCCAGGGGATCCATGTGTCCTCCAATGAGGCTATTTTAGTCAGATCAATATCGTATGGCAATGCGTCTTTTGTGGCGGAACCACGAAAGGGCACGAAAGACTGCGAAATGTCACGAAATTTAGACGGGGGAGCCGCGGGAGGAACCACGAATTGCACCAAAGTCTACGAAAAGCCACGAAATCTAGACGGGTAATCCATGGGGGGCAGAAAAAGGTTAAAAAGTGGCTGTGGGTGGAACGACGGGAGGCGCGGGGGGCGTTCAGGTAGCAGGCGCGGTGTTTTAGAATTTTTCGTGTTGTTCGTATTTTTTAGTGTTTTTCGTGGTTACTCGGCCAGGGACTCTGAGGGGGGGGGAGCCGCGGGAGGTACGACGGGTTTGGCTGCTACTTGGTAGGCTTGACACGAGCAGGGGTTGGGGATAAAAACAAACGGAAAAATTATGAATAAGACCAACGCTGTGGAAGCCGGCCATTCAAGAACCCCTGATGCTCATGATATCCATGAGGCGCGCGGAGCAGTTTACCTGGTTTTTATAATATTGCTGGGGGTGGTTGGCTTTCTCGTCTGGGCGCTGAACTCGGAGATTGATGAAATTGCGCGCGCTCGCGGCGAAGTCATCGCTGCGGCACGGACCCAGGTTGTCCAGGTGACCGATGGGGGGAAGCTTGAGAGCCTCTTTGTCGAGGAGGGCGATACGGTGCGGAAAGGCAAAGTGCTGGCGCGCCTTGATGCGACACGGGCGCAGGCTGTATATCGGGAAAGCGAGGCCAAGGTGGGCCTGCTTGATGCGATGCGGGCGCGCCTGAAGGCTGAATTGTTCGGCGATGAGATGGTCTTTCCCGAACTGTTGGACGGTTATCCGGAATTTGTGCGCGAACAGACTTTGCTCTATGACCGTCGTAAAAAAAGCTTTGAGGATGAAACCAAGGCCCTGCAGGGAAAATTGGCGGCGATCAATCGTGAGCTTGGCGTCGCCAATCTGCTACTCAAAAACGGGGCGATCGGTTCGAGCGAGGTGCTGCGTCTCAAGAGTGAGCGTGCCGATGTGCAGGTCCGGCTGACCGAAGTCTCCGCTAATTTCCTGGACAAAGCTCAGAACAGTTTGGCCTCTGTCGAGGAGAGACTGGCAAGTGAAGAAGAAAAGATGCATGCCGCGCGCTACGCACTTAAACAGACAGAAATCACCGCGCCGCGCGACGGAGTGATCAACAAGATTTATTTCTATACCTTGGGTGCGGAGTTGCGTCCGGGGGAAAAGCTAATGGATATATTGCCGACCGATAGTGGCATGCTTGTCGAGGCGAAATACTCCCCGAAGGACATCGCGGCGGTGCAGCTCGGCCAGATGGCGGAAGTGAAATTTGACGCCTATGATTCGTCAATCTACGGCGCGGTGCCCGGAAAAGTGGTCTATATCAGTCACGACACGCTGCTGCAGTCGGATCCACAGCGCGGCGCGGTGCCCCATTATCGGGTGCATGTGTCAATAGATCGCGATTATCTGAAGAATGCGACGGGTCGGGCGGCACAGATACATTTGTTGGCGGGGATGACCTGCACGGTGGAGGCGCGCACGGGGAAACGGACGGTTGCGCATTATCTGGCCAAGCCAGTGATTAAAACGTTGGACAATGCTTTTGGGGAACGCTGAGCGTATGAGCTGGGGCAAATTGTCACCGCAAACCAAATGATTAGCTGGAACCGGGGGAACAAAGCCAGACCTTGCAGGCGGCAAATTATGGACGTGAGTTTTACCGCGAATTTAAAAGTTAAATTTTTTATATATAAAAAATGGGGAGAGGGGGATTCGAACCCCCGAAGCCACCGCAACAGATTTACAGTCTGCCCCCTTTGACCGCTCGGGAATCTCCCCATTAAAATTTTAAAGAAAGTTTTTAAAGTTTCCCTAGAATGATCCTAAAATAGCCGTCTGTCAGATTCGAACTGACGACCCCGAGATTACAAGTCACGTGCTCTGGCCAACTGAGCTAAGACGGCGCATTGCAAAATCAGCTAGGTAGCCGCCATTCTAATGGACAGGCCCATCGTGTCAAGTCCAAACAAAGAGAATTGCAATACAATTACCATTTTATAAGCTATAAAGTTATAAGCCATAAGGCCACCAACTGTTAAGCTCCGTGTCTTTTGGCATACTTAAACAGTTCCGTCTGGTATACGATCTTCAGTTGATCATTGACTGCATAGCGGCTGACCGGGCCTGTCAATCTAGCCATGTATTTTTCTCCATTGGCTGTTATTGCCCGCTGCACTTGGGTAGAAGATCGACTCATGCCGATGAAATTGCCGGCCGGCACGGAGGTGCTCCAATCGTGTGTCAATCGAGTGACTTCATTGAGATCGACATTAAAGGCACAGGATATTTCATGGCGATAATCCAATGCTCGATAATATCGTGAATATTCAGGAACCATTTCTTCTAGCAAGGATTCATAAGCATCTAAAAAGGCGCTCTGTCGGAAATTTCGGTTATTTTTTATGATACCCAGAGTCCCTGCTGGATTCAGTTTTTTCTGAATTTACCGCAGCAGCTGTGGGCGATCCATCCTTTGAAATGACTGTGCCGCCATGACTAAATCCATCATGAATAAATCCATATCGGGTAATAACGGGAGTATCTCTTCGGTTCTACCCAGATGCCATTTGACGTGCGGAAGTTTTTCTCGCCCTTTTTCTATCATATTGGATGAAATGTCGATGGCATGATATTCATGTTTAGGGCCAAGCGCTTGGACAAGCAAGCCCAAAGCAATTCCTGTGCCAGATCCAATATCAACAATTTTGCGGGGATTTTTCCCTTTCATATCCTTGACCAGGCTCTCTATCATATTTTCGGGATACCTTGGCCAATATAAATCGTAATCATTTGCCAAATCTATCAAAGCTTTCTCTAGTTTGATTTTTATTTTCCATTTGACTGGCTCCTTTTGTAAAAAATTTATTTATATAATATCTGTTCCGCATATAATCCCTTGTATTTTCATTTGTGTGTGACGTCACACGAGAGAAGGAAATTTCCATGCAAAAAAAACGATATGAACAAGATACTTTGCAAAAAATAGTAGAAAATTTCCATATCTATGGGGAATTCGTCCAGGCCGAATCCATGGGGCCGGGCAATATCAACCATACGTTTCTGCTCACCATGGATCAGGGTGGCAACCATGTGCGATATGTCTTGCAGCAAATTAATGATGCGGTATTTTGCCGGCCGCAAGAACTGATGGCGAACTATGTGCGTGTTACGCAGCATTTGTACGCCACATACAAAAATCGTGGAACCCTGGATATTTCGCGCCGCTGCATCCAGCTCATTCATACGCGCCACGACTGCCCGCAAGCCCTGCAGCCCTATTTTATTGATGAAGATGGAAATTATTGGCGCTGTTACTCTTTGATAGAGCGGGTTCTTTCCTTGCCGAAGGTGACGCGCATTCAACATGTATATGCCGCCGCCGCCGCTTTTGCCCGCTTTCAGAAGGATCTTTCAAGTCTGGGTGGCGATCAGGATTTACATCCGACAATCCCACGCTTCCACGACATGCGGCTGCGCTATGAACAACTGCAAGAAGCGCTAAGACAGGATGTGGCGCAACGTAGCTCTGAAACTCTTGAAGAAATTGAATTTTACATGGACCGCAAAAACGCCTACTGTGCCCTGGAGCATATGCGCGTCGAGGGGGCCTTGCCCACTCGACTCTGCCATAATGATACTAAAATTAATAACATTCTAATTGACGAACATGCCGCGGAAGGGATCGCCGTGATTGATCTGGATACGGTTATGCCTGGCACCATTCTTTACGATTTTGGCGACCTGGGCCGGACTTGCTTGAGTAATTCAACCGAAGATGAAACGGATACGCAACGCATTCAAGCTCGCATGGACTACTTTGAAGCGATGGTGGAGGGCTTTTTGACAGAGTGGGGCAATTCTTTAACTGACATTGAGGTGAGTCTGCTGGCATTTGCCCCCCGAATCATGACGTTAATTATTGGTTTGCGTTTTTTGACCGACTATCTCAATGGCGATGTATACTTTAAGACCCACAGCGCTCAGCATAACCTGGAACGCAGTCGCGCTCACATCGCCTTGGTAAAGTCAATGGAAAAACAGGAAGACAGCATGAACCAGATTGTCGGGAATGTAATTGACAAACTAGACTTAAAATACTCTCGTTTTTAGAGGCTTTTAAAAAGTTTTTAAAAGCTCTGGTCATCCATTTGGGCCCTGAATATTCATATTGGGCCCTGAATATTCATATTTGAGGACTTCTCTACGCCCCGGAGTGCTGCCTTCCCATTGTCCAGTAAAAGAGTGCGGATAGTAGAGCACATAGACTCATGGTTAGCACCATCGGCCAGACAAAGCCACTGGGCATGGCTGCGACAATGAAACCGATCAATGAGCTGGTGCCAAACCTGAATGTACCTGCCAGTGATGACACGGTTCCCGCCATGTGGGGATAGTCACTTAATAATAACCCCATTGAATTGCTGGCAATTGTCGACCTAGTACTGAAATAGAGCACGACGAACAACACGTTGCCCCACAGCCCCATACCTGATAACCATGCGGCCAAGAGGCCGATACCCGCCATCAATTGGATGCACAAGCTCAGGCGCAAAATGCTTTGTGACCTTAGCCTTTTCAATAGGAAACCGTTGATACCGTTTACGATGATCATGCCGGTGATATTGAGGCCATACAGATAACCATACATCTTGGGAGTCAAGCCATAGAGATCAATGTAAACGAATGGACCGGCAGTAAAAAATGCAAACATGCCTGCAAATGAAAAACCATTGGCCAGCATTAATCCTGTGGCTGACGAATTCGATATTACGCTGATATAGTTACGTAAAACAGTCTGCACTTTCAAAGGTTGCCGGTATTTTGCCGGCAGGGTTTCGGGGATCTTAAAAGATGTTAGGACCATTACTAGAATTGCAAAGCTGGCCAATGTCCAGAAAATGGAGCGCCAGCCTAGCCATGCGGTTAAATGTCCGCCAATTATGGGAGAAACCAAGGGGGCGAGACTCATCACTAAAAGTACAAACGACATGACCCGGGCTAAAGCGGCTCCGTGAAACATATCACGTATAATTGTCTGGACGACCACCGATACGGCCGCACCCGTAAAGCCCTGCAAAATGCGAATATAAATCAGGACGTCAATACTATTGGCCAGCGCACAAATCACAGCGGCAAAAGTAAAAAAAAGAGTTCCCGACAACAGTATGCGACGACGGCCATAGCTGTCTGCCAAAGGTCCATACACAAGTTGCCCGATCGAAAATCCGATAGTATAAGCAGTTAGTGTAATTTGTACCTTATTGGCGCCAACGCCGAGATTTTTAGCCATTGCCGGCATGGCTGGCAGATACATATCAATGGCAAATGGTGTCAAGGCACTGATGCAACCCAGTACCAAAATAAGTGAAAGACTAATTTTGTTGGGAGTGTCGAGAAGTTCATTTGTTTTGGGGTTCGTGGGCATTTTATCAGAAATTGTATAGCGAAAATTTATTCATGACAATCAAAATCACATCTTTTTTGCCGCTCAAATTTTTGTCATCTATTTAATTAAAAAATTAAAAAGAAAATTAAAATACAATTAGTATCTCGTCTAAAAACTTTCTAATAATAGATATTAAAATCACTCATGGCGAATATTCGTCGAGACGATCAAAGGTGTTGGGCAGATGTTCAGACGGTTTGGCGAAGCCTCTTTTGAGGAGGTCTTTGCCAGCTTGTATTTCAAGGTACTAGGCACAGGCTGAGCGAACGGACTTGAGATATCCAAGCTTCTTGTTCCAGAGGCTTCAGGGCGCGGCGGCACATGTCCATCGTTGCTCCTGTGGTATAGACATCGTCGAGCAGGAGCAAGGCTATGGGACCCTGACGCCGATATAACTGCCAGACTAAGCGCCGTGCGCTGAGGTCCAGGCTGTATTTCCCACTGTTATACATTTGTTCCAGGCGCTGCTCGCGGTCCATGGTTTTTTGTCGTGCCGTGCTGTTACAAAGCAACAGCCGCAGAACTGGAAGACGGTAACGGCGATGCAGCAGCTGGCACAAATAATCGACTTGATCCCACGCCTCTTGCTTCAATTTTGCTGTCCGCGGTGGTACCGGCACAATATAAAACCCTGTAAATTCTGCCGCGTAGCTTTGGGCTAGCAGATCGGCAAAAAATGGAGCTAGTTTCAGCTCTTTGCAAAATTTGTACCATTGCAACAGCTGGGCGAATGTATCCAGATAATATGCGATGGCCCGGTTGGGGGTGATGCAATAATCGGGGAATGCTTCCATTTGTTGTATAGTTGTGCGGCAGATCGGGCAATATGGACTATCGACAAGCGAGCCGGCTTCGGCCATTCGTTCTGCGCCACAACGCCGGCATAGGTGTTGGCCTTTATCCTGGTTTTTACCTTGGTTTTTACCCTGGTTTTTACCCTGGCCTAACCACATAAGTTCGGCGTGGCATTTTGAGCAGAGCAGTTGCGAATGTGGGAACTTTTGGTTTGCAAGACTGTTAGCCTGGAGGCAAAGGTAACAAAGTGGAACTTTCATTTTGGTCTTCCGTTCAGATGGGCACTTCATGTTCAGGATGCAGACAGAATTACTCCTTTCAAGAGTGACCCCTCTCAGAGGAAAAGGCACAGAAAGTGAATCTTTTTTTGCTGAAGTTGCCTGAGTTTTAGAAAATCACCCCAGAGAAAATTTCTTGCTGATAAGAATTGCCCAAGATTAGGGATTCTGTAGAATTACTAGCCGAAATTGCCAGCCTGGAGAGCTGTATGCCCATCCAACACCACTTCCCATTATTTTGCTTGGACCTGGAAGGTATCCTATGGCCGGAAATGTGGCGGTTTGTCGCCGAGTTAACGGGTACTAAAGAACTGGGTCTAAGCACCCGCGATATTCAAAGCTACGAGAAACTCATGCATATTCGAATCAATGCCTTGAAAAATTCGAAGATAACCTTGGAGCAGATTCAAAAGATCATTCAAAATTTGAAACCTTTGGAAGGAGCACAGGATTTTTTGTGTCAATTGCGGCAGCTGGGGCAGGTAGTGATTATTTCTGACACTTTTGCCGAGTTCCTCGCTCCCGTATCGCGAGAGTTTGAGAATATCATGATTTTCTGTAATGCCTTGGAGGTGGATGATGAAGGTTATATTCAGCGCCATATTATGCGCAGCAACGTCGGCAAGAAAGGTATGTTGGCGGCGCTGAGCAGTCAAGGCTATAGCATCGGTGCGGCCGGTGATTCCTACAACGATATCGGCATGCTAATGGAAGCGCGTTGGGGGGCTTTTCTGTTTGCTCCAGAGCATATTGCGCAGCAGTTCCCGCAAATTCCCGATATGCAATCGTACGATGATATCTTGAGTTATTGGAAACACAGTTTGTATTGAAAAAATATTCGGAGGTATTTGCATGTTTAGAGCTGTCGCATCAAGTTTAATTTTATGGATCCGGCGGGCAATAGCCTGAATGACGCCAAGTGCGTGATAAGCTGGGGGAGGGGAAACTTTGTGATTTTGCAACGCGAGGACTATATGTTTCGCTTGCCTGTGTCTTTTGTGCGACTTGATGAGTATCGCAATGAGTCCCAACGGACGCAGGGTGGCTTGAGGGGTAAATGGCGTCGCGGCCAGCCGCCAGAGTATCAGCAGAGCTTGCTGCATTTTAATGACAACGCACAGTTGCTCTCCTGTCGTTCGCAATTGGAAGGGCAAGCGTGGGAAGAAGTCCGCTGCTTTTATCGGGATGGCCTGCTAATAAAGCGCAGTTTTAGTGCGCACTACGGCGAGCGCGAGGTCTACCGTGAAGAAAACCATATTTATAACGAGCATAAGTTGCTTGTTGAGAAAACGCTGCGCGAAGAGGACAATTTGAAACAGCGGGTTCTTTATCGTTATGACGAAGACTTCCGTTTGCTGCGGGAAGAGGATTTGCAGCGTACGAAGATCTATTTGTACAATGATGCGGGCCTGTGCAGTGAAGAGCAAATTCATGTTGGGGAAGAACATACTAAGTCATTGCGCCACAGTTATGACGATAATGGCCGGCTGCGCGAGCTCTGGGAAGAAAGCCCGGTGGGCCAAGTCTGCCGCCTGCACAAATACACGTACAACAAACAAAATTTATTTTCTGCTTATCAATTAGTTAATCAGGATGGTCTGGTTTTGACTAGTCTCGAATATAAGTATAGCAATTTTGTCGAAGAGGACTGGCTAGAATGTTATACTTGGCGGCTTGGCGGCCGAGCGGGGAAACCGTCTTATCAACCAGTTCGGACTTGTCTGCGCAGTCCCTGTTTGCTGCGCGATACCAATGAGGAAATTGAACGTCAGTTTCTACAGAATGTAAAAACCTTGGAATTGCCGGAAGGGAAATATCAAGGCCAGACGCGGGTCGGACGGATGCACGGGCGTGGGCGTTTGGATTTTTTTGATGGCTCCTGTTATATCGGGCAGTTTGATTCTGGCTTCATGCATGGTTATGGCAGTTTTTACTGGCCAGACGGTCGCATTTATCAGGGGTATTTTGATGGCAACCAGATGCAGGGGCACGGGAACTATTATTTGGCTGATGGTTCGTTGTACCAGGGAACTTTTTCTGAGGGCCATTTATTGCAAGAGCAAGCGTTTTATTTTGTGCCTGGCAATTCGCCATACTCGCGACAGAACCGCCGCAAGTCGCAGCTGCTAGAACGCCGGCAGCGTGACCAGAACCTGGGTGACAGTGGTGATGGCATGCAGGGGTCATTTAAAGGGCAAGGCAAAGGGTCATGCAAAGGTTCATGCAAAGGGTCACGCAATAAACAGCCTAGCCGTCAAAGCGAGGAGGAGTTTATTGCCGCCGCAGTTCTAGCGGTACAGCAGAAATTTCAATTGGAGGCTGAGCAGGAGGTCGCAATTGGTAAGCGTGTCGAGGATCACCGTATTGAAAGTGGCCGTCTCCAGCTGGAACAGGAGTCTAGACGGCCTGGGCAGAAGCAGCAGGCCGAGCTGGAGCTGTTGAATCAGCGATCACAGGAGATGCAAGAAGAGAAAGATCTGCCCCCCGAAGGGCAGGCGGACAAAGGGGCTCTGTCTATGCTCGGTCTGGTACAGCTCCATCGCCAGGCCGCTGGCCAAGAAGTTAACCAGGAATTTAGTCAGGTCGCTAGTCAGATACTTGGCTATGACGAGGTGGCCGGAGCGGTAAGGATGGGCGGCAAATTAGCTGAAGATGAACGAAAATCAGATCAATTGGCGCCAGACTTTGCATTTGCTGCGCTCAATCTTGCAGGCCCTGGCAATGAGGAGCCTTTATATTTGAATGAGCACGATTTAAGTCAGGCGCTGGAAGAAGAGTTGGAGCGTGAACTGCAGGAAGAATTCCAGGTCTACTTGCGGGGGCACGATAAAATGAATGCTCAGACTTTACAGTATGACAGTGGCAAGGAAGAGCAGAAAGGTAAGCGGGGTCCCTTCACGCAAGTCTGGTAATGGATGCTGTTGAATAAATATGGCTTTAAAGATTCGCTACAACGCGCCGGTAACTTTGACATTTTCGTTAATATGCACGCTTGTAATCGTCATGGATCAATATCTGGGCACTGAGTTAGGCAAAACTTATTTTGTGGTCTATGGCAAGAACTTTTTCAACTGGGGTGACAAGACGGAGTGGTTCCATTTGATTAGTCATGTATTTGGCCACCGGGACTGGGACCATTTGCTGGGCAACCTGGCCTACATCCTATTGCTGGGTCCAATATTGGAAGAGCGCTTCGGCTCCTTTCGGTTTGGCGTCATGATTTTACTGACCGCTTTGCTCACAGGTGTGATTAGCGTGATTTGCTGTGCCAGTGGCTTGATGGGTGCCAGTGGGATTGTATTTATGATGATCACGCTGATCTCTATCGTCAATATCCGTCGTCATGAAATTCCTTTGACTTTAATACTGATGGCCGGTCTGTACTTGATTCGGGAAATTGTTGATTTATTTAATGACGATAGTGTATCGCAGGTCGCCCATATCAGTGGAGGTGTCATGGGTATCATTCTGGGCTTCATGATTCCGCCTAAACGAGTCGCCAGCGCCGGCAGAAGTGGGGGCGGCCAGAGTGACATCAGCTCCAAAGGCGAGGGCAAGGCACAGGCCAGGGCGAAAGAAGTGGCTAGATACTAGGAGCATGTGAGCTTTATTCCGTCTAGAGAGAGTTTGAATGGACTCCTTTATTTGGGTAAAGGCTCCTGTAGCGTCACTTGTGACTCTCTAAAATATTTGCGTAAATGTCTATTTGCTTCTTTACTATATATTCATTCTCGTAATTTTTCGCCGTTTGCATGGCATTTTTACTCATAATTTCATATTCATGATAATTATATGATTTTTGAATAATATCTTTTAAGTTATCCTTGCCACTTAGAAATCCGTTTACACCATCTTGGATAAAATCACGGCGAGTTCCGATATCATAGCCAATAACGGGCACCCCGAAACTCATGGCTTCAATGATCGTCAAGCCAAATGTTTCGTACCAAAGCGATGCTTGGATTAAATATTTTGACTTTGCAATATTTTTTAATGTCTCGGTCCGACTCAATTTCCCCTGGAATATAATATTGGGCGCTTGAAACTCTTGTCTTAACTTCGTTTCAAGCTCCCCACTGCCAATAATAGTCAGAACAAATGTATTCTTTAGTTGTGTCCAGGTATTTAAAAGCTCATATATCCCTTTGGATTCTTCAAGCCTTCCTACAAATATATAGCCTGCTCTGCTCTGCTCTGCTCTGCTCTGCTCTGCTCTGCTCTGCTCTGCTCTGCTCTGCTCTGCTCTGCTCTGCTCTGCTCTGCTCTGCTCTGCTCTGCTCTGCTCTGCTCTGCTCTGCTCTGCTCTGCTCTGCTCTGCTCTGCTCTGCTCTGCTCTGCTCTGCTCTGCTCTGCTCTGCTCTGCTCTGCTCTGCTCTGCTCTGCTCTGCTCTGCTCTGCTCTGCTCTGCTCTGCTCTGCTCTGCTCTGCTCTGCTCTGCTCTGCTCTGCTCTGCTCTGCTCTGCTCTGCTCTGCTCTGCTCTGCTCTGCTCTGCTCTGCTCTGCTCTGCTCTGCTCTGCTCTGCTCTGCTCTGCTCTGCTCTGCTCTGCTCTGCTCTGCTCTGCTCTGCTCTGCTCTGCTCTGCTCTGCTCTGCTCTGCTAGAAGATCGGTTTGTAAACTATTGGGTTTTAGTATAATTTTTTTTTCATCGATTCCCAAGGCTTTTACTTTGTCTTTTTGAAAATTTGTGAGGACAAAAAAATAATCAATGTGATCAAATAATTTAGTGACTTTGTAAAACCAAAATGCCATTTGGGCAAAAAAACTTTGAATTAAGGATTTACGATAACACTTGTTTAGAACTCCCGATAATGAAAACCTGTTCTGGATACAATTCTCACATATACCATATCCATCTCGGTAGAATATTGCGGAGATACACCAGAGACGATAGTTGTGTAATGTATGCACGACCATTGCTCCGCCATCCTTTGCCGCCTTAAAAACGCTAGGAGTCAGCAGTGGGAAAAAATTATGGATATGCACTATGTCTACTTTATTTTCTTGTACTATTTTGAAAATATTTTTATAATGCTTAAATGAAAACCATATTTCCCAAAGGAGTTTAATTTTATTGATATCATTATTTGATACTTGATAAGCTAGTACGTTTTCCCTCCCTCGGTATTTTTGTAAGAGTTCTAATTCATTTCTATATACTATATCTTCTCCGCCGATATTGTTTGATTGATATTTGTTGTGAACTATCAAGATTTTCATTGTCATTTACCCCCCAAAAAAGAATTCAAATTTTCTAGTATCTTCTAGCCATTTGTTTGCGATTTTATTCCATCATCTACGAACTGACTGCAGCGTTGGCACTCGCGTTCAAGCTGGGATAGCAAGCTGAGTATTTCGCTGGAGCAAGGGCAGAGCTCAGGTTCAAGATGGAAGCCGGAGTACAGTTGAATGGCAAGCTGCCGGCAAGCTGCCAACTCATTTTGCAAGCAATTTACACTGTCTTGCAAGGCCTGGCAACCGCTTTTGCTATTGAGGAATTTTTGCAGTATACGTTCCAGCTCCGCGGCCAGATCATTCGGGCGCAGTGCCGCAGTTTGGGCTTCTTGCATCAGCTGCGCCACGGTGTTGCGACGCTCCTCGCGCCCGGCTCCGTCTCCATTTCCATCCCCATTTTCCGTTGGCGCGTGCTCTACAAACAGGCAGAGCGGCAGGCTTTTCTTGCCCTCCAGCCAGTCGTCGCCGCGCAGTTTGCCCGGGTTGCCAAGGGTAATATTGAGCAAGTCATCCAAAACCTGAAAGGCTGCTCCGATGCGCAGCCACAGCCCGCGCAGCTGCGCGGGCTGTGGGGTACCGGCGGCAAAGCCCGCGTCCCACAGCAGCTGGCCGGCCATGGCGCCAAGTTCTGCGGCAAAGCCCGCCAGGGAGCCCGTCTTTAGCCTCGCCATAAAAAAGTACTCTTCTGTGCTGGGAACATAGTCGCGCTGGCGGTGCCAGCGGATGTCCAGAGCCTGCCCCAAGTGGATATGGCTCAGGCATTGGGTCGTCAAGGCTTGCATTTCCAGCGCCTGTTCCCATGCTCGTCGATGGTCTGGCCCCTTCAATTGCTGCGCGTTTTGTCGCCAGATATTCAATAGGCTGGCTGGCAGAAAATAGGCCCAGTTACAAGCATTGAGCGCCCGGTCCAGGCCGTGGCTCAAGTGCAGGGCCGGGATACCTCGACGCAGCTGCCCGTCATCCTCAATATCGTCGGCTATCAGGGTGGCGTTGTGCAGTATTTCCACCAGGGCGACTAAAGGGCCGACCCGTTCGCGACATTCGCGGCTGTGTAAACGTTCGCGCAACTGGGCCTCTGTCTGGGCCCCTGAGTAGAGCAGGGCGTGCTGCAGGCACAAATTGGGGCGCCAACGCTTGCCCGGCAAGAAAATTAATTTTCGCAGGGGCTCCAGTACTTCATTTAAGGCGATATGCCCCGGCGTGAGGCCCTCGTGCTGAATGTTTTGCGCTAATGCCTGCGCGGGGAGCTGGCTATGAGCTAGGAGGTAGTCGGTTTGCAGGCAGTGCCAGAGGTATGCTTGAATTTGCTCTTGGCAGTACTGGGCGTAAGGGGTCGGATTCATAATTTCGGTCTTCTTGTTCTTCTTATTATTGGGCTTTCTTATTTGGACGGCATCAAAGTGCTATTTTATGGCCTTTTGCCCCATATTGGCCTTTTGCAAGGCCTTGAGGCTGTCGAATAGCAGAAAGGCAGAGTCTGTCTTGTGGGGAAACTCCAGGACAAATAGTCGGGATTGGGCCGCCGTGTCGCTAACGCGGAATTCCAGAGTGTTTTGCTTAAATACATGGGCGGCGAAAACTTTAGAAATGGGGACGCCGTGGGTGATGACTTGGTGCTGATCCCGTATCTCCAGCCCATTGGGACTGAAGCGAATACTGCCGTTAAGGCAACGGATGCTCCCGCCCTGGCGCAGGCGCTGGGTTTCGTCTTCGGCGGTATATGCGCGCAACAGGGCAAAAGTCTGTGTTACGTCCAACAGACCTTGCCGGGCTCGCTGTTGTAAAAGTTGTAACTGGGCTTCGTGGTATTCTTGCAGATTGTAACTTTGCCGCGTTTTGGCCGTAAAAACTTTGGGTGCCTGCAGGAAGTGAGAATCGTCTGAAAGGCGCCAGGCCGAGCCACAAGAGCGGCACTTTAGCTCCATTGCCCGCGATTGCATTTGGCCAATCTGACCGCAGGCCAGACAACTATGGTATACCAGTTCCATGCTTTCGGCCAGGTTCTGCTTCCGCAGGCCCAGATTTAGCAATGGGGGCGAATAGGCCGCGCCTTGCCGTTCGCGTTGTCGATACGGGTTGTAGTGCAGGGCTTGCTGCAACTTAAAGTTGATTTCGCTGGGTTTTGCGCTTTGAATTTGTTGGGCATCAAAGAGAAGTTCATAATAAATGCGGATCCCAGGCCCCTGAGTGTTTTTTGAGCAGCGGCGTTCC
Organism: Spirochaetia bacterium; assembly: GCA_965263295.1. GTDB lineage: Bacteria > Spirochaetota > Spirochaetia > SP-2023 > SP-2023 > Haliotispira. The sequence continues at coordinate 697,677 of OZ253665.1, forward strand.
CAGGACCAACGCGGCTGGGCAAAGTAGCCGCCTTCGTTGCGCAGGGCCACCACAGGCACTTTGAGTAAGCGCAGTAATTTTGCTGTGGCTTCGGGTATCGGATGGCTGACACCGCTGAAACTGGTTTGCCCTTCGGGGAAAATACCGATGACTTCGCCATCGGCGATCCAACCTCGGATTTTTCTGATGGTATCCAAGTCACTCATTTCTTTACTGCGGCTAATGCAGCGTAATATGTCGAACAAACAGGGGACTTTGGAGTCGCGTTCAATAGATTTGCCGATGATCCAGGCTATGGGATACGGACAGAGGATGTTGTAAATAAATGGGTCTATGTTGCTGACATGGTTGGCCAAGAGAACATAAGGTGCCTTTAGCTCGCGCAGAAAGTCAGCGTTAATATGTTGAATGCGGTAGTTTTTCTGCAGGAACAGGCAGTAGCTGCGGCGGGCCAAAAAATAGAGCAGTCGTCTCAGCCGACTGCTTCCGAGCGGCGAGTAGTGTTTTTTCAGCGGGATAAATGATCTTGGACTTTTTTGGGGGCTTATTTCGGCCATGAAGGCTCCTGAAAGAGAAGGTTGTGAGCTGCTGGCTCGCTTAGTCGGCCGTCAATCGGCCTGTAGCCAGAGACTCCAGTCTGACGGGTGCATCTGCTTTGCCGCGGGGATGGCGGTGCTTGGGGTGGTGGGTGGGCTAGCGTCATTGTCGTCAGGTCGATTTGGGGGGCGCTGTGTGGGCAGTGTGCCGTCTGTAGAAAATAAATAAGGTAGCAGAAAGGAATTGACAACACTAAGTGCCGATTGTTGGCGGAATAGGAGCTCGCGTTCAAAACTTAGGTTTTGAAACAGTTCTGACGACCATTGAACCAGGTGGTGGGGGAGAAGCCAGCGGATATCAAAGCGCTCGGCCCAGTCGAGCTGCAAATTGCTCCAGAAGGTCGCGTTAATCTCCGGGTAGAGACTCAAACCGCGAAAAATACCCAGGTTAGTGTCGCTGTCATACTGTGACTGCTGACGCTGCAGGGCTCGCTGGCCTTCCCGGCTTTGCAGCCAGGAAAGCAATTTAAGGGCCTGTCGTCGATCCCCTCTGCCGAGATCTTTACTGAGGCCAGCCCACATTACTTTGTCGAGTTGCAATTGAAGCACCGGCTGGCGAGAGCCTGAATTTATGTCATCTTGAATTTGCCCTTTAAGATAAAGGTAGGGGTAACTTGAAGGTGGCAGCGCGGTATGGAGGCCCAGGTAACTAATACTGTTGTCCCTGGGTACAACCTGGTAGAGTTCCTGTTGCCGGCGAGCGAATTCGTTACCTTCGTGGCGTAAAGTTTCGCCCCGTCGTATATTGCTTTTTTTACTGACGTGTTTGGGATCGGATTCGTCTGTGCTTGCGGCTTGCCGGTATTGTTTTTCGCCAGTTTCTGCTGGATTTAAGGGGTGAAAGAGTGCGCGATAGTCTTGGATAAATTTTTGACAGTCGGCCGGCAACAGCGCCTGATTAATGGCAAAACTTTGGGAGTTGAGGTCTATTTGTAGGGGTGAACCGCGTAAGTATTCTATTAGAATCTGGCGCGGATTTTGTAAGTGGAAATAGAGTTTGTCGCCCGTTGGATTCCCTTGGCGATAGTTCGTCTGGCGATAGCTCGTCGGGGTCTCAAGCAATTGTTCACGCAGCCAGTTCTGGTTTAGTAGCCGGCTTGAGTGGCTCTGTTGTAAATTTCGTAATATAGGATACTTGTCTACTTCTGTCGCGCCGGATCTTTGCCCTGGCTGTGAGCTGACGCTCACGCGGCTAGTTATCTGAAACAGTGAGGGATAAAGCAATACTGGAGTCAGGTAGTGGCTGTGTGTGGGGGCGTTAGCATGGTCATTGGCTGCGGCATCATTAATATTGGGTGAGTTTAGTATGTAGCTCTGGTTTTGTTGTTGTATGTAAGAGTATTGAAACTTGTCTGGCAGTTTGCCTAGATATTGAGTTTTTCCTTGTAGCTGCGGCAATTCGCTGCTGAGAAAAAGCCCCCCACCCAAGGCCAGGCGTGGAACACTGTTGTCGAGGCCATTTGCCGGCTGCCGTTTTTGGCTTTCAATGATGCGAGTTGCACCTTTGGCGTCGATGGGGCGTTCGCCACCAACAAGCTGAAAAAACATGTCCAGGCCCCGGCGCAAATGGATGCTGATGGGGGTGTTGTCCTGCTGTTGTTGATAGATTGAAAGGGCATAGTAGAGTTTGGGGTCCTCAATATAGACGTTCAGAGAGGAGCTGCTTTTTGCCGGACTTCTGCTATCATGCCATGCATGGCATGATAGCAGAAGTCCGGCAAAAAGCCCTGAGAGTAGCCCTAAGAGTAGCCCTTGGTTGCAAATGCAGCTAAGTAATAAACGCTGACTCGTTCGTGGGAAAAGCCTGACGATGGCCTTTGAATATCCGGATGAATAACGCCGCGAACTCAAATTTGTCCGGCCCAATTTTTTGCGCATCTGACTTCCTTTGGCTTCCTTATTTTTGCGACCTTTATTTAACTGGGTTAAGGGTTTAAAGATCGCGGATAAAAGGCTGAATTCTAAATGAATTGGCAACTTGTGTTAAGCAAGACGCATTGGAACTTTGTTCCATTTAGGCAGGTTTTAGGTCGGAATTTTTGAGGGAATTTGTGTCTGTTCATGAGAAGATCGATAATAATAATTGACGGTTAGTTTCTTGTGCGAGCGGAGAAACATATTCTGAGGCAGAATATTTGAGAGAGCACATGCAGTAAATAATCCCCGCACAGGGCACAAATATAATGGCGCTTAATATATTTAGCCTCATGCCCAGCTCGTTTGGCTAGATGTCTGATTTTAGACAAAGGGTCAATTGGTAATATTCGGTCTATTTTTTGTGGCAGCAATTTATCGTCGATCTGAACGGTTTTACTTAGCTGCGATAGACAATGCGTCCCTTGCTTAGGTCGTAAGGCGATAGCTCTACCGTAACTTTATCGCCAGGAACAATGCGAATGTAATACTTTTTCATTTTGCCAGACAAATAGGCCATGATCATATGCCCGTTGTCTAATTCCACACGAAAAGTGGTATTGGGCAATGCCTCTGTCACGATACCTTCGAGGGAAATAGCTTCTTCTTTTGCCATTAATTTTCTCCTAGAATATTGCTTGTTCTCTCCTGAGAGCTCTACGCAAGCGGAGCTGAATTTTTGATACAATGAAAGATCATTGTGTCATCAGCGCCTAATAGTAGATAAACCAGAATTTTACAATATAAATTATGATAGTTGTTTTCCAAAGGGAGGGCACGCTGTGAGCTGCCATAATAAAGCAAGCAACATCCTGAATATCGGCGTTATTCAAAAGTGGTTTAGTGAAAACTATGGGTTCTCGTGTTTCCTTTCTACTGACAATTTTTAATTGGCCTGTATTCTATTGGCAGCGCAGTCTGGGGCTTATTTTCTGCAGAGAGGAGGCGAGGCGGCTTCCTCAATGTGTTATTTTGATTTAAGGCTCGGAATACTGGCAAATAAAGGCGAATAAATCGGCCTTATTACAAGTGGCCCCAAGTCGCTGCCGATTCCACTCGGACCAAGGAAACTGTCAGCTTTCATTGCATTGCGGCGCAATTGCTCCAGATGGCTAATTCCCCTTTTCTTGGGAGCCTAAGGCTAGATAAATAAGCCCAGACGACGTCAAAGCCATTGTTGCTAGCTGCGAAAGTCATCGCTGATTTCAAATTCTGCAACGAGCGAAGGTCGTGATTTGGCCTCTTTCTTTGGCCTCTTCTTGGGCTTCTTTTTGGGCTTCTTTTTTTGGTCGCCAAAAAGAGCTGTAAAGATTGTTAAACTGGTAGTAAAGCGAAGCCATGGCATTGTGATTAAACGGCTTAAATAAATAATGAGCGTAAAACGATGCAAGCGCGAAAAAGACTGCGTGATAGTTTGTGGGGAATAGGTATTGGACTACGATTCGGGCTTATCCTGCCGGGTTTGGGACTATGTTTTGCGACTTTGTAAATACTTCGGCTTGTTTCAGCTATGAGTAAAGTGCTAAATTACTATTGCCGAACCGTAGCTATTTTGTAAGCTGATGGAGACTATTTTCTGAATTCTAGTCTTTGAGGGAAGGCACTTCTGTGGCAAGCGATATACAGCAAGACGACAATGCTTGGCATGAAAGCAATCCGCAAGCATTTTCCCGCTGCGAAATGCGTCTAAGGACGGTGGAGGATGTGGATGGCCTACTGCGTCGCTACCGAGCCGAAGACCCAAGATTGATATTACAGCGTGATGGCATCCGCGAGCTGCGCTACTGTGAAAATAATTGTGAGTTGCTACGCCATTATGATAGTGCTTCTTCTGAGTATTATCGCGAAAATATCGTAGAGTTTGCCGAGCTGAGTATGTTGTATGCCCACTTGCTGCGAAGGGGGGAAACCGTTCCGTTGGGCGTACGACATTTTGGCGGCGAGATTCGCTATGGCCTGATTACTCTAGTCGATTTGAAGAAAGATGATTTTATTGGCCAGTATACGGGGGTCATCCAGGTTTCTGATGGCGGCCTGGCCCACGAAAACCGTCCGGGGTATAGCAGTGACTATGCCTGGGATTACCCCGATTTTCCTGCGGATTGGCCGGATATCGAAATCTCGGCAGAAAATGCGGGCAACGCTCTGCGCTATGTCAATCATAGTTTTGAGCCCAACTGTAGGGTGGATAATACCTTGCTGGATGGCATCTGGCAACTGTTTTTCCTTGCCGATCAAGATATTTCGGCGGGAACCCAGCTACTGGTTAATTATGGCGAGGAATACTGGGCCAGTGATATGCGCGAAATGGTTTATATTTAAAGCGAGCTTTAGAGTGCAAATAGCTGCTCTGTCGCAGTGGAGTTGTCTTGATTATGAGTGATGGCCGGCAAATAGCTAACGAGGCGGGCGCAAGTCGACGGCCCGCCTATGGAATGGGACCCCAAGAAATTAATCCGGAAACTAGCCCGCAGTCCAACTTTATGCTGAAGGGTTTTTCTTACATTTTGTTGCTGGCTGGCGCCCTCAGTCTTGCGGCGCTCCTTGGGCAATTGACGGGATTTTGGGATTATGGGCTTCTAAAAAGCTTTTGGCAAAGTTTCAATGTGTTGAGTTTCTATCTCCCGTCTCTGCTGTATGTGGCTAGTCAAACTGTACTGCGTCCGCAGTGGCTCCATGCTTTTAGCCTATTGAGCTTTGGCATTGTGCCACTGGTAACATTAAACGGTATTTTTCAAGTCTTGCTAGCGACGCCTTCCAATTTTAACTTATGGCTAAGTGAGCGCATGTCCACGGCGGCTTCTTTGTGGAGCCTGTCCGTATTGTTTGCGGGACAGGCGTTATTCCTTTTGCATCCGGCTTTTCGCAATTTTCTGCTCAATTTGGGCAAGTTGGCCTTCCAGTCTTTCCGGGAATCCGAACGTTATCCCGCAAAAAGTCTGGAGCGCTTGGATCCCGCCAATCGTATCCTTCCCGGCAGCGGCGGTATGCCGCCGCCGCAAGTCCCCTCGCAGCCGGCTCCACGACAATATACGGCAGCCTCAACGCAAAATTTTCCACAGGATCCCCTCGGCGAGAACTTTCCGGGCGCAGATTTTTCAGATACCTCCGCAGGGCAGGACATGGCCGAACAAGCCATGGAAAATATGGCGGCAGGTATAGAAATGGAGCCCCCACTACATACGACTCTTGAACCTGAGCTTGGGCCCGCCGAGTCAGAGCCGGGATCCAATCGGCCTTTGGATCAAGACTTGGGCAGTGGCGATGAGGTCTTTGATTTTCCTGAATTTCAAGGTTTCCCCGGTTTTGATACAACAAGTGAAACCGATGGGCCGTCCTCTTCTCGCTTTGAGGAATACGAAACTTCAGGGGATAATTTTTTTGCTGATTCTTTTGTTCCGGCCGAGCAAGCAGAGGCATCAAACGAGACATTTAGCGGGGAATTCAACTATGACTTCGAATCTCTGGAGGAGGAACGGACTCCAGTTCAACCTCAGCCTAACGACGCCACTGATGTTTCTAACGATGGGACTGATGCCTGTGAGCTGGTGGCGGACAACTTGGGTCTAGCGAGTGAAGATGCGACATCAGCCAGCCAGTCCCGCGACGATGCTCAGGGTAATCCGTTTGAGTTTCCCATTGATCCGCTGCCAGAAGAAGGGGGAATGGAACCCTCTTCTGAGCCGGCTTCGGCGACTGGCGAGCCAGGTATGCGCGACCCCGGTTTTGACGTATTGAATACGAATGCGGATATTGGCATTCGCAACGAAGAATTATTATTGGCCGAGCAGCTGCGTCTGGATCCGGTAAAATTGTCCTTTGATCAAGCCAATTTGGAGCGGCCGCCTTTCTTTTCTGATGACAAAAGTTTGGCTGAAAACATGAAGAATATGAATTCTGAGTTTGAGGCTGCCGAACGCCAGAATGCTTTGAATGCAAAGGAGCAGTACAGCGATCATTTAGCTGCGCAAAAGGATGCCGCACGTCAGGAAAAAATTTTATTGCGCATTCAGGAGGCGGATGGCGATCTGGTCGATGAGGATATGGCTTGTGAATTCTTGCAGCGTGAGCAAAGTGTCGGCGATTGGCGCAGCGATTACAGTCAGCAGATTGCTTTGAGCGATATGGACGCCAATGAAGTGTCCTTGGAAGTGCCCTTGGAAGTGCCCTTGGATGACAATTGGGATGAAAGCCTGGATGAGGAACCACAATGGGCAGATTCTGTCAATGCAGCAGGAGAGCGGGAAACGAAGTTTGTGGAAACCGGCGGCGAAGATGCCGGCGCATGGGCCGGACAACCGGAGCTGCCTGATTCGCAGCAGGCGCAAAATCAAGAGCAAAATCAAGAGCAAAATAATGATGATCGTGATCGGCCTGAAATAACAGCTGAGGGTGAGGCGGAAATTGAGTGGCCAGAATCGCGCGAGGGTGGGGGGGAAAGCTGCGGTCCGGGAGAAAAAAATCTAGCAGAACAGCTACAAAATCAGCTGGAAGAGCAGCCGCGAAATCCAACTGAGCAGCAGATTGAGGGCCAAGTTCCCGATGAATTTGAAGGCGAATTTGAAGGCGAATTTGAAGATTGCGATCAGAATGCCGAACCAGCTCTCGTGCTCAGTGATTGGTTGGCCATGGACCCGGCGAACCCGATGGAACCGATGGACCCGAGAGAATCAATAAATCCAGTTGTCATCCGCGGTGACGACGGTGGGGAGGAGCCGGCAAAGATGGAGCCACAAGAGACTGGGGCAGAGCTGGAGCCTGTCGAGGCAGAGGAAAAACTTTCGGCTAGGCCAGAAAATCACACTGAGCCCGACAGAGAGTCGGGAGGGGCAGACGATCATCGGACGGCTCTGGGTCAGAGCTCGACTGAGACGGGGTGTGCAGCTGAATTGGAGATTCAGGATGAAGTAGTCGATTTGGATCGGAATGCCTTGCACACGGAAGAAGGCTTGCAAAATGACCCGTCATTCCAAGGTTTCCTCTCAAATTTGACGTACCTGACTAAAGAGGAGCTGCAGGTTTCTGAAAACCCCGCGGAGCTTGGCCTGGAGCAGGTTGAGGAAGATATTGCCCAAATACTGGTTTCTGATAAAATGGAGGGAAAGCCCGCAGATATTGCCGGTACCTCGCCCGGAAATGTGCCAGATGCCGTTGTTTCGGGCCCGAAAGAGTTTAATGACTTGGATGTTTTGCAAGAAGGGCAAAAAGCTAGTGTCGAGGACGAAAACTTGGAAAGTGTTCAAGTGTCTGGGCGAAACGACCAGATAGATATGCAATGGCATGGAGCGTCTGCTGCAGACGCAGGAGACGCAGGGACTATGGCTAAAATAAATGAGAATACGGAGAATGAAATCGCTGCTGGGTACGGAGATAGCCAGTCTGAGTTGGCCGTTAATGCTGAATTGCAAGAATTGGCTATTGATTTGCCCCTGGACACGAGTGTTGCGACCCGTCAGGAACTTGAGGATAGTGAGGAGATGGGGAATGGGCCTGAGCTTTGCGATTCGGAGGCAAGCGAAGATTCCGAGGCAAGCGGAAAATTGACAGAAGATTGCGAGTTAGACGAAATGCCACGTGACGAGCTCGAAGAAAACACAGAGACGCTGGATTCGGTTGCCGGGTCGATGGAGGCCCAACAAGCCAGATGGCAGCCTCAAACAGACTGGGATGACATGCCAGAAGAGGCCGGTCATGGCGCGGATGAACGGGACTGGGAGCCGGAATTTGGGGACGAAGTTAATATGCCCGTGGAAAGTTTTTCAGTGGCAAAAGCGGCCGAGCAGGCTTTGCACGAGAAGGAAGAACGTGAGGCTCAGCGAGAAGAAGAACACGCGCAGAAAATGCTGGCGCCACCGGTGGCCAAGTCCTGGCATAGGTATGGCATAGCGATGAATGAGTTGTTGGCATATGATCCGCAGGCAGAAAAGCGCAACGCTCAAATTGACGAGGAGACAAAGGAGGCGGGAGAAGCGCTGCTGCAAACTTTACGTAAATTCAAGATTGAAGCCGCCATGACACATATTTTAAAAGGGCCTTCAATCACTGAATTTGGCATTCTGCCGGCGCCAGGCATCAAACTGAATCGAGTTGAGCAGTTGGCCGATAATCTGGCGATGGAGCTGGCAGCTCGCAGCATACGCATTGTGGCACCGATACCTGGGAAAAAGGCCGTGGGTGTCGAGATCCCGAACCGCCGCCGTTCCACGGTTTCTTTTCCGGCATTGATGGATTCGGAAGTCATGGACTTGGCACGCCGCGAGATGAAGCTGCCGATCCTTTTAGGTAAGGAAATTAACGGAGAAATTCAAATTGCCGATTTGCGTCGCATGCCGCATCTGTTAATCGCCGGCGCTACTGGCTCGGGTAAGTCCGTCTGTGTCAATGTCATTATCAGTTCGTTGATTTTGAGCCGCACGCCACAGCAATTGCGATTGCTAATGATTGATCCCAAGATCGTCGAATTAAAGCAATATAATGATATTCCGCATTTGTTGACTCCTGTGATTACGGATGCCCAGCGAGCCTTGCAGGCTTTGCAGTGGGTCAGCAGCGAGATGGAGCGCCGTTATGCCCTCTTGGACGCCATAGGGGCCGGCAACAAGGGCATAGAAAGTTACAATCGTTACATTAAGGAAAACAATATGGCGACTTTACCTCTTGAGTTCATTGTGGTCATGATTGATGAGTTCGCCGATTTGATGGGCCTGGTCGGCAAGGAGCTGGAAGGTATGATTGCACGCCTGGCGGCCATGTCTCGCGCTGTCGGCATCCACCTGGTGTTGGCCACGCAGCGCCCTTCTGTCGACGTGGTGACTGGTTTGATTAAAGCCAACTTTCCGACGCGGATTGCCTTTATGGTCGCCAGCCAGACAGACTCGCGTACCATATTGGACCAAAAGGGAGCAGAGCAGCTGCTCGGCCAGGGAGATATGCTGTTTTCCTTTCCCGGGCAGCCGTTGGTGCGGGTTCAAGGGGCCTACCTGTCAGAGGAAGAGGCGGAGCAACTTTCTTTGTATATCAAAACTCTGGGAGAACCGGCTTACCTAGATGAAATTATCTTTGAAGAGGGAGAGGTGGAAGAAACTCATTCTTTGGAGTCCGGCGGCGATGAGCTGTTTCCACAGGCATTAGAGATTGCTCTACAGGCGGGGGAAATTTCGACGTCTTTCTTGCAGCGTAAACTTTCTATCGGTTACAATCGGGCCGCCCGTATTATTGATGAAATGGAGGCGCGGGGCATCATTGGTCCGGCTCAGGGCAGCAAGAAGCGCGAAGTTCTGCAGGCATATTGAATTTGAGGATAATAGATGCCTTGACCTCTCTACGTAATCTCTCGCGATTTTTAGTTTTTTTGCATACTTTGGCTTTTGGGCATATCTTCGGTAATTCCCACAAATTCCGAGTGGCAACGAAAATTCTTGTGGAATTGGATACGAAAAGTTGTTCCGCTTGAATTTTATAACTGGATTTTACCAATTTGGACATAAGTCCGTTGTTATTGCCGGGATTTTCGATGGTTTAGACGGTTTAGACGGTTTTTTTAGGGGGGGGGGAGAAGTGGAATTGAAAGCGGAATTTAAAGAGGAATTGATTTGAAACTTGGCGATGTAACGCAGTCTTTGTCATCGGAAGAAGCAGGTCGTTTCGGTGGTGGCGTATGTGGTGGGCAGAAAGACTTTCTGCAGTCGCTACTGACACCTGCTCCCAGCAGCTCGCGGCGAGGACCCCATATCCTCGGACTTGCAGGGAGACGGTATCACCATTTCGTAGTTTATTGTGCCCGTCATGCGTGAATGCCTTGACGATGAGGCGCGGCTAGAGGACTTTGCTGTTGAGTTGAAGCAATGGCAATACGACGAGGGAGGGCCACAGGTCCTCGAAAATTTTATCGCTTTTGAGGGTCTCGATGGTGCGGGGACCTCGACGCAGGCAAGACTACTGGAAGAGTATTTTGTAGCTTGTGGTCATCTTTGTGAGCGCAGTGCCGAGCCAACGCAGGGCGCCACAGGTCGTCATATCCGGGCCATTCTTCGGCAGGCTCCAGATAATGCCGAGGCCCTGATTCAAAGGCGGCAATTGCCCCAGTACTTTGCGACAGATCGCGCCGAACACATTCTCGGACCTGGTGGAATCTGGGAAAAAGTAGGCAAAGGTTGGATATGCATTTCAGAGCGCTATATTTTTTCGTCTCTGGTTTACCAGGGCCTCGATGATATGGCTCCCATTTCTCTGGCACAACTCTGGCGTTTGAATCAAAGTTTCCCTTTGCCGCAGCATTATTTTTATCTGGATATTACCGCTGAAGCGGCCGAGCGACGCATCTTTCGGCGTGAAATTACAGGCAAAATTCCGCGCGAAGTTTTTGAACAGAAAGCTTTCCTGAGCCGGGTTCGAAAAGCTTATTTACTAGTTTTGGAACATTTTAAGATTATTGCTCCCGCCGTGCAATTCCACTGCCTGAACGCTGCCGAGAACCGTGAGGATCTGCAACAGCGGATACAACAGTGTTTGTCAAATAGGAAAGGTTAGCTAGACGTAAGATGATACCAATGCATCTTTTCGTTTTGTGAAACGGCGGAATTTAAATACTTGGCATTTTCTGTGGAAGAAAGTTAGAGATTGTTTATATTAGCAATGATGGATAACAGCGTTTATTAAATTGCGATGAATTTTTTATCTTTGTCAACTATCATTTTGTTGTTGGGAAAAGAAAAAAGGGGGGCCTTGAGAATGAAATACAGCTATAAGGTTGGCAAAGGCGAATATGTGACTCGTTGGATGATTTCAAAACTTGAGCAGAAGAGGTATGTCGGCAGCAAGCTAGCCTTTGCGAGAGATGAATCTCTTATAGGAATGGATGCCCAAAAGATTATTTTTCCTATTCGAAAAGAATATCTGGCTAATAAAGATAATTTCAGACATTATTATATGAATAATAATATAGATGATCTGTATATTCCTTTTGAAAGTAAAAGAGTTGAATATGCCGGATTCTGGCATGAGTGCCATGAGTTGCAATTCTATGCTCAAGTATACCTTCTATCTGCGGAAGAACAGCAATTCGATTTTGAGCTGATAACATGTGGTTCCGTCGCGATATGGTTGAATGGAATATTGCTTGAGACCTTTTCTCCCTATACCAGAAATACCGCCAGTAAATGCCATATTAAACTGCCCTTAAAAAAAATAAAGAATGAGCTCATCGTATCTTGTAGGGATCTTGCCGAAAGGGACACTCACAATTATTTCCAATTAAAATCTCTGAATGTTGAAGAGATACAACTGGAACTTCCAATTGAATTGGAATCAAAGAAATTAGAATATATTGAGACTTATTTAGAAGGTTCTCATTTAGAAAAAGAAAATTATTTCTCTGGTGATATTAATATAATATTCGCCAGAAAAAATATCTTTGAATTTGAGTACTCCGTTAGTTCTACAGATCAACTTGATTTGGCTCAGAATAAAGTAACGAAAGAGAAAAAAATATTTAGTCCTGGCCAGGATCATTTGTATATAGGTAAAGTACAAGATTATTCGGCTGGAGTCAATAAGTTCATACTGACTATTTATATCAACGGTTTGGGGATATCCAGGGAATTTAATGTGGAAATATATCCTTTTAAACAAGAATTTAAAACCGAATTGTCTATAGGAGAAAGAAAGAAAGAAGCACTAAGATTTCTAAAGAAATATGGCAAGGATGTACTGCATAAGGCATTTGCTTTTATAGAAGATGGAACCCTAACAAAAACGGGTAAGAAGCTGCTGTTCTCCGAGATGGAAAAAATTAATAGAAGAATGGACTGCAGCGATTTCAGAATGCCTGCTTTAATATGGTTTTATAGCCAATATAAAGAGCTGTTCACAGATGCAGAATTAAGATGTATAGAAGAAACAATATTGAACTTCCGCTACTGGATGGATGAACCCGGCAATGATGTAATGTGGTTTTTTAGCGAGAACCACGCATTAGCTTTTCACACTTGTGAACTTTTGGCGGGAGAATTATTTAAACAACGAACATTTTCCAACAGCGGCATGACCGGCTTAGAGCATATGGAAAAAGCAAAAAAACTTTTAGAGAGATGGTTTGCTGAATTTGCAAGAAATGGATATGCGGAATGGAATTCTTCAGTATATCTGCCTATAGATTTAATAAGTTTGTTTGCGATTTATGAATTGACGGAAGACGCCGAGTTGAAAGCAACGGCAAAGAAAGTGGCCGATCAAACTTTCGAGATTATCGCTGCCAATAACTATAAGGGAATAATGGTTTCAAGTCATGGCAGGGTGTATGAAAAAGAATTGAGGGCAAGGAGATCCGTAGAGACAGCCGCTTTGTCGTGGATAGCTTGGGGAGAAGGTTACCTCAACCGACATGTATTTGCCGTAATGCTTTTTGCAATATCATCTTATGAACCGCCAGAGCATCTGCGGGCAATATCTTTGTACAAGTCTCCAAAAGCAATTGAAGTGAAAAATATCGAAGGTCCGGAGAAAGTAAGATTGTACATGTATAAAAGTAATGATTACTCAATGGCCTCGGCCCTATCCTATAAACCATTTCATCTAGGGCATCAGGAACACGTTTTTCAGATGAATATAGGAGATGGCCCGGAGACGCAGATATGGATCAATCATCCCGGAGAAAATAAAATTAATGGATTAGGGAGACCAAGTTATTTTGCGGGAAACGGCATTCTCCCGAAAGTGCATCAAGAGAAAGGCAGAGCCGTAATTGAATTCAATATATCAGAAGAACATGAAGTCGATTTCACACACGCTTATTGTTCTTTGGAATATTTTGAAGAATATGAAGAGAGGGGCAACTGGCTTTTCGTCAAGAAATTGAATGGTTATCTGGGTGTATATGCCGAAAATGGCTATGAAATAACCAGTAGTGGGCCCTTGAGCAATAGAGAGCTAAAATCGCCGGGGAGACAGAACAGATGGCTTGCAAGAGTCGGATCAGAATATGAATACGGCAGTTTTAGCCGTTTTATTGACAGAATATTATCAGAAGAGCATCCGCAAAAATGACAAGGGCCCCAGATTGAATGCAAATTAAAGAGTATTAAAAAAACACTATTAATTCTATTAATTAGCTAGGCTATTTTAGATTCTGCAAATAATTCCCTTAGATTTTAATATTCTCTGAATCTTAGGATCCCTGTTCAACTCTTCTATATTGTCAGCACCGATAGCATTTGCCAATGACTTGACATCGTTATAGACTTTGCTAAAATCTTTGTTTTGAGCTCCGCTGATCATATATGTATTTTCAGTAAATTCTAAGGCTGTATAATTCCGGTTGTCCTGCTTGAGAATTCTCAACATATTGTCTCTCAGGCCCGCAGACTCTTCCAACGCGAGCATCCCCAAGTAGTCCGGATCCGTGAAATTCCAATGGTCAGGATTTTCTTTTCCCAGATATCTAGGCATTAAAAATATATTGTTGTCAATTAAGAGTTTCTTGTAATTCTCCCCGATCTCAGTATTTTTCGCAAGTTCTAGAGCATCCGTTACAGACAGAGTCTGTCTTGCAGAGTATCCGTCTCTTCGGTTTCTGAAATAAGGGGTATTGAATTTGCGGAATATCGTCACTAGGAATTTATCTCTTAATTGATTTACAGATTGCAGTGACTCCCTGTAACTTATGATCTTTTTGTTCATATTATATTTATTGAGCACTGTGGCCAGAATATTTACTTTTTTCTGAATATTGATTTTCCTGGGAGCTAGTTCTGTCTCTCTTTTATCTACTTCTTCTACTAATGTTCCGTTGTCTGTCAGTTCAAACATCAGGATCAAAGGAACGTGACCCGGATTATGATACGACCAGTCTGCTATTATTTCAAAGCTCTCTTTTACATCTTTTACATGAGGAGCTACCGTGAAACTATCGTGAGCAATGCGGCCCTGATTATCCCATATATCGAATTCTAAGGCTCTGATTCCCATATTGAGCTGACTTGATATATCGTGCTCAGGCCAACTATATGATCCACTGTCATACGAATTATGGCTGTAAGCTATTATTGTTTCTGTCAATTTTAAATCTTCCATGATTTTTCGCTCTCATCCTGAAAAAATCAATTTACAGTTTCGTCTTTATCTATCAATAATTCTCTGTATGGTTTTAAGAACGGGTTATTACAGTAAATTCCTTGCACATTTCTAATCCATATAGCGGAAAAATCAAATTCAGTTTCTGCCCTTTCAGGCCAGCTAACTATAAAGTTATCTACATATAAATTTTTAGCTCCTTCAATGGCCATGGCACTTCTGGCGATTCTCGCCTTGAGGCTGCGGTTTGAAAATTGAGCGCTAAACCAGTCCTTGTATTGGAATGGATCAATAATATGTTTATCGTATATCAGATGAACATCCCGCAGAATTATATTTTCTAAATAAGCTCCCGGCTCTGCCGTCAGCAAAATTTTCCCGCCGGTTCTCGCCAGAAGACTAACCACCTGGAAATTTCTGATCGCGCCCAATTTTGACTCCGGATTTCTTCTCCGTAAATCTAAATGAATGGGAAGCCCCAGCCCGACTGTGGTGGCGCCATGAGTATCACATACGATATTAGAAATAGTAATATCTTCCATGGCGCCGCCTTCCAGTGCATAAACTGCGATCGGCCGGGTACTTTTATATATTATGCTGTTAGAAAAACTAATCTGTTTTATGTCGAAGAACGTTTCCGTCGCGCCGAGTTTGAACCCCGCACAATTTGATCTCAGCACGCAGTTTGTCACCGAAATCCTCTCACAGGAACTGGCGTCAGGAGAAGACTTTAGGACGATGGCATCATCGCCGGTCTCGACAAAGCAATCACTTACAATGACATCTTTGCATCCGTTTATGTCTATGGCGTCCGTGTTTGGCCCCAGCGTATGATTTTCTATTACTAGTCCCCTCACAAATACTTGGCGGCACTTTCTGAAATGCAGGGTCCAACCGGGTGAATTGACAATTTGGAAATCAATCAACTTAATATTTTTGCAATCATTGATTTCAAAAAGGGGGCTGATCCTCTGCTGTTTCTCTTTGTACCATCCCCGCTTATCCGGCGTGTCGCGCCAAAATTCAGGCCCCTGCCCGTCAATAGTTCCCGACCCACAGATGACAATATTGACTTGCTGGTGGGCAATAAACAGGTGGTAAGGTTGTCTATCCTTGTTGTGTCCGTGGCGCATCGCATCGTAATGGCTCAAATCAGTGGATGCGATAATTTTTGTTCCTGTATCTAATTCTAGCGTAATATTACTCTTGAGATATAGGTTGGAAATTAAATATTTCCCTGCGGGAACAAAAATCTTCCCGCCACCCCGCGCATGAACCTGATTGATGGCATCCTGAAAGCATTTCGTATTCAAGGTAATGCCATCACCTATGGCGCCAAAATCCCTGACGTTTGCCAAATTGATTCCCCCCTTCAAACCTTCATTTAAACCTTTAAGTATTCAGCATACTGGGAATCCAATTTATAACTATGCGCAATTTTAAAATAATCTACTCATAAAACTAAAATTTTACTTCCTAAAATAGCGATTCTGATGAAGAAGAAGGAATTTTGGTCGTAGAAGTATGCAATTACAAAAAAATAACCCGCGGGAAAAATAAAACTTGAAAACTCAGGATAAGCAGGTTACAATGTGCTTGAGCAGTGACTAAAATAGAACTTGAAGCAACTTAGAAAAAAAATTGTTTATTGTATTGCTGACGGAACTAAGAGTAAAGGATGAGGTATGCAGACAAGATATGCATCCAGCAATAGAGATGCAAAAAAATATGACACAGCAAGGCTTCGTGAAGAATTTCACATAGATGGGCTTTTTAAAATTGATGAACTGCAATTATGTTACTCTCATTACGACAGAATGATCGTCGGAGCAGCTACTCCCGCAGGAAAACAGTTGAGATTGGAAGCGGGAAAAGAAATTGGCGCCGAGTATTTCCTCGCGCGCAGAGAACTGGGAATCATCAATATCGGCGGCCCTGGCGCAGTCGTTCTGGATGGAACAGAATATGAATTGCAATCAAGGGATGGCTTATATGTCGGAATGGGAGTTAAAAACGTCAGTTTCAAGTCACACAATGTCTCCCGTCCCGCCAAATTTTATTTCAACTCCGCGCCGGCGCACTCAAGCTTTCCTACGGTAAAAATAGCTATTGAGGCGGCCCGTCCTGTCCAATTGGGAGAGCCCGCGAAATCAAATGTCCGGACTATCTATCAATACGTCCATCCATCCGTATGCGAATCCTGCCAGTTGGCAATGGGAATGACGATGCTGGCAGAAGGCAGCCTCTGGAACACGATGCCCTGTCACACCCACGCCAGGAGAATGGAAGTCTACTTATATTTCGACATGGAGCCAGATACCAGGGTTTTCCACCTGTTGGGCGAGCCGCATGAGACCAGGCATCTGGTCATGAAAAACGAAGAGGCGACAATTTCTCCTTCTTGGTCCATCCACTCAGGTGTCGGCACAGGTAAGTATACCTTCATTTGGGGCATGGTCGGTGAGAACCAGACATTCACGGACATGGATCACGTCGCCATGGAAGACCTGAAGTGATTTCGGTAATGCAGGGCTAGTCATGCGATATTTATGCTATTTTAAAAGGTGTTTTTTATGAGTCCAGGCCATTTCAATTTAGATGGAAAAGTTGCCGTTGTAAGTGGGTGTAGCACTGGTCTGGGGCAAGGTATTTGTCTGGGTTTGGCTGAGGCCGGCGCCAATATTGTGGGGGTCGGTTGCGCAGACCCTGCGGCAACGAAAGAAAAAGTGGAGGCTTTGGGGGTCGGGTTTCTAGGCGTAAAGGCAGACCTTGCAACGATTGCCCCGATTCAAGATGTGCTGGCGCAGGCCGTTACAAGATTTGGAAAAATAGACATTTTGGTAAATAATGCGGGAATTATCCGCAGGGAAGATTCGTTGCACTTCACGGAAAAAGACTGGGATGACGTGATGGACCTGAATGCAAAAACCGTATTTTTCTTCTGCCAGGCCGCAGCAAGACAGTTTATCAAACAGAAGACAGCGGGCAAAATTATTAATATCGCATCCATGCTGTCTTTCCAGGGCGGAGTCCGGGTTGCCTCTTATACGACCAGCAAAAGTGGAATAATGGGTTTGACCCGATTGTTGGCGTGTGAGTGGGCAAAACACAAGATCAGCGTCAATGCCATAGCACCTGGATATATGGCGACCAATAATACAGAGGCACTGCGAAAAGACCCCCAAAGGAACCGGGAGATTTTGGGTAGAATCCCCGCAGGCAGATGGGGCCTTCCTGCGGATCTGGCCGGCCCTGTGGTTTTTCTGGCATCGAATGCATCAGATTACGTCAATGGTTACACGCTGGCGGTCGACGGCGGCTGGCTCGCCAGATGACGATAATGGATTGAACACGGATTTAATCATGAAATTTGAATAAGGAGTACTGAAATGGGGATTGAGATGAAGGGCAGATTTTTACTGGTATTCTGTTGTATTAGCATTGCCTTGGCGCAAGCTTGTGCCAAGGCAGAGGTGGCGGACAAAGGTGCGGCGGCAGAACCGCAGAATGTCGACAATGCGCTGGAGGCTCCGGTTTTGGCGGCTTTGGTTAAAGAGGGGAAGCTTCCGCCGGTGGAAGACCGCTTGCCGGTCAAGAGTGACATAATGATTGAGCCGGTGTATGAAGAACTCGGCAAATATGGTGGGGATCTAAAATTACTGAGCAAGGGGATAAAAGATAAATGGACCATGGAGAAATGGACGGAAGAAGCGCTTTTTCGTTTTACCGTCGATGGCAGTGGCGTAGAGCCCAACGTGGCCAAGGGATATGACGTAAACGAAGACGCAACCGAATATACCATTTATCTCAGAGAGGGCATGAAATGGTCGGACGGCCAACCTTTTACATCGGATGACGTGATTTTTTACTGGGAAGATATGCTGAAAAAAGAGAGTTTTGGCAAAGGCATTAAAAACTGTTTCTATTCGGTGAGTGCCGAGACGGGGGACAGGGCCCTGGCGGAAATAGCAAAAATTGATGACTACACTTTTAAGGTAACCCATAAATATCCCAGTGTATTATTTTTAGAAAGATTAATGATAGACCAGAAATACCTGTACGCACCCGCTCATTTCTATAAGACAATCATGCCGGAATTTATTGGAGAGGAAGCGGCCAAGGCCAAGGCAGAGGAATTCGGATATAACGATTTGAAATCATTTTCCCAATGGTTGCAATATTATTACTGGCTATGGAAAGAAGTGCCGACTTTGCGATCATTTGTGCCGGTCAACCGCATTGAGGATAATCCCTATATCCTGAAGCGGAATCCGTACTACTTCAAGACCGATGCTGCGGGCAAACAACTTCCGTATATCGACAGGCTTGTCTGCTCTAAAATCAGCGATGACTCGCATTCCTTATTAGAAGGTATCGCCGGCAATGTGGACATCCGGGATTATCCATTTCCCAATTTTACTCTTCTAAAAGAGAATGAAGAAGCAGGGGACTACAGAGTTTACCAGTGGAACAGAACTTTGTGGGCCAGTAGCACGCTGCAGCTCAACCAGGCGGCCAAAGATGAGAGGCTCAGGGAAGTATTTCAGGATATTAGATTCAGGGAAGCCTTGTCGATAAGCGCGGACAGGGATGAGATATCGGAGATAATAACTTCAGGATTGGCCGCACCGCAGCAGGCCTCCGTGCCTGAGGGCTTGGTAAACTATCAGGAGGGATGGGCCGAGCAGTGGACAGAGCAGGACCTTGCCAGAGCAAATGAACTGCTCGATGAAATGGGTTTGCCATATGATTCTGACGGTAAGTATAGAACATTTAAAGACGGCTCGGAATTCACTCTTCTAATTTATACAATAACCGAAAAAGGAGGAGGGGCATTAGAGCAGTTGCTAGCAGATTATTTTGCGCAGATAGGAATTGACACTATAATAAAGCCAATAAGTGATTCTTACTACCAAGAACTGCTGTTGGCGGGAGAAGTCGATGCGGTCTGTGTCGATATTGATGTTCTCGCCGTATACTTGCGACCCGATAATCTAGTCCCCTTGCGAACGGTTGTTCCCTGGTATGGTCAGTATGGAACCTATACATCGACAGATGGCCGGAAAGGGATGGAGCCTCAGGGCGACATTGCTCAGCTCTTAACAATTTGGCAAAAAGTAGTCAGTTCGACAAATAAGGCCGATGTTCTAAAATACTCAGATGAAATAATAAAGCTTCACCGGAAGAATCAGTGGATTCTAGGCTTTGCTGGGACATTTCCTCAGGTTGTGCTGGTGAAGAATAATCTGAGAAATGTACCCGACGGCTACATATTTACCGATGAATTCCGCGGACTTGGCCACGGAAAAGTTCAGCAGTTTTTCTTTGAGGGATAAAAATAACACACAAAAATGTTTTCAAAACAAAAATCTAGAGTTTGTTCTCTGAAATAGGTAGGTTATCTTGCTCAGTTATATTTTTAAACGGATGTTGTTGATGATACCGTTGGTATTTTTTATATCTGTGGTCGTATTCTTCATTATCCAACTCCCTCCAGGCGATTTTATGAGTACTTACGCCGCTCAGATGGCAGAAGATGGAGAGGAAGTAAGCCTGGAGATCATTGAGGATTTGAGAGAAGATTACGGACTGGATCAGCCTTGGTATATCCAGTATAGCAAATGGCTATACAACATAGTGGCAGAGGGGAATT
The DNA here is from genome assembly GCA_965263295.1 of Spirochaetia bacterium. Taxonomy (GTDB): domain Bacteria; phylum Spirochaetota; class Spirochaetia; order SP-2023; family SP-2023; genus Haliotispira. Next base: position 717,909 of record OZ253665.1, read on the forward strand.
TTGGCTATTCGTTCAGTCATAACAGGCCGGTAATGGATATCATTAGAGAAAAGATGGCCGTGACTCTGCTCATCTCAGGAATCACATTTATTTTTACTTATGTTGTGGCGATATCAATCGGGGTCTATACGGCGTTGAGGCAGTATTCTCTGGGCGACTATATATTTACTGTAATTGGCTTCCTAGGCATGGCAACGCCAAACTTTTTGCTGGCAATAATTCTGATGTTTTTATCATTCAAATTCTCTGGCGATCCAATGCTTGGAATCATGTCGCCGCAATTTGTCGGTGCTCCGATGAGTGGCGATAAGTTTTTGAACATACTGCAGCACTTGGTTATCCCGGTGATTGTCATAGGTACAGCGGGTACCAGTGGATTGATCCGGGTGATGAGGGCTCAGATCCTGGACGAATTGAATCAGCCATATGTGATAACAGCCCGCGCGAAAGGCCTTGCCGAGAGGGTTATTCTTAGAAAGTATGTAATAAGGGCGGCTTTGAATCCAATCGTAAGTACCATAGGCTGGTCGCTCACTGGGATATTTACGGGCTCGACAATCACAGCCATAGTATTAAATCTGCCGACTCAGGGGCCGGTGATGTACAAGGCTCTGATCAGCCAGGATATGTATCTCGCGGGGACATGGCTGTTGTTTATGGCCGTGTTGACTGTCATGGGCACCCTGATATCGGATATCTTACTGGCATGGCTTGATCCTCGGATCAGGCTCATGGGAAAGGTTATGTATTAAATATGAGGAAGCTAAGGGCTATGCCTGAAAATCAAGAGGGTGCAGAAGAGAAAATTTATTTTGCCTCGCAGTGGACCTTGATCATAAGAAAGTTAAGACGCCATAAATTGGCTAATGTAAGCATTGTCATTTTAGCTGTATTCTATCTGCAGGTAATTCTGGGACAATTCATAGCTCCATATAGTTTAAAGGATTACAACAGCACTTATATAAATGCATCGCCCTCAAAAGTCAGATGGATTAGCCCAGATAAAAGATTCATGCCTCATATATATGGACTCAAGACAGTAAGGGACCCCGAAACACTCCGAAAGCTTTTCCGCGAAGATCCTACGCAAATATATCCAGTAAAGTTTTTTGTAAAAGGTTGGGAATACAAATTTTTGGGCTTATTCAAGACAGACCGCCACCTATACGGCATTGAAACAAATTCGGAGAGTGCGAAAGATGCAAAGGAAGGGAAAATATTCCTGTTTGGTTCCGACTCAATGGGAAGAGATATATTTTCAAGAATAATTCTTGGCAGTCAGATATCTCTAACCATACCCCTATTGGGGATACTCATCGGTTTTTTGTTGGGGATAATACTGGGGAGCATCTCCGGCTATTTTGGCGGGCTTTGGGATGCTATCATCCAGCGAATAATAGACGTAATCCGTTCCTTTCCCACATTGCCATTGTGGATGGCTCTTTCTGCGGCCATACCACCTAAAGTTCCGATTGTAAGGCTGTATATTTACATCGTAATAATTTTGTCGCTTATTTCATGGACTGGTCTGGCTAGAGTGGTAAGGAGTAAATTCATATCTCTTAAAAATGAAGAATATATCATGGCCGCCAAGCTCAGCGGAGTAAGTAATATGATGATCATTATAAAACATATGATCCCCGGATTTTTTAATTACCTAATTGTAAGTATGACACTCGCGATACCGGGAATGATCATCGGAGAAACTTCAATGAGTTTTCTGGGACTGGGCATAAGATCTCCCGCTACGAGCTGGGGAGTATTGCTACAGGAAGCCCGACAGGTAGAGAACATTGCCCTGTATCCGTGGAAATTAATACCTTTAATCTACGTCATTACTTCGGTGCTGGCCTTTAATTTCTTTGGTGATGGGCTCAGGGATGCCGCAGACCCCTACAAATAAATAAACGAAAGAATAAATTGGTGCCCATAACATATAAAAATAAAAACAGACTCAAGAGTCCTTGTGGGATTAAGGGGACTTGGATTAAGCGAAGGAAATAATGCATTTGAGTGACGAAAATAAAGAAATATTAAACGTCAAAGAATTGAAACTACATTTTGACACTGATGATGGGCTTTTGAAGGCTCTGGACGGCGTCAGTTTTACGTTGAAGAAGGGCAAAGTTCTGGGCATAGTTGGAGAATCTGGTTCGGGCAAGACTCTTACAAGCAGGGTGATTTTGGGGATTGAGCCTGCAAATGCGAAAAGGTCAGGGGAAATCAATTATCGTGATTTTAAACGGCAAGAAACGACTGATCTGCTTTCTTTGGAAAGAGATAGTCCCGTGATAAGAAGAATCAGGGGAGGGAAGATTTCCATGATTTTTCAGGAGCCCATGACAGCTTTTTCGCCCTATTATTCAATAGGCAATCAGATTATAGAAGGTATATACCTCCATAAGACGAAAGACAAGAAACAGGCGAAACAAATTGCGCTGGCAATGATGGAGAAAGTAGGTATAAGTAATTCAGCGGTAAGATTCAATCAATATCCTTTTGAGTTTTCTGGCGGTATGAGACAGAGGGCGATGATCGCAATGGCCTTGGCATGCCAGCCAGATATCCTTATCGCGGATGAGCCCACGACAGCAATTGATGTCACGATTCAGGCACAGATTATTGAGTTGATGAAAGAGCTCCAGCAAGATATGGGTATGTCTATTTTGTTTATCACTCATAACCTCGGCGTGATTTCTGATATATGCGATGAGGTAATCGTGATGTATCTCGGAGAGATTGTAGAATACGGGCCAGTCAACGAAATATTCAATAACCCCAGGCATCCTTATACAAAAGGCTTATTAAAATCTGTTCCCAGAATGGGTGATACAAATAAAACAAAGCTGGAAACAATCCAAGGGGTGGTGCCGGTCCCGATTAATCTGCCTGCAAGATGTAAGTTCTATGACAGGTGCGAGGTTAGAATAGATGGCTTGTGCGCAGACAAGCTTGTTGCAATGCAAACTGTAGGCGTCGGCCATCAAGTCCGATGTTTCCACTATTTGGAAGGATCTGAAACATATAAAAAAGAGTCTGGAGTGGCGGAATAAATAGAGATGGCAGAAAAAATATTGGCAATCAGAAACCTGAATAAACAGTTCGTGACAAAAAGAAATATGTGGGGAAAGGCAAAACAATACACAAAGGCGGTATCAGATGTATCCCTTGATATATATGAAGGTGAAACACTAGGGATCGTAGGCGAGTCTGGCTGCGGTAAATCAACTTTATGCAGGTGCATTGTCAGAGGGATTGATAGTACGAGTGGGGAAGTCCTCTATACCAAAACCGATGGCTCTCAAGTAGATTTTCTGAAGTCCCAAAGGGATGAGTATAAAGAAATCAGAAAAGAAATACAAATGATATTTCAGGATCCGTTTTCTTCGTTAGACCCGCGGATGACGGTCTACGACATCCTTTCCGAGCCTTTGAAGGCCGGCTTTCATCTAAAGAGACAAGAGATCGAAAAGGAATTGCAAAATATCGCCGATATGGTAGTGATTGATAAAAAATACCTGAAGAGATATCCACATGCATTCTCCGGCGGACAGCGGCAGAGGATCTCGATAGCGCGAGCATTAGTCACGAATCCCAGGATCATTGCTTGTGACGAAGCAGTATCAGCCCTTGATGTTTCCATTCAGGCGCAGATAATAAACCTTTTACGGAGACTGAAAGAACATCTTCAGATCACTTATATATTTGTATCACACGATCTCTCGGTAGTGGAAAATATATCTGACCGCGTTGTTATAATGTATCTGGGAAAGATTGTGGAACTGGCTCAGACCAATGATATTTTCTTTCGCCCCAAGCATCCTTATACTGAAACTCTATTGTCTGCCGTCCCGGTCATAGAAAAAGAATACAAGATGGAAAAGATCATCAGTCAAGGCGAAATACCTAGTGCAACAAAGGTTCCCAGTGGCTGTGCTTTTCATACAAGATGCCGATTTGTGCAAGACAAATGCCGAGCTGTTGAGCCTGAACTGAGGAAAACTGAAGATGGACGCTTTATTGCCTGCCATTTCTATGATGAACTCAAATTACAGGGGATCAAGAAGAGGGTTGAACCCTGTAATGCCAAAATAGCCAAATAAGTTGGCGGATTAATTGTCATTTATAATATTCCCAGAACCCGATATATTAGTGTCTCCCAAACTCGGATTTGCTTTATAATACACAGCTCCAGACCCTGGCCGAGTAACCACGAACAACACGAAAAAGGCTGCCCCGCTTAAAAAAGCAGCGGGATGGCCAAAAGCGAATGAGCTCTTTAAAATTAAGGACCTTATTTTTTCTTCTTAAACCCTGACAAAGTAATGACTTTAACAGGTCCATAATTAAAAATGATGACTGTCAACTCACCTTCCTTGTCACTACCGTGCAGCTCAATTTCATACTCTTGCAAAGCGTCTAAACCAGAAATCCTTTTAAGAAAGACAAGAACTTCAGCTTTTGTTACTGTCCTTGGGAGTCTTTTCCTGTCAAGTGAGCTAAAAACATCCCTCAATGCTTCTTTTTCATATTTGATATTCAGTTTAATAGTCTTTTGTTTCGCCCAGTCATACCCGGTCAGCTCTCTCATGTCGCGGGCGGAAATTGGGATTTCAATTTGTGAGGGTCGAGGATTATCCGCAAGATCAAAAATAGAATTTAAAATTTTCTTAAATTTTCTCTTACAAATTTGCTTATCAGGATCTGTTAAAGAAGTAATACCAGGCGTGTTTCGGGCTTCCGCAAAAAATGCATCTACAATCTTATCTATGTCAATATCTTGATCGCAAAAATAAATGTCTAAAGACTCTGGTACTTTCTCCATGAAAGTCGACCGGGCAGTCGGTTTAGGATCTTCAAAATCTTCGGCCTGGCAAGAGAATATTAGGCTGGTCAGAAGAATATATATATATATATATATATTCTTCATTTTAAAATTCTGCAAAATTAAATGTACAAAATTGAAACATTAAACAAACAACTTCGGGCTGATTCCCAGAGTCGTTTCTAACAATTGTCGCTGTGGCGAACGATTGTAAAAAATGTATTTTAACCAATATTAACCTCCTTGTGTGATCGCGTCAGATCGTTGCGCAAAATTCATGATACACATATAAAATTCATCGGTTATAAAATCAATCATATTAAGATAAATATGAAAAACATAAAAAATTCTAAAACGCCCCCCGCCTGAACGCCCCTCGCGCCTCCCGTCGTGCCTCCCGTGTGTGGGGGGGCATGAAGAATGAAAAAGCAGGAATTGAGCAGAAAAGTTGCAGGATGCCTTGTATTTAGGGCTTTCAAAGGGTAGATGTGGGGCGTTTAAGTTTGAAAAAAATTGCAGGTTTTTGCTGTTTTCTTGGAGAAATTTGTAAAAAACTTGCAGAAATTTGCAGCCGTTTTTACTGATTCTTCGGGTGCGGTTTCGGCTTTCTGTGGCGGCCGGCCCCGAGAGGGCCCCGGCCAGCTTTTGCCAAATGACAGACTTTGCGGGCGGTGCTAGCGATATCGAAATGCGTGGAGTACGATGAGTGCGGCAGCCATAAATACTTGGTCGCTGATTTCATGGCCAGAGCTGCGCTCGTAGATAGCCCAGACTGCGACGGCTGTAAACATTATTGCGGTGCCCATGGGGTTCGTTCTCTGTTTTTAAATGCCATAGGCTACGCTATGGCTTTGGGTTTGTGCTAAAACGGAGAAACCAACAGCGTGATTAGATGCGAAGCATTTTCTTCGTGGCGTTTGGCATTGCCGATACGGATTACGCGATAACCACTATTCTCAAGTAGTGTCGCAAGCTTGAGCAGTTCGCTGGGTTCCTTCGAGAGCTTAATCTCTGTGTTTTGCATAAATTTCTCCTTGCCGCTTGTCAGGGCGGGCTTTGTGTGATACATTGGCTATATAAGCCCTGTGGTAAGTACGCTAGTTGGTAAGCGAGCTCGTCCTCTAAGTGAGGGAACCAGCATATGTCGTTCAAATCGACCCGCCATGTGGGCTTATTTTTTATACATAGCATCACCGATAACTCTTTCTGTTTCCCCTAAGCCCACTTTGGTGTAAGTAACTAATTGCAGCGGCCTATTGCCATTCTGCCTGAATACCACGCGGGCTTCTTCTTTTCTGTTTAACTTGTAAACAAAAAGCCAGGTCTTGTTTGGGTTATCCCAATAGATCGCATTAGGGTTCGACAGATGGCGCGATAGAGCACCTGTGCTTTGTATTTCAGGAGCCCACGGCGGCACAGATGCAGCTCTACAGCGAGCAGGTACAGCGCGACGGCATGGGGGCCAATGAGCAACTGCTCTCGCAGCTGGCCGTGGCCTGTGGCAAGGATGATTCGGGCCAGGGCCTGCTAGATCAGATCGGGCCGCACAAGACCGCGCTGGCAACCTGGGTGCAGGAGTATCTCAACCCTTTGTACGGCGTGCCACTGGAACACAAACCTCTGGTGGCCGTCTAGCCCATGATCTGGGCGAGCTGGAGAGGGCGCTGCTGTTTATCGGGCGCTTTGCTCCGGGCGGGGTATCCAGCCAGACGCCACTGTGTGACTTGCCGCGCCTGATCGCCCAGGCTGAATATCTGCGTCAAATTGAAGTGGGTATTGTGCAGGAAGCTATTGTGCGGGCCTTTGGCGAGGCTTAGGGTTTGGGGTTAGCGGCCTGGCGTTTGCCTGCTTCTGCCCCAATCCATATTTTTCCCATATTTTTCGCCCTGATTTCTTTAGCCATTAGATAGAATTGATGGGCCAGCCATATCAGGGGGATGATGATTAATGGCGGAAAAACTACCGACAGGGCCGACCAAACCCATATTTTCATGAGATTAGTATAAGTTATGGCTGATTTTATCGCAAGTGTCGCACTCAAGCTGCACGACCAGTTCTCCGCGCCAGCGCTCAAAGCCAAGGCCGCCTGGGCCGACCTGGAGACAGGGGCCCAGAAAGCCCAGTTTGCCGGCGCCAAGATGGTCGATGTCGGCAAGAAAGCCACGATGGCCGTGACTGTGCCCATAGTTGCGGCTGGCACCGCAGCCATTAAAGCCGGGGTGGACTTCAACAAGGGCCTGGCCAATGTCGCCAGTCTGGGCGTGGCCGAAGATCGGGTACGGGCTTTAGGCAAGGACGTGCAAGGCATGGCGGTGCAATTCGGCCAGAGCACGTCCAGTCTCAACGAAGGCCTTTACAACGTGATTTCGGCCTTTGGCGATACCGCAGAGACTTCCAGGCTTCTACAAATTAACACACAGGCGGCGGCCGCAGGCATGGCCACCACCAGCGAGGCGATTGCCCTGACTTCGGCGGTGACCAAGGGCTACGGCGATACCAGCGCGGCTGCGATGCAGAAAGCCGCAGATCTGGCGTTTCAGACGGTCAAACTCGGACAGACTACTTTCCCTGAATTGGCCGCCAGTATTGGCAAGGTCACGGGCAACGCCAATGCCCTTGGCGTCTCCCAGGAAGATTTGTTTGCCGTGTTTGCGACCGCGACAGGCGTGGTGGGCTCAGCTGCGGAGGTCAGCACTTCCACGGCGGCCATACTTAACGAAATGATCAAGCCGACCAAGGCTCTTTCGGGGGCAATTGACGCCCTGGGCTATAGCTCCGCCGATGCCATGATCCAGCAGTTGGGCTTTGGCGGAGCCATTCAGGCCCTGGGTGGCTATGCGCATGATTCAGATGTGAAAATTTCCAGTCTGTTCGGTTCTTCAGAGGCGGGCCGGGTGGCCATGACTATCGCTGGCTCGCAGGCCGATGTCTTTAATAGCAAGCTCAAGGAGATGTATAACTCCAGCGGTGCCCTGGATGCCGCCTACGCTGCGCAGACCGGCGGGATTAACGAATTGGGGTTCCAGTTTGAGCAGCTCAAATCCCAGGCCGCGGTGAGTGCCCAGAATATTGGACAATCGCTAATGCCTGCCCTGCGCCTAACCCTGCAAATAGTGGAGCCCCTGGCTTCAGGCATTGGGTCGGTGGCCACCTGGTTTGGCAATCTGCCACAACCTCTGCAAAATAGTGCGCTGGCCATTGCAGGCATTGCCGTTGCCGCCGGGCCGGTAAGCGTGGCTACGGGCTCACTTGTTGGCTCGGTGGGCAAGCTTGGCGCAGGATACGTCAGGCTGAATAGATTCGCGCATGACCACAGCACGCAACTCAAGACCCTGGGTGGGTATTTTGTGCGCGCTGGCTCTGGAGTTTTAAGTCTGGGCCGGCAGTTTGTGCTGGCGATTCCCAAGGCTTACGCCTTTGCCGTGGCCAACTGGGCCGTGATCGGCCCCATGATCGCGATCACCGTGGGAATAGCCGCCGTCATCGCCATTGGCGTGCTGCTGATAAAACATTGGGACACAGTCAAAGCCTTTGGCGCCAGGGTATGGAATGGGATTGTTTACGGGGTACAAACCGCAATTACCTGGTTCAGCAACTTGCTGAATAACCCATTCTTTGCGGCTGTCGGGGTTTTATTCGCTCCCTGGATAACTATACCGGCTTTGGTTGTCAAAATAATCATGGCCCACTGGGAGCCGATCAAGGCGTTTTTCGCGGCCGTCTGGGATGGGATCACATTGGGCGCGCGGGCCGCCTGGGCTTTTGTTGTTGGCGTTTTTAGTCCCGTTGGCAATGCCGTTGTCGCGGCATGGCAGCCCGCAAAGGCTTTTTTCATTGGGATGTGGGATGCCGTATTGTTTGCACTGCACGGCGTCGGGGCTTTCTTTAACGGGGTTTTTGCGGCTATCGCGGGCAGGCTTATTGCCGTGTGGCAGCCCGCCAAGGCGTTCTTTGTGGGCATGTGGGATGCGGTATTGCTTGTGCTGCACAGCGTCGGGGGCTTTTTTAGCGGGACTTTCGCGGCTATCGCGCAGGGGATTATTACGGCCTGGCAGCCGGTAAAGGCCTTCTTTGCCGCATTGTTTGAGCCCATCAACAAGGTCGTGAGTAGCGCCAGTTCCGCCTGGAAATGGCTTGTGGGCGGCAATACCGAAGGAGCAGGCGGCGGCCAAACGGTACCCGACAATGTAAAGAAATTTGGCGCTGGGGGCTATACTGGTCCGGGCGGGGCCAGTCAGGTGGCGGGCGTGGTGCACGCGGGCGAATATGTGTTCTCGCAAGGTGCGGTGGACACGATCGGACTGGGTAATCTCGACTATCTGCACAAACATCCGGGGCCGATTCAATTCGGCCAGGGTATCAGTGCGGGAGGCCCCGCGCCGAGTGGCGGTGGGGATCAGGTGGTAAATATTTCGATTAACGGGGACATCCGCATTGACGCAGCCGAGATTGAGGAAATCGGCGACTTTGTGCGCTTGCTGATGCGGGCCGGGGGTGCGGCGTGATCTTGAGCTCAATGCCCGAAGAAAAGGCCTTATTGCTCAACGATGTCGTGGTGCCGGGCATCGAGGTCTCGTGCTCCTTTGACGGGAGGGCGCAGGTTGACCGCTCAAGGTGGAAGGACGGCGGGCGCGATTTTACCCTGAATGGCTTTGACCCGGTCGAGTTTGCCGTAAACCTTAAAATCGTGGATGAACAGGCCCCAGGTCAATTAACAGATCAGTCAACGAGTCACGGAGGCAAGAGTCGGGAAGAACTGCTCGCCGAGGTCATCGCCCTGTTTCGCAAGACCGAGAACGGCGGTCAGCCGGTGCAATACGAGATACTGCTACCAGAGGCAAGGGCCTGGGGCGTCAAGCGCTGTTATCTGTTGAGCATGAGCAGCGCTCGCGGCAGCAAGCTGGTCTATGATGTGAGCCTCAAGTTTGTGGAGTTCAACCCTGAGATTGACAGGATCACCAAGCAGCAGAAGAAAAAACAGGCGGCCAAAAGCACGCCCAAACCTCCCACAAGCGGCGATGCGGCCACGGTCGCCGAGCGGAAACAGTTTGACGAGCATGCGGAGATATGGAGGCGCCATGATCCAAGTCTGCGCCAGGATATTTATTAGCCTTTAAATATTGGAGTATACAATGGAAGTGCGAATATTACGAGATGGCGAGGATACGGGCTACAAGTACCTGAGCTGCCGCCTTTCAGCCACCGTGGATTTAGTTAGCCAGCGCTGCGACCTCTATCTGAGCCGCGATTCAAGTTTTGCGGTGGGTCAGGAGCTAGGCATTGAGGGGGACGGCGTGCGGCTGTTTAGCGCCCCGGTCGTGAAGGTGGGGCCAGGGCGGCACAGCCAGTTGCGCATTATAGCCTTCGCGAAGCTGGATGAGGTGGTGCACGTGAATTACCACCAGGAGGATGCGGCCAATATCCTTTCGGACATAATTGAGAGGCACAACTACAAGAGCACGGGCAAGCGCATGGACTTTGCGTTAAGGGGTGAGCGCATGAGCCTGCTGCACCACTGGCTCGACACTGTGGCCCCGGACAAAGAAGCCTTTATGGACGCCGAAGGGGTCTTACAGGTGGGGCTGGAGCCAGGCAGTACGGTGCATTTGGGCAAGCTGATAGAGGAACACGGGGACTGGCAGGAATACCGCGCTGTGCCGGTACTTTTAGGGCAGGTATCAAGCCAGGGCATCGTAAGGAGTCTGGAATACGCGCTCAAGCCGACGCGGGAGCGCCTGCGCATCTGGTGGGGTGAATTAAAGGAGAGTGCAAAAGACTTTTCTGTTAAAAGTAGCCTGAAAAAAGCCTTTGAGGCGACCAAGGACGCTATTTTAGGGCCAGGAAGTATCGGAAACTTTAGCAACAAGACAATTTATGCTATTATGAACGACAGGGTTGGCGGCCATCCGCTAGAAAGCCTGGTGCGCCCAGTCCCTTCGGGCACGATCTTGCAAGGCTATATAGACGGCGTGGTTGATGTGGAAGGTTATCAAGTTTATAAGATGAATGAAAATACCAATTTAACTTTTGATGGTGATTTTCAGGTTCTGCAGCCCGATGACAAAGTAGAGATACATTTGAAGAATATAAAAGTTATAATGGGGGAGAATAACGATGAATATGGCCTATATCGTGACATGCTAAGGAACAGTAACTTTCAGCATGTCTACACTGGCCAGTTGTCAATAGCCATGTGTAGTTGGTGGTCTGCAGCTCAAAAACACGGGGGATAGTAATGCTTAAAATCCATAAAAAAAATATTTTACAATTATCGTATGTTTACTGGTTAGGACTATATCCGTTCATTCTATTATTGGCATTCGAATGGGTTCCTATTGTGCTGCTAGCGGTTGTTATAACCGTTCTTTTGGTTTTTAATAGAAAGTATATCAAGGTCTTAGCTATAAAAACAAACTTGATAATGCTTGTATTTTGGCTGTTAATTATAGTTATCTTTGGCTAGTGACTATAGTTACCTAAGGCTTCTTAATATATTATGCCTCCCGATGATACCCTAGCCCCACTGTACCGCAGCTGGCTCAATTCCGCGATGCCCAAACGCCAGGGGCCAGAGCTGGGCAAGGTGCAAAGCAGTACCTGCAGTGCCCAGGAATACACCTGCGCCGTAAAGCTGCTGGAGCCAGATAGCCTGGCCGAAACTGGAACCGAGCTAAGCGGCGTCAGCATCAACCCGCTGTGGGCCGACTCGCACGGGTCGGGTATCTATTCCCCACCAGAAAACGGCCAGATTGTGGTGATTGGCTACCTGGGCATGGATCGCAGTCATCCCTTTGTCTCGGCAATCTGGGGCGGTCAGGCTCCCAATTTGCGCCCCAGCTGCCCCGCCGCGGCCGGCGAGCTGGTATTGGTCAAAAAGAGTTCCGCCGGGCAGACTTGTATCAAATTTGACGGCGCCGGCCTGCTGGCAATTGGCGAACCTTATGAACCACCATTAATGAAGGAACTACGGGAAGCCCAGGCTAGAGCATTGAGGAAAACCGTGGAAAACCTTGGGACAGAAGCCGAAAAAGATTAATTTTTCTTTGACAGATAACAAATCCTATGTTATAAAATATTTTAGTTAAAAATGGCAAGCTTGGTTATTGATATTTCAAAAGATGAAGCCTCTGGGATCAACGCCAAGCGGCTGGAGTTAATAATGCGTTACAACAGGGGAAGAATTTCTCTAGATTCCATAAATAACATACACAAAGAGTCCAAGGCTACATTTATAAGTACCTATGGACTTTCGCAATATCTCAGCAATCGCCTGGAACTTCTTTAAATTCTAGAACTGGAATTATACGTCTAGGGTTTAGGGGAGTCTCTAATACTTTGCTGGGTTTGTGTCTGTGTGTGTGGGGGGGGGGATAATATTGAATTGAGATTGATACATTTATAAAGATTTTTATTTAAGAGTAATCTGCAATGATCATTTTAATTACAGCTTTTTTAACCTTTGCAGCCATTGGCTGGGGATGTCGTAGCATCCAAACGAACGAATTAGTGCCCTATGGTTCTGAAAGCTCTGAAAGAGATAGAATAAACAATGAATATTTTCTCCAAAAATATTGTCTCAAGGTATTTCTTTACGTCCAAAGTGAAGAGCGCAACCATGCGATATCTAATCTCGAAGAAGGTTTTGGCCCTGATCTTTATAGAGTATTGGAACACTCCGAGCTTTCTTTCAGTGAATTTGAAAGTCTCAGCCCTCAAGTCAAGCTGGGGATATGGGACTATGTCAAGGAACTAAGCACTGAGCCTGAATTTAAATCAAGATGAGTTTGCCAAAAAACTAGACATAGGGCGAGTCTCGATTTCTGAGATTGAAAGAGAAAAAACAAAGCCGTCTGTTCAGTTAATAGAAAAGATAATGTTGGAATTCTCAACATCAGGTAACTGGCTTTTAACTGGTGAAGGAGAGATGCGCCAAAGGTCAGGTGGCGATTTAGAAGGCAGCTTTCACATGATATATCACGTGATTCAGAGCTTAACGGACGATGTTCAGACTCTTACTTCAAAGCTGGAAGATACGAAGAAGGAAAATGCTGATCTGGACAAACTGGTAATTAAACAGGGCCAGCGCATCGCCGCCCTGGAAAAAGCCGTCAGTCTCGATGGAGAGCGCGAAGGGTTGGCAAGAGACGACATGGAGATAAGGAAGGCTCTGGCTTTAGTCTCAAGGCTTCTAAACCGTATCTTTAAAGGAATAAGGGAACTTAGGGCCTTTAACAATCTAGTAAATTTTTCTGATATCAAGATTGCTGAAGATGAGGCCGTAGAAGAAATTGCAAAACTGGCTAAGGAGCGTTAATTTCTGGGTCTGCTCTGTCGCTATTATACTGGCAGGACAGAACAATGAATTTAATAATAGATATCCCTGAAAGTGATTTTCTGCGCATTGAGTTGGAACGAATTAAAATACTGCAACGGAACTATTCCAATATGGAAATTAGTCGTAGGTACAGTTACTACTGCTTTATGACGGCAGTCTATTACGACCTGGACGCTGCGGCAAAGTGAAGTGATGGTCATAAGAAAAGCCCCCTCGGAATGAGGAGGCTTTTTGTCGTGAGCTGTTATTGATTTAAAACAGAATCAATCATTTCAATTTGCTTTTGTTTCTGTCTTGCAGTAATCGTAAGCTGAGTTTTTTGGCCTGACTTAGAGTAAAATTGAATACTGCTATCCTGTCCGTTCCTTAACTCGGAATCTGGGAATGAGGCAACTACGGTTTCATTAAAAATACTTCCATACTGGGCCATCTTAACGTCTCTATCAAGTGATGTAAATTCGGCATTCCCAATGCCCTTAATTGCGGCACCATTATAAAAAAGCCAATCTGTATGATATCCAAGATCTGCGTAGACCTGATGCGAGACTACTTTACCACTAATGAAAGTTCTCAAAAAGTAATGTTCTTCGGTATGTTTAGCAAAAGTTTCTTGGTTTATGATAGCTTCCCCGCTTATGGTAGTAACATCATTATATTCATCAATTTGGATTCCCGCGCTATCCTTAATGTAATAAACTCCCTCAGATATTTTGTCACCTAAAGGAACCGAGACACAACCTGCCAAGAGAAAGGAAAGCAAAATAAGGGATATAAAGCTTTCTCTAACCTTTACGCCCATTGCGTATTTAACCGCATATTTATTGATTGAAGCGCTTCTGTCGCCAAGATTCTTTAATTTATTTATAAATTCCATAATGAAAACCTTCCTTGGAAAAATTTAATAACATTAATATAATATGTCGCTTTAAGTATTGCAATAGTATTATATTAAGGAACTGTAAAAATGCGAACAACATGCCCCCAGCTTCCCAACTCTGCAAAGATGTATTGCTATACGATATTGATACGGCTAAGATATCACTATATGGAGGATACATGGATACCTTGGATGAAGTGAGGGAAATCCTCAGACAACTCAGCATTTCGCAGTCAGAAGCTGCCGAACAGCACAACAAAGAACTGGCCGAGTTCCAAAGATCACAGGCTGAAGCTGCTGAACAGCACAACAGAGAGATGGCTGAGTTGCACAGGTCTCAGGCTAGAACTGACCAACAACTTGCACAAAACAGTAAAGACATTGCCAATTTACTTAGGTCGCAGGAAAAGACCGATGCGCAGCTGCTTGAATTGCGCAGGTTGCAGGAAAAGACCGATGCGCGGCTGGACAAAGTGGCTCAGCTATTAGGCAATATTGGCATCAGCAACGGTGATTTTGCCGAGGAACTGTTTTTCAACAGTCTCTACGCAAATCCGTTTCTCGGTGGACTGCGCTATGACAGTGTGAAGCGCAATGTGTCCAACCGCCGCAGGAATCGCGACGAAGGCGAGTACGACATCGTGATGTACAACGGCGATACCGTAGCACTTATTGAGGTGAAGTACAAGGCGCACATCAACGACATTGATAAGCTGCTCACAAAAGAGCCACAGAACTTTCGCCAGACTTTCACCGAATACAAGGACTACAAATTTTATCTGGGGCTGGCGTCCACGGTGACTGACGGCAAGCTGATTACAGAGGCACGGGAAGCGGGTATTTTTCTCTTGACCCAGAGAGGCCAGCACATTGAAGTTGTGAATGAGGAAGTGCACAGCTTCTGATCACGGTCCCCCTTTCACAGTCCCTGGCCAAGTAACCACAAAATACACTAAAAAATACGAACAACACGAAAAATTTTAAAACGCCCCTCTTCTGACCTTCGCGCCCTTCCTGGCTCCCGTCATCCTTTTTCCTGACTCCCCTGTCACCCGCGGCCCCCCATCGTTACACCCGCGGCTCCGCCGTCTAAATTTCGTGATCTTTCGCCACTTTTCGTGGTTCCCTTTCGTGGTTCCCCATATAAAATATAAGGATACCCAAAATATGAGGGGGGAGCCGTTGTCAACACAAAATTCACCGCAAAATTCAGCCATACAATTGGCATTTCTGGCAGATATCCATTTTCACGATATTTATGGTGAATTTGCGGACGGAAACTTTAAAGGAGTTCCCAATTCTGTCTCAGGTAAAAATGCAATCCTGAGAACCATGGAAGCCCAGATCAAGTCGACAAGGCTGCTCAATGAGAACTATTTTGCCCTTTCGGCAGCATTAGATCAGATTGTGGCCAGAGGGATCAAAATAGTAATTCTACTGGGAGATCTTACCGACGATGGGCAGCCCATACACATGAGGGGACTTGCCGAATTGCTGAATAAATATAGAGAAAGGCATGGATTAGAATATTACGGCACACTGGGCAACCATGACGTTGTCAGGCCGTATGGAAAGGGCGGCGGGAAGCCAGATTTCCTTGGGACAAACGGCAAAAAACAGGCTATTTATAGTAAAGATCCACTATATAGCAGAGCGTCGCCGGATGAGAATCCTGTCATTGCCAGTGAAGAAGTCTCCTTGTTGGGATACAAAGAGCTGATGGCATATTTGCCCAATACCGGATTTTATCCGTCAGAAGATAATATTTACTGGGAATCACCATTCTCTTCTCATACTATTGAATCTTATGATTACAGCAGAGCCTTGGAAGAGGCAAAATTGGACAATCGTTTATACGAAATATATAGAGAGGGAAGTGGCGGGAAATACAAAGGAGAAAATTACACGAATCCTTTAAAAGTTCCCGATTCAAGTTATCTGGTAGAATGTGAAAAAGACCTATGGTTTCTTTCAATTGATGCGAATATATTCATTCCTAAAGAAAATATTTCTGCATATAATAATGATCCGGATAACTATCATAGCAGCTCAAATGCTGGATATAATAAGTTAATTACACATAAAAGATTTATTATCTCCTGGATAAAGGATGTAGTTGATCGCTCAATAAAAATGGATAAAATATTGATTGCCTTTGGCCACTATCCCGTAGTAGATTTTTATGAAGAATGTTCTCGAGAAATAGAGCAGATTTTTGGGCAAAACAAGTTCCAGGTCGAAAGAGTGCCCACAGAGAGTGTCTCTAAAATATTTGCAGAAATAGGTATCAAAATTCATTTTAGCGGACACATGCATTTTAATGATACTGGGTCTAAAAGATATGGTAATAATTTCATAATTAATATAGTTGTTCCTTCATTGGCGGCATATATACCGGCGTATAAAATTGTAACTTTAAAGCAAAAAAATATTATGGAAGTGGAAACTATCATTTTGGATGAGGTTCCACATTTTAACGAACTATTTGAAAATTACCGGACGGAGCACAGCCATTTAAGTTCGATAGATTATCAAAATATATGGAATAAAGATATTTTAAATGCCAGCTCTTATAAAGAATTAAATGAATGGCATATCAGGGAACTCACAAGAATCAGATTCTTGCCGGATGACTGGCCAGAAGATGTAGAGAAAATGGCCCATAGTCTCAATGGGCTGGACATGCTGACGTTGTCGCAAATGTCGACAAACACAACAATAGAATCGACAGGCTTTGATCCTTCGACGACAAGTGATGCCAGATTTCAAAAAGAATTTGAAAAGGCCAAAACCCAGATAAAAAATATAATACAGAAAGAAGGCTTCAAAGTAGAAGACTGGACGGCATGGAAAGGGTTTGATCTTATAGTTGATTTCTATAAATTAAGAAATGCTGATAAGTTGTGCCTGCGCAATGACATATTACCTGATCGGATAGATCAGTATCGGATGCTTTTGCGATATATAAATTCCGATCAGATAGAATTAGAAGTAAAAGACGATGGAAATTTTAAAAACAATAGTTTAGATGCCCTTTTTAAGAGGAGATTCTACTGGATAATACAAGTCCTCGACAAATTCACCCATGGAGAACCGAGCGATCATTTTTTAATTAATTTAAACGCAGGGAATATTGTTGAGATATAATCTAAGCTGCCTATATTTATATTTTGAAGGATATAATTGGCGGCTTTTTATCTGCCGACATCAAAACCATCATCAAGACTATTGGATTTGAATAAAGTTTCTATCTCTTCTTTTACAACAAGATTTGAATCTCCCGCGATTGTGTGTTTCATGGCTGCTGCACCCGCCGCAAATTCTACCTTGTAATTGTCGGAAGCGTTCATAAGGTATCCGAATAAAAATCCGGCAGCAAACGCATCTCCGCTTCCTACTCTATCAATAATATCTATATGATATTCTTTCGAGAATATAAGCTCTCGTCCTTTACAACAGATACCCCTGTAAATATTTTTTGAAGCTGAAACCACATTTCTTACCGAAGATACTATATATTCAAAATCATGGTCTTTGATAACTTTTGGATATAATTCTTCATAAATTTCGCTGATATCTGTTTTATCTGTCTTATACCCTAATATATTTATAAAATCAAGATAGCCTGCAAACGCGATATCGACATATTTAAGGATCTTACTGATCCTTACTCTCGCTTCTGCATGGGACCAGAGTTTACTTCTGTAATTAAAGTCAAAACTGACTTTAATTCCCCTAGCTTGCGCTTCTTTCATAAAGAACTCGGCAACTTGAAATGTTTCTTGGCTAATTGCAAGAGTGATTCCCGAAACATGAAAAAGTGAAACTCCTTCAAAGACGGCATCTATGTCATAATCGGATATCGTAGTCTTTGAGAAAGCGGAATCTTTCCGATCGTACACAACTTTACTGTTTCGGATAGAATGCCCGGTTTCAAGAAAATATATCCCAACTCTTTCTCCGCCTCTCGCGATGTGGTCCGTATTGACTCCATAGCTCTTGAGATTCCTGATTGCTGCATTTCCTATTTCATTGGGCGCTACTTTTGTTATTGCCTTGACATCAATTCCGAGTGTCGCCAGGTTAACGGCTACATTGAGCTCCGCCCCGCCGTAATTTATGTCAAATGAAGTTGAATTTAAAAATCTTTGCTTTCCTGGAGTCGATAACCTTAAAAGCAGTTCTCCCATCACGGCCACTTTTTTATTCATCTGATTGCTTCACTTCTTCCCTGGCTTGTTTTATCCTGGCTACGAATTCTTTTGATTTTTCCACGATATCTTGGAAGGAACCGCTGGTGAGGCTTGCTCCAGCTCCTACGGCGACTACTCCTGCCTTAATCCATTCGACGGCATTATCGACGCTGACGCCACCGGTAGGCATAATGTTTAACTGCGGCAAAGGTACTTTTATCGCCTTTACATATGAAGGACCGAACACGCTGCCTGGAAATAACTTGACGATATCCACTCCCGCTTCAAGAGCCGTCAGCATTTCCGTTGGAGTCAGGCATCCAGCCATGTAAGGCACCTGGTATCTGTTACAAAATTTAGCTGTATCCAAATTAAAAGCAGGCGATACAATATATTCTGCTCCCGCTAAAATAGCAACTCCAGCTGTTTGGGCATCAATTACACTTCCCGCTCCAACTAATAATTTGTCCGAAGGAATGCTCTTTTTAAGCTCTTTAATAACTTCAGTGGCACCCGGTACCGTATAAGTGACTTCTAATGCGGGAATTCCGCCCTCTGCACAGGCTTTCGATTTATTTACAGCCTGTTCAATATTGTCTCCCCGGATTACGGCCACCACACCGACATCAATTATTTTCTTTAAGACTTCAAGTTTTTTCATTGCAAGCTCCCTTAGTCTATATATTTTACTATTGCTTATAAAGTTACCCCTGATTTAAAGATTGTCAATTCTCTAAAATCATTAATCTCATTTTTTGTTAATTTCCCATTTGCGACATCCACAATATAATCAATGAAATCAACTAAAAGGTCGTCCATCGTCATATCCCCAGACAAGAGTTTTCCTGCGTCAAAATCTATCCAGTTTCTTTTTTTGGCGGCTAACTCACTGTTGGTAGATATCTTAACGGTAGGAACGAATCCCCCATACGGGCTGCCCCTACCAGTTGTAAATAACACCATGTGGCATCCGGCCGCTGCAAGTGCCGTAGTTGCGACCAGATCGTTACCCGGCGCACTAAGTAGATTGAGGCCTCTCTCTTTTAATACTTCACCATATTTTAGCACATCCATGACTTTTGATGTCCCTGACTTTTGCGTACATCCCAGAGATTTATCTTCAAGCGTCGTAATTCCCCCCTTCTTGTTACCCGGCGACGGATTTTCATATATCTTTTGACCGTGTCTGATAAAATAATCTTTAAAATCATTGATAAGACTTACTGTCTTGTCAAAAACCCCTTGATTTTGGCATCTTTTCATTAAAAGAGTTTCTGCTCCAAACATCTCAGGAACTTCCGTTAATACCGAAGTGCCGCCGTATTGGATGACATAGTCGGAAAATTCTCCAAGCATGGGGTTTGCCGTGATTCCCGAAAGTCCGTCCGAGCCTCCGCATTCAAGCCCGAATTTTAGTTCTGATACAGAAACGGCCTCTCTTTTATCATGTTTCATTACCGAGTAGATTTCATGCAGAATCTCTTTACCTCTTGTTATCTCGTCTTCAACCTCTTGACATATAAGGAATTGGACTCTTTCTTTATCAAATTTACCCAGAGTTTTTTCAAACTCATCTATTTGATTGTTCTCACATCCAAGCCCTAATACCAAGACGCCTCCCGCGTTGGGGTGCTTTGCTGCATTCTGCAGGATTATCTTAGTATTCTCATGATCTTCCCCAAGTTGAGAACATCCGTAATCATGTCTAAGCACGTTTACATTATCTATTTCAAGGTCGTGAATTCCAGATATAAACTCCTTTACTATATTTTGGGCGATACCGTTGACACAACCGACAGTAGGAATAATCCACAATTCATTTCTTATCCCTAAATCGCCGTTTTTCCGTTTATAGATATTAACTTTTTTTTCGGGAATATCAATTTTGCATTCGTGAAATTCTTGAGTATATGTATATTTGTCGAGATCTTTTAAATTTGTTGTGATATTGTGGGAATGAACCCATCGTCCGGCCTGAATCTCAGATGACGCATGGCCGACAGGCATGCCATACTTAATAATATCACTGTTTTCTGCGATATCTGTAATGGCTATTTTGTGCCCTTTGGGGATATCTTCAAGCAGTTCTAAAGTTTGACTGTCAAAGTTTAAAATACGACCTTTGGTCAGATCTGTCAGGGCGATAATGACATTATCAGCTGAATTAATTTTTACAAATCTTTTCATTATAAGACCTCTTTGATAGCTTCTTTCATCGAAAGTGTGTCAATGCTTCTTGTATATCCCGCAAGCATATCGACAAAACCGTTTATTGCAGTCAAGTCGGCTCCCCAATGATCTTTCATGCCTAAAATAACAGAGGCCAATTTTGTGTAATCTCCGTCAAAATTATCCCACAAATCTTTATAAATGCTTAAGATATCTTCCTCATCTCTGAGCTTAATATCTTCTCCATTTCTCTTTCCTTTGTAGAAGATGAGCATGGCCGCTAATGCAAATACTAATTTCTGGGGAAGTTCTCCCCTTTTTTCAAAGTGAGAAAGGACTTGAGGCAAAATCCGGCTTCGGTATTTAGACATTGAATTTAAAGAGATATCTAGGAGCATATGCTCTACATACGGATTTTTAAATCTGCTGATTACAGATCCTGCAAAAGATAAAAGTTCTGTTTTGTCCATATCAAGGGCAGGAATGATTTCATCATAAATAACTGCTTCTACGAATTTACCCGTAATTTCGTCTTCAAGAGTCTCTCTTACCGTATCAATTCCATATAAATATGACACCGGTGCCATTGCGGTATGAGCCCCGTTTAGTATGGCCACTTTTCTTGTTTTATATGGTTTTAAATCTTCTGTAATTACTATATTTAGTCCTACTTGGTTTAATTTGAGTTGGTTTAATTTGAGTTGGTTTAATTTGAGTTGGTTTAATTTGAGTTGGTTTAATTTGAGTTGGTTTAATTTGAGTTGGTTTAATTTGAGCTCCCTTTCCAGTAACTTTTGGGGGCCTTGAATTACTAGTAAATGGAAATATTCCCCTGTCGTTATGAACTGATCTTGGTATCCTAATTCTTTTGCTAGTTCTTCTTTTTCGGCAAAAGGGTATCCGGTAACTATTCTATCCACCAGAGTGGAGCACCATACATTTGCCTCTTCAAGCCAAGTTTTGAATGCATCTTCCAATTGCCATAAATCAGTATATTTTAATACGATCTCTTTTAATCTATCGCCGTTATAATCAATTAATTCGCATGGTAAAAGGATAAAACCTTTTGCTTTATCTCCGTTGAAATGCTTGAATCTTTCATGAAGGAGTCTTGTGAGTTTGCCTGGAAAGGAAGATTGAGGTCTATCCTGATATTTATCCGTATCGACAAACGCAATTCCGGCTTCTGTCGTATTGGAGATAATAAATCTCATTTTGGGGTTATGAGCTAATTTTAGATACTGATCAAATTCTTTATATATAGGGATTTCTCTGTTTACAGAAGAAATAATTCGGCAGCCTCGAACCACTTGATTCTTTTGATCTATTCCCCTGATTAAAGCTGTATATAAACCGCCTTGGATATCAAGAAGCGGAGGTTTATCCGTATTCGTAGATCTTACAACGGCAATACCCGCGTCTAAATCAGTTTTTTCATTTATGATATCAATCATCCAATCAAAAAAACATCTCAGGAAGTTTCCCTTGCCAAATTGGATAATTTTTTCAGGATAGGCCGGATAATTTTTTCTGTTTAATTCCATCTTGAGATAGACACCTTCATCTTTTAAAATAAACTTTAAGCGAATTTAATTAATGATTTTAATTTAGTGCCATCATTATTCACTAAATCTTGAAAAGCCTGAATTGAATCTTCTTTTTCATAAACTCCAGTAATTAACTTTTCAATATCAACTTCCCCTTTGGCTATGATATCTATTACGGCTTCAAAATCCTTTTGAAGGGAGTTCCTGGAACCAAATATATTTAATTCTTTCTTTATAAGTATGGAATGATTAAAAGTCGTTTCTTGCTTGCCATTTCCTATAAGTACGATATTGGCACCAAATGCGGCAGTATCTATACAAGATAGAAATGCTTGAGTTTTTCCTGTAGCTTCTATAACAATATCGAATCCGTTTCCATTGGTTATTTGATTTACTTTATCCACCAAATTATCATTTGAAGGATTAATGACCCCAAATGCGCCAAGATCGCGAGCTTTATTTAGTCTTTTTTCCATTATATCGACTACGTATACTTCTGCTCCTTTTAATTTTGCTGAAATAAGGGCAAAAATTCCTATTGTACCTGAACCGAAAATAATGGCTTTATCTCCTGGTTTGACTGTAATTCTATTCAGAGCGTGATAACTAATAGTAAAAGGCTCAACCAAAGCAAGCTTTTTTGCAGAAAGTCTGTCCGTCTTGTATATCCTTTCTATAGGCATCGTGATATATTCGGTGAATGCGCCGTCCCTTTGAACTCCCATCGTTTGATTCAAAGTACATGCATTGACTATACCCTTTTTACAAGAATAACATTCTTTGCAATTAAAATAAGGATTGGCGGTAACAATGTCTCCTACTTTAAGTCCTAAAGTATTTAGCGGAATTTCTATAATTTCAGCCGAAAACTCATGTCCCGGTATTCTTGGGTATGTAGTAAATGGTTGATTGCCGGTATAAGTAGCAATATCTGATCCGCAAATTCCCACATATTTAATTTTGAGCAGAGCCTCGTTTTCCTTGTGAATGGGCATTTTGCTTTCGACGAATTCTATTTTTCCCGGCCTTGCGATGTTTATAGTCTTCATGAAACTGAACCACCTGAAATACACTAATGTTTTATTAAGTATTCTTAAACTAAGATATAATATACTTAATGAGAAATAGAGTACTCTATTTTTTAAAAAAGGTCAATTCTAGTTTACATTAATTTCAGAAACGTTTAATTCGTAATTATAATTTTCATCTTTTTTAGAAAAAGTATTGAATTATAAAAAAAAATCTGTATACTTAAACTCTGTATTAAAATATATGAAATTGTGGAGATAAGTTTCATAGATCTGGATATCTGATAAATATTGATTTCTAAATTCTTTACTAAAGTATACTCTGTAAATGATTTTGGTATAACAAATTAGAAGGGGAATCATATTCCATGAAAAATAGTATTTATAATAGATTAAAAGAAGAAATTATAACTTCTCAGTATTACCCTGGGGAAGTAATTGAAGAAAAAGCGCTTGCTGCAAAATATAATGTCAGTCGAACACCGATAAGAGAAGTCCTAGGCAGATTAAGACAGGAGAAGTGGGTTGAAAGTATATCGGGAAAAGGATTGCGAATATCTAGAATAACGTTAAAACAAATAAAGGATCTATTTCAGCTTAGATATGAATTAGAACCCTTAATGCTTAATCTTTCTTATAGGTTTATACTGGAAGAAAATCTCATGATGATAAAGAGACAAATTGAACATTCGCTTAAGTTTGAAGATATAGAGAAACTTACAAAATTAGATGACGAATTACATTATGAGATTTTTGCTAATTGCAAAAACGACCTTGCGATTGATATTATGAAAAATATTCAAGAACTAACAAGAAGACTTAGATACTTCACTCACACAGACAAAGAGACAACGATTAAATCAGCCAAAGAGCATATTTTATTAATTGAAGCTATTCAGGACAGAGATTATGAAAGATCAAGCCAGGTTTTAAGACAGCATATTGACAATAAGCAACTGTATATAATGAGAAATATTAATTTGTGATCCATAAGATCAGGAAGGATAGAAAATTTATGAGGAAGAATCTAGCTATATCAATTGTTATTATTTTGATTTTTCTTGCACTTATGCAATTGAAGGTATTTGACTTCTCTAAAAATAAAGATGGAGAAACTGATAAATCTGTCGCAAAGGTCGTAAATATTAAGGTAGGTTATGCAAATAATCCCGGAGAGCCTTTCGATCTAGGCGTTCATGAATGGGCTAGGCTCGTTGAAGAAAGAAGTAACGGCTCTATGAAGTTAACTGTTTATCCGTCAAGTCAACTAGGATCAAAGAATGACCTTATTGATCAAATGCTTATGGGTGACAGCGTTATTACTCTAGCTGACGGAGCTTTTTATTCGGACCGTGGAGTTAGAGACCTTGGAATTACATTCGGCCCTTTCTTATTTGAGACTTGGGATGAAGTTTGGAATGTAACGAAAGGCGAGTGGTGGGCAGATCAAATGAAGCAACTTGAAGAAAAAGGCTTAAAGGTTATCGGGGCCAACTGGGTGTACGGTGAAAGACATATTTTAACGACTAAGCCCGTAAGAACTTTAGCTGACTTAAAAGGAATGAAAATAAGAGTTCCCAATAATACAATTCAAGTAAAAGGATTTGAAGTTTTAGGCGCTGTCCCGACGCCTATGGCTTTAGGCGAGGCTTATACTTCGTTACAGCAAGGTGTAATCGACGGTCTTGAAAATCCGTTAACGGTACTTTATAACGGTCAATTTCATGAAGTAGCTAAATACCTCACTTTAAGTGGGCATATTAAAAATTTTACTACTTTAGTAACGGGAAATATATTCTTTGGCACGCTTACAGAAGAACAACAAAGGATATTGATAGATACATGCGAAACCGCTGGAGTATACAATAATAGACTGCAAGCAGAACAGACGGCTCAAATGACCGATAAATTTAAAGCAGAAGGTGTAGAAATTATTGAGATAGATATCAACGAATTTAAAGATAAAGCTATGGCTTTTTATGATCTACCTGTATTTACCTCTGTATGGAGCAAAGATCTATATAAAACGGTTAGGAAGGAAGCGACAAAATAAAACATATTCTTGTCAAAGTAATGCTCTAATTAAAATTCAGCAAAAAGGTTAATAGATTGAAAGACAAGAACCGTTTAATGAAACAGCTATTGAACATTGATTACTTTCTGGCGGGCTTATCACTGGTAATATTGGTTTCGGTAACTTTCTTTGGTGTTATTATGAGATATTTCTTTAATGCACCATTCGTATGGCAGGAAGAAGTGCAGTTGGCTTGCTTGGTGTGTATTATTTTTATAGGAGCGGGAGTCGCATTTAGAAATAAAGGGCATATAGCCATAGATGTAGTTGTGGATTTGATGCCTAAAAAGCTGCAAAGAATAGTTGGTATCTTTGGATACTTGGTGACGACATTTGTCCTAATATTCTTTATTAAGAATGGAATGATTTTTGTAGAAATCTTAGTAGAAATTGATCGGCGAACAAATATTTTAAGAATTCCATACTATTTAATTTACAGTATGATACCTTTGGGCTGCTTGGCAATGTTGATAAATCATACTTTATTATTTGTAGAAGATATATTTCACAAGTTTGGTCAGAATTAATGTTAGAAATCAACGCCGTTACTTTGGCGACAATTTTGTTACTAACCTTGTTATTTTTGAGAGTTCCTGTTTTTGTATCACTATGGGCCGGCTCTATCACGTATTTCATACTTACGCCAAGTGTCCCTACCCAGATTATAATTCAAAGGGTTATATCAGGAGTAGAAAGTATTCCATTGCTTGCGGTGCCATTCTTTATATTTGCGGGAGTCCTGATGAATTATTCAGGAGTTACTCAAAGGATAATGCTCTTTTGTGAAATTCTGCTCATCAAAGTTCCGGGGGGATTGGCACAGGTCAATGTCTTATTGTCAGCTCTAATGGGAGGTCTATCGGGTTCAAACTTGGCGGATGCGGCTATGCAGGCAAAAATGCTGGTGCCTGAGATGGAGAAAAAAGGTTTTTCAAAGGAATTTTCAACGGTATTAACAGCGGCTTCAGCTATGATTACTCCACTTATCCCGCCTGGGATTGCAATGATTATTTATGGCTCTATTGCAAATGTATCAATAGGAAAACTTTTCATATCGGGAATAGGGCCGGGAGCTTTACTTTGTATAACTATGATGTTCTTGGTATGGATTTTATCTAAAAAGAGAAAATACGCTAAAGCAACTATAAATTATACAAAGCAAGATTTTGCAAAAGCTTTTTTAGGTGCCATTCTCCCCCTGAGTTTGCCTGTAATTATTATAGGTGGAATTCGTTTGGGGGTTATAACTCCAACAGAAGCGGGGGCCGTCGCTATATTTTATTCCTTGATTCTGGGGATTGCATATAAAGAAATGTCATTAAAAGACATAATTACCGCAATCAAAGAAACAATAGTGACAACAGCTTCAATAATGTTAATAATTGGAGCTGCAGCTTCTTTTTCCTGGATTTTGACAAGAGAAAGAATCCCGCAAGAATTAACTGAATTTTTGATGAGTATGATTTCTAATAAATATATATTCTTGATACTCGTTAATTTCTTCCTATTGTTTGTTGGGATGTTTATTGAAGGGAATGCGGCCATGATAGTTCTGGTTCCTTTACTTGCACCGGTCGCAAAGGTTTACGGTATAAACGAAATTCAATTTGCAATGATATTTATATTTAATATGGCGATTGGATGCATCACTCCGCCAATGGGTACACTTATATTTGTGACATGTGGTATAACTAAATGTAAAATTAAAGATTTTATCAAGGAGGCAATTCCTTTCTATATACTTTTAATAATATGTTTGCTACTTTTAACTTTTGTACCATTATTTTCAACGGGAATTGTAGATTTATTCTATTAAAAGATGCCATTTTGAGGGCGCCAGTGGGTTCAACCACGAAAGTGCACGAAGACTGCGAAAGAGAAACCACGAAAAAGTGCACGAAAGGTGGCGAAAGAGGAAC
This sequence comes from Spirochaetia bacterium, assembly GCA_965263295.1. Lineage (GTDB taxonomy): Bacteria > Spirochaetota > Spirochaetia > SP-2023 > SP-2023 > Haliotispira. The sequence goes on from OZ253665.1 coordinate 744,876, forward strand.
CACGAAAAGCACGAAGACGGCGAAAGGTCACGAAATTTAGGCTGGGGAGCCGTGGGGGGCACATGGTGAGCCATGGGTACATGGGTAGCAGGGAGAAGGCAAAAAAGGATGACGGGAGGCGCGGGGGCGTTAGGCGGGTGGCGCGGTATTTTAGAATTTTTCGTGTCGTTCGTATTTTTTTAGTGTTCTTCGTGGTTACTCGGCCAAGGACTGTGAAAGGGGAACTGTGGATGGCACGACGGGAGCTCCGACTTGCATTTTGTGCGTTAGCACGGCTATAATCAGGTTGCATATAATTGCATTGAGGAGTCTTTAGACTATGAAATTATTGTTTCCCCTGTCACTCATCTTGTTGGTGTTGTTATTATGCCAATGCCGGATGTCTAATTTTTCAACTTTCTCCTACAATGATGACGGCCATATCCCTAAGGTCCCGACCGTTAAAGTTTCTTCGGCAGACAATCTTTTTGATTCCAACTATGCCGTGCTGCCTCCTGAGACTGCCATAAGTGATGGTTTTGAATTAAGAGTGAGCGCCGGTACAAAAATTTCTGAAATCAAAGAAATGTTTAAAACCGGGGCCGCGGACGTTTCAGAACCGTCAGTTGTTGGCCCAAGAGGTGAAATTCTGGCTGATGATGAAATTATTCATCAAAGTATTGGTAATGGTGAAAGCATTGAACTGCTATTCACCGACCCCAGTGGCGGCAGCTTGAGAGTCAAAGTGACCGGGTCTTCAGAACTTAAAGAAAGAATTAAGGCGGTCAAAAGTGAATTGCACAAGCTGAAAAATGAAGTTGATAGAACGAAAGATGGATATAAACAAGCAAGTCCACTCGCTTTGCTCTCTGTGGGGCCAAATGATACTGTTACATTGGAAGACCTGGAACTTGCTAAGAATGATTTTGTCATATCGGGCGAGAGTCTTGATCAAAAAGCTGAACTAAGTTTTACAGCCTTATCTGGGCTTGATCAGCAAAGCAATGGGGAAGATCACATTAATTTAATTGTTGAGCTAGAGTTAAATGGTATTACAGCAAATAAGAAAATAGAAGTTATATATCACTTCAACTTTCAGCCAGATTTAGACAAATTTGAGGATGTCGAATCATCAAAATCTGCAGTTGTGCTTAAAAGTAGTGTTTTCGACAAAATATTAGACCAGGAGAGTTTTAATATGGAGGAGTTAAGCTATACACCTCCTCAGCTAAGTTCTGGTGTAAATATTATTGATGATTTTGAGGTTGCTGATTACGAGGTTCCAAAAAACAAGATTGAGGTCTACATCCGACTTGAGAAGGGTCTTTGCCCTTCCGATTCTCAAGCTAAAACTATCACTATCAGTGCAAAAGGCAGTAGCTGAATACCCGTGGCTTTTCTGCCTTGCGCCGCGCCGCCTCGTTTGGGGCGGCGTTTTTTTGTGTTTTTCGTGTATTTCGTGGTTAGGGTGCAAGGGACTCTTAGAGGGTAACAGAGAAGGGGAACTACAATTATATTTTATTAATCAAAAGATATTCCAGACACATTGTTTATGAGCACCAAATAGATAAAAAAAAGGGTTCATAGACTTCACAAGTAAACAGGAAAAAGATATTATTAAAAGTATCAAATAATATATAAAATATAAAGGAATATAAATATGGGAGCGATGGGGAAATGGCTGTTCAAGAAGATTAACTCAAAAAGGATATTTGCGGTCCTTGAGACTGAAATAAAGTTGAAAGACACTCAAGATTTAACGAACAAAGTTATTGATTTTTGTCAGGAGAATGAATTTTCTAAAAATATGCCCTTAGGAATTGAAGTTTCGACTCCAAACAAATCACATGTTTTGTCCAGTGAACAATTTCAGCAAGCGCGCAAAGATCATTTTCAAAATTTACCTAAAAAACCATTTATTAAGTGGGAATTGGGAATAAATAATTTTTCTAACACGCTTATCACACGAGCTTTTCCGAACGTTAATATGTTAGATAAAAAGAGTTTAATTCTAAGTATTGGCGCTTTAAAAACAAATGGTTTCTCAACCTTTACACTCGAATTTGAACGCATAGCGTGGTTTGAAACATATGGTTTAATTAGGTTTCTAGAGGAACTAAAGGATTTTTTGGAAAACAATTAGATGCTTACTTGACTCTATTGAGAGAGGCAGAAAAAAAGGACGACGGGAACCAGGAAAGGTAAACAGGGGAGCTACGGGAGGAAAATCAAGCACTTTTACGCTTGATCTATAGAAGCTGAAACAGTGGAGATCATGGTCTCTTGTCGTTTGACGTCAAGTATTCCGTGATGCCGGAAAAACTCATCGAGCCGCTGCTGGTGACGCTTTTCCAAATCTTTTAGCTCCCGCTCGAGGTCTTCCAGCTCGCTACAGCATTCCTGCAATAAAGCCTTGAGCTCTTGTTGTATCAGATCGTTCATAATTTTTCTCCGTGCATTCCATGCGTTTATGTAGATAATATCACACTGAGCCAGGGCAAGGCAATAAAAGTTGCCGCCGCGCCGCCCAGGGAAACCCCCACAAAAATAATTAGAGCGTGCCAAATGCGATTCTGGCGGAATTGCCACCACTTTTCCAGCTCTAGTAGATCTTCAATATCTTTGATTCGGGGTTTGCGCAGTAGCACTTCGCAAAGAGCGGTCAGCAGTCCCACTGAGATGCTGGGATTTAGGGCGGTAAAGGGCGAAGCGATGATGGCCACGAGAATACTCAAGGGATGGGCCAGGACGAGTAAGGCTGTCAGGCCCGCCAAGACCGAATGCGAGAGGATCCAGATGCCGATGCCTTGCAGGGCCTTCTCTGTATCGCTAAAGACAAAGCCGGCAAGCATGATGCCGACGGCGATGGCAGGTAAGACCCAAGGCAGGATTTTAGTCAGGTTCGACTTGTTGGGCGTGAGCAGTAATTCCTCTGTCTGGGGTATCGGAACACTGCGGCCCGGCCGCAACGCTTGCGCCCGGGCCGCATGCGTATTTGCGTCCATCTTTTTTCCCATTGTGGATTGGCTTTCAGGACTTGTCTTTTGGGGTTCGCCGGGCATTTTGCCCGCCTCGGCACTCTGCAGCTCAACTGATTCTACGGCGTGATGCGATTGGGGCTGCCGTGACTCTGGCGAGGCTGCCGTTTGCTGGCTCTCTTGCGCAGCAATAAGCTCCATGACTTGGCAGACACCGCGCAAGTGCCCTGCTCCGAGTACGGCAAAAACATTTTGGCCAGGGGCCGCTAAAATAGAACGGGCGAGGAAGACATCGCGTTCATCAATCAGACTGCTTTTTATGCTGGGCAAATAGGTGGCAAACTCATTCATCAGATGCTCCAGTGTGTTGGCCTCCTTGAGATTTTCGATGTCTTCTTCGGAAATTTTCTCATTAGTGGTTAGCGAGGCGACCAAGCCACTGAGCAGTTTGACGCGTTGCCCAAAATTACAAGCCGCCCAGGCGCGTTTCAAGGTGATTTCCACCGGGCGATCGACCAATTCTAGATTTATACCGTTTTTATGGGCCAATTCCACGGCGCAAATCATTTCCTGTCCAGGCTTCATGTTCAGATCGCGGCTGACTCGTCTCTGGAACGAGGCGAGCAGGAGGTTGATTAACAACAGAAGGCCCTTGCCTTCTTTTAAAGTCTGAAACAGGTCCAGATTCTGCCAGCGTTCTTGTTGCATCAGGTTTTCGTAACGCTGCCGGTCCAGTTCTATGCAGATACAGTCTGGCTTGAGTTCGGCGATTTTCTCTTCAGTCTGTCTTGCGCTCTGTTCGGACACATGGGCTGTCCCAAGCAAAAATATACGGCGCTCAGTTACCCGGCTGTCTTCTCGGTCTGCCAAGCTTATTGGGCGAAAGCGTATTTGAGCTTCAATGGAACTAAGATAATCAATCTCAATTGGCTTCATGGGGGATCCTCAGTAGTGGTTGGGCATTTTCGCTTAAGAGAATGCTTTGGGAGCGGAATTTTCGAGTTCGACAAATTCGGCTTCCAGGCGGCATATGTAATCCGCTGGCAATAGGCTCAGCAAGCAGACATTGATTAGGCTGTAAAATACTTCGTTGACCCGGGTGATATTCTTGACGCGGAAACTCATTAGGCGCTCTAGGCGCAATTCCAGGGCCAGCAGCTCGGGGTCTTCCTTGTTGCCCGTGAGATTCAGCGGCAACACCGTATATGGCACTAGGTCAAAATCATCGCCTTCGGCGACAGTAATAATGGCCATGTGATTGCGCGCTGTTAACAGGCTGTGCAACAGGTTGCGCTTGGCCGTGTAATAGACTCCGCGAGCCTCGCGGAAATGGATGTGCAGTTGACGCAAGTCGGAATTGCAACAAACCAGGCGCCGGGAGTTGACAAAGGACTGGGGGCTGGCGGGCCAGTTGTCCCATAAAAAGCTCGCTGGCTTGCCATCCGCGTCGTCGTCTCTCGCCGTTTCTGTATCGTCCGTCGTGGGGGAGAATTGGGGGAGCGAAATTGCTTTGTCATGCGAGAATTTCCTCAACTTCTCCGAGATGGCATTAATAGGAAAGTCCAGACTATTGACAATGGGCTCAGCAATTTCAGGGCAGGCGGCGATGACAGAACCTGTTGCCGCTGCCGTTGTTTGCCGGTTAGACAAATTGCCAACTGAAGCCTTTGTCGTAAAAGGTTCGCTACAATATATGCCGGCATGATTTAGTCTGTCGCGCCAGAAACTTTGCCGTTCTTCATTTAGGAAAAAAACACCAGGTTGAGGGTTGCAGAGGATATCGGGGTTCTTTGGATTTTCAAGCAAGCGGCTGATCAGTTCATTGTAACTGGGCTGGCAGACGAGCAAGGCACCTTTGAACAATTGAAAGCGGGTGCTATCGTTAAACCACTCTTGCCACTGCTGGCGAAAAAATTCAGAAATATGTATGCCATTGTTTTCCAGTTGAGGCAAGTGCTGGATAAATCGCTCAAATTTTCTTTCTTCGGCGTTAAAATATTGTTGAAAAAGGGCCTTTTCAATCCGGAACAGACTCAGTTCACCAAAGGATTCCAGACGGGCGCAAAGTAACAGGTCAATATAACTCTCGGGATGGCGCAGGTCACAATACAGCTCCCAGTTGGAACTCAGGCGATTGGATTGGGTATGCCTTGAGCTGGGACCTGTTTCTGTCCGCTGCGCCTCTGTGCCGAGAATACTTTCGTATAGTCTGGGGTTAAACAGGTAGTAAGCCTCTTGGTTGACTGCGTGGTTGGCTGCGTGGTCGGCGGCTTTGTCGCAGGGCGGCTGCGTATCTGCCGGACAAAGTATTTGCCAGCGCAACATGGCCGCAATACAGACTGCGGTTTGCCCGGCGGCGAGTCCCATGCGGGATAGCAGGCGTCGCAGCTGAGAGTCGGGCAGCATCATGTCTGGAGTCCAGATAAATAATAATTGGGCAAAGGCATTCGGGTGCAATCCGACGATGTGAGCTTGCAACGATAGCAGGCGTTGGTAGTAGGGAGAGCGCCACAGGTGGACAAAATCTTCCCGTGAGAAAACCAATTCTTGTTGCGCACCCTCGCGCAGCAGGCCACAGGCCTGGCCCATCTGGTTTAGTTCTTGCAGCTGGACTGCGTCGAGTTGCGGAAAGCAGTTCTGGCATTTGGCCAATTGGGCTTTGCTGATTTTGCGCCTGAAAGGTGAGCTTGTCTGGCCAAAATATAGGGCGCTTGCCAATAACAGCTCTGAGCTGAGTAGCAGTTTGGGGGCATTCTTGCGTAATTCCTGGCGCTTGGCTTGAGACAGAGCTACGGCTTTAAACAGATGGCTAAAGTCTAAATGTCGCTGTAAGGTGTCAATAAACTGCGGGGCGATCACAAAACTGGCTCCCCCGGCTACCGTCCCTTGCTTTTCAAACTTGGGTATCAAGTGCAACTGGCTTTCTGTCGCCGGGCGGGCAGCAGCAGGTTCGCGTTGCTTGTATCTATCACTTTGCGCATCACCTCGCGGGATTTTTTCAGCCTTATCCATACTGTGACTGGCATGCCTTCTCTTTGGCCTGGGTTCGTCTACCTGTAATACCAGCATGCGTTCCTGGAGGTGCAATAACTGCAGGCAAATTTCGATAACACTGTGTTCGGGCAGGCTCGCAGAAAGTTGCTCTATATTGTGTAGCCCCAGGTAGAGTGAGAGCAATAGTTGCGTATCGAAGTCATTTAAACTCTGTAGGCTGGCGCGCCGGTATTCGTCACGGTTGGCGTGATGCCATAAAGCTTCAATGATCAATTCGCGCGAATGAGTCTTTTGTTGGCTGCTCTGGCTGAGATAGAGTCTGGCGAGCAGGTGCAGGCACTCGTCGCCGAGACAGCCAAAGCTCTTGCGCCATGACGCTGGTAATTCCTGAAGGCTTTCTTGCCGCTCGGCCATGATTGTCCTACTTCGCAGTCACTTCGCTCGATTGGGTTATGCGCCTTGCGGGGCCGGTTTGGCTGCAAACCTCAATGCTGTTTTCTTCGGCGTACAGTTCACTCAAAGCATCTATTGAAGGGCCATTCGTTCCTCTTTTGAATGTGTCTTGCGCAGAAGCGCGCAAGGCTTTTTCTTGCTGCGGGCTCAGGGGGTAATCCTGAGCATCACAGGTGACGATATGGTACTTATAGCCTTGTTCAATCAAAAACTTTTGACGATTGCTGGAGAAATCCTCTTCTACCGTGTAGCGCGATACAATGCTGTAAAAATAGGCTCCGCGTTCTTTGGGCCGCAGAATACGCCCCAGGCGTTGGGCTTCTTCCTGACGCGAACCAAAGGAGCCCGAAACCTGAATGGCCACATTCACGTCGGGCAGATCAATGGCAAAATTGGCCACTTTGGAGACGATAAGAATTTTAATTTTGCCGTCTCGCAATTGCTGGTAGAGCTCTTCTCGCCTGGTATTGGGCGTCTTGCCGGCTATAAGCGGCGCGCGAAATCGCTTGCTGAAAGACTCCAGTTGTTTGATGTATTGACCAATAACCAGGACTTTGTCCTGCCGGTGCCGTTGCAGCAGCTCGGCGGTGACTTCTTCTTTGAGGATGTTCTGGGCGGCAATATTGATTTTTTGTCGCGGTTCGGCCACGGCGTATTCGAGTATCTGAATCTGTGGCAATTCAATGCGTATTTCATTGCAGTTGGCGGTCGCAATCCAACCGTCGCGCTCCAGTTCCTTCCACGGCACGTCGTAACGCTTGGGTCCCACCAGCGAAAATACGGCATCTTCCCCGTTGTCTTCGCGCACTAGCGTTGCGGTCAAGCCTAGGCGGCGCACACTTTGGATCTCCGCGACAATACGGAAGACCGGGGCGGGCAGCATGTGGACTTCATCGTAGATTATCAGGCCCCATTTGCGCCTGCGGAACAAGTCGAAGTGAGGGTGTTGGCCGTCTTGTTTGGAATAGCGGGCCAGCACCTGGTAGGTGGCGACGGTCACGGGCCCGATTCCCTTGTGCATGCCGCTATATTCGGCCAGCTGTTCGGAGCTCAAGTCCGTTTTGTCCAGTAATTCGTTCATCCACTGGTGCAGGGCGGCTACGTTTGGGGTCAAGATCAAGGTCTCGGTCTGCAATGCCTGCATGGCCAACATGCCCACCACGGTTTTCCCGGCACCGCAGGGCAGGATGATGGAACCGAAGCCAGTGCCGGGGCCACGATTGCCCAAAAGGGCGTTGACGGCGCTTTCTTGATAGTGGCGCGGACGGAATTCCTTGCCGGCCCGAGTCTGCTTGCGCAGATTGAATTGCAGTGGGGCACCTTCAAGGATGGGAGCCAGGTCAATCACGGGGAAGCCCTGGCGGATTAATTCTACTTTGACGGTACCGCGGTTGAGGGCAGAGATCAGAAAACTGCATTCGGGTTCTTCGGGCAAGAGATATTTGGAAAGCTTGCGGTTTCGCTGCAGTTCGAGCCAGATGCGCGGACTGTCGACGCAGAGCCTGAGCTGGCCGTAGTTTCCCGCGATGTGTTCAACCTGATCTCGCCCGGTATTATCCTGATGATCTTCAACTGGAGATAAGGTTTCTCCTTTGACCTCTTCAAGGCGGAGTTGGCCATAACGGCTAATAGTCTCTTTGACTTGCAGGATGATATTTTGTGGTATTTCATAGCGGCTAAGCTCGTGCAGGTATTCGATGATTTTCTGGCTATCCAGTCCCGCAGAGGCCGCATTCCATAGAGATAGGGCCGTCAATTGATAAGTGTGGATGTGTTCAGGGGACTTTTCGAGTTCGCAGAACAGCAGGAGCAGGTCTCGGGCTTTGCCGCTGTCGGCATGGTGCAAGTCCAGCAGGAGTGTGCCATTGCCCTGAATGATTACCGGTTTGTCATACATGATAAGGAGCGATTATACTGGCTTGCCGAGTGTTAGGCAACGACAGGCGGCGCTCGGCCCGGCGCCTGGCGAAGCGCCGTTGATTCGCTTATATTGTTTTTTATAGTTTTTTATGTTCATTGTCTATATTTTGGTTGGCTGCAAGGAAGGAAAAATGTGCCGCCGGGCAAAGATAATTCGAGCTGCTTGGTTCTTAAATAAATAGAATCGCTGACTTTGAATCTGGCCTTGAAGCTCGTTTGCAAGAGCTGTCCTCCCTGTGACAACTATTTATCGAGTTGGGCTCTAGCTCAACTTTGTGAGTTACTTTGCCGAATTTTAAGGCAATGAAAAAAACGCGGTTATCGCGCAGCCGCTGGCGGCGCGTGCTGTTGCTTGCAGGCGGAAGTATTTCTTTGGTGTTGGGGGGGGCGGCTCTCTTGTTGCCCGTGATACCCACAACTCCCTTTTTGTTGTTGGCCGCGTGGTGTTTTACGCGCAGCTCCCCGCGCCTGCACTACTGGCTGTTTCACAACCGCCTGTTTGGTAGACACTTGAGGCGCCATGCCCGCGGCGAAGGCATGACCGGGGGCGCTAAAACTTGTGCCTTGCTGATGCTGTGGCCCGCTTTGGCGATATCCGCCTTTGTCTTTGTCCCTTCGCCCTTGTGGTGGCTACGTTTCATTCTGTTGGGAATAGGCATTGGGGGCAGTATTTATATATTGCGCTTGCCAACGACGCCGAGGCGACCACCTCAAAAAGGTGAGGGTCTAAAGTAATTTTTTTAAAGGAATTAGAGTAATTATTGGCAGCGCATATTTGAAAAGCGAACAGAAGAGCGATAAAAAAACGATAAAAAAATTTTGTGCGATAATTTTGTACCATAATTTGGCCAGTCCAACAGCCGAGAACCGATATTAATAATGAGCGCAAACTAGATGTAAAAGGGCTTGGCAAAGTTCTAAAACAAGATTAGAATCTTAGTTGGTTCACTTGTCGATTCTGGTTCGCTCTCGCATGGGGTGCAAATATTGCCGCGTGGATTGACATGAAATAGTTTGGGGACGATTAGCTCAGCTGGATAGAGCGCTTCCCTCCGGAGGAAGAGGCCAGGCGTTCGAATCGCCTATCGTCCGTAACTTTGCCGAAGATTTAATTGGATTTAATTGTCTAACTTGCCAGGTTGATCTGGCATAAAGTTTTCTCAGTGATGGCGATTTTTATTTCGCCAACTAGAATTAGCTTGGAGTGTGGATTGGTGAACAGTCAAGATTTCTGCCATATTTTTGTCGTGCAGTTGTAGCCGGATTATGCATGCCACCCTTTACTTTTATCGGTGCCTTCAATACTGTGTCTGGGATTATTTGGGGGATTATGTTGGAATTTAGATCGGAATTCTCCCTCGTTTTTTTCAGGTATTTTAATGACAAGCAGGAGTAAACGCGTTGGGCGAAGAAAAACCACTGCTTCCTAAGCCGCCGTGGCTGCGCAAGAAGCTCTACAGTAACACGCTCAGTGTCGATCGGGCGATCAAACACAACGGTTTGGAGACGATTTGCAAGGAAGCGGCTTGTCCGAATCGGAGTGAGTGTTGGCATTCAGGCACGGCAACATTCCTGATTTTGGGGCGCATTTGTACGCGCAAATGTACGTTTTGCAATGTCGAGTCGGGTAAACCTGGCCAGGTGGATCCGCAGGAGCCCGACAAGGTCGCTGAAGCGGTCGAAGCCCTCAAACTGAATTATACCGTGATTACTTCTGTCAATCGCGACGACTTGGCCGATGGGGGCAGCCGGCATTTTGTCGATGTGATTCAAGCTGTGCGCCAGCGCCGGCCACAGAGTAAAGTTGAGGTTCTGATACCCGATTTGCTCGGGAATTGGGATGCATTGAAAGAGATAGTCGATTCTGCGCCCGAAGTTTTGAATCACAATATTGAGACAGTTGAATCTTTTTATTATTACGTTCGCCCGAATGCGGATTATCAGCGTTCGCTGGAGTTGTTCCGCCAGGTTAAGAGCCTGGCCCCGCATATGGTGACCAAGTCGGGAATCATGGTCGGCATGGGTGAAGATCCGGCCGACGTGCGCCAGACTTTCCGTGATTTATTGGAAGCGGGAGTCGATATTTTGACTGTGGGCCAATATTTACAGCCCACGCGACAACACTTAGATGTCGAAGAATATATCAGCCCGCAGCAGTTTGATGATTATGCTGAGTATGCTTATTCAATAGGCTTTAAGGGTGTGGCTGCCGGCGTGTTTGTGCGTAGCTCTTACAAGGCGGATGAACTGTATTTACAAGCGAAACAGAAAATTAAGATAGAAGAAAAATTGGCCTGATTCGGCTGAATATTCAGAGAGGAGTTCTAGATGTTCCAAGATTTGGATCCAGAGGAAACGCAGGAGTGGCTTGATGCCTTTGGCGCGGTCATCAAAAATGAAGGTGAAGACAAAGCAGAGTTTCTGCTAGACATATTGCAACGTCGCCTGGGCGGTACTTCGCATCAGTTGTCCACCCCTTATATCAATACTATTCCGCCGAATCGCAGCGCCCCAATGCCGCACAATAGCTCAATAGCGCGCAATGTTTCTGCCTATGTGCGTTGGAATGCCATGGCCATGGTGGCCCGCGCCAACAAAAAAATTGACGGTATCGGCGGGCACATCGCCTCTTTCGCTTCGTCTGGCACGATCTATGAAGTCGGCTTTGATTATTTTTTTCGCGGTCCTAACGCTGAAAATGGAGCGGACTTGATCTTCTATCAAGGTCATATTGCGCCCGGCATTTACGCGCGTGCATTTGTCGAGGGCCGCCTTTCGGAAGAACAGTTGGAGAATTTTCGTCAGGAGACGGGTGGCGGCGGCCTCTCGTCTTACCCTCATCCCCGTTTGATGCCGAATTTTTGGCAGTTCCCCACTGTGTCGATGGGTCTGGGGCCGATTATGGCCATTTATCAGGCGCGCTTCATGAAGTACATGGAGAATCGCGGTTTTTTGAAGATAGGTAAGCGCAAAGTTTGGGCTTTCCTCGGCGATGGCGAGACCGACGAGCCCGAAACTCTCGGATCCATTGGCATCGCGGCGCGCGAAAACCTGGACAACCTAATTTTTGTTTTAAACTGCAACTTGCAAAGACTGGATGGTCCTGTGCGCGGCGCCGGCAAGATTGTTCAGGAGATGGAGGGGCATTTTCGCGGCGCCGGCTGGAATGTGATTAAGGTTTTGTGGAGCACGGAATGGGATGAGCTGTTCGCCCAAGATGAGGCTGGAGCCTTGATGAAACAACTTGAGGCGATTGTCGACGGCGACTTTCAGCGTTTGAATGCCAACTATAAAAACGGCTCCTACGTTCGCGAGCACCTGTTTAATACGCCTGAGTTACGCAAGTTGGTACAAGACTGGAGCGATGAAAAATTGGCCACGTTGTCGCGTGGCGGCCACGATCCGCGCAAAGTTTACGCGGCCATGCATGAGGCGGTAAGTCATCAGGGGCAACCCACCATTATGCTGATTCAAACGGTCAAGGGCCATGGCATGGGCGAGGCGGGCGAAGCCGCCAACGATACCCACAGCCTGAAAAAGATGTCCAAGGCATCTCTGTTGGCTTTCCGCGATCGCTTTCACGTGCCCTTAAAAGATGAGGAACTTGAAGCCCTGCCGTTTATCAAACCTGAGCCCGGTAGCCCCGAAGCGCAATTGATCCAAGAAACCCGCAGCGCTCTGGGAGGTTCAATCCCCGTGCGTCAGTTTAGCCTTAACCCGTTGGATGTCCCCGAACTGAATGAGTTTCAGGCTGTGCTCGACGGCAGCGCAGGCCGGGAGATTTCGACGACAATGGGTTTCGTGCGTATCTTGAGCATTCTGTTGCGCAATAAGGCGATTGCCGACCGTATCGTGCCGATTGTGCCGGATGAGGCCCGCACATTTGGCATGGAGGGCCTGTTTAAGCAGCTGGGTATCTACAACCCCAAGGGGCAGGTTTATACGCCAGTCGACAAAGGGACTTTGATGTGGTACCGCGAAGACGCCAAGGGGCAATTGTTGCAAGAGGGGATTAACGAGGCCGGCGGTTTCAGTTCTTGGCTGGCCGCAGCCACATCGTATGCCAATCACAGCATTCCGATGATCCCCTTTTTCGCCTACTACTCAATGTTTGGCTTTCAGCGAATCGGCGATTTGGCCTGGGCTGCCGGCGACCTGTTGGCGAAGGGCTTTTTGATCGGTGCAACCGCAGGCCGCACGACTCTAAATGGAGAAGGTCTGCAGCACCAGGATGGGCACCATTTGTTGACGGCTGCGACCCTGCCGAGCTGCCATGCCTATGACCCTTCTTTCGTGTATGAGATGGCCGTCATCATTCAGGACGGTTTGAGGCGCATGTACAAGGACGGCGAAGAGATTTTCTATTATATCACGGCTTTGAATGAAAATTTTGTGCAGCCAGCTATGCCTGAGGGTGTCGAGGAAGGCATCCGCCGGGGCATTTATCGTTTCCAGGCATCGGAGAAAAAGGCCAAGGCCAAGGTTCATATTCTGGGCAGCGGCAGTATTTTCATGGAGGTGCGCCAAGCCGCCAGGATTTTGGAAGAAGAATACGGTGTGGCCGCAGATGTTTGGAGCGTGCCCGGTATTGTACAACTGCACCGAGACGGCATTGACTGCGAACGCGAGCATACTTTAGAGCCCCAGAGCGAGCGTGTGCCATATGTCCGCCAGGCCTTGGCCGAAGTTGATGCGCGGGAAGAAGAGCCGGCGATTATCAGTACGGATTATATTAAGGCCTACGGCAATTTGCTGGCGCCTTACATGAAACGCCCGTTTTATACTTTGGGAACCGATGGTTACGGTCGTAGCGATTCGCGCGAAGCGCTGCGCGAACATTTTGAAGTCAGCCGTAAATACATCGTTGTCTCGGCTCTCCGCGCTTTAGTTGAGCAGGGTAAAATGGAGGCAAGTGTGCTGAGAAACGCCTGTCAAAAATTGGGTGTTGAGAAGACCAAGAAAAATCCACGTCTGGCTTAAGTGCGACAGCAGTTTGAGGAGTAGAATAATTTATGGCGAATGTAATTGATATTGTGGTGCCCGACGGTGTGTCCGGCGCGGCCGTGGTGGAGATAATGGGGCAGGTGGGCGCAGAGCTTGCCGCCGATGAGTCGCTGCTGGCCATTGAAACGGACAAGGCGACGGCCGAAGTTCCGTCGCCGGCCCGTGGCAAACTGTTAAGCCTGAGCGTCGAGCTGGGGGCTACGGTTTCCAGCGGCGATGTCATCGGCCAACTGGAGCTGGCGGCCGGTTCTGGCGTCGAGGCTGGCCCTGAAGCTGGCATCGCCGCGAGCGCTGCGAGTCCTGCAGCTGCTGCGACGCCGGCAACTGAAATGGATATTGTGGTGCCCGACGGCGTCTCTGGCGCGGCCGTGGTGGAGATAATGAGGCAGGTGGGCGCAGAGCTTGCCGCCGATGAGTCGCTGCTGGCCATTGAAACGGACAAGGCGACGGCCGAAGTTCCGTCGCCGGCCCGTGGCAAACTGTTAAGCCTGAGCGTCGAGCTGGGGGCTACGGTTTCCAGCGGCGACGTCATCGGCAAACTGGAGCTGGCGGCCGGTTCTGGCGTCGAGGCTGGCCCTGAAGCTAGCATCGCCGCGAGCGCTGCGAGTTCCGCAGCTGCTGCGACGCCGGCAACTTCTTCGTCGGCAAGCCCAAAGCCAGAACCGCCAGAACCGGTGGATTCGGCGCCCGCGCCAGTCGCGGCCGAGAATGCGGTCTTGACAAATGCCCAGCGTCTAGGTGCCAGTGTGCATGCTTCGCCTTCAGTGCGCCAGTTCGCGCGTGAGCTGGGCGTGGATTTGGGCCTTATCAGTCAGCCGAGCGGCCCCAAGGGCCGCGTCACCTTTGCCGATGTCAAAGGGTTTGTCAAAGCCGTAATGAAGGGCACTTCCAGTGCGTTGGCTGCCAATGGCTTCGGGATTCCACCCATTGAGCTGCCTGATTTTGGCCAATTTGGCCCGACAGAAGAACAGGCCCTGAGCAAGATCAAGCAAATTACCGGCGCGCATCTGCATAAAGGCTGGTTGAATATTCCCATGGTGACCCACTTTGAAGAAGCAGATATTACTGAGCTGGAAAACTTTCGCCAGGATCTGAACAAGCGGGCGGCGACAGTCAAGGGCGATCGGCCCAAGGCGACTCCGTTAGCTTTCATCGTCAAGGCTGTGGTTAAGGCTCTGGAGCAATTCCCTCAGGTTAATTCTTCGCTCAGCAGTGACGGTAAGTCGCTGATTTTGAAAAAGTATTACAATATTGGTATCGCTGTGGATACACCGCGCGGCTTGCTGGTGCCGGTGATTAAAAATGCGCAGCGACTGTCGTTGGATGAAATTTCGGCTTATATTAAAGAGCTGGGCTCAAAGGGCCGCGCAGCTAAGCTCGGACCCAATGATATGGAGGGGGCTAGCTTTACGATTTCCAGCCTCGGTGGGCTAGGTGGCAGCAACTTTACGCCGCTGGTCAATCCGCCAGAGGCCGCGATAATGGGCGTGGCGAAGTCTGCCATGAAGCCAGTCTGGAATGGCCGTGAATTTGTGCCGCGTTTAATTTTGCCGTTCTCTATTTCCTATGATCATCGTGTCCTTGATGGTGGCGAGGTCGCGCGCTTTGGCTCAACTTTGGCAGGCTATTTAAATGATTTGCGCCTGATCCTGGTTTAGCTGAGAGCTTGTTTGGCCGCTTGCTTTGTTTTGCTTGGCAAGAGGTTTGTTGAGAATGTTAGGAGTAATAAATGGAAAAATTTGATGTCGTTGTTGTCGGTGCTGGTCCGGGCGGTTACAACGCAGCGTTTAGGGCTGCAGACCTGGGCAAGAGGGTCGCGATTATTGAGCGTTACAGTGTACTTGGCGGCGTGTGCCTAAATGTTGGTTGCATTCCCTCAAAGTCCCTGCTGCATGTCACCGAAGGTATTCATGCTGTCGCAGAGCTGAAACAGTTGGGCTTTGATGTGGAAATCAAAAACATGGACCAGTCCCTGGGCAAGGTGCGTGCCTACCGAGATGCCGTGGTGGGAAAGCTGACAGGTGGCCTGGCGATGTTGGCCAAGCAGCGCAAAGTTACCCATATTGAAGGACTTGCCGTATTTAAAGATGCAAATACTTTTATTGTCAGCCCATATAAAAATGCTAAGGATGAAGAAAAGTTTGAACTGGGCTTTGATCGCTGTATTTTGGCCATCGGTTCGCGCCCGGTGCAGATACCGTCTTTTCCCAATGAAGATCCCCGGCTGATTGATTCGACTGGCGCTCTTGCCATTGACGATGTCCCTGAAAAGCTGCTGATTGTAGGTGGCGGTATCATTGGTCTGGAAATGGCGGAAATATACCACTCATTAGGTAGTCAAATAACTATTGTCGAATTGATGAGTCACATTGTTCCCCCCGCGGATAAAGACTTGGTTGACCCGTTGATGAAGCGCTTTAAGACCTTTTCGACTATTTATCTAGAGACGAAAGTCACCGGCGTTGTCGCCAGGAGCGAAGGTATGGAGGTCTCGTTTGAAGGTAAGGCCTGCAATGAGACTCTGCTGTTCGACAAGGTTTTGGTAGCTGTAGGCCGCCGTCCGAATGGCGACATGGTCAATGCCCAGGCTGCGGGCGTCCAAGTCGACGAACGTGGTTTTATTCCTGTGGATGCTCAGCAGCGCACTAACGTGCCACATATTTTTGCCATTGGTGACGTTGTCGGGCAGCCAATGTTGGCCCATAAGGCCTCGCATGAAGGTCACGTCGCGGCGGAAACGATTGCAGGTTTGAAGACGGCCTTTGCGCCGCTGGGTATTCCTTCTGTGGCTTATACCACGCCAGAAATCGCCTGGACAGGTATCACGGAGAAAGAGGCGAAGGAAAAGGGGGTGAAATATACCAAGGGTATTTTCCCCTGGGCCGCGAGTGGCCGGGCAATAAGTATGCAAGCAGGCGATGGCAAGGTGAAACTGTTATTTGATGCAGAAACTCATCGTATCATAGGGGGGGGCATTGTCGGTCTGCATGCCGGAGATCTTATAGCGGAAATCATGTTGGCTATTGAATTGGGTGCAGATATGGTGGATTTGGCAAAGACCATTCACCCGCACCCCACATTGGGGGAAACTCTGGGCTTTGCCGCCGAAGTTGCCCATGGCAGTATTACTGAAATCTATGTCCCCAAGAAAAAATAGTCGGAAAAAATAGCCAAATGATTATTGGCATACAGACTTCATATATCGGCCTATTTTTTGTCGCTCATCTAAATTTTTTCACAGAGTCGCAGTGGTTTTTCTGTTATTTTTTTGAGGGGGGGGGGCTTGTGCGCAATAGAAAAAGGGAGCCATCGCAGAATTTAAACCAAAGGAGCGTTGTAGTGTTTGTCGCGGATTTACTTTTGTGAAATTCATTTTAGTTCCGGAATTCTTAGCTCTGTAGCATCCCCCCCAAAAAAAAATAGGGAGGGGAAATAGCTCTGGAAAATAGCGCGATTTGAAATATAAAGGTTTGGATATGAAAAATCGGGTGTAGATATTCAAACACAAATCAACGCTAAATAATACAGGAGGAAAGTACGGCCTTATTTGTCAATTACAAATGGGGTAAGCTTTTTCGTTTATGACCAAACATAATCTTTTTCTCAGAGTTCTTCTCTTCTGTTTGACCATTACGTTATTTTTGACTTGTCGCGATGGCAATAAAACTTCGCAAGCCAACAGTCCCGTTTCCATTCAAAATTATGACTCACAGGCCATGATTAATGCGGCTTCGCCGAGCCGTGAGTTTGATTTTGTGATGTTTGGCAGTAATTATCCGGGCAACTATGGCCTCAGCCGCGTCATGTGGGATGCCGCTTATCGGCTATTCGTGGGGGCTGGAGGTCAAGCGTATCGCGGGACTTTCGTTCGCAGTAATAATATCGATATTGAACGCTCCCTGCAATATGACATGCTGAGTCGAGAGCGTGTGGGGGTAATGTTCTTCTTGCCGGGCAGCATGATTACCGCACTCAGTCTCGCTTTGCGTTATCCTAAGCAGAAGTTCGCACTGCCTTATATTCTGAATTCAGGCCGGTATGAACTGCCACCCAATTTGCGTGCCGCCTCGTTAAAGTTCGAGCAGGGCGCATTTTTGGTGGGTATTATTGCCGGGCGAATGACTCGCAATAATCGAGTTGGTATGTTGACTGACATGATGGAAAATATCACAGAGGTTTCAATGTATGCTTTTGTACAAGGCGTGCGTAAAGTCAACCCAAACAGTGAAGTGATTGTTGTGCAAACTGATTCTGATGAAAATACATTGCAAAATGAAACTACGCGTATAATTTCGCGTGAAGATGTCGATGTCATTTTTGCCATGTCGGTAAATTACAATAATACAATAATCCGTTCAACGTACTATTTTGGGCGTGATGTTTTGTTGATTAACAGTTGGTACAATGCTGACAATGAATGGCCTAGGCATGTAATTACCTCATTTACTATTTCCGTGGACCCGATTATCCGCAATTTCATGTCTCATGCCGGGGACGATAAAGATTTTTCTAATCTGCCTCCTGTCGAGCGTTACGATTTGAATAATCGCAACGTAATGCGTCTGTCTTGGGATGGCCAAGAAGATACGGCTTTTGAGTTAGAGCGCCCAGAATATAGTGAGCTGAGTCGGGAAGCCAGAGAAGAGACATACAAATGGGAGCAGCGTATTCGCGTGAAGGAGTTTGTGGTGTTTAACGCCCTGGAAAATGGTACCCCCCCTGCAGAATTGCAAGATCTTCGTTTTCGCGATTTGCGGGGTTTAGGCGTGGTTGATTAATATGGGTTATGGTTCTTTACCTGTGGCATTGTTGCAACGAGTATTTACCCTTGCGGTATGTGTGCGTGATCGTGAGCAAAAGCTTGAGATTGATGAATTACAACGGCGTGAGTTACGTTTTTTGATTGAAAGTGCCGGCTGGGTAATTTGCAGTCAATTGCAATATACTCTAAAAAAAATCCACCCGGGACATTTATTGGGAAATGGACAGATTGAACAGATTGCCGAGCAGGTTTTACTGGTCGAAGCCGAAATCCAAGAGCGTTATGATCTGGCTGACGCTCTGGATTTTGTGACCATTGACTACGAATTAAGCCCAACTCAATTGTTCAATCTGGAGAAGACGTTAAAAAAGCAGGTACTTGATCGGAAGGCTTTAATTTTAAATTTATTTGAGCAGAGAGCGCAGACGCGCGAGGCTCGCCTGCAAGTTCATTTGGCTCGTCTGTATTACGAGAAACCACGCTTGAAACGCGCTTGGACTCACTTGTCGCGTCAGCGTGGTGGACGCTATGGTACACGCGGCGAGGGAGAAAGACAGATTGAAGTTGACAGTCGTCTGATCAACGAGCAAATCCACAAACTAGAGACGCAGCTAGTGCAGGTCAAGAAACAGCGTTCGCAGCAGCGTAAACGCGGGGCGCATCTGCCGCATCTGGCTTTGGTGGGATATACGAATGCGGGTAAATCCGCATTGATGCATGCCCTGAGTCAAAAAGAGGTTTATGTCGCCGACCGGCTGTTTGCGACGCTGGATCCCAAGAGTAGTGAGCTAAAGCTGCCGGGGGGAGAACGGGTAATTGTGACAGATACCGTAGGTTTTTTACGTAATTTGCCGCATGAATTAATCGATGCTTTCCAGGCTACACTGGAAGAGACAGTTCTAGCCGATCTCCAGCTATTGGTTTTGGATGCTAGCGATATTGAGTGGCGGGAGAAATTGGCTACGGTACATCGGGTCTTGAGAGAGCTGGGAGTCGATGAAAAGATGCAGATACTGTTGCTGAATAAAGTGGATTTACTGACAGAAGGACAACGCCAGGAGATGCGGATGCTGTTTCCATCTGCCCTTTTGATTTCGGCACGGGAAGGCTTGGGGTTGGAGAGTTTATATACTCTGTTGAGTCAGCTCTTGGCCGAGTTAAATAATGAGCCCGCACAAGCCTATGCCTTGGAAGTGCCGCACGAGGCGGGCGCTTTGCGGGCCTGGTTATTTGAGCAGCAGCTGATTGCCGAAGAGTTACAAATGAACGAAGCGGGTCAACTCTTCCACTTGCTTCTTTCTTCGAGTAGTTTGCAATGCCTACGCAAGAAATTTCCACAGATTTCTGGGAGCCTGCAAGCTCTTGAAACCTGATGGGGGCTAATGAGCAACCCAGCTATTTGTATGGACCTATTGCAATTTTTAGATCACAAGCTACAGGGCGTAAAGTATGCTATTTGGCCTTTGTCGTCAGCAGTTAATCTTGTTGAGGAAGTTTTCCCGCATAATCAGCGCCAAAATATTGGGGTCGAATGTTGTAGCGTTGCAGCAGATCCGCCAGAAGCGGTGGGCGAGGCGTTAAAGGAACAAGGTATTACGCTGCTCTCCTTACAACAGGTTCATGGTTCTGGCTATGTAGTTTTGAATGATGATACAAGTACAGCAATAAATATGCCTGAGGCAGATGCTTGGCTGTGGACAGAATTTCCTGCGCAACCTCTTGCCTGTGCGATCTATACCGCTGATTGTGTCCCTGCAGTGTTGCATATGTACGACCAGGATGGCCGGATTCTCGGTGGGGCTTTAATGCATTTGGGGCGCCGAGGAATTGAACAGGGGCTTTTGCGACAGTGTTTTACGGCTTTGTTGCGACAATTGACTCTGCGGCAAAAACTATGTCCAAAACGATGTTTTGTAGCCAGATTGGCCACAGGCCCTGCGATTGGATCTTGTTGCTATGAAGTTCCGCAGCAAATGGCGCTAGATTTCTGCAGAGTTGCCAAAGTTTCTAGAGCCTGTTGTCATCAGCATCCACTTATGCTCAAGCATCAGAGCCATGTCATGCTAGATTTAAAGGGAGCCATATTTGAACAGGCTTGCCAGTTTGGTTTGAAGGCGAAAGATATTTATATAGAAAAGCTCTGTACCAGTTGTGCCGCTCAGGACTACTTGAGGGGCCACAGCCAGCAAATTTGTTATTCTTACCGGCAAGGTCATAAGAGTGAGCGCATTTACACGATTGCTTTCTTCGGTTTTCCAGCGCAGCTTGAGGCCAAGAGACTGTGAGCGTAAGGTATCGTGAATTATTGCATCGGGCGAATATTGAGCTGCAAGCAGTAACAGCAGGGGACGGTTTGCAAAATGGTTATCAAAAATTACTACTATTATTGGCCTTTTGCCAGCAGGAAGCCGTCTGCGGAGTTATAGAAGCTAAGACTACAGCTGCTTTTGCCGAGCGCTTGCGGCGCTATAATAACCTGAATGCGCAAGCGGCAAAACTTCTGGCATCCATGGAAGAAACAGTACCGATAGCGGTAGAGCAAATTTTTGCGCAATACCTTGGGCGTTTAAAGAAGGGAGAGCCTTTAGCATATATCCTGGGAATGGAATGTTTTGCTCGACATGTTTTTGCTGTGGGCGCCGGAGTATTAATTCCTCGAGAAGATAGCGAGATATTGCTGCAACAGAGTCTAGATTACTGTTACAAGGCTGGGCATCGCAGCCTTTCTGTGTTGGAACTGTGTTGTGGTACGGCTTGTATCAGTCTGAGTTTGCTTTTAGAGCTGCAAGCACAGTTACAGGTTTTGCCGTTCTCTATCGGCTTCTGGGCTAGTGATATTTCTCCGAAAGCTCTGATCTATGCCCACATGAATCGGGATTATTATGTGTTGAATACTATCAAAAACCGCTTTGTTGTGTGTCGCAGTGATTTGTTTGAAAATAAGGATTTACAACGACGCTATGATTTGATCCTGGCTAACCCTCCGTACTTGAGTGAAGCGGAGTGTCAACGCCGCCGGCACTGGCATGAACCGATGGTGGCTTTGGAGGCCGGACCAGATGGCCTGGCCTTGCTATGTCGCATTATCGCTGAGTCCCTCGAATTTTTGCAGCCCGGAGGAGCCTTGATCTTAGAAGCAGCTCCCTGGCAGATGTCAGAGTTGATGCGACTTTTAGAATTTTTTGGCTATGAACAAATTTCATTGCACAATGACTGTGGGGGTTACCAACGCGTTATTCGTGCTATATACTGGCCATAAGCCTTGTATAAAAATATACTTTTGCATCCTGTGTCTCAAATTTATTTGATCAATTAACATTTGGCAAAGATTATATAATTTATGTAAATAAATTTTCTTAATAAATTATTAAGGTTTAAATAGAATTAAGGATTAGATTATATCTACTGTATTTTAACAGAAACTTTTTTATTGCTAATATTTCACTTTGCATATCTTTCTAATTTAGTTACAATAAATACCCAGTTTAAAATATTAAAACATAATCTGAATCAAGGAAAAGTTGTAAAGATTTATGGGACTATCAGCGGCGGAATGGATCCAACTAAAACTAAAAGAGCACACAAGGTGGCTACAGTCAAGCAGCAAAGGCAAATGTGCAAATTTTTGTCAAATAAACTTGCGCGAACAGAGTTTAGGTTATGCCAACTGGAGTCAGGCGATTTTTGCTTCCGTTAACCTGGAAAGGGCAGATTTTAAGGAAGCAATCTTGATTAATTGTGATTTTAGTGGTGCTAATTTATCCAAGGCTGGGTTAATGAAGGTCGACTTACGCGATGCCAATTTGCGTAAGGCTAAGCTGGAAGGTGCTGATTTACGATTTGCAAATTTGAGTAATGCGGACTTGTATGCCGCTGATCTGCGAGGTGCTAATTTATATGGTGCTAATTTGCACGGTGTCAATTTGCAGTTGTCTTACCTGCGCGGCTGCAATTTGCAGCAAGCAGATTTAAGCCTGGCCAATTTACAGGAAAGTCGCCTGCTGGGAGTCATTCTCTTGGGCGCTAATCTGCGTGAAGCGCAACTGCAGGATGTAATCTGGAGCGGTCACATACCAGGAAAAGATAAAGAAGACGGAAAGATGCTCGTTGCTAAGCTAAATAGTGGCAATTTGCAAGGAGTTAAACTGCAGGGTGCGAGATTGGAGTTTGCCGACCTTAGCAATGCTGTTCTGATCCAGGCCCAGCTGCAGAATACTAAATTGTGTGGTGCTGATATGCGGCGAGCCAATTTGCGGGGCGCGAAACTGCGTGATGCTGACCTCTCTGGAGTCCTTATGGACCACGCTAAATTACAAAGGGCTATTCTCTCTGGAGCCAAATTGGAAAATACTAGTATGAAAGCTACCAATTTTGAAGGGGCCATTTGGAAAAAAGCTAATCTCAAAGGGGCTAACCTTGAAGATGCGAATTTTACTGGAGCAGACCTGCAGGGAGCCAACTTTGAAGGGGCTAATCTCAGACGGGTATCTTTTAAAGAGGCGTATATACCTCAGGCTGATTTCAGTTCCGCCAATTTAGCCGGCGCAGATTTCGACAAGGCTTACTGCAAAGACAGTCTATTTATCAAAAATAACTTACGCAAGGCAAACTTTGAGAACTGTAATTTGGAAAACTGTGATTTCAGTCGCGCGGATATCTCTGATGCCAGTTTTCTTCGGGCCAACTTAAAAAATGCTGGGCTGGCCGGCACATTGGTCTCAAAAGCCAATTTTCGTCTTGCCATCGTCGAAGGCACTACTTTAGAGTCCCAAAATGACGAAAAATAATAAAATCTACGGAACCAATTT
The DNA here is from genome assembly GCA_965263295.1 of Spirochaetia bacterium. Taxonomy (GTDB): domain Bacteria; phylum Spirochaetota; class Spirochaetia; order SP-2023; family SP-2023; genus Haliotispira. The sequence goes on from OZ253665.1 coordinate 767,774, forward strand.
CATTAATTTTATCAATTTGCAATTTAGCAGGCCATGCTGGAATTCAGGACGGCTTGTAAAGTAGTGGTGACAGCGGAAGCAAAGTCGGGCTAAAATTCGGTGCAAGTTCATGGTAATTTGCCTCTGAAAAACGCCTGATCACAGGATGGCGCTGCCTGTGTCCCAACTGCTAACCGAGACATAAATGATCTTCATTCCTTGGGCTTGTCGCGCAAAGCTCTAGTAGATAGACTTAAATAGGCTCTTTGGATGAAGGGACGCTTCCTGTTTGATTGAGTACAAGTAATCCATCCTGCGGTAAAGGTTGAATATATGGCGAAAAAGAAGGCTAGTAATGACCGTAAAGATGCTAACCAGCAAGGCGCAAGTATGGACAAAATTGTCGCATTGTGTAAACGACGCGGTTTTGTTTATCCGTCTAGTGAAATCTATGGCGGCCTGAGTGCGACTTGGGACTATGGCCCTTTGGGGATTGAGCTGAAGCGCAACATCCAGAACCTATGGTGGCAAGAAATGACGCGCCGTCACAATGACATTGTCGGTCTTGATGCTGCCATTCTGATGCATCCGCGTACTTGGCACGCCTCAGGTCACGTCGATAATTTTAGCGACCCATTGATTGACTGCAAGGTGTGCAAGGCGCGCTACCGTGCCGACCACCTGGAACCAGAAGTTGTGGCTGCGCGCAAATGCCCTGCTTGTGGTGGGGAGATGACTGAGCCGCGCAATTTTAACTTAATGTTTGCGACGACCTTGGGGGCGATGGAAAGTTCGGGTATGCAGTTGTATCTGCGTCCCGAAACAGCCCAGGGTATTTTTGTCAATTTTAAAAATGTTGTGGATACCAGTCGTGTTGCCATTCCCTTTGGTATAGCCCAGGTTGGTAAAGCTTTCCGTAACGAAATTACCACGCGCAATTTTATTTTCCGCACCTGCGAGTTTGAACAAATGGAAATGCAATATTTTGTCAAGCCCGGAACAGAAGATCACAATTTTGACTACTGGAAGCAAGAGCGTTTGCGTTGGTATGTCGAGAGGCTGGGTATTGCTCGTGAAAACCTGCGTTTTGAACCTCACGGTCCGGATGAGCTGGCTCATTACGCCAAAATTGCTTGCGATATTCAGTACCAGTATCCACATGGTTGGGAAGAAATGGAAGGGATTCACTCGCGCACTGATTATGACCTGGCCCGTCACGGCGAGTTCTGCGGTAAAGAAATTCTTTACCTTGACCCGCAGAATCAAGAACGCTATGTCCCATATGTTATTGAAACTTCTTGTGGCCTGACTCGCGCGGTGTTGGTAACATTGCTTGACGCCTACCGCGAAGAGAAGCTGGAAGGTGGCGCTGAAGTGCGCACAATATTGCGTTTCCATCCTGATGTGGCGCCTTATCGCGTCGCCGTGCTGCCACTGATGAAAAAAGATGCTTTACCTGAAATAGCCGAAAAGTTAAAACGAGAATTGGCAGAGGAGTATAATGTATTTTATGATCAGCAGGGGTCTATCGGCAAGCGTTATCGCCGCATGGATGAAATCGGCACCCCATTCTGTGTCACTGTCGACCCGAAAACCAAAGAAGACAACTGTGTCACCCTGCGTTTTCGTGACAGCATGGAACAACGTCGTATTGCACTGGCCGATGTAGCCACTACAATACGCAAGGAGAGCAGAGCATATCGAGTGCCATGATCTGGAGAAGATGTGGCCTTTGTTCTAAATGATGTATTCAAGACGCTTTTTGCAGGATGCTCATATTTTTTATACGGGTATAAAATCGTCCCTTTTAATGGCTGGCTCATGCCAAAAAGCACATTTCATTGGCTTTCTGATGAAGCTTCATAGCCATTTCTTTCTCGTTATCCCCAGCTGAAATGGTTACGACAGGTTTTAAAATAACTGAAGTAAAATTGACCGCTTCATTTATTCTATGGGCCTGACCAACTGTCTAACGCGGCATGTTTTTCTCTGCGGCGCTGGGATTCTGACTTAGTCCAGTCGTCCTCAAACGCGGCTGCTTCCCAAGAACCATAAGCTGGATTGGGCAACATAAACCAGCACTTTCCCCAGTATTCTTCGTATTTGTTCATAGTCTGCAATCGGGCTTCAATACCGCCGTGGATATCATCAATGAAGTCGCCAAAGTTGTCGCCGAACAACATAATAATGCGGTATTTTTCTGCCAGAAAAGCGCGGCGAGTCCCCTTGGCCGAGCTCCAATCCGGCTGTTCTGCCTTTAACAACACGTGCTCGGGGTCGGCCATGGGAAAGCCAAATTTCCGCAGGTTTTCAATGGTTGCCGTTTCTCCGTGAGCTTTGCGGTTGGATACATAGAATATCTCTATTCCCTTTTGCGCCGCTGCTTGAGTAAATTGTAGCGCCCCAGGAATGGGCACAGAAGACGCGGAGTCGACGAAGTTCTGCCAGGTCTCGGAAGCGTAAGCTTGGCCGGTCTCAATGCACCAAGCCTGATACGACATATTATCCAGCACTGTTTCATCAATATCGAGGATGATTGCAGGCTTTTTAGTCTGGTAATCTTTGCCCTGTTCTATGACAGCGGTCCAATTAGAATCGCGGACAGCTGAGTCAAGCCAGTTTTGGGCGCTGGTATAGAGCGAGAGGTTGGCGGCCTTGCGCTCTACGGCAGTCTGTTGCCAGAGCACGGCGTTCAAACCATCATCCTGCGCAGTGTCTGCGGGCACATGGCCTCGGGCACTGAGGGAAAGCGGATACAGTAAAAATACCCAAAAAAGAAAAAACTTATTCATTATTAAATTCCTTTATTAATAAAATCTCTATCATAAAATATGATAATGATTGAATATATCGTTACGCTGTTCAAAGAGTCAACAGGAATACAGATATATTTTCACAAAAATCCTGACGAACTTGATTTATGATATAAATTTATGAGATAATATAATTTATATTCTTTAAAAAGGAAATTGACCGTGAAAAATCTAGTAAAAGCTTGGAACAGACTGAGCATCGTCCAAAGAATTATTATAGGCTTGATTGTCGGCCTCATTTTGTACTTTATCTTTCCGCAAGAATTAACTTTCATTAGTATTTTCGGCCAGTTCTTCGTTCTCGCCTTGAGGGCTGTCGCACCGGTATTGGTCTTTATCATTGTGGCCTCTGCTGTGGCGAATCACCAGAGTGGAAAGAGGAGTAACCTGGGGAGAATTATCATCTTGTATCTGATTGGAACTTTTTTTGCAAGCTTGATTGCCGTTATTATGAGTTTTATATTCCCGGTGAGTATCAGCCTGGTATCGAATGATTCCGATCTCAGTGCAGCAGGCAGTATCCATGAAGTACTGAAAAATCTGGTACTCAGCATTTTTAAAAATCCTGTTGACGCTCTTTTGAATGTAAATTTCATCGGGATTCTGGTCTGGGGCATATTCCTGGGGCTGGGGCTGCGAAAAAGTGCCTCTTCAAGTAAAAATTTTCTTGCGGACTTGGCGGAAGCTCTGTCTTTTATCATAAAAATTGTAATGCAAATCGCTCCTCTGGGTGTCATGGGTCTGATTTACCAGGCTTTGACAGAAAATGGTCTTGCGGCTCTTGCTGATTATGGTCAGCTGCTATGTGTTTTAGTAGCTTGTTATCTGATCATTACCCTGGTATTGAATCCGCTGATTGTCTGGTTTAATATTCGGCAGAATCCCTATCCTTTGGTATTTCGCTGCTTGCGCGAGAGCGGTATAACAGCATTTTTTATGCGCAGCTCCGCAGCGAATATTCCCGTAAATATGATGCTCTGCCAAAATATGGGGCTTGCAAAAGAGACCTACTCCGTCTCAATACCGCTGGGAGCGACAATCAATATGGCCGGTGCCGCTGTGACGATACCGGTATTAGCTCTTGCTGCAGTCCACACCCTGGGCATTCATGTCGACATATTTACTGCCTTGCTTCTGGCTTTTGTTTCGGCACTCGCTGCTTGCGGGGCTTCGGGGGTTCCGGGCGGTTCCCTTTTGTTGATCCCTTTAGCCACCAGTCTATTTGGTATTCCCAACGATGTGGGCATGCAAGTTGTCGGCGTCGGTTTTATCATTAGTTTTCTTGAAGATTCACTGGAGACAGCTCTCAACTCACATAGTGATGCTTTATTTACAATCAGTGCTGAATTTAATGTATGGAAAAAGCAAGGCAAGAGCCTCCCTCCCGTATGAATTGTTGGGGAAAGAAGTCACCGCATACCCGCCTTGTGCCTTGGGTGCCTTGCCTAGCGGCCTAGCGCCACAGCAGAGGCACCACTGGGGCGCGCGGGGCTTAGGAACTTGATGGAGCAAAAAAGTATATTAGTTGTTTCTGGAGTCTTTATCGCGCATCGCGGCCCAAGTTTGCGTACATTGTACCGCCCGCTTCCAACCCTTGTAGTTCCGCTCGCGTTCCTCCACATCCAAATTGGGTGCAAAAGTTCTATCCATTACCGCTTTACCTGCCAACTCATCGAAACTGCTCCAAAAAGCAACTGCTAGGCCCGCTAAATAAGCTGATCCTAGAGCTGTCACTTCAGTTACTTCGGGACGAAGGACTGTGGCAGCGAGTACATCTGCTTGAAACTGCATCAAAAAGTTATTTGAAACGGCACCACCGTCAACGCGCAGGGCAGAAAGTTTAATGCCGGAATCCGCCTGCATGGCATCAAGCACGTCGCGCGTCTGGTAGGCAATACTCTCAAGTGTCGCGCGAATGATATGGGCGGAGTTGACCCCCCGAGTCAAGCCTACGATGGTTCCCCGGGCGTAGGCATCCCAATATGGTGCACCGAGTCCCGTAAACGCCGGCACCACATACACGCCATTGGAGTTATCGACTTTTGTGGCAAAATACTCTGAATCCTTGGCATCATTCAGCAGATTCATCTCATCGCGCAGCCATTGAATGGCTGCACCTGCCATGAAAACGGCACCTTCCAGCGCGTAGGCCGGATGACCCGAAGCATCACAGGCAATAGTAGTCAGAAGTCCATTTTGTGAAAGGACTTTCTCTTTGCCGGTATTCATGAGCAAGAAACAACCTGTACCATAGGTATTTTTTGCCTGGCCAGCTTCTACGCACATCTGTCCATACAAAGCGGCCTGTTGATCGCCGGCAATGCCGGCAATTGGGATGCGGGTGCCCGTTTTACCACCGATATCGGTATAACCATAAACTTCAGAAGATTTTTTTACCTCCGGCATCATACTCAATGGGATTGAGAGTTCTTTCAGCAGGGTTTCATCCCACTGCATACGGTCGATATTAAACAGCATCGTCCGGGAGGCATTGCTGTAGTCCGTTACGTGGACCGTGTTTTGTGTCATTTTCCAAACTAACCAGGTATCGACGTTGCCAAATAATAGCTTGCCGGCCTCGGCATCTCTGCGTGCGCCGCTCACGTTGTCTAAAATCCATTTGATTTTGGTACCCGAAAAATAAGGATCCAGTACCAGGCCAGTGTTCTGGCGTATATAATTCTCCAAACCGCGCTGTTTGAGTTCTTCACAGATTGGCGCAGTGCGGCGGCACTGCCAGACAATCGCATTGTAGACGGGCTTGCCGGTGTCCTTGTTCCAGACAATCGTTGTTTCGCGCTGATTGGTAATGCCGATGGCGGCGATCTGGTCACTGGTAATCCCAGATTTTCCCAAGGTCTCAATTAATGTCGCGCTCTGCGTGGCGTAAATCTCTAGCGGATCGTGCTCCACCCAGCCAGCCTGCGGGTAAATTTGAGTAAATTCACGCTGTGAATGGCTGATAATATTGGCGTCGCGGTCCAAAACAACGGCGCGTGAACTTGTCGTGCCCTGATCCAAGGCCACAATATATTTTTGTTGCGTCATAATATTCTCCTTTCTAAGTTTAATTCCAAAGAGATTTTGCAGTTTATTCTTTTATTCTTTAGTTTACAAGTAAGGGCATTTTCCGGCAGCTGCGAGATAGACGAGCAGCCAAAACAAAAAGCCACCGTTTTTGCAATTAGTTCTGATGTGGGCAAGCCCCCGGCAAACATACCTTGAATGGCCATGACACAAGTTCAATTTGATGACAAGTTTACTGCACGTTCAATTGGCAAGTTCGTTCATTTTCAGCTCAGCGCCATATAAACGGCTGCGGCAATGACTCCTCCCAGGATAGGCCCCAAAACGGGAACCCATGCGTAGCCCCAATCAGATCCCAACGCCGGGGGAGATTGGGCTGTTGCTTTACGGAAAAGCACGGCGTGTATAATCCGCGGCCCCAGGTCGCGGGCAGGATTGATGGCATAGCCGGTGGGCCCGCCCAAAGAAAGTCCGATGGCCCAGACGATAATCGCCACCGGTAGTGCGCCGATGGAACCCAGACCGATCTTCGCACTGGCATTTGCTCCGTTTTCGATTGTGGGCCCCGAAAGGTAAAAAACGGCAAACATCAGCACAAAAGTCCCGATAATTTCACTCAGCAAGTTCGACAAAGGCTTGCGAATGGCCGGAATGGTAGAAAAACAGGCCAGTTTTAAGGTCTCGTTCTCCGTCGCGGAGAAGTGGTCTTTGTACGCGAGCCACACGAAAAATCCACCTAGCATGGCGCCGACCATCTGACCGGCAAGGTAAGTAGGCACAAGCTGCCAAGCCGTTTTTTGCGCAATGGCCAGCCCGATGGTAACGGCGGGATTTATGTGTGACCCGCTATAGGGCCCGGCAACCATTACGCCGACAAATACCGCAAAGGCCCAGCCTGAAGTAATGACCATCCAACCAGAGCCATTCCCCTTGCTCTTTTCAAGGACAACGCATGCCACGACACCATTGCCCAGCAACACCAGCAGCAATGTGCCGATAAGTTCTGCAACAAAAATTGATTCCATAAATCAACTCCGATTTTATAAAATTAGTTCTTTTAAATAAGATTTTTATCATTTTTGTACATGAGTCAGCAACTAGAATCTGTTTACGATTTCCTGAAACATGAGCCCTACCGCCATAGCTCCCGCGTCTGGATGTCCAATGCTTCTCTCTTTGACATAGCTGGCCCTTCCTTTAGTCGCTATGATTTCGCCGGTTTTTTCCGCGCCCTTTACGGCGGCCTCCGCGCCCCTGGCGAGGGCCGTGGGCAAGCCACTGGCCGCATTTGCCTTGACGGCCTCTGCCGCGGGAATCAGAGCATCCAGCAGGGTCTTGTCGCCGGCTTTGGCCCCCCCGACTTTCTGTATTCCGAGCACCGCCTGGAAGAGCAGCTCGGCGATATCTGTGGCATCCAGCTCATCTTTGCTCTGGGCATACTTTCCCATGCTCCTAAATGCTGTGCCCCAGATTGGCCCCGAAGCCCCGCCGCAATATTCGGTTATAATCATGGCGCAACTTTTTAAGAAAGCCCCTATGTCTTCCCTGGAAAGTTGCAGCCATTGGGCCTTGATCTGCTTGAATCCCTTGGCCAGGGATGCGCCAAAGTCTCCATCTCCGGCGGCTCCATCAAGCTCGCAGAAATACATCTCGTTTTCTATTGCGACATTGGCCATGAGCTCTACTGCTTTTATAACTTCCGTTATCTTTGCCTTCATTTCTTCTCTTTCCTAAATACTTTATATCCGGCACCTCAGCGATGATGCCTGCAAATAAATAATGCCGGAGTACAAGCTTTTGCGCCTAAAAGAGCTTTCAGCTCTTCGTCCAATTTTAGCAGGGTCACGGAGGCGCCCGTCATTTCCAGCGAGGTCATGTAATTGCCGACAAATGTTTTATAAACTTTTAGGCCCTTTGTCTGGGTTTCCCGTGTCACGGCGCTATTCAAAAGGTAAAGTTCCTGCAGGGGACTCCCGCCGAGACCGTTGATCATTAAAGCTATCTCGTCTCCCGGCTTGTAGATTTGCTCGGCAAGAATTTTGTCGACAAGCTTTTCGGCGAGCTGTGTCGCCGGCAATACCGCCTCCCGGCTGATTCCTTGCTCTCCGTGAATGCCCACTCCAAACTCCATCCTATCATCTTCCAATGTGAACGTGGGGCTTCCCTTTGCCGGCACTGTGCAGGAACTCAGTGCAAACCCCAAACTTCGTACCTGCGCAATGACTTTTTCCGCTACTGCTTTGACTTCTTCAAGACTTTTACCGCATTCGGCTGCCGCACCGGCAATTTTATGGACCAAAATAGTGCCGGCAACACCTCGCCGGCCCGTGGTATACAGGCTGTCCTGCACTGCGACATCATCATTGACGTAGACTTTTGCCACTTTGATGCCATCGTCTTCAGCCATTGATGCTGCGGCATCAAAGTTCATGACGTCCCCAGTATAATTTTTGACGATCAGCAAAGTCCCTTTGTTTGATTTTGTCGCGACAATTGCATTGTAGACCTGTATGGTCGACGGCGAGGCAAAGACATCGCCGCAAACAGCCGCATCCAACATGCCTGTCCCTACAAAACCAGCGTGGGCCGGCTCATGGCCACTCCCTCCGCCCGAAATCAAACTGACTTTATCGGGGTTGAGGCTCTTTCTTTTGACAATTTTATATTTCAGGTCGGCACTCAGCAAGTTGGGATGAGCCTTGAGCATCCCGTCTATCATTTGCGTCACCAGATTTTCCGCATTATCTATGATTTTCTTCATAATAGTTTTCCCCAATTCTCCATAATCTTCCAAGATTTTTAATTCAGCGACAAAGCTTCTTGCCACATATTACTATTATATTATAAAACAAAAATGAAGAAATTACAAAATATTTTTATAAAAATATTTTAAAAATACAATAATTAATATTTATAAATGCAGCCAAAGCGAATGCAGCAAATATTTCGGCATTGGACATGAATTGTCATTTAATCAAAGTGCTTGGTTAGTTCAGACAACGCTAGAATCAATTGAAACTTATTAATACTCTAAAAAGACGTCTGGATTTTCAGTTCTTATTTTTTCTTATTTTTTCATGGGTGTATGCCAAGCTCCATCTCCAGGGCTATTGCCCGTTAGTTTTACATCTAAATAAACCAAACGGTGATCCGAACTAGCCGGGGGCGACTTTCTGATTTCATTTTCTACCAAATAATGTAGTTTATTTTTTATTTCTGGCCAAAATACTGCAGTGGCTAGCACCTTGATTCCGGCTACTGACGGCAATACGTAATCCGCACGCATTTTCCAGTCGGCTGTATGGCTGGCTGAATACGGATTGTCGGGAGCGTGCTCGGCGCCACCCATACTCGCCGGCAGCGGCTCTCCATTGATAAAATTGCTCTGAGTCAACATACTGATGGGATCGCCGGTGGCATCCCCTTCATCTGAAGACGCGTTCAAATCGCCCATGATGACAAAACGCTCACCTCCGGCTAGCCCGCCGAAACGAGCATTATCGTCGTAGATGTAGCCGGCTAGAGTTGGGTCACAGTAGTCGCGCCAGAAGCGGATTTCGTCGTGATTGCGGCGGCCGTTGCGGTCCTCGTCGCCATCAAATACCGGCGGGGTTGGGTGACTGGCGAGTATGTGCAGAATCTTACCATCGACATTGATGGGTATGTCCCAGTGACTCTTCGACGACAGGCGCAAGACTTCCAGTTCTGCATCGCTGTACCAGTATTTTTTTGATTTTTCCTGGATTTTTTCTTGGGTCTCTGTCTGAGCTTCTGTCTGAGCTTCTGTTTGAACGGGCAGCATGGCGCCGGGCATATCTTTCCAGAGAAAGTGCTGGAAAGTGCGCACCCGCTCGACAACGATGGGGTGGCGTGACAACAGTACCATGCCATATTGTCCGGGAAATGCCCCAAAGCCATAAGCATCCCCCGCGCCGCCTATGGCGCCATTGTTGTCGAGATCAAAGCCGCTGGGGATGCCAGTATTGGACTCCGCCAGATAGAAATAAGGGTAGTCGATTGGGTCGGCACCATTATGTGCCACCTGTAAATAGTTTTCTTTGAAGGCATTGACTGCAGAGCCGTCTGCCACATAGTCAAACTCTTGTAACAAGACAATATCGGGGCGTACCCGCTGCAGAATCTCGGCGACATGCGCTATCTGTAAATTGTCGCCCGACGACAAGTCGGTGAGTAATTTTCCCGCAGCGTTGCGATTGAGATAGACGTTAAATGTGGCAAGACGCAACAGTTGGGAGGGTTCTTTTGAACAAGCCCAGACTGTGAATGAAAGCAGCCAGAAAATAGCAGCAAAACAAAGTTCCTTCGTGCTAAAATACTTTCTTGCCTTACGTCTTGCTAACTTCATCACCAGCCTCCCGTATTTTTGAAAGGGTTAGATCCTGCGTTCAGTAAAGTATATATTAAATTATTTGAATCATAATATTATTTAAAAATAATAAATTTTTTGTAATGATACTTATAGGCAAGATTATAGTAGCCGACATTATATAAATACTTTCTAAGAAATGAGAAACAAGTACTGCCAGAATACCCATATCCCAAAGTTGCATTCTGTGGTAAAACGACCGGCTGGCGGGAGTCTACAGCTAGATGGCAGGAAAGCTTATGCAGAGCCTTGACTTCTCTTGTTTTTTCTTGGCTTTTTGCAAGAATTTTGCCGAATAATATTTGTCTGTTTTTATGTCGAATATTTAATTGAAGGCGAGTCGCTATGGCCGCTGACAACGTAAGGTAGATGAGATACATGGAGGTTGGGAGTGATTAATGAACCAAATCCCACTTCCTCAACAGGGCGTACATTGATCGCGCGTCATATTGACGGGTTTATTCATTGTTCACATTCCGCAGCAATTTCTTCAGTGCAGAGTAACCTATAGACCCAGAATGAACATGCTAATTTACATGTAAAAAATAAAGAAGTACAAAAAGACATAGGAAGGGAACAACCCGCGCCGGGTTTGTGGCTATGCGTGCTTTTTGAATTTTCTGATCTGTCGCAGCGACAAGATTGCCAGCCCGGCCAGCATTGCCGTCAGAGCCAGCGGGTTCAGCACGAACAGCGGTCCCGTTGCAATCGGGAACAGCCGGCAGGCGCCAAACGCCACCGCGCTAAAGAAGACCACAGACACAAGCCCCCGCGTACTTCTGATGTGGAGGGCAAAGAGCGTAGCAAACCCTAAAAATATGAAAAGACAAGAAATCGGAATCAGAAAAAAGGCCTCGTGCACAAAGCCCAGCTGATCGACGTAGGCAGTTTGTTGATAGGCAAGGTAGCTGATGATGGCGCCAGAGAAGCAGGCCAAAGGCAGTAAGTTCCTTCTGAATGGTATAAAAATATCTTTTAGATGCTGCATTTGGGGCTCCTCTTAGGCTCCTCTAGTCTATGCTAGAAACTCTTTATTTTCAGTATAACAAAAATTTTACGGCTCAACAATATTTTTATCAAGTCTAAAGATCTTTTGTTTCAATATTTTTGGGCAATTAATGTCAATTGGCAGATGGCCAGATTTATCGGTGTCATGGCACAGAACGACGCGGGCTAGGTCAAACGGAGCGAAAGCTGTGCCCCAGTAAATATTCCAGGGTATTTTGCAAGCGCGAAAATATAGTTGTGGCTATTTGGGCATAATAAGGAGTTTGGTGACCGAAAAAAAATTCATCCTGGCGCACAAAGCTACTTAAGTTCTGTTCGGCCCAGCATAGCAGGTTGAGTTCGTCAGAGCTGAGAAAATGGCCACTGTGCGCATGCGCACAGCGCGCGCACAGCAATTCACTAGCATCGCTAAAAAATATTTTCTGTGTCAGGAGTTCAAAACGGAGGTCGCAGTTGTGGCAGCGTTCCAGGCCAGGATGAAAGCCTTCGAGCAAAAGAGACTGCCAGAAAAAACGCAGGCTGGCCAAGCGGCAATGTGCCGGATTGTCAAAATGCAGGATGGCACTCAGCAGGCTGCGCAGCTCGGCAAATACTGTGTTGCTCTGTCGTTGGCGCTGCTGCGGCCCGTTATATTGACCTTGATATTGTCCTTGATACTGACCTAGGCCGTGTGAGTGCAGCAGCAATTCCGACCACAGGGCCGCGTGCCGGTAGACTTCAGCGCAGCTGGGGGGGGAGAGCAAGAGGCTTGGGGCTTCAAGCTGCCAGTCGGCAACATGTAGGGAATGCCCCTTTCCCGCCTTAATATTTAAGGAGCCAAAGGAGTAGGGCTGGACCGTCGCCCGCAGTGGATTGCGTTTGCTCACAGCTCCGTAGAGAAAGGCTGAGAGAAGGCCGTAGTCTGGATTGAGGAAGATCGCGTGGCGGTGCAGGTCTTTCAATGGCTCACAAAATAGCAAATACGCCGGAAAATATTCGTGGTGGGCCACTTGATAGTTGTGCCAAATTCCCCAGAAGTTTCGTGGTTTTTGCCTCTGTATTCGCGCGATCCCGGAGTGCCGATCCGTCAGGATTGGAGGGCCATTCGTGGGAATTTCAGTTGAAGCTGGCTTCATTGCAATGTTCTCGTACCTTCGACGTAAGCGGCAGAGGTCCCCGCATCAGAGGCTTTCTTGCGCGAGCGGTAGCCCAAGGGCCTAAAACTATAAATTATACCATATTGCCAGGGTTCGGTGGCGATGGCTTCGCCCCAAGGTACGAATATACTGACAACTCCCTGGTCGCGATTCATGATCTGGCCGGGAGGAAAAGAGACTTGTATGCCGGATTTGCCAAAACTTAGCATGTCCAAGTGTTCGCGGTCAGGCTGGATGCCTTGTGAATAGTAATTGCCTCGCCCGATATATTCGTCGAGTTGACGCAAACAGGAGGCTGCCAGGCCACGGAAGACAAGCAGAGGCTCTGCGACGACATCCCCAAAATCGACCACGGTGCCAAAGCGCAGGGAATACATGAAAGTCTCAGCCTCTGTCGTGCTGTTCTCGCCGGGGGCAAGTTTGCTTTTGGAGGATTCCTGGGCTTGCAGGACAATGGTTCCAGGCGAACTATTGCCTATTTCTTTGGCTTTAATGTTTGTCTGGCCTCGTTGCACTTCTCGTGTTTCGTAGAGGACGAAAGAGATAATCCGCAGATCGGGTGAGCGCAAAGCGTCAAAAGTCGCGCGATAGATAAACGCTGTTCCCCGATTCAGATATTTGATGCTGTCTTCGTTCAGATGCTTGCGAAAAGCTCGGTACTTGCTCAGTATTCTTTCGCGCAGCAGGCCATCCAGGTTGGCGTTGTTCGTGATGGGGTAATGCAGCTCTGTCAACAGCAAGTCGGTCTTTTGGAGATAGACGCTTTGGCGTATGCCCGTAGCACCTAATATCTGGTCGCTGCTGCTGCATGACTGTGACAATAAAACAGTGATCAGTAACAGGAAGGCTGGAGCGCGAGGATCTCGAATATGGCGTCGCACGATGCGATTCTTCTCTTGTGATTGCAGGGCTGTCATGGAATTACTTTTTACTGAAACTTTGGTGTGGTTCCAGCTCGCCGCCAAAGAGCTGGCTGGATTGGATCCAGCTCAGGCTTTCCTGTTGCCACAGGCTAAGGATTTTCTGCCACTGCAGTTGTACTTGTTTGCGGGCATAATCTAGCTCATTGGGGTCGCTAGCTTTCGTGTCGCCTGCGTTTATCGGTGTCTGATGGGCGCCCGTGCCTTTTTGCAGTTGCAATAACAGCAGGGGTGGCAGCGAAAACCAGGCTTCGACAGCCAAGTCCCCATCTTCATCCTGGTAGTAACGGCAAAGAATGGCCTCGCGGTTGATTTGATTAATGTGGTTTTGAATTTCCTGTTCACTGATCGGTGGGGCAGAACCAGGCACGTCATGATCGACTTTGTTGTTGCGCCTTAACGACCAGTAGGTACTGAACAGGATTTGCTGGTCAAGCACTTGAAAAGTGATACTGGCCTGTTCTGGATCTTGGGCGATGGCATAGTTTTCCAGAAAACTGACCGCATAGCCACTTTGTCGCAGCAGTGTCGCGACAGCCTCTAACTGTGATTTGGAACCGTAGAGTTGCTGCAGATCTTTGCTTTGCTTTGCCTGAGCCTGAATATCGGTAGCTCCTGGCCGAAAGAAATTTTTGAGCCAGGCGTTATTGAACACGGTAAAAGCCAGCATGCCAGCCAAAAGGAGCAGCGAAGCCCAAAGGTTCCAATGCGCGTTGGGGTTGCATAGCTCCAACAAGAAGTCACTACTTTCATAATATTCTAGTTCGGTGTTTAAGCGATTGATGGCAGCATCTTGCGTGCCGGTGGAGAAAAATAGCCAAGATAACTGATTGCGGTCTTTAAAGCGCTGGGTGTTTTCCAGGTAGTCAAACTCCCAGCCGAATTGCAGAACCGCTGTGCGTTGCTTGGGCTTGGCTCGCAGTAAAAAATTTAACTCGCCGGTGCGCCATAAAACTAGCCTTCCTGGGATGATGCAGCAGGGGTCCTGGCCCAGGATTTCACAGTACTCCTGGATGCTCGCTTGTAGGTCGGGGACTTGTAAGGTGATGTGAAAACGTTTGGAATGACGTTCCTGGAATCTTGGCATGGCTTGATATTAGTGCAATTGCGCTTGTGCGTCCACTCGGCCAATAGGGTCAGGGTCGCCGCAAAGCGGCTTTAAATTACATCCGGGGAAAATGCAAATGGGAAAATGCAAATACGGGGCGACGAATAAGGTGTAGATAATGTGAAAATTCTTGATATCGTGTCCGCTAGATAAAATGGCGCTCTGTTTTTGCGGTCTCCATCCCCAGTCGCCGATTCTCGGTCTCCATCGCAATTGCACTCCCTGCGAATGTGCCGATTTATCTTGCTCGCCACACAAGACATCGCTAGAATCGCTTAACTATGGCCAAAAAGCTCCCTTTCCCGCTGGAACGCATCCGCAACTTTTGCATTATCGCCCACATTGATCACGGCAAATCGACGCTGGCAGACCGCTTCATTCAGGAAACCCGGCTGGTCTCCGAGCGCGAATTCCAAAATCAGCTGCTCGATTCCATGGAAATTGAACGTGAGCGGGGTATCACGATTAAATCGCAGGCGGTCACTATGGTCTACACGGCCCGCGATGGCGCGGAATACTGCCTGAATTTTGTCGACACACCGGGCCATGTGGATTTTTCTTACGAAGTTTCGCGCGCGATAGCTTCCTGCGAGGGGGCCCTGCTCTTGGTTGACGCCACGCAGGGAATTGAAGCGCAGACCCTCGCCAACTTTTATATCGCCTTGGAAAATAATCTGGAAATTATTCCGGTGCTCAATAAAGTCGACCTGCCGAGTGCCGATGTGGCCGCGATTACCGCGCAGATTGAACGCGACCTGGGCCTAGATGGCCAGCTCGTGTTTGCGGTTTCAGCCAAGACCGGCCTGGGCGTCGTCGATCTGCTCGAAGGTATCATCGAGCATTGTCCGCCCCCTCTGGGCGAGGACCGCGGCGAGCGCGAGGCCGAGCTGCAGGCGCTGATCTTTGATAGCCACTACGACCCCTATCGCGGCGTGGTCTTGCACATTCGCGTGTTTCAGGGGACCTTGCGCAAGAGCCAGCGCTTTCGCCTGATGCACGGCAAGGCCGAGTATGACGTCGAAGACCTCGGTTATTTTCAGATTAAGCTGGTTTCCAGCGACAGCCTGAGTGCCGGCGAAGCTGGTTATCTGATTGGCAATGTCAAAAACATTGGCGAAGTCACGGTTGGAGATACCATCACTTTGGCTGACCGCCCCGCAGCCAAGCCGCTATCGGGCTTTAAGCCGGTTAAACCCGTCGTGTTTTCTTCGATTTATCCGGTCGACAGCAACTTGTATGACGATTTGATTAAAGCGATGGAAAAGCTCGCCCTCAACGATGCTTCGCTGACATATGAGAAAGATGCTTCTGCAGCTTTAGGTTTCGGCTTCCGCTGCGGCTTTCTCGGCTTGTTGCACCTGGAAGTCATCCAAGAACGCCTGGAAAGCGAGTTTGACCTCAACATCGTCTTGACCGCGCCTTCGGTCCGCTATCGGATTGTCGGCAACGACGGTAAATATTGGTATTTGGACAATCCGGCTCACTATCCGAAGTCCAACACGTTCAAGCTGGTCGAGGAGCCCTATATTTGCGCCAGTATCATCACGCCGCAAGAATTTCTCGGCGGCCTGATGACGCTGTGCAGCCAGAAGCGCGGTGTCCAGAAAAATATGCATTATCTGGATACCCAACGCGTCGAGTTGACCTATGAAATGCCGCTGGGTGAAATTCTGTTTGATTTTTACGACAAGCTGAAGTCTGTGAGCAAGGGCTATGCTTCCTTTGATTATGAGATTGTCGACTACAAGCCAACTGAGTTGAGCAAGGTGGATATTTTGATCAACGGCGATGTGGTCGATGCGTTGGCGTTGCTGACGCACAAGAGCAGTGCGCAGCGCCGGGGGCGGGCCATTTGCGAAAAGCTCAGCCGTGAAATACCGCGCCACCAGTTTAAAATTCCGATTCAAGCAGCTATTGGGGGTACCGTGATTGCCCGCGAAACGATTAACGCCCTGCGCAAGGACGTCACGGCCAAATGTTATGGCGGCGACATTACGCGCAAGAAAAAGCTGCTGGAAAAACAAAAGGAAGGCAAAAAACGCATGAAGATGGTCGGTTCGGTAGAACTGCCGCAGAGTGCTTTCCTGGCCGCACTGAAAAGCCAGGACACAGAAGCATGAGCCGCGCTGCCAGGGCGGGGTATTCCAAACTGAATTCCGAGCAGATTTCCGGGTCGGTCCTCAAACATGGGTATCGGCGAGGTCGCTGTGCAGGCTGCCGGTAATTGAGAAGAGCGCTCAAACTTGCTACAATGCGGCGAGCCCAGCAATACAGGGGATTTTATGGCGGTAACATTTTTGGACACAACCTTGCGCGATGGTGCCCAGGGTATTGGGATCAGTTTTTCATTACAGGATAAACTCGACATTACCGAGCGCCTCGATGCTTTTGGTATTGATTACATTGAAGGTGGTTTTCCGTTTGCCTCGGAACGCGAAATTGCATACTTTCGCCGCGCCCGCAGCTTAAATCTCAAGCACGCCCGATTGGTGGCTTTTGGCTCGACGCGCCGCCCTGGTGCCGATGCCGATCGCGATGCCCAGATGCAAGCCTTGCTGGAGGCCGAGACCCCCGCGGTGGTTATTGTCGCCAAGGGTTGGGACGCCCATGTCCGCCAGGTCATTGGCACGGACTTGGAAGAAAACTTGCGCATGATTGATGATTCTATCCGCTGTTTCAAGCGGCGAAACCGTGAAGTGATCATTGACATTGAGCATTTTTTTGACGGCTACTTCGTCAACCCCGACTACTCTTTGCAAGTATTGCGCAGCGCGCTCAATGCGGGGGCGGACTGGGTTGTGCTTTGCGATACCAACGGCGGCATTTTACCGCAGCAGGTCGGCGATACTTTGGCTCAAGTCGCCCAAGAAAATGTTCCGTTGCAGCGCCTGGGCATTCATTGTCACAATGATACCGAGTGCGCCGTGGCATGCTCGTTGATGGCCGCGTCCGCCGGCGTCCGCCACCTTCACGGAACCATCAACGGTATCGGCGAGCGCTGCGGAAATGCCAATTTGGTATCCATTATTCCCAATATTGCCCTAAAGATGGGCCTGGATTCTCAGTGCCGACCGCAGCTTTCAGGCCTGACTCAATTGTCGCGTTATGTCAGTGAAAAGTGTAATTTGGTGCCGGACCGCAAGCAACCTTATGTCGGCGATGCCGCTTTTGGCCACAAGGCGGGCCAACATGCAGATGTAATCTCTAAAGATTCAGTCCTGATGGAACATATTGCCAGTGCCCTGGTGGGCAATCAGCGCCATTTGGTTGTCTCCGAGCTGGCTGGCCGCGCTTCGGTATTGCCGCTGCTGCAAAAACTGGGAAAGCCTCTGGGACGGAGCTTTGATAAGGGTTCTCCCGAAGTCAAGGAGTTGATTCGGCGCATTAAGGCCCGCGAATCCCAAGGCTACCTCTACGAGGCCGCAGAGGCCTCGCTGGAGTTGGAGACTCGCCGTGTGCTGAAGATTTATCAGCCGCTGTTTGAGTTGACCAATTATCACATTGAGATTTTTCGCACCAGCGAGTTTGTCAGCCAGACAGTGGGGCGGCTTTTCCTCAAGGCCCCCTGTCACGACGGGGCGACCTTGCTGGACCTGATGGGGGCCGGGGTCGGCGAGGGGCCTGTGGCCATGCTGGACGCCGCCATTCGCAATGCACTTTCGTTGCGCCATATCGATGCGCAATCCGCAGGGAGCGAGCAGATACATTTTGCCTGGCTAGAGGAGCTTTCACTGATTGATTACCGCGTGCGCGTCATCAACCCAGAAGAGGCCGCGAATGCCCGCGTTCGGGTTGTGATTTCCTCTCGGTGCGAGCGCGATTCGCAGAGCTGGGACACCGTGGGAGTTTCGCAAAATATCGTCGATGCTTCACTGGAAGCCTTGAAGGACTCCTACGATTATTTTTACAACCGTTTTGTTTTGCGGGACTGACGATGCGTATTTTAGGTATAGAAAGTTCTTGCGATGAATGCGCCGCCGCCGTGGTCGAGGATGCGCGGATAGTACGATCCAATATCGTGGCCTCACAGATTGAACAACACAAGCTGTATGACGGCGTCGTGCCTGAAATCGCGGCGCGCCTGCACTGCGAATGGATTCAGAACGTTTGTGCCGAGGCCCTGCAGCAGGCAGGTTGCAGCCTGAATGATATTGATGTCATTGCCGTCACGACACAGCCGGGCATGATTGGCGCTCTGCTCGTTGGCCTTTCCTTCGCCAAAGGACTGGCCTGGGCCACGGGCAAACCTTTGGTTGGTGTCGATCATATTCTAGCCCACTTGTACGTGCCGCGTATAGAGGCGGAAGGCAGCGCCGAGCCACTGCTCTATCCATACATAGGCCTGCTGGTTTCCGGCGGTCACACGATGATTTGTGTCGTGCATTCCTTCTGCGAAGTTGAGGTGCTGGGAGCCAGTATTGACGATGCTTGTGGCGAAGCCTTTGATAAGGTGGCCAAATTTTATGGCCTGGGCTACCCCGGCGGTGCTGCCATTGATGGCCTTGTAAAAAATAATGGCGGTGATGAAACAGCTTATGTGTTTCCCCAGCCGAGGCTGAAGAACAGCCGTCGCGAGCTGGACGTTTCGTTTTCCGGTTTAAAAACTGCCGCCATCTGGCAGTGTTCGCAGTTTTTGCAGCCAGGTAAAGACGGCAAACTGGAGAATTTGTTGGCTTCTTACCAGAAAGCGATTGTCGACATGCTCTTGGATCGAGTTTTGCGAGCAGCCGAGCATACGGGAATAAGGAGGGTGGCGATCGGTGGCGGCGTAGCCGCCAACAGTTACTTGCGCACCCAACTGGCTAATTTGCGCGCCGGCGGTGCCTGGGATATCCGTACGCCGAATTTGAAGTATTGTACGGATAACGCCGTCATGATCGCGGCTATCGCTTGGGAGTATGCGCGGGAGGGGCGCTATGCCGGCCTGGATTGCTCTGCCCATTCGCGGGTTGAGGGCTTCCGTTCCATGCCGGCCAAAAACCGCAAGTCCCAGTCTGCGCGTCGAAATGCCGCTGCTAAAAAAGTTTAAGCAAGTTTAATTTTGACTAACCTTGACTTATAGACGGCCATGCACTCGCAGACCTTTTTTTTTGGGGGGGGGAGGGCGGCCCAATCGCCGAGGTTTCTCTCGTGCTTGCATTTGAAATGAGAATTATTGAAATGGAACCACTGAAACAGGAGCTTGTGGGGCAAGATCGTGGCAAGGGAAATTGTGGCAAGAGAAATCGTGAAACGGGAAATCGTGAAAAAAGAACTTGGGTTTAAGGCTTCGGGGAGGACAGAAAAACTTGCCAGAGTAAGACAGAGCGGAACTCAGCGTGGCGCTGCCGGCCGTGGCGACACGTTCTTAGGGGGGGCTTTATTGATTCTGGTGCTGACGGGACTGTCGTTATTTCTAGCTTGGGCCCAGGATTCACCGCCGACTGCGCCTGAGGATGAAGTACCGGATGAGGCACCGTATGAGACACCAATGGAGGCGCCAATGGAGGCGCCACAAGAATCTCAAATTCCTCCACAAAAACAACTTAAATCTAAACCGGCTCAAGGTGAATCTCGTGCCCGCAGGGACGCAAATGCTCTTACAGCAGATTCGGCGAATGCCGTTGACAGCGAGGAAGCCCCGCAGTCGTCGCAGGGACTTTGGTACCGTTCGAATCAACTCGGCATGGCGTTAGAGCAACTGGACGATCCGCGTGATATTTCTTTGCAGGAGTGGGGGCTGGAAGTCGAACGCACGACACAGCAACGTTTGAAGACCCTGTATTATCGCGGCCAGCCGCGCGACACTTGGGTTTTGACTTATCGCAAGGGCAAGGCTTTTCAGGAACAGCATAAACGTAATGGGGTGTTGCTCGAAAATCGTTTTTTTGACGAAGAGACGGGTTATCTTGCCGAAATTGGCACCTATTCGGTTGCCAGTGGCGAGCTGCGCGAGCGCGAGCTGTTTTTTTATAATCAAAGCGGCCACTTGTTGCGCAGTATGCTCTACGATGAGTCGGGCCAGCTGGCCAGGGAAACCACTTTTCGCCTGGATGGGAGTGGGCAGCTGGTCAAGCTAAAAGTTCATATGAATACCAAGAAGTATGATCTCGTGCAGTATCAGTTACCTGGCTTGGATACCTTTATTCGCAATGACAAACAAAATCACAAGTATCTCGTCCGTCTCTTCGACAGCCAGCGGCGCAATACCAGCCAAATTGTCTACAATAATAATGTCATAGCTAAACGCACGAATTTTGAGTATGCTGCCAATGGTACTTTACTGCGCGAAATTGTAACTGAAGACAGGAAAGCCACTCAATATGATTATAACTCTGCCGGTTTATTATTGCAAAAACAAATATGGTCAGAAGATATTCTCTCTGAAACCGAAATTTATAAATATGACCGTTTGGGGCGTTTGGGCGTTCAGAAGGTGAACTTGTGGACGGAAAACAGCAGTACAGAAGAGCGCTATACGTATTTGAAGCAAACTAAGGATCTGCAGAAAATTGAGTTTTTTATTGATGACAAGCTTGATAAGATTCGTACATATACTAGCGGGCATGCTTACTATGAAGAGTTGTACATCCATGAAAAACCTGTGGCTAAAGTTTATTACAATTATGATGATCAGCTTCATACCGAAGTGACTTTTCAAAATGTTTCCAAACCCGAAAACTATAATAAATTTTTTGCCATAACAAAAGAGTAGGCTAGGGCCAGATAGAGTGGGACAAGTTCAAAGGCAGAGATCGAAAATAAAACGTCAAAGTCACAGCGTCATTTGGTTGCTGTGGTTAGTCGGCAGGTATTGGCTCGGTCGCAGTCGAGTTCATGCCGTCTCTTCCTTGTGGCTGGCGACCTTGGGGATTATGATCGGGGTTGCCACATTAATAGCGGTATTGACGGGCATGAGCGGCCTGCAGAGTGTGCTCACAGATTCAATTGAAGAAGTTACGGCCTATCACCTACAGCTCATCGTCGAAACGAAGGCAGATAGCTTGATGCTGGAGCAACTCTTGCGACAAGAGCACGAAGTTGAAAATGTTACCCGCTGGCGCGAAGCTCCGATGTTACTGAACTCTGAATACGGCGAAGCGGTCATTGCCATTGTACGGGCCGTCGATCCCATCCATTTTATGCGGGATCGACGTCGCGCTGAAATAATGCAAACCTTTGGGGCAATACGCGATGATGATTTGGCACAGTCAGGTCACATGTGGATCGGGCACAGCTTTTCTTACGAGAATGGCTTTACGGAAGGGGATAGTATTCAGGTTATCAGCGCTGAGCATTTAGGGTCAAGGATTACGGCTCAGCAGCACAATTTTCTAGTCAGTGCGATCTATAGTTTGGGCAATCTAAATGTCGAAAAAAACTATGTTTTTATCGGTTTGGATCCTTCAGTAGAGGGACTGTTTAACAGTGATGAATTTTTCCTGGGATTGAAACTTAAACGCAAGGGGCAGGCGTTGTCTTGCAAACGTCAGTTGCAACAAAAATTAATGGCGATGCAGCAAAACGGAAAAATAGGGCGGTTTCAATTGCGCACTGGACAAGAGGCCAACCAAGCATTTTTTAATGCCTTACACACAGAAAAGTTATTTTTACAAATACTTGTCAGCCTGATTTTTATTGTTGTAGCCTTTCAGATTTATCAATCAACCCGGCGCACAGTATATGCCCGTATTCCTGAGTTAATGTTATTGCGAGCTTTGGGGGCCAGGCAAATTGAGGTTCGTTGCATTTTTCTTGTGGAAAGCCTGCTCGTTGGTCTTTTGGGCGTTGGTTTAGGGGTGCTGTGTGGCGTTGTGATTAGTCGGTATATAAATCAGATTCTATTGGGGGTCAGTAAGCTTTTGTTTCAAACCCCGGGCCTGATACCCAGTATTTCTACCAAGATACTTAGTTCTGATTTGTTGGTGATCGCGGGCTCAGCCCTCGTATTTAGCAGTGTCGCTGGTTGGTTGGCTACGCGTAGTTTGCTCCAAGTCAGCCCAATGAAGGTGTTGAGAAATGAATAATCAGCAGTATTAGAACAAGCAAGGCTTCGTAGGGGTTTTTATTGGGGAGATTCTCCTTCATCCGCTTCAACACGTTCGCGGGGTCTCGCGGTACTTACTCTTGATGTAATTGTCACTACACATAATCCTGCAATATTAGATGCCGCCGGCCCTGAAATGATACCTTTTATTGCGGTTATACACAGAGATCAATTATCTGGGGCAAGTAAAATAACCCAGATGGAAGATTTAAATCATCTTCCCAAATTGATGTCATGGGGCTCTTTGGGGAAGCTTTCTGCCAATGGTAAAATTGAGAACGCCCTAGATAAGGAAGCGGTCCAATGAAGAAAGTTTTAATTATTGATACAAGTATTCTTTGTGTCTGGCTGGAGGTTCCAGGAAAGGATAGTTGTGGCCCTAAAGATGATTAATGGAATAAAGATTGAGTCGATAAGAAGATCAAGGAAGACAAATCTGCTGGAACGACATTTGTCCTTCCTTTGGCTACCATAATAGAAACAGGAAATCATATTGCTCAAGCTCACCAATTACGATACAAATGCGCTGGTAAGCTAGCCCAAATAATGCAGAAGGTTGCACATGAAACAAAGCCTTGGGCTGCATTTTCAGCCCAAATTGATCTATGGTCAAATGAAAACTTTATAGCTCTCGCCGAGAAATGGCCAGAATTCGCCGCGAGGAAACTGTCATTGGGTGATGTGACAATAGTAGACGTAGCAAAATATTACGAAAAAATAGATTCCTTGAGCGTTGAGATTCTAACTGCTGATAAAGGTTTAAAAACATATGAACCGGGTCAACCTACGACTGAAGTTCCAAAGCCCAGAAGAAGACAGAGAAAATAATGGTCTTTGATGTAAAAAGTGTAACCTTTTGACAAGGCCGAGCTAGTGGAATGAGTGAGCGGTGGCAAGCCCCACAGCCAGACTTGCCCTTTAGCTATTTTTAGTGAAAATAATTGAGCGTAAATTTCATGGGACTAATCTTAGTATTATATATAATAAGGATGTTTTAAGACAAATGTATGTCAACAACCACACAGATTTGATAGCGGTTGATGGGCTGTGTAAGTCTTACCTTTCAGGTTCTGAGCGTATTAAAATTTTGCAAAATCTGCAACTGCGTATACCCAAGGCTGTTTCCCTGGCTATTTTGGGTCAGAGTGGCAGCGGCAAAAGTACTTTTTTGAACTTGCTAGGTGGTTTAGACCGAGCTGACTCGGGAGAAATTTTCTGTGCCGGGGAAAATTTGAGTAACTATAGCGAAGCCCAATTGACGGTTTATCGCCAGAGATTTGTCGGTTTTATTTTCCAGCATCACTACATGCTGAAAGACTTGACCGCTTTGGAAAACGTGATGCTGCCGGCGCGAATTGCTGGAAAATCGCGCTCACAGAGTGAAAAACGGGCCAAAGAATTACTGCAAGCTCTGAATTTAGGGGCTCGCATGAAACACTTACCGCACATGCTTTCTGGCGGCGAGCGCCAGCGCGTCGCAGTGGTCAGAGCTCTGATAAATGAACCTAAATTTGTGCTGGCTGACGAGCCAACAGGAAGTTTGGATCAAGAAAATGCCCTGCTTGTAGCTAAGCTTTTGTTTTCTCTTTGCCGCGAACGGGATACGACGATGGTGCTTGTAACCCACGAAGCCAGCCTTTGCGCTATGGCTGATCTGCATTATAACTTGGAAAATATGAATTTGGTGCTTCAAGCTGACAATTCAGGGAGGCAAAACCATTGAAGTTGCTTAGATTACCTCTAAGTCTGGAATTGGCAAGCGCTATGTTACTGCGCAGAAATTGCCGTAAATTTAAAGATTCACCAATGTTTGCAGCTTTTATCGGTATTACTTTGAGTATTATACCATTTGTCCTTGTCGTCGAAGTTTCAGATAGTATGATCTCGGGAATTATGAACCGCTATATTGAAACCTTTTACTCTCATATCATATTACGTTTTTATAATTCATCCGCAAAGCAAGAAATACAAGATTTGCAACGGCGTATTTTACAGTTGGAAAATGTACGAATGACTTACAAAGAGCGCAGCGGTGTTGCTCTGTTAATTGCCCGAAAATCGCGTACACCTGTGCAGATAAGAGCTCTAGAGGCACAAGCTTTTACTGAAGACCAAGGCTTGCAGCGCTACCTGAAAGTGATTTCGGGGGCTTGGGAATTGTCTTCTGGCTCTATTTTGTTAGCCAATGATGTGGCTTTTAAGTTAGGCATCCAAGTTGGCGATGAGGTGACTTTGTTGATGGGAGCAAGGTTTGGCCGCAGTCAACAGTTGCGACCCAAAATTGAGAAATTTCTAGTACGTGGCATTGTGAGTACCGGATATCAGGAATTGGATCACTTGTGGGCCTTTATTTCTTATAATGATGCCACATCTTTTTTTCACGATAGCAATAGTGAGTTACAGTTGCACATTAAAATTGCTGATGCTTTTGATTTTGGGCTACTAAATCAAACTCTGCGCCAAGTGCAGAGTTTGATTAGTTCGGGATTGGCGAGGGCGCGAAGTTGGTATAACCAGGCGGCTGAGTTGCGTCAGTCCTACCAGTTTACCAAGTCTATATTGGTGTATATCATGTATTTAATTGTTGCAGTAGGGACTGTTAACATAACTTCTTCAATGGTTATGCTGGTCTTGGAGAATCGTGCAGAGATTGCTATTATGAAAACTTTTGGTGCCAATAAAGCGCTGATTCGCAATATTTATATCTGGATAGCAATTCTAGTCAGTGTGGTGGCGATCTTTTGCGGCGTGAGTCTGGGGATTTTAATTTCTTACTTCATTAATGAAATTATATTAGTAATAAACACTTCTATACAGGTTATTGCAAATCTTTGCAATAATGTCGACAATCAACTGGATTTATTGGATAAATCTTTTTATCTGGAACGCATACCGATCCGTCTACAAATACTCCCTCTGATCTTAATCAGTGTTTTTGTGTTATTGCTGAGTTTTATTTTTTCTCTTATGCCTGCTTTGCGGGCTGCCAATATGCTGCCATTAACAATCTTGCGTCAAAACCGTTCATAAATTCTGATATATGAGAATTCATGAACGATAACCTTTGCTTTATAAGACCCTCCTGTGAATTCAGGAGGGTTAATTCAGGGGGATTTACGAGACTAGCGCAGCCTCTGCGAAGGCCCAGTTGACCATATGATCCAAAAAGCTGACGACAAAGTCCAAGCGCCTATTTTGGTAGTCCAGATAGTAAGAATGTTCCCAAACATCCAGACCTACCAGAGCTTTTTTGCCATGGATCAAAGGGTTTTCCCCATTGGGTGTTTTCATAACTTCCAGCCGCTCGCCATCTTGCACAAGCCACGCCCAGCCACTGCCGAACTGCCCCATGGCCGCATTCTGGAACTGCTCTTTAAAACCTTCAAAACTACCGAAATCCCGCTTTATCCTCTGAAGCAATTCAGCGCCGGGCATACCTCCGCCCTGAGGTTTCATATTGTTCCAAAATAAGATATGGTTCCAATTCTGAGCTGCGTTGTTAAACAAGGCGTCATTTTTTTTGTAGCTTTCAACCACAATTTTTTCTAAACTTTCCTTAGTCGGGGGCAGCTGCTCCCACGGCGAACCTTCCAGCAAGCTATTGAGCTTGGTGACGTATGCATTATGGTGTTTGCCATGATGAAATTCTAACGTCCTTTTCGACATGTGGGGTTCAAGAGCATTTAATTCATATGGCAACTCAGTTAATTTAAACACAAACAACTCCTTGTATTTTTTGAATATGACTACTATAACACATTTGTGCCTCCTTAATAAAGAGTTCATGAAAGTTTTTTTCAAATTGAATTTTCTTATCGGATTCACTTGAAATCTATTTTTATTTTTTTGCTATGATTGCCTTGAAGCTAGAAAATTATCGAAAGATTATCAACGTGTGGTCCAGCCTCCATCGATAACAAGATTTTGGCCCGTAATATAAGCACCTGCCCGGCTACAAAGCAAAAGCACAGCACCACTTAAATCTTCTGGCTTGCCAATGCGCCCGGCAATACTGCGTTGCGCAAGTAAATTGCGAAAGCCGGTAGATGGTCCTCCGTCTTTCGCCGTGCGCGGGAAGGCACCAGGCGAAATGGCGTTGACGGTGAGTTGCGGGTATTCGGCCCCCCAGAACGAAGCCCAATACTTGGTAAGCTGGATTAAGGCGGCTTTAGCCGCACCATAAATCGCTTGACTGCGTTGCTTGGGTTCATCGCGGTAAATTTCGGGATCTGGTGCGACAACTCCGTAAATTGAAGCAATGTTGACTATGCGGCTTTGGTCAGAGCGCTGCAAAAGTTTGCTGGCTTTATCGGTGAAATCTGCGCCGTGGCTGAGCAAACCATCCATTCTGTGGCAAAAGCTATTAGAAGAATCTTCTGGCGGTAAGAAAAAAGCATTATTGACCAGAATATCCAAGCCGCCAGCTTCGCTTTGTACTTTTGCCAAGGCTTCAGAATGGCTGACGTCATTGGCTAAATTAAAGGGCAAGAAACTTATGTCTGCCATACCCAGCTCTGGGTACTGACTGGCCAAGGCTTCTAAGAGAACAAAGGGGAAATTTTCACGGAAGCGTTCTTTATTGGGGCCTGCGCAATACACACGAGCCCCCGCTGCGGCCAAGGTCCAGCACATGACCCGCCCTAAATGGCCGTAGCCGCCAGTGACTATGGCGGTGCGACCTTTGAGGCTGAACAGTTCTTCGACGTAGGTCATTCTGAATATTTATATATCAAGCATATCGGCACTGATGGCGTGTTCTTCAATAAAGCTGCGACGGGGGGCCACCTCATCGCCCATCAGGATACTGAAAATATGGTCTGCTTCTACTAGGTCATCGAGTTTCACCTGCCAAATATTGCGTGTCTCTGGGTTCATGGTTGTCTCCCAAAGTTGCTCGGCATTCATTTCTCCCAGGCCCTTATAGCGCTGCACGGTCGCGCCGGGAAACTCCTGTAAGAAAAGGTCGCGCTCGCGGTCGCTGTAAGCATAACGTAAGTTTTTCCCTTTCTCTATTTTAAACAGTGGGGGCATGGCCAGATAAACGTGATTGGCTTCCAACAAGGGACGCATATAAC
Source organism: Spirochaetia bacterium (assembly GCA_965263295.1). Classification (GTDB taxonomy): domain Bacteria; phylum Spirochaetota; class Spirochaetia; order SP-2023; family SP-2023; genus Haliotispira. Next base: position 795,253 of record OZ253665.1, read on the forward strand.
GAAAAAAGAAGGTCAAAAGCAAGCAACGGATGTGCGAGCCGTCCACATCAGCGTCGGCCATGACAATGACTTTATGATAGCGCAGGCCGTCGAGGTTCATATCTGGTCCGGCACCGGCTCCCAGAGCCGCGATCACTGGCTGTAGTTTTTCGTTGCTCAGGACTTTGTCATAGCGAGTTTTTTCTGAGTTCAACATCTTGCCCCACAGAGGCAAGATTGCCTGTATGTTGCTGTTGCGTCCGGCTTTCGCGCTGCCGCCTGCCGAGTCACCTTCGACGATGAATATCTCGCACTTTGAGGGGTCGCGGTTGGCGCAGTCGGCCAGTTTGCCCGGCAGGCGAGTAGACTCCAGAAAACCTTTGCGGCGGGTCAGTTCACGTGCCCGTTTGGCGGCGGCGCGCGCCCGGGCCGCCGTCAGACTCTTTTCAATAATTCTGGCGATCACTTTGGGATTGCGTTCAAAGTAGTCATTGAGTTGTTCGGTTGCCAGAGATTCCACAATACCCCGGACTTCTGAGTTCCCTAACTTGGTTTTGGTTTGGCCTTCAAACTGTGGTTCTGGAATTTTCACCGAAATCACGGCAGAAAGTCCTTCGCGGACATCTTCGCCGCTAAGTGCTTCGTTGTTTTTTTTGCCCGTCTGAACTCGTTTCATGAAATCGTTGATGGTACGGGTCAAAGCTGCGCGAAAGCCGGCCATGTGTGTCCCGCCTTCGCGCGTATTAATATTATTGACGTAAGAGTGCAGGCTCTCGCTGTAGCCGTCGTTATATTGCATGGCGATCTCTACTAGGATATTGTCCCGCTCGGCGACAAAAGATATCACAGCTGGATCAATCGGCTGTTTGCCTTCGTTGAGGTGTAAGATGAACTCGGCGAGCCCTCCTTCATAATGGTAGGTCTTGTTCTGCTGCGTTCCACCTTGCTCTTGCGGGCGTTCATCACAGAGGTGAATCTTGAGGCCTTTGTTTAGGTAAGCCAACTGGCGCAAGCGCTGGGATAAGATATCGTAACTGAAGTCAATACTCTCTTTGAAGATACTGGCATCTGGACAAAAGCGAATGCGGGTGCCAGAACCTGTAGCCGGACCCAATTCTTTCATTGGGCCTTCAGGGATGCCGATTTTGTAACTTTGGTAAAAACTTTTACCATGCTGGTGCACTACAGCTTCGCAAAAAGCTGAGAGCGCGTTGACAACGGAAACGCCTACTCCGTGCAGGCCGCCGGAAACCTTGTAGGCATCCTTTGCAAATTTACCCCCTGCGTGTAGGCGGGTCATTACTAGTTCCAGGGCACTGACTCCTTCTTCCGGATGGATATCTGTGGGAATCCCCCGGCCGTTGTCCTGGACTTCGACATAGTTGTCGGCCAATAAGCGCACTGTAACTTCGTCGCAGTAGCCCGCCAAGGCTTCGTCAATACTGTTGTCCACAATTTCGCAAACCAAGTGATGCAGCCCTTCGGTTCCAGTAGAACCAATATACATGCCGGGCCTCTTGCGCACAGCTTCCAGGCCCTCAAGGACTTGAATACTCTCAGCGGCATAAGTATTTTGTTCTGTTGTGAATTGTTTATCGGACATTAGTACCTACCTGATCATGGAGTAGAAATTGCTAAGGGATATGAAAAAACCATTATTTCGACGCTTACATTTTTTAGCGCAAAAATCTGGGCTATTATAGCAAGCCCGCAAGGCTTAGCATAGAGGAAAGACGCCAGAGGAAGACAAAGATACAGACAGCGTGGACTTAGGCTTGGGGTTCGTGCTTTAGGTTTTTGCATGTGGCTTGTTTGGAGCAAAATATCTTGCCCGACTTGCCCAAAGAGCCAGCTCATATTTTCGCGCATTTCCCCAAAGTTTTTTGAGAACTTCGGGTTGACTTATTTGCCCGCAGTCAAAGAAACTCCGCTTTCCAGCTGCCTCACAAGCAGCACAAAGACGAACAGCGGTGGCAGCACAACAATGATCGCTCCGGCCATTAATACCCCCCATTCCACCTGGTCCTGTGCGACCATTAAGCGCAAAGCGACCTGAATGACCTGGGATTCGCTATCCTGAATTATCAGCCGAGGCCAAAAATATTGGTTCCAATAAAATACGAACTGAATTACCCACAGTGCGCCAATTGTATTTAGGCTAACTGGAATCAGAATTCGAAATAAATATCGCCAGGGGCCCATACCTTCAATGACGGCAACCTCGGCAAAAGACTTGGGAATGGCACGAAAGTGCTGAATAAACAAAAACGTACCCGTGGCTGAAGCCAAAAAAGGGATGATAATCGCCTTATAAGTATTGTCCCAGTCCAAGCCAAATGGAATGGGCTGAAACAATACGCGCAGAGGGCTGGCCAGCCAGGCCAGAAATTGCCCGGCGCTGGGTTGCCGCTGAGAGATCACATCAAAGAGGCCAATGGCAATTAAGTCTGTAGGAATATAGAGAGTCAGCAGAATTGCCCAGAACAATCCGACTTTGGCAGGGACGCGAAAGTAGACGAACGCCATGGCCGACAAGATTGAGAGTATTGTTTTGCCCAGAGTAATTGCCGTGGTGATGACCAATGTATTGGCCATAAAGGTGCCCATATGATATCCACTCCAGGCCGCCTTGAGGTTGTGCCAGAGTAGCCCTCCGGGAAGGAGGGAGGGGGTAATGGCTGCAGCCTTGTCTTGTGTCGCTTTAAACAACAAGAACAAAATAGGCAGGCCAAAGATCAGACTGGCAATGGCCAGGATAATATGCACGGCGATGGCATTGCCTCGTTTTCGGCGCGGCATTAGTTATTTTCTCCATACTGGACATGTTTATGAGCAATACGGTAATTGAATATAGCCATGACCACCACCAGAAAAAATAAAACCATGCTCTGCGCCGCTGCCGAACCAATGTTACTGCTGCCCCCAAAGCCGTCTTGGAAAATCTTGTACATCATTGTCGACGTCGTTCCTGTATTGTCAAAGAAACCAGTGCCCACCGGAGAGCCTTTGGTAAAAATATCAATAAAACCGAAGGAATCGAAAACGACAAAAGTCAGATTGGTGAAAACCAGAAAAAATGTCGTGGGAGAAAGTAAGGGAGCAGAAATGCGGCACAGTTTGGTCAAGCCATGGGCACCATCTATTTTTGCCGCTGCGTTAATTTCTGGCGATATGTTCTGGAAAGCTGCGATGTAAAATATGACATTATAACCAAGATTCTTCCAGATTAAGGCGGCGGCAGTCAGTGTCAGAGCCAAAGCTCCGTTGCCCAACCAGTTTGGACTTATTCCCAGCAGGCTCTCTAGGAGCTCATTGACTATGCCCGCCTTGGGATTAAACATAAATGAAAAAATTACCGCCATGACAGAAGGGGAAAGCGCAAAACTCAAAAAAATAATACCTCGATATAACCTTAAGCCTCGGATCGGTAGGGTCAACATGTAGGCCAGAGCCATGCTTAGGCTAATACCGATAACTTCGACGACAAGCACCAGGATCATTGTCTGTACAAAGACTTGGCGATAAGCTCCGGCAAAGGGCCCGACAAAGAGCTTTGTAAAGTTATCCACGGCAGTGAAACTGCGGGTATTCAGCACGAAATTGCTGCGGTAAAAACTGGTGACAAACATCTGCCATAAAGGGTAATACAGAAAAACCAGCAGGATTAGCAAGGTGGGTAGAAGCAAGGCTAAAGCCAGGTATTTGTTGCGAAATATGGGGTAATCAAGCATACAAAAGTCTTTGTATATAAAAAGATAAATGCAAAGTGCCCAGTGATTTTCTTGCCGTCACTGGGCCCATAAAATTCGAATGGAATCTTATTCGACGTTCTGGTTGTATTCCGTCAGCTTTGCGTTGGCCTTGGCCTCAGCCTCGGCCAGGGCACTGTCCACGTCGGTGCCATTTAGAACCTGTTGCACGGCTTCCTCAATGATAGTGCGGGTATCGGTAAAACTGCCCAGCATGGCTCCGGCCGTGGCATAGTTGGCTTTTGTCTCCAGAAGCTGGTCAAAGGCCTTGGTAAACAGTGGGTTGCTCTCAAACCAGCCTTGATCTTTAAGCAGCTCAATGCTGGACTTACGTACGGGATAATATCCGGTAAGTTTGTGCCAGCTGGCCATGTTTTCGGTGTTTGTCATGAAAACCAGGAAGTCACGGGCGGCTATTTGTTCATCGTGTGGCAAGCCTTTGCCGAGCCAGACACTACCGCCACCGATGACGGTGCCGTTGCGCTCCGAATCGGCGGGAATGGGCATAAATGCCGTAGCTAGTTCAAATTTACCCTCGACAGCCTGAGCGATATTACCTGCGTCGGCAGTCGAGGTCATATGGAACATGACCTTGCCCGCAGTGAAAATGGCATCGCTGCCGCTCCAGTCTTCCAGCTTGCCAGTATACTTGTAAAATCCTTTATCATTCAGCTCCTTGACGAAGTTAAATGCACGTTTCATATCTGCAGATTCAAGCAGTAGTGTTGTAGCGCGGCCGCTGCGGCCATTGTCGCTATCGGCCAGCAAAGCTCCCTGCTGGGCTACCCATTGTTCAAAGAACCAGCCGTGCAGGTTAAAACCAAAACCAGCAGCTTCTAAGCCTTTGGCTTGAGCGGCCTCAGCTGCCGCCAGAATGTCCTCAAAAGTCTGCGGCGGGTTTTCTGGGTCCAGACCCGCCTCGCGCATGAGGTCCTTGTTGTAGTAGAGAATCGGAGAGGAGCTATTGAAGGGAATGGAATTAACTTTACCGTCAATTGTGTAGTAATTGAGAACCGAATCAATGTAGTCGCTAAAATCAAAGTCGCCAATGGCGCTGATTGGTTCAAAAACCTGAGAATCATACGCCAACTGCGAGCCGATTTCGAAAATATGCGTCAGGTGCGGCGCTTTGCCTTGACGAGCGGCCAAGATGCTTGCGTTTAAAGTCTCGCGATATGAGCCTTTAGATTCGGGAATCAAAATGTATTGACTTTGCGTTTCGTTCCACTGGTCGGCCATCTCCTGTATCCAATTGCCGCGCGCCGTATCACTAAAGATATGCCAAAAATGTATTTCTTTGCGGCTTACTTCCTCTTGATTGTCTAGCTGATCGCTCGGCGGGCCTGCGTCCGAACTGCGCTTGCATGCCAGCCAGGGCAGTGCCAACGTGGCGATGAGGATAATATGGCGCACGGCCTTGAAAGAAAGATTCATGTCTTACTCCTTAGTTTTGTCGATAATTCTTTGCTATTTGCAAAGTTATATAAAATATAAAATTAATCATAAAAGTTATATAAAAGGTGTATAAAAAACTTATATAAAGCATGCATAAGATTAATTAAACTTAACGCACCGGCATTCTAATTAGTTCGCGACAAAGTGACAAGTGAAATATAAATGAATGCGAGCTTCCTGGTATTGAAGTTTTTGAATTCTGGTCTTCATTGTGAAATTGGGTTAGAGGAGAATTAGATGTGGGGTGTATCCGTTGAATATTGTATTATGACATACGCAATATATGCCAAAATTAACAGAGCTCCGTACCACTTGGGGACAATCCAGTGGCTGCGGCGTAGCTGGGCCAGAAATACCAGGCGCAAACTCCAGAGTACGAACAGCATCATGGGAAAGTGGATGCGGAAAAACGCGGCTTCTACTGGGATGGGATTGGTGGCGCTGGCGGCGCCTATTACAAATAAGGCGTTGAGGATATCAGCACCCACAATATTGCCAAAGCCCAAAGTTTCGGTTTTTTTACGGATTGACGTCAAAGTGGTCGTCAGCTCTGGCAGTGAGGTACCAAAGGCCACCAGCGTGGTGGCGATTATATCCTGGGAGACTTTGAGTCGCAGGGCAAAGATTTCGACTTGAGGCAAGAGGACTCGGCTGCTGGCGACGACAAAGATCAAGCCTAAAAGCAGGAAAACAATACTGGCTGGCAGGCTGAGTTCTTCTATATTTTCTTCGCCGTTCAAAGTTGTCGACAACTCTGGCGGATTGGGTTCTTCTACTTGTTTAAGTTTCGCCTGTTTAATTTTTACCTGTTTAATTTTCACCTGGTGCAAGTAAGTTTGCAGCAAGTAAATCCCCAGTAAACCGAGCGAAATAAAGCCAAACCATCGCGGCAGTATGTGCTGGGGCAGCAGGAAGGCAAAAAGGACCAGCCCGCTAGCCGAAAGGTCACGCCACCAAGAGGCGCTGGAAATATTGCGTCTTTCTAGAAGCACGTGCCCGAGTAAAATCAGTAGGCCCATAATTAGGGCTGTGTCGGCGATGATAGAACCGACACCGTTGCCGAGAGCCAGGCCGCTATCGCCGTAAAAAGCCGCAAATACCGAGACCACCATTTCTGGGATTGTGGTGCCGAGGGAAACAATGGTAGCGCCAATGACTAGCGGCGAGAGCCCGGTATATCTGGCTAGCGCGGCTGCGCCGTCAACCATTTTGTCGGCCGAAACACCGAGTGCCAGAATGGATACAATGATGCTCAGCAATAGCGCCCAAGTGGGAAAAGCCTGAAAAAATCCGTACATAACGTTTGACGCAAGTCCTCGTTGTGCTGGGTCTGGGTTTAGAGCTGCTGGAGCTTCATCATCTGCTCAATGCGCAGAGCATGGCGGCCACCTTCAAAAGTGGTGTTTAGATACGCGTCGAGGATGCTTTCGGGGCTTTCGGCATAATCAATGCGCGCGCCAAAGGCGACGAAGTTGGCGTCATTGTGTTTTTTGGCCATTTCAGCGGCATAGGTATTCTGCGGCAAGGCACAGCGGATACCGCGCATCTTATTCGCCGAAATGGAAATGCCAATACCCGTGCCGCAGATCAGCACGCCAAAGGCATAGCCTCCTTTTTGATACTGGCTGCAGGCCTTTTGGGCAAATTCAGCGTAACTGTGGGGCTCAGAGCCGTGTGCGCCCAAGTCTTCGACCTGGCAGCCTCGTTGTTCCAAATGAATTTTAAGGCGTTGTTTGAGCTCAGGCGAACTGTGATCGCCGGCGATAATAACTTTAATGACTTTGTCCAACATGCGAAATCCTCAATTTATAATAAATATAATAACTTTTATCCAGTTCCGTGTTTCCCGCGCCCGGGCCTTTTACTGGATACGCGCTTGCGTCTGGGATATTGATTTCCATAGTTTTCCGTTGTGCGGCCTCTTGACTTCTCTCTTGACATCTCTCTTGGTTTCTCTTTTAGTTCCCCTCTTGATTTTCTCTTGCGATCAGTTAAATTTTGGCGCTTCCCATCTGGCAAGGTGCCTAGGTTTTGCGGAGATTTGCGCGGCAGCTCGCGCGCGGCAGCGTCACCAAACGGGCGATCAAACGAACGGTGAAATGGGCGCGCGGGCGCGTTGTAAAGTCCGCGCTGAGCCTTTTTGTGTCGTCCGTCATGTCGAGCCGATTGCTGTTTTCGTTTGACGGGGGAGCTCAAGTCTTGTGGGCCTTCGTCAGATTGCAGGGCTTTGAGCTCATAAGGCCGGAGTTTTCTAAACGCGCCGGGGGCGAGACCACTGAGCTTGACGATGCCAATGCGCAGGCGATGCACGCGTTTGAGCGGAATGTGAAAGTGCTCAAAGACACGGCGAATTTCACGGTTGAGGCCTTCGGTCAAAACCAAGCGAACTTGACGTTGCCCGATCATTTGGTAACGACGCAATTGGTATTTTACTCCATCAATCGCAATGCCACGCATCCAGTGTCGCAGGAGAAATTCAGGGATATATTTGCGCGTTTTGACCTCGTACTCTTTTTCCACGCGACGAGAAGGATGTTGCACGGCTTGTGCAAAATCGCCGTCGTTGGTAAAAAAGATCAGGCCACTGCTATTTTTGTCCAGGCGTCCGACGTGAAATAGGCGCTCGCTGTAAACGGGCCGGATCAGGTCGATGGCGCACGGCCGCCCCTCTGGGTCGGAGTTGCTCGTCAAGTAGCCTGGGGGCTTGTGCAGGGCCAGATATAGTAGGCTTTGCACTGGACGCGGCTGTATACCGACTCCTTCTGCCCGCACGCCCTGCCCAGGGCGTACCGGTTGCCAGGCTTCAGTGCAGATTCTGCCATCCAGCTCAACTTTGCCCGCGGCAATCAGTTCGGCGGCCTTGCGGCGAGAGCAGTGCCCCGATTTTGATATATAGCGTTGAAGGCTGGGATGAGCTTGGGCAGAGCTGGCGGTCTTCAATTTGGCTCGGCCTGTTTGGTTGGTTGTATTGGCTGTTTAGTCGATTGTTCTGCCTTGGTATTTTTCTGGGCACTTTCCTGGATATTCTCTTGGGTATTCTCTTGGGTATTTGGGGGGGCTTTGGCATTGTTCTTGGCTCTGCGCTTTGGTTTAGCCTTGAGCCTCTTGAGCTTTTGGGGCCTTTTGGCAGCATCTTGGGTGCTAATTTCTTTCAGAATTCCCAGGGCATAATTTTTACCCATTGCAAAATCATCATGGCCTTTGTAGACGGAGACTGGAGTTGAAATCATGGTGCGCAAGAAAAAGTTTTCGACGCGATAAATTAGCTCAAAGTAAATGAAATCTTCAGTTAAGTATTGCAACAATTGGCCCTGAATTCCACCCGATGTCTCAAGCTTGCCCAGGTTTTGGGCATTTTTGACAAAACCGTAGGCGGTGCGCATTAAAAAACTGCTGTAGTCATCCAGGCTGACGTTCGGGCGCTTGTTGACAATGTATTGAGTCTGAGCAAAGAAGTCTTCAGCCTTGTTCGCCCCGAAGAACAGCGACTTAGCCCCCGCGACAAGCTGCTTGCTCATCTGGCTGACTTGAGCTTCATATGGGCTGCCGACTTCGCTGCCCTCTGGATAGATCTGCCAAGTCTGATCAAAGGGGATAATCAAGATTCCCGCATTTTGATCCTGGCCTTGCAACGGGAATTCGGTAATATTTTTACCCGGCTCAACGTTTGCATTTTTGCTGAGGCAACTACTCAAAATAAATGACAAAAGGGCAAACAGCGGGTACATTAGGCTGTATTTTTTTACAGGGAAATACTTCATATTTACCTCCTGTTCATGCTTGCAAGAATTTTAAATTATTTTAAATTATTTTCAATCATAAAATTGCTTGTTATCCATGTCAAGGTTTTCTCCTGCTCATGTCAAGCTAGAGTCGAGCCAGAATTGTATTTCCCGCCGTTCAAAAAGATTTCAAGCATTTTTGCCGTTTCATGGCCCAGTTGGCGTGATGACAAGTCTTGCGATTTGCCGGCCATAATTTTATGCTTGGTTTTATGCTGAGTTTTTGCTTGCGAAGTCATATTAAGTTTGTCTGGAGGCTTTATGTCTAATCCCACATCCGCGGCACCGGGGCCGGCAAAGCGACTGAGCGTCTGCGCTTTTTACAAATTTGTGAGATTAGAAGACTATCGGGAATTACAGATGCCGTTGAAAGAGTTCTGCGTGGAGCAGGGGATCTGCGGGACCATACTGCTGGCCCGCGAGGGTTTTAACGGCACTGTTGCGGGCACTGCCGCCGCAATTGCCGCATTTAAGCGACGCCTAAATGAAGATGAGCGCTTGCGCGGCAGCGAGATCAAGGATTCCTGGGCTCGCGAAATGCCATTTGGCCGCATGAAAGTGCGTATTAAAAAAGAAATTGTGGCTTTGGGGGCTCCAGAAATTAATCCGGCAGAGCGCCGAGGGACTTATGTCGCTCCTGAGGAATGGAATGTGAAAGTCCTGGATCGAGGGATTCCGCTGATTGATACCCGCAACGATTACGAATGTGTTTTGGGCAGCTTTCCCGGCGCGCTTGACCCGAAGACTAAAACGTTCAGAGAATTCAAAGACTATGTCGCAACGCTGGATCCAAAGCAGATGCCTGAAGTGGCCATGTTTTGTACTGGCGGCATTCGCTGTGAAAAAGCCTCGGCTTACATGCTGAGCCAGGGTTTTGAGGAAGTTTATCATCTGAAGGGTGGGATACTTCAATATTTAGAAGATGTGCGCGAAGACAACCGTTGGCAAGGTGAGTGTTTTGTATTTGACGATCGTATTGCCCTCAGGCAGGGATTGGAGCTCGGCGATTCCAGCCACTGTATGAATTGTCAAAGTTCTCTCAAGCCAGAAGATCTGAGCAAGGGTAAGCATTGGGAATACGGAGTATCGTGTCGTCACTGTTATAACCAAACTTCTGCGAGGCAAAAGGCGGAGCTGCGGCGCCACTTGCAGCAGAAGCAAAGACAACTGCGATTATCCAGCTCTGAAGCGGTTTGACGCGGCGGAGTTAAGTCCAAGCCCGTAAATTATAAGCTAGACGTCAATATTTTGCCAATATTACCAATATATCGCAAATATAGAGTCATTTGTATTGATAAATACTATCAAATATTTGTGTATTTTTTACTTGATAATTGCTCATATTGTAATTACATTTTAAATATATTTTTATCAGATATCTGAGACACGATTTATAAAATGGTTCAGCAATAATTCTTGTTATAGTTTATGATTATCTTTTCTGGGGGCGACGAATATGATTAGTGTTTTCGATATTTATAAAATCGGAGTGGGCCCTTCCAGTTCCCACACTGTCGGTCCGATGAAGGCGGGTAAACAGTTTGTTGATGATTTGCGCGCACAGGGGAAATTGTGCGACATCACGAAAATTACCGTCGATTTATATGGGTCCTTATCACTGACGGGGAGAGGCCACCACACGGATATCGCCATCATTATGGGGCTTGCCGGCAATACCCCTGAGAAAGTGGATATCGACTCCATTCCGGCCTTCATCGCTCGCGTAGAAGAAACCGAGCGCCTTCCTGTCGGCATGCACGCTCACACCGTATCTTTTCCCAAAGCCGGCGGCATAAACTTCCACGCGACTAACCTTGAGCGGCATGAAAACGGCATGCAGATCCAAGCCTGGACCAATGATGAAAAAGTGTATTCAAAGACGTATTACTCAATTGGCGGTGGTTTCATTGTCGACGCAGAGAACTTTGGCCAAGATGAAGGCGGCGGCATCCCCGTTCCTCACGAATATACTTCCGCTGCGGAGCTGGTCGCTGAATGTAAAGAGAGCGGCCTTTCTGTAAGCGCATTGGTAATGGAAAATGAATGCGCCTTGCATTCAGATGCCGAGACGCGCACTTACTTTGCCACCATCTGGAAGACCATGCGCGAATGTATGGATCGCGGCATGAACAAAGAGGGATTTCTTCCCGGCGTGCTGCGTGTCCCGCGCCGGGCGGCGGCATTGCGCCGGCAACTGCTGGCTTCGGAAAGCGTGAGCAAGGATCCGATGTCGGTGATGGACTGGGTCAACATGTTCGCGTTCGCCGTAAATGAAGAAAATGCCGCCGGTGGTCGCGTTGTGACCGCGCCGACGAATGGGGCGTGTGGCATCGTGCCGGCGGTGCTCGCTTATTATGATAAGTTCATCCAGGCGGTAGCGGAGAAAGACTTGGTCCGTTACTTCGCCGCTTCTGGTGCAATTGGCGTTCTGTACAAGCGCAACGCTTCAATATCTGGTGCTGAAGTGGGCTGTCAGGGCGAAGTCGGCGTGGCTTGTTCAATGGCGGCGGCAGGTCTGACGGAGTTGATGGGGGGCAACCCCGAACGAGTTTGCATGGCCGCGGAAATCGCCATGGAGCACAATTTGGGGCTCCCATGCGACCCTGTGGCCGGTTTGGTGCAGGTACCTTGTATTGAACGCAATGGCATAGCCGCGGTCAAAGCGATCAATTCCTCTCACATGGCGCTACATCGTTCATCCGAGTCCGTGGTATCTCTGGATAAGGTTATCGAGGCCATGATGGAGATAGGTAAAGACATGAACGCTAAATATCGTGAAACTTCTCAAGGCGGTTTGGCCATCAAAGTGGCTTGCGAGTGAAGCTGATCAAAATATTGGCCATAGCCGTATCCCCGGTTCCACAAGAATATAGAAAGATTACGGCGAAAATATTTGAAAAATACTTGCCAAAGTTGGTTTTGGGCAATATACTAGAGCTGTTGTAGGCGCTTCTATTGGCAAGTTTGCCCGTGCCTGCGAACCAATATTATTATTTTCTATTTCATATCGTTCCTCATTTAAAATTTGTAGCCCACATTCTTTTTATAAGGAGGATACAGATATGTCATCTGACCTAATTTTTAAACGGCTCTTTGCCGTCAGCCTTGTGCTTTTGGCCCTGTTTGTTTGGGGTTGTGAGGATGATTCATCCGATTCGGACTCTGGGCCCAAAACATTAATTGACCTGGACTCAAAGAGAATTGACGATACCGGGGAAATTCAATTTTATATTGATTCCTTTATTAAAGACGAGTACATCGTCTTGGAAGATAGCGAGCTGGGCACGGAGGATCTGGCCGATTTTTGGGCTGATGTGGTCGTGCGCTGGGGTCTGCGCCAAAAAATGGCAGACAGTGAGGCGACAGATGAAGCCGCCGAAAATTCAGAAGCTGAAGCAAGCGCCTCTGAAGATTCTGCTGAGACTGCGGATGAAATTGCCGAAACTTTCTGGCTGCAGCGGAGTGAAAATTACAATGATGGCGGCGATGCCACTGAATATCAGATCACGGCGGTAGAGGGTGAAAAACAATTTTTTGTCCTCGATCCTCAGGATTGGAAAGATTATTTGCCTGTTGAATGGTCCGATATTTCCGCCGGTGAATTAGAGGTGGTGGTTGAGGCTTTCTTGGCCACCCAAACTGCCGAAGGGCAATTCCAGGCCACGGCCAGCATTGAGCTGCCGGAAAAATTCTCGATGCGGATACAGCCTTGGGCAACTTTAAGTCCTGCCACTGTAGCCGATCCGAAGATATACTGGGAGATTGGCACGACGGGATTCGCAAATGGCGAGGATGAGCGCGATGCCGCACTCACGCTTGATGCGGCGCCGACCGCTGTGTCGGTGGGTTCGGATGTGATGGTCGTAGTTTCTGCGAAAGGCGGTGTAGAATCGATGAGCAGCTTTACCTACGAGTGGCAGTTGCTCGACGAGGATGGAGCAGTGCAGGAGGAAAAGCAGGAAACTACCCAAGGTTCTGCGAAATTCACTTTTACAGCTGAAAATCCGGGTATAAAGACGGTAAAAGTTGAGGTCAGCGATGACCGCGATGGTAGGGCGACGGCCGAGCGAAAATTTGATTTCAAGGTGGCGCCAGCTGGCTTGCGGGTTGTCAACCCGTCGGGATCGCAGATTTTGCAGCTGGCTAGTGGTGAAAAGCCAAGTATGACATTTGAGGCCGTGGTTGATGGAGAAGCTGATGGGCTAAGTTACACTTGGCATCTGTATGCGCAAGAAGACCAAGACGACCAAGACGACAATGGCGACTGGTCTGAATCGTCCCATATAATAGGCGAGGGAGCGAGCCTGGAGTATGAGTTTCGCGAAAGGGCGGGCCGCTACTTGGTTAAGGTTGAGGCGCAGGATGAGCATGGCCAGGCGGCGCAGCCGGCATCCGCTGGGGCAGATAGCGTGGAAGTGCAGCTGAATGCGCAGCCGCAGCTGAGCTTTGCGCAGCCGACGGCTGGGAACTCTGGCACGGCCAGGGCGGGCGAAACTGTCAACTTTGCAGTGACTGTGAGCGACGAGGAATCAAGTGAGGGTTTTAGATACCAGTGGGAGTCCCGGGCACCTGGGGCTGGCGACTGGACGCAAGGCGCGCAGACAGAGGCTTTTACGCTGGCAACGAAGGGTTTTGCAGCAAGTGAGGGTCCGTATCAAGTGCGGGTGACGGTTAAGGATGAGGACGGCGGCAGTGCCGAGGCGGTTTACCAGTTGACCTTGGAGCCTAACGATGCGCCGGAGATTAACTTTCTGGCTGGCACGGTTGCAGATGGTAAATGGTTGCAGCTTGAAGACGTGAATGATCCTACGGAGCCGCAGGCCTTTAAAGTTTTGGCTCAGGACGAAGATGGCGGAGAGCTGACCTACAGCTGGGAGGTCAATGGTGTGAAGCAGGAAGGCGAAACAGGCCCGGAAGCCAACCTGACCTTGTACTCGCCGCTAAAGGGTTTGAGTCAGGATGAGATTGAAGCGATGAGCGCCAATGCGCGCCACGAGGTGGTGGTGATAGCAACGGTGACGGATGACATGGGGGAGAGCGTGTCGCAATTTCGAAAACTGTACGTGAATGTGGCGCCAAGGATTGCTAATTTTACGAAGCCTTCAAGCGGAGACTCCAGCACGGCCAGGGTGGGCCAGGATATTGGGTTTGCCGTGAATGTTAGCGACGAGGAATCAAGTGAGGGTTTTAGATACCAGTGGGAGTACCAGGCACCTGGGGCTGGAGACTGGACGCGAGGCGCGCAGACAGAGGCTTTTACGCTGGCAACGAAGGCACTTGCTTCAAATGAGGATCCGTATCAGGTGCGGGTGAAGGTCATGGATGAGGACGGCGGCAGTGCCGAGGCAACCTACGGCTTGACCCTGCAGCCCAACCGTGCGCCAACGCTAGAGTTTGCGGATGGTACGGTGGCGGAAAGCATTTGGCTTGAAGAGTCTGTATGGGAGATTGGGGATCTTAAGAATTGGAGAGTTATAAAAGCTCGGGTTGATCCTTCTCTGCTGAATCCTACATGGGTGCAGCTTGAGAGCTTGGATCAGGGTACCCAATTATCTGTGGTGGCCCAAGACCTAGATGGCGATGCTTTGACCTACGACTGGACGGTCAACGGCGAGACTCCGCAGACGAAAGACATCCAGGTGACGAAGACGCTAACCAACGAGACTGTGAAGCTGCAGCTGTACTCGCCCGTAAAGGACAAGACAGAAGATCAGATTAAAAGTATGAGCGCTGAAGAGCGCCACAAGGTGGTGGTTGCGGTGACGGTGAGCGATGACATGGCAAACAGTGATAAGTTAACGCGAACATTGTACGTGAATGTGGCACCGGAGATAGAAGAAATGATTTCGCATAAGGGAAAGTATCATGGCGAATTGCAGTCGATCGGAAAGGATCCAGACGGTGGTGATTTTATACCACTTTTTGAGTGGCAGTTTAGGACATATGGTAGCACTGATGATTTTGTAGCCACATCTCCGGCATATATATATCGCTCATTTATGACGCTCGATCCTAATGTACTAGATATGGAGATGCGGATCAGATCGGTAGACCGTCATGGAGGCGTGAGCCAATGGCTCTATCATGATCTTTTGCGAGCCGACTACTTTCCCGATTCCCGGTAGTTGAATACGGGCCAGAGGAACTCTGAGAGGTAACCACGAAAGTACACGAAGACTGCGAAAGGTCACGAAAGTTAGGCAGGGGAGGCGGGAATTTTCCTTTTGGTGGCAGGGAAAAAGTTAAAATCGATCATCCTGCTTTTGGTCCCGCTATTTATAAAGTCCAGGCCAGATTGGAAGACGACCATGGTGGAAAAAGTTTGCCGCGAGGTGCTAGGACTAAAAAATTTTACGATGGGTGGGAGAGCTTCCAGCCCTTCTAGAGAGGCGGAGAAGATGGAACGTTAATTGGCATGAATTTCTGCCTGTGATATGACGAGCCGCGCAAGCGAGTAGCCTTTAAGGTTGCTCGCTTTTTTGGTTTTTGGGGGACCACGAAAAGCACGAAAGAGGGCGAAAAGTCACGAAATTTAGGCAGGGAAGCCGCGGGTGGCACGATGGGGAGCCGCGGGTGACAGGGAAACTTTAAAGGGGACCACGAAAGGGCACGAAGACAGCGAAAGGGCACGAAATCTAGGCTGGGGGGCTGTGGGTGACAGAAAAAAAGGGGCCGGATGGACGACGTGAGGCGCGGGGGGCGTCCAGGGAGTAGGCGCGGTGTTTTAGGGTTTTTCGTGTCGTTCGTACTTTTTAGTGTATTTCGTGGTTACTTGGCCCGGAACCACGAAAGGCACGAAAGGTGGCGAAAGGTCACGAAATTTAGACGGGGGAGCCGCGGGTGGCACGACGGGGAACTTTGAAAGGGAACCACGAAAGTACACGAAAGGTTGCGAAAGGGCACGAAAGTTAGACAGGGGGAGCCGCGGGAGGCACGACGGGGAGCTGCGGGTGACAGGGAAAAAGTAAAAAAAGGGGACGGCAGCCAGGAAGGGCGTCCAGGCAGCAGGCGCGGTGTTTTAGAATTTTTCGTGTCGTTCGTACTTTTTTTGTGTTTTTTGTGGTTACTTGGCCCGGGACCACGAAAGGCACGAAAGGTGGCGAAAGGTCACGAAATCTAGGCGGGGGAGCCGCGGGGGGCAGGGAGCCAAGAAGGGCGCGAAGGTCAGAAGAGGTTCTTTTGTGAAATCCAATCCAATAACGGGTTAATAACTGTAATTTAAATAAAATTCTTGAAAAACTATTTTAAGTGTTATATTATAAATACACAAAGTAGGGCCGGGCTTGAAAAATTATCTTAGCCAATGGGCTTGGGGCTTGGCAATCAGGAGGTGCGTAGATGGGCACAATTTCAATATTCGTTTTGACATTATCTGTCATAACCGGATCTTTTTTGGGCGGGTGTTCCAAGTCCAAAGAGGGCAATGCAGACAGCGCGAAAAATGTAACGTTAAATATTTGGTGGGCCTCTCAAAGCGAATTTAAAGAGCCACTCACTGCGGCGATTGAAGAATTTACGGCGGCAAGTCCGAATATAACAATTGAGCCGGAATGGATGCCTAATTTTGACTATTACAACAAATATAAAATTGCACTGGCGGGTGACCAGGCTCCAGATATCGTAAAAATAGATCACGTATTCGTGCAGTCGCTGGGTTACAACGATCAGGTTTACGACCTGCTTGAATTTGGCGCAAACGATGTAAAAGAGCAGTTTATCGCTGCAACCTGGCAAGCCAATATGTACAAAGATCACGTCTACGCACTGCCATTCGACGCAAATACATTGGCCCTGATGGTCAACCGGGATTTACTGGCTAAAGCGGGCGTACAGCCGCCTACAACGCTAGACGAGCTTATTTCGGCGTCACTGGCCGTTTCAGACTTGGGCGAAAAAGGTGTGTATGGGTTTACAATCCCGTGCGAAGCCGGCAAGAGCGGCTTTTTGTCGTACCAGTTTGTCGGCTGGGTCGCGCGCAATGGCGGTTCTATCTTAAATGACGATTGGTCGGCATCGGCACTGAACCGGCCTGAAGCCATTAATGCACTTAAACAGTTGCAATCATTAATTGATCAAAAGGCTGTGCCCGCGAATGTGTTTATGGAAAGTGAATTTTATGCCGGCAAAATCGGCATGCTGGAAATGGGACCGTGGCACGTTCCGACAATCACAGGCCCTGATGCAACCGCCAACTTTGAGGTCGTGCCACTTGTATCTTTAAAAGATGATGTCGAAACCTACTCGCCACTGGGTCTCTATAGCCTGGCAATTTCAAAGTCTTCGGCACATCCTGAAGAAGCCTATAAATTTATTGAATTCCTCGCGACCAATGAATCCTTGCAAATTTCTTATTCAAAGGCAACGTATCTGATGCCTTCGCTCAAGCACGCATACGATGATGAGTTCTACGACAACGAAGTGTGGAAAATATTCGCCGCACAGTTGGAAAAGACGGTATCGAGGCCAGGTTCTCCAGCCTGGCCGTCAATTGACGAAGCAATCAACAATGCGATCCAAGAAGTATTGACCGCGACAAAGACGCCAGAAGAGGCCCTTGCGGACGCAGATGCCCAAATCAATACAGAACTAAAAAAACTGGGAAAATAAATTAATTGTGCAAAGAAAATTAAATGAATGAGAGAAAATTTATAAAGAAAATCTTACCGGGACTGGCGGCGGCATGTTTAACGGCAGTTTGTGGATGCGAGGATGCCGTTGGGATAGCAGGTTCTCAGATACAAGCGGATAGAACCTACTTTCAAAAACCGGCATATACGGCCACATCCTTTAGGGTAATTGATCGCGCTAGTTTGTCCGCAGCAGAAAGACCGATGATTGCCGCTCTACAAGGTATCGTGGCCAATAAAACATCCACTCAAATTTACATCACGGATTCGACGATGCGTGATGGCGAGTACCAGGACGGAGATGCTTATCTAATCTGGTTAAATAATTTAAGAGATAGGCATGGAATAGGTTATACCGAGGCGGCGAGCGCTGCAGCATTGGTTGATGAATATAAAGAATATATTGATGGTTATATCTTGTACCAGAGCGGAAACAGCTCCATAAATGTCGCTTCTTCTTTGGCGGGCATATTGAATGCCATTCCTGTGGCAAAAAATATTGAGCTTGATATTTCAGCCTACGGGCTGCGTCAGGTCCTGGATGCCTCAGATAAGGACGAAGCCTGGTGCAAGGAAAATTACTGGGATCAATTCAGCCATGACGTAATCATTGAGCAGAAAGAAGAAAATGACCTGTGCCTTAGGGATTTTGCCGCCATGCACAAGAGTATGGTATTTTTTGACGACACGCCAGACTCCCCATTCCGGACTTCCATTATGGCCAGCATGAACGATGACGCCGCAGTGATGGGCTGGGGGCAAGTAATCGGTTCGGAAGACCGTTTTATTATGAACAGCAGTCAAAATGGTGTGCATTACCTGCCCCTTGACTGGGGCAAAAACTTATCGGTACTGAGTGGATTTGATCCAAACCGTTCTTACATTCAAAAAACACAGGGCGAACCTGCATACGAAGAAAACGTGCACTACGTGGCATTTATCGTATCCGATGGCGACAATATTCAGTGGACACTCGGCAGGGGCAATGAGAAAAGATGGTGGGGCAGCGATGCGCGTGGCGATTTCGATGTGGGCTGGACATTTCCGCCGGCATTGATGGAACTGGCACCAACGGTCCTAAAGTGGTACTACGATACGGCTTCGACAAATGATAATTTCGTTATCGGCCCATCGGGCAGCGGTTTCTTTTTTCCGGGTGCCTATCCGGCCGCAGAACTTGAATTGGGCCTTGAAAGATTGAATGATTTTATGGGCAGGCTGGACATCAACAGTGTCGTTCTACTGGGATACAACGATTGGGACGACACCAAAATGCTTAGTAGATATACAAGTCAGGAGAATATTGACGCTTTATTCTATTTTGAATGGTATGATTTTGGGCTCAATACACACGGCAGAAAAATTAAGTGGCTCAACGGCAAGCCGGTCATATCTTGTGGCGAGAAGCTGTTCGAAAGAAAAAAGGAATGCTTGGGCAATATCAACAAAGCTTCCACAGATGTCTACAACGATGGGGCATATACCGTCGTATATGCCCATGCATGGGAGCCCAACATCATGGATAACATCAAATATGTTGTCGATAATTTAAACCAAAATGTGAGGGTCGTCACGCCGGCGGCAATGATTAAGATTGTAAATCACTTCTACAACCCCCAATTATGAACAATGATTGCTTGGCGAGAATGTGCAGAATGTGTGGTGAATAATGAGCCCACATGAATCCGGCCAAAGCCGGGAATTATTTGCAGACTAAGAGGGGGAATTGATGAGGCTGGAAAAGCTTAGAGTAAAATATAGCAAAGAGATTACAGCGTATAAATTGCTTGGAATACCCCTTGCGTTGTGGGCTATATTCTTCGTATTTGCATTATTCAGAGCGTTCTTCATTAGCCTGACAGACTGGAATCTGTTACGGGAGGCCTCGTTTGTAGGACTAGACAATTATATTGAAATATTGAGTGATAAAGAAACACTGCAGGTATTCATCAATACAATAACCTGGACATTGTTTATTGCGGTTGGGCAAAATGTTATCGGATTATTTATGGCATATATGTTGAACGAGATTCCAAGGGGAGAGGCTTTCTTTAGAACAACTTTGTATTGGCCGGTTCTCGTTTCATTGGTTGTTGGCGCAGAAATGATCAAGTATATATTTAATCCAAGTCCTTTTGGCTTAATGAACAGCCTCCTCATTAAGCTGGGAATGGAGCCCATGGCCTGGTATCAGGATCCCCAAATGGCATTGATTTCGCTGGCCATCTTTCCCATGTTCACAGGCTTTGGAATCAAGATGATTATTTACTTGGCGGGCATCAAAGGTATTCCCTACAGCATATATGAAGCGGCCGAAATAGATGGAGCGAAAGCCTATCAGCAGTTTGCAAGAATCACTTTGCCACTGATAAAACCCATCGTTATTTTAAACTTTGTCATGTCGACAATAGAAGGCTTTAGGGTCTTGGCCCCGATGCAGCTCGTCACCAATGGCGGACCGATTAACAGTACGGAAACAGTAGTTTTGAGTATTTATAAGCAGGGCTTTATTAAGAATAATATGGGTTATGCATCGGCTTTGGCATTTATCTTGTTTGCCATCATACTCGTAATTTCTGCCGTGCAGCTAAGGCTGCAAGGAGAGGATACAAGCTATGAATAAACAGCGTAAAGGCAGTTACATTTTGTTTTACATCATTCTGGTTTTTTATTCCGTGATTCAAGTATTCCCATTTTATCTAAAATTGGTGAATTCCTTACAGCCAAGAGATTTCATTCCCGTTTTAGGCCGGCTCTACTTATATCCTGAAAGCATCAATCTGGCAAATTATATTGAAGCTTGGAATGCCGCTGGTTTAGGGAGAGGCTACATAAACAGTCTGATTTATGTAACGCTTTACACAGCTATCAGTGCCGTGATTGTGGTCATTGCCGGTTACGTCTTGGCAAAAAAGAAGTTCAGGGGGAATAAATTGATCTTCTTCGCCCTAATATCAACCATGATGGTTCCCGGCGAAGTTTTGTTTATTCCAAACTACTTGCTTATTAAGGACTTGGGCATGCTGAATAGCCTTGCGGCCCTTATTGTACCGGGGCTTGTGAATACGTTCGGAATATTCCTGACCAAACAGTTTTTCATGACAATTCCAGATTCGATTCTGGAGTCTGTATATTTAGAAGGGGCTTCAGAGTTGACGATAATCAGAAAAATCATGTTTCCATTGGCCGCACCCGCTGTTGCAACATACTCCATCATTACTTACACCTCAATGTGGAACGAATATATCTGGCCTCAAA
This sequence comes from Spirochaetia bacterium, assembly GCA_965263295.1. Classification (GTDB taxonomy): domain Bacteria; phylum Spirochaetota; class Spirochaetia; order SP-2023; family SP-2023; genus Haliotispira. Next base: position 816,103 of record OZ253665.1, read on the forward strand.
TCGTACTGACAAAGTCGAGGTTATACCCTGTGCAGTTGGCACTAAAAAGCTTTGATACGGATTTTAAAACGCCCTACTATGACATATTGAATTCAGCCGGAATGATTATGACTTTTATACCTGTGGTCGTTATATTTTTGATATTCCAAAAGAAATTTGTCGAAGGCGTGAGCTTAACGGGAATCAAGTAGGGCTCCAGAATATTTAGAAACCCAAGCTTGATGGTCTCATCCGTTAATCAGGGCCCTGGGCCTGCTTTTTATTTTGTCGTATTCTTACAGAATTTAATTATCTACTGTTTGGCCATACGCCTTTTGCGGGCACGGATTTCAATATTATGCGCGGAATCAACGGTTTTTTTAAATTCCTCTAAATCATTGCAATAGATCATGCCTTCTTCGTTAAGAGACATACAACGATGATCCATCAATTTTTCAAAGGATTCTTCACCGACATCAATAGCAAGCCCACACATTTTTATTAACTCGGTTTTGCCAAAAGCAAATTGATGCTTGGCACGACGGTCACATTCGACATGTTGCTTGAGTAACTGGGTGAGTAGGGTGTCCCATAGCCGGGTAAGTGGATCCTCAATCAGGCTGTTGGCAAGCTGTTTGTAAATAGTCCATAAGCGATCTGCCAAGACCGTCAATAATTTAGTCACCAGTTTTTCATTTTGCAGTATGATTTTCTCGAAATTGTTTTTATCCACGGCCATAATCTGGGTTTCGCCATAAGCTATGATATTTGCTGTGCGATCTTTATCGTTGAGTAGGCTCATCTCTCCAACAATTTCACCAGCATCGAGAATAGCCAAGATCATTTCTTGGGTGTCGATAATTTTAGTGATTTTGACTTTACCACTTTGAATGATATACAGCTCGGAGCCAGGCATGTGTTCCGCACAGATCATCTCTCCGGACTGGTATGTACGGCTAAAACCTTTCTGGGATTCAACTGTAATGCCTATTTTATCCAGGTAATTTTGAGCTTTTTGTTTGTGCGAACCTTCGGGATGATTTTCTATATAAGAAGTAAAAACCATGGCTGCATGTTTGGGGTTCTTGGCATTGTAAAAAAATTCACCTGTTTGGAACAGTTTCTCCGCTACATCCTTGCTATGATCCGCATCGACCATGTTGGCCGCCAATTCGTTGTCATATCGCCGCAGATCGCTGGACAAAGACCGGATAATCTTTAAGGCGATGGAAGGAGCCTCTAGCACCAGGTCCCCGAATTGAGCACGTTGAACCATAATCATTGAGCAGTCAGTCAAGGTGACAGCTGTCTCGTTGGCCTCCTGAGAGCTCATGGCACTGATGACACCGAAAAAACTACCGGGGCCGAGAATTTGGCTTTGTATGCCTAACATCTGATTTACGAGTGTTTCAATGCGTACTCTACCAGATTGAATGATAAAAAAAGCACCTCCATTTTTCTGACTGTTCGCAGGCTCGTTCTCAATCATGACGTAGGAGCCTGTCCGGAACTTGACAATAGATAAAGAACTCTTATTCACAAGCTCCATAGCTGCTCCCTCAATAATAAAAGTCTATCATGCTAAAAGTTGCTACGAGCTAGGAAAACTGTTGATTGCTTCATATTTTTTATGACCAGGCACATTACCATAACAAACTTCATGCAATACTGTAGCTTTAATATTATAGCAATAACAAAGTGTCAGCTGCAAGCTCCAGGTTGACTTGCTTGCAAAAGGTTATTTTTCTTGTCGTCAATTAATTGGCAGGCATTGCTGCATCGACAGAAATTTCCCAGAAATTTACTCTGAGTTTTTGCTCATTACTCTTTACTTCGTATTTGTAATTTAGTAGCTTATATCTCTTTATATTTTCAGCTTGGGCGATATTGGCAGGAGTGACATGGAACCTCTAAAGGAATGGGAGCCAAATCTGGAATAGGCCGGAATAAAAAAGGAGTATTAATGTTAGCGAAAGATAACCCACAATCTAGCCGCAATTCTACTGGAGGCCATACAGACGTAACGGAGACTGATTTTATCCGGAACTTAAAGAGATTTGGCCCGATGTTGATGGGCATACTCAACGTTAGCCCCGACTCATTTTACGATGGCGGCAAATACCTGCAACTTGAAGCTGCCGTGATGCACGCTCGGCAAATGGTGGCAGATGGCGCCAATATTATTGATATCGGTGGAGAAAGCACTCGTCCCGGCGCCGTGCCTGTCGATGTCGAAACCGAATGGCAACGAGTGGGCCCGGTAATGGAAGAACTACTGCCTTGGCTACATACTGAGAACCAGCGCCGTCTCGGCGAAGGTAAGCCCAGGATTTTCTTGTCGGTGGATACTTACAAGGTCGAAATCGCGCGGCGCAGCTTGGCACTGGGCGCCGACATTATCAATGACGTTTCGGGTGCTCAGAGCGAGCCGGAAATACTTACCGTGGCGGCAAAGTCGGGAGCCAACTACATTGCGATGCATAATTCATTTATCTTGCCATCTGCACCCGATCAAGCCGGGGAAGTAAAGGAAGCCGGCCGGCGGCCGACGCCCCATACCCTAAAATCATTTGTCCATTACCCGGCAGATCCGCTGCCGCAAATAGCCATGGAATTGTATCAGTTGTACGATACAGCTCGCCTGGCCGGCTGCCATAATATCGTGCTTGATCCGGGCTTGGGTTTTGGCAAGGATGCCGCCTGTAACTGGCAACTTTTGGCCCAGTTGGAACGCCTGCGGCGCGAATTCTGCCGCGTCGCCACAATGGAACTGGCGCTGTGTCCGCCGATCCTGATCGGAGCTTCCAACAAACGTTTTGTGCGCCAGTGGCAGGAACAGGAAGAGGGGCAGAACGAGCCTGACCATCAACGCTTTCTCAGTGCTAACCTGACAGCTTGCGCCACCGCTTTGTTGGGCGGAGCCCAGCTCGTGCGCAGTCACGAAGTGCGTGAGCACTATCGTGTCTTGCGCAGCGTGCGCGAGTTACAACGTTACAACTCCGCAAGCGCGCAGACCTAGTGACCTGGTATGGACAAAATTATTTTTTCCAACCTTCGTTTTTGGGGCTGGCACGGCGCGTTTCGCCACGAGCAGTTGCGCGGCCAGTACTTTGAGCTGGACCTTGAATTGAGCTGTGATTTATTGCCCGCCGGGCTGAGCGATCGCCTGGAGGATGGCACAGATTACGGCCGGCTATATGATTGTGTCAAAGCTGTAGTTTGCGAACGCCGTTTCCGTTTGTTGGAAGCCCTTGGAGATTGTATTTGCCGGGAGATTCTGGAGCGTTTTCCATCTATTTTTGCGATGCGTCTGCGTCTGCGCAAGCCGCAAGCGCCTTTGGAAGGAGGTATCTTGCCAGATGGGTACTGGGACATGCCCAATGCTTCGTGGAGTGCGGGGGCTGAGCCTGGAGACCAGCGCGCTTCAGCCCCAATCCCAGCTTGGAATTCTGGAGCTTTTGGTCCGGGTGGCAGTGTCGGCATTGAGATTTTTCGCCGGCGGGAAACTTGAGTGTATTGAATGAAAATCGGGACAGGATCTGAAGGCCTGCAGCCGTTGCAGGTGGCAGCTTATTTATCGCTAGGAAGCAACCTAGGTCAGCGCGGCGAGAACTTGGATCAAGCCTTGCAACTATTGCGGCGGCACCCGGCGGTACAAGGCAGCCAATGTTCGGCCATTTATCAGACTAAGCCCTATGGCCCCGTCGAACAGGATGCGTTCTGGAATTTTTGCCTGCGCCTAGATTTAGATGAGGCAAAGCTGCTTGACCTGTCGCACAATGCCTGCGGCAACGAAGGCCAAAGCAATGGTCGCCAACGGGAACTCTGCGCTCACGCCTTGTTGCAATATTGCCTCGACTGTGAGTTGCAGCTAGGCCGCGATCGCAGTGCCCAAATTGTGCATTGGGGGCCGCGCAGCATCGACATTGACCTAATCGACTACGAATACATAAAGGTGGATAGCCCACATTTGCACTTGCCACATCCCCATTTTCTGCAGCGACTTTTTGTACTGGTCCCTTTGGCTGAAATTGCGGACGAGAAATTACTGCGGGCCTATTCGCTGAAAGAGCAGATTCAACGTCTGAAAGTACTGCCTGAGAATCGGGATTGGGGCTTTCGCCTCAGTGCTGGTTTGCGCCGGGATTAAAGAACAAGACAAAGATTGTGAAAAGTTTTATCAGAGGGAATTCCCACGGTTTTCAAAGTTTGCCCGCCGGCGAGGCTCTACACTCGGAATTGCTTTAGCCACAGGCCGGTTGAGTATGGAGATGTCGGCTGCTAGGAATATGCGTCCTTTTTCAATACAATTCGCAAATTCTATTTTCCTTAAGCATGTGGCCTAAGCCTTTATAAAGCCTTGATAAAACAATACATATGCCTCACAGAGTTGATTCCTCCGCCTCCTTTCCTCGCTTGCAATTAATCTTACAGCTGCTTTGGGGGCTCCTGCTTCCCGCATTGTATGTGGAAGCAGGGGCACCGTTATTGAGGGCTCAGGCCCCTGTTGGTGCGGCGGTGGATGATGCTGGCGATTCACAACGTGAACAACGCTTGCAAGCACTCCGCCTGCGGGCCCAACAGGATGATATTGCTACAGCGAGTTATTTTGAATTGCAGGAGTTGGCGCGTGAATTGGGCGTCGAGCCGAACAGCGATATCAATACTTTGCGGGCAGCGTTGTACAGCAAATTGGATATTCCGGCGCCGGCCAGTGAGATTGCAGACCAAGAAGATCTGGTCATTCGTATTGAATCAGCCCAGAAGGCCAAGGCTTTTACAGTCGAGCGCCAAGAAGATGACAGCGAAGATTATTTTAAAATCAGCGGGGGTGTCAAAGTTTACATTACAGACAAGCGTGAAGGTTATGAACATAGCGTGTATGCCGACACCATCACGTTCAACCGCAAACAGAATACCATACGTGCCGAGGGTCAAGTTATATACATTCAAAAGAAACTTGACAGTAATGATGATAATGACACGGAAAAGTTTACCGGTGACTCTTTGATTTTTCGCTTGCGCGTCTGGCGCGGAGTTATTTTTTATGGCGTCTTCTCACGCGCCCAGACGACGGAAACTCAGCGCCCGATTGATGTTCATGCCAGTTCCTCCAATCCAGAAAAGACAAAAGCCGATCCTGAGGCCAATGCCACCGAGGACGACGACTCGTTGTTAGGGGAGAGCGTTCTGGCTCAGAATAATATCCATTATTATTTTGACGGTGAAAAGATGCGCAAGGGCAGCGACGATGTATTGGTACTGGAAAAGGGAGCTATCTCCACCAGTGAAAGCGAAGAGACGGAGTATTTCCGCCTGGGATTCCACCGCCTGTGGATTTTTGGCAAGCCAGAGTGGGCCATGCTCAGTGCCACGTTGTATGTCGGTCACATTCCCGTGCTGTACTTGCCCTACTATTATCATAATGATAGCCAGATATTGTTCCACCCGGTATTCGGCTTGGGCGAAGCTTACGGTCAATTTATTCAGACAACTACTTATCTTTTGGGCAAGCCAGAAGCGGGCAGCACGGATTCTTTTTCCTTTTTGCCGGTTAACTCGGGCGCAGACGAAGATAGTGAGCTGAAACTGGAAGCTTTACATCTCGTTGCCGCCGATAATGAAGACAAAAAAAAAAGCAAGTTAGGGGCGGACAGTTACCTCAAGTTCATGCTGGATTATTACAGTTATGTCGGAATATTTAGCGGTATAGATGGGAATCTGACGGATTTGGGAATTATTGACAGTCTAGTTTTTAATGACTCACTGGCTTATGCCTATTCGCTGGAGGAACGAACTGGCGCCGGCTTTGCCACTGCGAAACCGTACATCTTGGGCGATGATGGCAAGTACAGCTTGCAGCCGGTTGAAACTAATTTGTTTGGACTGGCGCTACCTTTCCGTTATGGGTTTGAAAACAGTTTGAGCAGCGAGAATGATTTTGTGAATATTGACTTCAAGCATTATTCAGATCCGTTTTTTCGCCGTGATTATTTAAACCGCAAGGAAATATTTGACTGGTTGGGCTATGGCTTAGAGCGCATGCAGAGCGATAACGACAAGCTCCTGGAAAAGTGGCGCAAAAAAGAATCCGTTATTTCCAGCTATAAATGGGAGATCGGTTTGAACTTGAGGCCGCGCTTTAGAACTTCACTCATCTCTTCATTTGAACTCAAAGCTTATCTTGCCTCATACTTTGACAAGAAGACTGATTCTGAGCGCAAAGCCTATGACCCAACGCGTGAATTCTTCTACCCGGACAAGTTTTTTCTCCCAGATACTTCGCTACGTATGTCGGGAACTATTTGGCCTCTGCAACAAGACAGTCAACAATCAAAATACAGTGGGGACCTGCCCATCCTAAAAGATTGGAAATATCAGCCCAATTCTGATGAAACCAGCACGGCAACAGATCAGGAAGCAGCCGCCGCGACTACAGCCGCCGCCAATGCCGACAAAATAATTCAAAAGCCTGAAGGACTTGAAAAGATTAAGCGCGACGAACAAGTTAAAACAGTCAGTTTTGAGACCACCTACAACCTGACGTCACAAAACCTGATGGAAAGCAATACCGATAATGATCAGTGGACCCGCGTTGAAGATATCGAATTGAACAATAAGGAATTGAAATTTTCTGGCAGAGAGGCTCTGCAGCTGGTCACGGGCTGGAAAATTTTTGATGACTTTTTGAATATCGACTTGCAGCACAGCCTGGATGCCCATATTGCACACTACTTCGACATCGCAGACCAAACCGAGGATTCCAACGACCTGACGGCGACGAAGCAAGCTAATAAATGGAACTGGAGTGAAGAATCCGACATTGTGCTTAGACCGTTTCATCTAATTGACTGGTTTGCCAATACCTCCATCACTCACAATATTCAGGCTGTGATGTATGATTATAAATATAATGTCGAGAGCCAAAACCATGAAGGTACATTTTTGGACCTAGGACAGTCAGATGCCGAGTTACGCGAGCGTATCACTGCCCATAGTTTGGTTACCTTGCTTGACTTTCAGCCAATTAAAGATGCTTATAATCCGATTAACAACTTACAAGTCAGCATCAGCATGACGAACGCCCTGCCTCCTTTGGAGTCCGAGAATACTTTAAAAAATCGCCTGTTTTTTGAATTTTTCCACTGGTCTCATGACGTTTCAATTGAATTCCAACAGAGTGGGGATGACGATCCAGATTTCTACGTTCAGCCGCTGAATTATACTTCAATCTATAAGCCCATTGCCAAGGTGGAGCTTAAAAACATGATGATATATAATTTTGAAGCCGAGGCTAGGGGAGAACAGGAACCTCACTTTGACAAGGAAGAGATCTCGTTTAATGCCTGGTGGTTTAGTGGCGGGTTGTATTTCCTGTATACCCAACCTTATGTGTGGGACAAACAAAACCTGGGCTGGGAGGCTAAGGGAGACCTTGAACTGATTCCGGATAAAACCTTTTTGGCTTTTGAGCTGACGACCAAGGAACGTTACTTGTGGAAAAACCGCATGCTGTACTATTTTACCTTGAACATGCGTTGGGATCAGGACTTGATTCGCTATAATGAAACTTCCTCTTTAACTTTGGACTTTACGTTCAGTTTCTTTATTTATGAATTTTTAAACCTTCAGATATCCTACCGCATGAGCAATGAACGGCTCTATCTCTATTATCCCGGCATGAAAGAATTTCTGGGCTTTACACAGGATTACTCCCTTTTGCAGGACTTATTAAATAGTGTGAGCTTTTGGGACGAGAACTTGCAAAAGAAGGGCTTGTTCAAGATGAAAGACATCCGCGTTTTGGCCATCCATCACTTGAAGGACTGGGATATGATTTTCGAATTTGCCGGTAAGCCTAAGCAAGTTGGCCGTAATCTGAGCTGGGATTATGCCATCGGTTTCTACCTGCGTTGGATACCCATTCCTTTAATCAAGCGTCATGTCACTTTTGAAAATGATATTTTGCGTACAGATGCGCGTTAGCTCTCGTCAATTTTTTTTAATGATTTTTTGTATCATAAAGAGTTGTTTCATATAATCTGGGCCGGCTTTGGAGCTGGCCTCACTGTTGGCAGAAGTGGGAGGCTAATGGCTAAGAATTGATTATTAATTACGGCATTGAATTCAATTGCCTGACTTGCCTGAATCCGCTCACAAAGAAGCTGAAATTTAATTTGCCAGGGATTTGCAAGCGACTGGCGATTAAAATTATTGTGCCGGCACTGAATTGCATTGTGGCTATTGGCCAAACTGGATATAATGCGTTTTTATTCTTCTGTTAAATTCCTCCCTTAACAAGCTGTTGTAGATATTTAGGATATGCCCATTGTGAGTGCTCCCCTCAACCCTGAACAACTCGACGCCGTGCAAAACACCGAAGGCCCTTTGTTGATAATCGCTGGAGCGGGTAGCGGCAAAACCCGTGTCATCATTCAGCGCATTGTGCATCTATTGAAGCGTGGTATTGATTCTCGCAGTATTTTGGCCTTGACCTTTACCAATAAGGCGGCCCAGGAAATGCGTGAACGCATTGGAGAAGAGATTGGCAAAGGGCAGGCGCGAGGTTTGACTTTGCTAACTTTTCATTCTTTTGGCATGCAGGTTTTACAGCATCACGCAAAACTGCTGCGATACAACGGCAATTTCAGTATTTACGATGTCGCGGACGCCCTGAGCTGCCTGAAGGAATCCGCCGCAGAGCTGAAGTGGGATACCGATTTTAACCGGCTCAAACAAGGCCAAGAAGTGATTAGCCGCATTAAAATGCAGCGCGCTGAGTGGGACGAAGAAAGCCTGCCGTTCAAAGATTTGTACGAAGAGTATCACCGCCATTTAAAAGCATATAACGCTTTTGACTTTGACGATTTGATCTGTAGGCCCGTACAGCTTTGGAACGAACACCCCGAAGTGTTGGAGCGTTATCGGCAGCGCTATCGCTATGTCATGGTCGATGAATTTCAGGATACTTCCATCCTGCAATATCGCCTTCTGCGTCAACTGGTCTCTGTGCACAGAAATATCTGTTGTGTCGGCGATGATGATCAGTCTATTTATTCTTGGCGTGGGGCCAATTTTGAAAATATTCGTCTCTTTGAGCGCGATTTTCCCGAGCGCAAGGAAATTCGCCTGGAGCGCAATTATCGTTCTACGAAAACTATTTTAGACGCGGCCAACGCCGTAATTCGCCACAACCAGCGCCGTAAAGACAAAAACCTGCGCCCCGAAACGGCTGGAGATGAGAGCCTGATCGTCTGCCATTTCCCCGCGAATGATGAGGATGAGGCGCGCTTTGTCTGCGACACGATCCGTAAAATGCGCGCGCTGGAACATGTGAAATACGACGAAATTGGCGTGCTTGTGCGTACCAACAAATTGATGCGAACCCTGGAATCCCAGCTATTGGCGGCACGCATGCCTTATGTCGTCTCTGGTGGACAAAGTTTTTTTCAGCGAACTGAAATTAAGGACCTGATCGCTTATTTGCGCGTGCTGCAAAATCCAGATGACGATGTGAGTCTCCTGCGTATTATTAACAAACCGAACCGTCGTATCGGGCCTAAATCGGTGGAGAAGCTGCGCAGCTTGGCCCATATACAAAGTTGGAGTCTCTATGAGACCATGCGCGATATGGTACTCAACAACGACCCACGCCACCCTGAATTAGTGCAAAGTTGTGCCGATTTTGTGATGCTGCTTGAAGAACTGCGCCCACAATTTCTGAAAGCGCCAGCTCCCGATGTCAGCCTGGCCCAGCTGAGTCTGACCTTGATTGAAGAAATTGACTACTGGGGCTTTCTGTTACAACAGTTCCCCGCGCGCCCCGAAGGAGCGAAGCGGCGCTACGAATTGATGACTAGTTTTTGCGAGATGCTCAGACGCTGGGAAACGCATGAAAGCGTTACACCGCGCAGCCTGAAGTCGTGGCTCAACCGCATTAGCCTAATCACCCGCGACGAGCTGAGCGACGAAAGTGAAGGCAAAATTAGCCTGTCGACTATTCATGCCGTCAAGGGCTTAGAGTTTGACCTGGTTTTGCTTTGCGGTGTGGAAGAGGGGATTTTGCCGCATTCGCGCTCTCTAGAAGAGCATGCTTACGATGAAGAGGAAGAGCGGCGGCTGTTTTACGTCGCTGTGACGCGTGCCAAGCGCTGGCTTTACTTGACCAGCTGCCAGAGTCGTATGAAAAATGGGCGGGAGGAAGATTGCCAGGTCTCTGCGTTTATCAATGAGATTCCCAGCCAGCTTACAAGTGCCGAACTGGAGCTTTCAGAAAATGAAGAAGAAAAAATGCTGGAACAGGCAATGGCGAACTTGCCTTGGCTGCGCTTGAGCACAGGGAGATAATGGATCGATATGTTTGACGAACAAGATCGGGGTGGACAGAGACGTGAACAAGCCGTCGCCCATCTGAGTGCCGCGATTTCTTATTTGCGCGATTGTGAGATTCAGGATGCCGAGCCTAGCGCCCGGCGTTGTTTGGAGCTGTTCGCCAACTGGATGCAAAGTGAGAAATCCTGGCAAGAGCCCGTATTAAGTCTAATGGATGCCAATGGTTACAGCGGTAGCATTGAAGATTCGGGGGCCATATACGGGCTGTGCCCGCATCACCTGGTGCCATATTTTGGCAGCTATAATCTACGTTTTACCCCAGGTAAACAAATCTTGGGCCTATCGTCAATTAGTCGGGCAGTGGACGCTTTTTGCCGCCGTGCCCTGCTGCAAGAAGACTTGACTCAAGAATTAGGTGAGTTTTTTCATCGCAATTTACAGCCTGAATCTCTGGAGTTGCGCATTGCCGCCCGTCACTTTTGCAGGGAAATGCGCGCGATAAACCACAGCAGCCGGGCGAACGATTTTGTCACCTGTTGGCGAATTTGAAGGCGGGCGGGCAATTTTTTACCACTAATTTTAGTCTCCCATGCCGTGCAATTAAGTTCTGTTTGCTCGCTTCTTAGACCTTTAATGGGTATTCAACTGGCATTCAATGGGCATCCTGCGAGCATTCAGGAGGCTGCGACGTCAAGCAAAAGGCACAATTCAATTGTTGACAAAGTCAAATATTCGCCCTAACCTTTCGGGGATTATAAATTCGATCAGAGGAGAATTTCATGCCAGACAAAGTCGCATTGGTGAGTGGAGCTTCTTCAGGTATTGGCCTGGATACAGCCCGCGATTTGCTAAAAAAAGGGTTCATCGTCTATGGAGCGGCACGCCGTGTGGACCGGATGCAGCCTTTACTGGAGGGCGGAGGACGAGCTCTGCAACTGGATATTTGCAAGGATGAAGATATTGTTGCCGCGGTGGCACAGATAGAACGGGAGGAAGGGCGCCTGGATGTGCTCGTCAACAATGCGGGTTATGGCTCGTATGGGCCCTTGGAAGAAGTGCCGCAGGACGAAGCTCGGCGGCAATTTGATGTCAATATCTTTGGACTGGCTCGCCTGACACAAGAAGTACTGCCGCTAATGCGCAAGCAAAAAAGTGGGCGCATCATCAATATTTCTTCGATGGGCGGAGTGGTCGTTACTCCGTTAGGGAATTGGTATCACGCAACTAAATTCGCCTTGGAGGGGCTTTCTGATACCATGCGCCTGGAACTGGCGCAGTTTGGTATTGAGGTCATCGTAATTCAGCCGGGAGCCATCGCCACGGAATGGGGCGGCATTGCCGCCGAGGGCATGAAGCCTTATGCCGAAAACGGCGCATACACCGATTTTACCCGCAAGGTAATCAAGCTTTTTGCAGCAGAGACGCAAGGTTCTCCGACATCTGTAGTCAGCCAGGCGATTTGTCATGCCGCCACGGCACGTAAACCGAAGACGCGGTATGCCATCGGTAAATTTGCCAAAAGCTATATAAGAATGCGGCGTTTACTCAGCGATCGCGCCTACACTCAAATGATTTTAAGAGTCCTGGCCAGAGCTTAAGCCTAACATTTGCAGCTCCCCATTTCTTAGCGGGGCTTAATGTCTAGAGGGGCTAATGGGGAAACGAGAGGCTAATACAAAGGCGTCAATTGCACCCGCATGCTATTGCATTTGCCGTAATTTTAATTTGCCTCAGTTGCTTAGGCCGGCAAGTATTGCAGGTTCAAGACGCGGTTTCGTTGTGGAACTTTTAAATCTTGAATCACGCCGCGCGATGGGGACCTGACGTGAAGCTGTTTGATGAAGATCAGGCCCAAGGGCCCCGAAAATTTGGAAAGTCTCAAACGGGGTCCCCAAATATACAGAAATTGAGCCTCGCACCGGTGGAGGCATCCTCATTCGGTACGGACGGAGAGCCTTTGGCCAGCCGCATGCGACCACGAAATCTGGCTGAATTTGTCGGACAAGCCCACTTGCTGGGCCCACAAGGCTTTCTTCGGCGGGCGTTACGGCAAGAAATGCAAACCACAGTGACCCACAGTGGCCTGGGGAGTATTATTTTGTGGGGGCCGCCGGGCACGGGCAAGACAACTCTGGCCCGGCTCCTGGCGCACGAGACTCAGCGGACGCTTTTGCAGCTCCGTGCCGTAATGGATGGCTTGAAGGAGCTGCGAGTTTGTCTGCAGCGGGCCAGGGCTTTGGCTGAGACTGGCGGCGGCCAGGCGCGAGCGCCAATTCTGTTTGTCGATGAGATCCACCGCTGGAACAAGGCACAGCAAGATGCCCTGCTGCCATGGCTTGAGTGCGGCACCGTGCTGCTAATCGGGGCGACGACCGAAAACCCGGCCTTTGAGTTGAATAATGCCTTGCTCAGCCGAGCGCGGGTAATGGAACTTGCCTGCCTGGATGAGTCTGAATTGCGCCTGGTTTTGCAGCGGGCCCTGCAGGACGAAGAACGGGGTGTGGCCCGGAGCGGCCTGTGCCTAGAAAATGATGCCGAGCAATATTTATTGCAACACAGCGGCGGCGACGCGCGCCGCCTGCTGAATGCTGTCGAATTGCTGGCTTCTGCCTCCAATCCAGGGCGGCAAAAAGTTCCCTTGGGCCGCGATATCGTCAAGAATTATTTACAGCGACAAAATCTCTACGATCGCAATGGCGATTGCCATTATGATACCGTCAGCGCGTTTATAAAATCCGTGCGTGGTTCCGATGTCGATTCGGCACTGTATTGGCTTCAGGTCATGCTTCAGGGAGGCGAAAATCCGCGCTTCATTTGGCGCCGTCTCTTGATCTTGACCGCTGAGGATATCGGCCTGGCTGACCCGCAAGCTTTGGTTCAAGTCCAGGCTGCGGCTCAAGCCTTTGAATATGTCGGGCTGCCGGAAGGGGAATATTTCTTGAGCCAGGCGACCATTTATTTGTCCTTGGCACCCAAAAGCAACAGTGTCGGGGCCTTTTGGCAGGCCAAGGCGTTGCTGCGGGAACGAGAGCTGCTGCCTGTACCGCCGCATTTGCGCGAGCAAGCCAAGAGCGAAGCGAAACGCGAAAGTGTCCGCACTAGTGTGCGAGCTGCTTGCGAGGCCGAACACGGCTATCTTTATCCCCACCGTTTTCCGGGACATTGGGTTGAGCAGAACTACAGCCACCCACAACTGCTCGGGCAGATTTACCGGCCTGGTTATGCAATGGAACTACAGGGCTGGGAGGCGCAGCGTTTTGCCCAGCATCAGGTCCGGCTTGAGATATGGCACGAAGCCCAGCGCTTGGAACAAAGTTGGCACAGCGGTCAAGATTTGCTTGACGGGCTGCCTCAAGAGCCGCTTCATGAACCACTTCATGGGCATGGGCCGCGCAGCGAAGACTATTATCAAAATCGCCACGAGATTTTGCTGCTCTGGCAGAACTTGCGCGAAGAGTTGGCAAAATTTGGCATGGCACAGGGTTGGTCTGGATTGTCCATCAATGTCGATAAACCTGGGAATCAAATTCCTGGGGATCAGATCCCTGATCAAGTGCCACAGCCATCGCCGGAATTCCTGTTACAAGAATGGCAGCGGCGTTATGCACAGTCTGTCCACCGGGCAAATGGAATCCATGAGACTGGTGGCAAGGGACGGCAGCGAGCCGCGCAGATTTTCGCGCAAGTTTTATTGCTGCGTTCGCCCGAAAGCTTGTGCGAACTCAAGATAACAGAGCGGGCAGAAAAGCGAGACCAGCTTTGTTACGGGCTTCTTGCAGCTCCCTGGAAGGCGCGTGAGCTCGCGGCGCAGGAGATTCTACTGATCCTGGATCAACTTTTAGATCAAGGGGGACCACAGTTGCCGCCTGGCGTCAGTGCGGCCGTTTGCGAACTGCGGCAACAATGTCAGGAGCATTTTGCCGATGCCACTGCAGGACAAGTAAAGTGGCCGAATGACTGGGAACTGCGGCATCAATGGCAACTGGGTTATAGCCATATCTGCCATGCCAGATTGTGGCGGCGTTACGCCCGCCTGCTCCCTGAGTCTTTGCAGCAAGACTGGTTCGCCTTGCAGGAAGTCTTGCCGGCCAAGTTAAGTTTTGACTTTTGCAGACATTATATTTTACTGGAGGAGAAAACGTAAATTTTATCTAATTCCATTGCAATTACTTATTAATTTTTAATTATTTGTTAATTTCTAAACTGATTATTTTTATAAATTAATTAAAAAGTAAAAGCCAAATCTACCCCAAAGCCGACGTGCATGAACAATAAAAGGGTTCCGCTGCCTCCTGAAAGATCTGCAGGGGCGGACAGACTCAGCAGATCGCTGTGGCCGTTAATACGGAAGTAACTCGGCACAGTCAAAGCATCCTGATATTCGCCTGAAACAATGACAACGTTAGGGTTGATAACCAGGACGGGGGACAGGGCAATATTGTGGGTAATATTGAGATGATATTTCATGGTAGCCAGGGCGGAACCATAAAAATCAAACATATTTGTCGCATCCGTTTGCTCTGCTTCAAGATAAGAACCGGTCAGTAAACCGCCGCCGAATTTGATCTGGATAGCTAGTCCCTGTGCATATTGTTGACTGACGTAAAAAGTGAAGCCAAGCATTCCTCCCAGGTTCATAAAGGTATTATCGTCAATGTCTGCAGGTTGAAAGAGTCGGCGAGTCTGCCCAATTTCGGATGCGTAAAAGGTGGCTCCGAGAACAAGACCAAACATACGGCCTACCAAATGTTCCCACTCCATGTAGAGAAATCCCTGTGACAGACCGATGATACTGGTGCTAATCGTATTGCGGTTAACCTCTTCAGGACTAGGGTAATCCAAGGGGTTTGTCTGGCGGTCAAAACTCTGACTTGGGCCCTTGGGTGACAGGCCATAATTTGTGTCGTTGCCAAAATCAGAACCGTGATCGGCGCCGGCGCCGGGAATTTCGTCAGGATTCTGTTGCTGCGCATTGAAAGAAGGCGGAAACGCGAGCAGCAATACTGGCAGCAATATGCCAAACATAAGCAAAGAAGGGCGGAATAGTGTAAAACTCATAAAAACTCCAGCAAAAACATTGGCGCTGATGATCCACCTCATAGTCATGCGGCCAACAAATGCCACATTATCCAGGATGGCGGGGCGTTGCCAAGCCCCGAAATTGGGTAAAGATACAAACAAAATGTTTATAATTTAATTCTTTTCTGCGGCCAGACCATAAAGATTGCCGCGGGATCTCATGGCTATGAATTAGCTAGTAATGGCCAAACGGGCTTTGCATTTTGTACCAAGATTATTTATTTTCCAAGATTTTATTTCTCAATATTTTATTTCCTATTTCCCAAGACAAATACCCAATTGTGTTTGAATCCATGGACTTTCGTGGATTTCCTTGGACTTCCTTTAGAAAAAGCCTGTTCATCAAAATTCTGATGCCGATATAACTATAAAAATGCCGAGATGCACATAGGTGATTAGCAAAATCGGATTATTCTACAGCAATGGATTGGCGGCCATGGCAGAAAGACAGGCAGCAGAGAAAAACTTGCGCTTGCACAGTTATAATAAGAGCCGCAACCGGGCTAAAGCCAAGAGCCTACTTTTATATTGTGGCCAAAGTATGCTGTGTTTTCTCATCTTGGGTCATCTGCTTAGCTCAGGCATATTTGAGACCCTCTCATGGCTCTGGACGCTGCTGTCGCAGCTTGTTACTGCGACTAAGGTTTTAGAGGGTGGGGGCAAGCATTGGGCGCAAAACACGGGCGGAGCTTCCCATTGGCGTGGTTTTGGAGAACTTCTACTGGGGGCTCCGCTGGGATTTGGACTCAGTCTTCTGCTCGATACGCGCAAAACCCCATTGCGCTCTTGTTTGCCCGTGCCTCTGCTGCGACAACGCAGCTTGCCCAACGGTACTTTAATTAACATTCCCAACCGCACATTTTTTAGGCAGCCTGATTCTCCACCGCGCGTTTTCCGTGGTCGCCAGCGCAATTCGCTGTTTTGGTTTTGGCTGGCTTTAGGAATGGGTTTTTTGGTCATCCTCGCTGTCACTGCGCTGTTTTCGCTTGCACTCTATCTATTTCCTCAGTGGCCAACTTTTCAGAGGGATCAAGTCGATTCAATTCTTGTAACGTATTCCAGTCTGCAGGTTTTTATCGTGCTGGTTGTCGTCCCCGTAATTTTCGAAGAACTAGTCTTTCGAGGGCGGGGTTTTGCCCTCCTGGCCCGCTCCTGGGGTAGTCGCCATGCCGCTGTCATCAGTAGCCTAATGTTTACATTGGCACATGCGAGCCCTGTAGAATTCGTTTGCTTGTTACCTCTGGCTTTTTACCTGGGCTGGCTGCGTCATCGCACTGGTTGCCTGGCCTTCACAATGCTGGTTCACTTGGAAAACAATATCTTTGTCTTCTTAATACAAGTAATTCTTTAAAGGGCCTTTGAAGGCAAGCTATCGGAAAAGGCAAACGATCGGGAAATGATTCATCAATGACAATAAAAAGATAATGAACTTGCAAATTTTTTTATAAAACAGTAGCCTAGTCCACAATCTATTCCAATATCTAGCATTGTCAGAACTGTGTACTAAATTACAGCAGTGGGCGGCTTAACATTGAGAGGTCTTTAATATGAAAAAACTTAGCTATTTTACACTGGCAATTTTGGCGTTGTTTGCAGCCTTAATACTATTCAACTGCGCTGGAGAGAAAGAAGTTAAAATTGGCTTTATTGGTCCTATGACAGGCGATTATGCCAATTATGGTCAATTGCAAAGCAAGAGTGCGCAACTCGCTGTTGAGAACTTTAATACAAAAGAGGGCGGCATTGCCGGCAAGCCTGTCAAACTAATTATTGAAGACACCCAGGGCAAGGTAGAAAAGGGCAGTGCCGCAGCGCAAAAGCTGATTAATGTCGATAAGATCAACGGTTTGGTCGGCCCTGTATTTTCTAGCGTAGCCTTGGCCGTTGCCCAGGACTTTCAAAATGCAAAAGTTCCCGTAATTGCCGCCTCGGCTACGGCGGTAGAATTCACCGAAAAGGGCGACTACATTTTTCGTACTGTGCCCAGTGACTCTCTACAGTCGAGTGTCCTAGGCCCTTATATCGCTCAGGAACTGGGCTTTACCGAGATCGCTATCCTATACACCAAAAATGATTACAGCCAGTCACTTGCCGAAAGCGTAACCCAGAGCTTCCAGCGCTTTGGAGGCGAGGTCTTACTGTCTTTAGGGGCTCCTGAAGGAACCAAAGACTTCCGGACTCAACTGACACAGATTAAAGATACTGCGCCACAGGCGATCTTTTTGCCCAACTTTATTGCTGAATGTGCCCAAATCATCAAGCAACTCAACGAGATGGGTTCGGAAATTCCTATCATTAGTGCCGATGGGTTTAATAATAATGAGATTTTCAACTTAGTTGGAGACTTGGCTAATGGCGTGATCTTTTCGGCAAGCCCCAGTAGTTCCTCAGCAGAAGCGTTGGCATTCAAAGAGAGCTATAACGAAAAGTTTGGCGTCGGCCCGGATGATTTTTCCGCTAACATTTATGATGGTACGACGATCTTGCTGCAAGCTCTGAAAGCGAGTTATGACGAGCAAAGTCACAGTGTCGATACCGAAACTTTGCGCCAGGCTATTCAAGATACCAAGGGCTTTCCTGGTGTATCGGGCAATATTGAGTTTGCCAGCAATGGTGACGTCAAAAAGGGTATTGCGATGATGGTCGCTGTTGGCGGTAGTTTCCAGACCTTGGGGGTCTACACTGTCGATAGCGGTCAGCTGCAGCAGTTGAAGTAGGTGTCCTAAATACCAGCCTGTCGTAGAAGAGCATTGCCAGGCAATGCTCTTCTTTTTCTCAGCACATCAAAATTTAGAAAGATTTAGATTTCAAGAAGGACCGTCTCATCATGCTCTTGCTCCAGTATACGGTAAACGGCCTGTCTATCGGTGCCATTTATGCCCTCATCGCCTTGGGCTATAGTATTGTGTATGGGATTTTGCAGTTTATCAATTTTGCCCACGGTGGCATCATGATGATTGGGACCTATATTGGATTAGAAGTTTATATGCAGTTCTTGCCATTGGCTGCAGGCGCTGTGCACCTACAAATTCTATTTTGCCTGATCGCCATTATTATTGCCATGTGCAGCAGTGCCATGCTCGGTTATCTAATTGAGCTTTTGGCCTATCGGCCCCTGCGCAACTCACCGCGTTTAGCGCCGCTGCTTTCTGCGGTGGGGATGTCCATCTTACTTGAGAACACGGCCGCTTTGATCTGGGGGACACGCAACCGCAGCTTTCCAACTCCGTACCCGAATAAACCTCTGCCTTTACTGCACAGCGATGGCAAAGACTTGATCATTTCGACTCACGATCTGGTGGTATTATGCATTGCCATTGTCGTGCTGGCAATTACCGACTACGCCACACAGAAAACTCGTTGGGGTAAAAGCTTGCGGGCTACCAGCATGGATTCTCAAGCGGCTTCCCTTATGGGCATTCCGGTTAATCGGGTAATTTCTTCGGCCTTTATTTTAGGTAGTCTGTTAGCCGCTCTGGCGGGAAGCCTGGCCGCTATGTCCTTTACCGTTTATCCCACGATGGGAAGTTTGTGGGGGCTGAAGGCCTTTATTGCGGCCGTATTGGGGGGGATTGGCAGTTTGCCAGGAGCCATGTTGGGGGGGCTTTTGTTGGGGCTACTGGACTCTTTGGGACAGGCCTTTCTCGGCGGTTATAAAGATGTGCTGGCATTTGGCATTTTGCTACTGGTGCTGATCTTTAAGCCTAGCGGATTGCTGGGGCAGAATATTCGCGAAAAAATCTGACTTGGACGGGGCATAAATATGTACTACTACTTGCTCTTAGTATTCACTTCCATTGCTATTTATTTCATTTTAAGTGTAAGTTTAAATTTGATTGTAGGCTTTACAGGACAACTCTCTTTGGGGCATGCGGCCTTTTTGGCCATTGGTGCTTACGGCGTGGGAATATTTACTAAATTTCTGTTTCATTTCCCATTCTGGCCTTGCTGGCTGCTCTCGGCTTTGCTGGCTGCCGCAGTGGCCTTTTTGATGGGTATCCCTATCCTGCGGCTAAAAGGTGACTACCTGGCCATAGGCACCCTGGGGCTAGGAGAGGTTGTTCGTACCGTTATCCAAAATTGGGACTCTGTGACTCGTGGCCCCATGGGTATTGCCGGTATCCAGGGGCCGCAACTGTTGTTCAGCGGCGCTTACCTGCGCGACAACATGCTACTCTATACTCTATTTAGCTGGTCGATAGCCATTTTAATCTACCTGTTTTGTCGGCACCTGGTACGTACCCGACTGGGGCGGGCTATGGAAGCCGTCCGTGAGGATGAGATCGCCGCCAGTTCTGTCGGGATTAACCCAATGTATTATAAACTTCTCGCTTTTTCACTTTCTGGTTTTTTTGCCGCCTTGGCTGGAGGTCTCTGGGCCGCACGCTTTGGTACGATCACTGAAAGCTTGAGTAACTTTGACTACTCCGTACTATTCCTTTCTATGGTTGTCCTGGGAGGCATGGGAAATCTGGGGGGCTCTTTGCTCGGAGCAGTCGTCATTGCTTTGCTCGATTTTGCTCCACAGATATTTGGTTTGACGAATTTTATCCCTCCAGAAGCCAACCGGATTTTATACGGTTTCTTATTGGTTGTCATGATGATTTACCGACCACAGGGTTTTCTTGGCCGCTCCAAGCCAAAGTTTTTGTATGAGCACAGCCCGGCCAAGTCAGGGCAAGGGGAGCAATAATGCATACGACAGGCCCCGACACCGGCTCTGAAGTGCGGCCTGATTCCGGGGTGCTGCTTCAATGTAGAGATATTTCGCGCCATTATGGCGGCGTCAAAGCACTGCGAAATATTAATTTGGAAGTACAACGCGGCGAGATCATGGGGTTAATTGGTCCCAACGGCGCGGGTAAGACGACTTTGTTCAACCTGATCACCGGTATGGATGAGCAGAATAGCGGCAGTATTCAATTTTGCACAACGGATCATAAACGACACAGTTTACACGCTCTGCCCCCGCATGCCATTTCTCGTTTGGGTTTGGCACGCACATTTCAAAACATTCGATTGTTTCGAGATTTAACGGTTCTGGAAAATGTAATGTTGGGGGCCCATTACTTGGCGAGTGAAGCGGGGAAAAACCGTTTTTTGTACGCGCTGCGCTCCCTGTTGCAGCGCCAGAAAATGGAGCACGAGTTGGTCCGCAATTGCATCAATTGCTTGGAATTTTTTCAGTTAGATCGTTTTAAGGAAGATTTGGCCGGGAGTCTACCGTATGGCAAACAAAAAGAGCTGGAGATTGCCCGAGCCCTGGCTAGTCGCCCACAGCTGCTTTTCCTTGACGAGCCCGCAGCGGGCATGAACCCTAGCGAGACTAAGGAGCTGACTCGCAATATTAAACTTATTCACGAGTTGGGTGTCGCTGTCGTATTAATTGAGCATGACATGCAATTAGTCATGCAGATTTGTCAACGCATTGCCGTGCTGCATCAGGGACAGAAGATTGCCGATGCTAAGCCAGAAGAGGTCCGCAGTAGCCCCGCAGTCATTGAGGCCTATTTGGGAAAGGCATACAGCCATGCTTAAGATCGAAAATCTCAATGTATTTTACTCATCCATTCAGGCTCTGCATCGGGTGAGCCTGGAAGTGCAGGCTGGGAAAATTATCAGTTTGATTGGAGCTAATGGTGCGGGCAAGAGCACTTTATTAAATTGCATCGCCGGGTTATTGCGGCCGAAAAGTGGCCAGGTCAGCTGGATGAGCCGCAAGATCCATCAAAGCCAAAACAATCAGGTCAAGAGCCTAGAGCCTCACAATGTAGTCGGTCTGGGGCTGGCTCTGGTACCGGAAGGGCGAAGGATATTTGCCAATCTGAGTGTGCAGGAAAACCTGGAAATGGGGGGCTACACACTGCGTAACAAAAAGTTGTTGCAACAACGAATGGAGAATAAGTACGAACTGTTCCCCCGCTTGGCCGAGCGCAGCAAGCAACGAGCCGGTTCACTCTCAGGTGGGGAGCAGCAAATGTTGTGCATCGCCCGCGCTCTGATGACTGAACCCCAGCTCCTGCTGCTGGATGAACCGAGCCTCGGCTTGGCGCCCTTGATTGTGGAAAATATCATTGAGACAATTGTGAATATTAATCGTAAAGATGGCATCACAGTCCTTTTGGTCGAACAAAATGCCCGCCTGGCCTTGCAGAATTCACAATATGCCTACGTATTGGAGAATGGTCGCATTGGCCTGCAAGGCCAGGCGACAAAGCTACTGGAGGATCCGCGCGTGATTCAGGCTTATCTTGGCGCTTGAGGCGTTTGGGATTTCCGCTACTTTTGTAAAACCTGTCTTTGATTCTTCGTGTGGCGAATCTACGGCCAATCACGAGTCTCTAGCATTCTGTCAATATTGGGAAACGGGCAAAAAGTTCGCCCTCAATTTCCCGGCAGCGCTCTTGCGGCAACTGATTCAGGTCTATGATGGCATTCAGCACAGCTATTTTTTGAGGGGAATTGAGCAAATGGCGCAATAAACGGCCATAACGCGGAATGCGAAAGAGCAAAGCCAATTCTATGTCGCTGACTTGATTACTGATGCGCCGCAATATTTGCCGCTGTTGCGCCGAGCCCCGCTCGCGCTCCAGCCAGGTGGCCAATTCACGGTCATCACGCATGACACTTCGCAACAATTGCTCTTCTTGTTCCGGTAAAAGGCTGTCTATAATATTGCTTAGGACCCTTGTTCCGCTGATTTCGGGATAGCTTTCTTCAACTTCAATGCCATAAAAGTGCTGCCTTTGCTCAAGTTTGCGGCTCAGCCAGTGAAAAGCTCGCAAGGAAGCATCATCGTCTAGCTTTTGTTTGCTACGGGCGAGGGAGCGCAATAATTCGGTCCGCTTCTGGCGTGGCATTTGCTGCAGGATACGCGAGCGTTCCCGCCGGCTGGCATTCTTCAACAACAAGGCCTGGAGTGTAGCATTTGATTCGTCCAGCAAGTATTGAATCTCGTTGTTATCCAGTTCCGAGACAAATTTCTGATAGGGGTTCTGATAATGTTGGGAGCTTGCTTGCCAGTTTGCCGGCTTTTGCGGGGCAGCCTTTGCTTGGGAGCCTGCCGCCACCTGCGGAGCTTGGTGGATTTCATTGTCCTTGGCAGCGACGGGTGCGCGATTTAATGGTGCAGCTGTTACTTTTGTAATGGGAACCTGGCGCGGAGTAAGTGGCTCAGTTGTGCCGTACTGCGCGGACTGCCGTGCTTGATCGGCTTTAGCTTGTACCGGCGCCTTTTGCTCTTCCATTTGCAAGGCTTGTGCCTGGTCTTGCACTTGGGGAGCCCCAGATAGGGAATCTTCCCCCAATTCGCGGGCAAAAAAATGGTCGAGGGCATGAAGCCCATTTTGTTCACTTTTTTGCTCAATTTCTGGCTCAACTTGATGTTCGTGTGTGAAACCAAATTTCACAGATTGCGCACGGGCATCATCGTCATTTGGGACTGGATCTTTTCGCTCTTGCTGGCGTTGATACTGCTGCAGCCCTCGCAGGCGCTGGAATAGACTAGGCTTGCGCGTTACCGGCTCATCTACAGACGCAACGGCCGGCTTCGTCGGCGCGGGAATTTGAGTATTTTTCTGTGTATCGGGCATTAATGGCAAGATCGCACGAAATAGGGCGAAGAAAGGCGAATTTAAAGGAATATAGAGTTATGAAGGCGACAGGCAAAAATCCTGTGCCGCACTCCCGCACTTATTATCGGTTAGTCTAAAGCTGGACTGACCGGGAAATTTGTGTTTTAGTAATAGTATAAACCTTTATAATTTAATCTTTGCACAATTACTAAGGTTTTGAGAAACGAAAAGTATTTTAAAAATATTGCTGCCAATCCTTCATAAGTAATGTGATTTAATGTCTTGTCGAACTGGCCCGCGGGATAAAATGGCAGCTCAGCTTTTGCTTACAAGGAGAAAGAAAATGCAATAGTGGACGAGTAGATTGTTTAGCTGTTGTTCTAGCCTGACTGAAAGGCTGTCCTGACAATTTGTCCAACAAGCGTGCCAGAGCTAAAATGCCGATTTCCTGCTTGGGGACTTCCACTGAACTGAGTGGCGGCAAAAAAAGTGGGCTGGCGGGCAAATTGTCGAAACCAACTACGGCGACATCCTGAGGGATTTGGTAATTAAGGGCGCTTAAAGCCTTAATACAGTTGTATGCAATAAAATCATTAGCACAGATGAGAGCCTCTGGCGGCGGATTCTTCGACAGAGATTTTTGCATTTCCAAGGCATCCGGATCGTCATAGGGCTCAATGCTGTAACGGCACTTTAAGTCTAGTCCCAATTTATCGCAAGCCATTTCAACGGCTAGCTCGCGCATATAGAAATTGGGAGTGTTTTGTTTGCTGCCAACAAAGGAAATGGTTTGGCAGCCTTGGCTGGCCAAGTGCTTAACCACTTCAAACAAAACATCGGTGTTGTTCATATCGATAAAATCAAAAGGTAGCTCATCGTAAATAGCATCAATAAAGACAGCGGGAGCAGCTAGTTTCTCATTCAGAACCTCAACTTCCTTTGCTTCAAGTTCAGTTGCAAGGATGATGTAACCTTGAGGCTTGGTTTGAAGGGGCATTTTTGAAGAGGGAGGGTTTGCAAAGCACGTCAATTTATCACAATAAATTGTTTTTATTTCCAACTTAACGTTAGATTCCATTGCATATTGCATCATGCCCATGATGTAACTGTCGATGAAGCTTTGGTGATGGGCACCCAATATATGTCCGTGTTTAATTACTTGTAAGACAGTCACGGTTATAGAATAATTTGCCTTAGGCTGTTGCAATCCTTTGTGATAGCCCAAAACAAAGGCTTGGTTGCGAATTTTCTCGGCCAGTTGCGGGTTAACACCCTTTTTGTGATTCAAAGCGAGCGAGACAGTCGCCGCAGAGACTCCAAGTTTCTGGGCGAGTTCGCGAATGTTTAGCATGTGTTTAAGTATAATTGGATTTGCCAAAGATTCAATTAAAAACTGTTTTAACTAGTTAATAGAGTAAATAGGATACTTTGGTTTATGTAAAAATCAATGTTGTTTATTTCGAGCGATTATTTTCTTGCTTTTTCCGTAAACTGGGGTTTAAAATATATTAATCAAGAGGGAATTGGAATGAAAAAGACGCGATTATTACATCCAGAATTAAGCTATGTAATTAGCTCTTTAGGCCATGGGGATAAAATCGTCATTGCTGATGCCGGCTTGCCTGTCCCGAAGCCAGTAGACCGGATTGACTTGGCGTTGAGCCAGGGGATACCTTCGTTTATGTCGGTACTTGAAGCTGTATTGAGTGAAATGCACGTAGAGTCGGCAACTCTGGCGGATGAGCTAAAACTTAACGTAGATGTTTATAATATGATTGTGGAAAAGCTCGCGGCGGCTCAAAGTCAGGCTATTCAAGTGCACAGCTGTAAACATGAGCAGTTCAAAAAACTGACTGAAGGCGCCATATGTATCATTCGCACGGGTGAGTTTACGGCATATTCTAATGTTATTCTTTCAGCTGGAGTCGTATTCTGATGAAAAAAATTCTCGAACTCAGGGGCATCACAAAACAATTTCCCGCTGTCCAGGCTTTGCAAAATGTAAATATAAATGTATATGAAGGTAAAGTTATGGGTTTACTCGGCGAGAATGGCGCGGGTAAATCGACGCTGATGAAAGTCCTAACTGGTGTGCACCAACCTAATCGGGGACAAATTTTTTGGGAGGGGGCAGAAGTTTCTCTGTCTGGTATTTGGGATGCCAAGAAGCTGGGAATATCTATTATACACCAGGAATTGTCTTTGTTGCCAACACTTAGTATTGCTGAAAATATCTTTTTAGACAAGCTTCCTGTCAACCGATTGGGCAAAATATGCTGGCGGAAGGTCAATTTGTGGGCAAAGTCACTACTAGAGAAAGTATGCGTGCAAAGAAATCCATGGGAAATGGTAAAAGAATTAAGTATTAGTGAGCAGCAGTTAGTTGAAATAGCCAAGGCTTTGGCTAAAGATTCTCGCGTTGTCATAATGGATGAGCCGACAGACTCTTTGACAGATAAGGAAGTTGAAAATCTTTTTGCTATCATACGCAATCTTAAAACTGCGGGAAAGACTATTATCTATATTACACACCGCTTAAATGAGGTATTTCAAATTTGTGATTATGTTACTATTTTGCGGGATGGCACTTTTGTCTGTGAAGCGCCCTGTGCCGAAATGGATGAAAATAAACTCATAAAAGCCATGGTTGGCCGTGAGTTAAATGATCAATTCCCGCGGGTTGAACCGAGCCAAGGTGCCGGAACGATTCTTGAGCTGCAGGATGTTTGCAATGGCAAACTAGAGCACATTGATTTACAGGTAAAGTCTGGCGAAATTCTGGGGCTATTGGGCTTGATGGGAGCGGGCAGAACGGAGCTGGCAAAAACAATTTATGGCTATTATCCGCTAGATTCAGGGCGCATACTGCTGGGGGGCAGGGAGCTGCGCTTACGTTCGCCAGCATCTGGTGTCGCCAACAAAATAGCCTACGTCTCAGAAGATCGCAAGTCAGATGGTTTAGTTTTACGGCTGGCGATTAAGGACAATATGGTATTGTCCGCGCTCAATAAATTTGAGAATAGATTTAAGAAAATCAATATAAAAAAGGAAAGCAAAGCCGTTCAATCTTTTATTGAGGACTTTGGCATCAAGGCGCCTGGAATGCTGTGGCAAGTGGGAATGCTCAGTGGCGGCAACCAGCAGAAAGTTTCGATTGCAAAAGCTTTGATGGCAGACCCAAAGGTTTTGATACTGGATGAACCGACACGGGGAATAGATGTCGGTGCCAAAAAAGAGATTTATGATTTGATCAATCGCTTGAAGCTGCAAGGGCTTGCAATAATTCTGATTTCGTCTGAAATGCCGGAAATATTGGGACTTAGCGATAGAATTGCCGTAATGTGCAACCGGCGAATAACCGGTATTTTTTCTACAAAAGAAACAGAACAGGAGAAATTGTTAAAATATGCAACAGATTTTTAGGTCATTAGCAAATAAGATTGAGGGGGAGAGAGTCTTTGAATTAAAACTAAAAAGATTTCTCGTCAAGCAAAGAGCCTTAATCGGCCTTGTATTATTTATGCTGGTAGTTTATTGTCTGAGTCCCAGTTTTCTGACGCCGGGCAATATTTTCAACGTTTTACGGCAGATATCGGTCAATTTTGTCCTCGCGATGGGCATGACATTTGTCATTTTGGCTGGTGGAATTGACCTGGCTGTGGGTTCATTGCTGGCATTTCTGGGTGCTGTCTTTGCCCATTTTATCGTTTCCGGCTCAAGCCTGGGAATGGCCGTTGTGCTGGTATTGCTCCTGGGTGCCGCGTTTGGTGTTGTCTGCGGGGCTTTGATTAGCCATTACCACTTGCAGCCATTTATTGTGACTTTAATTGGCATGACTCTATTTAGAGGCTTGACTCTGATTTTTACAGATGGCAAACCCATTACCATTGACAGTGACAATATGAACCTCGACTTTTTGGGTGGCGGCTCGATCTTGGGTGTACCCACCCTTGTCTATATTATGGCCATTGTATTTGCAGTTTCATATTATACATTGCACCACATGAGAATCGGACGTTATGTATATGCTTTGGGCGGCAACGAAGATGCAACGCATTTGTCCGGTATAAATGTGGCTAGAGTCAAGATGTTTGTTTACGGAGTTAGCGGTCTATGCTCTGCACTCGGCGCTGTTATTTTGGTTTCCCGCCTATTTTCGGCGCAGCCAACGGCAGGTACAGGATATGAATTGGATGCCATCGCCGCAGTAGTCCTGGGAGGAACTAGCCTTTCGGGAGGTTCAGGGAAGATTGTCGGCACATTGCTAGGGGTTTTGATTTTGGGTTTGCTGGGGAATGCACTCAATATTTTAAATGTGAGCTCTTATTATCAGATGGTGATTAAGGCGGCTGTGATTTTGATTGCAATTCTGTCTGATCGAATCGATAAAAAGAAATAAACTGAAAAGGAGGAAATAAATTGAGGATTTTCTGACGACCCCAGATATATAATTTCGTGAATATTTTTTAAGAGGAGATAAATATGAAAAAAACAAAATTCACAATTGTTGCAGCCCTTTTTTTGCTGATAGCTGCATCGCAAAATATTTTTGCCCGCGGCAGCTCTACTGGAGGCCAAATTGTCGGTCTGGTTATTTCTACTTTGGATAACCCCTTTTTTGTATCTTTAAAAGAGGGCGCCGAGGCAGAGGCCAAGAAGCTTGGTTTGAACTTGGTCGTTTTGGATTCTCAAAACGATCCGGCCAAAGAATTGAGTAATGTGGAAGACTTACTTAGTCGACAGGTGGGTGTCTTGCTCTTGAACCCCGCGGATTCCGACGCTGCCGGGCGCGCGGTAAAACGGGCCAATGACAACAATATTCCCGTCATCACGCTGGATCGCAGCGCTACTTCTGGCAACGTTGTCAGCCATATTGCTTCGGATAATGTCGCGGGTGGCCAAATGGCGGGCGAATTCATGCTGGAGCAGCTAGGCAAAGGAGCCAAAGTTGTCGAACTGGAAGGGATTCCGGGTACCACTGCGGCTCGCGATCGCGGTGAGGGTTTTCATGCGGCTGTGGATGATGATTTGCTCGTTGTCGCCCGGCAAGCGGCGGACTTTGACCGCACAAAGGGGTTAAATGTAATGGAGGACATTCTGCAGGCGCAAGAAGAAATAGACGGTGTCTTCGCCCACAATGATGAAATGGCGTTGGGAGCCCTGAGGGCAATTGAAGCCCAATCGAAAGTCAGCGGGGGAATCCTGATTGTCGGCTTTGATGCCACGGATGATGCTGTCGCTGCCGTCAAAGCTGGCAAGATGGCGGCAAGCGTTGCCCAGCAGCCGCAGCTGATCGGCTCCATAGGCATTGATACGGCCTCCAGAATACTAAAGGGTGAGCCGGTCGAGAAGTTTGTCCCTGTGGATTTGAGTTTGATTACCCAATAAGAATTTTTCTGAAGAATTTTTCTGTATATATGTATTAAAATGAAGTGAATAAATTTATTCACTTCATTTTAGGGAAAATACCTAAATTATATTCCCAATAACCTGTGAATATTTTGAAAGATATTTTATATGTTTGTTAATAATTCTGATTTTCCTAGAGTCTTGTCTTTTGGCTCATTAAACATTGATTATGTCTACGATTTGCCGCACATCGTGCGCCCAGGAGAAACCCTTGCCGCCAGCCAAGTCACCATTCATGCCGGCGGCAAGGGGCTGAACCAGAGCCTGGCCATGGCTCGGGCGGGCTTGTCGGTGACGCACGCGGGCAGGGTGGGGCCTCAGGGCCTTTGGTTGCTAGACGTGCTGACGGAGTCGGGGGTCGACTGCCAAGGCATCCCCTGCTGTGAAGATGAACATACTGGACACGCGATGATTCTAGTTGAAGCTGGCGGGCAGAATAGTATCGTATTGTACGGTGGCGCCAACCAAGGCTGGACGGAAGCGGCTATTGAGGCCTTGTTCGTTGCCGAGAAGCCGGCCGCCCCCAAGATATGGAGCGCCGTGGTTTGCCAGAACGAAACCAACGGCCTGGACAAGTTACTGGCCTGTGCGCAGCAGCGGCAAGTGCCCGTGATTTTCAATGCCGCACCTTACAGTCTCGCCTTGCAACGGCTGGACTTGAGTATCTTGCACACTTTACTGGTCAACGAAACCGAGGCGATAGAGCTGGCCGGCTGTGATGTCATTGACGAGGCTTGCGCCCAGCTTAAATGCCGTTACCCCCAATTGCGTCTGGTTGTGACCCTGGGTGGCGACGGCCTGTGGGCCAGCTATCAGGGTCAGGATTACCACTTGGCGGCCTTGCCGGCAGACTTGGTCGACAGCACGGCCGCGGGCGACACTTTCACCGGTTACTACGTGGCCTCTATTCTGCGGCAGCAGCCAGGCGACTTTCTGGCGGCTCTGCACTTAGGCCGTCAAGCGGCGGCGCTTGCCGTGAGCCGTGCCGGCGCGGCGCCTTCCATACCTTATTTGTCAGAACTATAATATCTATCTGTTTTTTACCGGAGCTGCTCCCGCAATATATTTTAAAAATATTTTTAAGGAATTTCACAATGCATTTAAAATACTCTTTATTTTTTTTACTTCTAATTTCCACTCACGATGTCGCTTGGGCGAGCGTGGGCCAAGCTGCGGCGGATCTCGTCGAAATTCCCGATATTCATTTCAGGCAATGGTTACAGAATCAGATTCCAGAAGCTTTCCCAGGCCAGGGCGACAAGATGGATATCCATTCCGCAGCCGTGACCGGCAGGCGAGCGATACTTGTGGCAGAACAAGGCATACAATCGCTGCAAGGGCTAGAATATTTCACGAATTTAAACATATTGGATTGTCGTTATAACGAACTCACCCGGCTCAATGTCACGCGTAATATCAACTTGCAAAAATTGTTTTGTGGCCATAATTATCTCAGGCAGCTGGAAGTGAGCCAAAATAGGGCCCTGCAAGTTCTCTCTTGCGATGGCAATCGCCTCACGGAACTGGATATCACGCATAATGCTGAGCTAAAATCATTACATTGCCAGACTAACCGGCTTATAGAGCTGGATTTCCGCCACAATTCCAAGCTGCAAAAATTGTCCTGTGGCGACAATGACCTTAGGCAACTGAATGTGAGCCACAATAATGATCTGCTATATCTCCGCTGCAATGCCAGTGGGCTAACGCAGCTGGATATCACGCATAATTCCAGGCTGAAATCGTTAGATTGCCGTAATAATCAACTGGAAGAGCTGGACCTCAGCCACAACGCGGCCCTGGAATATTTGTCTTGCAATTACAATCAACTTACCGGGCTGGATATCACGCACAATTCCAGGCTGCAAAAATTGTTCTGTGGGAGGCATAATGAAATTATAGAGCTGGATCTAAAAAATAATCGCGAGCTAAGAACATTAAATTGCGAGGGCAACCAACTTGAAGAGCTGGACCTGAGCCACAACGCGGCCCTGGAATATTTGTCCTGCGATGGCAATCGCCTTACCCAGCTGGACCTCACGCACAACCCCAAACTGGAGTACTTGTCTTGCAATGCTGCTGCAGCTTTGAGTTTTGAGTACCTGCTTTGCTGCAACAATCGCCTTACCGAACTGGACCTCACGCACAACCCCAAACTGGAGTACTTGTCTTGCGAACACAATAAACTTACCGGGCTAGATGTCACAAATAATCGCGAGCTAAAAACATTAAATTGCGAGGACAACCAAATTGCCGAGCTCAATGTTACCAATAATTCCAGGCTGCAAAAATTGTTCTGTGGCGGCAATAATTTTAAGCAACTGGACGTGGGCCAAAACCACGCTCTGGAACTGTTATCTTGCGGTCGCAATTTATTTGAAGAGCTGGATCTGAGCCAGAATGGGGCTTTGGTAAATTTATCCTGCAGTTATAGTATGCTTGCCGGGCTCGATCTCACACACAATTCCAGGCTGCAAAAATTGTTTTGTGGCTACAATGATTTCAGGCAACTGGACCTGGGCCAAAATCATGCTTTGGAACTGCTATCTTGCGATGACAATTTACTTGAAGGACTGGACCTGAGCCAAAATCATAATTTAATATCTTTGCGTTGCGGCCATAATCAGCTCACCGAGCTTGATCTGGCAAATAATGGCGCGCTGGAGACATTAAATTGTGATGACAATCGACTTACACAACTGGATGTCCAGCATAACTCCAAACTGAGTCGCTTGTCTTGCGCTAATAATCAGCTCACCGGACTGGACGTGAGCCAAAACCATGATCTGGAAGATCTATATTGTAATGACAATCGACTTACACAACTGGATATCATGAATAATGCCAAACTCGACGTTTTGTATTGCAGCGATAACCGGCTGACCGAGCTGGATATCACGCATAATGCCAAACTCGGCTATTTGTCTTGCGCTAATAATCAGCTGACCGAGCTGGATATCACACATCATTCCCAATTGTATAGCTTGTCTTGCGATGGTAACCAAGTTACACAACTGGATGCCCAGCATAACTCCAAACTGAGTCGCTTGTCTTGCGCTAATAATCAGCTCACCGGACTGGACGTGAGCCAAAACTATGATCTGGAAGATCTATCTTGCGATGACAATCGACTTGCCGAGCTGGATTTGAGAAATAATTGGAGGCTGATGCGCCTATCCTGCGAGAATAATCAGCTCACCGGGCTGAATGTAAACCGAAATCATAGATTAAGATCTTTGCGTTGCGGTCATAATCAACTCACCGAGCTGAATCTGAGCCAAAACGATGACCTGGGATATTTGTCTTGCGCTAATAATCTGTTTGCAGAGCTCGACGTGAGACGGAATCCTGACCTTAGTAAAAGAGATATCGAGGCAGACAAAGATCTTAAAATAATAACCTGTCCAGAGGGGGACTAATTGTGCGGTTAATCCCCCCAAAAAACTTCCCTGAGCTTCCCCCATATCCGCCCATATCCCCCGCTCTAGGCCAGTGTGAATACGCGGTAGTCCACCACGCTCAGCAATTTCACTGTCGGATCGGGGTTGGTGACCACATTTCCCTCCTCGTCGCCGAGGACAAAATGATGGCCCCCCCCACTCGTCTTGTAG
Organism: Spirochaetia bacterium; assembly: GCA_965263295.1. Taxonomy (GTDB): domain Bacteria; phylum Spirochaetota; class Spirochaetia; order SP-2023; family SP-2023; genus Haliotispira. The sequence goes on from OZ253665.1 coordinate 848,087, forward strand.
CAGATAATAACGAAGTCCGGCCCGGCATGCTGGGATTTTTTCACTCTGCGAATGCGCTGGTGGCAAGAAGCTCTGGCTAGAATCAGGTTGAAGAGCTCCACCGGTTCCGCCACCCAGAAGTTACCCTCAATCCAGTGCTTGTTTTTCCCTTCCGCACAGATGTACTCGACATCAGCTTTGCTTAGGCTGCCTCCATTTTTTTCTGCATAACTGCACTCGCAGGCGACATAGCAGCCCCAGCGGGCAAAGCCCGGAATATCTTTGCAGCGTTCATCCGCTCCTTATTTTTATTGCATTAGATATCAGCTATTACATATAGTTGATTCATTTATAAAAATAAGATATGGAATTATTACTGTCATTCTGCACAAAAATAAAAAATTTGCATGAAATATCCTGCGCACTGGAACTGGCGCCGCAAGACGGCTATACTCTGATCGCCGAGCCTCCAATCTCTATCTTTTGCATGGAGCTGCTTTCGCGCGGTATTGTTAAGGAATTTCACAATGAATCCCGCAACAAATTTCAAAACAAAAAACCTTCCTTTACTGTTTATTGTTTTAATTTTAATTTCCGCTTACGAGGCCGCTGCAGCCAGCACGGGTCAATCCACAGTTAATCTCGTGGAAATTCCCGATGTTCATTTCAGGCAATGGCTACAGAATCAGATTCCAGGAGCTTTCCCGGGCCAGGGCGACAAGATGGATGCCCAGTCAGCAGCCGTGATCGGCATGAGAGCCATATTTGTCGAGAAACAACAAGGCATACAATCGCTGCAAGGCCTGGAATATTTCACCGGGTTGCAAGAACTGGCCTGTTACCATAATGACCTTAGGCAACTCGACCTGAGCCACAATACGGCTCTGGAATATTTAGATTGCCGTGGCAATCGCCTTTCCCAGCTGGATTTGACGCATAACTCCAAACTGTATAAATTGTCTTGCGACAAGAATCGGCTCACAAAGCTGGACCTGAGCACAAACCATCATCTGGAATCTATCTCTTGCGCTAATAATCAAATTACAGAGCTGGATCTGAGCCAAAATGATGTGCTGGAAGATTTGTCTTGCAACCATAACCAGCTTGCGGGGCTTGATGTCACGCATAATGCCACACTGATGCGCTTATCTTGCGACCACAATCAACTTGCCGGGCTGGACCTCACGCATAATGCCACACTGATAGACTTGTCTTGCAGCCACAATCAACTTGCCGGCCTGGATCTGACGCATAATTTCAAACTGGACGAATTGTCTTGTGACTATAATCAGCTTACAGAACTAGATCTGACGCACAACTCTAAACTGTATAAATTGTCCTGCGATCATAATCAATTTGCCGGGCTGGATCTGACAAATAACTTCAAACTGCATGAATTGTCTTGCAGCCACAATCAACTTGCCGGCCTGGATCTGACGCATAATTTCAAACTGGACGAATTGTCTTGTGACTATAATCAGCTTACAGAACTGGATCTGACGCACAACTCTAAACTGTATAAATTGTCCTGCGACCACAATCAACTTGCCGAGCTGGATCTGACAAATAACTTCAAACTGCATGAATTGTTTTGCGCGAATAATCTGCTTACAGAGCTCGACGTGAGCCGGAATCCTCACCTTAGGAAGAGAGATATCAAAGCCGGTAAAGATGTTAAAATAATCGCCTATGTACGGTGACGGGGCTAACAGATGGAAAGAATTATCCCAATCGCCCAATTGATTTATCCGGGCTGATTGCCCGATTAATTAACCAATGCATTTGCCTGTGGCAATTAGACAGTGGCATTGTGCTAAAGTTTGGGCCTTATTGCCGGGCCAGTTCCTGTAATTTACCATGTGCCAGGTGGCTGCCGTCGTACAGCGTGACGCGTTGGCCGGCTTTCACGCCGTGCCTTTCAAACCAGCCTTGATTCATTTCCAGGGCGAAACGCATTGGCCACTGCGATGACACCGTACTTTCGTCCAGAGCTTGCATGTCGTGAATTTCTTGGATCACGCCATCTTTATCCAAATAAGCAATACTTAGGGGTATCAAGGTATTCTTCATGTAAAAGCCCAGTAATTGATCGCGCTCAAAGCTAAATAGCATGCCGTGCATTTCCGCCATGGACTGACGAAACATCAGTCCCTTGGCTCGCTGCTCTTGTTTTAGCGCCAATTCGGCTTCCACTACCTGGGTACCCACTCTAAGTTTGATGCTCGGCAGGTTCTGGCCGTGACTCGGTTGGCAAGCCGCCCAAAACAGCAACGCCGTCAGTACGCTTAGGTTTCTAAAAGAAATTGTAAATATTTTACATGACATTTAAGAATTCCTTTGAGTTTTGAGACTGCGACCGTTGGCTCAGTTGACGTTGCGGCGGCCTGAATTGAGGGATTTATTATTTGGCAAGTAGGCATTCTCCAGAAAGTAAGCAAGGGTGCGCAACGGTGCTACGTTTTGACAGATAATCTTAATGATGGAAAGCAGCGGAACGGCCAACAGCATCCCGGCTATGCCCCAGATATAAGCCCATATATACAAGGATATCAAGATGAATACCGGACTCAGACGCAATCTGTCGCCTTGTAGTCTAGGTTCAACGAAGTTTCCCATGCAAAATTGAACTCCCCCCAGTAACAAAATTATGGCCAACAGGTGCGGCAGGTCATCGCTGAACTGAAGCAAGGCAAAAAGCATGACCAAAACCGTGTGCAGCAGTGAACCAATGTTGGGGATAAAGTTTAAGATAAAACCTAGGATTCCCCAGACCATCGGAAAATCCACCCCTAGCAACCATAAGCCTAGCCCGATCAGACTGCCCGTCAGCAGGCTGACTACCGTTTTTAGCAACAGATAAGAGCTAATCTGCTCTACGGAATGGCGATAAGCTGAAATGATGGCCTGACTCCTGTGCGGCGCGAAACAGCGCTCAATGGTGGCCAAAAATGCCCGCCCTTCCAATAACATAAATAACAAGACAAGAAATGCTGTCAAGCCCAATGTCAAGCCTGAGGACAAAAAGCTAGAGATACTGCCAGACATTGAGAGTAAAATACTGCTAGCCGTGTCGAATCCCTTGCTCAGGCTGTCCCAGTTGATGTAGCGCGAGATGTCTATGCCGCGCTGATCAGCCATTTGTGAAATCGTGTGCAGTAAAGACTGAAGCCTGATATAGTAGCTGGGTAGGGCTTGTAGCAGAGAATTAAAACTGGCCATGGAAAGGAGCAATAAAAGGGACAGGATCATTAGGTGAAAGGCAATTAGCACGACAGTGCAGCTCAGGCCGTAGGGCAGACCCCAATGGTTCAGGCGTTCAACCCAGGGGAATAACATCATAAAAATCAAAATTCCCAGAACAATTGGTATGCTGAAGCTGGCCGTCAGCTTTAGCAGTGTCAGGCACAGGATCAGGACTAGAAAGGCAAGCAGGGAATTGGTCAGGCCCAAGTGGCGCAACAATTGTGATTGCTCTCGTTGCACTTGAATTTGCGCTTGGTATATTTGCGCGTCTTCTGCCTTTTGTTGCAGCCGGCGCTGTTCATCCTGTTTTTTTAGCTCGCCAGACTGTCGGGCACGAGTGAAGGCGTCGGAAATAAAAGGTAGCTTCAAAATCTCTCCTTATCGCTCTCTAATCATGTGAGCCGATGTGAGCCTTGGTGTATGCAGTTTAATTTGGCGGTGTGGTCGCCTTTTTTATAAAGCTACGCGCAAATAGTTTCAATAGTCGCCGCTGTTCTGCCGCGCTCCAAGCATCCTCTTTGCGCTGTCGCATTATCATTTCTAAATTATTGCTGTCAATACTCTCAAGCACTGTCCCTTTCGCGGAGAGCAAGTAGGCCTGCACTCGTTCTCTGCTCCACTGAATTTGTAATCGAAGTACGGGCGCGCTGGTATTGTCTATCAACTCGGCTCCAGAGCGCTTCAGATAAGCACCTAGTTGCCGGACGATGCGTTGTTGCTCGGGGCGCTGCGCTACGCTGCCGCTGAGTTGCAACTGTAGGGGTAGGGCTATCCCCTCGTTCTTCAGGGCAGCCCGGTTAGAGCGGTAGGCCTGCAGCAAATCTTTAAAACGCTGTGCAGGTTCGTGCCGCAGTTTGCTTAATTCAATATAAGCTTGCTCTCTGTCCCCGGCATCCCACTTCGGATCCAGCATTTTGATGCTTTGCTCTATCTTTGCGGCGTTGCGTTCTAATATTGCCTCTTTGAGTAGCAAGACCTCTTTTGAAGCCGGAATCAGCGCCAAACTTTGCGTTTTTAATTCTTGAAAAAAACGCCGGCGCAATTGAGAACGATCGTCACTGGCTTCGTATAGCTTCTGACTGGAGTCTAGGGCGTTGCCCTGTTGATAATGTTCTTTGCCGACCTGGTAGGCGAGCAGTTTTTGTCTTACAGATGAATACCAATACAAGCAGCTGTATTTGAGTAAATCCCAGGTGCGTTGGAAGCTTTCGGCGGTATTGAGCGGTAACAACCAGATTTTTTCCTGACGCAACCCTTTATACAGGGCCGTTCGCAGCTTCATCAACTCTAATTCAAAGTTCACAGGGTCGATGCTGTAGGAGGTCATCCATTCTGTTTGCTTGCGAAAACGCAGTTCCAGCTCGCGGAAAAATATCAGAGCTTCTTCGTTCTGTCCCTGCTCGATTGCCAATTGCACCAAATACAGCAGGGCCAATGGGCTAGGCCGCTGGCTCAACTCCTCCAGGCGTTGCGACTTGATGAAAGCCTCTCTGGCCTGGCCGAACTTGCGCTGTTGTAAATATAACTCACCCCGCAGCAACTCGTTGGAAGGGACAGAGTCATTTTCAATACTCTTTTCGTTGAACTCCATGGCCCGGTCAAAATGACGGAAATCGGTCTCTAGCAAGGCATAATTGTAATACACTAGCGCTCGCTGGTCCACGCTATTTTGCAAGTTGTGCAATATAGCTTCGTCATCGTTGCCGTAGTTATTCCCGCTGAATTGCGTGTAGGTCAAGGCCAGGCTCTGTTCGTAGGCCTTGCGCGACTCCTCGTAGTTATAGGCTGCCGAGTAAATAATGGCGAGGGTCATCATAATGGAACTGTTGCGTTGTTCTGGCGGGATGGCCAATATGCTCGCCTCAGCCTCGGCGTAACGGTGTAGCTTGTACAACAACCAACCATTTTTGCGCCGGGCTTCATTGCGCTCGTAACCATTGCCAGAGCGCTCAAGGAGGCGGTAGCTTTCAACCGCTTCGGCATATTTGCCCAGGCGATCTTGTAGATTGGCGATGCGGAAGATATAGCGGCTGTTATTTGGCTGTAGCTGTTGGGCCCGTTGGAAGGACTCCAAACTCAGGTGCAACAAATTCTGCTGCTCATAAAGCTCTCCACTTAAAAAGTACAACAGGGCATTGCGCGGAAACTTTCGCTGGGCTTCTAGCAGCAATTTGAGTGCCAGATTGTAATTGCGCATCTGTTCGGCCGTGTCAATGCGCTCTAGATATTGCTCTAGCTCCCATTCAGAGGCACTTGAATCTTGGCCTTGCAATCTGGCTGCCGCCCCTGAAAAGGCCAAAAGGAAGATCCAGCATGATAAACCTAGTAAATATAACTGGGCACACTGTGAACGAGCCGCAGCAGCCCCGCTGTATTTTATGCTAAAAGCTGGCTTAATCTGCATTTTCCATTTTCAAGGGAAAGCCGGCCTGCTGTAGAATATCTACAGTCTGGTCTTCTAGCTGTTTGACTTCCTCACTTTGCAAAGTGCCGTGGCGGTCCGCGAAAATACACTGCAGGGTTAGCCAGCGGGCTGCCGGCAATTCTTTGCCCGGGGCGGGGAAGATGGCGCGGACCAAGACTTTCTGCAATAACTCTGTCATGCGCGGATACTTGACTGCGCCTTGTTCCAATGCCTCAATAGCTTGCGATGCCAGAGTCTGTGGCGGCACAAGCACCGTGCAGTCAAATTCCACACCCGGAAAACGTTGTAGCGCCCGAAACTGCACGTCCCGCTTGCGCGGCAACGGGCCGGTCTGTCCATGTCGTAAATCTTTGGGCGGCAATACCGGCCCGAATGGAAGACAAGCCATGGCGAGCTTACCTTTGAGTTTTAGCTCATGCAGCAGCGCCGGATGCACGCTAAACAGGTGAGCGCGGTTCAAAGCCAGACAGTGCTCACCGGGTGTCGTTGTTTGCCACATTAAACGTTCGTAAGGGTGCACGGCATCCCAATCAGAGGGCAGGAAATCGGGCCAGGTCTCCCAACTGTTGCGCCAGTCCTGCCCCGGCTTGCGGGATCCGAGGCCAAGATGACGCAGCAGCCGTTGACACAGGTTGCGCAGCTCAAGAATCGGGTTGTCCTGTCTATCTTCGCTGTAGCTGCAGACCAGCAGTTGCCGTTGTTCCTCAGGGGCCAAAGGCAATGTCGCAGCCGAGTGATAACTGCGCCCCAGTTCAAAAATGCAGAATTGACGCAAACGTTGACGATGGGCGTTGCGGCTAATCAGTTCCAGATGAGAAGGAATCAGGCTGGGACGCATGCGATCCTGGTCGGGATTTAATGGCTTGGCCAGGCACAAAGCCTCGTTGCGATCACTCCAGTGGGCCTGTTCCAGCAATTTGACTCCGATCAGCGGGTAGCTGAGGACTTCCTGGGCCCCGCCGTTCAAGGCCAGGAAATTGCGGATCTCGCGCTCCAAGTGCTGGTTTGCACTCAAGGAGCTGGGACGGATAGTCGTCAATGGCGAGGTGGGGATGATATTGTCAAAACCGATGATGCGGCCCACTTCTTCAATTAGATCTTCTTCCAAGGAAATATCTTTACTGGTACGGAAACTGGGAACCTCCACTTGAATAGTCGCGCCGCGCGCGTCAATTCGGCTGCGAAAGCCCAAGTTTTCAAAAATCTGGCATACTAGTTGCTGTCCTTTATTCGATTCTTCGTCCGATTCTTTAGCCGATTCTTTGTCTAATGGGTAGCCCAAAGTCCGCGCGATCCGTGCTGTCGAAGTTTCCAAATGCAGACTCATGCCACCATCCCCGCCCCCGTCGCGGTCATCAGGGGCCTTGTAGTAGCTTTGTAGCTGGCCACAGACTTGCGCTTCCGGGTGGACTTCCTGCAACAGCTCAACCAAGCGCCACAGACTGCGCTCGATGGAATAGGGATCCAGTGATTTCTCGTAACGCAGCGATGACTCACTGCGCAAACCCAGGCGCATTGAGGTTTTATGCACGTCAGAAGAATTCCATACCGCCACTTCCAGCAAAAGGCGCTCGGTATTTTCGTCGACGCTGCTGTGCTGGCCGCCCATGATGCCCGCAATGACTTGAGGGCGAGCCGCGTCGGCCACGACGGTGTCGCCGGGCAACAGATTGCGCTGCTGTTCGTCAAGGGTTTGGAAATTTTGGGCTTCTCGAAGGCGATAGACGCAAATCTTATCGCCCCTGAGCTGATCGCGATCGAAAATATGATTGGGGATGCCCAATTCAAGCATGACGTAATTAGAGACATCGACCACGCTATTGATGACATTGACTCCGAGCAAGTGCAAACGCCGCTGCAGCCATTGCGGACTTTGGCCGACGCGGATACCGTCCACGGCCAAGGCGCAATACGAGAGGCAACTGCTTTCCGCTTCAATCTCCAGGCTCACGGGCGACGTATTGGGCGATGCACGGCTCGTATTCTGCAAGTTCCGCCGCGCGGCTAGCCATTCATCGTCGTAAGGGGCGCGGAATGGACTGGGACCATAGGGAATCAGTTTGCCGGGCCGAATACTGTCGAGCGCCTTGGCCGTGCTAGCAAAATCCGTATAAACCGGAAACACCGCGCCAAACTCGCGCGCAATACCGTATAGGCCCCACATGTCGGGGCGATGGGTCAAGGACTTGTTGTCCACGTCCAGGATGAATTCGATAGCGCCCGTCTCGTTGCCATTGAAGGTCAGGGATTCCCCAGGTTTGAGCAGGCGCGCCACAATTTCAGCAAAGCAGAGACCTAAAGGCAGTGAATGCTCGCCGACAAGTTGACTCAAGTCAATAATGCCTTCATGATTGTCGCTGATGCTAAGTTCTCGCTCGCTGCACAACATACCGCGCGAAAGCACGCCCATCACTTCCTTGTCTTTGAGGGTGAATGGCTCGCCGTTGTAGCCAGAACGCAGCTCCGTGCCCGCCGGGGCCCACAAGGTTTTCAGCCCGCTGTATAAATTGTCGGCCCCGCAAACCAGCTGCAGTTCCCCATTGCTAGTGGCAATGGTTGGCAACGAAAGCTTTTCGGCTTTGGGGTGGCGGTCGATACGCAGAACTTCTACCAGTTGGACTTGACTCCATAACTCAGGCAAAGTCGGATCAATGCAGGCGAGGACGCGTTCTACTTCACATGAGCCCAAAGTAAACCGGCGGCTAATTTCTGCAATGCTAAGGCTGGGCAACGGGCTATATTGGTCTATCCAGCTCAAGGGTATACGCATAGGGAAAACTCCTGGATATCTTTTCAATTTGAGGGCGTTGATTATGAAGAAATCAAAAGCCCGTTGCAAATACAGCAAATACGGCAAATACGGCAAACACTCAATCAAAATAGGTCAGAATCGTTCTTTTCGTCCGATAATGTATATTCTGTCTACTAAGTTTCGATGGCTTTGCCATCGTTTTTGTCATTGTTTTTGTCAATGCTTTTGCCTGGCCGGCGTCTTTTTGTTGTGCACTTGCTTCCTGGCCTGCGCCGGCAATGCCGGCATGCGGCCCATTAAAAGTCGAGTCGATATTGCGCTAATCATTCCCAGTGAGTATGCGACCTTGAGTATGCGACTGCATGAAAATTACAATCTCTTGCGCCGGCGTGTCCGCCGCGAGCTGCGGGGGCGCCCCCGCTTGCAGCTGCACATGGTCACATGGCAAGAATTCCTGCGTAGCAATGCTTATGTCACTTATGATGCCATGATTTACATTGGTTTGTATCGGCACATACCATCTGACCTGGCCAATAGCCTGAGCAACCGGCTCGGACGCGGCTTCCTAGAAATGCTTGACTCGCCGGTGTTTAGCCGCTTCAGGCCGCCTAGGCGCTTTATCTGGCTGCTTTTCGATGAAGCGGCGCTTCTCGATCAGTACCGCCTGCGATATCCGGACAGCTTTTTTGTCACGACGAATACCGGTGCCGAAGCCCTGCGCGAAGTTTTCGGAAAAAATCTCTATCAATTTTTAGAGCGCCTGCAGGAATTTTACCGCTGAGTGCCATTTCGTGGGAAGTCGCGGGAAGTCGTAGAGAATGACGAAAAAAATTGCTGTTGGCCCTTTTGACGAATTTGGCCACTTTGCCTTAGAGACTTTTCCACCGCATTTTGCGCTTGCGCGCATGCCATTGGCAGAATTTGATTTTGTTGATACCCATCAAATAATTCCATCCACCCTTGAAACGACAAGCTTGTCATTCTGGCACCGTCGTCGCCTGGCCCACAGCTGCCGCATTCTGAATTTGCCCGCCCCGACCGAACTTTTATGGCGCGAATTGGCAGAACTGCGAAAATATTTACATGCGCCAGGAAATATTTTAGAAGCGGAAATCTTCAGTCTGCGTTATTTTGGCTGCAAGGCAGCCCTTGCGACCTGGTTGTCGGGGCCCGCGGCCCCAGCGGCCGCAGCGATTGCCCATCGAGGCGAGAATTATTTATTGCTGCGTCGCCCCAACCCCTATACATTTCCCCATGTATTTTCCCATGCATTTTCCGGCTCGGACTTTTGTTATCTGGGGCGCGTGGGCGTTGCGCCCGAGCTGCGCAACGAGCTGCCCAACGGACGGAATCGCCTGTGGCGAGCCAAGTGCCAGGCACAAGTGGCATTGTCCGAGAGGCTCGGCCGCTGGCGGCACGCAAGCCCCGAACTGGCGTCTTGCGACGACTTGCTGATTTTCACGCAGCAGAGAGAAGGACAATCGCCCATGCTGCTTGAAGGCTGCAAAACTAATGTATTTTTGCTCTTTTGGAATCGGCAGGCACGACGCTTGCACTTGCACACGCCACGTTGTACTTCCAGGCACTTCCTGCACAGTGGCACAACCCGGAATTGGCTTTGCCACAATTACAAGCGGGTTCCTGGCCTGGAACTGGTTCAGCGGGATCTCAGCCTGGAGGACATGCTCAGTGCGGACGGGTTGTTGCTTTGTAATGCCGCGATGGGTTTGCGCCTGGTGCGAGAGTTAAGGCTGCCCACTCGCGCCAATGTCGTTAATCCCACTAATTTTACAAATCTTAACGGGCAATTACGGCATTTTAACCTGGGAGGCCAGACCATGATGGACCCGTTTGCAGCCGCTTTTAAGATATTGAGGCAGTTGCTCTGCCTGTACTGGAATACCCAGTTTTAAAACTGAATCAAAAGCTAAATAAAAATAGCTGGCAAAATATATTCTCTTGACATTTGATGGCTTTATGATATGCTGAGCTTATCATGTTTATGCCTCGCCGCGATTTTTGCCCCCTTCAGATTCTCAATGTTTGCCGTGTCTCCATGCCTCAAGTCATGCTTCAGATTATGGGTGGTTTTCGTATGGGTCATGTGGGAATATTTTGCAACTTTGCAATTCTGCCTAGGTGGCTTTGTCGTGATTGAGAGCGGTTGAACCGAGTTCTGAATTGAAACGAAGCCACCTCTAAAAGAGGTGGCTTTTTTTGGGGCCAAAAATTTTAAAAAGAAAATTTCAAAAAATATTAAGGAGCTGAGAGATGGAAGCCAAAAGACGAATTTGGTACCGTGATGTCACGGCAACAGAGGCCTTGTGCCATTGTGGGCAATGGAAAAATCATTGGCTGCGGCACGCACAAAGGGAGTGGCCGCACTTGTGTTGCGTAAAGTCGTGTGTCGACCCGGCGGAGCAAGCTATTGTCTTGCAGCCGGTAAAGCTGTTTGCCCGCAAAGAACGTTACGTCGTACCCGTCTGTGTGGAGTGCAGCATCCGGCACAGACGCTTTTTCGATTGGGAACCCAATACGGTATTGGTGCCTCTAAATCCGCAACTGCCTTGCCAAGCTTACGATGAAGCACAGGCAGAGTCGCGGGCTAAAATAGCCTAGAATAGCTAGAGATATCGGCATCCCTCAAAATCAGGCCTAAAACTGCGCCTGGCTTTGAGGGGGTGCCCCCAAAGATTCAATAAAGATCAATCCTTCCGGGGGGGAACAAGGTGGACTTCGTCTATTACACTTTGGCTAAGGTCTGATTTACCATCCCACTCATCCAGTCTCTGATTCACTTTCATAAACCAGAAGGAGTTCTTATCGCCCCAACGCTTAGGCTTATATTCAGATAACTTAAGAACCAATTGTCCCTGCTCGGTTGCGCTCCAGCTGATATCCGCCTTCAGCTCAAACTGCTCATTTCTTTTAATCCAACAACTGCTAGGACTTGTCAAGAGAAGAGCCTTTTCCTTCCAACCCGTCCAACAACCATTCGAGCCAACCATAATTAAGGATCCCCCCTTACTACTGACCTTGATCTGTTCCTTATTACCATCATTATTTGTTAATTTCCATTCCATTTCTTGGTACTGCTCAGCTATATAAGCGGATTCAGAACAAATCGCCGGAGAAATAACAGAAAACCACTCAGAGGCTTCACTATAACCGAATCTCCAGAAGAATTTATCATCCTTAATTTCAAGGTAGCGAGAATTGTCAGTATATGTTAACTCTTTAAGAAGGAATTTCTTGTTTTTCAGATCCTCTTTTTTCACCTGTCGCCGTTGCGGGACAATAAATGCTCGCAAGTCTTTTTCTCCTTGTAGCAATTTGAAGGTGACGCCGTCGTTTGTTTTCTTCACTTGGTAAGCTCCTTCCGCGAAAAGGCTACTTAACCCTTCAGTGGCATCTATGTTCTTCATGTACAGGACAAGTTGGTCGGCATCGTTCAGGTCGATAGAAAAATGGCCTCGCCAATTTTCGGCTGTCATTTTAGTAAACATGCCGTTGGCTTGGCTTTTCCACAGTGCGCAGGACAAAACTATGTGGCCATTTTTATCTGCTGGTTCGGCCGCGATATTGGCGAAAGTCAGGCCATATACCGTGCCCTCGCTCACCGTTTTTTTGCCCAAGGACAGGACATTTTTCTTACTAGCAAAAACTTTGCCAAAATAATTTTTATATTGCTTTTTCAAATTTTCTAGCTTGGCTTCACTCTTGGTCTGAAAGCCCCCCACGGTCTTAGATGTTTCCTGCGCTGCGCTACCCGTGACGACAGAAGAGACGCTATATCTAATTTCTGATTCCCCATCCTTGTCTACTGGCTTGGCTGAGATGAATTCAAATTTCAGATCGGAGTCAGTCTGGAATTTATCAAATTCTATATCGGCTTCTTGGGGTTTAGTCCCAAACGCGGCCTTGTTCAAAACCTTGATTTTTACGGTTGGTTTGTTTACTTCCTTAGAAATCTTTTTATTCGCAGCCTGAATCTCGGCTTCCAGAGCGCTATCTCCGATACGGCCTCTAATACCTGAAGGCGGTGGTCCATATTTAGAAATATCATAGGTTTTAGTGGGAGATAAGATTTGCGCAAATTCTTTGCTTTTCTCAAAGCGGTCCGTCGTGTCGCGACTTTCAGCTGCTTCGGTTCCCGTCTCTGCATCTTCTTCAACAGTGGTCTGATGCTGGACATCCAGAGCGCTATCTCCGATACGGCCTCTAATACCTGAAGGCGGTGGTCCATATTTAGAAATATCATAGGTTTTAGTGGGAGATAAGATTTGCGCAAATTCTTTGCTTTTCTCAAAGCGGTCCGTCGTGTCGCGACTTTCAGCTGCTTCGGTTCCCGTCTCTGCATCTTCTTCAACAGTGGTCTGATGCTGGACATCCAGAGCGCTATCTCCGATACGGCCTCTAATACCTGAAGGCGGTGGTCCATATTTAGAAATATCATAGGTTTTAGTGGGAGATAAGATTTGCGCAAATTCTTTGCTTTTCTCAAAGCGGTCCGTCGTGTCGCGACTTTCAGCTGCTTCGGTTCCCGTCTCTGCATCTTCTTCAACAGTGGTCTGATGCTGGACATCCAGAGCGCTATCTCCGATACGGCCTCTAATACCTGAAGGCGGTGGTCCATATTTAGAAATATCATAGGTTTTAGTGGGAGATAAGATTTGCGCAAATTCTTTGCTTTTCTCAAAGCGGTCCGTCGTGTCGCGACTTTCAGCTGCTTCGGTTCCCGTCTCTGCATCTTCTTCAACAGTGGTCTGATGCTGGACATCCAGAGCGCTATCTCCGATACGGCCTCTAATACCTGAAGGCGGTGGTCCATATTTAGAAATATCATAGGTTTTAGTGGGAGATAAGATTTGCGCAAATTCTTTGCTTTTCTCAAAGCGGTCCGTCGTGTCGCGACTTTCAGCTGCTTCGGTTCCCGTCTCTGCATCTTCTTCAACAGTGGTCTGATGCTGGACATCCAGAGCGCTATCTCCGATACGGCCTCTAATACCTGAAGGCGGTGGTCCATATTTAGAAATATCATCGGTTTCAGTGGCAGATAAGATTTGCGCAAATTCTTTGCTTTTCTCAAAGCGGTCCGTCGTGTCGCGACTTTCAGCTGCTCCGGTTTCCGTATCTGGCTCTACTTCTTTTTTAACAATTTGAGGTTCTTCAATAGTAGTCTTCGATGTGGACTTGCCCCCGCCAGTCTCGGTTTCTTCTTTTTCTTCTGTAACAGTCTCACTTGCAGTTTCTTCGGTTCCCGTCTTTGCTACTTCCTCGACAATCTCAGTTGCGGGCGTGCCCTCGCCAGTTTTTTGGGATTCTGCTTGTTCTTCTGTAACAGCCTCTCTTTCAATTTCTTCGGTTCCCGTATCTGACTCTACTTCTTTTTTAACAATTTGAGATTCTTCTTCAGTTGTCTCCGATGTGGACTTGCCCCCGCCAGTCTGAAAATCTTCTTTTTCTTCTGAAACAGCGTCACCTGCAATTCCACCCTCTACAGTTTCAGCAATCATTTTCGAAACAGTTGTCGGGGGCAGCAAATTCTCATCATTTTGGTCGTTTGCAATTGTCGGACCATTAAGCAACGTCAATTTGGCGGCGACTTCTAGTTCCGTATCTTCGTTTATTACTGGCATGCCTGGCGGCGGTATATCCGGCAGATTTAATTGGGCTTTATTGTCATTTTCTTCAACTTGATCTTCATCCCAATGGTATATCTTCGGCGTGTCTTTTATGCGCAGGCCCCAGAAAATTGAGCACTGATCCCATGTCTTCTTGTCGACGACGCGCTCACCTTCGGCGCGACGGCTATCATAGATGAGTTGGCCTTTCAGTTCGAATTTGTCGACAACATATATCTTCTGCGTAGCATCCGCTGCATTAGCATTGACCAGGCTTTCATCCTGTAACTTAATGCGAAAAACACTTTGGGGGGTTCCTTGGCCTTCTTCGGTATCATTATCATTACAGCCTGCGAGCAGCAGGAAGGCCGATATATATATATATATATATATATATATGGTGACTTAGAAAACTAAAATAATTTTTGCGTGGCATCTGCTTGCCTCCTTGGATTCAAAACAGATATCCCATAGATATCCCATAGATATCCCAAGGGGGCAAAAATTGGGCAGCTAATACAACGCAGGTATTTATCCCACATCTGTGACGCATTTTGAGCCTAGCTCTTCAATGAAATACTATTTTGAATTAATTAAAATTTGTAGTCTTATTATGCAATAATGATATTTTTAGTCAACAGTTTTGCAAAAATATTATAAATTTTCATATTATTTTAATTTTGTGTATTTCGTGGTTCCTTTCACAGTCCCTGGCCAAGTAACCACGAAATACACTAAAAAGTACGAACGACACGAAAAACCCTAAAACACCGCGCCTACTCCCTGGACGCCCCCCGCGCCTCACGTCGTCCATCCGGCCCCTTTTTTTCTGTCACCCACAGCCCCCCAGCCTAGATTTCGTGCCCTTTCGCTGTCTTCGTGCCCTTTCGTGGTCCCCTTTAAAGTTTCCCTGTCACCCGCGGCTCCCCCGTCTAGATTTCGTGACCTTTCGCCGTCTTCGTGCCTTTCGTGGTCCCCCTTTCGTGGTCCCCCAAAAACCAAAAAAGCGAGCAACCTTAAAGGCTACTCGCTTGCGCGGCTCGTCATATCAACGGCAGAAATTCATGCCAATTAACGTTCCATCTTCTCCGCCTCTCTAGAAGGGCTTGAAGCCCTCCCACCCATCGTAAAATTTTCTAGTCTTAGCACCTCGCGGCAAACTTTCTGCATTATAGCTATCTGTCAATATGGCCTGGACTTCATAAATAGCGGGACCCAAAATAGGATTATCAATTAGAACTTCATCCTGTATCCTTGAATGGGTTAAGTTCTTCTTTTCATCCCCAGCAGTCCTCCAATTGGATATCCTATGATAGTACGGAGGATTGAGATGGTCGAAAGTGAAATCGCCCCGGTGTTTTTTATATATCCACCGGACTCTCAACAATTTCTCTCCCTCGGGGTCTTCTCCTCCAACCAGAGTAAATTTATAATAACGATATCTATAAGACGTTTCAGTTTTTTGCCTCCAGAATCCCGACATCTGAACTGAAGCCCTAGTGGAACCGTCATATCCCATTTTCACGGTGGAACCGTCATATCCCATTGCCAAAGCGAGACTTCGCGCATGGGGATCTTCTAGAAAACTGCCATCGTACCTAAGATATTCCGCTATCATTCTAGTCGGCTGTGTTGGCGCCACGTTTACGTGCACCGTATTGGGAATTGTGCCAGAACTGGCGATACCATCGCTCACCGTCACCTCAACTACCGCACGGTGGCGATCAGGCATACTCATCGCTGCAATCTCATTCTTACTCAGATCCCTTAGCGGCGAGAACACAGCCAAGCTTACTTCCCGGCCTGTTTCATCTTGAGGCACGCCATTGACCGCCCAGCTGTAAGTCAACGTATCGCCCTCGGCGTCAGTACCCTCCACAGCGAATTTCACGTCCTGAGAAGAATTTATGTCCTGAAAATTAAGCCTTACGTCGCTTAAATCACCAGAACGATCAAAAAGCTTTGGCTTCACATTCACGTGCAGTCTTCGAGATATGGGCACTCCCGAACTCCCGCCATTTTGCTCCTTCACCGTTGCTGTCACCACCACCACGTGGCGCGCATCGGCGCTGGGGACGAGCTCGATAATCGCTTCAATCTTATCCTGACTAAAACCCTTTAGCGGCGAGTACAAGGTCAGGCTTGCTTCCGGGCCTGTTTCGCCTGTCTGCTCCACACCATTGACCGCCCAGCTGTAAGTCAACGTATCACCCTCGACGTCAGTAGCCTCCACAGTGAAGGCCTGTGGCTCTGTGCCAGTATTTATATCCGCAAGCTGAAACCATTCATCCTCTGCAACCGTAGCATCCCCAAACTCAAGCGTCGGCTTCACATTCACGTACAGTTTTCGAAATTGCGACTCGCTCTCCCCCATGTCATCCGTCACCGTTACTATCACCATCAACTCGTGGCGCTCATCGGCGCTCATCGCTTCAATCACATCCTGACTCAAACCCTTTAGCGGCGAGTACAAGGTCAGGTTGGCTTCCGGGCCTGTTTCGCCTTTCTGAATCTTGTTATTGACCGCCCAGCTGTAGGTGAGCTCTCCGCCATCTTCGTCATGGCCTTGAACAATGAAGGTCTGTGGCTCCGTAGGATCATTCACGTCTTCAAGCTGCAACCATTTACCATCTGCAACCGTAGCATCCGCAAACTCTAGCGTTGGCGCACGGTTGGGCTGCAGGGTCAAGCCGTAGGTTGCCTCGGCACTGCCGCCGTCCTCATCCGTGACCGTCACCCGCACCTGATACGGATCCTCATTTGAAGCAAGTGCCTTCGTTGCCAGCGTAAAAGCCTCTGTCTGCGCGCCTCGCGTCCAGTCGCCAGCCCCAGGTGCCTGGTACTCCCACTGGTATCTAAAACCCTCACTTGATTCCTCGTCGCTCACATTCACGGCAAACCCAATATCCTGGCCCACCCTGGCCGTGCTGGAGTCTCCGCTTGAAGGCTTCGTAAAATTAGCAATCCTTGGCGCCACATTCACGTACAGCGTTCGAAATTTCTTCGAGCTCATCCCCATGGCATCCGTCACCGTTACTTTTACCAGAACCTCGTGGTGCTCATCGGTGCTCATCGCTTCAATCTCATCCTGACTCAAACCCTTTAGCGGCGAGTACAAGGTCAGGTTGGCTTCCGGGCCTGTTTCGCCTTCCTGCTCCACACCATTGACCGTCCAGCTGTAGGTCAGCTCTCCGCCATCTTCGTCCCGAGCCAAAACTTTAAAGGCCTGCGGCTCCGTAGGATCA
This sequence comes from Spirochaetia bacterium, assembly GCA_965263295.1. GTDB lineage: Bacteria > Spirochaetota > Spirochaetia > SP-2023 > SP-2023 > Haliotispira. Next base: position 865,355 of record OZ253665.1, read on the forward strand.
TTCACGTCTTCAAGCTGCAACCATTTACCATCTGCAACCGTGCCATCCAGAAAGCTAATCTCCGGCGCATCGTTAGGCTCCAAGGTCAACTGGTAAACCGCCTCGGCACTGCCGCCGTCTTCATCCTTAACCGTCACCCGCACTTGATACGGATCCTCACTTGCTGCAAAACCCTTCGTTGCCAGCGTAAAAGCCTCTGTCTGCGCGCCTTGCGTCCAGTCGCCAGCCCCAGGTGCCCGGGACTCCCACTGGTATCTAAAACCCTCACTTGATTCCTCGTCGCTCACAGTCACTGCAAAGTCGACAGTTTCGCCCGCCCTGGCCGTGCCAGAGTTCCCAGCCGTCGGCTGCGCAAAGCTCAGCTCCGGCTGCGCATTCAGCTGCACTTCCACGCTATCTGCCCCAGCGGATGCCGGCTGCGCCGCCTGGCCATGCTCATCCTGCGCCTCAACCTTAACCAAGTAGCGGCCCGCCCTTTCGCTAAACTGATACTCCAGGCTCGCTCCCTCGCCTATTATATGGGACGATTCAGACCAGTCGCCATTGTCGTCTTGGTCGTCTTGGTCGTCTTGGTCTTCTTGCGCATACAGATGCCAAGTGTAACTTAGCCCCTCAGCTTCTCCATCAACCACGGCCTCAAATGTCATACTTGGCTTTTCACCACTAGCCAGCTGCAAAATCTGCGATCCCGACGGGTTGACAACCCGCAAGCCAGCTGGCGCCACCTTGAAATCAAATTTTCGCTCGGCCGTCGCCCTACCATCGCGGTCATCGCTGACCTCAACTTTTACCGTCTTTATACCCGGATTTTCAGCTGTAAAAGTGAATTTCGCAGAACCTTGGGTAGTTTCCTGCTCTTCCTCCTGCACTGCTCCATCCTCGTCGAGCAACTGCCACTCGTAGGTAAAGCTGCTCATCGATTCTACACCGCCTTTCGCAGAAACTACGACCATCACATCCGAACCCACCGACACAGCGGTCGGCGCCGCATCAAGCGTGAGTGCGGCATCGCGCTCATCCTCGCCATTTGCGAATCCCGTCGTGCCAATCTCCCAGTATATCTTCGGATCGGCTACAGTGGCAGGACTTAAAGTTGCCCAAGGCTGTATCCGCATCGAGAATTTTTCCGGCAGCTCAATGCTGGCCGTGGCCTGGAATTGCCCTTCGGCAGTTTGGGTGGCCAAGAAAGCCTCAACCACCACCTCTAATTCACCGGCGGAAATATCGGACCATTCAACAGGCAAATAATCTTTCCAATCCTGAGGATCGAGGACAAAAAATTGTTTTTCACCCTCTACCGCCGTGATCTGATATTCAGTGGCATCGCCGCCATCATTGTAATTTTCACTCCGCTGCAGCCAGAAAGTTTCGGCAATTTCATCCGCAGTCTCAGCAGAATCTTCAGAGGCGCTTGCTTCAGCTTCTGAATTTTCGGCGGCTTCATCTGTCGCCTCACTGTCTGCCATTTTTTGGCGCAGACCCCAGCGCACGACCACATCAGCCCAAAAATCGGCCAGATCCTCCGTGCCCAGCTCGCTATCTTCCAAGACGATGTACTCGTCTTTAATAAAGGAATCAATATAAAATTGAATTTCCCCGGTATCGTCAATTCTCTTTGAGTCCAGGTCAATTAATGTTTTGGGCCCAGAGTCCGAATCGGATGAATCATCCTCACAACCCCAAACAAACAGGGCCAAAAGCACGAAGCTGACGGCAAAGAGCCGTTTAAAAATTAGGTCAGATGACATATCTGTATCCTCCTTATAAAAAGAATGTGGGCTACAAATTTTAAATGAGGAACGATATGAAATAGAAAATAATAATATTGGTTCGCAGGCACGGGCAAACTTGCCAATAGAAGCGCCTACAACAGCTCTAGTATATTGCCCAAAACCAACTTTGGCAAGTATTTTTCAAATATTTTACAAAATATTTTCGCCTTTCCCCTTCGGAGACTCTGGCCAAGTAACCACGAAAAACACTAAAAAAAATACAAAACAACACGAAAAATTCTAAAATTCTAAAGAGCCCATCCGCCTGGACGCCCCCCGCAGCCCCCCATCGTTTCCCCCGCGGCTCCCCCGTCTAAATTTCGTGCCTTTTCGCCACCTTTCGTGCTTTTCGTGGTTACTCTTTCGTGTACTTTCGTGATCCCCTTGTCGTGGATTCCCCAAGGTCAGGGCCCATTGATTTCAGGGGAGCAAAGTGATTTAATATCTCTAAACCCCAATTATGAGGGCGTGTTCCGGCTCCCTGACAAAAACAAACTTTCACGATAAACTGCAGTGCTTATGAACCCAGCAACGAACTCACAAGAAGCCATTATTAGCTTTATGAACTGGTGGCAGGGCTTGATTCTGGGGGTTTTACAAGGCCTGACCGAATACCTTCCCGTCTCTAGCTCCGGCCACCTAGCCATAACCGAGCTAATGTTTGGCTTACAAATGCCCGTAAGCGTCGATGTACTCCTGCACCTAGCCACCCTAATACCCACGGTCTGGATCTTTCGTCAAAAAATTGGCTCGCTATTATGCAGTTTGTGGACCATCCTGCGCAACAGCCTAGCTCTCTTGTCTCGCCGCAAGGACTTCAATGAATTAAGCCCTAAAGTTAAAGCAGACGGCCGTTATATTGCAATCGTTTTGTGGATTACGTTATTTACATTTATTGTCGCTTATCCGCAGAAAGACCTGCAGCTAAAGTTCCAGCCCCTACTAATTGCAGGCGCCTTTCTTTTTACGGCCTTTTTTTTGCTTTTACAGCACCTGCTGCCGGAAAAGTCCGCGCCTGAGAATGGCTCCAGTATCTTACAAGCCGCCTCTGGCAAGAAGGCCTTGTTGCTCTCTGCTCTAATCGGTTTGGCTCAAGGCATTGCCGCCCTCCCCGGCGTTTCACGTTCGGGCATGACCATCAGCGTGGCCCTGTTAATCGGGTTAAAACGCCGTGAGGCCGGAGAACTCTCCTTTATCATTTCCATTCCCGTCATCGCTGGCGCCCTGCTCCTGGACAGCAAAGAGCTGCTAGGCATTTTAAGTCTGGTGCAGCAGGCCAGAGGCGATGCCCTATTCAGCGTGGCCCTGGCTTTTGCCAGCGCTTGTGGCGCCGGCTTTATAGCTTTGCGACTCTTGCTCAATGTGCTCGACAAGGGCAAATTTTATTTTTTCTCAATCTACCTAACATTAATTTCAGCCTTCACCTTTTTTTATTTTTATTCAAACTGACGATGTATTTAAACCCTGTAAACAAACTTTTTGCCCAGTAGCAAACCCATTAGCAAAGCTCATGAATTCTGGAATTTGCGCGAATGCTGGTGCGAACAAAAATGCTTCCCCCAATGGGGACAATGGCAGTGATAAATTGCTGCAAGTCCTGCTGCATCAAATGCCCCAGAAATTGCAACGAATCCTAGCCAGCTCTTTAATCTCTCCAGCCTTTTCTTCCGGTCAATCGCAAGGCCCTTTTCTGCCTCTCCCTTTGCCTGGGATCTCGCCTGACCTCTCGCCAGAGTCCACGGCAAGCAAATGGCCCAAAGCACGGCACAGCTCAGCGACCCCCACAACGACATCCCATGCACGGCAAGAGCTAAGCATTGACAGTTCCGGCACTTTTTACCCCCTTTCTCACCGTTCTCCTCCTTCTCTCCTTTCTCCTCTTTCTTGCCCCGCTCGCTCTTGGGAAGAACGACATTGGCAACAGCTGCAAAGTTGTGCCTTGCGAGCTCAGAGCAGCCAGCAAAACTGCTGGCAGATGTTCAAAGACTTTGGCCTCAGCACTTACGTCCCATACCCATACTTTGAAACTTGCTATCGCGCCAGCCAAGACTGCCTGGAGCGTGAAATGCATGGTGAGTTACAGATTATCCTGCAGCGGCAGCCCGAATATCCAGACAGCCTATTTGCTTTACGCAATTCACCGCGCTTACTTTTCTGGCGCGGCGAACTGCTGCCCCAGAACGAAGCGGCTACAGCTATAATTGGCAGCCGCCGGGCCGACCGTTGGGCTCTGCGTCAAGCTTGGCAGGAAGCCTTGCTGCTACAAAAGAAATTACAAGCAGTTGACGGCCCCAAGCATTTACATGCCGAGCCCTCCACGCAGAAGCACTGGATTATCAGTGGCCTGGCACAAGGCTGCGATTACGCTGCCCACACGGGAGCCCTCGACGCCGGCGGGCCGACCTTGGCAGTTTTGCCCTGCGGTTTTGAACGCCTTTATCCCCAATGCCACAGCAGTCTGGCCGAGCGCATCGTCGCCGAAGGTGGAGCTCTGCTCAGCGAGTACCTACCCCAGGCCGCGCCACTGAAGTGGCGATTTATTCGGCGCGACCGCCTTCAAGCTGCCTTGGCCCAACAATTACTCTTAATACAAAGTCGCCTCGACGGCGGTAGCATGCACGCCGTGCAAACGGCCTTGCAGCTAGGGCATCCGGTTTACGTACTGGATGGCAGCGAAACTTGTTGGCAAATACAGTCGCCCGATTCCACATCGACGACAGACAAAGAAAATCTCGACGGAAAAATAAAATACACGGGCAGCTTGCGACTGCGGGCCCCGGCCCAGATGCGTCAATTTCGCCAGGACAGATCGTTGATGACGGCCAACTATACCTTATTAGAAAAGGGCCTAGCTCAAACCTGGTCCCGGCACTTGAGCTAAAAAAAACATCGTTAGAGAAACTTTCCTTGTGTTATTGCCCCGGCCTCGTTAGACTCTGACGCCAGAGCGCAATCCAAATGCAACAAAAGCACAATCAGGCTCTCGTAGCCTCAATGCCAAAATGCCAGGGCGCGATTTTCTGATCCTCAGCCCCTTACCAAGGAGTCTATTTTGTCTTTTGAAAGCACCCTATCGCAACAAGAAGATGGCCTGTACGCCCAGCTCCAGCTCGGCAGTGGTGACATCCTTTGCAAACTCGAATTCCAGCGCACGCCGATTACGGTCGCCAGCTTTATTGGCCTGGCTGAAGGCCGCTTTGACACCGCGAACGCCAGCGCCGGGCAACATTATTTCGACGGCCTGAAATTTCACCGTGTCGAGCCTGGTTTTGTCATCCAGGGAGGCGACCCAAAAGGCAACGGCACCGGAGGCCCCGGCTACGAATTCCCCAACGAAATTCACGACGAACTCAAACACGACCGAGCCGGAATCCTCTCCATGGCAAACGCTGGCCCCGACACTAACGGCAGCCAGTTTTTTATCACGCTCGGAAATGCGTCCTTTCTGGACGGCGGCTATTCAGTCTTTGGCTCCGTCGTCTCTGGCCTCGACCTGGTCCAGAAGGTCAAAATAGGCGATGTCATTCAACGCGTAATCGTTCATCGCAAAGGTGCGGCCGCCGAACAATTTGCCCCTAGCTGGGAAGAATTTCAGGCCATGATAGGCAAAAAAGCGAAATGGTGACCTTGAATATCTGTGTTACAAAATTTTGCACAATGAAGCAGATGGCCTGGCTTGCTTCTTATTTTTGAAATAAAAAACATGGAGATCAGCAGCTTTACTGACCTGATCTATCTCACAGAATGGAGAGCGATAAAAAACATGACAAACCTCATAACAAACACTTTTAAACCCAATAACCCAATAAATGGCTCAATACGATGGAGTTTCCTCTACTTCTTTGTCTTTTTATCCCTGAGCTTTGTGGCTTGCAGTGCCAAACCCAAAATGCCCGGCGACGGCATATTTGCCAAAATAGAGACGGACAAAGGAGATATCCTTGCCCAACTGGAATTTGAAAAAGTCCCGCTGACCGTCATGAACTTTGTCGGCCTGGCTGAAGGTCGCTTTGACGCCCCTAATGCCCCAGAGGGGAAACATTATTTCGACGGCCTGAGTTTTCACCGCGTGGAGCCTGGCTTTGTCATCCAGGGAGGAGACCCACAAGGCAACGGCAGCGGGGGCCCCGGATATGAATTCCCCAATGAAATTGTGGCCGAGCTAAACCACGATAATGAAGGCGTACTTTCCATGGCGAATGCCGGCCCCGATACCAATGGCAGCCAGTTTTTCATTACCTTGGCCTCAGCTCCCTTCCTCAATGGCGCTTATTCGGTCTTTGGCCATGTCGTTGAAGGTATGGACGTGGTCAAAAATATTGCGCAAGGCGATAAAATGAATACCGTTACGATTATCCGTCAAGGCGCCAAGGCCAAAGCTTTTCAGCCGACTTGGGCGGAGTTTCAGGCCCTGGCGCAAAAAATGCGCAGTGAGACTGAGGCCAGTAACCTCAAGTTTGCCGAGGGAACCCGCAAAACCTTAGAAGATTTTGCGCGGGAGCAGTGGTCTGATCTTGCTTTCAGCAAAGGCGCCGATGGCCTGGAAGTTTACATTGCCAAAGAAGGAGACGGGCCGAACGGCGTTGAAATTGGCAACGTCAAAGAATATAAAGTACACTATACTCTTTGGACACCCTCCGAAGATGGTGGCGTCAACAAAGCCGATAGCTCCGTCGATCGCGGAGAGCCAATTGAAGTCTCGCCAGAGCAAGTCATCCGCGCTTGGGGCGAGTCCTTGCCCCAAATGCAGGTAGGCGAAAGACGCATCATGCTGGTTCCCAGTGAACTCGGCTACGGTAGCCAGGGTAGCCCCCCTGTCATTCAGCCCAACAGTTACCTGCTGTTTGAGATGGAAATGCTTGGCTTTGTTCCCTAGGGTTCGGGTTCTGTCTAGGGTTCGCGGCTTCAAGGATTCTCTAAGATTCACTAGGTCAAAATGAATATATCGTGAAGAGAAAAGCCCTTGCAGGCCCTTGGAACGTAAAAATCCAGGGTTTCACACGAAGCCCTGGATTTACGGCTATCATTAGTATACAATGCTCGGCGCTTCTAATGCTCATGTCTTTGCAAAAACTTTTCGACACCACAATTTATCTCCCTTTTCGGAAGCTGCGCCTTCAATCTCCAAAGTACAATTCAATTTCAACTTTGCTGCGGGCTCAAAATCTGCTGCTTTTGCTGCCGTTATTTTGGCTGGGTTGTTCCCAGGCACGCAGCATAGCCCGCAAAGCAGAGGAGGCGAACAAGTTCAAAAAGCAAGCTGCCAAGAGCATCGAAGAACTTAATATTCAGGTTCAGCAGGCCAGTTGGCCCGATTTACCGCAGCAGCCGGAGCTAGCTAAAAGCATTCAGATAAAAATGCATACCCGCTCAGGTACTTTACAGGCTCGTTTAGCCTTTCAGATCGCACCCCTTGCCTGTGCCCACTTTCTCTACCTCTCGCAAAGCAACGATGACAGCAAAAGCTGGGAATTCTCTTCCAATACCAGCGCTTATCTGAAATTACACAAACCCACATTACATAGCGACACAGGGGACGAGCTCACCCCGTATCCTTTTGTGGAATACTCTGAATGGCTGCGCTTTGACCGGCCTGGAGTACTGGCCTTTCAAAGCATGGCCCAGACAGACACCAATCAGCTGCTGATTAGCTTGAGTCCCCAGCCAGACATGTGGGGCAGATTCAGCGCCTTTGGCCTAATAGAACAAGATCCAGAGAACCTGGAACTATTGCGCAGGCTCAGTTCGCAAGACCACATCCTTTCGGTGGAAGCCAGCAGTGACAATGCTGAAGGCCAGAATTTCCTGGCGGAACTGCGGCGCGATGCCTCCGCCATGCTCGCACGGTTGCGCGCTGCGGCCTTATACCAACGCCCACAAGGCAGTCTGGCCGCCATCCATCAACAACTTGCCCGCGACTTTGCCACAATACAATGGCCCCGCTTTCAACGCCAGAAGCTGAAACAGTTAAACCCTTTGGCAAATGGGAGTCAAGCAACTGAGCTAAAGATGAACTGGGGCTTAGAATATAAAATCTTGCAGGATGGCCAGACAGAGGGAAAAGAGCATCCACAAAGTGCTTCTCCACAAGAATTTCAAATCCAGTATGCAGTCTGGGCGACGCAAAACGATGGCCGCAGCCTGCTGCTGGAAGATCGCATTCAGCAGCAAGAAACTGTCTGGGTGCGCCCGGCCCAGCTTTTCCCGGCCTGGAAGGCCGCTCTGCAAAATATGCGCCTCGCGGAAAAACGCTTGTACATCATGCCCCCCGAAGGAGTTTACGGCATTGCGGGGCGGCCGCCAGATATCCCACCCTGGTCCTACTTAATTATGGAACTCTACCTGCTCGACACCCGATAAAGTCCTCAAGAACTTCTCAAGCCCAAAAGGAGACTCCCTATGTCAGATATTTTTGAAGAATTGCGCAAGCAGCTGCGCAAAGTCCAAAACAATGGCGGCAATTTGCCCGTGAATGGCGGCAAGATTTTACAAGTTATCTTACTGCTGTTACTGCTCATTGTTTTAGGGACGAATGCCGTTTACAGCATAGATCAAAAAGAAGTCGGCGTCATTACCCGCCTGGGCAAATTCCACGGCAACAGCCAAGCGGGACTGCACTTTAAACTTCCGTTTATCGACCGTTTGTACCGCGTACCACAGACAACCCAAAGCTTGGCCTTCGGTTACCGCACCACCAACGCGGGAGTGCAGAGCCAGTTTAGCGCCGCCGACTATAGCTACGAGTCCACCATGTTGACGGGAGATTTAAATATTATCCAGCAGTCTTTTGCCATTCAGTACGTGATCACTAACCCCAGAGACTGGCTCTTCAACGTCGATAACAACCCGGTAATGACGAGCAATCGACGCGGCCTTGTCGACAACCGCATCGAAACCATTCGTGACGTTTGCACCTCGGTGGTAAATCGTTACATCGGCAACAATTTTGCCGAGGACGTGCAGGAAAAAGGCCGCGAGCTGATCGCTGAACCCGCGCGCCTGGAAATTAATAAGATTTTAAATGAACTCCTCAGACTGGGCGTAACCCTACAAAATCTGAACCTGAACCAGGTCATTTACAATGACCTGGTTCAAAAAGCCATTGAAGATGTCAACGCCGCCGGCCAAGACCGCGACCGCTTGATCAATGAGGGGCAGGAAGCTTATAACAAAGAGATACCTAAAGTGCGGGGGCAAGGCAAGCAAATCGTGTTGCAAGCTGAAGGTGCCGTGGCCAGGTTTAATTCCCTCTACGCGCAGTATCGTGAAAATTCCGAGATTTTTCGGCAACGTTACTATTACGAAACGATGGAAAAAGTCCTAAAGGACGGCCAAGGGAAATTGACGATTATTGACAAGACCCTGGACAATGTTCTGCCAATAAAAAACCTGAGTCCAGCCATCGCCGGACCACAGAGACAATAGCATAAACGTATGAGCGAGGAAACAAAATGAACGAAACTATGAAAAGAATAATTAGTCTGGCGTTGTTGTTATTGGCGTTACTGTTGGTCGCCGGCAATGCATATTTTATTGTTAACGAAGGCGAACAAGCCATAGTCACACGTTTTGGACGTGTATTACCCAACAACTATGTTGAAGCCGGTTTGAAGTTCAAACTGCCTTTTTTTGACATCGAGCATAAGTATCCCAAAAAGTTGCTGTCCTGGGACGGACAAGCCGATTTGTTGCCTACCAGTGACGACAAGCGCGTGCTGCTCGACACCACCGCCCGTTGGCGCATTGCCGACCCCAAGGTCTTTTATGCCAAGCTGGCCGATACCTCCGACGCATTTAACAAGCTCGATGACATTATTGACAAGCGCGTACGCGCCGTAATTGGTCGCTACCCCATGGTCGAAATTGTACGCGCAAACAACGAAATGATTAGCATCGCAGAAAAAAAAGAGTGGCAAGATTCGCAACTCACAACAAGTAAAATTTCTGAAAAAGCGACTAACAGCGACGGCGATGTAGTTCTGCCAGAAGGAGACAGCCCAGAGCTGAATGACGAGATGTCAAGCCAACCTCAAGACCTTACCGGCCACGGCGCTGACCTTAGTCTCGACAGGGCAACGATACAAGCTGCCGGCTTGATCAAAGTTGAGCGCGGGCGTTTGGCCCTAGAACATGAAATCCTGGAATTCTCACGCCAGGAAATCAACCCCCAAAGCCTCGGTATAGAACTGGTCGACGTGTTAATCCGCCAAGTACAATACCCGGACAACGTGGCCGCCAAAGTTTACGAACGCATGGCATCGGAGCGCAAGAAACGGGCCGCCGAACAGCGCTCGCGCGGTGAAGGGCAAAAAGCCTACTGGCTGGGACGCCTGGGCAAAGAAAAGCAAACCATCATCGCCCAAGCCGAAAGTAAGGCAGCTGCTATCTATCGCGAAGCCTATGACAAAGATCCAGAGTTTTATCGCTTTTGGCGGGCCATGGACTCTTATGGCGCAACAATTTCGGATACGGATAAAATCATAAGTACCGATATGGCCTATTTTGACTATCTTTACAGCCCGCGCGGCCAACGCTAGGAATCGCCATGGACATATGGGAATGAGCATGGGCGTGGCAATCCCAATCTACCTTATTGATCTTATTCGCCTTATTCGGGGAATTTCCATCCCTAGATTTCGACTCTTCGCCCCGTGCCTTGATTCCAGTGGCGCCACTGGTGCCAGTGTCAGCTGCCTGCTTGGCGCCCTGTTGCTTTTAGCTTGTAGCCGAGAGCCGCAAGGCAACTCAATACAATTTTTTGCTATGGACACGCCCTGTACTATTACGCTGCAAGGCTATGTTCCCGACAGCTTACTCCTCAGTGCCGAAAGAGAAGTACAACGTATTGAAGCCGAAATTAGCAGCTATATCGACGACAGCGAAATCGGCATTCTGAATCGTGAAGGGCACAATACTTTAAGCCCAGAGAACTTTGCCTTGTTGCAGCAAGCTTTGAGTTATGCCCAACAAAGCAACGGAATTTTTGATCCTACAATAGGGGCTCTGAGCCAGCTTTGGGATATTACGGCCTCGCGCGCGCTAAAGACCTACGAAAAGAAAATGCAATCTGACGGCAAATTAGCCCAATTAGACCGAGGATCCCTTTTAAGCGCCGATCTTTCAGGGGATGAGCGGCAATATCAAGTGGATAATGCCATTGCGCAAAAATTGCGCGAAGAACGCCACCCCCCAGATGCCGAACGCATTGCCGAGGCCCTCAAGTTAACATCCTGGGAAAATGTAGAGCTGAACGCAGAAACTCGACATGTCCGTTTTGCCCGCCTCGATATGAAATTAGACCTGGGCGGCATAGCCAAAGGCTATGCCGCAGACCGAATTGCCGCCATTCTAGTTGCGGCCGATGCACCGGCGGGAGTTATCGACTTAGGCGGCAATATTTTGCTCCACGGCAACAAAAAAAGCGGCGCCCCATGGTCAGTCGGGATTCGCGGCGAAAGAGAGAGCTACCTTCTCGGCATGTTTCTCGCTCAAGCAAAGGCAGTCGTGACTTCTGGCATTTACCAGCGCTACTATATGCACGAAGGCAAACGTTATCACCATATACTTTCGACCCGCACCGGCTATCCCATAGACAACGGTATGTTGAGTGTCACTGTCGTAACGGACAGCAGTACCGCAGCCGATGCCTTATCGACCTTGCTATTTATCTATGGATTTGACAAAGGTCTGCAAGAAGTAGAGCGGCGCCAGGCCGCAGGCGAGCAACTGGAAGCTCTCTTTGTCACTCAAGGCTATCAAATATACGGCAGTGGCGGTTTCGCCCGTCTCAGCAAGACTCAATACGAGCAGCTGGAAAACGGCCAGATCTTGAGTCGAGAGCTTTCCAAGGACAAAATCTGGGTCTACCCCATCGAAGCGAAAGTTCAATTTGTCAACATGTGAGCGTGAATTAGCCTCCCCTGAATTAACTCCTTGATTAACCCGCTGAATTCACAAATATGGCAAGCTTACAGCTCCCTCAAAAGCTGTGACGAGTATATTCATTAAATAAGATTCTTAATTACCTAGTGTTTTAAAAGTCAATGCCAAATGCAGAAAAATTTTTACTAAGCCCAGGGCAAAAAGCCCCGAACTCCAGTAAGGGAAAGAGCAAACTTGCCCTGCTGGCGTTACTGCAGGAACTTTACCCGCAGTTCAGCAAAGAACATTTATATGCTCGCATACTCTGTGGTGAAGTGCGTAACAAAACGGGCCAGACCCTGCGGGATTCAAAGCAGCTTTTTAATATAGACACCGAGCTGCATTTACAAGAAAAGCCACGTTATGTCTCACGTGGCGGCGAAAAGCTACAAAGAGCTATTGAAGAGTTCGCCCCCCTGGGGTTTTTGCGACACGACAATACTGAAAAGCTGGTCGTCCTAGATGCAGGAGCTTCCAGTGGCGGCTTTACGGACTGCCTGCTGCAGCACGGCTGCGATATCGTCTATGCAGTCGACAGCGGTAAAAATCAGTTGGATTTCAAACTCCGCCGCGATGCACGTGTGAATAGCTTTGAAGGTTACAAAATCCAAGACTTTCTGCGTGATTTACCTAATTCCAATCTTCCAAGCCCAGACTATGTAGTTATGGATATTTCCTTTCGTTCCATCCTAGGCCTGCTACCCCTAGCCCTGCGCGCCTGCCGCCGGCGCGCAGGTGTCTTCCTTTGCAAACCGCAGTTTGAGTGGCAGGCATTTTGCCAAGCTCACCCAGAGTATCGGCGACATAAGTTTGATGGCATTATTAAGGACTCTGTATCCTTGCTGGTCTTCAATTGGTTCTGCGAACAATTGCGACAAACAAAAGAGCATCCCATAGAACTGCTGGGCTACTGCCCCTCTCCACTGCGCGGAGGACGCCAGCGGACACGCGGCAACCTTGAATATTTATCTTATTTACAATTAGCCTGAAAAGCTCGGTCCCACACGTACAGAAAGCTTGCTATTTCTTAAAATCTCTTTACAATACAGGAGCCTTTCGTCAAATGGCCAAATACGAATAGGCATTTGAAAATAATGATCTCTCGAAATTTGTCTTCTTTCTGCCACAATTCAAACAGACTTAAAGTTCATGTTGCTCCGGCAGTCTTTCTTATCCTACTCGTTTTTTCTCTGGCTGCAAGCTCCGATTTATGGCCCAAACTGAGAGCGCAAAAGCCCAAGGCGAGAGCTAAAATAGATGTTTACATAGATCCCTCAGATTACTTTTACTATTATTACAGTTTTAGATATCTCAACAAGGCCCTACAGTTTGATGACATAGACAGCCGGGTCCAGTCCCTGAGTAAACTAGATCGAAAACTCGCCTCTCCAGATCTTACAAAAGACAAGGAGCCTAAAATCTATCTGATTATTCTCTATGAGCGAAGCTTGGAGAAATACCAAGAAACCTTGGACTTATTAAACTCAAGTCACAATATGGTCTTGTGGATTATCTCCGCTCAAGGTGGTGGTGAATTTCAATTCCCGCCCGATTTTCGTCTGGATGCCACTACCTCCGCATCATCACAAAGTGCTTTGATACAAGATTTCCGCGATCAAATCCTACCGCGTATTCTGACCATATACACAAATCTTTTATAAAATAATTTATAGAATAATAATTACGCAAAGAAAGAGGTGGTAATTTCTTACCTGTCAGCCCCTTTCTTTGATTATTCTTAGATTTTAGACGATTCCTGAGAAATTTTATGCCAACTCTTTGCGCAGGACCTTGGCAGCTTCAACCATCAGACGCAAAGCTCCCTCAGTTTCGGGCCAATCGCGAGTTTTAAGCCCGCAATCTGGGTTGACCCAAATCTGCCAATTCTCCAGATACTTACTGGCTTTGCGGACTACTTCAAGCATTTCATCTAAATGTGGTATGCGCGGTGAGTGGATGTCATAAACCCCCAGACCGATCCCACTTGGGTATTTGGTCTCATTCATTACCTGCAAAATGTCGAGCTGAGAGCGTGAAGCTTCAATGCTAATGACATCCGTATCCATAGCCGCAATAGCATCCATAATTTCATTAAACTCAGAATAACACATATGGGTGTGAATTTGGGTATCATCTCGCACCCCGGCAGAGCTAATACGGAAACTTTGTACGGCCCATTTTAAATAAGCTTCCTGATCTTCTCTGCGCAACGGCAGTGCCTCACGGAAAGCTGGCTCGTCAATTTGAATGACTGGCAGCCCGGCTTTTTCTAGGTCTAGCACCTCATCGCGCAAGGCAAAGGCGATTTGCAAGCACGTCTGTGACAAGGGCTGATCGTCGCGAACGAAAGACCATTTTAAAATCGTAACCGGGCCGGTCAACATGGCCTTCATCGGGCGCTTCGTCTGCTTCTGGGCAAAATTCATCCAATCTACAGTCATCGGTTTCGGGCGACAAACATCCCCATAGATGATCGGTGGACGCACACAACGCGAACCATAGGACTGCACCCAAGCATTTTTAGTGAATGCCACACCCGTCAACTGTTCACCAAAATATTCGACCATGTCCGTACGTTCAAACTCGCCGTGGACCATTACGTCTAAGCCTAAATCTTCCTGCATCTGAATGCATTTCCCAGTCTCTTCCTCCAGATATTTTTGGTACTGCTCAGCCGTAATCTCACCCTTGCGAAAGGCATTACGCTTCTGGCGTAACTTGGAAGTCTGTGGGAAAGAGCCAATAGTCGTAGTTGGAAACAGCGGCAAATTCAGCTTGGCCAGTTGTATTTGGCGGCGCTCAGCAAAAGAGCTGTGGCGTTCGGTATCTTCACGGCTAATGCCAGCTACGCGTTGCTGCACCGACAAATCATTGATCGCACTGGAATTTTTGCGCACGGCAAGTGCGGCATCGTTAGCCTCTAGAACTCCGGCAATGGCTCCTTCCCCCTGTGCCAGACCCTTGGCCAAGGTTGCCACTTCGTCCAGTTTTTGCCGCGCAAAAGACAGCTGTTGGTAGACATCCGCGCTCAGGTGCCCCTTTTCGTAAATCAGGTCCACTGGGCTGTGCAGCAATGAACAGGAAGAGCTGACAATCAGGCGATCTTTGCCGATTTTGTCGGCAATCTGCTGCAGCAGGGCCAGAGACTGGCGCAGATTGTTGCGCCAGATGTTACTCCCATTGACAACGCCAGCCGAAAGCCTGACACCTGGACCCAACTTATTCAGAACAGTTTCCACTTCCACCTGATTGCTGTTGACCAAATCGATGTGCAAGGTTTGAATTGGCTGATCTAGAATTAGTTCAGCATTATCCTGCTGCGGGGCAAAATAGCTAGTTACAAATAACCTGGCCTTTGCGGCCAGACGACTATATGCTTTTTTATAAGCTTCTTTTGCTGCCCCATCCAGGTCCAGAGCCAGAAATGGCTCTTCAATTTGAATTTGCTCGTACTCATCCAGCTCGGCAAAGAGCTGTTCATAAATAGGCAACAAAAAATCCAGCCGCTTCAGAGGCTCCTTTGAGCCCTTACTGAGCAGGAGAAAACTCACGGGTCCCAATACCACCGGGCGGATTTTGGCCTTGCCCTTCAAAACTCCTTTGGCTTCAGAAAGCAAATCCTGCAGGCGTGTGCTGTCCAACTCAAAATTCTGCTCAGTCGTTATTTCGGGAACAATATTGTGGTAATTGGTGCCAAACCATTTAGTCATTTCCATGGCTCTAACGTCAACACTGCCTTTTTGACGTCCGCGAGCCATGGCAAAAAAAATATCTAATGGCTCATTCAGCTGATCTTGCAAGGCCCGATAGCGTTCAGGTATGGCGCCAAGCATGACAATAGTATCCAGCACATGGTCGTAAAAACTGAAGTCACCAACTGGAATCTGCTGAATACCGGCATCCAACATTGACTGGTAGTTATCTTTGCGCACTTCTGCAGCTGTAGCTCGCAGGGCTTGAACGTCAATCTTACCCTTCCAGTAAGCCTCCAGGCAACGTTTAAGCTCGCGCTTCGCCCCGATTCGGGGGTAACCTAAGACAGTGGTCTCTGGGGACATCTTCAACCTCTTTGGCGGCAATTACTCGCCTGTGGAATATACCCTCCCAAAAGAAGACCGGAGGGATTCAAGGAAATAAAAAATATTGGGAAATTGCAAGAAGTTTAATCTAAGCAGAAAAAGACTTGAAAACAACCTTGCCGTACGAATCGGCACCGCAATGAGCTCTCCAATCAAACGTCAGCTAAAAAATTTGCGCGCAGCGCAGGAATTGGCACAACCTTTAATAATAGACTTTTTCCAGACTCTTCATAGCTCCTCAATAATTTAAGGCAGAATTATTACGTTTTAAACTATTTGAGGCAAGGTATTGTTTGAGTTACTCAAGAATATTCTGGCAGACGTTCGATTTTTGCGCCAATAGCGGCAAGCCTTTGAGCAATGTTTTCATAACCGCGTTCAATTTGGTAAATATTGTGGATTACGCTGGTCCCGCGCGCGCACAGAGCCGCGATTAACATGGCCATACCGGCACGCACGTCTGGTGAAAGCAATTTCTGACCACTCAGATTTGTTGGCCCGCTAACAACAGCCCGATGAGGGTCACACAAAATAATACGCGCGCCCATGCCGATTAGTTTATCCACAAAAAAAAGTCGCGATTCAAACATTTTTTCATGGATTAAAATCGTTCCCTCCAACTGCGTGGCAACGACCGTCATAATACTCGTCAAGTCTGCGGGGAAACCGGGCCAAGGGGCATCGTCAATTTTGGGAATTGAACCATCGGCATCGTAGTGAACCTTCATAGCTTGTTGAGCCGGAATAATTAAACGCTCCCGATCGCCTTTGACATCGCCTTTGACGGGCAACCAGTGGATCCCCATCTTCCTAAACGCAATGGCCACCATCTTTAAATCGGCATGCTGCACGCCGACCAACTCCAGTTCACTCCCCGTCACAGCCGCTAATCCAATAAACGAGCCAACTTCCATAAAATCCGGGCTAATCTTGAATTCCGTACCATGCAATTTTTTCTTCCCTTTAATGCGCAGTATGTTGGAACCAATACCCGAAATTTCACCACCCATGGCATTGATCATGCGACACAAGTCTTGTACATGGGGTTCGGACGCCGCATTTTCAATCACCGTATCCCCCTCAGCCAAGGCGGCAGCCATGATTGCATTTTCTGTCGCTGTAACCGAAGCCTCGTCGAGGAACAATTCAGAGCCAAGCAATTTATTCGCTTGAAAGTCGAGGAAACCATTGACCGAACCTGAAGCTCCCAAAGCCTTCATGGCCAGGAAGTGGGTGTCCAATCTGCGCTTGCCAATCACGTCACCACCCGGCAGGGGCAATTTGACAGAACCTAGACGAGCCAACAGCGGCCCAATAAATAAGACCGAAGCGCGGACCTTGCCGGCATCGCTGTCCAATAACATTTCTGGCTGAATATTTTGAGTTTGTATACGGTAACTGTTTGCATTCAGACGCTCAACTTTAGAGCCCATTTTCTGCATAATACCTAACATCACCTCGACATCGCGCAGCGCGGGCAAATTGCTTAAGACAATGGGTTCATCACTGAGCAGAGTCGCGGCCAGGCATGGCAAGGCGGCATTTTTGTTGCCTTGAATGCAAACGCTCCCGTTTAATTGGTAGCCACCATCAATTTTATACTTGTACATTCAAAGCCCCCCAAAAAAAAGACACTGCTAATATACAAGACGCAAACTTATTAAATTTTACGCCTTGTATATTAGAGTGTGAATGGTCCCGAGACGGCCAAGGCGAAACGGGCAACCACTGCAAACTTTGCCGCAGTCACCGCCCCAACTTTTTCGTCTCCAACGTGAAACACGGTTCCCCTCCCGCAGATTCAAATTTGGGATGTTCATTTGATATGCTTATTAAGCTGAAATCAGAAAAGACTGTTAAGCAAAATCAAAACGGAAAAAATTTCTGTGAAGATTTCTTCCCCAAAGCCATTTTACTTTTCTTCCACTCTGGTAAAAATACCACCTTGAGAGTTGACAATGCTTGTGGATGCGCTTTAAGTCTGGCGTTTAATAAACCTGCCATCGCCAAGATTTTTGCTTCGATGGGCGAGCATAATTTTAAGTTATTCACCGATATCCGCCATATTTTTCATGGCAGTCAGCTTTTAAAATATCATTTTTAACATCGCTTTTTCAATACGGCCAGGCTTTCGATGTGATGAGTCTGGGGGTAAAAATCCACCAGGCGCCAATACTCCAGCTCATAGCCTCGCGCCGCAGAGGCGCCAGCGTTTATCTGGCATAAACGCCCAATATCCCGGGCCCAGCTCGCCGCATCACAGGACAGATACATAATATATTCGGCACCACAGCCGTGCAATTGGCGGGCAACATTGTCGCTGAGCCCACCGCGCGCTGGATCCACAAAAATAAAACCGCCGCGCAACGCGGCATGATCGCCCTGCAAAAGTTCACGCAAGAATTCGCCGACACTTTGCTGCCGGCATGTGAAACCTGTTTTAGCCAGATTCTGCTGTAAATAAATGCCAGCTGCGGAATCGCGTTCCACCGCAAAGCGCGGCACCGTGTTCGGCAAGCCAGGCTCAAAGCACAAGCTGAACAAGCCGACACCAGCGTACAGATCGCAAAAGGCGCCGTTCCACTTGCCCTGTAAATCCTTAAAAATCCGCCGCAGCTCGGCAAGGACAAGAGGCAAGACCTTAGCATTACTCTGAAAAAACAGTTGGGCCTGGCTGCGTATTTCGATGTCATTCCAACGATAGCCAAACTCTTCCGCACCGAAAACACAAACATTTTTAGTGCCAAAGGCATGCAGCTCATCAGTCAAACCCCGGCCCGGGGCTTTGTCCGCCCGATCGCCAACAGCAGCTAATATATTCGGAGCCAAAATCTTGCACTCTGGTACGGCGATAACTTCATTGCTGGCACGGCGACAAAATCCGTAAAAGGAACGCCCTTTTTTCTTACCAAGCCAGAACTTGGCGCGTTGGCGGTAGCCCCAGCCCACTGACAGCCCTTCAGCCTGCGCCAACTCCCCCGTAGCGCCGCGCCGCGGATACTCGGCAATGTACGGCTGCCGCTTGTCCTCCCAGTCGACATCACGCCCCGCCAGACGCTTCAAGTTTTCAATTATAATTTGCTCCTTGTAATCCAGTTGTGCCCCATAAGCTATATGCTGCCAATCACAGCCACCACAAATATTGTAATGCGGACAGCGTGGACTTACGCGCAGAGGCGAAGCTTCTAGCAGTTCAACGAGTTCACCTCGACGAAAGCCGCGTTTATCCGCTTTGGCAATCCGTTCAGCTGCCGAAACGCGAAAGCGCAATCTCTCCCCCGGCAATACCTGCTCGACAAAACAAACACCTAAATCCGGATGACGCAAGAGACCAGCTCCACCGAAGACCAGTTTTTCTACTCGTCCCTCAGCTTCTAGATATTTAATTTTCTTAGAGGTAATTTGCTTGGATGGAATTGACTTGGGAAGACTATCTCTGGAAAAATCTTGAGTTACTTCCTGCGATGGATCTGTCGATTCTGACATGAGGCATATAATTGAGTTTAAAATTTCTGCAGAAATTCAGTGTAATTGTACTGATATAGGTCAAATTTTTTTTGTTCTTCCGCCCTAAGACTATCTAAGTACTTTTTATCAATAATTTTATATTGTAGATTCTGCTCCAACGTAAGCATAGTCTGTTCGTTTTGCCAGATGCTGCGTTGTGGATTGAGCTCTTTGGGATTGCCGTAATCATGAGTGAACTTCCGCAATAGCTGGTCGTATGAATTCCACTTTGGGTCAAAGAAGATAGTAATCGCCACCAGTTTAGGTTCGCTCTGCTTATCCTGGACGGCAAACTGGAACAGACCTTTGTCCACAAAGCCGTTCCCGCGCACCTCAAGCAGTGTTTCCTGTTTGCCCCCTTCCTCAATTTCAGAAAAGAAGGCGTCGTAAAGAAAATAATAATAGCTCTCAGGCAAGACGCCATCCTTTTGGCCTGAATGGCTGACCTGCTGGCGAAACTCGGCGACCGTCTGTCCCAACTCAATACTGATAAAATTGCGTTTCAACGGCTGTGTAAAAGCATTTTTTTGTGCCTCATTTTGTACCTCACCTGGCTCTTCATTTGGCACCTCAGCTTGTACTTCATTTTGGCGTGTGGCGGGAGAAGTCTCTTGGGACCAAAGGCCTGCGGAACCTAGGGAAAGTCCTGCCGCCAGAGCGAGTACAGCTCCGACACCTCCCAAATTTGGTCGAATCAGCAGAGACAGGATTCGTAAAAGTGAGTCACGCTTTAATGTGATGGATTGGGCTTGCATCTAATGACAGAACTGGACACGACTACTCACGGCAAAGTAGATTTTCCAGTTTTCCTTTCCCCTTTTTTGTCGGGTCGTAAGGACTCGTAGAGCCCAAACACACTCAATGAAACGAATATTATATAACAATATCGGCCTGAGCCTAAAACAATTTGCAAAAATTTGCAACAATTTGCCAATCAGCCGGACAATGTCCTGCCGCCAGGTAGCAACTCACCGAGGAGGTAAAACGAGCCACAAATTAAGATCAGTTCAGGCTTGCGGTCCAACAAAGTTTGTAACGCTTGCCGCGGCTCTGTGACCACGGGCAAGAGTCGCCTCTTGCCCCCTGATTTAAGCCCCATTTGTGGCAGTGTTTGCAAAGATAGTTCAAAGGCTTTTTGTAAAGAATTTAAGTCGTTTTCTTTAAATGTCCCGGCGCGAGTCAAGAGGATATAATCAAAATGAGGCGACAAAATGTTTGCCATTTCGTGGAATTTTTTGCCCCGCACCGCGCCAAATAACAAACCCAGTTTTATTTCTTCACGCTGTTTGCCGGCAAAGTCTAAATAACAGTACAAATAATCTTGCAAATCCTCCAGTAAACGCTGGCAGGAAACAGGGGTATGAGCACCGTCAAACAGCAGCAAACATTGTTGTTCTTCCAGCCAATAACTGGCAAAACGCCCCGGCACCCGGCTGTGCTGCAGCCCCTGCGAAATCCATTCAACTGTTTGCGCCCCTAGCACTCCCAGTATGTCCAGACCCAACAAGGCCAGGCTCAGGTTATCTAACTGAGTCCTACTGCAGCCCCGTAGGTAAACACTGCCGCGTCGGCATATTGATGGGCCGGATTCAAATTGAAAAGTAAATTTGCGGGGTCGCCAGAAAATTTCCCGCAGTGATACAGAATCTCTTCTTTCTGTATCCATGTGCTCGATGCGATTAGATGAAACAATAGGGCCCAAATGCTCTTCATTCAGCTGTGGCAAAGATTCTGCCAGGCCATACAAAGGGGACTGCTGTCCGTTACTGCGCGCACGCAATACGGCTTCAACTTCCGCATATTGCCGCGCAGAGATGCAAGGCCGCCCAGACTTGATGATCGCCGCCTTCTCTCCGGCCACCAGTTCCAGACGGTCGCCCAGCAGATCGGTATGCTCTAGCTCAATTGGTGTCAGCACAGACAACTCTGGCAGCACGGTATTAGTTGGACACAGACGTCCGCCAATCCCCGTTTCCAGCACGACCCAATCGCAAGCCAATGCGGCAAAACTGCGAAAAGCCAGCAAGGTCAATATGGCGAAAAAGTTAGGCCGACACCACAACTTGTCGCCGCCAGCTTCGTCCCAGTCGCAAGCCCAACGGAACCGCGCCAAGTCTCGACGCAAGCGGCTACCTTGCCGCAATAAGGTTGCGCTAATATCCGCTGATACAATGGAGATTAGCGGTGTCGACCCTTGAGTTATCGTCGCAGCAGACTGTAATGACATGCCGTTGAAATAGCGATGCATATGATGGCCGGGCTGAATTGCAGCCCCGGCGGTATGGGAGGGGGGATGGGTGCCGGAATTGGTGGCCGGATCAATTTGAGCCTGCAGAACCTGAATGCGTTCGCTATAAGAATGCACATGTGGCGAACTAAACAAACCAACCCGCCGCCCCGAATTAGCTCCCGCAGCACAAAGACCATAAGCAATATAACTGGAAGTCTGTCCCTTGCCCTTCGAACCAGCGACATGAATGCTACGCAATTGCGCTTGGGGCAAACCGAGTTCCTCACAGAGCGCGCGGAATTGCAATGCGCGTAATTCCGCGCGCTCGCTGCCGCCCTGGCTTACACCCTTCTTTACACCCTTGCCTATAAAAGATTCAACCCAGGCCCAGAGCTCGTCAAGGTTTTCAAATTCCACAGAATCCCACAATATAAGCACTAAAAAATCGGCAACGCTTTTGCGCTGCCCAAATCATACATCGCTTGTGAGCTTGCCCGGCAACTTGCCCGGACAATCGAGCTAATATCCACACAGCGCCGGACTAGTAGGTATCTTTGTCCATAGACTGGAATTTAGTGCGAACTTTTTGCAGACGATCCAAGTCGCGCTGGATAATGGCATCATAGTCGATTGTCTGATCGTTAATATTTGCCAGCTCGGTCTCCCAACTGGCAACGCGATACAAATCCAGCCAGCGATATTCCGGTTTGCTCGCCTCCTTGGCCCAAAGCAGCACCTCCGGCCAAAAGCTTAAAGCCATCTTGTAATATTTTTCCGCCGTATCCAGAGAATCCAAATTGCTACGACGCCAGGGCGAATTGTAAAAGTATGCATTATACTTGTCAAAACGGTCGGCCAAATTCATATGCTCTTTGACCAACAGCAGGTTGACATGCATCACAAATAATGCCTGATAATATTTCCACTCTTCTTTGTCCCCGATTTCAGCCAGGGCATTCAGAGGATTGACAAAAGGAGACGAGCGTGCCGCGAGCAGATAGTTTATATTCCCCATTATGTCTTCAGGGTAATAGTAAAGGTTGCGCCGGTACAACTTGTAGTACTGCTCGGCATAAGCATAATTATAAGCTTCAAGATGACTGCCCGATCTGGAACTTCCCACAACGGGTAATAAAAACAGAAATAGCAGTATATGCAACCAATAGCTTCTCGTCATTGTCAAAGCTCTCTCGCGTTCAAACCTAAATTTTTCATGCCATTTTTCATACCCGTGTCACCTAGCGCTAGCTTCATTACTTTCTCCGGGCCCATTATCCTCGGCCAGGCTTCGCTTGTAAAAGTCGCTCTAGCGAGCCGTCCGCACCAAAATGAATGCCACACTCTTTCTGCCCTGGCGCTTCCCACCACCAACGACCCGAACGCTCATCTTCTCCCGCGGCCACTGCGCGGGTACACGGAGCACAGCCTATGGAAGGGTAGCCCTGGTCGTGTAAGGCATTGTAAGGAATCTTGTGCTCACGGATATACGCCCAGATATCCTCGCTCTGCCATTCTGCCAGTGGGTTAAACTTGATTAGTCCAAACTGTTCATCCCACTCCAGACGCGGCAGCTCATTGCGCGTCACGCTCTGCGAACGTCTCTGCCCAGTAAGCCAGGCAGCCCGAACGCCAAAGTCGTCGCAGTGCTGCCGCAAGCGGCGACTCAGCGGTTCCACCTTGCGAAACCTACAACACAATTTACGTTGCATATGACTCTGATAAAATAAATTAGGTCCACCCTGACGATGTAGGCGCCGCAGATCCTCAGCCGCAGGGAATATCAATTCGACACGAATACCATAATGCTCTTCCGTCTTCTCAATGCAATCATAGGTTTCCTGCGGCAAGCGTCCCGTATCCAATGAAAAGACCTTGGGTTCCGGTAATTTTGCGCCAGAAGCTTGTTCCTGTTTATAATTTTGCCATAACAGGTGCCATATTACCTGGTCTTCGGCACTGACACTGCTAGCCAATAACAGATTCCAGCGCCGGGCCGCCCAAGAGACAAAAGCTTGTGTATTCAAGCCCTGAGATTCCGTGTGCAAATTTCGTAAATCCAACTGCTCCATGCCACCAATCTTGCTTTAGCCAGCTCAGCTTGCCTTAGAATGTCTTTAGCTGCGCCGGGACATCCCGCAGACGCGGCTTTGGGGAATGCGGGCAAGGCTAAAAAAGGCTAAAAATCGAAATAAACGCCCAAGTAAATACCCCAAATAAACACAAAGATGAATAAAAAGTCAAGGCATGCCACAGACCGTCATTCAATGGACTAAATACGGTGACGCACAAATAATAATTTGCTATAATGGAAAGGATTTTTAAAAAATTCTGCCCCGTCTGTGCCTTAGCGCCTGAAGTCGAGGCACCTATTTAAAGCTTCTGTCTGCAAAAATAGACAAAAGACAATATGAATGAAACGCTATTTTGTCGATTGAGCTTTAATTTGGAGGTACACATGATCCACGATTTTGAGACGAAAGTCTTTAAAAAAGAAAAATACAACTTTGGCGGAACGGACGAATACATTGTCCGCGGCGGTCGCGACTTGTTCCCTCTCTTACCCCAGGCTTTCGACAAAGTCAAAATCATTGGCGTGATCGGCTGGGGATCTCAAGGTCCGGCCCAGGCCCAGAACTTGCGTGACTCCCTGGAAACTACCAGCATTCAGGTGAAAGTGGGCCTGCGCGAGCAGTCTTCCTCATGGCAGGCTGCCGAAAAAGCTGGTTTCACCAGGGCCAACGGCAGCCTCTGCGAAATGTATGAACTGATCGCCGAAGCTGACCTGGTCATTCTGCTAATTTCCGATGCCGCCCAGGCCCGGCTCTACTCGCAGATTCTGCCCAGGCTCAAGGCAGGCGCCACGTTGGGATTGTCCCACGGTTTCCTCAAAGGCTACATGGAAGCCCACGGTGATTGCTGGCCCAAGAATATCAATGTCATCGCCGTATGCCCCAAAGGCATGGGGCCTTCTGTGCGTCGTCTCTACGAACAGGGCGCGGAAATCAACGGCGCCGGCATCAACTGTAGTTTCGCCGTGGATCAAGACATAGATGGCCGCGCCACGGACATGGCTCTGGGCTGGGCCGTCGCCCTGGGCGCCCCATTCACTTTTAAGACGACAATGGAATCCGAATATCGCTCGGACATCTTCGGCGAACGCGGCGTACTGCTGGGTGCGATTCATGGCATCGTCGAGGCCCTTTACGAGCGCTACACGCTGCAGGGGATGTCTCCCGAAACAGCCTTCAAGCGCAGTGCGGAATCTTTGACGGGACCGATTAACACCATTATTTCCCACAAGGGAATGCTCGGACTCTACAATGAACTGCAAGGCGGGAATCGCAAGATTTTTGAAGATGCTTATGTCGCAACTTATCATCCCATGTTTGAAATCCTGTGGGAGATCTACGATGAAGTCGCGAGCCTGAATGAACTAAAAGGCGTTGTGATGGCTGGTTTTCGCCACGAACGCTACCCCATGGGCAAAATAGATGGGACTCCGATGTGGCGGGTCGGCGAGAAAGTCCGCGCGGCGCGCGCGAGCCTGCACGAGTATCAGGAAATCGACCCATTTACCGCGGGCTGTTATGTCGCCTGCATGATGGCCCAAGTCGACCTGCTCTTGGAGAAAAATCATGTCATGTCCGAAGTCGTCAACGAGTCCATCATCGAGGCCGTCGACTCGCTGACCCCCTACATGCACAGCCGCGGCGTGGCCTACATGGTGGATAACTGCTCCCTCACCGCACGCCTTGGCGCCCGCAAGTGGGCTCCCCGCTTCGACTACTTGCTCTCGCAGGTGGCGTTTCCAGCCATTGATACCCAATCGGTCAAAGACAATGGCGAACTAGATGCATTCCGCAGCCACCGCGTTCACAAGGCTATGGAAACCTGCGCCGAACTGCGCCCATCTGTGGACATTTTCGTCCTGTAGACTTCTACAAGACGAATCAGGCCCGGCCGCCTTGTCTTTGCCGGGCTTTTTCGAGAAATGAATATGATAGCAAATATGAAGGCAAAAGCCACCCCGACAAATTCTGCGGAAGATAATTTTGGGCGTAGCCATGCACAGAATTCTGTGCAGAATCCTGTGCCAGACTCTGTTCGAGATGCCGTGCCAGATTATTGGGGCGACTTTGGCGGCTGCTTCGTGCCTGAGACTTTGGTACCGGCCCTGCGCGACCTCAAAACCCTGTTTCTGCGTCTGCGACGCGACCCGCAGTTCTGTGGCGAACTCGCCGAATTGCAACAAAACTACTCTGGCCGTCCGACACCTCTGTATGAAGCCAAGAATTTATCGCGGCAGCTCGGCTGCCGCTTGTTCCTCAAACGCGAAGACCTCTTGCACACTGGGGCCCACAAGATTAATAACACCCTCGGCCAGGGTCTCTTGGCCAAACACATGGGCAAAAAGCGCGTGATTGCCGAAACTGGCGCCGGGCAACACGGCGTGGCCACGGCTACCACAGCCGCTTTATTAGGTCTGGAATGCAGTATTTTCATGGGCCGGGAGGATATGCGGCGCCAAGCCCCGAACGTGCAGCGCATGCAGCTGCTCGGCGCCGAGGTGATCGCGGTCACCAGCGGCTCTCACACCTTGAAAGACGCGGTCAACGCCGCACTGCAAGAGTGGGTCTGCCGTATTGAAGACACCCACTACATACTGGGCAGCGTCTCCGGCCCCAGCCCTTTTCCGGCCATCGTGGCCCATTTCCATCAATGCATCGGCCGTGAAGCCGCCCGGCAATTGGATCAGGGCTATCATATTTCTCAGCCAGACGCGGTTATTGCCTGCGTCGGCGGTGGCAGCAACGCCATCGGCCTGTTCCGCGCTTTCCTGGACATGCCCGCTGAACAGGTTAAAATCTTTGGCATTGAAGCCGGCGGCCGTTCCGACCGAGACGGTCAGCACGCCCGCACTGTCGGCCTGGGGCGCGAAGGGATTCTGCACGGCTATTATTCACTATTGCTGCAAGATGAATCGGGCAACGTGGCCGACGTGCACTCTGTCTCCGCCGGGCTCGACTATCCGGGCGTCGGTCCAGAGCATGCGGCTCTTGCCGCGTCCGGGCGCGTGCGATATGACTTTGCCCGCGATGAAGAGGCCCTGGACGCCCTGGAGCTTCTATCTAAAACCGAAGGGATTATTCCCGCGCTGGAACCCTCTCACGCACTGGCCTTCCTGCTGCGCGAACGCGAACGATTTTGCGGGCAAAACATAGTGCTCAATCTTTCCGGCCGCGGGGACAAGGACCTGGCACACTATTTTGCGGCCCAAGAACAGCGTGCCCGCAAGCATGCGGGCACGCAATTGCAATAACCCACGAGCGGAAATCTGTATGTTCAAGCAACTCTATCGCGGAATTTATGTTTGTCTCGGCTACCCTAGCCTGCCGCAGTCGCTTGACTGCCTGGCCATTTCACAACAGCACCCAAATATTGACTTTATTGAACTGGGCCTGCCATTCAGCGATCCCGTAGCCGATGGCCCAATAATCTCATCAGCCATACAGTCGGCTCTAAAACTAGCCCAAAATCAGGGAATCAGCCCCCGCCTAATGCTGGAACAAGCTCTGGAGTCGCTATCTAATAGTAGTAAAGATATTTATTTGATGACTTATGGCAATATGGTCTATCAATTGCTGCAGCAGTGTGGCCGCCAAACTTTTAATACCTTACCCTTAAAGGGCTTGATCATTCCCGACGTCCCTCTTTGCGAACAAAGTTTTTTTCTCAAGCGCGGTTTAAAGCATTCTATCATTCCATTTGCCACGCCTGAGACGACGGAGCCGGATCTGCAGCTGCTGTCGCAGCCGCCGGCGTCGGCGGCTCCTTTTGTCTATTTTGTCGCTCTGCGCGGCATCACCGGCACTAGAGGCGACCTCAACAGCCAGGCATTGCGCGCGCAATACGCCCAAGTCTTTACAGCCAGCCAGGCTAAAAGGTCAGGGCAAGCGGCGCGCCCGGTGATTCTCGGCTTTGGCATTCAGGGCCCGGCAGAAATAGCACAGCTCGGCGAATTTGCCAACGGTTTTGTGGTCGGCACCGCCGCTGTGAAATTGCAGGACAGCTCCCTGAAATACCGCCAGTTTCTGGACTCCTTATTTTAACCTAGCATTTTTAAATAGCCCGCAAAAAGCCTTTTTGAGCAAAAATTTGATGGCTAACTTCTCTTTGCGGCGTTGATATGGATATAGTCATAAGACAAGTCGCAGCCCCAGGCTTTCGCGCTGTGCTTGCCGCAGCGCAAGTCGATGGCAAAATAAATATTGGGCTGCGACAAAAGAGCTGCGGCATCGTACTCAGAATACTTGAGCAATTCGCCGCCGCGCATCAGCGCGATGGCCTCCCGCCCCCGACCCGCAGTCAAGCCTAGACGACTGAAGTCTATCGCCAGGTGATGCTCCGTCACTGCGTTGCCCAGGGCACAGTTAATGCGTCCCCAATTCATATCCTCGCCATACATTGCCGCCTTGAACAAATTGGAAGCGATCACACCCTTGGCACAACAGGCCGCCTGCTCCTCGCTGACCGCGCCGAAGACCTCGACTTCAATAAACTTATGCGCCCCTTCGGCATCGCGCACAATGGCGTGGGCCAAATCCAGACACAGGCGCTCCAGTGCGCTCGCAAACACTTGCCAGCGCGGATGCTCCGGCGTCAAGGGTGTATTCCCCGCCACACCATTGGCCAGCATGACAACCGAATCGTTGGTCGAAGTATCACCATCGACGCTAATGCGGTGAAAAGAGCGGTCGACACAGCGGCGCAGCAAAGCCGCCAAGGCCCCCTGCTCTACAGCGGCGTCGGTCGTAATAAAGGCCAACATCGTCGCCATGTTCGGGTGAATCATGCCCGATCCCTTGGCATTGCCGGAGAGCGTCACCAGCTGCCCGTCAATTTCCATGGTGTAGCAACTGGTCTTGGTGACCTGGTCTGTCGTTAAAATAGCGCGGCTAAAATCGCTGCCGGCCTTCGGAGCCTCGCCCGGCTGTAAAGCTTGTATTCCCCTGCCCATCGTTGCCATATCGGGCAAGACGCCGATTACCCCAGTGGAAAACACCGCCACCAGTTCCGGCCGGGCAATCCCCATCTTTTGCTGAAACAGGGCCTGCGCTTGCCGGGCTACATCCATGCCGCGCTTGCCCGTACCGGTATTGGCCTGACCGCTATTGCATAGTAGGCCTTGCAACAGACCCCCCGTCTGCCGCAAAGCCGCGCGCGCGACATGCACATGAGCACCACAAAACTGATTTTGGGTGAACATGGCCGCCGCCTGCGCTGGAACCTGAGAGTATATACAGCCCAGGTCCAGGCGACTGGAATTGCGGCGAAAACCGGCATGCAATCCCGCAGCCCCAAAGCCCCGAGGCAAGTTGATCATACCGTGAGGATGCTTGGTCCAACCCGGATTCCCGGATTCCCCTGGATTCGGCGAGCTCGCCGAATCCAGGGGAATCCGGGAATCCGTCGGGGAAACGGCGGCAAGATTCTTTTGATTTTCGGGATTCGCCGCAGCTTCCTTCACTTTGCTCCATACCTCAATGCATCTGGCCGCCGGCCCAAAACTCTCCGAGACAAAAATACTCCGATACCGATTCGGGGGCCATCACCTAGAACGCCAGAAAACGCAAGTACACAAAAAAGCCTAGCTTGGCTAGGCTTTTTTGTGTACTTGACAGAGCGAAAGACGGGATTCGAACCCGCGACATCAACCTTGGCAAGGTTGCACTCTACCAGCTGAGTTACTTTCGCTTTTTTTGCTTTTTATATGCGCGCTTTGCATCCCGCACCATTACCCGGCACTGCCAGCTAACTAAGCACGTATGCTACAAAAAAAAAACTTTTATGCAAGTACCTAAAGAAAAACTCCAGATTTTTTTGACAAAACTTCTGTTTATTCTATTAAATGAAGTTTTTTACCGGAGCGTTTTGAACTCAAACCTTGAAATTTCGCCGAAACTCGCTATCCTGCCTGACTATGCTGGCTCCACACTCCGCACTTGAGTTAATCATCTACCCCCTGGAATGGCTAATGAGCCAAATCTTCTGCGGTGCCTACCTAATGACAGGCGATCGCGGACTGAGTATTTTGCTCCTCAGCGCTGCAGTCAACACCCTGTTGCTGCCATTGTATTCCCTGGGGGACAAAATTCAGCTGCGCGAGCAGGCCTTGCAGGCCAGTCTGCAGCCAAAATTGGATGAATTTCGCCGGGCCTTCAGCGGCAATATGTTGCACATGGTGCAAAAGACACTATATCGCCAGCGCGGCTACCACCCAATTTATGCCTTGCGCGGAGGCCTCGGCTTCGCCATACAAGTCCCGTTTTTCATTGCCGCCTATCACTTCCTCAGTCACTTGGAGCTGCTGCAAGGCCAGAGCTGGGGCCCGATTATAGACCTGGGGCAACCCGACGGCCTACTGCCCTTACCCGCCGATTTAAGTGGCCCGGCGGGCCGCGGCAACCTGTTGCCCGTGCTCATGACAGCCCTCAATTTGCTCTCCGGGCTGGCCTACAGTGCGCAAAACCCATATGGCAGCACAGCTGCCGGGCGCCAATTCAGGCGCCAATTATGGGGCATCGCCATATTGTTCTTGATCTTGCTTTACCCAGCTCCCGCGGCCCTGCTGCTGTACTGGTCTTTCAGCAATCTGTATTCGCTGGGCAAGAACCTGATCTCAGCCAGCCGCAAACAAGGCCGGGACTACTGGCAGAGGATCGCTCGCCGCGGTTGCGCAATCGGCCACCAGTTCTTCACCGCACTTTTAAAAATACGCTGGCTGCCTCTACTGGAATATGGCCTCGCCGTATTGGGCTTTTTCCTCTTGGCTCGCTTCAAGGTACTGGATTCCGTTGATGCCCAAGCCCAAAAAGCCCTATATTGGGGACGGATCTGTTGGTATGCCTTTGCATTTGTGCAGATACTTCGCCCGCTGGGGTCTCTTTGCCCTCCTAGGCTGTTTCCTGGGCGGACTGGGACCGGCACCGAAAAACCCGATGACGTGAAGATCCCACCCCGCCCGTTTGCCCGCCCTCCCGCCCAACTTCCCACCCGGCGCCATTCCGGGCTGCGCCGCCGTGTCGTGATTGCTGTCTGCCAATTAATGATCGTCATTGCTTCGCTGTGTATCCTGAGCTCATCTCTAAGTAGCAACCGGCGACTTGCCATATCCCTAGTCATCATCTCCCTGTCGCCCACACTGGCTTTTCTGCCGCGCCTTTGGCGCTGTAGGGCCTTTCAGCTGCTGAACGGCATCCACACCGCAAAAAGCCACACGAAAGGCCCACGCAAAACGCCAGACAAGAAGCCACTCAAGCTGATGCCGGGAGGCGCGACAACGCAGTTGGCCGCAGCCAGCACAGCGGCCCTCTGTGGCCTGGGACTATTCAACAGCAGTGCCCTGCTCGCCTCCTCGCCGAGCGAAAGCCCCCAGGCCATTGCCGTATTGCTGCGCTATATCTTCCCCGGCTTTGGCATTTGCGCCATCGTCCTAGTTCTGTTCATTTTTATCCCATCCTTTCTGCCGTATTCCATGCCGTATGCCGTTCTAAGGCGCCGCTGGCGCGGCCTGAATTTACAACTAGCCTATTTCGGCAGCGGCGCTCTATTGCTCGCCCTGTTTGACAACTTTGTCATGCGGCACAATTACGGCGTCATGACCAGCTGGGTCTTCGATCAGCCAGAACGACTGATCATTCCCTTTGGCACCATTTGGCTTTGCCTGGCTTCCCTGCCCCTGCTCTACCTGCTGTGGCTCTTCCTACTCAGGCGTTTGCAAGTCCTGGTGCCGCTGTGCTGGATCCTGGCCGCCAGTCTGTGGCTCAGCTCCGCGCACTACGCTTATAACCTGCGACAATTTCAGCGCGATGCCCAAACTCTCCCAGCTTCCCAAGTTTCTCCGGCAGCCCAAACAGACGCGTCCCAAAACTCGCGCCAGTTGCAAAGTGTCTTTTCGTACAGTAGCGATCAACCCAACGTAATTATTCTCATGCTGGATCGCTTCATCGGCCCCTATCTCGCCGACATTCTGCAGCTGGACCCAGAACTTCGCGCAAGTTTGGACGGCTTTACCTGGTACAAAAATACACTGTCTCCCGGCCCCTACACGATTTCTGGCCTGACCGCCCTGCTCGGAGGCCACGAGTACAGCCCGGACGGCATTGCGCGGCTTGAGGGCAGCTTGAAGGAAAAGATCAACCAGGCCTATCTCCTCTTGCCGACATTGTTCCGGCAAAATGGCTTTGAGAGTACCGTCGCCGATCCCAGCTGGGCCAATTTTGACTGGAAGGGCGACCTGGAGCTTTTCCGCCGCAACGGCATTCGCGCCGAGCGCCTGAAAGGCCGCTACACCGGGCAGTGGCTGCGCCGCAGCCAAGAGTCCCGCGCCGCTTTAAGTGCCTCTCGCACCGAGCCCGCCGGCCAGACCAACCAAGAAACCCAAGAAACCCAGCTGGGGGGCGCCCAAGGCCAAGGGCCACAACCCAAATACGCGGCCATAATGCTGTTACAGGCCGTGTTTCGGGCGTTGCCCGCGCCGCTGGCGCCATTGATTTACGACAACGGCTCGTGGCTCGGCAATAACTTTGCGGCCGGCAATATGTTTCTCGACCTGGTCAATGCCTGGGCCGGCCTAGTGGAACTGCCGCAAATCAGCGACGCCCAGGCGACAAAGCCGCAGTTTGTGTTCATGACCAACGACACTCCCCACGAACCGATGCTCATGGGGTATCGCGCTGGCGATCCGCGCTTTCCCTTTCAGCCGATGCTGCAAACTGAGGTGCCCGGCCCGAGCAATAGCCCGCTGCCACCCGAACTGCTGCGCGAATTGCTGGGCCCCAACAATAGCGACTATTCGTTGCGCCACTTCTATGCGGATTGGGCAACTTTGAAGGAACTGCGCCACTACTTCAAATGGATGCGCCAAAACGGCGTCTACGACAATAGCCTGATTATTCTTATCTCGGATCACGGCCGCGACGTGCGCCTGCCCAGCATGGACCTAGGCCCCAAGGAAAGCAACTACGCTTATTTCATGCCCCTCTTGATGGTTAAATTGCCCCACGCGCAAGGCCCCGTGCAAAGCGACTTGAGTCCCCATAGTAGCGCCGATGTCCCCTACTTTGCCAGCCTGGTCTTGCCGCCGGAGCAACGCCGCAACCCGTTTACCGGCAAAGCACTAGAACAGCAAAATCCACAGGATCCGCGCCATGCCTATTACATCGACTCAAACCCCGCCAGCCAAAAAGCCGACCGCTTCAATAAAGAGCGCAGCTACCGCATCACGGGTCCACTCTGGGAGACCGCATCTTGGCAGGAAATACGTTAATCCAGAACTTCTGACCTTCGCGCCCCATTTTCTTCTTTCCCCTGGCACCCGCAGCTCCCGTCGTCCTTCGGCCCCTTTTTTAACCTTTTCCTACCCCCCACAGCTCCCCAGCCTAAATTTTGTGCCTTTTCGCCACCTTTCGTGTACTTTCGTGGTTCCCTTTAAGAGTCCTCACCGCCAAAGATGTATTGCCATACGATATTAATCTGACTAAGATAGCGTCATTGGAGGACACATGGATACCCTGGATGAAGTGAGGGAAATCCTCAAAAAGATCGGCATTTCTCAGGCTAAAACCGATGCACAACTTGCTAAATCCCAAGCGGAAAACGATAAACAGATGGCGGTTCTACGCGAAGGTCTGGCCGAATTGCGCAGGTCGCAAGAAAAAACCGATGCGCAGATGGCGAAAACCGATGCGCGGCTGGAAAAAGTGGCCAAAATATTAGGCAATATTGGCATCAGCAACGGTGATTTTGCCGAGGAACTGTTTTTCAACAGTCTCTACGCAAATCCGTTTCTCGGTGGGCTGCGCTATGAGAGCGTGGAGCGCAATGTGTCCAACCGCCGTAGGCATCGCGACCAGGGGGAATACGACATCGTGATGTGCAATGGCGATACCGTGGCCCTGATTGAGGTGAAGTACAAGGCACACAGCAACGACATTGCTAAGCTGCTCAAAAACGAGCCACAAAGTTTTCGTAAGACTTTCACCGAATACCGGGACTACAAATTTTACCTGGGGCTAGCGTCCACGGTGACTTACGACAAGCTGATTACAGAGGCACGGGAAGCGGGTATTTTTCTCTTGACCCAGAGAGGCCAGCACATTGAAGTCGTGAATGAGGAAGTGCACAGCTTCTGATCACGGCCCCCCTAACAGTCCCTGGCCGAGTAATCATCTAATTATTTTCCAAAAAATCCTTTAGTTCACTTAAAAACTTAATTAAGCAGTATGTTTCAAACCATGCAATACGTTCAAAATTGAGTGTAAAGGTTGAGAAACCATTCTCTTTTAAAGCCCCAATACTTAAAATTAAACTCTTTTTATTTAAAATATTAACGTTCGGAAAAACGCTTGTAAGAATTGTGTTAGAAAAATTGTTTATTCCCAATTCCCACTTAATAAATGGTTTCTCAGGTAAATTTTGAAAATGGTCTTTGCGTGCTTGCCGGAATTGTTCTTTGGATAAAATATGTAATTTGTCTGGAGTGGAAACGTCAATCCCTAAGGGCATATTTTTAGAAAATTCATTCCCTTCACAAAAATCAATAATTTTGTTTGTTAGATTTTTAGTGTCCTTTAATTTAATCTCAGTTTCAAAGAACGAAAATATCCTGTTTGAATTAATCGTTTTAAACACCCATTTCCCTATACTCATTATTTATATTCCTTTCTCGTTATATATGGAGTATTGTTTGATAATTTTTATAATATATTTTTTTTATTTATTTGCAAAGTCTATGAATAATTTTTTAATCTATTTGATGATTATGAATATCATATATAGATAATATTTATCTTCTATTACTAAAATTATTAGACTATCATATTGGCCATAAACAACAATATTTTTTATTTTAAAGTTTTATTTATTGTATATATTAGTTTAAATCTATTTATAAATACTATAAGAAACAAAAAATATCTTAAAATGCCGCGTCCACCGCCTGAACGCCATCCGTCATGTCTCCCATGGCCCCTTGTCTATATTTCGTGGATTTCATAGCTTTTGTGGTTGCCCGCGCTTACGTCACGCAGTTGGCAAAGAGTTTGGCAATGAGAGGGCATCGCCAGGATTATTACTTCAATACAGTCGGCCGTTCGTAGACCAGTCGGCGCACAATCTGTGCGGCATTGGCTGCCGCCAAAGGCAAATATTGCTGGAAGTCAATTTTCCCGTCCGGGCGCAGAGGAAAGTCGGAAATGGAACGCACAATCAGGCACGGGCAGCCATAAATAAATGCGATGTGGGCAATTGCCGCAGCCTCCATATCCACCGCTTTGGCCTGCGGAAAGTGTTGGCGAATTGTCGCCAACTGCCGGCTGCCGTGCCCGACAAAAGAGTCACCGCTGACAATTTGCCCGGTTGTGGCCCGGTTCTTGGTTTGAGTTTGGCCGGCAAAGTATTCGCCGGCCACTTTCTCGGCCAACTGGCGCAGCTGCAAGCTCGTGGGATAATGTTCGGGGCAGCCCGGCAGCTGGCCATAACCGTAACCAAAGGTACGAACATCGACATCACAGTAGGCCAAAGTGTCCGCAATGACAACGTCACCGTGACGGCCATCACCCATCAGGCCACCCGCCACGCCGATATTGACAATGTAGTCCACATCGTGACGCTGCAAAAGCAAACCCGTGTGCAGTGCCGCCTGGGCCTTGCCCACTCCAGATTGCAACGCGACAACTTCGACCGGCCCTTTTTCGCTATCCATCTGGCCATAATGCCATTCGAGCACCGGCACGGCGATGTGATAGCGACTGCGTTCACTCACCATTTTGTAGTCCTGCAGCCATTTGATCAGCGCCTGTAACTCTTCCGGCATTGCGGCAATTACACCTATTTTCATAGCGTATTCCTCGTGTGTGTGATGTGGTATAAATTAGGTTCGGAAATTTTAAAAATTTAGCTTAGCAAAAATATACGGCCAATAAAAGGGCAAAGTTAGGGCAAAAATTTCTTGCGATGTTTGCTTGATCTGCAAAATGTCTGAGATTATCATTTTGTACAAGGTATGTTTATGGCAAAAATTTTACGCAGCTGCGAGACCACAGCGGCATGCTGGCTACTTTTCACGCTGGCGCCTCTGTTCTCCTGTTCGCCAGTAAGCACGGACAAGCTTCTCGTATTTGACGGACAAGGGCCAATCCCTCGCAGCTGGCTCGGCGAGTACATTCTTGTGCCCGGCCCTGAAGATGTTGATGATGATTTTACAGGGGACATCGTCTTGTCGCTGGACTCCGTCTTGTCATTGGGCTCCAAGGATGAGGCCGACGGCTTGGGCGATTTGCATGACGCGACGGGCATGCATGCCATGCGCTTGTCGGCTTATGGGGAAATATCAAAACAAAAATCTGTAGACGGCCAAACTGCGGCGGATAAAAGAACTCTGGATGGCGAAACCTTTGCCAGTGGCCTGTTCGTGTCGTCGCGGGTGCCCGCAAGCGAACTGTATGTGCTCGCGTTCCCTGAGTTGTTATATTCGGACCTGGAAGCAGCAAACCTAGACCCTGAATATACCGCTGAAAAGTTGGAGCGAGCCTTCTTCATTGTCCGCCGAATTGTCGGCAAAGCCGACTCCCGGCTGTATGTCTTCATCGGACTGCCCGCTCCGTATCGCCAGCAAGATTTCTGGAAACAGAATTCCCTCGTCGACGCGGACGGAGACCTCGTGGCCGCCAAGTTCAAAGATTTCCTGCAAAATCACGTCGGCATATTTGAACTGGACGAAGCTGAACTAGTTTTTGTGCAAAAGCCAGAAGAAGCTGCTGCGGCAGCCGAACCAGATTCACAAGAAGCCGCAGCGACAGACTGAAAGCTGTTCCCAGCAGAAAGGCGGGCCCAGAGACAGACTTGCGATGGGCCGCCCGCCCCCCAAAAAAAACCATTGCCAAATGCTATTATTCCGGGCCGTCGCTCAGTACGCGATTCAGCTGAGTCACCGCGCTGCGACTGTAGCCACACGAGCAGAAGACAATTTCGCATCCTTGAAATTCTTCTTGACTTTTTCCTTTGTGGCGGGCAAGAAAAAATTTCGGGAAGCTCGCGGTGCCCCAGTTCGTATATTCTGCGAGCTGTGCTTCGACATGACGCAGCTCGTCTGGCGGCAAAAAGGCAAAATTCTTCAGGCCGGGGAATTGCTGCAGATAAACGGGCAAACTTGCCTGCAGTTCGGCGGAAAAGAATAATTGCAAGTGCTCGCAGCCGAACGGCAGCTGCTCCAGGTCGTGCAATACATGATAAAAAGGCTCATCCGTATTTTCTGTCGCGATGTATACGGAAAAACGGCATGTGGATTTCCTGAAACTGTGCAATTTCTGTGTGTCCAGCTGCACAAGTAGCGCCGGCTCTTCTGCCCAATTATTTATCTCGGCGAGTTCAAGTGTCTTCTGTTCGCCGTCTCCGAGAGAAAAGTGGTGGATCTGGGCCGCGACATTTCCGTCTGCGGCGCGCAAGCCGTAGCACAAGCGGTAAAATCCCCGCGGCAGGAACCCCGACAAAATTGTGGCCAAGTCGGGACCTTCACCGTGGATACTGCTCGCGGCGTTGATGCCGCCGGCATACAAGGTTTTGAACTCCAGCTCATTTTCTTTTCTCCATCCCAGAGATATTTGCGTCGCCGCAGGCAGAGCATCAAGGTTGCCGAGCTGCAGCCCGGCGTCGTCTTCGCGCCCGGTGCCGGCAGAGACTTCGCGCCGCCATACTCCAGCTTCAAACCATTCCACCCATTCCACGGCGAGCAAGGCTTGATTCAAGCGGGCGGGATGACCAAAAATGCGCAGCAAGGCGACCGCCAGCACTTTGCGGCTCAGCTCATCCGCCCTTCTGGTGGCAAAGCTGTGCAAAGGAGGCTGGACGCCGCGATAGTGGAAAAAACCGTGATCCGGCTCGCGCACAATATTGTGTTGTAACCAGCTGAATATCTCGTCCGGGCTCATTTGAGACTTGGCCGTCGCGCGCGTAATCTGTGTGTAAATATTGCGGCGATGTGCCTGCAGGATTTCAAAATCGACCTTGGGCGCCAGGATGTATTCGCGCCATATATGGGGGCGATTTTGTTCCACATAAATATTTTTATATGGCAGTGCAGAATCGAGAAAGTCCTCTAGGTCAAAACAACGGACAAACGCGCGATCCTTGCAGGGTATCGTGGCCAGCAAACACCACAAATCCAGGCCGTAACGCGGGAAGAGCTGTTCAAAGGCCCCGTGCAACTCGCGCGCGCCACAGCCGGCGGAGCGCAAATACTCTCGCAATTCCACTTCTATTTTTTGCAGTGACGGGAAGGCGGCGAGAATTTTGCCGGCGTAAACTTCTGTCTGAAAACCGCGCAATCGGGCTTGATAGGCTAGGTCGCCGGCAGCAATTTGCGCCTGAAAATGCCGCTTTTTTCCCTCGCCAGTCCGCTCAAGATCGCCCTGTGCGCTAGGTGGCGCAGGGCTTTGCGGCTTATAGCTAAACGCGAGCTGCCGCGGTATCGCGTGTTCTTGCAAGTGGCAGGGCAACAACTGCAGCCCATGGGCATTTATTTCGCCGCCCGACGCGACAATCCGCCAGTAAGCGTGGACTTTGCCGCTCGCCGGATCGCGCCACTGAACTTCCAGCAGCACATCGCCCCGGCCCAGGGCAAATACTGCGCTAAAGCCGTCCGCAAGGGTGACAAAGCGATGCACGACAAAAAACTCGCCGCTATTGAACACAGAAATCTGTGCCTGGGCGCCACTGACGGGGCGACCGTTGCAGATACTTTGGATCTGAAAATTTATGCAGGGAATGTAGCGGGGCGTAACGTTAATTACGCTACAATTGCGCCCGCGCGCGAAGACAGGTTCCAGCTGGTAGTGGGCGTCACTGCTGCGAGTCTGTATCGCGATGGCTCGCTGCAGGCTCTCTACAAACCAGCCCCTGTCCAGCTCTGGCTCTGGCTCGCAGGCTCCCAGAAAGCGCCAGCGATCGCCGATGTATACTTCGACCCAGGCGTGATTTGACTCCGTGTGGGACCAGCGCGGCACATAGCACTGCCGCGCGGGTATGCCGACGGAGCGCAGCAGGGCCGTCAGCAAGGTCGATTGTTCGCCGCAGCGACCGCAAGCGCGCCTCAGCAGACTTGCGGGTCCCAGGGTTCTGATGTCGGTCGCCGTATACCGCACCCGTTCGTAGCAATAGAGGTTCACCTGTAAAACGGCCTCTTCTACAGTCAGGCCGGCGACTCGCGGCCATATGCGCGCAAACAACGCAGAACGCTCGCAGTCGATTTCTTCGTTATTTACGCGGAAAGGCAGGATGAAGTTGCGATAGATCTCTTCATTGAGGCCAGCGCCCCACGGAACCATGGCCATAATCTGCCGACTGGTCATCACGTGCTGCCGCAGCCAGCGGCCATCCACATGGGCCAAGTCAGCGGGCAACATGACCGAAAGCAGATAGATCATGTCGCCGCGCTGTCGTTCATCCAGCGTCGCATCTGCGAGCACCGGCAAGAAATTTTTTTTCACGGCGCCAATTTTTTGCCATAAATTCTGCTTTTCCGACTCATTTAAATCTGAAAAATAGACAGAATCCAGACTGTAGTCCATAGATTATCCTCTCAGTCAATATTCCCCTCAATCAATATTCTCCCCGGCACGAAATTTAGTCGACAAACACTCACAATCAAAAAGTCTGCCAAAAATTTTACATTATAAAAACAGCTGTCAACAAATACCAGTTTTTTCTACATAAAAACTAATTGATTCATCTCAGCCACTGTCGTATAATTGCGCGCAATTAAATTCCTGTATTTAAAAAGGAAAACCTTATGAAATCCCAGCAATTTATTATCCTAGCTGTATTTGCAGCTACAATATTATATTTTTCGTGTGGCGGCGGTTCGAACCCCAAACGCACTGAACTTGAGATCCGCGACGGCAAGCCGGTACTGACAATGTACTCAAACTCCAGCACGCCCAACCCCCTGACGCCGTCTGATATCGACATGGAGCTTGAAGAGCTGACCGGCTACAAAGTCGACAAGACATTTTTAGTCGCCGACCAGGCGACGAGCAGCGGGGTCTTGTTGGCGTCCGGAGAATACGCCGACCTGCTGAACATGCGCGAGGATACGCAAAAATTTATTGATGCGGGCGTCTTCATTCCTTTGGAGAAATTAATCCGGGAAAACGCACCGCGCATCTATGAACTTTACCAGCCTTATTGGGAACAGATTAAAAGTTTGGATGGCCACATCTACGTCATTCCGGAGATTTATCCCCTCAATAGCGACATGAATGTCATTCTAGGGACTTCGGGGATAGGAGTCGGCATGTATATCCAAAAGGCCGTCCTAGAGTGGGCAGGGTATCCACTGATTACGACCCTCGCGGAGTACTTTGACTTGCTCAAACGATATCGCGATGCATTCCCCGAAATTGATGGGCAAGCAACTATCGCATTCTCGTTTCCGGCCGAAGGCTGGCGTTTTAACTACATGATCTACTCGGCATCCTATCTGAGTGGCTATCCCAACGAGAGCGGACCTTTGATTGATTGCATGCGAGATGGAAATATCGACTACGAGAGCAATCCGTGTGTGGGCAAATGGGTCCCGCGCGACCCGTTCTCGGGGCAAGAATTCCACGACACCTTGCAAATTTACAACCGGGCCTATCTCGACGGCTTGATGGTCAAAGAGACTATCGTGCAGACACACGATCAATACAACGAAAAAAATAGCTTCTGGTCGGGTCCTGGGTGTTTTCGATCAGGAGTGGGAATTTTTAGGGGCCCAGGATGTCCTGCGCCTCGAAATGCCCGACAGGGTGCTTTACAACGTTCCGGTGGTGCTGAAGGAAGGAATTCGAATATTTAACGCTCAAGAGATGCCAAACTACGAAAAGGGCTGGGGCATCAGTGTAAAGGCTCCGGACCCCGTGGCGGCCATAAAATTTCTCGATGCCAATCTCAGCAAGGAAGCCATTGTGCTGACAAATTGGGGCATAAAAGACAAGGATTACCTGGTCGGCGCAGACGGAATGTATTACCGGACTGAAAAAATGCGCGCCCAGGCCCACGACAGAAGATACCGGGCAACACACTGGGGAGATTCCTTGATTTGGGTCGTGCACGGTGTATTTAGCGATGGCAATTCCGTCATCCCCGACAGCCAGCCAGCAGAATATTTTGCGCAATTAAGTGAGGCAGAGAAGGAACTTGCAGGAGCCTACAATGTCAAGTCCATGGGCGAACTCTTCCCCCCTCTGAGCAATCGCCGCATAAAATTCAGCCCTTTATGGACTTTCACCTTTGATAAAACTAAGGACAGAGACTACCTCAAGGTAGAAGAGAGACGCGCCGAAATTACCCGACAGTATTTTGCCAAATTAGTTTTTGCTGAAGAAGGACTGTTTGAAGCGATCTGGCACGAATACAACGAACAGATGGCCTCTATTCCCAACGCGGATATCTGGCTGGAAACCTGGCAGAATAGATTAGCTGATAGAATTGCCTCCTGGGACTGAGAAGAAACATAAAAGTGGAAAGCAGAAGAATAAAACGAGGGACTTTTCGTCGGGCACTTTGGCGGGATCGCGTCGCCATCGCGATGTCCTTTCCCTTGATCATTCATCTATTTATCTTCCTGTATCTACCATTGTGGGGAGTTTTGATGGCTTTTCAGAACTTCAAGATTGCCCATGGTGTAACATTCACCGACATTCTCCTGAGGCAAGAATGGAGTGGCCTGAACCACTTTGCAGATTATTTTTCTTCGCCGGATTTCCTGCTGACAATGAAGAACACCATTGGGATGTCCTTGATCAGCCTGGTATTCGGAACTTTTTTTTCGTTACTTCTGGCTGTTTTACTCAACGAAACCAGAGACGGCCTGTTTAAAAAGAGCACGCAGACCATTTCCTATTTGCCCCACTTTATTTCATGGGTTGTCGCGGCAAATATTGTCATCAGTTCCCTCTCCCCTGAAGGCGGTATACTGAATGAACTTCTGTTGAAACTGAAAATTATTGACAAGCCCATTTTATTTATGGGAGAACCCAAATACTTCTGGTGGATTATAGGGTGGAGTAACGTTTGGAAAGGCATGGGTTGGGGTGCGATTATTTATCTGGCTGCCATGACTTCGATAGATCCGCAACTTTACGAAGTTGCAGAACTCGACGGAGCGAAACGTTTGCAGCGCATTGTCCATATAACCTTGCCGGGCATTCGTTCGACTTTTGTCCTGCTGCTGATCCTCAATATCGGGGCTCTCGCCACCGGCGGCTTTGAACAACAATACTTGCTGAAAAATCCCTTGGTTGAGCAAGAAGCCAAAACCATCGCCATCCATACGTTTCAAAAGGGGCTGGTCGAGTCGGACTTTTCTTATGCGACGGCAGTGGGCATTTTTGTCAACGCTGTGAATTTTCTTTTATTAATTTTTGCCAACAGAACGGCCAAACGGCTTGGTCAAGAAACCTTATTCTAATTCAAAAGGAAGATTAATTGTGGCCAGAAGCTATTATTTCATCATCAAAAAACTGTTTGGCCTGAAACGTATCCCCACATTTTCCGATATAGTTTTCGACACTTTTAAGATCCTGTTCCTTTTACTCACAATTCTAGTTACCGTTTATCCATTTTTAAATCTATTGGCATATTCTTTCAACAACGGTTTAGACGCCATCAAGCCCGGAATACAAATCTGGCCCAGAAAATTTACGCTACAAAATTATGCCCACATATTTGACGATATGGTCATGATTCGCGCGAGCTTTAATTCCGTCGCGCGCACTGTGATTGCCATTATAACGCAAATCTTTTGCAACGCACTTGTCGCCTTTGCGCTGAGTAAGAAAAATTTTGTGTTGCGGAAATTCTACAACACCATGTACATAATTCCCATGTATATCAGCGGCGGCTTGATTCCAACGTATTTTCTAATGCGCAGCCTCGGCCTGGTCGGCAGCTTCCACGTCTACTGGCTGCCCGGCCTGACTAGTTTTTATTACATTATTTTAATGCGCACCTATTTTCGGCAACTTCCGCCCAGTATAATGGAATCCGCCTACATGGATGGTGCCAATGACTGGATCGTTTTTAGCCGATTGATATTACCACTTTCGATTCCGCTACTTGCAGCCCTTGCCCTGTTTATCGGAGTCGCCGCCTGGAACTCCTGGATGGACACTCTAATTTACAATCAGGATAAAATAAACCTGACTACCCTACAATTTGAACTTATGCGCAAACTGCAATCGGCAAACCAAGCCCTAAACATCAATGCCGACGCATTTGCCATTGCGGCGGCCAAAGGCTCGACGATAGAAGTCACCCCGAAAGTCTTGCGCGCGGCCATGACAATCGTTACTTCGCTTCCCATTATTTTACTTTATCCATTTCTGCAAAGATATTTTATCCACGGGCTGGCCATCGGGGGAATCAAGGAATGAAATTTGCAATCTGGGGAGAAGCGACGGCCAACGCCGAAGATGCATTCACCCAGGCGCTGGACCTCGCCTGCGAGGCCGGGATAACGCGGATGCTGCCTTGCCTGTACAACACCAGAGAGGCGAAATTCAGCAGCCAAACCGCGCAGGCAAGCACCGACCTGTTTGAACGTTATCTGCTGCCTCTGGCGCGAGAGCGTCATCTGGAAGTACACGCCTGGGTAATGATGCTGCGCTACGGTGCGGACGATGCCCAGAGCAAGGCCCACTGGTTTGCGCACAACCGCCTCGGGCAATCGGC
This sequence comes from Spirochaetia bacterium, assembly GCA_965263295.1. Lineage (GTDB taxonomy): Bacteria > Spirochaetota > Spirochaetia > SP-2023 > SP-2023 > Haliotispira. The sequence continues at coordinate 908,638 of OZ253665.1, forward strand.
ACTTGAATACCCCCAATACGTCGACTACTACACCTGGCTGTCTCCATTTGTGGCCGAAGTGCAGGCATATTTGCACAATCTGATCCGTGAAATAGCACAGTTGGAAGTCGCCGGCGTCCAGCTCGACTATATCCGCTACTGCGATCGCTTCTTGGCGCCTGGCCTGCTGCCCCTTTACAATCTGAAGGAAACGACCGAGCTCAACCCCAGCTTTGACTACGACTACCACCCCGCCGCCCTGGCCGCCTTCGAGGAAAAATACCATTACAACCCCTTAGATGTCGATATTCGCGATCAGAAATGGCAGACCTTTCGCTTGGATGCCATCAGCGCCATCGTGCGCGACTGTGGCGAGATTGTCCGCGCCCAGGGCAAGCAGCTCAGCGCGGCGGTCTTTCCCCATCCGGGCAACGCGCCGGCCATGGTGCTGCAAGACTGGGGGCCCTGGCCTCTGGATGCAGCTTATCCGATGATTTATCACAAGTTTTACAACCAGGACTACCACTGGGTGGCGGAAGAATACAAACGCTGCCGGCAGCAGAGTCAGGCTAAAAAAGTGATACCGGGCATTTTCTTGCCTGATTTCGTTCCGCAAGAATTGCACGATTGCCTCAAAGAATTGCAGGATGCCGCCGTCACGGAAGTTTCTCTGTTTGAACTTGGGGCACTGACACCTGAACTGGCAAAAGTTATCAAAAGATTTAGCTGATGATCAATACCGACGCCGACCCAGCCGACCCAATGGAAACAACCAACTGGGAAACAGACTGGCAATACATGAAAGATATTGAGCCGCGCTCCTATAATTGCCAATATCTGGACCACGATATGGCCATTGACGGCAACATTCAAAAACCTGAGTGGCAAATTGTGCCCTTCAGTGAAGAATTTGTCGATATTGAAGGGAAATGCAAGCCCCGCCCTCTCTGGCCGACGCGGATGAAGATGCGCTGGTCTGAGGAATATTGGTACTTTGCCGCAGAGATTACTGAGCCGCAAGTCTGGGCAAAGCTCACAGAAAAAAACACAGTAATTTTTCAAGACAACGATTTTGAAATCTTTATCGACCCAAGTTCAAGCAACAGCAACTATTATGAATTGGAAATCAATGCGCTGAATACCATATGGGAACTGAACCTGCCCCTGCCGTATAAAGATGGCGGCAGCCCCATCAATCCCTACAATCTGCGAGGCCTCAAATCGGCCGTGCAAATACAGGGCAAGGTCAATGACCCAAGCTCGGAAGATCAGGGTTGGACGGTAGAGCTGGCAATCCCATGGTCGAGCCTACGCCCTTTCCATCAGCAGGACAAGGCTGTGCCACAATTGGGCGATTACTGGCGCGTCAATTTTTCGCGCGTGGAATGGGATGTCGATGTGCAAAATGGCCAGATCCGCAAGCTGCCGGGGCACCCCGAACACAACTGGGTCTGGAGTCCACAAGGCGTAGTGGACATGCACCGTCCCGAAAAATGGGGTTTTGTCTACTTTGTCGCCACCGGGCAGGAAACACCGATGCCCAGGCATCCGATTGAACAATTAAAAAACCATGCCATGGAACTGTATTATTTACAGGGCAAGTTAAAGCAAATCAGAGGCCGCTATTCCAGCAAGGAAGAAATCTTGCACTGGCTCAGCCCGGCAAGCGCAGAACTCTTGCAAGATATTACTCTTCTGCGCGGCGGCCGGGCCGGGCAGAGCGGATTTCTGGCCCACTTCGCCCAAACAGAAAAGAAATGGCAACTCGCCATTAGCCATCGCTCCCAAGTCTTTTTTTAAAACAACGACAATTGAAAACTTTGTGGTCAGAACGAACCGGACCATCGCCCATTACCCGGCCCGGTGCCCGAATACGGGGGAGCGAACTTTGATTCAGTCCTGAAAAGTCGTGGGGAAATTTCAAAATCTTACAGACAGAACTTCAAAACCAGCCGGTGGCAATCCCGCTTCGGTCAACCCGGTCAACTATATTGACTTTTTAAAGCAGGAACTCTACGGAAAGTTTGAAGTAGAATTCCCGCTTGAACATGACAGATTGCTATTTCCCGCAAAACTAGCTAGAAAAAAACGATGGCATCCCTTGACCCAGAGCTGGAAAAAAACTAGGCTCCCGAAAGAAAGATAGGTCACGACTGGATATATTTTTAATTTAATTATCTGAATTCCCTGGAATTAGCGACATGCCGCCAAACAGCCACGTTACACTTCTTTTGTTGGAAGGCGACTTTATATTCTGCCTTATCATAGCCCGCCCCAAAATGGCCAGGGCAATTTCCAAGTGTGTTTACAAATTTGGGGCCCAAAATTTATAGATTTTCCTGAAAGTATATTGAAAATAGATATTGATATCATATAATACCTCTGTCTGGAAGCAGATAATTTTATAATTCAGGAGACTAAAGAAATGTATAACAATAGTTTAGCATCTCAATTAGGAAAACTTCTTATCTCAACTTTGGCGGCTGTTTTTATGTTTGCGGTTCCCGCGACAGTGTTTGCCGCCGGGAATCCCGCGAAAAGTTCTGTCGAGGAAAAATTCAAAGTGGTGACGACATTCACCATCATCGCCGACATGGCGCGCAACGTGGCCGGCAACGCCGCCATTGTCGAGTCCATCACTAAACCTGGCGCCGAGATACATGACTACGAGCCGACTCCCCAGGATCTCGTCAAAGCCCAGGGAGCAAAGCTGATTTTATGGAATGGCTTAAACTTGGAGACTTGGTTTAAACAATTCTTCCAGAAGCTCAAAGGCATTCCTGAAGTTTATGTGTCGAAAGGTGTCGAGCCCATTGGCATCAGCGAAGGCCCCTATACCGGCAAGCCCAACCCCCATGCCTGGATGTCGCCCAGTGCGGGCATGATCTATGTGGAAAATATACGCGACGCCTTGATGAAATACGACCCAGCCAATGCGCCGGTATACCGCAAGAACGCTGAAAACTACAAGCGCCAGATTCAGGGGACAATTGGTCCAATTAAAGCGCAGATTGATTCTGTGCCGCCTGATCAGCGTTGGCTCGTATCCAGTGAAGGCGCCTTCAGCTATCTCGCCCGCGATTTTGGTTTAAAAGAACTATATATATGGCCGATCAACGCCGACCAAGAAGGGACGCCCCAGCAAGTGCGCAAGGTCATCGACGTTGTGAACGCCCAGCATATTCCGGTGGTTTTCAGCGAAAGTACCATATCCCCGAAGCCGGCTCAGCAAATAGCCCGGGAGACGGATGCCGAATATGGCGGCATACTTTATGTAGATTCGCTATCCGAGGCCGACGGGCCGACGCCAACTTATATTGATCTGCTTCGCGTCACATCAGATACCGTTGTCAAAGGGTTGACGTCGAGGAATTGAATCAATGGATATAGGATCCACTGCGCCGGTGCTTCCCGCGCAGCCTCAGTCGCAAGAGCGAAACAGTGGCATTTGTGTGCGCAATGTCACTGTCTTCTACCGCAACGGTCATTGCGCCTTGCGGGATGCGAGCTTTGCGAGCGCGGCTGGCACGATAACGGCACTGGTCGGCGTCAATGGTTCGGGCAAATCTACACTATTCAAGGCCATTATGGGTTTCCTCCGCCCCAGCAGGGGCGAAATCTCCATTCTTGGCCAGTCCGTCCGTGTGGCCATCAAAAAGAAGTTGGTCGCCTATGTGCCGCAAAGCGAAGAGATAGACTGGAACTTCCCGGTGCTCGTTGAAGATGTGGTCATGATGGGCCGCTATGCTTACATGGGCGCGATGCGACTGCCTCGGGCCAAAGACAAGGAATCTGTCAGCGCCGCGCTCGCCCAAGTTGACATGGGCGATTTCCGCAAGCGCCAGATCGGAGAACTGTCCGGCGGCCAAAAGAAGCGGGTATTTTTGGCCCGTGCATTGGCCCAGGGAGCTCGCTTTATTCTGCTCGACGAGCCGTTTACCGGCGTAGACGTCAAAACTGAAGAGGCAATTGTCAAATTGCTCCTCAAGCTGCGGGATAAAGGCGATGTCATATTGGTTTCCACGCACAATCTCGGCAGTGTGCCCGAATTTTGCGACCAAGCCGTCTTGCTAAAAAACACGGTGCTGGCCTATGGCCCGACGTCGGAAGTTTTTACGAGTGAGAACCTGGAAAAAGCATTTGGCGGCATGCTCAGGCATGCCATGTTCGACGGGCAATATGTTAACGTAATTACCGATGATGAGCGGGCTTTGGTCCTGCCTTTGCCAACTGATCGGCCGCAGAATACTTGAAAATTGCGATAATGCCGTCCATGCTACTTGAGCCCTTCCACTACGCCTACATGCTCAATGCGATGTGGGTCTCATCTCTGGTGGGCGGTATATGCGCCTTTCTTTCCGCCTATGTTATACTTAAAGGCTGGTCACTGATTGGCGACGCCCTATCTCATTCAATCGTACCCGGTATCGCCGGCGCTTACATTTTGGGTTTGCCATTTTCGCTCGGTGCCTTTTTTGCCGGCGGCATAGCCGCGCTGGCCATGTTTTTACTCAACCAACGTACCAAGTTAAAAGAAGATGTGATCATTGGCCTCGTTTACTCCTCGCTCTTTGCCCTGGGTCTGTTTATGATATCGGTGCGACCGACCTCTGTAGACATTCAGCAAATAGCTCTGGGCAACATTCTGGCCATTGCACCGGGCGACATCCTACAACTGGCCATTATCGGCTTCGTTGCCCTCACTATTTGCATTGCCAAGTGGAAAGACTTGATGCTGGTATTCTTTGACGAAAGTCACGCCCGCTCAATTGGCCTCAACACCACCTTCCTCAAGGTTTTATTCTTTGCACTGCTGGCAGCTGTGACCGTTGCGGCCCTTCAGACTGTCGGCTTCTGCCTCGTCATCTGCATGGTGGTCACGCCCGGCGCGACAGCTTATTTATTGACCGAGCGCTTTCAGCGCTTGATTGTCATTGCCGTGACTATCGGTACCATCACGAGCTTTATCGGCGCCTATATGAGCTATTTCTTTGATGGTGCCACCGGCGGCCTCATTGTCACAATGCAAACGTTGATTTTCCTCACTGCTTTCTTTTTTGCGCCCAAACACGGCGTACTGGTGGCGCGGCGCCGGCGAGCCGAGCATTTTCCCCAGCGTTTTCTGGAGTAGAATAATGAATGTAGTCCAAACTTTACTCACCCCGTTTCATTTTAGTTTCATGCGCGACGCCTTTGCAGTTTCGCTGATGATCGCAGTCCCCACAGCATTGCTCTCTTGTTTCATTATCCTCAAGGGTTGGGCCCTGATGGGCGACGCGATTTCTCACGCCGTTTTTCCCGGCGTTGTGATTTCCTACATTGTCGGCCTACCTTATATCGTGGGCGCTTTCGTCGCGGGCATAATTTGTGGACTCGCCTCTGGCGCCCTGCACGAAAACAGCCGCATCAAGCAGGATACGGCCATGGGAATCGTCTTTGCCGGCATGTTTGGATTCGGACTGGTATTGTTTACCAAGATTCAGAGTACCGTGCACCTGGAACATATCTTGTTTGGCAACATGCTGGGGGTAGGGCCCGCCGAAATTGTCCAAGTCGCCCTGATTGCCCTTTGCACGACTGGCATCATCGCGGTCAAATGGCGTGACTTGCTTTTACATTCCTTTGATCCAACACATGCGATGGCGCTAGGACTGCCGTCCAAACTCTTGCATTTCGGTCTTCTTGCCATGTTGTCCCTGACGATCGTGGGAGCAATGAGCGCCGTCGGAATCATTCTTGTCGTCGCTGTATTGGTCGCTCCGGGCGCGATTGCCTTCCTTTGGACGCGCAAATTTAGCTCCATGTTGCTACTTTCTGTCGCAATCGCAACGACAAGCAGCTTCTTTGGCACCTATCTGAGCTTTTTTCTCGACAGCTCTCCATCGGCAACTATCGCCTTACTGCTCGCCGTATGTTTTATTATCACACTGCGAATCACAGTGCGCACAGTATCTTTGCCCAAAAGCGAAAACTAGCCCCCAGCGAAACTAGTCTTCGTATTTTAAGCTTTTAAGCATTGATCATAGCTGTCTGCTTTTTTTCTCCCCGCGCCTGAGCTTTCTGTTCCAATACCAGAGAACTCCGGCAGCGGAATTGCAGCTTGCCACTACGCAAGGATATCAAAACCTCTCCACCATTGGAAAGTGGACCATAGAGAACCTCGTCAATCAGCTTTCCTTTAATTTCGTCTTCAATATAACGATTCAAGTTACGAGCGCCGAACTCTTGGGAATAGCCTTTCCCGCAAAGATATTCCAGCACTTTATTACTATATTTAATGCGAATATTCTTTTCACCTAGGACACGGGCAAAATTTTCCATTTCCTTGCGAGCTATGCGATTAATCACATCTTTATCCAATGCGTTGAACGGTACAACCTTATCCAGACGGTTGCGGAACTCTGGGGTAAAGATATGCTTTAGCGCCTCGTCTATCGCATCCTGGCTGATTACCTGATCGCCAAAACCTATACGTTTCTGGCCGATGCGGTGGGCTCCCGCATTGGAAGTCATGACAATAATGACATTGCGCAAATCGGCCTGACGGCCTTGATTGTCTGTAATTGTCGCATAGTCCATCATTTGCAACAAAATATTGTAGATTGTGCTGTGAGCCTTCTCGATTTCGTCTAACAACAGCACTGAATACGGATTCTTGCGCAGAGTGTCGGTCAATAAGCCGCCCTCTTCATAGCCGACATAACCAGGAGGAGAACCAATCAGGCGAGCCACAGAGTGGGCTTCTTGATATTCACTCATGTCAAAACGATGCAGGCTGACCCCCAGCTCGCTCGCGAGCTGGCGTGCCAGCTCGGTTTTACCGACACCGGTGGGCCCGACAAATAGCAAATTGGCAATCGACTTATTCGCATCGCGAAATCCCACGCGTGAACGTTTTATAGCTTCGCTAACTATTTTTACAGCTTGATCCTGACCGTGAATGTAGCGCAATAAATGTTCCTCCAAATAACGCAACCGCTGCCGCTCGTCGACTTCGACAGTCTTCTGCGGAATATGGGCGATGGAAGCCACAACCTGCTCAATATGGGCCTGGCCAATCTCTGGTTTACCTAACTTACGCCAAGCAGCCTCTTTTTCCTCCAGTTCGGCATTGGCCAACTTTTCAAAGCGAATGCGAGCCCAGGCCCCTACCTCATCCATTACGTCGATCGCCTTATCTGGCAACTGGCGCTCGTTGATATACTGATCCGACAACTCGACGGCAGCCTTTAGACTTTCCTCGGTATAACGGACTTGGTGAAAAGCCTCATATTTATGTTTGATACCTTGCAAAATCTTCTGAGTCTCTTCACGACTGGTGGCCGGCACATCAATCTTTTGGAAACGACGGGCCAAAGCGTGATCCTTGGAAAAACTTTTTTTGAACTCATCGTAAGTTGTCGAACCAATACAACGAATCTGGCCGCGGACCAAGGCTGGCTTCAATAAGTTTGAAGCATCCATACTGCCACCAGAAACAGAACCAGCGCCGATAATACTATGAATTTCATCGATGAACAGAATGCCGTTACCGCGCTCACTCAGTTCGCGCACCAGCGCTTTCATCCGTTCTTCAAAATCACCCCGATAACGAGTACCCGCGATAAGCCCGGCCATATCGAGTGAATAGACTTCCATATTTTGTAAAGTGCTGGGTATATCGCCCGCGACGATGCGTTGAGCCAATCCTTCGGTAATAGCCGTTTTACCGACTCCAGGATCACCGACATGAACCGGGTTATTTTTAAACCGGCGCGCCAGGATCTGTATCGTCCGATCCAAGACTTCCTTGCGACCGATCAAGGGCTCCAATTCATTATTCAGAGCTAAGTCCGTCAAACAAACAGTAAACTGTTCCAGCGGGCTTGGCCTCTTGGTACGTCCCTCACTGCTCTGCTGCTTTTGGCGCTCCATACGCTCTTTGCGTTTCTGAATCTCACCGCGACCAGACAGGCTCTGAGCACTGAGGCCACTCAAAGCAGAGCGATCACTGCGTGATTCGTTCCATAGCTGAGTCAAAGCATCGTTGGGCTCAGAATCTTCCTCTTTTTGCAAGGTCACCTGTTCCAGTAAAGTCAAGCGGTCCAGACCGTCACTCTTGAGGAAATAGGCCGCATGGCTTTCGGGTTCATCCAACAAGGCCACCAACAGATCGCCCACTTGAATTTCTGTCTTACCAGCTGCAGAAATATGAAACATGGTCCGCTCGATCACACTCTGAAAAGCATGCGATTGTTCCGGATCTTTTACCTGCCCTTCGACAAATTTAGTCAAGTGCTGATCAAAGTAAGCCAGCAGCTTTTTCTCAATTCTTTCTACGTCGACATCACAGTCCATCATCAGCTGGCGGGAGGGACCAAAGCGCAAGGCTGCAAACAAAATATGCTCAGGGGTCAAATGGTCGTGTCGATTGTCCACCGCCAATTTGTAAGCCGCAGACATAACGATGTGGGCTTCTCTATTTAACTCCATCATGATGAAACTCCTTATTCAGGTAATTACTACCTCAGGCACAAAAAACCGTATAAATGCATTCGCGGACAAACGATTCAGTTGGGCTTTGGCAATCGCAAACATTATAACCTAGACTTCCTCAATCAGACAGCGCAAGGGAAAGTCTGCCTTACGCGCCAAATTCGTTGTTTTTCTCACTTTTGTTACGGCAATATCATAGGAATAAATACCGACGACAGCCTGCCCTTCATTGTGAATATCCAGCATCAGCGCATTTGCTTCAGAGTGGGTTTTGCGAAATACGTCAATTAAAATCTGTATCACAAACTTTTGAGTGGTGTAATCATCGTTCAGCATTATGACCTGATAAGACTTTGGGTGCCGAATTGCGGTGTCAACACTGACATCAATGTCTTGCTGATCTTTGGTCGCTGGCATTCTGCATTACTCCTGTCTGTCTTTCCGGGCACTTCCCATCGATACTGGCAAGCTTTGCCCGCCCAACAAGTAACCCAAATATTGGCAAGATTATTAAATTCTTGATTATATCAAATGCGGCCAGGAAAGTCAGCCGGTCATAATGCAATATATGACCCAAGCATCAATTCTAGCTCTAGCTTACAGATATTCTTTCACAAATTTTAACAAGTGCCCCCCGTTGGGCTTTTGATTGGCTTATTTATTTTAGGACTGCAAGCAAAATATGGACAGACTCAATATAAAAAGGCATGGCAACAGGATACCGAGATATTTCAATATTATAAAGCAAGTACTGAAGTTTATCGCTGACAGTTAGACGTTCTTATACCATATCTGTTGTAAACCCAGAAAGAGTAGGTCCTCCTGAAACTCACCAAGACATTGGCTGTGTTGGTGATAGAATCGGCCAAAGAAACCAGTGCTATAAATATGAACATCCCAGCCCGAATCTCCCGGCCTTTGCGCCTGGCTAATTTGACGTAATTCTGCCAGCTGTTGCTCTACCAGATACTCCACCGCGCCCAAGTTGCCCAATATTAAGCCTGAACGGATGGCTTCCTGAGTATTGCGACCAATGGAAGACTGCGGCATTTGCAATTTTACCTGGCTCAGCAAGGCCGTATTTTTGACCAATGACACCAAGGATGTCTCCACGCCCGGCGCGATCGCCACGCCCAGCAATTCACCGCGGCCATTAACTGCCGTAAACGTAGTCGCGGTTCCAAAAGCGATGGCAATGCAAGGCGCGCCTCGGCTAAAATGATAGGCTCCAACGGCATTGGCGACCAAGTCAGCTCCCAGCTCATGTGGGTGTTCGGTACAAATCTTCAAGCCTGTCTTGACGCCGGGCCCCAGGATCACCGAAGGCTTATCTACGTGACGTTCTAAAAAAATACTCAACTCCGCGGTAATCAAAGGCACGACACTGCTGATGATAATACCTTCGATATCCGGCCAGCTACAACAATTCTGCCGCAAAAACTGATCCACAAACACACAGTATTCATCGGCCGTGCGCTGTAGCTGTGAATTAATACGCATTTTGCCGCGCACGCATCCGGCTTCGGCCAGCAAGCCAATTTTCACATTGCTATTGCCCACATCAAATGCCAGTAACATACACCCTCTTTCGCATAGCCTCAACCACTTGGAAGCTTACTACAGTTATATGAATATCGCGTTTTTGTCCAGCTTCGTCCAGTATGGCAAATCCTGCTGAATACCGAGACGCCAGATTTACTCCAACTCTATTGCTAATTAAGTATTATCTCCATATAATGCCCAGAATATTCCCGCATATGACATTCCGCGCAGATAATCAATAATGAGGAGGAAAGCATGTCTTTTCCGTTGTTCCCCAACTACAGCTACCCTGAACATCCAGCCTTTCCATTTTCCGTCAGTGCCGCCGCGGGCAGCTGGCTCTACGACCGAGAAGGACAAAAATATCTAGACCTATTTGCAGGTATCGCAGTCAATAATCTTGGCCACCGCCACCCGCATGTACAGTCGGCAATTGAAGACCAGCTAAAAAAAGTCTGGCATACCAGCAACTACTTCCTCAGTCCCCTGGTATTACAACTCGCCGCAACTCTAACTAGTGCCACTCCCCACTGTTCGCGCGCTTTTTTCTGCAACAGCGGTGTCGAGGCCAACGAAGCCGCATTTAAACTTGCGCGCAAATTTACGGGTAAAAAAACGATTCTAGCCTTCCACAACTCTTTTCACGGTCGCAGCCACTCGACACTTTCAGCCACTGGCCAAAAGCGTATTCAGCAAGGCTTTTTCCCCCTGGGTGAGGACTTCTATATCCACGCCCCCATCGATGAACCCTCCAGCCTAGAGCGGGTGAACTCCAACTTGGCGGCTGTCGTAATTGAACCAGTGCAGGGTGACGGCGGTATTTATCCCGTGTCTCCACGTTTTTTGCAGTCTCTCGCCCTAGCATGTCGGCAAAATGATGTCTTGCTGATTGTCGATGAGGTTCAAACAGGTATGGGCCGCACAGGCAAGCTGTTTGCATACGAACATTCGGGCATTGAACCAGATATTATTTCACTGGCAAAGGGCTTGGGTAACGGCCTGCCCATCGGTGCCATCCTGGCGCGAGAAGAGCTCGCTGAAACCTTTAATTACGGGTCCCATGCCTCAACCTTTGGCGGCAATCTGCTCGCTGTTCGCGCAGCCAGCGCGGTACTCGAAATAATTCAGGAGCCAGGCTTTCTGGAACAAGTCCGGCAAAAAGGGCTGTGGCTGCTTAACCAACTGCGAGAAAAGCTGACCGAAAACCCCAAGGTAAGGGAAGTGCGCGGTCTAGGCCTGATGCAAGGTGTTGAGCTCTCTGAACCTGTGGCTCCTTATCTGCAGCGCCTGTGTCGCGAGCACAATGTCGTCTGCATCGGGGCTGGTCCGAATGTCCTGCGCCTGGTCCCGCCACTGACCATAAGCCAAGAGGAACTGCAGATGGCTGTCGACGCAATTACCGCCGTCCTAAGTTAAGTGGAGGTTCACGGCAATTCGTATGATAAAAGGCTGTCTCTTCTGTAGACAATTAGCCTGTTATAATATATAATAACAGGCTAATTATTATTATTCATTATTACTTATTATAATGGGGACTTAGCTCAGCTGGTCAGAGCGCAGCCTTCGCATGGCTGAAGTCACGGGTTCGAATCCCGTAGTCTCCAATACGTTTTCCTATATCACAAAATAAGGGCTTGAGAGGCAACGCAAAGATTCGCATATTCTGGAGCCATACTCCAGGCTCTGAGATTCAAGGCCTTGGGATTACTGTCCCAAACCCTGCAGGAAATTATAACTTTCAGTGAAAGACGCGGGGCTTTCTTCTTCAATCAATATGTCGATATACGGTTTCTGCCGACTCAAAAATTCCAGAAAGTATTTATAATCAAAAATGCCCTTTCCCAGAGTTCTCGGTTTTTTTATACCGTTTTCCATGACAAAATCTTTGGCATGTACGACGGCAACCTGACTGCCGTATAGATCAAATACTTTGTTAATCAGCTTGTGCTGCTCTCGATAATTTTCTTCTGTAATTAGGTTGACAGGATCAAAGATGACTTTGAGATTACTTGAATTAATTGTATCCAGTACTTTTTTCATTCTTTCGGGGCTGTTGATTATGTGGTCTGCCACCCCTTCTATCGCAACAAATACGCCAAATCTCTCCGCCTCTGCGACAAGAGGTTCTAAATTTGCGATAAAATGGCTGAAAGCTTTTGCACTAAAGTTATCTTCATGAAAAGAATAATCCCGATTCAGAGAGCCTGTCTCCGTCGCGACCAGACACGTTCCGAAATCTCTGGCGTGCCTTAGATGCATTTTAAACCATGCGCCGAGTTTTGCCATTTCGGCCGGGTCGGGATGTGCCATATTGATATAGCATCCCAACACGGCCACCCTGATATCGTGAACGTCCAATTCTTTCCGGACTCTGGCTGCAAATCCTGGCGTTATTTTTGCCGGATTCATTCCAAACCCCGCAAAAGATTTTGCCAGAGCCAGCTGAACAAACTGAAAATTATAATCGTGAATATCACGGGCTAAATCTTCTAAGCTTGTCGAAGCAAAATCATGCGCTCGAACCCCGATATTGAACATTGCCGGTACTTCTCCTGGATATTTTGGGATATCTTTTGAACACTAAAGCAAAAATAGCTTGGATTTAATCTATATTTATAATTATACCGACAAATATACTTTTTAAAACTACCTCTGCGGACCCAAATATTGTTATTTATTCATTTATACTTCAATTTATAACCTAAGCATTCAGCAAGAATATCTAAATACATGGAAATTTCTATTGTCTTTCGCAACATTTTAAATAGTATATGAAAAATTAGCAGTGTTTTACGCAAAATATTTAACCATCACATATCGGCATGCATGGCCAAGGAATGCTCGGAAAATGCAAGTCCCTGAATTTGATTATTTATCGCCTAGAAGGCCGGGAAAAAATAATTGATCCCCGCGCATACAGAATACAAAGTTTTAAAAAGGCAACAGCAGGAGGATTGAAGCCATTGATCAAGCAAAATGAAGTTGACGAAAAGATACACAAACTTGAGGCGAGCCTGAAAGAAGTCCTATACGACAGAGATGAATTTTTTATTGCAAACATGAAAAAATCCGGCCGCGATGTACGTAGATTCATACATTGGGAATGGCCACAGGGAGTAGGCATATACGGATTTTTCAAACACTATGAACAGACAAAGGACGAAAAATACCTCGATGTTTTGGAAGACTGGTTACAGGACAGATTGAAAGATGGGCTCCCCGCGAAAAATGTAAATACAGTAATTCCCTTGCTGTCGATGGCCTGCTTATATGAGGTCAGGCCCCAGAATCAATATAGAGAAATCATGTTCGAATGGAGCAACTGGATAATGCATGAGATGCCCCGGACAAAAGAAGGCGGATTTCAGCACATTACATCGGACAGTTTGAATACGGGACAACTCTGGGATGACACATTATTTATGACCGTCCTTTTCCTGGCAAGAGTAGCTGAGATTTTTGCCAGAAAGGATTATAGCGATGAAGCACTGCGACAGTTCTTACTACACACCAAATATCTCTCGGATCCGGCGACAGGATTGTGGTTCCACGGCTGGACATTTGAAGGAAATCATAATTTTGCCAAAGCTTTATGGGCAAGGGGCAACAGCTGGATTACGATGGGGATCCCCGAATTTATAGAGATGGTCTCGCTGGAAGGGGCTGCAAAATATTTTTTGATAGAAACATTTAAACGGCAAGTCGATGCATTGCTAGAGTACCAGGATGATTCGGGCATGTGGCATACACTGATCAATGACAGCGACTCTTACTTGGAAAGTTCGGCGACAGCAGGCTTTGTATACGGTATACTAAAAGCGATAAGATTGGGATACATAGGCAAAGAATACCTTGATTCAGGCTTAAAAGGACTCAAATCGGTCATGGCCAATATCACGGAAGGTGGAGAAGTAAAACAGGTATCGTATGGAACAGCCATGGGGCATACCCTTGATTTCTATAAAACAATACCGATCAAAAGAATGGCTTACGGGCAGGCAATGGCGATGCTGGCATTGTTGGAAGGAATGAATCATATTTGAACGCGACAAGATTTCCAGAGAATATTCATAAATTCATTTTCAACGTACTCAAGAATAATTTCTCTGTACTGCAAAATCCTTATCAGCTGCGTTACTTCCGATGCTATCGGGCATAGGGGGGTCGCCCTCGCGGGCGCGTGAATTGAGACCTGGCCTATGTGGCTGCTAGTCCCAGCACGGACGATTTTTCGACGGAGCTAGGAAGGCGCCCGCGACCGCGCCGCCCACGATCAGGCAGAATCCGCTGACTTGGAGTAGGCTCAATGGCTCATGTAGCAGCATCGCGGTGAGAATCACCGCCGTCACCGGCTCAACTGGTGTGATCAGACTGGCTGAGGTGGCGGGAAGCTCATTGAGCCCCCGTGTGAACAGAAGATACGACATCACGGTCCCGAACCAGCTCAGGCCCAGCAGCGCAAGCAAAACGCCGGGCGAATGATGCATCGCCAAGCGCCTCAGGCCCGACCATAGATCGGGGATGAGCAGGTTTGCCAAGCCCGCTGTCAGAAAGGAAGAAAACACGAGATCGGTCGGCGTCAATCCGCGCTTGAGACACCGTTTCCCGAGCACGCCATACAGGGCGTAGCAGATGGCGGACAGCAGAGCCGCGAAAATACCGGCGGCATCAAGGCCAAGGCTCTGGTCTCCCCCCAAAAAAAGGTTCGGAGACAGGACCAGCAGCACGCCGGCGACACTTAACGCCGCAAGCCCCATTTGCTTAATGCCCAAGCCGACACCGAGAAAAACCGCCGCGCCCATGACGGTCCACAAAGGCGATGTGTAAAGCAGGGCGACGGAAAGCGTGACACCAATGCGGGAGATGGCTGTGAAATAGGCGATATTAAAGCCGATGACGCCAAAAGCCGCATGTGCGATCACCAAACGCACCATTTGCGCATACGGCCGGAAACCGCGCGACCGGAAAAGGAAGGCGGCCGCCAGCGGCGATGCGGCAAAGGCGATGCGGAGCGAGGCCACTTCACGCCCGCTGAAGCCAAGCGTATTCAGAAAGGCTCCGATCGGCCCCAGGGTTCCCCATGTCGCCGCCGCAAGAAAGACCAGGATGCCGGGCCACAGCTTTGTCAAGATTGACCTTTCCGCGCGCGGCCAGAATTTCAAAATTCAATGCCATATACGGCATGATTTCGGCAATGCCGGCATCGAGATCGACAGCCTTTGCCACCTCGCCCATCTGGCTTGTGCGTTGCGTTCGTGCCGGCAATTCCATCCGGTCAGGACAGGCAGACCCCGGCCAAACGAAGGCCAGGTCAAGACCGTGTTCGTGCAAAATGCTCTGGATCTGTGTATGGCCCGCTCGCACCCGTTGCGCCAGAATTCCCCAGACATGTGTGGGAGAAAGCGTGAGGAAATCGGATTTTTCATCCATTTTAGTCACTGCGATTCAGCGAGGACTCGCTTTTGGGATGGAGCTGGTAGCGCAAGCTTTGTTTAGTCTTCATCCACCAGCTCTTTGGCCTTGTGGGCAATCCGGAAATACAGTCCAAACAGCACTAGACTTAAAATCGGCAACACGCCCATAAACGAATACGAACGGAACACTCCAAAGACATCGAATGAAATGCCAAAGACAATATAACCGAGCCCCGTAATACCCGTATACACAAAACTCTGTGCCGAAAGCACCGAGGCTCGTATCTGACTAGGTATTTTTTCCTGGATAAAATTGCCTATGATAATGTCTACTGCGGAAGGTAAAATGGTAATCGAGAAAAAGACAAGCAGCGAGAGCACTCGATTATTGAAAACGTTAAAAAACATCATAACCGCAGAGAAGAGCATAGTAGCAAACAAAAGAGTTTTAAACTCTATTTTAGTGGAAATCTTTTCAGCCAATAAATACGTAAACCCTGATAGAACTTGAATAACACAGAAGACAAGGGCAATTTGCCGCGCGTCGAGATGAAACTCCTTAAACAAGGTCTGGCCATAGATGTAATATACGGTGGCCACCATATTGTAGATGCCCAAGGAAAATAAAAACAGGAATAGATGCTTTCCGATCGAGGTGTTGAAGAAACGAAGCATTTGCTTCGTTTCTCCTATTTTTTCTTCCGCCTCATGTTTCTCCTCTGCCTCATGGTGTGGATTGAAATCCCGCAGATTTTCGTGCATGCTTAAAATACAAAAAGAGGCCAAGAGAGCAGCGCCGGCATCGGCCAGATACACTAAAGCCCAACCGCCCCAGGACAAGAGGTAGCCACCCACCCCCATACTGATGCCCAAAATCACGGAAGAAAAAGCAGCGATCCGGGACGTGATTTTAATGTACTGTTTTTCTCTCTGTAAAATCTTAAGACTATCATAGAGGAGGGCATCTTCGGAGCCGGACTGGAATGCGAAGCCAACGCCTTGAATAATAAACAGGCTCAAAAAGAAAAAAAAGTCTGCCGTGTAAACCATTCCGACGGCGTTGACAACGAGTAGCACCATGGCTATGAAAACAGACCATTTTCTCCCTATCTTATCCCCAAACAACCCCGCTGGGATTTCCATGAGAAAATTGGCCCAGAAGAGCGAGGCCTGCAGTACGCCCACCTGTGCATTCGTCAGACCCTTTTCCAACAGATACAGAATAAATATGCCTCTTTGAAAGATAATACCGGTAAAAAAAGAATACAAATAGAACAGAGGGATGTTGCGCTTGTATTGTTCTATGGAATGTTTCAAGTGTTTTTCTCCTCGTGCACCCATCTACCGCATAGACCCAGGTGCTTTCCCGCAATATGGCAATCATAAAGACTTTTCCTTGTATGTGTTGCCAGCCTTTTAAGGTGACTCTATTGCCATATATTTCTAGATCGTTAAGACCCAACATATATTTTATATATGGTTGGTTGCTAATATCGCCAATTGTCTATATTACAAGTGGAATCGTTCACAGAGCGACGAGTTCAGATTTCTTTTATACGACAAAGATGGCGAAATTGTCCAAGGCGAGGTCCGCAAAAATTCCGTGTCGTCGCCCATGACCAGAAGCGTAAAGCCGTCGCGCTCATGGGCGCGTGAATTGAAACAAACTACGGATAGGGATTGAAAGCGTTCAGAAGGTCGCGCCCTCGCGGGCGCCTGAATTGAAACGATCGTCCTCAATTTGCTCCGGTCGGATTATGCCCTAGTTCATGGACGCACGAGGATTTTGCCCATGCGGCCGCTTTGCCGGCTTGCGGTCGCGGCTGCAGTGATATTTTCCAGGTCGAACACGCCTCCGACCTGCAGGCTTACGTCGCCGGCAGCGACCAGAGACATCAGTTCCATCACGATGCGCTGCTTTTCCGGCGAAGGAGCGGTCCTAAGTATTTTCGCGAGCCAGAATCCCTTGACGACGATCTGCTTGAAAATTAGGCCGGCCGCCGGCAGATGCAGGGGCTTGCCGGACATGGCACCGAAGGAGACTAAGGTTCCATCCTCGCTCAGCAAGGATAACAGCGCCCCGGCGTCAGGGCCGCCGACCCCGTCGACGGCCGCCGCGACGCGGGCGTCACCGACCATGGCCTTGACCTGGTCCTGCCAGTCGTCGTCCTGAGTCGACACGACATTGCCGATGCCGATTTCACCGAGCGCGGCGATAGCCTCCCTTCGGCGTACCAGATTGACGACGTGAATGCCCCGCGTCCTTGCCGTCATTGCCAGAACCTTGGCGACCGCGCCCGTCGCAGCATTCTGAACGATCCACTGGCCGGGAGTGACCTTCAGGGACTCAAGCAGGAACAGGGCGCTGAGAGGCATTCCCATCAGCTGCGCCCCGGCCTCGTCGGAGACCGTCTCCGGCAAGGGGATGGCCTGATCGGCTTGCACCAGGCAATACTGTGCCCATGCGCCTTGCACGCCAAAGACCGCAACGCGCTGCCCGATAGATAAGTTTGTGGATAAGCCTGTCACGCCCTCGCCCAGCGCATCGACGATGCCCATTGCCTCGCTGCCGCCGACAGCCGGCAGCGCCGGCCGGTATCCATAATTGCCCTCAATTGTGATTAAGTCGTGGTTATGAATTGACGCCAGGACTGTCTTGATCCGAACCTGCCCCACGCCGGGTTCAGGAATTGGAATATCCTCAACCCTGAGGACTTCTGTTGGATCGCCGAATGCACGATAAATAATGCCGTTCATAGAAATTCCTTCCTTTTCAAAGGCTTCATACGAGGCCCAGATCATGTGAGAACCTCTAAAAACCTAGATTTTAATATGATCGGGCATTGTTGCAAAACTCTCTTCACAGATCAAGCCTGCTCCTTTCCCGTTTGATGTCATGTGCCACGCACTCGGTCCCGACTAGCCCTTTAAAATTAAATGTATTGTGATTTACACTACAAAATAATGCTGTTCTGGAAACTTAAATCTCAGAGACAAAATGGCAGAAAGCCTAGCACCTGGCATACAGGTGAATTCGAGCGGATCCACAGGGAAAGGTTATCCCCATTTTAGGATTTACAATCTTGACACCATATTATGTAGACAGTTATTATATCCATAATTTAATAATTAGCAGCGAGGCTGTGTATGGTAAAAATCGCAATGAACGGGCGCGACAAAACCATTGAGCCCCAGCGCCAGCCGTCCATGCTTTTGACGCTTGGCCTGATCTCAGCAGTCATCGTGCCGCAGATCGGCATCGGGCTGAGTGCCCCGGCACTGGCGGAGCTCGCCGGCGATTTCCATGCGCCGGTCGAGATGGCGCAAAACACGCTGATTCTCTACATGACCGGCTATGCCCTGTCGGTGCTGGCTTCCGGGCTGCTTGCAGACCGATTCGGCCCGCATCGGGTGCATTTGTGGGGCTTGGCCCTGGCTGCGGCGGCCTGCATGCTGTGCGCCGCAGCCGGGCAAATGACGCCGTTTTTCCTGGCGCGCTTCGTCCAGGCCGTCGGCGGATGTGTCGGAACCGTGACGGCCCGGCTGATCGTCGGCCGCGATTATCCTGCCGGCGACAGAATGAAGATCCTGACCACCTTGTCCTGCTTCGTCGCCGTCACGCCCTGCCTGGCGCCGCTGGCCGGCGGCGCCCTTTTGCCTTATACCGGCTGGCGCGGCCTGTTCGCGGTGAACGCCCTGATCTGCGCGGCGGCTTTCGCGCTGTTCCTCGCGGCCACTCGCGGGGCGAGACCGCATCCGCAAGCGACCGCGCCCTTGAAGGCTGTTGGTGCGATTTATCTCCGCAACCTGAAAATGCCGCGCTTCGTCCTGTATGCCGCAGCCATCGGCATCGTCTGGATGTCCTATTTCGCTTTCGTGTCCTGCTCGTCGGGTCCGCTGCGCCTCGGCATGGGCTTGTCCGCCTTCGCCTACGGCCTGGTGCTGGCCCTTGCGACGGCCGGCGAAGTGGCTGGCAGCCTGATCGCGCGCTTCGTGTCGGGACGGGGAGGCATCGACAGGGTGACGCGAATGGCCTCCCGCACCGCGCTGGCCGGCGGCATTTGCCTGGTCGTTTGCGCGCAACTGTTTCCCGACAGCATCCTGGCGCTGCTCTTGCCGGCCACAGCGATATTGTTCGCGACCGGGATGACCATCCCCGCGGCCCAGGCCGGGCTTTTAGAACATGTCCGGCGCGATGCCGGCATCTCCGCCGGTCTGTTCTTCTTTCTGCAAATGATTGCCGGCGCGGTCTATGCGGCGCTCGGCAACACGTGGCCGGGCATGACACCGCCCATTCTGGCCGTGCTGGTCGCCGCGCCCGCCATTGCCATGCCATTCTTGCTGGGTTGGCTGATGCGGCGCGCCGTTCGTTATGAAATCACTCGCGATGAAATCGCTCGTCATGAAACCCCATGACGAGATCGCATAAGCCCCTCTAAAAACCTTGCATTCAATTTCATTGACGGGCGTTGCGTTCGCTCCGATCGTGGGATTTGGGATTTAACGCAGGTGATTTGGGAGCAGCTTACCGTGCTCAAGCTTGCGGCCTTGACGCCTTAGCATATAGACCGTAAAATTCTTTTTAAGTACAAGCGGGGCTGACTATATGAAATGGACAATCATATAAGAGCTCTTAGATCATGGCAAAGAAGCAAGCATAACGACAGTGGAGATAGATATATGGCGAGGCGATCTCGGATGAAGTTTGATTTTGATAAAATCACCTGTGAAGTCACTGGCAAGGAAATCACAAGGCTCACGCCGAAAGGAGTCCTGTCCCACCATCCTTATTTTTATAACAAAATGTTTACAAACGATGGCAAGAAGCTCTTGCTGGCTTCAAAGATTAACGGTGGCCGAGATTATTATCTTTTATCTTTGGAGACAGGGGAAGCCTTGCAACTGACTGAAAATACCGGCAATGAAGCGGGCGATGGAGGCTTTGACGCAGATGACTTTGGCGGGTTTATATCTCCAGATGACCAGTATATGTATTACACAAAAGCGGGAACTTTTGTCCGCATAGATCTGAAAACGCTAGAAGAAAAATTGATATACCAAGGGCTTGAAGACTGGGATATAGGCGGCCCTATCAATATGAGCAGTGACGGCAAGCAGATCGTCATGGTGCAATGCGACAAAAGGCAGGCTGTGAAAGACCAGGGGGATCACTGGAAGAACTTTTTAAAACAAGGGAAACTGGGGAGGCGAACCAGACTTGTCTTATATAATATGGAAACAAAACAGGAAAGACAGCTTCTAGATACAGCGGATTATGAAGAGTACGGATTGAAGAAAAATCAATGGCTCACGCACCCGCAAATAAGGCCTTTTGACAATAGTTTGATCAGTTATTGCCACGAGGGGCTCGGAGGGACCGTAGACGCCAGAATATGGCTCATAAACAGTGATGGAACTAATTTGCGGTGTGCCAGAAAGCACGATTTCGCGGGGCAGATCATTTCACATGAATTCTGGTTCAAAACGGGGGCGAAACTCGGCTACGTGCGGATTGATGACGCTAAAGCTAAAGAATCTAAGATCTGCATGATTGACCCCTTTGAGCTCAAAGAAGAGGTAATTGTAGAACTTCCTAGGTCTTCTCATTTTATTACGAGCCACGATGACAAATATATCATAGCTGACGGAGCGAGGCCAGCGGAAGAACTATTTCTTTATTTGATAAATATTGAGGAGAAGACATATCAAGAGGTCGTGTCTCACCGATCATCATTCCAAAGCTATGGACATGGCCAAGATTCGCATCCCCACCCTTCATTTAGACCAGATAACAGGGGAATAGTGTATACATCTGATTTTGAAGGCTTGCCAGCTGTTTATATGGTTGAGATCTGAGAACAACTTTTAAATGATTTGGCACGCTAGAGTACCCAAAGGAAGGAAGCAAAATTGGCCGACGAAAATAAATATATGAATAAAATATCTATTCTGCATGAGAGAATGGAAGAGATTCTAGCAGAAAGAGATAAAAATTTTATTAAAAGTAAAACCATTTCCCAGGAAGAACACCAAAAACTTCTTCGTTGGGATTGGCCTCAAGGAATCGGAGTTTATGGCATCTGGAAATGCTATGAAAAAACTCATGACGACAAATATCTGACATACTTGAAATCATGGTATGCCAAAAGCTTTGCCGCAGGACTGCCGGGGAAAAACGTCAATACGGTTGCCCCTTTGCTGTGTCTGGCATTCCTATACGAGCGGACTAAGGATCAAGATTACCTTCCTTACATAAAACATTGGGCCGAGTGGATCATGAATGAAATGCCTAGGACAAAAGAAGCCGGGTTCCAGCATATCACTTGTGAAGCAATGAATACGGGTGAGTTGTGGGATGATACACTTGTGATGACCGTCTTGTTCTTGGCAAAGATGGGGAAACTTCTCAACCAGAAAGCTTATGTGGATGAAGCCGTAAGGCAATTTTTTCTCCATACAAAATATCTTGCCGACAGAAGCACGGGGCTATGGTTTCACGGCTGGACGTTTGAAGGAAACCATAATTTTGCCAAAGCTCTATGGGCAAGGGGTAATAGCTGGATAACGATTGGAATTACCGATTTACTAGAAATAACGGAAATCCAAGGTGCCGAAAAAATGTTTTTAGTGGAAACCCTAAAGAGACAGATAGAGGCACTGAAAAAGCATCAGGATAAGAGTGGGATGTGGCATACATTGATAGATGACCATGCTTCCTATCTTGAAGCGTCGGCCACGGCAGGATTTGCGTACGGAATATTAAAATCAGTCAGAAAGGGATATATCTCTTCTGAATTCTTTGAAACCGGATCGAAAGCACTGGTTGCAACGGTGAGCAATATCTCTGATGAAACCGGAGAATTAAAACAATGTTCCGGTGGCACATCTATGGGAAGGGATCTAGATTTTTATAGAAAGATATCTCTCCAGCCGATGGCTTACGGTCAAGCCATGGCAATGTTAGCACTCATAGAAGGGTGCAATCATAACATTTAATAGAATAAATCTACAATTCCCGTTGAAAATAATGGTACAGATTCCTGTCTCCCGCAGCCCCCCGTCGTGCCACCCGCGGCTCCGCCGTCTAGATTTCGTGACTTTTCGCTGTCTTCGTGCAATTCGTGGTTCCCTTTAAAAGTCCCTGGCCGAGTAACCACGAACAACACCAAAAATTCTAAAACACCGCGCCTGCTGCCTGGACGCCCTTCTTGGCTGCCGTCCCCTTTTTTCCTGCCTCCTTGCCACCCAAAGGAAAATTTCCGGCCCCCCTGCCTAAATTTCGTGCCCTTTCGCCCTCTTTCGTGCACTTTCGTGGTTCCCCCTTTAAAGTTCCCCTGTCACCCACAGCCCCCCATCGTTTCACCCGCGGCTCCCCAGCCTAACTTTCGTGACCTTTCGCTGTCTTCGTGCCCTTTCGTGGTTACTATTTCGTGCCTTTTCGCCACTTTTCGTGTAATTTCGTGGTTCCTTTCGTGATCCCACAAAAAAAACGCCGCCCACTGTCTTTCGACAGGAGGCGGCGCGGCGTAGGCAAAAAGGCTAACGCGAAAAGTTAATTACCCAATATAATTATGGAGCAGTAGGCTTAAACCCTGTCAAAGTAATTTCTTTATCATTTCCATGATTTTTAATGGTGACTTTTAAAGTTCCCGCATCGTCATCAGCATCGCTAAACTCAATGTCACTATCAGGCAAAGCGCTTAAACCATCAATAGCTTTAATGGCTGCTATAATTTCACTATGATCAACATCAGATGCCTTCTTAGTCGAGTCAACAGTATAACCTGCTATTGAATCTGTGGGCAAATTTTGCACTGCCTCTTTCAAGTCCTTTGTAGCAGTAGATTGATCCTCAGAAGGTTGATCCTCAGAAGGTTGATCCTCAGAAGGTTGATCCTCAGAAGGTTGATCCTCAGAAGGCTGATCCTCAGAAGGTTGATCCTCAGAAGGCTGATCCTCAGAAGGTTGATCCTCAGAAGGTTGATCCTCAGAAGGTTGATCCTCAGAAGGTTGATCCTCAGAAGGCTGATCCTCAGAAGGTTGATCCTCAGAAGGCTGATCCTCAGAAGGTTGATCCTCAGAAGGTTGATCCTCAGAAGGTTGATCCTCAGAAGGTTGATCCTCAGAAGGTTGATCCTCAGAAGGCTGATCCTCAGAAGGTTGATCCTCAGAAGGCTGATCCTCAGAAGGTTGATCCTCAGAAGGCTGATCCTCAGAAGGTTGATCCTCAGAAGGTTGATCCTCAGAAGGTTGATCCTCAGAAGGTTGATCCTCAGAAGGCTGATCCTCAGAAGGTTGATCCTCAGAAGGCTGATCCTCAGAAGGTTGATCCTCAGAAGGTTGACCCTCAGAAGGTTGATCCTCAGAAGGTTGATCCTCAGAAGGTTGATCCTCAGAAGGTTGATCCTCAGAAGGCTGATCCTCAGAAGGTTGATCCTCAGAATAATCCATAGTCAGTATAAAAGTCTTTGGTTTCGCCCAGTCATACCCGGTCAAGGTCCTCATGTCGTGGGCGGAAATTGGGATTCCAATTTTTTGGGGTCGGGGCTTTGAGACCTCAAAATTATAAACTGACTCTAAAATCTTCTTAAATTGTGTCTTACAAATTTTCTCATCATCAGTTGCTAAAGGATTATCAGCTAACTTTTGAGCTTCCGTAAAAAATTTGTCTACAATCTTATCTATCTTATCTATGCCAATATCGTGATCGCCAAAATGAATTGTTAAAGACTCTGGCACACTCTCCATGAAAGTCGACCGGGCAGTCGGCTTAGGATCGTCAAAATCTTCGACCTGGCAAGAGAATATTAGCCCGGCCAGAAGAATTTGTACATATGCATAATATATATGCAGAAAAGAAAATTTCTTTATAGTATTTCTCATTGTGAAATTCCTCAAAATTAAATTAAAAAATTAATTACTTAAACGTAACAATCTAAACGACTTCAGGCTGATTACCAGAGTCGTTACTAGGTGTAAAAAAAATTGCCGCTGTGGCAAACAGGTTCCCAAAATGTATTTTTAACCAATAATAACCTCCTTGTGTCATCGCGTCAGATCGCTGCACAAAAATCTATGATACACATACAATAATTCTATTCGGTGATAAAATCAATCATCTTGAGATAAAAATACGAAAAATTTTAGAATGCAGCTCCCCATCGTTTCACCCGCGGCCCCCTATCTAAATTTCGTGCCCTTTCGCCACCTTTCGTGCACTTTCGTGGTTCCCCTTTCACAGACCCTGGCCCAGTAACCACGAAATACACAAAAAAAGAACGAAACAACACGAAAAATTCTAAAACACCGCGCCTGCTACCTGGACGCCTCCCCCAGCTCCCCGCGGCTCCCCTATCTAGATTTCGTGACTTTTCGCCGTCTTCGTGCTTTTCGTGGTCCCTCTTTCGTGGTCCCCGTCGTCCATTTGGACTTACCACTCAGCCAGATATCTAAAGGGTTATCATATATTGCGACACTGCGGGGCTATCGAAAATGAATTATGGTTAAAAAATAGAGTCGATTATGACTTCCATGATTTATTGCATCACAGCATAATCGGACTGCAGATTTTCCCATGCCGTCTGCACCATTCTGAATCACTGCGAAATTTTAATTCTAGTCCCAAGCCTGCTCCATTGTGTTGGAGAAAAGGGGCAGGTCGAACCAAAGGAGCCGCCGTAAATGAGTAATCTAATTGAAGTTTTGCAGCATATCCCAGTGCTCGGCATGGAAGTCATTTCCCTGCTGATTTACTTCAGTTTTATTATCGCCTTCTATATTCTACTAGGAAAAGAAGGAATCTATACATTTATTGTTGTTGCCGTTATTGGCGCAAACCTGCAGGTCATGAAAGTCGTCAATTTCCCCTTCTTTCAAGATCCAGTCGCTCTGGGGACCATACTTTTTGGCAGTACCTACCTCTGTACCGACATCCTCGCCGAATACGAAGGGCACAGGGCCGCTCGCAAGGGTGTCTGGATCGGTTTTCTAACCATGTTATTGTGGACCATTATAACAACGCTAACAATTGGCTTTCAGCCTCTTGATCCGGCCACAACTTCACCTGAATGGGCCTGGGCCCTGCCCGTACAAAGCCAAATCGCCAATCTGTTTACCAGCGTGCCTTCACTGTTTGTTGCCGCCATGAGTGCTTACTTGATCAGTCAAATGCACGATATATTTATTTACCGGGTATTGCGCAAGCGCCACGGTCAGAAGTTCCTGTGGTTGCGCAATAACCTCAGTACCATGATATCGGCTTTACTGGACAATACTGTCTTCAGCTTACTGGCCTGGATTGTTCTGGCTGAAGAACCCCTAGAACTGCGCGTGGTTGTACGTACCTATATTTTGGGGACCTATGTCATCCGAGTGGCCATCGCTCTGCTCGATACTCCTTTTTTGTATCTGCTGCGCTACGCTGGCCATTGGCAAAAGACTCTCCACGTCAAAAATTTTAGGCGGCTTACAAGCTGGCGCTCGCTGTTCATGAATACAGACGATTAAATCCCCATTGACAACTTCTGTAATCTCCGGCACCTGCTCAATATTTTCTAGTTCGTCTGCTTCCCATTCTTCGTATGCGGCTTTTTATCCTGTGCTTGCAAAGCCTGGTTCAGCAGGCGGGCAAAATGGCCATTGTCATATGCTCGGCTACGCGCTTCCTTTTCCAACCTCCAGGCGGCCATGTCGCGAAGGAGGTGCTGGTCCGCGCCATTTACAGAAGCATCCGAGAGGCCACGTTGATGGACCAGGCAGATAGCCGCAGCCAAAGCGTCGGCGGCATGATCGGAACGCTTTACCTGACCGGCGTCGTCACTTGCCCCATGAACTTCGGCGCGCAATCCCAACAATAAGCCGACCATCTCCTGAACCTGCTGTTTGGTGGCCTTGCCATTGCCCGTAACCGCCTGCTTGATCAAATTTGCAGAGAATTCAAATACGGGCACCTCGTGTTGAGCCGCACAGAGCAGGGCAACACCTCGTGCATGAGCGACAGGCAAGGCACTGCTACAATTTTTGTTGAAATACAACTTTTCTACCGCGCAGGCCTGAGGCCGGTGCAGGGAGAAAATATCTTGCAGTTGCTTGTGGATTTCACGTAAGCGCCCGGCTAAATCCTGGCAGCTTGTCGTGCGAATTTCACCACAAGCCAGCAGGCGGAGTCGAGCCTGAGGCCCCCGTGGCAAGGCGAGCACGCCCCAACCACAATGCGCCAAGCCGGGATCAATCCCCACGATATTTATATTGCTCAAACCTGTGTTCTCCGAATTTGACCACTCGTATAAAATATGAAAAGGCGGGTCACAACCCGCCTTTTTCGCGAACTCAACTGCGCTTAACCACAGCCACAACCCCCACCACAGCAGCCACCGCCGCCCATTCCGGCTTCGACCATACTGGCACTGCGAGCGGAAATATATTTATTGTAGCGCTCTTCAATTAACTGATAAGGGATTTCCTTGGAGTCGGGCTTTAAATCCTTATAATACGTAAGAGCTTCACGAATAATTTGCGCCTTCTTTATGGTATCCTGAAAATAACGATTGCACGAAGTTGCAGCTGGCTGTTTTTCTCCGCATGCTTCACCAATGCTATCGCGCAGATACAACATGACCGAACCCAAGTCATCCAGCCCGGTTTCAACCACGGTTTCAATAATTTCTTTTTCGGTAACTTTCTCACAATAGCAAATATAGCTATTTTGAGCGCCATCTTTGAACCAGATGCCGACAGCACAATCGCCATTGGTAAACACTTCGTTAGTATTGGGATCAAAGTAAGAAACTTCACACGAAGGATTTAAGCAGAGATACGGAGTCTCTCCGCCATATGTTTTGGCAATCTCGTCCTTCAAAATATTGCCGAGTAAATCAATGTTTACCGGGTGAGCCTGTGAGCCACACTTGGGACAAAACCTTGTCAGGCGCCCCCCTGTTTGAGCTCCACTGCCGCAACCACAGGCTTCTGAGCCACATCCTCCAGACATAAGACCTCCTAAATTACAGCATTTGCATGCCGACTAGAGAGACAGATTATAATCTAAATTATTGACCTTTGTCCAGCGAAATCCGAAAAAGCCATAAATTACATTGCCAGCCGAGATTTAGACTCCTCCCGCCATTGCGATTAATGGCAGCCATAATTGGCCTCACATCGACAATTTGATAACATTCAGATCGGGAAGCATTTCTTTATAACGAGTTTGCAGTGCCCGAACACTATTCGCAAACAGACGCTTGTTCAGACCGGCCAGGTCACGACTTGGCTCCAGGTGCAAAGACTTCAGATCGACCGGCTGGCCGTAATGCCTGACCTCATAGTGCACATGGGGACCTGTAGCCCTGCCGGTGCTACCGACATAACCAATAATATCGCCCTGACGCACACGAGAACCGACGCGGTAGCCGGGCTGGAAGCGGCTCATATGCCCGTACACAGTATCGTAACCATTCGCGTGGCGAATGATAATGTGGTAACCATAACCAATCCTACTCCAGCCGCGCGCTATGATCGTGCCGGATCCCCCTGCCTTAATCGGGGTCCCTGTCGGAGCCGCATAGTCGGTACCACGGTGCAGACGCCAAGTTCCCATAATTGGATCGCGGCGATAGCCAAAGGGTGAAGATATATACGCCCCGTTCACCGGCATCAGCAAGAGGGCCTTGCTGGCACTGCGTCCCTCAGGGTTAAAGAAGTCAGATTTACCCGCTAAATCAGTATATTCAAAAATTGGGAAGCTCTTGCCATCAGCTAGCGTGATATTGGCATAAACAATCTCTCCCGATGCCACTCGCTTATTATTTTCATTGTAAATCATAGTATATATCAGCTCATAACGAGTCCCGCTCTGGATATCACTCTGGAAATTAATGTCGAAACTATAGCGGTTAAACATATCCAACAGAATTCCGCCGGGAACGCCTTGGTCGACGCCATCCTGATAAAGCGAGCGCGTTACCGTTACTTTTTTATTAAAGGTCTTCGGATTTAGTTCGTGGTAGCGTATTTCATTTCTAGGCTCGCCCTGGTATAGATAGGTATTAACTGTTTTTTCCCTGCCGTCAATCTCAAACCCCACCAGGTGCCTACCCTCGTCTGTTTCGTCGGAAAAAAACAGCCGGATGGGATCTTCTGCGCTCAAATGCCCCAGATTGACATCATCGCGCACACTCAGAGCCAAAGCGGAACTCTGTTTCTGAGTCAGGCCATAACGTTTCAGGAACGAAACCAGGGCTTCATTGCGTTGTAAGTGTCCGGTTTCTGTACTCAGCGAACTTTTCCAGTCTTGCCAGCTTTCTTCTGGGCCAACGGGCTCGCTGGATGCAACGTAATCATCCCGATTCAGTGCCGCATTTTCCGCTTTCGCCGCAGACAATCCCGGAGCCAGCCAAGAGACCCAAAGAAACGCATAAGCAATTAGCAATAAAATGCTGCTAACAATTCCTACAATTCCTAAATGTAGAGGATGAGTGATAAAAGCATAAAATAATGAACGATTTGAATTTCTGGGCTCCAGGTGGCGACTAGCCCAGAGGCCAACAGCAGGAATCTCTTCGTGCAAGGACTTTGCCTCAACACCCACCTTGTTGTCTATGTTCAGTAAGCGGCGGCCATTCGAAAAATAACTGCGCCAAGGGCGCCTTTTTGCCGCCGCGGCAGGGAAGTACTCACGGTTACGACTAGTATCGTTTGTCCGGTCTGCTTCATCTTCCCAGGCATTCTTCGAATAATTCATTTTGTCCATAACAACCTCCCTCTTTCAGTCTTTAAGACCCGACAGAAGTCCCCCTCAAGCTGTCTCAGCGGCTTGCATGACACAAAAGTTTAATAATATCGAAACAAAATCAATATAAATATCGGGCAATCATAAATATTAGGAAATATTAATTCAAGGCATTAATTGCAGCAATTTAGTACAATTACAAATCTAGACACCATTCGGAGCCAGCAACTAAAATGCACACCCATCACAAAACAGCGGATAATTTTGCGAACTATTTTCTACATTTAGATAGAAGCATTTATCATGTATTTAACCCAGTATCCCAATATTTGCCAATGAGTCATCAATTGAGCTCCAGAAGCTTTAAGATTATCTTCTTCCTCACGCCGCCGGCGACAAAATGCCAAGAGCTTGTCACAATAGCCCTAATATATATAATTGCAAGCGAATGCATATGACGCCGATCACTTCCCCAAAAAACCACTGGCAACTCAGGCTTTCCCCCCTGTCTTTAGGCATATTATTACGCATTTTATACCGGGACACAACATTTGCACTCGCCGGTTTCTGCTGCCTTTGTATCTCCGCCGCTGTGGTCGCGCAGGTTTTGCGAGCTTCGCAACCTTTGATGGCTCAGGACTCCAAACCAGCTGAGAGTTTGACTGCCAACCACGCCCAGTCTAGATTCAAGTCTCAAAGTTTCGGTGCCACCAGGCTAGAGCAGAACTATCACTTGAAGGAAAATACAGATCTGCGCATACGGCTGCAAAATTTATTCACAGCCCCCCTGAACGAGGTGTTGGCATCCAGGCAAACAATTTATAGTCAGCGAGATGGCAATCCTCCAGTAATGTTTCAGGTTCGCTTAAACAATGAGCAGCCCGACAAGCTCTATTATGCATTTGTAAATCTCTCAGACGACACAGAGAATAACACGACACCATCTCCGGTCAGTAGTCGCGGTAGTTACCTTATACGTCGCAACTTGCAAACAGACCGCATTGATCAGATCAAAATTTTCCTCAACTACAATATCGGGAACGAACAAAGCTTTATTCGAATCTCTCCGAAGATGAATACTCCTTATTCAGAAATAGAAGTTGTTATTTTTGATCGAACGATCTACTCTGGCGTCCCGCTATCCATCCCCTTTGCAGATATTCTAACTATGCCATTGCATCAATTTCTGCAGATGACAAGCGAGACTATCCCGTGGGAAACTCTGTGGAGTGACCCAACATTGACCGATTGGCAGCTAGTAAAGCAAATACCACAGCAATTACGCCCTTTTCTCTACCAGATCCCCGAAATATATGACGGAGCTATCGACGCCCACGGCCTCTTCGTGCGCATTCAAACAGGCGAACCCCTAGAAAACCCAGGAATGAACTGTTCGGGCTTCGTTAAATGGGTGGCTGACGGCGTATATCGCAGTCTAAAAAGACGGGAAGATGAGCAGCCATATTTAGATATTAATGTTTTAAGACATCGCCAGACTCAAATTCGCGGTGCCAATAACTCTTGGAGTGATGCCAAAGAAACTACGCGTGACCCGTATTTTGGCTTAGACTGGGCCCGCGCCATCGCCCAAGAGCTTTTAGAGCTCAAGTTGGGACGCCCTGTCGATATCCGCACCAGCGATGTGCGAGCAATTCCTTTTTTCAATTATCTTGAAAATGTTGGCTACCCTGTCGCCAACATTAATGCCATGATGTACCTGTTAGCTGTCAAAACCCCCGGAGCTTTTTATCTCGGTGCTATCAATGGCACATTCGGCGATCCCCCCCTTCATCAGTATTATCATGAAGTCGTATTTTTCCCTTATTTTAAAACAAACGGCAAATTTGAGCTAGTAATTATGGACACAGGCGTAGAACGTAGCAAAAGTTTCATTGAAGCCCGTTATAGAAACGCTTACGTGCATTTGAGCCTGATCAATGCACCTTACGTGTATCAGGCTGCGCCTTTAGATCTTCGCCAAAGGCCAAAAGAGTAGGCTTTACGCCCTGGCAAAATTAATCACTGTATTAAAAGGCTAAGTCTGCAAACTCCGTTGCGCCCGCAAGCTTTTTGCCTTAAATAAGTTGAAGAACTAAAACTACAAAAATAATTAAAGGTTTAACACCAAATCTTATCATTGGTATTATTAGGATCAATAAATACAAAAGGTTGCAACTGTGCAACCCTATAAATAACTGCTACTATGCAGTAGAATTTAGCAGGGGTAGGACTCGAACCTACGGCCTTCGGGTTATGAGCCCGACGAGCTGCCAACTGCTCCACCCTGCGATCTGTAACTAAAACTAGGATATTCGCATCCACAAAACTTGTCAAGATTATCTATAGTTTTTTTTCCTTGGTCATAGGCTACATTTTGCAGTGATATGCAATATTTCTTAATATTTCATTATAATGATTATATTTATCTTATCTACTACAAACAAAGATATAAATTATACTTGTAAAATTCTTAATTTCCTTGAATAATAGCCTGCCAATCGCTTCACTCAAGCAGCTGGAAAATCTCAAGTAATACGGTTTCTAATGCATCGACATTTAATGTTTCGACAGATAAGATTAGCTATCTTGAAACTAAAGTTTAGTAGACAATTAATGCTGGGCTCTTTTATAAGTTCCCAATCTCTACAGTCAAAATTATTACGAAAAAGAAAATATGCTATTTTTCTCGGCGCCATGACGCAGCTGCAGGCATACTCTTGCAGCACTGCCAGCGCAGAAAATAACTTATTGTGGGACATGGAGCCCGAAGTGGTGCGCGAACATTTACAGCAGCGCGATTTACTTGATATCAAGGCCCATTTAACGAAGGACCAAAGCCAGCAAATTATGCGAGATGCCCGCTTGATCGGCACAGACAGCCTCTACACCATTGCCCTGATATTTGCCGAAAAAAAAGAATGGGATCTATACCAGCGCGCAATGATGGTACAATCGTATTCGGGCAGCAAATACGGCCAAGAAATCGCCCTGCAGCACATGGCACAACATAAAATATTCAGCGACGATCAGCGCCTCAACAGCCTACAACAACATCTGAAAAAGCAAAACCGTGACGGCAAGCACCTGATCCAGGCGGCAACTTTAGCCCTAGACAAAGGCAAAGTCGATCTGGCCCGCGACTTCTGGGTGCAGTTTATTTCCAGTCGGCGCACACCTGCGACTGAATTAAGCCTAGACCAAGTTATTATTGGCTTGAAGCTCGCTCTACTGCAGCGTGACCAGCTGAGTGCCAACTACTACATGCGCAAGGTTGTGCTGGGCTTTTCCGCCGACACGGCGCACGAGGACTTGCTGCAAGACTTAAATATACGCCCCGAGTGGCGAGAGCTGTTGCACGCAAGCCAAGAGGGGCCCCCTCTGTTGCAAAGTCTGGAATGGAAGGTCAATTTGCTCCAGAAAAAATTTTCCCAAACCTTGCCCCAATTATTAAACAGCGGCGCGCACCTAGATGGCAAGGAACAACTTAGCGAGCCGTTGAGTTTCTGGTGGACCCATCCCGTTCTGGTTGAAGACACTGGCAGGGCCCTCTTTAACGCTAATAAATATCGCTCGCAAAGTCGCAACGTGAAAGACGGTCGCCGGCGCTTCCAAAGCCTAATCGGCGGCCAGACCTCACTGGCCTTCGACCGGAAGACCTACAACAACCTTATTTACTGGTATATCCGCAATAATCGAAATTACCCGGAAATGGAAAAATACAGAGCAGAATTCCGCGGTGACGATTCTCTGCGCCCTTGGCTACTGACTGAGTACCTCTACTTTTTCAAAAATGCGGATCACTGGACTGATTTTCCTGCCTTTTTGGCATCTTGGCGGCGGGAACAGCCGGATAAACTCAGTTTAAACAGTAGCAGTATCCGGATTTTCCGGCAAATTTATCGCGATATGTCGGCACGCAAAAAACGCGATTTATTGCAAAAAATGTTTCGCGAGGCCAGACGTTGGGGACAAGAAGAACTAATCCTCGAAAGTGCCTGGAATTACCGCCTCGTAAAGGGTCAATCCTTAAGTACAAAAGAATGGTTGCTTATACCGCGGTCGAGACGAAGCCGGGTTATATCTGACATCCGGCTGTTCGTACTGCGTGCCGACCAAGGTGAAAATATGCTGCCACCATTGCGCGAGCGTGAACCAGAAGTTCCTCTAAATCCTGCACAGCAGGCTCTAGAGGAACTTCTGCGCTCTCTAATTGATCACGGCTTCAACGACGAGGCCTTGCGTCTGGCACGTATTTACCATCAAGATCTGTCACCGAGCAGTATTGTGGACTTTGCCCGGCGCATTCAGGCACAAGGAGACTACGACATTGGCATGCGCATGGTCGCCCAACTGACTTATGACGAAAATTACAATATGTCACGCGAAGCTTTGAAACTGTTTTATCCCAAGGTTTATTACAACTTAATAAACAGTTTTTCTGAGGAATACAGTTTGCCGATATCAATTTTTTATGGTTTAATACGCCAAGAAAGTTATTTTTCGCCAGCCGTCGTTTCGCACGCAGGCGCAATCGGCCTGAGCCAGTTGATGCCTGCCACCATGCACGAAGTGGCGCGGAAAATCGGCTTTCGCGATCCCGATGCCACAGACCCCGCGACCAACTTGAAAATTGGCTCTTACTACCTGCGCTACCTAATTGACCACCGCTGGACAAATAACTTGGCTCAGGCCCTGATGGCCTACAATGCTGGCTTAGGCAATATCCGCAAATGGAAAGCCCGCCTGGGAAGTTTGAGCGGTCTGGAATTCAACAATTCTGTTCCCTTACGGGAAACCCGCCTTTACGTACAGAAAATTGGCGCCGGCGCAATTTACTATGCAATCTTATACAATTGGAGGGATCCCATTTCAGTTCTACACACAATCTACCCCCAAGATTTCCCCAATGCCCAGGCCAAGACCCAGGCCCGCGCCCAGCAAATGCTTAAGCTGACGGAATATCCCCATGAGCAATCTATTTTGGCTCAGCGATGAGCAGATGTCGCTTCTTATCACGACTCCCTTGTTCTTCCATAGTTTACCTGCCTAAATTTCGTGGCTTTCGTGCTTCCCCCCCTCTTGGCATACAGAGGCTGCTCGCTCCGATAGATGCCGGGAACCAGTTGTTACTGTAGCGACATATTAGGCTTGCCCATCTGCCGCCAGGAAAATCTGCAATATTATTTATTTAGTCATGCTTTGCTTAAAACTTGCCGAGATAGACGCTACCTGTTAATATACTTGACAAACTATTTTTAGTAAATGAGGCTCCATGAAACTGCGGGAAATCTGGCAGTCATTTATCAATCTGGTCAAACGCGAAAACCCCATTACGTCGAAGTTCGTATTCTGGTATGTAATTGTCATAATTATATTTACTATGCTAATCGTAGCGGTCAAGGTCATACCCATGGTTCAACGAACCATTCGTTTAAACCAGGAGATACAACAAGGTAAAATCTATATTCGCGGCCAAAATCCTTTTTTAAACCCTGATATTGATGACTTTATTTTTGAGTATGACGGAACATTCCAGTTGGAAAAATTCTATCCATTGCGTGTTCCTCAAGCTCAGTGGGACCAGGCCGAGATACAAGAGTACTGGGATGATATTGACCAAAAGAAACTAAAAGACTTGAGAGAGGACAACCTACAGATGCTGGAACAGCAGCTAGAGGCTCTGCCTTAACAGAATTTTTTTCTTTAGTAGAATGACACGGCATGAAGAATTGGGTGCAAAACATTATTTCCAACATTATTTCTACGGCTTTCCCCAGCTGTTTTGTGAGTTCTGGGACTGTATCACGTTTGTGCCTCTTATGCTTATTGCTTTTAATTAAACCAGTTACAATTTATTTTTCATTTCCCTTATGCGCTCAGAATCCCGCTCAAGCTGCAGAAAAATCGCTCCAAGATACAGAAAAACTATCCAATAAACGGAATAAACGAGAAAGCCAGAATAATTCAGCTGATGCTGCGGAAGCAGTCCCTCCTCTTTTGCCATTTTCTTCCCGTAAAAACTCTGGCTCTGGCCTAGATTCTGATTTTGGTCCCGGTTTGGGCATCGCAGATTTTTCACCGGGTGATATCCAACAGCGGCTGGATTCTGTCCGTAAGGACTCAGCTTCGCCACTGCAGCCAGAATTTTATCCCCAGCGCCGAGAGCCAAGAGAAGCCGACGCCAACAACGCCGCACCTTCAGCAGATACAACAGAGCCTCCAACAAGCTCCGCGCTGGCCTCCCAGACAGCTCCGGCTACTCAGTCCGCTGCGCCAAATACTATGGATCAACAGAAAGTCCAGTCTCCATTGCCAATGAAGCAGACAAGGCAAATGAAAAAAACAAGCTCAATGCCACGGACTAATTCCATGACTAATCCCATACTAGACAAACGTCCCCAAGTCGAGCGAGAGACTAAGCGGCAAGCTCAGACTGGCGCGCGGCCGACCTTGCGGGCTGCGGATTTAAACGATGTAGTGATTCCCCAGCGAAGCTCCCCTTCTGAGCAAATTAATGTGTCTAAGACAATCTCTCTGGACACCCCCCTTCAACTTTCCTTGCATGGCTTGATCTGGACTTATATCCCCAGCTTGAGTCAATACCCAAACCAACCAGATTTTGAACGCGAGCTAGGCAACCTTGAGACCTCATTTCGCTTTGAGTTTCCCTCTGCCGGTCGTTATCTTTTGGCTTTTTCACGTCAGTTTCCAAGTACCGGAGAGCTGGAATACTATAATGCTGAAATTATCGTAGAAGGTGAGCCCGGTGAGCCCAGAGAAGAGCCAACTGGCAACACGCCTGTAGAAACAAGCCAAGCTCAAGCTTTCATGGCCGAGCCAATTGAAACAAACAATGTCGCCCAAAAGCAAGGTCTCAATTTAAAAAGCAATGCCAATACCCAAAATATTGTAGAAAATAACTTGAATTATCGTATCACAAGCCAGGTTGTTAGTGGTGTACAGCGCATGCTTGATGACGGCGAACTGGAGTCAGCCTACCAAACTTTAAACAACTGGCCCGCGAGTGAGCGCGGAGATATCTATGACACGGCAGCCCAAAAATTTCTAGATGCGGGCATGTATTCTCAAGCTGTCGATATGTGGAAGCACAACACAAGCCTGGATGGTGAACTGCAAAACAGAGCGGTAGTCGGAATTGTGCACGCCCTAACTCAGAGTGCGGATTCGGAAAGTCTACTGCAGTGGCTGCCAGAATTTGTCGAACAAGCAAAACGGCAGCAGGAGGAGGACAGCCTCCTGCAAGAATCTCTGATTGACTCAAACGACTTTGCCGATATCTATCGAACTCTTTTCAAACTTGGTGACACATCGGCAAATGATTCGACAAATCATACCGTTGCAATGGCAGACAACGAAAAAGCAAATGATATCCTGGAATTTTACCAAACTTATGTGAATCACTTTGCAGATTCCAATAGCCCTGAAATTCTTTATAATATGGGTTTATTATTTGAGCAACCGGGTCGCCATCAAGATATACGCCGGGCCGGCCGTTTATACAAAAATATCCAGGTCAATTATCCTGTCGATGAATACAGTCAAAAAGCTACCGAGCGCCTAGACTACTTGAACCGGCAATTCTTTCATGTCCGTTAAAAAATTCAGGTTAAACTGTTTGCCAGATTTGAAAATTATTTTTGTTATATGTATAATTAATTATTTGTTTGGCGTAGCTAAGATGGAAATTACGGCCGCAACCAGTAATATACTGCCTCCAATGAGTTGATTGAATTTTAGCACGGAGTCAAAGAACCGCAACCCTAGAGCAATCGTGGCCAAGGGCTGTAAAGTCAGTAATAACACCACTTGGGTACAACTTTGGGTACTGCTAAGGTGATTCTGTGAGTGCACCTACAAAAGAGTTGCGCCAAAAAAACTGTTCAAGCCCAGTAGGACTGGAAATAGTCAAGGTAGCTAGAAAACGAACAAACCCAGCCGTTTGCCATATTTTATTTTCGCCTCGCAGACCGTAGTAAACGAACAACAGCACCACGCTGGTAGTACGAAAAGGACTGTTCTGTAAGTGTCCTTGTCCCACAACAGACAATTTCTTGGCTTCCCGCGTATCAGATAAACGGGCAGGCCAAGGTAAAACCGGCAAATAAAGCTAAAATTCCCTTAGGCTCAGGACTCATTTCTAAAACAAGACGATTGTCGCAATGTAAATTGCCGATTCAAAGGTGTGTGTAACGATCATATCGCATCGCAATACGCCAGTCCAGTTTAGCAAAAGTATTCTCGACTTTATCACGATTTTTATAACTCCAGCATGCCCTCGTTACGGCTCTTGCAACAGGGAATACAACTCGCAATATTCTGATCTGCAAGTATTTTTCTTACTCTAAAACTATCGTAGTCCCAATCTGCAATCAGCACTTGCGCCGCTAGAAACTCAGAAAGCAAAACATCCGCACTTTTGAAATCACTTCATTGCCCTTATTTTAGATGAAGCCGTATCGGGCGCCCCACACCACCCCGCCCAGAACATGTAATTTGCTATTCATACCTTCCTTTAGAGGTATTGGTTGAATGATCGGCCCGGTCAAGCGTGGCTCGCCCCCTTTTTTTGAGGCTCAATACCGTGCGGTGTGCCTTGAGATGGGTGGCATCACAATCATCAGCATGTCCGTCTGTGCAGCGTTTGGCTTGGCCAATTCTTTGAAGATCTTTTTGAAAACACCGTTTTTTGACCAGCGTAAAAAACGATTGTAAAGTTTTTTATACGGGCCATATTCAGGCGGTGCATCGCGGCAAGCGTGAACCATTGCGAGTAATTAATAAAATACCGTTCAGGACACGTTTGTCATTTGCCCCAGGAACGACGTGTGACTTTGAGAAATGGGGTTTTAGACGCGACATCTGATCATCGCTCAACCAAAAAAATAGATTGCTCATTGGAAGGCTCCATGATAGAGATATTGAATCACTTTGCTCTCTTGAAGCCAATGGGCCTTAAACCTAAATAAGTGCATGGACCTACGAGCAATCCCTCAATCTAGGCGGAGCCATTTATTCTGGCGCACTTGCCGTACCAGTTGCCCCAAATATGGCTCATCAAATTCTGGGAAAAAATAGCAAAACCATAATTTACCGACATTACTCGCGGACTGCCACTCTTCACTCAGCATTTGGGTACACAAAAAATAATTCTGCCAGAGCTCTGTGGCCGTTTTCAGTTCATCTGCCGGCAGACGGTTTCTCAAACGCAAAAATTCTTGCAGTTGGCGTTCCTTGGCACGTTGGGTATCCGCGAACTGTATCTGTAGATTTCCCAGGCGTTTATTGTCGAGCTGTCCGCGCAACAATTGGCCCTGAATTTCCAACTGTAAGGCCTTAGATCGTTCATTCAAACGCAGGACATTTTGCAGGTACTCATCATATACAACAAAACTTCGGCGTCGGGAATTGTGAATATATAGCGGCCAGGCCTGCCAAAGGCGATAACTACGCAGCAGACGGGCTGCCGCCAGGATACTCTTCTCGGTACGCATAACTTGCATCGGAGTCGCACTAGTAGTTTGACGATAGCGTTCTAACAGCCCCTGCCATACCTGGGTTACGCGCCGCAGATACGGCAGGGCTGGCACATCCCGCCCATGTGAGACAGCCGGTTCTACTGCCGGGTCGGCAGGTCTACGTTGTGGTTGTACATCCGTCCGTTGCGGCCACTGACCGGACTGCAGGCCACGGAACAACATGATACAATACAACTTCAACCAGTTAAGGAACCACTGGTCCTCAGCCCGCTGCTCCAAATCAGCAGCAAAAAACAGTCGTTCGTCGTCGTTCTGCGCCTTACGTTGCCTAACGTCCTCGCGCACAGCCTCTAGCTGCAAGCCTAAATCCCCATTTAAACTATTTAAAAAAATTGGGTTACTCTTGCGAAAGTTATTGTTTCCTAGCAACTTCACGGAGATATAACCTGGCCAAAGATCTTGGGCATCGCGACTGTCAAAATAGCTTAAACTGTCCCAGTTGATCAAACGAAATAAAACCGCATCGGGTACTACCCGCAAAAGTTCCTCAATATTTTTCTGTTGGAAAACAAGTTGTCTCAGGTCTTCAGAATTTTGCCTTTCTTGCCGCAGTGTCAGATCTACTGCCATGGTTTTATTGAAAAGCGATCGGCTGTATGAACGATAAAATTCGTAGGCACTGCGGCTGAAAAAATTACCGAGCAAATCAATCAGGTTCAACTGCACGGCACGCAGCAAGAAAGTTAGGAAAAATTTGTGATACGGGCGCTCCTGTTCCATTTCATGGTAAAAATAGAGTTGCAGGACCTTTTCTTGCTGCTCCTCGCTCAGCTGGTCAAATAGGCCGAGCTGTAAAGCGACAGAGACCTTCACTTGATTTTGCCGCAGAAAATCCATGTATACATGGGCAAACGGCAGCGCCTGGTGTTGAAAGTATTGTATATAAATAGTGCGTTCTGCCGGGTTCAATTCTAGACGATAAAACAGACCCAACACTTTTTCCGGCGTTGCAGCAGAATTCCGCTGACTAAGCACCGACAGAACCAAACCCAACTCACTCGGTTTGAGTTGTAAACGCTCTATTTGCCCCATAATAAAATCACTGACGGGATCCGCCGATTGCCCGGTGGCTTGCGAATCCAAAACAAAAACAGGCCACAAACTGAGCAAGCCGGCAGCCTCTTGCCTTACCGGCAGGTATTCATCGCGGATAAAATAAAATACAGAAGACAAAAATTGCATGTAATGACGGAGCTGTAGTTCCTGCCCTTGTTCATGACCTTGCTCCTGCCTGCCCGTCTTCAGCCTGTCGCTCAACCAGGTGGCCTGCTCAAAAAGAGACTGCATAACAATAATACGCTGCTGCGCACTGGCGTGCCCCAAGGCCTGATAGTAGGCCGCATTACTCTGGGGATCATAGTTGTCAGCGGCAAACTGTCTGTCCTCCAGGTCAAACGACAAAAGATCGGCCTCGGCCATATCCTTGCCGCCGTGCAAGCGGGAGACGGGCTCCCAAAGCAAAGTATGGCTCCGAGACAAGAGCCTGGCCAAGTAACTGACTAACTCAGAACTATCGCTAAAACGCGCTATCAAGTAGCGTAGCTGCTTCCGGCTTATTTGCGCATTCAAGATACTTGCCGCCTTGACCAGAGCACGATTAAAGCGACGAGCTGGGTCTGTAGTCTCACCTTCGACATCTCCGTCCCTGATGGCGTTTGCCTTTGCCTGTTTTGTATCAACTGTAGTAGATTTCGGGATACAACTGACTAAAGACAGCTCGGCAAATTCCGGCAACTGCCGGTAATCTGAAAATAATGCGTAACTCAACAGCCGGCGCTGCCAGGAAAGCTTCTGCTTCTGCGCAGAGAGAATATCCGTGGCCAGCTGGCGGACATTAGTCGCGGGATCCTCCAAGGCGTAAATCAGAACATCAAAATAACGCAACTGCACGTCTTCGCGACTGCGCTGCAGTAAAGTCAAAATAGCCAGGCGAAAGCCTTGCAAGGCAGTTCGAGGTTCCTCAAAAAAGTCGATGATTAAAGGCAGATCAGCATCGCGAAGATCGCGCTGAACCTTCTCGTTCTCAATGATGCGCTGGGCATTATCCCGTACAAATGGCACCAGCGTTTGGCGCGTCAAGCTAGTGCACGCGCCAAAACTCAACGACAGGCTACAGAGTAAGGCAGAGCGGGCCAGCTTCCAGCTCAAAGCCCAAACTCCACGCCGGACAAAAAAATTTCTATGGCTGTTCCTGCAAGACACCAGGTGTATTCTCTGCATCGGCTGAAGGCGTGATACCACTTGGCAAACGGCTCTGCAGTATCTGGCCTTGCAGGTTTGCCGGCAAGGCATCGCCTTGAGTCACGGCAAAATACTGAATTAGAATGGGATGTTGAGTCAGGATTTCTCCCAGACGTTCAATGTTCTGTAGATACAATTCCTGAGCAATACGGCTGTTTTGCTGCTGCAACAATTGCGCCAGAGATTCGCTCGACAATTGTTGCAAAAGCTCATGATAGGCCTGTTTGACTTCAGAGTAGAGCCATAAGTCCGGCTGTTGGTAACGGCGGACATCGACAGATAATACGTCCAGCTGTGGGAACCCCTGCCCCAGCTCGTGGCCTAGATAATTCTCCACAGTTTGAATATCTGTCCCGGCCCCTTGCTTGGTTGTGCTAGAATCAGCAAACATATTCTGCAACTCCAAATCCAATCTTTCATGCAATTTAGTTCGCAGGCGCTGAGCCAAATCCCGCAAGCCTTCATCGACGCCCCCGACTAGTTTAGAGAGCAATGTGCTTGCACTTTGATTCGGGGCTGCCGAAGTAAAGTCATTCGCCGGATTCGACACATAAGCCAGTAATTCCTCCGCCCGGTATCGATACCGAAGCGTCAACTCCAGATGAAAAACAAAGGGATTTGTTTCCTCGCTGCGATCAACTAGGCTTTCATTACTCAGGCGAGGCAAGAGAATCTGGTAATTCTCTGCCGAAGGCAGGCGATAATGTTGGCTAAAGTGCAATTCCTGGACTTCGTTGGGAACCGCCACAAAATCGACGTTGGCGGGCAGCCAGTTTTGCCAACTAATATAATATTGCTTTGGCTGTAAAATTTGTTCCTGAAAACCGTTAAACTTGGTATGAACAAAGTACAATTTACCGCGATCAGACGGAGCCGAGCGAACCGCGCGATAGCCTATAAAGCCAAATATAGCTAGCCACAAGAGCCACACTATGCTACCCAACAAAGGGTTTCTTTTTGCCCTTACTTGTTTTCCCACTAGATCAACCTAATCTTATTGATTCTGGCACAGCGAGCGACGGCGTCGAGTTCCCTTCTCCCCAGGCTGGCCCTGCAAGCCCACAAAATTGTATGCCGGCAGAGCACGCCCAGGTCAGCGCCCGTCGTCGGCTTTTACCCCTTTCCAGTTGGCGTCGTCAAAAATATTGAAATTATACAGCTCATACTGGCTATGGATGTAAAATTGCCTGTCATTGCCGGCCAGCTCCTCGCCGCGCACGACACCCTCAACAACATATAGCGACACAGGTTGACTGCGCACAGGTTTGAGCTTTTTACCGCTGTACGGGTTGTGGGTTATGCCAAAATCGGGCAAGAACTCTGAAGGCAAATCAGCCGTGGTGCGGAATTCATTTGAGGTCTGCAGCGGGCCACGAGCGCCAATTTTTTTGCGCATGTAAAGACTATGCCAGCTACCTTTGCCCCTATGCCAATTATTTTTACCCCGCGATCCCGGAAGGCCCTGCACGGCAAAGCTAGGGTCATAGTGTGACGAGCCATGATCTGAAACCAAATAAATTTCACTGTTGTCATACAGATCCAGTTCTTTCAGCTTATCAAGGCAATCAGCGACTAGCTGTAAAGTTTCATAGTCCGCCAAATATATCGTAGATAAATCCTTATTGCCATTTTGCTCATCGATCTCACGAAACTTTGGCGGCACTGTGGGCAACGGAAAACGGAAATTATCTGGATTGCCAAAATAATTTTGGGCATCGACAAAACCAGTATTGTGAGGAAACTGATTGTGATACAAAACATAGCTGCCCTGTGGCCCGGCGCCAGGTTCAAATATCTCACTCAGACTCAATAACTCAATATAAGTTTTCCAAAAAGCGACCGTGGCCCAGAGGCTGGAATCCCCCAGCAAACCCATCCATTTACCATGATTGTAAATTTTCTGGCGAAACATGGGGCCAAACGCCTGAAACAAACCCAACAGGCTCAGAAAATTCTGCCATTCCAGCACGGCCTCCCCGCCGCGAGCCAGCTCGGGGCGGGGCAGTAAATCATAGTCATTCCGGCTATGCACAACCTGAACCCCTTCCTCCCGCAGGCGTTTTTCCATGGCCCCGCGAGCGCGCGGCACAATCACATAATCGACGTTTAAAAAATAAGAGGCAAAATCCTGATCGCCAAAACGCTCCTTGAAGGCTTTGGGTACCATGGTAAAAGCTTCAATTAAATCCACCGCAAGGGGCCTGTCATTGGCGTTCATCGCAGTCACGGTATATTCGCTACCGCCCACTATCGGATGGAAGCCACCATAGGTCCGCTGGGCCTGGGAGACAACGTTGGGATAATAAATAAAACCATCGAGACGCTCGGCAAGTGTCGGGTCATCTCGCAGGATTTCTGGAACGTAGCCGCCCATGACTTTGTCGAGCATTAAAACGATGACATTGCGGCCTTCGCGACTGAGCTGGATCTTCGGCACCTCACCGAGGCTTTCAACGGGGCTTTCATCGCGGCCCCAGCGGTCGTCCTGGCTGTGACGCCCTCGTTGCGGCCCGCTGCTATCGACGGCCAACTCGCTGCGAAATTTAGCCACTTTGTACAGGTTACTGCCAATTACAATTAAATGAAAACCAAGGATCACTAACAAGAGGCGGTCCAAAGGCGGCCATTTATTCGTGTTTTCGAATGCAAAGCCCTTAGAGTGCCGCAGCAAGTAAGCGGCAAATATGAGCAGCAGCAAAGCGGCCAACAGCAAGGCACTTGCCCCCACAGAATTGGCGCTTATATGCAACTGATTGCGAAAAGTGGTAAATTCCATTGGCCCGTAGTTGCCGGGAAGCAACAGCACGTTGACGCTGAAAAACCAAGCTCCCGCTGCGGCGAGACCAGAGATGTAGTAGCGCAATGCCAGCGGCAGGATCAAATATATTAGCGCGAATAGCACTGCAGACAGCAAGCAGAAGAGCAGCAAGCTGAAGGTCAGCGAGACAAAATTGCTGTTGCCCTCAAAAGTTGCCGGATCGCTGGCGATGGCCCGGGCCGGCGCCGTCCAGAAAATGCCGACAAAAATACAAGCCAGGGCCAAAATATACAGACGAAAGCTGCTGGAGTTCAAACGCGCTTCCGCGCCCGAATTACGGAATGAGGAATTCCGGAATCGAAAACTCCAGCTCCAAGGCCGGCAGTCTGCGCGATACGGGCCTAAACTTGAAGGCCAGAGCCAGGCCTCCTTCCCCGCCAAAGCGAGGGCCACGACGATAGCGCCAAAGGCCAACAAGCAAGCCAGAGGGCGAAGCTCTTGGGCCCGCCGTGACAAAGCCACAGACTGCAATAAGGCATCGTTGTCCGCTTTTCCAACCATTAAAGAGGCCAGCTTCGCCTGCTGCCCCAGATATAACAAATATATAATTGCCGCGGCACAGCCCAACAAGGCCAGCAATTGGCAGGCTTGCAGACCGTTGTGCACAAGTCTTTTTGCGGAGCTTGCAGGCCTTGTTGACACCGCGAGAAATCGTTGTAAAAGAAAATAAAACACGCCCAAATAAAATAGCAAAAATAAAGCAATATTAATCGACAGAATCG
The DNA here is from genome assembly GCA_965263295.1 of Spirochaetia bacterium. Lineage (GTDB taxonomy): Bacteria > Spirochaetota > Spirochaetia > SP-2023 > SP-2023 > Haliotispira. The sequence continues at coordinate 953,112 of OZ253665.1, forward strand.
GCAGTGCTTTATCCTTGTCACTTTCAATAAAATAGCGAGTTCCCAGAAAAAGAGCGAAGAATAGCAAGCCCAAATGTAGCGCACGGGAACCAGGACTGCGCCAGTAGCGCAGCAGATTCTGCGCCCTCAACTGCGGTATGCGGAGAGAACGCCCGGCGCGCCAAGTCTGCCAAAGGTTTTTCAGCAGAGAAAATACATTGTTCATGCTCCAATAAAACACAAGGGCCGCAGGTTGCCGATACAACAGAACTAGAAACAACACTGGCAGCAGCCAAATCCTTGAGCGTTCTTCTTGCGTCTGGGCGTGGTAAGCGGCCGCGAATAGATTGATCAATGTCATAATCAGGGGCAACAAATTGACGCTGATACCCGCAAACTGCAACAGCCCATCTGGCTGGGAAAGGTCTCCCAGAATATTGCCGGGCCCTGCCGGCAGCCCAGAAAAAGCCTCAAAGTGATGCAACATCTGGTAGGCCGCGATAAAAACCGGCACCTGCACAGCCAGGCCAAAGAGCCCGACCAAACTGTATAGAGGGTTATAGCCGTGACGCCGATATATCTCGCGAGTATAAAAATACTTACGATTGCCGCTCGGCAGTGCCGCGACAGAATCGAGTTCAGGTTGCATCAGGGCCTTGCGCTGCCTTTCGCGGGCCGAGAGCATGTCGCCAAACTGGTACAATGGCAACATGATGGCAAAAACGCTGAGACTGAGGAGTGTCAAAGCCAGAAGAGGGCCGCTAAAATTAAGATAAATATTCAGCAAACCCTCAAGGAAAGATATTAAGGTATTGATAATGAACATTATAAAAAGATCTTTCTTAGACCAGGTTAGACCAGTTTAGTTTAGGTAACGCAGCTTGAGAATGCCGGCAGTGGCTTCCAGCTCCTGTAAAGTCTGCAAACTGGGGGCAGCATCGACATCGACAATCGTGTAGGCGAAGTCACCACGATGGCGGTTGTTCAGCTCCTGTATGTTTAATTTCTGTTTGGCCAAAATTGAAGAAATCTGCCCCAGCATGTTGGGAACATTTTCATGAGTGAAAGTCAGGCGGTGTTCTGTCTCGCGCTCAAGTTCGCAATCGGGGTAATTAACCGAGTTGCGAATATTGCCGTGGAGCAGAAAACGGGAGAGTTGATCACATGCCATGACGGCGCAATTTTCTTCGGCCTCTGGCGTGGAAGCCCCTAAGTGAGGAAAGCTAATCGCACCTGCGAGCCCCTTGAACACAGGGCTGGGAAAGTCTGAAACATAGTAGCTGATTGCGCCGGAATTCAGGGCCTCGGACACAGCGCTTTCGTCGACCAGCTCGGCGCGGGCAAAGTTGATCAGGCGGGCTCCCCATTTGATGGACTCAATGTTTTCAGCCCGCAGCAGCCCCCTAGTTTGCGCCGATAACGACAGGTGTAGGCTGATGTAGTCGGACTGCTTCAATACGCCCTCAATGTCTTCAAATAATTGCATGCCTTTCGTCAATTTGAGGGCATTTTTTACCGAAAGAAACGGGTCGTAACCAATTACGTTCATGCCCAGAGCATCGGCGGCATTGGCCACCAAAGAACCTATGGCCCCCAAGCCAATAATACCTAAAGTCTTACCCGATATTTCGGGGCCGGCAAACATCTTTTTACCGGCTTCAACCGCCGTGGAGTCCGTTGTCGCAAGTTGCTCAAGCCACTGGATACTCTGAGCCAACTTGCGTGATGAAAGCAACATGGCGCAGATGACCAGCTCTTTTACACTGTTGGCGTTGGCACCGGGCGTATTAAAGACGACAATACCTCGTCTGGCGCATTCATCCACGGGGATATTATTCGTTCCAGCTCCGGCGCGGGCAATGCCGCAAACACTGGCCTCGATTTCACTACCCTGCAATTTGTGACTGCGTAGCAAAAGGGCATGAGCCGGGGTCTCGCTCCTTGAATGCCCAATAGCAGGAGGCAAACGATTCAATCCTTTTGCCGAGATATTGTTGTAGTAGCGGATATTGTACATGGAATACCTTTAGACTGAAATTTAAATGCAGAAATTCAAATATGGCAAATGTAGTAAAAAACTTATTGAGGTGCAAGATTCAGAGCGGGCCTACTTTTTAGAAGATACTTTTTTGATTGTCTGAGCTGAATGCATTTACTGTTGTCGAGTTCTAGACAGCGAAATCTTGCGGGTCAAAAAACCATGGGAAATCAGTAAAACCATAAAAAACCACGGCCTGTGCCTTGTGCAAATAATTTTTAATTGCAGTATAAAACACCTAAGCTTCTACTGGATAATTTCTACTCGGTTTTGAAGATATGGGCGCCATTGATGATTGAGGCTTTAGAGCAAGAGCTGTGGAAATATGTTTGCGTAGCCAGCAGCTGGCAGCATAGTTATTGCACATGGCGGGATTATTACGCCAATCGGCGAGCTGTGCCCCGAAGAATATTTTTACTTACTTAATATTGACTTAAATTAGACTTGAGAGATATTCACAAAAGAGGAGCGTAGAAGAATGCGCGAGCATTATAAATGTTTGGGGATAAAATACCGTCGCTCTATCGCCACCTACTTATTGGGTGCCATGCACTTGCTGGCTGCGGTTTTAATTGGCCTCTTTGGGGCGCTTGGGGCGCTGGATGCGGAAGAAGGACACAATTCAATTCAGACCGATACAAAGCGGACTCTCGGTAGGCAGGGAAGAACGGCTGTCGTTGCCGGACGAGCTTCTTCGACGGCTTCACAGATATCAGCTACCGTGCCAGAGGCCGTATCAAGCCAGCCCAAGCGCCAGGATGGCCTGAGTGTCGGAATGTTTCAAAAAGGTCAAGCTTCATTCTATGCCGATAAGTTTCACGGTCGGCGCACCGCTAGCGGCGAAATTTTTGATATGAATGCCATGACGGCAGCACATAGAACTTTACCATTTGGCACGGTAGTCTCTGTCGCCAACCAGGCCAATGGCAGAACTGCGGAATTGCGCATTAACGACCGCGGGCCATACGTAGCTGGACGTATTATTGATGTTTCAGCGAAGGCCGCCGGAATTTTAGGGATGAAGGGACTGGGGGTTGTGCCAGTTGAAATGGTTATTGTATCCCTACCACCAGAACGCAGCGTAAAAACTAATAACCCGATTAAAAAGTTAGGGGCCCCGGTACAAAAAGTAAAAAACAAAAAAGTAGAAAGTAAAGCAGAGCTTTCGGGCAAAGGCAATATGCCTCGGCAGCGACGGTTCGCCATTCAGATTGCGAGTTACCAAAACTTGAAATATGCCCAAAGAAATCGTGAACGTCTCGAAACCGCCGGTATTCCGGTCCATTTTGAAAAGCATGGCGAATATCATCGCCTGATTATTGTAAACTTAAACAGAGAGCAAGTAGAATATTATCGTGCGGAGCTAGCTCGCCTGGGTGTCCGCAATGTGTTAGTGCGCCAAGAATAAAGTTAAAAGAAAGTTAAAATAAAACAGAAAATCCCTTTACACCGGCTGGCCCGTGTCGTTTCATTGTGGTTGGGTCTCAAGGTTCCTGCTGTTTCCCCAATTGTTTTACTAGCTGTTCACTAGCTGTTTTACTAAGGCGTTAAACTGTTCTCCACGCTCAAATTCATTCTGAAACATACCAAAAGAGGCGTAGCCCGGCGAAAGCAAGATGTATTGGCGGGCAAACTCTGCAGCCTGTGCGCGGGCCGTCGAGAAAGCCGCCGCAAAGGCTGCCTTTAAAGACTCAAAGCCACGCCCCGACGGCCCGGCGGCGTATGGCACGCCGGCCCGTTGCAACAGCGGCAACAAACTATCGGTGCCACTGCCAGCCAACAAAAACAAAGCGTAACGCCCCTGGTAACGGCCTAAAGCCGCCAACAAACCGCCAAGCTCCAAATTCTTATCCGTACCACCCGCGAGCAGCAGACAAAAACTTCCCCTAGCTTCCAGGCAGGAAGCCAGCCCCGCCGCCGCCGCGTCGGGCATCGTTGCCGTAGTATCATTGACAAACTGCAGCTCTCTGTTTGCGCCCAATGCCAGACGGCCACAGAGCTCCATGCGGAACGGCACACCGCGAAAACGGCGCAGCAGCTCGCCGCTGCGCCGGTCAAAGCTTTGCAAGCTGCAAAGACCCCGCCGCCGCAAAAAGCGATACGCCATGTAACAGGCGACACCGTAATTCTGGAAGCTGTGCTGCCCCAGCTGCAAACAGTCCTGACGACGCAGAAAAGGCCGGGCACGGCTTGAACCTTCCGCCGCTTCACGAATGAAGCAGCGATCACCCAGCCAATAGATACCCCGAAAACCTTTAGGCAGATTTGAGCCGGCAGCCATATAGTGCAAATGCCCTGAGTCGCGAATCTTCGACTCGCGCACGGCAAAATCTCCCCAGAACGAGGCCCCCAGATACATTTTGCTTGATGCTGCCGGCAAGAACAGTTCTCCATCTCCAGCCAGATTGGCGAAAATATAAAACTTGTCCATCACATAGTCCCAGAAACGGGCATAACGATTCTGGTGGTCGCGCAGAATATTGCTCAGGCAAGCCATTTGTGGGCGCAAAAAGACCCTGCCCCGGCTTTGCTCGACAGCCCGCAAGTCTCCCAATTGCCAGGATGAAAGCTCCAGCACCAATGGACTGTGCCCACTCAAGTCGATGGGGCTCTGCCCATTCAAGTCTATGGGGCTCTGCCCGCCGCCATTTGCCAAGGAACTCGCCAAGGAACTCGCCAGGGCATAGGCCAACGGCGAACGGCCAATATTTCCCGCCAGCATGGCAGCGGGGAAGTACTGCCGCAAAATGTAGTGCAAGGCATACGAGATACTGGACTTGCCTTTGGTTCCCGTCACAGCCAGCACCGGCACCTGTGGGTAGAGTTCCAAAAACAGGGCCAGGTCCGTCGTCCAACTGCGCGCCTTTCGCAGGCACGGCGAAGTGAGCGGCACCCCAGGGTTTTTTATGACCCAATCGGCCCGGCGGAAATCTTCATACTCGTGGCCCCCGAGGCGGAAACTGAGCCGCCCCTCAACGCCGTGCCGGCGCGCAAAGTCTTCTAGGGATTCAATGCTACTTTGCAGCTTATCTGCAGCATTTAAATCGGTGACGAGAACCTCGGCTCCCTGGGCCAGGCAGAACTGAGCACTGAGCAGGCCTCCACCATTCTGCCCCAGGCCCATAATCAGAATTTTGTTGCCAGAAAACATTGCCTGTCGTACCTCAGCCATGCCCATTCAAGTTTGGATTGGAGTTTGAATTGAAGCTTAGATTGAAGCTTGCAACAAATAAAATTTTCACGTTTATTTTCCCCCCTACCCCAAAAAGTTTCTTGCCTTCTAAATTTTGCCTGCAGAGAAAATTGTCGTTATCCCAAATGATACAAGTCCCTACAAATTTCTTCAGGAAAACGAGAGAAAAGGTGGCTGAGCCGGCTACAATAGCTGCCACTGTTTTGGATGTCTGGCTTTAGACCCCAAAGAACGACGACAGCAAATATGGGCCAAACACCAAGACACCCTGCAGCACGGCATGGATCGCGCTCAGCAAGACAAAGGCCGCCGCGATATCCTTGGCCATCATCGCCAGATAATTGAACTTCTTTTCGTAGAGGTCAACCATGTATTCCAGAGCCGTATTTGCGAGCTCGGCGCCCAGAACCAGATAAATGGAGAACAAAATAGTACTCCAATCGGCGCGCTGGATGCCTAGGTACTTTCCCACAATCAAGGCACAAATGGCAAAGAACAACTCGACGCGAAAGTTGCGCTGCGTGCGAAAGGCGTAGTATAAACCGCGAAAAGCCCAGCGAAAACTGGCCAAGGGACTGTGCCGGTGGCGCCGGTCAATCTCGCGAAATTCCGCTTTGCCTTCAGATTCTAGATTTTTAGCCAGATCATGGTGATATTGATATGCCTTTGAAGGCAAGCTGTCTTTCTCCTTTTGTTCATTCGTCCTTTTGTGCCGCTGCATATTTGCTTGTGCCCTCAAATCTAACGGTCGCCGATGTCAAAACTTTTGCCCAAAGCCCGTGGGGCGCGATTCCTGCGCGAGAACAATAAAATAGAAAGCAATGTAATCCCATACGGCAGCAGATTAAAAACTTCGGACGGCAGTCGACTCAGCCATTGCCACGAAATATTGGAACCATACACCGAAAGCGTCGTAGCCGCCCCAAAGACAAAGGCTGCGGCCAAAATGCCAAAGGGCTGCCACTTGCCAAACGCCACTGTCGCCAAGGCGATAAAACCCTGGCCGTTAATGCTGGTAGAAGCGTATTGTGTCGTCGTCGTCAAAATCAGATACGCCCCGCCCAAACTGGCCATGCCCCCCGAACACAACACGGCAAAATAACGCAGCTGACGGACGTTGAGCCCGGCTGTGGCCGCCGCCTTAGGGTTTTCCCCACAGGATGAAATCCGCAGGCCCAGTCGCGTAAAGCGAAACAAGAACCAGAAGAGCAGCACGGCCACTAGGCCCACGTAAGTAGAAGGATAAAACTCACCCCAATGAACCATACCCAAGGGGAAAGTCGGCGTGCGATCACTTTGGAAAATAATATGTGAGAGGTAAATAGTCAAGCCCAGAGCCAGAAAGTTCATACCGATTCCAACCACCGTCTGGTTGCCATTAAATGACACACAAATCACGGCCAGCAGCAGTGAAAACAGAGTGCCAGCAACGATGGCCACAACGCTAATGAACACCCAGCTGCCCGCTTGCTCGCCCAAAAATGGCAGCGGGACCTTAGCAGTTAATAAAAGATACTGTAAAGTGCCGGCGGCAAAACCGCCAATGCCCATAATACCTTCCAGGGCAATATTAACTACCCCAGAACGTTCACAGATCATTCCCCCCAGGGCAGCCAGCAAAATAGGTACGGTGATGTACGAAGCCGTACTAATAAAAGCCAAAAACTCAGACATGGGATACATCACACGGACAATTACGAGGAACATCTTCGGAGACGTTTTCGGACTCAGGCGGCAATGAAAGAAAATCGGCGTCGGCATTTGGCAACTTCCCATTTTCATCGTGCAGTTGTTGTTTCAGTTGCTGCCGGTGACGTGCCAACAAAAATTGAATGCCAGACTGAAAAGCGACCAAAATGACTACCAGACCAATCATGATCTGCACTATCTCTGCAGGAATGCCTTTCTGTTGCATGGCACCCTGGGCAGACTGCAAGGCACCCAAAAGTAGTCCGGCATACACTGTCGCCATCGTCGCGCCCTGGCCGAGCAGAGCCACTGTGATACCCGTAAAACCATAATTATCCATTGAGCCCAACAGACGACCGTATTTGAAACTACCCAAAGCGATAATCGCTCCGGCCAGACCGGCAAAAGCCCCAGAAATAAACATTGAGGCCGTCATATTGCGGTAAATTGGAATACCCGCATACCGCGCACCATCCTGATTGTGGCCAGCAATGCGCAATGTCAAGCCCAGGCTCGTCTTTTCCAAGACAATATAATACAAAATAACCGCCAAAATAGCCCAAAACAAGCCGTAACCTAAGTCCGATCGATTAGTTAAATCCCTCAACCAAGGAGCTTCCAGCAAAGCGGTCTGGGGAAAATCCGGCGTGCGGTAAGTATTTGTACCCGGTATCAGGCGCACAAAAATACGCGACAAAAACAGGGCGATATAGTTCATCATGATGGTACCCACCACTTCAGAAATCTGAAAGCAGGCCTTAAATAGACCGACCAGTCCGCCCCATATTCCCCCGGCCACAGCTGCCAGCAGGACACAAAAGACGCTATGCAACAACGGCAGTGGCGGCAGGAGAAAAGCGGCCAGAGTGGCCGTCATCACGCCAATAGTATATTGCCCTTCAGCGCCTATATTCCACAATCCGGTCTTCAAGGCAAAGGCCATGGACAGGCCCGTAAGGATCAACGGAACAGAAACCGTGAGCCACTCGCCAATAAGGCGCGAGTTAAAAAACCGACTGCCGCCAATACGAGTCAAATCAAGGCCCAGGACGCTGCGAATAATGCTACTATACATGTAAAGCGGGTTATAACCGGAAAGCAACAAAAAAACAGTGGCAACCAAGAAGGCCGCGACAATAATGCCCAGCGTCAGAAATGCCGGGCGACTCAATATTATGTCAATCAGGAACAAGCGCCGCGAACGGCTCAGACAGGCATTCCAATCCAAGTGTCGGCCCTTTTGCTTTATCACAGTAATTACCCTTCCACTCGATTTGCCTGATGGGGAACCTTTAAAAAAGCCTAGAGGCTCTCGCCCGCCATCAAATGGCCAATCTGTAGCTCATCCACATCACTAGCCAGGATATTCCCCATAATGTAACCATTCGAGATTACGACAATGCGATCGGCTAGACTGATAATTTCATCCAGTTCAAAGGATACCAACAAAATTGCCGAGTTTGGCCGCACTTTAAAAATCTGCTCGTATATATAGGCAATTGCCCGGACATCCAAACCCCGCGTGGGTTGTTCAATCAACATTATACAAGGGTCACTACTGATTTCGCGGGCCAAAATAACCTTTTGCTGATTGCCTCCCGACATCTGCCGCAATTGAGTTTCCACCCCTAGCGAACAGCGAATATCGTAGGCCGCGATCAAGTCCCTGGCCCGCGCCCTAAAAGCCTCTGGCCGCAGCCAGCCGCACTTACTGTAAGGTGGGCGTTGAAAATCCCTCAATGTGACATTGATACCTATATTCTCCTCAAGAATGAGGCCATAACGCTGACGGTCCGCAGGAATATAGGCCAGACCCATGTCAATGCGTTCTCGAATGCTCGTGTGCGAGACGTCGCGGCTGCGTATTACGATGCGGCCGGCTTGCACGGAACGCAAGCCCGCCAAGGCCTGAACCAGTTCCATTTGACCATTGCCATCAACGCCCGCCAGGCCCAGTATTTCTCCTTGGCGCAGCTCAAAGCTGACATCCTTGACCGCCAAGGCCCGATTCCTGCCACAGACAGAAAGGTTTTCGCATGAAAGTAGGACCGGCCCCTGCCGTACCGAAGCCGGCGCTTGCTCGCGCAAGTCGGAAAAATCCAAATTGATACTGCGCCCGACCATCATCTGTGTCAGCTGCGCATTAGTGCTTTCAGCCACCGCAACAGTTCCGACCACTTTGCCCAAGCGCAAAACCGTGCAACGATCCGCCACCTGACGAATTTCCTTCAGCTTATGGGTGATCAGGATAATGGTTGCGCCTTCTTGGCGCAGCGTCTGCAGGATGCCCATTAATTCCTGAATTTCTTGCGGCATCAATACGGCCGTAGGTTCATCGAAAATCAGGATATCATTTTTGCGATAGAGCATTTTTAAGATTTCGACCTTCTGCTGCTGTCCGACGGTTAGCTGCCGGACTAAATGTCGGGGATTAAGCCCTAGGCCGTAGCGCTCACAAAGCTGCTCAATCTCCTGGACAACTTGCCGGCGCCGCAAAATACCGCGCCACTGCTTTTCCACACCCAGCATAATATTGTCGGCAACAGAGAATGTTTCGACCAATTGAAAGTGTTGATGTACCATGCCGATTTTATAACGGTTGGCATCGCTAGGCCCACTGATCAGGCAAGCTTGCCCCCTGACGAATATCTTGCCGGAGTCCGGAGTATAAAGTCCAAAAATCAATGACATCAAAGTCGACTTGCCCGCCCCGTTCTCGCCCAGCAAGGCATGGATTTCGTTTTGCCGCACCTGCAACGAAACCCTGTCATTAGCCACAATACCGGGGAAAGATTTGGTCAACTCTTTAACTTCAATGACAAAAGGCGGATCGGCCGCAGATGAGTTCAATGCCATTCAGCACTCCAGTGGCCAAGTTTATTCTGAAAACGGCCATTTGTCCAGCAAAAATCTTCTATCTGGCACCTGTGCCGAAGGAAAATGCAAGGAAAATGCAAGGAAAATTATAAGCGCTTAGGCCCGGCGTAACCACGAGGCCACAGAAATCTAAGTTCAAGTTCCAGGCCTCCAGCCTGTGTGGCCAAATTAGAAACCACTTCAAGGTCGTCTTTAAAGGCGACCTGCCCCAGCTTACTCTGGCTCAAAGCTTCGTTCCACCAGCTGGCGAATGCTCTGAGGCCCACGATACAGACAAGCCTCCTGCAACCCAGCCAGGCTGAGCTGCCAGCGCTGGCAAAGCGCTTGCAAATATTGGCGCAAAGCTCGCTCTAGGCACTCGGCTTCGCGCTCAACGCGAAAACTCTGCCAAGCCTCCCGTTTCTTGCGCTGAATCCTGTTCAACTTTTTCCGGCGGATTAGCATTCCAGATGCCTCATCTTCGACAATCTCGCTCCGTTGCGGCGGCAATTCCAGCGCCTTCACTTCTACATTCAGCCCATCTCTCAGGCCCCCACAGGCTTGATACAAGCGATGTTGCCAAAAGTCCGACTCCGCGGCTAAACTCTGCAGCCCTCCGCGCTCTGGTGCCTCTTGCAGTTGCAGCACAGCGATTTGCAGAGGTGAAGTGAAACTCCTGTCTTGTCGCTTTAGCTTTAAATATTGCAAAAATTGTAGCAATGGGCTTAGACCCGCACTCTTGCCAATGTATAATAAATAGCCAGTTTGAAAGATATTGTCAAAAAATTCTGGCTGGACATCATAATAAGGGCCCCACACCCGCACCGCAGCGCGAAACGCGCTAGCAGGGAGATATTGCAGGAATCCCTGCATTTCCAGAAGCAGTTCCAGCTCAATAGTTCTTTTTGTGGTTTTGTTCACGATGTTTGTTTGAGCACTTTCCTGCCAAGCTTCACTTAGCTCCGTCCAGCTCAGCAAACTTAAAGAATGTTCATTTTTCTGCCAACGCTGCAGATTCTGCGCCGCAGGTGCCAGAAAGCGCAAAATAACAAAGGCCATCGGCAGGTTCCGCGGATTCAGGCTAGGCTTCAGGCCGGATTTTAAACCAGATTTTAGACTCAATTTTAAGCCATGGGCAAAATTATTATGGCGCAATTCAGCCAATTCTAGGCGCAAACGCCAAAGGTAAAGTCGGGGAGACAATTTTTCCAGCTGCACCGGTTTTGCAACAATGCCAGACTTTTGGCGCAAATACCTAACATTACTCCAGTAAACATAAACCAGCAAACCCACTAGGCCGGCCCATAAAATCCTATGCAGATATATGCGCCAAATCAGCCAATCATTTTCCAGCTCTAAAAACCAACAGAGCGCCGCCGACAGCAAGCCCAGATAGCCCAGTTCACAGAGCCACAAAACTTTGTCCGGCCAGTTGGGCCAACGCCGCCCAAAATCAGCCGGGCCGGCATCCCGGCTACTAAAGGCAATGCCGTTAAAATGCTGCAAGCGGGTAGCGGCCAGGGCAATGGCGGAGCAAAGCAACCAAAATCCCAGCAAGGCCAGCCACAAATAATGTTGCCGCGCGAACGTCGCCCAAACAGGACTCTGCCGCGCGTACGGCAGCAAGACGAGCAGCGGCAAAGCGCTCAAGGCCGCACCTCCGCCGTGTAGTTGAATGCGTCGTATAAAAGTATAGTGCCGCAAACGTTGAAGAATTGTGCGCTGCATCATTCTGTCCAATCGCTCATCACATTGAGGGCGCAACAACAGCATGCTCTGACGCAGTAATAACAGGAAATGCAGAATAAGTAAAACGGTGATCATAGCGACATTCATTCCAATTAAACTGACCTGATTTATTACTGGGGCCACAGCCATAGCGAGCCATAACCAACCATAATTATGACAACGTTAAAGGGCCCGGCAAGACCTCGGCTTTTTTCTCTCTATAACCGACTCTAAATAAGAGGGGCAATCCCGCAACACAGCTCAGTCTTTTGGGACGTCACGGATTGCGCCCTCATCCGCGCTGGTGGCAAAGTGGGCATACATGCGCAATGCCATCGAAACCTCGCGCTGGCGCTGCGGCCGAAAAGCCGCAGGCCCCCTAGCCTCTTCTCGCCGGCGGCGAGCCGCCAACTCAGCATCAGAACAAAGCACATTAATACTGCGACACGGAATATCAATTTCAATCTCATCGCCGTCACGCAGCAAAGCAATGGCGCCGCCAGCGGCGGCTTCAGGAGAGATGTGCCCCAGCGAAAGTCCAGAAGTGCCACCAGAAAAACGACCGTCTGTCAACAAGGCACATTCTTTATCAATACCGACAGACTTCAGATAAGAAGTCGGGTAAAGCATTTCCTGCATGCCAGGGCCGCCCTTGGGCCCTTCATAGCGAATTACAATCACCTCACCTTTTTTTACCTGGCCACTCAAAATACCATCACAAGCGGCATCCTGCGAATCAAAACAGCGCACCGTACCGCGAAACTTCCAGATTTCCTTGGTCACGCCGGCGGTCTTGACGATGCAACCCCGCTCAGCGATGTTGCCAAACAGCACCGCCAGGCCACCTTCGTCGCTGTATGCTCCCGCGCCACCGCGGATACAGCCGCGTTGCCGGTCGAGGTCCAACTCCTTATAAAAGGCACTTTGACTGCCCATTTTCAGGTTGACATAGCCCCCCGGCGCGGCCTTGTAGAACTGCCGAATTTCCTCTGCGAGATTGGGTGCGGCAATATCATAGTGGTCAATCACTTTAAAAATTGGCCGGCCCAAGACATGATAACAGCCATCCTTAAGTAACTCTAAACGCTTGAGCTCTGCCAAAATAGCCATGACACCGCCGGCGCGGTGGACATCTTCCATGTGGTACTGCGAACTGGGAGCGACTTTGCACAAGGTCGGCACTCGACGCGAAAGGGCATCCATATCTTTCATCGTAAAGTTTACCCCTGCAGTTCTGGCAATGGCCAAAAGATGCAATACCGTATTCGTCGAACCGCCCATGGCAATGTCACAGGCCATGGCGTTGTGAAACGCATCATAACTGGCAATCGCGCGCGGCAGGATTTTATCATTGCCGCCCTCGTAGTAGTCACGAGCCATTTCGACAATGCGTTTGGCCGCGCGTTCAAACAGACGCAGGCGCTCACTGTGGGTGGCCAGCACGCTGCCGTTACCCGGCAGGGCCAAGCCCAGGGCTTCCGCCAGACAGTTCATCGAATTCGCCGTGAACATTCCCGAACAAGACCCACAGGTCGGACAGGCCGAACGTTCAACTGCGGCCAAGTCCTCGTCTGAAATCTTAAAGTTGGCTCCATAAACCATGGCATCGACCAGATCCAATTTCTGAATGCCACCTTCCAGCTCCTCATTCTGAATCTTTCCAGCTTCCATTGGGCCACCGGAGACAAAAATAGTTGGAATATTGAGGCGCATTGTGGCAATCAGCATCCCCGGTGTAATTTTGTCGCAGTTGCTGATACAAATCAGGGCATCGAGACAGTGGGCATTGGCCATATATTCCACCGAGTCCGCAATTAACTCGCGCGAGGGCAAGGAATACAACATGCCGTCATGTCCCATTGCTATGCCATCATCAATGGCGATGGTATTGAACTCAGCGGCAAAGCAACCTTCCGCTTCAATCAATCCTTTAACCATCTGGCCTATCTCGTGCAAATGGGCATGCCCCGGAACGAGTTGGGTAAAAGAATTAACCACGCCAATTACCGGCTGGCCCATTTGCTCCTCGCGCATGCCATTGGCGCGCCAGAGAGAGCGCGCACCAGCCATCAGGCGCCCTTGGGTACTGCGACTGCTGCGTAAATTATATTGCTTCATACTCATATCATTAGCCCATTTTTCTACATCAAGTCTGGAACTTAATCAAGCATTCTATCAGCCTCAAGCATTGCAGAAAAGTCTCAAATAGCGTGAAATAGATACTTGAGCAAATCCGCCAGTAGTCTCAAAGGCACTTCGCGATGGACATTGCCCAACTGAATGGCCACCTTGGGCATGCCGAAAACGTTGCAAGACAACTCATCTTGCGCCAAAGCAATCCCTCCGCCATCTTTGATGCGACCAATTTCTGCGGCACCATCTTCACCCATACCGGTCATAATGACAGCCACTGTCGAAGCCGACAGGCTACTTCTGGCAATACTCTCAAACAAGAAACCAACCGATGGGACATGCCCATTCAAACGGGGAGATGATTCATCTAACATCAACGTAATATTAGAGTTAGCTCCGAATGGTTCCACTCCCAAATGCACCTTGTCCGGGGCAATATAGATCGTTCCCGGCTTACACCGAATGCCATTTTGTGCAAACTCCACATTCATGCGGGAATAATGCTTCACAATATCCGAAAAACATGAGATAAAATTCGCACTGATATGCTGCACCAGTAAAATCGGGGCAGGGAAATCTGCTGGCAAATCCTTAAGTAATATTTTCAGCGTCTCTGGCCCTCCCGTAGAGATACCAATAGCCAGCAAATTAGGATGTCGAATCCTAGGTAGCGGCGGCCACGGCTCAGCTCCAGTTAGTAATTCCGCAAGGCTGCCAGCTCGCCAACGTTGAGATTGCAAGAATTTTTGCTTTACGCTCGTCGGTTGGGGCGGCAAGTTGGACTTAGCGTTATCTTTAAAGAAATTTCTACCGGTTTCTTTCTGTCCTTCAATATAGCTAGGTGACTGACTAAAAAAATAAGCGCTTGAATACAGTCGAAACGTCTTGTCCACATGAGAGCCACAGCAATTTTCCACTCCTCGAAGACGGCGATAAAGATTGCCCGTATAAATTATACTCTGGCGCAGGTGATTGTCCATTTCCAAGCACTCCGCGGCACTATCGCATCTAAATCGCGGAATAGCCATAAAAACGCCCGGCGGCAACTTAGGGTCTTGCGGCGGTATGTATTCTTTCAAATCCTCGTCAATCAAAACCAAAGGTATGTGATCACAGGTTTTATGAATATGCAGATGCAAGGGGGAATCGTAGCTGCAAATAAAAGACTTATCTAATACGGCCACCTCGACACCGTTATCCGGACTCAACATATCGAGGATCAATTTAGGCTCTGAAGTAATCGCAACAAAATCAATGCATGCTTCTCTTTGCTTAATCTCATTAATCACCCGAAAATCTATACCGGGCTTATGATGGATGAGCAAAGTTCTGATTGGCGACATAATAAATCCTACCCCCCCCCCCGATTGATTGAATAGTTTGAGATTTGAAATTTCTTTTTTAACTTTATTTAAGGCCAAAATTCTCGCGCTACAAAAAGTAACTAAGTCTTGCCGCTAACGCGCTGAATTCTGGCCCTCAAGTCACGTAACGCTTGCGAATCAATCTTCTGCTCAGAATTAGCTTTTTCCACAATGGACAGGTCTTCACTAGACTTGTTGCGGTCAAATGTATCTATTTTTTGTTTCTGCTTGTCAAGCAAGATTTCCGGCAAGGCCAAGTTTTTTCCGACCAAAGGATGCTGCTCCGGGATGTAACAAGTATTTTCAATGCCAGAGGGCATAAAGGGCGTAATCATGTTACTGATATATTCTGTGTGACCCAAGAACAACCAGCCATCCTTTGCCAAAACCTCATGAAATTTTTGGACAACTCTTTCTTGGACTGTCGGATGGAAATAGATCAACACATTGCGGCAGAAAATGATGTCAAATGGAGTCGGAGCTAACCCCGTATAAGTCCCGTTACAGAGATTGTGGTGACGAAATTCAACATTTTTGCGCACAGAATCAACAACATGAAATAACGGCTCATTGGTCTGATACCTCTCGTAGAGATCATGATTCCCGACCACAACTTTATCGAGCATCAACTTTGACGGCGATTGGGCAATTATGCGCTGCACATCGTCCGCTTGCAATTGTTGCATGTATTTCCCCTGCAGCTCAATGGGCAACTTGTGAACCCGCCGGCCCGGATATATTCCCTGTTTGGCAATATTCAGACAAGTATCACTAATATCTGTCGCCAGAATATTTAATTTCAGGCCTGCAGCCAAGCTGTCAAGAAGCATGGCCAACGTATACGGTTCCTCACCTGTAGAACAACCAGCACTCCAAATGCGCAAGCTCCTGCGACCACTGGAGAGCAAGCTAGGCAATACATGTTTCTCAATCGTCTCATAATGAGAGGGCTCGCGATAAAAATAAGAAAGATTTGTGGTCACAAAGTCAAGAAAATCATTAAAGAGAACTTTATTTCCAAGCAATTGATCATAAAATTCCTGCGCTGAACTTAGTCCCAGCAATTTAATTTTGGCTGAAATCCTCTGCTCTAAAACCTTCTGCGAATTGGCAGGAAAATAGATACCCGCCTTTTGGTGTAATAACTCATTGAAACGATCCAAAACAAATTGGGAAATCATATTTTTTTCCAGCATATAGGTTTGACAAAATAAAAATGTACTATCGCTATTAAATAATAAAAAATTTATGGCTAGAATAATTTATTAACTGGTTAATATGTTTAAAAGTTGGCGGAATTTCGGCGGAGTCGGGGCTTGGGCATGGATTGCACGTCCGTCCCGCGGATGGTCAAAATCCAGGCGGAAAGCATGCAGCATTAGGTTGAATTTATCATTAGTCCAGTTTAATCTAGATCCCCACAATTCCGCAAGTCCTTGGTCTAACTGACGTCTGCCGTAGATCGGATCGCCAACAATCGGACAACCCAAGTGCTTCAAGTGTACACGCAGCTGGTGGGTTCGTCCGGTTCTAGGACGCAGTCGCAGCAGACTAAAGACTTGCTGCTTGTCCGGCCATCTTTGCAGATTTGGGCCACTGTGTTGCCAGCTGTTGATTAGCTGGTAATCAGTCACGGCAGAGCGGATGCGACCACTGGCGCCTGTTTGCTTAGAACCATCTGGCAGTTCTCTGTAATCACAGGCGGCATAAGATTTTTGCAGTTCTTCATGACGCAACACTTGGCTGCCAAGGCGGTCAATCCAGCGAGACGCCGGGTAGGTGGTGTAGCGCTGTGGCGCCTGCGGATCGCGTATTAAAGGCAGCTCAAGGCGGCCTGTAGTTTTAGGCGGACAGCCGTGCACGATAGCGTAATAAATCTTTTGCACCTGACGTCGGGCAAACTGCTGGCTCAGCAGTTGTAGGCTCCAGGTATTGCGCGCCACCAACAAAACGCCGGTGGTATCTTTGTCCAGGCGGTGGACAATGCCGGGCCGAAAATCTGGATCAGATTTTTCATCTATACTGATAGCAAAATTTTGTAATAAATCCGGATAACGAGCGATCAACCCCTGTACCAGGCTGGCCTCGTGTAAGCTGACTGCGCCATGCACAGCCAAACCTTGAGGTTTATTCAACAGTACCAAGTCTTGATCTTCAAAAAGAATATCCAGGCTCATCGGTACAGCGACTTTGGCATCGAAAGTTTGGGGTAACTGCCAACAAATACGCAGCTCCTCGCCATTTTCTACCGGGTGAGAGAACTTGAGTTTATCCTGACCTCGAAACACCTCGACATTTAGGCGTTTAAGCTGACTGCGGGTTTCCAGGCCTTGCAGCTTCAGACTACATACATACTGGTCCAATCTCATGTTGGCTTGTCTGTCACTCAAAATTCTTGCTTGCTGGCGCTCCAAGCTTTGCTGTCGATGTTGTTGTTCAAGTATCTCAGTTTGTTTTTTGGCTTTATTGTGGGGAAGCTCCCGCCGAGCGTGGCTGGACGGCTGCGTCGCCTTGACTTTTTGCTCCAACTTTTGCCGGGCTCTTTGCCGATTCTGCTGGAGCTCTCGTTTCGATAAATTCACTCTCACGTAATATTCTCTCACGGCTCTTCCTTTCTTTGTGGCGCTTACCCAAGTGTATGGCCATATCGATCACGGCGAGGAGGCCGCTGATACTGACACTGATTCCGATTTTTTGCAGGATATCCTGTTCGCTGCCAGCTGTAGTCAGGCTATCAATATTCGGATCATTGATGCTGTAAACGACGTCATAGGCCAAAGAGCTGAATAATAGAGCTAGCGGGACGGAACCGATGAGTATCACTTCAAAGCGGCGAACATCGCGGAGAAATACGGGAAACTCGTCCTGGGCATAGGGTACTGGCTTGAAATTTTCCTCGTTATTGTTTTGTGCAGCCAGAGTTACGAGTAGGGCCTGTCTACCGTTTAAGGCACAGGAGCCGACCGGAGGCAGAACGAGTAAAAGCCCTAATAATACAGGCAAGCGGGGCCGAAATACGTTGATACAGGCTCTGCTTCTCGGCCAGAATCGAGCCGCAAGTACAAATCCCATACCACTTATTTTAGCACAATCAATGGCAAAATAATAGACTACCGATGCGCAGCACATTGGCTCCTTCGGCTAAAGCTTCGCGATAGTCGCTGCTCATGCCCATGGATAGTTCAAAACATTCCCGCTGATGCCCCGCACTTTGCGTTGGCGGATAGTCACACCACAGGCGCTCGGCCAGCCGGCGGCAAGAGGCAAAGGCGCGACGTGTCGCCGCTTCATTGGCGTTGGCAGCCCCCATGCACATCAAGCCCCGCAGTCGCAACAGGCTACCGGACCCCAACAGTTCGTCGAGTAGTTGGCACAACTCATCATATTCGCGGCAGCCGTTTTTCTGCTTCTCGCCACTAGCGTTATACTGAAAGTATAAATCCAAAGGCTCTGTCCGGTCTCGTCCTGCTACGGCTTTCGCCAGGCGGCGCAGAAGTTTAACACTGGAGACGCTGTGCAGGGCGCAGAATAACTCAGTCGCCTTGCTCGCCTTGTTACTCTGCAGGGCACCGATCATTTCCAGCCGCACACGGCGAGCGACAAACTGTGGCCTTTGAGCGTAATATTGTTCCAGTTCTAGCTGGCGCTGAGCTGCGCCCTGGACGTAATTCTCTCCGAGGTTGGGCAGGTCAAGTTGTGCCGCCTCGAGCTGTGGTGTACGCCGGTGGAGGTAGTCAAGGGCACTGTAGATATCTTCGCAACTTTGGTATTTGCTGACCAGCAGTATACGCACGGAGTCTCGTCGCTGTCGTGTGGCGGCTGCGATATCAAAAGCCACTTGTTCGTAGCGTTCGGCTAAAAACATGGCCGGTAATTTAAGAAGGCAGGTAATATTCGCGTAGCAGCCTCTGCAGCGATAGATAATCGCTCACGGCCACAGTTTCTTGCAGGCTGTGCATGGCATACATTGGCAGGCCAATATCGACACCGCGCAGCCCCAGCTGACTCGCCAGGATCGGACCAATCGTAGAGCCCGTCGGTCTATCGGAGCGCGGTACGGCATTTTGCAGCGGGCAGTTGGATTTTTGGGCAATGGCACGAATCCGCGCAATACTAAAAGGTTCGCTAATATAACTGGCGCCGTTTGGCAACTTCAGGGCCGGACCGGCACCCATTTTCAGATCGTATGCTGGATCAAAGGCTTCGGGGTAAGACGGATGGCTGGCATGGGCTCCGTCAAGGGAGAGAAGGAATGCCGCCGACAGGCTGCGGGCCCAAGCCTCACTCAATTCGACCTCGTCTTTTAAGCGCGGCTCTTTTCCCTGCGCGTACTGGATCACAATGCGTCGCAGCACAGTCGCGACAAAGTTTGAAGCTGCCCCTTCATAAGTGCGACTGCCAACTTCCTCGCCATTACACAGAATGGCGACAGGCCAGCTGCGCGGGACTTTGCCCTGGCGCTTGAGCTGACACATTTCGTCCAACAATAAATAGACCATGCTCATATCATCGAGGCGAGAGCCGCTGAGCAGTTCATCATCGAGACCGAGCCGAGTCGGCCTTTCGCTATGGCACAGTTGCAGTTCGCAGACTTCATCGTCGGCCAGACCAAATTTCTGACGCAGCAACCGGGCGGCGTCTTGCCCTGCATCCTCTCTGCGGACTGGCTCCCGACCGAAAATCGCTTTCAGCTGGGTTTGCGGATTGTAACCCAGTTTGGTGTTCACTTCTCGGTTCAGATGAATCGCCAGGTTGGGCACGATGGCAACTGCCTTGCCGTCGCAGACGTGCACATGGCGCAGTTGACTTTGTTCGCCGTTGCAACGCACGGCAATACCGGCGACCGAAAGGCTGCGGTCACAGTGGCTTGCAAAAATCGGGCTGCCATATACTGCGACATGACAAACCAGTACCCCGCGCTCAAAGTGTGCACTTTCCAGTTTCAGCTTGAGGCCGGGACTGTCGGTGTGGGCGCCGGCCAAGCGCAGGCCGCCCGGGGCGCTTGCGGCCGGCTCGCTTGCCGAAGTGTCCTCAGAATTGTGCCGTGGATTACTCCAAGAATCACGCCAAGAATCACGCCATGGTGCTTCCGAACCGCAGATCCAGGCAATCAAACTCCCGCCACGCAGACAAAAAAATCCCTGGCCAGACTGTGCTGTGCGCAAGGCGGCCCAAGAGTCCTGTTCGGATAATGGCTGAAAGCCGGCCTCCAACAACAGGATTCGGGCTTGTTCGACAGCGTGAAAAGGCGTGGGACTGGCGTGCAAAAAATCACATAAAGCATTGATTGTGGATTGATCATGTACATCTTGAGGAGGCTTGCGACCCATTCAATAAACTCCAAACTATAAATAAAAAAACAAGACCAGGCTGGAGCGGACTCACAAAAACCTGGCCTGCAGTTTCAAGGTAAGCTAAATTTCCGCAGCCTAGTCCCGGCGACCAAAGATCAACAAGATGCGGATGAACAAACCAATAAAAGTGATGTAAAGCGAAAAGGCCGCGATGATGCTGATACGCAGAAAGCTGGCTCCATCAGCCTGATTCATCTCGCGGGCCATTTGTTTGAGTTGCTGGGTTTGGAAAGCTGTCAACAGCACATAAATCAACACGGCGGCATAGTTGATTAACATGCTCATGCCACTGGAACGCATGAACATGTTGACCACTGAGGCAATGATGATACCGATCAGGCCCATGATCAGATAAGATCCCATGCCGCTGAGGTCTCTTTTAGTAGTGCTCCCATAGACCGCCATAGCCGCAAAAGTCCCGGCAGCGACAAAAAAAGCGCTATAAATTACCGATTGGGCAAAGGCCTTGAAAACCCAGGCCAGCAGCATGCCTTCCAAAACGGCGTACAGCGCATATAAAAGGGTGGCCGCGTTAGTGCTGAACTTCATGACCATGTTGGGCAAGAACCAAGTCAAGGCCAAGGTTGCGACGACCAAGACGAGATAGCTACCGCCCTGAAGGTAGTAATATAGAGGGGAGTTAGCTGTTAGATACGCTGTCAGACCTGTAATAACCAAGGCCAGACACATCCAGGTATAGACATTGCGCAGAAAGTTCTGCTCCATCGTCCTAACCCGGCTTAGATTGAGATCGAGCGGGTTACTCATTTGAAACCTCCTTTGAAATCCGTTTCAGGTGTTACCTTTCTTTAATATAGCCATCTAGTCCAATTTAGGCAAGGGCTCAGACGTGAGAAAATGATTTTAGACTTTACATTTAAATAAATTATATAACTTGTGAAAAAATCCATATTTTGCACAATCCTTGAAATAATCGTGAAGCCAGACTCTTTAAAACTGCTTAATGCTGACAAAACCCTGTTTGCCACATCTCGGCTCCGACACAGCACTCAGCCCAGGTTGCAATCTGATGTTGCTGAGAGCAAAGCATAGTTGAGAATTGGTAGGTTAATATGCAACTTTTACTCCTTTCGGCAGGCAACACACATGATGGTGTGAAGGATTAAAGTCATTGCCTAAAGGGCAGATTTGTCTAAAGCTGATTACGGTAATATAGAAAAATACTGTTGTCTTCTATTGAGAATGTGAAAAAAATACGCCAACAATATCCTAAATTCTTTACCTGAAGAATTGAAGAGCGAGTCCCGTGATGAATACAATGTTATAAAGTAGATTTCAAACAAATTGAAAGCTGTAGATATCTAGAGCAATTGGCTTTCTGAAATAAATGTAATGCTTGCAATTAGATATGAACAGGCTCCAGAAACACTAGACCTTGTGTTTTAAATTGGCCGCGCGAAATTATGGAAGGGCTTAAAAAAGGCAATCTTCTATAAAGATTACATGAGACGACTGAAAAGTGTCAATCAGCTAAACATCAACCATTGAACACTTTATCCCTTAAATTATCTTTACATAGCGACAATTTAAAGGACGTAATATAACGGAGAGAGAGGGATTCGAACCCTCGGTACCCTTGCGAGTACAACTCCTTAGCAGGGAGCCCGATTCAACCGCTCTCGCATCTCTCCGATGGCAAAATGCACAGAAAAACTGCGCAGTAAAACTGCACTAGCTCGGAGAGAGTGGGATTCGAACCCACGGTAGGTTGCCCTACGCTGGTTTTCAAGACCAGAGCCTTCAACCACTCGGCCATCTCTCCCTGCATTTGCAGTACGCAGCGTCAATGTATCGGTTTTAATTTTTGGCGTCAAGTGCTGGTGTGCAGAATCCTGCCATTTTGTGACCGAAACGCTTAAGGGCTTGCCAGTAGACGCAGAGTGGCAAACAGGCTAGGATTATGTTTTGACCTTAAATATCAGATGCATTTCATGGCTTGTTTCATATATAGCTTGCCTAATTAATGCGGCCCTAATTTACGAGGAATAATCCCCATGAGTCAAACACTCAATACTATCAATGTGGTGAGTTCTAAATATCCCATCGTCACGGAAGTCCAACGGCCAGAAGAATGGCTGCAAATCATCCCCAAACTGCGCTTGCTAACCCTGGAATCAGAACAGGATGAAGCGGACTTGCACCGCAGATCTCAAGTGGTCAAAATATTTGGCAAGGAGTTAGAGCAATTTTGCCAAGCCATGGTTGAGCACATGCACAACGAACGTGGCATTGGTCTGGCAGCTCCACAAATGGGTGTATTTCAACGCATTTTTGTCTCGCAAACCTGTGAAGAGGCCGCCCCTCTAATTGTAATCAACCCTGAAATCCGGCCGGCGAGCGACGACAAAGAATCCAACGAGGAGGGATGCCTGAGCGCGCCGGGCATTTATGCAGAGGTTGAACGCTGGGCTGCGATCGACATCAAAGCGCAGGATCCTTATGGCCAGACTTTTGAGTTCCAACTTGAAGGTTTGGATTCCATTTGCTTCCAACATGAAAACGACCATTTAGATGGCATTCTATTTACCGACTATCTAAAACGTAGCCAAGTGAAGAAAATACACCAATACTTTGCCGAATTGCGCTTACAAGACTCCCAAGGTCCAGTTGGTCCAGTTCGACAGAGCAAAAGTGAAGACGATAATTAACTTATGCTACGCATTGTATTTGCAGCCACCCCCGAACTGGCCTGCCCCAGTCTAGAGGCCCTGCAGCAGGCCAGCGCGGCCGGCCAAATCGAAATTGCAGGAATCCTGACGCAGCCAGACCGGCCCGCCGGGCGCAAACGCCAACTAAAGCCCAGCCCCATCAAAGTCAGAGCGTTAGAGTTAGGTCTGGAACCTCGAAGCATACTTTGTGCGCAAAAACTAGACGCCGAGCTGCAGTCAAAGTTGGCTGCGATGCACCCCGATCTACTGGCAGTCTTTGCCTACGGAAAAATTTTGCCCCAAGTCCTGCTCAATCTTTTCCCGCTAGGGGGTATCAATTTACACCCTTCGGCTCTGCCGCAATGGCGCGGCCCCAGCCCGATTGAAGCCCAGTTGCTCAGCGGCGCAGAACAACTGGCAATCAGCGTGCAGCGCATCTCGCTGCAGATGGACGCCGGCGATATCTTGCGCCAGGAGTTCTACCCTCTGCCCGATGAAGCCAATTATTTTGTCGCCGCCCAGATCGCCGCAGCGCAGGGCGCAGCCCTACTCCGCCAGACTTGTGAGCAGATTGCCGCGAAAGGTCAGAACTACTTAAATAGCGCCACGGCCCAGAAGCACAGCGAGGCATCATACTGCCCCAAAATTCGCAAAGAAGATGGACGGCTGAACTGGCAATCCAGCGCTCTGCAGCTCGGCCGCCAGTGCCGCGCTTACGCCGCCTGGCCCAAGGCCCATAGCTGGTTGCGCTGGCCTAACGAAAATAGTCCACGCCAGGTAAATATTCTGCAAGCTGCAGTGTGGGCGGGGCAAAGTTCAGCACTGGAAAGTTTTATTCAACACAATCAGGCGCGGCCGGGGCAATTGCTAACTTTGCATCCCGAAGACGGCCTCCTGGTTTTGACAGGCCAGGGTATTTTGGCCATTCGTCAACTGCAACGCCAGGGCAAAAAATCCTGTAATGCCAAAGATTTTGCCAATCAGTTAAATTTGCCTAAATGGCGACAAATTGAGCAAAATAATGGTAGATGCTCGGCATATAAACACCTGTTTTGCTTTTGTGACATAGATCCTGTCGCGCAATAGATAAATGCTTGGTAAGCCAACAGTCTACAGGCTGGCCCTAGACCCTATCTCATTTCTGATTATAGTGTAGGGCTCAATAACTAAGTCCCCAATTTACAGAGGATTGTATGCCATCCAAAACGCGATCACCTAAGCAATCACCTAAGCACTCATCAAAGCGGCACCCAGAGTCTTGCGACGAAGTCCCGAATAGCCCGGATACGCTCAGTACCGACTTGCCTGCCGTCAGCGGCGAGGCCGTATTCTGGACGGGCTTTGGATTTATTGTGCTGTGTCTGGCTCTGGTTTTGTTTACCGTGGCGGTGTTATTTTTCTTTTCAGTACACAAAAAAGAAGTCGTGATTGTGCCGCAGGTGGCGGGAGAACCCTTGATCAATGCCCTGATTGAACTGCAAGAAAAGCATCTGGTGCCCAAAGTCCTGCTCAAGATATCCAACGAGAGCGGCGATGCCGGCACTATTTTGTACCAAAGCCCCGCACCTGGGGCCAAGGTCGTGATTGGACGAGAGGTAGTGCTGACTGTCAGCAAGGGCAACCTAATCGACAAAGTCCCCAATTACATTGGTGAGCAGCTGTATAAAATCCAGAGTGATGTCAACAATCTGAAATATGTTTTCAGCAAGTTACAAATTGGCCAGGTTCATTACGTTGCGCGAGCGGATGTCCCGCAGGGCAGCATCCTTGCCCAAAAGCCGCAACCCGGCAGCCGACTTACCACACCTTTAATCCTTGAACTGTGGGTCAGTGCCCCCGGCGAGCCGAACAGTGG
Source organism: Spirochaetia bacterium (assembly GCA_965263295.1). GTDB lineage: Bacteria > Spirochaetota > Spirochaetia > SP-2023 > SP-2023 > Haliotispira. Next base: position 977,970 of record OZ253665.1, read on the forward strand.
TACTTTACCTGGCGAGCCCCAAAGCCAAAACTTGAGCGGGACCCCCAAAAATACAAATGCAAATTCAAATACAAATTTAAGGGCGACTGGGTGAATCCTGGCATGAATTAAAGCATGGTTTAGTCTGGAAAATTAGAAACTGCCAGCCCCTCGCGCCAGTCTTGATCCGCACCTTTTCTCGCACCTTGTCTAAAACACACAACCCGTTGAACAACAGGGGCGTTTAAGCTATTTTTTTCAGCGGCTTTGAGCTTCAGACTTAAAGGAGCAGCAAATCCATGAGCCAGAATGTCGCCATCCTAGACCCCCAAGTTGCCGCCAAAATTGCCGCGGGTGAAGTAATTGAGCGGCCTGCGGCCGTGGTGCGCGAACTTTTGGATAACGCCATCGACTCTGGAGCCAGCGAAGTCTCCCTCTACATAGAAGAGGGTGGCCTGCAGCTAGTTCGTGTCACGGATGACGGTATTGGCATGAGCAAGGAAGACCTAGAACTTTGTTATTTGGCCCATGCCACCTCAAAAATTCGTCATACCAATGACTTGTTACAACTCGGCAGTCTGGGTTTTCGCGGCGAGGCACTCAGCTCTATTGCCGCCTGTAGCCAACTGCGGATCGGCAGTGCCCAAGCTGCGGATCAGGACCTCAATAACAGCATAGATGGCTCTACGGAAAGTCCGCTCAAAGCCTGGGAATTGCGGGTTGACGACAGCCTGTTGCGCGGGATTGAGCCCGTTCTCGCTTCACACAGCGGCACACAAGTGGAAGTACGCGAGCTGTTTTATTCGTTCCCCGCCCGGCGCAAATTCCTCAAAAGTACTCGCTCCGAACTGAGCAGTTGCAAAGCTGTGTTCCAAGAGAAGGCCCTGGCCTTCCCCCACATCCACTTCCGTCTTTACAACCAAGGAAAAATGGAAAATTCTCTGGCTCCTGGCTCCGCTTTAGAGCGCATCTGTCAGGTTTTTAACGAGCTGGTTCCCGAACAGTTATTCCAGCTGGATGAACAGACCGAAAACTTTTCGATACAAATATTTGCCGCGCCACCAGCCCTCTATCGCCGCGACCGCAAACGCATGCCCATTTACATCAATCAGCGCCCCATCGCGGAGGCTTCCTTGCAACAAGCCATACGTATCGGCTATGACGGCTACCTGGCTGGCGGCCTTTTCCCTGTGGCCATTTGTTTTTTAACCGTTTCGCCAGAGCGGGTGGACTTCAACATACATCCCGCCAAGCGCGAGGCGCGCCTGCGCGACCTCAGCCTGGTACAAGCCGGCATTCGCCAGACTTTGCGCAGTTTTTGTCGCGAAGCCGGCAATTTGAGCGACCCGCAAAGTGAAGCCAAAGACAAGCGGCAAAGCCAAGTTTGCCCAGAGCGAACGCCACAGGGCCCAAAGACAAATTCCATGCCAGAGCGAGAACCTGCCTCCAGCCCGCACGCATCAAATCGGGACGCTGGCGCCACAGCCACCCGATACCGCAATTCTTCGCCGGCCAGCCGGGTGGCCTCACGCAGTTTCTGCCCCAAAGGACCTTCCACCTTTTACGACAGTCCCGCCTTTCAGGATAAACCTGGTGCAGATTTTGACTCGGCGAGAAAAGGTTTTTCTACCCGCGAGCTGCAGCACGGACAGAGAGTGCCTCCAAATGAAGCCCGCGTTCAAAACGACGACGATTTTAGCGCTTCCAGTCTGCGCGAAACGCACGCAGAGAATTGGCAAGTCGCCCAAGTTCAGCGAGATAAACCGCAGGAATTCCACTACCTAGGCCAACTGTTTGAAGTTTTTCTCTTGGTTCAACGCGACATTAACGACACGCCTAGCCTAATGATTGTCGACCAACACGCCAGTCACGAGCGCATTCTATATGAAACCCTGGAGCGCGAAATGCTACAGCAGCAGCCCCTGCTTGTCCCCATTGAGCTGGACGTCGAGTTGACAGAGTCCCAATCACTGCGCCGGCGCGCTGCAGCACTGGCCTCCATCGGCATACAAATTAAAGAATGCGATGACGGCAAGCGCTGGCAAATCTGCAGCCTCCCCCCCTGCGTCAACGATTTAAAAAATGAGCTGGTCCAACTGGTGTTGCATGGCGCTAGCGAGGTCGAAGATCTAAAACGTGAGCTATTTGCCCACTTATCTTGTCGCAAGGCCATCAAAAAGGGTGATATACTCGATGACATAAGCGCCACGCAATTGTTACATGACATTTTTACCATGGGGCTGGAGCGCTGTCCCCACGGCCGTCCGCTATGGTACAGCCTCAGTCTGCCAGAACTCTACCGTTTGTTGCAAAGGACCTAAAATCTATATATAATGGAGCTAGATTGTCGCTGGGATTCCAAGGAGAACAATATGATTTATACCCTGTCTCGCGAAGGTGGCATAGATTTCAGCCCTATTTTAACCAATTTGAAACAGCGCGATATTCCGGTTCTGGATTCAGACGTCTTGCACGAGGAACAGCTCAAATTTGACTCACCGGATCAATTGCTAGAGCAATTTGACGAACACAGCCCACGCTTCCGCGACCTTTGGGGAGCCCGCAAAGATTATTATTTATCTTTCCTGCGTCTCAGTATCTACCGTTTTGCCCTGCGGGATTGCGGCATTATCTATGGCCATGGCGCGAGCTTCATCCTTGCGCAGCTCCCTGCCATTATGAAAATCAAGTTAATTGGGCCAGAAGATTACCGCATCAAGATAGTGGCCGAAAAACGGCAAGTCAGAGAACACGAGGCCCGTACCTTGATCCACAAGCGCGAACGCGAGCGCATTGGTTTCCACCGCTTTTTTTTCGATGCCGACTGGAACGATGAGTCTTGTTATGACGTGATCTTAAACATCAGTGCCAGTAATTTCTCAACCATTCTGGAGACCGCCTTGCACACATCCTTTGCAGCCGAACAAGTAGCCGAACGCAAAAAACTCCTGCAAGACCTGATCAATGCTGAAGAACTATACATGGACTTGCTATTCGGGCAGAAACTGTTTATTGACCTGCTCAAGGTACTGTTTGACAGTGAGAAAAAGAGCATTCAGGTCCAGGGAATTATCGGAGACCAGAAGACCCAAGAAAAAACCAGTCGTTATATCTTGGAACGCTATCCCGATTATAATGTACAAGCGAGTTTTGAACTGATGCAGAGCCGCTACTTATATTTCCCGTCCATCTGAGCCATGCCATTTTCATTTTCCATTCTATTTTTCGTGAAGCAACAGTTTTCCCATCTTGGGCGGGCCGGCTTTAGCCGTCTGTTTGGTTCGGTATTGCTGCCGTCGGGCATGCTTTTACTGGCGGCCAGCTGCAATATTTCGCAACGAAATCTGAACATCAATTTGGACGAGACACCTTTATTCCCAGATCGGCAATGGGCCATTGTGAATATGCCGTATATTAAAGTCAGTCGCAACCTTGCCTCTCCACAGAACAGCCATCCCGTGGGAATGGTGCGTTTCGGCAATATTGTCGAAGTTCTTCGCGTCGATAAAAATCCCGAAGATAATACAATCTGGGCATATATTGTGCGGGGTTCCGAAACCGGCAATAAAGCCGAAGCAAACGATAAAGATGTCACGCAGCAGGATCGGCAGGCTGAATTAAAAGGTTGGGTACCTTATGGATTCGTACACACAATCGGTAGTCTCAAAGAAGCCCAGCTGGCTAGTCGACAGATGCTTACGCCCAAAAGCACAGAAAGCATCACGGATTCCCAGTCACGACAAGAGGCCAACGATGTTTCTCTAGAAATACCAACCCCTCAAGCTCCAGAATAACTTAATTAAAATTCGGGTCATGATTAGCAGAATGGGTCTCTAAGCAGGGGTATTAATGAGGGGGACATTCTGATGGGGCTTGGCGTTATGCCAATAATCCGGCGCATCGCCATGCGATACGAGCGTTGCGCACACACCTTTGAATCGGCAATTTACATAGCGGCAAGCGTCTTGTTCTGGATATGAGTCCTGAGCCTTTCTGGCCCTTTCGTGGTTCCTTTCAAAGTTCCCTGGCCAAGTAACCACGAAATACACTAAAAAATACGAACAACACGAAAAATTCTAAAGCGCCCCCCCCGCCTGAACGCCCCCGCGCCTCCCGTCGTCCATTCGGCCCCCTTTTCTGCTTTCCCCTGGCGCCCACAGATCCCCGTCGTGCCACCCACGGCTCCCCAGTTTGCTTGACTTATTGGAGTTTTGGCCCTACTTTAGAAAGGGCCGGCGGAACGGGGTGTTGAGATCGGATTGCCGAGGATCAGCTCCACTTGAGCTGGCCTTTTTTTTCTTGCTATTTCTTCCGTATTCAGTACATCATGTACAAGGTCTGTCGGTTTCAGCTTCTTGCTACCGTTCAACGTTACATAGGTTCTATGTTTAATCGTAATCTAACATTCTATACAATGTTTCAGGTTGTGAGGCCTAACCAGAAACTTTAGTTTTACCATCCTTCCATGTAACCCAAATATTCAGATCAATTTTCTTTGAGACATCAAAATTCTTTACGGTTACAGTTTTCCAATCCCAATTTTCCTGGTAACGAATCCAGTTTTCCAATAGGTCCCCACCTAACCCCCTCTGTTTGACTTGACTTGTCAGAATTTGGGAGGTATCTTTTAAAGGAAGGTTGAGGGCACCACCCAGAGGGATTCGACTCCGGTCGCAGGGTAGCAGCTTGTTGAGAACGAGTGATGCCCCGCTCTCCGCTTTCTCTTTCTTCAATGTTCTATACGTCATGAATAACATTGGTTGGAGGGAGGCTTTTTCCACCTCATGTGAAGCTAATGTCGGTCCTGCGTTTGATAATCAATAATAGTTTGTAACATTTGACTCTGTTTTTTTGAGTAAATTCTTTTGAGAGTCTGAGACCGGCTAGCCTAATTAGAAACTGGATATCACTGTCTTTCCACGGGATCAGTTTGTGAGCATATTGGCCCTCTATGCCTCTAAAATAAACGTGTGGCGTCACAGTCCCCTGGCCCCGTAACCACGAAAAACACCAAAAAATACGAAACAACACGAAAAATTCTAAAACACCGCGCCTCCCGTCGTCCTTCGCCCCCAGCTCCTTTAGTTTTCCGATAGCTTGACGCCCCTTTACAGCTTGGGGATGCTCCGCAACTCCTCCTTGAGCTTTTTAAAGGCAGCCTCTTGTTTTTGGCCTTCTGCTTAGCGTGTGGGAGAATTATTTTTTTTTGGGGGGAGGGAGGATTCCTTTGAAGCCTCTTCCCTTTAAGCCTCTTCCTCTTGGAACCAAGCGGGGAACGGGTCTTGCATTTTCTGGTATAAATCAGGAGCGCTGAGATAATCTTTAATCAAACACGCATCAAGCTGCCCACGTATTTTTTCTTCATTCATTTCGGCACTGAGGCCTATGAAAACAATCTCTTGTCTACGGTCACCAAAATCTTTGCTCCAGTGTTGCTCTACAGCTTGAGCAAAATCATCCCCTTCTGGCCAGTCTTCTTTCGGAACGGCGGCCCACCATTGTCCAATCCCTTGATGACGAACAAAAGCACCAGCTTGAGACACTTCGCCAACAAAATCAGGGCGGCTTGAAATCCAAAAGAAACCTTTCGCCCGCACTACTCCCGGCCATTCCTGATTGAAGAAAGAGTGGATTTTTTGGGGATCAAAGGGTTCACGCGCACGATAAACAAAGCTTGTGATGCCATATTCTTCTGTTTCTGGAACGTGATCTTTAAAATTATAGAGTTCTTGCGCCCATAGAGGATGATCTTCCGCCTCCTCAAGGTCAAACAAACCCGTATCCATGACTTCATCAAGATCAACTTGCGACAATGTCGTTTCGATAATTTTTGCTTTAGCGTTTAGGCCGCGAATAATGGCTTTAACAATTTCAAGCTCGTCTTTGGCAAGCAGATCAATCTTGTTTAGAATGATAACATTGGCAAACTCAATCTGTTCGACCAACAAGTCGACCAATGTGCGCTCGTCTTCCTCGCCGAGGCTTTCCCCTTGATCTTTCAAGAAGTCAGTTGAGCTATAGTTCTTGATCAAATTGGCGGCATCGACGACTGTCACCATCGTATCAAGCTGTGAGACGTCCGAGAGGCTATTCCCATCCTCATCACGAAAATCGAAAGTCGTTGCGACTGGGAGCGGCTCAGAAATGCCAGTGCTTTCGATCAGGAGGTAATCAAATTTTCCTTCTGCTGCGAGCGCCCGAACCTGCATCAAGAGGTCTTCACGCAGTGTGCAGCAAATACAGCCATTGCTCATTTCGACCAGCTTTTCTTCCGTGCGAGAAAAGTTGCCACCACCGCGCTCAACGAGATCAGCATCAATATTGACCTCACTCATATCGTTGACGATGACCGCAACTTTGCGACCTTCACGGTTGTTGAGGATATGGTTTAACAGGGTTGTCTTTCCCGCGCCTAAGAACCCCGATAAAACTGTAACGGGAAGTTTTTTCTCTAAAGCTTGCATAATTGGATATCCGCCTTCCTGATTTATGTAATGCTGTAGCACTTTATAATCTAATATCTTGAAATTTCAAGAGGCGAGACTTGATAAATTTGATTACTATTTTTTAGTGTTTTTCGTGGTTACTTGGCCAGGGACTCTGAGACGGAGTGACAAAGGGCATCAAGCTAGCGAACTTCGTAGCGATCAATGGTATATTGGCCCATACTCAGACGCACCCGAGCGACTATTGCACCATTGTCTACAGATATTTCTGGCACCGCGCTGAAGGCCAGGCCGACTTGAATCTGGGCGGGCTTATTGCGCAGTTGGCGCCGGAAATACCTACGGATCGCTTCTTTGATGCCGTTATCAATAGCAGTTTTACGTAGCCGGATCATCAATTCTGGGACCAAATTACCAGGGCTATCGTCAGCTCCCGCACCAGCAGTTGCGAGATCAACCACACCGCGCGCCTGCAAGGTCTTTTTGTCGGCCTGTTCCCAGGACTGGACATTAAAATCTTCAAAACGGCTGAGTTGCTTGCGAATAGAATAATAAAATCGGTGACCGACGTTGGAAACGTGATAAATATCCAAGTCTGTTGGGCTGATAAGTTCTGTATTCTTTGGAATAACTAGAAATGTTTCATCCTGGCGATGGAAGTGGTCTGGCGGTCGGTAAACCACTTGAAAGCCATAAACCATTCCGTGGAAAACGTAACTGGCTTCATCGCGAACAAAGTTCTGGGAAGCGCGAATCAAAGCTTCTGGCTCAGATATCTTGGCACCTTGACGCTCTTGATTGCCAGGGAAAACGACTAGATTCAGGCCAAGATCCAGCCAAAAAGTCCCACTGAGACTGCGATGTTGTTGAGCCTGGCCAGTCTGTGCCGTTAAGCCCGCGAGAGCGAATACCCAGGTTTGTAGTGCCAAGAGAGCATGCGAAAAGCGCGCGCCATTAAATATATGGCGACATATGCGGCGACACGAATACTGCCAGCTAAGCATCTCGCTAATCCCCTAATTCGTCAAAATCAAAATGGCTCGTGACCCGTTGCGACTAAGTTTTGCGTTGGCTGCGTGCGATTTGAATCGTTGACACTACTGTTGTAGAGCCGAATATATTCACTTAAATTGCTCTGCCAGGAAAAATCTTGCTCCATGCCGCACTGCTTCATCGCCCAGAGCTGCCTGGGCTTCCGATGCCAAAGGTAAAAGGCTTCTTTCAATACCTCGCCCAACTCCACAGGTGTCGCATGGTCAAACAACAAGCCATTTTTCCGATGCTGAATCGTATCCGCTAAGCCGCCAGTTCTCCGCACGATGGGAGTCGTGCCGTAACGCAGCGAATAAATCTGGTTCAAACCACAAGGCTCGTACTGGCTGGGCATGATAAAAAAGTCCGCCGCAGCGGTCAGGATATGCGCCATTTCTTCGTGAAAGTAGTTTAAAAATACAAAGCTTTGCGGATACTGCCAGGCAAACATTTGTAATTGCATTTCCAGCTGTTGCTCGCCTTCCCCCAGAATAATCAACTGGCAACGACTTAAGGATAGCGCTTCCAACATCGGCCCACTGCCGTGTACTTTATTATCCGTTTCATCGTGGTAGAGGCCAAACAGCTGATCCAGCCCCTTTTGCTTCACGATACGGCAAATACTGATGATCAACGGCAGCTTGGGATTCAAGGCAAACTGTATGCGTTGCTGCAAATACTTACGCCAATATATTTTGGCTTTGCGAACCTCACGCTTTTTAGCTTTGTAGGTATATTCTTTTAAATATGGATCACGGCTTGGATTCCAACTAGTATTATCCACGCCATTGAGGATGCCGCAGAAATCGTTGCTGCGTTGTTGCAGAACTGGCGAAATCTTTGCTCCTTGAGTGAGCAGCTCGCGGGCGTGGGTTGGCGATACTGTGTTTATCCGCTCTGCGTACTTGAGCCCAGTAGCCAGCAAATTGACTTGCCCTTCGTATTTCCATGCATCAATTTTGAAGTTATGGGAGATCGCAATCCCCCACTGCCGCAGCAAGCTGTAAAAGTTATTGGCAATGATTTCGTCAAAAGTGCCCATGTATTCCGCATTGTGTATGGTAAACACACTGGGAATTTTACGGCTGGCAAAATTATGTAGCAACGCGGGCAAGTGGTGATTGAAATAAGGGTAAAGACCACAAAGCCAATCGTGACAATGCACCAAATCTGGTTTCCACAAAATACTCGGATTCTCAGCAATGGCAAATGGTGCCAAAGCTAAAAGTATGGCTTGCAGCAAGTCCAAGGATGAATCATTCGCCGAATAGCTTGGCGTATATGGCTCATGGATAGTGCCTAGAGCGGGGTGTTTTATCAGGTAAAATATATGCTTGGGATAATCTGGATGTGCGCATTCTTCCAGTAGAAAAAATGGCAACCGAGGGTTAAAATATTTATTGCGCAACATTAGATTAATATGGCGATAACCCAACAATACGGTACGCACTTCCATACCTTTATCAATCAGGGCCTGGGACAAGGAAGTCACGACATCAGCTAACCCGCCAACTTTAGTAATAGTTCCCCACTCTGGGGCCAGAAATAAAACTTTTTGCACGGCTTTTCTTTCTGTCTCCATATCGTCATGGCCGGGAATCAAATTTTTTGTTAAGTTGCCGAACTTGTTCATAGTCAAGCAGATTATCGGAATGGCATAGAATTTTTAAAATTAAAAAATCACGGGAGAAGCTATAAATATTCTTTGCAGACATTCTTAATTGTGAAAATCGAATCAATTATACCATAAAATATAAAAATTCATGTATCCTAAACTAAAATAATTTCAGCTAGCTACTTTTTTGAAATTTTAATGTGCAGCTATGAGTAGCTTTTTCTTTTTCAGAGAATATTTTGAAAATATATTTTAAGCTCGTGTGAAAAAAAAGTAAAAAAAATCATCAAAGAATGCGAAATTTTTCTTTATAGTGCCGATATACTGAATACTAAACCAACATCAAGACAAGGAGTCGTATTAGTATGTTACGCAAAATTCTTTTGCCCTTAGTTTTGCTACAGTTAGCAGCTGCGCTGTACGCCAAAGATGAAATCTGGATTGATTTTGGAGCTTTGCCTTCTGGCTATATGCCTGCAGGTGGTTCTTATATCCGTCAGTATGATCCCGCCCCTATTGCGGAAGATGACGATACTGTAGTGGATTACTCCAACGTTTATGATCCGTTTAGCCGTGCATCGCAGAATCTTCTGCCCAGCCGTTTTTCAGACCAGACGGCCCAAAATGGCAACCAGGCTTACGACGAAATGAAACTTTCTCTGGCTCTTGATCGCTGGCAGATTAAGCTTTCGGGTTCTTCAAGTTTCCAGGACACTCAAACCAGCACTCAGGTTCACGCTTACAAAGTCAAGGATTCTTCCAGCCGTTTTGCCGGCGAGCAAATCATGGCCGCTCATTTTTCTTTGCCCAAACTATCTGTAAACTCCAAAGTCTGGATTACTCCCGAATTCGCAATTCCTGCTTATTCAGTCGCCCCGAGTACCGACATCCAGGAATCCGTTAATAAATCGGCTATGGAACGGATGGGGCAGTTCCTTCACAAAGGAGTTCTGCGCAACGTAGGTCCCATTCGCTCAATTACTGCGACTGTTTATGGTCGCCGTTTCCCGTTGGACTTGACTATTGAGGCCGATCATACGGACAAAGGCAGTCGCGAATACAACATGGGTAGACTGCAATTTTCCGGCTGGCAAGATCTAGTCTGGACCAATCCGAACTACACCATTGATGTTCGCAAGCGCAATTACAACACTAACCCTGAATATCCGCGCGGTATGCCTTCTATGATCTTGCGCGCTCTGCGCTTGGATCGCTCTCTCCACTCCGTTAGTGAAGGATCATCTCAGGTCGTATTTTATATCAAGCAAATATCCGTTGTTTATGATGACTCTATCTCTGAAACTTTTGATTCTGAAATTGACGATGAACAGATTTGGCAATTGAATACAGTGAACTCTCAATTGCACAGTTATGACCAGGCTCTCCAGTCCCGCATTAATACTGTAGATCGATATCTTGAACTGCAAGATCGTCATCCTGCTTTTACGGCTCAGGAGACTACTGATGGCGGGAATGCAGCTCCTGAAGTTGGTGGCGAAAACGCAGCTCCTGAAGCTGGTGGCGAAAACGCAGCTCCTGAGGCTGGTGGCGAAAACGCAGCTCCTGAGGCTGAACCTGCTGCCAACTAAAAGCTAGCAAAAAAACCAGCCGTTTAGCAAGGAGGCGTAAGGCAGGTTTCTTTGTATCTAACTCTTAGGGCAAAAAAGGCACTCTCATTATGAGGGTGCCTTTTTTGCTGCTTTGTCCTCCTACGTTCAGACTTTGTAACTTTGCATGAAAAGGGAACCACGAAAGGCACGAAAGACGGCGAAAAGGCACGAAATTTAGGCGGGGGAGCCGCGGGTGGCACGATGGGGAGCTGCGGGTAACCGGGAAGCTTTAAAGGGAACCACGAAGGGCACGAAGACGGCGAAAGAGGGACCACGAAAGTGCACGAAAGACGGCGAAAAGGCACGAAATTTAGGCGGGGGAGCCGCGGGTGGCACGATGGGGAGCTGCGGGGGGCGTCCAGGCGGATGGGCTCTTTAGAATTTTAGAATTTTTCGTGTTGTTTTGTATTTTTTTAGTGTTTTTCGTGGTTACTTGGCCAGAGTCTCTGAAGGGGAAAGGCGAAAATATTTTGTAAAATATTTTAAAATACTTGTCAAAGTTGGTTTGGGGCTATATACTAGAAATGTTCTAGGTGCTTCTATTGGCAAGTTTGCCCGTGCCTGCGAACCATTATTATTATTTTCTATTTCATATCGTTCCTCATTTAAAATTTTTAGCCCACATTCTTTTTGTAAGGAGGATACAGATATGTCATCTGACCTAATTTTTAAACGGCTCTTTGCCGTCAGCTTCGCGCTTTTGGCCCTGTTTGTTTGGGGTTGTGAGGATTCATCCGATTCGGACTCTGGGCCCAAAACATTAATAGACCTGGACTCAAGGAGACTTGAGCAGGCCGGGGAATTTGAATTTTTTATTGATTCCTTTATGAAGGACGAACACATCGTCTTGCAAGACGGCGAGCTGGCCGCGCAGGAGCTGGCCGATTTTTGGGCTGACGTGGCCGTGCGCTGGGGTCTGCGCCAGAAAATGGCAGACAGTGAGGCGACAGATGAAGCCGCCGAAAATTCAGAAGCTGAAGCAAGCGCCTCTGAAGATTCTGCTGAGACTGCGGATGAAATTCCCGAAACTTTCTGGCTGCAGCGGAGTGAAAATTACAATGATGAGGGCGATGCCACTGAATATCAGATCACGGCCGCAGAGGGTGAAAAACAATTTTTTGTCCTCGATGCTCAAGATTGGAAAGATAATTTGCCCGATCATTTTCCCGTTGAATGGTCCAATATTTCCGCCGGTGAATTAGAGGTGGTGGTTGAAGCTTTCTTGGCCACCCAAACTGCCGAAGGGCAATTCCAGGCCACGGCCAGCATTGAGCTGCCCGCAGAATTCTCGACGGATGTGGCCGCGCCGCTGAGCTTTACGCGGCCGACGGTTGGGGACTCTGGCACGGCCAGGGTGGGCCAGGATATTGAGTTTGCGGTGAATGTGAGCGACGAGGAATCACCGGAATCAAGTGTCTTTGAATATCTGTGGGAGTACCAGGCCCCTGGGGCTGGCGACTGGACGCTAGGCGCGCAGACAGAGGCTTTTACGCTGGCAACGCAGGGTTTTGAAGCAAGTGAGGATCCGTATCAAGTGCGGGTGACGGTCACGGATGAGGACGGCAGCAGTGCCGAAGCAACCTACCGCTTGACCCTGCAGGCCAACCATGCGCCGAGGCCAACGTTTGATGAAGATGGGACGACGGTTGCAGAGGATGAATGGTTTCATCTTGCGGATATAAATACTGGCACGCCGCAGACCTTCATTGTTCAAGGTAATGACGAAGATGGTGGTGAGCTGACCTACCGCTGGGAGGTCAATGGAGTGGAGCAGGAAGGCGAAACAGGCCCGGAAGCAAGCCTGACCTTGTACTCGCCGCTAAAGGGTTTGAGTCAGGAGAAGATTGAAGCGATGAGCACCGATGAGCGCCACAAGTTGGTGGTAAAAGTAACGGTGACGGATGACATGGGGGAGGAAGCTCCGATATCTCGAACGCTGTACGTGAACGTGGTGCCGACGACGACGCTAGAGTTTGATTCTGAGATATCTTCATCTCATGAAGGTGGTACTTTTTTTATGAATGCTCTTGAACCGTCTGGTGACGATTATTACTTTTTCATAGAAAATTTGCGTTTGAATGTGGTCGCTGAGGACATGGATGGCGATAGTAATGGTGGGTGGATTACGTGGGAATGGAAGCTCAATAATCGCGATCTAGATTTAGACATAGGCAATTTCGCTCAGACCGTGATGCCTGATTTATATAACTCATATTTTATTTCTGTGAGATATGAGTTACTGCAGGAGATTGAAGAGGAGCAGAATGGTGCTGACCCCATTAAATTGGAGTTTGCGATAACGGCAATAGATGAAGATGGCGGACGGAGTAGACCCGTAATGCGAACGTATTACTTGCATCTCTACCGCGAGGGCGAGGGCGCTAATGGGGAAGACTAGAATGAAATGAGAGCCATTGCGTTCAACTATGTAATAATCATGGAAGGGATCTAGGCATCGTAGTCAATCAAGCGTGAGTGACGGCAGCCTATGCTCAATTTTTTCATCCGGGACCACGAAAGAGGAACCACGAAAAGCACGAAGACGGCGAAAGAGGGACCACAAAAGGCACGAAGACGGCGAAAAGGCACGAAATTTAGGCTGGGGAGCCGCGGGTGGCAGGGAGGCAGGCGCGGCGCTTTAGAATTTTTCGTGTCGTTTCGTACTTTTTTAGTGTTTTTCGTGGTTACTTGGCCCGGAACCACGAAAGGCACGAAGACGGCGAAAAGGCACGAAATTTAGGCTGGGGAGCCGCGGGTGGCAGGGAGGCAGGCGCGGCGCTTTAGAATTTTTCGTGTCGTTTCGTACTTTTTTAGTGTTTTTCGTGGTTACTTGGCCCGGGGACCACGAAAAGCACGAAAGAGGGCGAAAGGTCACGAAAGTTAGACAGGGGAAAGCGGAAACCGCACCCGGAAAATCAGTAAAAACGGCTGCAAATTTCTGCAATTTTTTTTCAAACTTAAACGCCCCACATCCACCCTTTGAAAGCCCTAAATACAAGGCATCCTTCAACTTTTCTGCACAATTCCTGCTTTTTCATTCTCCATGCCCCCCACATCATTGCAACGATAAAACTCAGCAATTCGTTGCACTATCGCTGTCGTATTGCCGGGATGAAATTCTTCACGCGACGGCAGATGTTTTAAAAAGGTCAATTGCCTTTTGGCGTAATTACGACTATTTTGCTGGATTTTGCCCAGGAGCTCTTCTTTGGAAGACCCTTGATTCAGAAAGAATTCTCGGTATCCAATTCCCTGCATACCAGGATCTGCAATAGTATATCCCATATTTTGTATATCATTTATCTCTTGCTCTAGCCCTTGCGCAAACATCAACTGAACGCGCAAGTTAATCCGGTGATATAACTCCTCCCGCTCTCGGTTCAAAGTAATCACCAAAGGTTGATATTGGCTTCGTATTATATTGCCAGGTTTATAAGAAGAAAAAGATATGCCTGTATCCAGGCATACTTCGCAGGCTCGCAATAAATGTTGTCGATCGTTAGGGTGAATGCGCTGCCAGCTCTCGCGATCAAGCTCACGCAATTTTTTATATAGTTCTACAGTTTCTAAAGACTTTAGATACTGACTATGTCGCCCAGTGATTTTAGGAATGGAGGGCAGACCGTATAAAAAATTTTTTAGATAAAAAACGGTACCTCCAGAGATCACAGGAATATTACCCCGCTCAATAATCTGTGGAATTAGAGCGTCACATTGACGAACAAAGTATCCCGCAGTAAACTTCTCGCAGGGATCTAAAAAATCGATTAAATGATGGGGCAGATCTAGCTGTTCAATAGCTGTCGGTTTGGCACTGGCGATATTCAGGTGACGATACACTTGAATTGAGTCACAATTAATAACCTCAATTCCTCGCCTGTCTGAATAGGCATTTGACTTATTTCGTAGAGCACTCTGTATCTGCTGGAGAACCTTGGTTTTGCCTACAGCTGTAGGCCCGGCAATGATCGCAACTTTATACTGCTGAGAGCACATCACTCACAAAATCTTGCCGTTGCCGGCCAGGTAATGCAACTATAAGAACTGTGTCTGCAAAATTTAAGCCTGTTTGTTGCGGAACAGGACTTGCTTGCTCAGTATCTCATCCATAGACAATGATATAGGCTTACCATGGTAAGTTTCCAAGTCCTCGCTGCCGGTCTTGGTCACTTGATTTGAGCGCTTGATGACGGCATTAGTGAGCTCATAAATATTATCTTGGTAGTCCAAGATTCTGGTAATTGGCATTGATTTTTCTTTCATGATTGGGATTATATGAGAGCTTGTGTCGAAGTGCAAGCTAGTCCAGCCCTAGATTCCACAAGGTCAAAGGCTAATCCTCAACCGAAAAATATGACAAAGAAACAGCGAGCTCATTATATTTTAAAAGAACTGGAACAAAAATATCCCTCTGTCCCTATTCCACTAGATCATCAGGATCCTTATACTTTACTCATTGCTGTAATACTTTCAGCACAGTGTAGCGATTTGCGCGTCAATCAGGTCACCCCCGTCTTGTTTGCAAAGGCTGTTAAGCCGCAGGAAATGGTTCAGCTCAGCATAGAAGAGATTGCCGATATTATCCGCCCTTGCGGCCTGGCTCCGATGAAATCCAAAGGTATTCACGGCTTATCCCAAATACTGCTGGAAAAACACCAGGGCCAGGTGCCGCGGACTTTTACGGAGCTTGAAGCATTGCCTGCTGTAGGTCATAAGACTGCCAGTGTCGTTTTGGCCCAAGCCTTTGGCATTCCGACCTTTCCCGTAGACACGCACATCCATCGGCTGGCTCAACGCTGGGGGCTTAGCTCAGGAAAAAATGTTATGGAAACAGAAATCAATTTGAAATCCCTCTTTCCGCAGGAATCCTGGAATAAACTGCACCTGCAGATGATCTGGTATGGACGGACATATTGTACGGCCAGAACTTGTCATGGTTTGAGCTGTCCGATCTGTAAAGCCCTGTTCCCCAATAGAAAAAAAGCAGTAAAGTTAAAGAAATAAGAAGATTTTCTAAGATTTTACCTAGAGATTCCGAAAATAAGCAAAAATCTGTTCAGGTTTGATGCGGCTCTAAATAATCCGTTATCTAAATACTAATGCGATGGAGTTCGTTTTGAAGTCAGCATTTAAATCGCGTATCCTGTGGCTCTTTATATTTTTCAGCATGTTTGCCGGCAAATTATTTGCCATACAGTTTACCTTGGCCTATTTTGATAAATCTGTCTACTACACTGACTCAGAAATCCGCATTAAAGCCATCTTGCACAACGATAGCAATGAGGCTTTCTTCTTCCGCACAGCGGACAACCGGGTTTTCAATCTCAAGGTAAATGTTCGTACTTTGGATAATAGAAACTTAAAAGAATCTGCCGATTATGCGATGCTTCAAAATAGCAATCGTCCCTATTTTTACCGTGATATTTCTCTGGAGCCTGGTGAAGAATACGCCTTTGTTTTCACATTAAATCGTTTTGTCGAAATCAAAGATCCCGGTATCTTCATCCTGGAGGCCAACTACTCCACAGATCTGACAGAGCAAAATACCATACGATCAAACAAGTTATACCTGAACATACGTCCCCGAGTTGCAGCTCAGCCAGAATACCGTGAACGTATTGACAGTCAGACTCAAGAACTGCTCTCCCGCCAGGAGTTGGGACCGGATGAAGTGGTATCCTACACATTGCAATCCCTAATGAGTAAGTTCTGGAATCGCTACTTTTTGTATCTAGATTTGGAGTACCTCATTCGCCAGAGCAGTTACTATTATCGCCGTTTTGTTGCTTCCAACGAACAGGAGCAACGCAAATTATTGGATAATTTTCGGCAGGCCGTGACGGATGGTGCAATTCCCGAAATCGCGGCTATGACCGATATTCCCAATAATTTTGAAATTATTCGCACAACTTATACTGAAAATGAAGCAACAGTGATTGTAGCTGAAACTTTTCAGCGTATCGGTGGCTACAGTGATTTGCTTCGTTATACCTACCACTTGCACAAGAAAGAAAAAATCTGGTATATCTATCGTATCACTACACAGCTGGTTCGTGATGTGTCCTAGCTCACATACCAGACTTCTAGAAAACGATTGAGCTACTTCATTAAATGTGGCTTTTCATGCAATATTCAAAGCAGCAATAAAGTTGTGAGAACCACCTCAGAATATACGCTTTGGAGTTTGACAAAAATAATTGAATGCGGAAACTAGCAGGCGTTCAGGTAAACCTGATCCGGTGAACGGGGGTGAGTCATATAAAACTCAACCTGTCAAAATAGCGCATGTATTTCTTTATATAAACGGATTAATCGAGTGACTCAATGCGAATAAAATTAGCTGTCATTATATTTTATCTATTCCTGCTGCCAGTATCTTCATTACTGGCTCAAGCTGGCAATGAAGATGATGATTTGACTCCTTACAGCAACATTAATATCGTAAGGGGAAGATACCAAGGCGATTTAGGACTGCAAGTCAACGGCTATATCTGGGCTCCTTTATTTAACATTGATCCCCAATCCGGCATCCAAAGCACAAATCTGGGTGTGGGTGGCGGTGCCGATTTGGCCGTGGCCTATTACCTGACGGCTAATTTAGGTCTGGGAGGCTTTCTGGACTTAGGTATTTCGTCACCCGCGAACCAGGACAACACCCAGAATTATTTTCTCGCATTTGTTTTGGGACCGAGAATCTCCTATGACATTAATATTTATACCCTAAAGTACTCGTCTCACCCGCTGTTTACCTTTCCGCTCGGCTTCGGGGCAGGAATATCAGCGGCCAAATTTGGCGATATTACAAATATAATTCCCGTCTTTAAATTCGATGCCGGTGTCTATATTAACCCGTTTGATCAGCCAGAATGGTCTTTGGGTCTTAGTCTACACTATTGGTTTGCGCCGGAATTTACCAAAGCAGAGTTGTCGCGCATTGGCAATTATCTGATGATTGGCTTGGGATTTAACTTCCATTCTGGCCTGTAAACCGCTGAACCCATCGGGTTTTTAGGTAATTTGGGGTAATGTTGGATACTGTTGGGAAATATCTAGGAAAGAACTCATGATGATTCGAAACGCCATCGCGAATATGTTGAATATGCTGAACGTCAAAAGGTTTTTAGCCCAAAGGTTTGTAGCTCAATGGGCGCCAGGCTTTCTACTATTCGGCCTCGCTATTGGGACGATGTTGCCAGTGGCCTGTTCAGATGCCGGCATCCTGGATGCCATTGAGGATGCCGAAGAGCTTTCGGACGGCAACTTGAACAATCACATCTTTGTCCACAGCATTGTCCAAATTGGTGAGACCGTTTATCTCGGCAGCAAATATGTCTGGGAAAAGACTGCTAGCGAAGGGAACTGGACAAAGACCGGCCTGCCCTCCGGCCTGGATCCCGACAAGACTCCTGTCGTTAGTATCGCCACTGATGGTGAGAAGTTGTTTGTCGCCAGTCGTGAAAAAGTCTATGTTCGCGATAATACAAACAGTTGGTCCGACCCTGCCTGGCTCGGCGGGAATCTGGCCTGGTATGCCCTGCGTGGCTCGTCTAATGTTGGCAAGCAGCCGGGCGGCGAAGTGCTGGCCGCCGGTGAAGATAAAAACATCTATCAATATTCAAGTTCTTCCTGGCAGCCCATCCCTGCGAATACACCAATGAATGACTTTGTTCAAGTAGAGTTAAGTCCCGGTGATAAGCAATATTATTTAGCTGCGGGAAGCATATTAAAAGCGGGTAAAAGTTTATATAAACTTTTACCTATGACTCCCCCCTTACCGATTGAGAGCTCGCAATCAATCACCGACTTACTAGAACTGGACGTCAACGGTCAAAAACAGTTAGCCGTATTGACTAATGATGGTGAGCTGTATATATATGAAAATAGTAGTTGGGATGATAAGAGCTCGGGTGGAAAAAATAATATTAGCTTGTGTCAGGTTGATGATAAACTCCTAGTTGGGCGTGTGGGGGAGCGTCATCGGGGAGGGGGCTACCAGATTTATGACGTGCAAGACAGGAGCTGGAAACAGCCGTCAAAGACGGATGACTTCACTGATATGGATAGCCTAGTTACTTTGTCTAGCGGACGCTCGATTATGAATTCAAAACTGCATATTATTTTCTTTTATGATGATCCTAATGGCGACGACAGCCGAGACCGCATATATGCCGCGACACAGGGTAGTCGTGGTGTGTTTGGCGCCCGGCGCAAAGCTGGGCGCTGGTCCTGGGGCTTGGAATAAGCACCGGCTTAACCGCTAAAACAACGACGAGGTAGTAAGGATAGGGCCATTTGCCCGGCGCAAAATGCGCATAAGACGACGCATGGAAAGTTTTTTACATATTTTGCTCGGGCTCCTGGGGCTGTCATTTATTATATTAATTCATGAACTGGGGCACTTTGCCGCAGCAAAATGTTGTAAAGTTCACGTGGAAAGGCTCTGCCTTTTTCTGGGGAAACCGTTACTCAGCTGGAAGTGGGGGCATACCGAATTTGCAATAGCCTGGCTTCCGTTAGGCGGCTACTGCAAAATGAAAGGCGAAGGCTTGCCTTTGCAAGGACTAGAAAATAGTGGCGGCAACCTGGGGCAAGTGGATCAGACCTCGTTGGCCGGGCAAGCTCTCGTTGAAGGCGCAAAGAGTTTTGCCGCTGCCAGTCCCCTGCAAAAGATTTTTATTGCCGCTGCCGGGCCCTTGATAAATATTTTATTTGCGTTTTTCGTGTTCTTCTCATTCCAATTGGGCGGCTATCCCGAATCGCGCCAAAGCCAACGCATAGTCATGCCTAATACGACAACAATAAGTCGCAGCCAGCTGCCCCAAAGCCCCAGCCCAGCCGAACAAGCCGAATTACGTTCGGGAGATATAATTATCCGCTTGGGCAAGCAACACATTGAGAGTTTTTCAGACTTGCAAATGGCTGTTGCCCTAAATGCCGGCGTCGAGCTCGAATTAGATTATCTGCGCCAAGGGCAAGTCCGCCATACGATTATCAAACCGGCAGCCACTACCGAAGGCCGAGGCTGGATTGGCGTGCTACCATGGCGCGACTTGGAACTCCAATCTCCAATAGACATCGGCGCAGCTGGCGCTGAGGGAAAAGGACCTAGTTTACAGCCCGGCATGCGTTTGATCAGTGTCAACGCAGAGCCGGTGGCCCATTGGTATCAGCTGCTAGAACTGCTGGGCAAACCAGTCATCGCGCAGCAATCGCAACAAGTATTGCCCACGGAATGGCTCGGTCCAGCTGGCGGAACACAGCAATTAGGAATGACGGTGGAGCAATTGAAGAATTTGAATTTTACGTTCGCCCATCCCACCTGGACGCGCAGCCCAAGTCTTTGGCATGCCGCAAAGCAGTCTGTAAAAAAGTTACAAAATCTGGTATATATGCAGTTCAAGGGCTTGTTCCAGCTGCTGCGTGGGCGCTTAAAGCTCAAGGACAATTTAGCGGGCCCAATCCAGATTTCAGATCAGATTGGCCAAGTTATGCTCAGCGCCGGTAACAGCGCGGCGGAACGGTGGTACACTACATGGCAGTTTTTAAGTTTTATCAGTTTTGCGATTGCGCTAGCTAACTTACTCCCTATAGGTGTTTTAGATGGCGGCCAGATCCTGCTTTACAGCATTGAGCTCTCAATGCGACGCAGCTTGCCCAGCAAGCTGATTCATGTTTACCAGGCGCTGGGCAGTATTCTGGTCATCAGCCTGATGGTCTTCACCCTTGGCTTTGAGCTGCTGCATTACCTTAGGCTCTGATCTCAAATATAGTGCCTGAGACAGATCTGCCAAACTGTTTCTCAACCCAGATAAGATTATAAGGAATTACAAGGTTAAATAATCTAGCGCCTTAAGCAATTGCTCAAAGCCTTGCCTTTTGCGACTGACTGTCAGACGGCCGTCCACCTCTACTACCGCTTCACCGGCAGCTGAACGCAAATTGTAGAGCGAATGCATTGAGGCACCGTAGGCCCCGGCTGTCAGCAAGGCGATAATATCTCCGCACTGCGCTTGAGCAATCTCTACTTCTTCCACCAGAATGTCCGAAGATTCACAAATATTGCCGACGATCCGGACGGTTTGGCGCCCGCGGCCTGCGGCCTCGCCTGTCAAATTAATGGCGTGATGGTAAGCGCCATAAAAGGCCGGACGAATCAAGTGATTAAAGCCTGTGTCCGTACCGACAAAAGTGCAGGTCTCGCTCGGATTAATAACTGTTATCTGACAGAGCAGCACTGTCGATTCTGCCACCAGGAACTTGCCAGGTTCGAGACGCAGCTCAAGTGGCTGTTGCGTGCGATCTTGGTATTGCTGGCGAGCCGGCGCAATCGCGCGGGCAAAACTGCGTAAATCCAGGCCTTCTTGACCTGGCAAGTAACGCACACCGAAGCCGCCGCCACAGTCGATAAACTGTAGTACCTCAAAATTTTCAGCCACTTGCAGCATAGAGCGGACCGCCGTTTCAAATTCAGCCGTCTGGTAAAAGCCGGAGCCAATATGACAGTGCAGGCCCACCAGCTGGAGCTGATAACGCCCTAAGAGCTGCTTTATTTCGTCCAGGTCGCTCAATGCAATGCCGAACTTGGAGTCCTTGCCGCCAGTTACGGTGCCCTTGAACTCACCAGCCCCGACACAGGGCTTGAGCCGAATCGCCACCGGAGCTCCCGGCTGGAGTTCCCCCAATTGTTCCAGCTCCATCAGGGAGCCTATATTACACAACACGCCCAATTCCAGAACCTGAGAGAGCTCCTCGCGACTGGAGTAGTTGCCTGTAAAAATAATTTGATCACGGTTAAAACCACAGCGCATAGCCATTAAAATTTCTTGCAGGGACACCGTGTCGACACCATCAAGGCCAGCAAGCCGCAAGGCTTTTAACAAATCGGGATTGTAATTGGCTTTCATGGCATAAAAAATGCGACTATTCTCCGCAAAACCCCGCCTCATGGTTTCCAAGCGCTGCAATACGGTAGCGATGTCCGTGAGGTAGGCCGGGCTGCCAGCTTGGTCAATAGTCTGTTGTGCCTGTTCCAGGCTGGGAATAAATAAATCGTTTTGCTTTTTCATGCGTTTCCTTTCTGTAATTTTCTATGAAAAAATCTCATAAATTTCTTGTACTTTAGGTGAGTGGCTACCTATTTTAATCGAATTGACGACTCTTTTTTGAGCTTCTATAAAAGATTCTTCATCTTTTGCATGTACTATGGCTACAACGCTTTTTGTATCAACTTTTGTGCCTAATGCAATCACATTTTCTAAACCGACGCTGTGATCTACAATATCTGCAGGCCGGATCCTACCTCCACCTAGACTGACAACGCAATATCCAAGCCCAATGGTATCAATTGATTCAATAATACCTTCACACGATGCATATACAGGTCGAATGACATTTGCTTTTTGTAAATAAGTCTCATATTTTTCACAAAAATCTTTAGGACCACCTAAAGAACTAAGCATTTGGGCAAATGCTTCCAAAGCTTTGCCGCTACTTAAAACATCTTCTAGTTTTTCCTTGGCTTCTACTTCATTTGATGCCAGCTTTGCATTAATCAGAGCTTGAGAACAAAGTTGTATATTAACCCTATGAAGTCTTGGATTCTTTATTTTATTTTGTAAATATTCAATAGCTTCTTTAATTTCCAGAGCATTGCCGGCATTATATGCTAAACATTGATTCATGTCGGTTAGAATGGCGGTGGTGTTTACGCCGGCATTGTTGGCAATTGCAACAATTGATTTTGCCAACTCAATGGACTTCTCGTGGCTGGGCATAAACGAGCCATTTCCCACCTTGACATCCATTATTAGGGTGTCTAAGCCTTCTGCTAATTTTTTAGAAAGAATTGAGGCACTTATCATGGGTATACTCTCGACAGTTGCCGTAACATCTCTAATGGAATAAATTCTCTTGTCCGCTGGGGCCAAGGTGTGTGTTTGGCCAATAATCGCAACCCCACAATTTTTTACCGTATCTTTAAAGAGTTTATTATCCGGAAAAGTATTATAGTTGGGAATTGATTCCAATTTATCCAAAGTCCCCCCAGTATGACCTAAGCCCCTTCCAGAAATCATTGGGACATAAGCGCCACAAGCGCTGAGCATTGGGCCTAACATTAAAGATACGACATCACCGACCCCACCTGTTGAATGTTTATCCACAATCGGACCATTCAAATCCCACTTTAAGGTGTCACCTGAGTTTTTCATGGCCAATGTTAAATGCGTTTTTTCTTCCAAATTCATTCCATTAAAAAATACAGCCATTGCAAGGGCGCTAATTTGTTCATTGGTGACAGAAGCATCCATGACGCCATTAATAAAGGCTTGAATTTCTTCTTTACTTAAAGGATTATTATCTCTTTTTTTTCTGATAAATTCTTGTGGCAAAAACATTTTGTAAGTCTCCTCTCTTTTAAATAAATAAACTGGCAATCGCTGCACTCATAAGGTTGGACAATGTCCCCCCAAGCACGGCAATGATACCAAATCTTGCAATTTCTCCGCTTCTTTTAGGAATTAAAGCCCCTAGCCCTCCGAGCAAAATGCCAATTGAGCTTAAATTG
Organism: Spirochaetia bacterium; assembly: GCA_965263295.1. Taxonomy (GTDB): domain Bacteria; phylum Spirochaetota; class Spirochaetia; order SP-2023; family SP-2023; genus Haliotispira. The sequence continues at coordinate 1,001,217 of OZ253665.1, forward strand.
GCAAAACCGCAAAGCGCAAAACTCAAGATACCTATTGTCTTATCGGATAAGGGAAGCATTCCACTTTCGGCAACATTTACAGGAAAATATTTTACTAATTCACTATAGGCAAGAAATTCGTTAAGCATAATTTTTGTCCTTAAAATTTCCCCGGCAACTGTTGCTTCTCGCCAGGGAACACCAATCAACCATGCGACGGGCGCTAACCGGCGTGCACAAGGCGGGAGAGGCGACCTGAACGAGTCGCCTTTCTAGGCCAGAAAGGCTAAAAGAAAGTGCCGCTAGGCCGAGAAAAATCATGATCTGCCACAATCTGCCAAGATTTTTAGATTTGCCGAAGGTGTAGAATTTGTTGATACACCTGTGCTGCCACCGGCATCACGGAGAGGCGATTGCCTTTACGCACCAGGGGGAATTCTTTGGCAAACTCGTCTGGCGAAAATTGTTGTTTGAGTTGTTGCAAGGTCACCGGCTTGTGCCACTTTTCGACAAAGGCTACGCTGACGGTATCCCAGCGCGGGGTTTCCGGCCGGGATTTCGGGTCAAAGTATTTGTTGTTGGGGTCAAATTGCGTGGGGTCGACTACGCGCTCGCGCACGATTTTGAGCAAGCCGTATATTCCGGGAACTTTGCAATTGGAATGGTAAAAGAGGCCCAATTCACCTGATTTCATTGTGCGCAAGTAGTTTCTTGCCTGGTAGTTGCGCACCCCATCCCAAATTTCTTCACCATTTTCGCGCGTGTTGCGCTCTAAATTTTCAATACCGAATACTGAAGGCTCTGATTTAAGTAACCAATAATTCATAAGAACTCCATTCATAAGAACTCCATTCATAAGAACTCCATTCATAAGAACTCCATTCATAAGCAATCCTACGGGCCGGCCCAGCTCCAATGCTTGCTTCTTTTACCCTATTGGCGAAACTCTTTATATTCCAAATTATAGCGGCGCATGCGCAGGCCAATTTGCCTTTCCGTAATACCCAGATTTTTCGCGGCCAAACGCATGTTGCCTTTGTTGTCCTTGAGGGCTTCGTGAATCATATCTAATTCTAAACGTTCGACAGCTTCTTTTAATGTAAGATTCAACGATGATGGCGCTGACTTGCCAGACTGCAGAGTCGGCGGCAAGTGGTGAGCATAAATCACTCCGTCTTCACAAAGAATACTGGCCCGTTCAATCACATTTTCCAGCTCGCGCACATTGCCAGGCCAGTTGTACGCCATCAACAAGTCGATGGCACTATGGGCCAACCGCGCTACATTCGTGCCCAGGCGCAGGGCACTCTTTTCCAAAAGGTGATCGACGAGAAGAGTAATATCGCTCTTGCGCTCACGCAATGGCGCCAAATAAATCGGGAAAACACTCAGGCGAAAGAACAGATCCTCGCGAAAATTGTATTTTTGAACACTCGATTCCAGATCGCGGTTACTAGCTGCAATGATACGCACGTCTGTGCTGCGCGTCAGTTCAGAACCCAGGGGCTGGTATTCCTTTTCTTGCAGCACGCGCAAAAGTTTACTTTGCAGATGCATCGGCAGCTCGCTAATCTCATCGAGAAACAATGTGCCGCCTTCGGCCTGCTCAAAACGCCCTTTGCGGTTCTGCAAAGCGCCGGTAAATGCACCTTTTACATGCCCAAAAAGTTCGCTGTCGATGACGCCTTCAGGCAGAGCCGCACAGTTGACGCTAACAAACGGCCTTTTTGCACGGTTTGACCCCTGATGAATCGCACGCGCCACCAATTCCTTGCCCGTTCCGCTCTCACCCAGGATCAAAACGGTAGTGTTCACTCTGGCCACTTGCGTGATTTGTAAAAATAGTTCCTGCATGACGCTAGAACGCCCCACAATTTTTTGCAATGACTCATTTTGGCTGATACGACTATGCAAAATGGCGTTGGCTCGCTGCAAGCGCTGTTGCTCAAGTTCCAACTCAATGCGCAAGTGGACGGTATTCGCCATTAACTCGCAAACAATCTTTAAAAACTGTGCCAATTCCCTGATGTTATTGAAAACAGGGCTGTCTAAGAGAAGTTTTTCCAGCGAAACTTTCCCCGAAACTTCCCTGTTGTGATGTTTCCCACCGTGACGTTCCCCGTCATGACGTTCTTCGGAATCAGCTAATAAGCGTTCTGGCTCCGCCGGATAGTAGAGACCGCTACTCAGCGTGCCAATGACTCGTGCTTCAGTGGTCATCTGGTGGGCCGGCATAATGGGCAGGCACAGAAAGCCTACTGGTGAATCGCTGAATTGTTCTTTCAAACCGGTGCGATTCAAGAACTCCGGAGCCTTGTGGATGTCCGGGCAGAGGTACGGCTTCTTATTTTTTACCACCAAGCCAATGATACCTTCGCCGGGCCGGTAGCTATGACGATAGTTTAAATTGCAAGGCTTGTACTCCGCAGTCGCGTTATGCTTGCCGTCACTATGTTTCATAATCACGCTGCTCTCGACAATAATGGCTTCGTCATTGTATTCATTTTGAATGCTGAGCAGCAAAAATGGTAAATGAATTTCCTGCGCCAATAGGTTAAGGCTATTTTTCAGCAGCAAAGGCAGATTACCCGTAAGGTCTCTCTTTTCCTCTTTCGACACATGGGGCAGGTTTTGACTGAGGAGCCGATTGATGGCCGAAAGCAATGCCAGCTGTTTTTCCGTTATCTGCAAGTCATTGATGTGATAACCTTGGCGACCAGGCAGATCATGGACAGCAGGGGCTGCAGGTGCTGATTGCAATGGTTTGTTCATAGCCATTTCTCCTCGACAGTTTTTAAAATCCGTATTTTGACATGTTTCGAAAGCATATAAAATCTAGGCCTTGCCCAGATTTATTTTATTAGCTTTTTATAAAAATAACGAATGTGTTTAAAGACATAAAGCAGATTCTAGTGCGAACTGGTATTTTCAGGCGATTAATGGCGTATCAGAATAGAGATAAATCAATCAGACTGAATTCAAGTCAACTCACTTTAGAAATAGTCCTTGTAACTATTTCTCGACACGGTTTTGAAAAATTGCCTTTTAAACAATATGCAAAGTATTATTGGCAAACGGACCTTGGCAATCTTTGTCGGCATCTATCTGACTACTTATTATATTGAGATGAATGGACTTAGCCAAATACTTTACGGGACTTTTACGGCGCTGTTGTTTGCCGCCATATTATGGCTGGCGCAAAGAAAATCGAAAGTGGCTCCAGAAAATCTGCGACATTCTATTCGTTGTCGCTTTGAACCAATTTTTATCCTTGGTGGCTTATTTCTGGCTATATTCTCAGGCCACAGCCTGCGCCTGCGCGCTGTGCATCAATGCCGAGAAAACAGCCTGGCAATGCCCACTGAATTGGTACAAATTTACTATGGCCGCGTTATACGCGATAGCGTGCCCGATGCCGAAGATAATTTTCGCTTCACTCTGCAGCTCTTTGCCACCAGTGATGGGCGACATTTGCTAAGCTCTGCAAGGGGCCGGGTCCATGTTCGTGCTGCCCGGTCCAACCCGTCGCCCGGCCTAGGCCAGCTATTGGCGGTACGGGCACCTATCAAAGAATTTTCACCTGAGCCTCAAAGCCCAGCCATCCTGTTCAGCCGGGCGGGAGCTGGCTCCGTAGAAGCATTTCAACCGGGTGACTTTGCTAGACTGGTAACGCTACCTTCTGGTAGAGCCGAAGAGCTTTTGGCGTCGCGCCAGATCGCCTACGCCTTATATTCGGGAGAGCATCTGGGATGGCTGAGGCAATTTGCCCTGCGTTTGGGGCTACAAGCTACTAGCTGGTCAGCATTTGAGCAGAAGCTGTGGTTGCGTCGCAGTATTTTGCGCCGCTGCTTATTTGATAACTTGCACAAATTGTTCCCAATCGCCGGGCGCGACCTTTTTTTAGCCTTACTCTTCGGCATTTCCGAAGAACTGCCAGAAACTGTAAAAGAAAACTTTCGCCTCTCAGGATGCATGCATATTTTGGCTCTCTCCGGTTTGCATGTGGGTATCTTGGCCAGTATTGTCAGTTTTCTTTTGCGGCCCTTGTTCGGTCTGCGCCGTTCCCTGCTCTGTAGCTCACTCATTCTCACAGGTTACTTATGGCTGGTGGGGCCGCTGCCTTCACTGACACGGTCGGTACTAATGTTTTTGCTACTTAATGCCGCCAAGTTTTGGCTGCGCCGTGGGGACAGTCTGCTTATCCTCGCCGTCAGTGCCCTACTGCAGACTCAGATATTCCCAACAGCGGCACTCAGCCTATCTTTTCAGCTATCTTATGCCGCGCTGCTCGGACTGATTTTGTTCGCCGGGCGTTTCAATACTTTGGCATTACTGCTGCACTACCGGATGGGCCTTTTTACCAGCCACTTAGGCAAGCACTGGGAACAGTCCTTTGATCAGATATTTCATTTAGGCTGTTTGCCACGCAAAATCTTGCGCGCATGCCTCGGCGGGATATCCCGAATTTCGCGCTATGTCTTGCAGGGTATCGGTATTACACTGGCGGTACTTCTGTGCAGCGCTCCGATCCTGATCGTCAACTTTGGCCAGATCCAGTGGATTGGAATCTTTGCTTCCCTGGTAGAGACGCCAATCATTACTGTATATATGTGTTTGTCCCTGTTGCTCTGGGCCATGGCTTACCTGCTTGACTGCCTGAATTGGGAAGGACTCTGGCTACAGCTCCACAGTTTTTACCCGTGGCTCTATCACATTAGCCTTGCACCGATGAAATTCTTTGCGCAGGCCCGCCCCTGGCAACTTGTTCGCCCCGACGGCAACTGTCTCGCCGGCCCAATTGCCCTCTACCTGATTCTAAGTTTTAGCCTGCTGATTACTCTCTACCGTTACGAACTGCGCCGTAGCCTCCCAACCCTGCGCCCTCAGATGATTCGCGTGACCCGTGTGGTGGTCAACGCGGGCAAACTGCAGGCGGCCAACCGCAGCCATGGGAAAAATTCCGAAAATTAATCAGTAAAACTCATGGCCCCCTACCCGTGAGCTACAGAAAAACTGGTCCGCAAGGCCTCTGTGTTATTCTGACGAGGAGGTTGAATTGACAATAACTAAAACTGGGACAAATAATACAGCCATCTGTACAACCCTTAATCTGACGATTCAGTAGAGGTCCTAGAATCTGGCAGCTCTGCTGGCTCCGCAGATTTTTCAGACTTGTTAAAATTATTGTACCACGTTTCCAACAACTTTTCGGGCAGTCGACTGCGCAGCTTTTGTAGCAAGTTTACATCTTCGCGGCGTTGCTGCTCAATTTTTGATTCCTTTTGGATTTTTGATTCATTCTGAAAATCCAGCTGAGTGATACCGTTTTGTCCTTCCGCCGTAATTTGTTGAGCCCGCCGCGCTCCCTGTTTCAATTCCGCCAAAGAAGGCTCGCCCAACTGGCCACCCTCTTGCTCAAACTGTTCCAGCCTCTGCATAAGTTCGCTGCGAAATTTATCTTTGGCCGCCAGGCCCTGACGGTAAACTTCTAAAGCCTTGTGAAACTCTAATAACTCAACGTCGACAATCGGTGGACGCACATAGATATCCAGGGGAAGCCGCTTAAGCTTTTGTTGGGTCAGGGCATCCATCATGATCTGATAAGTGGCAAAGATAGCTTCAAAGGCTCCGGGAGCTTTGTTGCGTGGAGTGCTGACATCTCCGGCAATATCTACAGCAATTTTTAAGTCACAGTCTTGTGGCAGGTGATCAAAAGGCAAGTTATTGACCAGACCACCATCCACGATTATGGAATCTTCCGTTTGCACCGGCGCAAAGACATAGGGGATAGCCATGCTGGCACGGATGGCGTAGAGAAGGTCTCCCTCCTCAAAAACCACTTCCTGGTGGCGCCAGAAATCTGTAGCGACAATTTTAAGCGGGATATTGAGTTCGGCAAAATCCCTAGTTCCCATGAGCCGATACAACAGGTCAAGCACACGCTCGCCTTTAAAGAAGCTACCGGGCTTAAAACTGGGGTCGAGTAACTGGATAAATGTGTTTGCATTTCTCCGTTGGAAAATCTCGCGCAATAACTGACTGCGCGCTGGGAAGAAACTTTGTACAACTGTCGTAATTTCTCGCGCACTCATGCCGGAGGCATACAAGGCTCCGAGTATGGCTCCGATACTAGTCCCGCTAATGGCGCTGGGACGCAGGCCCAACTCGTCAAATACTTCAAGTATCGGAAGGTGGGCAAAACCTTTAGCGCCCCCTCCCCCCAAAGTAAGACCAATGTTCATCCCCATTACTCCCTAATTATTGGCAGCTTAACGGCAAGTTATCTGGCCTGCTGTCCATCGTTCCAGGTGGATTGCAAAAAATGCTTGCGCCCCGAAGCCTGCACATAGTTCTGATAACGGCGCGGCTCCTTGGCAGAATAGTTTTGGTGATAATCTTCGGCCAGATAAAACGGTGCCGCCGGCGCGATCTGGGTCACAATCTGTCTATCACCAAAGACTTTAGACGCCTGTAATTGCCCTTTGCTCTCTGCGGCTAATTGGCGTTCGGCTTGACTGCGATAGAAAATAGCCGTGCGGTACTGGCTGCCGCGATCGTAGAATTGACCCTCTCGATCCGTGGGGTCAATTTGACGCCAGAATATATTCAGTAAAGTTTCATAACGGATCACTTCTGGCTGATACAGGATCATGATCGCTTCATAGTGGCCCGTCTGGCCTCTGCTGACCTCTTCGTAGCCGGGGTTCTCCACTGCGCCGCCGGTATAACCGCTCAGCACCCGCACGACACCGGCTAAACTGGCAAATGCGGACTCGGTGCACCAGAAACAACCGCCGGCAAAAATAGCCAATGAAAACAATGGATTATCCTGCGGCAACTCCTGTGGATTGTCCATGAACAGCGGAAGGTAGTCGCGATATCCCTCGGCACTCAGGTCTTCTTGCGGCACGAAGCGCAAGGCTGCCGAATTGATGCAATAGCGCTTGCCTGTCGGCAAGGGCCCGTCTTCAAACAGGTGGCCTAAATGCGAGTCCGAACTATGGCTGCGCACTTCAATTCGCTTCATGCCCAAACGATTATCTTCGCGACACTCAATGTTTTTATCGTTAATACTTTTGAAAAAACTGGGCCAGCCCGAAGCCGAGTCATATTTGTGGATAGAGGCAAACAGTGCCGTGGCGTCGTGGGGGTCGACGTACAGGCCAGGGCGATCATTGTCCCAATAGGCATTGCGAAAGGCCGGTTCGGTACCATTTTGTTTGGTAATTTGACGCACCAGTTTGGGGTCTTGGGGCACAAGGTGCTTTGCTGATTTTGACCCGTCTTGTTCAATTGAGCGCTGCATAATAACCTCCGCTTGGAAGCTCCCGCTTCTCCTGCTTTTGGGGCAGGACTGGCTAAAAAATATGTATTCTGAGTTTGAGCTTCGCCAATAAATATAAGTTGAAACAGGCACTTGTGCCAACACCCAGCCAATATTTCGCAATATGAAATTGAATTATAGCAAAAATCTTTTCAAATTACTTTAAATGGATTATGCAGGGGAGCAAATTGAGGCTTCACCTGTAAATGAATGAACAATATAATCGTGGCGATTAGCTTACCAATAGGAGAAGTCAATGAAAAGAATCTATGGGATAATTTTATGCATGCTCATTTTAAATGGTTGCGCTTCAATCAAAGAGGCATTTACTCCACCGCTTGGTTTTCAGGCAGGTCCCGATTCAAAAAAGATGTCAATTACTATTGCCGTTGATGGCGACAAAAAGGATTTATTTACCGATCTAAACATTTGGGTTATCCAGAATTTTCAATCAGCCAAGACAGTGATACAGTATTCGGACAAAGAAGCCGGGGTTATATCTGGCCGGTATTTAGCTAGAGATGATTTTGATGACTGGAATGATTTATATGTAATGTTTACAATTAAAGTCAGCAACACAAAAATTATCCTGGAATTTGTGGCTGAGGGCAAGGTCCCCTCTGACGATATGCCCAAAATTCACGCTTTCATTAGTCCCCCCAAAATCGGGGAATTGCGAAGTGATTGGGAATCACTTGCGCAACAGCTAGCTGTAACCATGGGGGGACACGTTCAAACTGAATAAAGCTCTTTATAGCTTTAGTGCAGTTCGCCCCAGGAGCGCTGGCTCCATTCGCCGTTGACTTTCAGGGGCACGTCCAGTTTGCAGGCGTTTTCCATGATTCCCAGCACCAGAGACTGCAGTGCCGCGCGTTCTTCGTCCGGGGCCTCAAAGATGAGCTCGTCGTGGACCTGCAAGAGCATTTGACTTTGCCAGCCCTCGCTGGCCTTGTGGTTCAGTTCGGCATCGAGCAAGATCATGGCCCGCTTGACAATGTCGGCGGCGCTGCCTTGCACCACCGTGTTGACGGCCATGCGTTCGCCGTGACTGCGTTCGTTTTTATTATTGCTGCGCAGTTGGCGAATTGCGCGCCGCCGGCCCGCCAGGGTCGCCACGTAACCTTGTTCCCGGCTGCGCGCGAGTGTCTGGGCAATGAAATTTTTTACGCCTGAAAACTCCTGAAAATAAGCTTCGATAAAACTCTGGGCGTCGTTGCGGCTCAGGCCCAAATCTTGCGACAGACGGAAGGCCGACATGCCGTAGATGACGCCAAAATTAATACTTTTGGCAATGCGCCGCTGCTCGGCGCTGACTGTTTGCGGCGCGACGTGAAATAGTTTGCTGGCCGTTTGCTGATGGATATCGCGCCCAGACTGGAAAGCGGCACAAAGTCCGGGGTCCGCCGAAAGATGAGCTAACACGACGAGCTCAATCTGTGAGTAGTCGGCAGAGAAGAAACTCCAACCGGGCCGAGGCTGAAATGCGCTGCGGATGCGGCGCCCCGCGGCATCCTTGACGGGGATATTTTGCAAGTTGGGGTCCTTGCATGAAAGGCGTCCCGTTTCGGTGCCGATCAACGAAAAGTGGGTATGAATGCGCCCACTGCGGGCAAGAATCATTTCTGGCAGAGATTTGACATAGGTAGAGTACAGTTTGCCCAGGCGGCGGTACTCCAGCAGCGGAGCGATGGCCGGGTGGGCGTGCAGTAATTTCTCCAAGATACTATTGTCGGTAGAATAGCCGGTCTTTGTCTTTTTGCCGGGCGGCAAGCGCAGTTTTTCAAACAGAACTTGGGCCAATTGCTGCGTCGAGTTCAGGTTGAAAACCTCGCCCGTAAGGCTTTGCACCATGCTTTCCAGCTTTTGCAGTTCGTCCATTAGTTCCGCGGCATAATGGTCTAGCTGACTGCGCTCACAGCCAATGCCGCGCAGTTCCATATCCCCCAGAATACGCACCAGGGGCATTTCCAGCTCAAAAAAAAGGGTTTCCAGCCCACACTCTTTCAGCCGGTTGGCAAAACACTCATAGAGTTGCCAGGTGATATCGGCATCTTCGGCAGCGTACGGCACGGCTTCTGTCAGCGGCACGTCGGCAAAGGTTTTTTGTACCTCGCCTTTCTTGGCCTTGGGAACCAGGTCTTTGAAATGGATGGGCTCTATGCCGAGGTAACGGACGGCCAGAGCATCCATGCCTACCGGTTGCAGGCTGTCCAGTACCCAGGCCGCGATCATGGTATCGAAATAGATATGGTTGAGTTTCAGGCCCCAGTTTGCCAGGACTTTGAAGTCAAACTTAAAGTTCTGCCCGATGATTTTCACATCTGGGCCGAGGCATGCGGCGAGCCGTCTGCGCACTAATTCAGCGCTGAGCAAGGGCTCCACGGCTTCGCTATCGTTCTGCGGGTTGATTTTTAACGGGATATAAGCCGCTTGGTGCTTGGCGATGGCGAGTGAAATGCCGACCAACTGATCACTGAGTTCGTTCAGTCCGGTCGTCTCTGTGTCGATGGCCACGAACTTTTGGCGGTCAATACGCCGGCACCATTTTTGCAGCTCTTCGTCTGTTTGAATGCATTCATAGGCTCCGAAGACTTCGCCGGGCGTCCGCCGGGCGCCATGCTGGGTGGCATCTTGGATCGTATTCAGGATAGCATGCTGGGTAGTCTGGCCTCGATTTGCAGAGTCTGCACTTTCCATCTGGCGGATAGAATTTGCCGTTTTTGAGTGGAGTTTAGGCGGCATCAGGGCGAGGCTTTGCTTTTCTAGTAGTCGGTCTTCTTGATTTTTTATTGGCCCGTTGAGAGTTGCTCCACAGGGAAATTTTTCACGGGGCTGGGCAGGAATTTCAGCATTCTTTCTGGGCACTTCACCAAGAGCGGCCTTGGCGCCATCAGCTTTACCTTCAACGGATATATTATCCCGTACAGGAGCCTGGGCCTGGGCAAACTCGCCAGCGATTTGGTTCAGGCCCAGGCCTTGAAGGAAGATGGCAAAATTGTGGTTTGGCTGCGCCCCCTTCCCGCTGTATGCCGTGGCCGGGACTTCTAGCTCGCGCCATAATTCGTCCCATGGCAATTGCCCAAACTCTGGCAATTGGTCTTCCAGGCGGACTAACTCATAACTTAAAAAGGCCGTTTCGCGCGATTCTTCCAGCTTGTTGCGCATGCTATTGGACTTGATCTCCGCCAAGTGGGCGTAGATACCTTCCATGCTGTGGTAGTCGGCTAAAAGTCTGGCTGCACCTTTGGCCCCAATGCCTTTCACGCCGGGCACGTTGTCCGAAATATCCCCGACAATTGCCAGATAATCGCGTATTTGCTGAGGTTCTACGCCCCATTTTTCTATGACGTAGGCAGCTCGGTGGTATTCAATTTGACCTTTTTCCAGCTTTAAGATGCTGATACGATCATCAATCAACTGATAAAGATCTTTATCTGCTGTGACTATATTGCAGCCGCATTTCTCGGCGCTGGCGCGTCTTGCCAAAGTGGCAATCAAGTCGTCCGCTTCGTAGCCAGAGCACTGATAACGGGGAAGCCCCCAAAGCTCTAGTAACGGCTTCAGGTGGCTGAGCTGTGCCACTAAGTCATCGGGCGCAGCGTCGCGATTGGCCTTGTATTTTGGATATAATTCATGGCGAAAAGTCGGTCCTCCACCGTCGAGCAGTATGGCCACATGGGCGGCACCTTGCCGCGTGTTTTCTCTTGCGTGGCGCAGTATTTGTTGGACTTGTTTGACGAAACCCAGCAAGGCAGAAATATTTTCACCGCGTTCATTGCTTAGCGGGCGGCGTGCCATGGCATAGTAACTTTTGAAAATCATGGCAAAACCGTCGATTAGGTATAACGGTCCTTCTGCAGTTTCAGGCATGCTTCCCTCATTTACTGGTTTATCAACCCTCTAGGTTGAAGATTTGGCCCGTTCTGGCATTGTGAGCGCTTGGGCGCCCCGAACCATTCCATTTTAGTGATCTATCGACGTTTGCAATCTTGCGGGCCAGCAAGCGGCATTCTTCTTGCAATATCCCGCTCAGGTCCTCGTGCGCGGCAATGGCCCGTTCAATTAGATGCTTGACATGTTGGCGCTTGGTGCCAGGCCATTGCCGCGCCACTTTTTCGTATATCAGGACGGCATCGACATGTTCTTGCACCAGTCTGCTGTAGTCGTAAAACTCACTATGGCTCAGCCCGCTACCCACATCAGGACAACCGAGGCGCTGGGTAAAATAGACGAGCAGCGCATGCAGTTTGGCAACGCGTTCCTCCAGCTGACAAAGCTCGCGTTCCTGCGCTATTTCAAAGGGGGAATCTCCGCCTGCCTGCACGCGCACAGTTGCCACTCCATTCGCTATGTTTTCGCTATGTTAGGGTCGCTTTGGGCGTAGGCCTGCTTCCACTGTTCTAGCGCTTGAAGCAAGAGCCCTTGCTCGCAGGCAAAATTAATGCGGACACAACTATTGCCGTGGTATAGATCCCCCCAGCCCAAAGCCAGACCTGCATCCATGAAGAATTTGCGCAAGGCGGCAGGATCTCCATGTAAAAAGTCCCGGCAGTCTACCCAATATAAATAAGTGCCTTCAGGCATGCTGTGTCGCAGCTCGGGAAATTCTTTTTGGATGAAATCATGCAGAATATTGCGATTTTGGTCGAGGTGACGCAGTAATTGGCCTAGCCATTCGCGGGCTTCCGGGCGCGTATAGCAAGCTTGCAAAGCTAAGTGCCCCATCAGGGATATATTGCCAATCTCAAACTGCCTGCAGAATTTGCCTAGCTTTTCGAGCAGGGCCTGGTTGCGGCTCAAGAGATAGGCGCTCCGTAAAGCGGGAATATTAAAAGTTTTGCTCGGCGCTGAGATCATAATGATTTTGTCATAGCTCAAACAGAATTCACTTCGCAGTATGCATTGATGCCGATGCTCCGGGTATATTAAATCGAAGTGAATTTCGTCGCTGATTAGATAGAGGTCATACTTCTGACAAATGGATATGACTTCGTTGAGCTCCTGCTGGCTCCAAACCTTGCCCATTGGATTGTGCGGGCTGCACAGCAGGAATATACGCGGTCGCGCGGGGCTCTGCTGAATTTGCCGTTCCAACAGTTCAAAATCAATTGTAAAACGCCCTCCCTCATCGACCGTCAGGTAGTTTTCCAGCATTCTGCGACCCGATGCCTCAATGGTCGGGTAAAAATGATTGTAGGCCGGGCTGTTCAAGATGACGGCTTCATCTGGCGCACAGAGTGATTCAATACAAACGGCTAAGGCTTCAAGTACTCCGGCAAAAATCAGACAGTCCCGCGATTTGAGGCCCTTAACTCCATGTGTAGACTCAAGCCAGTTCAATATGGCAAGGCGGCTATTTTCTTCCTGGGCCTTGCTGGAGTAGCCATAAACTCCGTGTGCCAAACACTGGCGGATGGTGTCTTGTACAACGGTCGGAGCCCGGCAATCCATATCAGCTACCCATAGCGGCAGCAGGTTTTCGCGGCCAAAATGCTCTTGAAGTGCGTCATACTTTTTGCTATTACTGCCTTTGCGGTCTATAAATTCAAGCATAACAACTCCTTTAAGGTAGTAAAATAAGCTGTTCGTCGATCACTGTTAAATGCCCCAATGTCTTAAAGCTTTTGCCTTGCACCTGCATCAAGGTAACGGCTTTGAGCACATCCCCGGAATTGTCGAAGTTGATCTTACCAGAAACACCGGAGTAATTTTTTGTCTTCTGGATATATTTGCGAATTGATGAACCATTGATTGAAGCGAATTCCATTTCGTGTGCACTACGTATTGCCCCCAGAACAATATTGGCAGCATCGTAAGTATTATAACTATAACTGTCCGGCTCCATACCGTAAAGCTCCTGGAAGCGGTTTTTGAAATTTATGCTCTCAGGCAATTCTGGAATGACACTTGAAATAAAAATGACTCCTTCACCCAGGTCACCCAATGTTGCAAAAAGATCATCAATATAAAATGTTTCTCCACTTATCACATTTATTCCCCAACTAATTTCTTGTATATCTTGTAGAATTGTTACTGTGTCCTCTATATAATTGGGCAGAAATAAGGCTTTGGGCTGAGTGTCGCGCAACAATTTTAATTCATCTCGATATTGTATTTTATCGCGTTCGGCCTCCAGTGAAAGCGTGATTTTGCCGCCGGCAAGTTCGTATTTCTTCCCGACATCCTGGGCCAACGAAATACTGTAGTTGTCATTAGTATATAGAATTGCCATGTTGTCGTAATTTAAAATGTTTGCAATATATGACCCTAGAACCTTGGCCTGCAAAGAATCGCTGACAATAGTACGAAAGATATAGGGACTTTTAGTCGTCAGTTTTGTATTGGTCGCCGAGCCAGAAATCATTGGCACTTGGGCGCGCAACAACGAATCGGCGACGGGCATAGCTACCCTAGATAAAGAAGGCCCCAGCAGGGCCACAATTTTATCTTCCTTCAGCATTTCTTCTGCGAGTTTTACACCTAGTTCAGGGTCACCTTCGGTATCTTTAATAATGAGTCTAACCTGATAACCATTCTCTTCCTGTCGTTTCTTAAATTCTTCAAACGCCATTTCAGCGGCCTTGGCTTGAGGAATGCCATAACTTGAGTCTTTTCCGCTTAACGGCCCCATAAAGCCAATATTGTATACCGGTGTTTCTCGACAGCCGTTGAATAATGTGCAGAAGAATATCCCAAGGAATGTGAATATATAAAACCAAGGGAAAGCACTCAAGCATTGTAAAGTCTGGCCTGAATGTTTTTTACAAATGTCCATTTTAAAACCCTTTTCATCCCTAAAAATTATAGAGGTATACTGCTTTGGAGATTTTTTCATAACACCTTCAGAAACCCATACACCATAAAAACAAGGCTTGCAAGTTTTTTAATCAGATATAATTTGATATATTAAAATCTGTGTAAAATTATAAAATCATGTTTTTGAAATAAATCATTCCCATTCAATGGTTGCCGGCGGTTTGGCAGAAATATCGTAAACGACCCGACTGATTTGCGGGAAGCGATTGCTAATGCGAGTGGAAATTTTTTGCAGTTGCTCATAGCTGAATGGATAAATTTCTGCGCTCATGCCATCGACCGAAGTGATGGCTCGCAAAGCAATTACGGGTCCATAATGACGGCTGTCGCCAGTGACGCCCACACTTTGCACGGGCAGTAGAACGGCAAAGGCTTGCCAAATTTGGGCATAAATGCCCAGTTCACGCAAAGTTTCGCAGTAAACGTGATCAATATCACGCAACAGATCAATTTTGGCCTTGTCAGTGTCACCCAAAACGCGTATGGCCAAGCCGGGGCCAGGAAAAGGTTGCCGTTGGGTGATGTCGCGGCTCAATCCCAGATTCTCGCCTAGGCGTCTTACCTCGTCTTTATACAAGCTGGCCAAGGGTTCAATCAGGCGCTTTTGCTCGCGCAGCTCACGCACGAGAGGGGTACTCACGTTATGATGAGATTTAATCGTCACAGCATAAGTGCCGACACCCATGCCGGACTCAATCATGTCGGTGTAGAGGGTGCCTTGGGCCAGGAAGTAGCGGGTGTCCGCGGGAAAGAGTTTGCGAATTTCGCGCTCCTGGATCCGTATAAATAGGTCGCCAATGATGCTGCGCTTCTTTTCAGGTTCTGAAATCCCAACCAGAGCCTGGAGAAACTCCGCGCGGGCGTCTACTTGGTGAACGTACTTGGCTCCGAGTTCGCTGAGTTGCATTGCAACTTGCTCGGTTTCACCGAGGCGCATCAGGCCAGTATCAAAGTAGAGCAGGTGGATTTGTTCGGCGGGTAAGTGGCGCAGGAGCATTGCGGCCACGACAGATGAGTCTACGCCGCCAGAAATTAATAGTGCGACCGGCGAGTCTCTAACCTGCCGGCAAATTTCCTTTGCTTCGGCTTTTTGCCAGCTTTCCAGCGTCCAGCTGGTGGCGCAGTTACATATGGCCGCAGCAAAATTGGTCAAAAATTGCTGACCATATTCGCAGTGACTGACTTCCGGGTGGAACTGCAAGCCGTAGAACTGAAAGTCTTTCGCTATTATCGCCGTGCTTTGTGTCTCGCTGAACCCCGCTGATGCCAAACCGTTTTGCACCGCGTCGCGCAGAGCCGAGGAAGCGATATTCAGGCCTACCGAACGAACGATAGCCGGTAAACCGTGCTCACTTTGACCCAAAAGTTCGAACTGGGGCGGCAGGGACTTCAGGCTGTCGGCATGACTCATCCATGAAATGAAATCTGAAGCTATATATTTTGTCAGGAGCTCATCCGGTTGCAGGACATAGACCGAGTTGGGGCCATATTCTTTGTGCTCCAGAGCCTCTACTCGACCTCCGAGATGCTGGCTGAACCAGTGCAGACCGTAGCAGATTCCCAAAGTTGGCACGAGGGCGGCCAATGCCAAAATCTGTTCACAAGGCTGTGGTGCGTTTTCTTCGTAGACTGAAAATGGAGAACCAGAAAAAATTAGGCCCTTGATGTTCTGTAAGTCGCATTCATGCAGCCATTTGAATACAGGCGTTAGCGGAGAAATAATCTGTGCATATACGCCGTGGTCGCGCAGGCGACGACATATCAGGTGTGCCGTCTGACCGCCAAAATCGACAACGAGAATTTGTTCTTTATCAGCTTGTATTTGCCGAACCGAGTTACAGTTGTTTTTCATAGCCTGGAAAATCCTAAGAAATAGTCGTTACAGACATTTTGCGCAAATGCAGCTCACAAAATCCCAGGCGGCAAGTATACTGTATCGCCGCTACGCCACAAGCTCCACGCGGGTGCATTGGGAAATACAACGAGAGAAAAGTAAGCAATGGAATCAAATGACACTTAAAATCGGGGAAGCTCTTTCTGCTTGACTTTTTGCGATAAACTTACATAATTACTCACTTCAATATTAGCTGTGCCACTATAAATCGTTTGCGGCCAGAGCTAGGACTTAGTATTTTATTTGACGTACCCAAATTGTTTTTGTTCCATTTTTTTTCTGATAAAATCCCGTATTTTGTCTTCGTGTGTGCAATAATGCCTTGTCTAAACGCAATAGCACAGGGGGCCAAACCGAGTATTGCATTTAATCTAGGAAGGACTACATGGCAAAAGAACCTGTAAAACAACCTGATAACAGCGTAGAATACATAGAGACTCCTGTCAAGATTGAGCCGCAGAAGGCTGGAGGCAAAAAGGCTCCCGGCAAGAAAAATCCGGCTGCCAAGACTGAAAGAGAAGCCACAGTGACTTCCAGCCGCAAGTCTGCGGCCTCCAAACGGGTGGGCTTCAAGGTCGGACAGGATGTCGTTTATCCGCTGCAGGGTGTCGGTAAAATTACAGAAAAATCTAGCCGCGAGTTTAAAGGCGAAAACGTCGATTATTATACTATTTATATCGCCGCTACGGACATGACGGTAATGCTGCCTGTCGACAAGGTGTACGAGTTAGGCTTGCGGCCTATTGTTCCCAAGGCAGATGCGGAACAGGCCCTAAAGTCAATGTCGGACAAAAACGAACCGTTAACTAGTGACTGGAAAATACGTTATCAGAATAATCTGGACCTGCTAAAAGAAGGCGGGGTTATGGATATTGCTACCGTCGTGCGCTCTTTATATCATCGTAGCAAGGTTAAAGAGCTACCGATTCTAGAGCGCAAGCTATATGACAACGCGCTGAAATTGATGATAGACGAGATATCTCTGGCTCTGATACGTGAAAAGGAAGAAATTGAAGATTTACTGCATACCCGGCTGGAGAATAGCAACAACTAAATGCAGATCCGAATTGGGCAGGGTTATGATTTGCACCGTTTGCGCGCCGAAACGGGAGCTGGGCTTTATCTCGGGGGATTTCTGGTGCGTTGTAACTATGTCGCCGTGGCCCACTCTGACGGCGACGTGCTCTGTCATGCCGTCATTGACAGTTTGTTGGGGGCTTTAGCACTCGGCGATATTGGCACTCACTTTTCGCCGCAAGAAAAACGTTGGCGCAATGCGGACAGCCGAGAAATGCTGCGCTCTGTCTATCATGACTTAGTGTTGGCAAGGGGTTATCAGCTGCTGAACCTGGATTGCACGGTTGTCCTGCAAGAGGTCCGCCTGCGCCTATTGATTGATGACATCCGCAATCACTTGTTGCAGGCTTTTGACTGTCGTAAAGCTTATAATTTCCAGCAAGTTGCGGCATTAGATTTGGAACGAATCAGTGTAAAGGCCAAGACAAAAGAAGGGGTCGATGCTGTAGGACGTGGTGAGGCTGTAGAAGTTTTTGCCAGCTGCCTTTTACAGAAATTTCAGTGATTTCTTCTACGTTAATTTCTTATCAGATCCAATTCTTCAATACTGGCCTTAAACTCGCGTTTTTGGCCGAGCAGAGTCTCTGCGTAGCGTTGTTCGGTGGTTTCATTGAGCAACAAATGTATGTTTTTGAGTCCTAACCGAGGGGCAAATTCCTCTAAGAATCTGGCGAGCAAATAATTTTCCAAGTTTAATGCAGAGTATTCAGGTGCGCTGCAGCTCAGCAGGATGTGGGCACTTTGCGCCTGGTTCTGCCAGGTCCAATATAGCCTGGCTGCGATCTCACCACTAGGGTCCACGGCTTCTAGGCAATTTAGCCATGGAATGTCCTCACAAAGTTCGCACGACATGGCAAATGAAGTATTTTCTGTCGGCTGGCTGACACTGATTAAACTTAAGCAATGCAGTAAGCTAAAGGCGCGAGACTGTTGTTTTATTTCATTTAGAGCGACGAACTCACGCGCGTACTCGCGCACTCGTGATCGCAGTTCAAAGTCTTCATGCAGGAGAGTTTCGGCTAGACTGGCTGCGGTTTCTTCCTCCTGTAAGCAGGTGCAAATATTCTCGGCTAAATTGTGGCCCAGTTGCCGCTCCCATTTATGCTCACGGCTTAGTTGCTTCAACAGCTCAAGCAAGTGCCTGGCTTGAGGGAATTCCGAAGAATACCAGGCTTTGAGATATTCACAAAAGCGCTGTTCTTTGAAAGTTTGCCAAGCGAGTTTTAATTCAGGGAACTTTTTCAAATAACTGCGATAACGTTTGAAAACCTGGTGCCGGCTGCGCAGAATTTTTAATAGTTCTGTACCGTTGTCTAGCTGTTCGCAGCTGCGGGCAAAGTTGTACATAAGGTCGTAACCTTGGTCCGAAGTCCATGGAGGCAAAGGAAATATGCTTTCTCCCAAGTACCCTGGCCCAATCTCTAGGAGCTCTGGTTCCAGTTCGACGAGGCTGCCTTTAGCCAGGTTGAGCCAGAGTTCACTTTGCCGGTTATGGTGTTCCAAGCTGTAAATTAGGGTACTCAGCGCCGGTAATTGATATTTGCGAGACATTGTCAATCCCTCCTTGCCCCTGTTCTTCTGCAGACCTCGCTATTGCGAGAACACGGGACGAGAACGAGGTTCTAGAACACGGGGCAGGTGCCTGATTCCTTAAAAACCGTGCCTATGGCTTTGGTTCAATTGGTAGTCTTCTAAACAAGAGGCTATTATTTTATTTTCAATTAACTTGCATGCTACGTCTAGCTCTGCTGGCAATTGAGAATCTGTGGGATTTTTGTTGCGTTGAATGCCATTGTCGATCTTTAGTGGCACGGGATCTATGGCACACAGGTAGTAAAAGTGAAAATCGTAGTAATCCACCTTCACCACGTCGACGCGAAGCTGACATTTCAAGCGCTGACATTCTGAAGCAAGCGCCAGCCAGTCTCTGTCGGGAAACACATTTTGCAGTTTTTCCAGATCAAAACTGGCAAGATTGTCCCAAGACTTTTTTTGCACGTACAACGGTAAAGCCATGCGTTGCTCTGGCAAAGGCGTCAAAGGGATTTGCCCCAAGTAGTAATGCCAGCGATAGCGGCGCAGCCCGGAGCGACTAGTTAAAACTAGGCTCAGGACGTTGTTTGGCAAGCCTTGGATGCGATAAATGGCACAACGGTCTGTCGGGTCCTGATCTGTGGCCGAAGGTGTATGGACAAAGCCGGGATTGTCGATAAGGCCTTTGTCTGTTGAGGCTTGCTCGTCAGCCAATTCTCGTTGTTGAGGGACTTTTTGCCGGGCCGTATCTGCAGGGTGCCCCAGATGGCTTAAAATACGCCGCAATCTAAATAAATATGCGACTAAAGCAAGATGCAGCAATGCTGCGAAAAATTTTAATGTAAAACCAATTAGAGTGCTGAATTCTCTCGGATTGTCTGTGCCCTGCAGCAGGGCTTCCAGTTTGTGGCGATATATCCAGTAGGCAATCGCCAGAATACTGAGCAATAAAGCGGGAAAGAACCATTGCCCCAGACTGCTCCAAGCATCGCGGCGAGCTATTTTCTGCAGATATTCAGTTTCTACCCGGTTACAGAATCGTCGAAAACTGGCCTTTTGAGCTTGTAATTCCAGTGGAGCGTACGGTTTTGCCGCCGATTCGGGAGGTTCTGCGGGGATACCTAGGTTAACTTTACCTGAAGATAAAGGAGCGAGGTTCATACGAACACAACATTGTCCGCAGAATGACAAAAGAAACAAGGGGGATTCAAAGGATTCAAAGGATTCAAAGGATTCAAGATTTTCTGTCAAGTTTTATGCACAAACAGCGAGAATTCATGCTTCATTCATTTTGTACTTGTATAATAAATTTTTGTAGCGCTCTACCCCAAAGAGAATAATGGAGATATATTTATGTTAATGAAGGCAGACGGCAAGCATATATTGTTGGTTGAAGATGAGAGCCAGATCCGCAAACTTTTGTACGACTTTCTCAGTTCAAGAGGTTTTGAGGTTAGCGTTGCAGCGGATGGTGCTGAAGGGATTAAGAAGTTTTTTACCGCACAGCCGGATATTATTTTACTGGATATCATGATGCCAGGAGAAGATGGATTTTCTGTGCTGACCAAAATCAGGGAGCGCAGTTTTGTGCCCGTTATTATGATTACCGCACGAGTCGATATCGAAGACCGCATCAGGGGCTTGAATTCTGGCGCCGATGATTACGTATGTAAACCTTTTTCATTTAAGGAGCTGGAATCCCGCATTTTGGCTAACCTACGTTATCCTCAGAGGAGTTTGACGTCTGATGGTGAGGCTACGGAAGCGGGATCGTCCTCAGGAGAGGGAGACCTGGAACTCAAACTCGGTGGGCTGCATCTCAATGCGGCCTATCACAGCTGTACCTATGCCGGGCGGGAAGTGCGTCTCACGGCAATGCAGTTCATTATATTAAGTCTTTTAATGGAAAAGGCTGGGCGTGTTTTTAACCGGGATCAAATAGGCGATGCCCTGAGTATGAATGGTGCCTATGAAGGGTTCCACCGTACGATAGATGCACATATCAAGAATTTACGCAAAGCCTTGCAGGCTGTAGGTTGTGACGGCAATATTATCGAAACAGTACGCGGAGTCGGATATAAATTTGCGGTTCAAGACTCATGACTGATTGATGGCTAAATTGGGCGCAAATCGGGCGGAGGTGTAAATGAAGAATTCTGGTCCTTCAAGCAAAGTTTCCCTGGGTAGCCTCCACTGGCCCACTGAGGTTGCCACCTTGGGGAAGCGGTACAAAAACGGATGGGGGCTGCCGCCCTTCAATGTAAAAGCCTGGGGACAGTTTTTGTTCCGCCGACAACCGAGCTTGCGCAGCCGGATTATTACAGTATTTTTTGTTTCTTTTCTTATATTTATATTCTTGGCGGGAACTTCTTTACTACTGGTCTTTAATTATCAGCTACATCGTTACACCCAGTTTGTCGGCAATCAATATGCGTTGCAGCTGGCAAGATTGCTAGAGGTCTATTACAATACTCGTAAATCCTGGCAGGGTATCGACAAGTGGTTATACACAAACTTTGGCTCTAATCAAGATGCGCCACACTTTGCTACTGATCTGGCAGAACACTTGATCTTGCCTCTAGAGTTATCCACGCGCGGATGGGCAGATCAGCAATCTCATCAGGCGATTCAAGATAACTTTCTCGGCTTAAAGCTTTTTCTCAATTTGCAAAGCCTAGTAAGTGCACCAAACACTGAAAATTTTGTTATTGGAGAGTCAAACGCCACTGAGGACAGCTTGTCTTTTCCCTACAATAAAAAGACATTAAAGATGCTTCCCTCAATTAATGCCCCTGATGCTCGTTTTTATTTCCTGAGAGAACTGCGAGCAAGCAACCTGACGGACAGCAATAGGACTGCGGAAAACCGATATTCGGAATTTTTTTTATCGTCGTTTCGCTCGCTTGACTCATTTGGTCCTGCAGGCGGGAGCTTAGATTCCTTCAAATTGCAGCGAGTTTCGAATCAATGGTTCCACAACTTTTTTCGTTCTAGGCGGCAGACTGAGAATTTAAATAATATGGATGGCGATGCCCTACAGCTTATATTGCGGGAAAAAGGTTTGTCTAGCTGGGAGCAAAATGAAAATCGTCCAAGCTTATTTGCCGACACAGAGCTCAACTCAGAAAACCTGTTTGATCGCTTGGCGCTAAGGTTTGGCTCTATATCAGGGCACAATGACCAGATGTTTTTACTCCTCAATCGCGACAGAGAAGTCATTATTAGTAACCTTCCGAAAAATATTTTGATACAACAGCTCGGTTCTACCTGGGGTCTTTTGCAGCAATATATTCGAGATTATGACGATGAAAATAGTCTTAGTTCAGTGAAGCCTTCCGCCCCTTATAATGGAAATAATAGGAATTGGGCACAGCGTATTGGCGCATTTTTCAGTTTTCGTTCTAAAGCTAGTTTAGTGGATGATCGCAATATTTTTGCTATTAAGGATATTGATAACCAGCCGGTAGCTTTTTTATATGCCGAGAGTATTGTCAGCCCGATCTGGAAGAAATTGAACGACGAAGTCAACGCTGTGATTTTAAGCGTGGCCTTGTTATCCTGCCTGATAATAGCTCTGATCTACTGGCTGATTGGCCGTTTTCATTTGCTCGGTTTATTTATGCCTTTGAAAAACCTTAGCGATATCGCCGGCGAAGTGCGCAAGGGCAATACGGAAGCGCGAGTGCGCGACATACCGCGCGAGGCCGAGTTGGCCCTTGTGACAGAGCAATTTAACAAGATGCTGGATTCGCTGGCTCACGAGGTCATGTTGCGCGAGCAGCAGTACCGTGATGTGGCACATGAGCTGCGCACCCCGATTACGATTCTCAGTGGCGAATTGCAGTTGATCCAAGAGGGGGTCTATAAAGCGGATGAGGAGAAAATTCAGGGCTTGAGCAAGCAGGTGCAGCAGATGCAGCGTATCGTGCAGGATCTGGAAATCCTGTACAAGGTTTCGCAGCAGGATGGCGACGACCCGCAGCGCGAAGTGAAATATTTTGAACGTGTTTCGATTCTACGCTTGCTGCGGGAGGCTTACACGGCCTTCCAGACACAGATGAAGCAACAGGAGATAGAATTTACCCTGAAACTGGATTTTTTAGAGCCCACAGAGCATATTTTTGTCGCCGGCGATGCCCGCCGCTTGCACCAGGTGTTCGCGAACTGTCTGGTCAATGCCATGCGCCACACCCCGCCTGCGGGCCGAGTCGAGCTGGCAGGACGCAGGCTCAACTTGGCACAGAAGAATGCACACCATGGTGAAGTTGCTTATTATCGCGCCCATGGGCTGGATATTGGCAAGGATTATGTCCTGTTTTCTGTCATTGACACCGGCTGCGGTATACCCGCCGAAAAGCGAGAATTAGTTTTTGAGCGCTTTTTCCGCGTCAATGACGATCGCAATCAGAAAACGGGTGGTAGCGGTTTGGGACTGGCGATTTCCAAGAGTTTTATTGAATTGCATGGCGGCAAGATTTGGGCGGACGAAAGTGACTTCCCCGGCCGCTCTGCAGGGGAATCTCCAGGGGCAAAGTTTTGCTTTGCCTTGCCGTGTTTTTGCTGTCATGGTGAAGGTGATGAAGCGTCGACGGCAGCAGAAAATGAACCGTAAATGGATTTTGAGGGCTTAAGAGTTTGCGACGTATAGCCGAAGATGATGCCATAAGTTGCGGTTTTCTATGAAAATATTGATCACAAATGACGATGGCTATAAGCACCTGGGGCACCTGAGCCTGAAGAAGATGCTCCAGGATCTAAAACATGATGTCTGGAGCATCGCGCCACAGGAGAACCAAAGTGGCGTCAGCATGAAATTGAGTTTGGGCAAGAGCCTGGAATTTCGTGAAACTGGCGAACAGTGCTGGTCTTGTTCGGGCACACCGGTAGATTGTGTGCTATTTGCCTTGCATGGTGTTTTGCCATTTCGCCCAGATGCCATAATTGCAGGTATCAATGCCGGCGCTAATTTGAGTGATGATTTGTGGTATTCAGGTACGGCTGCGGCAGCGCGTGAGGCTTGTAAGTGGGGGCTGCCTTCTCTCGCGCTGTCGTACAGTTCTCCCCCTCCCTATCGGGAGGACGATTTTGTCTCCTTTTATCATCTATTGCAAAATCATCTGGGCGATTTGCTGGAGGCCTGTAGTCTAGAAGATGAAACGGCCACCGAGAGCTCTGCTTCACCAGATTTCTTAGGATTTTTAAATATTAATATTCCTCCACATTGTAATGGTCAAATACGTTTTGCCAGTCGCTTTGAACCGCGTCCATACCAGAATGTATTGCACAAATTGGAAGACAACCATTACATTCTAGGTGGCAACATCAATGCCCAGCACCACGCTTCGCCGAACGTTGATTCGACCATGAATGCCCTTTCTCAGGTCAGTATTAGCTTGGGAGCCTTTCATGCGCTACAACCTTTACCTTCGCCGCTCGCTGCGGAAACAGGAAGTGGGCCCCTGCGCCTGCGTTCGACGGCTCGGGCCAGCCAGGCCATGAGGCGCATTGCCAATTCTGGCATTCCGGCTTGACCCGGCTACGGCCTTTTCGTCGCTGTGTTGAAGGCTCTGAACTCTTAGGCTTTGCGCAGAGCCTTGATTCTGGCTCCTAAGATAAAGAAGTGCGGCAGCGACGCACCAGGTTGACAAGAAAGCACTTAAACTGGTTATTACTTTGCCAAGTAGATAAAAAATGCTAGTCTTAGCCTTTTTATGGGCCTTCGCTTTTAGTCGCCTTCACTTTGGGACTTCTTGTCCGAGGGAGGAACTAATAAAATAACGCAACCGGAAGGAGATTTTATGGGACTTCGTATGCCAGTCTTGTCAAATCTGAGTATCGCAAAAAATTTTGTCATTAGGTTATGTGTAGTCCTTGTTCTGATTGTTGGGAGCTACTTTGTCGTAAAACAAATATTGCCCGCCCAGATATCTAATGGCGATCGGGGCAAAGCTGAATATAATACTATTCAAGCTAGGGAAAGCTTTCGCTTAGGGGTGAATGCGTTTAATCACGGATTTTACAATCGTTCCATTATGGCTTTAGAGCATTCGTTAGCTTTGCGGCCGGAAAATCCAGATGCCGTATTCTGGCTCGGACGCAGTTACTATGCCAGCGGTTATGTGCGTTTAGGTTTGGAACAATGGAAAACTCTGATTGACCAGAACCAGGCAACAGCGAGTCTGAAAAGTTTTTATAATACGCTTGATTATCGTTACCGTCAGGTTTCAAAATTGAGGGACCCTGATAAATACTCTCTTTTTATGAGCTTGCATTCAAACAAGCGCGGGGTCAAACGCAGCGTATATTTCGTCGGACCGACATCTGTGTGGACGGCCTTGGACCGCGATGAGATTTATATTGTCGATTATACTGATGATAAAGTCATTGCATTAGATTCTAGCGGTAATACAAAATTTATATCTCGCGGTTCTCTCAGCCAAGCCTACGATCACCCCTTTGATATCTTGCTGCGCCCCAAAGGAGAGGGCTTCATACTTAGCCAAGAGGGCAGCAATTCCCTGTTGTTTTGTGATGAAAAAGGCCGTCCCTATAAAGAGGTCGGAGGAAAGGGAAATGCACCAGGCAAATTCTTAGGACCCCAGCACATGGTAGATTCTGGTGACGGTTATTTTTATGTTACAGACTGGGGCAATCGACGTATTGCCAAGTTAGATTATAATGGTAATTTTATTTTTACCTTTGGTGCCAGTCAGGGGCGGTTTGCTGGCCTGCAGGGGCCGACAGGCATGGTTATACGTGAAAATAAACTGTACGTCGCCGATACTTTGCAACGCAAGATTTTTGTCTTTAGCCAGGAAGGCCAATACCTGGAGACTTTTATTGATTCAGGTTTGACAGCTCCAGAATCTTTACTGGTAACGCGGGAGGGGAATCTTTTGATTGCTGACGTCAATGAGATTAAGTCGTATGATTTTAATACAAGTCGTTTGAAAACTATTTATACGGGAGATCAAAACCACAAATACATTGACCTAAATTATGATCGTAACCAGAACATAGTCATAGTTGATTTTAATAATGAAGAAATTAGCTTTATTACTCCGATTAATAAATTGTATACAGATCTATTCGTCCAGATTGACAGGATTTTAACTTCTGAATACCCTTCAATTAGTATTGATCTGCTCTTAGAGGATCGAGAAGGAATTCCTATTGTTGGCCTAAATAAAGAGAATTTTCAAGTTATTGAAAGTAATAAAAGCCATAACGCAGATTTAGTATATACGAGTGTCGAGGATCCAACGGTTGCGTTAGCTATTATCCTGGGTAGTAAAATTGCCCCTTATGAGGATGCCATACGGCAGTTAGTCTCTGCTATAAGCGGCTCAAAGCAACTGGAAGACAGTTTTATGCTGATACAAGGAGGCAAAGATCCTCGCATCCTGACAAATTCTACTGATGCCTTAAATGACAGGCTAGATAACTACGAGGCATTTGATGGTATTGATTCTGCCGAGGCAAATTTTGATATTTCGCTGCGCTTTGCCATAGACAGCTTAGTCAAGCAACGGAAAAAGCGGGTAATAGTTTTTGTCTCTGGCGATGCCGACCAGATTGCCGCCGAGGTATATAATATTTCGGATCTGCAAAGTTATTTAAAATTGCAAAATGCCAATATGTATGGAGTTCTTTCGAAAAGTAATAAAATAATTTCTTACCTGGTTGAAAATACTAATGGTCAGTTTTATACCGACGCGAATGTACGCAGTTTTGCAAAAGATTTACAGCTAAATCGCGACGAGCTGGCCGGTTACTATACTCTGAACTTTACTTCTACAGCTTATACCGACTTGGCCCGGCGCTATATTCCTGTAGAGGTCTTGGTGCGTTATGTCCGTCGTAGCGGCAAGGATGAATTGGGTTACTTTGCTCCGCTCTCTTCGCTAAATGCGAATCCTTAGGTACTTGCTAAGCACCTGCATTTGTGTCGGGTGGATTTGCGGCGGGCTCTCTGCCAAGCAAGTCAATAATTATCAATGGCGATATGCGGTAAATGTATTGGCCAACTGGCTGCCTGAGAAAGGAGATGACAGTGCCAGGCTGCAAGTTTTTAGGAGCCCGGACCACAGACTGAGTTTGGAAGTGAAAGCCTGGGAGCGCCGAGAACTTGCCAGTTTGGCGGCGATGTATACTGAGCATCTGCAAGCCTTACATGGCACGGGAGTTGTGAGTCGCTATCGGCACATGGGTTATGATGTATTGCTGGCCCGTATTGATTACTATTCTGACGAGCTTCGTGAACAAAGTGAAGCTGTTCTTGATCCCAGCCAGCCAGCCAGCCAGGGCTTGGAGTTGCAAGGTCGCCTGGAAATGGCTCCGAGACAAGACTCAGGGCAAAAAAAATCGGAGAAGAAACAAAAAATTACAAACAATGCCGTGGCTTTCGTGGTCTATTTTTACGGTGCACAATATGCCTATCGTGTGGCCAGTATTGGCATGCGCAACGCTTCTATGTTGGAGCGCGACATCCAATATTCAGTACTGGACTCGTTTGGTTTTGAGGGTCACAACCATTGGCACTGGGGGCCGGTATCGAGCTTCTTTGTATATCAGAAGAAGCATCAACAAGAGTTTGCTCCTGCGCACGCCTCTGTCCATGATATCCCAAAAGGATTGAAGGCCGATGTAGCTGCGCCACAGTCGGAAGTATTGTTTGTTGACTGGCGGTTTGGCGACTATAATTTCCACGCCCTTCAAAGGCCGCAGGCGGAACAAGTGGCCGAAGATGTATTGCAACGTGAAAAACGAATTCTTCAAGCTACGGCTCCAAAGCTCTATCCCTATGCGCTGGAACGTTTTTATTACATGAACTTCCGCCAAAATTATTCCCTGCTGAAAGATCTGGCTGTTTTTTTGCACAAAAAATATCAGGAACAGGGGGGAGCTGTCGCTACAGGCCGGGCAGCCTTGCCTGTGTATGAATATTTGCTTTACGATTTACAGTCAATGCTGCTGAGCGGTGAGCGCAGTACCGAAGCCTCGCCGAAAGTTGATCTGGAGCTACCCAGCAGGGCCCTGAGTCGTGGAAGCGGCAATATTGAAACTCTCGCTTTGATTAATTCTATAATCAACTCGCATTTTCAACACAATACTTTGATTATATACTCGCCTAAATATTCGCAATTATTGGTTGGCGTTGAGCAGTTGAGTGTGGATGAGCAAAAATTAGCAGAAAAATACAGCGCTGAACAGAACCTTAATAATTTCGAGAAGTACAATGGGATTGAGATCAGCTGGTACCAAAATCGTTACCTCATTGGCGAATTGGCAGCGCGAATTTACATTGGTTGGGCACGCACACCGTGGCGCGACTTACAGAGTTGGATACCACTGTCATTTTCACGTTATATCGTTCCCGATTTCTTTCCTTGACGTAGAAAATGTGTGTTGTTTGTGAGCCGCAGAATGAGCATGCCCGCCACGGGCATAAGCTTCTTTTACAAAGTGCCGCATACTTTGGTGCCGATCTGAGGGAGGCCGCACTGGGTATAGATGCCGTCCGGTTCCACGAGTTACGGCCGTCACCCATTCTCTTGGCCTTGCCGCTGGGCCTTTTATTGGCTTTGAAACAGCAACAGCAGTTGTCGTTGATTGAGCGCCTGTTTGCCGATAGACAGGGTTTCTTGTCTTGGTATGAACATTCTTTTGTGGCAGATTCGGGTGCCTGCCTGGTCTGGGAGGCGGGTCTTGGTCTGCAGTCGTCGGAGCGCTTTAGCCACAGCGGCAAGGAGCAGTTGCGCTTTCGCGTACGAGGCTTTCGTTGCACCGCGATAGAGTTCTTGTTGTCTTTGGCCTTTGCTCCGTTATCCTGGCTCTGTCAAGTGGATTCTTCTGTCGACTCAATGAAGCCGGAGGCGGCCAATATTACGGATAAGGCTACGGCTGCGGCAGGACAGGTTTTGGGTGTGGAGCGGGAGCCCCAATGGGCAGAAGTTCTGTCTCTGTTAGATTTCACAATCTTTGAAGTGTATGGCGAGGAGTATTATATTGAAGAGTTCTTGCGCCGTGACTATCGTCAACGACTGTGCGATCTGTGGCAAAAATACTGGAGGTAACGATTACAGCTTGATATGTTCCTTTATATTGTCCGTGGATCTATAATGGATTTATAGTGGATTTGCATTGAATTACAAGAGTTCACTCACTTGTTGTCATTGAGTCGAGGCTAGAATGCCGTCATTTCCTGGGCGAATAAGTCTGCGGGGTAATTACCAGAATGGATGAGCTTTTGGATCTTGGCCCGCACAGCAGGCAAGTCTTCAATGTAGGTCAGGCCGAACCAGGGGTCGGGAGAGTGGAGCATGGCGACGCTAGCTTGCTGCCTCTCCAGCATGGTCTCCACGGCTGCGGGCAAATAAAATTCTTTTTTTAAGGCCTGCTGCAGATTCTGCAGCTGGACCATGTGCCTCAAACCCCGGAGAAAACCTTTAAACTGTCGTTCTAAGTAGGGAAATATTTCCGGCTGTAGGCCAAACAGATTCATCGAAACTGGCGTATTTTCGGCGAGAATAATATCATTTTCGCTTTCGCTTTGAATTGAACGAATGCCATGACTGGCATCGCGGATCAATTGGGTGTGTTCCTGAATATTATCCAGCCAGTTTCGCCCCCGTGCATCGCGGTAAGAATGGCAGATACCACGGGAAACGGCCCCATTTTCAGAGAGGGTGCGGCCGAGTTGAAAGCCGACCATAGCGAGCGGCAGCGGCGAGGATGAACGAGGCCGTAGATCTGGACTCATCGCAGCTTGACGCAAATAAAAAAAGATCTCTTTTAGGCCGTGGTAGCCGTAAAAGTCGTCGGCATTAGCCACGGCAAAGGGCCCGTCTACTTGTTTTGCGGCACACAACAGGGCATGGGCTGTCCCCCATGGCTTTACGCGTTGGGCCACATATGATGCGGCGAATAGGTCGCTTGGGATATAGGCATCGCTTTGCTGGAGGCTGTAACGCAACTCAATTTTGTTTCTCCAGTGTTGCCCAACCTCCCGTTCAAACTGGTCGACAATCTCATCGCGGAGGATGACCGTAATCCAAGAATAGCCGATACGCCAGGCGTCATAGATCGTGTAGTCCATGATAATCGCATTTTCGGGGCCAATAATACTGAGTTGTTTATTGCCGCCGAAGCGGGTGCCAAAGCCGGCTGCCAAGAGCACCAGGCCAATATTCAAGTCATTTTCTCGTCGCATAAGTTCCCCTACCCGTTAAAATACCCGTTAAAAAATCTTCATGTTGTAATCAGCTGCTTGGCAATGCATTTCCCGCCGCTAGGATCCCAAGGTCTTGGATACAATTTCACAGAGCCGCTCTGAAATCCCTGGATTTTCCAAGATTCGTTTCAGGGCATTGCCCATGGCCATGGTCTGCTGGGTTTGAGTATCCAGCCGCTTATAGGCGACAAAACATTTTGCCAAATCTGCAGCCATAATGCTGTTAAAACGATCAATTTGCAAGATCCGCTGAGCTAGAAAATCATAGGCCGGCCAATTGGAGTCGGGGCCAGGGTTGTGGAAAGCCGAGAGGTTGTGGCCCAAGACAGAATATAAAGAGCGCAGCATATTGGGATTATCGTTTTGGAATAAAGGATGTCGTTCCAGTTGTCGCACCTGTTCGAGCGTGCTGGCTGCCGTAGTGGTTTCAGGCACCCTCGCTTGCAGGGCGAACCAGCGGCAGACGACCGGAAAATTATCTTGCCAACGCGCACAAAAATGCTGTAAGGCGCTTGAACTGTGTTGCGTGGGCCAGCAGGCTAAAGCTTGTAGGGCGGCGTAGGAATCCGTCATATTGGTGGCCGCCTGATATTGCCGGTAGGCCAAATGCGGGTATTTTGCGGTAGCTTCAAGGTGGCAAAGGTAGTGCAAAAGGGTATTGCGCAGGGCCCGTCGCCCGACAGCCAACTCGCTGCGCTCGTAGTGTTCTTGATGTAAGGCATGGTAGCAGTCAAGCATCTCGTCTTCAAGTTGGCGGGCAAACTCACGGCAGTAGGCGGTGCGCAACTGTTGCAAGACTAAAAATTGTGCTTCGGTCTGCCTGGCGGCCAGTGTCTCTAGGCTGGGGGCCTGCAGCAGTTGCGCCAAATAGCGCGGGCTCAAGCTGTCGTCACTCGCTTGGCCTTGGCCGGCCTGCTGCAGCCAATTGCGAATTTGCGCCACGTATTTTGGATCCAGTGCGACATCTTGAGCCGGCCGCAGGCCCAGGACTAGATTTTGCAAATATCTCTGCATGGCTTCATAACGATTCAAGGCGTCTTGGTCGCTGGATATCAGGCGCAGTAGCTCGGCATCGCTATAGTCGTAATGGACTTCCAATGGGCTGATGTGATCGAGCAGCAAGGAAGGGACGGGTTTGCTTGAGGTCCTGAGCGGGTAGTGCAGCCGCGTTTCGCGCTCTGAGATGAGTATTTGGTCTTCCCACAGCTTTTGGCCGCTGGCGGCATCGTAAAGGGCCAACGGCAGCGGAAAGGCCAGCGGAGGGAAGTCCCCCGCCATTTTCTTGGAACCGACTACCGCGGCATTCGGGTTCTCCTGCTTTAGATGCATGACGAAGTTGGCGCCGTCCCATTCGGAGCGGACATATAATTGGGGTGTTCCGGCCTGTTCGTACCAGCGTCGCAGGAGGCTTAGATCTTTGCCGCCGCCATCTTGAATCGCGTCGACAAAGTCGTCACAGCTGACGGCCTGGCCGTCAAAGCGCTCAAAATAGCAGTCCATGCCCCTGCGGAAACCGTCCTGACCGAGGTGGAAAGCCATCATCCGTATGACGGCGGCTCCTTTTTCGTAGACTGTCTGGGTGTAGAAATTATCGACATCGACAAAAGAGTCCGGACGAATGGGGTGGCGGTTGGGGCCGGCGTCTTCGGGATATTGATTGTTGCGCAGATTGTCGACTTGCTTGACGCGGTAGACCTCGCGGCCAAATTGGGTTTCGCTGAACAGTTCGTCGCGGTAGACCGTCAGCCCTTCTTTCAAGGTTAGCTGGAACCAGTCGCGGCAGGTAATGCGGTTGCCCGTCCAGTTGTGGAAATATTCATGGGCAATTACTGTGGCGATGCGTTCATACGTCTCGTCTGTAGCCGTCGTTTCACTGGCAAATATCAGGCTGGAATTGAAAATATTCAATCCTTTGTTCTCCATGGCACCCAAGTTGAAAGAATCCACGGCCACGATCATATATAGATTCAGGTCGTATTCGCGGCCAAAGTGCTGCTCGTCCCATCGCATCGCCAGCTTCAAACTTTCCATGGCGTGCCGGGCCTGCGCCGTTTTGCCCTGATCCGTATAAATTTCCAGGGCAACCCGGCGGCCGCTGCAAGTGGTAAAACTGTCGCTGAGCAAGTCGAGGTCGCCGGCAACCAGGGCGTAAAGATAGGCCGGTTTTGCAAAAGGATCTTCCCAGCGCACATAGTGACGGCCTTGCGGCAAATCTTTATGATCCATTAGATTGCCATTGGATAACAGGCGTGGATACCGCACTTTGTCGGCGGTGATCTCTGTCACAAAGCGACTCATTACGTCTGGGCGATCGGGGTAAAATGTAATGTGATGAAAACCCCTGGCTTCATTTTGGGTACAAAGGATCGGGCCCGAACGATACAGTCCTTCCAGCGATTTATTATTGTACGGATCAATTTTAACCTCGGCGGCAAAGATAAAGCTTTGTTTCCCCGCTGTGTCGAGTAATTCTAACTTGTGGCCGGTGTATTTGTAGTCACAAGTTTCAGTCAAAACTTTGCCGTCCAGTTTCAAGCTGATGATTTCCAGGCCCGCGCCATCCAGTACACAGTTTTGCGCTTGTCCTTGGTATTGAGAGTTCTGGAGGAACTTCAGCGTGCTGCGCACCACGACATATTGGGCCAAAATATCGAAAGCCAGCTGGCAGTGCTCCACTGCAAATGGGAAGGGTTGATAATCTGTGCGGTATTTTAGCTGGGCCATTGGCGCCTCCTGTCTCGTTCTGCTGCAAGAGTATACTGGCGCCAATGAAGAATGCCAATGAAGAATGCCAATGAAGAATGCCAATGAAGAATGCCAATGAAGAATGCCAATGAAGAATGCCAATTGAAGAATGCCAATGGCATGACTTTGTGGCCGGCTATTTCAAAAGTTGTGTTTTCCAAATCGTCTTTTCTAAGTCGTCTTTTCTAAGTCGTCTTTTCTAAGTCGTCTTTTCCAAATCGTTTTGATTGGCAAACGGCGGGCATTTTGTATAATAAATCGCCATCCAGAGCTACAGGAATTTCTGAACATGCCCATAAACATTCGCAAAGAGCTTCCGGCTTACAGCAAGTTGATCGAAGAAAATGTCTTTGTCATGACGGAATCTCGGGCTGTCCATCAGGATATCCGCCCGATCAATGTCCTGATTCTCAACTTGATGCCGCAAAAGATTGTGGCAGAAACTCAACTGTTGCGTTTGTTGGCCAATACGCCGTTGCAGATTGACGTTGAATTTCTGTGTGTTTCACGCGCGACTGGACACACGCCAGAAGACCACCTGAAAAGCTTTTACCGTACTTTTCAGCAGGTGCGTGAGCGCAAGTTTGACGGCTTTATTGTCACAGGGGCGCCGGTAGAAAACCTCGCGTATGAAGACGTCAGTTACTGGGATGAGTTGTGCCATATCTTTGACTGGGCAGAGCACTATGTCTACTCTAGCTTGTTTATTTGCTGGGGGGCCATGGCCGCGCTTTACCACTACTACGGTATCGCCAAGCATCTGACGGCGCGCAAGGTCTGCGGGGTCTATCGCCACTGTGTCGAGAATTCGGCGTTCCCGCTGACGCGTGGTTTTGACGATCATTTTTACGCCATCCACTCGCGGCATGCAGAGTTGAGGCGCGAAGACCTGGATGCCGTCAATCCGGCGGGCGCGCGGGCGGGCGCACAGGCGGGCGCAAACGGGGAGCTGTGCCTGCTTTCCAGCTCGCCTGAAGGGGGCTTGTACCTACTGCAGACCCGCAATGGGCGCAAGGTCTTTGTCACCGGTCACGCGGAGTACGACCCAGACACTTTGAAACAAGAATACTTGCGAGACCAGGAGCGGGACATGGACCCCGATATTCCACGCAATTACTTTCCAGAAAATGATATCGACAAGGTTCCTTACGTGACTTGGCGGGCCCACGCCACGCTGTTGTTCAGCAACTGGATCAATTACTACGTCTACCAGGAAACACCGTACCGCCTGGAAGAAATTCATTAGCGGCAGCGCGATGAGTGCCGCGCAGCGACCGAGCACGGAGAGGAGGGATGCCAAAGTGCGCCAGAGCGAACGCAAAACCCTGCCTGTTTGTCAGAAATGCGTTTATTACAAAGTGACTTGGGATAGTTTGCACCCTCATGCATGCCTGTTTTTTGATTTTAAAAGTATGCAGCTGCCCGCAGTTGAAGTCTGTAACAGCACCGGCATGGCTTGCCCGCAATTTCGGCTGAGTCAAGTCCATGCACGGCAAGCTGCCGCGCAAAAAAACGGTTTTCGGAGCCATGTAGGGAACTCTGTCAAAAATCTGTCGCAAAAGGTTCTGCCCGTAAATGCTCCGCTGGAGGATGCTGCGCTAGGCGATGCTCCGCATTATTCGGCGAGTGGGGAGCTCTCGCCGCCCGCTCCGGCCTCTCCGGCCTCTCCTATGGTTCAGGATGCGACACGGGAATCAGCAAATAAAAGCTGGGGTGACCAACAAGAAGTTTCCGAAAAACCGCAGGAGGCTCCGTCGTCTGGCGTTCGGGCCCCAGTCTCCCGTTCGGCGCAGCTGGGGCGCATCCTGGGCGAGAGGGGAATCTTGTTATAATGCTGCGCGACGAGCAGTTGGGCAGGCTGCGGGAGATTTTCAGCCGCGGGAATTTCGGCAGCTGTACAGATCTTGCCGGCAAGCGAAGCATGGCTTTCAGCTTGTATTTTATCGGCATAAAAGGCACCGGCATGTGTGCCTTGGCCCAGTTGCTCAAGTGCCTGGGTTATATTGTCAGCGGCAGTGACGTCGAAGAGCATTTTTATACCGATGAGTTGCTGGCCGCCAGTGATATTCAATACCATAAAGGATTTGCTGCCGGCAATCTGCCCCTCGTGTGCGACCTGGTCATTCATTCGGCGGCCTACGACGGCGGCAACCCGGAATACGCGGCGGCGCAGTACCGCATGGAGCGGGGAGAACTTTTGCTGCTCAGTTACCCAGAGGCGCTGGGCTATATTTCTCACGCCTATCGCGCGTGTATGGCTGTCGCCGGGGCCCACGGCAAGACGACCTCAACCCTGCTTTGTAGTGCCTTGATGAAGGCGTTGAAATTAGAGGGCGCGGCATTGGCTGGGGCCGGCGCCGCACATCTTGAAGGGAATGCCTTTTGGATGCAAGGTGGCGAGTTGCTCGTCGTCGAGGCTTGTGAGTATCGCAACCATTTTTTTCATTTTGACCCCTCCATTGTGCTCCTGACCTCGCTTGAGTGGGACCACCAGGACTTTTTTACTACATATTCAATGATGCAAAATAGCTTCCGCGACTTTGTCGCCAAGCAAAGTGTGCGCAC
Organism: Spirochaetia bacterium; assembly: GCA_965263295.1. Lineage (GTDB taxonomy): Bacteria > Spirochaetota > Spirochaetia > SP-2023 > SP-2023 > Haliotispira. Next base: position 1,036,383 of record OZ253665.1, read on the forward strand.
TGTGGTCTATTGCCGCGACGATAAGGGCGTGCGCGAACTGGTCGCCGAGATTCAAGGACAACCAGCGCGGGATGTGGCGGGCCGGCAGCCCGAATTTGTGCCATACGGTTTTAGTGCCGACGGAGACTTTGCCATTGGCCGCATTGATAGCGCCGCGGGTCAGACGGTATTAACTTTGTCGGCTCTGCCAGAGTTTCCCTTGCGCCTGCGCGTGCCGGGCGAGCATTTGGCATGCAATGCGCTCGGAGCTTTGGCCGCCGTCTACCACAGTCATCTGATCCAACGAGACAGCGGCCGGCAAGGTCGCCACTGCGACTTTGCCGCGTTCTTACGTGAGCATTACGAGCAAATTAACGCGGGGTTGCAAGAATTTCGCGGCGCGTCGCGCCGCTCTGAATTATTGGGTGAGATATCTTGGGAGATCGCGCCAGGCAATTCGCCGCAAAATACAGACAATAAGCTTTTGGTGCTGGATGACTATGCCCATCACCCCACGGCGGTGCGCAAGACCGTGGCCGGCCTGAAAAAGTTTTATCCGATGCGCCGTCTGGTGCTGGACTTTATGTCCCACACCTACAGTCGTACCATGAGTTTGCACCGTGAGTTCAGCCATTGCTTTAATGACGCCGATGTACTGATATTACATGACATTTATGGCTCGGCGCGGGAGCGCGCGCGCGACGAATATAGCGGCCGCATGCTCTGGGAATCCGTGAATGAAATTCGCCGCGGACAAGGTTTGCTTGAGGCCTTGTATTTTCCCCAGCCGTTGGACGCCCTCGGCGCGTTGGACGATATCTTGCGGCCAGGGGACCTTTTTGTCACCATGGGAGCGGGAAATAACCGTGAGCTGGCCTTGAATTTATTGCTGAAAAAGCGCGGCGAGACTTCGCCCTAAAATTCTTGGATGTGCCTAATATGCTTGGGGCAACTTGCAAAAGCGGCCTGCAAACAACGGCCGGGCTAAACGCAAAGAGAGATTATGATTCAAAGTTTAACAGCCAGTATAGACGTTTCCACAGAAGAAATATCGTTGCCCGCGCCTCTGCTCAATGCGTTGCGCAAAATTTGCCCCGGCACCTGGCGCATGCAATTGCGCAGTTTGAATCAGCGTTTTTTTGAGCTAAACTGCATGGTGCCCGACTTTGCCCCTGAGTTGGAAGTCCCTTTGCGTAAATTGTTGCAAAAAAGTTTATTGCGAGGTCGAATTGAGTGCCGTTTGAGCTACACTCCTGAAATGCTGACCCGGCAGGCGCATGATAAAGAGTCGGGCAACGGGGCAGAAGGCAGCAGATCGGCTTGCCGTTTTGACTACCAGTTACTGTGTGTCGAACTGCGGCAGCTGCATGATTTGCAGCGCCTGGCCAAAGATTTTGGCATGGATTTGCCGAGGCCCAGCTCGTTAGAACTTTTGCAGCACTGCCGCTATCTGCAGCAGCAGGAAAATACGGCGGCAGGAGACCCGCGGCAGATTGAGGCCAAACAGCTTGGGACAAAGCGGGATGGTGATGGGAGCGCAGCAGCTCCCAACTGGCAACAGGCTGTCCTGGAATTCTCGCGCCAAGTTTGTCAGCGTTTAATTGTCGCAAGACAAGTTGAGGGCTTGGACTTGTATCGCGAGTTGTTGCAGTTGCACCATGGTTTTGTCGCCCAATGTCAGCGAGCGCAGGGCCTGGAAGCAGAAATTCCAGGCCACTACCGCCGTCAGCTGCTGGACAAGTTGGGACAATTGCAAGAAGCCTTCACAGATGCAGACCGAGAGCCGCAGATTGCCAGCGACAATCGCGAAGCTTGCAAGGAGGGTTTGCGCTGGCCCGGCGAAGAGCGCTTGCTGGCCGAGTTGAGTTTGTTTTTGGCCAAAGGAGATGTGCGCGAGGAACTCAGTCGCCTGCGCATACACGCAGAGCGGTTTTTTACTGTCTTGCAAGGGGCCCACGAGGCGGGGGCCAAACAGCTCGACGGAGCTGTAGCGGAGACAGAGCTGGCTCTGCCTCTGCAAAGCGAAGCTAGTTGCTGTGCCAAAGAGCTCGACTTTCTGCTGCAGGAAATGAACCGCGAGGCCAATACCCTGGGCAGTAAAAGCCCGTTGGTCGAATTACAGCAAGTGGCAGTGCAACTGAAAGTCATCATTGAGCAGATGCGGGAGCAGGTGAAAAATGTCTTGTGAGGCGACAGAACAACTGACGGAACTGGTTTGTAAAAAAACAATAAAGGCCATTGCGATTTCGGGTCGCAGCGGCTGCGGCAATACCACGGTAAACCATTTGGTGGCTCAGAGGCTGGGTTTTCAGGGCATAAATTATACCATGCGCAACTATGCCGAACGGCATGGAATCAGCTTGGAAGAAGTGGCCCGCCAGGCGCGGGAAACCCCCAAAATTGATCAGGAGATTGACCGCCACCAGGTTGAAATGTGTTTGCGCGCAGCCAGCCAAGGAGTGGTGTTGAGTAGCCGCTTGGCCATCTGGCTCTTGCCTAAGGCTAGTTTAAAAGTTTACCTGTACGCCGACAATGAGGTGCGCGGCCGGCGTATTTTACAGCGTGAGGGCGGCAACCTGCAAGAGCAGCTGCGCCAGACGGAAGCCCGCGACGCGCGCGATGCCCAGCGTTACCGCAAGCTCTACGGCATCGACAGTCAGGATATTTTCTTTGCCGACCTGATTATTAACATAGAATCCTTTGACCAGTATCAGGTTGCCAATATAATAGTTGAAACTTTTCGCCTGCGGCAATCTCGGCAAGGAAACTGAGGGAAACTTTTGCAGACGAATTTTCAGGAGCTTCTATCCGGTGCATTATCCAAATGCTCAAAAAGTTTGCCGGGCTTGCGATTCATATGACTGTGCGCCTGTCATTCTCTTACTGGCCTGTATTTTGTGCCTTGCATCTCGCGTTCGTTTTCACGCGCGGCGAGCTGGAGTTTGGCGCGGCTTGGGAACTGTGGGCTGAGGGCCAACTGCCTTCGGGCCGCGGCCAGAAATACGATAACCCCAACAGGAGCTTTGAGCCAAAGGCGCTGATGGTGCGCCCGCCCGCGGGCGGCGCTCGGCAACAGCAGCAGATCGGAGCACCCGGCTCCGGGCTGAGTACCGGTGCGCCGCCGTCGTATGCCGATCCGCGTTTTATTATTCGGCAGGATCCCTATACTTCAATCACCGAGAAGTTGGATACTTCGGTCCGCGACGGCATGGTTTACGTCAACAGCGCGTATTATATAATGGGCGGTAGCCAGGGCGAGTATAGCGTCAAGACGCCCGGACACCGAGTGGTGGTGCGCAGTTTCTGGATCAGCCCTTACGAAGTTTACTGGAAGCTGTGGAATGACGTACTGCGCTGGGGCATTGGACACGGCTATCGCTTTGCCCACCCCGGCCGGGCTCGGCGCGTCACGCCTCTATCGGGCCTGGACAACCCGGTGCACAGTATCAACTGGTTTGACGCCATTGCCTGGTGCAACGCTTATTCTGAGGTGCGCGGCCTGGAACCGATCTATCGCTACAATTCGACTGTCACAAATTATGTGGTGCGTTCCTCGGTGGATCGCAAGATTTTGAGCAGTTTGTACATTGATTATACGGCCAACGGCTATCGCTTGCCGACTGAGGCCGAGTGGGAACTGGCCGCACGCGGCGGGGTCGCCGGCAAAGGCTATTTGTTTGCCGGCAGCAATCGCGAAATTGATGTGGCCTGGTACTGGGGTAATACTTTGGGCAAGCGTTATTCTCAGCCAGTGGGCCTGCTGCGCCCCAACGAGCTGGGGCTCTACGATATGAATGGCAACTTGGCGGAGTGGACTAATGACTGGTACTCCGAGGAATATTACTACAGCAGCCCGGTGGACAATCCGCTCGGCCCAGGTTCGGGCAAATACCGCGTATTGCGTGGGGGGTCCTTCCTGAGCCGCCCGAAGCAAGACTTTTTCAACCGGCGCGGCAAGTGCATCCGCTGCAATCGACCCGCTAGAAATGGCGGACAGTCTTGGCTGGCCATTGAAACGCGCGAGCGCATGCTGCCAAGTTCGCGGGCCCAATGGATTGGTTTTCGCCCGGTGCGCGCTGCGATTTTCCGCCCGGTGGAATATTTGCAGCTGGACGAAAAAGCCGAGCTGGGCTATCGCCCCGTTCCCAGTACTCCAGAGCAACTGGATAACGAAATCAATGACGCATCGCCGTATATTTATTCGCTGGACCCTAACTACAGAACCCCAAATCAGCCCTATCGCCAGGAGGAATAAGTTGTGACTGCCAACAAAATCTCTCGTCATTGCCCAAATACTCACCCAGGCATTCGCCCGGCCAATGATTTGCCCCGAACTGAGGGGAAGCCAAGCATACTCTTTCTCAGCGGTGGAACTTCGGCGGAAAACCAGGTTGCGCTGCTTTCGGCCCAGAATGTATATGGCCATATTGACTTTGAGCGATTCAATGTCGTGCCGGTGCTGATTAGCCCGGACGGCCAGTGGTTCTGCCTGCAGCCAGAGCAAAGCCGGCGATGGCCGGACTTGTTGCGAGCCGAATTTCTAGCTGCCATTGAGGCGCGTTGTGAGCGCGCGTATCTGCAGCCTGTCGCCGGAGGTCTGGAAATCTTGAGCTCCTCGCGCCGGGCGCGAGTCGACCTGATTTTCCCCATCTTGCATGGCCCCTGCGGTGAAGATGGCACGCTACAAGGTCTGGCCCAGTTTTTCGCCGTGCCCGTGGTCGGTTCAGACATGAGTGGTTCGCTGCTGAGCATGGACAAGGTCTTGATGAAGGGCATATTGCAAAACGAGGGCATACCCAGCGCACGTTATCACAGTTATTGCCGCGCGGAACTGGCGGAGGCGGCGCACGAGCCGGATGCGGGGCAATTATCGCGCAGCTATCGCGCGCTGGGCGAGGAACTCTTCGCTTTGTGGCAGTGTCCTGCCTTGTTTGTCAAGCCGGCGCGCATGGGTTCGTCCGTCGGCATATCGCAGGTAAAGCGCGTCGAGGAACTGGGGGCGGCGCTGCAATTAGCCCTGCGTCACGACGACCGCTTGCTGATTGAAGAGGGATTTTGCGCCCGCGAGCTCGAACTGGCCGTGCTGGAGTTAGACGGCGAGCAACGCCGCCTTCAGGTTTCCAACGCGGCGCAAATACGCAGTAACGGCGAATTTTACAGCTACGAACAAAAATATTTTCCCGAAAAACAGGACAAGCCCCTGGTGGTGGAACCGTATAATGATTTGAGCGCGGCCGTGATTGCACGGGCCCGCAAGCTGGCCGAAGAGGCCTTCCGCGCCTTGCGCCCCTGCCACTATGCGCGTGTCGACCTCTTTTACCTGGAAGCGGAGGATCGCCTGCTCTTCAATGAACTCAATACGATTCCGGGTTTTACCGCCAACAGTATGTTCCCCCAATTGATGGCCGCCGAGGGCTGGCCCATGCCGCGCCTGGTGCCGCACTTGATTGATCTGGCGCTGCGCGGGCGGCGCACTTAGCCGCTTAACTTTTAACTTTCTTTATTGGCACTTGAAGCTTAAATAAAGGATTATTGATATTTTTTATCAATATATTTTTTTTGTTCATGAAACTCTTTAAGTTTGCTCTTGAGGGTTTGGATATCCAGGAGATTCTGCAAACCCTTGACATCGTCCAGGTCTAGATGGGCTTCCACTGAATCAAGGGTTATGTATTCATTGTTGATATCTGTGAGCTCGCTGGTGGATAAAATCAATTGATGCCGGGTGGGGCTTCGCGAATAAAAAGAATATTTAATTCTACCTTTGGAAAGATATGGTCCGGATGAGAAATAGTCAAAATATACATCTAATAAGCCTGATTGAGAAATTTCTTTGTCTATTTCATCTCCATCACGGCTGGCCATTGCTGCCCAATCCAGGTATTTTTGAATGGCTTTCCTAAAGGTAGCAATTTCACCTTTATCCATAACCCAAAAAGAATATACTGAATCATCAAACTCTAAATATAAACGGTATAATTGTCTTTCCTCATTATAAAGAATTCCTCCATAACGATCCGTGTACTTTTGCCAGATTCCGTCATAGCATTGCCATTTGAAAGTACCTATGAGAATATAACTACTTTCACCGTAAAGCTTTGTACATGTAATTATTAAAAATAAAAAAATTATGAATTTGCAAGTCTTCATTATTATATCCTGATTAAATCCTGCAGCCTGAAATGGAATAGTTGCAGGATAATCGAAAAGTAACGCTGCGTCAAACGGGCATTAGACTATTCCGGTTTTAATAAACTAGTTTTTATAATATAATCAATGCCGTATGTCCGCGCCGCAAATGCCACAGCGACCAACTGAGGAAATGCCTCAAACCTGCCAAACGCAGTCGGTAGGCCACAGCCGCCCGCGCTTGCGCCTGGCGCTCAGCGGCGGCGGGACCGGCGGCCACGTCTACCCGGCCCTGGCGATACTGGAAGCCCTCGCACAAGTCGCTCGCAAACCAGAAGCGCAAACCGTGATTGAGGTCGTCTGGCTCGGCGGCAAAAGCGGTATTGAAAGAGAAATTGTTGCCCAGTATGCCCAAAACGAGGATGGCCAAAATTTGAGCTTGGAATACTGCGGAATTTCGTGTGGCAAGCTGCGCCGCTACTTTTCCTGGAAAAACTTCACGGACCTGCTGCGCGTTGCTTTAGGCATTTGGCAGAGTTACCGCCTTTTGCGGCGCAAGCGTCCCGACTTGCTGTTTTCTAAAGGTGGCTTTGTCAGCGTGCCGGGCCTGATTGCCGCCCGGCTGCTGGGCATTCCGTGCCTGGGCCACGAGTCCGACCTCGACCCCGGCTTGGCTACGCGCCTGAGCCTGCCGCTGGTGAAGGCAATGTTTCTTCCCTATGAGGAGAGCCGCAAGTACTACAAGGCAAAATACCAGAGCAAGCTCAAAGTCAGTGGCAACCCTGTGCGCCGCGAGTTTTACGCGGATGCCCACCCAATCGGACAGGCGCAAAAAACCGCACGGGAACTGCAGCTGCTCCCCTCCAGCTGGTTTGATGCCGCCGGGAAACTGCGCCGCCCTTTGATATTAGTACTCGGAGGCAGCCTGGGCTCTTGGGAAATCAACAGTTACTTGCGCTGCTGGCTCAAAGAGCCGATTCAAAATCGAAACTGGCTGAATAATTATTATATTCTGCACCAGTGCGGGCAGCGTGACTACGTGGAACTGCAGCACCTTGAAAGACTTCTGGAATTCGAGAACTTTTATCGTGTACGATCGTTTATCCCCAAAGGCCTGGCGGCCATATACCAGATCTGCCGCGATAGCGGCGGCCTGGTGGTTTCGCGCGCCGGAGCCGGCTCGCTCTGGGAGATTCTGGCCAGTGGAAACCGTTCGGTACTCGTGCCGCTGCAAACGGGCAGCCGAGGCGACCAGCTGCGCAACGCTAGACTTTTTAGCCAAAAAGCTTGGGCCCACTGCTTTGTCGCCAACCCTCCCCCCCCGGCCAAGCCGGCAGGAGAGCCGCGCGATGGCAATATACAAAGAAACAGCCAAAAATTACTTGAGCAAATTCTGCTGATTCTTCATGATGAGAGTTTCGCCTCCATGGATAGTTCCATTGGTAGCTCAGTGGAGAGTTCGCAATGTCCGGAGCTGGTATCCGCTGAGGTCCATCCGGGTATTGGCGCCGCCGAGCATATCGCCAACGAGATATGGCGCCGTTTGCAAGCTAAGTAAAAATGAAACAAAGACAACAAATAAGAGGGGGTATGCATTTCATGGATGATTTTTCTATTTCCATATTAGACCTGTTATTAGTCATATTGACCGTATTTCTGGGCTTCCGTAGTTTGTTCAAAGGTGTAATTAGAGCCATTTTCTCGTTTCTGGGTATCAGCGCCGCCTATTTGGCCGCCTCCCTGTATTATAAACCGGTTGCCCTGAAACTCGCCGGCGTTCTGGGGCAAGCGCCCTGGCTCAATCTGGCCGGTTTTAGCGTGCTGTTCTTGCTTGTGATCTTCGCCTTTGCCATATTTGAAGCCACTTTATTGCATTCCTTTGTTCCCAATGTTTCCGCCAAGGATGTCGCCGGCTTGCTGGCCTTTGCCCTCGGTTTGCTGGAGGGCTTCTTGCTCTGTTCCGCCATAATTTGGGTACTACACAATTCTAATCTACCGAATTCCAAAGCCATTTTTCAAAACAGTGTTTTCGCGCCCTACTACCTCAATTATAACCCTTTGTTATTCGGCCTTGAGAACCGACTAAGTCCAGGGTGATTTAAGGGTGATTTGAGAGTAATTTAAGGGTGATTTGCCTGAGATGAACCGCGCAGTCCGTATGTTATTTGTCCGTCATTCTGCCTCTTGTTTGTGCGGCGTCATATGCCTTGTGTGCGCCGGCTTTTTCCTTGCGTGTCAACAACCGGGCCTGCGGACGGCATATGACTACAGCGGTTTATTGCCGGATCAACAATTATTGTATTTGAGCCTGAGCACACAGCCGCAGGCCGCGAAAGCCGGTTTTCCGTATCGGCAGGTTCAGGCAAAGTTCCTGCAAGAAAAAAGGTTACAGAATTTTGTGGCCAAACGCCTGCTGCGCAGTCAGGCTGCCTTGGGCCCGCAGGGCCAGTTTTGCGCCGTAAATCAATTAGTGCTGGACAGTAAAGTATTTCGCCGGCAAATGGCCAAGCAAGACATTTGGCAGCCAATCGCTCAAGTGCCCGGCGCCTATCTGCACAGCAGCGGGCAGCAGGCACTGCAAATGCCAGAGCGCAATCTGCTCTATCTGAGCCAAGGCCCACAACAAAGCGTAGTTCTACGAGGCAAAGAACAGCAAGATTTCTACCACTTGTTACAGAGTGGAAACCAACGCAGCCAGTTGCCGCAGAAGTTTCGCGATTTGCAGAACGAAGTGCCCCTGGTGGTCTACAGCTCACACGTGATCGATCTGATTGTCCACCCATTACTGCAAAAAGCATTTCCCGCAACTCTGTCTTCATTTTCCAAAGTCAGCAGACAGTTCCCCGTCTCCGGGCTGCTCGTCTGGATTGCCGTAACGGCTAATAAAAAGGCGCCATTTGCGCTGCACCTGGAACTGACGAGCAAGTCTTCGCTGCTGAGCAAAGGTTTGGAGGCGGGCTTTCGGCTGTTTTTGCCCAGTCTGATTTTGCGTTCCAAGCAGGAATTTATTCGCAAACAATTGCCCAATATACGCCTGGAAAGCGTTGGACAGGATTTGCTGTTTGAGCTCCCCCTAGATGTGGATAGCCTGGCCCATATCCTTGAACAGTTGAAATTCGCGCCGGGCAAGTAGCCGGGCAAGTAGCCGGTAACTAGTTCGGTGAATATCTAGGTCGCCACCATGCAGAAATCAGGGCAGGAACCACGGCAGGAACCACGGCGTTGTTACTCGCAGAAGAGCATTCGCAGCTTTGTGGTGCGCTCGGGAAAGTTCACCAGGGGTCAAGAGGCTAATTATCGCAAACTTAACTCTAAATATTGCCTGGATTATCACGACTTCGGCGCGCACACGGGAGATCCTGTATGCCAATCTGAACGGCAAGCTTATTGGCAGCGACGGCGACAAGAATGTCAGGCCCAGTCCCTGCTTTGCGAAATCGGTTTCGGCACTGGCTCGGCGACCTGGAAGCTTGCCCAGATGCACCCAGAGGCCCTGTACCTGGGAATTGAGGTCTATCGTGGCGGCATTGCCGCGCTGATGCAAAAGGCCGAAGAGATGGGGCTGGAAAACTTGCGCATCGTCGAGCACGACGCCCTGGAAGTCCTCGAAAACATGCTGCCACCGGCCAGCCTGGACGGCTTGCATATATTTTTCCCCGATCCCTGGCCCAAAAAACGTCACCGCAAGCGCCGCATCGTCAATGCGCAAAGCTTGCGATTGTTTTACAGCCGTTTAAAGCCCGGCGCCTACCTGTATTTTGTCACGGACTGGGTGGACTACGCGGAAACAATCCGTGAACTGGTGTGGGAACAGTCCGACTCATGGGCTTTTGAAGCTGATGCGGACGGCTACTCTCGGCGCCGCAATTGGCGGGCGCAAAGTAAATTTGAAACAAAAGCTAGCCGGGAAGGCCGCCATAGCTTTGAATTGTTTTTGCGCAAACGAGTTTAAAGATTGCGAAGTCAAATATACAGAATTAAGGACACCGCGTAGAAAGTCAATAATTCTGATAAAGAAAATCATTTTTTATCTCAAGATGATTAACTTATTACCGAATATAGGATATATCTTAGAGTCTTGTGCACCGGTCTGGCTCACAATAAAAGGAGGTGAATATCGGTTAAAAATACTTTTTTTGTAACCGTTTGCCACAGCGGCAATTTTTAGAAACGACTCTGAGAATTACCTTGAAGTCGTTTGTTTAACGTTTTCATTAGCGTTTAGGTAATTTATATTTTTAATTTTTTATATTTAATTTTAAGGAATTTCACAATGAAAAACACAATAAAGAAAAAGTTTTTTCTAAATACTGATATATATATATATATATATATATATATCAGTTCTACTGGCCGGATTAATATTTTCTTGCCAGGTCGAAGATTTTGACGATCCTAAGCCGACTGACTTGTCGAAGTTTATGGACAGTCACCTCGCTACTTTACAAATTTCGCTTGACGCAGATATTGCTACAGAAGAAGATGAAGATTTTGAAACTCAAATTTTAAATAAAGTTGTAGATAAAGCCAATGAGGCGGTTGCCAATGGTGATTTATCACCAGACGCCAAGGATACTTTTAAGACCCGATTTACCAAGGAAATTTTATATTTATCTGACTTAGTTGATACTGATTCGGATGAAAAAATTGACAAATGCACAGTCACAATTTCCGCCCACAACATGAGGAATTTGACCGGTTATGACTGGGCGCGAGAAAAGACTATCGAAATCAATACGGTCTCTTCTTCGATGAGTTTAACTGATCAATCTAGCGCTTCCTCCGAGCAAGTATCAGAAGAACGGTCTGGACCTAACGAGCCGACTATGGGTGACTTCAGTCCGGCTTTACAGAAATTTGTCCCGACGACGGAGGGAGAAGGTCCGGGACCGAAGTCTAATAATAACAGTGGTGCTAAGATAGATTACGATAAATTAAAAGCTTTAAAAGAACTAGATGTTTCAGGAAAAGGCATAAAGTCACTGAAAGGAATAGAATATTTTATAGGTTTAGAAAATCTGAATTGCTCTAATAATCAGCTTACGGAACTGGATGTCAGTCAAAATACTAAGCTGAAATTGTTGAATTGCGATAATAACAAGCTCGCAAAACTCGACGTCAGCAAAAATGAGGAGCTAGCATATCTGAATTGCTCTAAAAATAAAATTGCGAGCCTCAATATCAGCAAAAATAAGAACTTAGCATATCTGAATTGCCAGGAAAATGAAATTACAGAATTAAACATAAGTGGTAATCCGTTGCTTCAAAAAGATGAAACGAAATTATTGCATGATTCAGATGTAGTTGTAGAGGAAAGGCCCTCGCCATCTTCAGCGGCCAAAAAATCGATGTCGACGTCAGTAAGCAAGTCTGCAAGCGGCGGGGGAAGCGTTAAAATATCCAATTTTGTGAAAATTCCCGATGCTAATTTCAGGACTTATTTAAAAAATCTGGAAGAACTGAAGGATGCATTTATAGTTGACAAGATGGATCCCAATGCACAATCTGTAAAAGATTTAGATAAAATAAGTGTGCCAAACAAAGGCATAAAATCGCTGGAAGGCATACAATATTTTACAGGCTTAGAAAAGCTAGAATGCGATAGTAATGAGCTTGAACAACTGGATATCAGCAAAAATACTAAGCTGGAGAAATTGTCTTGCATTCGATGTAATCTTGATGAACTGGATCTCAGCCAAAATATTAATTTAAAGAATTTGAATTGCAATTGGAATCAGCTTGGAAAACTCAATGTCAGCAAAAATACTAAGCTGGAGGAGTTGTGTTGTGTCGAGTGTGGTCTAAGTGGCCTGGATGTCAGTAAGAATAAGATGCTAAAGATGCTTGGTGTCGCTAGTAATGAAGGGCTTGAGACCTTGGATGTCAGTAAGAATACTGGGCTGGAAGAGTTGTCTTGCGGTATGTGTAATAAGCTCCAAGGACTGGATCTCAGCAACAATAAGAATCTCAAGTTGTTGTCTTGCCCTTATTGTAATTTTAATAACCTGAATGTCAGCCAAAATGCTAAGCTGGAGAAATTGTTTTGCCAGAATGGTGCTCTTAGCTCCTTGAATGTCAACCGGAATGCTAAGCTGCAGATGTTGGATTGCTCCAATAATACAATTGTTGAATTGAACATATCAAAAACCCTAGTAGGTAAATTGCCTTATAGTAAAAAAGAAAATTTTTGGGAAAGTCCAGAAAAATTGGCATGGAAAATGCAGCAGCTAAAGGTAGACTGCGGTGTTAAAATAACTGACTATTATTCTAAATTAAAACCAAAAAATTTTAAGAGACTTGGCAAGAAAAGACCTCCAGATAAAGTAAAAAAATCTCAGATTAAAAATATTATTGATTCAGAATACTTGGAAGTGGATGACATTACGCTTGAGCCGGATAAAGATAAAGGTCAGTTAATAGTCCTTATTCAGAACCATGGAGATCCAAAGAAAATTCCTTTAGAAGGTTTTTACGATCTAAATGAAATAAACCTTATAGACAAGGTGAAATCTTTGGTTCCTAGTGATTTTGGATCAATTGTCAGCGATCAGAAACTTCCAAGTGGAATAACAAAAGCTGACATTAAAGATCTTCAGGGTTTAGGTGCTTTGAAAGGTAAAGACATTCTATTGAATCATTATGACGAAACGGGTCAGTTGGTCGTCATACTTTTACATCATGGACCTACTAAATCCATTCTTTTGAAAAATTTTAAAAATACGACTGGGGCTGGAGGAGCTCTTGATCTTAAATTTATGGAATATTTAAAGGGGAAATTGCCGGAGGATGCGTTTAAAGATGGCAAGATAAACCCCGATGCACAATCCGTAAAAGATTTAGATGAAATAAATGTGCCAAACAAAGGCATAAAATCGCTGAAAGGCATACAATATTTTACCGGCTTAGAAATACTGGATTGCAATGGTAATGAGCTTGAACAACTGGATGTCAGCCGAAATATCAAGCTCAATTCTTTGAGCTGCGCTAAGAATCATCTTATTGAACTAGATCTCAGCCAAAATACTGGGCTGCATTTCTTGTGGTGCAATGATAATAATCTCAAATCAATAGATGTGAGTAAAAATCGTTTTCTGCAGGAATTAAATTGCCAAGGGAATAGTATTACGGAATTGGACATAACGTTTAATGATTTGCTGAGAAGAAATCCCAGGGGTATAAAACGAGACGGAAATGTTACAATATTTGATTTAAGCTCAATTATTGACGAGCATAAATTACCAAGTCAGGTAACAAAAGATGACATTAAAAATGCGGGTTCAGACACTTGGGAAGATGATGACATCAATTTGAATGCTGATGACGAGATGGGTGATTTAGAAATCACCATTAGAAAGCATGGAGGCGAAAAGGTCTATCCTTTTTCAGGGTTTAAAACGACAAAAGATGTAGTAGAAGCTCTAATTCAACTAAGTTTTGAATCTATTATTAGCGAGGATAAACTCCCCAGTAAGGTAACAAGTGCTGAAGTTCTGGCCTGCCTTCAAAAGATTCCTGGTTTAGGCACTTTGCAAGAGAGTGACATCGAGTTGGAAGCTGACGATGTTAAGGGTGATTTAAAAGTAAGTATTATACTAGAACATGAATCTGATAAACCTGGACTTTATAAAGTTATTCCTTTGACAGGGTTTAAAACTGCGCTTGGAGCAGAAGGAGCTCTTGATCCTGAATTTATGGAATATTTGAATGGGATACTGCCGAAAGATGCATTTAAAGATGGCAAGATAGACCCCAATGCAAAATCCGTAAAAGATCTCCCTGAAATAAATGTGCCAAGCAAAGGCATAAAATCGCTGGAAGGCATTCAATATTTTACAGGCTTAGAAAATCTGGCTTGCCCTGATAATAAGCTTACCAAGCTGGATCTGTCAAAAAATCTTAACTTAGAGAGGTTATTTTGCACTTCTAATCCGCATCTTAATACACTGGTTCTAGGCGCAAATTCTAAACTGGAATATTTGAATTGTATAGGTTGTCAGCTTACAAGACTAGATTTAAGCAAGTGTTCAAATTTACATGATTTATATTGTAGTGATAATCAGATTGAAGATTTGGACATCTCGAAAACCCCACTGAGTAAATCATTTTATAAAAAAGATAAAGAATCGGGCAAGTGGACTATCCCATTGTCTAGGCCATCATCTAGAGGGTTAATCGGCCCTCATAAATCCTCTGGTACGCTAGAGGTAGACGGCGATGTTAAAATAACTGACTATTATGACAAATTTGATCAAAAAGCTTTTAAATCAATTGTTAGCGATAAGAAATTTCCGAGTGCGGTAACAAAAGATGAAATCAGAGCAATTTCTGATTTAAGTGCTTTAACGGATGCTGAAATTGGTTTGGATGCTAATGACAAGGAAGGTGAGTTAACAGTCACCATTAAAGGTCATGGAGCTGATCAACCCATTAATTTGGAAGGGTTTAAAAAACTAGTGCCGGTGGAAATTCCCGATGCTAATTTCAGGACTTATTTAGAAGGGATACTGCCGAAAGAGGCATTTAAAGATGGCAAGATAAACCCCAATGCACAATCCGTAAAAGATTTAGATAGAATAGATGTGCCAAGCAAAGGCATAAAATCACTGGAAGGTATTGAATATTTTACGAGTCTAAAATTTTTGAAGTGCTGTTTTAATAAGCTTACTGAGCTGGATATCAGCCAAAATACCGAGCTACAAGATTTGAATTGCATGAATAATCAACTTACGGAACTGAATGTTAGTAATAATAATAAGCTAGCATATCTGAATTTCGAGCATAATAAGCTTACTGAACTCGATGTCAACCAAAATACTGAGCTAAAAGATTTGAATTGCGCGAATAATCAACTTACGGAACTGGATGTCAGTAATAATAAGAAGCTGGAGAAGCTGGATTGCTATCGTAATTCTCTTGACGGAATAAATCTAAGAGGGAATCCTGAGCTCAAGAAAGTAAACTTTTTCGCTAATAATATCAAAGAATTGGACATATCGCATAATCCATTGTTAATAGATAGCAGGGATTATATGTTTGGAGGCAAAATTATTGATATTGATGAGGAAGCTTTACAAGATTTGAGTGAAAAAAGTTTTGCCTCAATTGATAGGAAAAAAGTCCCAAGTGAAATAAAAGAGAAAGCCATTGGAGATAGTCTTAGAAAGCTTCCTGGTTTAAGTGCTTTAACGGATGCTGACATTGAGTTGAAAGATCACGATGATAAGGGCACTTTAGACGTCACCATTAAAAATCATTGCAATCCTGAATATAAGCCTCAAGTCATTAATTTGGCAGGGTTTAAAAAATCAGTGCTGGTGGAAATTCCCGATGATAATTTCAGGACTTATTTAGAAGGGATACTGCCGGAAGATGCATTTAAAGATGGCAAGATAAACCCCAATGCAAAATCCGTAAAAGATTTAGATACAATAAATGTGAGAGGCAAAGGCATAAAATCGCTGGAAGGCATTCAATATTTTACCGGTTTAAAAAAGCTGAGTTGCAGTCATAATAATGAACTTGGAAAACTGGATGTCAGTCACAATGAGATGCTGGAGCATTTGAGTTGCACTAATTGTGGTCTTGATAAACTGGATGTCAGCCACAATACCAGGCTGAAGGTGTTTGCTCCCTCTCTTAATGAGCTTGAACGGCTAGATGTCAGCAGTAATAAGGAATTGGAGCAGTTGGCTTGCGTCGGTTGTCATCTTCATGAACTGAATGTCAGCCAAAATAAGAAGCTGAAAATGCTTAATTGCTTTACTAATCATCTTGGACAGCTGGATGTCAGGCAAAATATTGAACTGGAAAGTTTGTTGTGCTTTGGTAATCAGCTTAAGGAACTGGACATATCAAATAACCCAGTGGGTAAATTGCCTTATAAAAAGCAATACGGATCTTGGGTATCTGGTTCTAAGCTAGGGGTAGACGGCGATGTTAAAATAACTGACTATTATGACACATTTGATCAAAAAGCTTTTAAATCAATTGTTAGTGATAAGAAACTTCCAAGTTTGGTAACAAGAGCTGACATTAAAAAAATTCCTGGTTTAAGTGCTTTAACGGATGCTGAAATTGAGTTGGATGATAAGGAGGAGGAAGGTAAGTTAACAGTCACCATTAAAGGTCATGGAGCTGATCAACCCATTGATTTGGAAGGGTTTAAAAAACTAGTGTTGGTGGAAATTCCCGATGCTAATTTCAGGACTTATTTAGAAGGTCTGAAAGAACTGAAGGATGCATTTAAAGATGGCAAGATGAATCCCGAGGCACCATCCGTAAAAAATAAGACTAGCCTGGTTGTAGCAAACAAAGGTATAGAATCGCTGGAAGGCATACAATATTTTACAGGTTTGAATAAGCTGTATTGCCAAGATAATCAGCTTAGTGAACTGGATCTCAGCAAAAATACTAAGCTAACGTATTTGAAATGTTCTAATAATAAGCTTACTGAATTGATTGTCAGCAGTAATCTGAAAACGCTTACTTGCTCTGGTAATAAGCTTACTGACTTAAATGTCATCGAAAATATTGAGTATCTGGATTGCAATAATAATAATATTAGTCAGCTGAATGTCAGCCAAAATACTGAGCTATATTTTTTGAATTGCCATAAGAATAAGCTTAAAAACCTGAATGTCAGCCAAAACACTAAGCTCGTTACTTTGGATTGCAATAACAATCAGCTTAGTGAATTGGATCTCAGCCAAAATGCTAAGCTCGTTACTTTGGATTGCAATAACAATCAGCTTGATAAACTGGATCTCAGCCACAATACTAAGTTAATGCGTCTGTATTGCCAGACAAATCAAATCGGAAAATTGGACATATCAAATAGCCCAGTAGGTAAATTGCCGTATGAAAAAAGAGCAAAGCATCAAGATTTTCTGGCAAGCGTGGGTATTGGCGATCAAGCTTACTTTTGGCAATCTGCTAATCTAAATGTCGACGGGAATGTTGAAATAACTGACTATTATGACACATTTGATCAAAAAGCTTTTAAATCAATTGTTAGTGATAAGAAACTTCCAAGTTTGGTAACAAAAGCTGATATTAAAAAAATTCCTGGTTTAAGTGCTTTAACGGATGCTGAAATTGAGTTGGATGATAAGGAGGAGGAAGGTAAGTTAACAGTCACCATTAAAGGTCATGGAGCTGATCAACCCATTGATTTGGAAGGGTTTAAAAAACTAGTGTTGGTGGAAATTCCCGATGATAATTTCAGGACTTATTTAGAAGGTCTGAAAGAACTGAAGGATGCATTTAAAGATGGCAAGATGAATCCCGAGGCACCATCCATAAAAAATATTACTGAAATAGATGTACCAGAAAAAGGCATAGAATCGCTGACAGGCATTGAATATTTTGTAAATTTAAAAACTTTGTATTGCCAAGATAATCAGCTTAGTAAACTGGATATCAGCAATAATACTAAGTTAATGGATTTAAAGTGCAATAAGAATCAGCTCAGTAAAATAGATCTTGGCAAAAATACTGAGCTAATTGTTTTGAAATGCTTTGATAATAATCTCGGTAATCTGGATATCAGCAATAATAAGAAACTGCAGCAGTTGTATTGCCAACGTAATCAGCTTAGTAAATTGGATGTCAGCCAACATGCTGATCTAAATATTTTGAATTGCGATGAAAATAGGCTTGAAAATATTGATGTCACGAATGATAAAAAGCTGAAGACTTTGTATTGCAGTAACAATCAGCTTAGTGACCTGGATGTCAAGAGTAATAAGAAGCTGAAGCTTTTAAGTTGCAATGTGAATCAGCTTAGTGAATTGGATGTCAGCCAAAATGCTGAGTTAGCTCTTTTGTATTGCAGTCGGAATTCTCTTAAAGGATTAAATCTACGAGGGAATCCTATGCTCATGAGGCTAGGATATGTTGGTAATAAGATTACAGAATTAGACATAACGTATAATCCATGGTTAATAAATAACATGGGTATTTGGTATAAAGGCGACATTAAAATAATTGATATTGATGAAGAAGTTTTAAAAGATTTGAGGAAAAAAAGTTTTGCCTCAATTGATAGGCAAAGAGTCCCAAGTGAAATAAGAGATAATGACATTGGAGATATTGTTAGAGAGATTCCTGGTTTAGGTGCTTTAAAGGATGAAGACATTACTTTGTACCCTGAGGGAAAAGGTACGTTAGAAGTCTACATTAGAAATCATTGCAATCCTAAATCCGATCCTAAGTTCATTGCTTTGACGGGGTTTCAGACTAAGGCTGAGGCTGCTGAAGAATTATTGACAAGCAAAGTGCAATCTTTGACTCCAGCAAGTTTTAAATCAATTGTTAGCAACGAAAAGCTCTCCATTGAGGTAACAAAAACTGATATTAAAGAGATTCTTGGTTTAGATGCTTTAGAGGATCGTGACATTAGGTTGCGCCATGATGTCGATAAGGGTGAGTTGATATGCAGCATTACAGGTCATGGAGCTGATCGAAATATTAGTGTGCCAGGGTTTAAGACAACAAATGATGTCGTGCAAGCCTTGACTGAGGATGACTTTGACTCATTTGACAGGGTTAAACCCGCAAGTCAGGTAAAATCAGAAGAAATCCTTGCCTTCCTGCAAAAGAAGATTCCTGGTCTAAAATCTTTGAAACCGGATGACGTTCTTTGGACTTTTTGGCCGGCAGATGCTGATAAGGTGGATGCTAAGGGTGAGGTAACCGTCACCATTAGAAATCATGGAGATGCTCCTCAAGTCATTACTTTGGCAGGGTTTCCAACTGCGACTGGAGTTAAGGAAACAGCATTGGAAGACAAAGTGCAATCTTTAACTAAGGAAGATTTTAGATCACTGGACAAGAAAAGACTCCCAAGTGCGGTAACAGAAGCTGAGGTTCTTGCCTTCCTTCAAAAAATTGCTGGTTTAGAAGACTTGAAACGGGATGACATTGATTTGTTATCAACAAAAAAGGCTGCCAAAAAGTCTACGTTAACGGTCGTCATTAAAAATTATGGAGAGACTAAAGCCATTATTTTGAAAGATTTTTACAATTGGGATCAGGCTGAGGAAGCAGACTTGAAAGCCAGAGTAAAAAAGCTGGATGTGGGTGATTTTGACTCACTTAAAGAGAAACTCCCAAGTGCGGTAACAGAAGCTGACATTAGAGCGATTCCTGGTTTAGGAAATTTAAAGAATAAAGACATTAAGTTTGGACCTAAGGACGATCAGGGTCACTTGGTCGTCATGATTTTACATCATGGAGGTAATAAAGCCATTTATTTGGAAGGGTTTAAAACTAAAGCTGAAGCTGTGGAAGAAGCATTGAGAGCCAAAGTGCAATCTCTGACTCCAGCAAGTTTTGACAAATTTGGCAAAGATAAACGCAAGGAGAAACTCCCAAGTGCGGTGCTTGCAGAATCAGAAACGGCTAAGGCTGAGATTCTTGGGATCCTTCAAAAGATTCCTGGTTTAGGTACTTTGGAACTAAATAACATTGAGTTGGGTTCTCCCAATGACGATGCGGGTACTTTAACCGTCACAATTACAGGTCATGGAGCTGCTAAACCCATTAATTTGTCTGGGTTTAAAACGACAGCTGAGGCAGCGGATGAATTATTGACAGCCAAAGTGCAATCTTTGAAGCCGAGTGATTTTGGATCCATTGTTAGCCATAATAAACTCCCAAGTGCGATAACAAAAGCTGACATTAAAAGGATTCCTGGTCTAAAAGATTTAACGGATCATGACATTAAAAAGTTGACTCCTGATGAAGATAAGGGTGAGTTAAGTTTCATTATTAGAAATCATGGACGTGCTAAACTCATTAATTTGACAGGGTTTCAAACTAAAGCTGAAGCTGCGGAAGAAGCATTGACAGCCAAAGTGCAATCTTTGAAGCCGAGTGATTTGAACTCAATTATTAGCGATCAGAAAGTCCCCAGTGAGGTGCTTGCAGAATCAGAAACGGCTAAGGCTGAGATTCTTGGCATCCTTCAAAAGATTCCTGGTTTAGGCTCTTTGGAACGAAATAACATTGAGTTGGGTTCTCCCAATGACGATGCGGGTACTTTAACCGTCACGATTACAGGTCATGGAGCTGCTAAACCCATTAATTTATCAGGGTTTAAAACGACAGAAGCTGTAGTGCAATCTTTGAAGCCGAGTGATTTGAACTCAATTATTAGCGATCAGAAAGTCCCCAGTGAGGTGCTTGCAGAATCAGAAACGGCTAAGGCGGAGATTCTTGGCATCCTTCAAAAGATTCCTGGTTTAGGCTCTTTGGAACGAAATAACATTGAGTTGGGTTCTCCCAATGACGATGCGGGTACTTTAACCGTCACGATTACAGGTCATGGAGCTGATAAACCCATTAATTTGTCTGGGTTTAAAACGACAGAAGCTGTAGTGCAATCTTTGAAGCCGAGTGATTTGGACTCAATTATTAGCGATCAGAAAGTCCCCAGTGAAGTGCTTGCAGAATCAGAAACGGCTAAGGCGGAGATTCTTGGCATTCTTCAAAAGATTCCTGGTTTAGGGACTTTGGAACGGAATAACATTGAGTTGGACTCTCCCAATGACAAGGATGGTGAGTTGACAGTCAAGATTACAGGTCATGGAGCTGATAAATTCATTAATTTGTCAGGGTTTAGAACGACAGGAGATGTATTGGAGTCTTTGATGACTGATAAGGATAAGGCTAAGAGTTATTTCGAAGAAATTATTAGCGAGGATAAACTCCCAAGTGAGGTAACAAAAGCTGAAATTCTTGACATCCTTCAAAAGATTCCTGGTTTAAAATCTTTGGAAATGAAGTTCATAATAAAACTGGATCCCAAGTATAAATCGGGTGAGTTAGTTATTACGACTCTTTATAAGGGGGATTTCGGGGTCATTGTGTTGGAAGGTTTTCAAACGACAGAAGGTGTAGTGCAATCTTTGACTAAGGATGATTTTGAATCACTTGACAAGAAAAGACTCTCAAGTGCAGTAACAGAAGCTGAAATTCTTGATTTCCTTAAAAAGATTCCTGGTTTAAGCTATTTAACGGATGATGATATTTCTGTGGCGAGCCTTCAAGATCAATTATTAGTTGTAATTTTACATTATGGAGATGAGAAACATATTGTTGTGGGAGGGTTTATAGTGAAGAATTAGATTGTCCCCAAATGAATCGGATTAGTTAATTTTTAAGGATTTATTCGCTGTGTGGTCGCCCCGCTTATTTAAAGTGGGGCGGCTTTTTTTCGTGGAACCAAACCACGAAAAGCACGAAAGGTGGCGAAAGGGGGACCACGAAAGGGCACGAAATAGGGCGAAAAGGCACGAAATCTAGACGGGGGATCTGTGGGCGCCAGGGGAAAGCAGAAAAGGGGGCCGAATGAACGACGGGAGCTGCGGGAGGCGTTCAGGCGGGAGGCGCGGTGTTTTAGAATTTTCGTGTTGTTTTGTATTTTTTAGTGTTTTTCGTGGTTACTCGGCCAGGGACTATGAAAGGGAACCACGAATTGCACGAAAGGTGGCGAAATGTCACGAAATGGAGGCAGGGGGGCCGGAAATTTTCCTTTGGGTGGCAAGGAGGCAGGAAAAAAGGGCGACGGGAGGCAGGAAGGGCGTTTAGGCAGCAGGCGCGGTGTTTTAGAATTTTTCGTGTTGTTTCGTATTTTTTTGTGTTTTTCGTGGTTACTTGGCCAGGGACTATGGAGGGGAACCACGAAAAGCACGAAAGGTCGGCATCAGCAACAGACTACAGACAGGTAGTTATTTGTCGCCGAATACGCTCCCAGTCCAAGCCAGGAAAAGGCAGGTCATTTTGCCAACAAGCTGCCTGCAATGTATTATATAATAACATTGTGATGGTCATCGGGCCAATCCCACCAGGAACCGGAGTTATATGACTGGCTTTGGGCAATAACGCTTCGTAGTCCATATCCCCGACCAGGCGGTAACCGCGTTTTCGGCTCCGATCTTCAATACGATTGATACCGACATCTATCAAAATGGTATGCGCTTTTGCCATATCAGCCCTCACCAAACCGGGGCAACCTGCCGCTGAAATAATAACGTCAGCGTTGAGGCAATGAGCTGCCAGATCTTTTGTATGCGAATTACACTGGGTCACCGTAGCGTCACCTAAACCCAGGTTAAAGCCTTCATCTGGTTTCTGAGAAAGCAGATGACTGAGGGGATTACCAACGATATGGCTGCGACCAATGACGCAAATATTTTTGCCACACACAGCCTCAGGGCCCAGGCCGTAAGCCTTCATCAGAGCCAGAATTCCCATCGGTGTACAAGGCTTCAAGCCATGCGCGTGATTGCTAAACAGGGCCCCCTGATTTTGTATTGTAAAACAGTCCACATCTTTGGCGGCTAGAATGGTTTTATTGACCTGAGCTTCGGCGGCAGCTTCATTCTGGGACCAAGCTTGTGGCAGCGGCAATTGGACCAAGACACCGTGACAATTTACCTGAGTTTGAATTTCCTCCAGCTTCTGCAGCCCTTCTTCCAAGACCAAGCTCGCCGGGAAATGATGCACCGTACTGGCGATGCCCACTCTTTCCGCAGCCCGCTTCTTGCCCCTGACATAAGAAACACTCGGCGCAAAGTCCCCAAATAAAAGGACATCCAAACCAGGCGTCAGGCCATGTTGCGATTGCAATGCAGCGGCAATTTCCGCAAGTTGCCCCTGGATAACAGAGGCGCATTTGTTGCCGTCAAGAAGTACGGGAGGGGAAAAACTTGCAGACATAAGAATGCTCCTTTACTATATCAATTACTATGTCAATTTTTTTCTTACCGACTCTTTCCGCTGTGACATCTACATGACAGAGTCCCAGCTAGAATTCGGCATTGGCAACGCGCAAGGACTGAATCAGCTCATCTAGTCCCCCCTGTACGACGAAGTCAAGCTTATACAAAGTCAAGGAAATTCGGTGGTCTGTAACACGATTTTGCGGGAAATTATAGGTGCGAATGCGACCAGAACGATCGCCGGTGCCAACCTGGCTCTTGCGCTCAGCCGCACGTTCAGCTTCAGCCTGTTGCCGCAAATGAGCCAAGAGGCGACTGCTCAACATTTTCATTGCTTTTGCTCGATTCTTGATTTGCGAGCGTTCGTCTTGGCATTGCACGACTAGACCCGAAGGGATATGTATAATGCGAACTGCCGAATCTGTAGTATTGACATGCTGGCCGCCGGCACCTGCGGCACGGTATGTATCAATCCTCAGATCTTTCTCTTGAATATCTACATCCATTTCTTCAGCTTCGGGCAGCACGGCCACGGTGGCCGCAGAAGTATGAATACGGCCTTGCGATTCAGTAACCGGAATGCGCTGCACGCGATGCGTACCACTTTCATAACGCAACATGCCATAGACCTCTTTGCCCTTGATGCTGAATATAATTTCTTTATATCCCCCCTGCTCTTGTTCACTGACACTGAGCAACTCGGCAGCCCAGCCCTGCTTTTCCGCATAACGCAGATACATACGATATAAATCCCCAGCAAATAACGCCGCCTCGTCCCCACCCGTTCCGGCGCGAATTTCCATTATGATATTGCGCGAATCAAAGGGATCGACAGGAACCAGTAACAACTTTAAGTCTTCTATCGCCTGCTTAAAATCTTGCTCCAGAGTCGGCAACTCTTCTTCATAGAGCGCCAACATATCTTTATCTTTCTCACTCTGCAGGGCTAAGCGAACATCGGCCAACTGTGTCTTCAGATTTTGATATCGCTGATATGCGCCCTTCAACTCAATACCCTGCTGATATTGTCGCATCACTTTCGCATAACGCTTCTGATCCTTAATCAAGGCTGGATCCATGGCGAGCTGATCGACATCTTTCAGCTCGTCTAGCGCTTCATGTACTTTAGATTCAATTCCCGTCATTATCACCTAACCGATGGAGAAAATATTTTTCTGGCATATTTACGTCTTTAACCGTAGAGCTTGCGCTCATTTCCACGTTTCGACGGGACGGCAAAGAACCCATCTTCTTCGCTAAAGGCCCACACCTGGTTGCGGCCATTCTCCTTGGCCTGATATAAACTCTTATCAGCATAATTCAAAGTATCTGTAAAAGACAGATCCCGCGAACTGCTCGCCAGGCCAATACAAATTGTCAACTGTAAAGACGCCTCTCGGGTCTGGATAATCATTTGTTCCACCGTGCGCCGGGCACCTTCTGCTACCTGTATAGCCCCCTGCAAAGAGGTATCAGGCAGGATAATCAAAAATTCCTCCCCACCCCAGCGCCCGAGGTGATCACTCATACGAAAAGTTGAAACCAGTGAGTTGGTCAAGGACTTTAAGGCCAAGTCTCCGATCTCATGGCCATACTTATCATTGATATCTTTAAAGCGATCAACGTCCAGCAAAATCAATGAAAAAATAGAGCCAGAACGTTTCATACGATTAAATTCGTAACTGCAAATCTGGTCCAGACCCTTGCGATTTAATAGCCCCGTCAGCTCATCTGTAACGGACTGTTCACGCCAGTAATTGACAGTCTCCACCAGTTTGACAAAACGCTGCTGCACTTCGAGAACCAGGCGTTCGCCCATCGCACTCTCGGCATCCAACGCCTGGATTTTGGCAAGTAACTCTGCATGGGAATAACCCTCCTGCCCTTCTTTGCCATCGTCGCAGTTGTCATGCCTTTCCACTAGCTCATCAGGAGAGGGCAAACGCTTGACATACTGGCTAATGTGTAAAAAGTCCCTGGCATATTGAGTCATGAAAAACGAATAAAACAACAACGGAATAAACATAATGGTAAAAAATATAGCAAATAGAAGAACTATATTTATCAACTTGCGTCGATAGTTGCCATTCAAAAACTGCGATTTGTCCCACCAAATCTGATTAACCACGCTATCTAAAATAACCAGATTACGCGAAGTCGGTAGCATGTACATTTTCCCAATCGAAATCACCTGTGACTTATAGTCATTGTGATACCGTTGATCCAGACTCTCAAAAATATTACTGACAACCAATGGCTTCATGTAACCACGCATCTGCAAGTCCATATCCAGGCGCCTGCCACGCTCCTCCTCGCTTTCGGCGCTCAGCAAAAAATCTAGACTCGGATCAGCCAGATTAGGATCACTAGATGGGCGAATTACGGCCAGAATGGCTGAGGCCATTTCTGAGTAAAAGACATCTCTTTGATTGCTCAATTTACCACTACTCAAGCCATATTTCTCTAAACTTGTTTGATTTCCGTAGGTTTTAAAAAAATACGAATTATCTTCCGCCTCGTCCAAGGTCAACAAGCTTGTCTGTAATTGATTACGATTACCTTCTATATGATTCAATTGGTTTACAAAATAAGTAAAGAATTCGTTTGCCCGGTCAAAAACATTGCCCATCTCAATGGATACCGCAAAACGCAGTTCACGACCTTCCATCGCAAAGTCGTAAAGCAGTAACGTCAATACCGACTCCAAAGTGTGGTGAGAAATACCTAATTGAAGATCATACTGCAAATATGAAGAAACACTGCGATCCTTCAAAATCTTTGCAGCGTCATAACCCAAATACAATTGAACGTCCATAGGTTTTAAATCGGCAAGGTTTTTCCAACCAGCTTGCTTTTGATCTGCTACCTGCAAGACCTCTCCTGCCGTGCCAAGCAGATAGTAATAAACCTTCCCTCCTAGATCCAGGCCCTGCAAGTCAGGGTAATCTTTTAAAAATTGCGTATAAAACTCCAGGTATTCAGCATTATCCCAGCTGAGTCTAGCATCACCTTGAGCTTCCAGCTCCGTCTCCAAGCGCTCAAGAAAAGCATAAAAGCTTATTAAATGGGAACTGATCTTACTGAGCCAGAACTGTTTCCAGCTTGAGCTTAAGTTTTCCCAGATAGCTTCGTGCTTCGCTTCCAATTCTTCATCAGTATGGCGAATTCGTTCAATATTGTACTTTTCATCCGTGAAATAGGCAGCTACAAAAGGACCTATCAGAGCGGCAAAGCCAACAATTACAAACAAAACAGCTAAAAGAGCATATAAATGTAGTTTTGTTGGCAGTTTTGAATCGTATTTCAGCTCCATCCTTTAAGTCCAAAGGTCCCAGTAAGTATAACAATTAAAATTGCAGCACATGCTATATATTTTTTAGTTCTTGGGCTAGTATTTTATAATAAGGTTTCATTAGCATTCGGGCAGTCCCAGCAAACGCCTTACGTAGGAACCTGCTTCAAATGCGGCTAACTGATCATATTTCTCTCCTTGTCCGGCATATAAAACCGGCAACTTCAACTTTTCACTCAAAGAAAAGACAACTCCGCCACCACAATTAGAATCTAACTTCGTCACGACAGCGCCACTCAACGGCAAAACCTCGGAAAAGGCCACGGCCTGCACCATGGCATTCTTGCCAGTGGTGGCATCCAGAACCAATAAATTATGTCTTTGTTCTGCGGCAATCAAACGATCCAATACCCGATTGATCTTTTCTAATTCCTGTAACAAAATTTTTTTAGTATGCATTCGACCTGCGGTATCGAGCAAAACCAGTTGATGTTCCCGTGCCAAAGCGCTGGAGACGGCATCGTAGATCACGGCAGCACTGTCACTCCCCTGTTTCTGGGCCACTACGCGAACTCCCAAACGTTGACCGTGAACTTTTAGCTGCTCAATGGCTGCAGCTCGAAAGGTGTCTCCCGCCCCGACAGTAATTTTATCTAAAGATATACCAAGCTTCTCGTTAAAATAATGAATCAACTTGGCCAAACTCGTAGTCTTGCCCACACCATTTATCCCCAAAAGCATCAATACCTGCAGAGAATCGGCGGAATGAATCCGCTTCTCAAGGCGACCATCGTTACCTAGTAGAACAGCTTCCAGCTGCTGGGCCAATTGCAACAACAGATCTTCTTCGCTCTGCAACTTTTGTTTAATGGCCTGTTGTCGCAACTCTTCGCTGAAATTTATGGCCAATGTCGGGTCAATATCGGCTTCAAGCAAAAGATCTTCAAGTTCGTCCAGACTCTTGGTCGAAAACTGCGGTTTTTGAAAAAATTCCCGCAGGCGCTGTTGCCAAGAGCGTCGATTCAATAGTCCCATTATTTTAATTCCCTTAAATTATCCATTTATTTATAATGGAAACATGGATGAAATGTTCTCACAACCAAGATCATCAAGAAAACAAAGCTCTCTGATTGCTGTCTTGCGGTTTTTTCCCGTCGCCGATAACTTGATCCAGTCCCAGTTTACTGAGCCACTGCTCCCATTGCTCCGGACTATCAAATTCGACCTGCAACAACGCTCTACGCGGCCGAACGGAAGAGTTCGCCAGCTGCTCTCCGCTTGGTTCTCCACTTGGCACTTCACTCAGGTTCCCCTGCAGACGTAATTCTAAATTCAGGTGCAGGGCCTCCGCCAAATGAATTTCCAATTCTTTAATACTAAATAACATGTCGTATACACGCCAGTGCTCTGTGCCAAGCCGGTTCTGGTCTGGAAGCGTATAGCCACTGCGCCCGGTCGCATCGCCTAAATGCGACTTTTTGGCATTAGCCGCAGGCGTAGCTGGCCCTCTTTGTATACGGGGGCTCAATGTTTGCGGAGCTTTCTTGGGGGGAGCTTCAGCCTCAGGCCCTGCTTCTGGCGCTAAAATTTCAACCCCCAGATCAGGCGCTTCACTCCGTGCGGCTGGCTCTGCTTGATTCCATTGCAGGCCGTAACGCTCAACCTGACGCACGGTCCAAGACTCCGCCACGCAACGCTCATAAGCCTCAAGCAAGCGTGCTGTGTCCTTAATCATCAGCAGAGCCTTGGCATGGCCAGAGCGAATCTGTCCTTGAGTCAGGCCCTCCTGCACGGCAGGAGGCAGTTGCAACAGGCGCAAGCTATTGGCCAGCGCCGAACGCCCTTTCCCCAGACGCTTGGCCATTTCGTTTTGCGAGAGTCCAGAGATACGCAGCAGATGCTCATACGCCAGGGCCTCGTCAATCGGAGTCAAGTCTTCGCGCTGAATATTTTCGATCAGAGCCAGCTCAAAATGCTCGACCTCCGAAACAGCCTTGACAATGGCGGGAATGCGTTGCCACTTAAGGACCTGGCAGGCACGGAAACGGCGCTCACCCGCAATGATGCGATATTTTACATCATCCTTGGCAAGCTCGGGCTCAGACACGGGCACAACCAGAATGGGCGATAAAAGTCCGTGTTCAAATATCGACTGGGCCAGCTCACTAATCGTCAACTCGTCAAAATACTTGCGCGGTTGCCCATCAGACGCACAAATACTGGCCAAAGGCAATTCCTGGATCTGCGTGCCCACAAGCTTATGGGCTTCTCCCGCCACAGCCTGCTGATCTCCTGCGACGGCATGCTCCCCCTCTTCGTGCCAATCGGCACAAACGTTTTTCTTCATTTGCTCTAAGCGATTACTTAAATCATCAGCGGGGAGCAAAGCCTCCAGCCCCCTGCCCAAGCCGGTTACGCGTTTAGCCACGTGCGATGACCTCCTTTGCCAAGGCCTTGTAACTCCTGGCACCGACACAGTCGGGAGAATACAGGGAAATGGGCAAGGCGTGCGACGGAGCCTCCGAGAGCCGTACATTGCGCGGAATGATGGTATTAAAAATATAATCTGGGTGGCTGACAAATGTATTGCGCACCGAATTAATCACGGCATTGGCAAATTTCGTTCGGCTGTCGTACATCGTGAAGACGATGCCGCCAATTTGCAAGCCGGGATTAACGCCCTGCTGAATCTTGTAAATAGTGTTAAAAATCATGCCCAAAAGACCTTCAAGGGCCAAAAACTCGCACTGTAAAGGGATCAATACCCGATCCGCCGCGGCAAAGCCATTCAAGGTCAAAACGCCTAAAGAAGGCGGACAGTCGATCAGAATATAATCAAAGGAATCCTCAATTGGCAGCAAAGCCGTTTTGAGATACTTAGACCAGCCTTCCACCTTGGCCAGCTCCACCGTGGCGCCAGATAAATGCAGATTGGCTGGAGCCAGAAACAGGTTTTTAAGGCCGAGCTCTCTGAGCTCAACGATGATCTCCTGGATGCCGCATTCACCCAGGAGAACTTCGTACATGCCAACACTTTCCATATCATGCTGACCAAAGTGACTGGAAAGGTTTCCCTGAGGGTCAAAATCAACCATCAATACGCGATACCCCTCTAGAGTCAAATATGTCGCGAGGTTTGCGGTTGTCGTGGTTTTACCCACACCACCTTTCTGGTTTGCGACAACATATGTTCGGGCCATGCCGGTATTGTAGTCAAGTTTCTGGCGATTGCCTAGCGGCAATGCGTTCTACTCTTTCCACTCCTGGCTGGCGATACTTGCCTCAAAAAATATTGACGGAATTCATCTTCTTTATTAAATTAACATTCATTTTTTATATTTTAGCCAAGCATTTAATCTGAAAGAGACCAACTATTCAATTCTAAAAAGGAGCATAAAATATGCAAAAGAAATTCCCTATGTTTGGAAAACCTACATTCTTTAGAAATGGAAAACGGGGAGAATGTTCATCTTTGAAAGAAACCGGCACCTGTACTAATCCTGAATGTGGTGCACGTCTTATTAATTAGGTCTAGACAAGCTTGGTGTCAATCTCCCCACCTTGGGACTGGCCATTTTGGCCGCACGACACTGACGACGTTGCGTATCGTTTCGATGCAGAGCCACGAGCTCATTGGAAACTCGTGCGCCATTCTAGGCCGGCGACAAAGGCAAACTGATTTTGCAGGAAAAAGACCTGTTCATCTCGGTAATACTCGCTGATGCTAGCGCGGTAAGACAAACCAAAACGCAGCACGCCAAAACTTTGCCACAGAATAACTTCAATATTCCCTGTCTGCAGAATGTTGGGGGCATTGTCTTCTGTGTTTAAAAACAGTGAAGCGTTCAAATCTATCTGCAGTCCCGCCAGGGCCTCTATGCCCCCAAAGTGATAAAAGGGCCGATCACTCAGGCTCATGCCCAGCACCATGATCAAATGGGTCGTATAACCCTGCGGCGACAAAGCAAAAACGTCATAAAGCCCCGCCCCAATATCTATGGCAAGACTCAAGAAACTGCGATTGAATAAGCCCTGAAGCAGCTTGTTGCGAAAGCGCAGGCTGCCACCATACGCGACGCTGTACAACGAGTGCTGAACCTTGCTGCCGGCACTATGCTCAAACGGCAAGTCCCAGTGTAAGCCATAATAAAAAATATTTAGGCCCAAGCTCGGACTAAAGTAGAGGTTCATCTTGCCCTGCAAAAAAGGGTTGAGGACCGTCATACCGCCTAGCGTGGATCCCTGGTGCAGCCCCATACCCACAGCAATGGCGAGCAAAGGATCTTGTTTGGCACTTGTCACCAAGCGCTCACGCAGACTTACGCGCTGCCTTTGATCTCTATAATCCCCCGTAAGTTGCTCCTCGTCCCGAAAGCCGGCAGAAGCTTCCGACATACGATGCTGTTCGGCCTGCAAGAACTCGCGTATGCTCGCTTCATAATCGCGAAATAAAGCTTGTTGCGGATATTGGTGTTGTGCTTCAAGGCACAGAGCCAAGGCACGGTGGAATTCCTGGTGCAACATTCGGTTGCGGATTTCGCGGCTCCACTCTGCTTCCGAATGCCCGTCCGCAAGCGAAAAACTGCGGGATGGCCCACCATTCTGCCCTGCCTGGCTTGCCGTGTCCGCTTTGCGCACGGGAACAGAATCGGGCCTCAAGCCTTGAGAACAAAGATTGAGCGCTCCGAATATCGGCTTGCCTGAGCCGGCAAAAAGCATATTTAGCAGCAGGTAGGCCAATAAAGCCAAGCGGGCACTTAAAAACCCGTGTTCTCGGCACACGTCCTTCATCGTCGCAACAGCTCTTGCAGGCCGCCGCTGTGCGGAAACTGCCCGCGACAGTGGCGCCAGAATTCCCTGCGGGCAACCCGTTGCCGCAGCTCACTTGCCGGCTCACAGGCAGCCAATAGTTGCAAAAACTGGCTGCGCGGCCGCAGTTGGGCGCCAAAGCGCCGCAAGTGAGGCGTCTCCTGCTGACAGTCGATCAAAGCAAACCCCCTATCTTGCAAAAATAGGGCCCAAACGGCAAAAGCCACCTTTGAAGCATCCGCCTGGCGGCTAAACATGGACTCCCCATAAAAACAGCGGCCCAGGCCAACTCCATAAAGTCCCCCGACCAGGTCTCGGCTACCATCTGGCTGCAGCTGCCAAGATTCCACCGAGTGGGCATAGCCGCGCATATGCAAATTGATATAAGCATACTGCATTTCAGGCGTAATCCAAGTCGCCGCCGGTCCGTCTTGCCGCGCCTGAGCGCTGCGCCGGGTTTCGGCGCAAGCGACAATTACGTCCGCAAAAGCCTGGTCCAACGTCACCTGCAATTGCCCTTCCGCAGCGCGGGGCGCAGCTCCGTCTGCAGGTCGCCAAATGCTGCGTCGCATAACCTTGATTAGCGACTTGGGTAAATGCAAGTTCTGGGGAATCAGCACAAAACGTTGGCGCGGGCACCACCAGCAGATATCCTCCCCGGCGTTATACCAGGGGAAAAGGCCTTGCCGGTAGGCAGAAAGCAGCAGTCCTGGGGATAGATTGCCTCCCACGGCAATGACATCGCCACAGCGCTCCTCGACCTGAAAGTCCAGGTATTGCCCTTCTTCCAGTTTGGGGATTTGACTCAAGTCCCAAATACGCCCCATATCTCAAAATCTCATCTCAAAATCCCATATCAATCCCATGCCAGGCCGAAGTTGCTCAGGCCAAACACCCTTTACAGATGGCTTGGATATCCGCATTTGATTCTAGTGTCCTATTCAATCTTGATCTGCAATCTTGATCTGCAAGTTTCTCCCGCCGCTATTTGCCGCCAATAATCCTGGCATTGTGTCAAGCGGCATATTTCCTGGTGCAGATTTAGCTGAGAATTGTGTGGCGGCGCAGCCGCCAAGCTCTTTTGAGCTCCGGCCAGGCAAATTTCCAGCTTCCACAACAGCTCAGCTATGGCACTGCGGCGTTGCTCGGCACTCAACAATGACGCGGCCACAGGCGAGCACAGCAGCTCCTGTAGAGCCTCAAGTCGAAAAGGCTCTATGCACTTATATTTGTGCGATAGTTGCGGGAAATTGCAAGTTGCTCCAGCCGCGCCCACGTTCGCAATATTATCGCGCTTAACGACCAGGTAATCGGGACTGTAAGCCACCGCATGAAGAGCCATGAGGCGCAAAAAATACTCGTAGTCCTCGGCAATCTGGATGTGCTCGGCAAAATACCCCACTTCGGAACAGACGCTGCGCTGCATGAGCAGCGTCGATGGCCCCAAGATACATTTGCGCAAGGCATGCGGCCAAAGCTCGCGCGGACTGCCCTCGCGCAGATGACGCTGTTTTTTTTGCGACACAATTTTTACATAACGGGCATCCAAGCCGGCCGGCAGCAAGATTTCACGCAGCAAGCGTGCCAGGTCGAGCGGCCTGAGCGATCTGAGAGAAGCCGAAGAGCTTCCCAATAAAGACTTGAGGCGTTGTATCAACAAACTTTCCACAGATGAGAGCCCGGCAGTGCTGTTTTTGCCGGAAATCCCGTGAGTGCAAACGCTAAAACGAAGCCACAACTCGCGGCAGTGTAATATCTTGGCTCCAGTTTCGGCAACTCGCCGCCACTGTAGTTCCAGCTTGTGTGGCAACCAGACGTCATCACTGTCTAGGAACGCCAGCCACGTTTGACTCGCCGTGCGCATACCGACATTGCGCACAGCCCCGGGCATGGCAGAATTCCTCGACAAGGTTTTTAAACGCAGCGAGACAGCGGCCTGCGGTTCCGAGGCAAAGCGCGCCCGCAATTCGCGACAGAGCCGTTCTAAATATTGATACTCCGGGCCAGAACCGTCGTCTATCACTAGAATTTCGCGCGGCAGTACCGTCTGCCGGTAGACCGACAAGACAGCTTGAGCGGTCAGCCGCGCCCGGCGGTAGGTCGGTATAATGACGCTGATTGGCAACAATTCTACACTGTCAGTTGAAACCACTGCTGGAAGAACTCCGCGACTCCGTTTAAAATCATGTTGATGGCAATGGCCACCAGAACCATGCCCATCAAGCGCTCAATTGCGATTAAACCCCGCTTGCCCAGAACCCGGGCGAAGTAAGTCGAGCTGGCCAATATCAAGCTGGTTACGGTCCAGGAAAGCAGCAAGGCCAAGAGCCAGTCCAGCCAACGTTGCGGATTTCGATTCATGATCAATACCAAGGTGGCCAAGGCCGAAGGCCCCGCCACTAGAGGGATGGCCAAAGGCACAATCAAGGGCTCAGAAAAGGCTGCGGCTTCGCCCACTTCCTCCAGAGTACCATCGCCAGCCATGTACGGGAAGACCATTTTAATACCGATCAGAAACAGCACCATGCCGCCGGCAGCGAGCAGCGCAGAAGTATTAATCTGCAAGACATCGAGAATATAACGCCCCAAGAACAAGAATATCAATAATACGAACAGGGCAATCAGCATCTCACGAATAATGACTTTCTGCTTGCGCCCTTCGGGTAAGTCTTTAACTACGACTAAAAAGACGGGAATATTGCCAAAGGGGTCCATGACCACAAACAGCAATGTAGCTGCGGATAACACCGTCATTGTTTTACTCCTTGCTCCTTTGCGGATTCTTGCAATGCTGCCGGCCCCAGACCTTGTAAAAATTCCTCGTAGGAATACACGCCAATACCCCATTCCGCGGCCTTTTTCAACTTGGCACTGCCCGCCTTGGGATCGGCGCACAACAAGATATCCGTGCTTGTGGTCAACGTAGAACTTATGCCATAGCCCCCAGCCCGCAACCTCTCTTCCAGCTGCTTGCGCGGCAGAGGGCCACTACCCGTCATGCAAACCGTCCGTTTCGCTCCGCCGGCGATGCCCGTCTGTATATCCTGAAGCTGTAACACCGGCAAGAGCTCCTGGAGCAACAACTGGTTTTCTTTGTGTGCCAACCATTGGCTCAAATTCTCCAACACGCTGTATCGGCTAGCCGGCTCTTTAAAGTCGACAAAATCCTCAATGCGGCGCAATTCCAAATAATCCGGCTGCCCTCGCAACAGCTCCGCCTCCCAAAGGCTAAAGCCATTTTTCCACAATTCATTGCGCCCCGTCCGGCTGCCCCACAGGCGCAGCAGCCGGGGCAATGCCTCAGTTGGCGTGACTTTTTTGCCAGTTTGCAGCAATAAATACTCAAAAATCTTCGTCGCTAAATCGCCGGCCATTGTCGACTGCCAAGCAGACCAATCATACAAAACAATTGGCAGATTTTCCGCCATCGCCCGGCAAAGCCGTTTTTGAAGATCGGCGTTATTATCGTTATCACTGCCAACGCCAGAGGCATGCGCTTCACTCTGCCCCTGCTGCCACATTGCCGCTGTCTGCTGCAAAAAATTTTCCCAGCGCGACTTACGCCGCAGCTCGCCCAGTTTTTTTAAACTTTTCTCCTGTATCAGAGGAATGCCTAGCCGCTCAATCAGTTGATGCAAGTTCAGCCGCCGTGACGCTTCCCGTTCGCGGACAAACTTGGCTATTTTTTTCTCGGCATAACCCGGTATATCGTGCAGGTCTTCTGCGCACAGTCGGTACAAGTCCTGCAAGCTGCGCAGCTTGCCCAGCTCATACAAGCGGCGGATGCTCTGCTCTGCCACCTGTTCCATGCCGGCCTGCCTCACCCAAAACAAAATGCGCTGTATCACCTGCTCTGGGCAGCTGCGCTGCGGGCACAACAAGTCGGGGCCACTCTCTAGCAGCGGGCCCCCACAAGACGGACACCGCGCCGGCAGCAACGAAGCGCCAAACTGGCCGCGCAATTGCCCAGCCAGCTCACTGGCTGCGGCAAGGCTCAGGCTGCCAGAATTTGGGGCGCTCTCCGCGGCATTTCCGTCTCTGCCCGGCCTCTGGCGACAGCTAAGGTGATTCAGACTGTTGCCCGCGGCCGCGAGCAGTTGCTTCGGGCTTCCCAGGTTGCGCCGCACGTAGGGAATGACGTCACCAGCCCGCTCAATTTCCAAAACATCACCGCGCTGTAACTTGAGGCGCAAGACATTGGCATAATTGTGCAGGGCCGCCCGCTCAATCACCGCAGAAGCCAAAGTCAACGGCAAGAATTCGGCCACGGGACTCAGGCGTCCCTGCCGCCCCAACTGCCAACGCACCTCGCGCAGCAAAGTCGTACCGCTCGCAGCAGGCGGCTTGAGCGCAATGGTGTAATGGTGGTGATGGCTGACCACCCACAAATCATCAATGACGGCAAATAAATCACTGTCATCCAGGCACATAATCAGGCCATCCGTCTCGTAGGGCCAAGCCTGACGCAACTCATTTAAATAGAGCTGGGCATATTCAGCCAGATCGCCAATAAGGCACAGCTTGGGTTCGACAGTATGGAAGCCCAATCGGGCCAGAGCCCCAATCTGGTGAAATTCGCTGCTCTCCAGACGCTGCCGTGGACATTGGTAAGCGATAAAACGCAGCTGGCGCAGCGCCACCCGATCGTGCTCCTTGCGATTAATCAGCCCGGCACAGATATTGCGCAGCGGCCGTTCATTGCCACGCACGGTTGCAATATCTTTGGGCACATACAGTTCCCCGCGCACTTCCAGGTCGAGCGACTGAGCCAGAACCTGCGGGATATCCTCGACAAAGGGCGCCAAATGGCTGATATTCTGGCCCTGGCGGCCGTCACCCCGAGTGGCGACATAACGCAACTTACCCGCACGATAGACGCACGAGGCCGAAATACCGTCGATTTTCGGCTGAATGCATAGCGGCGTGTCGCGGCGAAGCTGTGTGCTGTTATCCAGCAGACGCTGGAACCAAGCCTCCACGCCGACCACCTTCTTGACCTTGTCCATCGACAACATGGGGACTTCATGCCGTATTTTGTCCGCCCCATCCGGCGCTGCCGGAGCGGCGCGGCCAACCACATTAAAGTAGGGATGCTGCGGCTGCCATTCGCGCAACTCGTCTTCGAGGCGATCAAACTCGGCATCGCTGAGCAAGGGCTGGGCGCCATTGTAGTAGGCTTCCTTGGCCTGCTGCAAAAGTTCCACACGTCGCGCAATCCGCTGCAGCAGATCGCCAGACGCAGTGGCCGAGGCTTGAGCTACCTGTGCGGCTTGGCCGGCTGCACGCGACATGACGTTATACGCTCCCATCAGTCCCGCACCGGCACATTCCACTGCCGCATCTTATCCGCAATAAACTCGACAAGCTGGCGCTGAGTTTCCTTGCCGCGACCCTCTACCTTCAAGGGAGGGCCGAAGGCAAAGCGCACGGGATGTTCGGGCTGCAGCAGCGGAATATACTGCAGCGCCCTAGATCTTGACGAACTCCAAAAATTAGTGCTCAAGGCCACCGGCACGACACTTACCCCGGCCTCTGCCGCCAAACGTACCGCAATTGAATTAAAACGGCTGCGCGTAAAACAGGCGTTCTCACGCGTGCCCTGGGGAAAAATAATAATGGAACGGCCTTGGCCTTCGTCGTTGGCCCCGCGCAGGATGGCGCAACCCTCGTTTAAAATCTGCTTCAAATCGTCTAAAGGGTTTCTGCGCTCCAAAGCGATAAACGGCCGTGAACAAATCAGCGGCGCAAAATAGCCCCGCGCCAGAGCGGACTTCACGACAAAGGTTGTGGGCATGTATGGCGTAATATAACCACAAAGAGTCTGAGTCTCAAGAGTACTCATATGATTGGCGGCAAATACCACCGGAGGTACCGTCGAAGATACTTCCGAAGATACTTCCGAAGATACTTCCGAAGATACCGACGGGGCCTGTTCTTGCGTCAACCAGGGCTGCAAGCTTTCCAGGCCTTCAATCTCAAACTGAGCGCCATAGCTCTCAAACAGGCGATTCAGCTCCAAGGCACTGCGGGCCCATAAATAGTCGGTATACAAGCCACGCAAGGCCAGGCCCCGGTCGCGACGCACCACCTTCATATAGTTGGCAAACATCGACAGACCTACCCAGCTCGCCCTAAGGCTTCCCGTCGGTTTTCTGCCGCGCTGCCAGTCCACTCGCTGCACAATGCCGCTGGGGCTCCGGTAAAAACCACTACGCAAGTCAAGCAAAGGTTGGAACTCTTCCAGGCATAACAGTTGCCGCATGCTCGCGCGCGAGCATGCGGCCGCATTTACGGGTGGATAGGTGGCCTTCATGGGATTTATACTACAGAGAAGGGCCGTAATAGTCTATTCAGCGGGGAAGCGCAGTCCCAGACTGCGCAGGAAAAATTGGCATTTGGCTTCCTGTTCACGCCATTCAGCCTCCACCTCGGAATCCCAGATCAAAGCGCCACCGACATGATAGTGCAGCAGCCTCGTCGCCGTGCCCGGCGGCTCTGCCGCATAAAAGCTGCGAATCAGGACATTAAACTCCATGTTGCCGCTGCCATCGATGAAACCCAAGTTTCCGCTATACCAGCGGCGAGGTTCGCCCTCTAACTGACCAATCAGCTCCATGGCCCGCAATTTAGGTGCCCCCGTAATTGAACCACAAGGAAAGAGGGCCTGCAGGATGCGAGCTAGAACCCCGGTTTGCTCACTACTTGTTTGCCCACGACCTGCCAATGCCGGCCGCAAATGCCCGCAGAGCGCCGCTGTCTGCTGCCAGACCGACGGATACGCTTCAACGCAAAAAGGCCAACTTTCGCGTGCCCCCGGCTGTACCTGCACACTGGCCGGCTCACAAATCTGGTATAAATCACTGCGCAGCAAATCACAAATCATCAGCAGTTCGGCACGCTCCTTGGCGCTGGCACAGAGTTCACGGTAACGCCGCCTGTCTTGAGACTGCCACAAGCCACGGGGCCGAGTTCCCTTCATCGGCCTGGCCCAGATTTTACCCTCAAAAGCTGAATAACGAAAAAAGCGTTCTGGCGAAAAGCAAAGCAGACTGCGTTCCCAATCCGCGAACCCGCCTGCCACCCCAAAGCTAAAATAGGCCCCATAGGGCACGGGATGCCGGTTGCGCAAGTACCAATATAATTCGATATTATTAGCATCTGAGAGACAGCCTAACTGCAGGCGTTGAGCCAAATTCAGTTGGTAGGTTTCACCCTGTCGCAGATATTCCTTAACTTGCCTGAATTTCTGGCGGTAGTCGTCAAAAGATAACTCGGCACTCAATGTCCAAGCATTTGCCGCGCCCAGGGCCGGCCCAAGGCCCGAAACGCGCACTGGAGCCGGCGCGTTTACTTTCGCCAAAGTATATTCTGTGCGTTGATACATTAATTTATAAGTCAGAGAATCGCTCTCGCCCTGCAAATAAATGTAGCCACGCCGTAGGTCTACCGCCAAAACTGCCGCATAAGCGGCAAAGTCCCACAGCAGCTCGCTCATTCCCCTTGACCGATCTTCTGTCTCTTCTTTTGGCGCTTGCGCTGCCTGTTTTGTCATTGGCACACTAAAGTAAGGCTGTAACTGGTAAGCAAATTCGTAGCTAAAAGCACCTACCAGGCCGGCTTGCAAATCGGGAACTTCAAGTTCGGCCTTTCCGTCCTTTAAGCCCTTTGGCGCAGTGCAAGCGCCGGCATAACGCCGGGCCAGAGTTTCCAAATGCCGCAAAGACTCCTCGGCTGTGCAGTAGCGACTCTGCACCTCCGAGGCGCAATTAAATGCCGTAGAGCGCAACTCGCCACAGGCAAAATACTGCAAACGACAATCTGGCCGCATGCCCAAATAGCTGAAACGCCCCAGCTCAAGGTATTGCCCATCGCCGCTGTCCAGCCAGAAAAAACCGGGCTGCAGTGCATTTTCGGTAAAAAAATGTTGCAAAAAGCGGGGCAATTGCAAAGGCGCAAGCCTCGCCAGAGGCCGCAATGGATCCGGAGTTTTCGCCATTCCGCAGGCCAATCAACTAAGGCAGCAAGGATTCGTAGTTGAACAGCTCATTGCCCTGAAAAGGCTGGAACCTGTTTTCCATCAAGCTCCAATACAAAATCGTTGAACCTCCAGCCAGAGCATCTGCCGATGACGCGCCGGCGAGCTCCTGGTCCACGAGGTCTTCTTCATCCGCCTGCAATACCCAGAAACTTTGGTAGTAACCAATGGTATCGGCATTGGCCAAGCCCTTAAGTGGCTGTTCCGTATACAACAGACGATAACGGATATCATTGCAACGCCATTCCATCGGCTGAATGCGATTAGGCGTCTCGTCAAGCCGGGGGCGCGCATTGCCTCCCAGCCATTTGCCATTCTTTCCGTAGTCCAGATTTTGGCGCCGGGCCAAGGGTAGCCGGCGAATAAGGGTCGGACTGTTTTGCTCTTCCAACTGTACCGACACGAGAAAATTATCCTTAAACTCAGCGCGAAAACTATGCAAACGAGGAATTTCAAAGGGTTCAAATTGCAGGCGCACTAGCTCGGGATCCTGGCGTAGTTGCAGAATTTCACAGCTGATCTGGCTGCCCTTGCCGCCGGTATGGCTGACAAAGATCAGTTCCTTGCGGCCATTATAATTGAGGTCCATGCTGTAAATCGCGATGTCATAGCCGCCCAAATAGTTACCCGTATTCCCCTCTTCTGTGCCCTCTCCTGCCGGAGCCGGAAACAGGTAACGACTTTGCCAACCGCCCGCGCCTTCAATCAAAAGCACAAAACTGCGAATAAAATTGCTGTCCGGCGCAAAGCGTTCGGCCGCGACAAACAGGTTCCAGCCATCGACATTCTGAATAGGTAGTATGCTGCGAAACTTGCCATTGAGTAATTGTTCCTGCATCAGCTTGCTGCCCGGTATTGCATAGCGGCGATAGCCGCCGCTAGTGGTCCGCACATGCAGATTTTCCGACACCAGACGCAGGCTCTTTATCGCCTGCAATTCAGGCTGTGAAAAATCATGGGTACTGTCCCAGGCATAATAGTCCTTCTCATCGCCGGGTGTTTGAAGGCTGGCGGCACAGGACTGCGGCAGTTCAACGGAGGCGGCAGCGTCTCCAAGCCTGCGAAGCTCGTTACTCTGGCAAGCCGCCGGCAATAGAAGCAAAACAGAAAATATTTTGAATGCTTTTAACAAATACTTCTGGAAATCGCGGGGCATCTTCATGGCGAGGATTGTACAGCAAGCGCCGCATTTTTTTCTAGGCTTGGCATTTTCATTGTAAAAGACAAAACTTAAATGAAGTCAATTTTGTGCTCTACCAATTAAAAATTTTAAATATTTCTGCACAAAGCTCGTTGAATTTTTATAGGTCTAGCTCCTTTGTTTTACATTGCTTGCAGTGAAGCAAAATTATGGCACAAATTGCGGAAAACGACTAAGATATGATGACCGTATTGAGGAGGAGCCATGCATCAGATAATGTTTCGCGGCAAGCATGTGACTTTGGGTTCGTATGATGGCATTAGCACAAAAGAAATTTGTGCCATCTTGAATGATTTCGAAATACGCAAAAACATGCACCCCGGTGTACCCTTCCCTTTTACCGAAGCCGAGGAACAGGAATGGCTGGCCCAGAATATTTCGATGCGCAGCGACGCGCGATACACCTTTGCCGTGCGCAAGAATGAAGGTAGCGGCCAGTTAGGGCATTACATAGGCGGCTGTGGGATCAACAAACTCGACTGGAAAAACTCGGTGGCGACTTTGGGCATTATGCTGCAGCGCAACTACCTGGGCAAAGGCTACGGCACAGAGGCGATGCAGCTATTATTGCGTTTTGTATTTGAAGAGATGAATATCAACAAGGCGGCTTTACAGGTTTTCAGTTTTAACCAGCGAGCC
The DNA here is from genome assembly GCA_965263295.1 of Spirochaetia bacterium. Taxonomy (GTDB): domain Bacteria; phylum Spirochaetota; class Spirochaetia; order SP-2023; family SP-2023; genus Haliotispira. The sequence goes on from OZ253665.1 coordinate 1,077,191, forward strand.
ATTCGCAGCTATGAGAAATGTGGCTTTGTGCAAGAAGGCTGTCTGCGCAGTGCGATTTTCCGCATGGGAACCTACCACGACGATATTTGCATGGGGTTGCTGCGGAGCGAGTGGCAAGCGGCCAAAGCCTAGAGTCCAACGGTGGCACTTAAGCACTAAATCTTGTTTTTTGCTTAAAATAACCGAAGCTCCACAGCGATTATCTGAAGGTGAGTGAAGTCGCCGGGGAATCAAATCAATTTAAGAGGTTTAGTTGAACTCCACATTTTTGACATTATGTCGCGCAAAAAATCGTTATAATCGCTAAAGCGAGCCAGGAGCCTAGGCTCCTGGCTTTTAATATTGATAAAAAACTTGCCGACTGGCGCAGCTTACAACAGACTGTGCAACGCCGAAATGCTAGCCGTAGCGATGGCCACCATACTCATCAATTTGATCAAAATATTCAGACTTGGGCCCGAAGTATCTTTGAACGGGTCGCCTACGGTATCGCCAATGACCGCCGCCTTGTGGGCATTGGAACCCTTGCCGCCATATTCTCCCGTCTCAATATGTTTTTTGGCGTTATCCCAGGCGCCACCGGTATTAGCCATAAAAATCGCCAGTGTGAAACACGCACAAAGCGCACCGATCAATAGACCGAGTACAGCCCCCACTCCCAACAACCAACCAGTGGCAATCGGCGTAAGTACCGCAATGACTGCTGGCAAGAGCATTTCACGCTGTGCACCTTTGGTGGCGATAGTCACGCAATTGGCATAATCCGGCTTTCCCGTTCCCTCCATGATGCCTGGAATTTCGCGGAACTGGCGACGCACTTCGTCGACCATTAGCATCGCAGCGCGGCCTACGGCCTTCATCGTCAAACCGCAGAAATAAAATGCCGCAGCCGTGCCGACAAAGAAACCGACCAAAGTCAGCGGATTCATAAAGCTAGCGCCAAAATAAGCCAATAACTGACTAAAGCTGGCCCGCAAAGTATCTACCGTTACTCCGTCAAGCTCAAGGCTCAGCACGCCATGGCTCAAAAGAACCTGGCGTACAGATTGCAGGTACGAAGCCAACAGGGCGAGAGCTGTCAACGCTGCCGAACCGATGGCGAAACCCTTGCCAATTGCTGCAGTCGTGTTGCCCAAAGAATCCAAGGCATCGGTGCGTTTGCGCACTTCCTTGTCCAGCCCGGCCATTTCGGCATTCCCACCGGCATTGTCGGCAATTGGCCCGTAAGCGTCCGAAGCCAAGGTGATGCCCAAAGTCGAGAGCATGCCCACCGCAGCGATACTGATGCCATAAAGGCCGTCAAGCACCCCCGTGGCATTAAACTGCCAGTCGGATACAATGCCAAAAGATAAAATAATACCGACACTGACCGTAATCACCGGCAGAACGGTAGAAATCATGCCATTGCCGATACCATTAATAATCAAGGTAGCCGGATCCGAAGCCGCACTGGCCGCCAGGCGCTTTGTCGGCGTGTATTCATTGGAAGTGGCATACTCTGTGCCCTTGCCCACGACAATACCCACCAGTAGACCGATCAGCACGGCCAGGGAAATCTGCCACCAATTCTCCAGACCAATGAGAAACAACAAGAGGAAGACCCCCAACGAAGTCCCAATGGTGCTGAAATAAATGCCGCGGTCCAAAGCCCTCATCAGCTCCTTTTGTCCAGCCTCCGGGCGGCTGTGCACCATAAAAATACCAATGATTGACAACACAATACCCAAAGCGGCAATCAACAATGGCACCAAGGCCGCCTTCCACTGCATATCCAAGCCAGAATAAGCGATTACTCCCAGTGTCCCGGCCGCCAATATCGAGCCGACATAAGACTCAAACAAGTCGGCACCCATGCCGGCGACATCGCCGACATTGTCGCCGACATTGTCGGCAATCACCGCCGGGTTGCGCGGGTCATCCTCCGGAATACCTGCTTCGACCTTGCCGACCAGGTCTCCCCCCACGTCGGCCGCCTTGGTAAAAATTCCGCCGCCCACGCGTGCAAACAAGGCCTGCAGAGAGGCTCCCATGCCAAAAGTCAAAATCGTAGTGGTTAGAAAGCTGAAATCTTCAGAACTATCAATCGACGTCGTAGCGCTCAAGATCAGGTACCACAGCGAAATCATCAGCAGGCCCAGTCCGACTACCACCAGGCCCATCACCCCGCCAGAACGAAAAGCTAGAGTAAGCCCGGAGTTCAAAGACTTTTGCGCGGCAGCCGCAGTTCGTGCCGAAGCCATCGTGGCCGTCTTCATGCCCCAATAGCCCGCCAATGCCGAAAATAATCCGCCACTGAGGAATATCAGTGGCGTCCACAAGCTAATGGCCGAAACCATAGCCGCAACTAAAAATAAAATCGCGATAACGACAAAGAATATCGCCATCACGCGGTATTGTTGGCGCAGATAGGCCATAGCCCCGAGGCGCACAGACTTCGCAATTTCCTTCATACGCTCCGTGCCCTCATCGTGCCGGGCAGACCATTGATATAATATAAAGGCCGTAGATATTCCCGCCAGGGCACATAGAGGGATGAGCCAAAAGAATGGTGGAATTTGCATTATAGACATAGATGGACTCCTTGAATTGTAATTAGCTTATACATTAACATAAACATCTGAAATGGCAACTAGTTAGCACCCCAATATATTGAGGTTTACTTTTCTATGCAAACGTTTGACTGCATTTATTCTGAATGAATCTTAAGAAACTTCAAGAGCAGCTACCATCCTAAAAATATCATAAAAAAGATATCAGCCCATTTTTGCCAATAAACTATTTGTTTTAGTTGTCTCACAAGAATCATGGCAATATTTTGACGCCTTTTGACGCCTGTGGAAAGCCGCAATTAAGCTTCCCTCCATGCATAAAAATACGGGCAAGTTCGCGGCCTTACGCCCTCAATTTTGAGGAAGTCCCTAAAGAAATATTAAAACTACAGAGAAGCGCGAATCTGTAGAATACAATCGGCCGCCCGCCCACCCGCCTCGCCCGGATGCTGGAATACATAACGGCGCAGCTCCGCTAGTTTGCGGCGGAATTCCCCAGACTCCACAGCATCCATACTTTGTCGCAATACAGAATCTAAGCGCCCGATATCGCCCGCATCAAAGACAGTGCCAAGTTCGCGGCCAGCCCGAATCACCCAAGGTTCGCGCGGCAGTAAATCCATAGCATCATAACCGTCATAATTAAAATCAAATTCGGCAATCAACACAGGTCTTGCCATCAAGATCAGGTAGTCATAAATCACCGATGAAAAATCCGAAATCATAGCATCCGCAGCCAGGAAAGAATGGACATTTTCGCGCTCAAAATCCCAATGAACTGGGGCTAAGCGTTGGGCCGCACAGTAGTCACCGAGCTGCAGCCGCAAATCTCGCAGCAGTTCTCCCTCAGAGAAGGTACTTTGTGGGTGGGGGCGCACAATCAGTTGGTACCCACTATCCAAGAGCGGGCCCAACAGCCTCATACCAAATTTGGCGAGCAGGCCGTTGGGGCCCCAAGATGGGGCTACGAGTAAACGAGTGGGGGCGGCAGGCCCTTCTTTTGGCGTTTTAGTCGCGATCCCAGCAGTCTGCCGCAAGACGTCCAGTTTCTGTTGCAAAACATCGAGGTAGGTACAACCCACAATATATTTTTGTTTGCGGGCAATATTTCGCAATGACTCTAAAGCTTCTATGACTTCAAGCTGATGTTCCCCCGAAAGCAATACGGAATCAAAATAATCCGTGCCAAAGACGCGGTAAGTGCTGCAGTCATCCAAGGCATGGATAATATGGCAATAATGTTTCACCCTCTTTGAACGCCGGACATGCAGCACATCCAAGCCTGGCGCAGTCATCACACAGACATCGGCCTTTAGAGTGTTCATCTGCGCAAAGGCCGTGTACCCCTTGCCGATAAAGCGAACTTCAACGTGGCGAAAACCCATACCCGCAGCCGGGTCCTCGGGATCCATGGTCCAGTAGGCCGCGGCAACCCGCCGACGCTCCAATTCGGCGAGAATGGGTGCAAAGCAATTCCAATACTGCTTGCCCTCAGAAAAGAACACAATACTTTGGGAAGCCAGAGTAGCCGCGGCAGCTTGAGGCGTGACGGTCTGAGCCGCCATGCGCCCCAGCAGGCCAGCGATTTTAACGCGCAAAGTGAACATGGCGCTGCGCAGGGTAAAATACGCGGTGGAGACAAAGCCGAGCACGGCAGAAAATAGCATGCTGCCCGTACCCGGATCCAAATACGCCGCCAGAGCTTGCGGCAACAGGGCCCAAATGACGACAAAGTTATACAGATTGCAGACTGTGCGCAGAGAAAACTTCATAGCCTTAACACTCCAAACTGCATTCCCGACTGAATTCCCAAACAAAATGGGAAAGCGCCGCCACAAATTCCGCAAAATTGCGCCAGCTGCAATTCAAGCAAAGCCGTCAAAAAACAAAGCCCAGGCGATCTAGAGCCAAAAGCATTCTAGCCCAATAATAATTTTCGGCCAGTTCCGACTTAGGCTCAACTTGCCAACTCGGATTAGCTTCAGTCGGGTAATGTCGGTGCAGGGCAAAACCCCGCACCTTCCACTCGCGCCAGAATCTTCCAGCGTCATTGTCAGAACCATTGCCATTGCGAGAGCCATTGCTATGGCCCGCGCAGTGGCAATCCACTAGGTCGGCCCATTCCATCTCCAGTTCGGGCCAGCTGACCCAGCGCAAGGCGCTAACTTCATCCAGCTGTAAAGAAAATGTATCGATATCGAAGGCGAGTGGCAACTGCGCCAGGTAAACATGTTGCCATTCGCAATCAATTAGAGCGTTTTCATAGCGCCCAAAATACGGCATGCGAAAGAGGAACTGCAAGGCCGAAGCCGCGAGATCGCAGCCTAATTCCTCCTTGAGTTCGCGCAGGGCCCCCTCTTCAATCGTTTCTCCGTAGCTGACATGCCCCGCGACAGAGACATCCCAGCAGCTAGGAAAGTTGTCTTTCTGTGGAGAACGCAGCTGCAATAGCCACTCAGGATCAGATTCGCCGCCCTTTTCAACTTGGCGCCACAGCCAGATCTGAGCCGTCGGATGCCATAAACCCTGCCGATGAACGGCACTCTTGGGCGCCCACTTACCGCTGTCAAAACCCGTTGCCGACCATATCGGCAAGATTTCCTCAGAATCGGCAAGGATTTGCGACATGAGACAAGCTGCTGAATGCGGGTTAAAGCGCTAAACTTTCTTTAAATATTTTTGCGTATCAAAGGCGACCGCCGCGACAATAATTACCCCTTTGATAATATATTGATAAAATACATCCAGTCCCAGGAAGATCATGCCATAAGTGATAATTGTAAACAGCAAGACGCCCACCACAGCCCCTGAAATTCGACCGACACCGCCACTGAATGAAATGCCTCCGACCACACAGGCCGCAATGGCATCCAGCTCATAGCCAAAGCCGGTGGAATTGGTCGCGCTACCGATGCGCGCAGCTTCCAGAAAGCCGCCGAAGCCGTAGAGTAAGCCGCCCAGAACGTAAACCCAAAATATCGTTCCAACGACATTCACACCCGAAACATGCGCCGCCTCCGGATTGCCGCCGACTGCGTACATATTGCGACCAAACTTGGTCTTATTCCACAAAAACCACATTAATACCGTTACCATTGCAGCATAAATCACCAGATGTGGCACATATAATGTAGAGCCATTGACAAATTCGGAATAACGGGGGTCCAGACTGCCAATCGGCTGGGCCCCATGTGGTTGCGCGGCAAAATAGATGGAGAGTATGCCATAAATCACGACCTGTGAACCCATGGTCACGATAAAGGGATGCACCTTGTAAATTGCGTGGACCAAGCCATTAACTGCGCTAAATGCGGCGCAAACGATCATGGCAATCAATATTGGCAAAATCAAAGGCAAGACCGGCAGATCGGGAAAGAAGCGGCCCAAATAATCCGGTTTTTGCAATAAGGAGGCCGATATCACCGCCGCCATGCCAACCGTTCGCCCCAGCGACAAATCCGTGCCTTGTAATACGATGATACCCGCCACACCGAAGGCCAAAATTAAGCGGACAGAAGATTGTACCAAAATGTTGCGAAAAACATTAATTGAAACAAAGTGTGGTTCAAAAGCCACTATCAGGATAATCAGTAGTGCCATTACAACATAAATGGCGTTATTAATTAATATATGCTTCCAGGAAGCTAGGCCTTTTTTTGAAGAATCTCCCATCTCAACTCCCAAAGCTTATAAATATTTTGTTGCCAGAGTAAGAATCTCATGCTGATTTGTATTCTGCGTTTCGACGATATCAGCCAGGTAACCATTGCTCATTACCATCATTCGATCTGTGATTCCCAGTAGTTCAGGCATCTCCGATGACACCATAATCACGGACTTGCCCGCTTCCGCCAACTTGATAATCAACTGATAAATCTCAAACTTGGCTCCAACATCAATCCCTCGTGTCGGTTCGTCCAGCAGCAAGACATCCGGATTGAGCAACAACCAACGACCCAAAATCACTTTCTGCTGATTCCCGCCACTCAGTTCATATATCAGACTCTTTTGACTAGCCGCTTTGATTTTCAAGCTTTTCATTTGTGCATCAGTATCTTTTCTCATGCCCGCTAAATTTAAAATACCCGCCTTCTTGGCATACGATGAAAGGTTTGCAACTGTTATATTAGCATTTAAATCTGACATCGCAAATATACCGTTGGCCCGGCGCTCTTCTGTTACAAGTATAAAACCATTTTTAATAGATTTCTGGGGCGTCGAATTGTCAATTTCTTCTCCCTTATAATAAATGCTTCCGCTTTGCTTTTGTCGCAAACCAAAAATTAATTCGAGCAACTCTGTGCGGCGCGCGCCAATTAATCCATATAAACCAAGGATTTCCCCCTTGAGCAACTTAAAGCTGACATCGTTGACTCTAGGCGCATATTCACTCATCATGTGATTAAATTCTAAAAGCACTTCACCGGGAACATTCGTCTTGGGCGGAAATCGATGAGTCAAATCACGGCCGACCATCAACTTGATAATTTTGTCCATATCCAGATCGGCAACCGGATAAGTCCCCTCATATTCTCCATCGCGCATGATGGTGACGTCATCTGAGATGCGAAAAATCTCGTCCATCTTGTGTGAAATATAAATGATACTACAGCCATTTTGCTTCAGGGTTTCAATAATTTCAAACAATTTCTCTACTTCGTGTTCGGTCAAGGACGAAGTAGGTTCATCTAAAACAATGAGTTTCGCATCATACGAGACGGCCTTGGCAATCTCAATCATCTGTCGCTGCGACACCGAAAGGTTGACCAATTTTACATTTAGATCGACCTGAATCCCCAAACGATCAAACAGATCCCGGGTATCACGGCGCATTTTCCTCTCGTCGACAACTCCCAGTTTGCCTGGGTAGCGACCGAGCCAAATATTGTCGACAACATTCCGCTGCAAGACTTGGTTCAACTCTTGGTGCACCATTGAGACACCGTGCTGCAGGGCATTATGGGCATCTGTAAAATTAAACTCTTCACCATTGAGAAAGAACTGCCCCGTATCCTGCTTGTAAATGCCAAACAAGCACTTCATCAAAGTAGACTTGCCGGCTCCGTTCTCCCCCATCAAGGAGTGAACTGTAGCCGGCCTTACGTTGAGGGATACATTTTTAAGAACCCGCACACCCGCAAAGGATTTGCTGATGTTCTTCATACTCAATAGGTATTCCGCCCTCATATTGCCTGGAGCCTCCAAAGACAAAGAAAAGAGCTCTGTATTTTATTGCGAGCTCTTTTCTTTGTCAATTCATGGAAATTATTTTCCTACAGCAACATAGGGGACACGTACGGCCTTTGAGTCGTCGCTTTCCAATTCCCACTCTGTACCTTCAGTAGGAGCCTTGCCCTGAGCGACATTCACGGCCAGCTCAATCACAGCACGAGCCTGGTTCTTCCCGTCATTTAAAACAGTACCATTCATTTTACCTTCTTTAATCAGTTGCAAAGCCTGCTCCAAAGCATCGACACCGTAGATTGGCAGTCGAACATCGGCCGCATCCATGGCCGTAATGGCACCGAAAGCCATACCATCATTGTTGGCAATAACCATTTCGATGTCTTGGCCGAAGCTGGAAGTCAACCAAGCAGCCATAGTGTCATTGCCGAACTGGGTAGACCATGTCGGATCAGCCTGTAAAGCCAGTTCCTGGACCTGAATGCCAGCAGCCTGAATAGCGGCAACAGATTCTGTCGTCCGTGCCTCAGCGTCTGGATGGCCCGGCTCACCTTTCAACATAACATACTGCATCACACCATCGCCATTGCGATCCCATTCAGGGTTTGCCTGCCAGTCCTGGGCAATCATCTGACCTTGCAGGACCCCGGATTCGGCAGAGTTGGTGCCAACGTACCACACTTTGTCGTACATGTTCATTACACCCGCTTCAGTAGGTTCTTTGTTGTAAAAGATCAACGGAATATCTGCAGACTTAGCCTTTTCAACAATAGTACGGGCTGAAGCCGGATCGACCAGATTTACCGCCAGGACCTGTAATCCTTTATTGATAAAAATATCTACTTGGTCGTTTTGCTTGGCCTGCTGATTTTCAGAGTCCACAACAGTCAGATTTACTTTATGCTGGGCTGCATATTCCTTCAGCGCTGGGGCCACAACACCATTCATAAAGTTGTCACCAAAACTGTAAATAGTAGCGCCCATCTGCACACCCCCTGAGCTGCTACCTCGAGCACTAAGCGAGATGGTACTGGCAACTAATGTTATAGCAACAAGTAGAACAAAATTAATTTTCTTCATGGATTTCCTCCGGATATGATTTTATCCCCTATAATAAGTACCATACAAAATATTTCAACCCTAATTTCCCTTTATTTGCAATAATTTTTTTTCTATAAAAACTCGAAATATAAAGTATATTAAATAATTTAGTATTAAAAATCACAGTATAATATCCTTTATCATATTAACATTTTAAAAATTACCTAAATGACACATTAATATAAGGCCGCTAAAAAATCCGAACACAGGCTAAAAAAACAAGCTGACCCTCAGAATTTAAGTCCGTGTTAATTTCTGTCAAGATATCCGTCGCCTCTTCCACAGTCTGATTTTTGCCGGCTTTCCACCGCAGCCCTTGCTTTGCTCCTCAAGGCACGGCATGTCCTATCGCTGGATCAATTGTCACTATAGATATGACAGTTAATTTACGAAAAATGACAAATGCTCGGACAATACATATTAAGAGTCGCTCTGGTGTAACGCTGTTATTGCCAAAGTCGACATACTGCCAACCCTGCAAGATTACATGGAAAGTCTGGTATAGTGAATTTTATTTCATCCGATATAATATGCGGCTTATTTTTGCCGTTTTCGGCGTTACCGCGCCAGCTTTATATTATTTTAGTTTGGCGCCATTCTATGTCAATTGCAACTTCTTGAGGGGGCTTAATCCAACACAAGCTATTTGTTAAGCCAGATATAGCTTTCAACAGTCTCAAATTGGCTCCCTTTTTGTTCAATTTGTTTCTCGCTTAGACTGTCGATCATATTTATACTGTTAATACCTTGGCCAACGAAAACAGGCCCGGAGTCGTTTGTTTTTCATTTGTGAAGAATTACTAAGTTGAGTCTGTATCAACTGTATGAACCATCTGGAAAGTTATATCGGCTCTGCGTACTTCAATGTCTTTGTCGCCCGTATCAGCGCAGTCGCCCGTATCAGCGCAAATGTTTCTAAAATCATAAAGGTGATCGGTTATGAATCGCAGTGATAAAGTAAGGACCTGTCGGATTGTCCTCTTGCTCCTGCTGGCTACTCTTGTCGTCTATAGGGGCTATCTCCTTATCTACGAAAAAGATTACCGGGCAGTCAACGCCGAAAATATCAATAAAATCGTCACGCGCCTCCACGGAAGTAATCGCTACCGGTTCGTCGTTGCCGGCAATATCCAAAATTCCATGCGGCTCTTTGAAAAACGCATCATCCCTTTAATACAAGACAACGATGCCGATTTTATGATCTCGCTGGGTAATTCAGTATCTGACGGCAGTGAAGATAAATATCACTTATTGCACCGCGGATTCAGGAAATTGGGCATACCTTACCTGATGACTTTCGGAGACGGGGAAATGGAAGACTTCGGTTCGAACAGATACTACCGCCATTTCGGCCCCTATCTCTATTCGTTCTCTTTAGATAATGCTTATTTTATCTTTTTGGATAGCACCGGCAAAACCAACTGGAAATGGCAACTATACTGGTTGAAAAACGAATTGACAGCGGCACAAAAATATCCTCATCGTTTCGTGTTTATGAACCAGTCTCCACTTGCCATCCAGGTTTCCGAATCAGTAGAATCTTCCGGCGTCTTAAAAACAGAATTGTGCCAAAGCTTGCAGACTATATTCTCGCAATATCGGGTGACTGCGGTTTTCTCATCTGGGTATCCCATCTACAACGACAGTGTGCTTCAGGGCGTTCGCTATATTGTATCGGGCGGCGGCGGTGGTTTATTGCTCAACCACCAAATGCCCTACCAGATTGCAGAAGTCGCCGTAAGCGAGGGGCAGTTCTCTATTGGAAACCTCGTTGCAATTGGCCGAATGGGTACATTTCTCGAAAAGCTGGAAATATTCAAACTATACCTGCATTCGTTTTTCTATAAGAACTCTTTTAACTTATTGCTGGCTTTAATCACGATCAGCCTCGTTTTGTTGCAACTCCATGCATCTGTTCTGCAAAAAGAGTATTTGTACCGGGACTTCAGTGACGACAAGGAGATTCTAGCCTCCAGGAAATTGCGCGTGGCTATGTTTACCAACAATTACCTCCCTTTTATCGGCGGAGTCCCCCTTTCTATAGCACGACTTTGTCGCGGACTAGGTCAATTCGGAACAGTCGTAAAAGTTTTCGCACCGACTTACCCAAATGCCGCAGAAGAGCTTGAAGAGAGCAATGTCTTCCGGTGTCCCACACTGTTTCGCGATCGTCTGACGGGATTTTCTGTTGCCAATGTGTTTTCCCGCAAGATCACAGCGGCGTTTCACGCATCTAAATACGACCTGATACATGTCCATCATCCCTTTTGGCTAGGTAAAAAAGGGATGCAGATTGCCAAAAAAAACGGCACGCCACTAGTATTCAGCTACCACACCCGGCTGGAGCGCTACATACATTATCTGCCTTTTCCCGGAGGAACGGCTCTGAAAAACCTCACAGCTCACTTTTTGATTAAGCGCTTTGCCAACAGATGCGATGCGATTATCACGCCTACGCTTTCTACAGAAGAGTACCTGCGCAACCTTGGGGTTAGCGTCATAATCGAAAATATTCCCAGTGGTTTCAATGCGAAGAATTACAGTGGCTGGAAGCCACAGCAAATAAAGGACTTGCGCAATCAATACGCCGCAGTTGATGAGCCACTCTTAATTTCTGTCTCGCGCATGGCTAAAGAAAAAAATCTCCATTTCTTAATCGACGGATTAGCCGAGTTAAAAAAACAAATTTCGACTCCGTTTAAGTGCTTGCTGCTAGGAGATGGGCCGGAAAAAAACCGACTTGAAGACAAGGTTGACGCATTGGGCTTGAATACGAACGTCATCTTCACTGGCAGCCTGCCCCATGGCAAAGTCGCAGCATATTACCTGGCTGCCGATCTCTTTGTGTTTGCCTCCACCTCAGAAACCCAAGGCATGGTCTTAATTGAAGCTATGGCGGGTGCCTGCCCCGTAGTGGCCGTCCGCTCCAGTGGAGTCAACGATGTACTTAAAGATGGCTACAATGGGGTACTCGTCGCTGAGGACACAGAAAGCTGGGCGGAAGCAGTGGCCGGTTTATTGACGGATCGACAGCGCCTGCTGCTCTTGGCTGAAAATAGCCGCGCCTTTGCCGCTTCTTATACAGAAGAAAAGGTCGCGGAAAATGTTTTGAAATTCTATCGGCGGGTCATTGCCCTCCACGAAGCAAAACAAAGATGAGTCGGTGCTATCTTCGTTCTGTTACTACTTTAAAAATATCATGGGCCCACCAGGACTTGAACCTGGGACATTCTGATTATGAGTCAGATGCTCTGACCGACTGAGCTATAGGCCCTGTTGAATTTGCGTAAAAGTAAAATAAAGTCTTCGAATATGCCCAATTTGATTGTATGAATGTAGTGGCGGAGGGACTTGAACCCCCGACCGAACGGATATGAGCCGTGCGCTCTACCGACTGAGCTACGCCACCAACTGGCTGTGCATACTACAAAAAACAATGAAGGTGTCAAGTATATAATTAGTATTCAAAATAAATCGACAGGAATCAACGGCTTGCCTTCCAGATGCATATGGATATCGAGCTTTTCTGTAAATGTATCACTGTTAAGGGTACCGGTATTGTCAATCATAAAGGGCGATACATAACGCAGTAATAATTGGTCTTCCCGATTAATTTTGAACAGGAAAGAAAGCTCTTGTCCATCTTCAAATGCAAAAGTCAGCAATTGATCATAGTCATTGCGTAGCCCCACACCCATTTGATAGGGGAAGAATAAAATACCTTTTGTCGGTCCTCGTTGCAAGAAGCCATCGGCTGCCAGGGCAGATGTATTGGACCAACTAAATCGACCGTCAGCCTGGAATTGGATTGATCCGTAACGCTCGGCAGCACTGAACTGGCTACCCTTTTGGAATATAGTGGACAAAGCAACCTTGCGTTGAGCCAGGGCCTGTTTTTGGTAGTTCTGTAATTCTTCCTTGCCGATATTTTGTAGTCCGATAATCAACTCTTCCCCGTTCTTGGCATGATAATAAAAAGAAATTTCATCTGCTTTGACAAATATTGCGCGTGCCTGTCTCTCGTTAAAATCAATTTCAGCAGAGTCATCAATAGCAATACTATCAAGATCATAGGGGATCACCTCTGTGGGTTCTTGCGATGGCTGTAAGTAAAGTTCAATTTGCTCGGTTCCCGTGTTCACATAAAACTGCCCCTTAAACTGCCCCTCGTTGTCTGACAACATTAGCAGGCGAAGATCAATCATTCGACCACTGCGCAACAACTGGGCATATTTCTTCTGGTACCAGATCCCTTTGAGATTGTCGAAGCCAATGTCTAGTTCGTCCCGGCTCTGTTCCAAAGCTGCCAGTTTAATCACCTGTTCAGAACCGGACTTTGAACGATTCTCCAGCCGGAGATGGTGATCAAAGACGAAGCCGCGCACTCCGTCTTCGGTAAGGACTTCGTACCAGCGTCCTTCAAGATTCCCTAGTGTCATTGAATCAGAGGCTCGGTCTAGAATCTTAATGGTTTGCCGGGGGCGCAAACGATAAACTTGCTGAGCTTTGTGATCTGGCGCAGAGCGCATCACCAGACCTCCAGAATTCATATTGACAGCGTACCAGTCTTCAAACTGGACAAATTGCTGGCGGTATTCTTCTGCCCTAGGGCGGTGGCGAAAAAAGGCAATCCGGCCAATGGAAATACTGTATTCTTTCCCGTCACGACTGAAAATATAGCTATTGCTAACCCGTGATTCCCCCGATATTGCAATGATATCACCGTTGCTCAATCCTTGCATATTTTGTGCGTCCGGATCTCCCCACAACACAACGCCGTAACCCAGAATATTTAAACACGACAGGGGGGACAGGATCAAGGCCAACACAGCTAGTATTATTTTAAAGTAAACTGTATATAAGCTAGAAGTTCTCAATTTCTTACAAGCCAAATGAATCATCTCCTAAAATCGCCCTCAGGTGGACCTTTGTACTGGCCTGAAGTAAATCAATTGAAAGCAACCAATTAGCCCTCTGAGCACGAACATTACTTCAGCTCATTTAAACAATCACTTTATCGGGTGCAGATTTTTAAAAAACGAGTAAGGCCTTGACCCTACTCGTTTTCGCTCGTTTGACGAGTGACTTAATATAACAGCTTTATTTCAAAGCGTACTCTTTAACCTGACGAGCGAGTTCACGTGCTGATTCGTAACCTTTCTGCAAAACTTCCGGCAAAGCGTGACCTTGCCACTCGACTTCAGGCAGACAGTCCCATTCAAGGCCCGCGGTCAGCTGGGCGAACTCCTTGGAAGCGCCACCGGACCAGCCAAAACCTCCGACGCGCAGGACTTTTTTGCGCTTGACTTCCTTGCGCCCCAGATCATCCAGCAAATGAGCCATGGGAGGGAACATCCGATACTCGTAAGTAGGCATGGCACAAACGATGCCGGAAGAACGCCAAGCACTGCCCAGTATATAGCCGATGTCATCGTTAGGGACACGATATACGTGGACTCGAACCCCCTCAGAGTGTAGGCCTTCAATGACTTTGTCCACCATCTGTTTGGTATAGCCATACATACTGCCCCAGACGACGGTAACCTCCGGCTCAGCCGGCCCTTCGGCATATTTTGCCAGGCGTATATAAGCGTCAATAATTTTATCCTTTTTGGATCGCCAGACGACGCCATGAGAAGGACAAATCATGCTAATTTGCGGAACTAAAGGTTCTAGTTTAGCTATGGCCCGGACCACAAAGCGGGAAAACTTAGCGACAATATTGGCGTAGTAACGCTCAGCCTCAAGAATGTACCACTCTTGCTTGGCATCGGAAATCTGATCGTCAAATATTTCGTCGACACGACCATACGAGCCAAAGGCATCACAGGAAAACAAAGCCCCGCTGCTTTGCTCAAAAGTCACCATAACTTCCGGCCAGTGGACATTGGGAGCATGGAAAAACTGCAAAACTTTGCCGGCTCCCAGATCGAGAGTGTCGCCATCCTGAACCTCGACAATGCGCTCAAGAGGTATAGAGGCGAACGCCTGGATTCCGGCAACCGCCTTCGGAGTACAGTAGAATTTGGCTTTGCTATTGACGCGAGCCATTACCGGCAGAAAGCCTGCGTGATCAGGCTCCAGGTGATTAACGATAACGTAATCAATATCATTCAAAGGAAAGCCAACCTCTTCCAACTGCTTGGTATAGCGATCCGGAAAATCAAATAATATCTGTGTCAAGTCGATGATGGCCTTCTTTTCGCCGCGCACCGCATATCCATTGATAGATGTACCATCCGGAATCGGCCAAAGGCCTTCAAATAGGTAATCCGGATCCTCGATATTGACCCCGACATGGAAAATCCCCTCTGAAAGTTCTGTAGCTTTATTCCAGACAAAGCCAGGTAAATCATACGTAGATGCCATTAGCGTCCTCCTCAATGTTATAGTACTTTGCTATATAGTAACAAGGTACTAATATATTGTCAAATATAAAAATATCAGGTTAACCGAGTATCCAGAGTATTGTCGTTCCCTAGCTTGTGGTATGTAATATGATTTATTCTTGCATGCCATCTTTGCTTATTTGGTAATATTGTTTTATTATCTCCAGGTCTGCCGCGACCGTCAATTTCAGATTGAAGATTTCGCCGGGTACTATTTTAATGTCTTCTGAAGGTTGATAATTAAGAATCATGGAGATATCATCAGTAATCGGGAATTTCTGCTGAGCCCGGCGTTTTCGGTGTTGGGCAAAGGCCAAGCGCAGGGTTTGCAGTTCGAAGCTTTGTGGAGTCTGGCTTTGCATGATTTGGGAACGGTCCAGGACCCGTGCGACATGATTTTGCTGCCGGACAAAGAGGCTGTCTTGAGCGGGGATGGCGCAGACCACAGCGTTGCAGGCACATAACTGTTGCAATGTATCATCAATCATGCGTTTATTCACCAAGGGGCGGGCGGCGTCGTGGATCAAAACCTGTATACGGCGCCGTGGGGACTCGTCCTGCCATTGCTGGCAGAACTCCAACGCCTGGCAGCTGGAGTCACTGCGTTCTCGGCCTCCCGCGAGAACGTAACTGGGAGCCATTTGCGCGGCGGCAGGATGCCGGTGAATATGAGCCCGGATGGTCTCTACATATTCATCGGGCAAGACGAGGCAGACTTTGTGGATTGCCGGGTGTCGGGCGTAGCGTAGCCAACTGTGCTCCCATAGCGGTTTCCCGTCTAGGGGCCAAAACTGCTTGGGCAGTTGGCCGGCCTCTGGTCCACGGTCTGGCTCTTGACTGGTCGGAGGGACTTGGCTTGCTTGGGCAGCCCGGCGGCCAGTTCCACCAGCCAAAATAATTGCGATATTTAAAGGCTCTGGGAAATTCATGTTTCGATATATAGTGCAAAGCCGCTTTTTCCGCTAGTATCTCGCCTGTGAAAGTAGTAATCGTAGGCGCTGGCAGTATTGGCTTCCAGTTGGCCCGGCAATTGATCGACGAGGGAAAAGATGTCGCCTTGCTCGAGAAGAATCCCGCAGTGCAGCGTTATGCCAGCGAGCGTTTGGATTGTAAAGTGGAGCTGGCTTCTGGCACTGATGTCGACGCTCTGCAGGGTGTCAATCTGAACGATGCCGATTTTTTTGTGGCCCTGACCGATTCGGACGAGGTCAATTTGGCTTCTTCTTACATTGTCGGGGCACAATTCCCGAATTTGATAAAAATTATTCGTATCCGTAACTTAGAGTATAAATCAATCCACGTCATTGAGCGCTCAGTCGTCGGGCCGTGCTTTGTCGTTCACCCGCCGCGAGAGACGGCAGAAGCGATTTTAAAGACCATAGAACATGGCGCTGTGGGTTATATTTATGAGTTTGCCGACGGGGAGATTCAACTGCGAAGTTTTATGCTCCATGAAGAACAGAAAAAAATTGTCGGCAAAAACGTTCAACAGCTACGGAATGATTCATCTGTTTCCTTTCTGATACCGTTGTTACGTCGCGACGGGATGGTTTTAATTCCAAACGCTCAAACTGTTTTAAACGGAAAAGACACGATTTATATTGCTTCAGAGCAGCGTCACATTGGCCACATTATCGAACAATTTGGCCTAGGCGCATTCAATTCCAGTAAAAAAGTTATTATTCTCGGAGGCGGTGAAATTGCGATTACGGTTGGGCGCCTACTAATGTCCAATAAGGAGCAGCCACCGAAGAAAACCAAAGAAAAGAAAGAAAGAGGTCTTTGGTACAGTTTAACTAAGTGGTTTCGCAAAACTATCAGTTTCCAACGTTATAGAATCAAATATATTGAACGCGATTACAATCGCTGTAAGTCCATCAAGTCGCGGTTGCCCGCTGTCGAAGTCCTGAACGTGGATGTCACGGAAGAAAACTTATTTGAAGAAGAAAATCTGACCACGGCTAATATTTTTATCGCGGCCACGGACAACCAAGAGTTAAATATTGTGACGGCTTTATATGCTAAAAATACGGGTATTCGCCGGGCCATTGTATTGGTTCGCAGCAAACAGATGCACAATGTCGCTTCCAGTCTCGGCCTGGATGTGATTGTCAGTACCAGTAATACCATGGTTAATTCCATATTGCGTCACGTCCACGGTGAAAATGTACACAATATCCAGAGTTTAGTCGACGGCGATATGGAAATTCTGGAGCTGCAAGTCGGCGCGAATTCCGTCGTTGTCGATAAAGCGCTGAACGAAATCCGTTTCCCCGATGAAAAGACTATTATTACATATATTTATCGCAAAGAAGGCACCATTTTGCCCACAGGGTCGACGGTGTTACAGCGCGGTGATCGAGTAATACTGATCACCGATAAGGAAAGGCGAGAAC
Organism: Spirochaetia bacterium; assembly: GCA_965263295.1. Taxonomy (GTDB): domain Bacteria; phylum Spirochaetota; class Spirochaetia; order SP-2023; family SP-2023; genus Haliotispira. Next base: position 1,094,810 of record OZ253665.1, read on the forward strand.
GCATGGTGCAATTGTTTAACGGTGCCGTTGAGGCGGCTGACGCCGCATCGACAAATGCCACGAAGCGGAATAAATAAGCCAGGGTAATCCCAAAATGAACTTTCGGGTACTGTGTTTAGGGCTTTCTGCGTTAATGTTGATTATTGCAGTACTGATGTTCGTTCCGCTCTGGGTCGCCCTGCTATTCAAAGAATGGCATCTCGTTGGGGCTTTTCTTGTGCCGATTGGTTTTAGCCTGCTTTTGTTTGGCAGTTTATTGTGGGTTTTATCGCGCAAGCGTAAACTGAACAGGAGTCTGGTTCCGCACGATGCATTGCTATTAGTATCCTTCTCCTGGTTTTTTGTCTCGGCTCTGTCCGCCTTACCTTTTGTTATCTCCGGCGAAATTCCCAGTTTTGTCGATGCATTTTTTGAGACAATCTCCGGTTATACAACTACAGGAGCGAGTATCCTCAGTGACATTGAAGGACTTTCTAAAGGTTTACTGTTTTGGCGTGCAATGACGCACTGGTTGGGGGGTATGGGCTTTATTGTCCTGACCATAGCTCTGTTCCCGCTTTTGGGAATTAGCGGAGCCCAGCTGATGCGGGCAGAAGCTCCCGGTCCCGATCTCGATAAAGTGACTTATCGTATAAACAATACTGCCAAGCTTTTGTGGTTGATTTATACCATTATGACTTTCGCTGAAACACTATTGTTATGGTTGGGTGGGATGAGTCTTTTTGATGCCGTAACGCACAGTTTTGCCACGATGGCCACAGGCGGATACTCGACCAAAAATGCCAGTGTCGGAGCCTTTAACTCAAAGTATCTTCAATCGGTTATCACTATATTCATGATTTTGGCGGGTTGTAACTTTATGATGTATTATCATGCATTTGCTCGCAAGTGGGATAAAATTCGGGCTAATACCGAACTTAAAGTTTATCTCTGCATATTTGTCGTTTTCAGTTTGTGTATCGCCTTAACTTTGGACATACAATACCAGCCTGGCAAGACTTTTGGCGCCAGTTTGCTCGATGCTTCGTTTCAAGTCGCCAGTATCTTGACGACGACAGGTTTTGCCACCGTCGACTACAATCGCTGGCCAGAAAGCGTTAAGGCTTTGTTGTTTTTATTGATGTTTGTCGGTGGTTCGGCCGGGTCAACAGCTGGGGGTATCAAAGTCATCCGCGTCATTTGCTTGATAAAAAAAGCGACCCTGGAGCTGCGTTACATGTTGAACCCAAGGGGCTTCTTTCGTATTTCGGTCAACGGCCAATCCATGGGCAGTCTGGTAATTGCCGCGATTCTGGGGTTTTTAGTTCTGTATATTTTACTGCTATTCCTGACGACCTTGGTACTGACTCTTTTTGGTAGCGATTTGCTGACGGCATTTTCCGGAGCCCTAGCGATTTTAGGCAATATCGGCCCCGGTTTTGGGGGGTTTGGCCCGGCCATGAACTATGGTCATTTGCACCCTTTTGTCAAAGTTTTTCTTTCAATTATCATGGTGATCGGGCGTTTAGAACTTTATACCGTTCTTGTATTGTTGATGCCACGCTTTTGGCGTAGCTTTTAAACGGGTAAAATATAAAATTGGCGATTTGTGAATTTTCTCATTTTAAAAACGTGTAGTCACAACAGCATGAAATCACACGTTTTTAAGTGAGCTAGCAGATAGTAATTTATGCTTTAATTTATGCTTTCTTACGGCCTACCAGTTCGCGGACACGGGCGGACTTGCCAGATCGTTCGCGCAGATAATATAATTTGGCACGGCGTACGCGACCGCGGCGCACCACTTCAATACGTTTAATACGGGGTGAATGCAGCGGGAAAATACGTTCCACACCAACACCGAAGGAAATTTTGCGCACGGTGAATGTCTCGCGAATACCACCATGGCTAAAACCAATCGTTATACCTTCATATATCTGGATACGCTCTGTCCCTCCCTCTACAATCTGGTAATGGATCTTGACCGTATCGCCGACGCGAAAATTTTTGCGATCAGCTACCATTTGCTCTGCTTCCAGAGCAGAAATCATAATGCTCATCTTATCTCCTTTTGTCTCCTTTTGAGTCGTTTTCTAATTATCGTTCTGTAAAGACCGCAGCAAATCCAAGGTTTGGCTATTCAGTTGTCCGCTTTCCTGAGCCCGCTGCAGAAGTTCTGGACGCCGGGCAATAGTACGTTTTAGACTTTGCTCTAGGCGCCACAAAAAAATCTTTTCATGGTGCCCCGAAAGCAGTACCTGGGGCACTCTTTGCCCGCCAAAAGACTCAGGGCGAGTATATTGAGGATATTCCAGCAAAGCTCTAGAAAAGCTTTCCGAATCCAGAGAATCTCTATTGATGACACCCTCGCAAAGCCTATAAATGGCATCCGTCAAACATAGACTCCCCAGCTCCCCAGAAGAGATCACATAATCGCCAATTGACAATTCTAAGTCAACATACTGATCGATAACTCTCTGGTCAATCCCTTCGTATCTGCCGCATATAAAGATAATTTCATCTTTAATTTTATTGTTATTATTTAGTTTTTTTATCGTATTAGGGGTATTAAAATTTTGCAGGATTCTTGCCGATTGACTTAAAAGATCAAGAAACTCGTCATTTTGTACTTGGCCCAGGCGACTCAAAGCCATTGCAAGCTTCTGCTGCATGGGGTAACCGCTCGGCGTGGGGTAGATGCAAAATTTGTCACGGGCCTGGACGCTCTCGAGGGCGCGAGCGAGTGGTTCACTTTTTAATAGCATGCCAGCGCCTCCTCCATAGGGAGCATCGTCACAGGCATGATAGGGATTATCCGTGGCAAAATCGCGGATTTGCAAGATAAAATATTGAATCAGGCCCTTTTCCACTGCTCGCTTCATAATAGAATTTTGGAAAAAGGATTCAATGATTGCCGGGAAAAGGGTTAGGTAAGTGAACTTCATAAGTGCTGGCTACTCGTCATTTTTATTGAGCAAAGCATTAAAATATTCCAAGTGGCGGACTTCTAGACGCAGGGGGATCCCACGCTGTATTTGCCCAATCACGCTATCGTGAAAAGGTAGGTAAAGGTATTCCTGGCTATAATGGCGAATGTAATGAGGTGCGAGCCGGACTTCAAGCAAGAGTTGGGCTCCTCCTTCCATTAGGCCGCAAATCTGCCCCAGAGAGAACTCAGCTGGACTGCCTTTGGGGGCCTCGGAGACATGGTAGAGTTCGGCACCGATGAGCTCGCGATAGTGAAACTCGCCTTCGGCACAAGGGCTAGCATAATGTTCTTCCACCCAAAGTTCCCAGCCGTGAAAGGGCCTGATCTGTTCTGGCGCGTTCCAGGCCCCGCACTTAAGAAGCAATTTATTGCTGCGACCCAATTCGTCTTGCCGCATGAGTAGCATTCCCTCAAGTTCTAATGCTTGTTTTCTATGATCCCGCGGGTGGCGGACTTCCAGTTTTCGCAGCTGACTCAGGCGGTGTTGGCCGCTGTCATCTGGCTGCAACGGATTGAAGAGGTGGCAGAGAAACTGTCCGCTCGTTTGATGAGACTTTACAATTCTGCCGATACAGATCAATAAAGGTTCGGTTGGCTCGGCAGGGAACATGACCATGCAGTCGTAACAGTAGAGTCAGGAAAGACAGAAGATAATTGCAGACAAGACAAAGCTGCAAGCAATTCAATAAATCGGCAGCTCAATCCGCCGCCTAGTCCAGAATTTCTAGGACATAGCGCTTATCCTGAAAGGCTGTCGCCGCCTGTAACAGGGTGCGCAATGCACGGGCAATGCGACCCTGACGGCCAATAACTTTGCCGATATCTTCTTCTGAAACTCGAACTTCAAGGATGACAGAGCGTTCGCCTTCAATAGCTTCAACGCTTACTGCATCCGAGTGCTGGACCAGGGACTTGGTTATGTATGCAATAAATTCTGCATATTCATTTGGGCTCATAGTGTACCTGTACGCTAACTATAGAAAAGAGATGCCGTTTCTTGTCAGCAGGCGTTTTACCGTGTCTGTAGGTTGAGCGCCCTGCTTCAGCCAGTATTCAGCACGCTCTTTGAGAACTTTGACCTGGTCTTCTTTTTCGACAGGGTGATAGTAACCAATCTCTTCAATGGCTCGGCCATTGCGTGCCTTGCGGGAATCTATGACAACGATTCGATAGTAAGGGCGGTGAATAGCACCCAGTTTTTTCAAGCGGATTTTTACCACAAGTCTACTCCCTGTATGGATATATGTTTGATGGCTGCGACCGAGCGGCTGCCGCCGGCCCGATTAGTTAGGTAGAATAAAAATTTTGCTGGTCCTTGTCAAGCTGTTTGCTTGAGTGCTGTGGCTCTTTCGCAGTTACCTGCGATTGTACTCTCAGGCCTGCTGCAAATTATTTCCCACCTTTTAATGTAAAATAGAGGCTGAGGATTGATTGTCTGGCGTCAATTAGCCGTCGTAGGCAAAGAAATAGAACTTTGTATAATTAGGCTCCTTTGCCTGGCTTTACTGTTTTAAAGCCCTATGCCTAAAACTGGGGGGCCTGTGTGCGACTCATCATCTAAACTGCCTAATACTGCGGATATTCAAGTCCGGTCTGTGCCCTTGGGAGACCGTAAAAAGCTGAAGCAGTTCATCTACTTTCCCAAGAAGTTATATCGCGGCGAGCTCTACTCTGGCTATGCCGGCGGCCAACGAGACCCGTATTGGGTGCCTCCCTTGTGGCTTAGTGAGTTCGAATTGTTCAATCCGCTTAAGCATCCGATTCATCGGCATTCACGAATTCAACCTTTTCTGGCCTTTCACGCGGGGCGACTGGTGGGGCGTATCGCCGCTATCAGGGATGAGCTGTATATCCAAGTTCGGCAGCGCCAGGTGGGCTACTTTGGCTTTTTTGAGTGCATTGATAATCCAGCGGTAGCTGCCGCATTGCAACACGCTGCAATCGACTGGTGCCGGGAGCAGGGCCTACGGGAAATCATGGGCCCAGTCAACCCTAGCCCCAACCATATAATCGGTTTTCTCTGTAATCATTTTGTAGAGCCTCCCGTGGTACAAACTCCCTACAACCCAGAGTACTATTTAAAATTTTTTAGCAATAGTGATGGCTGGGAAACGGAAATGAAATTTTATGCCTACCGCATTGATCGCGATGTCCATCAGCCATCTGAAAAAGCTTTTCGAGTTGCCCAATTAGCCCGGCAGCGCAACAAGTACCTGGAAATCCGCCCGCTCAATCTCAAGGACTTCTCAACGGATGTGGAATATATCCGCCAGATATGGAACGAGGCTTGGCTTGACCATAGAGAGTTTGTCCCTTGGCCTGAAGATGAATTTCGTTATATGGCCAAGAGCTTGAAGCTGATTGCCAACCCCAAGCTGGCCAAGTTGGCATTTATTAAAGGTGAACCTGCCGGTTTTGTGATTCCCATACCCAACGTCAACGAGGCTATGATTAAATCTAGTGGCCATTTGACTCCGGCCCTAATCGCCCGCCTATTCAAAGTCCGCAAGGGTGGCGACTGGTTGCGCCTGGCGATACTGGGCGTGCGCGAGAAATTTCAAAAAGGTGGCATAGAAGCCATAATGCTTTGTGATGCCTATACTACGGGTATGCAAATGGGTTACCAGCACGCGGATATGTCCTTCATTACCGAAGAGAATGACAAGCTTTTGAAGTTGCTGGATCATATGAATTTTTGGCGGTATCGCGAATATTGCACCTTTCGTAAGGCACTCTGAGGCATATAGCGCGAGTGTATTTTCACTGAGGAGAGATTTCATGAGCAATGTGTTTTTATTTCCTGGCCAGGGGGCCCAATACTCTGGGATGGGAAAAGATTTATTCGATAGTTTTTCCAGTGTGCGCGAGCTGTTCCATTGTGCCAGTGATATCGCCTCACTGGACTTGCAGGAAATCTTGTTTAGCGGTACCGAGGAACAGCTGAAGCAGACTAATATTATCCAAATAGGCATTACTTTGGTGAACCTAAGTGTCGCGACCGTGCTGCGCGAAAAGGGCATACAAGCGCAGGCGACTGCGGGTTTTAGCCTGGGCGAATACTCTGCCCTGTGGTATGCGGGGGTGCTTACGACCGAATCTGTCTTTCAGGCCGTGGTGGAACGCGGCCGGGTCATGGATCAGTGTTGTCGAAAGTTAAATACTCAGGCTTCACAGCCAGCGGGCATGGCAGCAGTATTAGGCCTGACTTATGATGAAGTGGCCACAGCTCTGGCCCCCCTTCAAGCTAAGGGGGCGCATATTTATATTGCCAACTATAATGCGGTAAAGCAAATTGTTATTGCTGGCAGTGGCGCAGCTATTGCCGAGGCCGACTCTGTCATGCAAGATGCTGGCGCCATGAAGTACGTGTTACTGAAGGTTAGTGGTCCATTCCATACTCCACTGATGAAAAGTGCCGCAGAAGAATTTAGCCGCTTTTTAAGAGAGAAAGTTCACTTTGCTCAGCCCCAGCTGGCGTTGTACTCCAACGTCACCGGCGAGAGAGTGGCGCCGGGGTCAGACTTGGCCGAACTGGCTTTACTGCAAATTTATAGCCCTGTATTGTGGGTAAACATTGAGGAGTCGCTGAAAGCCGAAGGTTACAGCCAAGCAATGGAGACGGGGCCAGGCAGCGTCTTGACCGGGCTCTGGAAGCAATTCTTGCGTAAACAACCCTGTCAAACTTTGGGGACTCTCGAACAAATCGAAAGCCTTGTAGCAAAATAAAAGTATGGCGATAGACAGCTAACGGAGCCGAAAGTGAAGAATCAAAGGATTGTGATTACAGGCATTGGAACGGTGAACCCATTGGGGGGCAACCCGGAAGAATACTACCAAAATCTCTTGGCGGGTAAGTCGGGAATACGGCGTTGGCAGAGTCTAGACATGAGTAAGCTAGAGTGCCAGATCGGCGGTGATATGGGTGATTTTGACACTGCTGGCGCTATGGAACCCTTTTGGCCATATTTTGAAGGCCCAACATTCAAGTCTGTACGCAAGCTTTTTCGAGGCACGACTTTCTCTGCCAAAATTGCTCTGATTACGACGTTGCAGGCATGGGAAGATGCTGATTTCTTTGAAAGACCACCACTGGATCTCAGAGCAGTTAGCCTCCCGGTAGCTGGACACAACTTTAACTCAAACTATATCTTTGAGAATTACCGGACTTTTATTCAAGACCCGGACATGATTGAGCCATTGTGCAGTGTCGACGCCATTGATCCGAACCTGCCAGCGGTAGTTTCAGAGGCTCTCGGCTTGCATGGGCCGTCTTTTACGCTTGGCGGGGCATGTGCGAGTGGCAACCTGGCCCTTCGCCAGGGCTACCTGGACATTCTTTCGGGCGAGTGCGATACCGCTTTAGTTGTGGGACCTCCATTTGATGTCTCACCGGCGGATATTCAGGCTTCGACTATCCTTAGCGCCGTGGTTGTCAAACCAGAGTATCAGCATAACCCGACAAGCTCGTGCCGTCCGCTGGATAAGGGTCGTTGTGGGTTTCTTTATTCACACGGAGGCGCGACGGTGGTTCTGGAGACTCTGGAGCGCGCGGAAGCGCGCGGCGCCAAGATTTATGGGGAGCTCCTGGGTGTGGCGGCTAACGCCAATGCCAATCACCTGCCGATTCCTGGCGCAGAACACCAGGAACACGCCGTAAAGAAATTACTGAATATGACCGGGACAGAGCCTGAGCAGATTGATTATATCAACTGCCATGCCACCAGTACCTACGAGGGAGATTTACAGGAAATATTGGCACTGAAGAATGTTTTTGGTCCACATATCCAAAACATTAAATTGAATGCGCCGAAGTCCATGCTCGGCCACACTTGCTGGGCATCGCCGCTGGTAGAGACAATTGGCGCTTTGAAGTCTATGGAATACGGCAAGTTGCATCCGACTATCAATCTCGATGATCCCGACCCAGAGGTCGAAGGTCTGGAGTTATGCGCCAACAAGGTCGTCAATCATCAGATTGACATAATGTTAAAAAATTCCTTTGGCTTTGGCGGTATCAATTGCTGTTCGCTGATTAAGCGCTTCCGAGGCTAAGAAGAAGTGAATGTAGGGAGTCAAACATGGGAAAACATATTCGCAAGGCTTTTGTCACCGGTGCTTCACGCGGAATTGGCAAGGGTATAGTCAAGGCCTTGGTCCTCGAGGGCTATGATGTGGCCTTTACATATGTGAGTAAGCCTGAGGTTGCCGAGGCCACGGTCTCAGAATTACAGGCTCTAGCACCTTCGGCAAAAATTCGCGCCTATGCCATGCAGCTTCAGGACGCAGCACAGATTGAAGCCGTTGTCGATCAGGTATTGTTAGATTTTGACGAGATAGGCGTGGTCGTTAACAATGCGGCCATGTTGCGCAACAATGCTGCCGCCCTCATGAGTAATGAAGAATGGGACCAGGTGATTGCCGCGGATCTCAGCGGGCCTTTTTACGTCATCCGTAGCTTTTTGATGCACATGATTGGCAATCGTTTTGGTCGCATCATTAATATCTCGTCGCTGGCTCAAGACGGAGTCAGCGGTCAGATCAATTATGCCGCAGCCAAAGCGGGGCTCGTGGGCATGACCAAGTCTCTCGCGCGCGAGTACGGTCCCAAAGGTATCACGGCGAATATAGTCTCGGTGGGACTGGTAGACACGGATATGGCCCGCGAACACGCCCAGGACGAGATGGTTCAGCTACTACTTAATTACTGCCCGTTGCGGCGTTACGGCGAGATTGACGAGATTGCCAATACCGTGAGCTTTCTGGCAGGAACGGGAGCCGCTTACATCAACGGTGAATCTATTCGTGTAGCTGGTGGCCTGTCTTACGTCCCGTGATTTCTGCAAGAATATGGATAAAGGAGTTGCCATCGAGCGGTGCATTGTGCTGCTCGGTTTGAAACATAGTGGCAAGAGTAGCGTGGGGCGTTTATTGGCCCCAGGCCTGCATCGCCGGCATTATGATGCGGACCGCTTACTTGAAGAACATTATTTTACCTTGTATCGAAAACGTCTGGGTCTGCGGGCGATTTATACCGAGTTGGGCAAGTCGGATTTTGACCGCTTACAGCTAAAGGTTCTACAAGATTTCCTTGAACGCGGTCCGGGCACAACGGACTTAGCCCCCCCCATCCTCTCTCTGGGGGGTGGAGCTGGGGACCTCGCTGAGTTGGGACAATTACTGTACGACAAAAATTGTTTCGTCATTTTGTTGGATGAGCAACCCAGTCTGTTGTTTCAACGCATCTTAAGAAGTGGTTTACCACCCTTCCTAGGCAATACAGCGACGCCTCAGGAAGCTTTTTCTCGATTTTATAAAATCAGTGGGCCGCGTCTACGGCGTTACCGTTTGTGGTCTGACCTTGTGTGCCGCTGCGCTCAACGCAGCCAAGAAGTCATAGCCAGAGAACTACAAGATCAGTTATGGATTGAAGCTTAAAAAAGTCCAATCTTCAATGCTCGTCTACTTTCTTCGCACGAGTTCGGGACACAGAGTCTTCAAAACTAGCTTAAAGCCTCAGCCCGAAAGATTGCCGCAAGCTGCATTGCGTCCCGAATATGATTCGAGCAAGTTTGACCACCGGCGGATACAGGACAGCTTCTTTAACAATTGACCTGTCTCACTATATTATATACAATTGACAGGATTGCTTTTATCTTGGCTCAACTCCTTGTCCTGGAACGCCTAGGGAGTTTGCAAGTTCAGTTCTTGGTGGTCCAAAATCATTTGAAGTTAAGGTGCCCGAAAATTGTTATGATTGATTCAGCTTCTGATGCCCACAAGCCTCACGTAAAAACATCGTTCTGGAACCCGCCAGCTTCGCAGAGTTGCGACGACCACGATTTTTTTAACCTTTTCTATATTAGTATATTGTCTACAGATAGCCTGATAGACTTAGAAGCGAACCTGTTCTCCTTTATGCATGAAGTCTTACAACAACAGACGTGCCTGTTCTACAGCAATATAGACCAGATTGAGGACAAGGCTGCCTTCGTCTTGCAACGCGGTAGCTATTCAACAAGGCTTTCAAGGGAGCCCCTCAAAAATATCTTTCCGACAATGATCACGCTAGATATCGATCATGAAGCATTAAAATTACAGAGTCTGCATAACTGTAACGACATAAATCAAAATCATGATTTAAGGACAAACTTTTTTTCTGTCAATTCACAGCCCCCGACACATTCGTTCATAACGCAATTTAAAAATTCTGGCAACGATCTTCGTTGTGGCATGTTGCTACACAATGGCAGAGAAATCCATGGTGTTCTGCTGTACGAGCGCCCATTCCACCACCCGTATTTAAACACTCCGCTACGGCTGCAGCAATTCCAAGCCTTCTTGTCAATGTCCCTCGCTCACCGTCAGACTCTAAACTATGCGACTTTGGATCAGCTGACAGACCTGCATCGCAAATACTATTTTCTGAATCTAGTCCAGCGTCAGCTATATAAAAACCATAAAGACCATCAACTAATGATTATTGATATTGATTTATTTAAGAAATTTAACGATACCTATGGACATCTAGAAGGTGACAATTGCCTCAAAAGTATTGCTAAAGCGATTAAAAACTCTTTGCGCAATCACGATGTCGCCGGGCGTTTTGGCGGTGAAGAATTGATCTGCCTTATTCAGAGTAATCTCAAACAAGGCCTTGTTGTCGCTCAACGCATTCACGATACAATTAAGAAGATCAGCCTGCGCAGCTCTACAGGCGATATGCTCCCTGTGCCGACGGTGTCCATAGGTATCGCCAGCTTCCGACAAGGAGAGGCGTTGAACCAATTAATAGAAAGGGCAGATAAAGCACTCTATCAGGCCAAACAGAGTGGCCGCAATCAAACAGTCACTTCCAGCTGATTCTCCCCCGGCCTGCAATACAAAATGCTACACCATGAGATGCCATGCATAACAGCGGCACTAGTTACCTATTAATGCACGACAATCAATATCTGGCCTTTCAAGAACAGATACAGGATGCCCAAATTGATGAAAGCGAAATACTTCCCGACGCGTTTACTGATTTCTGGCAAGATTGGTTTAGACTCTCACAGCAAAATTGCAACGACTTCTTTCAGCTATTACAAATCCTAGAACGATTACTATTTCAAAGTGCCGATGAACTATTAACTCACGAACTGAGTAGTGCTCTGTGCAAGGCTTTGCGCTTTTGGCAACTACAAATACAACGCTATAATGAAGGCGAAAATCAAACGGACAGATTTCTGCACTTTCCTAATGCATCGCAAATTCCCAAACATAACCCGCAAAAAGTTAATAGAACTGATACCGCTGTTCGTGTCAGCCTCAAAGTTCTAATTCATACCTGGGAGAAGTTCCTGCAAAAATTTATACCACAGCTGAATCATCACCGCAGTATCATAATGAAAGCTATAGCCGTACCGTATAGTTTTAGCGGACTAGCAATCATTCAGGGCATTGATAAAGAAATCCTACAACAAGATAGCTCGCTCTCCCCCTACTCTTCCATTCATTCAAACATTAGTAAACAGAACTCCCGCAATATTCAGGACAGCGCCATTCAGCACTCCTGGGGCGTAGATCTGCTGACAGCCAAGTTCCAGAAAACTATCGGCAAGTTGCCCCAAGCAGAACAATTACTCCAAAGTCTGATCCACACCCTGCAGCCCAATGTGCACAATGCCACTTTTAGCGCTGTAACTTTTGAACTATGTGATATTTACCAGCAAATGGAACAAGATAAACTTTTTCGGCAACATATACGACATCTAGTGCTGCAAAATCCGGCAAATTGGGATTTTACTCTAGTCGGTGGCCAATTCTGCAGCCAACTATTAAATAAACTGCCTCATCGGATCCGCAATCACTTTCACAGCAACGATCCTGTGGCCCTGAACTGGGCAGGCCTCTATGCATTGGCAGCTGGAGAATATGGCCCTGGCGATACATTGAATCGCCAGATGCAGAAAGCCTACTGGGCACAGATCCTACAGCTAAAAAAATCAATCAGTGATCAGAAATTATCCGTCAAGCAACATGAAAGCCAAAAGAATCTGGGTCTTTTAAAGGAAAAAAATCCGGCCTCAAGTCACCAGACAAGACAGAGCACTAACATAGAATTTTATACCTTGCAAAGAGCACAGTTACTAGTCTACTATATTCTAATTTTAGAACATTTAAACTGGGTTCGCAAGTCAGAAAGCTCCCGCCAGGTACTAGAAGAAAATTCAGCATTATGGCAAAATGTAATGATCGAAATTTATTCGCTATCAGAAGACATATCCCAACGGTGTAGAAATCGTTTTTCCTGAACAGCTTAGCCCTCTCAGACCAGTGATTACGATAGCGATATAGCCAATGGAGGTTCTATATCATATGGCCAATGACATCCTGCAAGAGATAGAGCGTCAACTTACCGCAGAACAATGGACTCGTACGCCTATCGCAGAATTTACCATCGGTAACTTCAAGGATTTTGACCAACTGTTGGAACGGATTTTCGATGCGGGCAAACAAAATGCAGCCAAAGAACTCTGCAAAAATTTCCTTGAACAAAATAAAAATAGCGTTATCGCACTATATCTCTGCGGGATCATATCTTTACATCGTCAGCAAATTGATGATGCCTATATGCTTTCTGTCATTGACTATTTCCACAAGCACAAACGCTGGGGTCTCTGTCGGCACCTCTGTGAGCGCGGCTTGAGTTTCGGTGAAAATGCCGTTATTTTGCGCATTCTGGCCGAGTGCTGTGAACAGCAAAAACAAGTAGAAGAACTCTACAACGTATGGACACGCCTGGTAAAAGTGGACTACCAGGAGGCGGATATTGTCATGGCTCTGGCCCGTCATTTCGAAGAGCAGGGCGATACGGCATCGGCCATAGACTTTTATCACAAAGCCGTCAATCGCTACATTAATAACCGTAAGGTCAAAGCGATTACCGAAGCCTGGGAGGCTTTGATCCGCCTCGATCTGGATCACATTGATATCTTTGGTCAGATTTCAAGGAAAGTTGCGGCCATTGCGCCTCTACAAGCCATCGACAACTTAAACTCGCTTTACGAAGCTTACAAGACTAGCGCCGCCAATAAGGAACGAGTTATTGTGGTGCTAAAGTGGCTGCTTGAACTTGAGCCCAATTACCCTCGTACCCGCAAGGCCATAGTCCAGGCTTATCGCGAAATGTATGCCGATCACAGTCACCTTGAAGATTACATTAGATCTTCCAGTCTCGATCAATCCTGGCGCAATGTCAGCGAGGCTATTTCTGACTTTGAGAAACACATCTCGTATGACGTAGGCAATTTTGTATATCACAACAATTGGGGCGTGGGTCGCATCGCCGAGATCGAAAACGAGAGCATGGTTATCGATTTTTCCAAGAAGCGTGGTCACAAACTGTCAACTCGCATGGCAATTGAAGCCTTACAGAGCCTGCCAAAGAATCACATATGGGTTCTCAAGAGTGCCGTCAACAAAGAGAAGCTGCATCGACGCGTCAAAAACGACCCGGCCTGGGCGTTGCGCACGGTAATCCAAAGCTTCAACAATCAAGCTGATATAAAGAAAATCAAAGGTGAATTAGTTCCCCATATCCTGAGTGAAGGCGAGTGGAGCACATGGAGCAAAAACGCGCGAAAGATGTTAAAAGAAGATGCTTTTTTTGGCGTCCATCCAGAACTACCCAATGTATTTGTCGTCAGGGAAAAACCGATGTCACATGGCGAAAAGCTCGCCAACAGTTTTTCTGGTGAAAATGACTTTTTCAAACGACTCAGAATTGCCCAGGAATACCTGACCAGTAATGACGCAGATACCGACTATTTCCTGGAAATGTTTCGTTATTTCGCATCGAACTTAAAGATTCAGAATATCAACGAACAATATGTCGCTTCGTACTTGTATATCAAGCACTTACAAAAAGATCATCCATTTTTGACTATTGAGGCAGAGGTTCCATCTTTTAGTGAAATCTATGCTCAGTTAGAAAAGCCAAGCGAAATTTATGCAAGAATTAGCAATGAAAAGCTGCAGCAATTTTTTCTCAACTCCCTGCAAGAAGAGGTGAGCAGTTGGCCCAGCGAAGTGGCGAAGCTCTTTCCGTTGGCACCTAGCGAAATGATTATTGACCTGCTTCTCGACAATGACCAATTTGAACAGCTCAAAGAGATTGTAGCCAATATCGTCAATCATTTCCGCGAGATGCGAACCGCCTTTGTCTGGCTCATGCAAAACACTCAGAAAAAGGCTTGGTTTAAAAACTGTCAGATTGCCAGCGAACAGTTAGTCGTCTCCATGCTCCGCCTCTTCGATTTGTCTGCCCGCGATATTTCGAGCAAGAAAGATGTCCAGGAGAACCGCAGGTCACTGCGCGTACTTTACAAAGTTTTGATCAAAGAAAATTACCTTCGTTGTTTTATTGAAAGTCCAGAGTGCAACCTGACTTTTGCCACCCGTATCTATGCTTTGCTGAAAGAAATTGGTCGCATGGATAAAGATATAACCAAACTTGAAGCCAACTGGTTTCAGGACACCTACCAACTAATCACTAATCGCTTCCCTAAACTCGACCAGAATACGGGCGAGAGCACGATACCAGACATTATCAGCAGTGCCGGTCAGTTTATCCTTGTGACTGAATCTGGCTTGGCCCGTCAACGCGAAGAACTGCGCCATATTCTGGAAGTAGAAATACCCCAAAACTCCAAAGAAATTGGCGCGGCCATTGAGTTGGGGGATTTGAGCGAGAACGCCGAATACAAGGCGGGCAAGGAAAAACAAGAGGCGCTTAACATTCAGGTCGGCAAGCTGCGCTCTGAAATTGACAAGGCGAAGGTTTTTAATCCGAGTGACATCAATACCGTAGAAATAGGCTTTGGAACAAAAGTTAATCTACTAAACATGGATAAATCAATGGAAGAAGACTTTGTTATTCTAGGACCTTGGGAATCGGCCCCGGATAAAGGTGTAATTTCTTACCTTTCGCCATTTGGCAATGCTCTACTCGGAGCGAAAAAAGACGAAGAAGTTTCTTTCGTAATCAACGAACGAAGATCTCACTACAAAGTCGTGTCCATTGCAAAAGCCGAATTCTAATCATTTGGTATCAAGAGAAATAACTGTTGCGCCCTCCCCTTGTCGATACAGTGTCTTTCTTTTGTTTTTCTTATCTCGCTTCAATTTGGCCATGTCCTATCGGCATTGTCGGCACTGTCAAGTCCTTGCCGTTTTGGGGCTTTTGTTTTTATACTCGTATCTTATACATAGGATTTTGATACCTTAGATATGAAGATTTTCCTCAACGATGCCGAAAGTCCCTTTGCAAGGTGCTTCATTGAAATTGCTCACGGCAAGGAACACTCAATTATTGCTGCGCGCCAACAGTTCGGGGACGAAAACAAAAACCTACAATCAAGTGGAGAGTTGGATGGCTCCCCACGGATTCTGACCTGGAACTTGGCATCTATTTTCTCTATTCGCTTAATTCTTCGCCAGTGCCAATTTACTTGGGGCAATGCAGAGCCCTGCACATATATATTTTTACTACAAAGCAGTATGGTTTCAGCCTCATTGCTGCGCGACAAGCTTCACGAAATACATCAGAAAATTGAGGAGCAATTGTACGGGCAGCTGGTATTGCTGCGCGAACTAGAAAATCAACGCAGCAAGTTCAGCGGTAACATCCAAGACAATAACCGCCTCGTATTTATTGTTTTAGAAGAGAACAACCCTGTCGAACTGTTAGGGGGAAGTATTTACTCGGCGCTGCGCTACTGCTTCCATCAAATGTTGAGCAACAGTAATGACCCTAATATTTTAGGTTTCTACTCACAGAGCAATAACTATGAATTATTTAGCACTTTTATTCTGAACCAATTAAAAAAGCGCCCAGAACGCTACATCGGGAAGTGGATCAACTTCAAGGAATCCTGGCTGGGAAACAGTACCGGCAATAACTTTATGAATCGTTGGAAGTAATTATATGAGATATCGTCTGCTCAGCTTTACTAGTCTCATTAGCGCTTTAGTGCTATCACTTATCTTCGTCAGAGCCAGTACCGCTAGCGAGATAGACCGAATTGGCCCAATCCTATCTATTCTGGCAGGCTATATAACCCAAGGTGTCACAATACTAACCATCCTCCTCCTACTGACCAGTCTGTGTATTTCAAATAACCGTCTATTGCGTGGGCGCAGCTTCTGGAGGGCTATCCGCTATTTTTTTACTTCGGCTATAGCCATTTATTCATTAAGTCAAACCATTGCTTTTTTAATTAGTAAATTACCCTTCTTGCCTGGCGACCAGGTACCCGATATTTCTCACATCCATAACTCACTTTCAGTTTTCGGCCTAAATGCTGAAACCTGGGAGCAAATTCAAAACATCCAGGGATTTTTTTCCTGGGCGTTTACATTTTCCCAATTGAACAACAATCACTACATAATCTGGATTGCCACCGCCTCTGTCTTGGCTTTTGTGATGCTGCACGACATGGAAGTTGCCGAACCTACCTATAATCTGACAGACTCAATTAGCCGTCTGTCTTTCCGGCTCCTGCAAAACCTTTCCGCTCTGCTGACTATTTACCTCGCTATCTATACCATATATATAGTTTGGCAAATTCGCAGCAATGCTCTTCTCGGTTTTTACATGGGATTCTTCGTTCGCCTGATTGTTGTAACTATCTTGTTATTTATGCTAGCACCTCTATTTCTGTTCTTTGTCTACAAAGATAGAAACTCACCTAAATTTTTTTGGCAAAGCTTTTTGAATATATTTACCAGTTTCCTCACAGGTAACGCCATGTTCAGTATGGGAGTCCTAATTGTCGAGCAGAAGAATCACCTTGCAATGCCACGCGACACCAGTGGCATTCTCAACCCTTTAAACCTTTTATTACTGCGCCCTGGCGCAGCGATCGTTCTGGCCTATTCTTTCATTACCTATTATTCTAGCAATACGCGCTGGCAATTGAATTTTTTCCCAGAAGTATTTTGGTTAGTCATCATTCCCATTGGCTTTGCCATTGTGATTGGACTATTTTCCATAACTAATTATTTTATGGTGTTGCCTTTTTATTTTGTTTTATTCGGACTGGGAACAACCGATACTTTTGTTATCATGACCCCGGTACTTTTGCTGGGTCAAAGTTTCGCAAATTGTATTGACCTGCTGAGCTGGAATCTGTCAAATTATATTTATGACAGATTTCATAATCAAGCCACAGAATAAACACAACGATATGGGTAACCCAAAACAATAATTGTAGCGTGAGTTTAACCTATGCTAATGCGCTCCCCGCGTAGATCCCGCAATTCCATGATAGCTAGACTAATTTATTTCATTTTTGGGTGGTTGTACCAGATCGGTCGCTTTACCCTCCAAGAATTCCGCCAATTCTTCAGTGTGCCTAAAAGTGAACTTTCGAAAAACTTCTGGCTGACCACACGTTATCATATTAATAGTATGGGACTATGGTGCGCCGTCGGCATAGCTGTACTCCACCTGATTTATTACATTGTAGTTCTCTCTTCCCCAGAAAATCTTCCTGGCCTTGATATTAAAATTGACGAAGAAGGCGGCCTGACCGCCTTACGCAACTTCAACTATCGAACGGCCCACCTTCTCCGAGCATATGGATTCCACCTGATTGGCGCGGCACTCTTCACCTTGTTTCTGATCTTCTGGCTTTATATTCATTACGCTTATGGCAATCTATCAAAGCGGATGTCTCTGCTATTTTGCATCATCTACATAATTGGCAGCAATGTGGAAAGCTTAAGCAGCCTTTCGACATCTTTTGCCGACCTGTGGCTAATTATGACACCGATTATCATTATTCCGACAGTCGGCAACTATCGCTCATTGCCTCTGCTGTTGATGAATCTGCTGCTGCATCACCTGTTTGTCAGCTACCAGCCTGGCCCCTATGACATTCTAACCAGTGTTGCGACCCTGTTTATTGCCGTCTTCATCATGATGATGCAAATGGAATATTATCGCCGTGAAGTATGCCTGCACGAATCGGCCAGCCGCTTGCGCGAACGCGCCTTAGAAATTGAACTGATCAAAGAAAACATGGACAGTGGCCTAATGCTACTCGACTTGGATTTAAAAATTCGTTCCAACTACAACGACATGTGCATTAAGTTACTACACAAAAGTAACTTACGTGGCAAATATTTTCCCCAATTGCTGCGCGACATCGTCGAAGAAAATCAGTATTTTATCAACTCAATGAATTATAGCGCGGATCCAGAAGGCGACGAATATAAGCTTGGGGAACTCAATGAATGGGAAGAACGTGTCAAGCATTACTTTGAAATGCTGAAGGCCGAACAATTAGACGATGATGAACTGGCTTCAATTGATCCTTTGAAATACATCAAGATTTATTCTTACGAAGGGCGTAGCTACGTCAGCTTCCATGTTTCATCCATTAAGGTTCACGAAAGAATTCAGTATTTTATGGTGCTGCTTAGCAATGATACCGGCAAAGTAGCTGGCCGTTATCGCATTTTGGAACACGAAAGAAAGCATCTAGAGAGCGCACAGCTGCTATTTGCGCTCTCGCATGGCAGTCCGACTAAACAACTAGAGATGCTGGAGAACTTTGCGCATAGTTATCTGGAGCTCTGTAAATCTGTCTTGACAGAAGCCCGCGCTACCATCCCGCCCAAACAGTTGATTGAAAAAGTTTGCCAGCATCTCGTAATTATGAAGAATATCTTTTGCGAGTTGAATCTGGCCAATTATGGAGAGCATGCCGAAGGACTCTTAAAAAAGTGCCATGATTTTTTACAGATAGAACTTGAAGACACTAGCAATGCTATCATCATCATTAACAAATTGACACAGACGCGTTATATCGAGCTAATCGTTGATTGTGAACGCTTCTTGCATGAACTGCGTTCCTTGTTTAGTATCGCGACATTTTTTATTCGCGAGCCGCGATTGGCCGAGGAGTTGCAGGCACTAAAGCAAGCTCTGCACTACGGCCTGAGCCGTGATACCCTACAAACTCAACCTATCGTTAATTTTTACGACACACAGCTAAGCCAAGAATGCCAAATGTTTATCAATTTGTATACTGCTTTTGAAATGCTACTCAGCCAGCATGACCTACAACAAGATTTAAAACGAGTAGAAGAGCGTTTTGCCCGCCAACAGAGCATTAATAGTCACGCGGTGTCGCAGGCGCAAATGCAATCCGAAGCGATTGACAAATAGAAGGTTTTCTTTTTTGTTCTTACCTGTCAAATAAACCCATAGAATTCAGACTATAATATTCGCCATATGCAAATTTTGAAGAGGATCACCCGTGATGCAGCAGCGCAGCCATTATTGTAACTTACAAACCTTGAATCAGGACTCAAGTTGGGAAACAAAGAGCCAGGCTCATCCTGACCTCAAAGCCTTGATCGGACAAAATCTGAGTTTCAACGCTTGGATAAAAAAAATTCGACGTCATGGGGCTATCAATTTTGTCAATCTGCGCGACCGCTACGGAGAACTCCAATTAATTATCGACACCGAACTCTATCCAGCCCTCAGAGGAGACGCAGAGAAGCTGCGGTTGGAATCTTGTATCGCGGCCAGCGGTATATTGCAATTCCGCCCAGAAAATATGCAGAATCCCCAAATGCCAACCGGCAGGGTTGAGCTGCTCGTCCACCAGCTGGAAATCCTCAACGCTTGCGAACCGCTGCCCTTCATGTTGCAAAAGGAAAAAGAGCAGCTTGGCGAGAGTGACGCCAATGAAGCGCTGCGCCTTCAATACCGCTACCTTGATCTCCGCAGTGACGGCATGCAACGACGTCTGATCCTGCGCCATCAGCTCAAACATCAGATCCATAGTTTTTTGCACCGGCATCGATTTCTCGAAGTCGAAACCCCTACGCTAATCCGTTCCATGCCCGAAGGTGCGCGCGACTACTTGGTCCCTTCACGCATTCACGATGGCAAGTTTTATGCGCTGCCCCAATCTCCCCAACTGTACAAGCAGCTCCTGATGGTCGGAGGTCTGGATCGTTACTATCAAATCGCCCGCTGTTACCGCGACGAAGATGCTCGTGGAGACCGCCAGCCCGAATTTACGCAACTTGACCTGGAAATGAGCTTTGTTCGCGGCCAAGACGTGCAACAATTAACGGAAGAGCTGCTGGCAAGCATCTGGGAAAAAGTTTTTAACCAAGAACTTAGCCGGCCATTCCCCAAACTAAGTTACGAAGACGCAATGAACCATTATGGCAGTGACAAGCCCGATCTGCGCAACCCCCTACAGCTGCACGACTTTGCCGATTTTGCCCGAAATTCTGAATTTGGCGTATTTCGACAATGCCTGGCCAGTCACGGCAGCATTAAAATGCTGGCCGTGCCCAAGGCCAGTGAATACTGCAGCCGCAAGGTGATCGCAGAGCTGGAAGAGGAAGCGGGAAAATACGGCGCCAAGGGCCTGGCCTGGACTCGCGTTGCAAGCAGTGGCTTCAACGGTGGCGTGGGACGCTTTCTCCAAGAACAGTTTAGCGCAATTTCCCAGGCCCACTCACTGCAAGCAGGCGACGTACTGTTTTTTGGCGCCGGCAGTTGGGATACGACATGCGAGGCCCTGGGCGCAGTCCGCAAAAAGCTGGGAGAAGCCTTGAACTTAGTCGATAAATCCGCTTTTGCCTTTACCTGGGTCGTCGACTTTCCACTCTTCGTGCCAACTGGTAAAGAGGCTGACAATGCCGGTACCGATGATACCGGCTGGGCTGCCGCTCACCATATGTTTTCCATGCCCCACGTCAAACACATCGACGAGATGGAACGGGATCCAGGAGCCGTGCGCGGCGACATATACGACTTAGTACTAAATGGTTACGAACTGGGTTCGGGCTCAATACGAATCCATCGTGCCGACATTCAAGCCAAAGTTTTCGATATCGTGGGCTACCCCCGAGATCTCGCCGAAGAGCGCTTTGGCTTTATCCTTGAAGCTTTCCGCTACGGTGCCCCGCCGCACGGTGGCATTGCGCTAGGTCTTGATCGTCTGACCATGATTATGGCCGGGCGAGAAAGCATCAAAGATGTCATCGCCTTCCCCAAAAATAACCTGGGCCAATCGCCGCTCGACGGCTCTCCTGGCACGGTGACAGAGGAACAAATGAACGAACTAAAAATTGCTAGACTTGAAAGTCAACGTTTAGCCCGTTTCCCGAATAACGAGCCAGACGCAGCAAAACAATAATTGCGACCTCGCAAATGGCAGCTCTCGTTTCTTTTAAACGCCCTTTCCGGGTACTGCTAATTGGTGTCGGAACCGTTGGCGGCGCCGTGCTGCGAATACTTCAGCAGCAAAGAACCGGGCAGGCAAATGCTTCAGTAGAAGTTGTGGCAGTGATGTCGCGGCATGTGACGCAACGCTTACAAAGACAAGCCCCGGATTACCTAAAATGGCTGGGCAAGTCCCAAATATTTAACAACTGGGACGAACTGCAGTGTGCCCTTGCCCCAGCAGCAAATTCAGCTATCGGCAAACTGGATGCCGTAATTGAATTGGCAGGAGGTGTTGACAATTGCCTGCCGATCTATCGTTACTTCCTACAGCGTGGCATTCCGATAATTACCGCCAACAAGGCCCTACTGGCCGAATGCGGCACTGAGTTGTTCCCTCTTGCCCGTCAAAACGGGACTTCCATTGCATGTGAAGCTAGTTGTGGCGGCTGTATTCCCATCTTACAAACCCTACTCTACGGCCTGCGAACCAGTCGCATCCATGAATTCCATGGGGTATTAAATGGCACTTGCAATTTTATTCTCTCTCAGATGGCGGCCGAAGGCCGCGACTATGCCGAAGTATTACGCGAAGCCCAGGCCAACGGCCTAGCCGAAGCTGACCCTTTTCTAGATATTGCCGGCATCGACACCGCCCACAAGCTAGCGATTCTCAGCATGCTCAGTTTTGGTCACAGCCTAAAATTACAAAATATCCCGACCGGCGGCATCAATGACCTGAAGGCAGCGCAAATCGCCACAGGTCGGCAATTAGGCCTGAGCCTCAAGCTGCTAGCCTCTGCAAAATTCCTCTCGGAGCAGAGTGCCGTCGCCTTGCGCGTGGGGCCATGTTATATCCCCCAGAATACGACAGATTATCGGCAGAAACTACATCTGGACTTGACGGCCTCACCGCTGGCTAATCTAGCTGGCAGCTTCAATGGCATCTCTTTTTATGGCGAAAACGTCGGCCATATTTACCTAGAAGGACACGGAGCCGGCGCCAGTGCTACTGCCGCAGCTGTGCTCAGTGACCTTCATCAGCTGGCAAATGGCAGCTATGCTCCAGCTTTTAGCGAATTTCCCAACTGGCCGCGAGCAGAAAAAATACAGGACCAAAACAAGTGGAATCAATTAGAGCAAAACTGGCTGTTATTCATCGCACCAGAAAATGCGGCATTGCTAGAAAACTCGTTGCATTTGCTTTTCACTCAGGACGACAAAACCGTCTTCTGCGCCCCGCAGCACAGCGAAGCTCAACTACAAGATCTACAACAACGCTTGGATATTAACTTTGGCTATATTCCGATTCTGCAACTACCCCAAGAACGATTAGACGGAGACCTTCAATAATAAGTTGAAAGTTATGCCCCCTTTTATCGCATCGCCTGGAGAGCTGAAATGTCATCGGTTAAAATCTTGGCAAAGATGACAAAGTCGCTTAACCCACTATCCCAATTATCTTAGGCTCTTGACTTTGCTTTACCATCGAGGTATATTAAAAGATAATAATCGGTAATTGAGTACGGGAACAATGAAAAAATTTTTTGTCCTCCTTCCTTTCGGTCTTTTGGGTGGCGTGATCACCTTTCTAGGGGGGCTTGCGGGAAAAGTTGAATTTTCGATCCTAGCAGTTCGCAGTTTGCTGGCTGTGATCATCTCCATTGTATTTTTATTTGGCTTGCTCCTCCTCCTTTCCCGCACCCTCTTCCAAGGTGTAGATATTTTTCAAACTAACAATGGCAAAAGTCGCTCAAAAAATAGCAACGCCAAGAAACATTTTTATTCTCAATTTTTAAAACTCTCAAATCAAAATAAACCTAAAAATGATATAAAATCACGTGACAACAGCGAAGAGGGGCTCTCAATTGCAAACCATAAACATCAAGATGAGAACACAGTCTTGAATGTCAGTGAGTCAGAGAACGAGGTGGCTTATAAATCCCCAATTATTGGTAAAAAAGAGTTAGATACTGCAGAGAGCCAGTTACGCGAAGCCGATACCAAAGAACTTGCCAATCTGGTACGGCATTCCATGAGCGAGGGGTTATAGTGGAAGAGAATATTATCGACGGCATCCCCGAAGAATCTCTTTGGCAACAATATTGCAAGAATCGAGATATAGAGACACGCGACAAAATCATTACCCAATACGCGCCCCTGGTAAAATATGTCGCTGGCAAAGTTTCCGTGGGGCTGTCTCCGTCGGTCAGCTTTAACGACCTGGTCAGTTTCGGAACTTTCGGCCTACTTGACGCGATTGAGAAGTTTGACCCAGACAAGCACGTCAAGTTTAAGACCTATGCAGTGACGCGCATTCGCGGTGCTATTTTTGACGAACTGCGAGCTATTGATTGGATACCTCGTTCAGTGCGCCAAAAGTCGCGCGAAATCGACGAACAAATCCAATATCTAGAACTGCGCTACGGGCGCCCGCCAACGGACGATGAAATTGCCCAGTCACTCAATATGTCGCAGGAAGAATTTAACCAGACTCTGCTGAAACTCAGCAGCACTTCCATGCTCTCTTTGAACGACATGTTGAGTGTGACCGACGATGAGAGCCTACCTCGTATTGAAACGGTGCGCTCGCCAGATCGCTACCAACCTGAAGAAGTCGCTGAACGCCAAGAAATCCGCCAGGTTATCGTCAATGCCATCAATGAGCTACCTGAAAAAGAAAAAATGATCTTGGTCTTGTATTACTATGAGGATCTTACCCTCAAAGAAATCGGTTCTCTACTTGAAGTCACGGAATCTCGGGTCTCACAGCTGCACACCCGAGCTGTGATGCGACTACGCAATATCCTTTCCAACAATCGCAAAGGCATTACAGGCTAAAACAGCACTAATTCTCTCAGCGCTTCAGTTATTATCTTGCCAAGCCGATATTCTAGATATCTAGGTTTGATTTTTTAATAGGTACAACTTAAGATGTCCATGAATATCACAGAATTTCGCAATCTTATTGCAGAGCAGTTTGAACTTGACCGCAAAGTAAAACGCCATCACATGTCAGGACGAAACTTGGATGAGCTGCTGCGCGAAGCCTCCCAGCAATTGCATGTCCCGCTCAAGCAATTGGACTATGAAATTGTGGAACGCGGCAACCGCGGTTTTATGCGTATGGTTAGGCCAAGGGATTTAAAAATCCTGGTTTATCGCAGTGAAGTCGACCGGGAAGCTGACCAAGTACAATTTGCCGACGATATGGTAGCCCAACAGGAAATGTTTGCACCGACTCCGGCTAAAATGTTCCTGCAGGTTCGACCTGATGGCGTCTATCTTAAGCTGAAAGCACCCAAAAACAATGGGAGACCTATTGCGGAACAAGACGTACTGATGCAGATCAATCGCCTGCTAGGACAACAAACAAAACGACGTTTGCTGCGCGAGCTATGCCGCCAAGAATTCTGTGGATATACCAAGGTTGCAGAAATTGACCACCTCCCCAAAGCAGACGCTCGTGTCAATATACAAATTTCCCAAGACCGTATGCAAGCTAAGATGATCGTAACAGAATCTGGCGACTACGGTGCTCATTTACAGTTCTCCAATTTGTTGGATATTTTAAATGACAACGGTATCAATTACGGTTATGACAAGCAATTCCTTGAAGATTTCTGCGATGAACCAACATACAACAAAGCCGTTCCTATTGCCTCGGGTAAAGCTGCCATCAATGGAATTGATCTGCGCATTGAGATTCTCGATAATCCTGATACTAATACCGCCTTACAGGAACAGGGAGGGAAGGTTAACCTGCGTTCAAAAAGAAACTTGCGTATTGTAACCAAAGGCACAGCCATCGGGATATTGCACGAGCCAACTCGCGGAGAAGTCGGCTACGATGTTCTAGGAGAAGAGCTGCTACCTAATCCTGGTTCTGCGCGCCCTTATACTATTGGCATTGGTTGCCACCTAGATCCTAGTACCAAAGAAATCCTTGCCGATACTTCAGGCGAAGTTGTTTTTGACGAAGAACAACAGCTAATTAAAGTGCTGGAGATTCATGTAGTCGAAGGTAACCTGCAAGCCAATATCGACTTCCCTGGGTCTATTATCATTAAGGGTGATGTCGAAAACGGCTATAAAATCAAGGCTGAAGCCAACATCACAATTATGGGTCACTTGGGTAAATCCGATGTCGAGTGCGGTGGACGCCTAATTATCAAAGCCGGTATCAATGCGGTTGACGCTTCCCACAACATCCTCGTTCATGCCAAAGACAATATTTATACACGCTATATAAACAATGCTGTCGTTGCCTCGGGCAAAAGTATTATTGTGGAAGATGGTATCCTCGGCTCTACTGTATTTGCCGACGAGTACATAATTTGTCGAGGCAAGCGCGGAGTAATCACGGCCTCCATGACCAATGCTCGTTTCGGCATTTATGCCAAGAATTTTGGTTCGGCCAGCGGCATGGCAACAGAGTTGGTTGTCGCCAGACCCAAAAAACTACAAGAAGAGTGTGACTCCTTACAAGAAAAATATGAAACATACCGCAACGAGATAAAGCCGCTGAAGCAAGGCTTGAGTGTACAAAACCGACAAAAAGAAATCATGAGTCAGAGCGGCTCTATTAAGCCAGAGCTACAAAAACAGATCAACGAAAAAACGGATGAACTGCATGCGGAAATTGCCCGGATAGAAGATATTTTGCATATGATCAACAGCCGCCTGCAAGAACTGGAGACCGAGGCTTATGCCCTTTCTTGTAAGGCGTTCATCAGCCACGAAAAAATGCTCAATCCTGGTGTGGTAATAACTATCGGTACACACCATATGGACATCCAGACGGCGTACTCCAAAGGGCTGACTTTCCGCCTGGAAAACGATGAAATCCACCCTCATCCCTTGGAAGATTTTGATTTAAAGCAGTTTGAGTTGGATGACCTATAAATATAAAGTTTGGTGACTACGCTTTTATGAACTCGTACCCAAAAGGAGCAGGCTAATGTCGATAAGACCAATGGATATGAACAATATTTACCTGAGAATGGGAGAAGTCGCTCGCGAACAAGAGAAAGAAGTAAAAAAAGAAGAGCGCGAGCAAAGTATTCAGAAGCGCATCCAGAAATTCCGAGAAGAAACCTTTGATCATATTGTCAGCCAAGCTAGAGAAAGTCATGCGGACCAAACGATTCGCGAACATGAGGAACGCAACTTGCCTCCCCTGCGCAAGCATGAACAAGGACAGCATAGAAAAGAACATTCAAACCAGAGAGAGCAAGCTTCCGTCAGTGCCGAAATCTCAGCTCAAGACCTAGCCTTACCCATGGTTACCCTAGAAAATGCAATAAGCGTAAATAAGCACCCGACAGGGCGGATCAAGGCATCTCTCGACCCAGACCTAGGTCACCATATAAATATCGAAAGCTGATATGTCAAGACAAATACAAGCAACTTGACTTGTGCAAACTAGCTTTCTCGGCTTGGCCTTAATTCATTCTATTGTCCAAACAGCCCTTTTAAAAGTTAGTATACCTTGAGACAATTTAACTACTGGCCGGCTACTTATCAATGAAGACAACTTGCGGAAACGCCAGGTACTAAAATGGCTTGCGGGCTAAAGACGACAGAAAAATAAAATCTAGGAAAGTATGCTGGCACCTTGGGCCCAGGCCCAAAAGTAAGCCAGCCCCCCACACACAAGTGCCAGGGCAATTTCCACCAGATACAAAAGACCGCGCAGTGGCAATTGCAGCCATAAACCCAATTGCAATTCTAAATTCCCGCGCAAGCGGCGCCTGCGTAAAGACCAAAGTTCTCTGAACTTTTCATGTAATATTTGCTGAAAAAAATGTTGCAATTTCACGGTCCAGTTATTCCGCAGTTGGGCCGATGCACCCGGTTTGCAGCTGAGCGCGGCATCCTCTACTGCGCGCTCGGCCGCAGCCATACGCCTGAGCGATTGCCTATGCTGTTGCAACTTTTCCTGTAAGCCTTTCATCAGCAGGCTTGCTGGCAAGCACAAAAACAACAGGCCCGAAAGCACAATATAAACTAAACAGCTAGAAAAACTTATCTTGAGAATCAGGCTTAAATTTTCCGGCGCCAATTCCTGCTCGTCAGCCCAGAAAACAACAAAAGTCAGGCAAAACGTGAGCGTCCGCGCAATACTTTGCGCAGCTTGCAAGAAATACCAGCTGACCAAAAAGGCGGCATATTGTCGCCCTTCAGACATGCTAAGCATGACATTCAAGCGGCGGAGCAACGAAAACTTGTGCCGCTGTTTAAAGCATTGCACCTTTGTTATCCTTGTATTGAGGCCCGGAACTGTTCTGAGAGTCGAGACATGTCGTCCGGCTTTTATAGCAAAACCTCTTCTTGACCGCAAACATATTTGCCGGCCCACCGGGGCCAACTACTAATCTGGGGACCCTCTTGTCCCTCGCTCAACCATGAGTTTGCAGCGAAAATACCTCCGGCCTTGCCAGAAATCCCCTCTCCCCCCTGAGTGGCAACAAACAAGATATTTAACATATTGCCACCGAAGCAACAAGAAGTGACCTTAGGCGTCCCGACCTCCAAAACTCCCTGTTCCCGACCATCCGGGGCAAAACAGGAAATCTGGCCAGCACCAGTTTCCGCCAGCCAGATACGTCCATCGCCGTCGACACACAGGCCGTCAGGGCGGCCCGGACGACCGTGAAAGTTTATTAATTCTTCACGCGCGCCCCAGTCAATCCGTCCCTGTGACAAAGATAACACAGGAAAACGGTATACCGCAAAATCACGAGTATCGGCAAAATACAGAAAGTCACGTCGGGGGCTAAGCCCCATGCCATTAGCCAATTTCAAGTTCTCTTGCACCAGCTCCACTTCACGCTTGGCTACATTGAACAACAGCAATCGCGAATCCGCCCGAACATCACTAGGCATGGTTCCACAGAGCACAAAGCTGCCACCCGTAGGCGACGTCCCAGAAGGGAGAGCCAATACATCATTAAAACGGTCCGGAACCCAAGCTGGATCCACCTGATGGTAAAGCCGAGGCTTAGCCTGTTGCTGGCAATCACTTTCATATTCCCATTCATATATCCGCCCCGCCGCGCCAAACAACAGGAAACGAGTTTTACAATTGAGAGCTCTCTGACAAAACACAAAACCACCGACAGGCTCAGTCATAGTCAGAATACAGGCAGACTCAAAGCGCCCTAGCTGTCCATCGCCGCATTTCAAGTCGGGAAAGTAACCGCGAAACATTTTGCCTGCAGGGATATCAAGCCAATATAGGGCGGCCTCTTGAGGATGCCAGAGAATATTCTCTGCAGTGTTGT
This sequence comes from Spirochaetia bacterium, assembly GCA_965263295.1. Taxonomy (GTDB): domain Bacteria; phylum Spirochaetota; class Spirochaetia; order SP-2023; family SP-2023; genus Haliotispira. Next base: position 1,123,305 of record OZ253665.1, read on the forward strand.
GACCGTAGTCGGCAATTTGTCGCATAGTCGCTTTCAGGCCCATTGTCAGAATAAAATTGTCAGAATAAAAAGGCTATTCAAAAATACAGGAAAATAAATCATAGCGATCTCGTGCCTTCATTGCAAGCTGTAAAACATGAATATAGAAATGACAATATAAAATGACTGGGGGACTTATATCTCTGGTTTAATTTTAGTTCAATTTCTATTCCTATTCCTTAGTTATGGAAATCTTTGTCCCATTCTATCTCGGCCACTAGTGAAAAGCCCTACTTTCTGCTAGGATACCCCCAATTTCGGCCGCCAGTTATTCTCTACTTGCAGCCGTAGCCAAAGCTGCCCCAAAGCTCTCGAATGGCAGGCAAGCCTTTGCAACAATTACAATGATCACGGTATCTCCAATGAATAAGCCCAATCCAGACCAGCAAGAAACAAAGACAGGAGAAAGCAAGGTTAATACCGATCCCGTGAATACCGGCTTGACGAATACCGGTTCCATGGTCACTCGCAGCCCCCGGCTCAACCCCTTTCAAGACAGTGGGACAACAGATACCCGGCCTCCGCAAGATAGCCCGGGGGCCTCCCAGCAAAGCAGTAAGACTAAAAATATACCAGCCGGCAAGCCTCCTGAGGCTGCTCCTGGGGCTGCAGTTCATGATACTAATCCCCTCAAGCCGGAATCACAGTCTCAAGATAGTAATATACTCAGCGAGGAAGAAATGGAGTTTTTCCACAGCCGCCTGGCTTCCATCCGCGAGAAACTGCGCCGCAATATCATTGGGCAAGAAGACTTACTGCGCCATTTGTTGCTGGCCTTAGTCGGCGGTGGCCACATTCTGATTGAGGGCGTCCCAGGCCTGGCCAAAACTCTGGCCGTACGCAGCCTGGCCCAAAGCCTGCAACTGAACTGCAAGCGCATTCAGTTTACCCCCGACTTATTGCCCGCGGACCTGATTGGGACCATGATCTTCCATCAAAGCAAAGACGAATTTGTACCGCGTCATGGGCCTATCTTTACGCAGGTGCTACTGGCCGACGAAATCAACCGGGCACCGGCCAAAGTGCAGTCAGCCCTACTGGAAGCAATGGGAGAACAGCAAGTGACGATTGGGGAGACCAGCTATGAGCTACCCAAACCTTTTTTTGTCATGGCTACCCAGAATCCAATAGAAGAAGAGGGCACCTATCCTCTACCCGCTGCCCAGCTGGACCGCTTTGATCTCAAGTATGTCGTGCGCTATCCCAGCCCTCAGGACGAGCTGACGCTGCTTATGCAATACCAGCATCGACAACTAGGCTTTCAAACAGCTGCAGGAAAAGAAAACAGGTCCACCAACAATCCAGACTTCCTGCTTTGCCCCGATGCCCTATTCCGAATGCGCGAAATTGCGGCCAAAATCCACCTCGGAGAACCGCTCGTGCGCTATGTCATCAATATTGTCAATGCCACGCGCGAGACAAATAGCCGCCTGGAGTTCAGCCGATATCTAGATTTTGGCGCCTCACCTCGCGCCAGCCTGGCTCTGTGTCGCTATGCGGCCCTCAGCGCTCTCTTCTCGGGACGCAACTATGTACTTCCAAACGATATTAAGCTAGTCTGTCCCTCTGTACTCCGCCATCGCCTGCTCCTTTCTTACGAAGCAGAAGCCGCTAACCAGACTGCCGACGATGTGATCCAGCAAATTTTACAGACGGTTGTCGTGCCGTGAGTTTAAACACGTCCCATTATATGCCATGACTGAAGCCAACGAAATACATAAATACATCCGTCACCTAAACCTCACAGTAAGTCGCTTGGTGCAGGAAATGTTTGCCGGTAACTACCGCTCTATCTTCAAAGGCTTCGGTCTGGAGTTTGCCGAAATTCGCGAATACATGGACGGCGACGATGTGCGTATGATTGACTGGAACGTCTTTGCCCGCACCGCGCAACTGCACTCCAAGACTTTCCAAGAAGAGCGCGAACTGGCAATGATGATCATTGCCGACTGTTCAGCTTCAATGCTCGAAGCAAACTTAGAAAACCGTAAATTTGACTTGCAGCTGTTCTTGTTCGCTTTGTTTGGCACCGCGGCTGCCATGCATGACGACCGCGTCGGCAGTATTTTCTACCACCACAATGTGGCCGAATTCTTCCCTCCGCGCAAGGGGCGCAAATATGTAATGCAACAACTCAGCAGTTTGACAGCACAGCTGAGGCAAGCCGATAAAAACCGCGGTAGCAACCTGGGGCAAGCTCTGAGTCTAGCTGCACAAAGGATGCGAAAACGTGGTATCTGTATTATTTTTTCTGACTTTTTAATTCAGGGCTACGAAAAACAATTGGCGATACTGGCCCACCGCCACGATGTCATTGCCATCCGCCTAAACATGGAATATCACAGCCGTTTCCCCTCAATTGGCCTGACTCGACTCAACGACTATGAGTCTCAAGAAGGCCAATTTTTTTGGGGGTACTCTTCCAAGTTGAAGAATCGTTACAAAGAGTATTGGCAGCGCCAAGAAGAACTATGGCAGCATATCTGCCACCGTTATGGCGTTGACAGCTATAATATCAATACCAACGAGAACCTGATACAAAAAATCTATGAGTATCTGTGGATGCGCCGCAAGGCCAACCGCAAGCCGACAGAAATATCACATAAGCACCCACAGAATCCCTATGATGACACAACTGAAAGCAGCGTAAATAGAACATGAGCTTACTGCGAAATCTCCAGTTTTGGCAACTACTTTTATTCGCCGGATTGCTACTCAGCAGTACCCTGCAATTAAAGGCCTACCAGCTAAAATCCCAACGTTTCTTACCCAGCAGATATTATATTGGCGAACATGTGCGCATGGTTTTAGAAATTGAGGTGTCTCCTCAAGAATTTCAAGACGACAACAAAGAAGGGCGACAACTCTCTAAAGGTAAAGACCGTAATACCGCCAATGCCGTGCCCAAAAACATTTCTATACAACATAAACTGCCCCAAAACCTTAATTACTGTATTCACAAAGCGGATATATCCATTGCCAATACACCCAACACTTATATTATAGAGCTCGTCTACGCGGTATTCAATACAGATGTCAGCCACCTAGCTTCTTTCAACATTCAAGGCTTGCACATACCAACTTTGACTATCCCCAGGGCACTTTCCAGTCTGACGGAAGACGGCAGCGAGGTCAATGGTTCGGGTAGTAATGCGAATATTGACTGGCAACTACCTTCGCTAGAGTCTATTCCCCTACAACTGCCGTGGATAGATTTGAGTATTGCCCTGCTAATTCAGGTCATTGTGTTGCTCCCCATCCTGGTGTTCCAAGGCTCCAAACGCTTGCGCAAAATGTTGTACAGCCTGCGACAAAACCACTTACAGCGCAAACCTTACCGCCAATTCCTGCGCCAGCTCCACTTACTGTTACAACGCGAAACAATCAGTGCTCAGGAGTACTACCGAATTCTCAGTTCTCAGGTACGATATTATCTGGACCTGCGTACCCCACATCCCTGTTCTGCCTGTACCACCGAAGAGCTGGCTCAGCTGCAGCCGGGGCAATTAATAGAATCACAGGAATTATGGCAGGGCGTTCTGGCCATTTTGCAGGCCAGCGATGACTTGCGCTTTCGCAATATTTCTAAAACATCTAGCGAACCGATTGCAGAACAACAAAAACTTCACGAAGTTTCAATTATCCAGAATTTTGCCAAGCTGCTTGAAAAACAATTCTATAAAAAAAAGCAGCGCGAGCTCCGCCATTTATAGCCATTATGTTCAGCTTTTCCGAGCCTGTGTGGTTGCTTTTACTCTTGCCCGTGCCGGCCTCCCTATTTTTCTATTTCGTTACCTTACGCCACAAAGGAGGCCTGCCGTTCGCCTATCGCACCTGGGGCTCCTGGGGATTTCATCCGCGCCAGCCCCTAATAAACTTACAGATTTTCATCAGCCGCTGTCTTTACATTCTGACGTTCATTACCTTGGTCGTCGCTCTATCGCGCCCCAATATCTCCCGTCAAGAAGAGATCTACGTCAATACCGGCGCGGCCATCCTCTTCCTGTTTGACCTGTCGCCAAGCATGGCTGCTGTCGACATAGTTCCCTACACCCGAATTGACCGAGCCAAACAAGCGACTCGCGATTTCATTAACAGCCGGGTCAATGACAGCATTGGTTTTGTCGGCTTCGCCAGCGGAGCCGCCCTACTCTGGCCGGCCTCCTTAAACTATGAGGGCGCCATAAAACGTTTGGATGATATCGCTGCACCCAGCTTGGGCCAGGGTACAGCGATCGGACTCGGAATGGCAGTTGCCGCGAGTCATTTGAACGAACTGCCAAACAAGCGCAAGATCCTTATAATGCTCACAGACGGCAGTAATAACAGCGGAGAAATACTACCCGAAGGGGCGGCTGAAATCATACGCAATAAAAATATTGAATTTTACATTGTCGGCCTGGGCCAAATGGGCACACATAGCGCCCTGATCACGGACCTGGAAACCGGGCAGCAATATCGGGGTGAGTTAAGTGAAAGTTATAATCCTAAACGCTTACAACGCATCGCTGAAGTTGCCGGCGGCACCTTTTACAATGGCATGAATTATCGCCTATTACAGCAAAACATGGCCGCCATCAACAAGGCTGAAGAGAGCCAAAACGATGTGGCCATCCGGGTGAAAAGCGTTTCACTAGAACGACATTTTATTCTGACGGCTCTGATTCTAGCTCTGCTGGGCTTTACATTGCGCAACGTCATTCTAGGGGAGCAGCATTTGTGAATTTTTTTTATCCCAACTACTTATGGTATATACTCTTAATTATTCCATACACAGCAATACTGCCATTCTACTACCGAAAACAACTTGAAGTCCTACACCTGCTATGCCGTCATAATCTGAATGATGAAATGCTTCAGGCATATCGTCATTACTTTAACCTTCTAGCATTCTTTGCTGGGCTATTTGTACTTTCCATCATTCTCGCTCTGGCCCAACCCGCATGGGGCTACAACAACCGGGTTGAGCCGCAAGTCAAAAATCTGCAGATTGTTTTTGCGCTTGATATCTCACGCAGCATGTTGGCGCGCGACGTCACTCCCAACCGATTGCAACGCGCCATTGAGTTACTTGGCGAACTCCATGAGATTTTTCAAAACGATGAACTTGGTCTAGTCGTTTTTAAAGGCAGGGCCCAGACTCTAATACCCCTTTCACGCGATCGTCTGGTTTTCCCCTCGGTATTTCCTCAACTAAATACCGATATATTGCAAAGCCCCGGTTCAAATTTGGCTGCTGCAGTCAGAGAAAGTATCAAACTATTTGATCACAAGAGCAATTCCAGCCAAGTCATTATCCTGCTGAGCGACGGCGAATCCATCAGTGGCGATTTGAATTACGCACAGCAGCGTCTGGATGACTGGGACGGGACTCTGATAAGTATTGGTGTCGGCACCCGCGAAGGTTCAGAAATATTTGACCAGCAAGACAAACTAGTGACGGATTATCATGGCCTGCCCGTACACAGCCGCCTCTGCGACGATGTACTCAAAGATTTAAGCCACCATACTTTCGGCAAATATTACCACATTCAAGAACTCAATCTGACTCAGGATTTACAAAACCAGCTCGCACCGCTCACACGTGGCAACCACATCCTACAATATAGCCTACTCGGCCGTTACCAGCTCTGTATTTGCCTGTCTCTACTGAGCTTCCTAGCCATCGCTATACTCAAGCGCTTCGGTTTTACAGGTTTTTATCATTTCCTCAAGACCCAGAGGCTGCTATTACGGCAACAGAATCATCAAAGCACCATGGTAACAGACCGCGATGTCTCCCTTCACAAGATCGGCCTCGACAATCAGAGCTGGAGATCATTGTGACAGGCTCACGCCTTCCACACCACTTTTCAAAGCGTCCGGCCTCCCGCGCTCTGATCCTCTCTTTGTCCGTGCTATCAACTCTATTAAGCTCTTGTGACAGCTATCTAAGCGACGGCATCCGCGTGGCCTGGGCCAAGCAACTCTTCCAACAAGGACAATACCAAGAAGCCCTACTCTACTCTCTTGACGCCGAACAAAACCGCGCCCAAAGCCTAAAAAAATACCCAAACTTGAATCCAGATGACTTGCAATTGCTCTCTTTAAAACGCATACAATATAATATCGGTTTGATTTACAGTGCCCTGGGGCAAAGCCGTGCGGCAATAGAGCGCTGGCAGGAACTACTCAATCACAGAGGGTTAAATGGCGATGAGAATCTACAATTTTCTATACTATATAATATCGGGCTTCTTTACAGCCAGGTAGGCCAGAACGATGTCGCCCGGCGCAACTTAGTCCAGGCACTCAGGCTGCGCCCCGAGCATAAAAGTTGCCGCAAAGCTTTAGAGATCGTATTAGCCCATCTAAAGCAAAACGAACTTGGCCAGAAGTCTGAGCCCCAAAACAGTCAACCCGAAGAGCTACCGTCATCACAGTCAAGTATCAGCGACGAACAAATACTCAATTACATCTCACGCCAAGCCAACTATCACTTTAAAAGTGACGTCAAAGCACAACAAGTATTACGCAATGACTGGTAGCCTAAATCACAAATCAATCAAATAGAGAAATTTGACAGGTAGGGAAAGTTGGAACGCAAGCTACAACTTAGAAAGAACTTATGGCGTTGGGCTTTATTGTCAATCTTTTGCACCCTCGCAATTTTGAGCCTGTACTTGGCTTCATCGTCTTTGTGCCTAGAGGCACAAGAGGCTTCGACAGAGGCTACATCTCCGCGGCCTCTCCCACAAGACAAAGAAAAAACTCCCCAAAATATTGCCGAAACAGTTTCTCAGGCCGACTCAGGCAGTTCCCCAAGTCAGGCACTAGATAATTCACTGCCGGGCAAACCCAACTCAAAAGACGAAGCGGGGCGCCCCCGGATCCGGTTCCAAAGCGAATCAAAGCGAGAGCCTGTCATCCTGGAAGAGCCTGTCCTGGGATCGGACGAAGTCGAGATCCTCAGCGATAAAGTTTATCTGTACAGTTACTTTAATGTATTATTTAAAACACCCTTTGGACTCAATGAGGGTGTTCAGATCAACCTTGCGAGCAATCGCAACGATAAACATGTACTCCGTACCGAAAAACTGGAGTATTCCCGCTACCAAGACCCAGAAGGGCGGGAGCACCGCGCCTTTATTTTGGGTTTTTATACCACCAGCACAGGTTTGCACCAGTTACCACGCCTGAATTTTCAAAGTACGACAAGCGGACGCAACTGGATTAGTCCGGCTTTGGCCTTTGCCTCCTTTCAGGTTGACGAAGGCAAACTGCCCCTGCCGGTAGCTGCCGAAATTAACCCGTTACCCGACCAAGTTTATCTGGGCCAAAATATCTTGCTCAACATCTGGGCCACACAAGTGGATGCAATCGACCAAAGCTTCTTGAATGAGAACCCAGAGTTCACCGGCTTCTTGATACAGAAAAGTCCGATCAAACCCAATGTCGAGCGTCTTCACATTATTGGCAAGGATGTCTATCGCGTCTCGTTGGGAACTTGGCTGCTCAACCCGATTGAACCGGGCTTACTACGTATCCCTGCCATCCCCGCGACTGTCATGGGCCTGCAGCGCCAGAGCCTAGCCCATCAACTTGAAGTTCTCCCTCTGCCGCCCAACCCTTATCAGCAGCGTCTGGAACAATCTAAGACGACGGCAGACAAGCAGATTCCAGAAGAAAGTCTACGCTCATTAGTCCCTGCTGGCAAGACTTCCACGGGGACCGCAATCGGCCAGTTTAAAGTCTCTTTTCAACTACTCTCCAATCAGGAGCAAAACATCTACCGCCAAACCAAGCATCCCCAGAAGGCGGCAAACCGGTCAATCAAAAATCACAAGGAATACGCCACAGGCGATTTGATTCATGCGGCCTTGCGCATTACCGGACACGGGAACATCCATCTGGCCAACTTCCCCAAGCTGCGAATTCCCTCCAGCCTTAGGCAGCTGCAAAGTAATGAGAGCGAAGAACTCAAACTTGATTTTGACCACGCGGAACTCTATGGCTGGCGCCAAAAAATATTGACCTTTAAAGCTAAAAACTCAGGCCAGTGTCTTATCGCCGTCGATAGTCTACCTTACTTCGACCCCGAGTCAGGCAGCTGGCACAAGACTCTTCCCCAGGAACTGACTCTGCAAGTATTGAATCTAGCTACCCCGTCTTATTACGCCAACCTGGAAGACCTACATTTTTCTGACGCCACGGTATTATTTTTTAACCTTATGTTTTGGCTACAACAATACGCTTTTTATATTTGCCTAACAATCTTTGTCTTGACCAGCATTTATTTTTTGCCACAGCTGCCTAGCCTCCATTTCCTCAAGCAGTCGAAAAAGCGGCAGTATATCCGTAAAAATATCTACGTATGGCCGGCAACCACAGCCTTACAACAAAATACTAGAGATATTGCCCATAGTCTAAATAAGCTTCCCATCAACCATGACTTGAACGCGCCCAGGGCACTGCTACAACGATTTAAACAGAGATTTTTATCGCTAGGTAGGCAATACCGCAGTTTACTCCTTGTGCTCCTCGCTTTGCTACTATTCGGGTCGTTCTATGGAATATCGACAGTCAAGAACCAAAAAGAACAGCAAAAAGTTCATCAGCATTATCTCAATATCCTGCGCCAACAGGTGATTCGACAAGCTCAGCAAAATGAAGACATTGACCCTGCGCAAATTGAAGCCCAACTCGGACAGCCACCATATTCCGTTGGTAAGCTGCCCAACATGGCGCTGCTGTTGTACCGCAATGGCCTACCCATTCAAGCCCTAGAATTAGCTTATCTAAGCTATTTCTACCAGCCTCTGCAAGCTGTTTCGCGCCGCCTAGTTTCATCCCTGCGCATTCAACAGGGCCTAGATCCCCGTTTACCCGATTTTTTCTTCTGGCCATTACAACTTCACCACATCTGGAAATATTTAGCTGTCGGCCTGTTTTTGTCGATTTCGCTATATTGCATTTTTTGCACGAAACAAAAGACTATAGAGTCCCTTGATGACGATATACCGGCAACAAAACCATCCGAATTTTCTCGCTACCACCCTCCACAAGATAACTGGCTGCGCCGACGTGTATTGCATACATACCGTAACTACACAATTATCTCAATGCTTCTCCTATTGAGCCTCAGTATCCCCTGGCACTTTTCTCTAGCTGTCAACACACGAGCTGACCTGCAACTGGAACCCATTCCCCACCGCGGCAGACACACCACTTTGATAGGCCCAAACCAAGGTAAACAAAAAAGCTGGAAAAATCGCTTGAACGCTGGTGAGCTTGTCAAGATCAAAGGCCGCAGCAGTCGTAGCCATAATGAAACAGCTGGATCCTCAGCCAAAAGTGAAACAATCTATACCCTAATTCTCGGAGAAAGACAGGATCAAGGCTGGGTGCGCGAACAGGATCTGTTTATCCTGCCCAAAAACTAGACCCCAAAAACTAGATAAGGGATTAAGGCATTCCCACTCTGGGGGTATTTTCAGTATACTGCTGCTCCAATTCTGGCTGGAGGCAGAGTAAAACTTTATATGGCACGCTACCCTTTTCATGAAATTGAACCGCGCTGGCAACAGTACTGGCAAGACAACAAAACTTTTGAAGTAAAAGAAAACTCTAATTTCCCGCCCGCAAAGCGCCGCTATATCCTGGATATGTTCCCTTATCCATCGGGCAGTGGCCTGCACGTCGGTCACCCTGAAGGTTATACCGCGACCGATATTTATTCGCGTTACTTGCGTATGAATGGTTACAATGTACTACATCCGATGGGCTTTGACTCTTTTGGCCTGCCGGCAGAGAACTATGCCATTAAGACAGGCACTCACCCACAGTTGACGACAGAACAAAATATTAAGCGCTTTCGCGAGCAGATTCGTTCCTTGGGCCTGAGTTATGACTGGAGCCGCGAAGTTATTACCAGTGAGCCAGATTACTACAAATGGACACAGTGGATTTTTATCCAATTGTTTAAAAAAGGCTTGGCCTATGAAACCAAGGCACCGATTAACTGGTGCACCTCTTGCAAGACGGGTCTGGCCAACGAAGAAGTCGAAAACGGTCATTGTGAACGCTGTGGCAGTCGAGTTGAACGCCGAAATTTGCGCCAGTGGGTACTAAAAATCAAAGTCTATGCTGAACGCCTACTGCAAGACTTGGAACTACTTGACTGGCCCAGTTCGGTAAAGACTATGCAAGAAAACTGGATCGGCCGCAGTGAAGGGGCAGAAGTCGATTTCCCGCTGTCTGAAGATCGTTCTAAGAAACTGCGCGTCTTTACCACTCGCCCCGATACTTTGTACGGGGCGACATACATGGTAATCGCCCCCGAGCACCCATGGGTAACAAGATTAACGACAGCCCAGCAGGCACAGAATGTCGAACAGTACATCAGTGCAGTGTCGCATAAGTCTGACCTGGAACGCACCGATCTGGCCAAAGACAAGAGTGGCGTATTCACCGGCTCCTATGCTATTAACCCAATGACAGGTAAGGAAATACCTATTTGGATCGCCGATTATATCTTAATTTCGTATGGTACTGGGGCAATTATGGCTGTACCGGCCCACGACCAGCGCGATTGGGACTTTGCGCAAAAGTTTGGACTGCCGATTGTCGAAGTTGTCAAAGGTGGAAATATCCATGAGGAAGCCTTTAGCGCCGATGGACCACACGTCAACTCCGCTGCCCTGAACGGCCTGAACAAATCAGCTGCCATCGCTAAGGCCATTGAGCTGCTTGAGTGGCGCGGCTTGGGCAAGCGCACTGTCCAATACAAGCTCAGCGACTGGCTTTTTAGCCGGCAGCGTTACTGGGGAGAGCCCATTCCCATAGTCCACTGCCCAGAATGTGGCAGCGTAAGCCTGCCCGTAGAAGAGCTGCCTTTGCGCCTCCCTGAAGTCGAAAGCTACCAGCCAACAGACACAGGTGAGTCTCCACTTGCGGCCATAGAAGACTGGGTAAACTGTCAATGCCCTAAATGTGGCACTCCAGCTCGCCGAGAGACCAATACCATGCCACAATGGGCGGGGTCATGCTGGTACTACCTGCGCTACCTCAGCCCCAAGGATCAACAGCATTTTGTCGATCCGGCAGCTGAAAAATACTGGATGCCGGTCGATCTGTATATCGGCGGAGCTGAACACGCCGTATTGCACCTGCTCTATGCACGCTTCTGGCACAAGGTACTCTACGACTTGGGCCTAGTACAAAATAAAGAGCCCTTCCAGCGCCTCGTCAATCAAGGCATGATCTTGGGAGAAATGGAGTTCAGCCGTGAAATTGATGGCCAAACTGTCAAGCTAACCGAAGATCAGGTAGTCAAAAAAGGCAATGACTTTGTGCTCAAAGAAAGTCCCGAAATCAAAGTGCGGGCCCAGGCTGAAAAAATGTCGAAAAGCCGGGGCAATGTCATTAACCCCGATGACGTTATTGCCGAGTATGGCGCAGATACCTTGCGCCTGTACGAAATGTTTATGGGACCTTTGCAAATGGTCAAACCCTGGGCCACTGGTGGGCTTGCCGGCATGCATCGGTTTTTAAATCGGATGTGGAACATTGGCCAGAAACCTTTACGCAGCGAAAACCTTGAGAAACTATTCGGGCCAGCTGAAGCCAATGGATTACTCCGCCTGCTGCATCAAACTATTAAAAAGGTTACGCAGGATACCGAGAACCTCAACTTCAATACCGCCATTTCGCAAATGATGATTCTAAGTAATAAAATGTCTTCTCTTGAGGTTTGCCCGCTGAAACTCTGGCAGCCATTCTTGTTATTGTTAAGCCCCTACGCGCCGCATTTATGCGAGGAACTCTGGCAAATGAGCTCACAGTTTGAAGGCAAAAGGCAAAAAACTTTGGCATATGAGGCTTGGCCCACCTGGAGCGAGACCTTATGCCAAGAGAATCAAAAAGAAATTGTCTTTCAAGTTGACGGCAAACTGCGCAGCAAGGCAATGCTAAGTCCCCGTGCGAGCAAAGAAGAGCTTGCTGCTGCAGCCCAAGCCGACCCGAAGGTTCAAGAACAGCTCTGCGGCAAGACAATCCACAAGAAAATTGTCGTACCTGGCCGCTTAGTCAATATTGTAACCAGATAAATGATTTGTCAGCAAAAGGAAGACAAGCTTAAGCTTCTTCTAGTTCTTTGCGGAAATTGATATGATCCCCGCGGCCCATATCAATTTCAAAGCCGGCATTTCGGATACGCCCCTGAATGCAGAAACGGCAATGTTCAGCCTTGTCCTTGACACAAATTTTATCTGGATAGAGCTCATACTTTGGCCGAACCTCTGGGGGGCTAATATTAGGCATCATAACATTTGCTCCGGCGCGCAGGCCCTTCTCGCGGCCAATCGGATCAAGAGAGCCCAAGGCTGTCGTGGCTGGAATTAGAGTCTCCGGTAGGAGTAAGCGCACTAGAGCTGTCATATCCAGCACAGTCTGCAAGTCGCCGCCACCCTGCTGCCACAACGGTGTCGCTTCATGGGGAATAAAGGGGCCAACCCCCACCATGTGAAAACCATAACTCTTAGCCAAACGCAAATTCTTGACTAAAGTCTGTCGAGTTTCCCCTGGCAAACCGACCAAGAAACCAGAGCCCGTCTGAAATCCCGCCGCAAAGAGGGCTTCCAGATGCTCCAGCCTTTTGGCCAGGGTATAACCCGGGTGGAAGCGTTGATACAATTCTTCATCGGCAGTTTCAAAGCGCATTAAGTAGCGATCCCAGCCCGCTTTGAAGAGAACGGGATAAGCGTCCAAGGCAAACTCACCAGCAGATAAAGTTAAAGCCACTTGCGGGAACTGGGCCTTAATCATTGATGCCATTTCGCAGTAATCGCCTAACTTATAACAGGGGTCCTCTCCGGCCTGAAACACAAAAGTACGATAGCCGAGAAAAAAACCAACTTGGCAAGCCTGAAGCATATCTTCTTGACACAGGCGGTAGCGCTCAAGCTTTGTATTGAACTTGAAAATACCACAATATTGGCAATTGCGCCGGCAATGGTTGCTGAATTCCAAGAGGCCGCGCAGGAAAATCCCTTTGCCATAAACTTCTTCTTTCTTATCACGGGCAACCGTGTACAGTTGCATGCGCTCTGCCGAATTAATATTCTGCAGCAGAAAAAACAGTTCCTCGTCACTGAGATCACTCGTCCGAAAAACTTTATCAATCAGACGCAGGCATTTGCTCATTTACAGACACATCCCGTACCACAGCCCGAACTGCGGCCCTGATGTTCGTCGTCGTCAAGGACGCGAAAAATCTCTGGCCGGGTATCGGGTAGGAACTTCTGACTCAAAGCAAAAATGCCGATACCCAAAGGTAAACCCATCAAAGAGAACACCACCTGTTGGGCCGTACTCACATTAGTGGATTGTAAAAATTGTGCAATGCCGATAATCAGTAGTACCGGCAGCATTAAAAGCAAAAACACATCAAGGAGTCCACGCCCAGAAGAATAGGTCACCTCAACCCAGTTGCCCTGCTGCAAAGGTAAAGAATTTGTGTTGCGAATCCAGAAACTGCGTTCTTTTTGCCCCAAAAACGAACGCACTGGCTCGGCACTGAGCTGGACCTGCTTACCTTGAATACTGGTAACTTGTAACTGCTGTATCATCTCAAACTCCTTCTCCTGTAAACAGGAAGTATTATTTTAACTACCACCAAATTATAATAAAGGCATAGGAGATGTCAAATGCAGAAAATGAGTGGATTGCCATGAATATAGGCCATTGATCAATAAACCTGCACAGAAAAAGTTACAAACGCATAGTTGTCATTATCTTCAAGAGAGCTTCTCATAATATCCTGTAATTTTGCCGCGTTGGCCTCGGCAGCACTCTCTTGTCCCTCCTGCTCTGTGCTCAGGTTCTCACTGGTCAAACCAGCATCTTTGCCGCTAGCAACTTCTACCCGGTCTGGCAGTTCAGGCAGACGGAAAATGCGCAAGGTCAACAATAGGTGTTTAGCATCTGGCGACAATGAAATAAATACTGGTTGTATATTGAGTTCACTCTCCTGAAGCAAATTGCGCTGCAGCAAAGTGTTCCAGTTCTGCTGAAAATTGTAGCGGTGCGGGAAACCCTGTGATTGCACCGCTATAATTTTTCCTCTCAACGAGTTGCTGCTATCCAAGCGCAGTTGACGCAATTGAAAAACCGTCGTATTAGCATTGCGTGTGACGGTGTAAACGCGCTCCAAAATATTCGGGGAACGGCCTTGTTCTTGTAACTCTTCCTGCTGTTGCCGCTGGATCTGTGTCAGCTCCTCAATCGCCACATCAAAATCATGGACACCAAATGGCCTAAATTCTTGTCCAATATCCATTCTGCCCTTTGCCAGAGTCATTTCACCTAAAGTAATATTGTCGCGGTAAGTCCCTGAAATTTCTCCCTGCTCTATACTTGCAGACTGCGAGGGCCACAAGACCTGACCCTCCTGTGGAGATAACAATACCTCGCCTTGCTCCAACGCTTCAATCTGGAACTTGCGCAACTCTCGACTTTCACGACGGAGTAAATCCTGCATAATGAAGCGAGCCGGCAGCTCCGAGCGCAAGGCTAAATTGCGGCGCAAAATACGCTCAAGGACCACCTCATCCTGAACTCCGTTTAAATGCAGGACTTGCAAACGGGCGAAGAAATGACTCTCGCTTTGAGCCAGATCGTGCTCAACACCATAGCTAATACCAGCATAAAAGCGACCGTCAGCAGAAAACCCCACACTTTCCCATTGGTGGAAATTGAACCGAGAAGGCTCGTCGCCAAGTTGAGCTGGAGTATCCTGGGCCTTCAGATAAGGTGCCCCTAAACCGTTTAAGACCGAGACCATTAAAGCTAAAGCCAGCATCAGTAATGCATTGCGAGAAGGCAAAGGTATCGTCCGTCGATAGCAAAAGCACCTGCGCGACATTGACAATGAAGATAGTGGTTCGCAAAAGTTTGCTGACAAGGCAGGCCTCATTTTAGCTGATAATATAGTGATTCAAGATTCTAGTAATAGAATACCAGTGCACGAATTCTAGCAGTTTTACTTTACTTAAACCCACAATAAATGCAACAATAAAATAATTAGCTCTGCGATTGTCGGATATTCTTACAAGTTTACGGCAAGCTGGCTAGAACTTTTTTAAAAAGGCATCTCCATGCCTATGGCATTTACTTCGGTGATTTCAGGCAAGCGACTCATCAGATAGCGCTCCACGCCCTGTTTCAAAGTCATCAAAGACATTGGGCAACCCTGGCAGGCCCCCTCCATACGTACGATCACTTCGCCGTTTTCCTTCACTTCCACTAGCTGGATGTCGCCACCATCTCCTTGTAAAGCGGGACGAATCTCTTGAAGAACTTCGTTTACTTCATCAAAAACCATACAAATTTAATTCCTCCATTAAAAATAGAGGCTAGTAAGCGCAGGAAATTACCTTAGCTGCAGACTGCCTCCTAGATTTTTATATACGAAAACGAATCAGCTGGCGAGGGACGAACATACCGAAAACGAGAGACTATTTTTTCTCTATGAGAAACGATCGTAGTATATACGATCTTCGGCAATACCTTCTTCCACCAAAATAGCCGAACAGCTATCAATCATCAAAGGACTACCACAGAGATAACCTTCACGATCACGCTTTTCGATTTTTTCTTGTAAATAATGACGCAAGACGTGGTCAATACGGTCATGCTCCAAAAGGCTCTTAGGACCAAGCGCAGCTTCATCCCACTCTGTCGGCTCCTGCAGCTCCTGGTCTGACAAGGCCAAGATAAAGTGAAACTTGGGCCATCTTTGTTCCAGTTCACGCATTTCCTTTAAGTAATAAATGTCGCGATAGTTACGACAGCCAAAGAAGTACCAGACTTCCTTGTCAAACATGGCCTTCTCTTCCATATCGCGCAGGATTGAACGGAAGGGAGCCATGCCGGAACCACCGGCAATACAGACCATTGTGGCATCGGTATCACGGCGATAAAAATCGCCAAAAGGGCCAATTACATCAATCGGCATATGTTTTTTCATATGGTGGTGGATATAAGTGGTGGCGATGCCATTGGGGACATAGCGAATAAGGAATTCAGCACAATTCTTATCTGAAGGTGGAGAAGAAATCGAATAAGCACGCATGGTGGTACCTTTAAATGCCATTTCCCCCTTCTTGAGGGCCTTGTAGGCAGGAATTACCAACTGCATATACATGCCGGCCTTAAAGGTAGTTGGCTTGTCCAGATTCAGGTACAATTCCGCAATGTCGTAGGTCTGCAGCTCCAAGCTCTCCACTGTCGCCTTGTACTCCTGGACATTGAACAAATCTTCGGGAATCTCAATGTCAATATCCTTCTTAACCTTGATCTGACAAGCGAGGCGGACATTATTGGCCTTCTCTTCTGCCTCCATATAAGGAGCCTCGGTCGGCAAAAGGGGACCGACATCAGACTTTACAACGGTCTTGCAGGCACCACAACTGCCCTTGCCCCCACAGGCCGAAGGAATGAAGATTTTTTCCTGCGCGAGACTGCGCAAGAGAGGGGCGCCACCCTTTACCGTCAAATCCTTTGTATGACTATTAATATTGATTACAACATCCCCATAGTTATTGACAATTCCGTCGAGTATGGAGATCAGCAAACCCAAGATTGCGACCACGGCCCCTACCACTAGAGGGGCTATAATAAAAGCTCCCATAAAAAACCTTCCTTTTTATCCTTTGTGATTTACGAACTCACTGATTTAGTTGTAACACAATATTTGCGATAATTTTGTCCACTTCATTCGGAGCGACTTGGCAAGTGCCGACATTTTTGTGCCCACCGCCCCCATATTCACGCAGCAAAGCCCCAATATCAACTTTATTTGAGCGGTCCAGTACGCTCTTACCAATACTAAGGAAAACATTCTCCCTGTTCTTGCCCCAACCGATCTGCACGCTGACACTGCATTCGGGATACAAACCGTAAATCAAGAATCGATTGCCAACCATCACCTGACTGATATTTCGAGTTTCAAATATTATAACTTTGCCCTCTTTGCGGCTGTTTTCCTGAATGATACTGATACAATCCGCAACATGCTCATAATAAAAAGCCAGACGGGCATAGACATCCGGATCCTCAAAGATGCCATCCAGGCTCTTTTCACGAATCAAGCCCACCATTTTTTGCATCAGGGCATAGTTGCTAATTTCAAAATGACGATAACGCCCCAAGCCGGTGCGAGGGTCCATGATGAAGCCCAATATGATCCAGCCGCTGGGATTTAGAATCTCTTCTTTGCTCAGATTGGCTGAGTCGACTTTGTCGACATCGCGCATCAAATCGTCGAATTTACGGCCAAATCTGGCTTCCCCCCCGTAATAATCCCAGACCACACGAGCAGCACTGGGAGCGGGGTAGGCCGCACCTTCAAATTTCTCTGGTGCATAGGCGATATTTGAAGCATGGTGATCAAACCACAAGCCACAACCCTCGACGTAAGGAACATTAGCTAGCACATCATCCGCACCGACAGGAATCTTACCATCCTGGAGATCTTTAGGGTGACAATACAAATGGGAAGCGACAATTCCGGCTTCCTCTAGTAAAACACCACATACAAGCCCATCAAAATCAGAACGGGTAACTAGTCTCATCTGCTCAGCTCCTTTGCAAGACAAATGCACAATCTATTTTTTGTACGGCAAAAGCACAAAATTAAAATTTCACATCCGACCTTTAACTTAATATCTATATTTTTTAGCATCTCATTATGCACGTTACGAAGTATAAAAGCAAGAGGAATTTGTTCTGCCGCAACTATCCAGACCAATTAATTATCAACATTTCCTGAAACGGCTATTTCCAGGCAGAACCTAAGTAATATTCGTAGACTTTATGTTGAGTCAATGTCGTCACCCAGTCTCGGTAGAAGCGCCCATAATCCTGTTCAAGCTGACTCTTGACAACTCGAAAGTCTTGTTGTCCTACTTTATTTGGAGATAAGAATTCATATGAAAGTAAAGGCAAACTCTCTCGGTACATGGCCTCAAACTGGCGCGGAAATACGACATTGGCCTGCATAATTGAGTCGCTAAGATAACGCAACTGAATTCTCCCACTGAGACGAGATTGCGCATACAACTGTTGTAGTCTCGGCCCCGTCGATCCCATTGGCGCCATTGGCAATTCGCCGGCTGCCGGTGGCGAATACGCCTGCGCCAGCCACCAGCCCCACTCGCCAAAGCTGGGCACCAGGTCGTGATATGGCAGGGCCTCCAACCCTGCGGCCATCATTGTCCGGCCAATGGCCCAAAAGGCTTTGTAAGCATAAACTGGCGATGTGGATTGCTGGACAAAGACTCCCCCCGCCGAGAGTTTGCGCAACACACTGTGGTAAAAAGACAGCGAATACAGCTTGCTTAGGGCCTCGCTGTTGGGGTCGGGAAAGTCAGCGATTATAATATCGAACAGTCCGTAAGCCTCGTTGATATAACGAGCGGCATCCATATCTTTTATCAGCACGCCAGTCTCAAGCAGCGTCTCTCCGAGCGGCTTGCCCGCATTGGAAATATTTTGAGGGAAGCTAGCTCCAGAGCCGGCCAGATAAGGGACAGAATCCCGCTGCCAAACTTCAGTGCCCACAGCAGCTCGGTCGGCGGCCAAGCCCTGCACGCCCCTAGCATTCAGCGCATCGCGGTTTAAGCGCCGCATAATGGGATTCTGCGCGGCAAGGGCCAACATTTCTGGGTCGAGATCACAAAGTATGGCCTCAGCAACGGCGGCATATTTACGTACTTCACGCAACGCCAGGCCATCGCCGCCACCCAGTATCAGGACACGCCGCGGATCGCGCCCGTTGTGCCGGCGGAATACCGCAAACGCCGGATGCACCAGGTTCTCATGATAAATGTATTCGTCCAAACTACTGAACTGCAAGTGCCCATTAATGTAGAGGCGATATTCGCGCTCACGGCGCCCAAGATTCTCGCGCTCACGCGCACTCTGCGTCAACACCAAATGCTGGTACGCGGTCGTCTTACTCAAAATAATTTGATCGCGGTAAAGCCCCTGCTCACTGCGCAGCGACCACTGAGGGCCTTGTATAAAAGCCCATGACATCGACAGCGTGACGACAGCGCCAGACAGCAGCAATACTTTGCGCCAGCGCAGCTGGCGATAGAAGTGAAGCATAAATAGCCAGCAGGCCCCCAGGTTGGAAAAGCCCAGAACGGCGGCGGCGCGGCTTAGGGGCAAGTATGGAATCAGCCAGTAACTCCAGAGCACGGCACCGCCCAAGGCACCGACGTAATCCAGTTGCAGGATGCGCCCTATATTTACCTTCAGCTCTGGGGTAAAATTGCCGTTAATACGGGCGATAACCGGAATTTCCAGACCGATCAAAAAGCCAATGGCAGCAATCAGCAGGTACTGCCACAGAACATAATAACTCTGCCAGTATGCATAGGCCCAAAGGAGCAGGAGGGGGGCTCCCCCCCCCAACAGGGATAACAGCAGCTCCGACACAGCAAAATAGGTAAATAGCATTTTCTGGGCCAGTTTCTTCTGATAATTGGCTCCCAGCCCCATAAAGAACATCATGACGCCGATGATCATGGCCCACTGGCGAGTGCTATTGCCCAACAAGTCAGAGGCAACTTTGCTGACGGTATATTCGTAAGCCAGGCCACAACTACCCGTTAGCAGCACGGCCAAATACAAAACCCAGGCATTGCGACGCATAGCTAATCATGCTAAACAAAGCGAGCTGGCTGTCAAGAACTCCCAATTGTCACAGCTGTGACTACCATAAACTTCTCAAGGAATCAAAGGAGCTGAGCAAGCCCTGAGCGCGACTAAACAACCCAAACACGGGTAAGACCGAAAACCTTGAACCGGCTTTAAAAAGAAACTCATGTAAACACCTCTGTCATTTCCCTCTGCCGGTTCCTATGCCGGGTTGTTCAGCACGGCGCAAAGATCGGGAAAAGATTGACTTTTCAATCCCGCGCAATTAAATTTGTCGAAGTATTTTACCGCGATTCAGACGCGAGCAGCACTTGAGGAATTTATGATTAACAAAATTCTGGCCGCATTATTTGGCAGCAAACAGGAACGCGACCTGAAAAAACTGGCGCCCCTGCTATTGCAAATAAACGAGCGAGAACCCTGGGCCATGCGGCTAAACCACGAACAGATGCGCGAACAAAGTCAAGTCTTGCGTCAGCGACTCGCCGCCGCCAAACAGCGGGATGACTCTGCGAAAGCAGAGCCGGCTTTAGATCCCAGTACCAACAGAGCCGGTCCCAATCTGAGTGGCGAGCTGGATGCCATTTTACCCGAAGCCTTCGCAGTCGCCCGCGAGGCGGCGCGGCGCGTCCTCGGAGAACGGCCATACGACGTGCAGCTGCTCGGCGGCCTGGTCTTGCATCAGGGCAAGATTATGGAAATGAAGACTGGCGAGGGCAAAACGCTATCGCTGGTCGCACCCGCCTACCTCAATGCCCTCGCGGGACAGGGCGTGCACATTGTAACTGTCAACGACTACCTGGCTGAACGTGACGCCCAATGGATGGGCCCCATCTTTGGCTACCTTGGCTTGAGCGTTGGAGCCGTACTCTCACACATGGATATTGAGCAACGCAAGGCGGCGTATAGATGTGACTTGACCTACGGCACCAACAACGAGTTTGGCTTTGACTTCCTGCGCGACAACATGATAGGCCGCCTCACAGACAAAGTACAACGTCCCTTCGCCTATTGTATCATCGACGAAATCGATTCCGTGCTGATTGATGAAGCCAGGACACCGTTAATTATTTCCGGTTCAGTGGAAGACGATACCCAGAAAATTGTCATGGCCGACCGCTTACAAGGTTACCTCAAGGAGGTAAAAAAAGATTCTGCCACAGGCGAGTATCCACGCGACAATCCCTTTGAAAAAGTAGTACTCGAAGGCGACTACAAACTGGATGAGAAAAACAAGCGCATAACTTTCACCGAAGATGGCATTACTCACATTGAAGAGCTATTAAAGCGGAATAAAGCGATGCAGGGCTCAATTTACGACGAGGACAACTTTGAATATGTGCACTACTTTAACCAGGCCATGCGCGCACATAAATTGTTCCTGCACGACGTTGACTATGTCGTCCAGGATGCTAGGGTACAAATTGTCGATGAATTCACCGGCCGTATTCTCGACGGGCGGCGCTACTCCGACGGTCTGCATCAGGCGATTGAAGCCAAAGAAAATATTAAAATCGCCCAGCGCAATCGCACCCTGGCAACAATTACCTATCAAAAATATTTTGCCATGTATGGCAAACTCAGCGGCATGACCGGCACGGCTGTCACTGAAGCCCGCGAATTCGACAAGATCTACGGCCTCGACGTCGTGGTGCTGCCGATGCATCGCCCGCTGGCCCGTGTCGATGCCAACGATTTGATCTACCTGAACGCCGAGGCCAAGCACAAGGCCATTGCCGCAGAAGTTAAGGCCGTGAATCAGAGCCGCCAGCCGGTCCTGATCGGCACAGTCTCCGTAGAAAGCTCAGAGCACCTGTCCAAGGTCTTGACCCAAAACCAAGTGCGGCATGAAGTCTTAAACGCTAAAAATCATCACCGCGAAGCCTTGATCATTTCCGAGGCGGGGGCACTCGGCGCGGTGACTATTGCGACCAACATGGCGGGGCGCGGTACCGATATCAAGCTCGGCGGCAGCCCCGACATGCGCGCGCGCCGCCGCATGCGCACAGACGCCGACGAAGCTGAATATTTCCGCCTCTTGGCCGAAGAAAATGCGAAGTGGCAAACAGAGCACCAGAAAGTTAAAGAACTGGGCGGGCTTTACGTCTTGGGGACCGAACGCCACGAAAGTCGCCGCATTGACAACCAGTTGCGCGGTCGTTCTGGGCGCCAGGGCGACCCCGGTTTCTCGCGCTTCTACGTCTCGCTCGACGACGATCTGATGCGCCTTTTTGGCGGAGACCGCCTCAAAGCCATGATGAGCCGTTTCGGCATGAGCGGAGACGAGCCGCTAGAGCACGGCATGGTGACTCGCGCTATCGAACGCTCGCAGACCCGCGTAGAAAACCGCAACTACGAAATCCGCAAACATCTGATCGAGTACGATGATGTCATGCAGAAGCAGCGCGGCTATGTCTACCGCATGCGCAATGAGCTACTCAAAGACAAGCAGATTATTGTGCGCGTGCGTGAAACCGCGCAGCAAATGTGCAACGTTTTACTGGACGACTTTGTCAACGATTGCAATCACCACGACTGGGACTTTGGTCTGGAGCGATTAAGCGAGCGCCTGCGCAGCAATTTTGGTTTACTACTCGCCGACCACCAGCAGACAGAAGTGGCTCGTATATTCCAGCAAAAAATTGCCGAGGAGGCTCGCAGTGTCATTGCGACCCTAGTGCAGGATTACTGCGAACAAGACTACCAGGATAAGTGCGCGATTGCCGGCACAGAACTCGTCAATGAGATTTTACGCTTTGAATATCTGCGGGCCATCGACCTGCGCTGGCAGGAGCACCTGGAGCAAATGGAAGCTCTGCGCGAAGCCGTGAACTTGCGCGCCATGGCCCAGAAAAACCCCCTTGTCGAGTATAAAAATGAGGGCTTCACCCTGTTTGAGGAATTGGTGGAGAATCTGCAGATTGGCGTAGCACGCAAATTTTACAACATTCGTATCGCCGTCGATGGGGACTCTGCGCCCCCGCGCCCAAACGCGACACTGCACGCCGACGCGGGCAAGCACCAGAAGCTTGAATCTTTTGACGCTATGCGCAGGCGGAAGCCTGTTCCTTCCTCTGGAGCGATGCCAGGTGCAGACAAGATACAGATTCGCCGCCAGGAACCTAAAATCGGGCGCAACGATCCCTGCTACTGTGGCAGCGGCAAGAAGTATAAACATTGCCATGGCGCTCGTAAATAAAGCCCCAAAATCAATAAAACCAGCTGCAGGCTAGAAACCAGCTGGTCCCCGGAGGTACACGGGAGGGGCCACGGGGCCGAACTCAAAAGCCCAGGGCGCTATGTTATGCCGCGCTGCTTGCGAATCTGTTCCCAGGCTGTCTGGATTTCATGAAAGCGCCTTTCGGCGCTGGCCTTCATCTCCGGCGGCAGGCCCTGCTGCACCAACTTATCGGGATGAGTTTCCTTGACCAGTCGGCGGTAGGCGCTGCGCAAATCTTCGTCACTGGCTTGCGGCGAAAGCCCCAGCACCTCATATGCGGTATCAACTTGTACCACTTGGCCCCCCCGCATCTGGAATTGACTATAAGCTTGGCGAATGACCGTCTCGCCAAAACCAAAAGCGGCGGCGATTTCACGCAGCACCCGTTCCTCATCGCGGCTGATGTGGCCGTCCACGGCGGCCATACTAACTAGAGTATAGAAGAGCTGTTGTAAAATGACAGCACTGCTCTGCCCCTGCAGCATTGATGCTCGACTGGAAATTTCCTTGAGTTGGCGGGCAAAATCCTGGTGACTGTACGAACTATTTTTAGCCTCATTAAAAGAATGAATGGCAAATTGTCGCAACTCGCCACGCAGCTGCATTTCGTCCAGTATCTTTAAGAAATGCTGGCCTTCTTCCTCGCTGATACGACCGTCGGCCTTGGCCACCTTGGACAACAGAGAAAATATAGCGGTAAAAAGAGCCATTTGCAAGGAGTCGGTGCTATAGCCGCCCTGCCCCATCAGACCGGGGGCCCCACTCTCATGGGCCTTGTCCAGCATGTGACCAATGGCCAGGCCAATCATGGAACCAATGGGCCCACCAATAAAAAAACCTAGCCCCCCACCCAAAATGCGATTAAACCAGCTCATGTCCATTTCCTCAAGATTATGATTTCACCTGCTCTGCCAATTCAGCATATGCCAGGTGCAAAGTTTCCACAACGTGCGGGATATCTTTTTCCGCCACAGCGGAAAATGCAAAGCGCAAATACTTGTCTTGTAAAGCAATCAGCCCAATATCGTAACGCTGTAGTAAATATTTGCGAAGTTGGTCGGCGCCAAACGGCGCGGAAGGCATCTCAAACGTCATAAAGTAACCAGAATTAAACGGCAGGGGCTTCAGGATACGGCACCATTCATTTTTAGCTCGTTCAGAAGCCAGGCACTGGCGCAACGCGCGATAGCGAGCCTGCAAGACAGCTTGCAGCTGTGTGCGCTCGCGATTTGTCACCGGATCCCGATAAGTTTCCAGCAGCAATTCTTGACTCAAGCGACTGCTGTTCGACGTACTCAGCCGCACGGCGGCGCCGGCTTTTTCCTCCAAGACTTTGCCACCCGCTCTCGTCGTGTGGCCAAAAGTAATAAAACCGACCCGCAGACCCCAGGCAAAATCCTCTTTCGTTGCACCATCGAGCTTAACCGCCAAAACATTGGGGTGCAGGCCGGCGACGAAGGCAAATAGCGACTGTCGCTCGGTCTCCGCTTCATAGCATAATCCCCAGTAGGCGTCGTCACAAATGACAACAATATGGCGACCGGCCTCGGCCGCCTTGCGCAAGAGCTCCCGCAAACGGCCCACTTCGACTTTGCGCGGGCTGTAACCGGTAGGATTATGGGGAAAATTAAACAGCAAGACCTTCTTTTCCCCTGGAGCTTGTAGCTCGGCCCGGATAGCCTCAAGATCCAGGCCACCAGCGCAGAACGTATTGTAATGTTTGAGCCGCGCCCCGCAGTTGCCCTCTGCAATCAGGCGATAGTTCGGCCAGAAAAGTTTGGGCAGCAACAGCGCTTCACCACGCCCCAGAAACATCTGCAAGGCTATCCACAAGCCATGAGTTATACCGCCCGTCACGACCGGCAACGACAACTGAACGCCGGTTCCCTGAATATTCTTTGATTCAGCCGATTCACCGCGACACCCCAAGGCCCCCAAGGCCCCCAAGGCCGGATTTTTTTCGCAGAGCTGTTCTTGCCACAGCTGGCGCAATGGAGCCAAGCCGTAGCTGGAAGCATACGGCACACAACGAGACGCCGCCAAGTTCAGCATCCTGGCCAGACCGCGATAGTGCATGGGTTTGCCATCGTCATCCAGGGCAATACCGACGGTAGCGTTATAACGACTTTGCGCTGCTTCTTCGGCCTGCAATAGCAGGCCCTGCTTGGGGTAATACAAACTTTTGCCACAGGGCGAAAGCATCGCAAACACAGCGGGAGCCTCGGCCATCAATTTTTTGTTTAGGGCCTCAGCCTGTGGGTCGGCGGCGGGCAATGCCAGATTGGGCCGAGAATCAAGGGCAAAGTATTGTTCGGGCATATGTTTTTCCGTTCGGGCAAATCGTGCGGGCAAATCACGATTATAACGAACAGCCAGTGTTGCGAAAAGAAGCCCCAAATTTTGCGTCTCCCTGCATCTCTTCGCGCCTCCTCAAGGCTCCCGGCAAGAACGAGCCTGCCGGGCGCCGACAATTCCGCACTAATCGTAGTGAATGTAGTGAATTATTTAGCCAAAAGGATAAAACTTTAAAATAAATTGATACTTCCCCATTTCTTCGTATCATTAACAAATTATGAACAAACAACAATTGGAAATATTTGAAGAAGTCCCGATGGTGCGACTTGTCTTCATTATGTCCGTCGCCATGATTCTCTCCTCCACGGCACAAAACATTTATAACATAGTCGACCGCATTTTCATTGCCCACTATGTTGACCCGACAGCCATTGCAGCAATTCATGTCGGATACCCTATCCTGCTCTCAATCATCGCTTTCGCCGCGCTATTTGCCATTGGCGGCTCTATTCTCTACTCTCAGGCTTTGGGTGCCAAGGATTTTCGCCGTGCCGAACTTGTAAAGTTTACTTGCCTAAGTAGCTCTTTGCTCGGCTCCCTTATTTTGATTCCTTTTATATTAGCCTTCTTGCGTGAAATTTTGACTTTCTTGGGAGCCAACCCCAAAACTTTGCCCTATGCGATGAAATACTACCATATCTTTGTGCTTTTCATGCCTCTTGTCGTCAGCAACGCTGTACTCGGACTTTATCTGCGCTCCGAAGGCAAGCCCAAGTTACCCACGATAGCGATCATTGCGGCCTCACTGGTCAATATTGCCCTGGACTGGCTGTTTATGGGCGCGTTCGGCTGGGGCGTCAGCGGCGCCGTTTGGGCAACCATCATCAGCCAGTTGGCGAGTCTCGGCATCTTGGGCTACTCGCAAATCACCAACTCCCCTATGCCCCTCAGGTTGCGCAAGTTTCTGAGGTTTGACCTGGAGACTTTGCGCAGCATTATGTCCAATGGTAGTGCCTATTTCCTGACTATGTTGGTGACCGCAGCCACCGTCTTTGCTTTCAATTATTTTATCTACCTGTACCACCGCAAGCTTTCCGAGCTAGCCGGAATACAGGTCGATATGCACCTAATCACCAGTGACCTCGCCATAGCTTCAATGATTGCTACCATTAGAATTTTAATGCTGGAGCTAGCCTTGGCTTTTGCCAACGGTATACAACCGATTGTGTCCTATAATATGGGAGCCAAAAGACCAGAACGCATCCGCCATGCCTACAAAATGGCCTTGCTCTATGCCTCTTTGTTCATCGTGCTGCCCTGGCTGCTGATTGAAATATTTCCCGCTGGCTTAATACAGCTTTTCAATCTAAACACCAATTTTTTTCAGGCCTCTACGGCCCTGCGCATAACTTTTGCCGTCATGCTGGGTAACGTATATACCCTGATATCGACTACCATGATCCAAGCTCTGGGCATGTATCGCCTGGCCCGCCTGATGGCCTTGTTTAGATTAATCCCAATTGCGCTGCCTTTCCCCCTGATTTACTACTTGATCTTGCCAAATTTCTGGTTGATCTATGCCATTCAGGATGGCTTGCTATTCGCACTCACTGGCGTCGCAATGCTCAGTGCCTACCGCCGCAAGCTGGCGATACTGACACGGGAAGCCCAAGAGGTTATCCCATGAATCATGGCAATAATACGGCCAAAATCTGGCAACAAATACTTGCCGTTTGGCATTTTCTTGCGATAGAATATCTAAAGGTAGAAGTTTCCGCGACTCTGCAGGCTGCTCAATCCCTTTATTTGCGACTGCAGACCGCATTATTGTAGACAGGCGACAAAACATGGGCAGACAAAACTCTCAGTCACAGCATTCGTGGCAGAAATCTCACAAACTCGACAACGTGTGCTACGAAATCCGCGGCGAAAACATGCGTTTGGCCCAGCAGATGGCTGAAGAAGGTCAGCATATCTACCAGCTGAACACAGGCAATACATATCCTTTCGGTTTTAGCGCTCCCGAAGAAATTATTAAAGACGTGCTGCACAACACTCCTAAAGCCCAAGGCTACATTGCCTCAAAGGGCTTGTTCTCGGCGCGCAAAGCCATAATGCAAGAATGCCAGCTGATGGGGATTCACGGCGTCGATACCGAGGATATTTACATGGGAAATGGCGTCTCCGAGCTGATCCACATGGCGTTGCAAGCCTTGTTGAACAACGGCGACGAAGTGCTGATCCCCTGTCCAGACTACCCCTTGTGGACGGCCTGCACAAGTCTCGCCGGCAGCGTCCCCCGTCACTATCGTTGCGAAGAGTCAAACCATTGGTGGCCCGACTTGGATGACATCCACAGAAACATCACAACGCGCACCAAAGCGCTGGTAATTATTAACCCCAATAACCCGACGGGGAGTGTATACCCCCGCGAATTACTTGTGGCATTGCTCGACATTGCCCGCGAGCACAAACTCTTAGTCTTTGCCGACGAAATTTACCAGAAAATTACATTTGGCGATGCGCGAGCCCTTCCTCTCGCTTCGCTCTGCGACGACTTGTTCATCATCACATTTAACGGCCTTTCCAAGGCCTATCGTCTGCCCGGTTTCCGCGTTGGCTGGATGATCCTTAGCGGCCACGGCAAACGTTATGCCCGCGACTATATTGAGGGCCTGGATATTCTTTCGAGTATGCGTTTGTGTTCAAATGTACCCGCACAATATGCGGTGCAAACAGCCTTGGGCGGCCACCAGAGTATTCCCGACCTCCTGCTGCCCGAGTCGCGCTTGAATCAACAGCGGGAATATTGCCATCAGCGCATCCAGCAAATTCCGGGGCTGAGCTGTGTCAAGCCCAAGGGGGCCTTGTACTTCTTCCCAAAACTGGACGAGAATTTATATCCCATTGCCAACGACGAAACTTTTGCCTGCGACCTTCTGCGCGAGACGAAAGTCCTACTGGTCCAGGGCACGGGCTTCAACCTGCCCGACCAACAACATTTCCGCATCACCTTTCTGCCGCCAGTCTTTGACCTGGAAGTAATTTTTGACAACATTGCCGGCTTTCTGGCCGGCTACAACGCTTAAAATGCCGCGCGCTCCTTGGATACTGCACCCTGCCGAAGTGGCGGTATTGGATCGAAATGCCGTCGCCTTGGGACTCAGCATCAGTGAACTGATGCAGGCCGCGGCGGCAGCCCTGACTGCCACCGCGCAAAATATGCTCAATGCTTCTGTGCCATCAAAGATACATATTTGTCTGCTTTGCGGCCCGGGCAATAACGGCGGTGACGGCTATGCCGCAGCGCACTTGCTGGAACGACAAGGCTACAATATAACGATCATCGCCACAGCAGCGCGACAACACAGCTCTGAGGCGCAAAATTATCGCGAGCTTTGCCGCCAGAGCGCCGCAATCAAAATACGGACGCAGCCCCAGATTTATCAGCTGCGTCAGGACCTGCAAAGCGCGGACCTGTTAATTGACTGCCTCCTGGGAGCCGGCTTTCGCGGCGATGCCCCGCGGGCTTATATTGATAGCACTTTACAACTGTGCAACGAGTTGCAACAGAAGCACCAGCTCCCCCCGTTACTGGCCTGCGACATGCCCTCGGCCATGAAGCTGCAAGCCACACGCACCCTGAGTTTTCATGCCCCTAAACTAAATATGTACGACGCAAACGGCACTCTGCTGCCTGAAGTCGGCGAGCTGGAAATCGCTCCGCTACCCTGGCCAGAGGAAACGACAGATTGTGGCCCCGGCGAACTACTGCGCCTGCCGCCGTTGAACCCACAAGCCCGCAAAGGCGAGCGCGGCCGCCTGCTGATTATTGGCGGCGGGCCATACCACGGAGCCCCGTTGCTTGCGGCCCAAGCCGCGGGCCGCAGCGGCTGCGACTTGGTTCACCTGGCTATGCCGCGCAGCGCCGCCGCGCGCGTACACTGGCCACTATTCATAATTCCTGAAGCCTCAGCTGAAAATGCCAGCGATGATTATCTGGACGAGCACAGCGGCAAGCACTTGCTGCAACGTTGCAGACAACAACACTTCGACGCCATCCTGCTCGGCCCCGGCATGGGTCGTCATCCCGCGACACTAGAAGCTGCCTGGAACTTATTGCAAGCCCTGATTTCAATGGAAATTCCAGTCGTACTGGACGCCGATGCCCTTTACATGCTGGCGCAAAAATGCCCAGGTTCCTGGCCCAGCCTGACTGGCGACAAGGAAAAAATAATGCGCGGCATCGCGACCCCGCACCGAGGCGAGCTCCGGCGATGGCTGGGAGACCCGCCGCCGCAAGATCTACTAGAAACCCAGGTGCCCCAGCAGAACGCGGCCGAACAACAACTCGTCCTTTGCAGCGGTAGTCGTGACCAGCTCAGCAGCCCTGGCGGGCGCTCGGCTCGCTGTTCGGGCGGACACCCGCGCATGGCTTGCGCCGGCACAGGCGACCTCTTGGCCGGACTCTGCGCCTCTTTTCTGGCCCAGGGCATGGCGCCTTGGCCGGCAGGGCGCTTGGCGGCCTACACCCTGCGTCAAGCCGGCAATCTTGCAGCCCTCGACTGGGGTTTAGGGTTGGTCGCAGACGACATACCTAAATATATCAGTCGTTTTTTTGCCACCATGCGCGATAGCCTCAAGGTTTAAGCCCCAGTTTCCCCTAGTTTCCAACTGCGGCAAAAGCCCAACATAAAAAGAAAAATCTGTTCAATCATTATTGATCAAAGAATTATCGAATCAGGTTTTTCGATTTCAAAAAGTTTATAGCTACTTCCTGTGGTTTGAGTTTATTTTCTTCCACATCGTAATTCATGGCGATCATTTCTTCATTACTAATGATGTTGGTCAACTGGGCCAGCAAGCCATCAAGCTCCGGAAAGCGCTCCAGAATATCCCCTTGAGCCAATGGCACAGCGTAATAAGGCGGGAAGAAGTCCCCGTCATCCTCCAGGAGCCTCAGGTCAAAATGCTGAATCTTCGCATCGGTGGAATACGCATCGGTGTAATCTGCATGTCCGGCCATAATGGCCTTATACTTTAGGCCGGCGTCCAACTGCAGCACCGGCTGCTGCGGCCGAAAGCCATAGGCCGCAAACAGTGGCTCCGCGCCATCTCCAGGCCGACCGACAAACTCGTTGTCAAAACCCGCGACCAAGTCCAAGTGCTCGCGCAAGTCGGAAATTTTATTAATCTCCAGTTCTTCGGCCCTGTTCCGCAGCATGCATAGGGCGTAAGTGTTGTTCAAACCCAGAGGGGCAAACACCTCCATATTGTATTTATCTTTAATCTGTTGCCGCACGACGCGCAACGTTTCATCGGCACTGAGCTTGCCCGTATTCTTTAAATAAGCCTGATAGATGGTGCCCGTATATTCTGGACAGAGGTCAATATCACCTGACTTCAGGGCCTGCCAAACCACAAACGATGAGGACATGCAAGGTTTGAGATCAACTTCAATATCGCTATTGCCCTTTACCATCTCAGCTATAATGTAACTCAGAATAATGCCTTCTGTAAAATTCTTTGAGGCAATGGTCAATTTTCTGCTGTCTTTACCACAGGAGGCAAGAATAAAAACTATTGTCAGCAAAAATAATGCTTTCCATCTTTCCATCGCATTATCCTCCATTTGTCAGACTTTACACAAAAATTTTTACCAACAATGGATTTTTTTTCTATATGATTTTTAAGTTTGAAGTACAAAAATATTAATTAAGATCAAGAAGTCTACCCAGCATTATCTGGATTATATCCAGTAAAACATCTAACATCGCCAAAGAAATCGGCCATCCAGGCTCATGCCATTATCCCAAATATTCAGAATCCCAAAAATAAAACACCACAACTTCTCCCGTAAGACCATCCGCAGCAACGGCTGCTGCGGCCTAGCCGTAGGTCGCAAACAGCGGTACCACGCCATCTCAGGGCGGGTGCTAGCACAGGCCGGAAATTTGATTAGTATCCAATTTTTCGGCTCTGCCGCTGAGCATACCTATAGAGTAATTATTGTTCAAACCCAGAAAATCAAATATTTTCATATTGTACTTATCTTTAATATGATGCCGTAAACAGCACAATGTTGCATCAAAACTGAGCTTGTCCTATATTTCTCATTTGATCTCTTCTTTGATTTTTGACCAAACGGATATAAAAAATTTTCAATTGTTTTGAATATTACGGCAATACAAACAACCCCGATTCATATCAGCAAGCCCTAAATTGGAATCAAACGTGCCCGTATATTAATCAAGTCAAGTACTATATTTATTTTTTTATGTGCAATATTAGAAATAACTTGGCCTTTCTGTATCTGGAAAACTTGTTACTGAGAAAAGAGATAACTTCGGTAATCTTCGTTGGGTAATAAAATAAAGAAAACCTGTCGAAGGGGCGGCAGGAAAATTCCCAGTATTTTGACTTTTCAAGCTTGGAGGGAAGGTATACATGAAGGTAGTCCTGATGCTTCTTCGACGACATTATCCCTGATCATTGGGCGCAAAGTTTTGCCAGAGCGCGTGGGGTTGGCGTTGTTTTTCCCTCGCGTTGCTTGTATTGCCGTAGGGATAGATATGTCGCACTCCTCAGAGTTTACAGGTCTTACCAGCTCTGTAAGCGGCGATCTGGTTCTGTTCGTAAATAATGCGGATACGCTAGTTGATGTAATTCTCGGTTTTTTCGCGACGCTATCCAAGGTGACACTGGCAGCAAGCGTAGCCCTTCATTCGCTTTTCGGTAAGTATTCCACAAATAATATTGACGATCACGCCGGCCATTTTACGTAATCCACAGTCTCTGACAATGGCCAAGCACACAGGATTTCTCCCCCCCCTTACATCACACCCCAATATGATGCCTTACAATACAAAATCATTCCAAGCAGATACTAATCCGATTGAGGCTCTTCTTTATCTTCCATCTCGCGAGCGGTCGACAGAGCCGAGGCAAGCAACCCCGTCGGCACAGCCACGATGCCCAGGCCAATCATCAGTACTAGAAAAGTGAAAATTTTCCCTCCGGTCGTAATTGGGTAAATATCCCCGTAGCCCACTGTCGTAAGTGTGGCGACAGCCCACCACAGGCTCTGGAAAATGGATGAAAAGGATTCAGGCTGTGCCGCATTCTCAAAATAATAAATACCAACAGCAGAAAAGAATAACAACATCGCGGCAAAAATGGAAAACAGCACCAGTTCTTCTTTTGCAATCAGCAATGCTTTGTGGAAGCGTTTAATCGCCAGGCTGTAGCGCAGGAGTTTAAATGCGCGAAACAATCTCAAGAGCCGAAGGATTCTTATAGATCTTAAATCAAAACTTGCAGATAGGTAAAATGGTAGTATCGCGAGCAAATCGACCAAGCCATAAAAACTAAAAACGAATTTGACTTTTTTTTCTGCGATTAAAATCCTCAGTATATATTCAATAGAAAAGATTAGAACCGTAATAATTTCTATAAATCGCAGAATCTTTATAAGCTTGACATTGAGTTCTGGAAGTGTTTCAATGGAAAATGATATGAGGGAAATAACAATTAGGACCTGAATGAAAATATCAAATATGCGCCCTTGTATCTTATCATGATTGTCTAATATGGCTTTTATACACCTGATTAACATAATTTGCAGCTCGCCGCCCCAGCAGTCGGTCCTATTTCTAATACAGTGCCAGAAATTAACAGGGCCCGGCCCCATAATTAGTCATGGCTAAAAGAACTGATCTATGACACGGAATGAAAGTAGGTAATAAGTAATTGTCGAGACAACGCGCACTTTCTTAATGTGTGGATTGTTCCAGTCTCGTTCACTAATAGTGAATTGGCCCTGGGAAGCACTCTTGATTTTCCCCAGGGGACTTCTTGAATCCACGGCAAATTTATTGGCTACTTCACGGGCATTCTTAGTTGCCTCTTCAATCATCTCAGGCTTGACTTGATTCAAACGCGTAAAAAGATATTCTGCCTGTGAGTGATAAGTCAAGTCATCACCGCTCAACACGATCCCTTGTTTGCCAAGTTCAGATAATTGTCCCATCGCCTTCCGCACAATGCCAATATTGCGCGAGTAAACTGTAACTGTCTGCCGCGCAGTATAGCGGAAGTCATAATTTGCTTTGTCATCATATCGTCGTGCTTTTTTATCAATAATGGATGGCGTAGAAACCGTAATTTCCTGGTCTTTTATGCCATTATTTTTCAAGAAGGCCCGAACTCTTTGAGTGCTGCTATCAATTGAAGAATAGATCCCTTCCAGGTTATTACTCGCTTTAGTAAACTGAATTGGCCAAATGACAGTATCCGCAGCGTATTCCCTTTCAGACAAGCCCTTCACCGTGACAGTACGGTCAAATTGTTTGACGTGAATTGCCGCATTGCCCAGAATATAACCTAGCAAAGACAAACCAATCAGAATACACAGTCCCAAAATTAACGAGTTGCACCTGCCGATTCTCACCATCACTCTATCCTCGATATTGTAAACAATATCAGCCCAATATCTATAGGACCTTCATTATTCCTCAGTTATCTTGTTCTACAAAAATCAGACTATCAGTATCAAAACCATACGCTTTCGACTGAGCGATGAAGCGCTCCACGACTGCGGGCTCTACCGCAGGTGTTCTCGACAACAACCACAAATACTTGGTATTCGGGCCGCAAACAAAAGCATATTGATAAGCCTCCCGCTCCAACTCAAAAACGATGTAAGAGCCATAAAATGGGCCAAAAAACGAAACCTTAAAATAGCCTTCGGTCCCATCCTTTGTGAAATACGCCTTGCCTTCGGCCTCTTTCCAAGAATTCTTTGCCGCAGAAAAACCCCGATTCAAAACGCGAACACCGCCGTCATCTCTCAGGCTATATTCAGCGCTAACCTGGCTCAGACCCCTTTCAAAAGGATGATTTAAACGGGCAATTTCATACCATTTCCCCAGGTAACGCTCCAACTCAAAACCGGCTACCGGCTGTATCAATTTAGGCATGCCCAAGCAAGCATTCAGCATTAAGGTCCCCAATATTGGCCATAATTTACTCAAGAAATGCCTCCTGACAAATTAGGTGCCACCTTTAATTTTCTATCTGGAAATACCGGACAAGCCAATGCCAGGCTCCCCACAAGCGATTGGCATCTATTATAATGATTATTGAGACTTTGAACTACAAGGCAAAATACTAAAATTCGGTGGCTAATTCTACCCGTGTGTTTCGCTGATTTTGCATATAATAATACCACTGTTCTCGCCATCCTGCTTTTCTTACCTTTTCTTATCTTGTCTTGTCCATATCACTTTTTCATGGTATAAATATTGTATTTATAACTAATTTAAACAAGGCTCTCCGTTATGCAAGATATCCGTCTACCGAATTTAGTGCAGGTCATCATTGCTTTAGGGCTTTTCCTGGGGCTGGCATTCTCATTCACGGCCTCATTGGATTTACCCGTGCAGCTGGCCCTCTACATTGGCTGGTTCGTCATCATGGCATTGGGACTCAGGCTGGGGCACAGTTACCAGGAACTGGAAAAAGCAGCGCTCAACGGCATTTCTAAAGGTTTGAACGCAGTAATTATCCTGATTTCTGTCGGCGCCCTAGTCGGCACCTGGATTTCGGGGGGTATTGTTCCGACCATCATCTATTACGGCCTCAAAGCGATTCACCCGCAAATTTTCCTCACGGCGGCAATGATCCTCTGTTCGCTGACATCCTTGGCGACTGGCACCTCTTGGGGCGCTGCCGGCACGGCGGGCATTGCCATGATGGGCATCGGCCAGGGTCTGGGAGTCCCGGCTCCCATTACTGCAGGTGCGGTTTTGTCCGGCTGTTATTTTGGCGACAAGTTGTCGCCATTGTCAGACTCTACGATCCTGGCTTCTTCAATGGCCAACGTTGAAGTCATGGAGCACGTGAAGGGAATGCTGCCGATTTCACTGATCAGTTACGTGATTAGCGCCATTATGTTCACCGCATTTGGCTTTCACTACGCGGGCAGAGTGGAAATGTCTCAGGTTCAGACCGTTATCAATGCGCTGGAGCAGCATTTTAAGATTAGCCCCGTGTCGCTCATCCCTGTGCTGCTTGTCCTCGTTCTATTGGCGATGCGCATGCCTTCCTTCCCGGTCATCAGCCTGGGCTCCCTGCTTGGGATCATCTGGGCAGTAGCCATTCAGCGCATGGAATTCCTGCAGGCATTCAATACCGCCTGGCAACCTTTTTCTATTCAATCAGGCGTGAGCTTTATTGATGCCATTCTGAATCGCGGCGGTATTGTCTCCATGCTAGGTTCGGTCGCGGTCATCATCTTTGGTCTCGGTTTTGGCGGTCTGCTCGAAAAAGTCGGCGTATTGGAAACCGTCGGAAAGTTGTTCGAGCGACGCGTGAAAAGCGCGGGTTCTCTAACGACAAGTACCATAGCCACGGCCTTTCTGGGGAACATCTTTGGCTCAGCCATGTATGTTTCCCTCATCCTGGCCCCTGAGATTTGTGCAAAAAACTACGATCGCCTGGGCTACCAGCGCAAGAATTTATCTCGTAACACCGAGTTTGGCGGGACCTTGACTTCCGGCATGGTGCCCTGGAGCGATAACGGGATCTATATGTCGAGCATCCTTGGGGTTGCAACTCTTTCGTACGCCCCTTTTATGTGGCTCAGCTTCGTGTGCATCATCGTGGCCATCATCACCTCGTACTTGGGGATATTTGTCGATAAATGCGAACCCGTTGCGCCTTCCTCGGCAGCGGAAGCGACGGAACGGCCGGGCAAATGATTCGTTCATGGCCCGTTTCATGGCGGCAGGCTTGCTTATCACAGAGTTAATGCCGAATTAAATGTGGAGTTAAATTAACAAGCAATGTATACACTGGGCATCGACCTGAGCACCCAAAGTCTTAGCGCCACTCTTTTGCAAAGCACAGAAGGTAAGAACGAAGGCGAGCGAGGAATCCGTTTTTGCGCCAACTGGAGTATTCCGTTTCGTGATTTGGCAGAAAAATATGCTTTAGATCCGCAAACACTCTGCATCAAG
The DNA here is from genome assembly GCA_965263295.1 of Spirochaetia bacterium. GTDB lineage: Bacteria > Spirochaetota > Spirochaetia > SP-2023 > SP-2023 > Haliotispira. The sequence continues at coordinate 1,159,581 of OZ253665.1, forward strand.
GACTTGAGTCAAAGGCATCCGGGATTTTATGCCCAGCCGCCCCAGATGTTTCTGGAAGCTTTGGACCTACTCTTGGCGCAGATTCAGGCTGAGGGAACCCCGTTGCATCGCGTATTGGCTATAAACTGTTCGGCACAGCAGCACGGCCAACTTTGGCTGAATGCCGAGTTTGAGCTTTGTTGCCAACAGTTGAGGCAGCCAGGACATGCGCAGAAAGAATTGTCATTGAACCAATTGTTTGACGCCAGTTATGCTTACCCTGCGGCGCCGATTTGGATGTACAGCCAGACAAAGGCCGAGGCCAAGCATTTACTAGAGCACGTGGGCAACGACAAGTTATTGCAGCTCTGCGGCTCGGCCGCGCCGCTGCGTTTCAGCGGCCTGGTACTGCGCTGGCTGGCCCGGCGAGAGAAGACGGCTTACCGGCAGTGCCGGTATGTTCACCTGCTCAGTTCTTGGCTCGCTGCCGTGTTCACTGCTAAAAGCAATGCGGCCATCGATTGGGGCAGCGGCGCGGGAACTTTGATGATGGATTATCGGGCGCGAAATTGGTCGCAAGAGTTACTTGCCTCTCTCGCAGAAGGTTTGGCCAGTGAAGCCGGCGGGCCAAGCGGGGGGGCGGCCGAACTGCGTTCTCGCTTGCCTGAGTTAGCTTCACCAGTGGCAGAACAGGGCAAAGTGGCAAGCTATTTTTTAAAGTACGGCTTTGCTGCCGACTGCAAAGTATTGACTGGCAGTGGCGACAATCCACAAAGCAAAGTATGCCAAGCGGGAGACTTGTTGAGTTTAGGCAGTAGCTTTGTGGCGATGAGCCGGACGGCTAAGTTCCATCCGAAATTCCATCCATGGGCCAACGCCATGTATGACGGTTTGGGTCAGCCCTTCTCCTTTACCTGTCGCAGCAACGGGGCTTTAGTCTGGGATGCAGTGCGGCAGTCCTTGGGACTTTCCTATGCGCAACAGGACGCTGCCCTGGAAAAATATCCGCTCGGTTCACTGCCAGCTCTGCCGTTGCGCCTACTTAATGAAAGTTTTCCACCGGCTCCAGCCAACGTGACGGATGTACAAAATTTTGCCGGGCCAAGCACCGATCCCGCTGCCAATCTCGTAGCTGTCATTGATGGGACTTTGCTAGAGTGGCACCAAGCTTGTCTTGACGTCTTTGGCACCAGTGAAGATCTGCTCTACGTTACCGGAGGCCCCACTCGGTCTCAGCAGGTTTTACAACGCATTGAGGCGATCTGGCGGCGCCCGCTACAAACTTTCAACAGTGCGGGAGCCTCTTATGGAGCGGCTATGGCAGCTATGCTAGCTGAAACTAGGTATCCTCAAAAATAGCCGGTTTACTGGTTTACTGTTTGAGTTGTATTGTATCTGGCTAAAAGCTCGTATTCTTTGGGTTTTATTCAAGATAAACACATGGACAGGATATTTCGCCCGGACACAAACGTCTTGCCGATCTTCTCTTGTGCTATCTTCAACTGCAGTTTTGACCACCGCTGGACAATCGTTTTTTTATTCTCTTTAAAACTGGTAGTAAATAAAAGGGGCCACGCCTTCTGGCAGGACAACTTGGAGCAGGGCCACGCTGCAGGCAAAAACCAGAACCTGTGCGGCAATGGGCAAGGCGTCAAGGGCCTTGGTCAACAACGTTGTGCCCTTGGGCAGGAAAATTTGCGGCAATAAACCCAAGACCATAGTAATTATGGCAATATTCGTGAGGCTTCCGGCATTGGAGAAGTCAAAACGGAGTAAAGTGGCAAAGTACTCGCCGGCGACACTGAAGTTAGGGGCGCGGAACAGTATCCAGGTCAGGGTGACAAAGTGAAAGCAATAAAGCCAGCCGCCAATGCACATGAGTTTGGACATGAGTTTTGACCCCATAAGTCTTGGCCCCAATCGCTTTGTCGCATCGGAAGCTTGCCAGTACGGTGGAGCCAGGCGGCGCTGGCGCACAAAATTCTCAATACTGATCATTACCCCATGCAGGGCACCCCAGAGCAAAAAAGTCCACGAAGCCCCGTGCCATAGACCCCCCAGCGACATCGTCAACAAAGTATTGAGGTAACGGTTACCTTGCCGGCTACCGCCCAATGGGATATACAGGTAATCGCGCAGCCAAGTCGAAAGCGAGATATGCCAGCTGCGCCAGAACCCTTGCAGCGAGCTGCGAGCATATGGCCGGTCGAAATTCTCCATCAGGCGTATGCCGCAAAGTAAGCCCAGGCCAACGGCCATGTCGCTATAGGCACTAAAGTCGCAATAGATTACCACGCCGTAAGAATAGGCGGCCAATAGCAGCTCAAGACTTGAGTGGGCAGAAGGAACCAGAAAAATCGGGTCGACAAAGCTAGTGCTCAGAGTATTGGCGATAAATACTTTCTTGAATAAACCTATCAAAATCCGACTAAAGGCATCACTAAGATAAATGTTTTGTGGGTTTGGCAGCCGCTGCAACTGCGGTAGAATGCTGCCAGCACGAACAATAGGGCCGGCGATCAACTGCGGAAAAAACGCAATATATAGACTATAATCAATATAGGACAAGCTCTGTGGTAGCTTACAGCGATAGATATCAATCAAGAAGCTAATATTTTGAAAAGTAAAAAATGAGATGCCCAACGGTAGGATAATCGTTACTTGGCTGAATACGAGAGGCAGATTGACGGCATTTAACAGTGTATTCAGATTCACCAAGAACCAGTTGATGTACTTGAAGAAGATCAAGACGGCCAAATTAAATCCAATGGCCAGGCCGATGACCCATCGAGCGAGTCTCTGCAGGCTTTGCGTACGTTTTTCTTCTTGGTTATTTTGTTCTCCGGCAGCGCGTCCAACACGAGATTCGCGTCGGGCCCCTAACTTTGCTTGCCCCGCACGATCCCGAGACCGATGGAGCCGCAGCAGAAATAGGGCGCACACGTAATTAAAAAGGCTGGAGCCAATTAACAAGGGTAAAAAACGCCAATCCCAAGTCCCATAAAACACATAACTAGCGGCCAGCAGGAGCAGCTTTCGCAAATGGTTGGCCAGCGGGCGACGGTGGCTCAGCAACAGGCTGGAGCTGGTACTGATCCAGTACAGCAAAAAGGTGACGATAAAAAAAATTGCGAAAGATACAGTCGGGAAGAGCATAGTGTGGGAACGCTGGCCGGAAAACCTAAAATATTATGGCGACAGTTTGCATCAACTGTGGTACAAACGGCTGATGCGGTGGCGCAGACGTTCGCCCAGCGCTTGCATATATTGGGTTGTCGGGAGCTGCAGTAGAAATAGAAAAACCCGAGTGCGCTTATCGCAGCCGTGTTCAACTTCGTGGGGCCGGCCCAGGCGCGAGATAAATATCTGCCAAATAAACATTTCCAAGATATTTAATCGCAGCCGGTAGAGGTCGCGCAGTTTCAATCTGTGCAAGGGTTGTACCACTTTTTTCAGTACGACACTAGTTTGCAAGCGCCGGCGCAGTAGAGACTCTGTCTCTTGAAAAAAATATTCCCAAAGCTTCAAGTCACTGAGGCGCAGGCTATAACAAAACGTATGAAGCAAGTCACGCAGCCATAAAAGTAAATAAAATTCGGCGCCTTGTCCCAGTTCTTGCCTGCCACTTGTCAAAACCCCGTCAACTGGTTCCAGGGCCTGCAATAAAAAATCCAATACTCTATCAGCTTGAGATAGCTTGGCCTGAATTTGCTTTTCGGCGGCAATGCCTGCAGTTTGATCTCGACGCCCCACGCTGTGCTCATAAGCAATGGTATCACAGAACAAAATATTGCAAGCCTGAATACAGGCCATCCAATGTAGGGGGGCATCTTCAAAAGAGTCCTCCCCTTCAGAAAATTCAATGCCATGCCGCAGCAGAAAATCGCGCCGGTAAAGCTTACGCCAGGGCAAAACACTCAGACCATGGAGCAAATAAAAGGCTTGAATACGGCTCCAAGCCTGAGTGATATCGCGGTGGCGCACGGCGGACCGTGTCTGGTCCAGGCGCACATAGCGTATTTTATGACGCTGGCGTTTGGCCTCCAATTTGGGGTGCAACAGCTGCTCCCAGGCCCAAGCGTCTGCATAACCGAGCTGGGGCTTATTTTTGTCCGAGTGGTAAAGTTGGTAGCCGATCAAGGCAATATCAATTTCTTCAAAAATTTCCGAGTGACGGTAAAGTTTCTCGATGAACTCAGGCCAATACCAGCCATCGCTATTCAAGAAGGCGACGTATTTGCCGCGAGCTTTCCGCAGCCCAATGTTGGATGGAATTCTGGCTTCGTCTGAATTATTTCCTTTCAAAGAAATTACTTGAATGCGCGAGTCACGCTCGGCAAAACTTTGGGCAATTTGCAGAGAGCTGTCAGAGGAAGCCGCATCCACCAGTATCATTTCCCAGTCGGCAAAGCTCTGATCCAAAACCGACTGAAGGCTTTTTTCCAGAGATTTTTCAGCATTATAGATCGGGACAATGACGGAAACAGCCACTGTCTTACTCTGTATTCTTGAAGGATTCACAGCCTTTTCTGCCGTTTCGCTCACCTTGCTCATAGCGGCAGCATCATACAGAAAAAAGCGCTCTTGCGAAAGCTAGGAGCAGCAGGGCCAGACTTTGCGCTCAATTTGACACACCTGCCGGTTATAATATCGGCCGCGCCGATTACTTGATCCGTAACTCCAAGAATTTGCCGAATATTTTCCGTATTCCATCGCCCGGCCAAGTACTAGCCGGCAAAAGCCAGTCTATTTAAAGTCCATTTGCGGGAATAAAAGTGGGCGAGTCGGCCTAATTGGTTTCCAATGCTGGCTTATGGAAAATTTAAATCCACCAGCCATAAACGCTGCCCTCACTTTGCGGCCAATGAACCGAATTACGCCTAAAAATCTGTTTTTGCCGGACAAACCCAGAGCTGCCAATTCCCATAAATTATTATAGCGGCTCAATGACTGCCCCGCCAATGTCACGACGTATTTGCATGCCGCGAAAGGCATGGACTCGCAAGCGATCGTAGGCCTGTTGGCGGGCACGTTGCAGGTCGGGGGCTGTGGCGTTCTGCACCAGTACGCGGCCTCCCGCCGTGTAAAACGAACTATTTTTATATGAGACGCCGGCCAGATAAACCCCTTCGGTTTGGGGCTCAGCTGCCGACAGGCTGGCTATCTCATCGCCCGCACGCGGGCTCTGCGGGTAGCCTGCCGCCGCGGCCACCACACTGCAGCTACAAGCGCTGCGCCAGCGAATTTCCTGTTCGGCCAGACGGCCCATTAGAGATGCCTGCAGAATTTCCAGTAACGGTGTTTCCAGCAGCGGCAAGACGGTTTGGGCTTCAGGGTCGCCCAAGCGCATATTATACTCCAATAAATGGCACTGGCCGTTTTGGATTAGTAGGCCAAAGAAAATGATGCCGCAAAAATCCCAGCCGCGATCCTGCAAGCCCTTCAACGTCGGTGCCATAACGTGTCGTTCAAAATCTTGCCACAGGGGACTGTCCTGTGTGAGTTTTGGGTGTGGTGCAATGCAGCCCATGCCGCCAGTGTTGGCGCCACGCTCACCTTCAAAGATCTTCTTGTGGTCCTGAGCTGCCAGCATCGGGCGAATGCAGCTGCCATCGCAAAAGGCCAAAACTGAGGCCTCGTAGCCCTCCAAGTACTCCTCAATGACTACAGTTGCGCCGGCTTCCTGAAAAATTCTATCGCGCATTAGATTGTGGATACCCTGCTGTGCCGCTGCGCGGTTTTCGCAGATTAGTACGCCTTTGCCTCCAGCCAGGCCATCCGCCTTTAGCACTGTCGGGAATTGTTCAAGATTTTGCACGTAATTCAAAGCACTTTCCATATCTGTAAACACTTCGCAAGCGGCTGTGCGCACATCGTATTGCCCCATGAAATCCTTGGCGAAAGCCTTGCTGCCTTCAAGCCGCGCGACAGCTTGCGGCGGCCCAAAAACGGTGATGCCTGCGGCTTCCAATTCATCGACCAAGCCGGCAACGAGGGGGGCCTCCGGCCCCACAATGACTAGATCGACGGCTTCCTGCCGGGCCACCTGCAGCGGCTCCCCCAAGGCCAGCCGAGCTTGGGACAAGAGTTGGGGGATGGCACATTCCTCGCAAAACAGGATATCTGCCTGCGGTTGGTCTCTTGCAATACTTTGCGCAATGGCGTGCTCGCGGCCACCGCCGCCGACAATCAAAATCTTTTTCACGGCAGATTTCCTTTAGAAATGGCAAATTTGTTACAATCTTCGTCATCTGGCCTCACCGTGCCGCCCTGTGCTCGGCGCGCAAATTCTCGGAGATATTCAAGCAGTAGTTGTCTTTCAAGATTTTGTACCGCGGTGGCAATTGCCTCTGCCGTCTGGCAGTTGCGAATGTCGACCTCGCGCTGGGCCAGTATCGGGCCGCCATCCAGTACTGCGCCGACCCGGTGCAGGGTGCAGCCCGTCACACTTTCACCTTGTCGCAACACCGCGCGGTGCACATGGATTCCGTGCATGCCCATGCCGCCAAACTTAGGTAGCAGCGAGGGATGCATATTCCAAATGCGACCGCGGCGGGCTAGTTCTGTGGCCAAGGCCCTGGGTCCAATTACAGAAAGGTAGCCGGCGAGCAAGACCAGTTCACAGCCATGTCCTCTGTGCAGCCCTTCTAGTTCTGTCGCCAGAGCTGCGTCCAGGCCGGCTTTCCCCAGGGCTTTGCGGCTCAGTAACTGAGTCGGCAGGCTTTGAATGGCGGCGCGTTCCAAAGCCCGGCAGCTGCGGTCGGCCAGTACGGCAATGACCTGTGCCGGCAAGCGGCCTTGCCGGATGGCATCCAGAATAAATTGCAAGGTGCTGCCGCCGCCAGAAGCCAGCACCGCCAGTTTTAAGATTTTCTCACTCATATTAACTGAACCTGCGGTCTTTCGGGATTATCGTTGCTGCAGACGCGGCCGATGACACGGGCCCAGACACCTTCATCGCCAGAGTTCAACTGCTGACCCCAGCCGCCATGCTGCCGGCAAAGTTGCAAAATGCCTGCGCTGGCATCTTCTGCGACAATGATGGCAAACCCTAAACCCATGTTAAAAGTGTGCCACATTTCTTCATCGCCAATCAGGGGGGGCTCGTCAGTCCGTTGCGGACAAAGGTAGCGGCCGGGGTCCTGCACAAATGAGAAAATTTCGGGGCGGTCAATCAGTTTTCGTTCAATCTCGGCACATTGGCCCAAGCCCAGCGCCCTGGGCAAGTTTTCATAGATACCGCCGCCGCTGATATGGGCCATGGCGTGAATCTGTTCGCCCCACGGGGAATCCAGTAGCGCGCCGACAAGTTCGGCATAAATAGTGGTGGGCCGCAGCAGCAGTTCTCGCAGGTTCTTTTTGCCGCTCTCGCCGGCGATTAAAGGCTTGCCGTAGTCAATCGGCCCGTAAAGCCGCCGGGCCTCGGCAAGGACTTTGCGCACCAGGGAAAACCCATTTGAATGCAGGCCGTTACTGGCGAGTCCAATGATGACATCGCCGACTTGGGAGCGCTCGCGGCCGCGAATTTGGCTGCGTTCGACGACGCCCAGGCAGAAACCGGCGATGTCGTAAAGCCCGTCTTTGTAAAACCCCGGCATTTCGGCAGTCTCCCCACCGAGGAGCGGTATATCTATGCGGCTACAGGCCCGCGAAATACCTTGAACCAGTTTGCTGGCGATCTCTACATCCAGATGGTCACAGGCCAGATAATCCAGGAAAAACAACGGCTGGGCACCGGCACAGAGAATGTCGTTGACACACATAGCCACGCAGTCTTGGCCCACGCTGTCGTATATGCCAAAATCGAAGGCCAGCTTCAACTTAGTGCCGATGCCATCTGCCCCGCTAACTAAAACAGGCTCCCGATAGCCATGAAGGGCGTAAAGTGAGGCAAATCCACCGACCCCCCCCAGGATGTTCGGCTGTTTGGACGTTTTCCGCGCGTTCTCCTGAATGTGGCGAACCAGTTCGTAGCCACGCTCTTTGCCGACCCCACTATCCCTGTAGTTCATTTTAGATCTCCATCATGTCCCAAACTTGAAGCGGCCTCAACCAGTAAGCATTTTGGGCTGCCATAATTCGCGGCGATTAGGGCTACGAATATCATGTCTTATTAACGGATTCATTCCCCCCGGATTTATTTTACCAGATTCATTTTACCGGGTTCATTTCGCCGGGTTCATTTATCCGCAACAGAAAATAGAGCTGAAGCGACCGGGCCTGTCGTCTGCTGTGGTAACTTGGCAGGACTCAGCGGCTGGTAGGATTTTTTTTCATCATCGTAGTAGCCCCCCGCATATCTGCCCGTAAAGCAACCCGTACAGAGTTTCTCACCGCGCCCAGTCGACAGGGTCAGGTTCTCCAAACTGAGAAAATCCAGGCTTTCGACATTAATCTCGCGGCGCAGTTTTTCCCGATCTTTCTGATAGGCCAGTAGTTCTTCCCGCGTCGGGAAGTCGATACCGTAAAAACAGGGATACGTTACCATGGGTGACGCCAGGCGAAAATGCACTTCGCGGGCTCCAGCGTTGCGCAATTCCTGCACCAAAAGTTGCGAAGTATTGCCCCGGACCAAAGAATCATCGATGACCAACACAGACTTACCAGCCACCAAATGCTTGACGACATTGAACTTGACCCTGACGACGGCGCGACGTTCGGCGTCATCCGGTTGAATGAAGCTGCGGGCGACATAGCTGTTTTTGACAATGCCGACACGCAGGGGCAGGCCGCAGGCCTCGGCGTAGCCGATGGCCGCCACCAGCCCACTGTCGGGCACACCGACCACGATCTCGGCGCCACAGGGCGTGCCGTTTTGTTTTACCTCTTGTTCGTAAAGTAATTGTCCCGCGCGGTAGCGCGTGTCGTGAACACTGGTTCCTTCCAAGTATGAGTCACTGCGGGCAAAATAAATAAATTCAAATGCACACATTGAGGGCCTTCCCTGGGAGACCCTGCCAAGGCTATACAGACCATCGTTGTCGACAATCAGGCTTTCGCCGGGTTCGACGTCACGGAAATACGGCACACCGATTGCGTCCAGGGCACACGTTTCCGAGGCCAGAACGTGCAATAAACGGCCATCTGAGTTGCGCTTGCGCCCCACGACCAACGGGCGAATACCCAGTACATCTCGTGTGGCTAGCAATTTATCGTCTAAGGCCATGACAATGGAATAGGCTCCCTGCGCTCGTCTCTGGGTTTTGAGCAGGGCATATTCCAGCAGAGGATAAGGGGTCTTGGGTCTCGCATTCAGGCTTTTGAGTAGCTCCGTGACGTCCAGCCGTGGTTCGCGGGCATAGTAGATGAACAGCTTGAGAAACACTTCCGTATCGCTGGACGATACAAAGCCCAAACCCTTTTTTTGGAGTAGCCGTTGCATCTCGGCCGTGTTGGTTAGGTTACCGTTGTGAGCCAGGGCCACATTACCGTGCATTGAACGATACTCAATGGGCTGGATGTTTTCCAGGCTGGACTCCCCGGTAGTGGCGTAGCGCACATGGGCTACGCCCACATTCCCGCGCAAGCGGACCAAGTCTCGTTCGTGAAAATTTTCGCTGAGCAAGCCAGGGCTGCGGTGACGACGACTTTTACCACTAGCCGAGTCATAGACACTGATACCGGCACTCTCCTGGCCGCGATGCTGCAGGGAAAACAGGCTGTAATAAAGCAGCGGAGTTATATCTTCGGTTTTTGCATTGCTATGGATGCCAACAATACCACATTTTTCCCGCAATTGGGGGCTATGACGAGCACTTGGGTCAGTATTTGGACAAGTATTGGGGATCAGGCAGCCAGACATGTTCCGAATTTTCAATTACAGCGTGTTTTTTATCCGCTCCAGGACTTTCTGATAGGCCTCTTCAATACCACCCAAGTCACGGCGAAAACGGTCTTTGTCCATCTTCTCGCCCGTGTTTTTATCCCACAGACGGCAAGTATCTGGACTGATTTCATCGGCCAGCAAGATCTGGCCATTTTTATCTTTGCCAAACTCAAGCTTGCAATCCACCAATGTCAGGCCCATGTTGTCAAAAATCTGGCTCAGGAGAACATTTATGCGGCGGGCCGTGCGTTCAATCTCGTTCAGTTCATTGTAGGTGCTGAGCCTGAGGGCTACGGCGTGATGTTCATTGATTAACGGATCTCCCAGATCGTCATTCTTGTAGCAAAGTTCATAAATCAGGTTCAATGGCCGGGTCCCTTCTTCAATGTTGAGGCGTCGGGACATGGAACCCGCAATCAAGTTGCGCATAATCACTTCCACAGGAATGATATCCACGCGATGACACAACTGCTCGCGCTCACTCTGCTTACGGATAAGATGGGTGGCGATGCCGCAGTTGTCCAGGAACTGGTAGAGTAGCAAGCTCATATTGTTGTTGACCTCACCTTTACCCAGGATACTGCCTTTTTTGGCACCGTTATCGGCTGTGGCATCATCTTTATAGTAAATTAAAACTTGCTCCGGATCTTCCGTGCTGTAAATTTTTTTAGCCTTACCTTCGTAGATTAGATCTTTTTTCATCGATCAGGTTCTCCTCGTTTGAATTCTAGAAACAGACAATCCGTAGATCATGAAATTATAAATCTTGAAAAGGGTCACCCTGGTTCTGCTCTAAGTAATTTTTTTTCATTTCGTGGCGAAATTGCCGCAGTTTCTGTTTGACTTCGGGGTATTTCAGGGCAAGAATTTCTACTGCCAACATGGCAGCATTGTAGGCGTTGCCGATGCCCACAGTAGCCACAGGTATGGGTTTGGGCATCTGGATCATCGAGTAGAGCGAGTCCAGGCCATCAATCGCATCGGGCATAGGCACACCGATAACGGGCAGTGTGGTATGGGCGGCGATTACGCCTGGAAGATGGGCAGCCAGCCCGGCAGCGGCAATAATACACTCCGTACCATTGACTTCGGTATTTTTTAAAGTCTCTACTAACACTTCCGGCACTCGATGGGCCGACAGAATATAGGCATCATGAGAGATCCCAAATTCAGCTAGACAGTCGACGGCAGGTTTAAGGCTGGCAGCATTATTTTTACTGCCCATGAAAATAGCAATCTTCATATATGCTTCTCCAGACATATGTATTGGCTCTCTGCCCGTCCATCACTCTGAGCCCCACGCCGAGGGAAGATTAGGAACATTACAGACTAGGAAAACCGATTGGCATACGCAATCAATATACTGTTTATGCTTAAAAAAAGAAAGCCCTGTAACAGTGTGACCGTTCGAGAATTGGAACTCTTGAAGTATTTTTATCCAATAATCAAGTGGGAGATAAATAAATCGCATTAGCTATCAATATTCTTGTCTAATACACTATCTTTGTCTACCGACTCGCAAATTGCAGAAGACATATGAATCAACGGACAAAAATATGATACTTGGCCAAGCCTGTACAAGATCTTGCTTACAGATTGTGAAGTCATTAACATTGGCCCACTTATCTCTCAGAAAGTCTGCGGGACAATACTTCATATAATACCATCTTTAACTCGTTCCAGAATTCTGAGTCGTTCTGCAGAACTACCGGCCGGCTTAAGCCACACTTTCCCGCCGACAACAGAGGGCAAAGTTTCAAATGCAATTTAATACCTTGTGAAGGAATAAAATCCAAACCATGCTTAAGCGTTCCAAACTTGGCCGATATAGCCGAAATGAACAAGGCAAGATTATCAGAGTCGCTGATATTTATACCGCAGAAGACCATCAGATCGACATAGCCAAAATTGACAAGGAAGTTTTTCAGATTGCCGGCCAGTTAAAGGGTCGGGGTTACGGGGCTTATCTGGTGGGCGGCGCTGTTCGCGATCTACTTCTCGGCAGCCGCCCCAAGGATTTTGACATCGTCACTGATGCTGTACCTTCGGAGATTCGTAGTTTTATTAAAAACTCGCGTATTATTGGCAAACGCTTTCGACTGGTCCATATTTTTTATCCGGGAGGCAAAATCATTGAGGTTATTACCTTCCGCGCCCTCGATTCCAGTGCCCACAATCCGCTCTACGGTAGTATCGAAGAAGATGTAAAGCGCAGGGACTTTACTGTCAATGCCCTGTATTACGACTTGAACAATACACAGATACTTGACTTTGTCGGTGCCATGGCGGATTTTCGAAAGCAGCAGATGCGTAATATTATTCCCTTGCCGCAGATATTCAAGGAAGATCCAGTGCGCATAATTCGTTGTATAAAGTATGCCGCCAAGACAGGTTTCAAGATCCCCCAAAAAATCGTATTGCAAATTTGCCGCGACTCTAAGTTTTTGTACGAATGTTCTAAATCAAGACTAGCTGAAGAGTTGAGTAAAATCCTCAGCTCGGAACAATGCGCGGATATTATCGCCGGCCTACAGCAATATAATATTTTGGAAATATTATTGCCTTGTCTTAATTTTAAGGATTTCCCCAGTGCCTATACTGTAGATTTTTCTCAGAATATGCGAGAATGGCAAAAACGTTTACAAATTCACCTCCAAGCCTTGGAAGAAGTGGAAGCCATACGCAAGAGGCAGCCGCAGCGCCGCCAGCGCCGACGCAGAAAAGAGGAGATGGTCAAGGCTGAGGCATCAATAGAAATTGAAGGTTACTTGGGTAATAATCTCGTTGGTGTGGGCCTGTCATATTTATTTAGTGCTTATTTTACTTATTCCGGACTGTGGATCCGCTTGTTGGAACTAAGTGGGGAAGAGCGCTGTTTAGAGGCTTATCTCCACATCAAGGAATGTCTGAATGATTTGAATATAGCGAATATTGAGGTTTCAACAGCTTGTAAATATTTGTTTGAACGCGAAGGACTGCCCTTTCTACCACGCCTGATCCTGAAAAAATATAGCCGCTTAGATAGCCTAGGGAGTGCCGGCAATTCAGAGTACTCAAATAGAACATCAGGCCGTCAGCGCCGCAGGCGACACATGGATAACAGGTTGGAAGAAGCCACAGGAGTTGGCAGTGATCATTAAAAACAGTGTGTACGGATCGGAAGGCGAGCTATGCAAGCCGCAGCAAATATAGAAGCTCGCTCACAGCACTATCTGCGCGAAGTTTTTGGCCTCAAGCCCGAGCGTGAGGTTGTGGTGCTGCTCTCTGGCGGTGTCGACAGCTCTGTGGTACTGGCTATTCTGCGGCGCTACGGTTGTCAGAATATTTCCGCGTATTATTTGAAAATATGGTTTCAAGAAGATGCCCATTTCTTGGGTGATTGTCCTTGGGAAGCCGATCTCCATTATGCCGCTGCAGTTTGCGAACAGTTTGATGTGCCACTGCATGTCCTGCCTATGCAACAGGAATATTATCAGCATGTCGTCGAATACACCTTGAATGAACTGCGCCGTGGCCATACGCCCAGCCCCGACTTGTTCTGCAATCAATTCGTCAAATTTGGCGCTTTTTGCGACTTCTTGCGACAGCGTTACCAAGGAAGACCAATTCCCCTGATTGCCAGCGGCCATTACGCCTTACTTCGCCCTTGGGCGGAAAGCGGGGAAGTCCTTTTGCAGCAGGCGCCCGACTTGGTCAAGGATCAGAGTTACTTCCTTGCGCGCCTGTCTCAGCAGCAGCTGCAGGGCTTGCTCTTCCCTTTAGGTTGTCTGCAGAAGTTTGAGGTCCGCCAACTCGCCGAAGCGTGGGGTCTGGCGACAGCTCGGCGCAAGGATAGTCAGGGCATTTGCTTCTTGGGTAAGGTGAAGTTCCGCGATTTTGCTTTTCATTATCTCGGCCACAGAGCGGGGCCCATCCTGGACTTTGACAGCGATAATGTTCTGGGAGAGCATCAGGGCCTTTGGTTCTATACCATCGGTCAGCGGCAGGGATTGGGCCTGGGCTCAGGGCCCTGGTTTGTCTATAGCAAAGACATGGACAAAGATATTCTCTATGTGCGTCATGCGGACAAGTTGTCTGAGTCAGCCAGCCAGTCTTGTGAGCAATTTCACATCGCCGAGCCGAGCTGGCTGCAAAGTCGCGCGGCTTGGGACTTGTTGCGGCGGCGGCGACCCAAAGGTCGGCTGCGGCTGAAACTGCGTCATGGTCCAGTTAAAATCCCCTGTGAGCTGGAGCGCTCTGGCGCCGGCTGGCGTGTGCGCATGGAAAGTGGCGATCGCGGGGTAGCGCCTGGCCAGTTCGCCATATTTTACTGGGATGAAGTCTGTTTAGGTAGCGCTGGCATTACTCAGCCTGAGCTTTGCCATGAGTAAAGTGCAGCTAAAAGTTGTATTATTTCAACCAGAAATTCCACATAATGCCGGAGCCGCCATTCGGCTATGTGCCGGTATGAACGCAGAATTACACCTGATCCGTCCTCTCGGTTTTAGCGTTAGCGACAAGCATCTAAGACGCGTGGCTTTGGGTTATCATGAAGTCTTAAACCCGACACTGCACAGTGACATGAGCCAGTTCCTCGACTCTGTGACACAAGATGAGGAACTTTACTTGTTTTCCAGTAAGGCCAGGCGACAGTTGGATCAAATTAAAATAGGCAGGCGATCGGCTCTGCTGTTTGGCTCTGAGAGTCAGGGTTTTAAAGCTGTGCCTGCGGCAACTCAGCTTCGTTTGGCGCAGCGAGCTCGCAGCGTAAAAATTCTTCAAGCTCCTGGCTTTCGTTGCCATAACCTCAGTAATAGTATTGCCATGGGGGCATATGAGGTCATGCGGCAATGGAATTTTCCGGGGTTGTGTTGATTTTAGTACGGCGTGATCGCAGAAATAATAATTGAAGAAATAATATTTCTGATTTACCCTTAAAGTACGAGAGGCAGACAGAACGACTAAAAAACAGTAAAATTGTCTTAAATTCATGTGGGAGGATGCTGCAATGAATATAATGCTTTTAGGGACACCAGGATCTGGCAAGGGTACTTTGGCCCAGAGCTTAAGTGCTGAGATTAAAGTCCCACATATTTCTACGGGAGATATATTTCGCGCCGCCATTCGCAAACAGACCAAGCTGGGACTTGAAGTTAAGGCCATTCTGGCCTCAGGCAAGCTGGTTTCCGACGAGTTGACCTGTAGTATTGTCTTTGAGCGCCTCCAGGAAGCGGATGCCCAGCGGGGCTTCATCCTTGACGGCTTCCCACGCACTATTCCTCAGGCCCAGAACTTCGATCAGAAGCTGCAACTAGACGCCGTGTTGCTGCTTGAGTTAGATGAAGAGACTAACATCAAGCGTTTGACCGAGCGCCTGATCTGCCCAGACTGCGGTGAAATCTATCACTTAAGTTTTCGTCCCACCCGAGTCAAAGGCGTTTGCGATAAATGTGGCGGGAAGCCCAAGCAGCGCCCGGATGATCATATTGACGTGGTACACAAGCGCCTGAATGAGTATGAACGACAGACAGCCCCGTTAATCAACCACTATGAAGGTCTAGGCAAAATCAGGCGTTTTAGTGCTTTACAAAGCCCAGCCGAGCTACTTGCTACCGTACAGGGCTTGCTGAAAAACCTCTAGAAAACCGTCAGCTGCCATCCGGATCTGACGGCAAAGCAAATCGGAAGGGGAAAATCTTGTCTGATCCAGCTCGCGGTTTTACTCAAATGCTGCAACAAGACTTGCAGACGCAGCTCAATACATGCTTGGTCCGTTTTGAGTACGATGTCAGTCGGCGCCTGGGACAGAATACTTTGCAGAAATTACAGAAGAATGGTTTAGATTTATTGCGCAGTGGTCGGGAGACATTGCAATGCTTGTTTGAAGAACTTCACCGCGCCTTTGGTTTGGCGCAAGGTGCATACAGTTTGGAGTTCTCGTGGGATAGTGGCCGTTATCGCAATGCCGACCGTCCTCGCTACGTTGAAGATGGCTATATCAAATTGCATCTGCCAGAACGCCAGATTTATCGCTACCTGTTACAACAAAAGAGTAGTTATAAAGTCATGTCTGAACTCCTGACCGATCACGTTATTCGCTACATTGAAAAGGCTTACTACCGCATTGAACAACATTGGCAGGCATTCCAGAGCCATTATATGGTCATGGATGCTCGGAAACCCGTAAGTGCTGCAGATCAATCTGAAGATTGGCCCACAAAAAATTCTACTCAATATAGCCGGCAGCATAATATTTCGCTGGATGAGGGCGAGATGACTGACTCCGTCATTGACGACAATCCCACTCCGTCAGATACTCCGCCGGCAGCCATGGACATTCCCCAAGGTGTCCAGAAGGCGACAATTGGCGACACGGCAGCCCAGATTGCGCAGAGGCATCGACGTATTCAACAACTTCAGGTCATTGGACGGGCCTTCTGGCAAGACAATTTCACATTTGCCTTGGCCCAACTGTTTCTGGACCTGCCGGGGGGGGGCCAAAGGCCTCCCACGGAATTTAGCTCTAGTGGGAATGCTGCGAGAAGCTTTTATAACTCGGCGGGGCAGGCTTGGGCGGCCTTTCCGGCACAGGCGCGGCAACAAATCGCGTTTGCGCCGTATTACATTGCATTGATGCAAGAACTGGAATCTCGTTGTAACTTGGCGCAACAACGTCAGAACTTGCTGCAAAATTTGCGCAATCTATTTGAACAAAGCTTGACGACGGCGAAGTTCCCATTGCAAGGCTTGCAGAATAGAGCTGTGGCGGATAATGGCACGGATGGCAACGATAACGAGTTTTTCTACAGCGAGTATCCAGATATTCAGTCCAGTGCAAGTGCCGGAGATTTGCCAGATGAATTGGCCCATCTCTGTTTGCGTTATGCCAGTGAAAATTATCTTGAGCGCGCGCAGCTTGAACTTGAAGAGAAATTTATTGCCTTGTCACAGCGCATTCAGCGCTTTTTTTCTGTCGTTAGACACAGGACTCGCTTTAAGTGGTTGCAGGCTCTACCGTTTCTTTTACAACGTTTTGTGTTTCGCTCGCGCCAGTATAGATCAAAGGAAGCCCAAGGAAGTTCCCAAGGAGCTTCCCAGGGAGCTTTACGGCTAGAGCACAATGCGGCCGTGGACAAATTGTTAAATGAGCTTGGCGAAGAGCGGGGGCAGCAGCATCGCAATTATGAGTTGCGACTGCTGCTGGAGCAGCTGCGGAAGGCGGATATCGCCCTGCAATACCAGTTACAGTTCCATGCCAATCGCAGGCACTATAAGTTGTTTAAAGAACTGCAACAATTGCGCCGTCAATTACTGGGGCTGTATTACCAGGGCGCGAGACGCAGCGAGGCCGGTATTGAGCTTGTGGCGCATTACCGCACAGTGCACAATCGCCGTGAGACGGCTTTGCGACTCGAACAGTTGTTGCAGGAATTTCGCGCCAACTGCCGGCTGCTTAATTGGTGATAGAATTTGCAAACGAGGGGACAGCGTTGTTGGCTTTAAAGAAAATATTCCAAGCCGTTGCGGAAGATATCCTGATTTAGGGAAAACTGCGCCCGATCGTGCGGCATATTGCGGTACAGCATCGGTCCCTGGCGCTCGGAGTGGGCCATCTTGCCAAGAATACGGCCATCGGCAGAACACAGGGCTTCAATTCCGGCGAAAGAGCCGTTGACATCGCGGTGATAGACAGCTGCGACTTGTCGTTTTGAAAGCAGTTGTTGCAGTAAGGCTTCGGGTAACTGCAGTCGGCCCTCTCCGTGGGAGATCGGCAGTAGAAAGTCCTTGCCGCTCATGTGAGAAAGCCAGGGAGAAGGGGTCGGACAAACGCGGCACAGTTCCAGATCGGCGATGTGGCGCCCCTGGCGATTGCGCATAATATTTAAGCCTTCGCGGCCATAGGCCGCCCCTTGGCACCATTCGCGGCCATACGGCAACAGCCCGCTTTTAATCAGCGCCTGAAAACCGTTGCAAATACCGAGTATCAAGCCTTCGTCGCACAGCAGCTGGTCAATGGCACGAGCAATTTGCGGTTCCCGCAGCACGGAGGCGATGAACTTGGCGCTACCGTCTGGCTCATCGCCCGCACTGAAGCCGCCGGGCAAGGCCAGAATTTGCGCCCCTTCCAGCTCACGGGAAAGTTGGGCCAAGGATTCCTGTAGGTGTTTTGCGCTCAGCAAATTGATAATAGGACTACATTGCTCTAGTTGCAGCCATTTTCCGCCGCGCCGCAATTGAGCTGCGGCGCAGGCAAAGGCTTGCTGCATGTCGTCTTCACTGTTGCTGCCGGGGAAAACAGGAACCACCAAGCGGATTTTCCGGCGCTTGCCTCTCGCATAGATTGAAGGGGCTGGCGCAGGCCGGCTGCGGGCTTGCGCCAGTAGCTCCTGTTGGAGTTTGCCACAACGCTTGCCCTGTTTATCATCGCCTTCTTCTGGACGGAGCTGCTTTGGAGCGTCGGCCTCAAGTGGGTAGTAGCCGACTTCGTTTTCGTAACGGCACCAAGCCCGGTAGGCCGGCGAACGGGCATCCAGGGCTAGCCTGCCACCAGCGAAGAAAATGGCCTCATCGCCCAGGCGACAGTCCTCAAGGTGCCCCAAGTCCCGCAGCCAAGGACAATCTGGCAGAGGCTGCGAACTGGCCAGCAATACAGCGCTAAAACTCGGATCGGCCGCATATGGCTGCCAATAATTAGTTTCCCATATTTTTAAAATTATGCGTTTGGGCGTTGAGCCAAAGGCAAAAAGAGCCATGGCAGCGGCGATGCCCTCAATTCCGATCAAACGGGCCGCAACTTGGATATCGCTGTGTTGCTTCAAGATTTCCAGATAACTCCAGTATTCTGCAATCCGCTCGTAGTCTGGATTCTGCAGTAGCGGGAGATTGTCTGCGGGCTGGCCGAGCAGATAGAGGTGGCGGGCGCCAGCTTGCCAGTTCGCGGCACGCAGTGCACTGCAGGGCGCCGTACTGACTGAAAAGGAGCACAAAACTGGCGGGACCTGTAGCTCTTCAAAGTTGCCGCTCATGCTATCCTTGCCGCCGATGGCCGCAAGGCCAAGTTTGTGCTGGGCCTGCAGGGCACCGAGCAAAGCGGCACTAGCCTGCCCCCAGAGTTCTGCACTTTCTAGACGCGGGAAATATTCCTGTAGCGACAGGTAGCTATCGCCGCGCTCAGCGCCGGCGGCCAGCAATTTGCCAACGGACTGAACGATGGCGACTTGGGCACCGAGGAAACTGTTATGACAGCTCAAGTGCGCATCGTAGGCGAAACTAAGCAGCGACACACTGCGCGACTCAGTGTGCCGGTAGTCATCGTCATTTGTTTGAAGTTTTCTCGCCTGGCTCCAATAATGCAGCGGGATTGTTTGAGCGGATACTTCGCTGCGGCCATGCGTAACCGCGGCGGCGGCTTCAGCCGCCTGAGGCGCATACGGATAGGGCTGGAACACAGTTGACGCCCCTACGCTACTGTCAAACATGTTTTGCAGGCCCCTCTGGCTGGCGACCTGAGGCTGTGCCAAAATCTGGCACAAGGCCCTTTCTCGATCTTGCGCCCATCTTTGTCCTTGGACTTGCTGCGGGTCGATATCCCGAATTAGATCGGCCGCCAATATAGACGGCTGGTAAGGCCTCAGATAACTGTTGTCGAAACAGACCTTGGCACTGCGGGCAAAACCAGCACTCTCGAGGAAGTCGCGCTGTAGCTTGGCAACTTCTTCTGTATGATAGAGCAGGCGCAATCGGGCTCGCCCGCCTCCTTGCTCTCCTTCTTTCCCTCCCTTCACCCCGTTTTTCCCCCCGCCTTGAACCTGACCCAGCTGCACGACAGAAATCCCCTCGCTCTCAGCTTTTTGGCGGAACTCCTCCCAGCGACTGGCATCGATAACCACAGCCATTCTCTCCTGGGACTCGGAAACGGCGAGTTCGGCCGGCATAAGCCCGCCGTATTTAGTCGGCATGGCCGAGAGCTCAATTTCAAGGCTCTCGGCAATCTCGCCAACAGCCACGGCAAGCCCGCCGGCACCAAAGTCATTGCAACGTTTAATCAGATTTCCGACATCCTGACGGCGGAAAAAGCGCTGGAGTTTGCGCTCCTCAATCGGATTGCCACGTTGGACTTCGGCACTGCTGCCCGCGACAGTCAGGCTGTCGTGGGCAGCGCTAGAGCCAGAGGCGCCACCGATGCCGTCGCGGCCTGTAGGCCCGCCGAGCAACAAGACCAGATCGCCCGGACGGGGTTCCAGGCGCCTGACTTGCCGCGGATCAGCGACTCCGACGGCCACACCGCATTCAAATCGCTTGGCCTCAAAGCCGGGGTGGTAGATTTCGCGCACTAGGTTGTTGGCCAGGCCAATACAGTTGCCGTAGTCAGAAAATCCGCGCGCGGCTTCAGCGGCGATCTTGCGTTGGGGCAGTTTGCCGGGCCGCGCTTGATTCAGCTCCTGGTCCGGACTGGCAGCTCCGCTCAGGCGCATCGACTGGTAGACAAAACTACGCCCAGAAAGTGGATCGCGTATAGCGCCCCCCAAACACGTAGCAGCGCCACCGTAAGGTTCTATTTCTGTCGGGTGATTGTGAGTTTCGTTCTTAAACATCAGCAGGCGGCGGTGTTTTTGCCCCACGGCATCTTCTACGTCGACAAAGATCGAGCAGGCATTCACTTCGGCACTAATTTCTACCGCGTCCATATAAGCCGATTTACCGCTCGCCTGCAGTTTCTTTCTGATGGCTTGAGCACCTAAAACAGCGATGTCCATCAAGCATTCCGTCTTGTGACTGATTCCGCATTGCTGGCGCAGCTCGCGATACAACTGGAATGCCTGTCGCAGCTCTAGGGGAGCGGTGGCCAGCGATGCCTTCTGCCACTGGAGCTCTGTGTTAAAGGTGGTATGGCGGCAATGGTCCGACCAGTAGGCTTCGAGGACTCGCAATTCAGTCAGGCTAGGTTCGCGCGGATTCTCTAGAGTGCGAAGTCCGGGTAGTTCTCCCCCTCCATAATAAGCATGAATATAGGCGAGACTGGCATCGTCAAAACGCAGCCCAATTCTGTCGGCCCAAGCGCGGAGCTGACTGGCTTCGGGCCGCAGAGACAGCAAGGAGGGCAAGATAGGCCCTTGTGCCGTCTCTTTTGCCAAGCTTGTTGCTCCTGCCTGGCTGCGGGCACTGTAGGAAAACTGAGCTAAATTTTTGACTTGCCGCTCTAAGGGTGCCCATAAATAACGGTGGGCAGAATTTAGACTCTGGGGTTGCAGACGACCCGCCCGACCTCGTAACCAGTACAGCCAGAAACAGCGGACGCTCCGCAGCTGCATCTTGGTTTGCGCCGGCAACCTCTGGGCCCATAGACTCCAGCAATCCCAAACGGCTTGCGCACGGGGGTCAAATTGGACGGCCAGGCTTTCATAACAAAGGAAATCAAAATCCCCCGGTGGGCAGCCCGTAGTTGTATTTTGCTCAACCCATTCTTGCCAGGAATTTTGCTCCGTCGAGGCGTCACTGAATTTTTGAATAAGATGCACTTCACTTACGGGATCAGCGAGGTGCAATGTGCAAAACTCTGCCAGCAAATGATCAAGTTCCGGACCCGCTATCTGCGAATTTAGGCTCAGGTCATAGCCCTGGATTTCATCTAGCGCGATCAGCTCGTTCAAGCCTACATAACTTTTCAAATCATGTAGTCGACTACTTGCCTGGCCATTATCAGGATTGTAGACGAAAACACGGAAATTCTGCTGGAACATGGGCGATGATTTCCTTCCTTAATTAAACGTAGTCAATTCACCTTTCGTTGAGCGAAGATTTTTTTCAGGAGCAAAAATGCGGGTATTGAATTGTTCTAATCCAATGTTGGCATTGACTTTGGCGGCAATTCTACCGGCACCTGCCCTAAATCGCAAGACTTGCACTCCCCAAAGCATCTTAGCCGGTACATTCGCTTGTACCGTGGCGATCCTCTATATAATAATGTAAGGATAATGTAAGGATCGGCTCTAAGGGCAGTCGCCGTGTTCTGAGTTTGCCGCATCCTTTGAGATTGTCCGGCTGCTTGAAGCTGAATTTGACAAAGTTAAAAAGGCCAGTAAAAGCACATAAGGCCATTTGCAAAATGGCACAAATATCATAAAATAAGCCATTGCATTATAGCAACCCTGTAATTTTCTAGAAATAGATACTGTGCAGCAGTCTGATATGAACGCCTATTTCGCCGCCTCTTACTTTTCCCCTTGTTCCTCACTTTTGTTTTTGTTTGGCTTGCTTCTGTATCTCTTGCGTCTTTTGCTTTGCCGCCATTGCCTAAAGCCCGTCACATTCGGCCTGCTCACAGCCTGGCTTGTCGCAATTGGCTCAAGTAATTTGAAAGCCCAGGATTACCCGCAAGGCAGTGAACCGATACAAGGGGAGCTTCAACGTGACATTGCGCCGGGCACCAGCGGCAACGCCCCTTACAGTGGGCAACTACAGGTATATCAAATTTTACGCATCCAAATGGGGCAGGCCCAGATCTATCAAGCCATTGAATTGGAACTTAGCCCCTGGGACAAAACTTGGGACAAAACTAAGGACAGCACTGCGAGCACGGCTAGCGACTACGATAATGGGCAAAATGGGCAACCGGTAAGCCTTCTCGTTTACAACCAGTTGAGTCCTTTCAACTCTGAGCCGGCGCACGACGACACTGAGCAAGACGACACGCCGAAATATCAAGGCCGGCGCTTACTCACGCGCGGGATTGAGGGTAAAACTCTACTAAGATTTACTTTGAGCGATGAGATTAGCGGCTACAATCCCTCTCAACAGCCCAAACTAGTGCCTAAGCAACAACAAGCCAGTCAAAATATCTCATTAGAAGTGAAGCAATTTCCAATTTACATTGTGCTCTACCCATTTCAGACAGTAGAACCAGCTCAGGCTGTCGAGACTTCTGGAACTCCCGGCCAGCTCGGTCTCCCCAGCTACCAATACAGCTTGCGTTACCTGCGCAAAAAATTTGGCTTAATCCGCATACGCCTGCTACCGCCCAAGACGTCAACAGACGCAGAGCAAAACTCCACAACAAACTACTTAGACGATTCGGAGTTATACTTGAGCCTGCAAATTGACGAACAAAACCACGATTGGATATTTGACCCCGACTATGTTGAAACCAGTACTGATGCCCCCTACGATCCAGGCTCAGGCCACACTCATGCGGCGGACAACTTGAGTTCGTCGCGGGCGCGTTACAGCCAGCCCTACCGCCTTGGACTTGGGCGCCACAGCATTCAAGTCAGTAGCCAGAAGTACTATACTCGAGCCCAATTTCAACTTGAAGCCGGCGAAACAAAAATTCTGGAATTGCAATTGCAGGAACGATTGAGTCAACTGCGCCTGGTCTTACCCAAGAATTCAGTTGTACTGCTCGACGGCATTCCATTGCAAAGCCGACAGCGTTCGACTCCCAGCTGGCAGGATGTGGAGATTCGTGAATTGGAAAGCTACCTCTATGAACAAACCCGCCTGCAATACCTCCTGAGTGTCCCTGCCGGCAAACATCATCTATTGATTCAGTACGAAGGCGAGACCTGGCAGCGCCAAATTTTTTTTCAAGAAGGCGTTGAACAGTATTTTCAACTTAATTGGGAATTGAGTAGCCAGATCAACCCGCAAAACTGAATTCAGGAATGCCACCGTTAAATCCAGATATTCACAATCAAACAGCAATTTCTTTCTGGCGCCGTTTGCCAAAGACATAATATTACTTGCAAAAAAGTTGACCGCCATGCCAGCGAGAACGCCGCACAGTTGCGCCACAGTCTGATTTGTCAGAATATCCCAATACAATATGAAGTTTAAAGTGAATAAGTTTATACCCAGGCCAAAATCAGAAACTCGGCGATACCAAGTGATAAAACAGTTTCTAACTCGCCAGTTGTCGCTGAAAGAGGCCCATAATTTGCTGGGCCGCAACGCGGCCTGCATTGTCAAAATGGAAAATATGCTTGTCGATGAGCTGGCGTGACAGCTGTTTTTGCATTACTTGCGGCAACAATTCACCCAGACAAGACAGCTGCTCAAGTGGCAAATATGCACCGACATCTTCCAACAATTCAAATACCGAATCCGGCGCTTCGACATCACTAGCCTCATAGCCCATTATCTCTACCTGATCGTGAAACAACGCCAGCACCGGTTTCTGATAAACAAATGCAAAGTCATAAATAATACCTGAGACGTCGCATACCAAAACGTCAGCTCGTTGCAACACGGGGCGGTTATCCACCGCACAATCTATTTCAATGTGCTCCCCATATTGTTTTTGCACGCGCTCAAGCTTCTCCTTGTCGGACTTCCATGCCTGTGGGTGAGGTCGGAAGATCACGCGAAAAGGGAGGGATAACAACTGCTCCAAAATCAGATCAATCTGATTCAAGAAGCTGCGTGCCCCCCAAGAGGAAGCCAACAACAAACAGGGCTCTTCCGCTTTACTGACGGCCTTCGCCCAAGTTTGGGCTGCCAGGACCTTGTTTTCCGCCGCAGGCGAATCGGCAAAATATTGTTGGTAATATGGGCAACCTGTGGCAAACAATTTACGTTCGCGCAACAGACCTTTTTTTCGCATATATTCAGTTTGTCGTTTTTGCTCTAAAAGTTTTAAATTATTCATGACATGCTGGCTAGTGCACAGCACAGAGTCAAAGTAATCGAAGGCAAACTTTTCATATGTATGAACATCACTGGGCGAATGCATGACATGACAATAATGCCCAACGTGAGGCGATCGCTTAAGTTGCATAATATCCAGCTGTGGGGTTGTCATGACACACATCTTGGCCTTGAGCCTATTCATCGTGTAAATGGCGCTGTTCAGACGGCCTAAATACAATGCCCGCGCCTGATCTCCAGACTGGGCTAGGCAATCCAATCCGGGATCGTCCTTGCCGGCAGTTAAATAAACAAAACTCTGCCCCCGATTCAACAGCTCCTCGCAAACAGGCTCAAAAACAGGCCAGTAATTGCGACCCTCACTGAAAATAACCAATTGATCGGCGAAGTCACTGTCACAAGCGTTCTTCTTGCCGGCCACAATATTAAAAATACGATAGAACAAAGCCCGAATATAAAACACCAGGGCCAAAGACAGGCCGACAAGCGCAGAACTCAGCAGACTGCCGCTGCCCGGATCAATGTAGGAAAAATCATAAAACAATATTATGCAAGAATATCGAGCTGACTTCAAGTACTCGTTAAATTGCCCGATAAACGAGCAGGGCAATTTAACGAGCACTTGAAGTCAGCTGCTCTCTAGCTTAACTGTCCCCTCTCTCAAAGCTTTCTGCCAGATTACAGACCAACGATTATTGCAAGGAAATCAAGCGTTTACGTCGCTCTGGTTCTTTTTTGGCCAGCTCAATATGGAGCACGCCATCTTCCATTCGCGCCTGAATACTTTCCTCATCAACAGCCTTGCCCACCTGGAAAACCCGGCGCCCAGCGCGTTGCTGGTGGCGTTCAACGCGAATCCACTTACCGTCTTCTCGGCTCTCATGTTTTTCTTCCTGTTTGACTTCAATGTACAAACGGCCATCTTCCAGGCTGACTTCCACCTGGTCTTTCTTTACTCCAGGCAGATCAATTGAAATCTGAAACGCAGTATCCGTTTCCTGAATATCACTGCGCATCCAATGGTTGTCAAAACCACCTTCACTGAAGAAATCTTCCAGTATTGAGCCCAGCGCAAGAGATGGGTTGCGCCTCAGGACAACATCACGGTGTATCATAATAACCTCCTCGGGATTGCTCCCTTCTTGTTTCTTTGACAAGCAGCATGCTTGCTCTTACATTGAACTAAAGCAAATTTTATGCCAACTGTAGCAATTTAAGATATATCCTTACCCCTATCGAAATATTTCCAATCTAGGCCAATTTTTAAACTATCAGAGTCATAGAGCCTTGTCACGCGCTCGCTTTGGCTCTAAAGGAAAGGGCAAGTAGCGTGGCATTTTGACCAATAAAACCGGAAGTCTCTTCCGGGCGTTGGCATATTTGACAAAGAATTACACCACAACCAGCCAATCTGTGTCATTTCTGCCATTAATATTTATCGCACGAGAGCATTGCCAATACGGCAGAGATACTCAGGGCGATTCTGACCATAAACTACTGATAGCTGCCAGGATACTTTTTCTCTCCGGACTAAATGCCAACAAAACTGGCCTTAGAACAACAATCACTTATTCTACTTAATTTTAAAATCTGCCGCATGCAAGTTACAGTGCCAGCAGACGGTCCAAGCCCAAAGCGGCACCACTACAGTCAGGCAAGTGCCGCCATAACCTCAAAGCCGGGAGATCGAAGCGGGCGAGTTCTGCACTGCGTCCCAGATATTCCAGGACAGCGACAAATCGTTGACGATAAAGCTCCAGATACTCTCGACGATTTTCCTCACGGCAGGCATTGGCCAGTTCAACTCCATTGACATAAAGTTCCCAGCGCTCCACCCAAGCAACTCTGCCAGCTAGCTGCCGAGCTGGCAACGGCGTCACATCTGGGTAGGGATACAGGGCACAAAATGGCAGTTCCCGCCCGATATAAGGCTCCAGAAAATTGACCAAGAACAGGTGGAACAAGTCATCAAGACCTAGATCCGGGCTGTGCGTGCCACCAGCGGCAACATATAATTCTTGCATCCCCTCCAGGCCATTATCCCAGTATTCATCAAATCCCAGGCCCACGGCCTGGCGGCACAAGTCATCAAAACTGAGCACTGTCAACTCGCCCGAAAAAAGTCGGCTCAAGTCGGGACGGAGCTGCGGCCCCAAGTAACCCAGTAGCTGCCGCACAAGTTCCAGCAACTGTAACGAGGTGTAGCCAATGGCATAGAATTCAAGCATCAAGAATTCCCAGAAATGTAGCTCATCCTGTTCATCTTCTTGGCGGAAGCAGTGAGCCAGCTGGTAAATGGATGGAACTTTGCCCGTTGGCAGCCCTTCGAGAATAGCCTCAGGCCCGCCCATGGCCTCGCTGTTCCACTGACAGAGTAACCGCTTCATCGCCAATTCAGGCGAAGGCAGTAAATAACCGATTGCACCAGACCGGCCGACAACAGAGAAGCTCTGCACATGCAGCTCTGGCACCAGCCTTGTCTGTAATATTGGCGTATCGACTTCTAAAAATTTCTTCTCGGCAAAAAAGCGCCGTACGGCCTGCAATATAAAAATCTTTTGTAGGACCTTCTCTGTCGACCAAACTCTAGACACAAAAACCCTTGTGAGTTTACAATTTAAATTCTGAAAGAAATCATATCATCGAAAGGATGAAGTTTAGATGCGATAAACAACCAGGCTAATCGCGATGACTGAAGCATAAGCAAACATTAAGATTGAAGAAAACTCCAGCGGGAACTCCGCCAAAGGTGCGAGAACTTTGTCGAGGAAGCGCAGGATAACCGTATCGAGGAACATACCCGGAACAGAGAGGCTAATCGCAGCTATCGGGGCCTGACCCGGTAGAGTGCTGGTCAAGCGCAGGCATAATAAGAAGAGTCCCGCCATCACAATAAAAATGATGAATAACAAGGCTATAAATAAGAAACCATTGCCAAAGACTTTCAGAATTGCAGCGCCACCAAAATATAAAACCATTGTAAATAGAACAAAAAAACCGATACCGATCAGGCAAAATCGGCTGACTATGCTGCGAAAGTCCTGATTAAACTGGTGCTGCTGCATAAATAAGTACTTCCATTACAAATATTTGGATACGATAAACCAAAGCGATAACCGCATTAACTCGGAATAACTATAATAAATGGTAAAAAATAATAATACAAGGGGGCCACAAATAACAATGAGTCAATGGAGTCCAAAACTCCTCCACGACCCAGTATCAGGGCTCCCGAATCTTTGACGTCGGCAGCTCTTTTAATCAACGACTCAACCAGGTCGCCCAATATGGCACTACAGCCAATGGCCAAAGCAAAGAGCGGCAGATACCAAGAAAGCCTAAAGACCTGCGGCCAAACCAAAGCAAAAATCACGAAAACAAGCATACCGGCGAGCAAGCCGCCCAGAAACCCTTGCAGACTCTTATTCGGACTGACGTCAATCAGTCCACGGTTCTTGCCAAACAGCATGCCAAAGGCCCAAGCTGCAGAATCATTGGCCTGTACACAAACAACATACAGCAAAGCCAATCGTGGCCCTGCAGGAAAAGACGTCAAAGATACGGCATAAGTACCCAAAAGACTCGGATACAACAAGATTATCATGTAACCCATACCGACAAACAGTCGTTCTTTCATATTTGCATTGCGCAAAAAAATCGGCAGGGATAGAGCCGCCAGAGAAATAAGAGCCACAAGACTGCTAAAGGCATTGTAGGCTTCCAAGACAGGAAACTGTAATTCCAGATAGCGCGTAGCTGGCAGCAATACCCCAATCAAAATAGCCGGCAGAGGGTAGACACGGAAGCCCAAGAGAAGCAGCAATTTAGCCATTTCCCAGGCTCCCATACCGACAAACGCAATCACCACCAGATTGAATGGCAACTGATGAAAAAACGGCAACATGATGATGGCTACCAACAGCGGCACTGCGACAATAAACAGCACAAGGCGCTCTCGTATATTGCGGCGCCTACCCTTTTTTTGTGGGCCTACAGGAATTCTTGTGGTCGATTTGCTTGCTACTTTTTGTGCAACAGTCACCTGATCGGTATCTTTTGCCGTTCTTTCAGCCTCTAGCCCAGGCACTCCTGCTTCAGCTCTCTGCACTATTACCTGCCCCCTGTCTTTTTTGCTCACTTAATCTATCCCAGCGCCACCAAAACGGCGCTGTCGCTGACCAAAGCTTTGCAAAGCCAGTTCAAATGCGTCAGCTGTCCAGTCCGGCCACAATGCGTTGGCAAAATATAATTCTGCGTAAGCTGCATCCCACAGTAAAAAGTTGCTTATACGCTGGTCGCCACCAGTGCGAATCAACAAATCCAAAGGCGGCAGCTCTGTGCCGTGATCCATGTGGCAACGCAGGGATTCCGCATCAATTTTTGCACCGCGCTGACGCAACCTCTCAGCGGCGCAAACGATGTCCTGTTGTCCCCCGTAGTTGACCAGCAGATTGACCGTCAAGCCGCGAAAATTTCTGGTCTGCTCTATGACAAAGTTGATTTCGTCTTGCACCACCTGAGGTAATTCTTTGAGGCCTCCTGAGTGCCAGACGCGGATGCGGTTGTCAATATAGAACTGCAATTCACTGCGCAAGTGCTTATGCAACAAACCCATCAGGTGCTCGACCTCACGCGGAGGGCGCTTCCAGTTCTCACTAGAAAACACATACAACGAGAGGAACGGCAGGCCGAGAGCCGAGGCCCGGCGCACTATCTGCTTGCTTACCTTGACGCCCTCATTATGCCCACTAATCCGGGGCTTGCCGTTCTGCTTGGCCCAACGGCCATTGCCATCCATAATAATGCCCACATGCCGCAAATCCTCTGGGATCCCCATTCAGCCTCAATCCCTATATTTCCAGAATCTCTTTTTCTTTTTGGCTCAGAACCTCATCTATTTTCTTGACCATCTTGTCCGTAAAATGTTGAATCTCAGTAGTTTCATGCTTCTGCATGTCCTCGCTGAGCTCTGTATTTGCCTTGATCGCATCATTCATTTCGCGGCGAATATTACGCACAGACACGCGGGCTTTCTCAGCCAGTGTTTTGGCCTGCTTAACCAAATCCTTACGGCGCTCAGTCGTCAAAGCTGGGACTTGCAGACGAATATTTTTGCCATCATTGTTCGGCGTCAGCCCCAAGTCCGCAATCTGAATGGCGCGTTCAATATCTTTCAACAGATTTCGATCAAAAGGCGCAATCAAAATCTCACGCGCTTCAGGAATACTTATATTAGCCAATTGCTTGAGCGGAGTTGGCGCCCCGTAGTAATCCACCATAACCTTATCCAGCAAATGTGGAGTCGCCCGGCCGGTGCGTAACGAGGCATAATCATGCTCCAGACTCTGGATCGTTTTCGTCATCTTTTCCGACATTTCTTTATCTAGCAAACCCATAAAAACTCCTTTTGCAGGGAACTCACCGCCAGGCTACTCACGGCTGAAGTATACATATAAAGCCAGTTGAATCCAGCTGGGCGCCAGCCCAATTAAGCGCCTAATTATTATAAGGGAAAGGGCCACTGCTGCCAGGATACCAAGGGCATTATTTCGCCCTTGCCGGCACGCAGCTGGGTCCGCCTCCTTCAAGCGATTGCATGCCGGCCAGCTCACGCTTCAGCTGCCGACTTTTACAATCTTATATGCCTTCAGCGAAACGCTAGCCCCGTTCTGTTTGGAAAAATCTTTGAGGACTTTGGCAACCGTATTCTTCGGCTCTTTGACAAAACCTTGCTCGACAAAGCAGCATTCGGCGAGCCACTTCTTCAACTGTCCCTTGAGATAAGCCTCACGGGCCTTTGGAGGAATATTTTCACTCTGGGCGCGGCCGCGAAAGATATCTTCCTGCTCAGCAATAAGCTGGGCGTCCACTTCCGAAGCATTGAGGAAACTCGGCTGGAAAGCCGCAGCATGCATCGCTAGGTCGCGTCCCAAGTCATTCAAGTTCTGGGCCAAGTCATTTGCATTCTGGGTATCGAGGCGGGCGCCTTCACTGTGCAACACAACCGCAGTGGCAATAGCGCCGTTATTGTGAGAATAAGTCAAAATCACGTCGCCAGCTTCGGCCGCAATATTGGCGATAGTGCCGATATTCAGATTTTCCTTCAGAGCCAGAACCGCCTCCTGGACCTTGCTTGTCAAAGCCGCATCGGCAGCAGTGAGCTTGCGTTCCAAAGCTTCTTGGGCGACAGCTGCGCCGAGTTTGCGGAATTTTTCGTTCATGGCGACAAAGTCGGTCTCACAGCGGATTTCCACCATGACCAAGCCATCTGTGTTCTGGGCAAAAAATACGGCACCTTCTGAAGTCTGGCGATCACTCCGCTTTGCCGCACTGGCCAAACCTTGTTTTTTTAAGACTTTCTCTGCTTCCTCAAAGTTTCCACCGGCTTCCAGCAGAGCTTTCTTGCAGTCGCCCATACCGGCACCAGTCTTCTCGCGCAGGGATTTTACATCTTGTGGACTTACGCTCATCTTACTCTTGCTCCTTGCTATGGGAGTCGTAAACTTCCTGCTCGGCATCTTGTTGCTGGGCCTGATAATTTGCCAGCTCTTCAGCTGGAGTCATGAAGCCCGTTTCTTTTTCGTGCATGCTCTCAATCACTTCCAGGCCAATTTCGTTTTCGGCGTCGAGAACGGCAGAGGATATGGTTTGCGTGAAGAGCTGAATGGCACGGATGGCATCGTCATTGCCGGGGATTGGGAAAGTCACGCCTTTGGGGTTGCAATTGGTATCGAGAATGGCGATTACCGGAATTCCCAAGCGATTGGCCTCCGCGATGGCAATATGCTCTTTGCCCGTATCCACCACAAAAATAGCACCTGGCAGCTCCTTCATTTCCTTAATGCCGCCCAAGGTCTTTTCCAGCCGTTCCTTCTCTTTTTGTACCAACGAGATTTCTTTCTTGGTCATGGAGTCAAATGAACCATCAATTTCCATCTTCTCCAGTTTTTTCAGCTGGTAAAGCGAGCGTTTGATGGTCGAAAAGTTGGTCAGCATGCCACCAAGCCAACGGTGGTTGACATAATGCATGCCACAACGTTCGGCCTCAGTCTTGATTGGTTCCTGAGCCTGCTTTTTAGTGCCGACAAAAAGGATGCTTTTTTTGTTGATAACCACATCTTTGGCCGCCATATACGCATCCTTCAGACACAACACCGTTTTCTGCAGATCCACAATGTGGATGCCATTGCGCTGGGTAAAGATATACTTCTTCATACGCGGATTCCAGCGCTTAGTTTGGTGGCCGAAGTGGACACCAGCCTCTAAGAGGCTTTTCATAGAGACAGTTGTCATCTATTTCCTCCTGTACAGCTCGCGCAATGAGTAGCTTTCAGCCCCCACGAGCAAGTACGCCCTTCTCTAAATCTCACGGGGGAATCGACGTCGTTCCCCCGTGGAAAATAATATTGTCTATCTTAACGATTTGCCCCAGCTTATGCAATGCGGGACTGGCCGATGAACCAGACACATCAATCGCGATAGCCCCTTTGTCCATTCCGACGCCTCTTGTGCCCATTCCAAGGCCTCTTGCCCATTCTATGTAGAGCAACTAAACTGCCCGAAAAATTATGAACAGCGACCCGCGCTACCAGCTGCACGCCCAGCAAATTATTCGCGACCCCAGCAAACTCCCCTGGCCCTTGACGCCACAAGAGCAAAGCTACTTTGCCGCGAGCGCGGCGGAGCTGCGCGGCCGCCTGCCGTTTGCCGTCAGTACTCACTATCTTTCTCTAGTAAATCCAGACGACCCAAAAGATCCGGTCCGGCGCCAGATTGTGCCGCGCGCGGCGGAGCTGCAGCGTCGAAGCTACGAGCTACAAGATCCTCTGGGTGAAGACCTCTATTCACACAACAGCGAGCACAGCCAATACAGCAACAAAGGCAGCACTGAGCAAGCCACACATTCACGGCGCCCAAGCTCAAAAGTCGGAGGGCCAAGCGGACAGCCCGCCGCCGAGTCGCGCATGGTGCACTGTTACTCCTCACGCCTATTGATCCTGCTCAACGATAATTGTGCGACCTACTGCCGCCACTGCTTCCGCCGTCGCTTCAGCGGCCAAGACTCTGGCAGCTTGCAATACGGCCATTTACGCAGTATTCGCGACTATTTACAACAGCATGACGAAATCCGCGAAATCCTACTGACCGGCGGCGATGCCCTGATGCTCAGCACCACCCACTTACATGGCATTTTGCGCGAGCTGCGCCAGGGGCGACCTGACATTGTATTTCGCATCGCCAGCCGTCTGCCCGTTGTCATGCCGCAACGCTTTGAGCCAGAACTGATCGCCCTGCTGCGCGGACAGCAACCTCTGTGGCTGATTACTCACTTTAACCACAGACAAGAAATCAACGAAGTTACGCGCTACTACTTGCACCAAATCATCGATGCCGGTATCCCGATACTCAATCAGGCGGTGCTGCTGCGCGGCATCAATGACCATGCCGATACCCTGTGCGACCTATTTGAAGAACTCGTGCGTTTGCGCGTCAAACCCTACTATCTGTTTCAAGGCGACCTGGCCGAAGGCACCTCGCACCTGCGCGTGCCCCTCGCCCGTTCCTGGGCCATCGTCAAGGAGCTGCGTCAAAGGCTTTCGGGCATTGCCATGCCACAATTTGCCGTCGATCTGCCGGGCGGCGGTGGCAAAATCCCCCTGAGTGAAAATTATTTGATCGGCGAAGAAGAAGACTGCTGGTTGTTCCAGTCTCTACAAGGGCAAATATACCGCTACCCCAAGGAACCAGAAATCATGGCAGAGTGACGACAAGCCAGGAATCCCCCAAGCATATTTCATATTTACAAGGGAACCCACATGGAATACTACAACAGCTTCCACAGCATCACGGAATTCATCCGCCAAGGCCAGGGGCGCCTGCTGGTTGACGCACAGCGCCGGCACAATGCCGAGCGAGACGCCGCCAAAGGCAAGAAAAAGGGCAAGAAAAGCCGTATTCTGCAATTGATTCAGCTGGCGGAACAGCACCAGTTGCCCGTCGAAGAACACAAGCCACAGGAATTGCAGGGCCTCCTGGAGCTCAGCCACTACCGCGGCTACATCCTGGCCATAGACCGCCAGGCTGACAGCGAACGGCAAGCCAAAGCCGGCAACGTCGCAGAAGTCCTGCAACGCCGCCCAGATCTGGTGCTACTGCTCGACGGTGTATTGGATGTCGGCAACCTCGGAGCCATTGTCCGCAGCGCCGACTTATTTGAAGTGGGCGCAGTTTTTGTGCCGCAGCGCCGCGCGGGCCGCCTGCCGCGAGATGCCCAAAACCAGCTCGGCCGGGCCTCTTGTGGGGCCAACGCCTGGGTCCCGCTGATTGAAGGCAATCTCGCTCAGGCCGCCCAACAGCTACAAAAGGCGGGATACTGGCTCTACGGCGCCGACATGCGCGGAGAGCTTGCATCCCGGATGGAATTTCAGGCGCCATGCGCCCTGCTGCTGGGAGCGGAAGATCAAGGTATCAGTTCGCAATTGCGCCAGGCTTGTGACTTTCGAGTGCGCATCCCGACGGCGGGGCACATCGACTCCCTCAACGTCTCTGCCGCCGGAGCGGTTTTACTCTATGAAGTTCGACGCCAGTGGAGCCGCGGATATTAAGAATAAGGGAGTGGAGACCAACCGGCACGGTGGGGACCAGTCGCCCGGACAACGAAACTAAAACAGTTAGAATCCAGCACTGATTTCAAGACAGAATATCGCAATAAACTTGATAATTCTCTCTATCAAAGCAAACCAAATAAATTTCTTTAATAATTTCCTTAACTTGGGGGTCGCCTTGGCAGAAGCGCTTAATCGCCGCCAGGGCAATGGGCGCGGCCAGCCGTTTGGGAAAGTGGTAAATTCCGGTACTAATACATGGAAAAGCAATACTTTTACAGCCCTTTTCAAAGGCTAATTTCAGGCTGTTTTGATAAGCCAGATAGAGCGTTTCCTTGAGTTCATTGCCTCGTTCTGTCGCCGGCGCATCCAGTGGCCAGACCGGGCCGACGGCATGGATCACAAAACGAGCATTGAGGCGAAAGGCCGGAGTCAAGACCGCGTTGCCCGGCAAGCATTCGCCCTGTTCCCGGTAAATGCCTCGGCAAGCTCGTAACAGTTCGGGGCCGGCAGCCTTGTGCACGGCGGCATCCACTCCACCCCCGCCAGCCAGGCGCGAATTAGCTGCCGTGACCACGGCAGCCGTCTCTTGACGCGTAATATCTCCGTGTATCAATCTGAGTATCGGGGGCATAAAAAATCCTATAACATCGTCAGTATAAGCAATTGCCGATCAATTGCAAAACGGGCCTCAAAGCTGCTGTTTAACTATACAAGTCGCCACCTTGGAGTTTTTCGATCTCATCGCGCAGCAGGGCAGCTTCTTCAAATTCCAGATTCTTGGCCTTCTCCAGCATCTCGCGCTCCAGGCTTTTAATCAGTTTATTACGCTGCTGGGCGTCCAGCAAATTCGTTTTGCCGCGCACGAGCTGCGTATTCTCGCGCACGCTTTCGGCTTTCTCTTCCAGGCGACGCTCCAAAATGGCCTGAACGCTCTTCTGGATGGTCTTGGGCGTGATGCCGTGCCGCTGATTGTAATCCATTTGCAGCTGACGGCGACGCCGAGTCTCGCGGATACAAATATCCATGGCTTCAGAATGGCGATCGGCATACATAATGACGGCGCCGGCGGCATTGCGTGCCGCGCGGCCAACAATTTGGATCAGACTAGTGGCGGAGCGCAAAAAACCAATCTTGTCTGCATCCAGAATCGCAACCAAAGAAACTTCGGGCATATCCAACCCTTCGCGCAGCAGGTTCACACCAATTAGGACATCAAAAATACCGCTACGCAGTTTGTGGATGATCTCCACGCGCTCAATCGCATTCAGCTCAGAATGCAGCCACTGGCAGTTAAGCCCCATATTTTTCAAGTAATCCGAGAGATGTTCGGCCATCTTTTTCGTCAGTGTCGTCACCAAGGTGCGCTCGTGGCGGGCGATGCGTCTTTGGATTTCCCCATACAAATCCTCAATCTGGCCTTGCGTGGGGCGCACCGAGATTTGCGGCTCCAAAAGTCCCGTGGGGCGAATGATCTGCTCGGCCAGCACCGCCGAACTCTTGCGCTCTTCCTCGCCGGGTGTGGCGCTAATAAAAATTGTCTGACGACAGCGCTGCCAAAACTCGTCATACTGGAGCGGGCGATTGTCCAGCGCCGAAGGCAAGCGAAAGCCGTAGTCCACCAGATTTTGTTTGCGCGCCCGATCGCCATTGTACATGGCTCGTACCTGCCCCAGCGTCACGTGGGACTCATCCACCACCAATAAAAAGTCGTCGGGAAAGTAGTCGAGCAGGACATCCGGAGCTTCGCCTTCCTCACGCCCCGTCAAGTGCCGAGAATAGTTTTCAATGCCTTTGCAAACCCCCATTTCCCCCAGCATTTCCAAATCGTAAATCGTGCGGGTCTGCAAACGCTGGGCCTCCAACGTCTTGCCTTGCTCCCTGAGTTCGGCCAAGCGCAATTCCAGCTCTTCTTGGGCCAGCTTAATGGCCACCTTCAAACGTTCTGGGGGAACGGCAAAGTGAGTGGCGGGGTAAATAGTCAGTTCTTCCAAGCTCTCCTGAGCACTGTGGTCAAGCGGGTCCATGCGCCGAATCGAAACCAACTCATCCCATTCAAGCTCCAAACGATAATACTCCTCCATGTAAGCTGGAAAGATATCGAGGACATCGCCGCGCTGGCGGAATTGCCCGCGCTCGAGCAAGTCGCGTTGGCGCTCGTACTGCATATACACCAGGCCGTGCAAGAGAGCTTCCAGGTCCAACTGCTGCCCCAGCTGCAGCCGGATACGCATTTCTTTGAAGTCGTTGGGATTGCCCAAGCCATATATGCAGGATACCGAAGCGACAATGATCACGTCACGGCGCTCCATCAGCGCCATAGTCGCCGCCAACCGCATGCGTTCAATCTCTTGATTGATATCGATTTCTTTTTCAATGTACAAATCGCGGGCGGGAACGTAAGCCTCCGGCTGGAAATAATCGTAGTACGAAATAAAATACTCCACGGCATTGTCGGGGAAAAACTCTTTAAACTCGCGGTATAGCTGGGCAGCTAAAGTTTTATTGTGCGAGAGAATCAGGCTCGGTCGCTGCAGGCGTTCGATGGTTTTGGCAACAGCGTAAGTCTTGCCCGAACCCGTGACACCCAATAGAGTTTGAAAGGCATGCCCCGCCTCCACGCTGCGCACCAGGGTCTCAATAGCTGCGGGCTGGCCACCCGCCGGCTCATAAGGCGCCACAACTCTAAATCTTTTCATCGCTTACCTCAGATTTCCAATACTCTGATACGCCAACTCACACCCGGCCGAGCTATTGCGGAATATCTGGGGAAACAAATGGATAATTATCCAGCGCCCCTTTTTTTGCCTCAGGATTCTTTTGGGGCTCCGCCGCTTCCGCAGTGACACTTTGGGCGAGACGAAACCCCACTGCTGCGTAATAATCCGCCTGAGCAATACAAGGGCTGCGTTGTTGTATTTCGCTGAATTTACGGCTGGAGTTCCAGCCACCTCCCCGACAGACCCGCAACTCTTGAAATTCTTCCTCCGACTCAGCGCTTTCTACAGCGCCGGATTCTAGATATTGGCCGGATTCAGTATCACGGCCGGGGCCAATATCTTGATGGTGCCAGTGCGGATACTGTATTCGCCCTGCGTAAACGCTGGGGCCGCGCCAGATCAGACCGCGTTGCAACTGCCGCTGCGCCGCAGTGCCAGGCTCTGAAGTCATCGGGCCCCGTGGCGAAGTCAAACGCGGCGAAGTCAAACGCGGCGAAGTCAAACGCGGCAAAGTCAAACTTGGTGAGGCCAAGCTGCGCTGCCCTAGGTCATCAGGCCCCCGTATCGGCGCCACGCCATTCCCGCCTGGCTCTAGACGGCTCCCTTCTGCCAGGCGGCTGAGGTTCAACTGGATAAAGCGGTCCCACACCCAGTCCCAGGCATTGCCACTCATATCGTAAAGCCCAATTTCGTTGGGTTCCTTCTGCCCGACCGGACGCAGCTCGCGCGTGTTGCCATTGTACCAGGCCACATTGTCGACAGTATTAGAACCGCTATAAGTAAAACGGCGCGAGCTTTTGCCACCGCGTGCCGCATACTCCCACTCGGCTTCAGTCGGCAAGCGGTAACCGTTGCTGCCTGGTAGCCACTCAACTTCATATCGCGTCTGGCCATTATCGTAGTTCAGCTCGCGGATACTATAGGCATTTTGCAGTCCTGCCAAGCGACTCAAGCGATTGGCAAAACGTAGCGCATCAAACCAAGACACCGCGACCATCGGCTTGTAACGCTCCCTCTCTTCGGGGCGCGGCAAACCCATGACACTGTGGTAAAACTGCTGTGTCACTTGAAAAAGCGCAATACGATATGGCCCAATATACAGCCAATATTGATCTTGAAACAAATAGTTTGCGGCGGGCAGCTCAAGCATTTCCACGCTCCAGTCGAGCGGATCAAAACCCCAATAGACGCCGCGTTGTCGTGGCGCCTTGGCGCCGCTGATATGATTCGGAACGAGAGGAGTCGGCAGTTTGGGCATGAGGGGTGCAGGGACTGTCTGCTGCGCAGTTAACGCACAGCGGACCGGGCCAGCCCAGGTCGTCCCCCAAAAGACTAAAAATAAACCTAGCTTCAGGCACCTGTACAAAAAACGCCAGCCTAAAACAGGGCCAGAATATTGCTCCCTAAAATTATGACCGCGTGCCATGCGCATGACCTTATTTTGCCCGACCAGAAGCCCTCAAGCAATCACCAAACATTCAAAGCATCGCCCAATATTCTAGTTACAAATTATTCGGCAAGCTCGCCAGAAGATGCTGCCTTTTTCTCATTTGTCTCCGCCTCATTTGTCTCTATTTGCAAATCTGGACTTAAATCTGTAGTTGCCGCCGGCGAGAGTGATTCAATACTCCATTTTTTTTCTGCGTCAAAGGTCCTTGGATAGTTGACAACCCAGCGCTGTATGAACTCTGGAGAATTGCTGTTACTCGCATAAATATTATCGTAGCTGGCAACTAAATAATTGCGGCCCTTGGCGGGTTTTTCCAATTTGGGTTCCCTCAGCGTAATTGTACCCAGTTCTGTGCGCCATTCTTCAGAACGAGCACTTGAGTCCAACAGTTCTTCCCAAGACTCAAAGCGGCCCAACTGTAGCTTCAGCTGGTGCTCCCCAAGAGACAAGAGCACGACATCAATTCCGAACACCAGCGGTTTATCCAGGACCTGGCCGTCGAGCTCGGTGACGGCCAGAAAGTCTGATTTGCCCATAAAGCCTGGCTGCACCGTCACGAGTTCCCACTTGACCGTATCGGCCGCCCCCTGGGACAAGTCTTTTGTCACTCCAGACGACGCACAAGCGACCAGAAACTGGGCGACTAACAAGAAAAAACCACAAGACTTAAAGACCCATTTTCCATATTTCTCAGATTTCTTCAATTCCTGAATGCTTTCGCGCCCTTTTTCAATTTTCACCATTCTACCTTTATTCCATCTTTATTCAGCCAGCCACAGCTAATATTCAATTCCATATCATTCATGATTCTACCTTTGGATTTTCCATTTTTTGAATTTCCTATTTTGAATTCTCTATTTTAAGAATCTCCATCCTAAATCTCTGATTGGCTTCCCGCTCAATTTCACATAAATTTCAACTGAAATTTTCAAAGCTACGCGCGAGCCTCGGTATTGCGGCCATTCTACCTTTCAAGTCCAGTTCAAAGCCAAAGCATGGAATAATTACGGTCGATTGTCAAGTTTCACATCACTTACGTCCAAGGCCAGTATTTCACCGTCAGGACTCACTTCCATGAGCCAAAGGCTCCGCGAGTTGAGCTCCCAGAAATAATGCTGGCCTACAGCTAACTCTGGCGTGCAAGAAATACGGCAATCCAAAGCGGCTTCAATCACATTCAAGGCTTGCCAACGACCTGGAGGCATACCCAGATCACCGAGAATCGGCACCATTGTCCGCATGCGAATGTCGTACCAGTCAATGGCCAGACGGCCCAGTTCGGCGACCAAAAACTCCAGATCATAGTTCCAGGGATTCAGCAAAAAGTCTCCGGCGCGCCACTGCATGCGCTTTTTTATATAGTAGTCCAGCTTGGCAACATTTAAATAGCGCACGTCAAAGCCTCGGCGCAGCAAATCACTCAGAACTTGAGCCCGAAAACCGTCTAGCCAAGTGGCCGGTATGGAATAACGGCAAATATCCTGATTTTCATCGTCGCTGCGCTCCTGCCACATCAACACCGTGCCCGCGGGGCGCCAAAGCTTTTTGCCAAAATGAACTGGCACTTCCTCAAATTGCGGGAAGGCCCGCAAGACCAAGGATTCCTGTTTTTTCAATTCTACTCGCAGCACAGCACCACTAGCCGACTCATTCCTGAACTGTGGCGGTCCCGAACCCGGCCCAGAAGCACTGGCGACGAACTGCAAGTCCCAATACCAGCCGCGCAAATTCAGGCCGCTTTGCTCGGACCAGCCCGCCGGCAATTGCGGCGCATAAATATCATAGCTCCGCGGCCGCTGCAGATCCTCTTGCAATGCGTTACAAGAAGTTAAAATATACAGGTCCATTATCAGGCCCAGTGACAAACAGAATGCCAGCCCCAATTGCCGGCAGTAGCTGCCCTTTCCATCTTCTCCCACAAGCCGCCCCCCTAAAGTCTTTAGATAGAAGACCTTTGATAATTTTCACAAGCAAATCTCCAGAATAAGTTTCCAAAACAATTTTTCAAATGTTCCCAACATTTCCCCCGCCGAGAACCTGAGCTTTTTCGTAAAGGCCATACAAAGCAAAAGGAAAGTTTTCAATTTTATTCAAACGCCTGCCGTAAAGTGGAGTCTGGCAGCAAGGATGAAGACCATGCATACCAGGTCAAAGGCTGATTAAACAGCTAAATATACTGGACAAAAAAGCAAAATTATCAAAATATGAAAAATAATAATTTTTATGAAAAAAACTATTGACTAAAATATATAATTTTTGTAACAACAAGAATTGTAAACAATCAATATTGGAGACAGATTCTAAATAAATAGTATTTTATCGATAACCGAAACTCACGATTTGTCATAAATATATGCGGTATTTTGCCTATCCAATTCCTACCCCAATTTTTACGCCTTGGAATATTTATTTTAAATCTAGGGAGGCAAGCATATGCCACACGAAAAATCATTTTCGTTTCCGTCAATATATATATTGACGGCGTCCCTGTTACTCGCAGGCTGCTATGATATAGAGCGCCGAGAAATCCCCAAGAATGTTTTTCGCATTAAGCCAAAGACTGTCATAAAATCGCCTTACATACTCGTCGAAAGTACTAGCTATAAGACATATATTGTCGACAGATTTGAAAAAGACGGCGAGCTCGTCTACGATAGCAGCCGTCGCAATGAAAGCCAGCGCATCGTGCGCCCGGATATCTGGCAAGACTGCTTTATCTCTTGGGGCCTGCGCATAAAAAACACGCCGAGGGTATACTGGCTAATAAAGCAACGTCAAGGTAATACCCAATTTACTATCCCGGACCCGAAAAGAGACAAGGACGGAGAGAAGGTGTCAAAATTCATATATAAATTGAAGCGAAGAATAAGGGAAAAACAGGAACAAGTAACTACGCTGAAATTGAAGCAAAAGATTGATCCACATGACATCAAAATACAAATCGTCGCCGAGTTGCTGCTCTCGGATACTTATATAATACGAAGCAGCTATGATCTGGGCCCTGAAGCCACCTCTCAAGTCTTAGGTGCCACCCTTTACAAAAGATTATATAAAGTTTGTGATACTAAAAATATCTTCAATCTGCAAAATGCTGCGAAATGCATGCCAAGTAAAAGGCCGATTAAACAGCTAAATATACTGAGCAGAAAGGCGAAATTATTAAAATATGTAAAATAATAATTTTTAATAAAAAAGTATTGACAATAATGTATAATTTTGCAAACTCTTGTTAGCAAATTCTAAATGATAGTTCAAAATAGTATTTCATGGAAAAATGCATCACAAATGTGTCATAAATATCTTCGGTATTTTGCCTGCCCGATATTTGTTTTGCTCCTTCAAATATCTATTTTGGATCTAAGGAGGTAAGCATATGGCCACCCAAAACCCGTTTCTTCTAAAATCATATTTATATATTATGATTTTCTCCCTGCTACTCGCAGGCTGTGAAGATAAAGACACAGGAAATCACCCCCCAAATTTAAAAAAGAGTGTCTTTCGCATTAAGCCAGATGTAAATATTGGTAGGACATATATAATCGACAGATTTGAAAAAGACGGCGAGCTCGTCTACGATAGTAATCACAATGAAAGTAAGCACGTCGTGCGTATGGAGACCTGGAGAAACTGCCGCATTTCCTGGGGCCTGCGGATAAAAAATACGCCGAATGTACACTGGTTAGTAAACCTAGCTCTATGTGACGACCAATTCACTCTGCCTAATAAACTGCCGCCAGAACTGCAAACGATAAAAGGAAAGGAAGAAAAAAAAACTGGGACACAAAATTAAACTACAAATCGTTGGTAAATTGGAGCTGTTTGATGATCTTATAGTCCAAGACAGCCATGATCTGGACTTGCAAGCTTTCGCCCAAGGAAAAGACACGTACCCAATCTCTTCCGACTCTTCCGACATCCCAGGAACCCAAACGGAGGAAGCACATCGGGATGAGGTCCAAAAAAAAATTGATAACGAGATGCAAAAACCAACAGTAAAGATTGAAGTTATAAACACGCTTGACATTGGTAAAAAACCAACAAAAGATGATATAGAATTCAGTAATAAGCCAGACGGGCTGGAATTTGAATTTAAGGAAGCTACAGAAACAGACTATTACGGAAAAGCAAACATCACGTACACAATCTTTTCCGACATCCCAGGAACCCAAAAGAAGGATAAAACGCGGAAGGTCAGCGATTTCTGGAATTCTGATGTTCAAAAAGTCCAAGAAAAAATTAATAAAGCAATAGAAAGCCCAGAATTTATAGTTAAAACTAAAAAATCTCTTCAACCTTCTACAGAGATAAAAGATCTTTCCGGCATAACACCTCACAGTTTCTCAACAGCTTTGAATATTCAAATTTTGAGCTGTCAAACTTTAGAAAAGGAAGACGGCGATAAGCTTTACGCAAATATTGAGTACAAAGTTTCTTCTAACAAAGTAAAAGGTACCATGCCGCGTACAACTACAAATAAGCTTGAGATTGTTAAATATTAAGAAGAAGACTGACCACTACGGCAAACTTTGCCGGGATTTTTGATGAGGGGGCTGGGCAGGGCCCCCTTTCTTTACTAAAGTAGCGTCATGATCCAAGATAAGCGGCGCTTGCGCATCGCTCTGCAAAAATCCGGGCGCCTGCACGCGGAGAGCATGGAGATATTAAAGCTTTGTGGTCTCAAGTTCTCGCCGGGTCCGCGCCAATTGCTCTGTCGCTCCGGCGAAATGCCCCTGGACCTGCTCTTTATTCGCGACGATGACATCCCCAGTTTTGTCGCCGAAGGCATATGTGACTTGGGCATGGCCGGGCAAAATATTTTTGAGGAAGCCAGCTGCGGCTGGGCACAACAAAGTGCGGGCAAGTCAGAACAAAGCCCGCCGTTTGCAGTTCGCATAAACAAAAAAATGGGCTTTTCCCTCTGCCGGCTGTCCTTGGCCGCGCCCGCAGAATTTGAGCTCATCTACCGCCAGCGAGGCCCCAAGTCCCTCGAAGGGCGCCGCATCGCCACCTCGTATCCCGCCAGCCTGAACGATTTTCTGCGCCGACAAGGCATCCGTGCCGAGATCGTCAAAATGAATGGTTCGGTGGAACTGGCCCCGAAACTGCAAATTGCCGACTTGATCTGCGACCTAGTTTCCACGGGTTCAACCCTGGTGGCCAACGACCTGGTCGAGTGCCACAGCCTGCTTCAGAGCGAGGCCGTGCTGCTTGAACACAGCGGGCCCCGCAATGACTGGACAACGGCAAAACGCTCCTGCCT
This sequence comes from Spirochaetia bacterium, assembly GCA_965263295.1. Taxonomy (GTDB): domain Bacteria; phylum Spirochaetota; class Spirochaetia; order SP-2023; family SP-2023; genus Haliotispira. Next base: position 1,203,043 of record OZ253665.1, read on the forward strand.
CGCCCAACTGCTGTCCCGCCTTGAGAGCGTTTTGCGGGCCCGCAACAGCAAGTATGTCATGATGAATGCCCCCAAAGATAAAATCCCCGAAATCAGCGCCTTGCTGCCCGGAGCAGATTCGCCGACAGTCATTCCCCTGGCAGACGCGCAACAGGTGGCCATCCATGTCGTATCCGCCGAGCCGGTCGTCTGGGAGACCATGGAGGCCCTGAAAGCCGCCGGCGCCCATTCGATTCTGATTCAGCCAATTGAGAAAATGCTGTTCTGAAATGGCTTTAAAGTGGAGTCGCCGATGAAATATATCGTCTATTCTGAGTTGGACGCCGCGCAGCGCCGTGCGCTGACGCGGCGTCCCGTGAGCCGGCAAAATGATGAAATTGGCCGGCAAGTTGCCGCCGTCGAACAGCTGGTGCACGAGGGCGGCGATGCCGCCCTCTGCGAGTTGAGCCAGCGCTTCGACGATGTCGAGCTGCACCCGGCACAGCTAGCCGTCGACCCGCGCCACTGGGAACAGGCCTGGGATGAACTGGACACCCGACTGCAAGCCGCCCTGCGGACGGCTTTGCACAACATCGCCCAATTCCACCACAGCGAACTGCCACAGCGTGTGCAAGAAGCCGTGGAAACCTCGACGGGCATACATTGCTGGCGAGAATTTCGCCCGATTGAAACGGTGGGGCTATATATTCCCGGCGGCTCGGCACCACTATTTTCGACCATGCTGATGCTGGGGGTGCCCGCCATTCTCGCGGGATGCCGCCAGATCGCCTTTTGCAGCCCACCGCTCAATGCGCGGCGGGGGCCAGCCTGTGTGCCGTGGGCTCCTGAACGTGGCGTCCACGCAGCAGTGGAAATGCTGGGCTGCATGGAGCTATTGCGCCAGTTTAGCCGGCAAGAGGCCGCCCAAGATGAAAAAAGCGGAAGAGGCCGAGGAAACGGAGCGCCCGCGGCCCAGTTACAATACTTTCAGGTCGGCGGGGCCCAGGCCATTTTTGCCCTGGCCCACGAACGCGAGGCGGGCTGCAGCCTGCCCCAGGTCGCCAAAATCTTTGGACCGGGCAACCCGTATGTCACGGAAGCCAAACTGCGCGTTTCCCGGCGCGTGGCCATCGACATGCCTGCCGGCCCCAGCGAAGTGCTGGTGATTGCCGAAGCCGGGCAAAATGCGGCCATTGTCGCCGCCGATCTGCTGGCCCAGGCCGAGCACGGCCCCAGCTCGCAGGTATTACTCGCCTCGCCCGCCGCAGAGCTGCTGCGCGATGTCAAAGCAGAAGTGGAACGACAGACAGCGCTGCTGCCGCGCGCGCACGAGATAGCGGGAACCCTGGCCCACAGCTACCTGTTGCACACCCGCGATCTAGCCGAGGCGATCGCCTTCAGCAATGCCTACGCGCCGGAGCACCTGATTCTGGCCGTCGACGATTATGGCCCCCTTTTACCTCAAATCATAAACGCGGGTTCTGTATTCTGCGGCCCACATGCCAGTGAAAGCTTTGGCGACTACGCCAGCGGCACGAATCACACGCTGCCGACTGCGGGCTTTGCCCGCAGCCACTCTGGAGTCGACACCGCAAGCTTTGGTCGCTGGCTGACATTTCAAAGCGTCAGCAAAGCCGGCCTGCGGCAACTCGGCCCAAGCGTCGAATTACTGGCTGAACACGAGCAATTAGAAGCCCACAAAAACGCCGTCACGTTGCGGCTGCGGCAACTAAAGTAAACAGAAACTCCACATGCAAGCCAACCCCCAGCCCCGCAAAACCATTTTGCTCGATCGCGACGGCACCATCATCTATGAACCGCCTGGCAGCCAGCAGGTCAATTCGCTCGACGAAATGCGCCTGCTTGAAGGCGTGATTAGCGCCCTGCACCAGTTGTCACAAGCCGGCTACGCCTTAATCATGGTCAGCAACCAAGACGCTCTGGGCAGCCCCTTGAATCCGCGTGAGAATTACGATTACATCAACGGCAAACTTTTTGAATTGCTGCGCGGCGAAGGCGTCGAATTTGCCGCCGTTTTTACCTGCCCGCACAAGCCCGAAGATGCTTGCAACTGCCGCAAACCCATGACCGGCATGGTCGACGCCTACCTGCGCGACAAGCCGTTGCTGCTTGCCGACAGCTTTATGGTCGGCGACCGCAGCACAGATGGCCAATTCGCCGCCAGACTCGGAATCCCCGCCTTGCTGCTGCACAGCGATGTGCACCCCCAGCCGGATCTGAGCCTTTCGGCAGAACAAAAGCTGTGGCACTGGCCTGAGATCGCCCATTACATCCTGCGCCGGCCCCGCCAGGCGCGCGTCGCGCGCAAGACTCGTGAAACCGATATTACTCTCGAATTGAGCCTCGACCCATTGTCTGGCCACGGCTCTTGCCAGGTGGCTACGGGACTGCACTTCTTTGACCACATGCTCGAACAATTGTCGCGCCACGGCGGCATGGATCTGCGGCTCAGCTGTCAAGGCGACTTGCACGTCGATGCCCACCACACGGTCGAAGACGTGGCCCTGACGCTAGGGCAGGCTTTTGCCGATGCCCTGGGCGACAAACGCGGCATTGTGCGCTACGCTTTTGAGCGCGTATTGGTCATGGACGAAGTGCGCTGCGAGGTATCGCTCGATCTTTCTGGCCGCCCGCATGTGGTTTTCGCGGCCGACTTTCCGCGAACTGCCGCGGGCGACTTGCCCACGGACATGGTGCCGCATTTTTTTACCAGCTTTTGCACGGCGGCCAAAATCAATTTACATCTGCGCTGCAGCACGGGCAACACCCACCACATGGTCGAAGCCTGCTTCAAGGCCCTGGCCCGCTGCCTCAAGGACGCCGTACGCCGCGAAGGCTTTGGCATCAGCTCAAGTAAGGGACTTCTCTAAAGTGAGTGCGCACAGCCCCCTGCCCTCCAAGCGCCAGAGACAACCGTGGGCCCTCCATTCCAGAGTTTTCTGGCCGCCATGCACTTCATGACTCTGCCACTGTTTCGACAGTTCTAGCGCAAATCCCAAAGGGAGGCGGCGACGGCGTTGCTCGCCGTGCCGCATCAGGTCAAAAAGCAAAAATATCAATTCAACTTGGAGTGGCCGAGCCAGGGCCGAAAAGTCGCCCTCCCAATAAACGGCCGCCCCGCCATCGCGGTAGCGCAACGCCGAACGCAAGCGCTCGCGCTCCTCGGCCAGCCAGTCCTCCAACAAACCAAGTTGCCGCTGCGAGCGGCGCACCCCCTGTGGCAAGTTCGGAACTAATCGCATTAATTGGGGCAGAACCTCCCTGCGATAGAAATTGCGCTGGATCGCCAAATCAAAATTACTCGTGTCCTCCCAGTGCGGCAGCTGGTGAATGGCCACCCAAGCTTGTAAATCGCGCCGGCTCCAGTCCAACAGCGGCCGCCACAGTCGAGAAGGCAGCAAACCGGGGCCAAATGGTGGCAGGCTCTGCCACTCAGCCATTCCAGCCAAAGCCGCGGGTCCCGCCCCGCGGCCCAAATTCATGAAAAAACTTTCTAGCTGGTCATCGCCGTGCTGGCCCAGCACCAGGCAACCGCACACCGCCTTGGGGGTCTCGCCGCGAATCGCCGATCTGCTGTGCGCCCGCTGCAAGCAATGCTGCAGACGCCGGTAGCGTTCTCTGCGAGCCAAATCTTCCAGGCTTAGGCCACGGCGTGTCGCTTGGCGGCGCAACCAACCCGATCGAATGCGATATACCTGCAAATCGAAGCCCAAACTCCGGCAATAAGCATCCAGAGCGCCTTTCTCGGCCTCCGGATGTTTATCTCGGATGCCATGCCGGATATAGCAAGGCACCAGCGGCCGGTGACGCCGGTCGACGACACTGCACAGCAAATGCAAGAGGGCGCAGGAATCCAATCCGCCGGAGATTGCGACGACAACCGGGCCGGGGGGCAGGCTCCGCGACCGTTCGCGCAACTGCAGCCACAGTTTCCGCAGCTTTGCATTGGCGAGATGCCCGTCAGATTTTTGAAAAATACGGGGCCGAAATGGCCCCGGCATCTCACAGGCCGGGACTTGGACAGACATTCAGACAGCCTTCTAGCCGGCTCAAATCTCGATGTGACGGCGGTTGAGATCGCCAGCCACCGACTCTGGCGCAGCGCCAAACAAAATATCGCGAAGCGCTTGCTGAGCGCGCCGCAGTGCGCGCATATAAATTTCGGCGTCAGACTTGCGCGGCTTGTTCAGCACGTAATGACTAACGGCTTCAGGGCTGCCCGGATGGCCAATTCCGACAAACAGACGCCAGAATGGAGCCGGCAAACCGGGAATGCACAACGAGCGCAGGCCGTTGTGACTGGAGGAACTGGCGCCAAACTTCAAGCGCAGACGACCCGGCTCCATATCCAGGTTGTCCAGTACGACAATGCAACGCTCTGGAGCAAATTCATAACGTTTGCGCAAGCCCGGCCATATTTTGCCACTGAGATTCATGAAGGTCTGCGGCTTGACCAATAGCGCATTGCCATCTACAGAACAAAGACTTTGCGACGGCGCTACCGGCCGGCGCAGCAACGCGGCATGGAATTGAGCTCCCTTGGTCGCTTTAATCCCCTTGGTCCCCGCCCACTCCGGCCGAGTCAAAAAGGCGGGATCAGCTTGCAATTCGCACAGCAGCATATCCAGGACATCAAAACCTGCATTGTGGAGGCTGCCCGCATACTGCTGACCCGGATTCCCCAGGCCAATAATCAACCAATCTAATTGCATCATCCCAAGCCTAACCTAGAATATTTGCAAAACCTATAAAAAAAGGCCCCAAAGCTAGCCGAAGCCGCCCGGAACCTTTGGCGTTTTGACCGCAAGACAAGCTTGCTAGACGGGGCTAGGTTCCCGCCGCCTCAGCTGCCGCTTCAGCACTGGCCGAAGCCAAACCGCGCGGAACCGAAATATGTGCGACAATCTGCTCCATTGAACTGAGGATGCGAACAGCCGGCTCGTGTTGCAGGGCACTTAGCGCCATGGACTCACCAAGTCCCATGCCACTGATGTCAATGCGGAATTCACTCGGCAGGTCCTTTGGCAGGCATTCAACCTCAACAGCCTCACACTGATGCTCCAACAGACCACCTTCCTTGACTCCGATTGGAGTACCATCCAGAATCAGGGGCACGTGCGTCTTCAGAGTATGGCCTTCAATGATTTCCAGGAAGTCGATGTGAAAGACCTCCCCACTCAAGATATCCCCCTGAAAATCCTTGACGAGAACATTGCGGCCCTTGCCGTCAAGCACCAAATTAATGATTGTATTTTCTGTGATATGGCCGTGGAATTCATTATAGAACTGGCGGGCATTGACCATAATATGGGCTACATTTTCGCCCCCATAAACGACGGCAGGAATCTGACCGTTGCGGCGCAGACCCCGACTGGCGCTGGAACCAAAGTCCGTGCGAGTTTGAACCTGCAATTCTTTATTTTCTTTGCTCACAATAAGTCTCCATTAACCGGCCCCACAATCGCCCTTCACAAGCAACGGGGCGGATACACTGACAAAAATAGACTTGGGCGGCAGGATTCGAACCTGCGAATACTGGGATCAAAACCCAGTGGCTTAACCACTTGCCAACGCCCAAATTTCAATCGCGTCCTGCCCTTGCTACTTAAATACCGCAAGGTTCCGCGAGAAAAGTTTCCAGTTCCAGGGGAAACCGCGCCAGATCCTGATATATATCGACTCTATCCTTGTCCCGCGGGAACCAGGCAAAGAAAGCCGAACCGCTACCACTTAAAGCAGTCCAAGAGGCACCAAGACTATACAGATATTGAGGTAATGTTGCAAGCAGCTGAAAACGATGATCTTGCGTGCCCAGCTGGCGCATTGCCGCAAAGAAGTCATTATCTAGCCGCCGTCCCAGTTCTTCTAAGTTGAACTGCGGCATGGCTAGCAATTCATGTTCCCAGATTCGAGGCCCGGCCAACGGTCGCGCTATCTGCCGATTGAGCTGCCGGTACATAACTGCTGTTTCACAATATAGTTGCCTGGGTTTAAACAACCATAATTGTCGCTCTCGTTGCACCTGCCGCAACCGAATTGCCAGTGACGCCGAAACCGCGAGAATTTTCTCGCCCCGTCCGATCGCCCAGGCTAAGCTACTTTCAAAGTCATCAAAGTCTTGCAAAAAAAACGCGACATCCGAGCCCAGAGCTGCCCCTAGGCGCCGCAACTCATTCAGCGGGAGAGCTCGGCAACCACAATACTGCGGCAACATGGAATTTAACAATTTCAGAGCTGCCGCAGCGTCACTGGATCCTCCGCCCAATCCCGCCTGTTGCGGGATATGCTTTTCCAGGCAGAACTGCCATCTTGCCGGCCAACGCTCTACAAACCGCTGACGAGCGTGCAAATATTGTAGATAATTTTTTGCCGCCCTGTAAATTAGATTTTGCTCCAGCGCACAGGGGGCCGCCGGTTTTACATCCAGTAATATTTTCACTTCAGCAGCCTGAGATACCCAGGGCCCAGAGAACTCTAAATCCAGCCGGTCGCCCATGCACAACTCTTCCGACCTCATGGAATTACGAGCGGATGCACTCCGTTGTTCCCCTCGCGCTAGACGACGCAAATACACGGCCTGCATTAAGGTGCAGATCCGGTGGAAATAGCAGCCGCTATCGGCGTCACGGTATCGTTCTCCGACTTGAAGATGCAGGTTGATCTTGGCCGGACAAATTATTTCCCGCTTCACGGCAAAGATCCAACACATGGCCAAGCCACCAGAAAAGACAGCGCCATGCAGACAATGCCAATTATGAAGTCGCGCACAATCAAGGTGCAGGACACTTATAAGCCATCCCTTAACAACAAATTTGACAACGAGTTAGCAACCCGAAACTTTTATGCTTTTACATTGATTCTAAATCGAAGTCTTCAGGTATTTCGAGGTTGCTGGCCACACTTTGGACATCGTCACAATCCTCAAGGCGCTCAATCAAGTTCAATACCTTCTTCACATCAGCATGATCCAGATCCAAGCGATTGTCCGCAACCCACTGCACCTCGGCAGAAAGCTGCACAAAACCCTTGGCTTCCAAAGCCGCCAGTACATCCTCAAAGTCTGCAGGGTCTGTACAAACTTCCCCAGAGTCCGAGACATCTTCCGCCCCAGCTTCCAGAGCGGCTTCAAACAAAGCATCCGAATCTGTCTGCTCCAAATCAAAGGCGATCACCCCTTTGCGTTGAAACTGAAAGGATACCGCCCCTGCCGCGGCCAAAGAGCCGTTACCTTTATTCAAAATTGAGCGCACATCAGCAGCTGTACGATTTTTGTTCTCGGTCAGAGCCTCAATCAACAGGCCGACGCCACCTGGGGCATACGCTTCGTACTGCAACTCCATGTAGGACGCGCCTTCCAGCTCGCCCGCCCCCTTTTTTATCGCGCGGTCTATATTTTCCTTGGGCATATTTGCCGTGCGCGCTTTGATCAAAGCGGCACGCAAACGAGGATTTCCCTCCAGGTCACCCCCGCCAATGCGCGCGGCTACCGTGAGCTCCTTAATCAGCTTGGTGAAAATCTTGCCGCGCTTGGCGTCCGCAGCGCCCTTGCGGTGCTTAATTGTCGACCATTTGCTGTGTCCCGACATAAACCCTTCGCTCCTCAGCCGACAGCTCTTTGCAGCTCGGCAATTTTGTCTGTTTGTTCCCAAGGGAACTCACTGCGCCCGAAATGCCCATAACTGGCGCTAGGAAAGTAAATAGGTCGCTTCAGATCCAGCGTGCGCACAATGCCCGCCGGGCTAAGGTCAAAGACCTCGCGCAGACCTTCGGCAATACGCTCTTCACTGGCCTGGCCCGTACCAAAGGTATCGACCATAACTGAAATCGGGAAAGGCACGCCGATGGCGTAGGAAAGTTGCACTTCACAGCGCTCAGCCAGCTCGGCAGCGACAACGTGCTTCGCAATATAACGTGCCATATAGGCGGCGGAACGGTCAACCTTGGAAGCATCCTTGCCCGAAAGTGCCCCCCCTCCATGGCGTCCCATGCCACCATATGTATCGACGACAATCTTGCGACCCGTCAGCCCGGCATCTCCATGCGGGCCCCCAACGACAAAGCGTCCCGTGGGATTAATGTAAAACTTGGTCTCGTCATCCAACAAACCGGTTGTTTCAAGTACATCGCGAATGACCTGTTTAATGAGGATTTCCGCAATGGCTTCGCGCTCCATGTGCTCATCGTGTTGATGCGAAATAACTACCGAGTCGATGCGCACCGGCCTAGCATCCTGGTATTCAAGAGATACCTGGCTTTTAGCATCGGGACGCAGCCAAGGTAAAGCCCCGCCCTTGCGCAGTAAAGCCGCTTTCAGCAAAAGCTTGTGTGCGTAGAAAATTGGCGCCGGCATCAGCTCTGGGGTCTCACGACAGGCATAACCGAACATCATGCCTTGATCCCCCGCCCCCTGCAAACCATCATACAGGCCACTCGTGCCCGAAACTCCCTGGCCAATGTCGGGAGACTGCGCGTGAATGACATTCAGAATCGACATAGAGTTCGCGTCCAAACCATATTCGGGCTTTGTGTAACCAATTTCAGCCACGACCTTGCGTATCAGCTCCTGAATGTCGATGTAAGTCGAAGTTGTAATCTCACCGCCAACCAATACCATGCCGGTCGTCGTGTATGTTTCGCACGCTACGCGACTCTCGGCATCATCGCGCAGACAGGCATCCAGCACGGCATCGGATATCTGATCCGCGACTTTGTCCGGGTGGCCCTCGCTGACAGACTCCGAAGTAAAAATATATTTGCTTGCCATAATAAAAAATCCTCAATTATCACTGTGATTGATCAATGCCATTCCCACTTAAAAGAAAAAGCCAGTCTTAATGACTATAGTATAAGTGGCCGGATTGTGCAGGTCGATGCCATAGCCAAAGCGGAACTTCAGACTGTGAAAGACCCAGATCAGCTCAAAACCCGAACCCAGAGATGTATCTTCCAAGTTAAAGCCAGAGGCATTGTTGACCCAAGACAAATCAAAAAAAGGTTCCAACAGAATATCGCCGAGCAGCGAGTCACTGAACACCAGAATGGCCAGGTCCATGTTTAGGTAAGCAATAAAGTTACCCTTGACGGCATCTTCGCGCTTGCCACGATTGTAGTCACTGACATCAAAATTGTAGCCTTCGTCGTTGAAAACGCCATTGGTGAAGTCGAACGAAACCCCCGCGCCGGCGCGGCCCTTGAAATTGATTGCGTCAAAATACGAACGGCTCAGGCGCAGGTTAAAATCCAGCTGAATATCTTCCAGAGCAAAGGCGCGCGAACGGTATAAATCCTCAGGGTCGCTATCCAGACTATAGCTATTGCCAACCGACATGCTGTAGCCATCACGCATGCTCCCCCCAGAAGATGCGCGTTCTTTATTCAAGCTCAAACTGTGACGGAGATTGGTCGAAAAGTAGGGGTGAGTGGTGACGTTCCCAGAGTAGCCCAGAGTAAAGCTGGAGCTATCGGAAATTGAATAAGCCATGCCGATGCCAAAGGCTTCCAGGGCACGAATGCCAAAAGAGCCGCCAAGACCGGCATTGACCTCCCAGTTGGCGCCATCGACGCGTGCATCGCGCTTGACACCCAGTGAACCGCTGATGCCAAAAATCGGCGACAGCTTAATGGTACTGCTTTTGACGCCGCCAGAAAAGTCCCAGCCATAATTACCATCCTGAACTTCAATGACATCAGTATAAAAAGTCACATCGCCCAACAAACCCAGAAAGTTATCCCACTTTAGGCGTCCCTTCACGCCGTAACCCGTTCCCGTACTGTAGTAAGGATAGGGAATCGGATAAATCGTCCACGCATCCCGAAACTCGGCCTCGAGTCGCAGCGGGCGCAGCCCAGTGGCACGCCCATCAATTTCTTTTACGGTTCCATCTTCAGCGCCCTCTCGCGCCTCTTCAATCAAGCGGTAGGTGATACCGCCTTCCTTCTCAAAGTAACCACTGCGGAGTAAATCGTTAAAGCCGATATCGAGAACTTGACGCAACTCGCTCAAACTGCCATAGCGGTCGCCGGCCCGCACCCCGATACGATGGCTGAGAATCTTCTTGTTAGAAAGACCCTTTACCGATATGTCCAGCGTCTGTATCAATATCGTGCGGCCATCGTCTTGCAAACTTGCGCGAGTTTCTTCCAGCTCAGGTTTTACGCCTTGTTCCCGTTTGCCGGGTTCCAATTTACCCGTTTCCAGTCCGCCGACAACTTCGAAATCCTCGTTGTTTGTCTCGGCTTGAATTTCCTCCGTCGGGCTCGCCTGGCCTTGAACCTCTCCTTCAACTTCTCTTTGGCCGGCTTGTCCCTGCTGAGCCAGCAAGCCGGCGGCAGCAAACAGCCACAATAATATTGAGGAAGCAAATGCCAACGGAAACGATCGCTGCATAAAAATCATATATTAGATCCTTAAATTCATATATAAAAAAAATTTATTTGTTTTGAACAAAAATAAAATGGCATAAATTCTAACGGCCTGCCCCCAAATGCACAAGCCAAAACTTCCGCCTTCCTCAATCATTGTTTAGCGCCCCATTTGTCTTGTGCCATGTCAACATGTCTGACATGTCTTGGCAGCAACTGGACAGGCGCGATTTTTCCGATTAAATTATAGCCATGAATCTGTTTCTAATTGGTCCTTACACTTTTCTATTCACCAAATTTAACCTGCTTTTTTCAACATAGTTTTAGCGGAGGACACAATGAGAGCGGACAATCATAAGTTTCGTGTGGTCGATGGCAACCACGCCGCCGCCTACATCGCTTACGCTTTGAGTGAGCTGGCGGCAATTTACCCCATTACCCCCGCATCCCCAATGGGTGAAAACGCCGACGAATGGGCATCTAAAGGCGAGCGCAACATTTTTGGCCAGGCTGTAGAAGTTATCGAAATGCAATCGGAGGCTGGCGCCGCCGGCACCGTACACGGAGCTTTGTGCGCTGGCGCCCTGTGCAGCACATTCACGGCTTCACAGGGTTTGCTGCTGATGCTGCCCGACATGCATAAGATAGCCGGAGAACTTTTGCCGACAGTGTTTCACGTCGCTTCGCGCTCAGTCGCCAGCCATTCACTATCCATCTTTGGCGACCATTCAGACGTCATGAGCGCCCGCAATACCGGCTTTGCCATGCTCAATGCCGCCGACCCGCAAGAGGTGCTGGACATGGCCCTAGTTAGCCACCTGGCCAGCCTGAAGTCGTCTGTTCCGTTTTTACACTTTTTCGACGGCTTCCGCACATCCCACGAAATCCAGAAAGTCCAGTGGTTGGAAAAAGACCAGTTGCGGGAGCATTTTCAGGCCCATTACATGTCGCACTTACAACGTTTTCGCGCGCGGGCCATGCGCCCCGAAAGTGCCAATATCCGCATCGCAGCCCAAAATCCAGACGTCTTTTTTCAAGCGAGCGAACGCCGCAATCCTTTTTATGACCAGCTTCCACAACTGGTGCAAGAATGCATGAACGAAGTCGCCGAGATGACGGGGCACCACTACCAGCTCTTTGAATATTCTGGTGCCGAAGACGCCACAGCCGTAGTCGTGGCCATTGGCTCGGCCTGCGCGACCTTGCGCCAGACAGCCCGGCACCTCCAGCGACAAGGCCAGAAAATCGGCGTGCTACAAGTGCGTTTGTACCGTCCGTTCGCCGTCGCGGCCTTTGCCGCGGCACTGCCGCAAAGCTGCGAACGCATTGCCGTGCTCGATCGCAGCAAGGAAGCGGGCAGCACCGGCGAGCCGCTATACCTGGACGTACTTAGCGCCATACACCGCCAAGGGCGGACGCTAGCGGTCATCGGCGGACGCTATGGCCTGTCTTCCAAGGAATTCACTCCGGCCCATGCCAGCGCCGTTTTCCGCCACTTGCTGCACGGCGGGCAGCACAACTTCAGCGTCGGCATCCGAGACGACATCAGTGGACGCTCCTTGCCGATCACAAACGCCGACGAGGCTCTGGACCTGACGCCTCCGGGAACGACCAGTTGTCTGTTCTGGGGGCTCGGCTCGGACGGCACCGTCGGCGCGAACAAAAACTCGGTCAAGATTATCGGCGAGCACAGCGATTTGAACGTCCAAGCTTACTTTGTTTACGACTCACGCAAGGCCTTCGGCCTGACGGTTTCCCACCTGCGCTTTGGCCAAGAAAGCTTGCGGCTGCCCTACGAAGTTTACCACGCCGATTTTATCGCCTGCCACCATCCCAGTTACCCTCAGCGCCACGAACTACTGGCCCCCCTCAAAGCCGGCGCGACATTCTTGCTCAATACCGACCTGAGCCCGCTAGACGCTTTTTATTCCCTCAAAGACAGCGACCGGCAAATCATTATCAAAAAAAAGATTGCCTTTTATGTGATCGACGCCTCACACCTGGCCCTGCAGCTAGGCATTAAAGGCCGCATCAATACCATTATGCAGGCCGCCTTCTTCCACTTGTCCGGAGTGCTGCCCCCAGACCAGGCCGTCGAGCTGATCAAGCAAAGCATTGCGCAGACTTACCGCGCCAAGGGCCAAGATATCGTCGCCAGCAACTGGCGGGCCGTCGATTCAGCCATCGCGGCGCTGCAATTGCTCGACAAGTCCCAACTTCAGAGCGCGGCCGAGCCGCGCGCAGACGCTGACCGGCAGCGCCAACTACGCGAAAGCCAGGCTGCCCCACCCCACGCCCAATTCGCCAAAGCCGGCTTTGCCCAAGAAGTCATCCAACCGATCCTGCGCTTCCAGGGGAGCCAGGTTCCCGTATCCGCAATCAGCGCGGACGGCACCATGCCCCAGGGTACAGCCCGGCTGGAGAAGCGCCGCATGGCCCTGGAAGTCCCGCGCTGGCTGCCGGAAAATTGCATCCAGTGCAACCTCTGCGTCATGACCTGCCCCCACTCTGTCATCCGGGCCAAACAAATTGCCCCCAACAAACTGAAAAACAAGCCCGAAAATTTTGCCACCATCCGTTCCAATACCATTAACGGCCGCGACCTGGAGTTCCGCATACAAATCTTTGTCGACGACTGCACGGGCTGCGGAGTTTGTATCGACGTCTGCCCGGCCAAGACCAAGGCCCTGGAATATTCCCCCACCGCAACCGAGATCCAGGCCGGAGAAGTCACCAACTATCAGTTCTTTGACAAACTGCCCGAAGACGTCCTCGACGGCACCAAGTTGAGCACGCCCAAAGGCATCAGCTTCAGAAAACCATACTTTGAGTTCCACAGTGCCTGTGCCGGCTGCGGAGAGACACCGTACTACAACCTGGTAACCAAGCTTTACGGCGCGCGCATGCTCGTCGCCAACGCCACGGGCTGTTCTTCCATCTACGCCGGCACTTACCCGACGACGCCCTTTGTCAAAGACGCCAAAGGCCGGGGCGTGGCCTGGGGAAATTCACTGTTTGAAGACAACGCCGAATACGCCCTGGGCATGCGCCTGGCTGTAGACCGCAAGCGCGAACAGTTGCGCCGCTGTGGTCAGGAACTGCTACAAAAGAATCAAGTCACGGCTCAAAGCGGACTCGCCCCGCGGCTACAAGAGGCTTTGGACTGCTTTGAAGATTGCAGCGAAGAGGCCTATGAGCGCCAGGTAGAAATCGGGCGGGAGCTGGATAAACTGCTCCAAAACAATCAGCTGACGGAACTAGAGCCGCAGCTGCGGGAACTGCAAAGCCTGAGCGACTACTTTGTCGACAAAAGTGTCTGGGCCATTGGCGGCGACGGCTGGGCCTATGACATCGGCTTTGGCGGCCTCGACCACGTGCTGTCGCTGCCCCACAATGTCAACGTCTTGGTCCTGGATACCGAAGTCTACTCCAACACGGGCGGCCAGTCGTCCAAGGCCACGCCAATAGCTGCACTGGCCAAGTTTTCCCAACGCGGCAAACGCAACGCCAAGAAAAATCTGGCGATGATGATGCTGCAGTATGCCCATGTATATGTGGCCACGGTCTCAATGGGCGCCAACCGCGCACAGGTCATACGCGCCTTCATGGAAGCCGAAGAGCATCCCGGCCCCTCGCTGATACTGGCCTATTCACCTTGTATCGCCCACGGTATCGACATGATGAAGATGCAACGACACGAGAAGCTGGCCGCCGAGACGGGATATTTCCCGCTGTTTCGCTACAACCCGCTAAACCCCAAAGGCGAACGCCTGAGTATCGACAGCCGCCAGTCTAAGAAAGAAGTCTCCGAATTTTTGAAGAGCGAACGGCGCTACGCCAACCTGTTTAACAGTATGCCAGAATTGGCCGAAGAACTTTTCGAGCAAGAGCAGCAACAGGTAAAAGACAACCTGGCCCAGCTAGAACACTGGCAGAAAATACTCTGACGGGAGAAATAAGCGGCTGGAGGAACAAGCGGCTGATGGGAGTCGAACCCACGTCACAAGCTTGGGAAGCTTGGGTAATGGCCGTTATACGACAGCCGCACAGAATGCAATTATAGCTAAAAGCGTAAACTTGGGCAAGCGTTTGCACACTTCCAATCCAGACTGCCCAATTTAATTGGCAATTAATTGGCAATTAAATGCCAATTGGTACAATATTGCTTTTAGCGCCGCTGTGAGTTTAATTACAAGCAGGCACGGCTTTGCTGCCATCTTGAAATTTCGCAAGTCCCATTGATTCGCATTGATTCGCATTGATTCTCAATGATTTCCATTGATTCCAGCCGCCGATATTCATACAATTGCGCCCATGTTAAGTGAATGGAAGATTCCGATCAAAAAACTCGCCACTGAGATATCCGATACCTGGAGGCGACTTTGACCCGCCCAAGATTGCGCGGGAAATAGCTGAACTGGAAAAAACGAGCAACGACCCCAATTTTTGGAAGCAACCAAGCCAGGCCGAAGCCATTTTTGGCAAGCTGAAAAGCCTGCGTGAACGCTATCAAAACTGGAAAGAGCTCATCGCCCGGACCGAAGACCTGGACACGCTGTTGGACATGGCCATTGAGGAAGAAGACGAATCCCAAGAAGACGAAATCAAGGCCATTTTCGAGCGACTGCAGCAGCACTACAGCTCCCTGGCCAATATTGTACTCATGGGCGAAGAGGGCGATGCGCTCTGCGCCTTTTTAACCATACACTCCGGCGCGGGGGGGACCGAAGCCTGCGATTGGGCGTCCATGCTGTATCGAATGTATAACCGCTGGGTCGAACAAAACGGTTTCAAGTTGAGCCTGATCGACTATCAAGCGGCCGAAGGCGGAATTAAATCCGTCACAGTGCAGATTGATGGCGAATACGTCAGCGGCTTGCTCAAAGGTGAAAACGGCATCCACCGCCTGGTACGCATCTCGCCGTTTGACTCCAACGCCCGCCGCCACACTTCTTTTGCCTCCGTTTACGTTTCTCCCGTGCTGGATGACACCATCAATGTCGATATCCTGCCCGAAGATATTCGCGTGGATACTTATCGCGCCGGCGGCGCCGGCGGCCAACATGTCAACAAGACCGACAGCGCTGTGCGCATCACCCACCTGTCGAGCGGAGTTGTCGTCCAATGCCAAAACGAGCGCAGCCAGCATAAAAACAAGGATATGGCCATGAAAATGCTGCGCTCGCGCATTTACGAATTCTATCGCCTGCGGCAGGAAGAAGAACGCCAGAAAAATGCTGTCGAAAAAAAAGAAATTGGTTGGGGCTCCCAGATCCGAAGTTATGTATTCCAGCCGTATACGATGGTCAAAGATTTGCGAACCCGTTATGAGACGGGCAACATCCAGGCCGTCATGGACGGAGCTCTCGACCCATTTATTCAATCATATCTGCGCTGGGCTGCGGAGCAATTCCACGCAAACACATGAAATTCTGCGGCTCAAACCGGAGGCAGGGGCGGCGACAGATCTTACGGCTAATTGCCCTGCTTTTCATGGCAGCCTCTGTTCCCCTGAATGCCCAGGGCAGTGAGCGACAAGTACCCGTCATTAATATCGACAAGAGCAGCTGGAGAGTCTTGTTTCAAGGTTTCGTCAGCCAGCCGGGCAGCCAACCGGTCACCAGTTCCATTGAAAAAATTACGGGCACAGTAGCTAAGTCCCTGCAGAATTTGGACGAACACGTCCTGGATGACAACGAAAAAAGCAACCTGCGCGAAGAAGCCATTCGGCAAGAACTCTTCAAGCACTACCAGACCTACAACGACCTGGTAGACACACGGGACCGCGAGGCCATGACAAATACAGCCCAAAGCCATTCCCAACTTGCCCAAATAAGCTCCCAAATGGAGAACAACAAAAAAATTAATTCAGAGTTTCAGATAATTCAACAAATTAAAAATATGAAACGCAGATTAATTTCGGTTCCAGACTCCCTGCCCCTAGAATTTGAAGATCGCAGCACAGAGCCATATGAACAAGCGAGTATGGTCTTGCTCCGTGAACCACACGATATTTTCATCTGGGGGGTATCGAGTGGCCGCAACAATATTTTTCAAGTCGAAATGCGCGCGTATATCGCGAATGCCAAGCGTGAAGTTTCACTGTGGAAAGGTATTGTCGGCACGAACAACTACGACGAAGCCCTAGAAATGATTATCGCCCGAGTTTCTTCGCTACTATTGGGCCGCCCATGGGCGGCCATGGAAATTAATGCCGAAACAGCCAACGATTCCAATGCAAAAATTTATTTAGACGGCAAACTACAGGGCGAAAACAAACTCAAGCGCTACGGGCTCCACCCCCAAAAACTTTACGAACTTGAAATAATGGCCACGGGCCTACAGGGCAAACACGTTTTCGTGAAACTTGACGCCGGCAAACTGAACAGCTTTGATTTTGAGCTCGATATCGCAGCCCCCGAAAAGTTTATCCAAGTCGCTTCTTCAAGCCCCGCCGATGTCTACCTGGGCGTCCGTTTCCTCGGCCCCACGCCGCGAAAAATCCAGGTCCCCGCCTACGACACTTTGCTGGTATTAGTCGCCGAAGGCAAGCGCACCCTGAATTACGACCTCAGCCCCGAACAAGAGAAAGATCTGTACTTTGATATGGAGCCCGCCCCACAGATCACTCTGCAGGAAGAAAACGACAAGTGGCGGAACCGCTTTTACTGGTCCAGCGCTTTGTTTATGCTTTCTCTAGCCGTTCCCGTCATCGCCAGCGGCATAGGCTTTGTCAACCAAGGGCTCTACGTCAACAACCAAAATAATGAAGACGCCCCGCGCTACCAGAAAAATATGAATATTGGCTTTGGCGTGGCCATTGGCGGCGGCCTCCTGAGCGCGGCCCTGCTCGGCTTGAATATCTATGATTTCACGCGCTACACCAAGACGACCCGGGCTCTGGCAAGCACCGAATTTGAGCCCCGCAAAGTCCTTCCCGCCGAGGCCGAAACCAAAGTCGCAGCCGGCCCAGATGCAAGCGCAGGCCCTGAGGATAATGAGCCCGAATCTAGCGTGACGGCCCAGACTCAACCCTAATTGTGCAAATGTCTTGCCTAGCAAAGCATAACCTATATTCTTGCAATTATTTGTATAACAAAGAAAAATCGCGACTCAAAAAGTTCGAAACTTTCGGAAGCCCAAATACGGACTACCGTGAAGTGCTTCCTGACCGGATCTAACGATGATACAAACGACCCCAATATGTTCTGCAGAGCGCACACTGTGGACCGGATATACCGCGGTCTGCGTAAACGGATAATTTGATCTGTGAAGCGCAACGTCCACTCTTTGATATCGTTGTGCTGATTAGAGCTTCTCCGGGCAAAACATTCATCCAGGTAATAGGATCGTGGCAGAAAATCGGCGTGGCAAGCCCTTTATTGCTTAATTAAAAATGAAATTAAGGATTAATAAATTGAGTGTACAAAAAGTAGCATCCATGCATTTTGTCGATTTAGGTTTGTTGGCTGTTGCCATCTCGTGGGGAGCCAGCTATTCAATGATGCAATTGATCGTGGAAGATGGGATTCCCATTCCCGTTTTTCTGATGCTGCGTTTCGCTTCGGCAATCCCCTTCCTGATGTTATTCTTTAATCTTAAAAAGCACAGGGTTAGCTTGGCGGAACTTGGCGTTGGAATCTTCTTTGGGGGGTTACTGTATGTGATTCTATTTTTGGAGACATTAGGCGTTTCACATACGACCCCGTCGAATGCCGGTTTTTTAATCGCCATGTCGGTAATTTTAGTTCCCTTCATTGACCGCCTTGTCAGTCGTGAAAGACAAGGCTACAAAATCTATTTTGCCGCATTGTTTGCGGTTATAGGCTGTTTTATGGTGGTTATGAAGGATGGTTTGGCACCCAGAGTGAATAGCGGTGACCTGATTATCCTAGCGGCTGCGACCATTCGGGCTTTGCAGATAGTCTCATTCACGCGTATGACAGTAGACCGAAATTATTCTATCGTTTGGATTACTCTGGTGCAAATGCTCACTGTCACGGCGTTGGCTTGCGTAAGTGTTTTGATCCGTAATGCGAAAGAGCTATTCTTGATTTTCGAGATTAGCACACAGTCTTGGGCAATGATTTTATTCCTCGGATTTTTTGCAACGTTTTTTGCATTTTATTTTCAGCTTTTTGCCGCCAATAAAGTGAAGCCGGCAAGAATCGCCCTCATCCTTTCTTTGGAACCAGTATTTGCAATGATCATGGCTTATTTTATCGTCGGTGATCGCTTAATGTGGATACAGATAATCGGAGGAATCATTATTGTGATGGCCACTCTGTTGGGGCGAAACGCAACGGACTGAGAAATCTGCAGAGCTTCATGCATATGGTATTTGATCCAATTACTTTACCAGAAAGGCCTTTTTTCGACCTTGAACGACAGGATTTATTTTAGCGGGCATAACCTTGGTATATATTTAGCTCGGAATTCGGCAGTAGGATAATGTGGGTAAAGAAAGTTTCATCTGAACTACCTGAAAATATTGCCTTGTAATCGGTATGGTGCAAAATACTTCTAACGCTCAATCCCATTACTCTCTTGTTTCGGGGATGGCAGGGCGAGCGAATTTATATATAGTGAGAGTTCCCCAAAAGATAGAAAAACATGTAACGATACGAAGTAAGGGGCATTTAGCAAGAATTACAGCTGAAAAAACTCATAAACTGGCAACAAATGCTCTTACGCTTTGGGATATTGATTGGACACTTCCCCCTGCCTACGGGAACCCTCCGGTTTGGCCGCCCGATCTCATTGGTTCGATATCGCACTCTTTACGGTATGGCGGAGTGATCTTGCTGCGAGCCAACGCCAATATAGGCATTGGGATTGATATCGAAGAGGTCGACGAGTCCGCGGCTTTCGTTAAGGAGGTCTTCATGAATTCTACTTTGAAAGATAAAGGTGATCCAAAGGATCAGTGGGTACTGAATTATTGTTTGGGAGAAGCTTGCTTCAAGGCGTCAACTTCTATCTTTCACGAAGTTTTGCCTTTCCATCCCGATGTCTGGTGCGTCCCACGCAACACTAAGGAATGCAATAGAGATATGCATATTTTACCGGCAGCGTTAGCTCAGATGCAACCTCAGCCCCAAATTTATCAGCTGGGATGTATCCATTTAACTCCAGAGAAATCTCGTTTAGCCGTTGCCGTCAATCTTGTCTAGGCCCTAGCCGAGCCAAGGGGGTGCTCCCTGAGTAATTTTAAAATAAAATCTCCAAGTTCTTTCTATATTAGCTAATATTAGTCCGTTTGAATTTATGTATAAATCTGATTTTATAGGAAATTTTTTGACAAATGCAAAACTTCAGTAAAACGCTGCGACTCACAATTGGTCTGCTGAAAAATACCAAACAGTATTTGAAAGTACAAGCCTTTAATTTGTTTCTCTTGTTCTTATGTATACTGCTGACTATTTATTTTGGGATCATTACTAAAAATATCATTGACTTAGGTATCAGAGCAGAGAACAAAAATTCCCTCTTATTGTATACAGGGATGTATCTAATTAGTATTATTCTGGCATTCATTTTTAATATTTTGAAAGATTATATCACTACGTTAATTTCTGAATCGATTATCAAAGACTACAGAAAAAATATATTTAAATCCATAAAACGTATTAACTTTAAATATCTAAGTGATTCAAATATCACGGGTAAAATATTGACAGGTGTCATTAACGATGTCGAATTAATAGGCTCATACTATTCGGCGTTAATTCTGCAAACATTAGTCAATACTGTGTATGTGTTGGCAACAAGCATCATTTTAATATATTGGAATTATATCATATATTTATTTTGTATAATTTTTATACCGATCATTTACTTTTTAACCTACTACTTCGATAAAAAAATTTATGAATTGTCATCCTTGACGAGGGAAAAACTTGAAAAGCTTCAAGCATTTTCTCAAGAATATATCTTTTCGTTAAAAAATGTTATTTTCTTTAACAATCAAAATGTTATCGATAGAAATAGAGACTATTGTATTGATGAAATGGCTGCGCAAAGTATAAAAAATACATTCCTCATAAAATTATCAAGCCAAATAATAAAATACGTATCTCAACTGCCTACCATAGCCATCTATCTTTTCGGTGGTTATCTGGTCATAAAAGGTTCTCAAGATTTTACTTTGGGCAAACTTCTCGCAATAATTTTTTATGCTGAAATGTTTTTTTATGGCATTAATACCATCGGTGCCAATATCGCCAAATCTTCAAAGTCAATCGTATCGTTAGAAAAAACCAATCAAATTCTGGCAATGAATTATCTTAAAGATATCCAGGAATTTGAGCATAAGCTATTGAATCAAAGTTCTGTAGATAAAATTGAAATTGGCAACGCTTCGTTAATACTTGATAACAAGGAAATATTTAGTGACCTCCATTGTATTTTCAATAAGGGCGATATAAATGTTATTTATGGTGAAAATGGAAGTGGCAAATCATCGTTGCTCTTTGTCATCTTAGGTCTTTACTCTTTGTCAAATGGCTACTTTAAAATTAATGATATTGTGATTGAATATCCATATACATATGGTTTAAGTGAATTTTTTGCTTGTTCATTCCAAGAAAATCCGTGTCTGAATTTCCTCAATATAAATGAAACTCTCAGCAAAGCAAAAAAGCATAGTAGATTTAATGAATTTAGAAAAAAATTGTTTTTAGACCTTAAAAAATTAGAGACTAATTTTATTGGCAATTATTCGGGAGGTGAGAAACAAAAAATTTCTTTATTGAATACTTTATGTTCGGATGCAGAAATCCTGGTGTTTGATGAGCCGACTAATCATCTCGATAAAGCTAGTATCGCTGGTTTTCTTGAGATCATAGAAGACCTAAAACGGGATAAATTATTGATTATAGTCACACATGAAAGGCAAGTATTGGCGTTTGCAACGAAGCATTTACAATTAGGTACGGCCTGAGATTATGAACAAAATTTAATAGGGCGCTGTCAGTCATTTGAGGCTTTTTGAACTCTGCGAGGACAAATATCCTGAGAAAAATATTTCTCTGCTTGACAAAGCGTATTTTTGAGAATAGCCTCTCTTCAAGAATTGAGAAGGCGAGCTTGCGTGATGATAGGGCTGCAGGTCAGGGTTGTTGTTACAGAAGGGACAACAGCAGATTGTACTCAAGCCAGCGCCTTGATAGAGGGATTGACGGCGGAGTATTTGTTGGCTGATAAAGGTTACGATAGCAACGAGATCATTGAGCAAGCGCGGGCACAGGGCATGGAGCCTGTGATTGCGGCGAAGAAAAACCGTATAGCGAAACGCGAGTATGATAAAGACTTGTATCGATTATGTAATCTCGTCGAGAATGCTTTTTTGCACCTGAAACGTTGGCGAGGTATAGCGACGCGCTATGCCAAAAATACGGCATCGTTCCTGGCCGCCATACAAATACGGTGCATTGCACTGTGGGCTGGAATCTCGTGACTACACTATCTAGATTGTTAAAGGCCCTAAGTTTCGTTATTCCTTTAAAGATACGGTTTAGAAGCCTTGAGACTAAAGCCAGGTCTTCGATATCTCTCTCAATAAATTGCATCTGGGTTAACGAGGCTAACGGCATGCTTGAGCAGTTCAACGGACGCATTAAGGAGGTTCTTCAAAGCCATCACTTCCTATCCAGGCGCAGCACTTGAAACAACGCTGCAAATATATGTCTGGCTACAACCGTCAACTCCCGCAGTCAAGCCTGGATAGCAAGGCGCCCTTGCGGGCCATGGGAAATTGGTATAGACTCAAGCCCGACCTTTTCAAGAAGCAGCCATATTAAAGAAGGAATGTGACAAGAATCATGGAAACACCAGATTGCAATTGGAAACAAGGAGCGATAGAGCGGGTTGCCTTGGAAGTTATTAAAGAGCAGAAGCTAAAGCGCCGCTGGGGTATCTTTTTTAAGACCTTTTTTTTGATATGTTTAACCTTTATTATTGGATATTTGGTCTTTGAAGCCCAAAAGGCGCCTCATTACGACTTCTTTGGGCGACGTATGAATGATTTATCCAAAGGACGTATTGCTTTGGTGAGATTAAGTGGCGAGATTAGTGCCTATAGAATCGCTAATGCGGAAACCTTGAGTAAGTTGCTGCGCCAGGCTATCAGTGACAAAGGTGTCAAAGGTCTGCTGTTGCTTGCCAACAGCCCTGGCGGTTCGCCGGTTCAGTCTTCAGGAGTGTATCAGACAATACGCGCGCTGAAGAAACAGTATCAAAAACCGATCCTGACAGTGGTGGCAGATCGTTGTGCATCAGGGTGTTACTACATTGCCTCGGCAACCGATGAAATTTACGCGGATAAATCCAGCGTCGTTGGTTCTATTGGGGTAATTTTCAACGGTTATGGCTATTCTGAGGCGGCGGAAAAGCTAGGTATTGACCTACGTACTTTTACTGCCGGAAAAAATAAAGACATCATGAACCCTGCGCGCCCGTTGACAGCACAGGATGTCGCATTTGTAAAATCATGGCTAGACAATACGCACCAAAACTTTATTACAGCGGTTAAAGAGGGGCGAGGAAAGCGACTCTCGGACAATCCAGATCTGTTTTCTGGCTTGTTTTGGGTGGGCGATGAGGCCAAGGACTTAGGTTTGGTTGACGGCTTTGCAACGCCACTGGAGGTGTCTCAAAAAATAGGTAACTATCCCGTCTATGATTACACGGAGCAAGACACCATTGACAAAGTATTAAAAGAGTTTGGCATGGCCGCTAAAAAAGCCATTGGTGAAGTATTAAACCAGGTTTTGTCGCCAATTACAGGCATAGAACTTAAATAATTCATCCCTTACGTTGCCATGAGACTCATTAAGATATGGCAAGTTTACTATTAATTGTATTAAAATGACTTATGTCGTTAGCAAACGTTTGAAAAAAGAAAATACGGCGAAGGCGTTGTCGGCGCGGCCACTGGCGGGATTCATCGGATGCGCTAAAACTTATCTAGGTACTGGAAAAAGCGCGTGCGCCCCATGCTGGAAAATCGGGCGGCGATGCGCGAAGCCTTTGCCCTTAGAACCGGACAAAGAGGGACAGATCGACATGGCACGGCTGCTCAACAACAAGCTTATGCTCGTGGCGGCACAAATCGCCCAGAAACGGGAAGGACAGGTTACCCAGGCCAACATTGATAAATGAAGAACTGACAGAATCCGGGGAAGGACTGGTGCGCAAACTAAAAGACCTGAAACAGGCGGGCCGAGTCAAACAGCAGCGTGAGCAGCACATCGCGACCCAAGCTGCCGAAAAGCCAAAAAGCAAGCCGCGAAAATCAGCGACCAAGCTGCGAAATCCGACATCAAAGGGCTCAGTAAGGAGATTGATGTTGAGAAGACTGCGCTCCAGCTCGACTGACGGCATCGTCCTTGTATCCAGTCATGACCCAGCGGATATCGAATCGATCAAGCTGGATTCAGGCCAGATCGCGCGACAGCTGGCCCCCTAAAATTGCGCCTCAAAATTCTAAGGCCGGCTGCGCTAAGAAACCAATAAGAAACTGTGGCTCGACTAAGCCACTTGTAATAACTCGTGCAGCAGCAGCCAGAAACGAGGTTGCCGCAGGGTTAGGCAATCAAAGTTCACGGATACATGTTCCCAGGCTTCAAGATCTTCTTCCGACTTCATATGCTTGTAATTCCCTTTTGCCAAATTCCACTCAGCTTTGAGCAAATCCTGCAAATACTCTTGCCACTGCTCGCAAAGTGCCGCCTGTAGCCGGTGACAAAAAGATTCCTGCATCGCCAAATCTTTTATACAAGCAAATTCCGCCAGCTGGACCGCAAAATCCTTCGCTTGCTTTAACTGCGCTAAAAAGCCACCGCTCAAAGGCAGGGCTTCGCAGCGGCCACGCCACAATAGCCATATATAATCGCGCAAGGATGAAAGATTTCCGGCAGCGTGTCCATTGGCTTCCCCCAGGACAAATGAGTCTAGCGTGACCCCGCCCTGTAAATCCCAATCCAACTGCAGCAACTTAGTCAAACGGCCAAAATATTGCGGAAAGCTCTGGCGCAGATCGGAAAACAGTTTTTTCTGTAACAAGCCGTGCAACTTGGCGGGAACCCCATAGCGGATTTGATTCCAGCATAATAATGATTCCCCCTCCCACCACAAGGCAAATGCTTCGCCATTGACCAAGGCCAGCGCAGAGTTATTTGCTCCGGCTCCCCGCCCGATATCCAGCTCCATGCGCAATGCCGGCAAGGAGTAAGCCGCATGACGCCCAGGCCCCTCAGAGCCCAGCATCCGCCCCATAAATTCTTCTGGAAGTTGTTCCGTAAGTTCTGCTGAGACTTGGGTAGTTTCGCGCAGGAGAATACTATACTGGGGCTTGCGCCAGAAAGCTGGCCAACCGGGCCACAGACCCGGATCGATCAGTTTTTTCTGTAATTGTTGGACCAAAGACTGCAAGCCCCCAAAAAGGTTTTGCCACTGCTCTTGTCGAAACAATTCGGCCCCCAATAAGCCCTCGCTTCGTAGAAATTCCCTCAGTCCCTCCGCGCCGGGCATTTCTGGCTCTGCAGCTGTAACAAGTTTCGCGCCATCTGCTAAGTTCAAGGCACAGAAGCGTGACAACTGCAGAAAATAATCCACATCATTCCACAACTCCCGCTGCCATTTCGCATATTTCATGGGCACCAGGCATTCGGCCGACAATTGCTCCCCCTGAAAAAAAGATTCCGACAGACTGCGCTCCGCCCAGGAGTTTACGGGAGCTAGCCCGCTATAATGTTGCCAGAAATAAGTCGGCGCATCACACAAGAATAGCTCCAGTTCACGAATGTCACAGCGCAGCAACGACATAGAATGGTTTGTGCTGATCGTTACCGGGCCGCGGCGCTTGGCCGGCCGGTATGAACGCTCAAGAGCGCGATATTGCTCATAAGCACTGCGGCTGTAAGTAAACAGGCCGGGTGCCGCGGGAGTGGACACAAAATAATCTCTGGCAAAAGGAAATAGCGGCTGTTCCCGGTGTAAAGCCCGCCAGACCTCCCCTTCCTCACGCTGTGTTTGCCGGGCAATAAAATGACACAGATCGTGCAAAGAGCTTGAAGGATTGCAAACACTGCCCGAACTTAAGTCGCGATTCTGATAAGAAAAGAGCAGGCGCTCTCGCGCCGAAAGCAGCAACTCAGCAAAGATATGCTGTTCTTGTGACTCGCGGCTCAAGTGCTGCGGCAGCCTGGCACAAAGATCAAAGCGCAGAGGCGTACTGCTGCGCGGAAAACTCCTTTCGTTGAAGCCGAGTACACAAATCATGCGGAAAGGCACACTGCGGTACGGCTGCAGTGAGGCACAGTTAATGCCTTGTGTCAGGTAGCGCCCCTTAAAACTAAAATTCTGCGCCAGCTTTTGCCGCAGCAGCTCCTGCAATACGCTGAACGGGAAATTGATTTGACGCCAGCTTTTGCCCTTATATTTAGCCCCGTTCTGTTTGGCGCCCAACCCCCGCGACAAACTATCTTCAATGGCCAGGAGATTGCGCAAGCTGGTGTCAATGCTCCGGCGGTCTGAGCAGTCGCTGTAATGGGCCTCAGCGCGACAAAGCAAAAACTCGTCCTGCAGACTTTCCAGCAGGGCCACCCACTCGGAAATAGTCGCACGCTGGGGCAAGCTAGCGAGACGCTCGTGCAGGCGTAAAATATTCTGCAGCAGCGCGGCTAGCAATTCGGCGTCGTCTTGCCCTAGCGACAACTGTTGACAAAGGCCAGCCAGACCTGTCCCCCCAAGCGGGCCATCATCTATTTCCATTGCTTGCGACCAGCCGCCCAGATAATCGCGCACAAACTGCCGCAAAACGCCGGGCCAAGCGGCATCGTTTGAGCCCGGCCTGGCCTTTTGGCTCTGCAAGCCCCAATTTGACTTCCAATGCCGTAACACCTTGCGCCAAAAACCATTGGGTTTAGACTGCAACAACTGTGACATTTGAACACAAGGGTTTTCAAGATAGCGCAGGCACTCATCTAGCGCAAATGAAAACGGGAAAATGCCCGCCGGCTGCGCGATAGAATCCGTCCCTGCGGAACTGGAGACACTTTGTCCCGTATTCTGCCCCGTATTTTGCAGCGCACTTTGTCCCAAACCCAGCAACATCTCAAAGGCGGCAAAGTACTCGCTCAGGCTGGCAGCGACACCGCTGCGTTGCAACCCCCCGCCTTTGGCCGACAAGTCAATAAAATTACAGTCCAGGCGGTAGTCGCCGCCACTTTTAAGGAAAATGCTCTGGATTAACGCCTGGTATTCATTGATATCCGGGGCCAGAATGGCGATATCATTGAGAGACCAATCTGAATTCGCATCGAGGCTCGCCAGAATATGGTCTTTCAGAACCTCGACCTCACGGCGCTTGTCGCTGCAAGCCAAGAACAAAATACTCTCGTCGTGCAGCTGTACTTCAGCCCCATGTGAAGCCTCCTTTTTGAGCTCTGGAGGCTCCTGCAACTCGACACAATCGCGCAGTTGCCGCCGCACATAGTCTAGCAGACTCAGTTTTGCCGCCGTCTGCGGCGGCGCACTGTCCTGCCACTGAACCCGCGCGTCACGGCTGAGCAGCGCGGCACTGTGCAAACTGTTTTCCAGCCACAACGACTGAGGCAGGTTGCCCAGCTCGTCAGTCGTATGCCCAAGTGGCTTGCCATTTTGCAACAGACGGGCGGCATATTCGCGCAGCTCTGGCGGCAATAGAGCGGGCGTCAGCCAGAAGTGTTTCACTTCTGTAAATTGTGAAAGATAGATATAAAAAGACAGCTGCTGCGCACTGAGAAAACCCGAACCGATAATATACAGGGATTCTGGCTGCAGAGACTGGCCATTCTGATCGCGCGGCAAAAGCCCTTGTGCCAAAACTTGGCCTATCAGCTCTCCGTGCCAGCAAAAGCCGTCCTGAGTCAAGCGCTGAACTCTGTGCCAGAGCCGGCGCTGCCAAGATTCAGCCTGTAAAGTATTTTCCAGCTCTTCTGGCTCAGTATCCCTTTTTGTGCGATCCTCAAATAAAACGTCTTTTTCTGCCGGCGGGTTTTGCAAAGCTTGGCGCAACTCTGCGCGGTAGCCGTCATACGCGACGAACAGCTGTGCCAAATTCTGGGCAAAGCCCCAAATATGCCGCTCTTGAACCTCACGGCCGAGGTCTCGCGCCCGAAGGAGCTCTAAAGTCTGCAACAAGGCCTTGGGCAGGTATTTTTCCAAGATGGCAAAACGACAGCTCTCAAGTAGGTGAAACAGTATGAGACTGACGATATCTGCGTGGATCCAGTTTGGCTGTGGTGAACTGGATCCCATTTGCCGCACTTGCAAACGCGGGAAAAAATAAGACAGGTAGTGCTCCAGCACTTCCTTGGAGTGGCCCAGCTCCAGCCCCAGACTGAGACCCTGGTGGCGGGCCACGCACACTTTAAACCATTCGCCTAAAGCATTATTTTGCAACAGCAGTCGGGGCGGGCGGACAAATTGGCTGCGCTCAAGGTCAAGTTGTAAGCCCTGAGCGCCAGATCGACGAGACTGCAGTACCGTTTGCAACAGCTGTTCTGAATTCGTGCACGGATAAACGGTATAGGATCGCGGCATTTTAAAGCCTTAAATCTTGACAAGCCAATTATCGGGATCGGGCAGCAGGCCGTACTGAATTCCCTTTAAGCGTTTTTGCAGCCACACCGCGATGCGATCTTCTTCTCGCAATGTCTGTGACGGCAGGTCGTAATCCCTCCCCTTGTAGCGGACACTGTGGATGGGCACTAAACCCGCAGCCGTCCCGGTGGCAAAAAGCTCCACACCATCACTGAGCAATTCATCAATAGGAATCGGGCGTTCTTCCACCCGCGTGCCCTCAAATTGAGCAAGTTTAATAACCGAATCCCGGGTTATGCCCGGCAAGATGGTGTCTTTGAGCTCTGGAGTTACCAAGTGGCCATTTTTCAGCAATACAAAAATATTAGATCCAGAACCTTCTTCCAGATAACGTTGCTCGCGGCCATCGAGAAAGATGGCCTCCATAAAGCCTTCTCGTTGGGCTTCGTGGCGAGCCAACATCGAGATGACGTAGTTGGAAGCACATTTGATCCAGCCGGTACCTCCGGGCATAGCCCGCACGCGCTCACTAATTAGAGCGCAATTTCTACTGAAGTCGAGATAATTGCTAACCGGTGTCGAAACTATTACAATCCAAGGTTTCTGGCTGCGGTTGACACCTAGCCCGGGCTCAGAATAAGAAAAGGGTCGTATATAGATGGAGTTCGCATTATTAAAACTGTCTGCCTCCCAACTCGGGTCGTAGTGAACGGTAACGCCCTGGTCAAGAGTTCGCCGCATTAGTTCGAGCAAGACTTTGAGGAAAGCTTCGGGCGCCATGGTAGGCTGCAGTATGCCGGCCATGGAACGCTGCATGCGCTCGCCATTATTCAGGGGTCGAAACAAGGCCCAAGAGCCATCTGCCTGAGGGAATGCCTTCAGTCCCTCAAATGCCCCAAGGCCGTATTGCGAGGTATACGTCACCAAAGAGAGCTCAGGAAACTGATTGCGCATTGTAAAGACAGCTTGCTGTTCTTCGGCACTAAGCTGGGCAAACTCTTCGGGCGTATACGGACTTTTGTTCTGGAAATCTCCCTTCCAGCTGCCATCGTTTTGGAACTCGGCTAAATATACCCAAGAACATATATTCGCTGCAAAAGCCATACCAGTCTCCTAATTCACAACTAACCCACGCATGATAGCAGAACCTGACAAAATACGGAATAGTGTCAGAACTTCTCTAGAGTACTAGACTTACAAATTCATCCAGGAGTTCGAATCAATATTTTCAAGTCCAATAGAGATCGGGACGGATAAACACAAACCAACGTAAACCCTGAATTGCGTAAACTCAAGTTTTCCGTTATTCTGAGGCCAATATTATTGCCGGCGATGCCGGCTGCCGCCCCACAGGAGGCCCGTATCCTGCCTCTTAAATGCCTACAATTGCCCCCAGCCTCGAAGAGATTCGTCATTCTTTGGCACACGTCATGGCCTATGCCGTAAAGGAACTTTACAGAGACGTTAAAATGGGAGTTGGCCCCACAACTGAGAGCGGCTTCTACTATGACCTGGACCTCGAACATCGCATCAGTCATGAAGATTTAAAACAAA
Organism: Spirochaetia bacterium; assembly: GCA_965263295.1. GTDB lineage: Bacteria > Spirochaetota > Spirochaetia > SP-2023 > SP-2023 > Haliotispira. Next base: position 1,232,545 of record OZ253665.1, read on the forward strand.
TTGAGAGAAAAATGCAGGAGCTGCTCAAACAGAAATACGACTTTGTGCGCGAAGAAGTTTCGGTTGCAGAGGCCCGCGAACGCTTTGCCAAAGACCGTTACAAAATGGAACTGATCGACGGCATTATCGGGCGCGGCGAAAGCGTCAGCCTGTATCGCTGCGGCGACTTTATCGACCTTTGCAGAGGCCCACACGTGGGCAACACGGCGCAGATCCCCGCCAAGGCTTTTAAGCTGGTCTCCCTAGCTGGATCCTACTGGCGCGGTGACGAGAAAAATCCAATGATGCAACGCATTTATGGGTTTGCCTTTGAAACCCCGGCCGAACTGAAAGGACACATCCAGCTATTAGAAGAAATGAAGAAACGCGACCACCGCAAACTAGGCCGAGAACTCGACCTGTTTTCCCTGCACGAAGAAGCCGGTTCTGGCCTGGTATACTGGCATCCCAAGGGAGGCCGTGCGCGCGTGGCTCTAGAGAATTACTGGCGACAACAGCACCTCGAAAATGGCTACGAAATTATTTTCACCCCACACATGGGCCGTTCCTGGTTGTGGCAGAAATCCGGGCACCTGGATTTTTATGCCGAGAACATGTTCGCCCCAATGGAGATCGACGGCAAGCAGTACTACATGAAACCGATGAACTGCCCATTCCACATCATGATTTACAAAAACAGCCAGTACTCTTACCGCGACTTGCCACTTCGCTGGGCCGAACTGGGAACTGTTTATCGCTACGAGCGTTCGGGGACAATGCACGGCCTGACGCGCGTGCGCGGCTTCACCCAGGATGACGCACATATTTTCTGCACCGCCGAACAGATTGAAAGCGAAATCTTGCGAGTACTACGCTTTTCATTGACCATGCTGCGCACATTTGGTTTTCGAGAAATCTCAGCCTACCTGTCCACCCGTCCGCCAAAAGCGGTCGGCGAAGCCGAACACTGGGAAATCGCCCAAGAGTCGCTGTTGCAAGCCCTAAAAAAAGAGGCTATTCCATATGGTATCGACGAGGGCGGAGGGGCTTTCTACGGGCCAAAGATTGACTTGAAGGTCAAGGACGCGACGAAACGCGAGTGGCAGCTCTCAACGATTCAGTTTGATTTCAATCTGCCCGAGCGCTTTGACATTTCGTATACCGCTCAAGGAGGCTGCGAGCAGCGCCCTTACATGATCCACCGCACCCTACTCGGTTCAATTGAGCGCTTTTTCGGCGTATTGATTGAGCATTACGGCGCTTCGTTTCCGTTCTGGCTTGCCCCCGTCCAAGTGGCCATTATTCCGATACGCCCGGAGCACAGAGGCGCTGCCGATAAAATATATACGCAACTCAAAGAACTGGGCCTAAGTCTGAACTACCTCGAACAGGGTGAAAACCTCAACTCCAGAATCAAGCGTGCCCATAAAGACAAGACACCCTACATCCTGATAATCGGCGATAAAGAAGTGCGAGAAGAGACTCTGGCGGTGCGCATGCGTGGCAATGTACAAGTTTCTGACGTCCCGCAAAAAGCCTTTGTGCGAGCCTGCAGACAAATGCAACAGCATCGCGCTCTAGAACTCATCGGGGACTTTTCGGCCCTGAGCACATAACTAACCCAATCTTCCAAGGCATCCTTTATTAATTGACAAGACAAAACATCGTGGAAAGCCTAAGTCAGTTCCTTGCCAAACTAATGGGTCCATGGAGTCAGCTTCTACCGCCTGAGGGTGTCGATAGCACCGAAAACTTTATCCGTCTGTTGCAAAGCTCTTGGTATTACGCTTCGCCAGTCATCAGCATTGTTGTCGTCACTTATTTGATCTACAAAGGATACAACGCCTTTGTAGCCGCTGGCGCCCAAGAGCTGTTAATTACCATTGCCCTGATCGCTCTGCTTTTTATTGTTTCCATGCTACTGCAGTTAGAGTTCCTTTTGTGGATTCTAGAACGTAGTGTTCCAACTCTTCTGGTCATGCTCGCTGTCATCCTGCAACCTGAACTACGGCGTATCTTTGTCCAAATCGGACGACAGAGCACACGTTATCAGCAGCGCCACCAGAATCAGGACCAAAAAGTTATTGATGAAATAGTTAAAGCTTGCGAAACCCTTTCAGACCGTGGGCGCGGCGCCCTGATCGTGTTTCGCCGTGAACACCTCCTGCGCCATATCCTAAGCACTGGAATCAGTCTCGACGCCCAACCCAGTGCAGAATTAATAGTTTCCTTGTTCGCCTATGACACGCCCTTGCACGATGGTGCCATCATTTTAGGACATGCTCGCGTCCTGGCCGCCGCATGCATCCTGCCTATTGATCCAGAAGAGAAAAGCTTGATATCTATGAAGTCTGGCACGCGTCACCGTTCAGCCCTCGGCCTGATTCGCGAGACAGATGCCGTGGCTTTAATAGTTTCAGAAGAGTCTGGGCGCATTTCGCTGGCTTTTGATAGTCAAATGCGCTCTCACGTCAGCGCAGAACAAGCCAATAAAATCCTAGGAGAACTTTTGCTGCGCAAGGATCAGACCGGCCCCCCAAACAAACTGAAGCACTTTTTCCATCAGCTATCACAATTTATCTTGCACCACGGCTCGCAACAAACAAAGGCCAGCACTGCGTCATCTGCCAGGACAAGCCAGCCTGCCCAACACAGCCCTAAAGAAGTAAAGCAAACGACATCACAGAAACAGACAGACAACAGTAACGCAGCCCCAAACGACACGTAGGATCAAAGGCGTCCGCAATATGACAAACTCGAATAAAGCACTGGGCATAAATGTGGCCAAATGCCCAAAGTATAAAAAGTCGCGTGCCGCTCAATTTTGGGCAAAACTGCGTCAGAGCTGGCTCCGTCTTAGCCTATCTTTTATCGTTACATTATTCATGTATTCCTACTATCAGACAGCAATTCAAGCTGAAGTTTCTTTCACCCTACCATTAATTATAGCTGGCGCACAAGATCGTATCGTTGAACCGCCTGAAGATGGTCAGGAAGTAACTTTGCATCTAGCTGGGCGCAAACACGATTTAGAGAATCTGCGCAGCAGTGATTTTGAGACTTATGTGCGCCTGCCTGCCGGTAAAAACGGGGCGCTACAATTACCGGTATATTACCGTGTGCGGAATAATAACGTACAACTCAATAAATACGTCAAAGCAGACTTGGAACCTAAATCCGTAGCATTGAATGTCGAACGCGAAACTTCCAAGGAGTTGCCGATTGAAGTGAAAATTCAAGGTTACCCGGCCACTGGCTATAGTTTGGGGGCCTATCACATTCACCCCAATCGCATTAATGTCACCGGGCCGAGTTCAGCATTGAAACAACTAGATGCCATCAGTACTAAGCCCATCGACATTACGGGCAAAAGCCAGCCTTTCCAGCAAATCATAGATATGGAACAGCCTGAACCGGCCAATGGTCACAGCCCCACGAATCTACGCTTAGCATTCAAAACAGCCCAGGTACAAATCCAGATTGACGCCCGTTCAGAGACTCAAACTTTTGCCTTAGAGCCCCTGCTAATCAACCTGCCCAGTAACTTGACACTTGAAAATATTTTACCCAATGAAGTTCAGTTAACGCTACAAAGCAATCGTGATATTCTACGAGATATTGAAGAAGGCAGTTACGATATTCGTATTGAATTAGATGCCGGAGACATTTTTACTGCCGGGCGCTATGCCCTTCCCGTGATGGTCAATGGGCTACCTCAAGGCATTTCTTTGCTCAGCATTACACCCAACCGCGTCAGTGTCGTTATCGCGGCAAATTATAAATAATCAAGACTCTTTAAAAATCTAGCGCAACCGGTGTAACTGCCAAGAAAACATGGAATCTGGCAGTTGTTGTAACTGGCTATCGAAACTCTGCCATATTTCGCCCAGTGGGAAAAAGGCCAGTTTCAACGGCTGACCCGGTTGTAGTTTTTGCAGCAAACGTCCCCAAAACAAGGGTATATTGCCATTGTCAAAAGCTCCCGGATCGGCTTGATAAGCCAGCAATTCAGCCAATGGGTCAAACTGAAACCAGCCAAAATCCGGTAAATAGATTTCCAGCCAGAAATAGGGGTGCAAATTACTTGTCCCCTGCGGGGATAGCGGCAACTGTGCCTGTGCACCAGAAATAATCCGTGCAGGAATATCAAGTTCTGTAAAACCTCTCAATAACAGCAACAAAATCTGCTCTGGAGCCCATTGTGTATTGTTATCATTCTCGCTCAACTGCAAGTTGCCAGCTTCATTCAGCAGTTCTTGTGGCCAAGAGCGAATCAAAAGCCGGCGCAGCTCGCTCTCCTGGAGGCCGGCAGGACAAAGCCAAGAAGTGATCTGAAGTCCCAGCTCTGCATGCAAACTATCAGATAGATACACAGGCGACAGCTTCAATTCACGTACAGCTATTTTGTAAAGCTCCACGGCCTTCTCGTACGGACTCAATCGTCCATCCTTTAGGCTTAGAACAGATGTCCAGCTAGGGACTTCATAAGCCTGCAAGATCGCCCGGTTGCTTTGTAACTGATAGGCCAACTGCTTTAACTCCTGCCAATTATAAGTCTGACTCTTACTATTCGCAGGCGGCTCCTGCAGCCAGGAAGCATAAGAAAAATCCAGGTAAAGAGCCTTTTCCAGCAGAGCTATTTCCTCTCGCGCCGCTATTTTTCCCGCCAAAGGTATTCGACTGAAATCCGCACCGTGTAACAAGCAGCTACGTCCATATTTTTGCGCTGCCTTCGGGGGCACCGGCAAAAAACTTAGGTTCAATACTGGTAAAACAATAGAGTTATTCGACTTCGACGGAACATCAGAAACCAAACCATTGGGGGCTTCAATTGGTCTAAGATTGTGCCAACGCTGATAGAGTTCGTTGCGCGGCCACTTCAACTGCAGCAAGCGACGGAAGACATCCGCATCGCCAGACTGCGACGAATGCAGCTGGCCAGAACGACCGACTTGTTTTTTCAGATATTGTTCGCGAAGCTCTAATAACTTCTGATACAGACCCTCTTCCGTTTTTTCCGGCTCTGCTAGAATATCTGGAGATATCTGCAAAATAGGGCTGGGCAGCACCTCAGAAGCCAGCTGTAAATTCAGGCGCAAAAGAGCATCCTCCGCAAAATTATCTTTACGACCTGCCTGCTGGGCATTTCGATTTCGCGCTGCCGGTATAAATAAACTATTACTGCTCTGTAAACTCCCTCCAATTGTACGCACCAAGAATACAGAGCCTTGAACCACTTCCTGTGGCAGTTTTAAGCGTATAAGCTGATTGCCCCATGACAAAACTTCTGACATCTGTAAGATACGGTACTGTTCCAATTTCGCGGGATCAAAATACAAATTCGGGCGCTGCTCTATCTGCCGCCCAAATAATAGCAACTGATCCTGGTAGCGGAAACCAAAATTTTGCCCGCGGATCTCTAGAATTGGAGGGCGACTGGAGATCAGTTTGAACGTTTCCAATACAGGAAAATCCTTCACTTGACGATTTTGCTGCACCTGTGGCAACGAATCCTCATTCCACACGGGAATATATTGGCTGGTAATATGGCCCCGCTTGAGTTGTACTGTGGCATACGCAAAAGGTTTGAGAATGAAAATCTGGATCTCATTATCACTCCACTTGAGTAAATGCCCCGGACTAATATCCCGCTGATTTACCAGTATCTGGGCCGTACCTAAGTGTCCGAAACGCTTTCCCCAGATGCTCAGCACCACCCGTTCGCCTTCGTCCTGTTGTTCATAACCATTGACCGTAAGTTCTGGATGAAAACTAAAACACCGACAGCATAATAACGTCGTCGCCGCAAGCAATACGGAACCCCAAAAAGGATTTTTAAATCGTATCTCTTTAATTTTATCCTTTTGAAGCATGATTATCAGATAATAAAATTTCTATAACCTAATAATCACGCGCTTTCAACACAGAGCCTTGGGCTGTATCGACAATCTGATAACCTGCAGCCTGAAGTTGAGTACGCAACTCGTCGGCCCGCCTATAGTTCTTGGCGAGACGAGCTTTATCCCGCTCGGCTAAAAGCTCTAAATACGTCTGCGGTATTTCAGACTCATCAGCCTCGGCGCTAAAAAGGCCAAGCTGTAAAAAAGCCTCTCCAAACTCTAAAACAGCCAGTTTATCCGCAGCATTCAATCCGTCATCTTTGAGGGCGTTCCACAAAGCAGCCAAAGCTTTTGGCGTGTGTAAGTCCTGCAGTAAAGCTTCCCAGAATTCTTTTATATAAGAGTTAAGCAGATTCTTAGCTTCGATTTTTTGTACCTGAGGACTCAAAGCAACGCATCCGGTCTGCAATCGTCCCACTTGGCCTTTCAGTTCATAGGCTCTTTGCCGCAAACGCTTGCGACTCTTCTGAGCCCCTTCTAAAGCCTGAAAACGGAACTGAACTTGACTGCGATAATGGACGCCAAGTAAAAAATAGCGGTAGTCCAGTGCGCTAAAACCTCTATTTTCAAGCATAGCCAGAGTCAAGGCATTACCGCTGCTCTTGGAAATCTTGTCGCCGTCACGGACGAGATGATCGCCTTCCGCGATTTTCTGTATAACGACAAACTCATTATGTAACCAGTAACGTACCCAAGGTTTCTGCTCTTCCGGCAAAACACTCTCGGACTGCGCAATTTCGTTGGGATGGTGTACCATTTTGTGGTCGACTCCGCCACAATGTATATCAATTTGTGAACCGAGAAACCGGCTTGCCATGGCACTACATTCGATATGCCAGCCCGGATAGCCACGCCCCCAAGGAGAATCCCACTGCATGGCCTGGTCGGCAAACTTGCCGTTAGAGAACCACAACACAAAATCACGCTGGCTTTTCTTTGCCGAGTCAGTTCCTGTTCGCGAAAGCATAGTTTCTTCCGAAACCGGCTTGAGACCAGCTAAACGGCCATAATCGTCAAGTTTACTGGTATCAAAATAAAGGTTACCGTTGCTGTAGTAAGTAAAACCGGCCTCTACAATTTCATGAATCAGCTTCTGCATATCAGCGATATGGTCGGAAGCCCGGCAAACCACATCGGGACGGATAATATGCATCTTGCCGCAATCACGAAAAAACGCCTGGGTGTAATAATCGGCGATTTCTCGCTCTGTTTTACCCGCGGCACGGGCGCTGAGCGCAACCTTATCTTCCCCCTCATCACCATCGTCAGTCAGGTGCCCAACATCGGTAATATTCATAACATGCTTCAAGTCATACCCGAGCGCCAACAATATCCGATGCAGCACATCCTGTACCGTATACGCTCTCAGGTTGCCGATATGGGCATAACTATAAACAGTGGGCCCGCAGCAATACATCAGAACTTTTTCTGGCTGTCGCGGCCGAAAGGATTCCAAACGGTTGCCATCACTATTATAAAGTTTCAATTCACCTAACTGTATATCCATGAATCTACCTTTAAACTTCTTGAAAATAGAAGCTATAGCATTCTACGAGTTTTGCAAGAATTTTAAAACCTTCTCTGTGTTCTTTTGAAAGCGCTTTAAATACTGATCTTGCTCTCCCTGCAAAAATACCAAGTCGCTAAGTTGTTCCAAATGCACCGGGTCTGCAGAAGGGCTTTGGAGCAATTCATATTTTTTAAACACAATTAGTTGTTCTATACTATACTTTAGCTCGTTAATCATCAATTGCAAATCATTTATTTCTTTTTTACACCATGGTTTCCAATAGATTTCACTCAGCAAAATATGATCGTACATCTTATCCCATTCACTGCTGAACTGCTGCCATCTCTTCAGGAAAACATGGCGGTATATCTGCGCTTCATCTTGAGGCTGAAGACTCGCAGGATTTTTATTTTGGTACTTAAGCGGATACTCAGAAGTCTGGATCAGAGGGCTGCGCAGCGAGCGGTAGCGGTCACGCAAACGCACGATACTTTGCATCAATTGAAAAATTAAGTTCTGCTGCTGATCGTCTTTTTCCTGGCGGCGCAGAAAGTGAAAGCCCTGAATCACTAGAGCAAACATCGCAACTGTAGAAAATAGGAGCAAGATATTGAGCAACCCACTCTGATCTAAAAAATTACTAAAGGTAAAAAGGCCGTGCTGCAACTTTTGGAAAAAGGAGCCGTCCGAAATTGAATCAGGCGTCATTGCCCAAAGAATATAGCCATAGCCAGGATCTTAGGCAAGCCCCAATCCCGCCCCTGAAAACACTAGATAAACTTAAAGACGCGCATATTGCGTTCCCGCATGCTGACCAGCCTGGATATCTTGATAATCCCCTTCCTGAATATGGCCTTTCCAGCAAGTTATGGAATCCGTAATGTGAACATTAAAATAGCCGAACTCACTGAGGATTTGGGCCACATTCTGTGCCTCTCTGCGATTTGAACCGTAAACCACAACTAAAATGAAAAGATCGTCAGTTGGCAAAAGGCCATTACAAGTACGAGCGGGAATATTGATTGCCGTGGGGATATGGCCACGCCGATAGGCTTCCTCTGGGCGCACATCGACCAAGTAATAGCTAATCCCCTCACTGCGAATCAACTCTTCAAGTTGACTGCCGTCAAATTCTAAAATTACCCCCTGCTCTATCGGTTCCCGGTTATACCGAGTCACAACATACCACCACAGTAAAATCGCCAAGAAGACTAATGAGACTAGCGTGTAAAATTCCATGGCCTAGAACGGTGCACTCCTTGTTTGCCTCATAAATATCTATAATTATACAGAACGCTTATACTGCTGTGGTTTCAAGTGACAGAAAGCCTGTATATCAGAGCAGGCTACAGCAATTATCGGAAACTAAATAAAATTATTAACAGAATATTCAAAATAAAAGGAACTCATGAAAGCATATAAATGAATATCAATACGCTTTCATGAGTTCCTTTTTTAAGCAGAGATAAAAGCTGCTTGCTTGGCTGAAATTGCAAGCAAAGTACTTACATCATGCCGCCCATGCCGCCCATGCCGCCGCCCATAGCAGCAGGGTCAGCGGCAGCTGTAGATTTAGGCTCAGGCAGATCAGTTATGGCACACTCTGTAGTCAACAGCAGACTGGCAATTGAAGCTGCATTCTGCAGGGCAGAGCGCGTAACCTTAGCAGGATCAATGATACCGGCCTTGACCATGTCTACCCATTCAGATTTAGCTGCGTCAAAACCGACTCCCGGTTTCTCGTTCTTTGCCTGATAAGCTATTACAGAGCCATCCAGGCCCGCATTGCTGGCGATCTGACGCATCGGGTCTTCCAGAGCGCGCAATACAATGCGGAAACCGTTGAGTTCCTCATCAGTCAGGCCCGAAGGTATCTGAGCTTCCAGCGACTTCAAAACCTGGACCAAAGTCAGGCCGCCACCCGGCACAATTCCTTGCTCAACGGCGGCACGCGTAGCCGACAGAGCATCTTCTACACGGTGTTTCTTTTCTTTCAACTCAACCTCAGTGGCAGCACCAACATTGATCACAGCCACGCCGCCGGCCAGTTTAGCCAAACGCTCCTGCAGCTTCTCGCGGTCGTAGTCAGAACTTGTCTCCTCAATCTGGGCACGAATCTGCTTGACGCGATCATTGATCTCAGGCTCGGCACCTGCACCGCTAATGATGGTGGTATTTTCCTTCTCGACCTTGATACTCTTGGCTTGACCGAGCTGTTCTACCGTTACATTTTCGAGACGTAGACCCAGTTCTTCAGAAATAACCTGACCACCGGTCAGAATTGCAATGTCTTCCAGCATGGCTTTGCGGCGGTCGCCAAAGCCGGGAGCTTTGACGCCACAGACTTGAATGGTGCCGCGCAAAGAGTTTACGACTAAAGTCGCCAAGGCTTCCCCATCAATATCTTCAGTAATGATCAAGAGCTGGCGATTCTGCTGCGCCACCTTCTCCAATACTGGCAAGAGATCCTTCATATTGGAAATCTTTTTGTCATGAATCAGGATCAACGCATTTTCCAGAGAGGCCGTCATATTGTCGCGATTATTGCAGAAATAAGGCGAAATATAGCCACGATCAAACTGCATTCCCTCCACAAAATCTGTATAGGTTTCGGCCGTCTTGGATTCTTCTACGGTAATGACGCCATCTTTGCCGACAGTCTCCATGGCACCGGCAATCTCCTCACCGATCTCACGGTCATTGTTGGCCGAAATTGAAGCGACCTGAGCAATCTCTTCCTTGCCCTTGATCGGAGTAGCCATATTCTTGATTTCGTCAATCGCCAAATCGACAGCCTGATCAATGCCGCGTTTCAGAGCCATCGGATTCATTCCGGCAGCAACGCTCTTGATGCCTTCCCTAACAATGCCATAGGCCAATACAGTTGCGGTTGTGGTACCGTCACCAGCAATGTCGTTTGTCTTGGTGGCCACTTCTTTCACCAGCTGGGCACCCATGTTTTGATAAGGATCTTCCAATTCGATTTCTTTGGCGACGGAAACGCCATCCTTGGTCACGGTGGGGGCACCAAATTTTTTGTCCAAAAGGACATTGCGGCCACGAGGACCGAGGGTAACCTTGACAGAATCTGTAAGCTGCTTGACGCCCTCAAATAGTTCTCCACGGATCGATTCGTGGAATTTTAACTGTTTTGCCATATTTTGTTCTTTCACTCCTTTACTAAGAATGTTTGGCTTTGCATTTTCGCTGCAAATTTACAAAATTTGTTTGCAGACGGCAAGAAAAAAATCAAAAAGATTTCTTGTTTTTGAGCTTTGGCTCCAATATCCTGTATCCATGAAGTGTCCACGCTGCTCGTGTCTCGACAATCGCGTTCTGGACTCGCGCCAGAACAGTCAAGGGACTTCAATCCGCAGGCGGCGCGAATGCAGTAGCTGCGGTTTCCGTTTTACCGCCCACGAAGAAATTGACGCGATCACCATGCGGGTGCATAAACAAAACGGCCAGATTCAGGATTTCGACTGGCAGAAACTGCGCAACGGCGTAAGTCGCTCCATTGAAAAACGCCAGATCAGCATGAATAAGGTCGAAGAATTTTTCAATAAACTGGAAGCGAGCTTCACCGAACGCAGTTATAAAAAAAAGCAGTTGACCAGTGACGAAATAGGAGAAACCGTGCTGCGCCACTTACGTGAATTCGATATCATTGCCTACATTCGTTTTGCCTCTGTCTATAAAAAGTTCAATTCACTTGAAGAGTTTGTGCAAATCATCACAGAATTACAGAGCAGCTAGGCTCCTGCCCTTAAATTCCGGTTGCCTTTTTCACCATTTGAATCCTAAATAATAGAATCTAGTGGCGTAGCTCAACAAGAAAAAAGATTCTTATCTAACTGCAGAAATTTTGGCCAATTGCAACGCTGGTAATTCTTTGTAGCAGCCTTGGAGCGCTTTGGCCTACTATTTAGCTGGCCTGAGAGCTGACTAGAACATATAGCCCAACCAATCCACATGCCCGCCGGCCCAAGTTTTACCACTTATCGACTTGATATGGAGCTCATCGACGTATTCTACTGCCACGCCATAATTTGTGTGATTATGAAGTCTTAGCCAAGAATTTATCCCTGAAATACGCGAATAACCTTGAGACGCATAAAAATCTTTTAGCTCAGAAATGAGGATTATAAAGTCCACGTCTTTATTCTCGGCAAAACTTGATAATTCAGAAAGCATTGCCCAACCAATACCACGACCACGGAAGGCTTTTTCGACACAAAAGTCGATCACACCAAGAACCTTGTAGGCTTCGCCCCCTGCACTGATTACCCGATAATCCAGACCCATATGCCCAAGCAACTGTTTATCTTGGTACTCTAAAGCGCGCATATGAGGCAGTTGCTTAAAATAAGAACGCTCGGTTTGATGCTCTGGAAATGACGAATTTCGGAGCGTTCTGATAGCATCATGCTGTTCTCGCGACAAATCAATTTCAGGGATAATGTCCACATTTTTCCTCTAAGATAGCATTAGTTGTGATTATTGGGCTATAAACTTTTAAATTCTTTATCTAATTCAAAAGTGTCTGAGGTGACGAACGCTTCAATGTCGCAAAGCTTTCCCTCAAGCCCATCAAAGTCCTTCTCAAGAGTCGCTAAAAGAGTGCCTGGAGTCTGACTTTGCTGCCAGGGCTCGATTTTCAGCCTATGCTCCTGCTCGGATTCCATGGCTTCCACATAATTGGCTGGCTGTTTTTCCAGCATAAATGTCATCGCGATATAGGCAAGTAATACCAGAAAACTGCCACCGAGCAGCGCGGCGGATATCACTAAGGTTCGAATAAGCCAGGTTTTAGTACCAAAGTGGTTCGCCAGTCCGGCACAGACGCCTGATATCTTGCCGTTGGTTGTGTCGCGATACAGTTTTCGCTTATTCATAACGACGTCTCCAGCTTGGTGTCTCTACATCCAGAATACGCTCCAATATATCTAAACGCTTCTGCATTTGCTCTGCTCTCTCAGAAAGCGTTTGCAACCTTTGAAAATCTTCCTCAGACAATTTGTGCGCCATTTTCTTCTTGCTACGGTAATGAAGTATCAACCACAATGGGGCGACGAAAATCAAAAAGACAATCAGAGGGGCAACAAACAAAGACGACATAAGCAACTCCTAAATAAAGAACAGTTTAACACAAACAGGATATCGACTCTGCCGCAAGCTGACATAAAATCAAAATTAAAGATCTAGATAAGATTAGGGTGAATTTTGACGCAGGAGTTTTAATAGAATCCGATACCAAGCTAAACTCCTGTGATTCCATCTAAACCCACACTTTTTCAGATGCAGGAGAAAATTTTCTCCGCTGAATCTATTGAATCTGGCGGATTGGGCTAAGTGGCGTTCCGCAAAGTTTCAAAACTATTCAAAACAATTTATATGATTTTTATCCCTTGCAAACTGATTAAATATGCTATCTACCATTATAATCTTGTCTAGGCCTTTAATGATTAATATGTATGAATTCTCGAATTAATCAGGTAAAAATATATCCATTTTTATCGCGGTATAAGCTTGTCCGGTCAGCACAACATTATTCCCTGTGATCTCAACACAGATTTCACCACCACGTTGAGAAATCTGTGATGCTGAAAATTTCGTTTGGCTTCCTTCCTGGGCAAGCAGGCTAGCGACAGCGCTGTGCGCAGTTCCGGTCACGGGATCTTCATCAATGCCTTTCTGCGGAGCGAAATAACGGCAAACATAATCGTCTGTATTTCCAGGGGCTGCGATAATCACACCCGGAAGTGGTAGTGCCAGCAATTTGTCACGTTCAGGCGTAAAGTCCCTCACTGCATCCTCATTTTTTAGCCACAACAGATAGGAACGTCCTTTGTAGATTTTCTGAGCCGGGGTTACTGCCGTTTCAACTTGAGCAATTTCCGCCGGGTCTTCGCAGACCAGCATATCGATAGTAAGCATTATCATTTCATATTCGCTTGCTTTTTTTCTGACATAAAGTGATTTACTTCCGGCCAGAAAGGCAATCTCACGCGCATCTGGCTCGCAGAGGCTAAATACAATATGGGCCGCCCCTAGTGTGCCATGCCCACAGATGTCCAGCTCTGTCTCAGAAGTAAACCAGCGAATCTTGTACTGGCCAGAAAGAGGGGCTTTGCAGATAAAACCCACTTCAGGTAAACGAGATTCTGCCACGATCCTTTTTAGAAAATCGCTATTCATGTCGGTCTCCAAAAGCACCACTCCTGCAGGATTGCCGGCGAAAGGGCGGTTGGAGAAAGCATTGACAACATATAGCTTAATGACAGGCATAAATTTCATTTTATCGCAGAACCCACAAAGTCTTGCAATTTATTGACGTTTATTTAGAGATAATAGCCAACCGAATTAGAAAGTTCCCAACGAGACTATAGTTCGGAGGGATCATAATTATTTGTGATAAATCGCCGCCTGGAAGTTGCAATGTCTTAATTCAATGGTATTTTCCAGCGCGACGACAGCCTGTTATTTTAATCCAGGCGTATCACAGTATCCTTCCAGAAGCTGGACCACGTTTGCGTGTATGCTCATCTTCCAACTCGCCGACAGATGCATCCGCATTCATTAAAAAAAACTAATTCTGTGAAGACATAGAACCCAAAGAGCCATACGCACTTTCAAAACGCTGTTTCAAGTTGCGATTATTTAGAAAAGTGAGCTCTATACCTCCTGTCAGCAAATGATTCAGATAATAATTGAATAAAGATTTCTTACTCTCCAGGCCTTCCGTCTCACTCCGGGCAAAGTCGCGCACATTGGACTCGCGAGCCTCCTCCAAACGGAAGAAAGCCAAATATTGCTGATCGGATCTACCGAGAGCATCTTCGACACCAAACAATATCACATCGCTCAATTGTCCTGGCTCCAATGAAAAAATATTCTCAAAAAACAGCTTTGACTTGCTGATCGCCAAAGCCAGACCATCTTCAGTGAAGGCAGCATCCATTGAGTCGTAAAGAGCTGTCCCTCCATCTTTACCGCTATAACTAAAACCAAAAAACTCCGGTGTCAAGCTATAATTGGCCTCAACTTCGCGCCCTTCTTGGTCCACATCCGCCAAACTATCTAACGATTTAGCCTGAGACTTCAAGGACTCCAAATTTTTGCGGAAATAGTTTGTAATGTTAGCGACTTCATTTGTTTCAATATAATTGCGTACCGTAGCTGCCACCGCTGCGAAATCCGCATCAGGGTTTTGAAGCGTCTCGTTGTCAGCCTCTCCACCTTGCAAATCAGCGGCCTCCTCCGTCTGAATTTCTTCTTCGGTCTTAACCTGAAAAAAATACCACTGATTATTTAGTTCGTAAGGCCCTGCATATTCATCTTTTTTCAAAGTAAATATGGAGTCGCACCACTGGGCAGCTTTCTCATCCTCAATGTCATTACTGCGGCTAAAAAAGTCACGCAGCTCATAATAAAATTTATTGCCGTAGTCCCCATTTTCTTGATTGTGAATATCGTTGGAATATAGTTGGGCTAATTCGCCAAAATTGTCACCACCTTCCAGCCCGCTCTGAACTTTTTTGCGATTAGCCTGGGAGTCGACTACGATGCGACGCAGAAAATGTTTTTGAAATAACTTTTTATTCGCGTTGTAAAAATTTTCTACTTCAAATTCTGGGTAATCAGAAACCCGGTAATATAAATAAGAAACCTTGCGTACATCGCCCAATGTCGGAATTAGCAGTTCCAATTCCTTATCATTAATCAAATCCATTGATTCAAACACGTCATTCCAGACATCCTGCGCAGCGGCGTAAGTCATGATATTCTGAGCATTCTTTAGACGGTTGGGGTCTCCCTGCAGCTGGTTCCAGGCTGCCCGATCCAACTTGCCATCCCTAGTCAACTGTTCGTAAATCAAGGCATTTGCTTCTTTCTGACTCACAGCGTTGCCGCGATCCAGCAAATAGAAATAACGGCCATATTGACCAATGGTAGAAAAGAAGGCACGTTCAAACACGATGCGGCGCTGGTAGTCACTGCTAATGCTATCAATGCCAAATTGATTGAGCAAACTGTTAAAGTTGCTGTTAAACAAACCATATTCTGACAAATAGTCAATTGGCTGATCACGATAAGATCCCAAACTAATATTTTCACCAGAATCCACGCCTTTAATGAGTATTGGCCAGGCAATAAATGAAATCACGACAATGACCAGAATGATCAAGGCACCATAGCTCATCTGTCGCTGTATTTTTTTGTGACGGGCATGTTGTTTGTCTTGCAAAGAAAGGACTTTACTGGAAGCCTTCATCTGGGTTTCCACAGGGCCCTTGTCCGTATTTTCGGCCGCTTCTAAGGCCTTGCCGCCGTTTTTTTTACTGTCTTTCATGGCAATTTTATTCCTCATGCTATGGCTGTGACACTGTGATGCACATAAATAGTCAAGCGCATATTTTGCTGTTATTTAGAAAATTTTATAGCTTGACAAAAACACTTTGATTACAAAGATAAAAGGGTCATATAGTAACTATTTCTCCCTTTTAACACGCTAATCGTAATACGAGCGAACCAATGCCTGGATACTATTAAAGGCGTGTAGTGCATGTTCAACACCAACCAACAAAGAGTACGGTGAATCAGGCATCGTTACGTTCAGAGCCTCAAGCAATTTCGCATTTTCTGTAGTCACAATTCCCTGAAACTGATTAGCTAAAGTTTCGAAATCAGTATGTGCTTGTTTGATTAAATATTCTGCTTCGGAATCAATTTCTTTAATCTGTTCTCTAATCTGTTTTATCAAATTGCCAGTATCATTTTTTTCAAGGCGGTAGACAATATTCATCATACTTTTGCCCCATGCGCGATCAGGGCTTAATTCAGTGTTGAAGTTGCGAACACGCTCTTCCAGGTTGTCCAATGACATACTGTGGTTCATCAACGAAGTGCGCAGAGTTGCATTTTTGGGCAACACATTGCGAATCAAGTGTATAATGATCCTTTTTATATTTCTGGCATAGTATTTGGTTAAAAAATTATAAATGATATTAATTTCATCGGTATGGCCAAAACCAGGAATACCATAGAAACGTCCAGTATTGACAACACTGTTTTGTGAATAATATTCTAACGTGGAGTCTTCATAATCAATCAGCAGATTTTCTCTGGCGTCTGCGTTAGACTCAGCACGAGTTTGATTGACAAAACTTTCCAACTCAAACAATAACTGCTGTTCGACAAATTTCTTAATCCTTTCTTTAATTTGTAGGCTAGGTATCTCTGCCTTGGGCAATGCATAAAAGTTATTGGAGCCGCAGAGACGTATCAAATCTTCAAACGGATAATGACAAATATTCTTGTTCCAGTTCCGACAGAATTCAAGGTATCTACGCATTTTATTGTCTTCATCCTTATTGGCTACCTTAGTGACATTTTCCAGGCTCTGATCTTCCTCTTGCTTTGACACTAAAGAACCACAAGCCAAAATATATTTAGTCACTTCATTGATTGATTTGTCGCTACCAATGCCAGCGAGCATAAGAACAAACTGATAGAAATGTTCTAGGTGAGCCTTCAAACCTATAGTCATAGGACAATCCTTAAATCGCCCAGATTCCAGTGAGATCGACGTGCCTCCCAACGAGATAAAGAATTTTCTATAATCAAACGAGATAAATAGAAACAAATGATAAAGTTCGTTTAACCCTTTAATCAAATTAGAGGAAAAAATGGGATTAATATTCTTAGCATAGCGGCGCAATAAAGTACGCTGTTCTATTAAATAATCGCGCAAATTTTGTCCACCTTCTTGAACCTTATCCTGAAGTGTCTCCAGGTCTACCAATTCCGATAGATTGCGCTTCATATCAATATCATTGTAAAGGTGTTTGAAAGCATAACGAGTGTACAATTCCATGCTCTCTTGCTGTTTGAACATAGCTTTTAGCACATTATCTAGTGCGCTAGCCTGGATATAAGCAGCATACAGCTTGTCTATAAACTTGCCTGAAATCATTTGGTTATTCGCCAAAACAGGTTGTCGGCTAAACTTCAAAATATTGCTTCGCAGACTTCCCAAAAGTGACTCGTGGTATAACTCCTCAGGAGATACATGAACTAACAAAGATCTTAGCCCATAGACAAGGCGAATTAAACCAGGTTGACTTTTAAAGGCCTTGTCCAGTTGAACCCGACGATTCCGTTCTTCTTGTTGAATGGACTGGGCTATTTGTTGTTTTTTTTCTTGGAGCTTTCTAGCTTGCAGGCCTTCTACTTTCCCGGCAACGATTTTGTTTTTTTCCTCCTCTAGGTCAGCAGCTAATCTCTTTCTTTCCGTTTGCGAAATATTGGTCGTATTTTTCATATCTTTTCCTTAAAGCCTTAAAGGGATTGTCGGTAAAGGGGCTTGATAGGCCCAAGCATTATACAAAACTACGCTATTTGCTAAACACCCACTGCCCGACAGAACAAAACGGCACGCGGATCAGATACACGCGGATCAGATATTTAAGGCCATGGCTGATTCTCGACAATTTATTCTTGTAATTCCAATTTTTTATCCTTTTTATGGATATGCATGGTTTCAGCCTAAATACTGCCGAATGCTTATGCCTACTAACTTTAAGTAGTGCTTTAATCTGTCTGGGAGACCAAAGCCTTCTTTGTGAAAAACGTCAATCCTCCAGATTTATAGACTCAAGAAAATTTAACAATTCTCATGCCAATCAATCAAGGGTCATACAAAAAAAACATCACTATATTACGAAAACGGCAAAACAGCAGGAACAATTTCTGGCAGACGATTCATTGAGGCAAACTTCGCGAAAAAATACTCCAATCTTCCCGTGCAACAATCAACTCCAAGCTCAACTTGAATCTCAAGCTGAAACTCAAATTGAAGAAGCCGTTCCCGATATGGCAAAGTATTATGGCTGGTATTATTCCTTACAGAGCCAGACACGGAGCGCTCTGACCTTAAACCAGCCGCATACTAGTGACAATAATAACCCGGCAAAAATCGACAGGATGGAGTTATCCTTCCTCGCAGAAAGTCCACAAGATCCTCGTTGGGGTAGCCTACAGCTGCGCGCACGAGTACCGCTGCAGCAAATCTGGCAACAAGGACAAACGGATAACTATCCAGTCGAAATTCAGGGCTTGAAAACGGCCAATTTCTCTCCGTTACTGCCGCCAGCTTACCACAGCAACCTGTACCTGCGTTGGGGTCTAACTCAGAGCCGACCAGCCTACCTGCAGGCAGGCTGCTTAAAACCACGGGACGACAGTCTCTGGCACATTATGCAAAGCAGCATACAGTTTCCAGGACCGATGAAAGCTTTCGCCGGTCTATCCAACAAGAATGACAAACTCCGCCCTGGTCTCATCTATGACAGTGATAGTACCATAGGAGAAAACCAAGGGTTCAGTTGGGATGGCCAGTTATTACAAGCTGCACTACTGCACCAGCGCGGCCGCATGGAAGAGAGCCTGATTAGCGGTCTAGGCCTGCGCGTGAACTACCGGCCCAACAGCAAGAACCAATTACACTTGCGCACAGCTACAATGTTTACACAAAACTTGAGCCAGCCTGATTCGCATCAGGCAAATGACGGCGATTGGTACTTTAGCGACTTTCAGGTCCGCCAGAACCCAAAAGCCTATTCGACAACTCCAGATCGTCGCTGGACTGAACTCGTGCGTTACGACCGAGCCGTGCAACAGTACGGCTTACAGGCGAGCTGGCAACATTCGCAGGCCGCGACGACCATATCGGACAAGCAGCTTCCAGCGCTAAGAAAGCCAGCCCCATTTTGGCAATTGAGTGGCGAACAAACTGCCAGCCTTAGCCCCTGGGACTACCTGGGCATACAGCAAAGATATTGCTTCAATCTGCAGGCTCCGATATATGCTTACTCTCAAGAATTTATGGCAGATCAAGTCCGGCAGCATATCTTAACTTTCAGCAATCAAAGTTACATATTTTATCGCGATGCTCATTGGGTCGACGCACGGCGCCGTCTGCCCCGCTACAAGCTCAGTTCTTTCTACGGTCGCCGCTGGTACCTGCAAAATCAACTTCAACTCCGGTTTCGGCAAAAACACTACCGGGCCAATCCCGACCGTCCTCACAGCTGGAAGCCCCAGCATCGCAACGAACAAATACTAAAATTTGATAGTGGCGCTAAAATCGTGCGCTCGCTACTTCCTACAGAGCGCCCATATTTGAACTTTGGTCTTCGGTATACCTGGCTCTACTACCCATTACAGCAGGCGGAGCAAAAAGGGGGCCGGGTCTGGCACTTGAGCTTAGGTAGTGATATCCAGCAACAATTAGTCAGCAGCAATGACATTCGACCCGGCCAACGCGGCCTTCCCGACCCACCTTGGAAAAGATGCGTGCAGTGCCAGTTTGGTTGGCAACAAAAGCCTCCAACGCGTATACCTAAACTTGTAAATACAGACAAAAAAACTATTAAATCTGTCAATGACGCCCCGGCAATTTGCCAGGCAACGCCTAACCCCAAGGAAGCGAGCCCACTCCCGGCAAGTCTGACACGCCTGGGCTGGCGGGCTTCTCTATCGACTAAGGAACAAAACCTAAAACAAAGCCAGTTATGGCTCCTGGCAGAAATCTACCGCAAAGACAGCGGTCAGCTCTACAACCTGCAAAGTTCAGTCCAACTCAGTCTTTTCTTGCAATTCTGGCGCTACGACCTTGGCTATGTGAAACGTCGGGTCCCTGGCGCTCAGCAGACACAGCTAGCTAGCTGGTGGAAGCTGATTCAGCTACAACTGGACCTTGGACCGCAGATCAGCTTTGTTCCAGACAGTACGACAGGAGGAACCCCTATTGCTCAAATAGAACTGCGCTGCCGGCTCAAAGCCGAACTGCGATTCCCCAGTCACTGGTTTCTGGCTCTAGGTATTGGCTTAGACGAATGGCAGTGGCCAGTCGGTTTAAAACAGCCCTCCATAGACCAGACACTGCAAAAAGTACAAATTGAGCTGACAGCACGTTATGAGTTCTATGGTTCAGGACGTCAGCACCGCAGAAAAGGAGAGTCCTCAGAAACGGCAAAAAAACCTAGTGACGATGCGCTTGACCCACTAGAACAACTGCAAAAGGCCTTTGGCTGGGATAATGAAGGGCGAGAAACAGAAGAGGAAATGAAATAGAATCCCACATTCTCAATGCATCCGCAGTTGTTTTTCTGACCTTAGAGTCAGGTTCTCAGCCCAATATGATAGCCATTATTTTGTATTTCCAACTAACGTCATACAGCAGATTTTTAATACAAAGATCAGCATACAAAGTAGTCTTGGCCAATTCCACGGCAAAATCAGGTGGCCTAGAAATGACAGAATTCTGATCAATGCCAGCTTTTTACGGCGATATCTACCTGAAAAATTTAGTAAAGCCTCAGGATAATCCAACACAATAAAAGACGTAATTTTGCGCTCAGTATTTTTATCATCAACAAAATCATGAATATTGGTATTTTTAGCTACCAAAAGCAAGGTCGGAGCAGATTTATTAATTACGGTGCGGACTTCAGCAATACGCTTACTTTTACGATAGCGTGTCGTATATCGCCCCACAATCTTGATATTGCCAAATGAAATTTTAAATATTTCTTCTACGCGATTCAACAGTGAAGCGGTCCCACCTATTAGAAAAATTGAACCATGATATTCATCCAAGCTGCTGAGCAAACTGACTGTAAAGTCAAACTTTGTCTGAAATGCATAAACAGGTTTCGCTTTTCCCGATTCCCGCTTCTGTTCCTCGCTCTGATTTTCTCCCGACTCTCTAAGGTTTTCATGCGGGCGAGCTTCAGCCTGTCTGAATGATAAGGTCCGAAAAGCCCACTGCATCAACAGGCCCTGAGGATACACTAGGTCCGCCACCTGTAGAATACGGCGAGTGGGAAAATGTATTAAGGACTTTAAATAGCGAGAAAAATCCAAAAACAAAATATTAAAATTACGGCCATTCGGACTTTCAAATATGCGCGAACTATATTCGTTAGACTTATTTTCATTTCTGTCGCGCTGCATCTCTGTTATAA
The DNA here is from genome assembly GCA_965263295.1 of Spirochaetia bacterium. GTDB lineage: Bacteria > Spirochaetota > Spirochaetia > SP-2023 > SP-2023 > Haliotispira. The sequence continues at coordinate 1,253,964 of OZ253665.1, forward strand.
TGCGTTTAAAATTTTTTTGTCGCTCAGTCTGCATATTGCGTAATCGTTCAATGGTCAACTTGAGACTATTTTCAGAAAGGTAACCCAAGTTAATATATTTGTTAAGGAAAACTTTCTGCAACTCCACACCCTCCCACGGGGCCGCAGTGCCTGCGCCATCCGCCCCGGATTGCGTCAAGACAACAGGCTGTTCAAATTCAGGCAAATCAGGCGCGGGTTGAACCTGCATTAACTTTGTATTCTTCAAAATTTGTTCATTCGCTTGAGGAAACATCAGTTCACTTTCACCTTGGTCATACGCTTTTACATCATTGCCACACGTTCTTTCAGACTCGGCCTCATCTTGGCCTAATGCAGCGACAAGCTGCTTTTGTCGCAGTATCGGAGCAAAGCCATTGCCTACAGATTCTGGCGCCTTAATTTTCTTTTCATCTGTCACTTTGATTCCTTTATGCTAAAGCAGGCAAAAGTTGACAATGTATGCGGCGATTACGGGGGCCGTCAAACTCGCAAAAATAGATTCCCTGCCATGTGCCAAGGTCTAAGCACCCGTCCGAGACCGGCACAGTCAAAGAAGGCCCAGTCATAATGCACTGAATATGTGAGTCAGAATTGCCTTCACTGTGAGTAAAACCGGCATTCTTGGGTACCATGGAACTGTAGTGCTGCAGAAAATCGCGCTGCACCGCAGGATCCGCATTTTCATTTACCGTCAACGCCGCTGTAGTGTGGCGGCAAAACAGCAACAATGCTGCTTCACGGTGTGTTTGCAGCAAGTCTCTCATTAAACTTTCAATTTTAGCTGTTATGTCAATAATTTGTTTTCTACTTTTGGTAGAAATAATTAACTCTCTCATTCCGGGGTTTCCTCAAAGCTTCTGAGTCTACGGCAGCGGCAACTTACAATGTGTGAGCCACCCGATTATATACAAGATCGGCCAATTTTTCATGCATTTTATTCATTCATTGCCAAGCATTTTGGAAACTGTTTGTCGGCTATCCTCGCACAACCAAGTAGAAACTCTAATTAAGCCTTTACAGTTTCCCAGTGTGCAAGACTCTAAATCCACCTAGCCGGCATTTGTCAGCAGCCGGGTCAACAGACTTGCGGCAAAACTTGCGTTCTGCCGCACAGGGCTTTCGTGTTCCAAGGTCGCAACGAGGGCGTGCAAACTTTCTGTACTGCCAAGAAAGCAAAGTTGTTGCTTCGCCCGGGTAATTGCCGTATACAACAGAGCCTTAGACCAAGGCGAGTCCTGGTACAGGCTGGAACCACGTCCCGGCTGAGGTTGCGGCAACAATACACAGACTTGGCGATATTCTGAACCCTGGCTTTTGTGGATGCTTTGGACAAAAGAGGCCTCACAGTCTTCAACCTGTGCCATGGGCAACAGGCGATACGCGCCCAAATGCGTCGCTCCCAGGTGCATCATTCCATGGGCCAGAACTGGAGCCAAAGTCTCTCCAGGGCTCAAGGCCACATCACTGCCTTCGGCGGCATTATCTTCTAGCGGGAATACTGCGTAGTAATGCGAACCAAAGCGGCAGCAAAAGCCGCGGTCGCCGTTGAACAGGACTTGGTCATAATTGTTGCGCGTAACTTGCACAGGGCAGCCGTGGTAAAAACGCTGGCCACAGCCTCTATCAAACTGTTGTAAGCCAATTTTTAACAAGGCGTTGTTTATAGACCGCGCGCCCGCAGCGGCATTTTGCAAAGGGCTGAGCACTGAAAAATCTTGCAAGTGCTTAAAACCGCGCTCAAGTTCACTGTAAGTCTGAGCCAAGTTCTCGCCGCGTTGTTGTGCCAGTGGTGCAAAGCCCATAGAAAAGAAACGCGGCCTCCAATGCTGCCACAAGTAATCCAGCAACTTGTCCCTGCCGGACGCAGCTGCTCCCTCCTGATCTTCCACAGGGTACCAACTCAACACCACTACCGAATCGCCCGCAGAACGTTTAGAATCCGCTGCGAGCTTCGCCTCCAGTAGACAGCTGTGGAACTGGACCGTCTCCCCTTGTAAGACCAATTGCCCCAGCTCGCGAATTTCTCTGACGGAACGGTGGCTACCCTGCAGCTCAACCAAGCATTCCCGCGAGTCTCCAGCCGCAGGGGCCGCAACAGCCGCCAAAACTTCCTTCCAGAAAGCCCCTGGGCCAACGGGCGGCAACTGATTTAGGTCGCCAATAAGCAATAAACGAGTTTCGGGATGCAAGCGCGAAAGCAATTGCCAAGCCATTTCACTATCCAGCATAGAAGCCTCATCAACGACAAGTAAATCCAGTTGGAGTAACTCCAAGTTGCGGCCACTGCGGTAATTCTGGCCGGATGAGGCAGCGCGGCGATACAGATGGGCTGACGACCACCCCATGCCCAGAAGCTTATGCAAGGTGCAGGCGGCAAAACCCAAGCTTTCGGGACTCGCAGCTGAATTTGTGGCTGCAGCCACCGCCCGGCGCAAGCCCTGCAACATACGCTGGGCCGCCCGCGCCGTAGGCGCACAAAGGGCCAATTGCAAGGGACGAACGAGAGTAGGCCCGGAATCTTCACCGACTGTAATTTGCTGCTGGGCCTGGCGCCGGGACTTTTGCCGGACCTGTTGTTCGGCTCGCCGCAGAATTTGCAGCAGACTAGCCAGCAAGCTGGTCTTACCGCTCCCCGGCCCGCCACAGAGCAAGAGCAGCCGCCTGTGGCAGAGCTTGGCCAGGCAGTTCCGTAGAATTTCACGGTTTTGGCGTAAGTGCAGGCCATCATCTGACGAGCACTCGGCCAAAAGCGCCTCCATGCTTTGATATAAAAGTTCTGGGTGCTCTAAGAGACCTGTCGATTGATGTAATTGGGGCGGCTGTGCCATCTGTGGGGGCTTTTCCACTTCTAGCCCGCCTAGTTCGCCTCGCTTTGTTCTGTCAATACGGGCCCGCAAGGCCTGGCCCAAGCGCAATTGCAAGCGACCGAGACGCGAGAGGCCAAAATACACATGGGCTTCCTGCTCCCAATACCAAAAGCTTGTGCCTGCCGGTTCTGCTTGCCAATCTACCTGCAAATTCCCTCGCGGGTCTGGCGCTAAACTGGGCGTGCCATTGTGGCAAGCCAGCTTCCAAAAGCCCGGCAACTGGGCACACAAGTGCATGGTGGACATGGCTTCGCAAACCGGCTCAAATTCCAAGGGCGCAGACACCATCTGCAATACGGCCCTCAACTCGCCAAGGGCAAAGCAAAGGCGCCCTTCCAGCTTGATTGGTAGCCCGGCGGGCACCTCGGGCGGATCTTCAGCGCCGGCCATATCTTTGCCCTCCCTGCGCTCTTCCAGCACGGCCCAAGCAGCTTGCCCCGCCTGAGCCAGGCCCTGCGCGCACAAGATGCCCATGGCGAGATACATGGCGAGATACAAGGCTTGCTGCCGATCGCAGGGCTCCGTTAGATCATTGCACAAACACTGCTCGCGATACTGACGATAGAGCAATCCATACAAGGCAGATACTTTGGACAGCTTATTCAAGCACAAGGATTCCCACTGTCTGAATTCCGCAGAAAGCTTTCGGGAATCCCGCTCCAACACTTGATCAGGCACGCGGTCATGGTCGCTCGCCGGCTTTGCCGGCGTCTTGCCGTGCCCAATTTTTTGCGGCTCCGAAGAAAAAAACGGGAGAAGTTGTGCCATCGCAATATTTACAAAGGCGACTAAGGCTCGCCCACCGCTGGCAGCCAGCGGATACAATGGCTAAGCATTTGCTTGTCATCATCAAAAATAAAGTACGCACGGATGCGGCCGCCTTGCAGTACATAGGGCAGCCACAGGGCATCGTCTTGCCACATATGCATTAGAGGCAGACGGTCGCGCTTGCACCAAAAAGGAATGGCCTCCACACTGGGCTTCGGTTCCCCGCTCCACTCATGGGTAAAGTAGGCGCAGCAATGCATGCGCATGCCACTGGTGAAATCAAAGAAAAGATCGGCGCCGAGGCGAAAGTTGTGGGGTTCCACCGCAATCTCTTCACGGCACTCGCGCACGACACATTGCTCAAAGCTTTCACCAGGTTGGCGCTTGCCGCCGGGGCCGCTGATCATGCCGCGGGCGTAATCGCTGAGACGCTCAATTAACAACACTTCATCTGTAGCGCGGTTACTGACGTAACAAAGTACGGCATCGACGGTAGGCCGCCAGCGAGTCCAGTCTATGTCGTGGACACTGGGAAGGCCTTGCAATTGCTCTGCGTATTCGGCACAGAGTTGTATGCGATTCGGTTCCGGTTTGTTCACAATCCGACTATACCGGGTCCATTGAAAAATAACAATTCCACGCCAGCTCTGCGATTATCCCATTACTCCAAGGTAATCTGGAAAGCACAGCGGAACTCCTCGCCCGCCTTTAACAACTGACTACCTTCCCGCTCAAGTAAATTAATGCTGCTCCCCAGCGTCGGCGCAACGCCATACCACGGCTCAATACACAGGTAAGGCTCACAAGAAGCCAGATATGTCCACAACGTGCAGTATGGAAACCCCGCAAACGCGATACTAACCTGGCGCCCATCCTTAGAACTGCGGATGCTGATGCGCTCGGAAAGCAGGTTTTTAAACACGATGGACCCTGCGGCAAAAAAACTGTGTCGCAGTTCTAGCCTGCGGCCCTCGGTGCGAAACGCTACTGTCTCGCCACTCAATGGGCCGGCGCTGGTCTGCAAATAGCGAACGGTATCTTCTTCTCGCGCAAATTCCAGCTCGTAGTCACTAAAACTCAAGTCCGGCGCAATCGGAACGCGAAACGCCGTATGGCTGCCAATGGCAAACGGCATCAGGCGCTCTTTTTCCTTGTTGATCACACGATAACTGCATTCCAACTCCGCGCCACGAATGCGATAACCTGCCTCCAAAGCAAATCGAAACGGATATTGCCTCAGGCTGTCTTCGGTCTCCTCCAGGCGGAAGAGCAGAAAGTCCCCTGCCGATTCAGCCAACTGCCATTCCGAACGACGTGCAAAACCGTGCTGCTTCATCTGGTAGTCGCGTCCCGCGAGCTCATATCGACCTTCCAATAGGGGCCCTATGATAGGGAACAGGATTGGCGCGCGCCCGTTCCAAGTAGCAGGATTACCCGGCCACAGGTATTCCGTCTGATGGTCGCGGCGCTGCATTGAACTGAGCTCGGCACCAAATGAATCGACCGCAATGCTCAATAAATCAGCTGAAATTTTATGTATCGCCATGAAACTTTCCCCTTTTAATCCTCGACAACTCGATATTAAATTGTTATTTAATCAATATTAAAATGGTTTAAAATCTTCTCCAGGCTTGTGCGCATCAGTCGGGGCGGAGTTCTTTGAATGTTTCGCAGCCAGCTTGGCGCGGTCTCTGGCCAAACTCTCTGTATCGTGTTCACTCTCGACATCATTCAGGTTGATCTGCTGCAACTGCACCAACATTTCCCGTTTTTTGGCCATGACCATGGTCTTGGTAATCCGCCCCTTGGGGCGGGGATGAGGGGGGGCATCTCCCACCTGGATAATCAAGCGCTTGGTCGAAAGCCACTTCAAGTCCGTCAAAGCCGAATAAATACCTTCATAAACCGCTTCGGGCTTGTCTCCCCCCCCATGTACCGTGATATTATCCAAAATTTTTTGCACCTCGGTCAAATCACTGTTAAAGTCAAAAGGTTTGACCAGATACTCTTCACCGTAATCGCGATATAAAACGACGCCAATCCGAAAGCCATCGAAACTGGCAATCTTTTGCTCGACGAGCGGAATCAACTCATTGCGCAAGAACTCAACATTGTCGCGCATACTGATGGTCGTATCCAAAACCAAGGCCACATCAATGTTGTTACGGCTCAGGTCGTCGATTTTCTGGTCTATATTATTCAATGCCGAAATCGCTGCCGACGGCAAGTTTTTGTCTTCTTTCTTGACCAAAACTGGTTCGGCAATTTCCTCGGCGGGAGCCACTTCAGGCAAAGTTTCCACCGGGGTTTCACGTTTCTTCTCCGGGATATTGGACATCGACAACACAAAAGGGTTATCCCGATAAGCTCCTGAATAATCGGCGTAAGCCTTGCTGAAAGTACGGACATTCAACCAGGAACCCCGACCGATGGTTTTGCTGCCATTTCGACTCCATGGATAGCCGTAGACCACCGTAAAAGGGATAAAAACATGAAAGGCCCCGCGCGGAAAATACGGGTTACTTTGCGGAGTGGAGTCGATCAGAGAATGCAAGTTTGCAGGCAAAAACTTGCCACTTAACAAACGCTTTTCATCGCCATTGTAGCCGTTATACGAAGGTGCCCGCAACGCGTAGACGTGCTGTTTCCTCGCCGGGTCATCCGTGTGATCTGTAATCAGGATAGAGGCTATATCCGGCTTGTTTTCAACCCACAAGTGGAGTCCTTTGTCGCCGGGCCTATACTCAATATAGAGCTCCCCCGGCTGTAGAGCGATATCTTCCCCCGTTGCAGCCCCTTGGGCCGTAAGCTTAAAGCAAATCAGGGCCAAATACAACGCCAAATAAACGGAGAAAAATGCGATGCTAAACCGGGAATGTATTCGAATACCTAGCTGCTTCATATCCCCCTCCCGAGCTGCCATGAATCACTATTGTTCTCAGCAATCTCCAAAATGGGAACTCTTTTTGCTCGCATTTATGTTATTTAGCAAAAAAAAGGAGAAAAACAAGCAATTTTTTAAAAAAATCGTCCGTTTTTTATTCATTTTTTCTCCTTTTGTAACAATAGGAGACAAGACATACAGATGGACAGGCCAATAAGGCGCGAGAACAAAAAGGCCAAATGGCTTATTTCCTACAGTCCTGTATGACTTTGATCAAAGCACGGGAGAATAGAAATTTGGTCCGACTCTTATCCTGCAAGCCGCCGCGGCATACAGTTGTTGTATTTATTATTTCGCTGTTACTTCAAAGCTGCAAGCTGGATCCCAACGCAAGAGTTCTGGGGCTGGCCCCGCGCGACACAAGCCCCCCCGTTCTAACGAGTCGACAAAGTTTTGAAGATCACTTTATACTGCACTTTGATGAGCCCCTGAAGGCCGCTAGTCTCTGCAAAATCAAGCCTCAATTGGCTTTTAATCCAGAGGAAGTCGCCCACATTAGCGGCAAAACTCTGACCATTCAGCTCAAAGAGAAAACCATTCCAGGGAGATCTTATCTCATGCAGATTTCCGTCGCAGACAACCATTACAACACCCTGAATTTCCTGCTGCGCGTCTATGGCAAAAATAGCAACCCAGCCCGCCTGCTAATTAACGAGCTGAACCCCGAAGGCAGTAAAAGTTCAAACTCGCCAGAACTTATCGAATTTTACGTACTGGAGGGCGGCAATATCGGCGGCCTGACTTTTACCGTTGGAAGTCTGGAGGAAAACAAAGGCGATTTTGTCTTTCCGACGCTGGCTGTCTCCAGCGGCGACTACATTCTGCTGCACACTCGCTGGGACCCCCAAAATAAATATGATATCCGGCGCGTGGACGAAACGCAGAGCAAAGACCAGGCCAACGCCCGCCTGAGCAGCGACGACGCCTGGGACTTTTGGGCCGACAAGATATCGGGCCTGAGTAGTACCAACGGAGCCCTGGCTATCTATAAATCACCTCAAGGTGGCCTGCTGGATGCCGTGATCTACTCGACTTCAGAGACAGCTGAACGCTATCGCGGCTGGAAGACTTCTTACCTTGAGCGTCAGGTCGACCGCTTGGCAGAACTAGGGGCCTGGCGAGGAGAAAATCAGCTGCTTGTACCCGAAGATGCCATTCGTTCCAAAGACTCTAGTGGCACGCGCAGCCTTTCGCGTGTACACGATGACGGCATGCCCACAGACACAGACAGGGCAACAGACTGGATAGTAGTGCCCAACGGCAAATACAGTTTTGGCAGAGTCAACATCCTAGAACGTTATATAAAATAAGTATTTTGTTTGGTATATATTGGAGCTTTTCTTGGGATTTCTATAATATCCAGTCATGAAAATCCTGATTCTCGACAGTGGTGGAACTATTTCGCAAAAGCCCGATGCCCAAGGCATATACCGCCCAAGTAGCGAAGATTTTTTGGGGCCAAACAGCGCTCTACGAAAGAAACTGGAGTCGCAACCCGAACTGGAAGCTATTGAGCTCATCCGCCTCAAGCGCATTGATTCCTCTGTCATGGACCTCGAATATCGCAAAAATATGGGCCGTATTATTGCGGAAAATATCTCTGCTTACGATGGCTTTGTCATTATCCATGGTACAGACACAATGGCTGAAAGTGCCGCCTGTCTCAGTTATATGCTGCGGGACCTGGGAAAACCTGTAGTGCTTACCGGCGCCCAACTCTCCTATTTTGAGCGCCAGCGCGCATCGGATGCCGAACGCAATATATTTTATGCGGTGCAGTGTGCGCGTGAAGATTTTGGCGAAGTATTAATCTTTTTCGGCCACATTGCCATACGCGGTACCCGAGCCTATAAAGAAAATAGCTTCCATTTTGATGCCTTTGCCTCTAGTTCTCTGCCCCCCCTGGCTGAAGCCGGTACTATGCTGTATCTATACGAGCATCGAGTTCGCCGCAGGTCAAAAGAAAAACCCAGCGAACCTAAAACATTACAACTCTTTAGTCAATTCAACCCAAACATAGCCTTCTTCACTCCTATTTCGGGGGCTCATAACGACAAACTACTGTATAAACTGGCCGCTGAACCAGAAGTCGAAGCCATCCTGCTCACAGGTTTCGGTTCAGGCAACTTGGGACCTCAATACTTGGCTGGCATAGAAGCCGCTGTAAACCAGGGCAAGCCAGTCTGTATAGTTTCGAGCTGCATCGCTGGAGTCGGGGGCTATGCTGCCACCAGCAAACATATTCATTCCATGCCAGATCCCAATATAGGATTGCCTTCGTCTCCCTATTTGAGCGGAGCCATGCTCAGCCAGGCCGGAGCCTGTCATGTACAAGGCATTACCAGCATCGCCGCCGGGCAAAAAATGATGTATGCCCTAGGTCGAGCCCAAAGCGAAGGGCACCGTGGCGAGACTTTGCGGCAAAGGGTCTATCAAATTATGCGCACTCCGCTCTGTGGAGATATCTTATGACGACCATGCCTTCCAACGCTCTCATCAGATGCCCTTGGGCGGCAGGCCGAGGCAGCAAAGAGAGCCAAAAACGCATGCAGGACTACCACGACCGCGAATGGGGTGTCCCCATGCATGACGAAAAGCGACATTTTGAGTTCCTACTGCTTGAATCCTTCCAAGCTGGACTAAGTTGGCAGACCATATTAGATCGCCGCGAGGCTTTTCGGGTCTCCTTTGCCGACTTTGAAGCCAAACGAGTCGCCGGCTTTGACTCTAGGAAAATAGATCAACTGCTGCAGGACAAAAATATTATTCGCAACCGCTCAAAGATTGAAGGGGCCATCCACAACGCGAACTGTTTTTTACAGATCCAACGCGAATGGGGCGGTTTTGATGCCTATATCTGGCATTTTAGCGAAGGCAAAAGTCTGCATAACCAATGGTATAAACCAGAACAAATACCAAAGAGCAGCCCTTTTTCCCAAGTCATCGCCCATGATATGAAACGTCGAGGTTTCTGTCGCCTCGGCGCTATAACTGTCTATGCACATCTGCAAGCGATTGGCGTAGTCAACGACCACTTAACAAACTGTTTTCGTTACCATCAACTCTGCCATAAAAGTACTTGAGGGTTAATGCAAGGTATTTTTTGAACAGATTCTAACATAAAAATCATTGACAAAGTGGTACATTCCTATATAATTTATACAAGTTGAGGCTTTACTTAAGCTTATCCTTGTGTGGGAGGGGATGAGTGCTCTCCAATTGTTTATTTGTTGTTATTTCCCGATGGTGTAATTGGTAACACTACAGATTCTGGCTCTGTCATTGGGGGTTCAAGTCCTCCTCGGGAAGTATTGGGGAAATATTTGATTTGTCTGGTCCCTTCGTCTAACGGTTAGGACAGGAGATTCTCATTCTTCAAATAGGGGTTCGATTCCCCTAGGGACTAATTAAATCAATAAATATCTGCGGCACTCCGGTTCATTAGCGCTTCCCCCGTGAGCAATTTAAGGTGACCTAATGAGAAAATAAATTAATAAATACATTATTGCCTTTACAAGACTTATGGCGCTGCTGGCTAGGCCACCGAAAGATCGCAAGATTTGTTTGACTCGGCTCAAAGCTTACAAAAGGGAATTGCCTTAAAATCATCCTCGCCTGTTATCGGTTTTTATACCTCAGGCTTCATTGGGGGGGAATGTGATGAGAAAACACAAGGACCAAGTCTCTGTCAAATTACCGCCTCAACCGTATCATCATTATAGCTACGTAACTAGTGTAGTTTTTTTATGCTTTTGTTTACTCTTGTTTACAATCCAGAGCTGCAAGTCATCTGTGAGTGAATCCCACAAAGAGGCTCTAAAAATTTTAAACTCATTTCAGCAAGACGAAACCTTAAACCTCGTCTGGTCAGAGATTTTTCGACTGTACCATCTACGCAGCGACAAGAAACCGACTCTCGTACAAACTTTAGAACCGCATAACTTGCTCTACCGTATCAAACAACTGGAAACTATCAATAGTCTTCCCAACTTAATTTACCTGGATCCGAACAGCTCGACCGGACGTTACCTAATCAGTCACAAGCTTTTGCAAGATCTGCATATGGAACAGAAAAATGGTTATCTATCAAAACTGCCTTTTTCTGATCTCGCCCTCGTTTCCCAAGGTTCAGAAGAGAACATACTGTGGGTTCTCCCCATGGAAATTGAACTCAATGGCATTTTGTTCATAAATGACCGCCTGTTACAAAAAGAAGACTTGAGAGTACCGGAAACGATGGAAAGCCTAGAAAAAAGCGTCCGTATTCTAACTGAACGAGGTTATGAGCATCCCTTGGTTCTGGGACATAACTACAACAAAAATATTCTCAATAACCTGCTCGGCACAATTGTAGGTCGCCATGCTAATAAGAACTTTTTCAAAAGTGCGCTCTCTGAACCAGAGTTGTACCGGGGCCAAGAGTTCCTAAGCGCCTTGCAATTATACCGCGATTACCTGTCTAAAGATGGGATACTACCCTACAAGGTTCGGCGCCTGGTCTATGGCGAAGGTCTAGTTCTCTTTAATATGGAACGGGCTGTTTTTTTACTCGGCAATTCCGCAGATGCAGAAAATTTCATTCAAAGAGACAGCTTTCGTAACTCTATCAGCTGGTATCCGCTACCAGCTGATAGAGCTCTTCAGGGAATTGAACAGCAAAAAATTTTACCGGGGAAGATCCAGCCTGGCTACGGTATTACCACTATTACCAAGCAAAATCCACAAATCCAGAGTCGTGCTGTTGAATTTCTCAATTTTATGTTTACCGATGGAATTCCAATTTATGCCCAATATGCCCACAAAGCCTCTGAGCACAGGATATTCAGTGTTCCTGTCCAATTAACTGACCAGTCAGCCTTTTATAGAAAAAAACAGGAATTTTATAGCCATATCCCTAGCTTTATTGATGAAATTCAAAACTCTATCATGAAAGAAGACTACGAATTTTTGGAACCGTTTATGGAAGATGTACTCAAAGGCTCTAAAAATATTGATCAAGTTATAAATATCTTCTATACCAATGCGATCAAACAGAACTAACAATTAGATAATATTCATAAATAAAAATTTAAAACGTTAGGATATTGGATATTGCAACAGATATATTCTAATAACATAATTCTTGGAGGTGCCCAGCTCGGTTTGCGTTACGGCATCACTAACGGGCATTTCCTCTCCCGTTCCGAACTTTACGAAATCCTGGATAAGGCAGCTTACCTGGGTTTAAACCGCTGGGACTTGGCGCAAGCTTATGGCGGCGCGGAGAGTCGGGTAGCTCAGTGGTACCGTAACCGGAATTGTCGCACAAACAGACAGCTCCAGATCGGCAGTAAACTCCATATATCGCTACCGTTGGCTGAGCGACAATACGAGCGGCTGCGCCGCTGTGTTCAACACAGCCGGGCCCTGCTGGGCAAACTGGATTACTTACTGTTACATTCGGTGCAAACGGAACAGCCGCAACAGCAATTGGAACAACTACAGCGACTAGCCGAATCCGCGGGTGCTCGCCGCTTTGGAGTTTCCTTATATTATCCGGCTGAATTGGAAAAACTAATGTCGTCGATCGCTTGCGGCGTTATTCCCTTGCCTCAAATCGTACAGCTTCCTTACAGCATAGTAGACCGCCGTTTTGAATCTTACTTTTTCCAGCTGCAAGAGATGGGTGTTGAACTACAGTTACGCAGCCTTTATCTGCAGGGGCTATTATTTGAGAACGAAACTAAAATACCGGCCTACAGTCGTCAATTTGCCATGCCCCATTTATTGAACGAACTGCGGCCAATCCTCAACACTCTAGGCGATATAGAGCTCAATCACTCCCAGTTATATCGTCAAGATATCCTACTCTACAATGGCCTGAGACATATAAGAACGAAATCGGTCAAGGTCCCTGCCACTTACCTGGTTATCGGGTTGAGTAGTACGCGGGAACTACTCGCGCTAAACAGCAGTTTACAGCGCATCGCCAATTGGCCAGATTCTTTACTCACAGACGTGCACAATATAATCGCTGCAATAGGCGCCCAGGCTAGCCAACTCAGCGAGAAGCTCCTCGTTCCCGCACTCTGGTAAAAATGCCGTGTCGTCGCCCGTGTCGTCGCCCGTGTCGTCGCCCAATGGCCAGAAGCGTAAAGCCGTCGCGCCTTCGCGTTGAAACATTGACAATTAATTTGCGCCCCCAAATCATGCGCTTGAAGATAACCATATTTCATGCGCGAGGACAATTATTTGTGGCCGTTGTTTGCCCTTCCCTCGCAGTGTCCCCCAATATCTTGCGTAAAAACGATAATTTGCCTATTTTACGACCATGCTTTCAGTGGCTATGACCACCCTGTAAACAGGGATTTCAGCCGTACTGACCCCGTCAGTTTTGAGGTATTTATGCTCCATCCGCTCGATTCCCACGACCAATATCTAGTCAACAGCTTGCCGATTCTGATTGTCTATGCCGAAAGCTCGGTAAAACAAGACTCCACCATACCGCAAATCCCGCTGCAAGTTCCGGCGACTGTTCAATCCCGGCCTCAGTTGCAAGCCCAATACCTTGGCGAGAATGTCGACCACAGCCTTTCCCTGCTTGTGGAAATTCGTGAACAAATCAAGTCTGAAGGTTTTCGCATCCGCGAGCTCGGCCGCTATTCCGACTTCCGAGACATGGGTTCCCAACAGCACTTTGCGGCACTCGTCTTTACCTTGCCCAGCGACTGCAACGGCCCTAACTACAGCGGTCAAGATGTCGCAGAATATCAACTGCTCAACGAAATTGTCAGTCATATTCGCCACTACAACGAAGATGTGCCCATTTTCCTGTATGGCAAGCAGAAAGAATATCGCATGCTGAGTGAAGACGTAGTCCGCAACACTACTGGATTTATTCACTATGGCGAAGACACCGTCGAGTTCACCGCGCGCTACATTTGCCGCGAAGCCCGTTATTACCTCAAGACCAGCTTACCCGCTTTCTTCCGCAACCTGATGGAATACGTATACAATGGCTCCTATTCCTGGCACTGCCCCGGGCACTCTGGCGGCACCGCCTTCCTCAAAAGCCCGGTAGGTAAAATCTTTCATCAGTTCTTTGGCGAAAATCTCCTGCGTGCCGACGTATGCAACTCCGTGGAGAGCCTGGGGCAATTGCTCGAACATACCGGTCACATCGGTTCAAGCGAGCGCAACGCCGCCCATGTGTTCCGTGCCGATCGTCTCTACTTTGTCACCAACGGCACATCTACTTCCAACAAAATTGTCGCTCACGCCAACCTCACTCAAGGGGACCTCGTGCTGGTGGACCGCAACTGCCACCAAAGCATCTTGCACGCCTTGATCCAGACAGGGGCGATACCGATCTTTCTGCAGCCCAGCCGCAACGCTCACGGCATTGTCGGCCCGATTCCCGAAGAACAGTTCAGCCCGGAATGGATCAAAGCCGCGATCCTGGCAAACCCCCTGGTCCCAGAGTCCTATAAGCAGGGAGGCCACCGAGCTGAAACCACAACAGGGGAACCCCAAAATGAAACCGGCGCGAATAGAAGGCCAAAGGGCTCAGTCGTCGCCCCCAAAGCCATGATTCTGACCCAAAGCACCTACGATGGGGTGCTCTACAATACCGAGACAATCAAGCAAAAGCTCGACGGCTACATCCCCGTGCTGCACTTTGACGAAGCCTGGATCCCTCACGCAGTATTTCACGACTTCTATTTTGCCATGCACGCCATGGGAGAACATCGCCCCGCCACCGAGCACAGCACCATTTACGCCACCCAAAGTACCCACAAACTATTGGCCGGGCTCTCGCAAGCCAGCCAGATACTCGTGCAGAATGCCCGCGTCACCCCGCTGGACCCGGCACCGATGGAGGCCTCCTTCTTGATGCACAGCTCCACCAGCCCTCAATATTCCATACTGGCCAGCCTGGATGTCACTTCGGCCATGATGTCGGGCGCTCACGGCTACGCCATTGTCGAAGAAGCCATTGTCGAAGCCCTGAGTTTCCGTCAGGCCCTGCGCAAGTATGGCGAGGGCCTAGAGCCCGACAGCTGGTGGTTTCAAGACTGGGGCCCGCAGCGCTTCAGCAGCGCCAACCCCTACCCCGAATGGCTGGACGAAGCAGCCAGCCAGCCCAATTTTGACCCGCGACAGAACAGCGGTGAGAACCTGTGGCAAAAAGAGTGGCGGCAGGACCCGCACAGCAAGTGGCACGGCTTTGACCACGAGCGCAGTCCAGACTTCAATATGCTGGATCCGATCAAGTGTACCCTCTTGACTCCCGGCCTGGACGATGACGGCCAGCTGCAAGAAAGCGGTGTGCCCGCTGTGCTTGTCAGCCGCTACCTACAGGAAAACGGCATCATTGTCGAAAAGACCGGCTTGTATTCCATTTTTATCATGTTTACTATTGGCATTACCAAAGGCCGCTGGAAAAGCCTGCTCAGCGCCCTGCAACGCTTTAAGCTCGACTACGACATGCAGCAGTCGCTGTGGCAAAGCATGCCGCAACTTTGCCAACAATATCCCCAATATGCGGACTTGAATATCCAAGAATTGTCTAAAATGTTGCACGAAGGCTACCGTCGGAACCGCATCGCCGAACAGACTAGGTTGGCCTATTCCAGCCTCCTTGAGCCGAAGGCCACCCCGGCGCAGGCTTACAACGCATTTATCCGCGGCGGATACGAAAGTCTGCCCGTCTCGCAAATTGGCGCGCGTATTTCGGCTTCAATGATTTCCATCTACCCGCCCGGCATTCCCTTGGTCTTTCCCGGCGAAGTCATCTCAGCGGAAGTCCAACGCTATCTGGCCTGTATTGAACGGCAACAGCGGCAATTCCCCGGCTTTGAAATCCATATCCATGGGATACAAAATGGGATACAGACTCGCAATATTGAGGACAAAACCGGGGCCGCCTTGGCCTGGTCCGAAGACTACGGCGAACGGAGGCCCAAGGCAACACCCGCCTTTCTCGTCAATGTGCTCAAAGACGAGCCTGCAATTCTGACTGGATAAAATAAAATTATATTTAACAATAAAATAATTACAGAACCCTGGAGATTAGGGATATCTCCCGACAGCACAGCTTTGGCCGCGGTCAGTCTGCTACTTATGGACATACCGGCTGGCAAACGGCGTCTGGGCAGAAGCACCAGACCATCGACAAAAGTTCTTAACGCGTGTTGTAACTATATCTGACCTGTGGCTTTTGACTGCGCTCTCCGTTATAATTCCCCTGCTATGAGCACAGAAGACAATTCTTATACTCCTTTGGATTTTATCCGCAAAATCGTGGCCGCCGATATTGCGAGCGGCCGCTGTCAAAAAGTGGTGACGCGCTTTCCCCCCGAACCCAACGGGTATTTACACATTGGGCACGTCAAGGCGATGAGCATCAGCGCCGACATTGCCGCCGAGAACAGGGGCGACTTTATCCTGCGCATGGACGACACCGACCCCAGAGGCGAAGAACAACAATTCATAGACTCAATTCACCGAGACGCGGCTTGGCTGGGCTTTTGCTGCAAGACCAAAGAAAATGGCGGACGGCACTACGCTTCCGATTATTTCGGCATTTTCTACGACTTTGCCCGCTACCTGATTCAGCAAGGCTTGGCATACGTCGACGAGCTGGATGCCGAGACCATGAACGCTTATCGCGGCAGCCCCACTGTGCCCGGCAGAAATTCCCAGCACCGCGAGCGTCCTGCCGCCGAAAGTTTGACTCTGCTTGAAGAAATGAATGCCGCTCGGCATCCCGAAGGTTCCTATACTTTGCGCGCCAAAATTGATATGCGGCACGTCAACGTACACATGCGCGACCCCGTAATTTACCGCATTAAATATTTACAGCACCCGCGCCTGCAGAAGCAATGCTGCCTGTTCCCCATGTATGACTTCGCGCATCCGCTCGAAGATGCCATTGAGGGCATTACGCACTCCCTGTGCTCGCTGGAGTTTGAAAATCACCGCCCAACCTACGACTGGTTTGTCGACAAGTTCCACAAGTTTCGCGCTAGCAGCGCCACAAACTACCCCAAACAGTACGAATTTGCCCGCCTGAGTATGAGCTACACCACGATGAGCAAACGCACCCTGAAAGAAATGGTGGGGCAAGGTATTGTCAGCGGCTGGGACGACCCGCGCTTGCCCACCGTTGGCGGTATGCGCCGGCGCGGTTTTCCCGCGCCGGCCTTGCTTAACTTTGTGCGGGCCGCCGGCATTACCAAAGTTCCCAGCACGATCGGTCTGGATTTTCTCTACCACCATGTGCGCGAGTATTTGAATCGACATGCCGTGCGTCGCTTTGCCGTCATCGACCCAGTCAAACTGGTCATCACCAATTATCCCGCGGGACAGAGTGAAATTTTTGCGGCCGAGAACAACCCAGGAGACCCCAGTGCCGGCAGGCGTCAGCTACACTTTAGCCGCGAGCTGTGGATTGAGCGTGAGGACTTCATGGCGGAAGCTCCGAAGAAATATTTCCGCCTGGCTCCGGGCAAGGAAGTTCGACTCAAGCACGCTTATTACATCACCTGCAACGAAGTCATCAACGGCGAGAACGGCCAGATTGCCGAGCTACGCTGTAGTTATGACCCTGAATCGAGGGGCGGCACCACTGCCGACGGGCGAAAAATCAAGGGAACCATTCACTGGCTTTCCTCTGACGATGCCCGTCCCGCAGAATTCCGCTTGTACGAATTGCTGTTTTCCCGCGAAGACATGAGTCAACTGGAAGAGGGCAAGACCTACGCCGATTACCTAAACCCCGAATCTTTAATCGTAAAGCGAGGCTATGTGGAGCCCTGCCTCGCCCAGCTTGACCCCGACCCGAATCACCCCGAACGGCAATTGGCCATGCAGTTTCTACGCCTGGGCTACTTTATCGCCGACTCACAGGACTACCGACCTGAAAAGCCCGTCTTCAATCGCGCCGTGGCCTTAAAAGATGCTTGGGCAAAGCAAGCCGCAAAATAAAATGTGAAAAGAAATTTGTAAAGATTTGAATATGGGAAACCTTATGGATACAAATACGCAAATGCCTCATTACCCCGGACACCCTGAATATCGCGATCGAGAATCATTCAATCCCGAACGGAGCCGCGATGTCTGCGCACTAATTTATGGCTGCATGGATTTTGCCGGCGACTGGAATGAAAAAAGCTTGGCGGACATGGGCCAAAGCTACCGCAAGGAACGGGTGGCACTCGCCCGCGACATACTCAAAGCTTGCCTGGAGCAAGGCATAAACTATTTTGACCACGCCGATATTTACGGCCGCGGCAAGAGTGAGGAAATTTTTGCCCAGGCCATCAGCGAGCTCCAGGTGCCTCGCGAGCAGTATGTCATACAGAGCAAGTGCGGCATCGTGCTGCCCGATACAGCCCAGCAAAGCCCCTACTACAACTTTGACAAGGCTTATATAAGCAGCCGAGTCGAAGCCAGCCTGAAGCGCCTCAATACCGACTACCTGGATGTCCTACTCTTGCATCGTCCTGCGGCCCTCGTAGAACCCGCAGAAGTCGCCAGTGCTTTTGAGCGGCTGCAGCAGCAGGGCAAGGTTCTGGCCTTTGGAGTCAGCAACCACAGCAGCGCCCAGATTGAACTGCTACAGGCCCACATGCCCTTCCAACTCGCTTACAACCAGATGCAAATCAGCCTGTTACACCACGAATTGCTGAGCAGTGGTCTGGAATACAACACCCCCAACCCAGTGAAGCCATACTTTGACACGATTGACTATTGCCGGCTCAATGACATACGATTACAGGCCTGGAGCCCTGTGGCACGCGGCAAGATTTTTCATCGCAGCGGATCGCCCAAGGCCAAAACGCGCCTACAGGAGCAGCTGGAACAAATGGCAAAAGCCAAAGGATGCAGCCCCGCAAGCCTCGCTATCGCCTGGTTATTGCGCCATCCGGCCGGAATCCAGCCGGTCGTCGGCACCGGCAAGGTCGAACGCTTGAAAGATTACTGCAGTGCCTCTAAAATTGAGCTGAGTCAAGCTGATTGGCATCAGCTTCTAGTCGCCGCGCGCGAGAAGAATTTGCCGTAACCAGCACAGGCATCAGATTGTATGACAAAACCGCACGCCGGCAAGGGCGTAAATAAGCCCACAATTTACGGCAAAGTGCGAAGTCTCCGTTCGTTTTGCCCTGAAATGCCAATTCATGGGATTGTTAAAGGCCTGCGACGCGGCAGACCTCAAGAGGGCAACGCGCTTATGTCCAAGCAAAGCTATTTCGGACAAAGATTGGGCTTTCTCCGGTCATTTGGGCACCTGAGTTTCTGGCTGCACGGCCTGTTACTCTGCCTGCAGCTCAGCGGAATTGATACCGCGGCAGTTCTCTGGGGCCAAAGCCGCCCTGGCCCGGTGCTACGCCTGGCTTATCGGCACTACGCGGGACAAAAATACCGTATTGTCGCTCAGGTCGACGAACAAGTATTCCGCAATCGCAAGCTGATCTATAATACCCAGATATTGAACCGTATCGCCATTGCCGTCGAATCCATGAATGGTCTGAATGCGATACTCGACGTCAATTACCAGGTCTCAGAAGAAGCGGAAAACGGCCGGTTTTTCAGCTGGACCAAAGAAAATAATTCCCAGTTTGAACTTTCGCCTCAAGGCCAGTACCTCAATGTGGGTCCCAACGACCTGACGCCCAGTCTGCGCAATGTGCCCAGCTTTCCCGCACGCGAACTTGAGCCCGGTGACGGCTGGAGCGCTCCGGGCAGCGAGGTCCAAGACCTGCGCGAAGTCTTTGGCCTGCCGGTAGAGCTGCGCTTCAATTTTGACGTCAACTACATGTATCGCGGCGAAGAGACATTTCAAGGTCGCAAACTGCAACACATCACGCTGTTTTACAACATCGCCGAAGACGTCAGCAAACAGTTGCCCACTTCACTACAGCCCAGATTCAGTCACGGCAGTCCACAGCGCTATTCGCGCCAATCGCGGCGACAAGACGGACAAAAAATGCGGGATATCCCGCGCTCGGTGCGGGCGCAACACAATATTGAGCTCTACTGGGACAGCCGGCAAGGCTTGCCCGTATTTCAAAAAGAGGATTTTGAAGTCGCCTATCTGCTGCAAAATGGCGAAGAAGTAAAATTTCGCGGCCGCTCCCGCGGCGACATCAATATCGCTGAAACAATGAAGCATCAGGACATGAAGCGCGAACTGGAAAGAGAGCTGCAACAGGCCGGCATTCGCGCTGAAGTCAAGCAAAACGACAAGGGCCTTTCAATTTCGATTGACTCAATCAATTTCTATCCGGACAGTAAACGCATGCTGCCGGGCGAAGAACGCAAACTGCAACGTATCAGCCGTATTTTACAAAAGTACCCTGAGCGCGACATCCAGGTTAGCGGCCACACTGCCGACCTTGGCCAAGCCGCACAGCAACAAAAACTCTCGCAAGCCCGCGCCGCCACCGTTGGCCAATACCTGATTGACAGGGGCGTCCGCAGCCGCGAGCAAGTAGTCATCCGCGGCATGGGAGCGACCCAGCCCATAGCCGATAATACCACCGAGCAAGGGCGCAAGAAAAACCGCCGCGTCGAAATCACCTTGCTGGAAAATTAAGTTATGGATCAGGCAGACCCGGCTTCCAACTCTTCCAAGCGCCACCGCGTACAACTGTCACCTGCCTGGCTAGCCATCTTGGGCGATCTGTTTGAACAAGCACAAATGAAACAATTGGGCGAGTTCCTGCGCCATGAGAAACGGCGAGGTAAAATAATTTATCCTCCAGGCCCGCAAATTTTTGCCGCCTTTGCTGCCTTCGCGCCTCAAGAATGCAAAGTTGTCATTCTGGGTCAGGACCCTTACCACGGCCCCGGCCAGGCTTGCGGCCTGAGTTTCGCCGTGCCCCAAGGCGTGGCCCTGCCGCCTTCACTGCAAAATATTTACAAAGAGCTCGCCAGTGACCTGCCAGACTGTTCTTCTGCTCGCAGGATAGCTGCGGGCACAGTTGACGGTCAGCTGCGCCACTGGACATCGCAAGGCGTTCTCTTGCTCAACAGCGTACTCAGCGTCGAAGCCGGCAAGGCAACTTCGCACGCCGGCAAGGGTTGGGAAGCATTCACGGACCAGGTTATCCGCCGCTTATCCCAATTGAAACCCAACCTGGTCTTCCTGCTGTGGGGCTCTTACGCGCAAAAAAAAGCCGCTTGCATCGATACCCGCGACCACTGTTTGCTGCGCAGTCCCCACCCCTCTCCGCTTTCCGCCCATCGGGGTTTCTTTGGCTCCAGGCCATTCTCGCGTTGCAACCACTACCTGCGCAGTCGTGGGCTCGCGGAAATCGACTGGTAAAACCTTTAGCAGAAATGGCATGAATCTCACATGGATGTCATTGGCAGCGCAGCTCTCTGGGAAAGAAACTAATGAACCGGTTCAGAAGCCCATCCACCTGCTTTTTCGGGGCGGCCTTTTCCAGTTGTAACAGCTTGCCCTTGAAGAAAAAGCCAAAGTCCGCCCGCGCGTGAGGAAGCCCTCTGGGCAGTATCCCCTCACGATAGTCGTAACAGCGATAATTCACGGCGCTCAGGTCCGCAAAGGAAAATTCACGGCTGCGATAGAGGAAGATCAATCCCCTCTTCAGCAGGCAACGCTCGGTTTTCTTGTCAAAGCTTAGTGAATAACGGTAAGAGCTTCCCAGAAAGAGGAGCAGGGGGCACAATATGGTGCTGATTTTTCCCGCTGGCGACAGGTCGCGGAATTCCTGCGCCGTCATGTTGAACAGTAGGGTCAGCAGCGAGGAAAGGAATACCAAAACGAGCATTCCCCGCAGGAGAGGATTCATCGAAAAGATGAGTTGCTCGGCATTGCGCTCTCTTGCCGCGTAAAAGGTCATGGAACTATTCGTAGAGCCAGCAGGCCACCTTGTGACCGCCGCGAATCTCTTTTAGGGGAGGCATTTCCTTGCGGCATCGGTCCATGCACTGACCGCAGCGAGAGTGGAAATGACAGCCCGGCGGAGGATGGATAGGCGAAGGCACATCTCCTTGCAACAGTATCCGCTGTCGCTGCGTGTCCGGATCGGGGACGGGAACCGCCGAAATTAATGCTTTTGTGTAGGGATGATAGCGATTTTCATACAGGGATTTGCGCTCGGCGATTTCTACGATGCGGCCCAAATACATGACCGCCACATGGTCGGAAAAATACTCCACCACACTTAGATCGTGGGCAATAAAGAGATAGGTCAGATCCAGACGGGACTTCAAATCGTTGAGGAGTTCGAGAATCTGGACCTGAATGGATACGTCTAGAGCGGATACGGGTTCATCCAAAACGAGGAGCTTTGGCTCCAGAGCCAGGGCACGGGCTATGCCGATTCTCTGCCGTTGCCCGCCGGAAAATTCATGAGGATATCTATTGATGTAGGCAGGATCCAGGCCGGTGGCTTCCATCAGGTATTCAATTCTTTCCTTGCGTTGCTTTTTATCGCGATAGATTCGGTGAATGTCGAGCCCTTCGGCGATGATATCGCCGATGGGAATGCGGGGATTCAGTGAGCCGAAGGGATCCTGAAACATCATTTGAAAATTCCTTCGGCCCACCCGCAGATCCTTTTTATCAAAGGAGGCAATATCGTATTTGGCTTTGAGCTCTTCTAGCTCCGCGCTATGACTCAGGTCTCCGGACAGCACTTGATTTTCCAGTTCCCTCATCCGCTCAATGATATCCGGCTCCACATCAAAAAAAACTTGCCCCGCAGTCGGTTGATACAGCGCTGTTAAGGTTCTCCCAGCCGTGGTTTTTCCGCATCCCGATTCGCCCACCAAAGCGAAAGTTCTTCCCCTCGGCACGGAAAAACTGATACCGTCCACCGCCTTCACATGGCCCACGGTTTTGCGGAAGATTCCCGCTTTTACGGGAAAGTATTTTTTCAGATCGTATACTTCAAGTAAATTGCTGTTTTTCTGTTCCATTCCATCTCCGCTCATTTTTTGCGATACAGGTGACAACGGCTGAAATGCCCCTCCTCTAGGGGCCCTATGGCGATCAACTCCGGTTTTTCTGTCTTACAGATATCCATCGCTTTTTTACAACGATTTTCAAAGGGACAACCAGCGATCTCTTCCATCAGGCTGGGCACCCGGCCGGGAATCGCTTCAATTTTTTTGTCACTCTGGCCCAATACGAGCAGGGAATTCAGCAGGGCCTCCGTGTAAGGGTGTCGGGGCTGAGCGTATATTTTGCTGACCGGAGCGCTCTCCACAATTTGCCCCGCATACATGACGACGACGCGATCGACCGATTCGGCCACAACGGCCAGGTCATGGGTAATCAGAATCACGGCCATGCCGTGCTTTTTCTGCAGTTCCTTCAGCAATTCCAGTATCTGGGCCTGAATGGTGACATCCAGCGCCGTGGTTGGTTCATCGGCAATTAAAAGGCTGGGGTTGCAACTCAGGGCAATGGCAATCATGACTCTCTGACGCATCCCGCCTGAGAGTTCATGGGGAAAGGCATGCATCCGTTCTTGCGGCGCCGGGATTCCGACCTCCCTGAGCAATTCAATTATGCGCTCATCCTGCTGTCTGCGGTTCAGCTTTGTGTGAAGCCGCAGGGCCTCGCGTATCTGCTCGCCACAGGTCATGATGGGATTCAGAGCCGTCATGGGCTCCTGAAAAATCATGGCCATTTCGCGGCCGCGGATGGAGGAAATGGTCTTGTCATCCATGGCGAGAAGGTTTTCTCCGCGCAGCAGGATTTCCCCTTGCTCTATTTTGCCCGGCGGCATATCCAGCAGGCCCATAATGCAATACGACGTCACCGATTTGCCGCATCCGGATTCACCGACAATTCCCAGGGTTTCTCCCTCTCGAAGGGTGTAGGAAATTCCGTCCACCGCCCGGACGACGCCTTCTTCCGTGTGAAAGGAGGCCTTCAGATTTTTCAGCTCCAGCAGTATGTCCGTTCCCATGCGCTGCCTCCTAGAACACGTTTTTCAGTTTGGGATCAAGGGCATCGCGCAGGGCATCGCCAAAGACATTTAAAGAGGCGAGAAAGAGGAACATGAAGAGGCTGGGGGCGATCATATTCTGCCAGTGTCCGGCCATGATTTCCATCTTGGAGAGATCGATCATGTGTCCCCAGGACGGGACGCCGATGATCGAAAGTCCCACATAGGCCAAGACGACTTCCGCCTTGATGACACCGACGAAATTCAAGACAAAGCGGACGATGACAAAGTGACTCACGTTGGGGACAATGTGCCGAAAAATAATCCGGGCATCGCCGGCTCCCAGATTCCTGGCGGCCAGAACATATTCATATTCCCGCGCCTGGATAAAGGCTCCTCGTATTACGCGTGCCAGTCCGACCCAACCGGTGGCGCCAAAGGCGAAGGCTATGACGACAAAGCTGGAACCCAGAACCTGCGTCAGGCTCAGGATTATGAGTAGGCTGGGTATGGAGTAAATTACGGTCATGACGTAGGTAATGATGTCGTCTATCCAGCTGCCGTAGTAACCGGCCAAAGCTCCCAGGACAATGGCCATGGGAATCATGATCAGGCCGGTCGAGAATCCCAAAAAGAGAGCTATGCGCGAACCGATCAATGTCCTCGCCAGTATGTCGCGGCCAAAGCTGTCCGTTCCCATCGGGTGGGCCCAGTCGCTGAATGGCTGAACAAAGCGGTTATCGAGATTAAAGTCATAGGCCTTGTCTTGAAGCCCCGCCAAGTTGGAGAAACTTAAAAGCGCCATGAGTATATATAGCAAGACAATAGCCAGACAAACCATGGCCCAGCCGTTTCTTTGCAGACGCATCAGCGAGAGCTGCATCGGGGTCTTGCCCGCGTATCGGTTTACTGTTGCCACATTCGCCACCTAATTCAGCTTGATGCGTGGATCCACCACGGCGTAGAGTATGTCCGTCACGAGGGAGAAAAGCATGAAAAAAATAGTATAAATCAAAATCATCGCCTTCAGCACCGGCAGGTCGTAGCTGGCGATGGCCTGCATGGTGAGATCGCCGATGCCGGGTATGCTGAAGAAGCGCTCTAAAAGGAGAGACCCGGTCAACAGGAAAGGGATCTGCACCACCACCGCCGTCAGTATCGGGATCAGGGCATTCCTGAGCACATGCCGGAACATTATCTGCCGGTTGTTGACCCCCTTGGCCCGGGCCGTGCGGACGTAGTCCTTGTGTACTTCCTCCAGCAGAGCCGTTCTGAAAAAACGGATATCGGGGCCAATCGACACGACCACCCATAGTATCCAGGGCAGGATTAAAAACCGAATGGCCCCCAGTCCCTTTTCCCAGCCGGAAATGGGAAAGAGGCCCCACTGATAGGCCAGCAGATTCTGGCCTAGAATGATGAGGACCAGCATGGAAGTCGACATGCCCAGCACGGAAAGGACGGTGAAAAACCTGTCCAGAAAGCGTCCGCGGTAGAAGGCGCACAGGCAGGACAGCCCCAGGGATATCACTATCTCAAAAAAGAATGCGGGAAAGGTCAGGGCCGCCGAATAGGGCACATGGCGTTTTATCAGAGTGGAGATTGGCAGTTTTCTTGATTCAGATTTGCCGAAATCAAGGGTCATCATCCGTTTGACCATATCCATATATTGAATGAACAAAGGCTTGTCCAAGCCGTATTTATGGCGGTAAAAATCAATCTTGTCGGCGGAGCGGGCCTTCTTGGGCAACATGTTGTAGAGGTATTTTTCATTCCCTCCGACTACATTAAAGATCAGAAAGAAGATGAGTGCCACACCCAAAAGGGTCGGAATCAGGTAGAGCACCCTGCGGATGACGTAATTCAACATGGCCAGTTTCTCCCAATATCAGTAACTTGCCGCTTGGCGGTTTGACACCCCTGTTTTCGAGTTGGGGGACCCCAAAAACAGCGGCGTCCTCTGAATGCCTACGAGCCCGTCTTTTGTTTTCTTTGGGCACTGTCTATGTCCATAAATTTCGCGTATCCCAATCCGATCTCCCGGTGGCAACGGGTTTTTACCCAAGGGTGCACCAAGGCGTAAGAGAGGCGATGGACCCCCATTATCAACGGCACATCCTCGGCGGCCAGCTGTGCGGCGCGGGCGTACAACGCATCCCGCGCGGGGCCCTGCTGCATGCTGGCGGCCTCCTCGTAGAGGGCGTCGAATTCGGGGTTGGCGTAGTTGCTATTATTCGGGCCGGGGGCCGCATTCTGGCTATAATGCATCTGGATGAAGTTCTGGGCGTCCGGATAATCGGCGCCCCACCCCATGCCGCCGATTTCGATATTGTGGCTGTCAATGGTTTCCAAGAAGGTCGGCCAGTCACCGGGGACGGCTTCCACTTTAATCCCAATGGCGGCCATGTTCTCGATGAAAAACTCCACCATCTGCTTGTCGGTGCTGGAATTGTTGTACATCTGGTATTTCAGCACGGGCAGCCCCTCCCCGTCGGGGAAGCCGGCCTCCGCCAGCAGCTCCGCGGCCCTTTGCGGGTCGTAGGTGGCGTAGGGGTTGCGGTAATCCGCATCGTAACCGCCGACTCCCGGCGGCACGATGGTCTGGGCGGCAATGCTGCGGTTATTGTAGAAAATCTCCTCGATTTTCTCGTGATTCAATGCCAGGGACATGGCCTGCCGCAATTTGGGATTGTCGCGGAAAACCGGCAGATCCATATTAAAAAAAGTATAGGTGACATCCAGCAGCGGGTTTATATCCAGCCATATCCCCTGCTCCTTCATCTCCGGAGACAGTTCGCCGCCAATCACGGCCGTCGCGAAGTTATCCTTGGGGATGCCGCTCACATCCAGCTCGCCGTTGAGGAATTTCAGCCACTGCACGCTGGATTCCGGAATGACATGATAGACGACTGTGTCACAGAAGGGCAGCTGGCGCCCCTCGTACTCCTCTAGCACTTTCATTCCCAGTCTTTGCCGGGCCTTGGAACCCGCCTCGGAGGCCGCGGGAAAGGTCTTGCTGCGATAATGCGGATTGGCCTGCAGCACGTGCTGCGAACCGGGGATGGACTCGGTGTGATCGTAGTAATAGGCGCCGGTGCCGATCGGATAATTGGCAAAATCCTCGGCACCGTAGAAATCCAGCGCCTCCTGTGCCACGGGCATGCTCGCACTCATGGCCAGGGTATAAAGGATCTGGGGATAGGGTGCACTCAAAACCAATTGGATGGTATAGTCGTCGAGCGCCTTGAAGCCTTCCACAGGGCTAGCGTAGTCGGCTCCGGCCTCGGCCCACTCGTTCAGCCCCTGAATTCTGCCGTCGAAGAGCCACCAGCTGTCGGCCTTGTTGGCCGGGTCGGCGAGTCTCTTCATCGATAGAACAAAGTCGTGGGCATTGACCGGCCTGCCCTTGCCTTCAGGAAAGACCTCGCCGAGAGGATCGTAAAAATGGGCATCCTGCCTGAGTTGAATGGTATAAGTCAGGCCGTCCGCGGAAACTTCGGGCATGGAGAGGGCGATCTGCGGTTCCAGCTCATAGTCGTCAGTGGTGTATTTGTAAGCGTAGAGGGCCTCAGCGATCTGCCCAAAAACTGTGTTTGTGTATTTATCGCCAATCCGCGCGGGATCAAAGGGCTCAATTTTGCCGAGTAAATAACTGTTAAGCGTTTTTTCTGGCTCCTTTGGCTCCTTTTCACAGGAAAAGAGCGCTGCGGCCAAGATGGTCATGGAACAATACATGGACAATACACGCAAAAAATTTTTCATACTTGCCTCCTCTATGCAAGAATTACACACGAATTCTGATTATAGAATTTAATCGCCAGAATTTATTCAATCAGGTATTTTGTAGTCAGACGAGCAAATTAATTATTTAATTATTGATTTTGTATTTATTTTGCCTACCGCGCAATATCCGGCAATAGAGGCCGCATAAAAACCTTGACCATAGGCGGCAAAAAGCATCAAGCCGAACAGGCTCAGCGAGCCGTCAGGCAAAATCCTAATCAGGCGGAAAATTATAATCAGATTTTCGGCTTTTTGTACATAGCCTTAAGCCGTTTTTCTAGCGGTGCCAGCAACGGTGCCAGCAATGGATAGATGCCTAGGCCCTTGCTGAGGCGCTTACAAGCAACCATAAACCGACGCATGCGTGGCTGTGGGAGGGCCAGGCGAATCCTTTTATCTCCCAGAGCTCGCATGACTTCAGTCCATGCAGAAGCCAGCGCTTCTTCCGCCTCTTGGCGCAAGCCAAACGTATCCGCAGCTTCTAGCCACCAAGAAATGGCCCTGGGTTCCAGCCCTTTTGCCCTGATCTGATAAAAGAATCTTTGTTTCTGCCATTGCACAATTTGATGGTGCATCCGCTCTACATACATGGCATATTCCCTGTGCTGGGCAAAAAATGTCTTCCAGGCCCACAGAAGCTGCATACCGCAGTGCACAGTTTCTTGCGACAGGGAGCTATGCTTGGAGCGGTTCATGATAGACGCTTGATGCTGGCGATAATTGACTATTATTTTATCGATGATCACATATTTTTGGCACAGAGCCAGCAGTTCCAAAATAATGTACGAATCGACCGAAAAGGCCCGGCGCTTCTGCCACGGCGGGCGTACGGCACTCTGGCCCTTCCATAAATTCGTCTTGTAAATCTTGCCCCAGGTCCGGCCGGCAATCTGCCCCGCAAAATAGGCTGAGAAGGCCTGCAAATTGTCGAAGACCTGCACCGGCTCTGCCGAGTCGGGATATACCACATTCAAAACCCTGCCGTCGTCCGCGGCAATTTCATTGTAGTAGGCCTGGACGATATCGGCGTCGTGCTGCACAATGGCCTCATAGAGTACCTGGCAGGCGTCTGGCAGCAAAGTATCGTCGCTGTCCAAAATCATTAGGTACTCGGCACTGGCCCTTTCGACGCCCGTAATGCAGGCTTCGTCCATGCCGGCATTTTCTGGGTGCTTCAAGGCGATGATCCGCGAATCCTTTGCGGCATATTCTTCGATAATTGCCTGCGAAGCATCCGGCGAGGCATCGTTGACAAGAATAATTTCCAGTTCGCGCAAACTCTGGCACAACAGGCTGTCAATACATTGGCGCAGATATTTTTCCACATTGTAGACGGGAATGACAATGCTGAGCTTGGCGCAATTCACAAGCAGACCTTAGCGCGTCACAAACTGCACGAACGGAAACAGAGGGGCAAACATTTTCGCATTGTTGGATTATCTGCAGATTTCGTCAAGCCCTGCGGCAGCAAGGTGGCGGCAAGTGCCGCAAAAGATCTGACGGGCCCGAAAAAATGATGTAGAAAAAAATACAGTATAAAAAATGAAATACAATATAACATAATTGGGAAAACACACTTGACCAAATCTGGCCACATCAATAATATTAATTATCATTTTCATAATTTTATTTTATAAAAGGTTATTTCATGAAAAGGCAAATTCTGATCGCCCTCGCAATCGCTGGATTGTTTCTGGTCGTTAATCAAGCCAATGCCAAAGGCCGGGCAGTTTCACAATCAAAAAAAGACACCAAAATCGCCAAAGTTCCTCAAATTGAGCTGGCAAGCCCGTTTGCACCGCTCGTCATGCCGATGGCGTATATTGTCGAAAACGGCCTACTCGGCGATGTCGCCGAAAAAACTGAACTGAAAATCTGGAATACGCCCGATCAGCTTCGCGCCATGTTGACAACAGGCGCCGTCGATTTTGCCGCCGTTCCAAGTAACGTTGCCGCAATTTTCTATAACAAAGGCGTCGCCCTAAAGATGGTGGATATCTCAATCTGGAAAGTGATGTATATCGTCAGTTCCAATCTGCAGATAGATTCCCTTGCCGACCTGAAAGGACAAGCCATCTCCGTTCCGTTCCGCGGTGACCAGCCCGACTTGATTTTCCAAACCGTCGCGCAAAGTCAGGGATTTGATCCTCTACGCGATTTCACGATCCAATATGTCAGTTCTCCGCTGGACATCACCATGGGGCTCTTGGGCGGTCAAATCAAAAACGCCCTGTTAATTGAACCTGTCTCTTCCATGGTCATTATGAAAGGCAAACGCAAGGGAATGAGATTTGAGCGCGTTATTGATTTACAAAAAGAGCTGGGCAAAATTGACGGCTGGAAAAATCGTTTCCCGAATGCGGGCGTCGCGGCCCTGCCGTCGGTTATAAAAAGACCAGAGGTGCTTGAGGCCTTTGCCAGCGCCTACGAAAAAGCCGTGAAATGGACGGTCGAAAATCCCGCGCAGGCGGCGAAACTGGCAGAGCAATACGTGCCCGGCGTCAACGCCGCGGCGTTTGAAGAGTCCTTGAAGCACACCGATTTTCAGGCAATTCGTTCCCGCGCGGTCAAGGCCGAACTTGAAACCATGTTCAAGGCATTTTTGCAGCTGAATCCGAAATCTGTCGGTGAAAAGTTGCCCGACGACGGATTTTACTATCCGTAAAGTTTTTTTCACTCTTTGAGACATAAGCTTGCTGGATGGCAATATGGACGAACAAAGAACCGAGTTATGGGCATCGCGAAAATTGTGGGCGTGCATTGGCGCTGCGGGTGTGTTGTTTGCCTGGTGGCTGTTATCGCTGTCCTTTAGCGATTTGATCGTCGCCTCGCCCTGGCAGACTGTCGCCGGGCTTGTGGGTCTTTTGAGTACAGTCGATTTCTACCGCGATTTCTTCATTACCTTGCAGCGATTCGCCCTTTCCTTGTTTTTCGGCGTTTTCTTCGGAATTACCTTCGGCGTCCTGGCCGGGTTGGAGAAACGGCTAAAATGGTTATTCGCACCACTAAACTGGATATTGATGACCATGCCGCCTGTGGTCTTGGTTATGCTCAGTATGCTGTGGTTTGGCATGGGCGGCTTTCAGACGATTTTTGTCACCACCTTGCTGATTTTTCCGATGATCTACGCCAATACGATGGCTGGAATTGAGTCTGTCGATCCCGATCTGCTCGAAATGGCCCGCATCTACCGTGCGGGCCGCGTTCGAATGATTCGTGAGATTTATTTTCCCGGCATTTATGCGCCACTGTTCGCTGCCTTGTCCCTGTCGGCCGGTATGGGCATGCGCATTGTTGTGCTGGCCGAAGTTCTGGGCGCGAGTAGCGGGATTGGTTATGCCTTCTCCTTATCGCGGACAAACGTCGACACCCCCAGCCTTTTTGCCTGGATCATTGTCTGCCTGTTCGTCGGTGGCGGCATCGACGGGATCTTGTTCACACCCATAAAAAACCGCGTTTTGCGCTGGAAAGAGTTATAAATGATCGTTCTCGAAAAAGTCTATAAATCCTTTCAGGGAAAAACTGTGTTGGACAACGTTTCACTGCAATTGCTCAAGGGGCAGAGAGTTGGTCTGCTGGGTTCGTCCGGTGCCGGAAAAAGCACGATACTCAATCTGATTGCTCAAGTTCGCCAACCCGATTCCGGTCGCTGTTCAATTGCCGAGCGGCAACGTATCGCTTACGTTTTCCAGGAGCCTCGCCTGCTGCCCTGGAGAACCGCGCTGGAGAATGTATTGTTCGCCCTGGCCACCCTGGGAGAAAATGATAAGCGAAAGAAAAGGAAACAAATCGCACACGAAGCGTTAAGCGCCGTCGGCTTGAACGATGCCACCGCTCGCTTCCCCGGCCAATTGAGCGGTGGCATGTGTCAACGCGTTTCCATCGCCCGCGCTCTGGCCATACGGCCGGATATTCTGCTCCTTGACGAGCCGTTCAGCGCCCTTGACCAAAAACGCAAACAGTATTTGCTGGCAGACTTGAAAGATATGTTGCAATCCCGCCCCGGAATGACGGTTCTCTACGTCACCCATCATCCTGACGAGTTGCATGGCATTGTCGATGAAACGTACACGATTGAGAACGGGCGCCTCGCGCGGCAAGTTGCCTCAACACACTTGTAGTACAGGAGAAATCTGTGAAAACAATAAAAAATTGTCCGACCGAAGTGGCCAAAAGTTTGGCTTCCCTAATCGAATACGAGGCCAAGCAAGTTGTGAGCATGGCACTCACCAATTCCGAACATGTGCAGATATCAATGTTCACGTTTGCCGATGGCGAAATGGTCAGCAGCGAGTCCTACGTGGGGGACACCCTGTATCTGCTTATTGAGGGGGCAACGAAGATCACCATAGGTGAACAAAGCATCCCCCTGCGGGCCGGCGAGCTCTTTGCGGTAGGCGCCGGCGAATACCATTCTATCGGCGGCACTCAGGCGTTCAAAATGATGCAAATAACCATAAACAGTTAGGCAAAATGGCAAGAAAAACAGAAGAAAAATAAAAGGAAAACAAAAGGAGGAAACAATGAGTACGAACACGAGCACTCAATTGATTCAAAATATCGAGCAGGCAAAGGTCCACGATCTTGCCGGCATGATTGATTACAAAGCGGGCAAACTGGCGAGTTTGACCCTGGCGCAACAAAAAGGCGCCGGCATGACCCTGTTCGCCATAGACAAGGGGGAGGGCTTGAGCCCCCATAGTGCGCCCGGCGATGCATTTGCACAAGTCCTTGAAGGTGTCATGGAAATGACCATTGACGGTCAGGCGCACACGCTAAAGGCCGGGCAAGTCATTGTCATGCCGGCCAATATCACGCATGCCGTGCGAGCCGTGGAACGATGTAAATTCCTGCTCTTCTTAGTCAAGTCCGAATAAAATCCGGCTGAGATCCAGGTACAATCCGCGCGAATTCTGTGCCCTGAGGCAATCGGCATGAGGCCGTTTCCCGGCATTTGTCGCGGTGATAACGCGAAATTCTTCCATATGACAAGGACATGCTCATGAACCATTTATCTGCTGCCGCGTCCGACAAGCTTGTGGGCTATGTCGCGGTCGATACCAGTAATGAAGAGTCAAAACGCCATTTTGAACATATATTGAGCCAGTTGCGCACCTGCGGCTGGGAAATTGGCGGCAAGGCTTGTCACATTGAGCTTGCCGCGGCCGATGGCGTAAACGTGCAAACCTTGGAAAAAGCGACAATCATTCGTTGTGAAACGGCGGGTGAAAGCGAGTGCTTTAAGGCAATCAGCGCAGACGCATTCGCCATTCTGACTAGTCTGGGCGGCGGTGGAATGGAACAGGTCTTGGCACAAAGTATCGAAGATGAGCTGATCGTCGATAAAGTGCTTGTCGGTTTGAACTGGAGCATGGTGCGTGCGGGGGAGCTGTGCGGCATTGCCCGCAGCCCGGCCCGCGGCACCGAAGGCGCACGCACGATTCGCCCCGAAGAAGGCTTGGCCGGTAAAAGCCTCAAACAGATGGCCAACTACCTGTGTTCGTCCGACCCCTTGCAACGTTCACTGGGACTCGCGGCCGTCAATGCCTACTGGAACCGCCCTCGGCCACTTGACGAGACGAAAAAGTGGATGCGAGAAAAAGGTGGTTTTTCTGCGCTAGCCCCGCCCGGCGATGGTCTTGTCATTGTCGGCGGATTTCGCGAGGCAGCGCGGAGACTGCCCGCCGCCCGCATTGTAGAACGCGAACCCAAGCCGGGAGATATCCCCGTCGCCGAGGCGCCGGCGGCTTTTGCCCAGGCAAAACAACTGGCGATCACTGCGCAAACCCTGATGAACGGCAGCCTGGAGCCAATCCTCAAGTCCAGTCAGATGGTGCCCTACCGTATGTTGATAGGGCCGAGTGCACCCCTTTGCCCCCGTCTTTTCGACTATGGTCTCGACGAAATCAGCGGCGCGGTGGTGATTGACCCAGAAGCTACG
This sequence comes from Spirochaetia bacterium, assembly GCA_965263295.1. Classification (GTDB taxonomy): domain Bacteria; phylum Spirochaetota; class Spirochaetia; order SP-2023; family SP-2023; genus Haliotispira. The sequence goes on from OZ253665.1 coordinate 1,287,198, forward strand.
GAACAATTCATCCTTGAAACCGGCACGATGGTCATGCTTGAGCATCTGATGAAAAAAATATATCTGCGCTCGCCCAATGTTCCAGTGCCAGGTTCCAGCGCCGGAGAACGGAATTGCCTGACGGGTTGACTAGGTATCGCAACCGCTAGACTGACTGCCCTACACGAGAATTAAAATCGAGCCCAATATCAATTATGGGGGCAGAGTGAGTCAAGGCCCCGACAGAGATCAAATTCACTCCGCTCTCGGCGATACTCGCCAGCTGCGATAGTTCTATACGACCAGAAGCCTCGCAGAAAGCTCGCCCATTGACATAAGCCACGGCCTCGCGCATGTCTTTCGGGCTCATATTGTCCAGCAATACGCAGTCCGGACGCAAGGCCGGCTCGTCAAAGTCGACTTCGAAAAGTTGCTGCAGGCTATCTACTTCAAGCTCAATGCGCACCATATGCCCGCTGTTGGCCTTGGCGGCACGCAGGGCAGCTGTGATGCCGCCCGCCGCGACGATATGATTATCTTTAATCATCACGGCATCAAAAAGGCCAAAGCGGTGATTGTGGCCGCCGCCACAACGTACGGCAAACTTTTCCAGCGTGCGCAATCCGGGCGTCGTCTTGCGCGTGTCGACAATGCGAGCCTGCGTGTGGGCCACGGCCCTTACGTAGCGGCGCGTCATAGTGGCAATGCCACTGAGGTGGCTCAAGTAATTCAGAGTCACTCGTTCGCGGCCCAATAACAAAGCCGCCGGGCCAGATATTTCAGCTAGCAAGGTGCCGGCCGGCACGACATCTCCGTCTGCTTGCAATAATTTCACCTGTACTGCCGGGGCGTCATATTGCAGGGCGACCTTGGCCAATTCTAGACCGCACAAGGCATAATTATCGTTCTGCGGCGCGACTCTGCCGCCGCGCAAGCGCAGCTGCGCTTTGATTTGCAATTGGGGATCAATACACGCCTGGCTGGTCAGATCTCCACTAAAACCCCAGTCCTCAGCAAAAGCCATCTCCAAAGCTTGCCGAATAATATGCCCTGCCGGTTGCGGAATATAAGTGTGGCGCTCAAGGGGAGCTTCAATAGATAGGCCATTTTCTTTTTTCATTTCAACTTCTGGGAGTCCTCAAAGATATATTTGCGATATATTTAAATGGAAAAGACTTATATTTTATGTGTTTGCCGGCTACTTCCTACGGGCTCATTAAATTCACCAGTCAGTCCAGGGCATTCAGGATACGGCAAATACTTGGCCAGTCGAGAAAGCTGCGTCTGCCGCTGGTGTCATAGTGTTTCAACAGCTCTTGCAAGGCCGCGCCGAGCACTGGCGGGGGAGATGCGGGCTGAAAGTAGTGGCTGCCGCGCGATTCGCGGCGCAGTATGGCGGCACAGCTGATGCACAGTGCCGCCACCACGGCATTCGAAACGGCCGCGCCAGCCGGCTCAAAGCGTGCTTGCGAAGGGTTCTGCAGTTCTGCCGGGCAGTGCGTGAGTAATTCGTGCACGGCATGTAGCAAGCCGCTGCTGTCGCGTTCGACGCCTACATATTGAGACATCAACTGTCGCAATGGAAATTCGGTGACCGCCGCGGATATGTTTGTCTGCGTACCGATGACTTGCGGGAGAGGCATTTGGGATGTCTGCGGCGCATTGCCCAGTATCGCCAGCATATCGGCAGCCGCATTGCCAGCCATAACGACGGCTTCCAGCAGTGAATTTGAGGCTAAGCGGTTGGCGCCGTGCAGCCCGGTACAGGCCACTTCGCCGATTGCCCACAAGCCACTGACGGAGCTGCGCCCACGCAGGTCGGTGGCAATGCCGCCCATGTGGTAATGGGCAGCCGGTATCACGGGCAGCAAATTTTGCTGCGGGTCCAGGCCATGACGTTGAGTACTCTCCCACAGAGTCGGGAAGCGCTGCGAAAATTCTTCACTGCCTTGGCAGAGCTTGCGGCAATCCAGGAAGGCCCCGCCACTGTCACGGCGCGCGCGGAATACGGCACGGGCGACGATATCGCGTGGGGCCAGCTCTGGCCTCTCGTAGTGCCGAGCCGCGAGGTCTTGCCGCATAAAGCGCCGGCCATTGGCATCCCGCAATATGGCCCCTTCTCCGCGCAAAGCTTCACTGGCTAAAGGCTGGGGCGATTCCGCCAGATCCAGAGCCGTGGGGTGGAACTGCACAAACTCGCTGTCAGCGAGCACGGCCCCAGCGACGGCAGCCATGCCCAAACCGTGTCCCTGAACACTGGGTGGATTTGTCGTGGCGGCAAAGAGGGCCCCAATGCCACCGCAGGCCAAAACGACAGCGCGAGCTGCCAGCTGGTAAACTTTTTCCTCACGGCGATAAATGACACCGCGAATGCCATTGCCCGACTTGGCCGGTATCAGTTGTTCTGCGATAGCGCCTTCAATTATGGCGATTTGCTCGCGCCTTTTTGCGGCGGCGACGAGACAGGCCATGATCAAACGGCCAGAACTGTCGCCGCTACAACGCACTACGCGCTTAACGCTGTGAGCGGCCTCACGGGACAATGAGTATGATCGACCTTTTCCTGGCTCTGGTGGTCCAACCCCTGAAAAAGCTTCTTGACGGTCAAAAGGCACTCCGTAGGCATCCAGTTGATGAATGTGCGCCGCAGCAGCTTCACAGATGGCCTGCACGACTTCGCTATCGTTGAGACCGGCCCCTGCGGCCAAGGTATCCTGGGCATGGAGCTGCGCTGAATCATCGGGACCGACGGCGGCGGCAATGCCGCCTTGGGCCCAGGAGCTAGCGTTGTTGTCACCTAGTGGCAAAGGCGATAGCAGGATTATGGGCCAACGGCTGGATTCACTTAACTTGAGGGCGGCAAAAAGTCCCGCCAATCCAGCGCCGACAATTACAATGCCGTCGGCAAAATTTCTGTTTGCCGAATCAGCCCGATCGCAAATTTCGGGCAGCTGAGTAAAGGGTTGAAAGTGAGGTGGGGCAGCTAGCATGGTCGAATATGGAAACTCCTGAACTCTGGACTCGTTAAAAAGGCCGATAGACCGAAGGCTGTGGCTCTGTCATGAGAGTTGGATCATGCGTTCGACGGCGGCGCGGGCACGCCAGGCAATCGCGCTGTCGATTTCGACTGAGTTTTTCAGGTCAAGCAGGCTGTCCAAGATATTTTGCAGTGTAATGCGCTTCATGTGCGGGCAGAAGTTGCAAGGGCGAATGAAGCGCACCGCAGGTGCCTTGGCGGCAATGTTGGCGCTCATTGAACACTCTGTCACCAACATAACTTTTTGCGGTTTCTTTTCGCCAATCCAGCGAATCATGGCAGCTGTGGAGCCGGCGAAATCGGCCTCGCCAATAACTTCGGGAGGGCATTCGGGGTGGGCGACAATCTTCAGTCCCGGGTTGTCGCCGCGCATGGTGCGCAAATCTTCGGGGCTAAAGCGTTCATGCACCTCGCAGCGGCCCCGCCAGTTGATCAGCTCCAAACCTTCAAGGCGCAACTCGGCAGCCACGTTTTGAGCCAGGTACTCATCGGGCAGCATAATGACTTTTTTGACGCCAAATTCAGCGGCGATGCGTCGCACAATATTGGCGGCATTCGCCGAAGTGCAAGTAACGTCACACTCGGCCTTAACCGCGGCACTGGTATTTACATAGATAACGATAGGCAAGGAAGGGTACTGCTGGCGTAGAAGACGTACGTCTGCGGCACTAATGGACTCCGCCAGCGAGCAACCAGCTTCCATGTCCGGAATCAAAACCAGTTTGTCGGGGTTCATTAGTTTAGAAGTTTCGGCCATGAAATGGACGCCAGCCTGAACGATGATGTCCGCATCAGTGCGGCCGGCTTCAATCGCCAATTGCAGGCTGTCGCCCCGAATATCGGCGACCCCGTGAAAAATCTCCGGGCCCATATAATTGTGGGCCAGGATTACAGCATTACGCTGCTTTTTCAGTTCGTTAATAGCCTTGATGTAGGGAGCATGGAATACCCAATCAATAGGGGGAATAACGTCTTTGACCTTTTGATATACAGGCGCTAACTCTGTGGCCAGCTCCTCACTGTATTCCAGTGACGGGCGCTCAATAATCTGCTGCAGCTCAGACATGGGGGGATCCCTCCAGTTGCAAGGGGACTGTTTGTGGCTGGACGGGCGAATAGCCAAGTGGCGCGAAAAGCTGGCAAATGGCTGCGTAGCTAAACCGTTCCCTGAATTTCTAATCATCCAAGTCTGCTCACAAGTTTTCTGGGCCATTTGAGCTATCTGATACCTAGCCCTCCATTATAGAGTTTATATGGCAATTGGCAAAGTCGGTGACCAGGAGCTCAGAGGGAAAAACCACGACCCAGCTTGGACTTCAAGTAGCTTGCAAAATCACAGACTTAAATTGTATCTACTATTTTGTGAAATTATGCTTGTCGCGTCAATCAATGCCCAAGGAATACAACAGAAGAGTTTTACTTTAAGGAATGCTTTTCTCTAGCATACGGCTGGGCACCGCTACATTTTTAGTCGTTATTTCTATGTTGGCAAGATTCTTGGCGGATTAGCGAGATTCGTAGATATTGCGCAGCAGCTCTAGATTTCTTTCAGCTGTGAAGTCCTGTAAAAAACGACTGCGCGCAGCGCGGCACATTTGATCGTAACATTCCTGGTCCATTGAGGCCGCGGCCTTGATGGCCGCACTGATATTCTGAATCAGTTCCTCGTTTGAATAAGCGTCGGATAACCGTAGTTCTCTTTGTGCCTGCGGGTTGCGGAAGAACGCTGCGAGTATACCATTGACTTGGTGATGCAGCAGTTCCGCGCTCGCTCCCAGGCAAAAACTTATGACAGGACGACCTGCCGCCAGGGCCTCAAGGATTGTCATCGGCATGCCTTCATACCAAATTGAAGGCAGGATTAGAAAATGGCAGCGTTGGAATTCTCGTTCTAAGGACGCTTGGCTCATCCGTCCCAAATATTCAATCTTTATCCGTGAGACTTGCTGTGGGACTTGCTGCGAGACTTGCTGTGGACTCTGTTCTGGGCCTTGCGGTTGAGAATCTTTCCCCCTAGCTTGTAAGCGGCATTGCCCAGAGCTTGTAGCCGCGACGCTGTGGGCGGCAATAAACTCTTGCAGCTCATTTTTGAGAGGGCCGTCTCCGGCGATACGCAGCTCTATATCCCGACCGACGCCACAATCATTGCGCAGTTGACGCATGGCGGCGAGCAGAACGCGCAGACCTTTTTCCTCACTCAAACGGCCGGCAAACAGGAGGCGAAAAGTTTTTTCCAGTTTGGGACCCACATCGCAAGCGCGGTCCATTTGTGTGGCAGGCAGAGACAGGAAATTGGGCTTATAAATAAACTTTTCTTCGGGAAAGCCAACCCGGCTCAATAAATTCTTCTGGGTAGAATTTAGATAAATAAAATGGTCGACATTTTTCTGCCAGCTTTTTAAGTACTTATGCACAGTCAGCATGCAGGCGACAGCCCAGGTCATTGCCCAGCTGTCACGGTAGCAGCGCGAACGCACAGCTGGACCGAAATGGCCGGCGGCAAAGCAACGCTGGCAGAGCTCGTGGCCAATAATCCGGCCCTTTGCGCGCAGAGGACGCATTAAAGAGGCTTGAGGGCAGTGCAAGCGGAAGTTATGTAAAGTATACAGGATTTTAGTATGCTTGCCTTGCCTCTGGCGGCGGCGCTTCCAGCGGCCCAGGACACGGAACACAGCCGGCGAAAGTAGAGCAAAGGTATTGTGAACGTGAATGACATCTGGATCGTATTGAGATAGACACTGTTGCAGGCTGGCGCAAACTTCCCGGTTCCAAATCGCCTTAAATAATTGCCTGAGCGGACTTTTGTCTAGCAGTTCGCCATTCGGGCGAATAAAGCGCGACAACTCGTAGCCCCGCTTGAGTAATGCGGCCTCTTCCCGCACAACTTTGTCCTCTCCGCCCTCTTGCAAATATTCACAATGCACTTGCAAAACCTTCAGTTTGGGCTTTGGGTCCCCTGCGGTATCCTTTTCTTTCTGTTCCACAATTGATCCCGTCCCAATCGGCGTTTTGGCGCTCGTCTGTAAAAGGCCCCGCAAGATAAATACGTCAGGGCAGATTTATACTAAAATATTACAATTTATGACTGATTGCAAATGGCTCACGAAATTCCAAGTGGCGAAATTCAAGGGCCGAATCTAGGTGCAAGATGATGGACGAAACAGGGGCACACGATTAAACTCTGCACCATGTCACCAAAATACTCTAGTGTCGGAATTGAGAACGTCAATATATTGCGCAGCAGACGCCTGAAAGCCCCCATTGACTACAAGCGCGAAAACCCGACTAGCCCGGAGCTAGTGCGACATGTGCGCCAGAGTCGCGAAACTATCATCCGTTTGTTGCATCGCGAAGATGAGCGTTTGATGTTTATCGTTGGCCCCTGCTCCATTCACGACTATGACCTGGCCCTGGATTATGCCCGGCGCTTGAAGCGCTTGGCCGACGACGTGGCGCGGCACATTTTTGTGGTTATGCGCGTGTATTTTGAAAAACCGCGTACTGTAAAAGGTTGGCGCGGCCTGATCATTGATCCACATCTGGACGGTTCAAACAATATGGAAGAAGGTTTGCACTTGGCGCGCAAGATTTTGCTGGATATCAATAAAATCGGCTTGCCAGCTGCCTCTGAGGTACTGGACCCAATCGTCCCGCAGTTTATCAGTGATCTCCTTTCCTGGGCGGCCATTGGGGCCCGCACAACGGAGTCTCAGATCCACCGCGAACTTTCCAGTGGCCTGTCCATGCCCATTGGATTTAAAAACAGCACCGATGGCTCTTTCATGAATTCAATCAACGGCATGGAAGCGGCCTTTTCTGGCCATACTTTTTTAGGTATGGACGAAGCCGGCAACTTGTGCTTACTGGACACCAAGGGAAATAAAAACGCCCATTTGATTTTGCGCGGGGGGAATTTGGGACCGAACTACGACGCCGAAACAGTGCGGCAGACGGCATTGAATCTGGAAAAACGTGGGCTACCCAGTTCTATTATTGTCGATTGCAGTCATGCGAATTCCAGTAAAGACTTTACTCGCCAGCCGTACGTCTGCCGCGATGTGGTGACTCAATTTGTCCAAGGCCAGAGGGCAATACGCAGCATTATGCTCGAAAGTAATATTAACAGTGGGCGCCAGGACCTGCCCGCGCCAGAGAGCCTGAATGGCGAGGATCCAAAGAGCAAACTGGCGTATGGCGTATCCTTGACCGATGGCTGCATTGACTGGAAATGCACCGAAGAATTGATCCGCGAGTCCTTTGATATGTTGCATTCAGGCCAACAAAATTACCACAATATGTTGCATAGAATCTGATGCCGGAAGGGGTCGCGTCCGGCGTCATATTTATCTCAATTTTCAGCTAAAAATATTGCAGATTGAGCTGGCCGCCCAACTCCAGTAAAATTTCTATAATTGCAAATACCAAATCGTCAGTCTCGTCTTGTAGGTCTTTGAGACTTTTTTGTGCCTCCAGTAGCTTGTCATAACTGACTAGGCCGCGGCCATAAGAAAGCTCGGCTTCACGCAGGGCCTCCTTGGCTACGGCCAGAGAACTGTTTTTGACTTCGAGAAGTTTTTTGTTTTGCAATAAATTCTGCAGACCGTCAATGTATTCCAGCCGTTTTTGACGCAGTGCCTCGTCATAATTTTCCTGAGCCTGCAGTAATTGATTGCGACCTTGCTGCACCTTGCGGTGTGCCGAGCTGAAGGGGAAAAAATTACTTAAGTCCCATGTGAGGCTGATACCGCTGCCAAGAGTGGTATTTCCCATTGTAGTTGTGATGTCTTGGCCATCGGAACGGTACAAGGAACTGCTGAAGGCATTTAGCGACAGTGAGCCAATGATGCTAAACTGTGGTAATAGATTCAGATAAGCCTCCCGTAGGCCGCTTTGAGCAGTTCGCAGAGCAAGTTCTTGCTGACGCAGATCCGGCATCTGCGGATTAAACGCTGGCAAAGCCTGATCCAACAGGCTGCTTACATTATGTTGCAGTTTGACCGCCACTTCCAGCTGTTGTTGGGGCACATAACCCAGCAACAGGTTCAGGGTGCGCTGCGCGCGCTCCAGGGTAAATTGTTCAGAGAGTAGAGTGGCTTGGCTACTTTTTGATTCTCTCTGGGCCGTCAAGAACTCCAGCCGCGAGATGCGGCCATTGTTATAATCATTTTGTGCATAACCGTAGTATTTTTCTGTTATATCGACATTCAAGTGACTACTTTGCAATCTTTTTTGCGCCTTTAAAACTTTATAGATCTGTTCGATCACTTCAATGGCTATGTTCTGGTGCAGTATTTCCTGCTCGACGAGTTGATTCTGATAATGGGAACTCAAGCCGCTCAGTCGCGTCAGTAGGGACATGTCGAACAAAGTAACGTTAGCCCCTAAGTTTGCCGAATACGGCACTGTTGTCTGCCAGTCTCTAGACCTCGTTTCCACATCTCCGCGGCGGCTATAGGGCTGGACGGAACTATTAACTCCGATATCGGCACTGATATTGATACCTGGCACGAATTGGAGGTAGAATGCTTTGCGCTCGGCATTGGCCTCTTCTACAGAACGGCGTTGCGCTCTAAGTCTGATATTGAAAGCCCAGGCTTGATCCAGAGCCTGCTTCACGGTCAATTGCACTATGCCGTCCTGACTTTTCAAGCCGCGCGCAATGTCGTCCTGCATTGCGGCTTCGGTCTGGGCGATCAGGGCCTCAAGCGAATTCGTCGCCGGCGTTTCGGCTTGGCTTTGCCGAGTTTTTTCTTTTTTTTCTGCTGTCTCCTCTTCCTGCGCCTGAGCGCTGACGACAGAGCGGCTGACAAGTATCAGGCTGATTGCAGACAGCACAAAAAGCCTATTCATGTTTAACACCAGTCCCCTTCTGAGTCTACTTTTGTCATGTTCTCTGGCCCGTATTCCTGCAGCAAGGTCAAGGACAGCTGACGGTCGCGTTTTGTCGGTATCAGGTTGAGCAGGCAAGGGATCATGAACAGAGTAAACATAGTCGAGACGGCCAGGCCGCCGGCGACGGCAATGCCCAAGGGTTGCAGCACGTTCATGCCGTCGCCGAGTGCCAGGGCAATGGGCAGCATGCCCAGCAGCGTGGTAAACATGGTGATCAAGATCGGGGTCAGGCGCAAGGAGCAAGCATGGGCGATGGATTCACGCTTGAGCTGTGCGAAAGAGCGCTGCCCCGCTGCGGCACAGCGCTCTTTCAGGGTCAGCAGCACAAAGTCGATCATGATGATGGCGTTGTTGACCGCAATGCCACCGAGCAAAATCATGCCCAAAAGGGAGTTCAGCGAGATGCTGGAGTCGCAGAGCCAGAGAAAGAAAATGCTGCCCGTAATGCCCAGCGGTACCGTTACCAGAATAATCAGTGGGTAACGGTAGGAACTGAACTGGGCGCACATCAAGGCAAAAACCAGGAGCAAGGCGATGGCCAGGGCCGTGCCCAAGGAGCGGATGGCGTCCTGAATATCTTTCTTCGTGTCGAACCAGTTGTAGCTGACGCCCGGCATAACGACATCGGGGTTGGCTGCGAGCAGTTGTTCCAAATCTTGTTTTGCCGCATTGATCTGGGTCGGAGTGGCTGGGTCCTCGGTGTCTAAGTACAGGGCAATGTAGAATTGACGCGCACCGTCTACGCTCGCAATGCTGGACTCCTGCTCATCGCGCTCAAAAGTCACAAAATGGTGCAGGGGAATGTACTGGATGCCCTCGTCTACGCTCACCTGCACGGGATAATTGTAAATACTCTGGTAATCCCGGTTCCGGACCCGAGGATTTCGAATTTGCACCGTGCGGGTATCGCTGCCTTTATCGCCCTGAACTTTGAGATCTTTTACGGTCGTCTGCAAGGAGTAGGACAATTCATTTTGCAGGTTGAGCCCGCTGAATTTTTCAATCATGCCCCGCCGCGCTACCAGATTGAGGACAGGCTGGCCTTTGAGAGAGCTGGGTTCACTGTCGATGTAATAACGGTAGCCTTGCATGAAGTCTTCGACGTCAAGCTGCTCTTGCGGCTCATCTGCGTCCACAGCTTCTTCGGATGTCTCCGCTTCTCGCTCCTCGGTTGCGCCAGAGTCGCCCGCTTGGGAATCGGCAGCCTCACTATTCTTGCCGTCCGGATTTTCTTCGGCGGACACTTGGCTTTGCTGATCTGCATCACGGTTTCCCTGATTTTCCTTTAACTCATCTTTGTCTGTTTCCTGCTGTTTTTGCCGCGCGGCAAGGGCCACAGCCAAGGCCTTTTGGGCGGCCTCGACGCGCTCTTTTTGATCCTCATCAATCAGGCGCGTGACCGCCCGCAGGCTTTCGAGGACCTGGGTGGTTTCGGTGCCGCGGAATTCCAAGCGCAAGTCTTGAGTTTTAGGCAGGGGCAGTTCAACCGGGTCCCAGGGAAAGGCTTGAAAATGATATTCTTTGGCTGGATCAAATTCTAGCTCGGCGTTCTGGATGCCTGGACTCTGACCATTCGCCATGTCAGCTGCTGAGGCGCCCCGCGCCGGCTTATCCGCAGCGCCCGCCATTGCTTCTGGCGCCCCAGCTTCACCGCCAGCTTGCGCTTCTTGTCTCCCTTTTTGCTTCTTCTGCTGTAAAAATTCTTTTAGGCGTTCGTCGAAGTGCTGCTGCAAGGCCTGTAAAGCTGCGGCGCCGTGGCGACTGGAACTAAGGGTGATTATGGACAACATTGAACTTTTATTGCCGGATTGCGAAAATACCGATTCTACCTTCGCGCCGAGGACGTCATAAATCTCTTTCGTCACGCCATCGATAAACGCGACAACAGCCTCCTGGTCTTCATAGCCCGGCTCAAATTTGAACCACACAACGACGCGGTTACTGCTGGGCGTGCCGATGATGGTTTGCCGAATGCGCGGGCCCAAAATAAACAGGCTGAGGGCAAACAGAACAATGCTGGCAGAGATGAACAGCCACTGTGCGCCGCGCCGCGCCAAAAAGGCGCGCAGAACGCGGTGGTAGGCTGCCGTCAAAAGGCCAGCAAAACGCTCGCTCAAACGTTCAAGGCGGCCGGCTTGATATGCGGAATGCCGCCCATCTCCGAGAGCGTCCTGAGGGCGAAACATATAAAAAGCCAGCACGGGAACGACGAGCAAGGCGATGATCAGGGAACAGAGCAGGGCAAAGACGATGGTCTGTGCCAGGTCGCCGAGTATGGCCTCTGCCAACGGCGCGGTAAAAGATAGCGGCAAAAAGACGACCACGCTGGTCAAAGTGGAGGCCAGCACGGGCAGCCAGACCTGCCGGGTCGCACAGGCCACGACCTGCCAGGCGCGCAACTGGGGCTCTTGCAGGCGAATGCGGTGGATGTTTTCCGTCACAACGATGCTGGCGTCTACCACCATGCCGGTGGCGATGGTCATCCCCCCCAGGGAAATCATGTTGATGCTGACGCCCATGTAATAAAGCAGACTCAACGACATTACAATTGTCAGTGGGATGGAAAAGGCAATCATCACGATGTTGCGCAATTGCCCCAGGAAAATAATCACGACCAAAATGGCGAGGATGGCCCCACTGAAGCCGGCATAGACGACGTTGCGGATGGCCAGATTGATGTAGTCCGCCGGGTCGAGAATTCGTTGCATCCGTACCTGACTCATCAAAGTCCCGTGGCTTTGGGCCTGCGCAATGATCTGGTCGAGGCTGCGCGAAATCAGGCGCAGGTCCGCGCCATTTTCCGGATTGACAAAGACCAGAACGTTAGTTCTGCCGTCGATGCGACTGATCCATTCGTAGGGCTCATACCTAATCTTAATGTCGGCAATGTCTTTGAGATAGATCGGCTGTCCACCGCGCTCGGTAACTACTAGGTCCTCCATCTCGTAGAGTGTCAGCTGGTCTTTCTTGAAGCGCAAGTCGACCCACTCGTTCGAGATGGCAATATTGGCGATTGAGCTGCTTTTGTTTGTGCTCGAAATGCCATTGGCGACCTGGGCCGGGCTGATGCCATATTGCCGCATCTTTGCGCGATCCAGGGTGACATTGCTGACCAATTGCTCAACAGCTACACTTTCGACCTGAGCCACCCCCTTAATGCCGCGGAAACGCGGCACCAGATCGCGTTCAATCAGTTGGAAAATACTGTCAGCAGGCAAGGTATTGGAGGCAAATCCTAAATAGATTGTGCCACCTCCACTGTCGTTAGTATAGGAATATACCTCATAATCGTCCCGGCTATCTTCGGGCAGCGACTGGGCCAGGGAGCTGAACGTTTGTTCCACGCGGCGTTTGGCGTCGGCGTTGTCTATGCCCCAGTCAAAGGTCAGCTCATATCCCACGCTATACCCGTAATCGCCGCGAACTTCACTGACGCCGTCGAGATTCCCCAGGCTTTCTTCAATCTGTTCGCCATAACTACTGTAAAAGTCGCTGGGGGGCAGGCCGGAACTCGGCACATAGATAGAGACTCGCGGGCGCTCTACCCCAGGGTAGAGACCGACACTGAGCTTGCGGCCGAGGTAGCCCCCCGCCACGAGACATAGCAGCAGCAGCAGGACCACAATGCGGCGCTGGGCCAGAATGTGATACACATAACTGTGGCGGGCCTGCCGCAGTAGGGGGGAGTCGTTCATCGCAAGTTTTACTTACCTTGTACAGTCGCTCTCAGGTTTCCGCGGTTTTCAGTCCCGCGCAGCGGGACTTGAGTCTGTGCCCGTAGCGCTTTCGTCTGTAAACTCGTCGGAACCTAGTTGTTGCCCTTCCTTGACGATGACCCCGTTTAGTTCCGAGATATAGCGCTGACCCGCTTCCAGACCGTCGCGCACGCGCCAGAATTCGTTGCGGCGCACATCGAGCTGAACCTGTTTAAGTGAAATTTTGTTCTCACCATCGACAAGCCAGACGGATTCTTTGCCATGGCGGCGCACTATCGCGCCGACAGGAATATAGAATCCCTCGGTAAAACTGAGCTGGCCGCTGGCAATCACAAACTTGCCGCCGTAAAGCTTGGAGTTGGGCGCAAAGGAGATGTCAATCGGAAATAATCCCTGTTCGGTGGGAATGTAGTCGCGCTGCCACAGGCGGCCGGCAATCAGGTTGTCCGCACTCAAGTTGTCGCGTTTGCCGTCTAGGTGAATGTAAAAAGGTGTGTCGCTGTCGAGCAGCGGGAAATCGACGTCACTGATGTAATTACGGAGCAGGAGCGTGCTTTGATCGACAACCTGCAGGGCGGCTTCACTGGTGCCAACCATCTGCTGAGGCTTAATGGCTAGGCGAGAGACTATGCCAGAACTGCGCGCGTAGACCACGCTGATGCGGAATATTTTACCCCGCAAATCAATGGGCAAGACACTAAACAGTTTATCACCAGTGCGCACTCGTTGCCCTGAGCGCACATAGATTTCCTGGACCTCGCCAGATGCCACCGGATAATGGCTTATGATCCGAATGGGCTGCAGTTGGCCTTGCAGTGGCAATTGCTGTGGCAATTTCTGCATTTGCAAGGTTTCTACCGTAACCTTCTGGGCCGGCAGCAAGGCGCCGCCAGCCCACAGCAGCGCACAGCACAACGCGGGCGCCCAATTTATAGCTGGGAAGTATCTAATGATATTGTGGGGCATGAGCTCGGCATTCCAGTCAACGGCTGTTCAAAACTCGGCAGAGGATAAAATACCTTCAATCTCAAGTCAAGGAGTTATCACAAGTTCCCGGTGTTGTCAAATTCATTCGCCCAATTCAGATGAAATAATGGTGAAATAGTTATGAACTAACGGACTCAGATGGATTATGAATTTTGCTTGCACCATGCCGTTAGTCCAGTTAGAATCGCGCCAAAATAAATTGACAAAAGTAGAGCGGCAAATGGACCTGGTTCGCGAAATCTTGCTTTTAAAAGGATAATATTGTGGCATTTTATCTGACGTGTCTTTTGCTCGCGTCCATTATTTTTATTGTCGTGGCCACCAGCAAGCTCCACATTCACCCATTTATATGTTTGATTATGGCTTCTTTCATCGTTGCCTTTGGAGTAGCCATCCCACAGGCAAATGGCTACTTACTTTTTACAGAAAAGCCCCCGATCAATTTTCAAGTTATTGCCGAAATTATCCGAGCTGGCTTTGGCGGCATCATCGAACACATCGGCATTGTCATCGTCTTAGGTGCCATTATTGGTGTCATTTTGGAAAAATCGTTAGCCAGCATCAAAATGGCCGATTTTATCCTCAAATTAGTTGGTCCCAAAAGGCCGGCACTGGCAATGAGTCTCATTGGCTGGCTCGTCTCAATACCGGTATTTTGTGACTCGGGATACGTTATCTTGTCCAGCTTGAGAAAAAGTGTGACCAGAAAATCAAAAGTTAGCGCCGTAACGATGAGCGTCGCCTTGGCTACGGGCCTTTACGCATCCCACACCTTGGTGCCACCGACACCTGGCCCCATTGCGGCAGCTGGTAATTTGAATCTGCAAGATTCCCTTGGCTCTATCATTCTTGTCGGCAGTTTCGTTTCTGTTTTTTCCATGCTTGCCGGTTTCTTCTGGGCCAAATACATCGGTCAAAAAATTGAAATTGAAGAAGATTTTGAAAATGCCAGACGGGCACGCGAATCAGCTCAGAACATAGACCCGGCCGAAGTCACAGAGGAATCTGCACCATTGCCTTCGACATTTATGGCGTTTGCACCTATTTTAATTCCCATCATTTTACTTTCATTGGGAACCATAGTGAAGTTTATTTATCCCGCCGGCTCCGGCTTTGGCTGGGGTCTATTTGCATTTCTGGGAAAGCCCGTAAATGCTTTAATGATCGGTTTCTTTGTATCGCTAAAACTTTTGCCCAATTGGAACAAAGAGACTTTGACCGGCTGGATTGGCGAGGGGGTCAAAACAGCTGGTCCCATCATTTTAGTTACGGGCGCGGGCGGGGCTTTCGGAGCAGTGATTCAAGCAACTCCGATGGCAGAAATTATTGGCGACAATCTGGCGCACTGGGGGCTGGGGCTTTTGGTGCCTTTCATTATTGCTGCCGCATTAAAGACCGCCCAGGGCTCCTCTACCACCGCTTTGGTTGTCACATCCTCTTTAATCGCACCGCTGCTTGACGACTTGGGTCTAAATTCAAGCATGGGCGCCGTTTTAACGGTGATGTCCATTGGTGCCGGTGCCATGACCGTATCGCACGCCAATGATTCATACTTCTGGGTCGTGGCCCAATTTACCGGCATGGAAACCGAGACAGCTTACAAAACACAAACTGTCGCCACACTGATTCAGGGACTCGTGACTATAATCGTAGTCATCTCACTCGGTTTATTCTTGTTATAATCCTACGAAATGAGGGGAAGCCATCATGGCTGGACTCAAGTGCGCCTTCAGTCAAGCTTTGTGCCCCGATCGCGATTGGAAACAGCATTGACATTGGAAACAGCGCGATTGAAACCGAAAGGTTCTTGTTGCAATTCAAATGTGCTAATGCCCGGTCTTAGTCAGTCGACAGGGAAGCGGGTTTTTTAGTTTAGTATGTTAGCAAGTTCAAGACCCCCAAATTATCTGTAATATATCTGTGTTAGATTTCTGTACGAAGTCGATAAATCTTTCTTCATTACCTCTGTATTTGTTTCCACAGATATACTGAATCTTTCCAGGCTCTTACCCAGGGTGAAGAGAGAATCGTATTTAATAACTCCCAAATTAAGGCCATGTTCCAATTCAAGTGCGTTCGGGGTTCCTTTCTTCACACAAACTAGGCCTCTATTTGCCCGCAAGTAAGTTCTTGCACTGGAAACGCCTCCACGGCCTTGTAGCACAAAGTGGGAGCAAGACATAATAATACAAGTATAAACCAGCGAGTTAGTACGGGAATAATAGCTAATATCAATTATTGACTTTGCAAAAAACTTTATAAATATACAATACATATCTATTATTATTATTCTCTGTATTTTATTTGAGGGATCGACAAAAAGAATAATTTTATACTTATTCGATATCCGGGAAACAAGCAAACCATTGATAAATGCGATTACTTCAACCAGGTTAAAACAACCCCGTTTACTCCCCAGCAGAATTTTATTTTCCTGTACGTCATGAACAGTATTTTGCGCCAGTATTTCACCAAACAGCTTTGTGTGGACAACCGGCATTGTTGAGAATGGATCGCGTGCTTCAATTATATTAAAGTCGCTTCTCCGCAAAATCTTTTCCAGCGGCCTTCTAAAAGCACCCCCATTAGTGATAAAGTTTTTAATAAACGGAAGCATATAAATATCATCTTCACCAATACGCAATTCTTCACAAGGCATAATCTGCCCAAACCGTTTTATAGATTTCTTCCACCTAGCCACTTCATCATCAGTAAGAAAGACATACATCCTCTCTATTGTTGAACTATCAAGGTCATACAAGTCCCGGCACACATAACTATTAAAAATAGTGAAAGACAAAAATGTTATGGAACTACTGAGTGAAATAGCTTCCACATCAGCCTTATTGTATGAAACAATGGGAATTTTTATGTAGGCCGGCAATGTAAAGTTGTCTTCATCATCCAAGGTAAGAAATACAAACCTACTGGATTGTAAACCACAACCAGTAACCAATACATCAATATACAAGTTAGTAAAAACATGGTTGGATTTACCCACTATTACATGCTTCTCCAAATAATCCATTTAACACCTCTACCTCAATTTTTGCTCTTCCTTGGGATTAAAGCCTGCTTTTCTGATAATATCGTCGATGTCCTGCGTGCGCAATGACTGCGGATAAAAGACCTTTTTTGTTCTAAGATCGACAGAGCCCGGAATGCCGGCCTTCTGGAGGCAGGCTTCCAGTCGGTTCTTGCAGTCATGACATTCCATGTCCGGCACTTTAATAAAAGTCATGGCTGCGCCCCGACCTTTTATCTTCCACTTTTCTAAAGCATTCTGCATTCTTCTGATTAGAGGTTTCAACAGAAAGATCATCAGGAACAGCGCAATACCATAGTCAAGAATGGAGTGGTGGCTGTGCTGCTTCGTGGGATGTGCCAACTCGGAAACGCCGAGAGATTGGTACAGAAAATCTGCGGCATATCCGGTGAGCATTGAGGCCACAATTAAAAATCCGACATAGTAGCAGAGCTCCCTGCGGGTAAAAATGCTGCGCAGCATGACCATGGCACTGACGTTAAAGACCGGGCCAGCAGTCAGAAATACAAAGATATCCCCGATGCTCAGACCCTTGAGCAATAAACTGTAGGCGAGGGGCACGGAAGCGGTCGCGCAGACGTAGAGGGGCAGTCCGAGAACGAGCATGAACAAATGAGAGAAAAAACTCAGCTGCAAGACAGAGTTTTCCAGCAAGTTGTCCGGGAGGAAAAAACCCACCGAGGCTCCCAAAATCACGCCGCAAATATAGCGCATTGACATTTCACTGTTTAAGAAACGCACAAAGCTATAGTTGAAAGCCTCTTGGATATTGGGCCAGTTAAGCGCCTTCCTGGATTCTCTGGGTGTCTTCCCGTCGTCTTGTACTCGTCCTTCTCTTTGGGAGACAGCGTGACGTTCCATAAAGAAGCCCCCTAGCACGCCCGTGATCAGGGCGCTCAGAACCCGAAACACAGCCGCGAATGGGCCTAAAATGCCGTAATACATAGTCACGGAATCCACGCCGGTCATCGGTGTGGAGATAAGGAAGGACGCCACCGCACCTTTGGACGCCCCGCGTTCCTGCAAAAATTTGGCTGTAGGTATAACGCCACAACTGCACAGCGGCAGGGGAATGCCCAACGCGGTGGCCTTGATGCAGCTCCATCTCCCGCTCAAGTGCCGCAGAACCATCTCTTTTGTCAACAAAAGCTGGAAAATAGCGACAAATACCAGCCCCAATGTGAAGTAAAAAGAAACTTCCACGTAGTATTCCCATAAATACGATAAGAACATGGTCATCCTCCATACCTCCAACTTTTTAAACTAAATAAAAGAATATATGTTCTTTTATTTATGTCAAGTGTATTTCTATAACTTCAAAATTCTTCTATTGACAAACAAATAATTAGTAGACATTAATTTATCATAATTTATCATTGGCGGGCAGCGTTTCGCCAACAAAGGGGTATGATATGTCTGATCGGCAAGCAGATTCGGCAACTTGGGAGATCGGTCTCATCGGCGGGGCAGAGAAACGCGACATCCGCATAGTGGAACACAACCCCGCGTGGGGCCAAATCTTCTGGCGCCACGTGGATCGGATCGACGCAGCACTTTTCGGGCTTGCGCACCAGGTTGAACATATTGGCTCAACTGCAGTCAGTGGCCTGCCGGCGAAACCGATCATAGATATCCTCCTTGTGTCGTGCCCGACTCAGCCGAAGAGGCAGCGTACCTGCCTCAACTGCTCAATGTCGGCTATCAGCTGCGGGCAAGGGAACCAGACTTCCACGAACACCGGATGGTCCGAACGCCGCAGCGCGATGTGCATGTGCACGTATTCTCGAAAGGCAACGTCGAAATTGAACGCTACAGACTCTTCCGAGACCACTTGCGCGCGAATACCAAATGCCGTGACGAATACGCACGGCTTAAGCGTGATCTGATCGCCCAATCGCAAGGGGATATGGAAGCCTACGCCGGAGCAAAGACAGACTTTGTCGAGCACGTCATCGCTCTCGCAAGACACGCGATGAATCAAAAATAAACTTGATCTGTTCAAAGCGTGATGGTAATATATCGGAGTATTTTGCTATAATTTAATCAATAAAAATATTTCAAAATGAAAAGAGGAAATTATGTTACCGTTAAAAAATGACCCCGCCATTATGGGGCTCCTGTCTGTGATTATCGGGGCCGTTTTTGTTACCCATGCCAGCTCGCATCCCTTTTGGAAGAAGCTGTACAGCTTCTTCCCCAGCGTACTCCTGCTTTGGTTTCTGCCCTCCATTTTCCACAGCGCGGGCCTGATTGATACCTCGGAGTCGAGGTTGTATTTTTTTGCCAGTCGCTACCTGCTCCCTGCCGGGCTGATTCTGATGATTATCTCGGTCGACTTGAAGAAGTTCATAGGACTTGGTCCCAAAGCCTGTGCGATGTTTTTGACGGGCACTCTGAGTATCATGATTGGAGGTCCTCTCGCTATCCTGATCATTGATCAGATAGCCCCCAGTCTGGTTGACGGCGATGTCTGGCGCGGTTTGACAACCCTGGCGGGGTCCTGGATTGGAGGTGGAGCCAACCAGGCCGCAATGAAGGAAGTATTTGTGGTTGACGATAAACTATTTTCTGCCTTGGTTGCCGTTGACGTTATCTGCGCCGCGTTGTGGATGGCCATCCTGTTGATCGCGTCGGGCCAGGACGAAAAAATTAATGCCTGGCTAAAAGCCGACACAAGCGCCATTGAAAAACTAAAATTCACGGTCAGCCAGTACGAAAAAGAAAACGCCAGGCCAGTGACAACCACGGACATGATGAAAATCATTGCCATTGCCTTCGCCCTGACGGGACTGGCCCATTTCTTCAGCGACATAATTGCGCCACAAATTGAAATGAGAGCGCCCGGATTGGCCCGGTATTCCCTCACCAGCCGGTTCTTCTGGTTGATGGTGCTGGCCACCACCTTTGGCCTGATCGCATCGAGATATAAAGCAGTACGCAATTTGGAGAACGCGGGGGCTTCAAAAATCGGACAGGCGTTTATCTATATTCTAGTCGTGACCATTGGTATGAATATGGATATCCTCGCCATGAAGGACAGTCCGGGATACTTCTTCATCGGTATTCTTTGGTTGGCGATTCATGCTGCGCTCATGATTTTAATGGCGAAAATTATTCGTGCGCCCTTGTTTTTCCTGGCTGTAGGCAGTGAAGCCAATGTCGGTGGGGCTGCGTCCGCACCGGTAGTCGCAGCGGCCTTTCATCCCACGTTGGTTCCGGTAGCCGTTATACTCGCAGTCTTGGGCTACGTGCTGGGCACATATGGCGCTTACATTACGGGCCTGATCATGCAGGCCGCCGCCAGCTGAAAACCCGGTGCGCAGAACAAAACCCGCAAAATAAATCTTTCCAAAATGACAATTGGAAGCGACTAGACAGGGGCTAAAAATCCATTCGCCCCTCTTGTTCCGCAGGAGTTGCATTGCCATGTTTCACTTGTTGAAAAGCGACAGAAAGAATATCTTTGCGCGACTGCTCACCGCCTGGTTCATTTCCTCAATCGGCGACTGGCTCTACAAACTCGCTCTGCCGCTACTAGTCTTTGAGATGACCGGATCGGCGGTCGACATGGCCGGCACTTTCGCCTTGACCTTTCTGCCTTTTCTGATCTTTTCGCTGGCCGGCGGGGTAATCGCCGACCGTTTCCAGCGCCGCCGCGTCCTGATCATTTGCGATCTGAGTGCCTTTGCCCTGCTCATAGCCCTGGCGCTGGCGGGCGACTGGCTCGCCTCCATGCCGCTGGTTTATATTCTGGTTTTTCTGGTCGCCTCGGTCACGCCGATCCATCATCCGAGTTTCCAGGCCTTCATCCCTGAGATTATCGCTCATGACGATCTGCCGAAGGCCAATGCGCTGGTCAGCGCTTCGGACAACATCATTTCGATCGCCGCACCGATCCTGAGCGGTTTGATCGTCGCCGTGATCGGCCCGACGCAAACGATCATTCTCAACGCCCTGAGCTTCCTCGTCTCCGCCCTGCTCGTTGGCTCCATTCCCTTTAAGGTCAAAGAGAAAACAGACGCGGCGCGACGGAAAATCGCCGACACCCTGCGCGAGGGCTTTGCCTATGCCTGGTCCCAGCCGGTGCTCAAATACGGCTCGCTTTTATTCGTCGGCAGCAATTTCGCCATCAATGTATTTCAGGCCAACTTGGTTTTTTATCTGGCCGACATTCTTCATGCCTCGCCGCCAATCATTGGCCTGGTCTTCACCCAGATCGGCATCGGCGCGCTGATCGGCTCCATCGCCGCGCCTTGGCTCATCAAGCGCTTTGAGTCCGGGCGCATCATCGTGATTTCGACGATTCTGGCCAGACTTTTCACCTTTCCCCTGCTGTGGGTTCGCAGCCCCACAATGGTCGGGGCGGTTTGGGCGCTGGAAACGGCCTTTGGCACTATCAACGCGGTCACATATTTTACCTTGAGACAACGCAGCGTGCCCAAGGATATACTGGGACGGGTGGTCGCCGTGACCCGCCTCGTTTCTTTTTCGAGCATCCCGCTGGCCTCGCTGATCGGCGGATTATTGCTGGCGCAAACCAATATCACGGTCATCATTCTGGTTTGCGCCTGCGTGCGGCTGGCAACCGGCATGCTCGCCACGCTCTCGCCGTTGATGCGCTCTCCGTCCCGGCAGCCTGGTTAAGATAGGAGCTATAGGAGCTGTCGCATTTTAGCTCGCATAATAAATGCCATTCGCATTCAGGTCTATTGCAGGCTGCTGAGCAGCTTGTGCAGGGCGCCAGTTTTCTGCCGCAATGCCTGATTGTTATCGCTTTTTTGCATTTGCTCAGCTCGATCAATTTGAGCAACTGAATCAAGTGGCTCGCGCTGCAAGTAGTCGGCGTTGCGACTGGTTTTCTTCTTGCCGTTTTTTTTGCCGCCGCTGCCAGGCTGGCGCCTTGCGGCGGCTTCACGTTGTTGTGCCAGCGCCTCCTCTAGTTCCAAATAAGCTCCCAGATCGAGCAACAAGGAGTCACTCTGTTTGGGATTAATGTGGAAAATCTTCGGATAGCGCTGAATTTGCCGCATGATCTTTTCCAGGGGCAAGGAGCGGGCCTTGGAAAATCGTAGCTCCACATGGTTCTGCCGCTCTTTCAAAAAGTTAATACCGAGCTGCCGGCAAGTAACGCGCAGCTCGGCCAGTGAGAGCAGTGAATGGACTTCATCGGGGGGGGGGCCAAAGCGATCAAACAGCTCTTCATAAAAATCACTTAGCATTTCGGTGCGATCAATTGAAGAAATTCGTTTATACAAGTCAATTTTCTCCGTGGCATCGGCAATGTAAAAATCGGGAATATAGCCACTGTAGTCCAGTTCCAGCGAGATTTCCTCGGCCAATTCAGGTTCTGCGGCTAGCGCCGCAGAACCTGAATTGGCCGGGCGGCGACTCGTTTCCCCGTTCTGCTGGTCGAACTGGTAGCGGCGCTCGCTCATGGCCTTGGCCAGCATACTGGTGTACATCTCAAAACCGACCGAAATAATATTGCCCGATTGTTCGGGCCCCAACAGATTGCCAGCGCCGCGCACTTCTAGGTCTTTCATGGCCACTTTAAAACCAGAGCCTAGCTCGGTAAAGTCCGAAATGATCTTTAGGCGCTTCAGGGCCAGGTCACTCAGGCCGCTGCGATCGGGGTAGAACAAATAAGCGTAGGCCAGCTGATCGGAGCGGCCGACGCGGCCGCGCAGCTGGTACAGCTGGCCAATGCCGTAACGGTCGGCGCGGTCAATAATAATGGTGTTGACGTTGGGGATGTCGATACCGTTCTCGATAATGCTCGTGGCCAGCAGTACGTTGAAACCTCCATGGACAAAGCGATACATGATATCTTCCAGCTCCTTGCTGTCCATCTGACCGTGGGCCATCTCAATTAGGGCTTCGGGCACCAGCTCGCGCAGGAAGAGCAAAATTTCCTCCAGACTTTCGACGCGGTTGTGCAGATAGAAAACCTGACCACTCCGGCTCAATTCTTGGCGTATGGCGCTGGCAATGCTCTGGGGGTTGAATTCACGCACAAAAGTTTCCACTGGATGGCGGTTGCGCGGCGGCGTCGTCAACATGGAAATATCGCGAATTTGTACCAGCGACATGTGTAGAGTGCGCGGGATCGGCGTAGCCGACATCGACAGGCAATCCACGGAGGTTTTAAGCAGTTTTAATCGCTCTTTGTGCTTGACGCCAAAGCGTTGTTCCTCGTCAATGACAATCAGTCCCAAGTTCCGTAAGTGGATATCCTTGGCCAGGATGCGGTGGGTACCGATCAAGATATCCACTTCACCTTTTTCGAGCGAACTCATCACGGCCTGCTGTCGCTTGCGCTCGACAAAGCGCGAGAGCATGCCGATGCGCAGCGGGAAGCGGGCAAAGCGCTTGCAAAAGTTATGGTAATGCTGTTCGGCCAAGATGGTAGTCGGACAAAGGACCAGGACCTGGCGGCCATTGCTGGCCATTTTAAAACTGGCACGCATGGCGACTTCGGTCTTGCCAAAACCGACGTCGCCGCACAGAAGGCGATCCATTGGTTTGGGGTTTTGCAAATCACCCTTGATTTCCGCGACGGCCCGCAGCTGATCTGCTGTCGGCTCGTACGGGAAATCAGCCTCAAATTCTTCCATCAAGTCGTCGTCTGGCGGGCAACAAAAACCGTCCGACGCCGCGCGGCGGGTATACAGGCGCAGCAGGCGGTCGGCCAAGTCCTCCACGGCTTTTTGAGTTTTGTCCTTGCGTTCCTGCCATGCTTTGCCGCCGATGCGGTCGAGGCGCAAGTTAGCGCTCCCACTGCCGATGTAGCGCTGCACCATATTGACTTGTTCAATGGGCACAAACAGAGTGTTGTCGTCCGAGTACTCAATGGCCAGGTAGTCGCGCTCCACGCGCGAAGTGCCGATGCGCTCAATGCCCTTAAAACGGCCCACCCCGTGCTGCACATGGACCACCAAGTCACCTTCTTTGAGTTCGACAAAGGAACTGATGATTTCACTTTGGCTCAGGCGTTGAGCGATACGTTCTTCTTTGTCGCGACGTTTGCCCACGTTTGCAGCGCCTCGGCCGCTTCTGCCCGTGCCCAGGATTTGCCATTCCTGCAGCAAAGCCAGCTTTTGCCGGGGAAACAAGGCTCCCTGACTCAGTTCGCCGTCGAAGAACTGCAATCTCTCGCCATAATTAAGGATGAAATCTTTGAGTATATGCCGCAGGCGCTGGGCCTGGGCCGTCGAACTACAACCAATGGCCACCTGGTATCCCTGCTCCAGCCAACGGCCAAGGTCTTCACTGAAGCGATTTAGGTTACCTTGATATTGCAAGGTGGCTTCGATGTCCAGAGGCCAGGGTTGGCCCTCAAACTCGTCGGTGATGACAGCTGCGCGGCAACGCGATTGTATGCGCGCTAGATTGACCGCAAAGCGTTGTGGATGCATTAGCTTGCGCTGCACAATTTCGGGCAAAAGATTCTCGTTCAAGCGTTTGCCCGTCACATTCTTTTCCGGCCGAAATGCTTGCAGGCTCTGCTGGTAAAGCGCTTCTAGTTCTTGCAGGAAGGCCGCTTCTTGTCGTTCAATGCGCTGATAGCCCCAAAACAAAACCAGCGTCTCGGCATGGCTGCCGCCGCGCATGTAGTCCAGCAGATTGGCGGGTTGATCCCAGACCAGAGGGAAGAGCAGTTCTTCGGTTCTGATTTCCTGTTGCCGGGCCAATTTATCCAGCAGCTCGTCGATTTCGCTTTGCTGCCTCCCCCATAGCTCGTCCCAGTTGTCGGGCATCTCGCTATAGCCGAGGTCCTCGGGCCGTGCTTCGAGCAGCAGTTGCTCCAGTTGCCTGCGCAGCTGTTTTTGCTCGGATTCTTGCCACAGTACTTCCCGCAAGGGAAATACGCTAAACTCAGGAATGCCGCGCCGTGAGATTTGGCTGCTGGTATCAAAAATTTTGAGCATTTCGATTTCATCAAAGCCGAACCTTACGCGCACGGCCTCATCCTGTCCCGGCGGCAAAAAGTCCAGAACTTCGCCGCGCAAGGCGTACTCGCCTGGCAGACTGACGCGTGGCACCTGGTAATAGCCGTAGCTGCTCAGCAGTTCAGCCAGCTGGGTCGGTTGCATGGCGCTGCCCGCTTGCAAGTGCAAGATACTTTGCGAGAAGATTTCTGGTGGAGGCAGCACGTCGCCCAGGGCGCGCAGGCTGCATAAAACCAGGAGTGGTGGCTGTGTCTGTCGTTGTTCCGCTCGCTGCCAGAAGTGGATTTGCGCCAGAACCGAGCTGCGTTCGGTGAACACGCGGTTCTGAGAGCGGATGCCCTTATACAGACTGCTGCCCCAACTGGGAAATATCAGCGCTTCTAGGCCCAGGGCCGCCAGGTCGTTGGCAAGTTCCCCAATGTCTTCACTGTTGGGCATGACGACTAACAGGCTGTGGTGCTGCTCAAGCAGCTGTGCCACGGCCAGAGCCGGGCTCAGCTGTAAACGCTCGCGCCAGCGCGCGCAGTTGCCGGCCTGCGCTTCTAAAGCTCTCGTCGCCAGGCCGGCGCCATCTTGCTGTGGCTGCGAAAAAACTTTATCGCGCAGCAGCTGGTAAAGCAGCTGTGGGCTGTGTAATTTTTCGGAGATATTTAACGCTTCATTCACGGCTGTAGGCTTTGCGGACGGCTTCATAGCGACAGTGTAAGCGTCTGCATAAAAATGACAATCCCGCAGGTACTGATTGTTTTAGAACGTTTCCCCTGACTGGCGGTAAAAGAGGCAACGCTTATGCGTCGCCTCTTTTACCGTTATCCGAAAATTTGCTAACAAAGATTTAACGTCCTTCGGAACCTTTCTGGCAGTCAATACACAATGGAGCATAGGGAATAGCGATTAAACGCTCTTCATCTATCTTCGCACCACACTTGACACAAAGCCCAAAACGTCCATTATTGATGCGACCAATAGCGGCCTCGACTTTGTTCAAGCGGTTTACATCCTGCGTGCCCAGTGCCTCCAGCAAGCGGATATCAATGTCATTTGAAGCTAAGTCCACGCTATCTTTTACAGAATCATTACTCGCAGCATCCAGAAAATCAGCGCTTTCGGAGAGAATATTCTCCAATATCTGCGCGCGCATTTCATTCAACCGCTGCAACATTTTTTGACGAAATTGTTCTTCCATTATACCTCCTTACCCGGAGAGGGAATAAAGTTGGGCAAAATTAATCATCACCCCACGGTTTGTCAAGTAGGCTGTTTATATTACAATGAACATAGACGGGCCATTATTGAATTCTCAAAATACGCCTGATTTTTAACATGCATTAATTAGGGAATTTAAGAATAAAAATCTTAAACGGTGATGTCTTGCAGGAGCTCAAGCATAAAGTCTCCCGTCCTCGCTCCCGTGTCAAAACCACTGACAGGGAAACGCTCCCACGCCCGCTGCACGGCGCGGTCCAGCTTGTCCGCCGCTGCCGTGAAACCAATATGCGACAACAGCAAGCTGGCAGCTCGCATAATTGAACGTGGGTCGACATAAGGCAAGCGGCCTTCAGCGATCAGGCGCGGTGCCGAGCCGTGAACCGGCTCAAACATTGCATATTTGTCGCCGAGATTAGCGCTGCCAGCCGTACCTAAGCCCCCTTGAATCTCCGCGGCCTCATCTGTCAATATATCTCCATAAAGATTGGGCAAAATCAATATTTGAAACTTCTTACGCAATTCTTTGTCAATCAGGTTCGCCGCCATAATGTCGACATACCATTCATCAATTTCCAACTCAGGAAATTCTTTTTGGGCAATTTCCTTGCAAATTTGCAAAAAACAGCCGTCACCGCTCTTGATTATATTGGCCTTGGTGACAATACTGACACGTCGTTTAGCTCGGTTGCGGGCATATCGCATCGCACTGCGGGCAATGCGCTCCACTCCGGGACGCGTGGTCACCGCAAAATCAAAGGCCAGTTCACAGCCATTTTGGAGCCCTTCGAGCATCAGGCCTTCAGAGCCAAGGATATAGGCCCCTTCCGTATTTTCACGAAAAAAGCACCAGTCGATGCCTTGTTCTGGGACGCTGACCGGTCGCACATTGGCATATAGATCCAGCTCCCGGCGCAAAGTCACATTGGCGCTCTCCAAGTTGGCTACACCCTGGCCAGCCTGCGGCGTTGTCGTTGGCCCCTTTAGCAGCACATGACAGGACCTTATCTGCCGCAGGACATCCGCCGGTACAGAGCAATTTTGTGCCAGGCGATTTTCCAATGTCAGGCCTTTTATGTCGATCAGCTCGACCTTGCCCGCAGCCATCTCTGTCCGCAGTAGGACATTGAGCACTTGCTCGGCATACTCGACGAGCACCGGGCCAATCCCGTCGCCACCCGCAAGAGCAATGCGCATACAAGGCAAGTTGGTCAAATCCGGCAACTGCTTAGCAGATTGAATCCTTTGCGACCGCGCCTGTTGCTTTTCGAGCATATTGCGAAATTTGGTCAAAGCTCCTTCAATATCCAAATACTGCTCCGTCATGGCTTATCCTCCAGGAATCTTCTCAATGTAACGGCCGTAAAAATAATTTGGCAAGAAAATTACAGGCGGCAGAATCTAGCATAAATACCGGCATTTTGCAAATATGTGCAGGCTGACAAAGTGGTCTTCAATGTGATTGTGGCCTCTCAAAACAGGGTTGCGGCTATTTCAACATCTTCAACATTGTGCGGAAGGTTCAGAATCTGAAATAATTTTGCACTCAATTGCCGCGAGAGAAAAGAAAAATACTCACGGATGACTTGATCTGTAAAATTATTTTTTGCCATCAAATAGATAAATATCAGAAGACTGATGTGTGAAAGATTTATAATTCTGTCAATATTTGGACTTAAACTCATATAAGAGGATTTCTCAAACTTGTATTCTGGCATTATTTTATGTTAAAATCCGCCTAAAATATCGCTCAGAGAGTCAAGGGAGGTCTCATGCTCATTTTAACCCTAAATTGTGGTAGCTCATCGGCAAAATTTCAAATTTATGATTGGAAGGCCAAGGAAATTTTACTGGTCGGCCTGGTCGAACGTATCGGCCAATCTAATACCTGCCTGGAAATCAGTTTGCAGGACGGTTCCGAACAAAAGCAGGAAAAGAACTGTGAAGATCACGACCAGGCGCTCGCTTGGGTCATGAATGCAATTCAGCAATCCGGGGTAGTCAAATCGTTAGAAGAAATCAAAGCGGTGGGTCATCGGATGCTACATGGTGGTGAAAAATTCACCAAATCAACCATTATTAACGAAGAAACGATGAAAGTTTTTGAAAGTCTGGTAGACTTAGGCCCGCTGCATATGCCACCCAATATTAGTGGCGTCAAAGCGGCACAAAAGGCCCTGCCCCACGCTACACATTGTGCCGTGATGGATACAGCCTGGCACCAAAGCATGCCAGCTCAGGCTTATATGTACCCGCTACCTTACGAATGGTACCAGAACTACTCTGTGCGTCGCTACGGTTTCCACGGGACTTCCTATCTCTACACGGCAAAGCGTGCCGCCGCCTTATTGGGCAAAGAGCCCAAGCAGACGAACCTGATCATTGCCCACATTGGCAATGGCGCCAGTATGTGTGCCGTTAGAGATGGTATTTGCATCGACACCACCATGGGGCTGACGCCGCTTGAAGGCCTAATGATGGGAACTCGTTCCGGCGATATTGACCCGGCAATTATTCCCTTTATGATGGAACGCCTGAATTGCAGCTCCAAGGATATCGACAACTATCTCAACAAAAAAAGTGGCATCCTGGGAGTGACGGAAGGTTTAATTGATCGCCGCGATGTCTACCAGAAGTGCGAAAGTGGCGATGAACGCCCCAAACTAGCTTTTGACATGGAATGCTACCGCGTCCGCAAGCAAATTGGAGCCTACACCGCCGCTCTGGGTCGCGTCGATGCTCTGATTTTTACCGCTGGTGTCGGAGAAATGAGTCCCGAATACCGCAGAGGCATGGCTGAAGGCTTGGATATCCTTGGCATTCAGCTCGATTCGGAAAAGAATACGGTATCCCGCACACGCAATTGCGAGACCCGCATTTCCAAAGATAACTCACCGGTCGCGATTTTTGTCATTCCTACCGATGAAGAACTGGTCATGACGGCAGATGCCGTGGCTTTGATGGAAGGCACCTACGATGTGCATACGAAGTTTCATTATCATTTCGCAGACGCCCAATACAAGAATCCAGCTCGTGAAAGAGAGCTGCAGAAAAACCTAAAAAAGGATCCTAGACTACAAGATATCATTGCCCTGCCACCCAATCAAGGCTAAAATGCCCAA
The DNA here is from genome assembly GCA_965263295.1 of Spirochaetia bacterium. Taxonomy (GTDB): domain Bacteria; phylum Spirochaetota; class Spirochaetia; order SP-2023; family SP-2023; genus Haliotispira. The sequence goes on from OZ253665.1 coordinate 1,316,132, forward strand.
TAAATTGTATGCGGAATAGATTGCTGCTCAATGAATCAATCACTTTTCTGTATACAATTTACCAAATATTAGTTGCAAACGAATTTTATTGTGTCCAAAGAATGACGGCCTTAATATTGCAGCCTGATACTTCGATAGGGCAACGAACTGTCGTTTTGACAAGAATTTCAAAAGAATCAACAGATGCACTCTCAACAGTTTGCGAGCTTTAACGAAGCCCCTTGCATTCTGTAGTAGTTCATAGCATAATCTTGCAGTTAGCAATATTTACGGCTGCGAACCGTGAGTGAGTAACTTCAGCCCAGCGCCAACGACATTATTAAATGCCCAGGCATGCGGTCTGTGGACAAATGACATGTTTGATATTTATGTAGCCTTAAATTTAGCGAGGCGGGCTATCTGGACAGCTGCGAGGACAATGAAGGCGGGTGGAACCTAGCTATGGCAAAAAATACTGGACTAAATTTCGCAAGGAAAAGTCATTTGAGGAAATTCTGTTTGCTTTTGCTCTCATCACATCTATTCATGTGGGTTTTCCCGTTGAACGCAGAGGATAACCTGATTTTAAATGATGGGCGCACCCTACGAGGTTCCATATTGTCCATGAGCGACGACACTATCGTTTTTTATGACGCCCAAGCGGATAGCCGGCGACGTATTCCCAAAGCTTCTGTCGTGGGGGGGCGCTTTGGAGATGCCCCCTTAAAAACCAATGCCACGCCCGAAAATATTCTACAAAGTAACAGCCCCCCTCTGCTCCACCTTTCCTTTGACCAAAGCTTTGAAAATCTCGGGTCAGAAACGGCAGAAATAATTAGTAATGGCACCATTCCCTTCAGCGATGACCCGCGCAACGAGCCGAAAAAATCTGTATTGAGCACCGGTTCGGGCAGCTATGTCCGCATCAAAACCACACCCGTACTCAATACACTCAAAGAGTTTTCAAGCAGTTTCTGGTTTCGCAGTCTGGATACTCATCGCCCACAGTATTTGGTCAGCAAATGGAAAGCCGCCTACCTTAGTTCCCAGACCGCAGACGGTGTGTTTACAATCGGATATACAAATCCGGGAGGCAATCTGTTTATCTTCTTGGTGGACCAGAACGGCGCTTATCATCCATATTCTATCGACAACGCCATCCAGGACAACCTGAGTTGGAATCATGTTGTCGTCAGTTTTGGAAATCAACAGTTAAACGTATATATTAATGGCAACCTGGTTTCTTCCAACGATATCAGCTACGAACTATTTCGAGACAACAGCTCTGATATCCTTTTGATGACAGCAATTTACCGAGATGCGGATGAGAGCGGCAATATTAAAGAGGATTTCAGCACATTTAACCTGATTGGGCAAATGGATGATTTTCGCTTGTGGGACAGGGCCATAACCTCAGACGATGTGCGCAACTTATACCGCAACAGCTACTCCGTCAGTGGCTATTAGCGATGCCGCATGCATTCTGTGTCTTCGTAGGTATTTCTCAAGTTTTTTGTGATTATTTTGTGCGGGCAAACGAGCAAGATAACGGATAAAGTATGTCGGATATAAATATTCCAGGGATCACCAAGAGCAAGTACCAAACCGACAAAATTATTGCCGGCTTGGTCAAGACGAAACAGATTGAACTCGACCGAATGCAGGCAAGTCGCGACGACTTGGAGCTGAAGCGCAAAGTTTGGCAAAGTATCAATATCTTGACCATGAAGCTGGAAGATAATGTTCGCAATCTGTATAATGTCGACAGTCCCTTTCGGCAGAAACTTTCTACCAGCTCCGACAAGTCGGTACTTACAGTTACGAGCAACCGCCAAGCAGAGAGCGGTGAGCACATCGTACGCGTGCTGCAAACGGCAAAAGCAGACAGCCTGCATTCTGATGAAATTGCCAACGACTATCAGGTTTCCAACGGAAACTATACTTTTGGCACTGGTAAGGAAACAAAATCTTTCACTTTTAACGGCGGCACACTGCAACAGTTTGTTGCAGTCGCTAATCGTCAATTAAATGGTATTGCACATTTTAATGTGGTCAACAGCCGCGGCCAAAAACAAGTATTAGTTTTTGAGTCTGCCAAGAGCGGGGTAGAAAACCACCTCACCTTTGATGACCAAGGAAAAAAGCTGGCTCTGGACATCGGCTTGATTCTCGATGCCAATTCTTTACATGTCGATCTCCTGCAGGAGTCGCTAATTAGTCCTTTCAATGAACTTTCCAATTATAGTTTTTCCGCAAGCAAAAACGAAGTCAGCATTGATCCGGGGCAGGAGCTGCGCATCAGTTTGCCCAATAACTACACCGTGCGTTCTGGCAGTGTGATGCGCTATGATATCCTGGCCCCATCCGACAAGTTGCCCCCGATCAGTAACACTCCCGACAATCCAATTTTCTCTGGCGACGTGGACGGCGGGCCCGCGCCGCAAGCAGAGCAAGCAGAGCAAGCAGAGCAAGCAGAGCAAGCAGGGCAAGCAGAACAGCCAGAACAAGCGCAGCTGCCTGAAGACGTCAAAAATCGCCCACGGCCTAGTGGCGACGCCAGTGAAATGCCGCCGCCTTCTGCCACTATTGATAATAACAGTATGGATAATGCAGGCAGCGACGAGGCGGTTACTGACATAGACTCAGGCGTAGTGCCGGCGAACCAAGGAAAGGATTCACAAGAGCAGGCTCTAGTCACAAACGACCCCAAAGATTTTCAAGAAGGCCAAGACAATTCGGCACAAACCTCAAACAGCAAAACCACAGATCGGCAGGATGACCCAATTAGACCCAGCAACCCGGATTTACTCAAGTCAACAGCGAACTTCTACTTTGTACAGCAGGGCCGGCGCATCGCTGCCGGCCGCCGCGAAGGTGAAGTTCAAGCCATTGGCGTGGCACACGAAGAGATACTGAGCCTGCACAGTATTGATGGCTTGCGTAATATCAGTGAAGTCGTAATACGCAATCCCAACCCCGGCCGCAAGATTATTATACGCAACCTGCGCTTTGAGAATGCTGGAATTAAAACTGATTATCTCGCAACTCACCCTATCAGCACAGCGCAAAATGCAATAATTTCTTATTTGGGCGTAGAGATGGAACGTCCCAGTAACAACGTTGATGACCTCCTGCCCGGCCTAAGCCTGAACCTGAAGCAAGCCAAACCAGAAGAAGAGATTTTGATCCGCACCGAACCTGCTTACGAGGCTATAACCCAAAGAGTTGCCGATTTTGTAAATTCCTATAACGATTTGATGACACAGCTTAACATCGTCAGCACGAACAATGAGATAGTTATTCGAGAAAAAACGGCCTTTACGGACAAGCAACGCGAAGAAGCGCGCGAAGTCTTGGGACTGCTGCAGAGTGACAGCAACGTGGCCAATCTAAAATACCGCCTGACAGGCAGCGTTGCCGATGGCTATCCCACCGGACTGGGCACTCAAACTCTTTCTGATGTCGGGATTTCGACAAACCTCTCTGGCCTCCAGGGAAGTATCTATCAGAACAAATTACGCGGTTACCTGGAATTTGATACAGAAATTTTCCAAAACGCCATGGAAGAGAACTTTGAAATGGTCAAAGATATCTTTGGCCGTGACAACGATGGCGATTACACCGTGGATAGCGGCAGCGCATTGGAAGTTCAGCGCATAAGTAATGGCTACACTCAAGCCGGCGGACCGATTCCCCACAAAGTCAAGGACTTGGAGCGAAATATTGATGATAGCGAACGCCGTATTTCTGATTACAAAAATTATCTGCTTGATTATGAGGATGAACTAAAGCTTAAGTATGGCCGTATGGAAGGAACCTTGAACCAGTTAGAACGGCAACAACAGTCGCTAAAAAACTTCAGCGATTCTATGAACCGCTAAATTATGCCGGCATAATACCCGGTTTACTTGCCTAAACAAATCCAGACGAGCTGGATTTTAGTCCCAGACCTAGTGCGAGAAGAGGTATGAATTGAAAAAACGGAACATCAATCTACACGGCAAAATTCTTGCCGAAGCTTTTACAGCAGAAGAACAGCAATGCACGGGCCCCGACGACCAAGTGTATCCATTGGTCGGGGCGACACTCAATGGCGAACTTTGCGGACTCAATCAGCCTGTACTCTTTGATTCTGAAATTGAAGCTGTTTATCTTAACGACTTCAAAGGCATGGCCCTCTATCGGAATGGACTTTCCTTTGTCTTACTGCAGTCTTGGTACGCCCTGGCCGAAGGGTTGAGCGGAGGAGTAGAACAGGAAGCGAGCGAAGGTGAAAATATTCGTCAGGCTTTTAAGGAACTAGGCAACCTGACCATCGGGCCGACCATGGGCTCCAGCTTCTACTGCTACTTTGACAAAGAAATCAATCAGGCGTTAATCCTGAAACTTAAGCGGCAAATGCAAGCTTGGGTCGCGGCAGACCTGCCGATCAAACTAAATTATATCAGCTACACTTCAGCCGTGCAAAACTATGGGCACAAGGTTGAATGGCAGGAATATCTGAGCCTTTCCAACCGCAACCGCATCCCCGTGTATAGCCTGGCCGGCGAAGGACAGCTCACTAGCCCCCTGGTGCTTCCCTGCGTCCACCGCTGTGGCCTCTTACAAGCCTTTGACTTGCAGAAAAAGGCCGGCGGTTTTTTCTTGCGTTTTCCCAGAAATGCCACTCCCTTTTTCGTGGGGAGTGATGCCGCATATGCTTCACAGCTACTTGATATCTACCGCAGTTACAAGCAGTGGAACCGGAATGTCGGAGTCGACAACGTGGCGAGCCTAGTGACTCGCACACAACAAAAAAACGGTATTGACAAACTCATTACCTTATCTGAAATACACCAGCAGAAAAACATGGCCCAGATTGCCGATGCCGTGTTGCAGAGAGACTCGGCACGCCTACTTTTGGTCGCAGGCCCCTCTTCTTCGGGAAAAACCACATTCACTAAAAAGCTGGCCCTGCAGCTAGAAATCTTGGGATATCAGACAGTCATCGTCTCTTTGGACGACTTTTATCTGGGCAAAGCGCTTGCCCCCAAAGACGAAGATGGCAAACCAGATTTGGAGTGCCTGGAAGCTCTAAACCTAGAACGCCTCAACCAGAACTTAAAAGACTTGTTAGCCGGTAAAAAAGTCGAGTTCCCGCGCTTCGACTTCACCACAGGACAGACGGCCCCCAAAGGCCATTGGCTGCAATTGCCCGACAATGCCATCTTATTGCTCGAAGGTATACACGGCCTGAATCCCAAACTGACTCCCAGTATTCCGCGCGAAGAGAAATTCCACGTCTATATCTCGGCCTTGACCCAGTTAAACATCCTGCCTTCCCTGCGCATGCCCACTTCGGATAATCGGCTTTTGCGCCGCATCGTGCGCGACTACCAATTCCGCGGCCACAGCGCCAACGAAACTCTGGCTCTGTGGAACTCGGTTCAACGCGGCGAGCGACTGCATATCTTGCCCCATCAGGACAAAGCCGACACGGTATTCAATTCGGCCCTTGAGTACGAAATACCCATCCTCAAGACATACGCCGCCCCTCTCCTAAAGCAAATCAAGCCTCGACAAGAAACCTACGCGGCAGCTAAGCGCCTGGAGAGCATCCTTTCATTTTTTCCGTCCTTGCCTTCAAGTCCAGTGCCCAAAGATTCAATCTTGCGCGAATTTATCGGCGGCAGCAGCTTTCACTATTAAAAGAGATTGTCTCTGAGCTCTGATAAATCTGCTCCTTCGCCCTATAAATCGACATAGAATCAACAAAATGATCGACATAAACGGAGTAAAACTCGGACGTGAGTAATAAATTATGCCGCAATATCAGGAGTCACATTCGACGAAACATGACAATGTAGCCCTAACCGTATATTGGGGTCAATATACTCGTGCGTCCGGTTTTGAAAGCCTCCGGCAGAAAAATCCGGGCGAAATGTTGCGAAGGCAGCTCCTACGCCTGGCACTGCTGGGAGTACTGCTCGTTGCTGCTTGCCAAAGCGCCGCCATTCGGCCAAGAGCGCCAAGTATGTCAAGTGCGGCAAATTCGTCAAGCGCACCCGGCAACTTAAAAAACACTCGCCAAACTTACGCGCCCCAAACCACAGAAACAGAAGTGCCCCAAACAAAAACCAAATCCTTTACGCCTCAATCCCCAGAGATTACTCTTGCCAAGCCGGCAGGGCCGGCGGCAGAAACAACCGAAACCGCAACAACCGTCCTTGACAAGGAAGAGACAAAGTCGAGGCACCCGTCTGGTCTGCTCGGTCGCTATGAAGTTTTTAACGCCGTTGCAATCGGGACTTCCAGACTTGGCCAGATCAAGCCTGGCGAATATTACTGGGGCAGTTTTGTGGTTACGGCAGAACGCAAATTACGCTTTTTTGTCGACGCAAAGCTACAGCAAAAATACCAAAGCTACTTTACCGAGCGAGACTTAAAAACGGCTAATTTTAGTATTTGCGGAGAGCTGCCGGCGAGCGGAGACCTGAGCCGCCTGTATTTTACAACCCCGCGCCAGTCCGGCTTTTTATTCAGCGGCTCCATCCGGAGCCGCAAAGGTATGACTAACCTAGTACCCCTTTACTACCAGGGGCGCTTAGTCCGCGTCAAATTCACCAAGCGCCCGCTGCAATTAGGCCGGCAATAACCGGCAGCCAGCCTCCCAGACTTTGTCGTTTTCTTTAAATCCAAATCCCTTTTTCCAGCAAACGGCCAATACGTTTGGACATGGCCAAGGGGTCGGCAATAAGCAGACCGGCGGCCAGCTGGGCTAGCATCTCTAAAAAAAATAGGTTATGGGGTACACAAGAGCCTGGTAGAGTGTAAATTGAAAATGTCCTTCAAAGAACAGAGGAGCAGCCAGCCTAGTAAAGATCAGCCTATAACTGGAGAGTAATACAAGCCAAATCACGAGCGTAATTAAAGTTTTCTTAAAAAGGCCAACAACTGTTTGGTCTGCAATTTCATTAGCAACTCCCACTGAAGATCGTCCCGTGATCCAAAAGCCCAATCGACTCCCAAAAGAGTTAGCTAGTCTTATTTCAGATTCTTGATAAGCTTCATCATAGATTTTATCTCTAAGGTACTCTTTAAGGTTAAATCGATAAACAATAATAAATTTTAAAGTAAGAGGAGTATTACGGATGAATGAGACAAGGCATGAAACCACATAGGAAAGATACAAACTACAGGCCCAATACTTCGCAGCCGACTCGGAGAAGTAAAAGACAGCCCAACATGCCAAGAAACCAATCAGACTGATTATAATCCCAACAATGCCTTTTATGATGGAAACCTGAATCTCTTTCCAGACTTGAGATGAAGCCTCGGTGATCCCCTGTTCTATCCTGTTTTCGATTAAGGCATTAACTCCTAGCCTGATGCCGTAAATGGCAACAGGCACAAGTATCTGAATCACGTCAATTTTCCCCCATGATCTTACCCCAGAGAGACCTTAGCAAAATTTTCAGAGAAATGAAATTAGCATTTTATTATAACCAACCGAAGATGCACAGCTACCAAAACCATACAATCCCCTGATTTTGCCGTTTTCTTTAAATCCAAATCCCTTTTTCCAGCAAACGGCCAATACGTTTGGACATGGCCAAGGGGTCGGCAATAAGCAGACCGGCGGCCAGCTGGGCCTGTTCCAGTAAAAGGTGGGCAACATCACTAATGTCGGCATCGGCTGAAGTGGTAATGCGCTCGTGCAGTCTCTGAACAATCGTATGGTCTGCGTTGATTTCCAAAATGGGCTTGGCCGCTGGAGCCTCCTGCCCCATGGCCCTCATCATTTGTTGCAACTGCGCGGAAGGGTCGTTTTGGTCATCAATCACACAGGCCGGCGATTCCGTCAGACGCAATGAAAGCGTGACGTCCTTTACCTCATTCTGCAATACTTCTTTTAGCTTTTCGAGCAACTTACCATACTCTTTGCTCTTTGACTCCTGTTCTTTGTCGCTCCCCTCATCCTTTAGTTCGTCCGTGCTGCCTGCTCGATTGACTCCCTTAATCGGCAAGTGCTTGTCGTCGAACTTGTAAGGTCCCAATTGGGAAGCAATAATCTCGTCGATCTCATCATCGAGAATTAAAACCTCAAGGCCCTTCTTTTTGTAGGCTTCTAGCAATGGAGAATTTTGCAACTGTTCGGCTTTGTGACCCGTAATATAATAAATGCTTTGCTGGGCGTCCTTCATGCGCTGACAATATTCTTGCAGGGAAGTCCAGCCCTCGGCACCTTCCTTGCCCACGGTCACGGTGGAGCGAAAACGGATCAACTGCTGTAACTCTTCGCGATGCTCATAATCACTGTACAAACCTTCCTTCAGCGGTCGGTTGTACTGTTCAATAAACTTGATATATTTTTCTTTGTCGTTTTTAGCCAGCAGGGCAAACTCACCCAGCAATTTCTTGACCGATGCCTTGCGAATCTGCTGCAATATGCGATTCTGTTGCAGGATTTCGCGGCTGACATTCAAAGGTAAATCTTCAGAATCAATAATACCGCGGACAAAACGCAAGTAGACCGGCAGAAACTCTCGGTTGTCGTCACTGATAAATACCCGCCGGACATAAAGTTTGAGGCCAGAGCGGTAATCCGCTTGATACATGTCAAAGGGCGCTTTCTCCGGCACAAAGAACAGCGAAGTATACTCCAGCGTCCCCTCAGCCTGGGTATGGATCGTCTGCCAAGGCTCACAAGTATCGTGGGCCAGGCTCTGAAAGAATTCCTTGTATTCTTCTTCTGCAATCTCCGATTTAGGGCGCTTCCACAGGGCTGAAGCGCTGTTGCACTGCTCGTCCTTGCATTCTTTGCCGTCCTTCTTTTCGCCTTTCTCGTCATATTGATCCTGATAACTCTTAAGAAAGATGGGGAAGGCCACATGGTTGGAGTACTTTTGAATCACGCGCTCCAGACTCCAACGGGTGTTAAAACCTTCGCTGCCCTCGCGACCTTGGGCATCTTCGTTGAAATGCAGGGTAACTGTAGTACCGTGGTCCTCGCGCTCCGCTTCTGTCAATGTGTACTCTTCACTGCCATCGCTAATCCACTGGTATGCCTTCTCGCAGAGGGCTCTCTTCGTCAATACCTCTACCTTGTCGGCCACCATGAAAGCCGAGTAGAAACCCACGCCAAATTGACCAATTAAATTGGAATCCTTCTTCTGATCCTCGCCGAGAGAACTAAGGAACTTCTTAGTTCCGCTGCTGGCGACAGTCCCGAGATTCTCCGCCAGGTCCTCTTCATCCATGCCAATGCCATTGTCGATCACCTGTAGCTGCTTGCCATCCTCACTGAGTTCAATTTCAATTTTCGGATTGAATTCAAGACTTTTATAGGCCTCGTCTGTCAACGTCAGGTATTTAAGCTTGTCGATCGCATCGGAAGAGTTCGAAATGAGTTCGCGTAAAAAAATCTCGCGGTTTGAATAAAGTGAGTGGATCACTAAGTCTAAAATCTGTTTGACTTCGGTTTTAAACTTGCGTTTTCCCATAAATATTTCCTTCGTTTGCTCTAGTTTGGAATAAAAGTAAACAATTCATTGCCCGACGGCTAGAAAAATTTTACAGAAACGGCACTTTCGCGGATCAAGCGGACGCTAAGCCGGATTAAATAGCTTGCTTAAAATTCCAAGATAATTTACGATAAAGTATAAATTGCAACAGGAACGACAACACTACATGGAAAGACGCAAATTAGGCAGCTCCGATTTACAAGTCAGCAAAATCTGCCTGGGGACAATGACTTGGGGTTATCAAAACAGCGAAGCCGACGCTCACGCGCAAATGGACTACGCATTAGATCGCGGGGTAAACTTCTGGGATACTGCGGAGCTTTACGCCGTGCCGCCATCTGCCGAAAGTTACGGCAAAACCGAAAGCTATATTGGGAAGTGGTTCGCCCAAACAGGTCGGCGCAAGGACGTTATCCTGGCCAGTAAAGTCGGCGGTTCAGGGCCGCAGTGGATTCGCACCGGCCGCGAGGGCTACACGCCTGAAGGCATCCGCGAGGCCCTAGACAACAGCCTCAGGCGTTTACAGACAGACTACATTGACCTTTACCAGCTGCACTGGCCGCAGCGTCAGGTGCCCAAATTTGGCCTGCACGACTTTGAACCTTCCTGGCACAAAGACGATGATCGCCTAGAAGAAACCCTGGCCACTCTGGGCCAGCTAGTCGCCGCGGGCAAGATCCGCCATGTCGGCCTTTCGAATGAAACACCCTGGGGCGTCATGCGCTGTCTTGAACTCCAACGCCGCAATCCCGCTACATTGCCGCGCATCCAGAGTGTGCAAAATGCCTACAGCCTCGTAAACCGCATTGCCGACATCCACCTCTCGGAAGTTTTGCTGCGCGAACGGGTGTCCCTACTGCCGTATTCACCCCTGGCTGGCGGTCTTCTGAGTGGCAAATACCAAGGGGGGCAAAAACCGCAGGGAGCTCGTTTTACCACCTGGGGAGCCAGCCGCATGTCGCGCTACCTCAATTCGGACACCGATGCCGCTGTCAGCAATTATGTCTCTTTAGCTAAAGAATTTGGCATCAGTTCGGCAAGCCTGGCCAATGCGTTTGTCAACGATCGGCCTTTTGTCGCCAGCAATATCATCGGGGCAAGTACTATGGCCCAGCTTGAGGAAAATATCGACTCTGCCGAGCTGTGTCTCAGCAAAGAACTATTGGCCCGAATTGAAGAAATTCATTTGCGGCGGCCCAACCCTTCCGTTTAATTTTTGCACAAATAGTCAGACAATCCAGTCAATATAACAAGAAGGTTTACAAAGACTAAGGTACCGGAGGCAATGATGAATAAAAAGCAGTATATGACATTTTTTCTACTATTAGTTTTGGGCCATTTCACAAATACCTCACTCAAAGGACAAGAGGCCGAAGCAGGAGAGAACAATCAAACGAATTCCGATGAGCAAGATGAATCCATCGTTACCGATGATCATCTACTGAAGTTACAGCGCAGCTATTTGCTCAACTTAATGGTCTATAGCGATGATCCTGGCGAAAAACCTCTCGCATTACAACGTCTGAGCCAACTGATTGACTCCGGCCAACTGCAACAGGATGACGAGCTGACCATCAACACTCTGTTGCGTTTGGCTCAGCAAGGTACAGCGCAAAAGAATTACGACAACGATGGCAACCTTACCAACAATAATTTTCTTGTGCGCGCCGCTGCCTGCAATCTAATGGGCAAACTGGGGGGCAATATAGTCAAAGCAAGTCTGGTTTCAATCATGGAAAGCGATAATGAACCAACTATTGTCGCCATCGCGATGGAAAATATTCTGAAGATAGACCCGCAAGGTAGCCCGACTCTAATTGAAAATATAGTCTCAAATTTCTATAAATATCATTACACCAATCGAGACAATGCACTTGCCAATACTTTCATTTATGTGGCCGCCGCATATGCGGCCAACAGTGATGGCAAACTGCTTTCACCCGCTTTATTACAGGCCGTTCACGATGTAAGCCTGCCAAGTAATTCATATACAACAGCTATTCGAACCAAAGCCCGTTCACTGATACTTAACTGGAGTGGCGCGAGTTACCCGAAATATGAAGATGCCCAATAGTTTTTACACCTTTGGAGATGGGGGCGAATCAGGATGAATTATGGAATGATTAAAGGACTGGACGTCAGTTGTGCTTTTGTCGCGAAAGAAAAACAAGAGTTGCTCAATTGAATTTTTGTAAAGTTCTGCTAAAAATATAAAATAGGTTCATTATGCTAGCAATAATTCTGATATTTATAGGTGGAGGTATCGGATCGGCTAGCCGTCACCTAGTTTCAATCAAAGTTGCAAAGCTGATACGGAACGGCTGGCCTGACTGGCTAGTATGGCAAGATTTTTCGTTGGCAACCCTACTTGTCAATATCCTGGGGAGTTTTGTTCTGGGATTTCTGGCTGTACTATACCGCCAATATATTTGTACCTCAACCCCGATGGCCCCTTCAATGGGCCTATTAAAGGTGCAACTATGGCAGCAGGTTTATATTCCCTTAATTTTTACTGGGTTTTGCGGTGGCTTCACCACTTTCTCATCGTATATGTTAGATATTTATTCTCAGTTTTTAGCGGGCCACTTTGTCGGAGCCGGAGTTGTCTTAAGCCTGCACATTGTTCTAGGCCTGCTTTTTGCCGGCTTGGGCGTAGGCTTGGCGGGACTATTGATTTGGCTAATAAAACTTTAAAAATATACATTCTGGGAACCTTACAACTGGCATCTGAGCCCTCGGACTCAAGAATTTCTAAAATTTAGTGGAGAAAGTACTGGAAACTCAAAGGTAAAACCTTCAAAATATATTTGATATTGTCGGTCAATGTACAGTCCGAACATCAATATAGGTCTAGCAGATTTCGCTTGTGTGAGGGGATTGAGCTTCAGGAATGGAAACTATAGTGTTATCAAAACAAAAGTGGCTGCAAATTGCATATCTTTGCAGACAAATACGGATCCAGCTCGGCGGTTTGATTTTATACCTGACAATGTTTTTGGGCTTTTTTTCAAACCATACTAATGCACTATTTGCGCAAGAAAAAATGGTTTACACGATTTCCCTCTATTCTGAGAGCAGTCGTGGTTCAAGTTTGAAGCTAGATACCGACAGTGGCTGGCTACCTGTCTCGACCATTTCGCGCGAATTATTCAACCGAGTTCCCAAACCCGCCAAAGGTGTTCTACGAAAGTGGCGTATACGGGCCGACTATGTGGAATTTGATACCCAGAAAAAAGCTGCCCTGGAAGTACTCTTTGAACCCCAAGAGGGTAAGCCCCTAGTTTTCGTCTTGCCTTGGAAAGATCGCAGTTTTGTTTCGCTGCAATCTGACCGCAGCAATTGGTTCATTCCCTACAACGAAGAGGAAGGCACACTAATCGACAGCGAGGCCAAAGTCTCCTTCCGCGTAGTTACTGAAGTCGGTAGTGGTGCAAGCCTAAATCTATCCGAAGCCGTTCTTGAAGCTTGGGACGTAGTAGTTACAGAAACCCAAATTGCTTCTGGGCCTAGCCTGCCAAACATTGGCGAATCCGCTAACGATCATTTGATTGAGCTCTATCGCCAGGATGCTCTTCAATTTTCTCTGGACTTTGTCAAGTATGGCCTCAATGGCCAACTGCCTAAATATTACTACTCTCAGGCTTCAACTATTTATGGCTTAGAAGACGGCAAAGCATACTCTGTATATCGTTGGCCTCCACCGCAAAAAGACTATGGCGATGTATTCATCAACCTTTTTGTCAAGAACTATCGCTATAAAATTTATGACTACAATGAAATGAAAGAAATTTATCCGGAGTGGTTTTCAAGGCGGCGCCAGTGGGCACCCAGCAAGACCAGTTATCTATTTGTCGGCGATCAAGTGCTTGTTGGCGGCGTTGATTTTGTCAGTGATAATATCCTCAAATTCGTAGTAGAATACCGAAAAGGTCGTTGGCAAGTTGTCGCCCGTCCGCTGGAAGCCAATAACTAATCCATTCTAAAATAATCTAAAAAAGGCCAGGGCAATTCCCCCTAGGCCTTTTTTAGATTAAAGTAATTCCCATACGGGCAAGCCACCTGAATATCTAACTCTAAAATTACTGTGTCACACTTAGTCCCATAATCACAATATAGACAGACCTAAAAAAAGTAGGCAGATCAATAATTTATGGCAAAACAAAGTAATCAAGAACAGCATGTCAGCCTAAGTCAATCCTTTCAAAAAATGAATGATGAAGTTTCAAAAAGTGTATTGCATGAAAACTTACAGAATGAGGGCCATCCGAAAAGCGACGCACAAGTTAAAAGTGACACCTCCCCTCCGCGGAAAATAGATTCCACCGAATTACCTGAGCACAACAGAGAAAAGATTCCAAAGCAATCTAGCGGAGCAGAGACCCCGGCCAAACCACTAAATTTTACGAGTACCGATCCGGTAGAAGAAGGACGTCTGCGCCATTTTTTGCGTCAGCTGGCTCGGCTATGTAACTTGCGCGGAGATATAATTCCCAGAGCCCAGGAATCTCTGTTGCAAAAGTTTTTCTTAAACCGCCGGGATCGCCACCATTTACAACAGATGAGCCATGCCCATGCGCTCCGCTCTGAAGAAGCATTAAAAAGAGGAAATGCCAATTTATCCCTGCTGGAGCGAATTGAAGCCTGGCGTAAGATGCCACGCGACCTGAGCCTACTCCTAGATGTAGCCGAAGCCTATATTGAGCCGGGAAATTTTGCCAAAGAGCGAACTCTGAAAGTTCAAAATGCTAGGGCAAGCTTACCGGGTTTGCAAGCGAGCAAGTCAAACAAGTCCTCAGAACGACCAGAAGCTCCAGCAGAGCCAGTGGGGTCTACAAACATCGACAAAGGCCAAGCAAAGCAGAAACGGGCAAACGCTAAGCAACACAAAAATAAAGCGGCGAAGCGAGCTCGTAAACAAAATAAGAAGAATGCGCGGCAACTGTTCCAGTTGAACGCCTGGCAGTACCGTCGCCAGTCACTCAACTACCTTAAAAAAGCCGTAGAGTTATCTATTGGCTTGGAGACGGAAAACCAGCAGGAAGGAGGCAGAACTTCAGACTATCTGAGCCGAGAACTCGCGCGACTGCAAAAATTGCAACAGAATTACCCCAGTATCAATTGGGAGCACTACACAGAAAAAATCCGTGCCTTGCAGGGACGACCGCGCAGGCGTTGGCCCCAAGTCATTCTCGTTCTATTCGTGCTAGCTCTATCCACTTTGTTTTTTTTCTATCTGCCCTGGCGCAATTGGCTCTTCACTGTTCCCGAACGCCCGGCAGAAAAGACAGTTGAACGACCCAAAACCAGCGAGCAGACAATGCTCAATACACCTGTGCCTGTAGAATGGAGCGTTCCCCCCGAACAGGATCAAGACTTTGACAGAGCAATTCAAAAGTCGCAAAGGTTTAAACTTAACCAGCATTACGTCTACGAAGTACAAGGCCACATTCGGCTCAAACCTGGCAAGCCAAATAAAAACGGAAATGGGGCAAGCGCTAACCTGGCTGATGAAACTGGCCGCTGGAAGCACTTGCAAGCTGCTCCACCTTTTGACCTCCTCCTGACTTACGAGCACAAAGGCCAGAAGTTTCACAAGCAGATAACATTTTCTTATGGCAATGATTCACAGCCCAACGAAGCACAGAATGCCCAATTAATGCGAGGTGATACCGTCTTGTTTCGCCAAGTATTCCGCTTGCCGGATGGGCCATCCAGCGACGATCGGCTACGGGCCCAATTGGCTAAAGTCGGCGAGCCGGCACCTTCGCGCATTGTAGATTTTCGTGAAGGAGGTTTTGCCCAGCCCCTACAGAGTATTGACCGACAAGGAAACCCAGTACCCAATCTAAATATGGCCTTCCGCGAGAAGGTCCAGATCGACGATGGCCAAAAAGTGCGCCTGTTAGGCTATGACCTAGAACTGCAAAATAGCAGTAAGCTCCCTTTGGACGAGTACGAATTACAATTGATCTGGCGCCAGGAGGATGGCATTCGCAGCAAAGAGAATTCTCCCGTATTACTGGAACGCAACTATCAAATGATTTCAGCTAGCGGCAGTAACCTTCCCGGACAATCCCGCACGGTCCAACGTTTGTGGTTGCAAATACCAGAAGACTTAAACTATGCGGTAGAACAGCTAACCCCACAGGTGCGAATTGTGGAGAACCGCTTTGCCGCCAAACCTTAATAACATAAAAAATTTTTCCTGCACGTTTATCTCTGAACCTCACTGGTTCGTTACTGGTTCATTACTGGTCCTCACCGGTTCCTCTCCAGTCCAATGGTTAGGCCACGTGACGGTACCTTGAGTATTTATGTAGAGAAACTTGTCGCCCTGGCTGGCAGCCGCCAATCCCCCATAAAAATCGTGCGTATAACGAAAGATTAGAGGAGATAGCCAGCGGCCATCCCGATCAATGTAGCGAAAACCTTTATCCGTGCGCACCCAGGCAAAACCTTCATGAAAGTTACCGCCGGTCAAATATTGGCCAGAAATACAAACGTTACCACGGGTGTCAATATAGCCATAACGATTTTTATTTCGCATAAATACAGCGGCAAAGCCATACGAAAAATCCCCTGCATTCGGATATAGAGGTGCAATAATCCAGCTGCCATTGCTGTCGACAAAGCCATAGAGCTCAGTCTTATCATCTAAGGCCCGAGCCAAACCCGATACCGGATCGGCCGTAGCCAAAAACAGATAGCTGGGCGGCGTTGTTATTTCGCCTTGCTTATTGATAATACCAAATCGCCCAGAACGGACAAAATAGGCAAAGCCGGCCCGCATTGGCCCCGCAGCACTGACATTATCCAGGGTGAAAACTTCAGCGCCTTTTTTATCAATATAAATGACCCGATTTTCAGCGCTATACAAAACAGCAGCAAGCCCTTCAGAAAAGCGCCCCGCCTGAGCATACTGCGGGGGGATGACCCAACGTAACTGCCTGTCAACATAGCCCACCTTCTGGGCTACAACAACTCGCGCCATACCATCCGAAAACAGATCGAGCTTTTCTATCGGGCCGTAGTCGTCCGGAGCTTCCAATTCCTTGCCATCTAGATCGAGGTAAACCAAACTTCCATCACGACACTGCACCGGGGCGAAACCCTCAGAATAGCGCTGCACATTCGGATATTTTGGAGGGACAAGCAAATCACCTTCACGATTGATAAACCCATAAGAAGAGTCTATTTTTACTGGATAGAGGGATTTATTACTGCTACATGCCTGTAATAACAATATCGTAGACAGACCGAGGCAGACACTTGCAATATATAAAGAAGTATTTTTGGGCAAAAAATTCCCAAACCAATTCATAAGCATACCAAACAAAACTTTTACAGCCCCAAGTCTCGTAGTTGCTTGCGATATTGGCGACAAAGTTTGAGGCAATGCTGCTCACAACGTCCAAGATACTGTTCTGGACTCGCAAGAAAGCTCTCATCATACCCCACCCTAGCTAACTGCTCGCGCAAAACTTTCTGCAACTCCGGCTCTTCTTTTAGTAGCTCAGGCAAAGACTTTGAACTCTGCTCGCGTTTTAACGTCAAACGGCGCACTACTTCATGAGCATCACTCACGCCACCCAATGATAGCAAAATGTACAACGGCTCGGCCAAAACCATGTCACCCAAGCGCTCCAAGTTGAGCTTCAGCTGTCTGTGCGACACAGCCAATTGGGCAATTATACTATGCATACGCTCTGTCGCCAAACTAAAACCGGCGACAAAATCCACCACAAAGCGTGCTGAAGCTGAATTGGACAAGTCGCGTTGATGCTCGGAAATCTGATCCATATAAAAAGACATGACTCTCGGAGAAAAGGCCTTCCACAGACTTTTAACGTGTTCACAGTTCCAAGGGTTGCGCTTCTGGGGCATGGTTGACGAACCCACCTGAGTCGGCGAAAAATACTCGCGCACTTCGCCAATTTCAGAGCGTTGCAAGTGACGCAAATCGTCAGCTAGATTGGCGATAATACCAAAGGCCGTATTCAATTCCAAAAGCAGACGCAGCTGATATTCGGGCATAACAATCTGAGTTGAGTATTCAGAAGGCTTAAGACCCAGCAGTTCCAGGTACTGGCGCTCCATATCCTGCGGCTCATTGCTGATTAAAGACAACGCATTATAACCGCCCACAGCCCCGGCCAGCTTGCCGCGCAGATCGGCACTTAGTTCGCGCAGTTTCCCCATGCTCTGACCGAGGCGCGAGACATAAGAGGCCATGGCAAAGCCAAAGGTCACGGGCACGGCAAATTGCCCATGCGTGCGTCCCACCTGTGGGGTGGCGGCCTCGCGTTCCGACAATTCCAGCAGCCCCTTCTGTAACTTGGCCAGCTGAGGCAGAATTACCTGTTGCATAACATCTCGCAAGCGCATGGCATTGGAAGTATCGACAATATCCATAGAAGTGGCACCCAAGTGCACATAACGACGATAGGCCTGCGGTACCTTTCGCACCATGACATTCACCAGGGCACGCACATTATGGCAGGTTTTTTCCTCCTCGCGATATACCTCCTCAGGGTCGATTTCAACGCGGGACAATTCTTGCTCAATACAATTTAGATCTTTTCCCCGCATCAACAGATGAGTTTTCAGCAAGGCCAGTTCGGCCTTAATTTGATAGCTTACAGCTGCTCTTTCGTCCAAGTACCGCCCCAGTTGCGCGTACAAGTCTGGGTAAGTATTCCGATAACGATGATCTATTGGCGAGAGGTTGGAAAACATATCAATATCCATACAATGGTCAAACTTCCTTTGCACTTTAGTGCCCTGTTTTGCAAAATATGCGTTGAGTGCTTACGCTATTCTGAAAGCTTTAATATAGTGACTTGATAGACGGCCCTCAATGCTTTCGCTCAGTTGGGCCCAGATACCTAAGACTTCGCGGCAGATTTGACGTCTGCAAAATGCAGAAATTTACTTGAAAATCGTATATCTAAGAAAATATGTAGTTTCTCTGCCTATTTAAATGTATGCTTGAACAAGTAAAAGCTTTATATCAAGAACTGCAGCCCACATTTGATCGCACGCCAGACAGGACCTCCCTCAGAGATACTCAGCTTGGCCGAACCAGGCTAGATAATAATAATAATAATATTAAGAGCCAAGGTAAACAAAATGCCCCAGGCATTACCAATGAAACAGATGAAGATTCAAGCTGTATGATTGAAAGGCCGCGCGAATGGCTTGAGCAAAAGGAAGTTGATTTTTTATACGATGAGTTACTACAACAATTAACGACTCGGGAAATTAGAGATTCACGCCAGAACGATAATCTGTTGCCGCGCGAGAAACTGGAAGTCAGTGGTGCCGCTAGCTTAAACAACATTGAACTGCTCTGCCTTCTTTTGGGCAGCGGCAGCAAGCACATACCTGTACAAAAGCTTGCAAACCGAATATTGCCGCTCTTGTTGCAGCAAACATTTTCCTTGGAGCTAAAGACTCTGCTGGAGATCAAAGGTATGGGGCTAGGCAAAAGCACAGCCATTTTGGCCGCAATGGAATTGGCCCGACGCGTCTTGAACCCCAGCGGCCAAAAACTTAAAAACCCTGAAGCTATCCACAAACAAATTGCCCACTTTGCAGACCAGCAGGAGAACCTGATTGCGATCAACCTGAACGGAGCCTGTGAAGCCATTTCGATTCGGCTAGTTACTCGCGGCACGATTAACCACAGCCTGATACATCCGCGCGAAGTTTTCACCTATGCCATACGCGAACAAGCTCACAGCATCATCATAGCCCACAACCACCCCACTGGGTATCTACAACCCAGCGCAGAAGACATTTCCAGTACGCGGCGACTAGAGGAGGCAGCCCGCATTTTGGGCGTAAAACTACTAGATCATATTATTTTCTCTCAAAGCAATTATCTCTCATTTTCGGAACAGGGCCTAATGCAACACTAAAATACCTCTAAATATGAATATTTGTTAAGGGAGATTGTCATAGTTTTCAATATGCAGATAATTGTAATGAATAAAGATAGCTTGATTATGTTTGCCCAAAGTTTCTCTCAAGCGGGCAACATTGTAACGCGCTAGACCAATACCCAGTTTTTCCTGGCTTTCAGAATAAATATCAATCAGGTCACCCTTTGAGAACTCACCGTCACAGGAGACAATGCCTACAGGCAATATGCTGACAACGTGCTGTTTACCGCGCAATTTTCTGGCCAGACCATCGTTGACGACAATACGGCCCTGTCCCGCAGCTAAGTCTCTTATAAACAACCACTTGCGTACACCACGTAGATTATTTTTAGCCTTATTTTGAACTTTATTTCCCGCCTGCTCACGCATTTTGGGCAAGCTCCCCGGCCAATAGCTGGAAGACGGCAATACCAATGTGCCGAGCTCTGGTCTACGCTGCCAAGTTTCACCCCATTTGTCAAATATGGCCTTTGGCTCAATCTCCGTCTTTTCAATGATAGATTTTGCCGAATGGCAGACTCGCCCCAATATATTAAAGCCGGCCAATTCAGATACTACCTGTAAAATAATCTCCGACTGGCGCGCTGAGGCAATGCAAGTCGGCACACCAGCCCGGCTCATTTTACGTGCTGTCTCTAGCTTACTGGCAATCCCGCCGCGCCCGCTGCTATTCTTACCTTCTAGCCGGGGCCAAACCGCAGCTTGTCGTGGGACTGCCGCTGCTCCCCCTACTGCCACTGGCCCAAGCAAAGGGTAGAGCCTTGCCCCTGGCTCGCGTGGGTCGCGGTCATAAACACCAGAAGCTTCTGTTAGTAACAATAGCAGATCAGCACCTAGCTGTTGAGCCAAGGCTCCGGCTAACTGATCGTTATCCGTAAACATCAGTTCATCAATTGAGACACTGTCATTCTCGTTAATAATTGGCAACAACTCTGGATAACCTTGTAAACTAAGCAACAAACGCTCCAAGTTAAGGTAATGACTGCGACTGATGAAATCATTTTTAGTCAACAACAATTGAACAACATGCAAGCCCTGTTCAGCGGCTAATTGACGATAGATTTGCATTAGCTCGACTTGCCCTATACCCGCTAAAATCTGCCGGGCAGCTGTATTATTGAGTTGCCTGTGCTCGTGCCAGATGCTACGACCTGCGGCAACTGCCCCTGAACTAATTAGATAGACAACATGACCCCGCTCTTTAAGTTGAAATATTTGAGACAACAATTGAGCCAGAAATTTGCAATCTAGATGACTTTCCAAAACATCAGGGTTCGGCGGCTGCTGCAGTAATGACTGGCTGCCAATTTTCACCACAATTATCATCTGCTTTGATCAATCTCTTTTGACTATTCAGCATGGCATAATTCGCCGTTACGCTGGATCCCCCGATCAATAGCCTGGGCCAACGCAGCCTGCAGTTGAGGCTCTAGCACCGACAAAGCCGCTTCGGTCACACCAGCTTTACTGGTCACGGCCTGTCTCAGACGGGCAGCCAAATTGCAGGAATCATCTGTTACCGCACTCATAGCTGGTTCTTTCAACTTCGTATCCGCCAGATAGGCCGCCGCCCCCAAAAAGGTCGCTTCGGCCAAACTCGCCGCTTCATGCGGAGTAAAACCCCGTTTTTGTAGTTCAAGCTGTAACAATTCCGTTATCAAGTAAAAGTAGGCTGGGCCAGAGCCGGTAACTGGTGTCGCATTGTCCAACTGTGCTTCATTTTTACACCAGACAGCCTTACCGATACGATGAACTAGCGTATTAATAATTTCTTTTTCCGCAGCACTGAGCTGCAGCCCCTCATCCGCATATAAAAGGTTGGCCCCCTGTCCCACTTGAGCCCCCAGATTCGGCATCAATCGTATAACGCGCAGATCCTGTTGATACGCTTTGTACCAAGAGAGCGGCAACCCAGCCGCCATCGTCAACCACAGACTGCCATGGCCAAACTGTAGGCAAGCCTTCAGTTGTTTTCGTATAACCTGTGGTTTCATACCCAGAATAATCAGAGTGAAGCGCAGAGACCTTTCATCAACAGATCGCTGCAGTTCAGGCAAGCTAGAAACCAGACGTATGTGGGGAGCGGCCTGAGTGTAATCTGAATGGGTTAGCAGTTTATGCCGCTGCCCTTCAGAGATGCGCAAAATCCAGACTTCCTTCCAACTATTACCTATCAGCGAAAGGCAAGCTTGCAGCATTGCTCCCGCCATGTGACCACAACCTAAAAATAGAAGATTCATCAATCGTTTAACTTCCCGTTAAAAGTTACTAGCTTCAAGGATCAGCCCATCGTCATATTCAGCAAAGCGCTTTTCTGCCAAAAAGCGTCTGATCTTATGCGTCGTCGTCATATCCAATGGCAGCAACACGAAACGGACTCGATCTATCTTCTGATATGGCAAAAGTCTATTGTTAATACTTTTAATCTCAGACAACATTCTTTGCTTTAAATTTTCGTCGATAACTTCGCAAAACTTCTCAACCCCAAATCGAAGAAACTTTTCTGGATCGGCTTGTATCTGCTCTAACCAAGATTGCTCTAACTCAGGGTAGACCACTAGTTCAAGTTTCTCGGTATCATCTGCATTATAGCCATGAACCATAACCTGTTCAAAGTGACTGCAAAACTGAAATAATTCTTCAATTTCTTCTGGATAAATATTTTTTCCACCTGAAGTGACAATTACATTTTTACAACGGCCGGTAAGATAAAAAAAACCTTCGGCATCAAAATAGCCGATATCACCTGTACGCAAGTAACCGTCTGGCGTAAAAACTTCGGCAGTAGCTTCTGCATTTTTATAATAACCTAACATTTTGTTCGGGCCATCAATGCACAGTTCCCCGACCGGATAACCTTCCTCTGTATTTGCAACTTGGCTCAATTCCGCCGGCATTTCCAGTCGCCCCTCAATCAGAGGCAACAATTTACCCACAGAGCGGAGCTCTGATGTTCCCGCAGGATTCAGGGTGACTATAGGGGACGCCTCAGTCAGACCGTAACCCTGTATAAAGTTTAGGCCCAACTGACGGTATTTCTCTCCCACCTCTGTCATCAATGCCCCAGCACCACAGATCAATATGCGAATATGATCAAAACCTATCGCCTTTAACACTCTTGCAAAGAATTTAGAGCCTATAGACCATCCCATATAGTCTGCCACACCAGAGATTTTCAGCATCAAATAAAACCAGGTGCGCTTCACAAAATTCTGTGAACGCACCCGGCGTAAAATACCATTTAAAATCTTTTTGAACAACAGTGGTATACCCATGAATACTGTCACCTGGCCATCTTTCAAATCCTGCAAAATTTGCTGGACGGCCATACCACGGGGAAAAATAACTTCACTGCCATGACTAAGACCTCCCAGAAATACGGCTGTCATGGGGTATGAATGATGCATCGGCAACAATAAATATATCCGATCACTGCTTAGAATTTCTTGTAACCCGGGATACACACATTGAATTACATTGCTGGTTAAATTCGCATGGCTGAGCATAGCAATCTTCTCGTCACCTGTCGTACCCGATGTCGTCAATAGGGCCGCCAGATCATCACAATGTATCTGAACGATTGATCGCAGGTCGCCACTTACTTTGTATCTGTACGGCCTTAACAAATCCCAGAGGTTTTCCCAACTCTTACCCTGTGTATTTATTTTTCCTTGCAGCAAATACTTGCGATACATACTAGCACTGGATTCAAGCGCCCCCAGTCTCTGCAGTAGATCACCGTCCATAAAGACCAGTTTTGTCTTTGTAAATTCTATGATATGCTTGTGAAACTCTGCGCTGCTTCTGGCATCCAAGGGCACGACAACACATCCAGCACAAAGAGCGGCCAAATAAGTAATTCCCCACTCCGGACTATTTTTGCCAGAAATAACAATCCTATCGCCAGCTCCTAAACCTAAATCTTTTAGGGTAAGAGCCAAGGCCTCTACATATTCAGCGAGCTGCTTATAGCTTATACTGCTACGTTGATTCACCACAAAATTGGTAAAAGCATTGTTCTCCC
Organism: Spirochaetia bacterium; assembly: GCA_965263295.1. Lineage (GTDB taxonomy): Bacteria > Spirochaetota > Spirochaetia > SP-2023 > SP-2023 > Haliotispira. Next base: position 1,339,582 of record OZ253665.1, read on the forward strand.
CATATCGCTCCACGGTATATTGGAGAACTTCTGGGATTGTAGGCCATACATTGGCAAAATTCTTGCCACGTAGACTCTGAATTTCAAAGTACTGCCAATTAGGATTGTCCCAATTCATGATAACCTTCCGTTACACAATATTTAACTAATATTAAATACGGTCATTCTGCCAGTAATTTCTCCAGCGCAGCTACTACATTATCGTTCCGCCAGTCAATACTGCCAACAGCCAATGCAACAATATAACCACTTTTATTGACAATCAGTGTCGCCGGCAGACCTTGAACACCATACTGATAAGTATTCAAGCCATTTGGGTCTAATAAAACTGGGAATGTATACTTATATTTTTCAATATAGTTTCCAACTGTTGCACGATCTTCTCCCGAATTGACGGCCAACCAAACTAGCCCTTGACTCTTCAGTTTCTGATGTAACGATTCAATAGAAGGCATCTCAGCGCGACATGGCGCACACCATGTCGCCCAAAAATTAATGACTACAACTTTATTGCGAAAATCGGATAAAGTAAGTTCACGACGATCCTGCAAGCTTTCCAGCTCAAAGTCTAAAGCCTTGACCCTCTTATCGACAGGCAAGACGTGAATCCCCGCCGAACTCAAACTGCTGAGATCAAGATTATCTGACCTCTCGTTACCATAGAGTTGCGCCATTCCTTCAAGGCACTCAAATATGAGAATACCTAAAAGCAATAAATGTAGCATCCGACTCTGTTTCAATATAATGGCAAGCATATCCTACCTCTTTGTATTTAAGATATAATATCAGGAAAAGCGATTTTTTACATTTATCCCTATAACTAAAAATCTCGCCATTTTGCTTGTTAAATAATAGGCAAAAATAGTATCGACCTGCTTTTTATGGGAATAGACTGAGCAAGCCAGTCGATAACCAAGGGACATAAGTCACAAGCAAAACAAAAACTAGAGAAATAAGAAAAAACGGAACTACATATTTATAAACTTTTAGCAGGGGAATTTGAAAACGATAGGAGGCCAAAAATAGAGAAAGCCCTATCGGTGGAGTAATATATCCTAATTCTAGATTCGATAGAAAAATGATACCTAGTTGCTCGGCGGGGACTGAGAAAGACTCGCTTAAAGAACTGATTAAGGGGGCGACAATGTAAATGGCTGAAAAGATATCCAGAAAACAGCCAGTGAATAGCAGAACAATATTGATTAAAAGCAAGAAGCCAAGTGAACTTTCGACATGATTGGCAATATAGTTCTGCAAAAAACCATGAAAATTGAAGAACACAAAATGATCTGAATATGAGCGTGCAAAACCAATAACTATTAAAATACCGCCCATAGTTGCCACTGAATTCAGAGCAATTGGCAACAGACGTTTAATGCTGAAGTCGCGGTGAATCAGCAAATTTAAGACCATTGCATAGCATACAGTAAGAGCACTAATCTCCCTAGCTGTCACTTTGAAATAGAAATAAGCTAGAAAAATAAACAAAGGTAAAAGTAGCTCGCCGGCCGCCATCCATGATTTATGCAGCAAAGACTTTAGACTGGGATTCAGAATTACCGGCTTAGTCGATTTCTTACGTGCTTGTACGATAACCAACACACAAAGAACAACAGTCATAATAATACCCGGCAAGAACCCGGCTAAAAACAGATTTCTGATACTGACCCCAACTTTTGTGCCATAGATAATAATAGGTAAACTGGGAGGAAACAAAAGGCCTATGCTGCTACAGGTCGTCAAAAGACCTATGCTAAAACTGCTACTGTAGCCGGCCTTCTTCATTATATTGTACAATAGGCCACCAAGGGCCAGGATGGTCACTCCGGAAGCGCCGGTAACAACAGTAAAAAATGTACTGGTAATAATAACAACAATACCTATTCCACCGGGCAAATTACGATATAGATGTTGAAAAAAGTCAACTAGGCGGTTGCTTGATTTACCTTCGGAAAGGATAAAGCCTGCCAAGGCAAATAACGGCAAAGAATTTAAATTCCCTTCTCCCGTAAACAAGGTGTAAAATGCATTGGGTATCAACTCAACTTGACTAAAATTAAGATTAAACAGGACATAGCTAACCCCCGCCAAAGTCAGAAAAATTGGGAAGCCCAATAAAAACAAGAGCAATGTAAAGCCAATAAGCCAGGGGCCAATCTTAGCAAACAGTAAAAATTGCTTTTCCTCCAAGGCAAAAAGCTTCTCTTGCTCTGCAAATGGCAGGTCGAAATCATTTATATAGTAATGAAGGATTGAAACTCGCGAGAGCTGCCAAGCAAGGGCGATACCAGCTAAAACCAGGACAACTTGCAGACATAATCCCAGCAATGCTTGCTCGGAGATATCCAGCGGGTTACTTAGCATTAAACGCAAGATGAACAAGCCTATGGTTACTGGAAACACATATAAAACTGGGCGGAGCGCAACTCTTCCCACCAATTCATTGGGGTCAAAGCTCTGCAAAAAAACCCAAGAGGCAATTCCTAGCATTAGTAAAATCATTGTGGCCCAGAGCAACTTGACAGCGCTCAGTATCTGCTGCAAGCGAAGTGGCAAGTGGATATTAATTATCGAGAGTCCCAGGTGCATGTGTTGGCGCTGTGCATATAGACCCGCGCTCAAGGCTAATACAAATAACAAGTGGCCAGAATAAAACTCAGAACCGTAGAGCCCAGGCATGTGGAAAAAATTACGTAAAATGATTTCCAATAGAGGCAAGATCAATAACGACGAAATTACGACTATATTGCCTAAATCTTCCAAGCGTCGAAGCCATTTGAACACCGGGACAGTCCAGCTTACGGCACTTAAATTTCCGACAGGCATACGCTGTCCTCCTTTCTTTGTAACGCTGATTCTGCGCGTTGTAATAACAGCCTTTTAGTCGCCAAATGAAAAATAGAGAAAAGGTTAACGCGCCTGAATGATCTGCTGAGCCCTTTGATATAGATCGTTAGAAATTGTATGATGGGGGCCAATAACCTGTGGGTATCCCTTGCTGTTAAATGCATCTTGCCAAGCTTGCTCTTCACTTTCACTCGGCATATAAACTTTCAAACCGTTTTCTTCCATCACTTCCAAAGCCTTCGCATCCTGTTCCTGAGCCACACCAGAGAAGTCGCGAATCATTTTGTCCATTTCCTGCTGGATAACCGCTTGATCTGCAGAACTAATCCTGTTCCATATCCGAGTAGATATCAATACACCTCCCAATAGAGGTGCCACCTTTGAGTAAACCATATGCGGGGCAAAAGCAAACCATTGATAGGCAAGAGCCCCGATTGGTGTCGAATAAAAGCCTGTTAAAAGGCCATTTTGTAAAGAGACAAATGTATCAGAAAAGCTTACTGTGCTTACACGAAAACCTAAAGACTGCCATGCTGCCTGTAACTCTGGCTCCGATGGACTAATCCCCAAGCGAACATTGTTCACCTGATCGGGTGTACGGATATCATCCTTGTAAAACATATACACCCATCCCGAAAAGGCCCAGCCCAGAACTTTATAACCATTTTTAGCAAAGGATTTATTGAAGTCTGGCACCAGCTCTTGCATTACTTTCTCTAAATCTTCTTGGGTTTTAATAAAATATGGCAAGCTGAATACGAGAGTCTCAGGCACTACAGATTTCAAGGCAATAGCCGTAAATATACCCGCATCTACAGAGCCTAAGCGCATTTTACGCAGCACTTCAGACTCGTCACCAGCCAAACCATTGCCGTAGACACGCACGCGCACACGGCCGTTGACCAACTTTTCAATGCGTTCAATCCCCGCATATAAGGCATCATTCCAAGGGGTGTTATCTGGAGTAAGAGTGGCAAGCTTAATCGTTATCTGCGCTTGTAAATTTGCAATTCCGCACAGCGAGACGAAGGCGAGCAGCAAACTTGAGCCAATTCGACGGCTCTTTCGTAACAGGAAATTCATCGACCCCTCTCCTAAAGGAAAAATTCTTCGGTCTTTTCGAGCAGGCGCTTTGCCTGCTGCTGATAAATTAAAATTGTCAGACGATTGGAAATATTCTCTTCAGCCTTAATAGCCAAAGCCCTTTTAAGGTAATCCTCAAAAAGTCTCTTGTCCTCCTGCGGGTTCTCCTGATTAGCCTTGATCCAGTTCGCCATGGCGACATACAGACTGGGATCTTGCCCTTCCGAGAGCCGCAGGCTCTCTTTAAAGTGATATTTGACAATGGCCCTGCGACTAGTAGAATCAATGCCTCGGCTACGGTAGTAATTTTCAAAAAAGGGCTTTACCAGTCCCAGGCTATGATTCATGGCCTCAACAATCTGCGAAGGCGGCAGAGATCCCATAACCGTAACCATGGAAGTATGCAAGCTGCCGTATCCATATTCAGGGTCAATCTGCATGGACCGCCACAACATTAATATCGGCCGTGCAACAGTCGTCAGCAACTCAAAATCAAATGGCTCAAGAGCGAAAGCTCCCAACCAGGCCAAGCTCCCCCAGTACAAGTAAGGTATGTCTTTTTCACCCATCAAACGGAGCCAATCGTCCAGGTTATCGGATTCAAATTTTTCTTCAAAGCCCTGGTGCTGATGTCGCAAACGCAGACCGTCGAGAATACTGTCACGCCCCCGCAGATACATAGCTTTAGTACGGACTTGCAAGGCTTTTTTTGCAGCAAAAGATTCAACTATATCTAGTTTCGGCTGCAAAAAACCTCCGGCATACATTACAGCAATTTGTCCGGCACCGAAATTCAAACCGGGGCTGTCCGGTGCCGCATCCCTTAAAAGCTCTGTCATTTTCAGCATGGCAGGCAAGGAATCTTCTATAAGTATCGGGTCTGAATCGCGGGTGAATGAATTGCCGGCCGCCCCTTCTTCTGTAAACATATTGCCAATAGAAGAGAGCACCCCACGCTTAATTGAAGCACAGGAGCAGAAGCCAAACCCCAGAAGTAGAACAAGGGCGATAGAAGCAGTCTTAAAATGCAACTTTTTGCACACTAGCACGATTGCACCTCGGCGATCAAAAATCGCACCTTAAGTAAATAAAATCCACGATGATCAATGGTCATTCTGCTTATATAATTGTGCAATATGTTTCATAAAGTCATCTTTATCGAAGAGATTAATTATATCAAGCAAAATCAAGTAGTTCTGCTCCTCGTGTACCACCCCCCGAATGTATTCCCTGGCGATACCAGAAATTATTTGCGGGGGTGGCTGCACATCCTGTTTACTGTATTGAATCACTCGGTGGACTTTATCAATGATGATTCCCGCCAGCACATCACCAATTTTCAAAATAATAAAACCACTCAACAGGCGTTCTTCCTCAGAAAGTTTTGCTGTCATTATGCCGAAGCGTTTATGCAAATTGATAATCGGAATAACTTCGCGGCGTAAATTTAAAATACCTTCAATATATGGCGGAGTATTGGGCATTGTCCGGATCGCTTCAACCCCGTGAATCTCTTTCACATACTGAATATCTATGCCATAAAATTCATTTCCAAGCTGAAACGTAACTAGTTGTACATATTCATCGGCCATCTATTCCATCCATCACCAGTGCCCACACTCACCTCCCACTGAAACTTTATTGCAAGCTGCATCAGATCATTATCTTACAGATACCTTTACAATTGCGCAAGGATAAACCGCAGCCCATAATTGCGGTCGGGCACCGATTGTTCTGGCATTAAATATTGGACCTAAACCGGGCAGCAGAAATAAACCGGCTTCATTGAAGCCTGACGGGACTGCCAGTTGCAACAAGATGAGCAGACGGTACAAAGCACTCGCATGAAATTCCACAAAGACCGTACAAAAAATCGTAAGCCAGCTGGCAATGAAGTCGCAGCTGGCTCAAAAAATACCGCGGCAAGAACATGCGACTCGCTATGCAACTCACTCATGCCGCTGATCACGCAGAAGTTCGATTGCAAAATAAAGAAACTTTAGCTGGCAAGATCCTCCACCCGGTGGGCTGCGGCATGAGCGGCGAGAGCGGCATCGCCCACCCCTACAGCAAGCTGCCTAAATGGTGTCTGACGGGCATCGCCAATCGCGAAAAAACCCGGCACCGTTGTTTCCATATGTTCATTGACCTTAATAAAGTTTTGTTCATCCTTGTCTACTTCACTGAAAGCCAACTCCGTAGTCGGAGTTGAGCCGACAAAAATGAACACCGCAGCAAACTCCTCCTCATAAACCTCTCCACTGTCGATCTTCTGCAAACGGACCTTTTCCACTCTGTTTTTTCCCAGGATTTCCACAGCTATTTGCTGCAAACGGACCTCAATATTATTATTGTTTAGGACGCGGTCTGCCAGAGCATCCTGAGCCCGAAACTTGTCACGGCGGTGAATCAAGACGATCTGATCGCTGAGATTCGAAAGGTAATGAGCTTCATCACAAGCGGCATCACCTCCCCCTACGACAAGAATTTTTTTCCCTTTAAAGAAGGGGCCATCGCAGGAAGCACAGTAGGATACCCCTCGGCCAACTAGACGTTCTTCTCCTCTGATGCCCAGTGGTCTATGTACGGCTCCGGTAGCCAGTATCACAGCCGGCGTAAGCACAGCGCCTCTGTTCGTTTTCACGATAAACAACTGGCCATCACGTTCTAACTCTTTCACCTCGCTCACAAGCAAATCAGCACCAAAATTACGAGCCTGCTGCTCCATACGCTGTGAAAAAGCAAAACCAGTGATTATCTCAGGAAAACCTGGATAATTCTCTAATTCGGAGATTATAAGTGCCTGGCCCCCAAAGGCGTAGCGCTCTAGTAACAAAGTGTCCAAGCTGGCCCGAGCGCCGTACTGCGCCGCCGTCATACCAGCGATACCGCCACCGATAATTACAATATCTTTGTCCCAGTTTCCCTTCGCCATAAGACCTCTGCCTAATAAGCTCAGCTAAGTTACCATAAGCTCCCAAGCTGGCCTTTCTTCCTTAATTTTTCAGCCACTTGCGAACGACAGCCACAAAGCGCTGCGCTGTGGTATTTGCGCGCTGCTCATCATTAGCGGCACGCAAAAACAAATATGCCCGGATAAAGTCATTGCGCTGCAAATAATAATCTGCCAGTTTATTTAAGCCCGCACTATAACCCACTGCTAAATAAATTTTTTCCGCTGCTGAAACTTGCCCCAAGCGGAACAACTCATTTGCCTTGCGTGTCAATATTGCTTTCTCTGAACTCAACAAGTGGGCATTGGAATCAGGTAAGCAATAGTTTGTGCTTTGAGGGATATAGCTGAGCGCCTGTCGTATAGTAGGGCTCAGAGATCTATCCTGCTCCGCCCGACTGACACGCAACAGCCCGTGAAGGAACTTCTCTGAATCTGTCTCTGGCTGCTTAGCCATGATATTTCCGCGACTCCTCCCCTAAAAAAGACGACTCTTAAAATCGTAAGAAGGCAAGGATGCGCGACGAGAATCTAGTCCAGAAACTTCTGTTCCTTGAGCAGACGCTGGGCCATTTGCTTGTCTTTAGCTGCAATCACACTGGAGTAGTCGTCCAGGAAGTCCGCATCATAGCGGACAGCCGAAGCCAGTAGCTGTGCGGCGGCCAGATCTTTCGATTCGCCCAGCTGTTTATACATTTTATAGACCTTCAGATAAGCACTTAACAGGGTGCGACAATCCTGATCTGAAAAATCGCCGTCGGCAGTCAAAGACTCATAAATACCAATTTTTTCACCGGGGTAGATCAAATCTGGGTCAGAACTGCTCAAATTACGACGATTCCCTTGGTTAAGTGTGTAAAGATCCGGCCACATATACAGGTCGTCCCAATACTTATTCGTAACCTTAGCAAACCAGTCATTTTTGCGCACAGTATGATCCGAAATGTGAGTGCGCTTGTTGCCCATTACGTCATACGCAAATTCATTATCTTCAGGTATTACCGCTTGCTTGCGCACAGAAGTCGTATTTGCTGCAACAATGTCACCACTTTCATTTATATCGATATCCTCAAAATCCTTAGCCTTGATATTATCGGCAATATACTCTGCCGAGTCATATCCCCGATGCAGTTCGCTATCGTCCGCGATCAAATTCATATCATCGTTAAGCGATGACTCGTCAGATTCAGGTGACAAGACATTGGCATTTTCCAAATCCTGATTTTCTTCAAGCATTGAATCCCGAAGAGTCGCAGCAGAGTTTTGATTTTCTCGGGCAGCCATATTTAACAAACCATCTGCCGCGCTCTCCTTAGCTACAATAATTCGGTCTGAATCATTGTCCACAGGAAGCCAAAACAAGACTGTCACAGCTATTACGGTAAGAACTAAGAACAGCACAGCCATCATGCGTTGCAATTGGGTATTCACGACATCCTCCCTGACCCCTTGCATTATGCAAAAAGCTGGCCTTTCAGCCAAGCAAAATTTGCATGGAATTAAAAACTTGCCACAAAATTGTGTTATTAGAATCAGATATCACAGTAGTTTTACTCTGACTTGCAAACATAAATACAAGATTCCTTGACTTCAACTATCGGTTTTATTTTTTCGGTTATAGATTTTTTAAAATTAAAAAATCTATAACCGAAAAAATACGACAAACGACTTTCAAGTTGCCCGACGTAAAATATTGAGCAGAAACAACTACCCTAATTTTTTCTGTAAGCTAATATATATTAGAAATTTAAATCATCGAACTCATTTCCAAAATCAGCTCTACAGCTCCTACGCTGATGTTCAGTTGCTTGGCGATAGTGGCATTATCCCAGCCTTTTTCGGAGAGCTGAAAAACCATTGTACGAGTTTCTTCATCAATCCGGTTTAGATCCTGGACCGTCGAGTCACTCAAACTTTGCGCATTTCCCTGCTGCAGGGCAAGCTGCTCTGCCAAATGAATATTGGCATCCAGGCTCTCACTCATTTCCTTGACTCTTTGTTCCGCATTCAACAGCCAGCCACGCATGCGCTGCAACTCATTACTGCGTTCCTGTGCTTGATCCAGCAAGTCCCGCAACAAGGTCAGTTGCCCTGCAAGCTCTTCTGTCTGCCCTACATTTTGTTCAATAACAGTTTGCAAACGGTTTAATTCACGTGCTTTTTCCTCTAAGGGCCCGATCTGGCGCTCAACCGTGCCAATGCGAGACTGAATATCCTGCATGTCACCAATATGCTGTAATACCTGGGCCTGATGAGCCTCCAGGTTCTGCGCCTGTTCTTCAAGGGCCAAAAATTCTTTACCTCGCTCCTGGTATACATCTTCAATCCGCTGCAAATACTGTTCCATTTGCTGGACACGCTCGTTTTGCGCATACATAGCCTCCCATTTCTCGCTCGTCTGCACCAGTGTTTGCTCCAAGTCGCCGACATTCTGCTGCAAGATCTCGGCCCGCTCTTCACTGGCTTCCAAAGCGCGCAGCTTCTCGCCAGTGTCCTGCGCCAACTGGCGAATATATTCAAACTCCTTTGCCAAATGTTGACTCTGCTCGGCATAAGTTGTCAGCACGGAACCTTGCTCGCGCAACTTGGAGATTTGCTCGCGCGTATCACGCCACAAGTGTTCGGCCCGCTCAATTAGCTTACCATTGCTCAGAATATGCTGCTGCTGCTGCTCAATTGTCTCAAAGTTATTGGCCATCTGCCGCACATCAGTTTGAATGCGGATATCCAGGGTTTCGTACTGCTCTTCCAACTTACGGCTGCGGTTCTGCATACTCTTTTCCATTTGCTGGTATTTCTGCGCCCACTCTTCCAACTCGCCGCCATTTTCTTCCAGGCGCTTGCGAATTTCGGCATCGCGATCGCGATTCTGTTGTGTAATCGCCTCTTGCAGGGCCTTAGCCTCGGCCTTTAAATCGGCCATTAACTGATGAATTTCCCCTTCGACTTCGCTCTCATGGTTCTGAATCTGCTGGCGGGCCAGACGCAGCTGCTCTTTCACGTCTCGGCGTTCGGACTCCACTTGGCGTTCCCAGACTTCACGATTGCGCGTCCAGTTTTCTTTCTGCCCGTGTTCCAAGTTCTGAGTCAGCTCTTTTAACTGTTTTTTCAAGTTCTCATCCCATTGTTTCAGGTGCTCATTCAGCTGAGTTTGCCTCTTGCGCAAATCGTCAGCAAAACCCTTTTCATACAGCTCAAACTGAGCGCCCAATTCCTCACGTGAGCGACTCTCAATATGCTCAAAATCCAATTGTAGACGGTGATAATTCTCCGAAAGAATATTCCAGTCACCAAATAGCTCGGCGGCCTGCTCGCGATAATTCTCACGCATAAGTTCCACCTGTTGTTCCATTTCGCCGCGGAACTGTTCCAGTAAAGCTTTTCGGTCTTTCTGTATATCAACTTCAATACCAGAAAATTTTTCAAAATAAGAGCTGCACCACTGCTCAAACTCCTGTAAGCGCTGGTGAACTTGTTCAATACTTTTTTGCATCAGAGCCTCTGTCTCTTTTTGCAAAAGGCTCTGCTGTTCATGTTGCAGATTTTGCATGTCGCGCTCCAAACGTTCACGCAAATCCAGACGGTGGCGTTCCAACTCTTTTTCCAACTCCGACTCCAGTTCCTTATAATCTGAAGATAATTTCTCCACAGCGTCCTGTAATTGGTTCTGGCGCGAACTGACTTTATTTTCCAGCTGGCTGTTCTGTTGGCCTACATTCTGTAGTCTATCACGTAAAGCTTGCTGGTTTTGGCGAAAGCGCTCAGCGTCGCCCTGCAAGGCCCGTTCAAGTGTATCCCACTCACTGCGCGTCCGGTTGACCCGCTGCAACGCCTCAGCCTGACTAGCCGTATTTTCCTCCAGGTCCTGCAAGCGATTGGTCAGCTTAGCCAGCTCCTCAGTTAAACCCCTCTTTTGCTCATCCAGATGCTGGACAAAATTGCCCTGCAACAGGGCCTGATGCTCATTCAACTTTTGCAGCAAATGATTCTGCAACTCAGCGGCCCAACGCCGCTGTTCTTTCAGGTGGGCATCTAACTCGTGTACCTGCTCAGTTTGCCGATCCACCTTATCGAACTGCCGCTCAACCTGGTGCAATTCTTCTTCGTAGTGTTGTACCGATTCAAACAGGTGTTCTAATTGCTTCTGTGCCGCCTCAAGCCCCTCGACACTCTGAATAAAATTCTGATAACTCTGAGCGCCGCGCCGCATATATTCAATGTTGAGATCGCGCTGGGCCTGCATCTCGGTCGTGCGATCCTCCAAGTCCTCCAGCATACCGCCAAAGCGATCCTCCAAGCTAGCGCGAACATTGTCGAGGAAACGATGCATTTCTTGAATGGAACGGTTATTACTGTCCCTTGCGCGAAAATACAAAACCAGGAACAGCAGCAGCAGAGCCGTTACCAGATCACCCAAGTCAAATATTGTCATAACGATGTGATGCCCTCACTCCCCGACATTATCCAGACACCGCATCATTACAAAATACCAAACCATGGCTCCGGTGCCAGACACAGTGCTCGGATATCCGTCGCAAAAAGTGACTGGATTTGCAGTTTACTGAAAAAGCCTGGCTGCTAACAAGTGCAATATATTATAAATCAGTATTTTAAAAACTTGTCTAAGCGCTCCAAGAAATGTGGATAGCTGCGGTAGTGAAAATCGGCCAAAGAATCCCGACGGTTTTTCCGGGCAAAAAAAGCCGCCCAGTAGCCAGCTTTTTTTGCACCCTCAATATCGTTGCGATAACTGTTTCCCACATATAATATCTCGCTGGGCAGCAGGTTCAGCTTCTGCGACAAATACTGGTAGGCCCTGGCGTGTGGTTTCAAATACCCACTGTCTTCAGACGTAATGGCCAGATCCCAGTACTCGGAGTCAAGCCCAAAAAACCTGAGCTTTTGCTCTACGGGAAAATCTGACATCGCCGCCACAATAAAGCCGCGGTGCTTCAACTCCCGCAGCACTTCGCCAACGCCAGGCAAAGGCCGAATATGGCGAAAAGTACCTTCCCACACTTGGTAAATCTTGTAATCTAAAAGTTTTTCAACATCGGCGACACACTCACCTGTCAGGTCCGCATACATCTGGGCCTGATGATGCCGCAAACCCTGCCGGCCCTCGGCCTGATAATGATACCCATCTCTGCGCAGATTGCGCCGGACCTTCCAGTAACGCTGGACCAAAGAGAAATTGGCCATGTAGAAGCCCAATGAAGTCGTCAAAAGCTTCCACTGGGGGTATAAAGTCCCGTCAATGTCAAATGCAATGGCTTTTACTTGAGGCATTATAAAGTCCCAATTCTCAATTTTCACGGCAGCTCTGCGCTGCGAGACGCGCAGTATATCTCTTTTGCCATAGCTAGGCAAATGGCTAGGCAAATGGCTAGACAAATGGCTAGACAAAACGTGATAAGATACATTAAACAGAAAAAACCGGAGCTGAACATGACGCAGCCTGGTTCACTCACTATAATTGCTGCCAATGACCCTAAATTATCAATTACTGCCCGTCTACCAGCATCGTCAAGAAATCATTGCCAAGTTGGAACAGAACCAGATACTTATCGTCGAGAGCCCTACAGGTTCGGGAAAAACCACTCAACTTCCGCTGATCTTGCACGAGGCTGGCTACACCCGACGCGGCATGATGGGCATAACTCAGCCGCGCCGCATAGCGACCCTGTCCGTTTGCGATTTTATTTCTGAGCAGCTACAGTTACCTGTCGGAGACTTCATCGGTTACAAGATGCGCTTTGAAGATGCCACAGGACCGAACACCAAAATCAAAATTATGACGGATGGCACCCTGTTGCAGGAGCTGAAGCATGACCCATTATTATTACGCTACTCCATACTGATGGTAGATGAGGCTCACGAGCGCAGCCTGACCATCGACTTCATTTTGGGGTTGCTAAAAAATCTCTTACTCAAACGTCCTGAATTCCGTCTACTCGTATCCTCGGCCACCATCCGCACCGAAATTTTTAGCCAGTATTTTTTTAATGCCCCCGTCATTTCGATACAAGCGGAAAGTTTCCCGGTACAGGTCATATACCGACCGTCGCCGGCCTCTAACTATAAACGAGAAAAAACAAATAAACCGCATAAATCGGCCAAGGGCCCTCAGCTGCCAACACAATGCTTAAACCCAGTTGAAGAACAAGCTCTACAAATTCGTGACCTAATTCTGCAACTCGAACAGCAGGATGGGCCGCACAGCCGGGGCGCCGTACTGGTATTTCTGCCCGGCGAAGCCAATATCAAAGCCTGCGTGGCGGCCTTGCACCCCTGTGAACAAAACCACGGGATCTATGTCCTGCCTCTTTACGCCCGTCTCGGCAAAGAAGAGCAACAACGAATTTTCAAGGATGCCCCCTTTTCTAAACATTTACAACGCCCTTGTCGCAAGATAATCCTGGCCACCAACATTGCCGAGACCAGCTTGACGATAGAGGGAGTCACCGTGGTCATTGATACGGGCCTGGCAAAACTCAGCCACTACGACAGTTATATTCAACACACGGAGCTGCGCGAGAGCAACATTTCCAAGGCTTCTGCCGAACAGCGCAAAGGCCGGGCCGGGCGTCTGGCACCCGGACTTTGTTACCGATTATATAGCCGCAGTGTCTTCCAAACCATGCGGCCCTATACCCAAGAAGAAATCCAGCGCACCGATCTTACCGAAGTTATTCTTCGCATGGCTGAACTTGACATATACAGATTTGAAGACTTTGACTTTCTGACCAAGCCGGACCCTAGCGATATTCGCAACGCCATCGACAGCCTGGTGCAGCTAGGGGCCTTGTCACCGCAGAGTCGCAAACTGACCGAAATCGGCGAACAGATGTGCCATTTCCCCTTGCTGCCGCGGCATTCGCGTATCTTGATTGAAGCCCTGCGCATCAGTCTGAATTGTATTCATCCGGCCTGCGTCATAATCGCCTTCCTCTCATCAAACTCGCCTTTTTTGCTACCACACGGCCAAGAACGCGAGGCACGCGAGGCGCAGAAACGTTTTATGGGGAATTATGGGGATTTTGAATTCTACTTGCGGATCTTCAGTCACTACAGCTCCATGCGTGACCTAGGTGAAAGACAGCAATTTTGTGAACGCTACTTTCTGGATCAGCGAACCATGCATGAACTACAGCGTATTGTAGAACAACTAAAAGAAATTATCCGCAGTAATTATCCGGGTATAGCCATTCCTCCGGCCCCCGAAACCAACGGTAGTGGCAAAAGCTCAGCCTTCCAACCGCACAATCCACGTTATTGCGAAGAATATATGCGGGCTTGCATGGCTGGTTTGCAGAGCGGTCTCTGTATCCAAGAAGAGCTAGGGACCAAAACACACGGCCGGCGCAGCCGGCGTCGCAAGATATTATATCGCAGCCTGACAACCCGCAACATCGTGATTCATCCCGGCTCCAGCCTATTTTACCGACCGCCCAAGTATATACTCTCAGGAGAGATTATACGAACATCGCAGACTTATGCCCGTTCAGCCAGCTTGATAGAGGCCCAGTGGATTGATAATTTTGACCCTGGATTACGCAAGCAACTGAAAAAGCTCGCTCGCGGCAACAACCCCAAACAAAAACAGGTGCAATCGGCCATTCAAAACCTTCCAACCCAATGACCGCGCGCAAACGCAAAACGGGAGCGGCCAAACACTGACAAACACCACAGCGATAAAGCCCGAAAACTTCTGGCCCCAATGGGCGGCAATATCTGGGAGGTCGGGAGCGAGAGGCCATCGACACAGTTGCCGACAACATCGTCAATATGTAGTTTGACTCTCGCCGCCTTCCAGCAAAGCCTGCAATAGACCGCTGGCCCCGAAGCGGAAAGTACGAGGCTGCAAGAAATCTTCTCCCAAGACCTTTGCCGCCAACTGTAAGTAGGGCAGGGCATCGTTGAGGCTGCGAATACCGCCGGAAACTTTTAAACCACAGCGCTTAGCGCCTGAGCTCCCCCACGCTTGAATACATTGCAAAATGATTTCAGCGGCTTCCAAAGTCGCGCCTGCGGAAATCTTGCCCGTCGAAGTCTTGATGAAGTCTACCCCAGCCTCAATACCTATTTTCGAACAGCGCTTAATTTCATCCGAATCCAACTGACCACTCTCAATGATCAATTTTAAAATCTTAGCATGGGTCTCATTGCGGCAGGCCTGCACAAAGTCTAGTTTTGCGGCAAAATCACGATAAGCTCCATAAATCCTATGGCGTGGATGGGGAATCACTAGATCAATTTCATCCGCACCCTGCTGCAGCGCATAGTGAATTTCAGCAATGACCTCATCCAAAGGTAGTTCGCCATGCGGGAAGTTGACTACCGAAGCTACCGCCAATTGCGGCAGCCTAGCCTGAGCGAGCGAGTCTTTCACCTGCGAGACAAAGCGAGGATAGACACAAATTGCAGCTACTGATCCCAACGGACTATGGGCCTCTTTGGCCATTGCGTGCAGCTGTGCTTTCGTTTCTTCGCCACTTAAACTGGTATAGTCCATCAACGATACTATTGTATGTTTAATATCCATAAGGCCCCCATCAGGAAAGCTAGACGCTCTAGCTTGAGCTTTTAAAACCCGGCTGTCCAGCCCCTGATATTCTTGTAGAAGCACAGTCCCAGAGTAAAAATGCCAAAATTGCAAGTAGTAATTGTACACTAATTATCGCTTTCCACAAGCATGGCTTTTCGCTTATAATATCGCCATGACAAGCTATCCAACAGCGACTCAGATTATTCCCCAGGCAGGCCCAGTCACTAATACAGCCGCACCACCCACAACTCAACAGCCTGTAACGCAAGACCTCCTGGTCACAAAGCGCCTTCGTGCCCTAGCGCTTACGCTCACCATTACGGCTTTATGGGTGCTCCTGTCGTTCGGCTGTGCCCAGCTACCGACCAACTCCATCCAGGAATTCATTCCCCGCATGCAGGAACAAGCTGCCGAGCAGGCTGTGAACGGCCAAGCCATACAAATTGTACGTCATCAAAATTACATCCTCGGTTATTACGAAGCCAGTGAACAGCCCGCCTGGGTACTCTACGAACTGCGCGCCGATCAACTCCTCGCTCCGCGCTGGAAACGCAGTGGCAATTTTCGCGCCGATCCTGTCGTCGCCAGTGGTTCTGCCAGCCTCTCCGATTACTACAAGAGTGGCTACGACCGAGGGCACCTGGCCCCGGCGGCGGACATGGCATTCAGCGAAAAGGCCATGAGTGAGTCCTTCTACCTCTCAAACATCAGTCCACAACGACCGGCCTTCAACCGTGGTATCTGGCGCCATCTAGAAGAACTGATGCGTCGCTGGGCCATCGCCTACCAGCGCATCATAATCGTCACCGCCGGCGTAGTGACCGGGCCTCAGGCCCCCCCTTCTCAAAACCTCGCCAGCATCGGCGAAAACCAAGTCTGGGTACCGCACAACTATTATAAAGTCGTATATGACCCAGAACGCCAGTTGATGATCGCCTTTTTACTACAGAATCGCGCATATCAGCTTCAGGATGACGAAAAACTCTCTATTTTTGCCACGACAGTAGATGCCGTAGAAGAACTCAGCGCCCTTGACTTTTTCCCTCAGTTGCCCGATACGATTGAAGAAAGCATGGAATCGCAGGCAGATCTTAGCGCTTGGGACTTCGCGGACTAGACCTGGCAGTCCGACAGGTTCCGCCCTTGGCAGCCCGAGCTCGGGCTGCACGAGATCTTCGGCGAAATATCCTTGAAATATCCTTTGCGGCAATTTTTTGACCGCGGGCAAAAGGCCACTCTGTTTCAAAGTCTAATCAATCTGGGCAAGCTTTACGACCAATAAATCTTTTGATAAAGATTCTCACTATTAAGCCATTGCTAAACAATCAATTAACATCAAAGCTAGGCAAAAAAAAAGAAATATATTATATTGGCAGCATTAATATTTTGATTCTTACGGAGTTCTAGCGTGCGCACTGAAAAGCCGTTAAATGTCGCGCCTTCAATCCTTGCCGCCGACTTCGCCCATATGGGACGGGACGCCCGCGGCATTGCCGAGGCAGGCGCGGAGTGGATACATATTGATGTAATGGATGGCCATTTTGTACCGCCAATTAGTTTTGGCGCCCAGATGGTCCAGGCCCTGCGACCCCACAGCCGGCTGCCTTTTGACGTCCACTTAATGGTTGAGCGCCCGGAAACCCAAGTAGACAATTTTGCCCAGGCCGGGGCGGACCTGATCACCTTTCATTTAGAGGCCACGACTCACGTACACCGCCTGATACAGCGCATCAAAAAACTAGATAAGAGAGCGGGTATCGCCATTGTCCCCTCAACTCCGGTCAGTGCCCTGAGCGAATTACTTACCGAAGTGGACCTGATTTTAATCATGTCGGTCAACCCCGGTTACGGCGGCCAACAAATGATTTCCCAGACTCTGCAAAAAATTGCCCAGTTAGATCAACTGCGCCGTGAATATGGCTTTTCCTACCGTTTATCCGTCGACGGAGGGGTCAACACGCAAACTATTCATACTGTCCGCGATAGCGGTGTGGATATTGTCGTAGTCGGTTCGGCCTTTTTTGACTTGCAGTCCAGCACTGAGCGCAAACAGTTTGTACAAATGATCAAGCAACTTTGAACAACTTTGGACAACTTTGGACAACGGACAACTTTAGAATGGTGGAGGCGTTTAGCAATGCGACAGATTTTTCCCGCTCTGCACAAGCCGGTACACACCTTCAAAGCAGGCGGCTTTCACCCCCGCGTCGCGAATCCCCTGGAAGGCAAGCCAGCGGGCATTGAGCATATTGATACTCTGCCGAAAATTGAAATACCTCTGCTGCAGCACATTGGTCCCGTAGCCAAACCCATAGTCGATATTGGCGAACGAGTGCAGCGCAACCAGTTAATCGCCCAGACGGGAAAACTGGTAGGCGGCGAACTGAAGCAGGGATTTTTGTACAGCCGCATCCACGCGCCGATGGATGGCATTGTGACCGTTTTGGAAAGCCGCACTTTGGCCAACGGTATGAAGGCCCAGGTTGTCACCATTGAACGTGAAGCTTTGGAAACCAATGGAGTCAATCCACAGTCCGGCGACAAGCAGGAAACCAGAGCCTGGCGCGGCAAGGGCTACAAAGAAATTCTCGAACGCATTGCGCTAGCTGGCATTGTCGGCCAGGGTGGAGCCACTTTCCCCACGGATATAAAATTGCGCTTGCCCATTAATCGGCGTTGTGACTACCTTTTACTCAATGCAGCCGAATGCGAGCCATATTTACACAGCGACGCGAGCTTGCTGGAGGAGCGCGCCTTTGATGTCATCGGTGGCATTGATGTCTTAGCCGAGGGGCTACGCCCCAAGCACGTTGTCATCGGCCTGGAACAGAACAAGTCCTACCTGCTGCCGCGGTTGCGACAAACCATCCAGCGTTATCGCGAATACTTGAAACGAACAGAAGGTAGCGGCGAGTTGCTGCCACGCTTGCGCATCGCCATGCTGCGGACTCGCTACCCCCAGGGCGCAGAGCGCCAGTTGGTCGCAACTATCAGTGGCCGTGAAGTGCCCCCCGGCAAGCTGCCACTAGAAGTCGGTTGCGTAGTCGTCAATGTCGCCACCGGCAAAGCTATTTTCGATGCCGTGCAGCTTGGGCTGCCGCTGACGCGGCGTATCGTTACGATTTCGGGTGGCGCCGTAGCTCGGCCCAAAGTCTTTGACGCCCCGATTGGCAGCCCGGTCTCCGAACTGCTAGAACTCTGCGGCGGCCTGAGCAAACCCGTCGCCCGCATGATGAATGGCGGCCCCATGATGGGCGCGGCCTTTTATGATCTGCGGCAATTTGTCACTAAGGGCTCCAGCGGCTTCCTGTTCCTGACGGCCGAAGAAGTCGGACACAAAAAGCAGCGCCCTTGCATACATTGTGATGCCTGCATTCGCGTCTGTCCCATGGGCTTGGAACCGACAGCCATGTACAAAGACGTCCTGGCTGAAAACCTCGCTGATGCCATGCGTATTGGCCTGATGAACTGCATTGAATGTGGGGCCTGCTCTAGTAGTTGCCCTTCGCAGATTCCCTTGACCCAAGGTTTTCGCATGGGCAAGACGCGCTGGCGTCAGCTGCAACAAAAACAGCCAGGCAAGTAGCCATGATGCCCAGAGACAAAATGGCGGACAAAATGGGAGGCAAAGCAGAGGCAAAGTGGAGGAACTTATGGGCGCACAAAGCCAGCGGGCCGCAACCGCCAGACCAGTCGCAAAAGACTGGAAAGATCTAGCTCCACGCAAGGTCTTCAGCTCGCCCCACATCTTTACCCGGCGCAGCAGCGCCCAAATCATGTGGCTGGTCAGTGCCTGTTTATTGCCCGCCGCACTGTGGGCCATATGGTTGTTCGGCTGGCACGCCTTACGCGTGCTGCTCCTCTCCATACTCAGTTGCATCGCGACAGAGGCGAGCTTCAACCTGATATTTTCGCGGCGCCGCAACCTCCTTTACCTGAACAAGATCCAGCGCATCCAATGGACTCTAGACGATGGCAGTGCGGTACTTTCGGGTTTGCTGCTCGGCATGAACTTATCGCCGCTAGTTCCCAGCTACATTCCCATTTTCGGCGGAATCTTTGCCATGGCCATATGCAAGTGGAGCTTCGGCGGCTTGGGTGCCAACTGGGTCAATCCGGCACTTGCCGGCCGTGCCTTTGTGTTCTTCTCTTTCGGGCGGGAAATGGCTAGCTGGCCAAAGCCCGCCCACGTTCTGCAAGACAATGCAATGACAAACTTCGACGCCGAAACCGTCGCCAGCCCCCTGGGCATCTTCAAAGAGCAACTATTGCTCGCACAGGCCAGCGCTCCCGACGACACAGCCGGCGGCGCTTTGCAAAACTGGAGCAACGGCATGCAACTGGATGGCGCCGAGGGACTTTGGAACCTTCTTTGGGGCTTCCAGCCGGGTTCCACCGGCGAAGTCGCCACCCTATTTCTGCTGTTGGGCGGCCTGGCTCTTTGGGGCATGCGCATAATCAGCTGGCACATCCCACTTGCCTTTTTGGGCAGCTTTGCTTTGCTGACCTGGATTTTCGGCGGCCTCTACCTAGGGCATGGTTTATTCAAAGGCGAAGTATTGTTCCACCTACTTAGCGGCGGTCTGATGCTTGGCGCCTGGTTTATGGCCA
The DNA here is from genome assembly GCA_965263295.1 of Spirochaetia bacterium. GTDB lineage: Bacteria > Spirochaetota > Spirochaetia > SP-2023 > SP-2023 > Haliotispira. The sequence goes on from OZ253665.1 coordinate 1,359,624, forward strand.
CCGATTATTCAAGTTGCCCCAAAATGCCCTCAGGCAAATTCATCTTCGGCCTAGGTTGCGGTTTGCTCACCTTTTTGATTCGCTTTTACGGCTCCTACCCTGAAGGAGTAATGCTGGCAATTCTGTTCATGAACATCTGGACTCCAACTATCGACATTCTGATCCGGCCGCGCATATTTGGCTCAGGTAAACGCGGCCCCAGGAGCCAAAAAGACGAACGACGGAGCGTTCTCAATTTGCCGAGTTACTAATAGCCAGAATTCAAGGAAACCCGATGAAGAGATATGGAAAGAATATGGATATGCAACGCTTTTCTTTATTGTTCCGAGCCCCGCTGACTCTAAGCATCATTTGTATGATCGCCACTGGCGCCTTGGCCTCATTGAACCAGGCCACCCGCGAGACCATTGCCCAGGTGCGGGCCCAGTCTCAGCTTTCCGCCTTTGTGACCTTGCTGAGCCGCGGCGGCGACCCGATTCAAGACCGACAGCAGCCAGAGCTTGCAGAACTCAAGCAGGCCGCCTTGCAGGCCATTCAAGCGGGGAGAGATGTCGGGACCTCTGGATACGTACACACCGAATACCACCTGGCGCAAGCTGCGGCACAATTTCAGGGCCAGTCCACCCCAGAGCTCTACATCCTGCAGCTGGAGGGACGGGGCTTTGGCGGGCCCCTGGAAATTTATGCCGCCTATTTGCCTGGAGGTCGCGTCTACCATGCCATCATGCTGGACAATTCCGAAACGCCAGGTTTCGGCAAAAAAGCTGAAGACCCCAGCTACATGAAAATGTTCTGGGGCCAAGGCCCCAGCCGATCTGAGCGGGACCGCAAAATTCCCACGAGCAAGCAGGAACTTTCGGGTGCACAGCTCGACGCTGTGACTGGCAGTACCATTTCCTTCAGCGCCATTTCAACTGCCGTGCTTGCCGGCGCCGATTGGCTCGCACAGCAAAAACAAACGCGGCAAAAACCATAATCAGGAGGCCCCGATGAGCTTGCATGACACTAATAGCCTTAATCCAACGGGCTGCGCCAAACTCCGGCGGCAACTAATTGGAAAAAATCCCGTGCTGGTCGACTTCATGGGCCTGTGCCCGGTACTCGCTGTCACCAACACCGTATACAATGCCCTGGGCATGGCGCTGGGGACATCTGCCGTCCTGCTGGCAGCTGCGGTCATCGCATCCATGGTACGCGGCTTCATCCCCGCAGAAGTGCGCATCCCCGCGTATATAATCATCATTGCCGGCCTGGTCAGTTCGGTAGACATCCTGATGAAAGCCTATGCGCCAGACCTGTCCAAAAATCTGGGGGCCTTTGTCTCTCTAATTGTGGTCAATTGCCTAATCCTGGGGCAAGTCGAATCCTTCTCTTCAAAAAATCCACCGCTGTCCAGCCTTTGGGATGCCTTTTGTACCTCCATTGGCTTTACCTTTGCCCTAGTTTTAGTGGCTGTGTGCCGCGAACTCCTGGGTGACGGCAGCATCACGATTGCCGGCCACGGACTCTGGCCCCAGCTCGTGACTTGGGCTCCTTTCGGCCCAGAGGGCATCCAGTTTGGTTTATACCGCGGGCAGATTTTGACACCTTTCAGCCCCGAACTCGACGGCAAAGCCTTCTTCCTCTTCACGCTACCTGCTGGAGCTCTATTTGTGGTCGGCTATTTGGGGGCATTTTTTGCCTGGTTACAACAGCGCCGAGCCTCGGCCTTGCAGCGCCAGAAAGTCCGTGCGATAGAAGCAAAGCTGCGGGCTCCCAAAGTGATTGAAACAAAAGGAGGCCCGGCCCATGCATAATCTCGGTATTCTCCTCGCCTACATTTTTGTCACGAACGTCGTATTGACGCGCTTCCTCGGTCTCTGTCCTTTCTTTGGTGTCTCAAAGGACCTAGGCTCGGCCATCGGCATGGGTGCCGCCGTGACTTTTGTACTGACCCTGGCCAGTCTGGTCAGCTCTTCTTTATACTATTTTGTATTGTTGCCCCTACATCTGAGTTTTTTAAAACTGCTGGTCTTCATTTTCGTCATCGCCTCGCTGGTGCAATTCGTCGAAATGCTCATCCGCAAGTTTAGTCCTGGCCTCTATCAAGTCCTGGGTATCTACCTCCCGTTGATTACCACCAACTGTGGCGTACTCGGCGTAGCCCTTTGGAATGTCGACACCGACCAGTACAACGTGGTCGAAAGTACTCTAGCGGGGTTTGCCGGCGGCTTGGGGTTTACCCTGGTTTTAGTCTTAATGGCGGGTATCCGCGTGCGCTTGCAAGTCGAGCGCGTTCCCCGGCTGCTTCAGGGCACACCGATCGCCTTTATCTCCGCCGGCTTGATGGCCTTGGGCTTCTATGCCTTTGACTTAGGGCTGCTCAGTAATCTGGGGCTGCGCTAAGCCCCCCATACCAATTTCGCCCAATTTCGCAAGGAATCTGCCATGTTAATACTTACCGCCCTACTAGTCATGATGATCCTGGCGGCAGCCATCGGCGCAGTCCTGGCTTATAGCTCGCGCAAGCTGCACGTCCCCAAAGACGAGCGCCAGCTAGCCTTGCTTGAAGCCCTTCCGGGGTTAAACTGCGGTGCCTGTAGTTTCCCCGGCTGCGACGGCTACGCCGTCGCCCTGAACACGGGCAAGACCTCGGATTTGACCCTTTGCCCCCCCGGTGGCAACGCCACCGCTGCGGCTTTAGGCCAAATACTCGGCCAGGATGCTGGCGAGGTTGAGGCCGAAGTCGCCTTTGTCAAGTGCCAGGGCAGCCCTGAGTATGCCAAGTCTGACTTCCTGTACGAAGGGCTGGAAGATTGCCAAGCTGCCGCTTTAATGTTTAAAGGCAGCAAAAGTTGCCAGTATGGCTGTATCGGGCTGGGCTCCTGCATCAAGCAATGCCCTACTGATGCCATTCACATCAGTGCCGACTCCTTGGCCGTGGTAGAACAGAACCAATGTATTGGCTGCCGCAAGTGCATTCCCGTTTGCCCGACTGGCGTCATCCAAATGATTCCGCGGCAAGCCGAATACACCGTGATATGCAATGCCTTAGACCACGGCAAGGTCACACGCGGCAATTGTAAAGTCGGCTGCATTGGCTGCCGAATTTGCGAACGCAAATACCCCGCCCTGCAGTTTAAAGTAGAACAAAACTTGGCCCACGTCAATTACGACCTGGTCCAGCAGCAAGAGACAAGCCCCAACTTTCTTGACTTGGCAGAGCTAATCAAAAAATGCCCGTCACATTGCATTGTGCCGATAGGCGACGGCGAAGCTAAAATTGCAGAGCTGGAACAACAGAGGACAGAAAAAGCCATATAAATGTCTGCAAGCGGCAACTAATCCATGACATAGGCCCTCATACCGGCCCCTAGATTTTGGGACATACAGCGACTTTCCATGAAAAGATTTTTTAGCTGGCAAATACGGCTCTGCTGTTGGCTCGGCCTGATCTCCACCGCGACCCTGCTAGGGGCCTGTGTTAGCCTGCCGGGCAGCCGGCGCGCGCACAATATTAAGCTTTACAGCCGGGGTATCGAACACCGAGAACTGGGCAAACTCAGGTTACGCTACACCTATGATGGGCCGGAATCCGCAAAAAATTATTTTTATGCCGAATTCTCCAGTAGTCCAAGGCCAATTGAAAAAATACAAATCCCCGGCCAAAAGAATGTCCGCCCCCAGCGAGATGCCGAGGCCCCCGGCCACCTGCCCGGCAGCGGGCGCAGCTACTTAAAAATCCAAACCATAATTCCCGAAACTTGGTTTAAAGGGTCGTCAATCTTTCGTTACCGCACCCGCCAGCCTTTTAGCCACGAAGATGGGCGCCTAGTTGAACGCATATTGTTGATCAGCGACCCGGACTCCAGCGACAATATCCTGAGCCTGGACTTTTATTTGTTTCCCAGTCGGCGCGGCTACTTGCTGCGTCTGGACTTGCGCCCAGCTGCAGACTTCTACCGCCGGGTGCCCGCGGGAACTCCGCCCAATCAGGTGGCCAAGATCCTTGGCGACAATGAGGCACCCGCCTTGTTTCACAATCAAACCATAGTGGGCAAAGCCCAGTATTACTAAGCCCCCCCTAATCAATTATTCGCAATTATTCACAATTATTCGCAGCCCCAATATTTGCAATGCCCGCAGAATTGAACTCTGGCAAAATCCCACTCTGGCTTTAATCTCGAAATACCATGAGTACGCCAGAAACTCACGGACCCCGCGTTTCCCGCCTGTTCTCAATCGACTTTCTTTTGCAGTATATCGACCGATACCCAATTATTGCGTCATAGTTACGGCTGCGGTGTTGACAATATCTTCGACGCTACAGCCGCGCGACAAGTCAGAAATCGGCAAGGCAAAACCTTGCAGGAAAGGCCCGTAAGCCTCAGCTTGCGCAAAGCGCTGCACCAATTTATAGCCAATGTTACCAGATTGCAGGTCCGGGAAGATCAACACGTTGGCCTTGCCGGCAACCGTGGAACCAGGAGCTTTTTTCTCTCCGACGGCCGCCACCATGGCGGCATCCAACTGCAACTCGCCATCTACTTTGAGCTGCGGGGCCTTAGCTTGAACTATCTCCATAGCCTGCAATACTTTATCTACGTTTTCATGTCGAGCCGAACCCTTGGTCGAGAACGAAAGCATAGCCACAACCGGCTCGACATCCAGGAAGACGCGGCAGGATTCCGCGGACTGCAGGGTAATATCGGCCAGTTCTTCCGCACTAGGGTTGGGAATGGTGGCACAGTCGGCAAAAATCATCAAACCGTCCGCCCCCCACTGGCGACCATTCATGATATCGGGTTGGGCACTAAAATCCATTACAAAACAGGAGGCCGCAATTTTGACACCTGGCGCCGTTTTAATAATGGTAAAGCCCGCACGCAACACATTGGCGGTAGAATTTTCCGCGCCGGCAACCAGGGCGTCGCTGGCACCTTGGCGCACCATCATGGCGGCAAAATGGAGGGGATCTTGCATCGCCTTGCGGGCATCTGCCTCGCTAATCCCTTTCTTTTTGCGCAATTCATAGAACTCGGCGGCATAGGCGTCAAAGTTGACCGCACCACTGGGATCAAGCACCTGGGGATCAAGAACCTGGGGATCAAGCACCTGAATACCGCTAATGTCCACAGCATTCTGCCGAGCCAGGGCCCGCACCTCGGCTTCCGCCCCCAGTACCACCAGCTCCCTGACCAGTCCCTCGTCCAGCAGTATGCGCCCGGCCTGCAAGATACGCAGATCCAAACCTTCGGGCAACACCAGGCGCTTTTGCAACTTGCGGGCTCGCTCCCTCATTTTCTCGGTGAAACTCGCCATATGTATCTCCTAACCGGGCTGAAGCTATTGGCTCAAATGAGTCCTCTCAAGCCGAGACACAGCCGCTCTGCCCTCTGTCGTTGTATTTTTGCAAGTATTGTAGTGAAGTGAAACTATAATTGCAAAACAGCTGATGCGCCAGACTCGCCCGCTTGCCTTCTGGCTTGAGAGCTTGGCAGCTTGAGCGCCCGTTCCCCCCGAAACGGGACTTCATTACAATCAATCCCACAATGATGTTTGGAACTTAGCTATGAAGCAGAGCAAGCTTGAGCGCCCATTCCCAGCCGTAAATTCTTCGGAATCTTGGGATTCTTCGGAGTCTTGGGATTCTTTTTGCCAGAGCGCCGCGGCGGATGCGACGGCCACCCACGCCCAACTAAGCCGCGCGTTAGACTGGGATTGCCTCAACCCCATGGCCATACTGACGGCCCTGCAAGAACAAGAGCACTTTTTTTTGCTCGAAAGCGCCACGGCAGAAAAGACGCTTGGGCGTTACTCATTTTTTGCCTACCAGATGCAACGGCGTTTCCGCTGCCTGGCGCTCCCAGATGGCTCGGCCGACTTACGGGTCTGCGACTTCACGCACACAGCCCAAGGCAGCCAAGCCTCAAGAGAATACAGCCTGGCAAAATCCAGCGGGCATAGTCCCTTTGAACTACTATTTTTAAACACCACGGACGCCCCACAACCCATAAAAATATTGCCCATATTGTCCAGGTCGCCCAGATCACCCATATCGCCTAGGTCACCCAGATCGCCGACAGCGTCAATTCACGCCCCGAAATGGCAAGGCTTCCAAGGGGGGCTGGTGGGAATGTTTAGCTACGAAGCCGTACGGCACATGGGCGTACTGCGCTCCCCGCTGCAACAGCTGAGCCTTGCAGGGTCGGTCTATGGCCAACAGCCGGAGTTATTATTTTATGAAGTCCAGCGCTTCTTTGTCATCGACAATGCCAGCCAGCGCCTTTTTGCCGTCTACCTGCAGCCCCTGCCGCCAGCTGGAGAGCGCACTTTGGAGACTCTAGGCGCAGCTCAGCGCCAGGGCGAACAGGTCCTGGGAGAGATGATCGCGGGCTTGCAAACCCAACTGGACTGCGCCGACTTGACTGCGCCATTGCCCGCGATGCCCAGTTGCAACAAGCAGTTGGCGGCAGAACTTTCACGCCAGCTATGGCGGGAAGACCAGAGCGAAGAGCAGCAAAGGCAAGCCATTGAGTCGTTGCGCGCCGAATTGCTCGACGGCGAAGGCTTACAAGTGGTCTACTCGGTGGGCCGCCAGGCCCCAGCGGTGAGGCCGGGGCTCTTCTACCGCCTGTTGTGGCGGCAAAATCCCTCGCCATACATGTTTTTCTTCAAGGATGGCGAACAACATCTCGTTGGTTCTTCGCCCGAAACCCACTTGCGCTATTTTGACGGCGTGGCCTGCATCAAGCCGATTGCCGGCACACGGCCCCTGCCCGAAGTCCTGAGCCAGGAAGAGTTACAAAATATCATTGACGATCTACTCCAAGACCCGAAGGAACGCGCCGAGCACCTAATGCTGATTGATCTGGCTCGCAATGATTTATACAGCAACTGTGAGCCCGACTCAGTGCACACGGTCAAGGAATTCACGGCGGAAGTTTTTTCGCATGTCGTCCATATTGTCTCGGAAGTGCACGGCCGCCTGCGGCCGGATCGAAAGCCCTATGAATTATTTGCCCAAACTTTTCCGGCGGGGACCCTGAGCGGAGCCCCCAAGGTGCGCGCCATAGAATTGATTGACCAGTACGAAAAAAGTCCGCGCGGCTTTTATGGCGGTTGCATCGGCTACTTCAACTATGACGGCACCCTTGATTCGGCGATCATAATCCGCAGCGCCTGGCTGGACAGCGAAAAAACGCTGGCGCGCAGCGGCGGCGGCCTGGTCTACGATAGCGAAGCCGGCTATGAAATCCGCGAACACCGCCAGAAACTCGGCATACTCAGCAGCGTACTGCAAGCCCTGCAAAATAAAGGCGGCTAGCGCCATTGCCGTTAAGTCGGTTTTATGAGGCTTCAAGAAGCTTCAAAATGGACAGCGCCTGGCGGTTTCGCAAGAATGGGATAAGTCACGGGATTAGTGAACAAGAGCAGAAAAAGGAAAAGCAGCATGACAAGCACCCAACAGCGCGACGCACTGCAACGCAAAATCTGGCAAATCGCCAACGATGTTCGCGGCGCGGTCGATGGCTGGGATTTCAAACAATATGTGCTCGGCACCCTGTTTTACCGTTTTATCAGTGAAAACTTTGCCAGCTACTTCAAGGCAGAGGACGAGGGCATCGATTATGCCAAACTCTCTGACAGCGTTATTACGCCAGATCTTAAAGACGACGCCATCGTCGCCGAGATTGAGGGAAAAAAGGCATGACGCTGGAAAACAAATTAAACATTAGCAACCAAGTAGAGCTGGCAAAAGCGGAAGAAAGAATCAGCAAGCAAAAAGCCAGGCAACTTTTTGACTCCGGCGACATTGCCAAAGTCGAGGTTGGCCGTTTTAAGGGCCTAGCTTGTATCCATACTTATTTGTTTGCAGACATTTATGATTTTGCCGGCAAAATCCGCGACGTCAACATCGCTAAAGGTGCTGCCCGCATGATGGCCAAAAGGCCGAAACCGGGGCCTTAGCCCGGCAAAAATACACTAAATTGCAGCCGATATTACCTCCTCGGCTTGCAAATCCCCTCGTTTGTCGACTTCCAAACCCTTCAAAAAGGCATTCTTAGAGGTGTCCATTCCATCGAAAATGCCTTCTGCCGCCTGAAGGATTTCCGCCGGGTTGCAACCCGATACGATAAACGCGCCAGAAATTTATTATCTTCGGTTGTTCTAGTAATTTTTTTCGCATTATGATACGTATAACTGTCGACGTTAGTATGTCTGACTGGGCTTGGAGCTTTAAGGGTTAGGTTGCTCGAAAATGTCATTTGACAGGTCTGAAAAAGATGCGCGGGAGAGGCTCGTACTGGAGCTTTCCGTCGCGGAGAAAGTGAATTTTGCGTCCTCGCAAAATGGCGTTCCGGTATTGAAGAAGGTGTCGTTACAGAACCCTTCGCAGGAGCCCCTCGAAAACATAACGGTCGAGCTGACCTGTAGCCCTGGATTGATACGACCCAGGAAGTGGACGTTGGATCGCCTTGCGCCCGAGCAGCAGCAAGAGTTGCGCGACCTTGAGACGCCCTTGGACACAATCATCCTCGGCGGCCTCAACGAGGCCGAACGGGGAGACCTGCGCTTCGTCGTGCGTCAGGGTGATGACGTGCTGCTGGAGGAACGCCGCCCGATTGAGTTGCTCGCCCGTGACGAGTGGGGAGGTGTCGGCGAGATGGCGCATCTGCTTGCGGCATTTGTATCCCCCAATGACGACGTCGTGGCAGGCGTGCTCAAAGAGGCCAGCAGACTGCTGGAGGCATCGGGACACAATGGCAGCATGGATGGCTACCAGTCGCGCGATCCTCGCCGGTCATGGATGCTAGCAGGGGCGATTTGGTCGGCGCTCACTGGGCTGGGGCTGACCTACGCTGTGCCTCCGGCGAGTTTCGAATTGCATGGGCAGAAGGTGCGCGATCCAGGCCGTATTCGGTCCGAGGGACTGGCGACTTGCCTCGACAGTGCCCTGCTTTTGGCAGCCTGTTTCGAGGCGGCAGGTCTTAACCCGGTTGTGCTGTTCTGCGAAGGGCACGCATGGACCGGCGTGTGGCTGAGCAATAGGGACTTTGGCACCATCAGCGAGCCAGACGTGATGACAGTCCGCAAGGCGATTGTTGCCCGTGAATTTGTGGCAATGGAAACCACCTTGCTCACAAAAAAGCCCAGCGTTGGGTTTGAGGAAGCGGTCGAACGGGGACGTGACCTGACCTCTGAACGCAACGAACACAGATTCACCATGGCTATTGATATCCGTCGTGCCCGTGCGGCACGGATCAGACCTCTTGCCAGCCATCGCGCGGAGACGAAGGCCGAGGAAGAGGATGTCGTTGCAAGTCCCGCTGCCTTGCCCCAAGCTTTGGACCTTAATCTGCTTCCAGGCGACCTGGTCGAGGATGAGCCGTCAACGCCTAAGGGTCGGATTGACCGTTGGCAGCGCAAGCTGCTGGACCTTTCGCTGCGCAACCGGCTGCTCAATTTCAAGGACAGCAAGCAGACCTTGCCGTTCCTTTGCCCGAATGTCTCCGCGCTGGAAGATCAGCTTGCCGATGGCAAAAAGTTCCGCACGGTGGCGCTGGAGGGCGAGAACCCGGTCGGTACGCGCGACCTTCTGGCAAACGACGCACCCAGGATCCTTGAGGAGGTCGCGAAAGACGCTTTTTCCAAGGGCCAGATCGCGGTGCCGCTGACCCGCAAGGAATCCGAACGCCGACTTCTGGAGCTTCACCGTCGGGCCAAAAGCGACATGCAGGAGGGCGGCACGAACACGTTGTTCCTGGCTGCTGGCTTCCTGCGCTGGAAGAAGTCCGAGGGAGATACGCGCACTTACCGTGCGCCTCTGCTTTTGGTTCCGGTAAAGATTTCCCGGAAATCCGCTCAGTCGGAATTCGTGATCGAACATCACGAAGACACCGTGCGTTTCAACACGACGCTGCTGGAGTTTCTCAAGCGCGATTTCGACCTAAAGGTGCCTGAACTAGAGGGCGACCTGCCGCGTGACGAGAGCGGCTTTGATCTGCCTCGGATCTTGGAAATCATGCGCCGCAAGGTGCGAGATGTCGCCGGTTTTGAAGTGGTGGAAGAGCTTGCACTTTCCACCTTCTCCTTTGCCAAGTTCCTGATGTGGAAGGATTTAGTCGAGCGGACGGACAGCCTGTGCGAGAGCGCCTTGGTGAAGCACCTAGTCGACAACCCGACCGAAGCCTTTTTGGCCGATGGTGCCCCGGGCCTACTGGTTGCCAAGGATGTTGACCGCAGGCTGGCACCCCGTGACCTGTTCACCCCACTGCCTGCGGATTCATCCCAGCTCGCCGCTGTTCTGGCGGCAAAGGAGGGGCATAACTTCGTTCTGATCGGGCCGCCGGGGACCGGCAAAAGCCAGACCATCGCCAATATCATCTCGCAGTGTCTCGCAATGCAGAAGACGGTGCTTTTCGTGGCGGAAAAATCTGCTGCGCTGGATGTGGTGTATCGTCGTCTGCACGCCTGTGGCCTTGGCGATGCGGTTCTTGAGCTGCACTCGAACAAGGCGGATCGGAAGTCCATATTGTCACAGCTTGGGCGCAGTTGGGGGCGAGCTGCCAACCCCGGGGAAGCCGAATGGATCAAGGTGACCGATGATCTGTCCGTAACCCGCGATCAATTGAACGCCTACGTCGCGGCCCTTCATGCGAAGGGGAGCCAGGGCTTCAGCGTCTTCCAGGCGATCGGGGCAGCCGCAGGCCAGGAGCAGCCCTTCAGCGTGTCCTTTGCGAACAAGGATGCCCATGACGCGGAAAGTTACACGCGCTTGCGGAAACTGGCAAAGGATCTTGGCCGGTGTCAGGAGATCATCGCGGGGCGGAAGCCGCTGCACCTTGTCCAGGCGGACACGTGGTCTTTTGAGTGGCAAAAAAGGCTCCTTGAACGGAGCGGCGATTTGATCGTTGCCACCCGCGCGCTGGCGGAGGCGGCCGAATCTTTGGCATGTCATGCGGGGCTGACCTGGACCGGATCGGGAGAGATTGCAGAGGTAGCGCCCCTGCTGCGCCTTGCTGCGATCCCCGAAAGCGGCGAGGACGTCAGTTGGGCTCTCGCGCGGGACATGGACGAGATGCAGGCGCAGGTCGAAGTTCTGAAGAATCGGCTTGCCGACTATGGCGCTGCGGTTGGCCGGGTATCTGCGCGCTATCCGATGGATCGGCTCGACCGTATCCCGCTTTATCAGCTTAATACCGACTGGCGTCTTGCACAGACGAAGATATGGCCCCTCTCGGTCCTTGCGAAATACTCGGTGCGCAAGCGTCTTCAGACCTATGCCGAGGAGGGTAAATCCGAGCCGGATCGCGACATCGTGGCGCTCGCTGACGCAAAACGCTCCCGCGCCGAAATCGAGACCCACCCATTGACCAGATGCCCCGTCGTCAAGGGCGTCCAGACGGATACCGCCCGCTTGTCGGAATGGATCGACCAAGCGCGGGGTCTCACGTCGGCTCTTGACGATGTCATACCCGCCGTTGCAGATCCGGCCCTCTGGCAGGGGACTTGCCAGAGCCTTGCAAAACGGAGCTCTGGTAATGTGCGCAACGCGATCACTGTGTTCCGCCGCAAGCATGAAACCTGGAGTGAGCGTGCCGCGGCTTTCGCCCAGGTGGTGCAGGCGTCGCTTGACGGGATGGCGCTGACGGAGTTGCTTTCTTCCTTACAGGCAATCCAAAAAAACAAGGATTATCTTCAGGAGTGGACACGATGGGTCGATATCCGGCGACAGGCCAGCGGTGCGGGGCTTGACTCTCTCATTTTGGCGGTTGAAGAGGGCCGGATCAAAGGCGATGTCGAAGGGGCCTTCGTTTCGGCCTATGCCGCGTGGTGGTTGCCGCAGGCAATAGATGCGCGGCCTGAGTTGCGCGGATTTTTGTGCTGGGACCATGAGGACGCAATCAAGCGGTTCCGGGAGCTCGACGACCGCGTGATGGAAATGGCCACAGAACAGGTTCTGGCCCGTATTCAGCATGGTCTGCCTGCCCGCGACGCCGTTCCGCGCAAGTCCGAGCTTGGCACGCTCAGGCATCAACTGAGCCTTCAGCGCCCCAGTAAGTCGATCCGGGATCTGATCTCGGCAATGCCCGACAGCTTCACAAAACTTGCCCCCTGCGTGCTCATGTCCCCGCTCTCGGTGGCGCAGTACTTGCCCCCGGGACAGGCGGCCTTCGATGTGGTGATCTTCGATGAGGCGTCTCAGATCACCACTTGGGATGCCATCGGTGCCATTGCGCGGGGTCGGCAGGCGATCATCGTGGGGGATTCCAAGCAACTGCCGCCGACCAACTTTTTCGGGCGCAGCGACGATGGTGATCAGGACCTGCCGGAGGTCGAGCGCGACTTGGCGTCCATCCTAGACGAAGTGACAGCGGCTGGCATCCCGACTCAGCAACTCGACTGGCATTACCGCAGCCGGGATGAGGCGCTCATCGCTTTCTCCAACTGGCATTACTACGGCGGTCGGCTGGTAACGTTCCCGTCTCCGGTAACAACATCCGAAGCGGTCAAGCTGCACCAGATCAATGGTGTGTATGGCCGTGGTCAGGGACGCACAAACGAGGCAGAAGCCCGCGCGGTCGTGCAGATGACGGTGCGCCGTCTGAACGAATGGCTGACCCGGCCCGAAGACGAGCGACCGACCCTGGGGGGTATCACCTTTAATGCCGAGCAGCAGGGACTTATCCTTGATCTGCTCGACGAAGAACGACGGAAGAACCCCGCGTTGGAATGGTTCTTCGAGGACGAACGCGAAGAGCCCGTGATCATCAAGAACCTGGAGAACATCCAGGGCGATGAGCGTGACGTGATGCTCTTTTCGGTCACCTTCGGCCCCGACCATGCGGGCAAACTGTCCATGGCCTTCGGGGCCCTGAACGGCGAGGACGGCGAAAAGCGCCTGAATGTGGCCGTGACGCGGGCGCGGGCCGAATTGCATGTCTTTGCCTCAATCCGCGCCGATCAGATCGACCTGACAAGGACGAAGGCCATGGGTGTGAAGCACCTCAAGAACTTTCTGGACTTCGCCGCCCGCGGCCCGGTTGCGCTTCCGGCCCAGGATAGCGGGTCGCTCGGGCCGGTTGCGAATGCCTTCGAGGCCGCGATCAAGGTGGCCATTGAGGCAAAAAGTTGGAAACTTCGGCCGCAGATTGGTGTGTCTGAATTTAGGATCGACCTGGGTGTCGTTCACCCCGACCATGCCGGTGTCTACTTGGCCGGGATCGAGTGTGACGGCGCGACTTACCACGGGTCGGCTACGGCGCGGGATCGCGACAAGGTACGCCAAACTGTCCTGGAAAACCTCGGCTGGAAGATCTTCCGGATCTGGTCGACCGACTGGTTCCGTAGCCCTGCTCCCGTGGTCGAGCGTATCCACACCGCCTTGACAGAGCACCTCAAGACCGACCGTGCCAAGCGGGTAGCAGAGGAGAACGCGCGTGACCCGATGCAGCAAGACGATATCGGCAAAGAGGTCGATGTGCCCGATGTGAAAGTCAATCAGGAAGAAACGGCCCCTGTAACGGCCCCTGTAACGCCTGTTGTAAAGGCCGCTGTGAAAGAGGATGCCGACTCTGTTCAGGAAGAGACACTGTTTACTCGTGCTACGATTTCGCCTGTCATGGAACGTACCGGGGACGCTGGGGGTGCCAATGTCACGCCTGACCCCGAGAGGTTCTACGATAAGGACTACATCCCGATCCTCGAACGTCTGATTGTGAAGGTCGTGACGCGAGAAGGACCCATGCCACTCGCCTTGCTGGGCAAGCGTATTTCCGGTATGCACGGCTGGCAACGTACCGGGAGGCGCATTTCGGAGCAGGTTTCCAACGCATTGAGTCTGGTCGAGTGTCATCGGGAGGAAGGTGTCGATTTCCTCTGGGCTACTGGCATGAAAACGGACAGAGTGCCGTTCCGCCAAGGTATGGACCGATCGATACGCGACATCTCTCGTACGGAAATCGCTGAACTCTATGACCGTCACGCGTCGCAACTGGAACGGAGCGAAGACCCTGTTCTTGATCTAGCGCGACATGCCGGCATTGTTAGGCTATCGCCTGATGTTCGGGCTTACGTGTCGAAATGCTTGGCTTGGCGGGCTAAAGAGAGGGAATGATGATGCTTGACGCTGTTTTGGGGCCGTTTGGGGATCAAATTTTGCGTTAGCTATATCGCGCTTGCGCCATTTGCAAACGGTTGGTTCTGTGGTCCCGTAACGCTCGGCAAGAACCCGGGCCGGTTCATCACTGGCCTGTATCGCCGCCCTGATCTTCGCTGTCGTCGTCGCTTGGCTGTGAAGCTCGATCAGCATGTCGCTCTCCCGTTGCGCATCTCGGTCGAAATACAGCGTGCCATGAAAAGCGCTGATCGACCAGGGGATATATGATCATCCGAGATGGGACACCTATTCTTGGCACTTGATGGTAATTATTGTCCTCGGAATAGAAGGAAGCTAGAGTGAATTTTTGACGCGAGCGCCGGCACGACAAAGCCGCCGCCACGCTGCCTTCTTATGGCTTATCCATTGAAATTTGGTTAAAAAGTTTTGCAAAGACGTGAGCGCGAAGAACTTATAATAGTTCAGCTTGCGCTGCGCTTTGATGTCGGCGTTGCCTCGACTGTCCGCTGGCTTGAATCCTCTGTCGCCAAATAATGCCCAGGCTATATCTTCTCGATACAATCAAAGTTATGCATAACTTATCCAGCCTCATCGATCGCAACGAATGGTCATCGCTATATATCCTCGCTCAGTGCTCTCGCGTCAAGAAAGTTCGCATGGCGGCCCTCACAAGGAGAAAAAAGTCCGATGGTGAGATGATAATCCGATCGTTACCGTATTCCCGCATGGTCCTGTCTTACTCACTCGATGTCCTCGATAACGTACTTGATTCTCTATCCCTTTTCCACTATTTTCAATTCATGCCCCGATAAGGGCATTGAAGCCATGCCCCATGATGACATTATGACCGTGAAAGAATTTGCCGATTCTCTTAAGATTACGGAGAAAACCGCCTGATGAGAGTAAAGTACCGGGCTTCAAAGTGTATAGTGCGTGGTGGTTTCGCAAGAGCGGGATAGATCGCTGGATCAGGTCCGGTTAACAAGAGCAGAAAAAGGAAAAGCAGCATGACAAGCACCCAACAGCGCGACGCACTGCAACGCAAAATTTGGCAAATCGCCAATAATGTTCGCGGTGCAGTCGACGGCTGGGACTTTAAGCAATATGTGCTTGGCACGCTGTTCTATCGCTTTATCAGTGAAAATTTTGCCAGCTACATCGAGGCTGATGATGACAGCATAAACTATGCAGAGCTTTCTGATGATGTCATTACGCCTGAAATTAAAGATGATGCCATCAAAACCAAAGGATACTTTATCTACCCCAGCCAGCTATTCGCCAAGATTGCCGCAGACGCCAACAAGAATGATAACCTGAATACCGACTTAGCCAACATTTTCGCCGCCATCGAGGCCTCCGCCAGCGGCTATCCCTCCGAAGGCGACATCAAGGGCCTGTTTGCCGATTTCGACACGACGAGCAATCGCCTCGGCAATACCGTGGAAGATAAAAACGCCCGCCTCGCCGCCGTGATCAAAGGCGTCGCGGAGCTGGAATTCGGCGACTTTCACAACAGCCAGATCGATCTGTTCGGCGATGCCTACGAATCTCTGATCTCCAACTACGCCGCCAATGCCGGTAAATCCGGCGGCGAGTTTTTCACCCCGCAACACGTCTCCAAACTGCTTGCGCAACTCGCTATGCACAAGCAACGCAGCGTCAACAAGATTTACGACCCGGCATGCGGCTCTGGCTCCCTGTTGCTGCAAGCCAAAAAGCACTTCGACGCCCATATCGTCGAAGAAGGCTTTTTCGGTCAGGAGGTCAACCACACCACCTACAACCTGGCGCGGATGAACATGTTTTTGCACAACATCAACTACGACAAATTCAATATCCAGCTGGGCAATACCCTCCTCGCCCCGCGTTTTGGCGACGGCAAGCGGTTTGACGCCATTGTCTCCAATCCGCCGTATTCGCTGAAATGGCCAGGCTCGGACGACCCGCCCCTGATCAACGACGAACGCTTTGCGCCCGCGGGCGTGCTCGCGCCCAAATCCAAAGCCGACTTCGCCTTCGTGCTCCATGCCCTCGCCTACCTTTCGAGCAAAGGACGTGCGGCAATCGTCTGCTTCCCCGGTATTTTTTACCGCGGCGGCGCGGAGCGGAAAATCCGCCAATATCTGATTGACAACAATTATGTAGAAACGGTGATAGCGCTCCCGCCCAATCTGTTTTTCGGCACCACCATCGCCGTGAATATCTTGGTGCTAGCCAAAAATAAAACCGACACCATGACCCAGTTTATCGATGCCAGCGGCAAGGATTTTTTTAAGAAAGAAACCAACAATAACGTCCTGCTCGATGCCCATATCGAGCGGATTATGGCCGCGTTCGACAGCAAAGAGAACATCGACCACGTGGCCCGGTCGGTGCCGTATGAAGAGATCGCCGCGGGCGGCTACACCCTGTCGGTCAGCGCTTACGTCAAACCCGAAGAAACCCGCAAGGTAATCGATATCACCAAACTCAACGACAAGATAAAAACCACGGTCGCTAAAATCGACCGCCTGCGCGCGGAGATCGATCTCCTCATCGCGGAGATCGAGGCATGAGCTATAAAGAGTATCTGGAAAAGTTGCTGGATGGCGCGATAGTAGAGTGGAAGGCGTTGGGGGACGAAAACTTTTTTGAAGTGGCTAACGGAGCAAGAAAGCCAGTAAAAGCCTCTTTGCGCGTATCTGGAGAAACACCATACTATGGCGCCAACAACATCCAGGACTATGTTGTTGGCCATACTCACGATGGTGAATATGTACTAATCGCGGAGGACGGCTCAGCGAGCTTAGAAAATTATTCTATTCAATATGCGACAGGAAAATTTTGGGCAAATAATCATGTTCATGTTGTTTGTGGGAAGTTTGGCCTAAACACGCGATTTTTGTACCACTATTTATGTATTGTAAATTTCATCCCATTTTTGACGGGCGGTGGGCGAGCAAAGCTAACAAAGGGGAAAATGATTGAAATCAAAATCCCCATCCCATGCCCCGAAGACCCAGAAAAATCGCTGGCAATCCAGGCGGAGATCGTCCGCATTCTCGACGCGTTTACCGAGCTGACCGCCGAGCTGACCGCCGAGCTGACCGCCGAGCTGACCGCCCGCAAAAAACAATACCACACCTATCGCGACCAGTTGCTTACGTTTGAAGAAGGTGAAGTGGCGTGGAAGGCATTAGAAGGTGTATTTGAGATTTTTACTGGTGGCGATGTACCTAAAGAAGCGTTTTCGGAGATAAAAACTGAAGAATTTAACGTACCTATTTTGTCTAATGGGATAGATGAAAAGTCCTTATATGGATGGACAAATAATGTCAAAATAGATAAGCCAAGCTTAACAGTATCAGCTAGAGGTACGATTGGTTGGACTAGTTATAGAGAACAGCCATTTTTTCCAATAGTTCGCCTTCTGGTGCTAACGCCGAAGATAGAAATAAACTTGAAGTACGCTTATTACTTCATGAAAACAATCGAGAAAAGCTACAAAATTCCAGAAGCAGGCATCGCCCAGCTTACGAAGCCTATGATTAAAGATATTAAAATCCCAATCCCATACCCAAACAACCCAGAAAAATCGCTGGCCGAACAGGCCCGCATTGTGACCATCCTTGATAAATTCGACACCCTGACGAATTCCATCAGCGAGGGCTTGCCCCGCGAGATTGAGTTGCGCCAAAAGCAATATGCCTATTACCGCGATATGCTGTTGAACTTCCCCAGGCCGGAGGAGGCGACAGCGTAAGATGCGCCAGACAATGACGCAAATAGTCCAGGAGAAACAGCATGGCTGAACAGAGCAAACCCATCGCCGAATTGAATCGCTTTATCGTTCTCGATCAATACACCAAGGAATGGCAGGGGGCCGAAAGCTACCAAAGCGAAAGCGATCTGGAGCGCGAGTTTATCGAGGATTTGGTCAATCAGGGCTATGAATTCCTGCCAGAACTGAATAACCCGGAGGCCTTGCTGGCCAATGTGCGCGTGCAGGTACAAAGCCTCAATACCGTGCAATTCTCCGACGACGAATGGCGGCGATTTGTCGAAACCTATCTCGACAGACCCAGTGACGGCATCGTCGATAAAACCCGCAAGATTCACGATGACTTTATTCATGACTTTGTGTTCGACGATGGCCGCATTCAAAATATCTACCTGCTCGATAAAAAGAACATTGCCCGCAACAAAGTGCAGGTAATCAGGCAGTTCGAGCAAGCCGGAACGCACGCGAACCGCTACGATGTGACCATTCTGGTGAACGGGCTGCCACTGGTGCAGGTCGAGCTGAAAAAGCGCGGCGTCGCCATTCGGGAAGCGTTCAACCAGATCCACCGTTACAGCAAGGAGAGCTTCAACTCGGACAGTTCACTCTTCAAGTACCTCCAGATCTTCGTGATCTCGAACGGCACGGATACGCGCTACTTCGCCAACACGACCAAGCGCGACAAGAACAGCTTCGACTTCACGATGAACTGGGCGCAGGCCGATAACAGCCTCATCCGGGACCTGAAGGATTTCACGGCGACCTTCTTCGAGAAGCGTACTTTGTTGAAGGTGTTGCTGGACTATTCCGTCTTCGACGTCAGCGACACGCTGCTGGTGATGCGCCCCTATCAGATTGCGGCGACGGAACGAATCTTACGAAAGATCAGAAGCTCGTTCGAAGGCAAGACGCTTGGTAAGCCGGAAAGCGGCGGGTATATCTGGCACACCACCGGTTCCGGTAAAACCCTGACCAGTTTCAAGGCGGCGCGCTTGGCCACCGAACTCGATTTCATCGACAAGGTTTTTTTCGTGGTCGACCGCAAGGACCTCGATTTCCAAACGATGAAGGAGTATCAGCGCTTCTCGCCAGACAGCGTCAATGGATCGGACAGTACAGCCGGGTTGAAGCGGAACCTCTCCAAGGACGACAACAAGATCATCGTCACGACCATCCAGAAGCTCAATAACCTGATGAAAAGCGAAGGCGATCTGCCTGTCTACAACCAGCAAGTGGTGTTCATTTTTGATGAATGCCACCGAAGCCAGTTCGGTGAAGCTCAGAAGAACCTCAAAAAGAAGTTCAAACGCTATTATCAGTTTGGCTTCACCGGTACGCCGATTTTTCCGCAGAATGCACTGGGTGCGGATACGACTGCCAGCGTGTTTGGGCGCGAACTTCATTCCTATGTGATCACCGACGCCATTCGTGATGAGAAGGTCCTGAAGTTTAAAGTGGATTACAACGATGTGCGCCCGCAGTTCAAAGCGATCGAAACCGAACAGGACGAAAAGAAGCTGACCGCCGCCGAAAACCGGCAAGCTCTTCAACACCCCGAACGAATCGCCGAGATTTCCCAGTACATTCTCGATAACTTCCGCCGCAAGACGCATCGTCTCTATGGAGACAATAAGGGCTTCAACGCCTTGTTTGCCGTGAGCAGTGTGGATGCCGCAAAGATTTACTATGAAACACTTAACGCATTGAAGGCTGAGAGTGAAAAGCCGCTGAAGATTGCCACTATTTTTTCATTTGCCGCCAATGAAGAGCAAGATGCAGTGGGTGAGATTGTCGATGAAAGTTTTGATGTTTCTGCCATGAATAGCAGCGCCAAAGAATTTTTAAGCGCCGCCATTAAGGATTACAACACGTTCTTTAAAACCAACTTCAGCGTAGATAGCGGCGGCTTTCAGAACTACTACCGCGATTTGGCCAAGCGGGTCAAGTCCAAGGAAATAGATTTGCTGATTGTGGTCGGCATGTTCCTTACCGGCTTTGACGCCCCCACGCTTAACACCTTGTTTGTGGATAAAAACCTGCGTTACCATGGTTTGATGCAGGCCTATTCCCGCACCAACCGCATTTATGACGCCACCAAAACCTTCGGGAACATTGTTACATTCCGCGACTTGGAGAAGGCAACCGTTGATGCCATTACTCTCTTTGGCGACAAGAACACTAAAAATGTAGTGCTTGAAAAAAGCTACAAGGAGTACATGGATGGCTTCAGTGATGCAACGACTGGTGAGGCGCGGCGTGGCTTTATCGATGTGGTAAAAGAGTTGGAGCAGCGCTTCCCGAATCCAGAGTCTATCGAGAAAGAGTCTGACAAGAAAGCCTTTGCCAAACTATTCGGTGAATATCTGCGTATTGAAAACGTGTTGCAAAACTATGATGAATTTGCGAGCCTAAAAGCCCTGCAAAACATAGATGCCAACGATACGGAAGCAGTCGAGGCGTTTAAATTAGAGCACCACCTAAGCGACGAAGACTATGCTGCCTTAGACTCCATAAAAATGCCAGCTGAGCGTAAGGTACAGGATTATCGCTCCACCTATAACGACATCCGTGATTGGTTGCGACGTGAAAAGAACGCCAATGAAAAAGAAGAGTCTAACATTGATTGGGATGATGTGGTGTTTGAGGTGGACCTGCTCAAATCCCAAGAAATTAATCTGGATTATATTCTGGAGCAGATTTTTGAGAACAATAAGAAGGTAAAAGACAAAACAGCGTTGGTTGAGAATGTTCGCCGCATGATTCGAGCCAGTATTGGCAACCGCGCTAAAGAAAGCCTTCTTGTCGATTTCATTAATCAAACAGATCTTGATAAGCTAGGCGATAAAGAAAGTGTAATCGGCGCGTTCTTTACTTTCGCCCGGGCGGAGCAACGACGTGAAGCTGAAGAGCTCATCAATAATGAGAACCTAAACACAGAAGAAGCTAAACGCTATATCGCTACCTCCACTAAGCGCGAATATGCCAGCGATAATGGTACAGAGCTGAATGCTGTCTTGCCTAAGATGAGCCCGCTTAATCCTGAATACCTGACCAAGAAGCAAAGTGTGTTTCAGAAAATCTCAGCGTTTGTTGAAAAATTCAAGGGTGTCGGTGGACAGATCTAAAACAACTATTGGCTTGATCTTATACAAGAGCACTTCAGCAACACGTTGCCGAACCAACCCTTTGAGCTTGCGACCACCTGCCCAGACCCGGCGCATGAATCGCTGTCGAAACCCATTTGCCGCAAGCTCGAAAAGCCGATACAATTCCATTCTAGACCAGCAATATGGCCATATCGTTCCGCGGGCAGCGCGGCGCAGAACACGACACAAACCGCCGAAAGCAGCCCCGCTGCTGTTATTCTAGGCGTCAAAGGCAATTTTTGGCACGTAGCCTCGGTCTGCTGGCCGCCAGTCCCTCAGGCAAAAACAGGCAAAAAGCGGAACGAACAGGCGGCATGTGATTTCGATACGGTTCTGGCCATTCGGCCCAGATTGGCAAGTTAAAGTATGCAAACATTCATCTCCAAGCGCGCGACGCAGATGCGGAAAATCACCGCCTGGCTGGTCTACGACCTGGCCAATTCAGTTTATCCTACGCTGGTGACCACATTCATTTTCGGCCCTTATTTCGTCAAGGCCGTCGCGGCGGACGAGACGCTGGGCACAAGCCATTGGGGCCTGGCCATGGGAATTGCCGGCCTGCTGGTCGCCGTGGCCGCTCCATTGACCGGGGCCATTGCCGACGCGGCGGGCGGGCGGCACAAATCTTTGCTAATGACATTTACCCTTATCTGCGTCATGGCCACCGCATGTCTGTATTGGGTCAGGCCGGACCCCCATTACGTAGTTCTGGCGCTCGTATTGATTGTCATTTCGACAGTGGCATTTGAACTGGCCGGCGTGTTTTACAACAGCATGCTGGGCGACATTGCCCCCGCGCATCTGCTGGGGCGCATTTCCGGCTGGGGATGGGCACTGGGTTATGCCGGCGGCCTGATGGCACTCTGCACAGCCCTGTTTGGCTTCATTCGAGCCGATCCGCCGCCTTTTGGCCTGGACGCCTCCCAAAATGAACCGGTGCGCGCCTGTATGATTCTGGTGGCCCTTTGGTTCACGTTTTTCAGCATCCCTCTATTTTTGTGGGCAGACGACAGGCCCTTGCAGGTTTCCCCACAAGCCGCCATTCGGCGCGGTCTCGGCAATCTGGCCAGATCCTTTGCCACGCTCAGAAATTATCCACTCATTTTGCGATTCTTGATCGCGCGCATGATTTATGCGGACGGGGTCAACGCCACCTTTGCCTTTGCCGGCGTCTACGCCGCCGCCACCTTCGGCATGACATTCTCTCAAATTGTGTTTTTGGGTATCGCCACCAATATCAGCGCCGGCCTGGGGGCGTTCCTGTTCGGCTGGATGGATGACAAGACCGGCGCCAAGAGGACCATTATCCTCTCCCTCTGCTGCCTGATTCTCGCCGAGATCGGGGCGCTTGTGACGCAACAGAGGCTGGTTTTCTGGATTCTCGCATTGCTGATCGGTTTTTTTGTCGGCCCGGTGCAAGCTGCAAGCCGTTCTTTCATGGTGCGCATTGCACCGGACGAATTCCGCACACAAATGCTCGGCCTTTACGCACTTTCAGGCAAAGTGACCGCCTTCGTCGCGCCGGCATTGCTCTCATGGGCGACGGCATTTTTTAACAGCCAGCGCGCCGGTATGAGCGTCCTTGTGCTGATGCTGGTCGCCGGCCTCTCGCTACTTCTCTGGCTCGTGCACCCAGCAGCGCGCAGCGAAGTGTGAGCTTGGGGGCGATTTCGGCGGCACGCTGTTTATACGAGTCACAGATTCCTCGACTTGTGGCGATTCAATTCGGCGGAGCTTTACTCAATGCGGCGGGGCTGGGCTCAATCCTGAACGGTTTGCCAGTCGGGATGATGACTTTGGATATGGCGATCGAAGGCGCGCCAAAACTGCACACGAAATAGATCCCGTTCCTGAAGGATCTCGTGCCGCGCTGCGGGAATCTGCGTCATCGAAACGGATGGATTTTTGCCAAATATTTTTCGGGTTCTCCGATTATTGACGACCCGATCATCACCGGCCAGTACCATGCTTATCGGCGGCAAGACCGCAGACGGCTGGCCTGCGCTTAGCTCCTTGGCCTTCTTCTCCAGTTCCGCCTGCGCGCGCAAGCAGGCATTGAGCCAGCCGGCCGAGACGCCACCGGCGAACAGATCGGGATTGACCTTCAGATAGTCCCAATTGCGTTGATGGCGCCGGCTATCCGATGTCAGGGTATTCCTGGGATCAAACGGCTGCACGCGAGAGGAGCGTTTTTGCCCCGGCAGGTATTGTTTTTCCAGACCTAGGCGACAAAATCCGCTTGACAGGCACTTGGCCACCAGCTTCAGCTGTCCGTTCACCCCTCCCAAGGCAAAAAACGGCGCGATCATCACCGCACTCTGCCAGAGACTAGGGGCATCAATGAGCATTTTCATGCCGACCAGACTGCCGGTTGAATGGCTCAGTAACAAAGAAGGGCTGAGGCCCAAATGCGCTTTGACATGAGCCACGACATTAAAAGTGTCGGCGCAATAACAGTTAATATCGTCGACATGGCACATATTGCGTTGCGCCACCTCGCGGCTGGCTCCGCCCTGACCGCGGAAATCGAATGCCACACAGCCCAGATTGCGCGCAGCCAATTCACGAGCGGTTTCATCGTAGCGCTCAATAAACTCGCCGCGGCCCTGCAGGATCATCACATAGGCCACTGCATCTGCGGGGCGGGTGAAGCCATATCGCAGGCGCACACCGCCGGGAGCAATGAAATGATCAATGAAAAAAATCATCCGACCTGGCTAATCTTGAGTGAATTTCGTATTTTCAGCCTCACAGCTGGGAAAGTCTTCGTCTATTAAAAGTTTGCGGGCAGCGCAGGAGCACACCTGCCCAATCGGGTGGCAGCGCATTCTGTGGGCAGCGGCACGGGCCACGTCGCAAATCGCAGGAAACAGGTCGCGTTGCGCTTATTTTAAGCCCCAAAGCCAGCCGTTGTCAAGCAACGTCGGATTTTTATGCCTGCTCTTGAATGCTTAAAAAGAATTCAGTAAAGTCAAATTAATTTAAATTAAATAATGTAAGGTAATATTTAAAGATGAAACAGAAATCAATGGCGGGCAGTTTGGCCGGAATACTTATAATGACGGCAGCCATCGCCTTCCTCGCCCTACTTCTGGTACTGTCGTTCTTGCGGGGAATTGGTTGGACAACTGCGGTCTGGCTGGTCGGCTTTGCCGTCATGATGCTGATTCGAACTCCTTATACCCTGAGCAATCGCAACAACCATATTGTCGAGGCCCCTAAGCGCCTAGTCGAAAAACTTCTGCTAACCGGTATGTTGGTCGCCACGAATGTATTGCCATTTATATACATCGGGACCGGGATTTTCGACTTTGCCAATTATCGCCTTCCGCCAATTGCCGCATGGCTCGGAACGATCGCGCAAGTTCCATTTCTGCTGCTGTTTTGGCGCAGTCATGCCGACCTAAAACTAAATTGGAGCGTCAGTCTTGAGATTCGCGCAGGCCATGAGCTGATCAGCAGCGGCATATACTCCCGGATCCGTCACCCCATGTATGCGGCGATCTGGATCTGGGTTTTGGCGCAACCATTGTTGTTACAGAACTGGATCGCCGGCAGTCTCGGCGTGCCGGCTTTTGCCGCAATGTGGTTTATACGCGTGCCGCAGGAAGAGGCAATGATGCGCCGCACTTTTGGCGATGCCTACGAGCACTACGTAAGCTCTACCGGCCGCTTGTTTCCAAAACTAAAGCAGCCGAACCAGCATCCTATAAAGTAAAAAGTAACTCCTCATACGAAGGATAGGGCCAGACTTTGCGGTCACACAGATGCTCCAGGCGATCAATCTGCTCGCGCAGCATATTCATCAGTGGCAGCATCCGCCCGTAAACAAAGTCTGCCTGCTGCTGCCGATCGTCTGCCATGGCTTCCGACTCCTGCCGCACAGCGTGCAGCTGGCCCGCAAGCTCAATAATCTTCTCCAATAATTCGTTGATATCTTCAACCCGGCGCTTTTGCTGCTTGGCACTCAAGCCCAACTTTTCCTGCTGACAAATCACATCAATACCGGTTTCCAGCTCCTTCTGACCAGCTGGCACCGCGCCAGTGTTGGCCATCTCTTCCAGGACCAGAGCCTCAATACTCAACAGCTTGTTATACGTCTCTAGACGGATATCATAACGTGAACGCAGCTCGTTTTCGCTCAAAATACCATGCCTTTCAAACAAAGCTACCACTGAAGCACTAGCCAGAGTGGGCAGCACAGCCGGCGTGCTTTTCAAATTCGGCAAGCCACGCTCTGCCGCTTCTTCTTGCCATTCATTTGAATAACCATTGCTATTAAAGATGATGCGCTTGTGCTGACTGTAAACCTCAGCCACCAGCTGCTGGATCGCCTTATTGATATCCGTACTTTTCTCCAGCACATCGGCAAATTCTTGCAGGACATCTGCAACAGCCGCATTCAAAACGATATTAGCATCGGCAATTGACATAGCCGAACCTAACATGCGGAATTCAAATTTACTACCCGTAAAAGCAAACGGCGACGTACGGTTGCGATCCGTATTATCCTTGGGCAATTCCGGCACAAACGGCGAACCAACTGCGATCGTCTCAGCCTGGCCCTTGTGACTAGCATCCTTCCCACAGGCAAATTCCGCCAATGAATCTTCCATCTCCTGGCCTAAAAACACCGAAATAATAGCCGGCGGAGCCTCATTAGCCCCCAGGCGGTGATCGTTACCCGCCGAGCTCGCCGTCAGGCGCAGCAGAGCCGCATTCTGATCCACAGCCTTCAGCACAGCCGCGATAAACAACAGAAAGCGGCGGTTATCCTCAGCCGTCTTCCCCGGATCCAACAAGTTCACACCCGTATTTGAGCTCAGCGACCAGTTATTATGCTTACCCGAACCATTCACACCCGCATAAGGCTTTTCATGCAGCAAACATACCAAGCCGTTACGCTGAGCCACGCGCTTTAAAGTTTCCATCGTGACCTGGTTCTGGTCCGTAGCCAGGTTGGACGAGCTAAAAATGGGGGCCAATTCAAACTGGTTCGGAGCCACTTCATTGTGCTGTGTACGTACTGTCACACCTAAATCCCACAGCTCTGCGTTCAACTCCGTCATAAACTGGGAGACCTTCTCTGGAATACTGCCAAAGTAATGGTCCGCCATCTCCTGGCCCTTCGCCGGCATGGAACCAATGATGGTACGACCAGTCAAGCGCAGATCCGGACGTTTGTCAAACAGTTCCTTGCTCACCAAGAAATATTCCTGCTCCGCGCCCACTGTACTGTCGACATGTGCTATGGTCTTATCACCGATTGCATGCATCACGCGTACAGCCTGTTTGGAAACCGCGGCCATTGAGCGCAGGAGTGGTGCCTTCTTGTCCAAGGCTTCACCAGTGTAAGAAACAAAGACGGTAGGGATGCAAAGCACCAGAAAATTTTCAGCATTTTTCTTCAAAAAAGCTGGCGAAGAAGTGTCCCAAGCCGTATAACCACGCGCCTCAAAAGTTGCACGCAAGCCACCACTTGGAAATGAAGAAGCATCTGGCTCCCCCATAATAAGCTCTTTACCCGAAAATACCGAGATAACCGAGCCGTCATCCTGGGGGACAATAAAAGCTTCGTGCTTCTCTGCGGTGGAACCTGTCAACGGATGAAACCAATGGCAAAAGTGAGTTGCGCCATTTTCCAGGGCCCAGTCCTTCATTGCCGTGGCAATCACATCCGCAGTCTGTAGATCCAGCTGGCTTTTCCCTTGGCGAACCGCCTGCAATATTTTATAACAAGACTTCGGCAAACGATTTTGCAATTGGCGCTCATTAAAACAACGCTTACCAAAAGAATTTTCAAAATCATAATGTTTCATCGTAGAATCCGACATAACTCACTCCTTTTATGGTTCATCTAGGTATTGCTTTATATTACAAAAGCAATATCTGTGCCATATCAACCTGATTCCATATAGTACAAGCCTCTTGCAAATGTGCGACACAGACAACAAAGCAAGGCTTGTATAAAGCCTTGCCCTACCTTAAATTCGTCTATTCTATTCCTAAACCATCATCAAATTAAAAACATTTAAGTAGTTAGTCCCACCTCATAAAAGTTCAGCCTATTGTCATCAGCATTATCTAATTTTTTATAAAGAAAAATATAAGGCTACATAATTAAAACTACATAATTGTTTTTACTGAGTTATACATAAATACAATAAAAAAAGCCCCAAGCCAAGCTTGGGGCTTTTGAGAAGGATATCCTCGTGTCGGCTCTATAAAACCAACTACCAGATCTTACCAGTTATCAGCCGGATCATCTGGATCCTTGGCATATACACCAAAGAGATCCGTGGTGGCACGTAAATCATCAAAGTAAACATAGAAAGCACCAAAGGAATCCTTCAAGCTTGTCTCAATTTTGAACGATTCAATCAACAGGCCGGTTCCCATGTTGCTATAGTGGTAGTCACGTTGTTTCAAATACGGAGGAATCGTAGCCGTCAACTTTTTCCAACCCAGGAAGTTCAACTTGCCCATGAACAACTCTTCACGATTCCCAAAGCGATCGCGAACAACGATCTTGAGGGTGTGATCAGTATTGCGGCCAGCAACCCACAATGAAATAGTCTTTACTGTGCCCTCAACGGGCACTGGGCGCATAGGCAAAATATAAGCTTCACCAATGGCACGACGCCTGAAGTCAATCCGTACACCTAAAATATGATTGTCTTGCTTTGTAGATTTATCATTGCCCTGACCTTCAACGCCCTGACCTTCAATTTGGGGCAATTCTGGCTTAGACTGCGGCCCAGCGGAGATGCGGGATCGAGCCTGGATTAACCCATTGTCACGGGAGAAGTAACCGTTCCAAAACCCTTCATCTTCAAAGCTGCGTAAAGCTATTTCCTTAATATTTTCTTGTGCCTGTGTCTGATCCAACGAAGCCAAGTCCGTATCCGAGCCACCGGCGTCCTGCCTCTCTTGGTCTGAATCATTAGCTTCTAGCGCAGTCTCCCCGTCAGCCGGCTGCTCAGCAGTGTCTTGTGTGTCATTAGCCTCTAGCGCAGTCTCCCCTTCAACCGGTTCGCCATTCTCTTGTGCAAACAGACTAGAAGCCGCAAAAGCCATCAGGATTAGACTCAACAAGCTAAACAATGTCAAGCGATATTTGTTCATCTCTTTTCTATTCTCCTTTTCCTAAAGTTTACTGACCTTCCGTAGCGGCGGCATTATCGTCACCAGCGGCGGCATTATCGTCACCAGCGGCGGCATTATCGTCGCCAGCGGCGGCATTATCGTCGCCAGCGGCGGCATTATCGTCGCCAACGGCAACATTATCGTCGCCAACGGCAGCATTATCATTGCCAGAAGCAGTATTATCACCACCAATGACATCAGTACCCCACACTTCTTTAATACGATTAGGCTGGGACAAATCTTTACCATCGTAGTAGTTGGAGTAAGTATCAAGCGTTACCTGTAGCTGGTCGAAATAAATGTAGAAATCATCTACGCGCTCATAAGGGTTGGTACGAATAACAAACTTAACGAGCATCAAGCGATAATCCTGAAAATTGTAGCGACTCGACTGCGGGATATTTACCGGCACATTCGCTGCCATTTTACGCCAGCCATTAAACATCAAGCTACCGTTGCGGTATCTGTTTGAATCAATGCCAGAAACAACGCGCATCGGCAGAACATGTGTTACACCTTTAAAGTCACGAACATGAGTCTCAATCGTGTAGTCATAGTTTGCACCCCACACCCAAACATTGATATTTTTAATTCGACCAGGTTGATTGTCGTGAGTAAGGGCCAGGGCTTGAGGTTTCCAATTATCATCTGCACCAATATTAGAACCAGTATAAACGGCAAAATAGTTATACCCTTGACGATCAAATTTGGCGCGAACACCAAATGTCTGTTTTTTATCGGCATCATCAGGCCGGACACCAAACAGGTCAATTGGCCAACTATTGACGTAGCGCGAAGTGGGGAACCCTTCTGCAGCGTAGCGGCTAGCCAGAGAATTATCTACGCGCCAAACGACGTCTTTACCTGAGATATCAATAACCTCTGTAGAACCATCTTCTTTTAAAATTCTGGCTGTCTGTCCTTTTGGAAAAGTACTTGAACCAGTACCATCAAAAGTTTCAACCACAACATTTTCATATAGCGGATCTTCCGCCCACAGTAAAATTCCGTTTATTAGGAAAAATGCAGTTGCAAACAGAATATACACGGCTTGCTTCATATAAACTCCTTCTCAAGTTTGCCTAACAATTCTGACAAAAGTGTCGTTGGCTAAGATATCGTAACAAAATCAGAAAAACTTTACTAAGTATTCATGTGAAAGTAGAATATTTTTCATATCTTCTTCTATTTTGGGATCAAATTATTTACAGGAAACAGGTCCTGAATGGCCAAAGCACGGACTGTATTTTCATGGTACCAGCATATAGCCCTGACCAGAGCTTGTGCCCCATTTAGCGTCGTTGAGTATGGAATATCATGGGCGACGGCAATCTGACGAATTTTCCGATGTTCACTACTTTGTCCTTCATCTGTAGACGCCTGATTCAAGATCAAAGCCACTTTATCGTCAATAATCATGTCCAGGACATTGGGTCGCTGAGAATGAGCCGCGGGAACGATGCGAAACGGAATATCCCAATCTCTAAAACTGTCTTCAATCGCCTTGGTCGCCCGCAAACCGATTGCAAACTCAAGCTCGCACAATGAAAAGGCCAGCTTTTGCCACAGCTCTAACTGCCCGCTGTCCTGCAGTACAAAGAGAACTAAGCTACCCTTTACCTTTGGCAAACGCTGATCGCCAGCCAAATACGCCTTGCTAAAAGCCTCCGCAAAACCAGTGCTAATGCCCATCACCTCGCCAGTTGACTTCATTTCCGGACCGAGTAAAGTCGTCGACTCTGGAAACCGGCGGAACGGTAAGACAACTTCTTTGATAGCGTAGTGCGGAACGCTAGACGAGACTGCGGCCGATTGAGGCAGCAGTTCATCTAAAGTCTTGCCCACCATCACCTGAGCACCGACTTGCGCAACGGCTAGACCGGTAGCTTTGGCCACAAAAGGCGTCGTCCGGCTGGCCCGCGGGTTGACTTCCAATAGGTAAATTTGGCCGTTACTCAACGCAAATTGCATATTAATCAGGCCTTCGACCTTGAGCTCCAAAGCCAATTTGACAACAATACCCCGCAGCCGCTCCAACACTTCTTCTCCTATCGAAAAGGGCGGCAAGGAACAGGCCGAATCGCCAGAATGAATGCCCGCTTCTTCAATGTGCTCCATAATGCCGGCAATATGGACCCGGCGGCCATCGCAGATCGCATCGACATCCAGTTCCGTGGCCATTTCCAGATATGAGTCAATCAGCACAGGCCCGACGCTGTAATCAATCTGCGCCGTATTTAAATAGTCTAGCAACTCGTCTTCAGAGTGCAAAATGCGCATTTTGCTTCCACCTAGAACAAAGCTAGGACGAACCAAAACAGGGTAGCCGAGCTTGCGCGCGACGCCACAAGCGGATTGGTTGCCACTGGCGGTACCGTGTGGGGCTTGCAGAATGCCCAGGCGACTCAGCAACTTGCTAAACTCTTCGCGATCTTCAGTCAGATCAATTGTCTGCGGCGAGGGCCCCAATAACGGCACGCCGGCCGCTTTCAGGCTCTTGGCCAACTTGAGCGGCGTCTGCCCGCCATATTGGACAATCACCCCCTTCAGTTTGCCGTTACTCTGCTCGCGAGCTACGACATCCAGTACATATTCGAGCTCCACCGGCTCAAAATACAGCCGGTCGGCAACGTTGTAGTCAGTGGAAACTGTCTCAGGGTTACAATTGACAATAATGACTTCATAGCCCAAACGCTGCAGGCCAAAAATACCTTGCACACAAACATAATCAAATTCAATGCCTTGACCGATGCGATTGGGGCCACTACCTAAAATGATAATCTTTTCGCGTTCGCTAGGCCGCGCCTCACAATACGGCAACTCGGCCGCCGGGCTGCCAGGCAAAACTTGAAAACGCCGTTCCCAAGTGCTGTAAAAATAGGGCGTACGACTCGCGAATTCAGCGGCACAAGTATCAATACATTTGTAAACCCGCTCCAAACCCAACTTAGAATATTGTGCGCGCAGCTCATTGAGTTCCAGACCGCGCAACTGTGCAATACGTTTTTGACTGAAACCGTGCTGCGCACCACGCATCAATAAATCGGCACTCAGAATCCCGCTCTGCAGTTCGCGCTCCATCGTTGCAAACTGGGCAAACTGCTCTAAAAACCAAAAGTCAAAATGCGTAACAGCTTGAATTTGCGCTAAACTGACGCCTTGGCGAATGGCCTGAACAATGTTCAACAGGCGCTCTGGCACAGCCTCTGCCAGAATATTCAGTATCTCCTCCTCCGACTTGCCCGCCAATTCTTTCTGTTCGCTCAGGGTCGTGTGCTCCTCCTCCAATGACTGATATGCCTTCTGCAAGCTTTCCAGAAAGTTGCGCCCGATCGCCATGACTTCCCCCACCGCTCTCATTGAAGAACCGAGAATGCGGGAACTTTCGGGAAACTTTTCAAAATTGAAACGGGGTATCTTGGTCACGACATAGTCGAGAGTTGGCTCAAAAGAAATCGGCGTCAGCCCCCCGGTACAAAAGTTAGGAATCTGCTCCAATGTGTAGCCGACAGCCAACAGGGCCGCGACCTTGGCAATCGGGAAGCCCGTCGCCTTGCTCGCCAGGGCCGAAGAGCGCGACACACGAGGGTTCATTTCGATGACCATCAAATCGCCGTTTGCAGGATTTAAGGCGAACTGCACATTTGAGCCCCCCGTCTCCACACCTACAGCGCGCAGGATCGCAAAAGCGGCGTCGCGCATCTGCTGATACTCGCGGTCCGTCAGAGTTAGCGCCGGCGCGACCGTAATGCTATCTCCCGTGTGGACACCCATTGGGTCGACGTTCTCAATTGAACAGACAATGATGCAATTGTCGTTTTTGTCGCGCACCACCTCCAACTCGTACTCTTTCCAGCCCAGCAAGGATTCATCAATCTGCACCTGATGGACGGGAGAAGTAGCCAGGCCATTGCGGACAATCTGCTCAAACTCCTCATGGTTATATGCCACGCCACCACCGCTCCCGCCCAGCGTAAAAGAAGGGCGAATAATCGCCGGCAAGCCCACAAGCTCCAAGGCTGCATAAGCTTCATTCATACTGCCAACCACATTATTTTTAGGCGTATGCAAACCAATTTTATGAATCAGCGCGTCAAAAAGCTGCCGATCTTCCGCCTTGCGGATGGCCTCAATGGTAATGCCTATCAGTTGACAATGGTGCCTTTGCAAAATCCCCAGGCGGTCGAGCTCAATGGCGCAGTTCAACGCAGTCTGGCCGCCTAAAGTCGGCAACACCACCTCTATTTTCTCTTTTATGATAATCTGCTCAATGACTTCGGGCCGGATCGGCTCAATATAAGTGCGATGTGCCAAGTCTGGATCCGTCATAATCGTCGCCGGATTAGAATTAATCAATACCACGCGAAAACCGACCTCTTTCAACGCTCGGCAAGCCTGCGTACCTGAATAGTCAAACTCGCAGGCTTGACCGATGACGATCGGCCCAGCTCCAATCACCAGAATGTTGCGGAAATCGACCGGCGGAGCGGGCAAGTCAGCCAACGAAGCCACGCCATCCAGCAGAGCCTCCTCAGTTACTGAAGACATTTGGACATTTCTCCATTAAATCGACAAATTCGCGAAACAAGTATAAGCTGTCGTGTGGACCCGGCGACGCGTCTGGGTGATATTGCACCGAAAAGGCCGGTTGCTCTAAACTGCGTATACCTTCAATGCTTAAATCAAACAAGGAGCGATGACTCACCTCCAAACTTGGTGGCAAATCATCTTCGGTCACACAGAAACCGTGGTTCTGCGATGTAATTTCGACCGTGTTTGAATTCAAGTTTAGTACCGGATGATTGACACCGCGGTGCCCATGGTGCATATAAGTTATTTTTGCTCCAAGGCTTAGAGCCAAAAATTGATGCCCCAGGCAAATGCCAAAAATCGGCAACTTGGCGGCGAAAGACTGCTGCAAAACTGGAGCAATTTTAGGATAGACGGGCTGTGGATCGCCCGGACCGTTTGACAGGAATAAACCATCGGGGCGCAAGGCAGCGATATCCTGCCAACAACTTTGCAGTGGAAGTACTGTGACTTTGGCCACAAATCGCTGCAATGATTGCAAGATATTTTCCTTAATCCCAAAGTCCAGCACGGCGACATGCAGTTTGCGACTGACGCTCTGACCATTGCGCACTGTGCCCGCATGAGATTCTATCGGCAACCAGCGGCGCATAACTTCACGCCCATAGACAAGTGGCTGCTCGCAACTGACCTTTGAGGCCAGATCTTGCCCGCTCATATCCGGGCTTGCTCGTAGGTGGCCAAGCAACAACTCCAGGACCTGCTTTGGCACACAGCCGGAGGAATCCAATAACTCTGGCCCCAGACGGCCCAACAACGCCCGCTGCGAGCCGCGTTCGCGCAAATGAGAGATTAAGGCCCTTGTATCCAGACCGCAAATCCCGCCAATGCGCTGCTGTTCCAGCCAGTCCAACAACGCCATTTCACTGCGCCAGTTAGAAGGTGAAGTAGGATACTCGCGGCAGATTAAGCCCAAGGCGTGGGCCTGCAGGCGCTCGTGATCTTCGCGATTGCATCCGGCATTGCCGATATGGGGAAAGCTAAAACAAATCATTTGGCCGGCATATGAAGGATCGCTGAGAACCTCCTGATAACCACTCATGCCCGTATTAAAGCACAGCTCGCCACAAAGGCGAGAACTATCCGTTATTGAGAGCTGACCCGCACGAATACTAATCTGATTGGAAAATCCCAAGCTGCGGCCGGCAAAATAATGGCCGTCTTCAAGCAATAACAGTGCGGGCGGCGAGGCCGGGCCGGGCTGATATACCATATATTTCCCCTAAATCGGCGGCATTATAGTGAAAGATTAGGCCATTCGCAACAAGGATAATATACAGCTCAGCCTACAGCTGGATATTGTACAGCAACCAGTAAATCAATCCCAGCGATACCAAAGCCCCACAGACAAGAATGACATACGTGGCACCTAAAAAACCGTGTCGAAATTTTTCCATAAACCTCTTGTGCGAAATCTCAGGAGCTTTGCGTTTGCCCATAACTGTCGTTTCCTTATCCAATTAACACTTGCAAACATTACAGCTGTGAGAAATCAGCGGATCCTTACATTGTAATTATTCATGTTGTGGCTACCGTCAATGTGCTCTTCATCCACTAAGATATCAATTGAGCTATTGACCTTGTCCTGCAAATTGATGGTACCCAGAAAGAACTTGCCTGCGAGCTCATCAGCAATATAAATGTCTTGCAAATCGCGATCATTGATAATCAATTTAGAATTGACGCCGTAAATTTGGTCAAACAACTCACTGTACAATTTTTTACCGTCGATACTCACATCCAGCTGCAAAGGGGGCCCTTGATTTTGCGGAAAAAGAAAACTTAAATTGTAGAGTCCTCTAGACAGTTGGTCTGATTTGCGCAAAGGTCGTCGGACCTGTGACGGAGGCTCACTTTGGCTTTGCGCCGAAGGGAGCTTATTTGTAGAATTAGCGTTGACTGTGATGGATTCCAGGTAGGGGCGACTGCTCTGATCACCTGCGGCTGAACTGGGCATGATCAGCTTTGGGTTAATCACAGTCTGGAACTGAGTATCAAAGACCTCCATGTATAGTTGGGCTTTTGTATTCTGGACAGGCGATCTTCCCGCCGCCATCTTCGCACCGGCCTCACCCTCAGATGTCGGGGCGAACCGGAACAGTAAGTCATTGTTTTGCAGCTGATAACGATCCTGCAATCCCACTTGAAGATTGTCACTGGAATAACGAAATAATAATTTTTCATGCTCAACCACTATCGTATGGGAAATGTTTCGCGGAATTGCCCCGAGCATCTTCATATCCGAACTAGTCTCAAAATAGATGATTTCTCCAGTGTGGTAGGGCCGCACAACTTCCGCCTGTTCCGGCTCGCCGCCTTCAACCTCAAACCAAACGCCCAAATTGGGCAGCGGGTTCTCCTCAATTAGCCGGTCGGCGGGCCGCCCAGCTAAAAAACCTTGAATAATTTGTCGGGCAGGCAAAGGCCACTGATAAGCGAGCAAAGGCAATGAACAGAATGCCAGCAGTGCCGGCAAAAAAACAGAGCATGCAATCAGCAATCTGAGAAAAGAACGGGAAGGAGCATTATTCGCTGGGTAGTTTGCCATTATAAATATTCCGTTCGGTAAGCCGCAATTAAATTGTCCTGCCCCAGATACATTGTATCACCTTGGACCTGCAGAGAATAATTGCGTCCGCGCAACTTCAGGCGCAGCAACTCGCCTTTAGTGCCATGAATGGCGATTAGACTGCCGCCCTCACCAACGCTAAAGACAAAAAACTGAATGTCAGCCCCCCCCTGTTCAGCAAATTGATGCAAGTGCCCCACCTGACGGTAGAGGCGGTTCTCATCGTAGCGAAAGTCGTATACCGAGATTCCTTCCGAGTTATTGTAAAACACATAAGAATCATATTTTGAAAATCTCAACCACTGAGAATGGCGCAGCTGATTTGGCAACTCTTGCGCATACTGAAACAAATAAGTGCCTTGTTGTTTATTTAAAAATACAAATCGCTGTCGATCTAGGCCCGCGATCAAGGCTATGTTTTGCGAATCTTGTGAAAGCGCTACGCCATACACACTGTTGACACGGCTGCCCGAGCTGACGTATTGATTTTTCATGTGGCCCTGTCGGTCCAGCAGGATGACATGTCCATTGACGTAAGAAAGCAAAGTATCGCCCTGGCCATTGTTATCTAACGAACTGATATACGGCAACAAGTCGCTGCGCCATTCTAGTTTGCCCCTTTTATTATAGCGATACAAGCTGTGGCTCTCGTTGCTAAACTGATAGATAGCGTTGTTTACAATAAAGGCATTCCGTGAGCCGGGGAAACGCCCTAGCTCTTTGTGCGCAATATCGCGAATGACAATAACGTCAGGTTCACTATAGAGGTCCAAATAGAAGTCGTTGCCAATAATCTGGTGGCTTAAAGGCAACGGCTCAGGCAGCACATCATAGCTGAGTAGGTTCAAGTCTCGATCGTGAAAGCCGTAATAAGACCCCAAACGGAAAGGTACCGTCAAGCCGGAATTATCTTCCAAACCAGCCTTGGCAGCCTTGGCGTTAAGTTTACCGATAGCCTCAGGGTAACTTGAAGCCACCTGGTACTTTGATAAAGACAAAACTTTCTGTGGCTGCAAGCTGATCTCCAGATCACCACGACGGGGCAAAAGAAGTTCCAGCAACAATACAGCGGACAGAGACAAGACAAACAGGAGTCGATTCATAAGCTTTTCCACACTATTGATTTTCGGGCTCAAAGTCCAGCATAAGCCCGCAACAGTACGTTTTCCCAATTTTCAACTTTTGTCAGTTCGACCGTGGACCCGCCCGCTGTTCTTCAGCATCACTCTTGCGCAGATAGAACGGCCCATCGGCAGCCTTCATAAAGCTGCCAGAGCGCAACTCACATTGCGCCAGATTCAGCATCGCGGCCGCTAAATCAGCTGCATCCGGCGGGGGGCAGGGAGAGAGGTTTTGCCAATCTGTCAAAATCTCTCTATCTGCTATTTCGGCAAGCAGAGCCAGAGCGGCCAGTTCTTCAAGGAACATGATAGCGCCAGGGCCACTAAGCGCCAATTCCGCAAACAATTGTTTACCAAACTGTTTGCGAAATTGCAAACAAAGCTCGTAACTCCCCAAATCCCACTGGGCAGCGACCTGCCCTCTAAGGTACAAACAGGCGTAAAAGCGGCGTTTGCGTCCGTCAATTAGAACCAATAACGGGAATGCCGCAGCCTTCTGGCCCGAACGGCAAGCTTGTTTTTGCAGGAAACTCTCGCGCCATAGTCTAAAGGTATTCCAGCCCAACAGAGGCTTGGCAAGGGCAAAACTCAGCCCCTTGGCAAAGGCCAGAGATATCCGTTGCCCAGTAAACGAGCCGGGCCCCAGATCGACAGCCAGAGCATCCAAGTCACCTAAATTGAGGTTTGCTTCGCCTAAAACTTCTCTACAGAGATGAGCAATTTGTTCATTGTGTTGAACCCCTTGCCGCTGAGTGCGATAACAAATCTGCCTTGGCCGATTTTGCCGATTCTCCACGGCTATGACCACGAGTTCATTGGCGGCACTGATACTCAGAATCCTCGCCTTGCCACTTTCTGTCACATCACATTCCTAAAACTTTATTACACTTTTTGTATATGTAGCAAGCGCAGATTCTGAGCGCCCCCTTCGTCCAGATCATTAAAAACCTCCAGCTCAACTTGCCAACAGGGCAGTGCCCGCAGCAATCGGCCCCATTCAAAGCGTTCTGGCCATTCGACTACAGACAAACCAGGCCCGTAAGAGCCATCCCCACAGAGGATATCTTCGCCACCAATCAGTTCAAATTCCTCACTGTCACCGAGGCGATACAAGTCAAAATGATAGAGGGGGACAGGGCCTGGATACTCCAGCAAAATGGGAAACGTTGGGCTTTGTAGCGGCTCCGATATTCCCAGACCGCGGGCCAAACCCTGGCTAAATACCGTCTTACCTGAACCAAGGGGCCCTTTTAAAAGAATTACAGAAGGAAAATTAATCCTTTGGCACAGGAACTGTGCCAGAAGAGAACCGAACTCTTCCGTCGCTTCTGGGTCCGCACAGCGATGCCGCCGCTCAACGAGGAAGTTGATCACCTTCGGCCAAGCCCTGTAAAATCTCCAAGACAGCGAGCTGCTCTCGCTCCGTCAATTGACTGGCGGCTTCCCCTGCTCCCCTTGCTCCCTGTGGCTCAAAATCCAGAGAGACCTTCCTCTCTCCCAAAGGGCTAAGCTCTACGACAAAAAACAGATCTTGCCAAGGCTGGGTGCGCATCAACTCAGAGTCCACCTCGCAACGATACTTCAAGCGATATAAAATCTGGCTCTCCGGTTCAGTCCGTCTAATGTTTCTAACCCGCATATGCGTCCCTAATTTACGCCGAGCAAAAATTTGCCAGGTCCTAAAACCAAGCTTTCTCAACCATGTCAATTTTACATAAACTAACGAAAAAACCTTTCTAGGACAATCACTGCGTAAAATTGGCCGGCGAGACCAGTGAGACAAGGAAAGTGAGATAGCCACGGAAAATCCTAGCGCTGATAAGTGCTGGATTGGTTGTTCAATGACGCCTTGGAAACTTTGCCACGCGCTTCCAAGGCCGCCAGGTAAGCCTGGTGGGCTGGTCGCAGCTGTTGTTCATAGGCAGAAGTGATCAACTGCCGAATCATGGCAATGGCAATATTCTGACTCTGCTCCTTCAGCAAGTACGTAGACCAGTGCTTGGGCGAACCATAAACCTTTTGAATCTCCGCGCGGCGCAAGGCGATCAGTTGCCGATCAACGCTAAACTCTGCTTGCACCTGAGCTCGTACTGCACCAGGAGCATGCACACAAAATTCCTGCATGTTTTCCTGTAAATCTTCCAACAACTGTATGCTCACTAGTTGCAGCAAGGCATCTTCGCGCAGGCGATGGCGCAGGCGCAAGCCGGCCCATTTCAAGCTTTGTCTCCCTCGGCCCCGTCTCTCTGAAGGGAGCCGCTGGAAGAATTGTTGTTGCGGCAATAGCAATTCTTCCAACAAGGAAGCTGCATATTGCCATTTGCCTTGTACCAATAGAGCAATGGCATAAAATAGCTCCGCCCACTTATATTTATGAATATAGCTCAATGCCTGAAAGGCAGCAAACTCTCGGAGATTGCCAAAATACAATTCGCTACCCTCTCCGGGATCGTCGATCAAACAAGGCAACCCAAACTCAATGGCATATTCACACAAGCGCTTACGCGCCTGACGCGCCAAACGATAATTTTTAAGACTCTCTCGACAAGAACCCGAAAACAGGAGACGCTGCAAGGGAAATAAACGACTTATTTCTCCTTGCCTCCAATTCGCCGGGCAGCCATTGAAGTGGCCATTTAAATAGCTACGCGAAACCTTATCCAGTAAGCTAGAGCGCGACTGCAGCTCTTCATAGAGTTCACGTAGCAGTTCCAAATCATTTAGCTGAATGGCCACTTCAATGAAATAAAATATGTACTTTCTGCGATAGCAATTATGTTCAAATATCTTGCTGCGCAGGAGCTGAAGCAAACTGGACCAATCTCCCTGTTCCAGAGCGGAAAATATGGTCCAGTTAATGACAAAGTATATATTGATCGCTATAAAGCTCAGCAGTATTAAGCCGATAGTTATCGTATTATCTTCGAAGTATTCAGCAGCACCATCGCCCAGCAAAAAAACAGGTAACGCTATGCAGAATGCCAAGGTCACGAGCAGGCTTAGGTTAAAGCCCAAGTATAATTTACGTAGAGTCAATGTTCCCCCCCAGGACACACCCTATAAATGGTCGTCGAACAGCACCGATTAGCTTGTTTTAAACTCTGCCAAGCAGTTTAGGAAATCACGGAATGACTGACAATACAAAAGTAGAACGAATTCCTCTTTTAAAAATTTCTGTCGCTCAGGAATTCAGTAGCGACCTGTTCTATGGCGATTTTCTAGTGCACCCAAAGGATGTACCAATTACCGAAGAAGACATGGAAGCCTTCCAACTCTGGAAGCTAGAGGAATTACAATTACAGAACAATACGACGGCATACGAAAGTGATCCAAACTTGATAAGCTTGGCCCTGAATGACAGCCTCAATATTATGCAGAAAGATATTGCAGATATACGGCAGGCTCAGGTTTTGTATGGGCAAATCTGTGATTTCGTCGCCAGCAACCATGAAATTGTGAACAAACAATCACGCTTTTCTCCCGGCGAACCCCAAAATACGATAAAACAGTTAATTGACTCGATTCGGAAAATGGGCTCTTCAATTCTGCGGTTTCAAGAGTTCCAAACAAAACGCCAATACATTGAAATCTATTCGACAAATTCTTTTATTCTGACAACCGCTTTAGCTAACGCAGCCAAAATGCCACAACATCGACTCATGAACTTGGCCCTATCTTCATTGTTCCACGAAGTAGGTTTGGCCAAGTTTAACAGTCTCGTCAACCAGAATAGGCGTCTAAACCCACAGGAATTTGAACTGCAGAAGGCTCATGTACAAGAGGCCGCCACATTGCTGCGACCCTATAATTTCCCGCCTGAAGTGCTTGAAGGCATCCTGCAGCATCACGAACGCCTCGACGGCTCCGGTTATCCCAATGGCATAGCTCAGGGAGAAATTTCAGATTTTGGTCGCTACTTAGGCTTGGTCAGTTCCTACGTCGCAATGACAAACAACCAGGCTTTTCGTAGATTGCAACTGGCCAATACGACAGCCATACTGGCTTTAATTAGAGAAGCAAAATCACACTATGACAATGATTTGGTCCGTCTTTTGGTTCAAGTCCTTTCTCTCTACCCTGTCGGTAGTTACGTGTTCTTGAGCAACGGCGCCATCGGCCGTGTGCTGCGCAACAACAATAATGATCCACTCCTGCCAATTGTCCAAGTACTACTCACCTCAGACCATCAACTGATCAAAGAAAATACTGTCATTCAGACAAACGAAAAGCTACGCGTAATGCAGCCCATCGCCCACAAAAAAATTGCGCCACTGATTGCCAGATTACAAAAAGAGCACTCACTTTAAGTTTAGTGCGAGGGAGCTTGTGGCACACTGCAAGATGGCCCCAAAATGCATTTTCTCCTCCGGAGGGACTTGAACCCCCGACAAAGTGGTTAACAGCCACCTGCTCTACCAACTGAGCTACAGAGGAAATTAAGCCGTATTATGCTAGCTTCTCGGCATCTGTCAAGCAAACAGCCAGAAATAGGTCGTTTTTTTATCGCTCCGGCAATATATCTGGGCTTTCCCCCAGTTGATTGAATATTTTTTGCGGCCAGCTAAAATCGGCAGCTCTGATTTGCACCATATTCCAAACGCAAATAAGGGTAATGCCGGCGGACCGTGTTGTCCTCATCGAGAAGTTGCAACAGATTGGGCACAAAATCCCCCTGCAATTTCTGCGAGCTGGAACGGCCTGGCTCCAGACTGGCCTCGGATTGGCCTCGGACGGGAGTTGGGTCCGGCTGCGCTTGCGCTTGCAGCCGCTCTCGCCCCTTTCGGCCACCCAGCCAGGCATCCAGGTACGATTCCCAATATGCAAAATGGTCGTTGACACGAAAGCTGAGTAGCGCCCGCCCCAAGGAGTCAAAGCGCAGCCGTGACTCTGCCCCTGGAGCCAGGCCAATTTCCAGCTCGCCCAAGTATTGGAAGGGCGCATCCGAATCGGGCAAAAACACCGGCAAGTTCCACAACTCAAGATGACTTTGAGCGCCGGCAGGCGTAACCCCCACCATCAACATGTAATTCAGGAATTGCGGACCCGACCGCGCGCGCTGTAGAGGCACAAACGGGCGATTTGTCCATTTGTCCGAGCTCTTTCCAGGCCGTCGTCTCTGTCGCAGCCGGCCGGATTCATCGACAACCCGCGGTAGTTCCTCCAGGTGCTCCCGTCGATACATGGCCTCTTGCGAGAACGTGGCAGCGACTCCAGAGCCAGCCAAGCGCTGGCGGATATCGCGCTGCAGCTCTTCAATCAATTCGGCCTCGCGCCGACCGATGACGTAATTACGTGGCGCCAGCGCGGTGATGATCGGGAAGCCGCCATAGAAATCCGTCTTGCGATAGCCTCCTAAAATGGCAACCCCTTGCGGCAAAAATAGCTTTAAATCGCTGCTGCGCCTCAACTGGTGCAAGTTGGGCAAGTCCCAGCTCTCGACGGGGGTATAACTTTGCGGGTCTCGACTAAAATATACCGTCCAGGACTCCGCAGAATTATAATCGCAAGCTCTCTGGGCAAAGAAACGCAACAGAGGCGGTGAGAAACGAATGTGCAAAGCGTAGTAACGATAGCCGGGCCGAGGCGAACCGCGCGCCACCTGCTCGCGGAATGGGTCAGTATAGCAAGCGGCACACCAGAGGGCGATAACGAGGCCCCCAAAACACAAGCGGAACGCCCTAGCCTCAGGCCCATATCGTCTTCCCATATCATCGATATACGCAGCAAACCACAAAGCGCGCCCAGAGCGCCCTCCCCCCAAGAACAGGGAGTTGAGCTAGCGCGGGAATTTCTCCAAATATTCTGGAAGTTCAATCATCGGCGGGCGCTCGTCTTCCAGCATGGTTTTCGCCAGCATCTGGAACTGCTGTTCGTGCACCTGCACGCGCCGGAAAACGGTCAGCAAGTCTTCCTTGGTCTGCAGGATGCCAAAACGCTTCAGGCGCGAAAAGAAAGTCTGCAAAATACCAAAGGACATACGACTCAGAGCCGTGATCGGCTGGTTGCGATGCACGCGCTGATCGAGGTCTGTCTGGGCAAAGGCGTCAATGCCGTGCGTATGCAGCACATCCAGCAGATGCGAAGTCTCGACACCGTAACCGATGGGAAAAGAGATGCTCTCAAGAACCTCGCGGCGCACCGCATATTCGCCTGAGAGCGGCTGGACTATCGCGCTGAGTTCGGGGAAGAACAGCGAGAAGAGCGGACGAATCAGTATTTCCGTCACGCGGCCGCCGCCAGAAGCCCGAATCCCACCTGAGTACGTGATTGGCCGGTCGTAAAACGCCTTCACATATTTTACCTCGTCGCGCTCAATCAAGGGACCGACCAAGCCGTACACAAAACGCGGATGGATGTTCTCGATATCGGCATCGACGTAAACAATAATATCGCCCTGAATCTGGTAGATGGCTTTCCACAGGTTTTCGCCCTTGCCCCTTTTCTGTTCCAGCTCCGGCAAAATTTCGCTAGCCAGATAAGTATCCGCCCCAAAAGACCGAGCGACCTCAAGGGTGCGGTCTTCAGAGCCCGAATCAATTACGGCAAACTCATCAATCAGGGGATAGCGCTTCATCAACTCTGAAACAAAGATAACGACTTCTTTGCCAATTGTCTTTTCTTCATTCAAAGTTGGGATGCACAGCGATATTTTTAATCCCTTTTTTTCTTTGATTTCAACCAGACGGCCAATATCGCTAAACGCAGAATGATGGTAAGTATTTTCCTCTAACCACCGTTCCGTCCTATCCGAATTATTTACCAGAAATTCATCTTTCATATCAGGCTCCGTCTATAAATCATGCGGCGTTTTTGTCGGTTTGCAGCAGTAGCAGTAGCAGCTGGCAGACACCCTTTTCTAAGAGGTCCAGATACACGGCCTCATCACTGCTATCGGTATTATCGCCACGTGTCAAACCAATAGTTACAGCCGGAATATTGCGCGCAATCAGAGCGGCCAGCTCCGAACGACTGGGATAAATTTGCGGCTGTACACCCAGGGCCTCCAGAATACCGCGCGTGTTGCGCACTAACGGCGATC
Organism: Spirochaetia bacterium; assembly: GCA_965263295.1. Taxonomy (GTDB): domain Bacteria; phylum Spirochaetota; class Spirochaetia; order SP-2023; family SP-2023; genus Haliotispira. The sequence goes on from OZ253665.1 coordinate 1,403,099, forward strand.
GGTATGGGATACCGCCGGGCATACGCACCGAAAGCCGCTGGAAAAGAATCTCGGCATCAGCCTGCGAACTGTACTCATCGGCCAGGTCACTGATATAGGCCGACAGCTCCTGGATAATGGAGCTGTCTTCACCGCGAATTTCAAGGTTCAGATTGCCCTCGGTAGCCGTGCGATTAAAGGCATGCCCCGCCCGAATTGAAGTCAGAGAGATCACAGTCTTGGGTTTGGAGGGTAGTGGATAAGCCAACAAGGCATTGATAATCTGTGTCAAATAATAAAGGGCTCCGGCATCTTCGTTGTTAATGCGATCAGTCCGGCTTTTATAACTAATACGGCCGCGCAACACGCCGTGGCAGGTGTGACTGATACGGCCCAATTCCAGACTTTCAAGACAGATACCGTGATCAATACTACGCTTGCCTCGATCTAAAAAGAACTTTAACCCTGCCAAGTCTCCGGACCCCAAACTGCGAGTGGACCCCATAAAAATAATATTGGCGTTAGGCCGATAGGCTAGCTTCTCGAAAAACAGCGGCAAAGCGGCATTGACGGCGCAACCTAAACCATTGTCCGCCACTCCGATGCCGCCGATCAAATGAGGTTGAATGTTGACCCGGTGGTCATAGGTATCCGCGAAGTGAGTATCTAGGTGCGAAACTACTAAAATATTTTTGTCAGGATTGTTACCCTGCAATATACCGACCCCATTGTGCAGCTCATCCATGTTGCATTGCATTAGATTGTTGGCCGCATTTAGACGCTCGCAAAAAATCTTGCTGCGCCGAGCCTCGGCAAAAGTTGGCGCCGGCTGCTCATTAATCATGACCAGGTTGGTCAATATTAACTCTTGTAACTCTTTGTAGACAGATTCAATGCGCGGTAACCACTCGGCAAAAAGTTCTCGGTCCATGTCAATTCCTACTTCATCTTAAATTGCTCTAGCGATGGACTCGCAGAGCCTGCAGAATCTGCGGCTGCTTACTTCCATAGTGGAACGCCGACCAGCCCACATCGTCTCGAACATCCGGGTCCGCGCCACGCTGCAATAAAAGCTGCAACGTCACTAACTGACCATGCCATGCGGCTTCAATTAAAGGCGTCTGTCCATAAATATCCCGAACTTCGATATCGGCACCGTAGTCCAGCAGTAAAGCGACATTGCGCTTGCGCCCATTGGCCGCCGCCAAATGCAAGGCCGTCTGTCCCTGCCCGTTGCGCAAATTCACGGCTACATCCGCTTGTAGCAGCAGCTCGACAGCGTACGGAAAGCCATTTGAAGCCGCTGCCATCAGAGGGCTGAAGCCAAAATCATCCTGGGCATTGACATCAGCTCCGCGACTCTGCAATAATTTCAGAATAGTCTGCTTGCCCGTAAAAGCTGCCGCCATAATTGGCTGATAGCCAAAGTGGTCACCTTGATTGGGGTCAGCCCCCTTGTCTAACAATAACTTGGCTGTTTCAAAGTAACCGGCAAAGGCAGCCATAATCAGCGGAGTATAACCCAAGGAATCGCGGCAGTTTGGATCGACATCGCCATCCAGCAGTTTTTTTACCTGCCTCAGAGCGCCCCGTTCAGCAGCTTCTAACAGGCTGCCAGTCCGCCCTCTCGCCGCGGGAACACACAGGGGCTGGAGTTCTACTACCTCAGCTGGGCGAAACAATTTGTCATTCAGATGCGTTGACGCAGAACGACGGGCCAAGCTCTGCTCCTCTATGAGGAACTGTCCCAACAAAGCGACAGGCTGTATGGCTAAAAAAATTGAGCCTAGAATTAGAGGACCAGAAATCCATTTAAGCATTTGATTCCCCAATTTATACAAACGTCTATTCCTTTAAAGCGGGCAAAGCGAGAACATGGCAGATTCTAATTAAATCAAAGTGCCAGATGAGCCGCACTAATTATCGTTATTTTTAATCCTGGCATTAGCCCACATTTTGCCGGCTCTGGAATCTAGAGTCTAGATGACCCATTTAAATTTTACTTGCCAGAACTGAAAAGCTAGCTTACAATAATTTCCATGCTCAATCGTATAAAATGTCTCAATCATCAATTGCGTCTGGTTGATAATGTATTCCCTTTCCGACCCTCAGCGCAAACCCCAGACAAGGCACAATCTCAGGGAGGAGACTTCGAAAGTTTCAAGGGCAGGCAAAGCGATAAAACGGCGAGATTCGGGTCTAAGGCTAAAATTCTTTGTATATCCGACGATGTCGATCCCCTTGTGTATTCTAGCGGCATTCAGCAACGTTTTGAGCACATTGATATGGTCCTGAGCGCCGGAGATCTAAACTTCGGCTATTATAATTATATCGTCAGCATGCTGAACAAGCCTCTCTACTTTGTATTTGGCAATCATAACCTTAAGCACCTGGCACACTATCGCAAATCCATGCAAAATGCAATGTGCAGCAACTTTGCCGAACGACCTCGCCGGCCTTCAGGCGGCGGTACTTATATTGGGGATAGAATAGTATATTTAAAAAAATATCAATTAATAGTTGCCGGTTTAGGGGGCTGCAAACGTTACAACAACGATCCCAACCAGTTCAGTGAATGTCAAATGTTGGCAAAGATACTGCGACTATTGCCGCGCATGCTCTGGAACCGGATTTTTCGCGGACGCTATTTAGACATCCTGCTGACTCACGCCGCTCCGCTTGGCATCAATGATCGCAACGATCCCTGCCATAGAGGTTTCAAAGTTTTCCTCTGGTTTATGAAAACCTTTAAGCCTAGTTATTTGCTACACGGCCACATCCACCTGTATGACATCAACAGTCCGCGCCAAGCTGAATGTGGAGATACCAAGATTATCAATGTCTATAGCCGTTATGAGCTCGAAATATAGCCATAAAAACGCATTGTTTTTCCTCCGTACAGTTTAGCCAGTGCAAAAAATGGCAAAAACTACAAACGTATTCTAAATGTGCCAACTTAGCAGCCTTCCTCATCTCTGGAGCGTATATGACCGTTTTAGAAAGTTCCCGTTTGACCTGCATTCCGCTCAAGGAAGAACATGCGGAAGCGATGTTCGGTGTTCTTCAGGATGCAAATCTGTATTGTCATATAGATGATCGGCCGCCGGCATCCATAGACGCCTTGCGGCGCCGCTACCGATCTCTCGCGAGAGGTCGCAGCAAAGACAGTTCGGAGACATGGCTGAACTGGATCATATTCCTCAAACATTCAAATGAAGCCATAGGCTATTATCAGGCGACGGTCAAAGCCGACATGCGTTGATTGCCTACGTTATCAATTCCCAATTCTGGCAGCGTGGTTTTGCCGAGGAAGCGGGCAAATCGGTATTGCGGCATCTGTTCGACAGATTTGCAATTGGCGAAATCAGGGCCGAAATCAACGAAGGCAACGACGCTTCCATCAAGCTCGCCAGCCGGCTCGGATTTTCCTTCAAAAAACGCAATGAAAATGAGATTGTATTTTCATTGTCCCGAAAACGATATAAGCCCGATATAAGCCATTAAAATTTGCATGAGAATCTGATGCTAAGCCCTAGAATATCAAATACAACTAACGGTAATCATGTAAAAATAGCTCGGAAATAATAATATCTTTGACTCGGGCTTTGTCTTTGGGATCCGGGGATATGATTTTATTAACCAAGTCCAGGATGTCTTTTTCTATTGCAGAGTAGTTACTTAAGTCTCCCAGATAAATTTTAGTCTTAGCCGCAATACTTTGGCGAACTTCTCCGGCAATCTTAACGCCGTATTTGTTGAGTTTTTCCAAAGTTTTTACATCGCCAACTTCATAACCTAGTTCAATTTGAAGATTAAATATCAAGTTTTCCGGATCATTGGTAACCCCGCTCATCTTCGGGATTTTATTGTAATACTGGTAAATTGGAATTTCTTTGTCTAATTTACCCGAAGCTCCCTGACTTTGCATTTTAATTATTTGCTCTGCGGCAGACTGAGCTGCAGAATTGTAACGCCTGCAGCTCAAAAGTGACAAAAGCAATCCGGTAGCCCAGGCCACTTGAAAAAGCGTTATCCCCAAACGACTGGAGTCCAGTTGGCCGTGCCTGAATTTTGCCATAGTCTCTCCTTTATTCCTATCTTTAAGGACCCAGGACTTCTTTCGTTTCAACACGATCCGTAGACTTTTCAGCATAGAAGCGATTATAGCATGCAACGACAGCCAGAAAACTGGCCATAGTGGTATCGGTATCGCGACCCACCCCCCAGAACAAGCGGCGCTCAGCACTGCCAAAATCTTCCAAAGCGACAAATGTGCAAGCCTCGCTATCCGCTCCCGACTGCACGGCCTGTTCACTGTAAGAAGCAAGCTCTAACTTTGCCGCGTACGGCAATTCCTTTTTGAGACAATGAATCAAGGCAGCTATCGGGCCGTTACCCTGACCGCCGAGCTGCCGCTGCTGCGCCACACTTGAGCCGGCCAGCTCTGCACTCATGCCAAAACGAAACTGGCAATCCGTATTTTGACTGCTGACACCCTGCAATTCCTGGCTGTTATGGCTGCTCTGATAACTAATGATCTGCAGCGGTTCAGCAATATTTACATAAAAATTCTGGAAATACTGGTAAACTTCTGCTTTCTTCAGTTCACGACCTAATGCATCCATGACTTGAGTAAAATCACACCCCAAGTCAGGCCCCATGGCCTTGGGCACCTGAATACCGAACTCGGCTTGCAAAATATAAGCCAGGCCACCCTTGCCGCTCTGGCTATTGACGCGAATAATTTCTTCGTAGGAGCGCCCCAGATCTTTGGGGTCAATGGGCAAGTATGGGACATCCCAGGGTAGCTCGGCCTCCAGCACAGGGCGCAGAGAAACGTCATTTTTCTGATCCCAATGCCTTTGGCACAGCTCTTGGACTTCCAGGCTGCGCGGATCAGCTCCCTGAAGATGCGAACCCGGCCAAAGCTCATTGCAGAGTTGGCGTACATGCCCATTCAGGTCGGGCAGGTCGGGAGCCTCACCATTAATCTGCTGTTCTAGTCGGCGGTACTCGTCCAACACTAGAATTTTCTGAATTAAGTTATTACGCTTGTCCAGCCCCTTCTTAATGGCATCTTGATGACTGCCGGAAAACGCTGTGAATACCAGGTTGCCGCTGTATGAATGGCGCGGTGGCACCGAAAGGCCGGTGAACTGTTCGTAGGCATTGACCACATTCTGCATATCTGAAAAATCTAGTCCCGAAGCGATCCCCTGGACATCGCAATTTAGTGCCAGGGTTACAATATCGACATTGCCCGTGCGTTCACCATTGCCAAACAAAGTCCCTTCAATGCGTCTGGCACCGGCCAGCACGCCCAGCTCAGCTGCGGCGACGCCGCAGCCGCGGTCATTGTGGGTGTGCACACTAATACAAGCCTGTTGGCTATACATGAATTCACGACAAAACAGTTCGACTTGATCCGCATAGACATGTGGACCATATAGCTCAACCGTGGCTGGCAGGTTGACGATTAACGGCAGTTGGCTCTGATACCACTCCTCGGCCACGGCATTGCAGATATCCGCAGCCACAGCCATTTCAGTGGCAGTAAAACTTTCGGGCGAATACTCCAAGGTAATTTTTGTACCCTTTAGGTTGGAAAGCCCATCCAGCAGAATCTTGACCCCGTCGACAGCAATCTGGCGAATTTCCTTGACGCTCTTGCCAAATGTAATCCTGCGCTGTTGCTCGGAAGTTGAATTGTATAAATGCAAAATAGCTTGAGGAACGCCATTTAGAGACTCTATTGTCTTGTCGATCAAGCGCTTGCGTGCCTGAGTCAGCACTTGGACCTGACACCCTGAGGGAATCTGACGCCGTTCGACAAGATGACGCAGGAAAGCATATTCAGTATGGGAAGCAGCGGGAAAGCCGACTTCAATTTCACGGAATCCAACGGCATATAATTTGTCAAAAAAGGCACTCTTTTGCTCGATGCCCATAGGATTCGGCAAGGCCTGGTTGCCGTCGCGCAGGTCGACACTGCACCAACGTGGCGCCTCTTCTAATGTCTTGTCTGGCCAGCTGCGGTCATGCAAACAAACGGGCCGGTACTTGCGATATTTTGCCATAACGACAACAATATAAAAGCCTGCCCCAGAAAAGTAAAGCGGCATAAACCCCATGCACGACGGATCATTTACAAGCCTTAAATCCACATTGCCTTTTTGTCACGCCAACTACATTCGTAGCGCGAAATCGGTAAAGCAGCAGATTTCAGGGAGGGATTGACATGCGAACGGCTAAATATTAAACGGCCAGATATTATTTGTGAGATTTCTTGACTTGATGGATATCAGATACTATACCTTAAATGCAGAAAATGCAGAGATCGCCTGACTCTAATAATGAGGTGCAACAAATGATAGATCTTGCAGGAATTAAAGATGGCCAATGGATTGATTCCCCCAAAAGCTCGTCTGTTTCCGACAACGCGAGGCGGGTATTCCACTGCGCAAAACTTGAACGGAAACAAAGTACGGAAACAAATTAATGGGGCACTTTCAAGCGCTTCATTCGCTTCATTGCCAGCTGAATTGGCGGGGCGCACCATAACTTGCAATGGCCATGGCCACCCGAGCACAGACAGAAGCTGAGCGAGCGGCAATGCTCGCCAATTTTCATACGGTGGTGCGCGTCGGCACCCTGATCACGAGTGCAGGGACCGGCGCCTACCGCGTGCGCGAGGTAATGAACCGGGTCGGCGTCGCCCTCGGTTTTGATCGCATTGACGCCGAAGTGACACTCAATGCCGTAATCGCTACCTGCCACCGCAACGGCCAGATAAATACCCTGGTCGGCAGTGTGCCGGCGATGAGCGTCAACGCCGGGCGAATCAGCGCAATAGAGCGGCTTTCTCTGGATTCTTGTCGCCTGGGCCGCACCGCAATTGACGCGCGGCTCAACGTCATTGAAGCAACGCCGCCACGCTATAACCGATGGGTGACGACTCTTGCCGCAATGGCCGCCTGCGCGGCATTTTGTTTTCTCAATAACGGCAGCCAGGTCGAGTGCCTCAGTGCCGCGCTTGGAGCCGGCGCCGGGCATTTCTTGCGCAGCACTTTGGCGCGCCTCCAGCTCAATCAGTTCGGCGATGCCCTGCTGGCCGGGGTACTTGCCTGCATCGTCTACCTGGCGATCAGCGGCCTCATGATCCCGTTCGGTCACGACTTGCGCCACGATGCCGGCTATGTTTCGGCCGTCTTGTTTCTGTTTCCGGGATTTCCCTTGATTACCGCCGCGCTGGATCTCTCGCGGCTGGATTTTACTGCCGGCAACTCGCGGCTCACCTACGCCGTGTTGATGATTACAGTCACTGCCATCGGCGCGTGGATCGTAGCTTATTTCGCGCACTTTACGCTGGCAACGGCAACGGCGTTGCCGTTGCCGGCTCCCCTGCGCCTGGCGCTGCGCCTGCTGGCGAGCTTTATCGGCGTATTTGGTTTTGCCTCAATGTTTAACACCAGGGCACAAGTCGCCGCCGGCGCGGCGTCGATTGGCATGCTAGCCAACACGCTGCGTCTGTATTTGGCCGATGCGACGCTGCCGCTGCAAGCTGCCGCACCCTGTGCGACATTGCTTGTCGGTTTGATGGCCGCGGCGCTGGCACCGCGTTTGCGTTGTCCGCGAATCACGCTGTCGGTGCCGGCGGTCTTGATCATGATTCCCGGAACCACCGCTTATCGGGCCTTGGTCTATGGCAACGAAGGCATGTCGTTTGAAGCGTTTCGCAGCGCCAGCCAGGTAATCTTCATCGTGGCGGGCATTGCGATTGGACTTGCCGCAGCCCGCATGCTGACGGACAGGGCGTGGACGTTCAGGCGGCACGACTGACGGCAGAGCCGGTCTCGCAATCACAGCTGGCACATGGGCGAGCTTGTCGCCGCGCAGTCATTTGATTTTACAATAATCGGCGCTGCCAGAAATACAAAATTCAAACTGCAAGCGATAAATTTCAAGCGAAAAGAAGAGAAAACTCGGCCAGAGAGCTGGCAAAATTTTTTATCTGCGCTACAGTATCCCCAAGTTTTGGCTAAATCTCAGCAGGCTCAGACATGCCCAGCAAAAATTGTCAAGACGCAACTAAATACATATGATAAATATATTTAAATACAGTAGAAACCAGAAAGTCTCTTTCGAGCAATCAGTTACATATCATTTTATCGCTCCGCTGTATTTGAACGCAAGCCTAAATTGGCTTCTGATTGCCATTCTGGCTTTAGTCTCAATATTCGCGCCAAGCTCGCTGGCGGCACCAAGCCCGCTGCAGGCGCAAGAGCCGCCCGGCAATCCCTCTCGACCTGAGACGGGTGTCGTCTCTGGCAACTTGGCGGCAAGCGAGCGGCGCAGTGCAAGCGCGTTGCTGCAGGAAACTGTTCAGCGCCTACAACAAAGCCAGTACCAAGCCGCCTTGCAAAGCATCGGCAACTACCAGCTTCTCTATCCGGGGCATTACCGCTCAAGAGAATCCAATTTCTACCGCGCTATCGCCCTCTACCACCTAAACCAGGTACAAGAGGCCCGTACCGGTTTTAATGCCCTGTTGGCATCTGCGCCGGACGAAGCCCGGCGCTTCGGCGTATTTTACTGGCTCGGACTTTGTTCCTACCGCCTGGGCGAGGCCGATACGGCCTACGACATTTGGCTGCGCCAGTTGGCTGTGCGCGAAACGGGAGCAGCGGACTATATACAGCAGACTTATTTTGGCCTGGCGCAATTGTTGACAGAACGTGGCGACGAGGAGCTGGCGCTGCGCTATTTTCGCCTGCTGCAAGGACGCATTAAGCGGCGTGCGGGCTTTGCTCACGGCTACCTGGCCTTGAAACACGCCTTGTACCAGGAAGCCTATAATGCCTTTAGCGCATATTTAATTCAGGAAAATATCGAAGGTGGCCCATCCCGCTCCCAGGCCTTGTTCTATCAAGGCCAAGCGGCATTTTTTGCCGGTCTACTCGACCAAGCCAAACAGAGTCTGGACACAGTACTACGACTTTACGATAACCGCGAACGGCTGTTTCTCGCCGCCTTGATTATGAGATTGCGCATCGCAGTGGCAAAAGGAGATCGCGAGACGGCCGGACGCTTCTACAGCGAAGCCACAGCCTTGGAGCAACGTTATAACCACGGTTTGCAAGACTGGCTAAGCGAAAGCGAACTGCCACTTTTTATTTTACAAGGCTATTATCCACTCGCCAAGAAACACTTGAGGGCCAAGCTACAGCAGGCCCGTGGACGCACCGAGCGCGAAATCGCACGCTTCAATCTCGCTCTCGTCGAAGCTTTCCTAGATGTACGCTACGCCGTACGAAAGCTGCAAAAGCTGGAAAACTCTTTTATTCAGGGCATCGCTGAGCGAGCCTTATTTCATGCAGCCCGGCTGCAAATCTCCTTTCCCCTGACCCGTGCGGAAGGCCTTGCAGAAATGGAACATTACCTGAAACAGTATCCGCAAGGCCGATATAGACATCAAGCCGTAAAGATCCTGTTGACAGTTTATCGCAGTGACCCCGAACGCTTCTGGCTAGAGGGTTCCATACTATTGGCAAGCGAAACAGAAAACCCGTTATGGCCTGAAAAAGAACGGGCGCGTTTTCATCTATACTGGGCCGAAATGGCCCGCCAGCTCGGCAACGACCATGCCGCACTGAGCCATCTGCACCAGAGCTGGAAACTAGCCCCCAAGGAACTCGTCGGGTTGCAGGCTTATTATCGCAGCGGCGCTCTATACTTTGGCCAGCGGCAATATAGCCGGGCGCTTGGCTACTTTCGCGAAGTGCAACTGCAGCTAAGCGAGCGACAATTCGCTTCCGCGCAGGTACGAGCTGAGGCCGCGGAACTAAACTTTTATGCCCAACTAAGTATGGCGCAGGCCTACGCCGGCGCCGGTCAGCCGCGCGAAGCCTTGCGCCAATTTGAACAGTTGATTGCCCAAAGCCAGGAAGCGCGACTGGGGCGCAACGTAGAAGAGGTTCAACTGCAACTTGGCCTGGCCTACTTCTACCAAAAAGCCTACAAGCAAGCGGTGGAAACCTTTGACCTAATCATTGCCAAAGGAGTATTCCCCAGCAACCAGGCCAGTATTCCTTCCGACCAGTACTCCCCTGCCCTGCTGGCCCTATACTGGAAAGGTGAAGCATTATTTCGCCAAGGGCTCTTTGCCGCAGCTCGACAGAGTTTTCGCCGGGCAAATGAAATCTATCCCGAAGCCCTAGGCGCCAATGCCTACCTGCGGGCAGCACTGGCGGCCAAAGCTGCTGAAGACTATGAAAGCGCCATTCAAGACCTGCAACAAGCTCAATCCTTTGTCGGGGGCAACTTGCCGCAGTTGCTGAATGTCGATTTTAACTTGATTAAGTTTAACCTGCTGCTGGGACGGGATGCAGAGGCCCTAAAAACGGCTCAGCACATGTTAAAATCGGTGCCACCGGCATACAATTTCCTCGGTGAAGCCTTTATGGAAGTGGCCGAATTCTATTTCAACCGCGGAGATATACAACGTAGCAAGGCCATACTGGATCTCTTGGAACAGGAATTTATTCGCAAACTGCCACCGCGGGAGAGTCAAGAGAGGCAGCACTTGGAACTATTTCTCGAAGAGCAAAAACAAGACTTACCCCATACCCAAGGCCTCATTGCCCAAGGTCTAATTGTCGATGGCGCCCTGCTGGCCAACCTAAAAGACCGGCTATTTTCCTTTGACACCGAGCAATTCCTGAGGCGTTACAGCCGCAAGCTGGCCAGCTCCCTGCCGGGCGATGCCCCGGCCGTCGACCAAAACATTCAATTTTATATCGGAGATGATGATAACATTGAACATGCCGCTTTGAGTAATTCTGTCTTCTCGGCACTTTACCTTCAGGGCATTATCTATGCGCAAGAAAAAGACCACTGGAAGGCCTGCGAATACTTTCTACAGTATCTGAGGAAAGATCCCTTCGGCCCGTACGCCATCTCGGCTGTCAGCAGTGTGTTGCGCCTCATCCCCGAACTCAACAGCCGCCACCGGCAGCTGTATAAATCGTTAAAAGGAGCCCACTTGGGGGACGCTCTGGGGTCGATATTATTTGTGCGATATTGGTCCCTGCAAGAAGATAACGCGGCCAAAAAGCGTCAGCTAGAGAAAATCATCCGCCAGACTTTATCCATTAACGCCCGCAAAGAGGCAATGTATCATTTATCTATATATTATCGCAGACAGGGAAATATCGAGAGAGCGCAAGAACTTTTGCTGAATCTACGTAATATCAAGGGAGGCAACCTGGCACTCGACCCAGAAAATTACTGGGCTGGGCTGGCCAACCTAGAACTGGGGCGCACGGCATATCGAAAAAATGATTTTACCAGCGCAAAAACCTTTTTCAAAGCCATAGTCAATCAGGCCCAAGTCGAGCGCGAGACTCTCGCCGAAGCCCTCTACTGGCTGGCCAGTATTGCGCACTTTGAGGGCAATGCCAAAGAAGAGCAGCGCTACCGTCAGAGCCTGCAAAACCTGGCCCCAGATAGCGAATGGTTACGGAAGCTCGGCTAGGGAGTTCGGGGAGCTCCAGTTCAAATCAAAGGCGATCCGCACAAAAAAATCCAGACGTAGTTTGAAGCCGGCAAATAGAAACCATTCGCCCTTAACTACAAGCAACCCAAACCTTAAATAGAAAAGATTACAAATTTCTACAAAGATTTTTTTTTCTTAAAGAAAATACGACGCTTCCCGAAAATCTTTTTATAGAGCACGGATGCTCCCAATCAATTCCACGGAGGATGATACTATGATTATCAACCACAACTTGTCTGCGATGAATGCCAATCGTCGCCACGGCGTCGCCGATATCTCCACCGGTAAGTCTATAGGCAAACTTTCTTCTGGCTCACGCATCAACCAGGCTAGCGACGATGCGGCTGGCTTGGCTATCTCCGAGAAAATGCGCGCTCAGGTCAATGGTTTGAACCAAGCCTCTAGCAATGCTTTGAATGGCATTTCTTTCATTCAGACTGCCGAAGGTTACCTGAGTGAGACTACGTCGGTATTGCAGCGCTTGCGCCAACTGGCCGTTCAATCCGCCAACGGTATCAACACCGCTGAAGATCGTCAACAAATCCAAGTTGAAGTCTCTCAGCTGGTCGACGAAGTTGATCGCATCGCCTCCCAAGGTCAGTTTAACACTCTGAATATGCTGACGGGAGATTTCTCTGATAGCCAGGCTGCCACAAATTCGATGTGGATTCACATTGGGGCCAATGCCGATCAGCGTGAGCGCGTCACGATTGCGACCATGACCGCTACATCTCTAGGTATTCGCGATGCCGGCGACCAGAGTGCCATTTCCCTTGAAACTACCGACTCGTCCAACAACGCCATCGCTGTCTTGGACAACGCCATAATGCGGGTCAGCAAGCAGCGTGCCGACCTGGGTGCCTACCAGAATCGCTTTGAAAAGGCTATTGAAGGTCTGGATACTGCAGCTGAAAACTTGCAGGCTGCCGAGTCGCGCATCCGCGACTTGGATATGGCTAGCGAGACCGTCGAGTTCACTCGCAATCAGATTCTCAGCCAGTCCAGCATGGCTATGCTGGCTCAAGCTAACCAGCGTCCGCAGCAGGTTCTTCAGCTCCTCCGCTAGACTTCCGTAGATGACTACTAATAGGTTGATTTTTGTCATAACCTGTCAGTCTTAGAGAGCCCGGCTATTATGAGGCAATATAAAAGAAGCGGCCGAACTTTCGGTCGCTTCTTTGTATTGTAAACGCAAACCTTCCCACATTTCTAAAATACTTGAACCTTGAGAATGCCAAATGAGTTCAACATATAAACGCGGTCGCATCGGGGAAGATTTAGCTTTACAATACTTGTGTGCAAAAGGATATGGCCTGCTGCAGCGCAATTTCCGCATCAGAGGTGCGCAAGCCCTCAGCGAGATTGATCTGGTTTTTTTGGTACCGAAAATGCTCAGACAATCGGCAAGCCTTCAAAGAGAAATTCCCGCAACTTTGCGCGGAGAGCTGTCTGATTTCACTCAAGGTAATATGGCGGGCAAAGGTAAGGATATACGAAAGTCACGCTTAACCAAACTATTTGATTGTTATAACAGGCAATTATTGCTGGTTTTTGTCGAAGTGAAAAATTGGCAGGCTTACACTTTCTCTGATCTAGACAGCAATTTGACTCAGGATCGGCAGCAACGACTGCTAAAAACGGCAGAATGTTTTTTACAACAAAATGCTTTGACGGGAGACGTATCTTGGTGCTTCGACCTCATTCTAATAGAAGGTAGAAGTGGAACCGTGCGTCATATTGAAGCGGCTTTCCCCTAAAAATAATTTAATTAAAAGAATATATTCATTTCGAGTTTTGCAGTGAAAATAGCAAGAAAAACGGATCAGCAACGCATTGAGTACTTGCGCAAAGAAATTCAAAGGCCAGAATACCGACGGCAAGCGATTCAAATTATTGCCTCAAGCCTTACCGAAGCCTTGGTGCGCAATCATAAGAACAATGAGAACTAGATAATAATAAACTAGTTTTATCCCTTTGCGACACAGAGGATTCTTGCACGGCCAACTTGTTTATCCTTCAAGCTGTTTCATCTAAAATTCATTGCACATACATATAAAATCCATCGACTGGCAATTTGTTTTGTAAGTAGAAAAAAACTATTGCCTTTATTTGGCAGCATTACTAAATTATTTGGCGCATATTCTAGTCTGACATAGGCGATATTGAATTAAATGGTAATCCTTGGCCTATCGTTTTGGCAAACATATATTGATGAGAGATTTTCTGTTTGATCAATCTTTACAATAAAATTTGTAAAGGCACTTTACTTTTAATTCTGGCTTTAGACTTTTGCATTTGGCACGATAATTTCGAGGAGTTTCTATGATAGAGATCAAGAACCTATATAAAAACTACGGCTCCCTGCAAGCGGTGCGAGATATTTCGCTAAATGTTCCCAAGGGACAGGTACTCGGTTTACTCGGGCCAAATGGTGCTGGTAAATCCACCACGTTGCGAATTCTGACGGGTTTCCTTGAAGCCAGTTCGGGGGAGCTTACAGTCGGAGGATACTCTGTCAGTGAGAAACCTCTGGAAATACGTAAACTGATTGGCTACCTGCCAGAGACGACTCCTCTGTATGAAAACATGCTGGTATACGACTACCTGAATTTTGTGGCCCAGTCTCGCGGAGTTTCACAGACTGACTGCCTCGACAAAATAAGTAGAGCCGCTCAGCGTTGCAATATTATAGAATTTATTCACCGGCCTATCGGCGAATTGTCCAAAGGGCAACGGCAGCGCGTTGGTTTAGCCATGGCTATTCTAGATGATCCACAAGTCCTGATATTAGATGAACCCACCAGCGGCCTTGATCCGAATCAGATCATTGGTATTCGTTCTATCATCCGCGAGCTAGGAAAAGAAAAAACTATTATTTTTTCTACCCATATTCTCAGCGAAGCCGAAGCCACTTGTGACCGTGTAGTGATTATCAGCCAAGGCCAAATTGCAGCAGACGGCAGTATTGAGGAACTCAAGAGACGGCAGAGTAGGCAGTCTAGTCTTAGTCTGCGTATTGAAAGCCAAGACGCCGATGCCGTACAGCGCAGCTTTAGCGCTCTGGGCGAAGCCGAATTAGGCCCAGGAGCACAGGTAATAACAGAGGCCGCCGACAACGGCGAAATAGTTGTGACCCTGCACGGCGAGCGCTGCAACAGTTCAGAAGCAAAGCAACAGATAAAAAGTATCATTCGTTCCAACGATTGGTTTATGCTCGGTATGGCAAGCAAGAATAACAGTCTCGAAGACATTTTCCGCGAGCTAACTAATTAAAGGCAACATATACTAAACAAAAGGAATTCTCTATGTCTGAAGCAAGTAACGGAAGCCTGCAAGTCTGCCCGAAACAAACGGCCAGTGCTTTTTTCCTGCCCTCGCGGCGAAGAATCGGGGCTATTGTCCGCAAAGAGTGGCAAGAGATGCTTTACTCTCCCGTAGCCTACATTGTAATTGCTATATACCTGTTAATCACAGGGGTCTTTATATTTTTTATTAATAACTTTTTTCTGTACGGAATTCTAAGTTTGGGCAGTTACTTTACCATTACTCCCTATATTCTGGCATTTTCTGTTTCGGCTTTGACCATGCGACTCCTTTCTGAAGAACGCCGCAGTGGAGCCATTGAAATCCTGGGGACGCTGCCGATTTCATCAATTGAAATCGTTCTGGGTAAATTCTTTTCCCTTTGGTTATTCTCCGGCCTGATGCTACTATTTACCTTAGGTTACCCAATTTCTTTCAGTACTCTCGGCAAACTTGATATCGGGTCTACCGTCGCCGGCTACATTGGCCAAATACTACTTTGTGGCGCCTTTGTCGCCATCGGTTTATTTGCTTCGTCCATTAGCAAAAATCCAATTAGCCCCTTTTTTATATCGTTTGTTATTACTTTTGTGCTATTATTTCTGGAATTTATACTGCGCGGCATGCCCGGCCAGTTTTCGTTGTTCTTGCGCAACTTGAGCGCAGGTTACCACTTGCAAAACTTTATTAATGGTATCGTGGACATCAGAGACATCGTATATTTTTTCTCAATTATGTTCCTAGGAGTCTATGGTTCCTGGTTAAAACTCCATAGCCTGCGCCAGTAGCCGGCCTCTTATTAGCCGCATCCTGCATTGATACTATACGAAGGAATTAACTATGATTTCAAATCAATCTACTGCTTCCGGTAAAACTTCTTTTATACAAAAGTTACAGCTCAGGCCCAACAGTTACCAGGGACTGCGCTTCTGCCTGTATGCTGTATTAATATTGTTGCTCAACGCAGCCATCGCCTACTTTCCGTTGCGCGTCGACCTTACCGAGCAGCAGACCTACAGCCTGGCCCCGGCCTCCACGTCCACATTAGCCCAGCTTGAAGAACCCGTGACTATCCGTGCCTATCTTTCAAGCAATCTCCCTTCACGTTACAATATTTTATCTTCATTGTTGCGCGACCTGCTACAGAGCTACCGCAGTAATGCCAAGCGCGACATGTTCAGTTACTCGGTCAACTTGATCCACAGCGACGACAAGAGTGAAAAGACATTAAAACTGCAAAAGGAAGCCGAAAAATACGGAATTTACCCCGTGCAGTTACAGGGAGTTGACGGCAACGAATTTAAAGCTGTCTCGGCCTACATCGGTCTAGTCATTACACAAGGCGAAAATCAGGAAATCCTTACTCCGTTACAGCCAGAAGACAATATTCAATATAAAATTACGGCTGCCCTGCAAAGAATGTCGCGCAAAGGAAGTGCCCTGTTATCAATGAGTCAGAACCTAAAAATCTACTACTATTTTTCGCCGCTAATTGCCCAGATTAATAACGGCAAATATTCCGAATTTCCGAATCGATTCCAACAAGTCATGGAGTCGACCAGAGAACAGCTGTACGATCGCGTAGACAGTGAAGTTGTCGACCCCGACAAGCTGCCGCCCGGCCTACCAGAACCCGGCGAGCTCGACGACTTGCCCGAAACTGAGATTACCGGTCCAGAGGGCAAATCACAAAAGGTTTACAGTGCCCTAGTCATCGATAGCGAAGGACGATATAAATCATACTCCTTGTTACAACTACAACCGACCCTACAACTTGGCCCCGATGGCCTGAAGCAAAGCAATACCATCAACGTAATTGATCCACTGCAGCTTGAAGGTCAACTCTCAGAAATCGCTATCAGTAGTTTAGGCATTGCCCAAAATGTCGGCTATATCTCCGATCGCGAGACAGCCAGCTTTAACCCGCCCAGCCCACAGCAACCCGGCCAAGGGGCCAACCTTTACCAGTTTTCGCAAGACGCACGCGACTTGTACAATTTTGAACCTGTCAAACTAGACGAGGGCATCGGCAAAGATGTAAATATTCTAATGCTAGTGGACCCCAAGCAACAGCTCAGCGAATGGGATATCTACCAGATCGACCAGTTTGTCATGCGTGGTGGCCGCTTAATTGTAGCCATGGAGCCCTATCAAGTGATGCAAAATCCCTATGGATATGGAGCCCAATTCATTCCCAACCTTAATATTGAGGGCGTGAAGAGCGATGATAATACTAATCCCCAATATACATTGATAGATCTTCTAAGGCACTATGGCATTGAGTATCAAAATGCAATGCTTTTCGACAAGCACAGTTTTATAAACCGAGGTCAGGATCGGCAGACGGGAGGCTACCAGGAAACTCAAGTCTATTATATTCCAGAAATTGACATGCAGTGGGGATCGGAACAGTCATTTATCAAGGGCTTGAAAAAATTATATAGCTATAACTCAGCGCCCTTAATCGCAGTAGAAGGCGACGATGATAGACAAGAGCCACTGGCACTTCTAAAAAGCAGCCCAGAGGCATGGACAGAAGACATGAGCGATGAAGCTAAAGATCCCAATAACGTTATGCCACCCGCAGCTGATAAATTAAGCCAGCAGAGCCTGATTATGGCAACCCAAGGTCCGCTTACTAGTTTTTTTAAAGGCAAGGAAATCCCTAAAAAACCCGCACCGGAGGAAAAGGCTGAAAATTCTGAAGAGCAAGCGAACGAAGAAACAAATCAACAGTTAAGCCTTAGTGCTATTCAAGACGCCTTTATAGCAGAGAGTGAACGCGGTCAAGTACTCGTCAGTGGGAGCTCATTAATCTTTGATGAACGACTACTCAGCGTGCCAACGAATAAAGCTCTGGCTCTAAACCTCCTGGACTACATGGCGGGCAACATTGAGATGGCTGATCTTCGTGCCCGCAGTGGCGTGCCCAACTTTATTGACGACAAAATCGGCAATGGCCAAAAGAATGTAATCAAATGGTTCAACGTTCTGGGGCTGCCTTTTATGGTTGGCATTCTAGGACTACTGATGTTGATGAATTGGCGCCAACGCCAACTGCAACTGCGCAACCTGTTTGCCCAATTATCTCCAGCCCCTCTAGCAAACCAGACAACATCAGCCGCAGGAGCTGACATTTCACCAGGCAATGACTCGCAGAATAACTAAGTGCGATTACGGAGAGTAATTATGAAGACAAATAAAGAAAGCCAAGAACTTGTTATCAGAAGAACGATCACCCTCAAGCGCAATCAAGCCTGGGAACTGTTGATCCTGGCAAGCTTGATCGTATTGTTGTTGCTGTACATCATGCTGCGTTCTGCTGCGGGATTCAGTTATAAGCTGCCCAGTTTTAGCCCGATTGATGAGACAGATATCCAGAGTATCCGCTGGAATCACAAAGGAAGTAGCGAGTTAAGTTTAGTCAAGGACGGCGCTGAATGGTACATTGGGGCCGCAAAATACCCGGCCAAGCAGAGTTATGTAGATACCTTGCTACAACAGCTCAGCCGGCCTGACCTGCAAGACTTAGTTTCCAAGTCAGGCAATTTACTGACTTTTGGCCTAAATAGCGAACAAGCATTTAAACTAGAGGCCTTTGGCGATAGCCGTTCTCTGCGCCTGTTTTACGTTGGCAAGAGTTCCAGCTCTGGCCGCTATTCTTTTGTGCGTCTTAGCGAAGATGACTCGCGAGTCTTTACTCTTTCAGAGAATCTGACAGCAATTCTAGAGAAAAGTATTGATGATCTGCGTGACCGCCTGGTGGTTAGCTTTGCCAGCGGTGAAATTGAAAAGTTACAAATTCGCGAACTCGAACTAGAAGATCAGGAAGACACCAAAACTGTTTTTGTGGAAAAGAAAGATGGCAAGTGGCAGATTCCAGGAGATGTGACCTGGAATGAAGAGGAGATTGAGCGACTAGTGAACCGTTTTGCTGGCATGAACGCTCAAAATTTTATTCCTGAGTTTCCCAAAAATCTCGAAAAGAAAGTTTATGAACTTAAGTTCATTGCCAAAGGCGGAGTCAATTATACAATAGAAATTGCGACAAAGCCTTTGGATAAAGACCAAGGTTATGCTGCAAAGTCTTCTTCTTATGACTTTCCTTTTACATTGAATAATTATACCGTAGAAAGTATGCTAGAAGATTTTGGCTTCATGAAAGAAGATCAAGAATCATAGTTATTTATCCACCACTGTAAATGGGAGCTGGAGACAAACCATAGTAAAAAACCAGCTCTCAATTCTCATTTCTATGGCTAGATTGTAGTAGGTTTTTATTTTTGCGACTTTAGCTGTTTGCGCAAATTATCAATAGGCATGCTGAAGAAGTCCATATCAATCTTTTCACCCAACATGCGACAATGACCATTAATCTGAGCACCATTCTGTATGGAAAGCTCCTTGGTAACAATATCGCCAATAACTTTACAATCGTTGCGCAGTAAGCTTTTGCCGTGCACCTGAATGTTGCCGAAAACCTGGCCATAACAGTCTAACAGCTGGCAATGGATGTCACCGTGAACTTCGCCATTCTTACGTAACTCTAGATTTCCTTCTTTGGCTAGAATTGATCCTTCTAATTTACCGGCAAAGTATAGGCTGCCAGAAAACTCTAACTCACCCTGAATTTCAGCTCCTTCAGCCACTCTGGAAGCACCGGGACTCTGTACTCCCGAATCAGGCCCAGACAAACTGGAAGCCGCTGTAAGAGTGGAGCTAAAGGCTTCGACAATTTTGCCTTTTGGCAACGAACTGCTGATACTAAACTTTGCCATATATTTCGCTCACTTATTTAGATAAATAAAAATACATTCGCCTTACTGCTTGCGGAAACTTTGCAGCTCGCTTTGTCCACAATGCAGAATGAAATAAGACTATTTATTATATTCAATATTTGACTATTTAATTACTACATCACCCGAATGGACAATGGGCCAAGCCAATTGCTTCAACTCTTTACCTGCACGAAATAAGGGGACACCATGACTCTCTACAGATGTAATTTCTCCAGTTCGAGGGTTGCGTGCTTTATCCTTGCCTTTGCGCGTACGCACTTCAAAGGTACCAAAACCACGGAGCTCAATTACTTTATCTTCCTCTAATGCACCTTTAACTTCGTCAAAGAACTGATCCAGAATCAACTTGATATCCTTACGATCTAAGCGTACCTGATTCTTCAGCTCTTCTTGGATCTGACCAACTAGCTCCGCCTTGGTTACTTTCTCTCTTTTCATCTGAGACCTTCCTCCAATTGTACCCTACCTATGATTTGTCACCTAATGGTCAGCGTAGACTAGAGCATTTAATTTCTTGGCCAAACCAGACTTTTTACGGGCAGAAGTATTGGGATGATAAACATTTTTCCCAGCGGCCGTATCAATCAACTTGACAAACTGCTGAAAGCGCTCTTGAGCGCTTTCTTTATCTCCATTTTTAAGTGCTGCCTCAAAGGCACGAATACTAGTTCGCACACGACTACGGGTTGCGCGATTAAGACAGCGACGCGTTAGGCTCTGTTTATGACGTTTCTTTGCATTCAATGAATTAGGCAAAATAAGCTCCTTTATCTACTGCAGCAAAGAGGGCTGCTGCAGCACTCAAAATATTCTTTGTGTGATTTAATTAGAAGAAATCACTGGGACGACGTTCCCGCTGCTTGCAGGATTGACACTCGGCATAATGCCTTATTTTTCCCGCAGTAAAAACCGACTTGATCTTGATTTCACCACCGCAGGAATGTAGGATTTTTTTTGTTGCCAAACCTGTACGAGCATTTTTACTTTGCTGTGCCATACCAAATTCCCCTTTTCTGTTGCACAAAGTCTCTTATCTATTAGAACTAGAAAACTTTGCAGATGTCAAATAACGGAGGGAAAATATATCAAGCCGGAAAGAAACTGTCAATATAGTTTTAGCGAGATTAGACGAACTCTAATCCTAGTTTATTTATCAAGTTATCAGTACGTGAAAGTAGAAATTCTAACGAGAATGTAAACACAAAGTAATATGGAACCGGGCGAAGCTAAGCCGGCTCGATAAAATGACAATAAATGGCGTTATAACAGCCTTTTTGGGGGGCTAATTTATGTTTTGAAAACACAAAGTTGATTACGCCATCTCTTCTGAACTTTTAGACAGTTCCGGCAGCAGGAACTGCAGAGCCTCAATCACCGACTGAAAATAATGAAACTGCATAGATTCAAGAATCTGCTCAGGCAGTTTCTCGGTATCACGCTTATTCTTTTTGGGCAGCAAGACCTGACGAAAGCCCTGACGATGAGCAGCTAGAACTTTTTCGCGAATACCGCCAACAGGCAGTAATTGGTCCGTCAAGGTAACTTCACCTGTCATCGCTACGTCTTTGCGCACCGGTCGTCCGGAAAGGGCAGAAAGCATAGCTGCAGCAATTGTAATACCAGCAGAAGGTCCATCTTTTGGAATTGCGCCTTCCGGCACATGGATGTGCAAGTTTTGATCATCCAGATTCTCTTCGGTGACGCCATAAGTTACAAAAAGCTGCTGTATTAGGCTATAGGCAATTTGGGCACTTTCTTTCATCACTTCGCCCAACTTACCGGTCAAGGTTAGAGAGCCCGATCCGCGTACTTGAAGAACTTCGACCGGCAGTAAGCGCCCCCCTACCGAAGTCCAGGCAAGCCCCTGGGCAAAGCCCTTGATTGAGTTTTCCTGCATCTGTTCATAGGGGTCATAAGGAGGAGTACCCAAATACTTGTGTAGCATTTCCGTGGTAACCTCCCACCTATGCCCAACAAGCACAGAGGACCAGGAATCAGGGCTGTTATAATCAATACGACTCAGCTCCTGACTCTGATGCAGGAAAGCACTATTGCGGGCGTAAGAGCCTGGGCGAGTTTCCTGCTCGCGTAAAAACGCGCGCACCAGTTTACGAATCAGTTTAGCGATAAAACGCTCCAGGGTACGCACGCCCGATTCCATCGTATATTCGCTGATCAACAGAGACAAAGTTTCATCCGACATCTCTAGGTGGCAATCGGTAATACCGTTTTCCTGTAACTGCTTAATTACCAGGTGCTTGCGTGCAATATTGAGCTTGTCGTAAATAGTGTAACCCGGAATTTCAATGACTTCCATACGATCCAGCAAGGGCAGCCCGATTTCGTCCAGGTCATTGGCCGTCATTATGAACAAAGCCTTAGACAAATCGTAAGGCAATTCAAGATAATGGTCGGTGAATGAATGATTTTGCTCCGGGTCCAAAACTTCTAGTAGTGCCGAAGCCGGATCGCCGCGAAAATCACTGCTGACTTTGTCAATTTCATCAAGTAGAATCACGGGATTGCAGGTTTGAGCCCGGCGGAAAGCCTGAATAATTTTTCCGGGCAAAGCGCCGACATAAGTACGACGATGGCCACGGATTTCAGCCTCATCGCGCAGCCCCCCTAAGGCAATACGCACAAATTTACGATTTAAGGTCTTGGCGATTGATTCTCCCAGCGAGGTCTTACCTGTCCCTGGCGGTCCTGCCAGACAAAGGATAGGACCGCGTAGGCGGTTTTCTCGCCGCGCAGCCACGCCGCCTCCTGCTGCCGGCAATTTTGCATGTTCAGCCACTTGCTGATCCAACTTTTCCTGACCGACTTGCAAGCCGCGAACAGCCAAATAATCAAGGATACGCTCCTTGGCCTCTTCTAGGCCATAGTGCTCACTGTCGAGTATCGCCTGGGCACCCATGATATCAATCCGGTCTTCGGTCACATGTTGCCAGGGCAATTCATCAACTAACTCCAAGTAAGCACGCAGGATACCAGATTCCGGCGAAGCCGCTTGCAGGTGCTGCAAACGCCGGAGTTCGCGTTGAACTTTGTCTTTCACAACCTGAGGTAGCTGCTTGCCGATTAAACGGCGTTCCAGCTCACGACTGCCAGTCGGATCATCCTCTTCGCACCCAAGTTCACGCTGTATTTCCCTCATCTGCTCTTGCAAAATGAACTCTTTTTGGTTCTGATCGAGACGACTGCGCACCTTCTTAGTTAAAGTCTCTTTTACCTGTACCACTTCTTGCTCAATACCTAGGGTAACGACCAGTTCTTCAAGGTGTGGCAGAGAGCCCAAGTGTTCCAAGAAATACAACTTCTGACTGCGCGGCATCTTTACATGACTACAAACCAATGACATCAGCACCAGCGGGTCATGGGCATCGCTAACCAACTTCAGCAATTTGTGCGGCAGCTGGCCATTAGTGCGCATATACTCAGAAAAAGCCTCTTTTATGACCATTGATATGGTCGCAAAAGCTTTTTTCTCCTGCAGTTTTTCTTTTCTTTGTTCAACTCCTGAGGCGAAATTACTGGTGGCCACTTTGAAGTTAGCCATTTGGGCACCAGAGCCGCTACTGTGAACTTCTAGAAGCTTGGCGGTGACCACCCCTTCGACAGCAATGCGCACCGAATTGTCCGGATAACGCATGAAATTATTCATGTGGCAAAGCGTGGCTACCGGAGCCAGCTCTCCAAGAGAATATCCACTGTGGGCTTTTTCTCCTTTGTAGCAAAGCAGAATATTGTGGTCCTTGGCCAGGGCGCGTTCAATAGCGGCGCGAGACTCTGGCTTGCCCACAACCAAGTCGCCCTTGGTATAAGGGAAGAGGACAGGCTCATAAATAGGCAAATAAGGCAACTTGCCGGAACTGGCACGCGCTATGTCACCCCTAGCTGTGTTAGGAGGCGAATTTCTGCTGAGTTTTAATTTCATATAATTTCTTCGGCCATGCGGCGATTTTTTCTTCAATATCATTGCCGAGCAGCACAGGCGACTGAACCCCAGCGTCATCGACCGCTTCCTCAGTCAAGACAGTGCACTTCTTGTTTTCAACCGATGGTAGCTCATACATGGCGTTCAGCAATCTGTTCTCCAAAATTGAGCGCAGTCCCCGGGCCCCGGTACCGCAAGCCAGGGCTTGACGGGCAATGGCGCGAATTGCGGCGTCTTCGACCTGCAAGTCGATTTCATCCATACTCATTAAGGCTGAAAACTGGCGCAAGACAGCATTCCTGGGCTCAGTCAAGATGCGTACCATATCTTCTTCATCGAGGTCATTCAGGGGAGAAGTCACGGGCAGGCGGCCAATAAACTCAGGTATCAAGCCAAATTTTACCAGATCTTCAGGGGCAACTTTATCCATCAGATTATCGTGGATTTTGTGGTCACGACTTTCCAAGGCACCAAAACCAATCGGATTACAGGCCACACGACGCTCAATAATTTTATCGAGACCGACGAAGGCGCCCCCGCAGATGACCAGAATATTGGCGGTATCAATGCGCAGCATTTCTTGGTTCGGATGCTTGCGTCCACCCTGGGGTGGCACCGAAGCCACAGTACCTTCAATTATCTTCAATAAAGCCTGCTGCACGCCTTCGCCTGAGACGTCGCGGGTAATAGAAACATTTTCTCCCTTCTTGGTAATCTTATCAATCTCGTCGATATAGATGATTCCGCGTTCGGCTGCAGCAATATTACCATTAGCCGCCTGGATCAACTTGAGCAAGATGTTCTCCACGTCCTCACCGACATAACCAGCCTCCGTCAAAGTGGTCGCGTCAGCAATGGCAAAGGGAACCCGCAACTTCTTCGCCAAGGTGCAGGCCAATAAAGTTTTGCCAGAGCCTGTGGGACCGATCAATAGAATATTAGACTTTTCAAGCTCGACATCATCATCTGGAGCGTGACCTGTCTTAATGCGCTTGTAGTGATTGTAGACAGCTACGGACAAGACTCTTTTAGCATTTTCTTGACCAATCACATACTCGTCAAGGAATTCTTTGATTTCAATTGGGCTAGGTAATTCTTCATTGCTACCCTGAATTTCTTCACCTGTTTCCAGTACAAGCTCTTCATTGGCGTTGCGCTCTTCGTTGAGCAGGTGTACCCCCGCCATGATACAATTGTCACAAATATGTACGCCCGCCGGACCGGCAACCAAATGGTTCACCTCTTCCTTGCTGCGTCCACAAAATGAACAATGCAACTTGTCGCTATTTTTTTTTCTAGCCATAATTATACCTTATTCAGAGTTTGCAGCCCCGCCTACAGCAAGGCCGGAAGGCTACTGACAAGCTTAGCAAACCGCTAAACCAGACGGCCCATATTCCCCCTAAAAAATTAATGGATCAACGCTGCATAACCTGGTCGACAATCCCGTACTCGACGGCTTCTTTGGCCGGTAAGTAGAAATCTCTGTCCATGTCCTTGGCGATGATTTCAGGCTCTTTGTCTGTATTTGCGGCGACATAACCAATCAGCAGATTTTTTAAGCGCACTATTTCTTTAGCCGTGATCGCCAAGTCACTCGATTGCCCTTCAGCGCCACCCCAGGGCTGGTGCAACATTACGCGGCTGGAAGGCAAAATAAAGCGCGAACCCTTTTCGCCAGCACTCAGGATAACAGCTGCCATTGAAGCCGCCTGACCGAGACAAAATGTCTGGACCTTGGGGCGGATATATCTAATAGTATCGTAAATAGCCAGCCCAGCTGTTACCGAACCTCCGGGCGAGTTAATATAGAGACTGATTTCTTTCTCTGGGTTCTGAGAGTCTAGAAACAACAACTGCGCGACAACGGCATCTGCTGATTCATCTTGTATTTGCCCCTGCAGGAAGACAATGCGGTCAATCAACAGGCGGGAATAAATATCGTAACCGCGTTCTACACCACCTTGTCGTTCAAAAATATTCGGTAAGTAGGGCATATGCCATCCTTTTCTTTCAAGTTGTTTGTCATTTATCCGTTCCTGCAGAGCGTTTTGAGGCCCACTCTGCAGGAACGGATAAAAAGCTGCCACGGTCAAAGCCGCAATGCTCCTTTTATTAGAAATAAAATCGCATTCCCAACATCGCATGTTTTGCTGAGCAAACTCTGTCTGTTTGCAAAAATGCTTACCAAAGATAGTTTCGAAAGCGCTGAGCGGCAAGGCTTATTTGCCACTAAAATTCTGGACTTTAGAGAATGTATGTCAAGGTAGGTCAAAGTGCGATTCCATCTGTGCCCAAATACATTTAGGCATCAGCTCTCCGATCTCACCCGTCCGTGTGCCCGCGCGACAAGTTCTGAACAAGCGCAATGCCCCCGTCAAATCCCTAGATAAAAGCGCAGCAAAGCGCTGATAAAACCCATTAGGGCACCGATCAGAGCACCCCAAACAACCAGCCAGACCAGCTTACTTTCCATCATATGCTGGATAATTTCCTTAACCATCTGCGGCGTCAATTCGGCAAGACGACCTTGAATCAGCGTGCGCACACGCTGTTCAAATTGTTCGTGTGGCGGCAAAGTCTGGCCAAAAAACACTTTGATTTTATCTTGCAGCTCAGGTTTGCCCAGCTCTGCGGCCACGGCCCCACTCATGGCCTTGATAATTCGTATGCGGTTGGCTTCTAACAGCGGCATGGCCATCATTGCGAGTGGGTTGGCCGCAAAGCTTTGAGCCAGGCTATCCTTAAACTTGGCAAACAAACGGTCAAAATCGATCAAAGCCCCCATACGACTCAGATCAATATCACCATTGGCCAGTTCCTCAGCCAAAAAGCGGCCAATCTGTTCACGATTAAAGAACTGACGAATCATCAACTCCTCCAAGTCTCGCTTAATTTCCTCAAAATTCAAAGCGATAATTCCTGAACCGTAAACAAAAGGTATGCGTTCAAACAACATCTGAATCGCCAGCGAATTGGTCAACGACCCCGAAAGCCCAAACAGTCCCACACTCAACAATAACTTGTGCCACAATGTCTCGCTGGCGAACAGAAAAGCAACCCCGACACTCAACAGCAAAATCAAATTGATGCCATAAGAAGTTTTCCATCTCATAATTAGTCCCAATTAAGAATCTATCCTAAAAATTAAAAGCCTTTTACCATCGCGCTGCGCGAATAGCTGTTGTCTTGTAGAGCCAGTTACACCGAAGAAAAATTAATGGTACCATTCCAGCTCTTACGATTTTCCAAATAAATATTATAAAATTTAAATACTTGAGCAATTTTACCCCATCATCAATCATGGACGCGGTCTGGCAGGGCTAGCCATTTTTTACCTCGGCTGATTTCTACTTTGTCTGATTGACATGCCGCACGGCCAGCCGTGCGGCGATCTTGCCGGCAATCTCTGCAAAAGCCTGAACACTTTCACCCTGCGGCTCGGTCAATGACAGCGGGTAGCCACTATCGCCCGCATTGCGGATCGCCGCGTCCAGCTCAATGCGCCCCAGAAAAGGAATACCCAGTGCCTTGGCTGCGGCTTCGCCGCCACCGCGGCCAAAGATGTCTCCAGCCATATTTTCAATCAGTCCCAAAATGGGGACTTTCAACTGCTGGAATGCCGCAATGCCACGCTGCGTATCACTGAGCGCCACCTTTTGCGGCGAAGACACGACAATCGCGGCCGTGATGGGGCAAAGGGCGGGAAGGCTCAACTGCACATCGCCAGTACCCGGAGGCATATCAATTAACAGGTAGTCCAACTCCGGCCAATCGGTATTCATAAGCAGTTGCCGCAACACACTGTGCAACATCGGACCACGCCAAGCCAAAGCTTGTTCCGCGGCGACCAGGTAACCAATACTCATGGCGTAGATGCCGTGCAGCGCGGCCGGCGATAAAATCTGGTTTTCATTGCCTTGCTCATCGGTCTGGCTGCCGGCTACTGTTGGTCGCCCGGTATCACCCAGCATGATGTTGATATTCGGGCCATAGATGTCGGCATCTAAAATGCCGACAACAGCACCACTCTCAGCCAGCGCCACGGCCAGATTGACGGTGACACTGCTCTTCCCTACCCCACCCTTCCCACTGGAAATAGCCAAGATGTTCTTGATCGGCAGTGACAACTGCTCCGAAACGCGCGCATCCGAGCGCGTCTGAGCATCAAAGTGAATCTGAATCTGCCCGTCTTGCAGAGCCGGAAAATGTCGTTTTAGGACGCCGCGAGCGTCACGTTCCATCACGCTCTTTAGCGGACAAGCCGGAGTAGTCAAAACAATTGTGAATGATATGCCTGTATCGCTCAGTTCCAGTTTATCAATCATACCCAGACTCACCAAGTCGCGGTGCAAATCCGGATCGTGAACTTCACTTAAAGCTTTCAACACGGCTTCCCTTGTCCAATCCGCCATCATATTTTCTTCCCCCATTTTCTGCCCGCTTTACAGAGCCGCCCCGCGAGTGTGACAGGACCTCGCCTCCGACTTGGCCGGCGGCTCAGAACAAGAACGGCACTGTTGGGGCAAGGCTTCCAATTCCAAAATCAAATCCCCCTCCTGAACACTGATCATCTCATTAGTTTCTCTGAAGTTGGCCCCAATATGGACTTTTTTGACCACCCCATCGCGCTTGGCGTGAATGGCCTTTTCTTGCTTCATAATGGAAATGTTACACAGTTCCTGGCCCTCTTTAACCACATCGCCTTCGGCTACATGGACAACCCACAAATCCCCATTGGAAACGGCACCGACGTGGTTGGGATTGCCCGGCACGGCCTGCAGGCGCTCACCGTGCCCACCGTGCCCACCATTGCCGGCAGCACGACTTTGCTCCAGCTGCACGCCATGGCGCATAAACTCATGGTCGAGCTGAAAGCCCACTAGCGCGACGCCGTTCTCGTTGACCGGGCCGATTTCGACCAGCCTGAAGTGGTGCAGCTTCCCGTTTGAGTCCGTAAATGATAAACTTTCTTTCGGCTGCATGCCTTCAAACCAAACCGCCAAAGGCAAGCAATTGGGATCTCCAAACTGATCCTGAAACTTGAGCAAAGCAATGCTGTCAGCTGGGTGATTGAGGTAGAGCAACAACTCATCCTGACTGACGCGACGGCCCAACTCGCTCTCTAGTCGGGCCCGCTCCGCATCCCAGTTCAAGTCGGCTAAATCTTCCAGCGGCGAGCCAACACCTCGCTTTACCTTTTGATAAATCTTGCGGCCCAGCTCAAAGCCAAAAGTGCTGTGATAGACCCACTCAGACGGAAATCCCAGCGGCAAGGGCCCAAATTCGCCTGCCAGCAAAGACTTGAACGAGTCATTGGCTTCGGCAAACAGAAGCAGGCGATTCTTCTGATCCTCCGCAGCGAGTTCTGCCCCCGCTTCCGCATCCCGGCAGCGTCGGGCCAACTCAGTAACGCGCTGCACTTCGTCCAGGCCACCACGTTTGTAGGCATTGGTCACCGTCAGGAAAGCGTTGTTCCAGGTTATCTGCGAGCCCGGCGTAACATCGTGGTAAAGGACTATCTGCCGAACAGTTGAAAGATACTGGAGAATTTGCGGCAACAAGAAGATATAGCCCTGCTGCAGGGCGCCTTCCTGCGACGAAGAAATAGCCCCGCCCGGCATTCCGTGATTCACGACATTGTGATCATAACCCTGGAAGTGCGGCGCACAATAGCGATCGAGGAAAGGCATGATCTGCTTGAGGACAAAGTTCCCATCATCCAGAGCCTGCGCCTGCAGGGAGTCCACAAAGCCTTCGGCATGCAGGGCGGCGCGCAAGGCGCCGACATCGCCCTGGCCATACCAACGGCAGGCGGCATCCATGCCGACATCGAGAATCTCAACCCCAGCTTTGGCTGCAGCCACTGCAGCAGGCACGAACAAGCCGTCAGTGGCGTGGCGGTGGTAATGCAGCAGGAGTTGCGGCCAGCGCCGCTTCAGGCTGGAGATCAGCTCGGCAATGTAGGCGGGAGGACAGACGCCAGCCATATCCTTGAGCCCTAAAATAATGCGCTCGGCAGCTTGCTCCACACTACAGCCGGCGGCCTGGGCACACATTTTTAGGATGCTTTCTGCCACTTCCAGGTAGTGGCGCAGCGAATAGCGGGCGCCGGCACCCGTACCGATAACCGAGAGCGATATCGCCGGCTCAAAGATCACATCGTCAAGCGGCAGAATAACTTCGGCCAGGGGCGCCATGTTGGGTGCATAATTGAGGAA
This sequence comes from Spirochaetia bacterium, assembly GCA_965263295.1. Lineage (GTDB taxonomy): Bacteria > Spirochaetota > Spirochaetia > SP-2023 > SP-2023 > Haliotispira. The sequence continues at coordinate 1,432,892 of OZ253665.1, forward strand.
GTCAAAACAACGAATTATGTCATACAATTCACAGAGCCGCGCGGCCATTTTCTGCATCAGCGCCCGGCCCTGAGGCTTGTAACCCAAGAGGTTGGTCGAGCGCACCAGCACTTGTTGTAGGGTACGCGGTGCCAACTGGCGCCACTCGTGCGCTTCAGCCAGCGGCGATGTCATGTTGGCGCGAATGTTCATGTGAAAATGAGCGCCGCCGCCAGTTTCTAACGATAAGAAGCCGCATTGGTCGAGGTAGGGACCGAGCACCCGATCCTCCGCCAGGCGCATGCGGTTGCCGCTGTTAGACTGTGTAATGTCGCGGCAGGTGGTATCGGTGAAGTGAATATTGCCACTGTTGCGAAGCCTTTGCAGCAGAGCTGGGCGATTGCGTCGCGGGTAATGCGGCTGATGAGCCAACCTCTTGTCAATCGGGGGCAACTCATAATAACAAGCGTCGCTAAACTGCTTTCCAGGCGCTAGCCCCAGACGGGGCTGCGCCTGGCTGCGGTATTGCCCTAATTTGACATACGGGTTGTAGCCTCGGGCACTGATCTCGGCGACCAGGCGCCCCAGGCGCACAGCTTCCGGTTCAAGATAATGGTAATCCAGTAATTCAGGATTCTGTTCTACAAAACGGGTATTAAAATCGCCGGCGGCAAAATACTCTGAATCGACAATCTTGCGGTAAAACGGCAAGGTAGTTTTGAGCCCGGAAATCTGGTATTCGTTCAGGGCCCGCGAGACCACGCCAATCAGTTTATCCCACTTATGGGCATAGCAGATCAGCAGTGAGCCAGCTGAATCATAATGGGAAGGAAACGGATAGGCACTTGAAAGGTTGGAGTCAATGCGCACGCCGGGGCCACCGGGAGAATTATAACGCTTAATCAGTCCCGAATTGGGGCTGAAATTATTTTGCGGATCCTCTAGATTGATACGGCATTGCAGCGACCAGTGAAAGGGCTGTAAGTCTTCCGGCTTCAAACTCAGCTCGGCACCCAAAGCCACGGCAATCTGTTGTTCCACCAAGTCAATGCCATAGCGACTCTCGGTAATACCGTGTTCAACCTGCAGGCGGGTATTCACCTCAATCAGATACGCCTCGGTTTTACCATTTTGCTGTGTCACCAGAAATTCCACTGTAGCCAAAGTGTGATAAGCTGCCGCACGGACAATGCGGCGCGCATAATCTTTTAATGTTTGCCGCAATTCTGCCGTCATGCCCGCCCAGGGGGAGGGGGTGATTTCCAGCAGCTTCTGATGGTTGCGCTGCAGACTGCAGTCTCGCTCGTCAAAGACCAGTAGGTTGCCGTACTTGTCGGCAAGTACCTGGATCTCAATGTGGTGCACATCAGGAAGAAATTTTTCGACATACAGCGTCGGGTTGCCAAAAGATGAGGCCGCGATCACCTGAGCCTTTTCAAAGGCCGCGTCCAGTTCGCCGCGCTCGCGGATAAGCACGATACCGCGCCCACCGCCGCCACCTTCAGCCTTCAGTAATACCGGCAGCTCCATTTGCTCGACAATAGCCCTAGCCTCTTGCAAGTCCACCGCGCCATCCGATCCGGGCACAATCGGAATGCCCAGCTCCTTGGCCAAGGCGCGAGCCTTGAGTTTGGAACCCAAGAGTTCCATCGCCTCGGCATCCGGGCCGATGAAGACGATACCGGCTTCCTGGCACAAGCGTGGAAACTGCGGATCCTCGGATGCAAAACCCCAACCCGGATGAATGGTCTGAATGCCCAGCTCCTTGGCTCGGTTAACGATTTCCTCAATATCCAGATAAGCTGTAGGGTTAGCCCCCAGCAACATGACTTCATCCGCGGCCGAAATGGCCGGCGAACCGCGGTCGACATCCGTAGCCGTAACGATAGCGCGAGCCTTCAGACGCTCGCGAATAGAACGACAGATACGCCGCGCCGGAATACCACGGTTGGCAACCAATATGAGCATTCCCGGAGTTTGTTGCAGCAGTTCATCAAAGCTTAGGCTCACAGCAGCTTCTCCCCTGAGTCTCGCAAGTGGATAACGCAAGATTTGCGCTCACTGTAGCGAAAAAACCGGCTCCTTGCGATAGGAGCCGCATCTTCTAGCAATATTAATCAATCAAATGCAATTAAAAATACAATCTATAGTTTAAAACCAGTATTTCTAAATTTTTTAGCGAAGATAAAAACCCTATCGGGCGGACAGAAAATCATTGACATAATTATAAAGACAGTTTGAAAATCGAGATTGTGATAACAGAAATTTTACCTAGAAAAACGGCTTTCTAACTGAGCGCGAGTCCAAGCCTGCCGTTGTGGCACAGACTGACTGTACTTCAGCAGGTTTTGCCGCAGATCTTGTACCTCGGCTGCACCCGTCGATTTGGCAGCTGCCGACCCTAATTCCGGATGCTCTTGACGGTACAGTTGCTCAAAGAGCACAGAACCAATGCCGAAGCCTCCTTGATCCGCCATATCCCCAGCAATATTCTGATACATCTGGTCACGAAAAAAGTCGTTGCGGTTGCGGTCCGCCATCAGTGAGCCACCTTGGGAGCCCAATACTGAGTTCTCCCGCAGCCCCCTGCGCATCTCAGTGAGCATTTGCTGAATGAATAGAGACTCAAAATCCCGGCAAGCTCTGGCCATTTTCATTTCTTCAGAATTCAGACGAACATTGGCAGAACTTGGCGCAGTGTCACGCAGAGCGGGCAGGCGACCTTTTTCATTCTGGGCTGCTTTGCGCAATAAATCTTGATATTTCCGATGAATATCTGCCGCTTGCGGCACCTGGGTGTCGTCAATTCGAGTCATGGAGTTTAAGTTCCTTATCTGCTGTCAAACACTTAATGCCCAAGCTAACGCTTAAGCAGCCCTGTCCATTATCGGATTCTACCCTAAAATCTTTACCGGCAGAACAAGACAAAACTTTTGCCAGACCAGCCCCCCCCCCTTCCCCTTAAGGCAAGGCCGCAACCAGAGGCAGGCCCCGCTCTTCTTCAAATCCCAAAAGCAGATTCATATTCTGCAAAGCCTGGCCGGCGGCCCCCTTGAGCAAATTATCGACGACGGCCACAACCACCACTTCATTGTTGCGCGGGTCGCAACGCATACCGATATCGCAGCGATTGGAAAAACTGACATCTTGAATTTGCGGAATACTGAGCGGACCATTGGCGGGACGCAGTTGCACAAAGGCTGAATTAGCATAAAAATCGCGGTACAAAAGCTGTAATTTTTCGTCTGTCCACACAGTCGTATCTAATTCAATATAGCAGGTAGCCATGATACCGCGCGTGATCGGTAACAAGTGTGTCGTGAAGGTAATCGGCGCGATTTCGGCCGCGGCCAAACCAGAAAGGGCCATTTCAATTTCGGGCGTGTGTTGGTGTTGATGCCACTTATACAACGACAACGACTCATTGACTCGGGCGAAGTGACTACTTTCAGTAAGCTTCTTTCCAGCGCCAGAGACCCCTGACTTGGCGTCGATGCGTACCCGCCCCCTAACGTCGCTTTGAGCGCCTTGGAGCGCGAGCAGCCCTTGCGCCGCCAACGGCGCAAGGGCCAGAATACAGGCAGTGGCATAACAGCCGGGATTGGCAATGACATCTGCCTGGCGGATATCATTGCGCAGCAATTCGCTCAGGCCGTACTGGCAACGCCGCAGGTCCTCAATTTCAAGCGTCTCTTCGCGATACCACTGACGATATAACTGCGGTTGCTTCAGACGCAGGGCACCCGATAGATCGATCAACTTGGGCAGGCTGTTTCGCCGGACTCCCGAATGGGCTGCGCGTTCTGCGGCAAAGTAGTGCCTTACGATCTGAGCCGATGCCGCATGCGGTGTCGCGAGGAAAATCACGTCAAAAGCCCGAAAAAAGCCCAGCCACTCAGTAATATCCGATTTTTCCGCGGGTAAGCCATAGATGCGCAAGTCCAAGCCATAGAAAGCCGGATAAATCTCGGCGTAGGCGCGGTAGTGCCGACCCTCTTCTAAGCGGCCCTCACTTAGCCTCCCTGCTGAGCCAAAAGCACTTAGCAGCGAAGACGAAAATAAGGTGACCATATCCTTGCCACAGTCGGGGTGCTGCAACAACAGGCGCAATAACTCGGCGCCACTGTAACCACTGGCGCCGACTAGTCCCACTCGAATCATTTACATTCCTTATTTATTTTGAGAAATTCAAAGATTGTTTTCAGAAGGCATGGCATGACGAAATTTGCTTGGCCAAATGAGACCTTCAAACACGCAATTGTAACACGTGCCTCACAATCTGCCTGAGCTATTGGGCCAGAAATATTGCCAATAGTTATCGGCTTATCACCACAGTTTGCCAACAGCTTGCCAGGTTGCGGTCAGCAGAAAACTTTAGCCATATCTACCATTTCGTTTTATACTAAAAAAATTTTCCATAAAAATCACATTTCTTTTCTTAAATTTCTTAAATTTTTGTCCTTATTGGATCCTTTTTTCCAGAGCTTTCCGGGTTAGATGGAATAAATCTTGTTTAATTTCTTCCACACGCTCGACATATTCAGCAGCTAGCTGATGAATTTCTTCGCTATGAATATGTTGCGCTGCAGTAAGATTTTGATGGCAACTGCAATACAGCGCGTGGAACTGCAATACAGCGCGAGTCAGCGGCGCTTGTACCATTATCATAATACTGTCAGGTGAGATATCTTCAATAATACCTCGTTCAATACCCGACTTAAAAAATTCCCAGTACTCACCAAACTTTTCACTTAGCTCTTGAGGAGGATTGTAAGGTGTTGTTTCAAGGATCTCCGTAAAACGTAAACTGATGGGATGCTTCCACATATATTCAAAGGCAGCTTTATAAGCTGCGGCAAAATTATCCCAAAAAGACTGTTCTGGAGAAAGAGCGGCGGTCGTAGCCTTTAGAATCGCCTGCTTCTCGGTAAGAAAAACCGTCGTCAGGAGGTCTGATTTATCCTTAAAATACAGATAAATCGTAGCAGGAGATATATTTGCCTCCTTAGCTATATTGGCCATACTGGCCCGGTCAAGCCCTTGCTCACATACGATTTTTTGTGTGGCATTGCTTATTGCTTTGGCCTTACGGTCGTCTTTTTTTCTCATGGCATTAAAATAATAAAAATCCATAAATACGCCAATAAATTAAAAGATTTGATTTTGACGTATTGGAAAAGCGAAAATTATACAATTTAATCAGTATACTGGAGAATCAAATTATTTTGAGATAAATATAACAGGTTAAATATCAAATTTATCTGAAAAGGCCCCCATTATTAAGAAGTATATACCGAGGCCTAGGACGTCAAGCAAAGTGGCTATCAAAGGCCCAGAAGCAACAGTGGGATTGATCTGGACCAGACTCAACAACAAAGGTATAAAAATTCCGATTAAAGCGGCAAACAATACAACTGCGCCTAGAGACAGGCTAACTGCCAGATTTCGCAGCCAGGACAAGTCCTGCAAAAAGATATCATTGCGCAAAAAAACCAGACTCCCCATGATTATTCCAAGCACTAGAGCCACTAGAAACTCTTTGCCTAAAACAGCAAACAGATTGCGGAAACTCAGATTATGGGCGCTGATACTGCGAATAATTAAAACCGAGGACTGACTTCCGACATTGCCGCCAGTCTGGGTGATCAGCGGGATAAATAATGTTAGTACAGGCACTGCAGCAATAAAACTTTGAAAATGTTGCAACAAATTGCTGGTCAAAGTTCCCATAATTAGCAGCAGGACCAACCAGGGCAAACGCTGAGTCAATAGGTAGCCGATGGGCGCCTGCAGGAAGTTGTCCATTAAGTCGGCACGTTGACCGCTCACGCCACCCAAGTTGCTGATATTCTGGGCCTGTTCCTGACGAATTAAATCCATCACATCGTCAAAAGTCACCAATCCTAGCAAATGTTTGCGCGAATCTACAACGGGCACGGCCAAAAGGTCACGTTCTTCCAGTAATTCTATTACTTCTTCTTGCTCAGCATGGCTTTCCACATAATAAAAATCACTGTTCATCACTTGGGCGAGCAATTGCTGGTCAGCTGCCAGCAACAATTTTTTTAGCGAAATAACCCCTAATAACATGCCTTGTTCGTCAATAATATAATGGTAATAAAAGACCTCTAGCTCAGCCATTTCCTGGGAGCTACGTATCAAACTTAAAGCTTCGCTAACTTTCATGTCAGCTCGCAGTGTCGAGTAACGGGTGGTCATAATACCCGCAGCCTGAGTTTCACGGAAAGGCAACAGGAATTTGGTTTCCCTCTGCTCTTTTTCTGGCAGTAAGCGCAGTAAAGTAAAACAGCGCTCTGGCTGGACATGTTGTAAAATATCCACGCGCTCATCCGGCTCCAATGCCACCAGAGCCTCAATCAGTTCCTCTCGCCTTGTTTCTTGATTGGCACTCAAGGCGTGATAGAGTACCGCACGCTGTTCTTCTTCCGTCAATTCCAGCAATAAGGCCCCGCGTTTTTCCGGGCTCAACAAGCTCCAGTAACGTTGCTGGGAAACAGAAATTAAAGTGTTACTACCAACGTTTTCCTCAAATTGCCGCCACAACTCCAGCAACTCATTCAAGCTGCATTCTTCTGTGTGCTGCGACAACAGGCTGGGGTCATCCAGCAAGCGCATGCTATCTGTATTGGCCATAGTCTGTTTCCCCTTTACAGCAATAATCGGCGTCAGCCATATACGCAGAGGCCCCTATGGCCTGGCAGAACGAAACTCCCCGCAGCTAACTGTTGACCCGTTCCTGATATTCCTTGGTCTCCACATTGATACGCAGCTTATCTCCCGTGCGAATAAAAGCGGGAACGCGTACCCGCAATCCCGTCTCCAAAACGACCTGCTTGGTTACAGCCGTGGCGGTGTCCCCACGCACGGCCTCTTCGGCCTCTACCACCAGCAAATCGACCTTTGGTGGCAACTTGACGTCGAGGATTTCCTCGTCCCAGGCAACGATGCGGTACTCTTCGCCTTTGCCCTCGCGCACAAAGTACTGCAAATCAGGCAGCGTGTTCGCAGGTATCGCAAACTGCTCGTAAGTCTGGCTGTTCATGAAGTAGTAATTTTCTGCGTCTTTATACATGTATTGAGCCCGGAATTCCTCCACATCAATCTGCTCAATATTGTCCTGGCTTTTGTGGGTCACACGCTGCACCGAGCCGTCGCGCAGATTCTTCAACTTCAAACGCACAAATGCCGAACCTTTACCCGGATTGACGAATTCTCGCTCCACAACCATGTAGGGGAGATTTTTTTCTAGTAGAAAGGAGCCTTTTGCCAAGTCTCCCGCCTTCATAGTGGCCATAATTTATCCTTCTGCAACATATTTGAAAGTCCGAGGATTATAGCAAGGCGCCGAATCAAAAGCAATTGGGCCCCGCGCCCAGGCATGCCCAAAGCAAATACGACAAAATATTTGCCAGGCCACCAATAAGGCTTCCGCGAGCGCCAAACTTACTTGCGGATTTCAGCTCAATTACATTTCATTTCCAGCGGCAAGCTGCCACGAGTTATCCCGTAGCCCCCACACATAAAGTGCCGGGTACTTCATGCTCTTCGCGGCCGTCTGCAGTGTGCTACAAAACTTGCCTAGAACTTGTCATCAAACTTGTCATCGGCCCGTAAAGTGCCTAAGCTATCAGCCAGATCGGGAATAGCTAATTTGAAGAGACGCGGAGAGGCGCAAGGAGAAAACAAGGAGAAAAAAATGACGAACGGCAGGCAAACCCAACAAGTCCCTCCCTACTTGGCCAGCCTCAACCAAGAACAGTTAGCTGCGGTGCGACACAGCGGTTCCAACCTCCTGGTCCACGCCGGCGCCGGTTCGGGAAAAACCCGCGTGGTCGTGGCCCGCATAATTCACCACATCCAGGAGCAGGGGATTCCCCCCTGGAAGATCCTGGCCGTGACCTTTACCAATCGTGCCACCCACGAAATGCGCGAGCGCCTGGCGGCCGCCCTCGATATCCAGCAGAGCGAGCGCGTGCTGATCCGCACCTTCCACGCCTTCGGCGCCTGGTTTCTGCGCCGCCATGCACTGGCGGCGGGCCTCAGCCCTGGTTTCAGCATCTATGACGACGAGGACAGCCAGGCCCTGCTCAAGCAAGCCTGGACGGCAAATGCGCGCAGCAGGACAATCATCGGCAAAAAGGCCAAACTACTGCAAAGCGCAATCGCCAGGGCCAAAGACGCGGGGCTGGGCTACGAGTCATCCAGGCTCGCCAGCGGCGAATTGCCACGCGCAGAAAAACTGGCCCTTTACTGCGGCGACCCCGACTTTCCCGAAGCCTTTAGATTTTATCAACAGGCATTAAGGCGCTGCGGCAATGCCGACTTTGCCGACCTTCTAGGACTCAGCACTCAGGTCTTGGAACGCCACGGCGAAATTCGCCAGCGAATGCAACAGCGTTTTGCACGCATCTTGGTAGACGAATACCAGGACTCTAGCCCCCTGCAGAACCTCCTGCTGCAACTACTAGTGGGCCGGCCCGCAGACTCAGCCGCAGAGCCACCGCCTCAGTCCTTGCCTGTTTCCTCGCCCATATCTGCGCCCGTGTACTTGCTATCGGACCAAGAACTCTGCATCGTCGGCGATGAAGACCAATCAATTTACGGCTTTCGCGGAGCCGAGGTCCGTCACATATTGGAATTCTCACAAAAATTCGCGCCGGCCCACATCGTCAAACTGGAACAAAATTACCGCTCCTGCGCCCCCATACTCGACCTGGCCAATCAAGTGATTGCCCTCAACCGCGAGCGCCTGGGCAAGCAACTGCGAGCAAGCAAAAACGGCGGTGAATTGCCGCAGTTTCACCTGTTTGAAAAGTGCGAGGACGAGGCGGTGTTCATAGCCCAACGGATACGCGAGCGGCCCGGGCTGCGCAGTGCCATTCTCTACCGCACCAATGCCCAGTCGCGAACCTTTGAGCGCATCTTCCGCGAGTGGGGCATCCCTTATCTGCTGGTGGGCAATCTCAGTTTTTACCGCCGCGAAGAAATTAAGGACGTCATAGCCTGGCTTAATATTCTGACCAACCCGCGCGACATGGTCTCCTTTGAGCGCGTCTACAACAAACCAAAGCGCGGCCTCGGACCACGCGTCCTCGAAAGTATTCAGGCCGCCATGCAGCAGTTGTCCCCAAACGACGGCCGTGGCCCGGCAGCGGGCGAGGCGGGCGAGGCTAGCATTGTCGCCGCCATGGAAATGCTGATCGCACAGAAAACTCTGGCCAGCCGCAGTCTGCAAGCTTTGGAACAGCTGCGGCAATGTTATTGCCGGCTGCAGGCCGGCCTGGGTCCGACTACAGAACTGGCAAATTTTGACGATTTGGCGCCAGAAAACCGGATAGAGGACTCAGATCAACAAGAGGGCGCCGGCAGCTTGGCCGCCAATGACGGCGAGGGGCTGCTGCTCGTCGAGCTACTGCAAGAAGTACTGCGGCACAGCGGGCTCTTGGCCTACTACCAGGAGCGCGACGAACAAGAAGGCAGCGAACGCTGCCTGAACTTTGACAGCCTGCTAGAAGAAGCCCAACATTACGGCCGCGGCATAAAAACCCTGCTCGCTTTCCTCGAAAGCGTCAAACTGGAAACCGAAGAACTGGAGCGGCAAGAAGAAACCGAAGCCCAGAGAGAAGAGCAGCGCCGCCGCGCACAGCGGCAAACTTTAATCACCATGCACAACACCAAGGGTCTCGAATTCCAGCGCGTCTTTGTCACCGGGCTTGAGCTCGGCATTTTCCCTAAATTCGACGCCCTGGCCGACACCCGCCGAATGGAAGAAGAGCGCCGCTTATTTTATGTGGCGATCACCCGCGCCGAAGAACAACTCTACCTGAGCGCGGCCCGCTATCGCCGACTCTACGGCCAAACCCAATGCCGCGAAATATCGCCGCTGCTGCGTGAAGTAGACCCGGCTTTCTACGAGGATTGCAGCCCGCAGGAACATACAGGCAAGACTCGCCGGCCCCGGCCAGCAATGCCTTCGACTCCTAGGGAAAGAGTCCAGGAGCGCGGCGAATTCAGGGGTCAACAAACAAATAGACGTGGTAAAAGTTCCGCTTTGCGGGATTGCAAGGCTCTCTCCGCAGAGCAACTAAGGCAAATGGCTGGCGATAAGAAGGCCGCGGATGACCCCTTCGTCGTCGGTGCCCGCGTCGAACATCTGGACTACGGCCTGGGCTACGTGGTGCAAAGAAAGAGCTCCGCTAAGATCACCACCCTAATGATTAAGCTCGACGACGGCCGTCTGATTCGATTGCAGTTGGAATTTCAAAGCGAAAAACTGGATTTTCTGGGCACGGGATTGTAGAACGGCAATCCTTGATTAAAAGCTCAATTCAAGGCTTGATTAAAGGCGGCTTGCAAATTGGCGTATTCAGAACAGCTCCGTATAATGCCGCCAATGAAACATTTTAATAAAGCATTTTCTTGGAGTATTTTAATGGAGCATTTTAATGAGCGACCTGATATGCGGATACTCTGCTTTGACTCGGGCATTGGCGGTCTCCCGTATCTCAAGCGCTTACGCCAGAGTATTTTGGCGGCGCAAGGTCGTGCTGTTTCCTACGACGTACAATGGCTCTACCTTGCCGACAACGCGTACTTTCCCTTTGGAGAAAAAGACTGCGACGAGCTGCGCGAGCGCATATGCCAGATTATCACTCAAGCCCTGCGGCGCTACCCCGCGGAACTGACGGTGTTATTGTGCAACACGGCCACGGTTCTGGCCTTGAACGATCTGCGACAAAGGTTGCCACAGCAGCAGTTTGTCGGCACTGTGCCGGCGACAAAGCCGGCGGCGGCGGCGTCGCAGCGGCGGCGCATCGCCATGCTGGCCTCGCGCAGTACCAGTCGGGCCGACTACGTGGCCAGGCTGCATCGCCAATTTGCCAGCGACTGCCAGCTCACGGCCATCAACGCGGCCCAGCTGATTCGATTTATCGAAGAAGACTGGCCCGAAATGCTACAAGACAGCCAGCCGGATGCCAGTGCCACGCAAACTGCAGCCATTCGGGCGGCGATTGAGCCCTTTGTCCTGCCCGTGCTGGAATCCGGTGCGGACCAGATCGTACTCGGCTGCACACACTTTCTCCACCTGAAAACGCACTTGCAAAAACAATTGCAGGCCGCCGATCCCGAACTGCGGCTGTGCGACTCAATGGCGGGCGTCAGCCAGCGCCTCGTTCAGCTATTCCAGCAAGCGAGGCAACGCAGCCCAGCAGCCGGTTCCAAGACAATTGCACACCTTCAGAATTCTGGTGACCGCTTGCTGCTCAGCAATGACAAGGATCTCCGGCGCTGGCAGTTCTGGGCATACCAATACGACCTAGGGATTGAATTTCTGGCGTGAAGGAACAAACCGCGCGACGGCCGCAACCAAGTATCGACAGTTTGAGCGCCCTGCTACAGCGCCAGGCCCAAGATTGCCGCGCGCTGATTGAAGCTCCCGACGACCAATTGGGGCAAATACTCTGGGGCGCCAACAACATTTTTCTGGTAGCTTGTCAGGATGGGAGCCAACGCAAATGCCGCCTGCGCGGCAAGACCCTCAAGCATCCCGGAGTCGAGCGCGAGCATAACCCCTTAATATGTGGCGACCTGGTACTTCTTGAAATCGGCAACTTAACCCAGGGCCCACAACAAAACGAAGGCCTGATTTATCGTCGTCTCGAAAGACGCAACGTCCTGCAGCGGCGCAATATTAAGCGCGGAGAGCCGCAATCCCTGGCCGCCAACATCGACGGTGTCGTTTTGCTGGCCTCCTGGTCCGAGCCGCCGCTGCGCAGGGCGTTCCTCGACCGCCTACTGATTGCCGCCCAGTGTGGCGACAACTCAATTATCTTACTCTTGAACAAAATCGACTGCGTCCAAAGCTTTGGCGAGCTAAAACGCCTCCAGCTGTTCCTTAAAGAATACCGCAAAATAGGACTGGAAATCTGGCCGATATCGGTACGGTTACTGCACAAAAAAAATATGGTGAAAAACTCGGCGGCAAATGTTCCTCGCGCAAAGCATATGCCAGGTGAAGCGCCGACCCAATCATATTGGCAGCGAATTCAGTGCCACCTGGCGCAGATATGGATTCGCCGCCGCTACCTCAAGCCAGCGCAAAGGCGCCTAATGCAGCTCTACCAATCCTTTCAAGATCGTTTATATGTCATACTCGGCGCTTCCGGAGTCGGCAAATCCAGCCTTTGTAATTATCTTTTCCCCGAACAATGGCAAGAGACGCGCAGCATTTCGCGAAAATGGCAACGCGGTGTGCATACCACCACCCTAGCCCGCACAATCATGCATTACCATGGCACACAATGTTACCGCTTAATTGACACGCCCGGAATGCGCAACTTCTTGCCCGAAATTATCCCAAACGAGTTGCCGCAGTTACAGAACTACTACCCCGAATTCGCCAGTTTGCGCAAGATTTGCGGCTACAGCAGCTGCCAGCACCGCAGCGAACCCGACTGCGCAGTACGCGACGCCGCCGAATGCGGACTTATTCCCCTGGCGCGTTACAACTCCTACCTCAAGTTATATAGCGACTTGGAGGCCAGTTTTGCCGAGAAGCCAGAATATCAGATTCAAAGCAAAGGCAAAAATACGGCAGCGAGCAAAAAATCGGAAAAGAATACCAATGACAGCAGGCTAAATGCCCCCCTCCCAAAAAACAACAGCAAAAACAAGGGCCAAGGACGCCGTGGCGATCACAGCCAAGGACGAGATAAGGAACGCAAGCAGAAACGCAGAAAATTGCAGTTTGACCGAGAGGGGAATTGGGACTGAGAAGATTGTTCATCACTTCTTCAGAGTAAAATAAGAGCTTTCTGCCAAGTAAAATTGAGACGATTGGCAGAGCAAGAGCTTATTTTTAATCAAATGAAGATTTTGTGTCATATGTTTTGCGACTATCCAGGGGCTGGCTATTTCTATATAATGGCCTAAACTTCGATTAAACGTGCGGGCTAAAGTCGTGAAAGTATGCCGCATATGCAGCTTTTTTGCCGCAGCGAAGTAATAGTTAGGGAGCACTACCCAAGGAAAACCTTTCAGAATGTACAAAATCAATGTCTGCCCCGGCGTATACATCGTTAATGTCAATGAAATTGACCTGCACATCCTCTGTGGCTGCCCGATGGATATTGTCAAATTATTGACACGCAAGGGTATCATTTGCGGCATCGAAAAAGATGGCGTCAAATTCCAAACTGGCCCCAATGCCATACTGCTCTCTGACGTGGCGTCTCAAAACGGCCAATTCTGTAATCTGATAGAATTCCCCATCCTGCACATGCAGTACAAAAAGGGCATGTCACTGCCAAAACACCCGAATAACAACGGTAGCCGTCCCCTCTTAATTGGCCTGCCCTATCAAATTAATGCCCAGTGCAACTATTTTATCCGTGGCAAATATGGCCTTATTTCAGTCAGGGAACTGATGGAGGCCGGCTTTGAACAACAGCAGGCTATCGACCTGATGCGTATGAAAATGCGCTTCAACTTTGGCCGCTTACGCAAAGTAGAAGAACAGCTGGACCTGCTCTACATTGAAGGAAACTACCGCAAAGAAATTCGCGACGGTTTATATGTCCGGCGCATAGCCCACAACTTGTACGAGTTCAGCTTGGGCAAAGAAACCGTGCAAGTGGACCTGAATCTATTTGCCCAGGAAACGTATGAGATTCCATATAACCTGGACTACCACAAGCCCAGCGCCGAATATTTTGCCGTAACTCATCTGGGGGAAGGCAACGGTTGGGATACCGATCGCGCCTGTATGTCGTCGTTAATTTGCTACCAGGGCCGCTATTTTCTAGTCGACGCCCCTCCCGGCGTCGACCGCCTGCTCAGTGCGGCAGGAATATCAATCAACGAGCTGGAAGGTATTTTCCACACGCATAGCCACGACGACCACTTTGCCGGCCTAACTTCGCTGATCCGCTCTGACCGTCGACTAAAATATTTTGCCACAAAAGCCGTACGTTACTCCGTGACCAAGAAACTGTCCGCCGTATTATCCGTAGACGAACGCATGTTTTTTCGCATGTTCAAATGTTTTGACCTGGAATTTAACCAATGGAACGATATTGACGGTCTGGAAGTCATGCCCCTGCTCTCACCACACCCAGTTGAAACATCTATTTTATACTTCCGCACCTTGTGGCACGACAAATATTGCAGCTACGGACATTTGGCAGATACCTGTTCAGACCGTGTCCTGCAAAGCTTCATCACCGAAGATCCGACGGCATACGGCATCAGCATGGACGACTACAAGCGTGTCAGACAGTCCTATCTGGTACCCAGTGACCTAAAGAAAGTGGACATCGGTGGTGGTCTGATCCATGGTGATGCCATCGATTTTAAAGATGATATTTCCAAAAAGATCGTGCTCTGCCATATCGAACGTCCATTGGATGGCATCGAAAAAGAAATAGGCACCAACGCCACTTTTGCCCTAACCGACACCCTGATACCAGCAAAGCTCAACTTCTACATGAAACGCGCGGAGAACTGGCTGAGAGAGACCCTGCCTCTAGCTGCCGAGCGCGACCTAAACATGTTGCTCAACGGTGAGATCCTGCACCTCAACGTCGGTACAATTATTATCAAGAAGGACGAAAAACCCTTAAATATTTATCTGCTATTAACCGGAGTGATCGGCGGGATCAACGTCGAAGATGATATTTCGATTACTTTCAATACCGGTTCGCTGGTTGGCTCTTCGTTTGTCCTTTTTGACACACCTTCTAATCTAACCTTTCGGGCCGAAAGTTACGTGACTTTACTGGAAATTCCCAAAAGTATTTACCTACATATTTTAAACAGCAATGATGCCATCCGGCAATTCACTGACACGCAGTATCGAATTGACTACCTGCAATCTCTGAGCCTGTTTTCCGACAGCGTCGGTGAGAGTGTCCTGCGTTACATTTCAAATAATATCGAAATATATGAAAGCGAGCCGGGCGAGCTGATCAATTGCTGCGACCTGCCAGGACTATATATTGTTTTCCAAGGTTCAGTCGGTATTTTTGAAGACAATGAAACTAAGGATCTGTTTGTCGGTGGCGATATCTTCGGTGAAGAAACTGTTCTTCCCGGAGTCGGCACCCATTACAGTTATGAGACTGTGCAAAAAACCATTATTTACCATATCCCGACAGAAATTATCCACCGCATTCCGGTAGTTCAGTGGAAATTGATGGAACTGCACAATATCAAGACGAGTCGCATTATGTTCACCCAGCGTGAACCGACTTTTGAAATTGCCAATGACTTTGCGGACGAACTGCAACAATTGCAAAGACAAACAGAAAAAACGGCCTCAAGTAACGTTGGAGACAACCCTGAAGGCAAGCCCCAATAAATAATCAGAATGGACTTACGCAGCGAACATATCTCGGGCGAGAGCTACTTCCAGCTAGATGATGCCATTTTTGCTTTAGCTACCGTACCGGGCAAAAGTGCGGTAGCCGTGTTTCGCTGTAGCGGAACACAAGTCTGGAAATTCTTTGAAGGCAGCTTTTCCCGCTACCATGCCCTTGTTCGGGCTGTCAGTCATAGTGCTACTTACGGCTTTTTGCTGCAACCCGAAGATCGGGAAAAAGTCGATGAGGTTTTATTGCTTAAATTCTGTGCTCCTAGCAGTTACAGCGGCGAAGACATGTTAGAAATTCACTGCCACGGCAGCATTGCCGTCTTGGACGCAGTGCGCAGGCTACTGCAACGGCTGGGCCTGCGCGAAGCTGAGCGCGGCGAATTCACCTACCGCAGTATCAAATATGGCAAACGCAATCTGCACCAGGCCGAAGCCATCGCGTTGCTCGCAGAAAGCCAAAGTCAAAACCAGCGCCGCAGCGCGTTAGAACAACTCAGCAGTACCTTGTTGCCAAAGCTGCAGCAATTTCGCGGCGAACTACTGCAAGTCTTGGCACGCAGCGAACTGCAATTGGATTATGACGAGACCGAACTAGAATTCCACTACGAGCTACCCGACAGCCTGCCCCTGGCTCAAAGCTGCCTGCAATACCTAGGCGACTGCCTGGCCTCCTATCGCCTGCAGAAAAACTTTTGGAAAGAATATAAAGTTGTACTGGTCGGTGCCACCAATAGTGGAAAATCGTCATTATTTAATCGTCTGTTGACGCGCGATCGTTCCATTGTCTCCGAACGCGCGGGCACGACCCGCGACTACCTGGAGTCGCGACTGGAGCTGGGCGGGCAGACAATCTTGTTATACGACAGTGCCGGGCTCCGCTCCTTCAGTGATGACCCCATTGAAAAACAAGGCATACAACGCACCTGGGAGCTGCTGGAACAGGCAGATTTTTTGCTGCTGCTCAGCGACGTGCGCATTGCCTGGCCACAATGCCAACAAAAAGTCTCAATGCCCAGTTCTGAAGAACATGAAATTACGGACTCTGCAGCAGCCCACAGTGAGCTGGAGCAACTGCGCAAACAACTTTTACAGCTGGCTACCGAACGCCGGCTAAACCTGATTGAAATCTGGAACAAATGCGACTTGCTTGACTCAAAACAGATATTTCATCTGCAGGCAAACATGTCTTCGTTGCAACGCACACACAATGGACAAAGCGGCTATCGCCTATTACTTTGCTCGGCCCACAGTGGCCGCGGCCTGGCACAATTAGTTACCGAACTGGAAACTTCACTGAAAAGATACAAAGGCCCACAACAAGAGGCTCCCGTCAGCGAACGCCAAGCCAGACTCTTACAAGAGGCCGCGGATTTGCTCGCAGAATACTGTGATGGTTTGCGAAGCCAGATCCATGAATGCCCTGAGCTCTTTGACCTGGATTGGGCCAGTGAGTTATTGCGCCAGATCTGTGGCCGTCTCGGTGAAGTTAGCGGCGAGGCATGCAACGCTACAATTCTACGTGAAATTTTTCAACAGTTCTGTGTCGGCAAATGAGCAAAGGATGCTGAAATTAGTCCGCAGGCGAGCTCGCGAAGCGTCAAGCTTGCCTAGATCCGCGGAAAATTGTTATACTGGATTGCTTTGCGCAACCTTTGCCCCAGCCCCCTTAAAAAAGCGGACTTGGAATTATCCCCGTCTGCGGAGGCCTCGCCAATCGCCAGCCCATCAGAGTAAATCCATTTAGGCCAGACCATGCATAAGAACTATTTGATCATCCAGAAAAAGCACTTGCACACACCTTGTCTTTCCATTCCCTTGCCCAAGATATCTCAGCAGAGAGATTCCAGTTTTTTACGCGGTGTCCTGACAAACCACATACTAGTGACACTTGTCGGTTTCATGTCAGCAGCCTTTAGTACCTTGAGCGCACAAGAGACTGTGACCCAATTTTTCTCCCGAGCCGAGGCTGCATATTCGCAGATACAAGACTATAAAGCTTTATGGCGTATTAGCATAAGTGGAAGAGAATCTGTGGCTACGGCCTATTACAAAACCCCAGGCAACGTACTACTCGACTACACAACCCCTAGCAAACGTTTCATTTTGATTACAGATAAAGAACTGGTTATTTTTAACCGTAAGAATAATATTTTGATGACACAGCCTCTTGAAGGCCCCGTCGCCGGGCCGCCCAGCTTGCGCGTGATGCGCCGCCTGTACTCTATGCGTTACAAATACCCCACAGGCTCCAAGCCGGTCAAGGAAGAGGGCATTGAAACGCCTGTCATCGTGCTGCTACTCAACCCCATTAACTCTGCGGTACGAACTGAAGAACTCAAAGTAAGTTTCTACGCGGACACCTTGCTGATGCGTCAAATAAAAGGATCGTGGTACGGCACCAGAGTTGAATACAACTTCCTCGACATTAAGACCAATATTGGTTTAAACGATGCCATTTTCAAGCCTCAGGACCCTCCCGGCGCCAAAGAGTGGGCCAATTTCCTACAGGATTAGACAAATGGAAGCCAAACGCACAGATATTTGCGGGATATTGGAGCTGCCAGATGAAACGCCCCGGTGACCTCATGCGCAAGCGCCGAGAAGAACTCGGCCTTAGTCTGCAAGAGCTGGAAAGCAGCTCCAATATCCCACGCCGCAATCTCGAAGCCCTAGAAGGAGACCAGTACGACTACTTCGCCGCAGAATCCTACTACTATGGCTTTCTGCGCAACTATGCCGAGAGCCTGAAACTTGATCCGCAAATTCTAATCAATGCTTACCAAAACGTCAAAATTATTGAAAGTCCATTGCCACTGGAGCAACTGACCGGCAATCAACGAGGCTCACGGCTATCGCCCTTGTTATTATGTTTGTTTTTACTTGTCTTGCTCGCAGCCGCAGGCACTAGCTATTATTTCTGGCGCCACAATTCCAAGTCGGAGACCAAAGGCAACACAACAGGGACTCAAGCTGCGACCAAACTGCAGACAGAGGGTCAGGTGCCCCAGCAGGTAACACAAAGCAGCGGCAAAATAGTACTGATCAATCGTTATCCTTGGATGCAGGATTTGCAAAATGGCTTAATACTGCGCTTAGTGTTGATTCCTGGAGACGATGAATCCTTACAACCTGAGTTGCTTGTTCAACAGGACGGGCAAGATTTTCAGCTGAAGAGCCTCAACCTGGATCAGGATTACGAATTGACCTTGGCCAGCGGTAAGACAAACAGCTTGCCCCTGCGTTCAGACAGCGTTACGGCCAAAGATGGAACTTTTATACCTTCCGGTTCTTTCCGCTTGGATTTTACCCGGCAGGACGGGGAGCCTCCTGCCGTATTGATCAATTTAAACTCAAATAACAATAGAGAGCAGGACAAGGCTCCAAGTCAATCGGATGGCAGCTTTGGTCAAAAACAAATCAAGGCCAAGTTCCAAGCCTTTGCAGAGCGTCATCAGTCATCCGTATCCCATGCCATATTGCAAGCCGTGCAGCCGACCCTGTTACAGTTACAACTAAGCTTCCAGCGAGACAGCTATATTCGATATCAATGGTCTGGGGAAGATGCTCAAGAATTCCCGGTATTGAAGAACAAGGTGCTATTGCTACATGGGGAAGCCCCACTAACTTTATGGCTCAGCAATGTCAGTGGCACCAAAATTAAAATCAACGGTCAGGATCTTAAGCCTAAAGCTTTTCAAGATGTGTTTATCGGGCGGCTAGAATGGCAGCGCGAAGCCAGCCTAGCCAGGCTCTACCTAACTCCCGGACCCTAGATTTGTCCGCTCTTATAGTGTCCTCGTCTCGCCCTTGATGCTATCACTTCCCATTGCCCAATTGGCATAATTGGCATAATTAAATGCTGCTCGCTCAATTACGGCCCATCGACAACTTGATAACTGAGATAGTTTTATGCATGACAGCACTACAGCGGGCCTCAGCGTGTTTTTCAACCTGGCAGCATTCGTTACCAGACTGGCCAAGGCGGGATTTGGCCCCTTCGGCCTTGTCACCCCGACGTTGATTATTCCACTCATTGAACCGCGTCTGGGCTGTCAATTTTGCGACTGTGTCATTTATAATTGGAGATTTTGGCGTCATATTTATACTACCTGCGAAAAGTTTGCCTGCCGGTATGATTGCACCTGCTCTGGAGAAAATGAAGGAAAGTCAATAAATTGGAAACAATTCGAAAAATATCGTAACGTGAATGATTTCAAATTATTAAGAAATTTTCAACAGGAAAATAAAAATGGATGAAAGGAAAGAATTACAAATTAAATCTATGGAATTTTGTCAGGGCAATATTTCAAGAATGGCAAACAATTCTTCAGTATTGAAAGCGTGGTTTCTGGTTGCCTTTACCGCCCTTTTTACTTTTTTTGCAAAATCAGTTTCTAGTGAAACTTCTTATAATGTCACACTCGCTGATCTGATTTGGATTTTGCCGATGCTGGTTTTTCCGTTACTTGATGCTTTTTACCTAAAACAAGAAAGAATGTTCATTGATGTGTACAATGATTTTGAGAAATCAATAAATGGAACAGACGACCCAAGACAACCCTTTGACTTAAAACCTTCAAAGCGACAAAGAGAGAAATACAATCTCTTAAATGTCGTATTTTCAATGAGTATTGGTTGGTTTTACTTCCCACTTTTAATTGCATTTCAAGCACTTATAATATTTCATTCTCAGCTCAAGTGCTGGTACTTTTGGATCTTATTTTTCCCTTTCATTGTGGTAGTTATGACGTGCATATTCAAAAAGAAAACAGACTATCAAAGAGTAAACTAAGGGATTTAGACTCATATTGTGACGTTTTGAGAACTTGATGTAATGTTCAAAGCATTCATAAAATTTGCTTAAATTTAGGAGTAAATATGACAAGACAAATTTTTTACAGCTTTCATTGTTTCCCTGCATACATTTCGTGCCTTTCGTGGTTCCCTTCCATAGTCCCTGGCCCAGTAACCACGAAAAACACAAAAAAAATACGAAACAACACGAAAAATTCTAAAACACCGCGCCTGCTTCCTGGACGCCCTTCTCAGCTCCCGTTCTCCATCCGTCCCCTTTTTTCCTGCCTCCCTGCCACCTGCAGCTCCCCAGCCTAAATTTCGTGTCCTTTCGTGGTTCCACCGCAAAGATGTATTGCTATACGATATTGATACGGCTAAGATAGGGGTATATGGAGTATACATGGATACCTTGGATGAAGTGAGGGAAATCCTCAAAAAGATTTGGCATTTCGCAGGCTAAAACTGATGAACAGCTGGCCAAGCTCCAAAGATCGCAGGCTAGAACCGATGAACAGCTTGCACGAACCGACCAGCAGCTTGCACAGAACAGTAAAGACATTGCCAATTTACTTAGGTCGCAGGAAAAGACCGATGCGCAGCTGCTTGAATTGCACAGGTCTCAGGCTAAAACCGATGCACAGCTAGTTAAAACCGATGCACAGCTAGTTAAAACCGATGCACAGCTAGCGAAAACCGATGCGCGGCTGAACACAGTGGCCCAGCTATTAGGCAATATTGGCATCAGTAACGGTGATTTTGCCGAAGAACTGTTTTTCAACAGTCTCTACGCAAACCCGTTTCTCGGTGGACTGCGCTATGACAGTGTGAAGCGCAATGTGTCCAACCGCCGTAGGCATCGAGATGAAGGCGAATACGACATCGTGATGTACAATGGCGATACGGTGGCGCTTATTGAGGTCAAGTACAAGGCGCACAGCAATGACATTGCTAAGCTGCTCAAAAACGAGCCACAGAACTTTCGTAAGACTTTCACCGAATACAAAGACTACAAATTTTATCTGGGGCTAGCGTCCACGGTGACTTACGATAATTTGATTACAGAGGCACGGGAAGCGGGCATTTTTCTCTTGACCCAGAGAGGCCAGCACATTGAAGTTGTGAATGAGGAAGTGCACAGCTTCTGAGCCGATATAATGAAAATATTTTAAACTTGATCGTGCGTCACCAGTTGCAAGGCTACCTGCCTTGGATGGGCCTGGTTCTCCTGACTGCGGCTGCTGGGCTGTTCGCGCAGGACTCTGTACTGATTGTAGACACGATAGCGCAGTACAATTGGGGTGCCTGACGATGGCGGGTTGGCGGGCCACCAGAGTTTGCCGCCGCGCAGCAGGACAGGGAGGGTGTCGTGGCCTTCCAGGTACTCAATTCCCGCCGCCCAGCGTGTGGGCAGCTCAAGGGTGTCACCGCCGACAATGAATTTGTGTTCCTCAATGTGGGTGGCGGCAAGCAGGATTACAATATCCCCCTGAGCAATCGGCAGCCAGTCGGGAAAACTCATTCCCGCTTCTCCTTCCTGATCTAGAACCCAGGGCATATGTTTATGCAGGTTCTGAGAAAGGATGGACAGTTTTACCGGAGGATAATAGTCAAAGTTCAGAAAGTAGGTGTGGCCCGGCAATACACCGATGGCGTGGAGCAGGTTCGCGCCAATGCCCTGGGTTGTTATGGCTGTGCCCTGGCTGTCCGTCAGATTGATATTACGGAAACCACCCAATACCGCTGAATGGCTCTTGAGGTCGTCTGGCAGTTTCAGTTTGTCGGCCTCAAGGGCGGTAATGGATATGGCATATGAGTGCTGTAGTTTGGTACGCGCCTGGACTATCAGGCTGCGTTCGCGGCTGGATAGACTGACGATGGAATCGCAGTGAGCGCTGATCTGTCCCCGCTGCACGGCATACAGAGGCTGTTCGCTCCGATAGATGCCGGGAGCCAGCTGGCGCAAGGTTACTGGCTGCCAGGACGAATATTTTGCCCAGTCATGTTCGCGTCCGTCCTGCCGCATCCCTCTGATAGATTGCCCCAGCGTGTCATGGGCCGCCGCCGCAAGAACAGGCATGGAGCGCAACCATAGGCAATCCTGCCCCATGCGTTGTAAAAAGGCATTGAAGTCGCTGGCATACAGCGGTTTATTCGCGACTACATTATTGCCGATGTCAAAAATCTGTTGGGCCATGTTTACGATCCTTTTGCTTGACAGACTGATTTGGCAGTGATACCGTTAAAGTGAAAAACTGTGAAGAAGAGGGGGCCTGCTATAGGCAGGCGGCCAAAGCGTTTGCTGATGACACCCTTGTGCACTGCGGTTTTTCTAAGGAGGTTGTGTATAGCGGGATCCGTCATTGGTATTTTTCCGATCACGTCCTAGTGCGCTGCAGCCTCTTTTTACCAATTGTTGTAGAGCCATAGATCAGGGCCATCTTGGTAGATAATGATGGCAAAGCTGACTATTAGCCTTCCTTGATAAGTAAGGTTTCTGGATGTATCATTCAATTAGAGACTGGGGAAAGGAGAATCCATCAGTATTTTTGTGCTGTTAGTAGCCTCTGTAGCTCCAGTCTTGTTTTGTATTACCAGGTGGCTGCGGTCTTTCAGACGCCGGCCTCTTCGTCAATCAGATAGTAAGCAACAGGCTCGCCATTCGTGGGGTCAAGGGTATAGCAGTTGTGCGAATCCATTTGCAGATTGTTGTAGTGTGAATAAACCAGGGCAATGGCGATATTGTCTGGGGTGTTGCCGGTCTCCGTGCGCGCGGCAATCACCTGATCTTCTGCCCTGATATGTTTCCACCAGCCCTTAACTTCATATTCCAGTAGGGCGGCCTTCAGATTCCACCAGTAGACTCCGTAGAGCAGGTATTGCACGGGGTCTCGGTTCAGGGTGCCGCCGATTAGCCCGGCGGCCTTGGCTGCCCATTCCGTGCTGAGGGCCTTTGCCCCATCATGATACCTGGCCAGGTAGGTCTTTTTGATTTGCCGCCATTCTTCCTTGCTAAATTGCGTTTTATCCATAGCCTTGTTTCCTCTTGCCGCAGGGACTTCTCTAATTCCTGAGTCTCGCCATTCCGCATTTCATCGTGTACCGCTGGGCCGCTGTAGCCATACATATCCTGCACGAAATCGACATTATAGTCACTGCCGCCTCGAATGACCGTCCGGACCTCTTTATTTCGTTCCGCACGCCTGGCTCTGTCAGGGACGTTGGGAGGGCTTTAATGGCAGCGGAGGCTTCCCGCCGATGGATTTTAGGGTTTCGCTTGACAAGTCGGGGTTGTGCGAATAGTCTTTGTGTTGAGGCTGGCGAATATAGGGGAACGGAGTTTTTCTTGAAATACTCCTAGATACCTGGTGGCCGGCCTCTTTCTTTATGGGTTTCAGCGTCTTAATGCAGGTCTTGGTGCCTTTGTCAGCGGGTTGTCAGGCGGTGTTTTATTTGATGTTTCCTGTGATCATTGGCACATCCCCTCTTCCTTCTGGATTATTCTAGGCCTGCAAAGTCTGATTATGACTGTGATCTGCCTTTTAACCATCCCTCGCAAGAATCGCTCTGGCCGATAGCTGGTCAGGTTTGCTTTGGACCAGCGCATGCTGCGGAGCTTGTGGTCAATAGACCAGTCGCTAGACTACACGCGCAAACGCGATCATAATATAAAATACAGATAACTGGAACCGTGATTATGAACGACAACACAAGTTGGCTGACCGCCATCCTGGCCGCGGACCGCGACTTCCTGATTGGCTTTAATACCGAAGAAAAACGCCCCGAATCTGCCCAGACTTCCTTTCGCATGCCCTGGCCCCACGGCAGCATGCAGGACGACATGGCCTTTTTTCGCAACACCACAGCCCGCAGCCCGGTAGTCATGGGCCGCAAAACTTTGGAGAGCATTGGGCGCCTGTTGCCGGGCCGCCTGAACTTGGTCTTTAGCCGCCACGACTCATTGCAACTGGGGGCACAAAAAATACCAACCTTGAACCAGATCAGCCCGGCCCAGCTACAGGCGAGCCCAGGCGCGACGCGGGCCGGCCTGCTGCAAAGTTGGGAACAACTGGAACAACTACGCCCCACCCTCGCAGGCTTCACCCGTCCTACTTTTCTGATTGGAGGTTCCAACCTCCTGGCCCAGGCCGGCAAACGCGGCGGCATCAGAAACTTCTACTTGACTTGCATTGATGCCCGACTCAGTGGCAGCGCTCAATTTGCCGAAAGCCCCGTCTACTTGCCGCAAGCACTTTGCCAGCAGTTGCGCAGCGCCCTGGCGGCAAGTGAGCCCATTCAAAAACTGCAGGTCGGAGCGCGCAACCGCTACGCCGCCAGCATATACCACCTAGACCTGCGCTCAAATTGATTCAGACCCAAAGCTTTCAAGGCCACAAAGGCCAACTGTTCGTGCTTGACCTCAAGCAGGCCGCGGCCGAAAGAGTATCCTGAGAAGCTATCGACAAAATTTGCACAACAAACAGTGAGAACGAGGATGAAGACCCGCCCCTACATTGGTATATCCATGCGGCTGAGCCGCCACCGCACTTTTAAAAACACTTTTATTCATGGGATTCCCCAGGATTACGTCAACGCGGTCGCGGCGGCGGGCGCCATCCCGGTACTCCTACCCGTACTAGAACGAGGCCCCCTACTTCAAGAAATGTTGGCAATGGTCGACGGCATTATTATTAGCGGTAGCGACTGCTATATTAGCCCCAGTCTCTGGGGAGAAGAACCCGACCCCAGAGCCCTGCAACTCTGTCCCCAGAGCCGTATTGAAACAGATTTTGACCTGTCCTTGCTGCGCCACAGCTGGAGCAAGGGCCTGCCGCTACTAGGCATTTGCCAAGGACATGAACTGATTAATATCGCCCTGGGGGGGAGCCTGAAGGGCAGTGTCATGGCCGGAGAATGGCTGCAGCGAGCCTCCGCCGCAAAACCAAAGCCTAGCTCTACTCTAGAACCTGGCTCAAGTTCAGCTCGCCGCAGCTTTATACTTCACGATTTACGCTCGCCACGGCAAAAACAAGGCAAAGAGCGGCAAGCCCCACAGCAAGAAATGCATGCCAAGTCACTCAAGGGGCAACGCCTGGCCCACTGGATTTCCGTACAAAGCCATAGCCTGCTCGCTGAAATATTACTGCAGGGCTGTCCATTGACAAACACAACACGGACAAGCACAACACGAACAAGCACAACACGCCAAATCTCAAGCCGCCCGTGTGGTAAGACCGCGACGCCAGCTCCACAGTCTTCAGCTCTTAGCGACATGGCAAACGGCTGCGACTTACGGCTACAGGTCAACTCGTTCCACGGCCTGGCTATTGATCGTCTCGGTGACGGTCTGAGCGTCAGTGCCCTAGCGGATGACGGCACGATTGAAGCCATAGAGTGGCGTGCCGACCTGTGCCAGCGCTACCCATTTTTAATGGGAGTACAGTGGCACCCGGAGATGTTGGTCTGTGGCCGCGAACAAGCTCCCAGCCTGGAAAGCCGGGATATTCCCATGCGGAGTATTTTCACCCGCTTAGTCCAGGAAGCCGAAATTTTCCGTTGCAGCAGCGAAAGCCAACGCCGAAAAATATGCTTTCACGCCGCAGAGTCGGAAATCCATTTCTTGCCTCACTGGCGTCGCCCAGTCTGACGGCCAAGCTGGCCTGTTTTAGGGGGAAACAGCAGCTTTGCCATTGCCTTAAGCCAAGTTAATTGTTAATTTATTCGGCAGCTTAACGAATACTTTGGCGACAGCTCAAATAATTTTAGTGAGTTGTACTCAACTCACAATAAGTTCACATCCGGGCGGGGTCAATCTTGAAACCAAAGATGCAGCGGCAAAATATTAAAGTTTACAAGCTGATGCGCAGCTTTCAGCGCTCCCATTTTTTTCTGCCATTGCTTATTTTCATTCCCAGTTATTGCATATTTGCCATTGCCATATACTTTTTGGAACGTCCGAATAACAACTTCCTGACTCTAATGGACAGCTTCTGGTGGGCCATTGTCACGGCTTCGACCCTGGGCTACGGAGACATCGTACCCTATACTACAGGAGGCCGTATCATTGGCGTCACGATGACGCTAGTGGGTCTGGCCGCCACCTCGTTATTTTCAGCGGCGCTGGCATCCTTGTTCGTACAACGCAACTCTCGCCGGAGGAGAGGCCTAATGGATTTCCCCAAGTTAAAAGACCACCTGGTAATTTGCGGTTGGAAACCACAAATTGCCTCTTTGCTTAAAGGTATTCTGGAAAACAACGTCGACCTGGTCGACGAAGACATTGTTCTAATTTCCAATATTGAAGGACAAACGTTTGAAGGTCTCATCGAAGATGAAAAACTTAAAGGTTTGAAGTTCATTCGCGGCGATTATTTCTCTGAAATATATCTGGAACGCGCCAAAGTCAAGCGAGCCCGCAAAGTTATCGTCCTGGCCGATGCCTACGACAGCAAGACACCCGCTGAGGCCGATGCCAAAACCGTCCTCACTGTTCTAAAGATCAAAGGTATTGCTCGCAATATCTATACTTGTGCCGAATTGCTTGATCCTAAATACGAAGATTATCTACACCGCTCCTTCTGTGACGAAATCATTTTGGTTCGCGATGCCAGCCGTCAACTGCTGGTAGCCTCTACCAAGATGGCTGGCATGTCCCACGTCATTCAAGAACTCCTGTTCTTACACGAGAACGGCGACAGAAATAGCAAGGTACACATCAACGCCGCCCCGGTTCCCCGGCAGCTCGAAGGTAAGGAGTACCGCGAGTTAAAAGATTTATACAAAAGTGATAAATCCATTCTCCTGGGCTTGATTGAAAACAGTGGCACGGCCCAAGATATTCAGAGAGCACTGATCCGCAAGGCCGAGAAAGAACATAATGTACACAATATAATGGAATATATACAGGAGGCGAAAAGTATTGAACTCAACAGACCTCTTTTTATGCCAGAGGAACATTACATTATCAAGCCTTTCAGCAAGCTAATTGTTCTGGAACACTACAGATAAAATAATTCTGACGGATTCGTGCAATATACATGTGAAAACGGTACCGCAAAACAGGGGAAATCTAGGTATGAATTTTTTGGGGAAAATCAAAAAGATTTGCAACCGTAAAAAATGCCACAAGGCACGGGACCGAATAAATATCAAAGAATTAAAAAAAATATTTATTCTAAATGAACTTAAAGGTAATGAAAGCTTTCTAGGTATCTTACTGAGTTATTGCCATATTTTAAAAGTGTACAAAGGGGACATAATTTACCGCGAAGGCGATAACTCCAGCGCAATGTATATTGTGCTCAAAGGCACGGTCCGTATCTATAAACATACCAGCACAGGCGAACAATTTCTGTTGACAGAGCTGCACGGCGATAAAGGTGGCTTCTTCGGCGAGATCGGCCTGATCCAATGCCAGAAGCGCAGTGCCAGTGTCCGGGCCGAAACTGATGCCAAACTACTGGTACTGCCACGTAAGGATTTCATCCGCATGGCCAAGAAACAACCTTCCATTGCCATCGGTCTGGTCTTTTCAATCTGCCGAGTGTTGTCCGAGCGTCTGCAGCGCACCAATGACGATCTAAGCTACCTGTATGACGCCCTGGCCTACGAGGCCTCGGAATCCTAGGCAGGACTGCCACTAATGGAAAACAGACCTTACCCTAAAGATCACGACAAGTTCGCGCTTCAAGGCCGCAGCTTCAGACAGCAGCAGCGAACTGAGCGACACCGACAGCAGCAAAAAACACGGGTCGGCAAGTCGGCAAACAGACGCCGGCACAACGAGCCCGCAACTTCGTCCCTGCAAGATTACCCATATACACAAAAACAAGATAGATCAGCCAATAGGCCGGATAGCAAAACGAGCTCTCTACAAGCCTGGGGCTATGAAGAAAGCGAACAGAATCATGCGAATGTTGCACAACCAAGCGGTCATGAAGCCCTACTGTGGATTTGTTTTGTCATCTTACTGCTGCTGACTGTCGTATTCTCACAACACAGCTGGTTGAACTACTTTTTCCCGATCTCTAAACAACAGTTAAAAATGGACGTCGAAGTATTGCGCAAACAATCAGATCGCGAGTTAGAGGGAGAACAACGACAAAAACGGGCGGCCCTGGCGGCAACGAAACTGTCTCCCGCTGGATATGGTGCGCCCAATCAAAGCAAACAAGCTGTGACAACCGGAAAGCCTCGGCCACCAAAGGATGAGGCAACTGCCACCGGGCAAGACTCTAGCCTAGGAGACCAGGCTCAGAGTATTTTACGGCGCTTTGACCAGTTACTACGCCTTGACAATGAAGAGGGCAATGACACAGCGGAAACAGTCGACACGAAGTTTCGCGATGTCCGGTTATTCTTTGTTCGCATTGGAGATGACGGTCAATTAGAAATTAAGAGTGTACTGCACAAAATCCACTTTGACTCAACTCCGCTGAGCCATACCATTGAACAGCTACTCATTGGACCCAACCCTCAAGAAATCAACAAAGGCTTGCATTCAATGCTGCCACCCGATATGCAAATATTGAACATCCGTATTGTCAACGAGACAGCTTTTATTAACGTTAGCGAAGAATTCTACCAGATTGCCAAACTGCCCGCCGTTCTCCTGGCTGCCATTAAACAACTGGTATTTACCGTCACCGAGTACCCGAATGTCAAAGCGTTGCGCATCCTTGTAGAAGGCCAACCTATTTTTGCCGAAAATCTGCCAGCCGGAATTGCCAAAGAGCTAAAAAGACTTAATATTCGCCTGAATTCCGAACTCCGCCGCGAAGATCTCTGGCAGGGGCAGATCGGTGATTTTGCTTTGGAACCTTAATCACGTAGCAACTTTTAAGCGCCGGCCTTTACCGAGACTCTACCAGTAATCTTTTTTTTATACTTCCTTTTTCTTGCCCATTGTCCCTTAATATGTAATAATAACGACCAAATTATTTACGTGGTAAAGGCTGAGGCTCAAGAATGTTTATAAGTTTAACATAAATTTTGCCATCTTTGATTGACCAGTCAATACTTAAGTAAGAAAATTTTTATTCGGGTTTGTTATCCCGGCGAATTGGATTGTTAGATGCGGAATTTCTTCTTGATTCTTGGCCCGTTTTTATTATTTTTGCTATCTTTCCGCAGTAATGAAAATTTACCGCCTGGCGTGCAAAAATTACATACCGAACATAATCTCAGCCTCCCACAGCAAATTGAAGTCCGGGAATTTGTTTGGCTCGGCTGCCTCCATTGTCGCAAGTTCCACAGCTCTTGGACAAAAATTAAGGAACAGTTTGGGGATAGAGCCAACTTTCTCACAGTTCCCGCCGTTTTTGATAACTGGTACTTTGACGCCCGCATATTTGTCAGCATGGAACAGTTGGGCCTAATTGACGATGAACTAATGGCCAATTACCTGGAGGCCCGCCAGGGAAATGATGCCCCCACGTTGAGCCGCGATCCCAAAGCTGTAGCCAAATGGTTGACACAGCACTATGACGTCTCGCAACAAGCCTTTCTAAATATGTTTCAGTCTGATGCAGTAGACAGTAAGTTACTACAGCTTAAAAGTATACAACAGCAATATCCAATTGATGCAGTACCTGCTGTGCTAATCAGCGTTCCAGATAGTCAAACCACTTATTTTGTGCCATTTGAGCAATTAGCCAGTACATCTGAAGCCATTGTCAACTTATTGCAACAATTGTTACCCAAATAACTAAAATTCAGTAATAAGATATGTGCAATGAACAAAATAACTGACCTTGCCTGAGGTAGCGCAATGCAAAAAAGATTGAGACAATTTATAGAAAAAGTGGTAAAGGCTGAAATTCATTTACATCTTGAAGGTTGCGTGCAGTTGGACACCCTGTGGCAACTGTACCAAAAAAATGACGTTAATATTGATGGAGTATCCAGCAAAGAAGACCTCTTCAAGCTTTATCAAATTGAAAACCTCGACGAGTTTGTGCATTTTTTTATAAATGTAGTGCAAAAGTGTTTTTGCACAGCGGAAGACATAAAATACTATTTTATAGACTTAAAAGATTATATGAAAAGAAATAATGTGCGCTATGCCGAATTGTTTTTCTCTCCTACCAAGCTGATTCTTCAGGGAGTCCCATACAATGATATTGTCGATAGGCTGGAACAAGGGAGCAATGAAATGGCAGCTCAAGGCTACGTATGCCAGTTTTTAATTGATGTCTCGCGCAGTTTTGGCCCCGAAAATGCGATGAATAATCTGAATATGCTTCTGGCCAATCCTCGTCCGTCTATTATTGGTATTGGCCTGGGAGGCAACGAGCAAAAAGGCCCCGCCCGAGACTACCGGGAAGTTTTCGTCAAAGCCCGCAAACACGATCTGCACTGTGTCGCCCATGCCGGTGAAGATGCCGGGCCAGCATCCATCTGGGACAGTATAGATTTATTGAACGTCGAACGCATTGGGCACGGTACCAGCGCCATGATTGATCCCAAACTGCGCAATGAGATCAAGCAGCGCAACATACCACTCGAAATTTGTGTGACCAGTAATACTTTTACAAAACAATTCGTCTCCCAAGCATCGGCACACCCAGTCCGCCTGTTTTACGACGAGGGCCTCCCCCTCACCTTGAACTCCGACGATCCCACTTTCTTTCATTCCGAAATAAAAGACGAGTACTACCTGTTAATACAACAATGTGGTTTTACTGCTCAAGAGTTGCTGCAAATTATGGAAAATAATGTGAAAATGAGTTTTATGCCTCAGGAAAGCAAGCAAATTTTTATTGAGAGCATCCTGCATACCGCCCGACAATACAA
The DNA here is from genome assembly GCA_965263295.1 of Spirochaetia bacterium. GTDB lineage: Bacteria > Spirochaetota > Spirochaetia > SP-2023 > SP-2023 > Haliotispira. Next base: position 1,463,850 of record OZ253665.1, read on the forward strand.
AATTATACAAGCATAGAAAAACAGCAAAAATATAGCAAAATATTTATGGATGGCAATCAAATCGACAAACTATTGCGCAAGTGGCGCAAAAAATCCTTATGGTCGCTGGTCGGCGCAGAAAGCCTTTGCCAAGAATTCCTCTTTGGCGCGGCTGAAATACACAAGCTGCTGCCGCATCGCAGTCCATTCCTTTTTTGCCAGCAACTGAGCCGCTTTGCCGACGTCGGACTGCCTGACAGTACGAGCGGCCTGCTTTGTGGCCACAGTGTGCTTTCTGCTGAAGATCCAGTATTTGGCGGCCATTTCCCCGATTTTCCCGTCTATCCGGGGGTATTACAGCTGGAAATGCTCGGGCAGCTGGCCCTCTGCCTCGGCTATTTCCAGCAGCAACGAGAACGGCTAGTCTGGAACCAGGCGTTGCTCGCCCCTCAAGATTCGCAAACTCTGAAGATCCGCGCCAGCAAGGTTCTTGGCGCCCATTATCTGCGGCCGGCCCGGCCCGGCCAGACTTTGGAACTCTTGGTCTGTCAGCTGGGCAAAAGCGACGGCCTTTTCGCCCAAATGTTGGGGCAGGTGCTCCTCGATGGCCAAGTGGCGACGATCTGTGCCCAGGAAGTCTGTTTCGTGGACTAGAGCGACAAAATCACCTAGAAAACCGCAACCCTAACGTTGCCAAGGCCCGCCAGCCTGACTATGCTCAGCTGCGACAATGAAATACAGAATTAGCGGGGCGGCATTGCTTTTAGGCTTGGCCATGTACCTGTGCCCCTCTTTTCTGACGGCCCAGCACCCCAGCGCTTCCTATCGCACCGCCAAAAGCCCGATGTTGGGCGAACTGGTTGGCCAAGAGCTACCCGCCTACAACCCGGCACTCCTGGCCCTGGGCATTGACCCTTTGCGTGAAGACTTGCCACGCCGCTTTCACCTGCGCTTTTTGGACATGATGAGTTCCTACTGGCTCCTCTCTGAAATCTTTGTCACCGATACCCCCAGTTTTGAGCAAGCTTTAAGCTCCCGAATGCCAGCACTGGTCGACGGACTCAGCGTCACTTTCACCGACCTTTCCTCGCGCTCCCAGATGTATCGGGAGGCCCTGCAGTCCTATTATCAAGATAAACAAAATCCCAAAAAAATCGATGTAACAGACGTTGCGGCAACATTGGAAAAGCCAGGATTTGTTTTTTTGAGCCGGGCGGAGATTGAACGTGCCCCCGCCTTTAAAAAATACAAAGAACGCTTGGAAGGAGATGCCCAGACGCTGCTCGAAAACATGGGTAAAATTATCGGTGACATCGGCATAGAATACCTGCAAGACCAGTCGTTCTTCCACAGCCAGGCCTATGCCCAGCTCTTTGACATTGAGTTTTTGCTGGGCCGGCAGGCGGCGCTGGGTCTGGGCGTCAATGTCCGCGACCACATCGATGTCGCCGACGACTTTAGCGGCTTCCACGTCGATGTCGGGCGCCTGACTTTACCCGCAATGAACATGAGTATTCCCAACTGGGAGGACGGATTCCCGGCACAGAAGGACCTCTTAATGGCCACCATAGGCCTGGCGACGGCAAACTATGTCGATAGATTGACCCATTCGCTCAGTGCGGAACAATTGGGCACACTGGTGCTGCGTTCGATGTTTGAACAGTCTTTTATCAACCTTTACCATGTGGTCGAACCCAACCTGCGCTTCTCTTTTGGCGTGCCTGTGAACCATTGGCTGTATTTGGGCAGCCGGCTCAAAGGCCACTTGCTGTGGGGTATGGACAACCTGATGATAGACCCCGACGCGCTCGACTTGAGTGAACCGATCAAATTAGCTCAATTTATGTATAATCCAGTCAACTACCAGCTTGGCGTTCACGCCGGCTGGGATATCAGCTTACTGGCCCAGCCCTTGGACTGGTTGAGCCTCAGCCTTATGGTCAGCGATGTCGTCGGCATTGCCCCCAGCGAGCAAAATGCTTCGCAGGACTACTGGGGAGACCCCTACTACCCGATTGATCTGCAACTGGGCAGCTTTGCCCAATTCCCCCTCGATCACGGCCTCCACATAGGGTTTGGCGCGGACGTGTACGAGATCATCAGTATGCTGGCAAAGCGGCCCCAACGTTTCAACCCCAGCCGTGAGCTGGAGTTTGTCGACCGCCTGCGGTTCAAGTTTGAACTCGACTATATGGACCAATTTCGCCTGATGCTGCACTATTGGCACCAGGCCTTCGGCCTGGAATTACAGCTTGATTTTTTAACTTTTCACCCTAGTATTGGCGTCGATATCAATTTTGATCTGTCAGACATCCGCGTCAACTTGAATATCCTGAATTTTACCAGTTAAAGATAGTGCCAGCTGCAGCTTCGCTGCAGTTCCAGCCCAGATTTAATCCAGTACGAACCCAAGCCTAGCCAATACTTTCTTGCAGAGTTGCGCCGCTAAAACGCCGGCGCTTGCGCCGGACCTCACTGTAAATGCTGCGCTTGCCCAGCAGCTCCAGCGGATTGAGAAAATATTGGATACTGATATTCAAGGCATGTAATAACTGTATTTCCGGGAAAGCGATTGAGCTGTAACGGATTGGATCATCTGGTTGAAAATCTTGCAAGATATGGTAGGTCACATCTGGGTACAAGACGCTAGGAAAAAAGCGCAACGAGTAACCCAAGTATACGCGGAAACCGGTCATTTCAAAATAAACCCCCAAAGAAGTCGTAAACTTAGTATTAAGCTGATTACTGATAGTATTAAAACTCTCTTGGACAGAGTATCTCGGCGTCGGATCCGCGTCAGTATCTGTAATTGAACTGGGCAAGGAAGGCTGGGCTAGTCTCAGGCTTTCGCCCGTAATGAGCCCCAGAGCAAGCGACCCAGCCAGCCGCAATCCCAGCACAGTTTTGGCTCTGCTGTTCAGCACCCATGGAAGCAATAATGCCATTCCCATTTCATAGAATACTAGATCCCTCTGGTACTGAATGGCATAAGGAGCCTGCCGTTCAATCTCACCATATTGCCTTTCTGCACCAATCGTCTTCAACGGGCTAAGGAATGCGTCTGTCTGGTAGCCCAGGCCCAGACTAATTTCTAGGTTCTGCGTCAGGTGTAGGATTGCACTGACCTCATAATAATTATTAAAAATCGGAATCGTTTTTCTGCCCGGTGTGGCATCGGTAATACTCTGGCTGAACACGTAAGGCGTAGGTACACTTTGAGCACTTTCCAAGTCACCTATATTTAGAAAATTATTGATGCCGATATAGGCGTCAAACGCGAGGCCGAAACGGAACTCGCGGTTAAAACGGTTCTTGTCCCTTCTATCTTGTTTTCTCAGAATTTTAGCCTGCTCTTCGCGGTAACGTTGCTGCAGCTCTTTTTCCTCAGGACTCAATGGCAGCGCCGGATTCTTTGATATTGGGCGCTCCGAAGGATCAATCGCGTAATCATCATTGAACTTATAACCAAAACTGCCTGCAAGAGGCGGCTTGGGGTAATCTCGCAGCTCCTCTTCGCTCTGCCTCTGATTGCGCACATGAAATATATCTTGCAGAAATTGTCCTAAACTATCTGGACTCTGCTCCCCGTCTTGGGTCCTGTCTTGGATCCTATCTTGGGTCCTGTCCTGGTTGCCGTCTTGCGCATACAAAGCCGCTGCCGGCAAAAACAAGCTGAGAGACAGGCAATGCAATAGAAGCCAGAAAGTCCAGCTGAAGTGCCAAAACCTTTGGCAAAAATGGAAGGCCCCAGCCAATTACACTGAGACCTGCGGCAGATATGGCTTCAAGTGAGCCAAGCCACTCAAGGCCGCAAAAGTTCGCAGTAGCCCCTCCCTTTCCGGCCTTTTAGCCATGTACGGCAGAGTTCCCAGGCAGGGAACGCCGCTAAGCTGACTAATAATCTGAGGATTATCTGCGCGAATATAGCCAGATGCTTTGCTGCAAGGCGCGATATCATTTAGCAGGAAGCCGGCGACAGGCAGACCTCGACGACGGATGGCCTCCAAACTCAAGCAAATATCACTGATGGCCCCCAAACCGCTGTGGCCGACCAGAATTACGGGAAGCCCCAGCCTTTCAGTAATATCCGCTACCAGCATACCCTTCTCACGGTCGATCGGCACATAAAAGCCACCGGCGCCTTCTACTAGTAAAATGTCACAGTATCCATCCATTTGCCCTAATTTTTGCGCGCAATTTACTACATGTTGTACGTCCACATATGGCCGGCCATCAAATTCCGCAGCCAAGTGCGGCGAGCAGGCCTTCTGATAGCAGTACGGCTGCAATAAAGGTAGGTGCGCTTGTAAATCGCGGTATACCTCGTCTTCAGTCGGAGTTTGCCGGTAATCTAAAGAGTAGATTGAATACAAGTCCGGGCTTAATTTTTTCCCTTCCATGCCCGTCTGTACTGATTTCATCGCCAGGCAGTCAAAGCCCTCTCGCTTTAGCCACAGTCGCAATGCGCCAGTGACGAAAGTCTTTCCGCGATCGGTATTGGTTGCCGTGACAAAAAAACCGTGCATATTAACACCTTTCTACCGCCAGCAAAAGGACTCGATAGTCTAGTTGCAAGCTTTCAGACTGCCGCAAGCGATTTAGATCAATAAAGCCGAGCCCTGTGCCCCCCCGTGCGGCATGCCCATCTCCCGTTATGCCCCCATATACAGCCAGAGGGGCACGCGCTGTGTGCGCTCCCGCCTGTTTAATAGCGGCAAGGGCTTCATAGGCATTTTGATATTCGACATAAAAATATTGCTCTTTTAGCTCCATGCCCGGCAAATCGCGGGCTAGCTTCTGAAAATCGCTCAGCTGCGGCAGGGGATAGAGCGCCAGCTCCCGGGCACAGATTCGGCGCACACATTGAAACAGTTCGGCCAAGCTGCCGCACAATGGCAACGCGACAGCCAGACACCCTCCTGGACGCAACGCAGCATACAAGCGATGTAATAATAGAGCCGGCTGTTGGCACCACTGCAGGGCAAAATTTGAAATAATCAAGTCATAAGCATCTGCAGCATAAGCAAAACTTTCGGCATCGCCACAGCAAAGCCGAGCTCGCGGAAATTGTTTGCGCGTTTGTTCAAGCATCAGTGGCGCAAAATCAATACCGTGCAATCGCCAAACCGCAAAATTGGTCGTGCCAAAGTGACGCTGCGCCACGCGAAAAAGACGGCCTGTGCCGACGCCGATATCCAGTAAGGATGGCTCACTTGAATGCGGGAAAAAAGCCCCTAGATTTGCAAACAATGCTTCCGCGCTCTGTTGCTGCACTGGAGTTGCCGCATCATAGCTTGCGGCAGCACGGGAAAAATGCCGGGCAATTTGCCCTTTCTGCCTTGCCTTATCACCCATCATCAAGCCTGCAGGCTTCGCGTTAAAAACAGATGGCCAAACCGATGGCAGAGCTCAGATACTCTTCTCGCTATTGGGGCCACCCTCCCGCACAGATTGAACAGACCAAGCAGATAAAGAAGGCAGCGTTCGTTGCAACGGCAAGCCCAGCCTCACCTTTTCCATGTCATGTTGCACCATCAGCTTAACCAGATCGCCGAGATTCATCCGCGGGCGCCAAGCCAGTTTCTGTCTCGCCTTTGTTGCATCGCCAATTAACAGGTCCACCTCCGTCGGGCGAAAATAGTTAGAAGATACTTGTACACGCAGCACTCCGTTCTGATCATAAGCTCTCTCGGCCACCCCCCTGCCCCGCCAGTTCAGTTCCATCCCAGCTTCACGAAAGGCCAATTGGCAAAAATCACGCACCGTGGTAGTCTCACCCGTGGCAATCACAAAGTCTTCGGGTTCATCTTGCTGTAACATTAGCCACATAGCCTCGACGTAGTCGCCGGCAAAACCCCAGTCACGCTTGGCATCCAAATTGCCCAGCGTCAACGTTTGCTGTTTGCCCGCAGCGATCTGCGCTGCGGCAATGGTGATTTTACGCGTCACAAAAGTCTCGCCCCGGCGCGGGCTTTCGTGATTGAACAGAATACCGTTAACGGCATACAAGCCATAGGCTTCCCGGTAGTTAACCGTCATCCAGTAACCATACAACTTGGCCGCGGCATAGGGACTGAGCGGATAGAATGGCGTCGTTTCACGCTGTGGCACTTCCTGTACCCGGCCATAGAGCTCACTGGTTGCGGCCTGATAAAAACGGCATTGCTTTTCCATATGCAGCAAGCGCAGCGCCTCAAGCAGGCGCAGGACGCCAACGCCGTCCGCGTTGGCTGTATATTCTGGCATTTCGAACGAAACTTTAACATGACTTTGCGCCGCCAGGTTATAAATTTCATCCGGGCGAATTTGCTGCACCAAATGCATTAAGGTTGTACTGTCATTCATATCGCCATAATGCAGAAAAAAAGGTTGGCCCTTGCGCTGGGCCTCCTCAAAAATATGGTCGATACGGTCGGTGTTGTACGACGAAGCGCGACGCTTGAGACCGTGAACTGCGTATCCCTTGGCCAATAAAAATTCTGTTAGATACGCTCCGTCTTGACCGGTAACTCCTGTGATAAAGGCGATTTTCTCTTCAGCCATTACTTTTCCCTCAATGTTATATCTTCAATCCAAGTCTTATCTCTCACGGTAGTTGCCCGCACGATAAGCCCCAAGCAAACGAGTGATTCCCTCTCTGAGTCCCACCTGCGGCTGCCAGCCCAAGTTGCGCAAACGCTTACTATCCATCAGCTTGCGCACAGTTCCATTAGGGTAATGGTCATCCCAACGAATCCGGCCACAAAAGCCTACTATTTCGGCCACCAGAGCGGCTAGTTCGCGGATTTCCAGATCGTAGCCGCTCCCAACATTGATAAATTCGCCAATTTCAACGGCATTAGAGTGTTCCATCAGGAAAATCGCCGCATTCGCCAAATCTTCAGAAAATAAAAACTCGCGACGCGGTGTGCCGTCACCCCAGAGCGTAACTTCTTCACGCCCCTCATCTACGGCATCGGCCATCTTGCGCACCAAAGCAGGCAGCAAGTGCGAATTTTGCAAGTCAAAGTTATCGTTCGGACCATATAAGTTACACGGCATAGCTGAAATAAAATTACAGCCATATTGTTGATTATAAGCATGACACATTTTTATAGCTGTAATTTTGGCCATTGCGTAAGCGGCATTAGTGCTCTCTAGCGGACCGGTTAGTAGGTACTCTTCTTTCATGGGCTGCGGTGCTTCTCGTGGATAAATACATGAAGAGCCAAGGTTTAGCAATTTGCTAACGCCATTGCGGTAAGCCGCGTCAATAATATTGGCGGCGATCAAAGTATTGATATAAATGAAATCTGCTGGATATTTTTGGTTGGCAACTATGCCACCGACCTTGGCAGCCGATAAAAAAACATATTCGGGGGCATGGATAGAAAAGTAATCGCGCACCTGAGCCTGCTCACACAAGTCTAGCTCAAGCCGTTCGGCACATATAATATTCTGGTAGCCACGGCGCTGCAATTCTTGTAATATAGCTGAACCCACCATGCCCCGATGCCCAGCGACGAATATCCGGCTGTCTTTATTCATATTTTTTCCACCTTACCGTAATCATGCCCGACATATATTCAACAGCTGCCAGATATCTGCTATCCCACAAAAAGCCGAAGTAAATAGCTGTTCGTTTCCATTAAAAGCTTGCCTAATAAATCAATACTATTACCAGTTTTCCGGCTTATCCTGCCACCGCACACATCGACATTGTTCCCAAACCCTCTCGCTCCAAGTCTCCTTTTCCGAAAAATTCACTCATTGTCTTGCTCTCCTGCCGGAGCCTCAGAATCAAGGTCTTGCATATTGACGTCCGCGACATCATCTTTTGGGGAGTCAGCGCCCGTGAACTCTTCACTGCGGGACAATTGTTTTAACAGACCCTCAACGAAAATCTCAGGGGTCTTATGCCCCTGCAGCAGTTTCCAGGTTTCCTCGTTGAGCAACTGGTTGAAGTCTTTGGACAAATACATACTAGGGCGATAATAAACATAGTTTATGCTTTGAAGAAAGTTAATCGTCTCGGACATAACTTTGTCCTCTTCATCATCCACAACAACTACGTGACTAGCTGGCCCCGGGATTCCCCATTCCTGAATGCGCAGTGCATTGGCATAATATCCTGTAAAATATTGAAACACCGAAGTTACTTCATTGTAATGCATTGGATTATAACTGTTAACTTTTTCAGACAATGCAATTCCCCCAAAATCCCCCAGTAACGCCCCCTTCTTCCGTTGTTGGGTAATATTTTCCTGGTTCTCCATCAGGGCCCAATCCTCAGATAAGAAACCGAAGTAATTTTGAGATCGTTCGGCATCTTGCCTTTGCCTCACAACTTGGGGAAAGGCAAGCCAATCGACATTAAATTTACTGTTGCGCATCAAGGGCAACAAATTTTGATTGCTGCCAATGATCAACAAGACCTGGCCATCCAAAAACATTCCTTCAGCATTGTCTTCACTGAGCTTGGCCAGCGAAGGATCGGGAAATAGCTCCCGAAAGCGACTGTAAAAACCCAGAAGAGCATCGGACATACTCGTCGATTGCCAATATTTTTCGCGTCCCTTGGCAAGACGTCTGATCCCATAGCGATTTATCCCACCAATTACGACACTGAAAAACAGATCTCCCAGGCTAGAGGGAGAGGCGTCATCTACAACCAGAAAGTTAATACCATGATCCTTCACAATCTGGGCCAAATTTAAGAAATCCTCGTAACTATTCAAGTTGCGAACATTCTCCACTAGCGTGTTATTAATGCTCTCCAATAAATCCATGTTGACTAGCATGACATTGTCATAATCATAGCGCAGAGGAAAAATTTTCACCGGCTCATATTTGTCAGCCAGGTTGAATGAACTAATATCGTATGTATTCAACCAAGCCGCGTAACGCAAATCCACCAAATTGTCCGAATTCAGTATCGGTGCGTACTGACTATTATACCAAACTGAAAAAATATCGGGCAGCTGATCTGTATTAAACAAAAACTGAACTTTTTCAAAATATTTGACTGTATCGTTGAAGAACTCAAGCTCCAAGTCCGCGTTAGAGAAAATCTCGTTATATTTGCGCAGAAACTTCTCTTCCTGCTCGTTGTCGGTATATATCAAGGCACTGACTTGATAATTGACGCGATCGTAGCCACACGAATTCAGAAGCAATACCGACAGGACAGCAAACCCGATAATAACCGCCAGGCTGACCCTTGCTCTTGCCAAGCGACTGCAGTTTGCCGCTTTACCTCTTACAAGCGCGTTATTATCGACCATGTGCCTGACCTTGTGAATTGATATACTTGTCACTTTGCGTTATTTCCATTGCTTCCATCGGCTCCCTCGCCATACCTTGTCGCCCCCTTGTTCTCCGAGCCAATTTGCTGCAAAATAAGCTGAGTATACGGCCGCTAGCTTAATCGCTTTAGCAAACTATGGCAAACCCAAATACCAGCTTTTATATACCGCATTACTTTCAGGGAAATACTCTTGCAAATAGCCCAGATCATACAACAGCTGCGTGACAAGCAACAGTACCGCAGCATGGAATGTTTTCCAGCAGCGGGGGGCCTACTACTGCCTGCGGCAAGTGAATTGACCAGATCACTGCTAAGTTTCAGCGCCAATGACTATTTAAACCTCTCTCGACATCCCAATGTCCAAGAAGCTGCCATTTACGCGCTGCGGCACTATGGCTGCAGCGCTGCCTCCTCACGCCTTCTATCCGGCCATCTGGAAGTGCATCGGGAACTGGAAGAACAGTTGGCATTGTGGTCGGGATACTACGAAGCCGCGCTATGCTTTGGCAGCGGCTATCTGGCCAACTGCGGCCTTTTGCAAGCCGTAATTGAACCCAATGCCCTAGTCCTATTCGACAAGTTAAATCACGCCAGTCTGGTCGATGGCCTACGCCTGGCTCAGGCCACCCAAAGCAGTCTGCGCAGTTTGCGCAGTTTGCAAGGGCAAAGACTAGAATGGCAGCGCTACAAACATTGCAACATGCCTGACCTAGAAAATAAATTACAAACTGCCCGAATCAAAGATGCGCGGCGGCCGATCTGGTTGGTCACGGACTCGCTTTTTAGTATGGACGGCGATATCGCGCCGTTGTGGCAGTTAGCTCAGCTGGCCGAGCGTTACCAGTTTCGTTGGATTATAGACGAGGCCCATGCCGTCGGCATCTACGGTCCCACAGGGGCCGGCTTGCACCAAGTTTTAGGAACTCTAGCCCGGATACGGAAATCGCAGCCTCAGCGCCCTCAGGCACAAGGACCAAATGAAGGGCAGAATGGCGACTTGCGACTGCCAGACTTTGTCACGGCCAACCTGGCTAAAGCCCTGGGCAGCTACGGCGGCTACTGCCTGTGCAGCGCCGAATGGAAGGACTATCTGGTTAATTTTTGCCGCAGTCTGATCTATTCCACCGGCTTGCCGCCGGCGAGTGCCGCCGCGGCAATCGCCGCGATTCAAATCGTACGGCGGGAGAGCCAGAACCCGCCCGGCACAAGGGCGAAGGCGCCACCCCCAATCATGGCTGCCGACTGGCTTTCACAGAGCGCAGCATCCAAGCCGCTCGCTCAAGGCCTCGGTCGCGAGCTGCTACATCGTAGCTCCAGGTTTTACCGCCAGCTGCAAACCCTCCCCCTCCCCGCCGCAGCCCTGCTACCCTGGCAAAGCCCCATCGTCCCCGTAATCCTGGGCGAAAATCAACCGACTCTGGCGGCTTCGGCACAATTGCGTGAGCACGGCATCGTAGTCAAAGCGATCCGCAGCCCAACCGTGCCCGCCGGCAAGGCCCGCCTGCGTTTCTCTCTGAGCCTTGCCCACACCGAGGCCAATTTGCAATATTGCGCCGAACGAATCGCCGAATTCGCACCCGCCATACCGCCCAAGCAATAGGGCCCGTTTGCCCTCACAACCTGGAAAACTTGCTCTCAGCGCGACCGACGCGACCTTGGGCTGAGTTTTGGGGGTGGATTTGGAGTAACCAGTAAAAATGGAGACTGTTGTTGCATGTATCAGCGGCTGGGGAAGCCGCTGCGAAATTTTTTCTGAATTATTATCCCATTGCCCACAATTGGCAGGCCGCAGACGTATTGATTTATCGTGGCAAGATTTTGTCGCTATCCCTCAGCCAAGCGAGCGCCGCGCCGCTCTGCGCCAGAGGCTCTTGCAGAAATTAGTGGAGCCAGCAGCGTCAAAAGAGGGCGGTCGTGAAGAGTATTCAGGCGCTCTCAAACGCCGAGAAGCCGCGGCCATCCTGCTGCAAAAAGATATACTGTTATTAGGTTGGTCACTGGGCAGCCTGCTGTGTCTGGAATTAAGCTTGGAATTAAGCTCAATTCCAGACCGGGGAATTCATACAGAGTTTGCCCCGGAGCTTGGACAAACGCCGGGCCACTTGGGCCTGATACTTTTGAGCCCGACCGCCGCCATGTGCGGCACAATGTGCCGCACATGGCGCGCAGGGTCCCCATATCCCGGAGTTCCGCCTGTGGCCCTAAAGCTGATGCAACGCGGAATCAATCAGCCACAAAACAATGTATTACAAGATTTTGCCAAAAACTGCCGGGCTCCCGGCCAAACAGAAGGCGCATTCGTCGCCAAATATACCGAGCAGGCCCAATCCTTTAGCCCCGAAGAACTCAAACTAGGGCTGGATTATCTCTTGAACTGCGACTTGCGCGCAGAATTACAGCAAAAAAATTTTCCCTATGACGCACTGCTCTTCAGTGGCCGCAGTGATGCGATTGTCCCCAGCGCACAGAGCGCAGTTCTGGCTCATCTGTTATTTGGTGAACCCACAGGATCTAGGCAATTACAGCTGCTGAATGGCGGCCACAATCTACTGTGTCCCCCTAGTGCCGAGCTGCTCGGCAAACTTGACGATTATTTCAACCGGCGTTAGCCAGCCCGGTCTAATCGTCTTTGAGCCGATTGAAACTACGGTAAAAGCTTTAAATATGGCCAAATGAAACTAATACAGCCTCAAGCAGCAGTATCTGAGAGCAACTGATAAATGCATAGAAAAATTTAAAGCTTGCCCCGCCTAGGCAGCCCTCGCCTGCGCCTAGTTTGTATCCAGTCTGGCGCCACTCAACGGACAGGCGATTTATCAGCGAGAATATACGGCATGGAGCTCATAAGCTGGTCTCTCGTAAGGATGTTCGCGCTGCAAGGCAGCCAAGACATGGCCCAGGCAACTGGCAGGGCAGAGCAGTTCCAGCTTGTACTCGGGCAGTCGGCAGAGCTCGTAAGGCCGCCCAATCACCGGCATGCTGGCTTCCTGCGGCAAGAACTGTCCCAGCCCTTCACTCTGCCAGCTACAGTTGCGATACGTTCCCAATTCGCCGGCCCCCGCCGCAAATAGAGCCTGCTTGAGTTTCTCCAAACTTTCGCCCTGGGATTCGGGCTGCTTTGGCACAAAAACCACCAATTTCCATTGCTGTTCACTCAAAGCTTGTTCGCACAGGGCTTGCTCCCCGCCCCCACTTTTGTCTTGGGCACCCAGGCTCGCGTTTTGACTTGCCATCCCAGCTGACGCCATTTTCGTCTTCTCCGTCTGGCTGCCCGTATCTGCGGCCGTTTTTTTATCCAGGTTTTTATCCATGATTTTATTTATGGCTTCAGCTACCTTCTCTTCTATGGACGGAACTTCAGGCGTGACTATCGCTGCCTGTAGAGGAACCAGATCCCTGCGGTAACGCTGTGCCAGCTCGCAATAAACCCGGGCGTTGGTCAGAATATTCTGCCGCCCTGTGGAGCTTAAATCTTTGTGACGCCTGGCCGGAAATCCGAGGATAAACGAGTGCGGTGGAAACTTAGAGCCCGGCGGCAGCAGCGCTCCCGCAGCCACAAGGCTGCCCTCGCCCACCTCACAACCGTCTAACAACGTGGCCCCCATCCCGATCAGACAATCATCGGCAATCTTGCAACCGTGCAAGGTCACGCCGTGGCCAATAGTCACATTTTCGCCAATGTAGAGTGGCATACCATAATTTGTGTGCAGAGAACTGTTTTCCTGGACATTGCTGGCCTTGCCCACGACAATCTCTTCAATATCCCCGCGCAGCACAGCGCCCATCCAAACCGAGGCCCCGGCCATGACCCGCACCCGGCCGATCACCTGGGCCGAATCGGCAATATAGCAATCTGCAGCCAGCCGCGGCTGCTCGTTTCCCAAACGATAAATCATATCTCCAGCTCCTTCAATCTTCCACCTGATTCAGCCGGGCCCGGCGGAATCAGGTTGAGGGCATTGATAACATCCAGTCATATCTTGGTCGCGGTCATGCGTTCCCAGCTGGCTACCTTTCCATCGACAATCAAGAACAAGGGGTGCGGCTCTATATCTTGCAGATCCTTGAGCTCTTGCAAAAGTTTGTTGTCCCTGTTGGCTATTTTACTCAAAAAATGCTGCCATTCATAGTCGACTTGCCCCGAACTTACCTCAATGGGGGCAATGGCCTTTTTATCTGCAACGATTTTTGAACGTTGAAATTTATAAGTGCGCCTGTCCGCTTCATCACAGACGGCATGAAGGTAGTTACAGATAGCCTGAGGAGGGCATCCCTGCTCTTTAAATCGTAGCAGCTGCGGATGATTTCTGTAGCCTTTGGTTTTGCCAAGCAGTACGCTTTGCGCGAGCAAAGTTTCGCGCCACAAGGCAATTAAGCCCTTGGTATCCAGATACTGCGGATGAATGCTCCAAATACGCATACGCCCATTATACCCCAGAAAACCTATGAATGTAAATAGTTTTTGCCAGACCAGAAACAATCGACAGTCTTCATTTTTACGATGCGGTGGTGTGGAACTTGAAGAATGCCTTTCACGCCATTTTCGGAGTGGAGCAGTAACCAGGGGTGAAGAAGAAATGGATTGAGGGCGATTTTCCTATTGATTGCACGGACGATGTGCGCGGGATTTATTGGCAGGGCAGAGCTGATCGTATCATGGTATTCAACAAAACAATTCCATTTATAAAAAAGAACATTTATATTTTTCTGTTGGCATCAAATAAAGAAAACGCAACTTCGGACATCAAAACGCCAAGCAAATATATTGCGCTCGATGAGCTTAAAGGAGGTATTGATCCTGCTGGCGCAGATGAGCAATGGAAAACTGCGCGAACGACTATTGAGAGGATTCTCAAAAGCTTTTCTACCGAAGATTCCTCTGTGAAAACTTTTTTTGTGGGGGCTGCGATTGAAAAAGCCATGTCTGAAGAAATTGGGAACTGGCTGCAAAACGGTAAGCTCAGCAACGCCGGGGACCTCACAAATAAGGACCATGTGGCGTCTATTTGTAATTGGCTTGCGGGAATTTAAAAACTAAACCACCATTTGGATCTATACGATCTTCAACGAACTTTCCGGCCGTCGCTCCTGTCCATGTTTCTGTACTTTTTGCGCTTGCTCGCCGCGGAAAGGCATTGGGTTTGTTCCCGCTCGCAAGCAAGTGGGCGGAGCATCAAGCCTTTTGAAGCCTTCTCGAGCTTCTTGTGTAAAAGCTCTAATATTCCCTAGCTTAACCGAATATCAGCCCAATATCACCAAAATTTGGATTTTGGCACAAATTTTTTTGACAATTGGCCCAAGACTCTTGTAATATTACTCAAGCCTTTGAAAAACGAACTAGGCATTTTCGATGGAATTCACGCATTCGTTGTCCAATGAGACTGCGGAGCCGCGGAGATACGGATCAATGCAGCTAACAATCTCGCTGCCCATGGCCGAGTCGCGCTGGCTCTTGGTATTCCGCGACGTAGGGGGTCGCAAAATGATTGAAAGTTGGCGTTGGTACGGCCCCAGCGACAAGGTAACGCCAGACGACATCGCGCAGGCCGGCGCCAGGCATGTTGTGACGGCCTTGCACCATGTGCCCAATGGCGAAGTATGGACGTTGGAAGAAATCGAAAAACGCCAGCGGATGCTTGCGGCCAAAGGGCTGCTGTGGTCTGTTGTCGAAAGTCTGCCGGTACATGAGGACATCAAGACCCGCACCGGGGGCTATCGCGGCTATATCGACAACTATTGCCAGAGTCTGCGGAACCTGGCGGCCCGTGGCATTGCGCTCGTCTGTTATAATTTCATGCCGGTACTGGACTGGACGCGCACGAATCTTGAGTATGTTTTGCCGAATGGCGCCAAGGCGCTGCGCTTTGATCAGATAGATCTGGCTGCGTTTGATCTGCACATTCTGCAGCGCGAGCACGCTGCCGGCAACTACAGCGCGCGAGAAATAGCGCTGGCGGCACAGCGTCATGCCGCCATGGGCGAAGAGGAACGAGAGAGACTGACGGGCAATATTCTGATGGGGCTGCCCGGCGCGCAAGAACATTACACGCTGGAAGAGTTTCGCGCGCACTTGGGCCGATACGACGGGTTGGATGCGGCGGCTTTGCGCCAGAATTTGTCGGCGTTCTTGCAAGCCATTATTCCGACGGCGGAAACGGCAGGCGTTCGGATGGCGATTCATCCAGATGATCCGCCGCGTCCGATTTTGGGCTTGCCGCGGGTGATGTCGACACAGAGAGACATGGACGCATTGCGGGAAGCGCTTCCCAGCCGATCAAATGGCTTTACCTTTTGCACGGGATCGTACGGCGTGCGCGCCGACAACGCGTTGCCGGAGATGTTTGCCAAGCATGCCGACAGAATTTATTTCGCCCATTTTCGTTCCACGCGGCGCGATCGGGAAAATCCTCACAGTTTTACCGAAGCCGAGCACCTAGGGGGTGACGTCGACATGTACGCCATGATGAAAAGCCTGCTGACCGAGGAGCGGCGACGCGGGGAGGACATTCCGGTGCGCCCCGACCATGGGCATCAGATACTGGACGATTTGGACAAGACGCAGAGCAATCCCGGTTATACGGCGATTGGTCGCTTGAAAGGCTTAGCGGAACTGCGCGGTCTCGCACTGGGTATTCAGAGGTCTTGCCCGGCTTTGCGTCCGCGGTCGGAAGGAAAGCCTTGATGCGACTGAGCTTGGAATCCCTGGAATCCCTGGAATCTCTGCAAGATGTTTCTTTTTGGCAGAGGCACGGCTATCAGCTGCCACAGTTCAATGTGCGCGAAATGGCGATCCGGACGAAAAGAGAGCCCGTCTGGTTGCATTTCGGTGCCGGCAACCTTTTTCGCGCGCTCATCGCCAATCTTTCGCAGCGACTGCTGAATCAGGGCGATGCGCTGCAGGGGATTATCGCAGTCGGCGGCTCGAACAATAAGGTCATAGACGATATCTATCGGCGCCACGACAATCTGGGGATTTTCGTGCGTCTGCATGCCGATACTTCGCGGGAGAAAATCGTGCTTGGCAGTATTGCCGAGTCCTTGTGCATGTTCGACACGGCGGGAGAGGATCTGCGGCGCTTGCAAGCTATCGTCAGCCATCCCGGATTGCAGATGATCAGCCTGACAATCACCGAAAAGGCGTATCAGCTGCAGGATTCCGCGGGTGCGTATCTGCCTGCGGTGGAAGAAGATTTTTCATCCGGCCCGCAAAAAACGCGCAGCTATCTCGGTCGACTGGCCAGTCTGTTGCACTGCCGTTGTCGCAATCAGGCGCCGCCGCTCGCCGTCGTCAGCATGGATAACATGGCTCGCAACGGCGAGGTACTTGAAAACGCCATGTTGACCTTCGCCGAACGCTGGGAGGAGAATGGCCATGTGGAAACGGCTTTCCGCCGCTATCTGCGAAGCGACAGGGTTTCTTTCCCCTGGTCGATGGTCGATAAAATCACACCGCGACCCGATGAAAAAATCGCGCAGATTCTAAGCCGCGACGGGCTGGAAGGAATGACGCCGCGTAGCTTGGGAGGAGAGACTTCGGGAAGAAATTCTTTGGCGGCGCCTTTTGTCAATGCCGAAGAGCTTGAGTACCTGGTAATTGAAGACGCCTTTCCGAACGGCCGGCCGGCACTTGAAAGAGCCGGCGCCATGCTGGCGCCGCGCGAAACGGTGAAACGGGCCGAAACGATGAAAGTAACGACATGCCTCAATCCCGTGCATACGGGATTGGCGGTGTTTGGTTGCCTGCTCGATTTTTCTTTTATACACGAGGAAATACGCGACGCGGATCTCAGGCGACTGGCGCACCGGATCGCGTATCGGGAAGGATTGCCGGTAGCCATTGATCCGGGCATCTTGGACCCGCGAACCTTTGTCGACGAATTACTCAATGTTCGTCTTCCCAATCCGTATATTCCGGATACGCCGCAACGCATCGCCGCCGACACCTCACAAAAACTGGCGATTCGTTTCGGTTGGACCATCAAGTCCTATTGCCGCTCCGAGCACCTTGCGCTTGACGATTTAGTTGCCATCCCGCTGGTATTCGCCGCTTGGTGCCGCTATCTGCTCGGTGTCGATGACGAGGGGAAATCGTTTACCTGTAGTCCCGATCCCAAGCTGGAATCGCTGCAACGATTGCTCTCCGGCGTGCGCGTTGGTAAAACGGACGGCAGTATTAAACCTTTACACAGCATTCTGGCGGATCGGGAGATTTTTGGCGTCGATCTTTACGCCGTGGGCCTCGGTGACAGAGTTGAACGCTATTTTGCGCAAATGATTGCGGGGAAAGGGGCGGTGCGAGCCACCTTGAGGAAATATCTGCCCGATCGCGACGACGCGGACACATGAAAGCGGCACGCCATGTCTGCTTTGCCCGTTTTTTGGGCAAGGAAGCAGCACGGCGTGGAAATTGCAATAATTATAAAGTTTGAAAACTTACGAGGATATGAAGATGAGCATGAGGAGAATATTTCTTACTATTATTATGGCAACTCTTTTGCCTGCATTTACCCATTCAATGGCCTATTCAATGACATTGAAAATAGCTGATAACCACAGCGCAAAAGATTCTACAGTTAAAGCGCTGGAGCATTTTGCCCAAGATATCAAAGATAAAAGCGATGGCAAAATAAAAGCAAAAGTCTTTTCCAGTGGAGTCTTAGGGGATGAGCGGGAAGTCTTACAGCAAGTCTCAAAGGGAATCATTGACATCGCCAGGGTTTCAACCGCCAATCTAAGCCATTTCCAACCCAAGTTTCGGGTGCTGTCAATGCCCTATTTGTTCCGTGATATGCAACATTTTAAAAATTTTGCACAAAGTGAAGTAGCGAAAAGTCTGTTAGATTCGACAACTAAAGATGATATTATTTGTGTCACATTTTACACCAATGGGTTTCGTTCTTTTTATACAAAAGATACGGCCATATATAAACCTGCGGATCTTAGCGGTTTGAAAATAAGGGTCATGGGAGATCCAGTCGCTATTGAAATGGTGGACAGATTAGGGGGTAAGGCGACTCCAATGGCACTCTCGGAGGTGTTTTCAGCCATCCAACAAGGTGTCATAGATGGGGCTGAAAGCGCAGTCACCGTACTGACAATTGGCTCACATGGGGAGATTGCAAAAAAGTTTTCTTTCGATGAGCACTCTCTTTTGCCGGATATTGTATGTATAAGTAAAAAGAAGCTTCGACAATTAAAGGATTATGAACAGGAAATGATTCTCAACCGGTTAAGGGAGTCTTGGGATTATCAGGACAAGTTATACAATGAAGATATCAAAAAGGCCTATGAAACGGCAAAAGATAAGATGGGAGTCGATTTTAACCAAGTGGATAAGCAACCGTTCATTGAGCTAGTTGAACCCATGTATGATTCGCTTCCGAACGATGAGAAAAAACTGGCGACAGAAATCCGATCCATCCAATAATTTTATAATACCTTTAAGGTATTCAGGGTATATTATGTCTGGTTTTATTAGAAGGTTAGAGCAGTTTTGCGGGTATGCAGCGGGAACCCTTATTGTTGTCATCTCACTACTAGCGCTCTGGCAAGTGTTTTCTCGTTATGTCCTCAACTCTCCCAGTACCGGTACTGAAGAATCCCTCAGATATTTGATGATATGGATGGGTTTCTTCGGAAGTGCGTATTGTTTTGGGCAGAATAAGCATCTTTCGCTAACTCTCATTGAGAATAAAGTGGGCAAGAGAATGAGATTGAGTATGAATATTTTGCAAAATATTATTGTAAATATCACCATATTCCTGGCACTAGTGTATGGCGGCTTTAACCTGGTAATCTCCAGTATTGATCAGAGGTCATCTACCTTGGGCTGGTCTATGAGTCTGATATATCTAATTATGCCGCTCTCAGGAATTTTTATTATAATTATGACTTTTTTCAATTTAATAAAGAATTTAGGCATTAATAAAAATAATTAGTGATGGATAGAGTAATTTAATCATGGAAAATGACATTATATATTCATGTATACTCCTCTTTGGAACATTTTCAATATTCTTATTTATCGGAATACCGATATCTGTTGGAATATTACTAGCATCTATTATTACACTTTCGTCAGAGCTTCCTTTCGATATGGTTTTGTTTACCAGTGGACAAAAAATGTTTTCCGGTATAGATAATTTTGGCTTGCTTGCCGCCCCGTTTTTTATTTTTTCTGGCAACTTGATGAACAAGGGTGGCATAGCCCGAAGATTAGTAAACCTGGCGCTCTTATTGGGGGGAAGGATTCCCGGTTCTCTACTACACGCAAATATAATTAGCAATATGCTGTTTGGCAGCGTCTGCGGCTCATCTGTCGCGGCCGCCTCTGCGGTTGGGGGCTTTATGGATCCCATACAGAGAGAAAAAAAATATGATCCTAGCATATGCGCTGCTGTGAATATCGCATCCGCTCCAACCGGACTCATGATTCCGC
The DNA here is from genome assembly GCA_965263295.1 of Spirochaetia bacterium. Classification (GTDB taxonomy): domain Bacteria; phylum Spirochaetota; class Spirochaetia; order SP-2023; family SP-2023; genus Haliotispira. Next base: position 1,483,553 of record OZ253665.1, read on the forward strand.
CTACAGGCATGTTTATAATATATTCGCTCTTGACGGGTACATCTGTCGCGGCACTTTTTATAGCGGCGTATATTCCTGGGATACTGATGGGGCTGGCCGTTATGGTGTATGCATATTATGCTGCTAAAAAGCATAACTATCCCCTAGAAGAACGTAAGAATTTGCGAGATACGTTTAAGATAATCCTAGATGCTGTTCCCAGTTTGGCCATGATTGTAATTGTCATAGGTGGGATTCTATCTGGTGTTTTCACGGCTACCGAAGGTGGTGCTATAGCCGTATTCTACGCTTTATTTTTATCTCTAATTTATAAGAATGTAAAGTTCAGAGATATACTGGCCATTGCCATTGAATCTGCGCTCACATCAGGAACAATTTTATTTTTGATCGCTGCTTCTAGCCTTATGTCTTGGGTAATGTCATTTTTGTCTATCCCAGACACTATCAGTGAGATTCTGACAACTCTTTCTGATAACAAATATCTTATTCTAATAATTATGAATTTTACCCTCCTTGTGGCAGGGACATTCATGGATGTCGCACCTGCACTCTTAATATTCACGCCAATATTTTATCCAGTTGCAATGGAAACCGGAATGGATCCTGTTCATTTTGGTGTCATGGTCGCATTCAATTTATGTATTGGTAACTTTACGCCACCAGTGGGAAGTGCATTATTTGTCGGATGCAGCGTCGCCAGGGTATCGATAGATCAAGTTTTTAGACCTTTATTGCCCATATTTATACTACTGGTATTGGCTATGATATTAGTGACCTATGTCCCTTTCTTATCTTTATTTCTGCCCAACTTATTCGGGATCTTGTGAGAATAATTATGTACACAAACTTATCGGATTACAAGCCGATTAATAACGGAAGAGAACTGAATACAGAGGTTTTCCGCAAAGCCTTATCTGATATCGCTGCGCGAGGTGGTGGCGTGCTATACGTCCCGCCAGGGAAATATCTCACCGGCAATATATGTCTTGAAGATAATACGTATCTTTATATTAGTGCCGGAGCTGAGTTGATCGCTTCTCCCAATTACGACGACTTCTCATGTGCCCAGAGTGAAGTTGTTGCGGAAAATTCTCATCATGGATTTATTTTCGCAAAGAATCGAAATAATGTAGGTGTTATTGGACATGGAATCATCAATGGCAATGCCCCGGCATACAATTCCGAAAAAGCAGATGAACTGGGATATATAAAACCTAAAGGGAAAAGAATTAGAACATGCATTTTCGAAAATTGTCACAATGTGCTTGTGGAAGGAATAACGATAATTGATTCCGCCATGTGGACACTGCATTTTGTCTCTTGCGAATATGGACGCATAGCCAACGTCAACGTTTTGAACGGGTTCAAGTATTCAAATACGGATGCTATCGATATAGATGGATGTCGTAAATTTCATATTTATGGTTGTAACCTGAAAACTGCCGATGATGGTGTGTGCCTGAAAACCAGTCGAAAAAACGAAAATTTGGATCGCATCTGTGAGAATATCCTGGTTGAAAACTGTATTATAGAGTCCCATAGCTCGGCTTTGAAAATAGGAACAGAAAGCTATAGTGATTTTAAAAATATCAAGTTCAGTAATATCTTGGTTGTAAAATCTAACAGGGGAATTGCCTTAGTATCTAGAGATGGTGGGAATATTCAGAATGTTACTTTTGATAACATATCAATCGAAAATGAATTCAAGGAAAAATGCCATTGGGGGAAAGCGGATTCTATATATCTGAGTGTAAAAAGAAGAGACCAGGACTTTCCTGCCGGCCATATAAGGGATATATATATTTCAAATATTTCGATAAAATCGCAAGGTGCGATTAACTTGCATTCAGAAGAACGGCACTTAGTCGAAAATATAAATATGTGCAATGTGAAAGCTCACCAGATTGGGAGTCTTAATCCAGATCGTGGGACATACGATATCCGGCCGCCCTGCAATCCTTATGAGAAGGGGAATATAGGAATGAATAATGTGTATGTACTGCTTGATGGCCAAGCCAGGCCGTGGGGAGTATATGAATATCCCGATGGACTGCCGGCCGTATTTATTGACAATATCAGCCAGAAAGAGGTGAAATTCGATCATTGTCGTTTCACGCAAGAAGCTGGGTTTTCGTGGAATTCTCAGCTCATAGCGTTTACCCAACCTTGACGATATATCTGCCGTCGATTTTTCCGAGTGAAAAAATGACCGGAAAATGACGGATAAATGCCGTAAAATCTGTGCATATAGATGCAATGACGTCAGAGTTGGCGCTCCGGGGAGTTCTGGCAGTCTAAGCTGGTTTTTGCCTGTTTTATCTTAAATTTGGTTTTAGTTTTAGGCTGCAAGCGAGTGGGGGACCTTCCGCATGGAGAGAACTGTCAAGAACTATTATTTCGAATTATTGCCTATCGACTTCTCTTTAAAACAAAAGCATTATCCGCTTTCGATAAACCGATATGCGGATAATAGCTCATGGCCGAAGCGGACGAGAGCAGAATTAAGGATACTTCTTCGCCAATAGCTTCTCGGAGCATCCCAATAAGACGCTTTCCTATTCCTTTCCCCTGATATCTTGTGTTTACGGCTAGATCCGATAGATAACAGCAGTAGCTAAAATCTGTCAGTGCGCGACAGAGACCGATTAGTTCCTTTTCATCCCAAGCCGAAATTGTCAAATTGGCCTCATCCAACATCCGTTTTATCCGAGGGATATCATGGCTAGGCCGAATAAGGCCTGAAGAATCGAAGACTCTGGCAACGTCTTGTGGATCCAAAGGGTAGTTGTGGTGGTATTTTATCATTAGAAACTGGCTCCTGAAATTACGCGATCTGGTTTACTTTATATTTTTTCTGCTGAAGTTTCGTTATTTCCTGGAAAATTCGTGGATATGGAAGTTTGTGTCACAATCTAATTGTTTTCTTGCAAATTGGGGAATATAAGGTTTAATACCCACTCCGATAACAATATTCTTTCCAAGAATACGTCTACGTGAAGTATTGATAATGAAATTATTACCGTTAAAATTGATGCTATTTACGCGCTCATTGAAAAAATATTATTGTTATTTTCTGCGGCCCACTTCAAATAATCAGCGAACTCAAGACGAGAGATTTGATCAAATTGTGAGTTTAAAAACTGAATTAATCGACCATGATGATGCAAATAAGAGATAAATGAAAATTTGTTTGTTGGATCAGCTAAGGTAACGAGATCCTTGAACATTGAAACTTGGAGCTTCGTATTTTTCAACATCATTCCATCGTGCCATGTGAAGCTTGGTTTCATATCAAAAAATATATTACTAACTAAATGTTTGTCATGTAACAACGAAGCGACACTCAAATTTGATGGTCCACAGCCTATTCCGACGAGTTCATATTTTGGGGTTATTCGAAAACAATACTATTCTCCTCTAATATGCACATAAAGTGTATTGATTTTTATTGTGCATTATAAGTCTAAATATAAACTATAGTAATAGATTATAATAAAATCTAGATTTAAACTCAACGATATTGGAACAATTTTCCGCTACTTTTTATATATTATTGATATTATTGAATAATTTGTTGGCATTCGCGTGCAGGCTTTTATAGAATTTGCCCCCCGCCACCCCGATTCATGATGTGACTTGCCGGCCAAGGAAAAAGGGAAACAGCTGCCGGGCAACGGGGCTGGACAACTGGCGGCCGTTGCCAAGCTCTTACTGTTGGTCCAAGCTAAGAATTGATAATGCATTTGCCATGCTCGTTGCGAGCGTGTCGACAACTCCGCTGCGCAGTGCGCCTAAGAGTGCCAGCGCCTTGGTGTTCTCGGCGGCGATGGCAATGACTTCAGGAATTTGATAGTAGTCTTCAAGACTTAAACCGATGATCCTGTCATTCATTGCCGTGACGACAGGTTGCCCGTCGCGGTTGAAGAAATCGTAGCCCGCGATATCTCCCACCAAGCCGCACAGGTCATCATCGCCTACGAGCCCGTATGGGCAATTGGAGTGACGGGCACAGCGGCGAGAGAAGCGGAAGCGGAAGCCGTATGCACCCACATCCGCGCGGCCTTGCGGGAACTGTACGGCGCGGCACAGGCGCTCGGCATGGCGGTGCTTTACGGCGGGAGTGTGGACCGCGATAACGCCAATGCCTTCTTGAAGCAAGCCAATATCGATGGCCTTTTTGTCGGACGCGGCGCCCAGAACGCCACAGATTTCCTGGCGCTGCTGCATATGGCGCAAGACACGACGACTGCCCTGTAATTGGTCTGGCAGTTGCGTTTTCAAGCCCGTTTTGCCTTTCGATGGCGCAGACGATGGCTTGCCCTCTCGTGTCCACAGCCCGTGCACCTAGTCGGGTTCCGCGCTGCAAAGCTCTGTCATCCGGCACGGGATGGCCCCCGTATTCCCGTCAAATTGGCTTCATTCTTGGCTCGGCATGGTGCACGACCTCAATGACCGGTTTGTTTTGCGAAATCTCTTCCAGCTGGGCATGCAACGACGCCAGCCTCTTCGGGTCCAGATTGGCCCGCCATTCATCGAGCAGGAAAATTTCGATTCCGTCATCTTCAGACAGGTGCTTCAAGGCGGAATAGAGTCTCTGCCCGGTGGACAGGGTCGAAAACTCATGTAAGCCGACCATGTTTTCCGGGCACAACAACACGGCATTGTCGCGGCGCAGCTTCAAAAGTTGGAGAAAAGTGCTCTTGCCAGCGCCGTTTTCGCCGGTTATGAGCATACGACCCGCCGGCTTTTTGAGGACATGGGAAAGCGCTTGGTCAATGTCGTGAAAGGTGCGGCCGTCGATTGTGATTTGGTCGATAACAATCCGGTGCCGAAATTGCTTTTGCGCTTCGCTTTCCATCCATTCATTGACAGATTCAGTCTCTTGCAGGGCTTGCATCCTGTCGATCAAATTATAAAAGGATGAAAAACTATTGAGAAAATCGTTTGAGTATTGCAATATTTGAACAATTCTGGGCGCGGAAACGATCAATCCGATCATTTGAGCTGTTGTCAATGCAATGAAACCGCCTCTATAAACCCAGATGATCAACACAAGGGAAACGATCATAACGATGGGCGGCATCGACGCCAGAAAAATGTATATAATATCTCTGGACTTGTATCTTTCAAGCAGGGACCTAAATTCCTTGAGGTCCTTCCCCAGATTTTTTCGAGGAAATAAATTTATTCGGGCCGGGATTATCGCCATATAGGCGATTAAGGCGATACGCGATTCTCGCAGTTTGATTGCGTTCAGCCTGAGCTTTGGTCTTGTGACTAAAAATGCAAAAATCCCCAGTATTATCGCGCCGGTAAACATAAGGCCTGCAATAAAGCCTATGGCCCCCATAATGGCAATGGAGTTGATCAACACACTTAAAATGGTATTCAATAAACTTTGCTGAAAATATATAAATTCAGAAATGACATCCCTTGATTCAGTGGATAAAATGCTGTGGATTTCCTTATGCTTGGACGCATCGGCCCCAGTGGGGCTGGAGGCCAGTTTTCGATACACCGATTTGCAGTGGACGCCCCAATGTCGGTATTCAATTTGTCGGAGCGCCATATTGGCGCCGGAGCCGCTTAAATAGGCAAAAGCGATGAGCGCAAAAAAAATGAATAATGCATTCATCAGCATGCTGGCCGTCATGTCGTGAACATTTTCAATCGTCTTGATAATAAAATAGGTCGAAGCGCCAATCGCGCACTGCTGCATCAGGTTGAGGGTGCCGGTCAGCAAGCCCATATTATATTTAAAATTATGTTTAAAGATACTTCTTAATTTCACTTTTTTAATCTATTTTTAGGGTCTGTGCCGTTCAATGGCCGGGCAGAGGGCCAGGGAAAGTTTTATTTGGGGATTCGTTTGTTTCGGCATAGAGCGCCTCGCGCGGTTGAGGCAATGCGGGGAACTCTAAAAATTAAGGGTATGAATCAGTTCCTCAGGCCTAGCCCGCGAGTTACCAGCCCATACGCCAGGCCATACAAGAGGAGGACAAAAGCGCTCAGGACGGCGAGTGAGGTCAGGATGCCCACGTCGGAGACGCCCAGAAAGCCATAGCGAAAAGCATTCACCATGTAAATGATCGGATTGATCTGCGATACCTGCTGCCAGAATTCTGGCAGCAGATGGATTGAGTAAAATACTCCGCCGAGATACGTCATCGGAGTCAATATAAAAGTTGGAACGATGGCGATATCGTCAAAGGTTTTTGCCAATATCCCATTAATCATGCCCCCCAGGCTGAACACCACAGAAGTCAGAAAGAGTGTGAGCGCGATCATTCCCCAGCTCTCTATGTGCAAGTCGACAAATAGCAATGATATCAAGGTGACAAGGATTCCCACCAAGACGCCGCGCGCGACACCGCCCATGACGAAACCGGCAATGATCACGTGGCTCGGTACCGGCGCTATCAATAATTCTTCGATATTTCTCTGAAATTTATTGCCAAAAAAAGACGAGGCCACATTAGAGAACGAATTGGTTATCACCGCCATCATGATTAAGCCGGGCACAATGTATTCCATATAGCTAAAGCCATTCATCTCGCCAATACGAGTCCCGATCAGGCGGCCAAAAATAATGAAATACAGGCTCATGGTGATGGCGGGAGGCACCAGGGTTTGCAGCCAGATGCGGATGAAGCGTTTGACCTCCCGGCCGAGCAAACTTTGAAACGCTATCCAGTAGACTCCATACATGTTCATCACTGCGCCCCCTGTTCGCGCACTATGTTGACAAATAACTCTTCAAGGCGGTTGGCCTTGTTGCGCATCGACAATACTTTTATTTTTTGCTCTGTCAGCTGGGTAAAAATGTCATTCAGCCCCTGGGATTTTTCTAGTTCAATCTCCAGGGAACCATCGTGCCGATACTCAAAATTCATCCCCTCCAGCTTTGGCTCGGGCGAATCCGGCGCAAGGTCGAAAATAAAGGTCTCGACATGCAGCTTAGCCAGCAGTTCCTTCATCGTCGTGTTTTCAATCAATTCGCCGCGATGGATGATGCCGATGTTGCGACACAGCATTTCCGCCTCTTCCAGGTAGTGAGTCGTCAAAATGATGGTTATGCCGCAGCGCTGATTGATATCCCGCAGGAACTCCCACATGGAACGGCGCAGTTCAATATCCACGCCGGCCGTCGGCTCGTCCAAAATCAGCAGCTGGGGCTCGTGTACCAAGGCGCGCGCAATCATCAGGCGGCGCTTCATGCCCCCCGATAGTTTGCCGGCCGGTTCGTCGCGCTTCTCCCAAAGCTCAAGCCGCGACAGATAGTCTTGCGCCCGCCGTTTCGCCAGGGCCTTGGGCACGCCGTAGTAGCCAGCCTGCTGCAATACCAGCTGTTCGACTTTTTCAAACTGGCTAAAGTTAAACTCCTGTGGCACCAGGCCGAGATGGCTTTTGGCCAGCTCCAGCTCCGTATCCATATCGCGCCCAAAGATCTTCACTTTGCCTGAGCTTTTATTCACCAGCGAGCTAATCACGCCAATGGTCGTCGATTTTCCCGCCCCGTTGGGGCCAAGCAGGGCATAGAAATCGCCGCGCTCAACCTGCAGACTGATGCCTTTCAAGGCTTCGAGGCCGTTCGCATAAGTTTTACGCAACTGTTTGATATCCAACGCATACATAAGCGGGCATTACTCCTAGTGTCGATTAGGGAACTATAAATAGCGACTTTAATATCATTTTTCAAGCCCCCTGTCTTCCGGTCGTTCCGGCATTTTCCCCGCCGCCGCGCTGGAATTTGCCGGCAATTCTGGCTGGCGGTAGCTCAGGAATGCGGCAGTTCGGGCAGCCCAAGTTCAGTCAGAAACGCGTTGTGCCTGGCCGTCGACTCCCGAATCTTATTCTCGATTTCAACCAGCTCCTTGTGCGTGACCCGCAGATCGATCTCTTTTTCCGGCTCGGCGGTGCTGACATAGCGCGAGATGTTCAGGTTGAAGTCGTTTTTCTCGATCTCGTCCATCTTCACGCGCCTGGCGTAGCGCTCAATGCTCTTTGGACGCTCTTTGTATGTATCGACGATATAGTCGATATGCTCCTCCGACAAGTTGTTTTGCCGCTTGCCCTTGTCAAAGCCTTCACTGGCGTTGATAAACAGGACGTCGTCGGGCTTTTTGCACTTCTTCAAAACCAGGATGCAGACCGGAATGCCGGTGGAATAAAACAAGTTGGCCGGCAGGCCGATCACCGTGTCGATGTGGCCGTCTTTGAGCAGTTTCGTGCGGATCTTCTCCTCGGCGCCGCCGCGAAACAACACGCCGTGTGGCAGGATGATGGCCATCACGCCGTCGTCCTTCAGGTAGTGAAAGCCGTGCAGCAAAAAAGCGAAGTCCGCCGCCGACTTCGGGGCCAGACCGTAATTTTTGAAGCGCACGTCCTTGCCCAAGGCTTCGTTCGGGTCCCAGCGGTAACTGAACGGCGGGTTGGCGACCACCGCGTCAAAATACGGTTTCTTCGCCGGATTTTCCTCGCGCAGCATGTCCCAGTCGTTGGTCAGCGTGTCGCCGTGAAAAATCTCGAACTCGGTATCTTTTACCCCGTGCAGCAGCATGTTCATGCGCGCCAGGTTGTAGGTGGTTATATTTTTTTCCTGCCCGCAGATTTTGCCGATGCCATGCGGCCCCATGCGCTTGCGCACATTCAAAAGCAGGGAGCCCGAACCGCAGGCGAAGTCCATCACGCTGGCGAGATGTTTGCGCGGGCCGGTTTTCGGGTCCTGGCCGTCGAGCGTTACGATCGCCGAGAGAATGTCCGATATCCGCTGCGGCGTGTAGAACTCGCCGGCCTTCTTGCCCGATCCGGCGGCGAATTGACCGATCAGATATTCATAGGCGTCGCCCAGGTCGTCACTGCCGGTCGAGAGTCCCGCGATGCCCTCGGCAATCTTAGTGATAATTGTGTAGAGCTTTTCATTCTGGGCCTCGTAGGTTTTGCCGAGCTTTTCGGAATTGAGATTGATTTCCGAGAAAAGCCCGGAGAACGTGCTGTGGAAGGACTCGTTCTCAATATATTTGAAGCCGTTCTGAAGCGTTTTCAGCAGATCGCCATTCTGGGTGCGGGCCATGTGGGCGATGCTGGTCCAGAGGTATTCAGGGCGAATGACATAATGCGCCTTGCGCCGCATCTGCCTTTCGAAGTCCGGCACATCGCCGGGGTTCTGCTCGTACCAGGCCGACAGCGGCGACCGCCCGCCATTGCCAATGGCATTCGGGTCGGGGTAGTCGGGTCCCAGTTCCTTAGCCGCGGCCTGCTCGTAATTGTCCGAGAGGTAGCGAAGAAACAGCAGGGCGAGCATGTAGTCACGGAAATCGTCGGCGTTCATCGCCCCGCGCAGTTGATCGGCGATCTTCCACAGCGTATCGCCAAGATTTTTGTTATCTTGTTCTGTCATGGGTTGTCTCTCATTCTCTGTCCAGTTTCTCTCCCGGACAGGTCGGGAAGCGCGAACGGGAACTGTTTCAGAACGTCATCGAGAATTCTGCGAAACAGCTCTTTGTTGTCGTCCACCATATCAACCGGCTCGTTGATGGCATATTTGCCGTGGCTCAGCAGGTTCAGGGCGCGATTGTAAAGGATCTCGTCCGGCAGCCCTTTCAGGCAGATACTGAGGTCATTATGGCCGAAGAAACTCGCTGTCTTCTCCAGAATACTGCGCAGAGCGTTGAAGTGATATGTATAGAGGGGTCCTTCCTCCGAACATTTCAAAAGCTCGGCAAGGGTCGCCACATGATGAAAATAGGGCGTATCTCCAGTGGCGCGCAGCGTCAACATACCCTGTTCGTTTGGCCGGTGCAGAAAATACCGCTTCGTTTTGACTTTTTCCTGAGCCTCCCCGGTCCTGCCGAGCTCGTTGCACATCACGTTGAAGAACAGTGCGTGGTGTGAGGAGAACACGGTGCGCAGTGGGTCCGGTTCACCCTGCGCGTTTTTGCGCGAGGCCGCTTTGCGAAGGAGCGCCGCCAAGTCACAGGCAATGGCGATGGCATTGTTGTCATCCAACGACGAGATGGGATCATCGATGTAGAGGTGCTTGACCCGCTCATAAGAGGCCAGCCCGTCGATGACCCGCTCACAGATCGCCATGAACATACACCAGATGAAAATCTTCTCTTCACCACGGGATATCTTGATCCGTTCTTCGTCGCCCTTACGGAAGGTCACGAACCACTTCTCGTAGTTGATGTCAAAATCAAAATCCGTGTAGCGCGACAGGTATCCGGCGATTGTCTCGTCGAGTGCTAAGTCCTTCAGGCCGTCAAAGAAGGACGATTTCTCGTTAATTTCCAGACGACGGTCCGTGTCGTTGTCTAAATCATTGTGCCAAACAAAAAGATCCTCAGTGAACGCGTTGAAATACAGTGTATCGGATATCCCCTTTGCCTTTCGCTTGCCGACGTCTTTGAACTCCATCGACAACCGAGTTTTCCCGGTTCGATTGTACGCGTAGAGGAGAACGCAGTGGATGTTCGCTAGATCGCTGCGCAGCCTTTTCGCAAGCGTAGTCAAATTCTTGTATTCACGGATCTTCGGGGTCCCACTCATGGCTGATTACCCTCCAGCGTGGGAAAGAGTTGCTGCAGCAGCCCTTGCTTGTGAGTCCGCAGGGCGTCGAGCTTGCGGGCCTGTGCCGCGATCAGGTCGTCAAGGCAAGAAAGGCAGTCGGCGATGCGCTGTTGTTCTTCAGGATCGCTCGGATAGCACAGCGGGACGTTTTCAAGTGCTGACTTGCTAACCGCAGGCACCACACCACCCGCGTGGTCACTTAGAGAAACATTAGACCAGAGATATAATAGAAACTCGTCGGCGCTTTTCGTGTTTATCGCTTTAACGCCGGCTGTATTGTTGTCGATCATTGCTGGCTTCGTCGTGACAACGCGTCGATTTAATCGGATCGCTTCACCGATTTTGGCAAAGATAATCGTTCCCGTCGGCACGGGCTTTCCTCGAATTTCATCGAGCACGTCGGAATTGATATAGTTGTTCGCCTTCGAAATGTATCTCTGATCTTTTTCAATAGTCAGCGATATATCGCTGACCTTATAGAAGGGGTATTGCCCGTTTTTATTCCCCTGAAACTTATCCGGAAAACCGCAGCCCGGCAGCACTCTTGCGATGTCACGGCAGTGCCCCGTCTTCCAATAAGGGGCATCCCGAAACTCCGGAAAGCGCAGCTCCGGCACGGTCTGGCCTTGTTGCGGGAAGAGCTTTTGCATCAGTCCTTTTTTATGCCGCCTGAGGGCGTCGAGCTTGCCGGCCTGCGCCGCGATCAGCTCGTCGAGGGAAGACAGACAATCGGCGATGCGCTGTTGTTCGGCTATTTCCCGGGGCGTTGGGACGGTGATCCCAAAGAAAGTATCTGCGTTAATGTTCAGCAAGCCGTTGCTTCGGGCACCACTCGTGATGTGCCGGATGAGTTGGCGACCATGCTCATTTTTCTCGAAGAAGCCGAGAACGAACGCGGGTTCTAAATGGTCATATAAACGAAAGCAGTAAAACGCATTCGATGCAGCTACTTCGTCGAACTCTGTTAGTTGATACACACAACCTTGGGGAAACTGCTTTGAATTACCCCTGTTGTAAGCAAATTCACCGCGCTGAAGCCGGATGTACTTTCTGTACTGGGATCCCGCGATATTGCGGCCGAACTTTTCTGCTTGTGGCACAAACCCTTTTCCTGCTGAGATGCTGACCGGAGTTAGTTGGGAGTCCCCCACTGTCTCGGTCAGCCGGTCACATAAATCATTCAACGGCTTGGCTTCCCACTCTCCCGCGTCCCGAAACGCCGGAAAGCGCAGTTTGGGTACAAGGGGCGACGGCGTGCCGGCGGTCATCGCGCTCCCCCTGGCTCGTAGGCGTCGAGGCCCGAAATGTCGCGGCCCCGGGCCCGCTTGTTCAGGAGCGGCACGAGATCGGCCATCAGGGCGAGTTCGCGCTCGCGGCGCTCGCGCCAGCCGAGATCGAGCGGCTCCATCAGGTCGGTCAACTGCTCGCCGTCGAAAATCATGCGCCGAAGTATGGTGTCGACAAAGGCGGCCAGCGACTGAGGCGGCAGGCCGTGGGCCTCGGCCAGGTCCTCAATCTCCCTGGCCTGCCGATCGGCCTTGAAATGCTGATAGCCGGTGCGGATGGCGGCCTCGTTCAGCCCTTCGCCCGCCTTGAGCGAGCGGACGTATTCGGCGATCAAGTCCCGCTCGTCGAGGAATTTGGCGTCGGACTGGATCAGCCCGATCAACTGCTCGCGGCTAATCGGGACCTTTTGCGGGTCCTGCGCGGAGTACTTGGCGATCAGCTTCATAATGTAGTCATAGTCAATGTCGGCCGAGGCGAAGAGGACGAACTCAAAGTCCAGCTGGTCGGCTTCGGAGCTGCTTGGCACGCCGTCGGGCTCAGGTGCGCCCCGCCGCTGTTTCAGTTTGCGGGCGGTTTCAAGATAGGCGCCGCGGAAGGCGCGCAGGTCGTCTTTGGGCAGGGTCTGCCCGATCTGCTCGCGTTGCTCGCTGGTCAGGTCGGTGTACTGGTCCAGCTGCGTCTTCAGGCGCTGCACCTCCCTGAATCGTTTGATGAACTGGGTGCGGGCATCGTCGCCCTTGAGGTTGGGCACCTGGTCGGGCCTGGTTTCGAGGCCCTGCGAGGTCATGAACGCATCGAGGTCGGCGACGGCTTGCTCAAATTTTTCGATCACTCGCGGCGGCGCCTCCACCAGCCAAATCTCGCGTGCCCGCTCGGGTTGGACGCCGGAAAACAGGGCGATGGCGTCATCGACGCTGTCTTGCTGCTGGCGGAAATCGAGGATGTGGCCATGGGGCTTGGTGCCATGGGGCTTGGTGGCGTTGAGAACGCGGTTGGTGCGGGAAAACGCCTGAATCAGGCCGTGGTGTCTAAGAGGCTTGTCGACGTAAAGGGTGTTCAGGAACCGGGCGTCAAAGCCGGTGAGTAGCATGTCGACAACGATGGTGATGTCGATCTTTTCCTTTTGGGGCAGGTCGCTGTTGGGGAACTGCTGATCCTTGATGCGCTGCTGGATGTCCTGATAGTAAAGGTCGAAATTGTCGAGGCCGTGGTTGCTGCCATAGCTCTGGTTGTAGTCGGCGATGATCGCCTTGAGCGCGGCCTTCTTGCCCTCGGGGTCGTGCCGGTTGTCCTCTTTTTCCTGGATGAGGTCCTCCTGAATCTGCCGGATGTCCCTTCTGTTTTTCTCGCCTTCTTTCCCGTCTTCTTTGGCCGGGTTCACCGGCGGCGAGAACACGGCGGCGATCTTGAGAGGAACGAAATCGGGGTCGGCGGCCTGGCGCTCGGCCTGGAGCGCCTTGAAAATCTTGTAGTATTCGATCGCGTCGTCGATCGAGGCGGTGGCAAACAAGGCGTTGAATTTACGCCCGGCGGTGGCGGCGGCGTGTTTTTCGAGGATCGTTTCGATAATCGCTCTCTTGGCGGCCGGCGTGCCCACGTTCGGCTTATCCGCGCCTTGCCCTTCGTAGTAATCGACGTGAAAGCGCAAAACGTTGCCATCCTCGATCGCGTGCGTGATGGTATATTCGTGGAGGCTTTTTTGAAACAGGTCCTCGGTGGTTTGCAGGGTGGCCACCTCTCCCTCGGCCCGCTTGATGGTGGCGTTGTCCTTGAAGATCGGAGTGCCGGTGAAACCGAAGAGCTGGGAGTTCGGGAAGAACGTCTTGATAGCCCGGTGGTTTTCGCCGAACTGCGAGCGATGGCATTCGTCAAAGATGAAGACCATGCGCCTGTCGCGGAGTGGTTCGAGCTGCTGCTTGAAGGTCGGCCGCCCCTTGTCGATGTTCCGCTTGTTGTGCTTGCTGCTCTCGTCAAGGGCCAACCCCAGCTTTTGGATGGTCGTGACGATGACCTTGTCGGCGTAATCGTCGGACAGAAGGCGGCGGACCAGCGCCGCGGTGTTGGTGTTTTCCTCGACGCAGCCTTCCTGAAAGCGGTTGAATTCCTCGCGGGTTTGGCGGTCTAGGTCCTTGCGGTCGACGACGAAAAGGCATTTGTGGATGCTCTCGTTGGCCTTGAGCAGCGTCGCGGCCTTAAAAGAGGTCAGGGTCTTGCCGCTGCCCGTCGTGTGCCAGATGTAGCCGTTGCCGCAGTTCTGATTGATGCAATCGACGATGGCCTTGACGGCGTAGATCTGGTATGGGCGCATCATCAGCAGCTTGCGCTCGCTGGCGATGAGCACCATATATTTGCTGATCATCTGGCCAAGCGTGCACTTGGCCAGAAAATGGCCGGCGAAAGCGTCTAGGTGAGTGATCTTCTGGTTGTCTTGGCCTGCGAATTGATAGACCGGCAAAAACCGCTCGTCCGCGTCAAAGGCGAAATGCTTGGCGTTGTTGTTGGCGAAGTACCAGGTGTCCGTGCGGTTGCTGACGATGAACAGCTGGACGAAGCACAGAAGCGTCCTGGTGTAGCCGTTGCCGGGGTCGTTCTTGTAATCGACGATCTGCTCCATCGCCCGCCTTGGGCTGATCGCCAGTGCCTTGAGCTCAATCTGAACGACGGGGACGCCGTTGATCAGGAGCATGACGTCGTAGCGGTGGTGGCTGTAAGCACTGTTGATACGCAGTTGATGGATCACCTCAAAGTCGTTTTTGCACCAGTCCTTGGTGTTGACCAGGGTGTAGTGGAGTGGCGTCCCATCCTCGCGCGTAAAGCTGTTTGTTTCGCGCAGAATACGCGCGGCGTCAAACACATCGGGGTTCACGATCTCATCGAGAAGACGTGCGAACTCGCTGTCTGTCAGCTGCACGCGATTGAGCGCGGCGAACTTTTCGCGGAAATTCTTCTCCAGGGCAGCGCGATCTTTGATGTCCTGACGGTAGACATATTTTAGATCGGTCAGCTTGGCGATCAACTCTTGTTCAATTTGCCGTTCCATTATGACCGATTCCCCCTTTTTGTCCCCATCCATCATGCGACCGCTCGCTTCCACCGCCACCAAGTCATAACTGCGCCCAAATCTGGCTTATTTCGGGAAGAGGCATTCTCCGCTATCTTACGAGATTCGGCCAATGGCGCAATGTTCATCATGCAAGTATCGCCCCCGCGCAGTTTGGGCGGCGATGGCCCAGAGGCTGTCCTCTCGCTTCTTTCGTCGATTATTCGTCACCATGCTGCGCTTCCTTGTAAGTTCTGGTCTATTGATTTCTGGGACGATTGTGAATTGATATTGCGATCAAAAGCGCCTGCAGGATTTTAAGTTTTCCCCTGGTTATTTGAAAAAATTAATTGATTTTAAATTCAAACTGTGATAATCTTTATCATAAAGGGAATGAAAGGCCTCGTGCTTTATTTTTAGCTAGTCTGGCTCTTTTCATTTCTAATACCTACGCAAAGGGGAAGTCTATGCAATTACATAAAGGAATGGCGCACAAAAAATACCAAGTGGGGAAAAATGCGGTCAGTTTCGATAGTTACGGCGACAAAGTTGCGGCCAATCTGTTCCTGCCCGAAAATTTTGATCCGGGCACGAAATATCCGGCCATAACCCTTGTGCCGCCGGCAACGGGCGTAAAGGAGCAAACGATTGGTATCTACGCACAACACTTGTCACAGAAAGGTTTTATAACATTGGCCTTCGATCCGCGCGGATGGGGAGAGAGTGAAGGTATTCCCTTTTTAAGTGATACTTATCGCATCGCCGATGATACAAAAAACTCGGTGAGCTACTTACATACACTGGATTTTGTGGATCGAGAAAATATCTTCAATCTCGGTATCTGTATGGGGGCCGGTTTTGCCGGACTCGCCACTGTAATGGATGCCCGTGTGAAAGGCCTCGCGGTCGTTAGCCCCTATTTGGACAGTGCCGAAGAATTTCTGCAAGTTGTGGGCGGCAGCACGGCGGCTTTGCGCAAATCTATTCTTGCGATCGCCGCCAAAGGAAGACAAGCCTATTATGAAACTGGCAAACCTCAAACGACCAAGGTTGTGCCCGAAACGGAAGAAGAAATCAAAAATACACCCATGCCTATTATAGCTGATATGTCAAAATACTATCTGCCAGGGAAACCCGGCAGTGTCCCGAACTGGAAGAATGTAGGTAACGTGATGACGAGCGAGTTTGCGGCCACTTGGTCGATATTCCCGCTAACCCATCTTTTTGAAGGCATTCCGACTGTGGTCGTCTATGGTGATCGAGCAACTTCCGGCCCCGGTGCGGAGCGCTTCTATCAGGCGATTAACGGGCCAAAAGATAAACTGGTGGTCCAGGGCGCCGACCACTTTGACCTGTACTGGAAACCGGAATATGTCGAGCCTGCCGTCGAAAAGATTGACGCCTATCTGAAGGCACAAATGTAAGTTTTTACCGGCTTGACACCACAAGTGCCTTTTGGGCGCTGTGTTTCTCTGCTGCTGCAGCTCTTCCCACTTCGGTGGGGAATATTGGCTGCAGTAGCTTTTTTTGCCCATTTTCTTTGCTCTCGTTTTTCTGTCCGTGTTTTTCTATCTTTGCAGGGCGCCGAGTTTTTGATTTTGCGCGGGATTGGCAACACCCGGTTCGGGCCGACACCAACACACTGACCGGTTATTGGTTTTTCGGCATTCCGGCGATGGCAGTTTGCGGATATCCGCTTGGCTGGTCTGGCAGCTGCGTTTGAGGGCTTTGCTTCAAAACCGAGCCGACCCCGCGTCAAATCGACAGCCCATGCATCCGGCTAAGACAATCTTTTTGTATGCAGTATATGCGTTTAGTGCTTCATGCAAATTCTTCAAATTTTTGCGCACAGTTACTTGACAATTCATACATTATATGAGAAAATATGCCTAATGATATTGATTTTAAGTTACATATATGCGATATCTTATCATTAAATTTAATAATCGCGGAAAGGATTTAAAGCTTGAGAATTGTCATCAAATTGTTTGCACTTTTGCTGCCTGCCTACGTGGTCTAGTTTCTTGCTTGTCTTTGTGTGTCGGGATCCTCCACTGTGCCTGAAATACCTTGTGGTTGTGAAAGCAACGCCTTGGCTTGGTTGCCATTCAGAGGATGCAATGAGAATTTGGGTGATAGAGACAAAATAGAGCGCAAGTGTCATAATTCACCTCGTGAAGTACTAATAAACGCCTGCATTTATTTGATGCTCGTTGGTGGCCACAACTTACTTGAATAAAAATAGAAAACAAAGTATCCAAGGTTATATTTTGTTTTCTATTAATTGATATTGGTAATCATTAGCGTAACTAAGTAGCTGGGCACTCCATGAAAAGACAAAGTCTGATTATTCTTGAGACTATTCTTACGCGAAAAGGACGATAATTATGAGACGATATATATATATATATATATATATATCGTGCTTATCTTTAGCATTATAACTGTTCCTTGTGGCGCCCAGAATGAGGTAAGTGCTGAATCATTGATGGTGACAGACGATTGCGGCGTTACATTGCAATTCCCAACCAACCCCAAACGTATTGCGGCTATTTCCTACACCGCGGCCGATATTGCACTGGCGCTTGGCATAATGCCTGTCGCCGTGACGTATATGAAACGCGGCGTCGATCCCGATTACCTTCTGGGCCTGACAAAACATATGAAAAAAGTCGGTCAGCGCGCCAAACCCAATATGGAGTTGTTGGCCGAGGCCAAACCCGATGTGATTATCGCTATAAAAAGGTACACTAAGGCCAATGCGGCAAAATTTCAAAAAATCGCGCCTTACATCGCTTACAAGATGGAGGTTTACGATGAAAGCCTGAACGAAGTCATTGAACTGTCGAGATTCTTTGGAAATCCAAAGAGGGGGGAAAAGCTCAATGCGGATTTTGAACGAAATCTCAAGAAATACATGGCGAAGGTTCCCAAGGGCAAGCATCCTCGTTTCCAGATCATGTGGCCAGGCTACCAGCCTTTTTCCTTTTGCACTGAGGCGACCCCTTCATGGATCGTGTCTAAGCTGGGCGGCTCAAACATTGTGGGATCGGCCAATGAGGGCTATTTCGGCTTAGAAATTAGTCTGGAGATCATGCTGGCAAAAGATCCAGAGGTGATTTTCGTCATTGATTATGGCAAGGATCTCCCCCATGAAAGCAATCCGATCTGGAAAAAACTTTCCGCAGTCAAGAACGGTCGTGTCTATTCCGTCGGCGACGAATGGGTGGAAACTAACGGTCCAATCGCCCGCGAAGTTGTTTTGCGTCAGGCAGCGCACTACTTGTATCCGGATGTTTTCCCCGATGTCGATGTCAAGGCGCTGGCCAAGAAAATGATTCCGGCTGATTTGCAAAGAAAGGCCGCATCCATGCCCGTATGGATGCGGTAATTACGCATCGCCTGAATGGGATGGAAAACACAAGTTGCGAGAATGATTCCGGCTGATTGAGTGGAGATAAATAAATATGATCTTTAATTCATGTCGGCCATATCGGAGCAGAATGGACATGTCGTTGGGGTCTTTTCGCTCATCGGTTTTGACGGCCGTCCTAATAATGAGCGCGGTGGGGGCGATCATCGCAGGACTGATGTTTGGGGTCAGGCCTTTGAGGCCCAGAGAGCTCTTCTCCATCCTGTTGGCTCCTGATGACGGGGTTGACTCAATTCTCGTTTGGACTCTCCGGCTCCCGCGTAGCCTTTCCGCCTTTGTCGGTGGCGCCGGTCTCGGTGTATCGGGTTACTTGTTGCAGACCTTGGCGCGCAATCCGCTCGCCGGGCCGGGCTTGACTGGGGTGACGTCCGGGGCGGTGACGCCGATCGTTTTCTGTTTTATCTTTCTGCCTAGTGTCTCTCCTGTGTTCTATCCGTTTATCGGTATGATCGGTGGTGTGGCCGCCGCGATGGTCACTTTTTGGATTTCCGACTGGGGTCGCAGGAGTCCCTTGCACCTGGCATTGGGAGGCATAAGCGTTTCCATTTTCTTCAACGCCGTCACGACGTACATCCTGCTCTTGAGTGGTTCACTGGCCTTTTCTTTGATGCACTGGTTGTCCGGTGGGTTTCAGGGGCTTGCCTGGCGGCAACTTGCCTTCATGACCCCCTTGGTAGCTGCCGGGATTGCTGGAACATTGGCGTGCCGGCGCATTGTCGGTCTGCTTATGCTTGATGAACAGGTGGCTGCCGGCATGGGCTTGCGCCTCGCATTTTGGAAGCCGTTGTTGCTTGTGTTTGCAGTCCTCCCTGTCGCCGGGATTGTGCCGGTGGCCGGAACTATCGCATTTGTCGGCCTTGCCGCCCCACATATCGCCCGGCTTTTGCGGCCGAAGGATCCCTTTTGGAGTGTGGCGCTGAGTGCGGCAATAGGCGCATTGATGGTAGTCGTTGCGGATATTGTCGCTCGAACTGTGGCTCTGCCGCGAGACTTGCCAGTGAGTGTCATTGCCGCCCTAATAGGCGGGCCAGTCTTTATTTATCTCGCCCAACGTCGAGATTTCTCGACAAAAGGCAAAATTTGACCATGAAGACTTCAATAAAGACTTCAATCGAAATTTCATCGGCCCTTCGTGCGAATGCGACGCTCTGGTTTCTCCCGATAGGTATTTTGCTTGTCCTGATCTCGCTGTTGTTGGCTCTGTTTTTAGGGGTTGCCGATATTCCTCCGTCGGACGTTGTCGCCGTGCTTGGGGGAAAGAGTTCTGTCGAAGCTGCAAAAATCATCATGGATATCCGCTTTCCCCGCATCGTAACCGGACTTCTGGCCGGTATACATTTCTCAATTGCAGGTCTTATATTGCAAACAATTACTCGCAACCCGCTCGCCGATCCTTCAATCATGGGGATATCGCAAGGCGCGACGTGCGCAATTGCGATTTTTCTATTTTTCAGCATCTACCACAATCTGAATTCGTATTACGTGCTGGTTGAGTCTCCGCTTGAGTTGCTGCCAGCGATCGGTACCTTGGGTGGCATTGTCTCTGGAGGCATCATTTACCTCTTGGCTTTTCGCCTGGATCTGGGGCCTCTGCGCATCACGCTCTGCGGTATAGCGGTCGGGACGGTCCTACAGGCGTTGGCAATCGGGCTGATTGCAGGATGGGGCTCCGATCGGCTGGAGATACTGCTGGAATGGCTCTCCGGTAGTCTTTATGCCCGCACCTGGAGACACGCCCTGCTTCTTGGTCCGTTCACTGTCGTCGGCCTTGCGGTTTTGCCCTTGATTCGCAGGCCCATGGAGCTGATGAGTCTGGAGGCCACGATCGCGCGCTCTTTCGGACTTTCATATCGTCGACATTTCTCGTTTGCACTGTTGTTGGCCTGCGCTTTCTCCGCCAGCGCCGTGGGAACTGTAGGTCCCATTATTTTTGTCGGCCTCATCGTTCCGCACCTCGCGCGATTTATCGCGGGCAAGTATGTCTCTCTGCATATACCTCTAACGATTTCCCTTGGGGCAATCGTCACCACATTGGGAGACCTCATCGGCCGGCTGGTGGGACAGGCCGAGGAAATTCCGATCGGTGTGGTCACCGCGATTTGCGGCGTCCCCCTCCTCATTGCTCTCCTGCGCAAAACGCTATAAAGAAAGGAAGAAAAATTGATGTCGCTATCCTGTTCTCAATTGTCTGTCGCTTATGATCGTCACACCGCACTTAAGGATTTTGATCTCTTCTGCAGGAAAGGAGAGGTTCGGGCATTAATTGGCCCCAACGGCTCTGGAAAAAGCACGGCCCTGAGGGCTATTGCCGGTCTGATCAATCTGGTTGATGGCCAGGTTCAGATTGAGGAAAAGTCCATCCGCTCAATGTCAAGGCGTTTGTTGGCCAAACATTTTGCCTTTTTGCCGCAGCATCCGACGGCGCCCGACGAAATGACTGTAGCCCAATTGGTTCGCCAGGGACGGTTTGCCCATGTCGGTCTCTTCAGACGCTACAGTTTGAGAGATGAGGCCGCAATTCGCTGGGCTCTTGAGATCACCAATTTGACCGGATTCGTCGATAGAAGGCTCAACCAGCTGTCGGGAGGCGAACGTCAACGAGCCTGGATTGCGGCGGTCATTGCCCAGCAAGCGCAGATTCTGCTCCTTGACGAGCCCACTTCTTTCCTCGATATCAGTTATCAAGTTGAAGTTCTAAATATTATCCATCGACTCAGCGAAGAAAAGGGAATTACGGTCGTCATGGCGATTCACGACCTCAACCAGGCCATCGCAGTCTGTGATCGCATTTCTCTGCTTGACAGGGGTCTGCTCGCCTTCGACGGCCATCCCCAGGCGCTGGTCAGTACAGATCTGATAAAGAAGGTTTTCAGGGTTCAAGGGACTTTTGTGCCAATTCGGGAAGGGGCTCCGCCCCATTTCGACGTCGAACTGGTGCACAAGCCCTCCCCTCGCTCTCAATAAGGGCCCCAAAAAGTAGGAAATCAAAGTTATCTTGGTTTTGGTCTGGGGCGACTTTACATTTTGTCAGGGGTGGAGCGGCACGGCAACTTCTGAGGTAAGAGCAAGGGATGAAATATTTAATCCCCACCCATCTTGCGCGCTGCGCACGACTGGGTTTGTCGTTTCAGTTTCGTGGCCTGGGCGTCGTAATTGACGGCAAGTTTGCCGGCACGCCGAGGATGCCATGTTAAAGGATTCTCGCGGGGGGCTGTTTTCTGGCAACAAGGCTATCAGCAGGAAAGATGTTGCCTAGGCTAAGCACTCATATCTAGAACAAGACGATTGTCGCGATGTAAATTGCCGATTCAAAAGTGTGCGCGCAACGATTATATCGCATCGCAATACGCCAGTAGTCTTTCAATTTAGCAAAAATATTCTCAACTTTATGCCACTTTTTATAACTCGTTTTATAATATCCTATTGGTTCCTTACGGTTCCCCTGACAGGGAATACAAGTCCCAATATTCTGATCTGCAAGCATTTTTCTTACTCTCAAGCTATCGTAGTCCCGATCCCCAATCAGCACTTGCGCCGCGGGCAACTCAGAAAGCAAACATCTGCACCTTTGAAATCGCTTCTCTGACCTTCGTTCAGAACATGCAATTGGCTATTCATACCTCCAAAGATATTGAATGGTACGCCCGATCAAGCGTGGCTCGCTGCCTTTTTTTGAGACTTGATGTCGTGCGGTGTGCCTTGAGATGGGTGGCGTCAATCATCAGCATATCCGCCTCTGCAGCGCTTGGTTTGGCCAGTTCTTCAAAGATATTTTTGAAAACACCGTTTTTTGACCTGCGAGCAAAACGGTTGTAAAGTGTTTTATAGGGGCCGTATTCAGGCGGAGCATCACAGCAGCGCGAACCATTGCGGATAATGAAGATAATACCGCCGAGGACACGTTTGTCATCAACCCTGGGACGACCGTGAGACTTTGGGAAATAGGGTTTAAGACGCGATTTCTGCTCATCGCTCAACCAAAATAGATTGCCCATAAATTGCCCATAAATTGCCCATAAATTGCCCATGGGTAGGCTCCGTTTTAGGGATATTGAATCACTTTACTCTCTTGGAGTCAATGGGTCCTGAGCCTAGGAACATACGGGCCAGGCAATGGCCTGACGACTTGAGACTCTGGCGCCTCCCCCAGCCTTTTACGTTTGCTCTTTGATTGCCAGAATATTTCTTGAAATTGTTTAGAGATGGCTATCGGACTTGTCGAATTTGCAGCATAAATGTATTATGCTCGTTATATATGCTGAGGAAATTAACCGGTAATGCCTGTGACATACGACGAAGCCGAAAATGATAATCGCGGCACATACGCTGCCGCAATGGCCGAAAGTGATGCTCTGGAGCGGAAGCTGCAGGACCCAGGACGGCGCCAGGATTATCGCATGCTCACTGGCGACCGTCCCACCGGCCGATTGCACATCGGCCACTACTTTGGTTCGCTGTGCAATCGTGTTGCCTTGCAGTCTCTAGGGCTGGAAACTTTTATTGTCATCGCGGACTACCAGGTTCTGACGGATCGCGATCGGGGCGAGTGCATTGAGTATTTTACCCGTCAACTATGCCTTGATTATCTTTCTGTAGGTCTCGACCCAGAAAGCTACCCGGTACATATTTTTATTCACAGTCAGGTTCCAGAACTCAACCAACTCTTCGTGCCGTTCTTGACTTTGGTCAGTCAGCGCGAACTGGAGCGCAATCCGACTACTAAAGATGAATTGCAGTTTTCCCAGTTGGAACAACTGACCGCTTCTTTATTGACGTACCCGGTGCATCAAGCCGCGGATATTTTGTTTTGTCACGGCAATGTGGTTCCTGTGGGGAAAGACCAATTGCCCCATATTGAGTTGACGCGTGACATAGCGCGCCGTTTCAACAAACGTTATAGCCCGAAAGAAGCTTATTTTGCCCGCCCCGTTGGCCTCTTGAGTGCGGCTCCTTCAATTATGGGCTTGGATGGTTCGGCCAAAATGAGTAAGAGCCGCGACAATAGTATTGAGTTGGCAGCGAGCGCGGACGAAGTGACAAAGGCGATCAAAAAGGCTAAAACCGATGGCGAGCGTCACATCACTTATGAGCCAGAACGGCGTCCAGAGGTGGCCAACCTCTTACAAATGCTTTCTTTGTGCAGTGGTGAGTCGCCGCAAGTTGTCGCCGAGGGCATCGGCGCACGCGGGGCCGGAACCTTGAAACAAAAGCTGACGGAGGCTTTAAATGCCAAGCTGCAGCCAATTCGCCAGCGCCGCAGCGAGCTGGAACAAAACATGGACTATGTCGAGCAGGTGTTGCGCAATGGTTGCGAAGTGGCGCGGCAGCGCGCGGCAGCAACAATGAGACAAGTTCACGAGTTATTGGGAACCTATGTTCTGTGAGTCTGGCCTTTCGGGGCCGCGTTACAGTGCGGCCCTGCTTGTGGCCGGCGGTGCGCCCAGCGATGGACAGTTGGCGCCTTTTATTCCTCAGGCTGAACGGCAAGAAATTTGCTGGATTGCCGCCGATGGCGGCTGTCGTCTGTCTTCTCGTTATAACGTGGAACTCGAAGCTACGATTGGCGATTTTGACTCGGCTCCCGCACCAGAAGCCGGGCGACAGATAGCGCTGGGGAGGCAGCTGCATTACGACAGAGCCAAAGACGAAAGTGACCGCAATTTGGCGCTGGAGTACTTAGCAGCCCAAGGCCATCGGCATATTGTTCAGATTGGCGGCGGCGGCGGCCGCAGCGACCATTTTCTGGCCATGGTTTATGATTATCAATCGCAGCGCCTGAATGTCGTACCCAAATTGTGGCTGACGGACCGTGAAGCGATTTTTTACTTGGATGAAGGTGAAGAATTGCGCTTGTCTCTCGCCATCGGCCAGCTGGTTTCGACCTTTCCCCTGACATTGCAAACGCGCCTGCATTCGCAGAATCTGCAATGGCCTCTGAGCGCGGTAGAGGCGTTCGGGACAATTGAGGAGGGTTCTGCCCTGCCTTACAGTCTGAGTAACTGGGTGGCAGCTTCATGCCCAAATGAAGCAAGTGGAGCAACGGCGGTTTGTGTCGATCGGGGATCGGCACTGGTGTTTTGTCCGTTTTCTGAGCAGAATACTTCGTATGAGTCTGCTTGCCCTGATCAGGTACTGAAAACTTGAACGAATGGACTACAATAACCGTAAGGTTTATTCCCATATTAACTTATATTAACTTTGTATCATGGAAATCTGAATGACTAAAATACAATTGCAGAATTTGGACCAACTTGAATTAATTCAGATTGCTGTCAATCTGCGGATATTGCCGCAAAATTATACGAAAATGCGACAAATGACTGTAGAAGGAAGATCTGAGGAAGATGATGCGGCCATTTTTGCAGGTACATTCCTAGATGAAGATGAGCGAGAAGAACTAATCAATGAAGTTTTTGAGCTACTTGCAGAACAGCACCTTGAGTCGCTCAATGATTTGACTTCCCCGCTGCGAGAGTCTTTGCACAAGTTTGAACTGGAGTTGGATAGCACTAGTAACCTGGCTAGCCCCTTGCCGGCAGATTATCTCCTCAACTGCCAGGGCCTGACCAAAAATAAATTACATTTTATGTTGCGGGACATGGAATGGGCAGTGGTCTTTTGGCAGTTGTCTAGTGAAATTCAAGCCATTATTCAGGATGAGGAGCGCTCTCAATACCAGCGCCGCAATGGCCAATTGCCCCAATACGACTACGCTACGACAGCGGGGGAATGGGAAGAGTCCAGTCTGAGTATTGTTATTCACGAAAGTGTCAATATGCCTAAATTTGGTCTGCAATCCAGGCCGGGAACCTCGCAAGGAAGTTTCGCGCGCGCTTACCACCGGGGCCGCGTCCGGCCATCCAGGGATGGGCAAGTTGCTGGAGTCAGGGGATTCGGCTCTCTGGAGAGTGGTGCCGAGACCATTCTGTACTCATTTTCAGTGAATAGCCATGATTATAAGCGTTATGTGTATTTGCACAGCAACTGTAATTATTATTGGACAGAATTATACAAATACGATATTGAGCATCATTGCCGGCTCTTGTTGGCACGCTCTGCAATTATATTTAAGCCAGCCTTGCTACAGTTGGACCTGTTAGAGCCCACAACTAGTGGTGAGGAACAGGCCATTCGCAAGCTTTATGAATTTTCAAATAGCGTTCCAAAGGAACTGGGTGCTTCGCCCAATTTTTCTGCGGCCAGCATTGCCTGATCCATCCTAATGAATCAGGCAATTTCTTTTTTTTAGCGATGAATACAGCATCTTAGGACGGACGCTTATATGAAGGACAAGCATTATTTCAGCCTCTTGCTTCACGCTCATCTGCCCTACGTCCATCATCCGGAGCAGCCGTCATATCTGGAAGAAAATTGGCTTTACGAAGCGATCAGCGAGACTTATATACCCTTGTTGCAAATATTGGAGCGTTTGGAACGGGACCAAGTGCCCTGTCGCTTGGCCATTTCACTCTCGTCAACCCTCTTGGCGATGCTTGACCACCCTAATTTACAGGCTCGCTACCTTGACTACCTGAGGCGCCAGTCGGAATTGTGCCAGACCCTAATTCAGAATTGGCGCTGTTCAACGGAGGAAAAAGCTTTATTGCAACACTATTTGCAGTTTTACCAAGATAACTATGTGTTGTTTCAGCATAACTACCGGTGCGAATTGATCCCAAGTTTTCGCCGTTTTCGCGACAAAGGCATGCTGGAGTTAATTTGTACAGCTGCCACACATGCTTTTCTGCCAAATTTCCAGCAATATCCGGCTTTAGTGCGGCAACAAATCCGTTTGGCGATCGCCACCTTTGAAAAATATTTCGGCTGTTTGGAGCCCCAGGATTCACTCGGATTTTGGCTGCCAGAATGTGGTTATTACGACGGCCTGGATAGAATCCTGGTGGAAGAAGGAGTGCGTTATTGTTATATCGCGCTGCATGGGCTTTTGGGTAGCTCGCTGAATATTTCGGACAACAGTGCTGTGACGAGTAGCCATTTGCCGCGGTGCGGCAGCTTTGCACCTGTACAAAGCCCGGAAGGTTTGATCTTGTTCCCGCGCGAGCGGGCCAGTTCGGCCATTATATGGGATCAGCAAATCGGTTTTCCCGCAGCCAAGGCATATCGAGATTTCTATCAGGATGTCGGCTACAGAGCTGATATCGATGTTGTAAGGCCCCATTTGCCTTTTGGCCTACGCTATTATACCGGCATCAAGCTGTGGCGCATAGAAAGGCTGCCGGGCGGAGCTCCCTGTGCATATGAAAAAGATAATGCGGTAGCTCAGGCCCGCGATCACGCTGTGCAGTTTTTGCAAAACCTGAGTGCTCATAGCCGGCAAGCGGCTTCTTTGATGCCGCGCACACCACTGATTAGTACGGTTTACGATGCCGAGCTTTTTGGACACTGGTGGAATGAGGGCCCCGTGTTTCTTGAACAGCTGTTGCGTCGTAACCATGAGCAGCGATTATCGGGGCAGTCAAACTTAGAGTTTGTTACCCCCAGTGAATATCTCCAAAGAGAGTCACGGTTTCAGATTTTACATCCTTGTTTCAGCAGTTGGGGTAAAGATGGCTATGCCCAAGTCTGGTTAGACCAGAAAAATGATTGGATCTATCCACAGCTTTTTGAGCTTTATGAAAATATTGAAATGATTTTGGCTCAGAGGTCCATGCAAAACCTGAATCAGAATGTAATAGATGAATACGGTCTTTATCAGCAAGAAGCGATCAAACTATTAATTTGTAATTTTAGCCTGGCTTGCGCTTCGGACTGGGCGTTTATGATGAAATCTGATACCAGCAAGGACTATGCCATTGTTCGCACAAATGAGCATATTCAGAATGCTTCTAAGATTTTGCAGGGCTTTGTTCGCAAGAAATTTGATAGCAACTGGCTGATGCAATTAAGGCAAAAGAATCGTATATTTTTAGACTTGGATATTGAAAATTTTTTCTTATACAAATAATTTAATATTAAAATTTATCCCGTATTTTTGAATTTATCGACAGTAGATAAAGATATCTATGTTTTTACT
Source organism: Spirochaetia bacterium (assembly GCA_965263295.1). Classification (GTDB taxonomy): domain Bacteria; phylum Spirochaetota; class Spirochaetia; order SP-2023; family SP-2023; genus Haliotispira. The sequence continues at coordinate 1,510,919 of OZ253665.1, forward strand.
GGCTGTATGCAAATACTAAATGGTTAGAATAAAAATTTGCCGGGGACCGGAGTCGAACCGGCACGCCCTTACGGGCATGGGATTTTAAGTCCCAGGTGTCTACCAATTCCACCACCCCGGCGTCTGTATGCAGCAAGAGCTAACAATATAACGAAGGCCGTGAACACGGTCAATAAACACCCGCCAACGCCGTAGAGCAGCTAGAGCACTTGAACACTAGAGATTCAAAAAGGGCAGGCCAGGAATACATCGGCGAATGGGTATCTCGCCTCAACATCCCAAAACAGTGCCGTGTGCTATATTATTAGGCCAAGAGAATAGGGCCCATACGAACGCAGCAGGCATAGCCAGTATACTTTATTCCGAGTCTTGAGGCAACTCGTAGGGCAATTGAGCGAGTTCTTGTAACATTTTTTTTACCAATATTTCGGCCGCCATGCCGTCTTCATGGGAAAGTAATTTTTCACGTTCGGCTCGTTCTGTCAGCAAGTCATCGACCAGTAAAAAAGCTGTAATAATAGCTATTTTCATTGAATCGTTAAGGCGCAGCGCATCTTGAGTCATGGCGACCTTGTGTTCTAAATAGCGAAAAGCCTGTTCCATGTAAGCCGGATCGCAGTTGCTACGCAATTCAATGTTACTGCCCAGTAAAGAAAAACGGAATTGATTCTGCATGAATTCGGATTAGGGGAGAGCGTATAGCTGAGTGGCAATGGGATTAGAAAATTTCCGCGTCATCATCAAGTTCCGTTTCTGGAAAACCCAGGCCTCCTTCATTGGGCGCAGAATGAGGCCGGTTTTCTTGCGCATCGTTGAGGGCGGACAAGTTTTCTTCTAGGGCCAATAAACTATCGCCGCTGAGACCCAGGGAGATATCCAAGGAATGAGAAAGTTTTTCTCGTTCCAGTTCCGTGATTTCTCCAGAAAGGCTGGCACTTGTGTCATTTAATTCTTCGGCGACTTCTGTCATCGACCGGTGATGTATATTAGAATCTATTTCATCTTTCTCGGTCAGCTCTTGCGCAGAGACTGCGCTCTGCTGTAACCCTTCGCTCAAGGCATGACCTAAAGACTGATTCAAAATTTTTGATTGACTTGTTTTACTTTGCACCGCCGCTAAATCTGGCGCTGCGGCAGAAATGGCAGCGGTAGCTTCAGGCATAGATTGTGCCGTCGGTTTGCGTTTTAGCGAATTCTCAAAATCATTTTCGCTAACGTGTTTAGGATCGACATTGCCGCGCCGTTCCATAAATTTTAGGCTATCAATAGGACTAACTTTAGGTATTTCCAGTTTTTTTACCGCGTTATCTTCCAATTCTATGGACGCATCAGCGACGACGGATGCCTGAGATGTGAAGCTGTCAATCTCTGCGGCAGTTTCTTCAGACTGTAAGTCCTGAAGCTCATCCAGCAATTCATTGACTTCCGTTTCGATTAATTGCTGGTTCTTCTCCAGGTCGCGATTTTCTTGAGAAAGGCCGTCTAGATCCCCTTCATATTGCAGCAATTTTTGCCGCAGTTCGGCATTTTCTCGTTCAAGCACACGCATGCGCGATACAGTTGTATGAACCATTTCCCGAAGTTGCTGCAACTGTTCCAGAGAAATCATAGTATCTCATCTCCCGACTGGGTAATGCTCTCCCAAGAGAGTCATCGGTGTCACCAATAAAAATTGCCTTGACCATAGCGCAGATATAGCGCATGCAGCGGCCAAGGCAATCCGTGTGGCATTCTGCCCAGCTTTAGCGCGGACGAACTTGTTCGACGATGGCGCTGAAAGCCTTGGGATCCTCAATAGCCATGTTGGACAGAGCTTTGCGGTTCAGCTGGACCTTATTTTTGATGACTCCAGCCATGAACTGCGAGTAGCTCAAACCTTGCTCGCGGCAGGCGGCAGAAATTCGCGCTATCCACAGACGGCGAAAGTCGCGTTTTTTGCGCTTGCGGTCGCGATAGGCATAAGCGCCAGCTTTAGCCGTTGCATCTTTGGCCTGGCGAAGAAGTTTACCCGGTTTCCCGCGAAATCCCTTGGCTCTTTCGAGTACTTTTTTACTGCGATCTTTGCGACGTGTCCCATCAATAGCTCTCGGCATTTCCTGACTCCAATAAAATAAAAAGTAATGTACTTGGCTGGGCCTAACTGTAAGGCAGCATACGGCGGGCTCTTGTAAATTCGACCTTGTCTAGCACAGCTCCCTTGCGCAATCTGCGTTTGCGCTTGGCTGATTTTTTGGTCAGAATATGGCGGAGCCCCTGTTTTTTGATCACAATTTTTCCGGAACCGGTCACCTTGTAACGGGAAGCGGCAGCTTTGCGAGTCTTCATCTTTGGCATACATTCACCCTCTATATCCGCCTGTGCTAAGCATAAGAAAATTCTATTTTTTAGAAGCAGATTTTCTGGCGCTGAGTATCATACTCAACAGGCGCCCCTCCATTTTGGGACGCGAATCAATATTATAACTATGTTCTTCAAGATGTGCAAGGACTTTATTTAAGACGTTGTCGCCCAAGTACTCGGTGTGGGCCAATTCGCGGCCGCGGAAGCGGACGGTTACTTTGACCTTGAAGCCTTCTGTAAGAAAATTCTGAATCTGTCGGGTTTTGAAAACGACGTCATGTTCGTTAATTTTCGGCTGCATGCGGATTTCTTTGAATTTGGTCTGCTGCTGGTGTTTTTTCTGTTCGCGTTGCCGTTTCTCTTGCTCAAATTTGAATTTGCCGTAGTTGATAATTTTACAGACGGGAGGTCGGGCCTGTGGCGCGACTTCCACTAGGTCCAGGCCGAGCTGTTCTGCTTGCTGCAATGCTTGTCGAAGGGGAATAACCCCTATTTTTTCTTCTTGGGGGCCAATAAGGAAAACTTCCTGCGATTTTATCTGGCGATTTATGGCCAGGTCCTTCTTTTTTACATTTGCAGACAAAAAAACGTCCTTTTCCCGCCGGGGTACGGATATTTTACCGATGCCCTTGCCATTGCTCTTGCCCTGGCTACACTTGGGGATATTAAGATGAATCCTGAAAAGTCATTCAGGATTCTAAATTTGTAAGGAATTATGTGAAAATTGTGTGTTTTGTCCAGCTCATTTACTGGATATCAAGCCGGTTTGTAAAATTGAGTCCCCCTAGATTTTATTTTCTAGATTTTATTTGCTAGATTCTATTTTTTACCGAATTTTGCCTCCCTCGTGCCGAGAGATCCTCTTTGGCGCGCCGCTGTGCAAGGCCGGCACTAGAGCCGGCAATTTTTATTTTCTGAGATCCTGTGCCATTCTGTCATTCCAGGTTCTCCCAGTAGCGGCCGATTACGCGGTATTCTTCGCTAATGCGCCCCAGTTCGCCAAAAAATTCAGCCTCTTTTGCCGGCGTCAAATCGCCAGCGATGCGAGTGTCGAGGTAGAAGCGGTAACTCCACGGTTGCCCCATGATCGGGCGCGATTCGAGTTTAGTCAAATCGAGCTCATAATGCTGAAAGATTTGCAGGGCGCGGGCCAGGCTGCCGGAGAAGTTGCGCAGGCGCAGGCAGATGCTCCACTTGTCGCCAAATTTTTGGCCCGGCCTCTGTTTTTCCCAGGCCGCGATTTGCGAGCGCAGCCGCCGGGCATCGCATACGATGGCAAAGCGGGTGTAGTTGTGTGGGTTGTTTTCGATGGCCCGGGCCAAAATTTTCATGTCGTATATTTCTGCGGCCAGGGCGCTGGCGATGGCCCCGATGCTGGCCTTCCCGCTGGCCCCTCCGCTGGCCCCTCCGCTGGCAATAGGGTTTTCGCTGAGTTCGCGCACGGAGCCCGCCGTGTCAAAGTTGGCGACGGCTTGCAGGCCGTGTCGCTCGATAAAGTGGCTGGATTGAGCCAGGGCCTGGGGGTGTGAGCGCACAGTTTTTAAGTGTCGCAGCTCGCTGCCTTTGGCCGCAATCAACATGTGCGAGACGCGCAGGCGCGTCTCCGCGCAGATGCATAATTGGGGATATTCGAGCAGCAAGTCGTAGTTTTCCATGATGGAACCGGCCAAAGAATTTTCTAGCGGCACGGTGGCAAAGTCGGCGCGGCCGTCTTGTACGGCGGCAAAAATGCCGCGGAAATTGGCGCAGGGTAAGGGCTTGAGGCCGGCAAAGCTTTTGTCGGGATAGATTGCGCCGCCCTTGTCACTGCAGAAAAATTGCCGCAGGGCCTGTTCGCTGTAGGCGCCCGGCTCGCCTTGAAACGCCACGCTCAGATGGCCCGGCGCGGTGTCCGCGCCCGCAGCATTTAGCTGGATCTGTGCTTGGGCCGGTAATTGGGCGGATGCTTGGGCCGGTGCTTGGGCTGGCAATTGGGAATCGCCGCAACTTGCGGCATTATTGTGTTGCATTTTGTCGTGTGTTTGAGCTTTATAGCACAAAAGAGGCGCCGGCGCAAGCCGGGCCCCTCTGACATTAGACACCTCGATGTAGGTCCCCATGGAGGGCCTACATCAAGGAAAAACGTGAACCTAGACGGCTCAATCCTTATTTGACCGACTGTTTGAAAACCGAGGTGAAGCTGGCATTCAGGCTGATGTCCAGGTAAGTCTTGAATGCGGCATTCTTTGATTCAATGGAAGTTTCAGAACCGACGTAGCCTATATCATTGTTGACTTTGAACGGAGCGATATTTTCCATGCCAAACTCAGCCGACAGTGCAACTGAAGCATTTTCCTGGTTGACAAAGCGCTGTGTCAGACCCAGTCCCCAGGAACCCAGGTAGCCCTCGCGGCTGATTTCAACTTCCCAAAGAGGAGTATTGGGGTCATTTTGATCGTAGACGACCATTTTATCGGGCTGGTTCAGGTCAAAGCGCGCCTTGGCCCAGAGGCTCAGGTAGTTGTCACCCATCATGGAGCGCAGGGCGTGCGTCCAAACCTTGAGGCCAAAGCCACTGAATGCCTTGTTCGCGGTATATTTCTGTTTCACCTCGCCTTTCTTGTCGAGCTTTTCGTAGTAGTTGTTGTTGTCGCGCATTTCGCCATCCAGGTCGAGACCGACGCCGACGAGGTCGTATTTGTCGGCATCATCACGCAGCTGGAACTTGAGGCCGGCACTCCAGCCAATCAGGGGATTGACGTAGGATAAGGCCGGGTGGGCCAACAGGCCCTTCAAACTCAGGTTGGCGAAGGGCATGATCTTGATGGCACCGAAGGTGCCGGTGTAGGCCACGGAAATGCCCAGGTTATCCCAGTCGTCTGCCTCCTTCTTTAAAAGCTTGCTCTCATCGCCAAAATTGTAGTCCGTGTTGTCGGTAAAATCGACGACATAACCCACGGAGGCCTTAATGTTGTGGTCGCCAAAGCTCTTGTCGAAGAGCAGGCCCCAACCCATGTCGTAGTCGCTGTCACCGCTGTCGATCATGGCAAAGCTGGTGCCGTAGCGCACCGTCAACATGTCCATGATTTTCAGGTCCAGCTGCATGTTGGTCTTGTCGTCGCGGTCGAGTCCATCGACATTGGCCTTCCAATCGTCCTGGCCCGCATCTTCGGCATTGTCAAAGCCGACCTTAAAGCGACCGCTTTTCAGGTAGACATCAAAGATTTTGGCATCCACGCCAAAAGCCTGCAAGACGTGCGCATACGCATACGCATTATCGCCAAAACCAACAATATACGGAATACCATCGCCACCGCTGCTAATCGCTTCGGCGCGGTTAAATTTGCCTTCCAACTCGATGACGGCACCACCGATGCCGTCGTAGTCGGCTTCAAACTTGACGCGACCCTTGGCATCGCCATCGGTGTAAAGATTATGACCTTTGAGGGTCTTATCGCCGGAAAAGTAAACACGCCCTTTGCCGCTGACGCTGGGGGTCGCTTTAACCGTAATAATGCCTTCTGCCTGATCTACGGCCTCTGACGTCCCCTCCAATTCGTCTGGGCTCTCTGGGCTTGCCAGTTCTGCCGCAGCCGGGGCCTCTGCGGCTACCTCGGCTTCTTGAACTTCCTGCACTTCCTGGGCAAACAGGCTGTGCATGCCGGCAACAAGAAGCAGCAAAAATACGATATTTAACTTCTTCATTCTATCCTCCTGTAGAAGTATGAAATCTGAGCTAACTTAGTTACGCCTCCAAGAAGGCGCCAAGCTAACAAACGATTTTCTACATGAAATGAGGAAGAATGTCAAACCGATTTTCTTTGCAATGAGCCATTTTTTCATAGAATTTTTATAAAATAGTTTGTACTACCAGTATTGTATATCAATCTTATAATTATAGATTATTGGGGATTTAATTCAGAATTGTGTAAAATACATTTTTACACAATAAAAATTTAAGTCTTAAATAAATTTAATTTAAGAAAAATCATATTAATATTTATTTGATTAATAAGATTTCTATAAAATACTTTGTGCTATCAGTATTGCAAATTCAGCTTATAGCTATAAATTATTGAGGACTCAATTCGATACTATGTAAAATATATTTTTATTGAATGAAAATTTTAGTCTGAATTTAATTTCATACAGAGAATATTAATATTTATTTGATGATTTTAAGTTGGAGCTGGGGGGAATCGAACCCCCTACCTCTTGAATGCCATTCAAGCGCTCTAGCCAAGTGAGCTACAGCCCCATAAGGTTTGTTCAGCATATTTGAAAACAATCTTTGGTCAAGACGCACTGGGCAAAAAAGCAGCGCGATTTTTCACTAGGCGACAAAATACCCCCAAATATCCCCAATATATGGGCTTCTATGTCTTGTTTTGTCATTTTTGCAGGGGACGCAAAGAACCTTTGACTTTGTGTTGTAGACCGCCAGATGTTTCCAGTAAGAGTTCGCCGCAAGATCCCAAACCGCGCAGAATTCCCAAGGCGCGTTGTGCTGGAACTTGTCTGTGCGTATTTTGGCCCGCGCCGGCATGCTCAAATCCAAACCATTCCACCCACTCGTTACGGAAAGCCAAATGGGGTTCAATTTCGGCCACTAAGTTGTCGATATGGAGATAGTTCAGCCAACGTGCCCAGGCCAGCTGCAGACGAGAAACGCAGGCCAGCCAGAAGTCGAGCAAGTCGCTTGTCATGCCTGGGGAATCCTGCAATGAAACCGCAGGCATTGTCGGCAATTCGTTTGCAGATATGGGGGGAACTTGCAGCTCTGCTTTCGGCGCAAAGTTTAGCCCCAGGCCAAATGTCAGGACGCCCCTCTTATTTTCTAGCAGCAGACCGCCGGCCTTGCCCCACAAGCCTGTCGCATTTGTTTTTGAATCAGTCCATAGAACCATATCGTTGGGCCATTTTAGCCACACGGGGTAGCCGTTAGCTCGTAGTTCCCGCACGACTTCATTGGCTAGCAACATAGGCAGCAAAGTTGGGTACTGGCTTAAAGTTGCGCCCAAACTGCTCTCAGGGCTTGAAACCCGTGCGGACACAGTGGGGAGCTGAGGAAGAGTTGAGCTGACGCACAGATTCCCCAGCGGGCTTTGCCATTGCCGCCCATATTGACCCCGGCCATTAGTCTGGTAACAAGCCATGGCCCAGTTCCAAATGCTTTGCTCAGCTTGGTAATCAAGTTGGAACCCAATTGGGTAGTTTTGTGGGTAGTTTTGTGGGTAGTTTTGTGGGTAGTTTTGGCGCCGGCTCGATTCCCACAACCGGGCTAGCGCTGCAAAAGTTGAGTCACAGCGCAAAAATATGCTGTTACGTGGGCCCCTTGACCAAGGGGAATGAGACGAATAATACGCAGAACTTAAGCATTCTTTCAGTTGGCCTTCAGACAGCAGTTGATAGTCGTGTCGGGCCAGGCTGTGCCGCCACAGTGGACTAGATTTCTGGATATCCTGAAGTTCAGACCGCGAACCAATTACATATAACATATGCATGCTGGGACATTTTCCGGGTTTAAGTGCCTATATTAAATGTGATTTAAAATGTGATTTAAATGGCAAAAGTTAATGATTGGTTAATGATTAAAGGCGATGAGCCAAATAGCGGCTCATCGCCTAATTCAGAAGAATATTTTCCTATATTTTTGTATGTAAAGGCCTTAGAACGGGCTACTCCCGCCACCGCCACCACCAAAGGGATTGCCACCGCCGCCAAAGAGATCGTTAGACGAACTACCCGAGTTCAGGCTGGGAGCCCCCGAGCCAAAAGGAGAACTGCCCGAACTGCCCGAACTGCCCGAACTGCCGCCCGACGAGTTGTCACTGTAAAGGCCTTGATCTTCTTTCTTACGTTTTATTGCCTTCAAGCTAATTTCACATTTGTTCAGTAGATTCTCGTTGAGACCCACTAGTAAGTCTGGCCGGCGATTAAGAATATCTATCGTGCGGTTCAAGTCTTCAATTGCAGAATCCAGCTCCCCTGTATCACTATAGAGAATGGCCCGATTGTACAGCGTCACGACATCTTCGGGATCAAACTCCAACGCTTTCTGATAATCTTCCAAAGCAGCCTTGTAGTTCTTTTGAGCGTAATAAACGATGCCACGACCACTATAGGCACCACCGTAACGTGGATCGAGGACCAAAGCTGTGGAAAAATCCAACAGAGCCGCCTGTATATTCCCCGTTGCGTGATTCGCCAAACCGCGGTTAGCATAGACTACGGCACTTTCTGGATCAATATCTAATGACCGGTTGTAGTCTTCAATGGCTTTGCCATATTCCTGATTTGCTGAAAAAGCACTACCGCGGGAAGAAAATATCGCAGCTTGATCTCGTCCAGAAGAGAGCTCCAAGGCAAACGAGTAATTGCGGATGGCCTGGTCAAAGTTGCCGCTTCTTTGCAGAGCTTGGCCCAGGTGGTAATAGGCTCGATCATTACGATTGTCAAATTTTAACGAAAGGTTAAACAAGGCAATGGCACTGCTGTCCTGGCCTTTGTTCATCGCCTCAACCCCCCTCTCATAATACTCTTGTCCTTTGCGCTGGGTTTCCGAATTGGTCGTGGTTTTCTGAGCGTAAGCGCTCATGCCGGTAGTTCCCAGCAGCACAAAGAGTAGAACTCGATAGAGCTTTGACTGCAAAGCCTTTTTACGGAACTTAATTTCTGTTTGCTTCATATTTGTTCCCCTCAAACATATTCCCTTGCCTCTGCGAGGCCAGAAAGCATCTTAGCTTAAGTCACTAGTGCATGCAAGTTGTTTTATTCTTTTTTATTTGACAAGGAAAAAATTATTGTTTTTTCGCCGGCCCCAGGCTGTTATTTTTTGCGGGCTGTCGGCTTTTCCCCTCATTCTGCCAGAATTGAGTCGACTTGATTGTAGCCAAAAGCAAGGCGGAAATATTTGAGCAGTTGCCCCGCGATTCTAGGCAGCGCCAGCGGCGCGCTATTGGCCTCCAGCTCACCTCGCCAATACTCAAGTCCGAGCAACTCTTGCTCCAAGCTAGTGACACCGCGCCCGGCAATGCCGCAAGGTATGATTCGCTCAAAGAAACTCAAATCCGTGCTAATGTTCAAGGCAAAGCCGTGCATTGAAACCCCTCGCTGGACTGAAATCCCCAGGGCGGCAATCTTGCGCGCGCTGCAAGCTTGTGCCCGGCCGTTATCGTCACCCAGCCAGACGCCTCTGTGTTGCAGATCGCGCCAGGGTGCCAGGCCGTAGCGCCCCCGCAGGAGCAGAATAATTGACTCTTCTAGTCGGTAAATCAACTCTTTGACGCCAATGCCCCGATTCTGGCCGCCGTCATCCGGGCCTCGGCCGTCGTCGAGCTCACCCAGTTTGGCGTGGAGATACGCCACCAGTTGACCGGGCCCATGGTAGGTCATTTCACCGCCACGGCTGGACTGGACGACGGGAGCGCCCAGCATTGCCGCGGGCAATAGCATGTTGTGCTGGCTGTCACGGCGACCCATCGTAAATACACTGTCGTGTTCCAGCAGCAGCAAGGTATCGCAGATATTGTCGCGCACACGTTGCTCCCACGTTTCTAGCTGCAGGCGTAGTCCCTCTTCGTAGGATACCCGGCCCAAATATTTCGCAACCAAACGCTTCATTTGGCTAACTCCTTATACCGGGGTATGGTCTTTATTTTTTCCACGGGAGCCGGTATTTCTTTCCGCTTCCTGCGGGGGCCCGGTCAGGATTCATAGGCATCCCGGTGGACATCGCGTACGGCGCGGCCGGATGGATCATCCAGCTGCCTGGGATCGGGGGCAACTTTGCCAGCGCTGACTAACCACTCAAAGCCAGTTTCTGTAGAGCAGGCTACGGACTTGACCTGAGGCACGGTCAAGGCGGCTGAAGCGCTGGGGAACTGCCTCTCAAAAATGCTGCGATACAGATAGGCTTCTTTTGTCCTCGGCGGATTGATGGCAAAACGCAGGCCGGCGCGCTGCATCTGCGCATTGCTGACTTCGCGTTCGGCCAATTTTTTGAGGCTGTCGATCCAGTTGTAACCCACGCCGTCGGAAAATTGTTCTTTTTGTCGCCACAGTATTTCGTCGTCCAGGTAAGTCTCAAAGGTCTTGCGCAGCAGCCATTTTTCCATACCGCGCTGGCGGCCGCTTGCGCCCTCGCCGGGGCGCACCATTTTATTCGCCGGGTTGAAGCGCATGGCGACGTCCAGAAAGTGGCGGTCGAGAAACGGCACGCGGGTCTCCACGCCCCAGGCCATCATGGCCTTGTTGGCACGCAGGCAATCGTAATAATGAAGGCGTTGGAGTTTGCGTACCGTCTCTTCGTGCAATTCCCGCGGGCTGGGCGCGTGATGAAAGTACAAGTAGCCGCCAAAAATCTCGTCGGCCCCTTCGCCAGAAAGAACCATCTTGATGCCCATCGATTTAATTTTACGAGCGAGCAAGTACATCGGCGTCGAGGCGCGGACGGTGGTGACATCGTAGGTTTCCAAATGGTAAATTACCTGGTTTAAAGCGTTCAGGCCATCTTCGACGCCAAAGTGGAAATTGTGGTGCACCGTTCCCAGCTGGGCGGCGACCTTGGCTGCTGCTTCGAGGTCGCCAGAGCCTTTCAGGCCGATGGCAAAAGAATGCAGGCGAGGCCACCAGGCCTCAGTTCGGTCGTCGTCTTCGACGCGGCGACGCGCGTAGTGCGCGGCAATTGCCGCGACGATGGAAGAATCCAGTCCGCCACTGAGCAAAACGCCGTAAGGTACGTCTGACATCAGGTGGCTGTGCACCGAATCTTCTAGGCTGCTGCGCAGCAGGGCGCGGTCCCGGGCGGCCGCTTCTTTGTCATCTTGTTCAGCATCGAGCATGGCCTTGTCGCCAGCCGCTTGTTGCAACTCGGCAAAGTCAAACCAGTGGGCCCGGTAGTAGGCTTGCACCTGGCCGCTGCGGCTGTCGAGCAGGTTCCCTGGGGGAAAGGTATTTACCGCTGTGCAGCAATCGGCGATGCACTTCATTTCTGAAGCCACGTAAAAGTGCCCCTTTTCGTTGTAGCCAGTGTACAAGGGAATGATACCCATGTGGTCACGGGCCAACAGATATTCTTTGCGTTCATTGTTGTAAACAATGAACGCAAACATGCCGCGGAGCTCGTTGAAGAGTCTGGCCGCCTTGTCTGCCGGCTGCTGTAAGTAATCGAGGTACAAGGGCAGAATCACCTCGCAGTCGGAATCCGATTGGTAGCGATAGTCGCCATAGCGCTTGCGCAGCTCTTTGTAGTTGTAGATCTCGCCATTGACCACGAGCACCAGCTTGCCATCCGCCGAAAACAGCGGCTGCTCTCCAGATTCCATGCCGATAATGGCCAGGCGTTCGTGGGCAAACACAGCCTCATTGCTCATGTAGTAGCCGCTCCAGTCCGGGCCGCGATGGCGCTGGCGCGTCGACAGTCGCGTTAGCTGTTCGCGTTGTTCCTGGCTTTGGCCGTCTTCCAGTTCCAGTATTCCCAATATTCCGCACATAATTTTCTCCCCCACACGGGCAGATGCCCTCTGGCCTCGGTTTTAGGCAGCATAATGAAAATTTGTCCTTGCGAAAATGGGCAAGGCTTTGTCCTCAGGGTTTGCCTGTGTCTTATTGCGGATAGGTTTCAATTTTGCGGCCAAACACATTCATGGGTTGGTCACCGCCTGCGGCGACAATATTTTCCCAGTCAATGTCGAGGGCATCGACTTTCCATGCCCCTGCCTCCATCAGGATATATATATTTGCCTGGATGAAAGCGCTGTTGTCGTTGATCTCCAACCGGCAGCGCACTCGTGCGTAAGCGTCTTCAATCGCCGGGTCTGCCAGGCGCACCCGGCTCAATTGCAGTTCTTGGGTGGGTGGGAGGCCGGCATCTTCAGTTGTCGACTGCTGCGGCGCTTCCGCTTCTCGCCGGGCGAATTGATCTTGCGGCGCACGCAATGATTCGCGGTAAAGCGTCGGAGTTTGGCGAATAAACGGGGCGACTTGTTCGGAGATTTGGGTTTGGCCGTCAGCGCTTAGCAGTTCGTCGTCAAGCTGGCCTGCATTGATGTCGTTCCAGAAGCGGCGCAGCAAATCAAAAATCTGCCGGCTGTCGCGCGATGCCTCAGCCGGAATATAGAGCGGGCCCAATACCCGATCTTGAGGATGGACCGTGCCGCCGAGTAATCCCCCCAAAGCTTCGTCCCGCAGGCGCTGGGCCCTCAAGGGAACACAGGCAGACAAAGACCCTGCCAGGGTCAATGCCAATGCTAGGGAGAGCAGCAGGCCAGAGCGCGGCCTCGCGCGCCAAGAATGCGGCAAGCACGGCAAGAAGCTTCCCTTGAATCCGGGATATTCGACGTCGAATCGGCAGCGACGGTAAGACATGTAGCAACTAGAAGCCCAGTTTTTTGCCATATTGAGAGGAGGTTTTAAGCGGGGCTGCCATTGTCCTGATTGCGTCCTGGCTTTGCCTCCTCATTTTTCTTTTTGAGGGCCTTCAAAGAATGGCTTCGGCTATTTTTGCGGGGACTGTTTTTGTCTGTTTGCACCGCGGCTTCTTGTTTGTTCATTTGGCGCAGCTCGCTCAACTCGTGCCGCAGGCGCCGCTCGCTTTTGAGGAGCAGAATCAAGCTAAATACCAGCATGGCGCCCAGCAGCAGGAAGCAGATCAGCAGGCTGGACAACGGCAGGTCGTGAAGCTGCCACCAGCCGCCCAACAGGGAAAAATCGTCAATATAGATGGCGCTGTTTTGTCCAATGATGGTGCCCAGTAACAAAATAATCAGGGGTATAAACAGGAGCCCCGCAAAACGTAAAATAAATTTGATGTGTTCCATACAACGACCTCTGTATCAAGCATTTTAATAAAAAGTAACTCAATGTAAAATAGTAGTTTCACGCGTGAACGATTATATGAGTTTGCGGCATTCAATGTAGAAACGTTTTTCTTCCGCGTGACCAATGGAGAAAGCTTTGCGCGGCATGACCTGATTGGCGGCCAGTTCGGCAAAAAAATGTTTGCGACATAAATGAGGTAGCAGTATCGCGGCTCCGGCATGCCCCTCCCCGTTGTTGTTCTGGCGCTCGGCCAAGTCCATGCAGCGTTCTGCCCCGTGAATATAATCCAACTGCCAAGTACTTTGATCCAGGCTGTCCAAGGCTTGCTGCACTACGCGAACACATTCTCTGGCTTGGCTGCTGCGGCCGTCCAGTCGCAGAATTCGCCCTTCACAGGCAAAAAGGAAAAACCATTTCTGCGGGTCCGCCTCACATTGCCGACAGAGGTAATCTTCGACTGGAGCACTCGCGCCGCTTTGGCATCTCAGCTCCGGCAACTCTGTCAGTTGAACATTGTGCTGACTCTCTTTTTCCAAAATTTGCAAGAACTTCCCAAACCAATGGGTCAATTGCGGATTACTCAGAGGCTCAAACGGGAGGCGTTTCCCCGGCCCCGCGTTGCGGCAACTGGGCCCTGATTCGGTATTAAATGACACCAAACGGTGGATCGGCTCAAACGGTATTGCCTCGTCGGCAAAGTTAATCAGTTCGACCAAGGCAAAGCGGCGCGGATCGTCGTCGTCGGCAGAGCTCTTAACTTCTTCCCAAACCTGTTTGGCTGCGGCCAGGCTGTGGTTGCCGTCACCAACGAGAAATAGCGGACGCAGATCGCTGGCATTTTCCGCTGCATTTTGTCCTTGATTTTGCCGTTCGCAGTTTTCGAGAGCGGGTATCAGTATACGCTCAATTTCCTCGGTGCCGACGAAATAGCCGCGGACTTCACCGTGAATATTAGTATCGGCAGCCGCCGGTCGATAGAGGGGAAAGTCGTAAATGACGGGCAGTTGCCGCTCGTCGTTGGCCTCGGCCAGGTCTATTAGCGGCCGAAACAGTGTTTGGGCACTATCATCGTAAAGTAACAGGGCATGGCTGAAGTCTAGGGCGCTGTCGGAGCGCAGGGCTTTGCGTACGGGCAGACGCTCCAGGACCGTTTTCTCTGTCGGCTGGATCTTGGCCCTGGCATGGCAGCTGCGGTCAAAATGGTAATGTTCCAAGTCCGCCGCGATAAGCAGGCCCCATTGTACGCGGCCTCTGGCCATGCGTCGGCGCAGCAGAATCAAGGCGGGGCTCTCAGGCTCCCGACCGCCCCGTTCGGCCAGATCGGACAACAGGGAACTATCGCTTAGGGCCCGGCTACCAGCTCTGACCTGGGATAGCTGGTCTTGCAATTGCCGTGGGGTTTGACCAATTTCAGCTTCCGGCAAGATGGCCTGCAAGGCCGAGGGCGCCTGAGCGACAGCCTGGCGCAGGTCACGCCAGTACTCAGGTTCGGAAGTATATTGATCACAGGCTATGACGGCCCAACGCTGCCACTTGAGTCGCTGCTGTAAACGAAATCTGGGCAGCAGGATATTGGGCAGGGCCAGACCAAAGCGCTGCAATTCTTTCTGTAGCTGCGTGTTGCGCGCTGTGCTTTGATTCATGGCGTCCTCCGTAGGTCATGGGACATGGAACATTGGGCATGCCTGTGGCCCAAACTTTGGCTCAATTTCGACTCAAGTTTCGACTCAAACTTCAATCAAGGCTCAATTGGTCCGCCCTCAGGATATCAGATTCGCGGTTTCGTGAGAAACTCAATGCTGGATTTTTCGGGAATCCAACGGCCTTCCAAGTTTTCAAGGTTTTCTCTGTTTGGGTCGTTTGGGTCGTTTGGTTTTACTTCTTGCTTGATTTCGAGACGAAATAACCAGTTACAGACCAATATGCCAATCTGGCCATAGCGGTTGCGCACCTGTTGCACCGAGTGAATCATATACTGGCCCGATTTGTGGCGCATGGGTAAAAGTATCGGGCTCGTGTCCAAATGCGGTATTCCGCGTTTATTTAGGACCATGCCACGGCTGTCGTAAACTTGGTCGCGGACTAAAACGTCGGCCAGAAGTGAGAGGTCAATATTAATCTTGTAGTTCAGGTCTAATTCTATTTCGGCGATGAAGGCCGGATATATATCGGCATTAATCTCGCGCATGAACGGCGAATAATACTTGTCTATATTGGCTTGGCGCTCTGCGTCGGTAAAGCTAATCCAGGGTCGCACAATGGCTGTCGGCGCTCCAGCCTTTTGGGGGTCAAAGACGTAGAGGTAGTACTGGAATTTTTTGTCGCGACGACTTTGAGCAAAACCGAGGAAAAAGTCATCGAGGTCATCGCCGTTAAAATCCTTTACGACCAGCAGGAATTCCTTTAAGCCGCGCTGAGGGGATTGCCGGGGCAGCGAATTGAGCTGGCGCACGGAGTATTGACGAATCTGTTTACGACTGCCGGGCGGTCCATCGTTACTTTCCAGCAGAAACAGGATATCGTAAAATTCTTTCTGAGTTTGCAGCTTCTGTTCAATCACTACGCGCCGCTCTCCGACTAGGTAGAGGCGCTCTCTGGCTATAGAACTGGCGATGAAGTCACGATTGAACTGTCCAAATAGCACGTACTGGGTATCGGGGTTATGTCCCAGACCTAGTCTATTGCGCACGTTACTATTGAGTATTTTGAATTTTTGGAACTGATACTTTGCAAAACTTGAGCCATAGTAACGCGAGGTGTTAAAAATGGAATCGGTGCTGAGGTCTGGCAGACCTCCTGCGGCCATTTTTTTCGTTTTTCCGGCTTTTTCTTCATGGCTTTTGCTGCCGTGATAACTGCTACAGGAGGCGAGAATAGCACATAGACAAAACGACAGCCGCAGTAAGTACATTAAAATAGCCCCAGAAAGATTTGCAGTATTATAATTTTTTTAGGGGAAGATTGAAATAGTTTGTAAATAGGCATGGTAGATTATTTTTTCAGGATTCATTTTTTTTGTGTTTCTGATTTGTCATTGTTTGCCAGAACTGTACAGGGCAGGGGAAAATGGCTATCCTACGGCCTATGAAGGAAATTAGTTCTCCCAATCACTTGTATGCCGGGCTCTACGATTCGCATTGTCACCTCTTTCTCCTGCGCCAGCAGGGCCTGGATATATGGCATTATTTGCGGCAGTGGCGGGCTGCCGGATTGGAATCCCTTTTGAATATCGTGTTGGAGCCAGATGCAGAGGCCTGGGACTGGCACCTGAGCATTGCGCGAGCTTGCCGGGCCGAGCCGCAACGTTATCCACAAGTTTTCCTGGCCGCCGGTATACATCCCAATGATGCCGACGGCAGTTCGTCTGCGCGTTATGCGCTCGCGGGGAAATCTGGCACGGGAGAATTTGACGCGCAGGAATTTGCGCGGGAGCTGCTGGAACCAGGCTTGAAACAGCTTGCCCTGCGGGCCCAAAGCCCTGAAGTCCTGGCCATTGGCGAGACTGGACTCGATTATTATCGCAGCGAAAAAAACAAACAACTGCAGCAGCGCAGCCTGGAGTTCCACATTTCCTTGGCGAAAAGTCTGGGCAAGGTACTGATCATCCACAATCGGGATAGCGATGAGGATTTGGCAGAGCTTCTGTGTCATTCGGCTTCAGATCTGGCGGCCGGGGCCATAATGCATTGTTTCAGCGGCAACCCCCGTCTGGTTGAGTCTTTGTTGCCGCGCGGTTTTTACTTTTCTTTTGCCGGCAATGTCACTTACAAAAATGCAGAGAACTTGCGTCAGGCCGCCCGCCTGATACCTTTGGAGCGTCTGTTGATTGAAACCGACGCCCCCTTTTTAGCACCCCAAGCGGTGCGCGGGCAGATTAACCATCCCGGCTTTATCGGTCATACTTTGGATGTACTGGCGCAGTGCCATGGCCTGACGCCAGAAGCAATGGCCGCTTATTTGCGTCAAAACTGGTTGCGCCTGTTTCCCGCCATGCGTTCGGCTCGCTCTGCTGGGGCGCAGACTGCGGGAGAACTGACATGACCAAGGCAGCCTCGAGGCTGTCGCAAACTTGCCTGTATCTCAGTCTGCGCGTTTTTTGTAGCTTGCTTCTCACTTTGGTTCTGCTGCATTGTCCGGTTTTCATCCTGCCCGCTCGCGGCCAGAGCTGGGAACCTGTTCAAGGTTCTGGGAAAAAAGTTGTCATTCCTGAAAAACTGCGCACCCCAGAGCAACGAGAAGCTTTTCGCGCCCTTCAGGAAGTTGAGGAATTGGCCGCGACTTATCCGCGCCTACGGGTATTTGCGCGCCTGCAAAGGCGCCTGCCCATGAGAAAATTGGGAAGAGAGGGAAAAATAGGAAAAAATGGCAGCTCTGCGAGCCGCGATGCCCGCGACAGTATCTGGAGCGAGCCGACTTTGTATGAGGCCTTTCTGTGGCTAAGCGATTTTGGTTTAGTGGCCAATCTCAGTCTGGCGGACCTGCGAAGCTTGGCACAAAACCTGATGCAAATCCTCCATGCGGCAGGCAACTTGCAAGATAGCCCGCCGGGAGAATTGGGCCGCATATATATTAAGGACTACTTTCGACGCATAGCTGATAGTTCCTATCCGGGCAAAGGTGCATGGTTAGTATTCCGCTTCTTTCTCGACGCCATCAATGAGCTTGATGGCGGAACTCGGCGCATCAGTATTCTTTGCAATGCTTATCAGGAAACGGTGTCGCCGGCGAGCTCTAGTTGGTTGCCCGATCCAGAGCGCTACCCCATGCAGCGCAGTGCCGTGTATCCGCAGCGCAGTAATGACCGGCTCGCTTATCATGCGTATCTGATCCCAATACATTTTGAAGGGCATTCTAAAGTGCGGACTGAGTCTAATTCATTGCCTTTGGCCGGCTCGGCGCCAAGTACTAGAGACAATGCCGCAGCGACGGAGACGAGCCCTTTGGCCCAGGCGGCTACAGCAGAGGAGCTCGGCGGGAGGAATGCAAAAGAAATCGCGCCAGGCATTCCCGATCAATCCGTGCGGTATCGCCTGAGCTTTATCGAACAGTCTGAGCTATATGCAAAACGCACTTTGCATCCCCAATATAGTAATGCCAAGTATCTGGGCGTGCTGCGTAGCTACCTGCGCGATGGCCTCAGCGATAATGATCGCGAAGTCCTTCCGGCTATCCATGCCCTCAGTCGCAGAAATCTCAATGCCGACACTTACTTTCTAATGCAGGAACTTATTTTTTATTACTATTTACTGTATTTGCCGGATCGCTGCAATTATTTTATCCGTTCACAGCAAACCCATTTGCAGCTATCGCGGGCCAATCCTGTGCTTAAAAACTTGTGGCGAGTACAGCTGCCTCGCCTGTGGGCCACTATCAATGCGGTGCGCACTCGCTACAGCCGTAAATTTGAGGTCTTGCTGCCGGGCTAGAATTTTACACCTTTTTAAATGTCGCCCATTATCAATGTCACCCGGGGCGGAACACTCGCGACAAAAATCTTAGACTGTATAGTTAAAACCTGCCCGTAATACTTGTTTGTTGACGGGGTTATGCTTGCGATTGCGCTCCGAAATTACAATGTCTAGAGTCGCCTCAATGTCTTCGGTGCTCGCCAGCAGCGGGCGCATGGCCAAAAGCTGGCCAACACAGGCAATATTGGCAGCCCGCTCTGAGCCAAATTGTCGCGACAGTCCGGTAGCCGGCAGGCCGACGACTTGAATGTCGGTGCGTTTGGGTTGGTCCGCAATCAGGCTGGTATTGTAAATCAACAGCCCGCCAGGCTGTAGGATCGGTTCAAATTTCAGCAACGAAGGCCGATTCAAGGTGATGATCACCGTGGGTTCAGCAACCAGCGGCGAGGCAATGGCTTCATTGGCGATTACAACCGAGCAGCGAGCCGTGCCGCCGCGCATTTCAGCACCGTAGGATGGGATATCTGTAACGTTCAGGCCATTGTTCATACAGGCTACAGTCAGGAGCTGGCCGGCCAATAGGACTCCCTGGCCGCCAAAACCGCCGATGA
Source organism: Spirochaetia bacterium (assembly GCA_965263295.1). Taxonomy (GTDB): domain Bacteria; phylum Spirochaetota; class Spirochaetia; order SP-2023; family SP-2023; genus Haliotispira. The sequence goes on from OZ253665.1 coordinate 1,530,078, forward strand.
CAATGCGCTCGTGAATGCGCTGACTTTGGTTGATCTGCCGGGCATTCATTGCTCTTTCCCCCGGTCGCGCAGTGTGCCCAGGGGATAGGCTTGGGTTAAAGTCGCAGAAATCCACTCGGCCGACTTGGCGGGGGACATGCCCCAAGCCGTTGGGCACATGGACAAAACTTCGACAAAACTGTAACCCCGCCCTTCGTCTTGGTATTGTAGGGCCTTGGCGATGCTTTTTCTGGTCTTGCGCACTTGGGCCGCATTGTGCACGCTGCAGCGCGTGATGTAATACGGGGCTTCAAGGGTGTTCAGCAGTTCTGCCGCGCGAATTGGCGCCCCATCGCTTGCCATGTCGCGGCCGCCAAGGGTGGTGCTGGTCTTTTGCTCCACCAGGGTGGTTGGGGCCATTTGGCCGCCAGTCATGCCGTAGACGGTATTGTTGACGAAGATGACAGTAATGTTTTCGCCCCGATTTGCGGCATGTACTGTCTCAGCCATGCCAATGGCCAAAAGGTCACCGTCGCCCTGATAGGAAATCACAATATTTTCCGGGTTGGCACGTTTGACGCCAGTCGCCACGGCCGGCGCGCGGCCGTGGGCGGCTTCTAGGCCATCGACATCCAGGTAGTCGTAAAGCAGGACGGCGCAGCCCACCGGCGCCATGATTACGGTGCGTTCGCGTAGTTGCATCTCATCGATACATTGGGCCACAAGCTTGTGCAGTATGCCGTGACCACAGCCCGAGCAGTAATGAGTTGGCCGTTCGCGCAGGGCCTTGGGCCTGCTGTACAACAACTGGGCGCCGTCGCGCTGCGCGTTTTCAATCTGATCTATCACTTCTTCATACATATTTTTTTATCCTCTCGATAATTTGATTTACGGTTGGAGGGGTCCCGCCAACCGTGCCGTACAGTTGAACTTCTGCGCCAGTGTTGTAGGCGTGAAATTTGATGTCGTCGGCAAACTGGCCCTGACTCATTTCAACTGCCAGGATTTTTTTGGGGGAACCTTTGATGGCATTCAAGGCATCTAGCAGCTGTCTTTGCGGGAATGGCCACAGCGTCAAAGGTTGAAATAATCCTACCGGGATGCCACTTTGCCGGAGTCGGGATTGAGCTTCACGGCACAGCCGCGCCGGCATGCCGTAGGCACAAAGTAGGACTTCGGCCTCACCTTCTTTTTCCAGGCCCTCGACGATGGCTCTACTTTCCTTATCTGCGGCCGTCTGGTAGGTGGCAAAGAGCCTTTTTACGTGCTGTTCCAGCCCCTGGTGTTCCTTTTCCAGGTGGATCGAGGCAATCTTTCGGCCCGGCCGCTCCCTTGCCCCGTCTAACACGTAGGCGTCATTGCCGCTTTGTCGGGGCGCCTGATAGCTCTCAAGCAACTGGGGCATGCGTAGAGGTTCGGCCATTTGGCCCAGATAACCGTCGAGCAGCAGCATGGCGACCATGCGATAGCGGTCGGCCAAATCAAAGGCCAACAGGGTCAGCTCGGCGATGTCTTGGGCGCAGGAGGGCGCCAGTACGATGCAGTGGTAGTCGCCGTTGCCACCGCCTTTGACGGCCTGATTGTAGTCGCCCTGGGCGCCGGCGATATTGCCCAGGCCCGGTCCGCCACGCATGACATTGACGACCACAGAAGGTAGCTGGGCACCGGCCAGGTAGGAAATGCCTTCCTGCATTAACGATATTCCGGGCGAGGAAGAGGAGGTCATGGCGCGCACGCCGGCGGCGGCGGCGCCAAAGACCATGTTGATTGAAGCCGGTTCACTCTCGGCCTGCAGGAAGCAACCGCCAACCTGCGGCATGCGCCGGGCAAAGTAGGCCGGAATCTCGTTCTGGGGAGTGATCGGATAACCAAAGTAATGGCGGCAGCCGGCGATGATGGCCGCTTCGGCCAAAGCCTCGTTGCCCTTCATCAGTTGGCGCGGAGAATCTTCGGACACAACGGCGATTCCCGCGGCCAGATTCTCTCCCGTATGGCAGACGCGGTACTCAGCCATGTTTCACCTCCGTTGCCATTTCCGCGCAGTTGCTCTGGACTTTGGCTGTGATTTGTATCGCTACCTCTGGGCATATTTCGGCGCAGGACAGGCAGCCAATGCAAGCTTCGTGGTCGATGCACTCCATCGGATTCAGCCCTTGCTTGTTGATCCGTTGGGAAAAACGCAGGATCTGTTTGGGGCAGTTGGCAATGCACAGGCCGCAGCTCTTGCAGGTTTCATCGTCTACCCAAATGTGGAATGTGCGTGGTTCTTTGGCCATCTTCCCTCCTGTGGCAGGTATTGCCATTCTTTTTTCGGCGTTGCCGCTGGATTTGCTGGTTTAGGCAGCGATCAAAACAGGCTGCGAACTGTTGTAGCTCTTTGGCTCCATAGCCGTGGCCATGGCTCGGCAGCAGATCGTCGCCGCGAAGCTTCAGGGCCAGGTCGCGCCGCAGGCGGCGTGCTGAAACGTTGTCGCGACTGAATTCGGTGCCGCGATCGTTAATAATGCGCAAATCGGGCTGCTGCAGGCAAAGCTGTTCGGCAAACACGATGTCGCGGGTGATGACCATATCTCCCGGACGACATCGCCTGTGGATGAACTGGTCCGCCGCATCGGTGGCGCAGGCCACCCGATGGAAATAGACGCGTTGCCGCGGGTCACTGCGAATGGGCTGTTCTTGGGAAGCGACAAAGTGAAAAGGAACCATTTCTTCTTGTTCTCCAGCGATCAGGTCCATCGAAGCGGCGTTCAGACGTGAGGCCGCCCGCAGCAACACCCGGCGCACTTCACGCGGACAGGAGTCGGCGTCGACCCAGATTCGCAGCAGTTCGCGCTTGGCATCGGTGTCCATCAGATTTCTTTCAAATTTCTTTGGCCGATGCCACAAATAGTATGGCATCCTGTTCGCCTTCCTGGCCCCCGTGCACATTTGCCGTAATTTCGCCACTGCTGGCCGGAATGATGCAGGATTGCCCCTGTTTTAAGCTGATGCCGTTGAGTTCGACACAGCCCTGGTAGACGAAAGCCAACATCACAGGATGCTTACTCGGAAAGTATAAAGCGCTGTCTTCAGGGCGCAGGCACCAGCGCTCCAGGCGGAACTCGGCGGCGGTAGAAGGATAGTAGCTGCGCTGCAGATCCATTTCGCGGGCCTCAATTATCTGCAGTGGAAACGCTTCAAAGTGCAGGGTCCGCATCAGCTCTGGGATGTCCTGATGTTTAGGGGTCAGGCCACCGCGCAAGACATTGTCCGAGTTGGCCATAAGTTCCATGGCCGAACCTTCAAGGTAGGCGTGCAGTATGCCGGCCGGCAGGTAAATAGCCTGGCCTGGCTGCAGGCACAGCAGGTGCAGGTACAGCGGAGCCAGTGCCCCGATGTCTCCGGGGTAAAATTCAGCCAGGCGGGCGACCCAACGAGCCACGTCGGCGCCGTAATTTTGCGGGGACTTCGCGCAGTCCCGCAGGGCAAGGTCTAGCAATTCGGCTTTTTGCTGGGCTTGCAGGTTCATCAGGCTGGAAAAGAAGCTTTGGTGATCGGCAAAACTCAAGTCCACAGCCGGATTAGAATGATTAAAACGATTAAAATTCTGCCGAATCGCGTCCAACGGGAGGAAGCCGCACATGGCCCAGAATGGCGTCAGCGCCAGCGTGACCTCAGGCTTGTGGTTGGCATCTTTATAGTTGCGCTGGGGAGCGTCCAGAGCGATGCCGTCGGCGTTCTCGCGGGCAAAGCCGGCTTCGGCCTGCGCTTTGTTGGGATGGGCCTGTATGGACAACGGTTGCCCGGCTGCTAGCACCTTGAATAAAAACGGCAGACCCTGATATTTCGCCGCGGTTGCGCTGCCGAGGCCGGAGTCCATTTTACCGCAGTTATCCATTAGATATTGGCTCAGGGGCGTGCGCCCAGAACTCCCTTCCGCCACTGCTTCAACGCACGATTCCGCGCGGGGATGGACGCCCATCCACAGTTCGGCTTGCGGTTTCTGTTGCGGGTTTTCATAGCCCAGCAAGCAGGGCAGGTAACTTTGGGAACCCCAAGCAAAAGCCTGGATTTGGTTGTGTAATTTTGCAACTTTCATGCTTGCCATCCTAAACTCAGAATCTATTTTGACAATGCCTGTAGGTAGAACTACAAATTTTTATTGTATGTCAAAATGAATTATAGTAAAATTTTATACTTCTAATTTAAGGTTATATGAGGGAGAAACAGGCCAGATTTTAAGTGTCGCAAAACAATCTCATTTAAACGAACTGTTAAAAAAATCATTGAGGGTGACGCTTTCTGTGAATCTGTCAGGCATAGGGTTTCTTGTTTCCAACGTGTTCTCACTTCCGCGCATTTTTTCAAGTTTTCCCAAATTTTCTCAAAGTTTTCCCAAGTTTTCCCAAGGAGGGTCCAAATTTTGGGGGGTCCAAGTTTTTCAAAACCCACGAAAAACTCTATACTGCTTGGCGCTACATTTTGTTTTGTTAAATTTGCTAAAAATGCACCGCCGGTAGAATGCTTTTTTTAGCCGGCCTAATTTTCAATAGACCCATTTTCAACAGTTTTCTGGCTGTGGATTCGACTCAATTTTAAGGGAGGGTTGGGCTATGTCTCAAGTTCGCGTGCGCTATGCCCCTTCGCCCACCGGCTTACAGCATATCGGTGGAGTGCGCACTGCTTTGTTTAACTATCTTTTTGCCCGCAGCAGCGGCGGCCGCTTCGTGCTGCGCATTGAAGATACAGACCGTGCGCGCTCGGAGCCGCGATATATTCAAGATTTATATGAGTCGCTGGAGTGGTTGGGGATACAGCCCGATGAGGGACCGGCCGAGGCCGGCTTTGCCGGCGGTGATTACGGCCCTTACGTGCAGTCTGAGCGCGTTGCAATATACCAAAAATACGCCCGGCAACTCTTGGATGAGGGCAAAGCCTATTACTGTTTTTGTAGTCCTGAACGCCTGGAGCAGTTGCGGCGGGAGCAAGAAAAGAATAAGTCTCGTTTGCAAGGTTACGATCGCCGCTGTCGCGGCCTCAGCCGTCAGGAGGCCGAGCGTCGCCGCAGGGCCGGCGAGGCTTGCGTCTTGCGTTTTGCCATTCCCTTGGAGGGGACTACGGTATTTCACGATCTGTTGTTGGCGGATATTGAGCGCGCCAATGCGGATATAAATCCCGATCCGGTCATCCTCAAAACGGACGGTTTCCCGACCTATCACCTGGCCAACGTTATCGATGACCACCTGATGGAGATCAGCCATGTTTTGCGAGCCCGCGAGTGGCTGTCCTCTGGCCCGCTGCACATTCTACTGTACGAGGCTTTGGGCTGGCGGCCGCCGCAGTTCTGTCACCTGCCGATGGTCATGGGGCAAGATGGGGCCAAGCTCTCCAAGCGCCACGGCTCAACTTCGCTGATTGAATTCCGCAAGGCGGGCTATTTGCGCGAGGCCATCTTAAATTATATTTCCCTGCTTGGCTGGTCTTTCGACGACAGTCGCGAGTTTTTTACTTTGCCCGAACTTGAGCGGTGTTTTGACCTGGCCAAATTGAGCCGTTCGCCCGCCACTTTTGATTATCAGAAATTGCAATGGTTTAACGGTCAATACATTCGCCAGATGAGTATCTCACAGCTGAATAAACAGTTGCGAGATACGTGGCGACAATTCCTGCCCGAAGTCTACGAACCCGAGCCGGCAAATTTTGAGCAAAGTCTGGACTGGATACTCCCGCTCTTGCGGGAGCGGCTGAAGTTCCTCAATGACGCTCCGGCCATGGCGGCCTATTTTTTTGCCCGTCCTGAGTGCCACGATGTCTCTCTGGCAATACCTAAAAAGCACGATGCCGCCCAGACCTGCAAATTGTTACAGTGTGGGCGCCGCACTTTGGAACGGCTTTGTGTCGAAAATGGGGATACATGGCAAGATGCCGAGGGCCTGCTGGCCGTGAAACAGAGCTGGGAAGCCGCCTTGCGCGCGGCGGCGGCAGATGCCGGCGTAAAACTGGGGCCACTGATGCAAACTCTGCGCTATGCTGTAACTGGCAGCAATGTTTCTCCCCCTTTAATTGAGTCAATGATTATTTTGTGGCGCCTTGCCGGTGCGGAAGAACTGCTTGCCCGTGTCGATCATCTGGCCAGTGAGTTAGGGAATCTGTGAGGAGTCGAAAGAGATTTTAAGGGGATTTTATTGTGTCTGGCAGCTCAGAGATGAGTTTGGCGGCCGTGGCGAAGCGCCTGGAATTTTTGGAAGAAACTTTGATTTATCGCTTTCTCGACCGAGTCCAGTACGCCTTTCATCCAGGGCTTTACTTGTATCCAGAGGCCGAGCAGGCCGAGCTGCTGCGCAGCAGCCTGCTCGGCCTGCGTCTGCAGCTTCACGAGGCTATGGACTCCGATTTCGGTCGTTATCGTGTGGCCGAAGAATTTCCATTTAGTCGCTTGCCTGCCGAGACACTTGCGGGCTGTACCGCAAAGAACCCAATTGCTGCAAGCAAGCCGCTGACGGTTTCGCCGTGTATTCTGCAAAAACTGTCCAGCCCTGACTTTGAGCTACGGCCCCAGGAACTCCGCGGATGCGAGGCCGACATCCCCCTTTCGCTGTCTCGCATCCGTGAAATCAGCCAGTGCCGCGGTATCTTGCGGGCTTACCTAGACTTCCTGGCTCAATATTGCCCGGCGAGTAAAGACGGCCATCACGGTTCGGCACTAGAGCACGATGTGATGGTGCTCCAGGCCATTTCCCGGCGCATCCATTATGGGGCGATTTATATCGCGGAAATCAAGTATCGCGAACAGCAGGCCAGTTTGTCCCCCCTACTCCATTCCTGGCGGCGCTTGAGTCGCGACCTGGAAACGGAGCCGGATGACGATGCCGCTTCTGAAATAACGGACTTGCGGCAGCGGATACTGGCACTCATTACGCGACCTGCGGTTGAACAGCGCATCCTGCGGCGGGTCTACGACAAGGCGAGGGCGATACAACTGGCGGCTCGCAGTGCGCAGAATATCCCAGAGGCGACGGGAGCGGGTGATTCGCAACGCTATTACTTGCGACCTGAGGCCTTGCGTGACTTTTACGCCGACTGCGTGATTCCGTTGACGAAGCAAGGCGAGTTGGCTTATCTTTACCGCCGTGTCTGAAGGTCAGATTCTGGGCATGGCCCATTGGCATGCCGATCAGCTTTTTGAGCAGCTGTATCGCCCGCTGCTGAGCTGGTTTGACCGCCATAAAATCCAGTATGCCTGGTCAACGGTCGCCACACTAGATTTAACGGCTGAAATGGGCCCTACGCATAGCCAAGCGTTTGGCGATAAACGCGGAGATAAACCGGAAGCCTTGTGGCAGGACCGGCCCGACAGTTACGCGGTCTGGGTTTCGGAAGTGATGTTGCAACAGACGCGGGTGGAGACGGTGCTTTCTTATTATACGGACTGGTTGCAGCGTTGGCCGAGTCTCGTCGAGCTCGCGGGGGCTAGCGAGGAGCAAGTTTTAAAGCAGTGGGAAGGGCTAGGTTATTACAGCCGAGCCCTGAACATGTTGGCCTGTGCCCGCAAATGTTGTATTGAGTTGGGGCGCACAACCCTGCCCAATCAGTTTGATGAGCTGCTTTCTTTGCCCGGCATCGGTCCATATATCGCCGCGGCAGTGGCCAGTATCAGCGGCAACGAGGCCGTGCTTGCTGTCGATACCAACGTCAAACGTATTTTTTCGCGGCTCTACCAGCAGCAGCCGACAGCGGCTGCTGAAAAGAGCTGGCGCAGCCAGCATCTGCCGGCACTGCGGCGCTGCGCTTGGCGCGGTGCCGCAAATCTAGCCCTGATCCAGTTGGGACAGCAGCTTTGTCGCAGTGCCGGCAAGTCCCGGACGCCAATTTGCTGCCGCTGTCCTTTGCAGGGCGTGTGTCCGGCCGCTGCCAGCGGCAACTGGATTAGTTTTCCGGCACCTCGCAGTTATTCGCGCCAGCTGCGACAGAGCCGGCGGCTATTGCTTTGTGCGAATGGCCACTACCTGTTGCAGCGCAAGCGCAGCGGGCACCTGCGTCACTTGTGGCGGCTGCCACAGCTGGCCGAACTGGGGATAGCCGAGCTCAGTTGTGAATACCTTGGCAGTTTTACACATGCCTATTTACAGACGCAAGAGAAGGTACAAGTTTTTGCCTGTGAGTCGAACCGGCCTTGCAGTGACTGGCCGTTACAAGATCTGCAGCAGGAGTTTGCATGGCTGTGGACCGAGAACCTTGAAGAGCTAACTCTCGCCGGCCCCTACCGTAGCTTCCTGGATAGCTACCTGCGGAATTGATTCTGCGGCTAGCTATCAGGAACCTGGGCTGAGTCACTTGTTTCACAGTTTGCCTGTAATAGTTGCCCCCAGAGTGTGCGGCCCTTTAGGGCCTCGGTGCGGACTAGGGCAAAAGTATTAAGCAGATTTTTTGCCGGCAGATTCTGCGGCGCCGGAAAGATCACCATCTGGTTGTATTCGTTGCGACACAGCAGCTCGTTGGGGTTTTGTTTCGACGGACCTTCAATGAGAACCTCTTCGACTAGTCCCACGCGCTTTTGCAAGTTTTCTAGCGTGATGCGGTCCTGGAGTTGCTGCAGACGGTAGAGCCTCTGTTTTTGGACTTCTTCGGCGATTAAGTCGTCACGATCAAATGCCGGGGTGCCGGGTATCGGATTGTAGTAGTAAGTGAAGGCAGAATCGTAGCGCACTTCTTCCACATAGTCGAGCAGGACTTGCAAATCCTCTTCGGTCTCGCTGGCAAAACCCACCATCAGGTCCGAAGTCAGGCTGACGGTGGGGACAGCGCGCCGCAGGCGCAACACCAGGCTGCGGTACCACTGCAAGGTGTAGCCGCGGTTCATCTCTTCTAGGACACGGTCGGAGGCGTGCTGTAATGGCAGGTGCACATGCTTGCAAATGCGTTTGTTTGCGGCGATCAATTCGATAAAGTCGTCGCCAAAATCCGTTGGGTGAGGGGTGATGAAACGTATCCGCGGGATATCGGTTTCGCGCAGCACTGTGCGCAGCAGCTCGTTGAAGTCGATACCCTGATAGTTGTAAGAGTTCACATTCTGCCCGATCAGGGTTATGTCCTGGTAGCCTTTCTGTTGCTGGCTCTGCGCTTCTGCAACGATTTCGCCCAGCGGGCGCGAAACTTCCTTGCCGCGCACAAAGGGGATGATGCAGTAACTACAAAAGTTGTCACAGCCGTGCATGATGGGAATCATGCCTTGTACCGAGTTGTGCTTGCTGTGGTCCTTAAAAAAGATATATTCTTCCTTTTTGAGTACCTTAGGTGGCGCGATGGGCGGTGCGATGGGCGATGCGATGGGTGGCGCCATGCTTGGCGCGATACGCATGCCCTCTGTCTGAGCCCCGGCGCACATTTGGGCAGAATCCTTGCCGCCAAACTGCCTTTCTAAAATGCCGGGGATTTGATCTTTGGCCATGGAACCAATCACATGATTCACGGCTGGACAGCGCCTGGGTATTTCCTCTTCGAGGCGTTCGGCCATGCAGCCCATGACGATTAGGCAGAATTCGCGGCGCTGCTTCATGGTGCTGAAGTGCACCAGGCGACTCCACAGACGGTTTTCGGCGCTGATGCGCACCGAGCAGCTGTTGAGGATGACGGCTTGGGCCGCATCCTCGCTGGGCGCTTGTTGCCAGCCCATGGAGTCCAGGTCATTTTCGAGGGCGTTGGCCTCGGCCAGGTTCATTTGGCAGCCGTAGTTTTCAACCCAAAAGGTTTTCTCAAGAGTTTGTAGCATAGTCTTTCCTGTAAGCGAATGGATACTCTTCAAGTTGTCGCATTTAAGGTAACAGTTGTCGGGCTTCCGTCAGTATTCGCTCCAAGACGACGTGGCTGTCATCATGGCGCTGGCGGAGCTCCAGTCGGTGGCAGAGCGCGTCCTGCGCCAGTTGCAGTAGGTCTTGGTCAATTATATAGTCGCGCCCTTGGCAAAGGGCGTAGGCTCGCGCGCAAGCAAGCCACATCAAAATACCGCGTGTCGATACTCCGAGGTGCACGGCCGGAGTATCGCGAGTCATGCGGGCGACTCGCACAACCCATTCTTCCAGCTTTGGCGCACAGTATACTTCGGCGGCCAGTTTTTGCAACGGTCGAACTTCACTCAAGCCTAGCACCGGGCTGAAATTGGGCAATTCGCGGTGGCTTGGATCACTGCGCAAAATGGCCAGTTCGTGCGCAAAGTCGGGATAACCGAGGCTTAATTGCAGGCTAAAGCGGTCCATCTGGGCTTTGGGGAGCACATAGGTTCCCGCCATTTCAATCGGGTTCTGTGTCGCAATGACCCAGAAAGGCCCGGTCAGCAAATGCGTCTGGCTGCCGACTGTGATTTGCTGTTCGGCCATGGCCTCCAGTAGGGCGGACTGGACTTTGGGCGTCGCCCGGTTGATTTCGTCGGCCAACAGCAGGTTGCAAAATACCGGCCCTGGGTGAAATTCAAAACTGTGGGTGTCCGGGCGCCACACTTCAACTCCGGTAACGTCGTAGGGCAGGAGGTCCGGCGTGAATTGAATGCGACCGTAGTGGCAAGGTTCCGTGCCCTCACCCCCGCTGAAGACCTGTGCCAAGGCCTTTGCCAAAGTGGTTTTACCCACGCCGGGCAGATCTTCAAGCAATACATGGCCCCCGGCGAGCATCGCGGCCACAACTTTTTGCAAGACTTCGCGCTTGCCACGGATTATTTGTTCCAAGTGATCCAGGAGGGACTGGATTTGCGTGCCAGCCTCCCGGTACTGCTGTTGCCGGGCTCTGTGGCTCTCGTCCACATCTGTGGTCTGATCGAAGGTGTTTGGGAGCGAAATGTCTGGATCATGATCTCGGTCGGCTTGAGCCGATGAAAATTCAGTGGTGCCCGTACTCGCGTTCGTTGTATTCATCACAATGCTTTTGTCCTTCTGTGGCAAAATGCCACGATTGTAATCGAAATACCTATATTCGTCTCGCGCCAGTCAGGGGATTTTTGGCCAGTAGAGATTTTTCTTCGGGAGATTTTTCTTTCGCGGGTGGTATGGCCCCTGACTTGCAGAGTCAAATTGCTGAGAGGCTCCCGAAGTCAAAATTTAAAGCCATGATTTTTAGGTTCCAGTCACAAACGATCGTCGGCGCCGGGGCTAGCGCCCGGCGCCGATGGTATTGAGGACTTTTCTTCAGGCAACTCTAGGCATATCTTGTTCTTAATGTTTATACTGCAGTCCAAATTGAGGAGATAAATATGGACTACCTGGATTTTCGCAGCGATACCGTGACCCATCCGACGCCGGCGATGCGCGCCGCCATGGCGGCGGCACCAGTTGGCGACGCCATTTATGGCGATGATCCGACGCTACGACAACTGGAACAACTGGCTGCCCAGCTCTTGGACAAAGACGCCGCTTTACTTGTGCCTTCAGGTACTTTTGGCAATCAACTGGCCCTGCAGTTGCACTGCCGGCCGGGTGAAGAGGTTTTGTTGAGCGAGCAGAGCCACATTGTTCAACATGAAACTGGTGCCGCCGCCGCGCTGGCGGGAGTACAACTGCGCTGCATTGATGCCCCAGCAGGGCATATGACGGCGCCACAGCTCCAGTCGCGCATTCGGCGCGACGATGACTTCCATCACCCACAAAGCAGCCTGTTGTGCTTGGAAAACGCTTTTTCTTCCGGTCAGGTCGTCAATCTGGAGCAGATGGCCGAGATGAGCCAGGTATGCCGAGCCGCCGGCTTAAAAGTACATTTGGACGGAGCCCGTCTATTTAATGCCGCCGCTCATTTGGGTTGTGATCCCGCAGAAATTGCCCGCCATGCTGACACCGTGATGTTCTGTCTCTCCAAAGGGCTGTGCGCGCCTATGGGCTCGCTGTTGGTCGGCGCTGCCAGCGATATTAAACGGGCGCGCTATTTGTGCAAGCGTATGGGTGGCGGCCTGCGCCAAGCGGGCATTATCGCCGCCGCCGGCATCCTGGGTTTGCGGGAAATGCGCTTGCGTCTGGCAGAAGACCATCAGCGAGCTCGTTACCTGGCCGACCTGCTAGAACAGGAAATTCCCGGAGCGGTCGTCGCCCGCGCCCGTCTGGACATCAATATGGTTTTTGCCCGTGTCCCCGGTTTGACCGGTGATGTAATTGAACAATTGGGGCGCGAAAATATTTACCTGGGAAGCCTTTACTCAGGCGAGCATATCCGTCTGGTGTGTCATTATTGGACACCTCTTGACGCCATTGACCGCTTAGTTGGCCGCTTGCGCAGCCTCCTGGACTGAAGAGTTGGAACTTTTCTTTCTGTGCGCTACAATACCCGCATTGCCCGTTTTGGGGCCCCCGCAATGCGGCTCCATAATTGCCCGATGAATATGATGAATATGATGAAGATGATAAAGGAATTAAGCTCATGTCTCTGCTGCAAGAATGCCTAAAAAAAGGTTCCATAAACAGTGAATGTCTTGGCTATGCAGCCCAGCTAGACTTGCTGCACAAGGCGGACCCAGGACTGGCGAAGGCTGTCGTGGCTGAGCTGAAAGATCAAAGTGAGTCTTTGAAGATGATTGCCAGTGAAAATTACAGTTCGCTTTCCACTCAGCTCAGCATGGGCAATCTTCTCACCGACAAGTATGCCGAGGGCGTGGCGGGCAAGCGCTTTTATGCCGGCTGTGACCAGGTTGACGCCATTGAGGCCTTGGCCCGGCAAAAGGCCTGTGAACTTTTTGGCGCAGAAAATGCTTACGTCCAGCCGCACAGCGGCGCCGATGCGAATATGATTGCCTTTTGGGCGATCTTGCACCAGCGCGTTGAGATGCCAGCCTTGGAAGACTTGCACAAGAAATCTCTCTACGATTTAAGCGATGCCGAATGGCGCCACTTGCGCGGCCGCCTCGGCAACCAGCGGCTTTTGGGCATGGATTATTATTCGGGTGGTCACCTGACGCACGGCTATCGTTATAATGTTTCAGGTCGAATGTTTGAGTCTCACACATATTCGGTCAACGAAGAAAGCAAGTTAATGGATTATGCGGCCCTGGCCAAGCAGGTCAAAGAGCTGGAGCCCCTGATCCTGCTTGCGGGCTATAGCGCTTATTCCCGCAAACTGAATTTTTCTCGCCTGCGCGAGATTGCCGATAGCGTGGGAGCCGTGTTGATGGTGGATATGGCGCACTTTGCCGGCCTGGTGGCGGGTAAGGTCTTCAGCGGGGAGTTCAATCCCGTGCCTTACGCTGACATTGTAACGACCACGACCCACAAAACTTTGCGCGGTCCCCGTGGCGGTCTGATTTTGTCCAAGAAGGAGTTTGCCGAGGCTCTGGACAAAGGTTGCCCTCTGGTCATTGGCGGACCGCTACCGCATGTGATGGCGGCCAAAGCCGTGGCGTTTATTGAAGCGATGGAACCGGACTTCCAGACTTATGCCCAAAATGTCGTCCTTAATTGCCAGGCCTTGGCCGCCGGCCTGGAGGCCGCAGGTTTGACGGTCTTGACTGGTGGTACCGACAATCACCTGTTGTTGGTGGATGTGACGCAGATCAATGGCCTGAACGGCAAACAGGCCGAGAGCGCCCTTCGCGGCTGCGGAATGACACTCAACCGCAACGCCCTGCCTTTTGATGCCAACGGACCTTGGTATACGAGCGGTCTGCGCTTTGGCACTGCGGCGTTGACATCGCGCGGTCTGGGCCAAGATGAGCTGGGTCAAATAGCCGAGCTGATCGCCAAGGTCTTAAAAGCGACCAAGCCGAGCATCCTGAGCAGTGGAAAAAACGCCGGTAAGATATCCAGGGTCAAGTCCGAGACGGAGCCTGTGGTGAAACAGGAAGCTCGCGAGGCCGTGCAAGCCCTTCTGGCCAAGTTTCCTCTGTACCCTGAACTGGACCGCGAAATTTTGTATAGTATTCTTTAAAGATTTTGCAGCAGTGTCTCAAGCACACCATGCAGTCCGGGTAGCGGGCCTGTTTGGGGCTGACTGCTGGGGAGCTAGTTAGTATTTTATGGATCATCCCTCCTTCGCTTCGCTTCGTTCAGTGAATACTTTGGGAAGTTTACTGTTATTTCTGGGTATTGTACTGTTTAATCATTCGATGACGGCCTGGCAGTTGAATCTGCAGTTCATCAACACCGCGGGGTCGCTGTATCAGCAGCCAGAGGGCGAGGCTGCGCCACAGGCCGGAGAAGCGAGGCGCGAAGCCCTAAGCTTGCAGCAGAAACGGCAGCTGCAGCAGGAGCAAAGGTTTGATCTGCTGCGCCAGGCTTTGTATATCGTGAGCTCGCTGTTTGTAATGTTTTTGGGACTTCAGATGCTGTTTAAGCGGCGCTGGGCATGCCATTTCTTTTTTAGCATCCGTCAGCTGTCTCAGCTGGCTTTACTATTGATCCCTTTGAGCACCTTAGTGCTTTTGCTGAATCAACCGCTGATTGAGGCCCTGGTGGGGGTTTATAAACCTTTGTATACAGAAGTCATGCAACAAAGATATAACTTGCGGTCCTATGCCAATGCATCCGAAGCCGGCGTTGACTTAGTTTTGACGGATGAACTAATGCGTATGCTGATCCGCGTAACCTTCTGGATTATTGCTTTATTGTTTATGGGGATTGCCAGTTTGGCCCTGCGTTTGAGTCGCCGCTGCCTCCGGCGCGAAGTGCAAGAGGCCTTGCTGAAGCGCGCACCCAAACCCAGTCGCTTGAGCTATTTTATCCTCTGTTTGCCCTCTGAATTATTACTGTTATTGCTTCTGGGCATTTATGGCTGTGCTAGTCAATTGTTGGAAATACTACTGGCATTACAAAAAAAGCCACTGTCTTTGCCGGCTCTGTTTTTAGCTCTATTGGTGTTTGCCGGCTTTGCGCTTTCCCTGTTGCAGTTGACTAATCATAAGATGCAATTGGCCAGTAAGCCAGAACAGTGGCACGAAAAATATCGTCTGCTGCGCAAGGCGCTGCACTTTTCTAGCCTGGCCTATTTGTTGCAATCATTGCAAAGTATACTACAGCCACTGTGGTCGAAGCGGCAAGCTGATTTCCTGAGTCCCTCCGCAGCTGCGGGAGATTACTTGCAGGTCATGAAGAATGCTTTGCATCAAATGGATGTCCTGGCCAACCTGGCCGTACTGTTGTTGTTGTTCTTGTTTTACTACTTGCTGCGCCGCTCCGAGCCTCATCGGGCCGATGATCTTGGGGAATCAGTCAGAGTCCTTGCAAATGGGAACGAGACATCCGAGCCGGCTGCGATGGAAGATTCTCAACCTGAAGAGGAGCCGCCAGGGAATGTAGAGAATGCATCGGATGGTCAAAAAGAAGCGGCTTCCCCTCCCTTATCGGACCAGGATTCTAAATCAAAGCGGGAACTCTAGCATTGTAATGAAAAGCGTGCTGCACTTCTGGCGGCAGAACTGGTTTGTCTGCCTGTTGTGGCTGGTGCTAATTCTGGGCTATGCATGGCCCGAATTGGGCAACAGTATTTCTCGTCACTTACCCGTAAACGTTTTTCTGACAATACTTATCTTCTTTTGTATCGGCCTGACCTTGCCGAGCGAAGCGCTGTGGCACAATCTTGCGAATTGGAATTTCCACCTGGCGGTGCAGCTGTTTATATTCATATTTTACCCGCTGCTTTTTTTACTTTTGCTGGGCCTACTCCAGTTTGGGGGCCAGGCTCTCGTTGGGCACGGCCTGTTTGCCCCACCTTTGCTGCTAGGTTTTGTCGCACTCTCATTACTACCTAGCAGTGTTTCCAGTTGTGTCGTATTTACTAAGGTTTCGGGTGGCAATGAAACTTTGGCTGTGGTGAATGCCGTGCTGTCCAATATTCTGGGGACTCTGCTGAGCCCATTATTCATCAGTCTGGCGTCTTCTGTGCTGTTCGCTTCGTTGAATGCTTTGCCCGGTAGCAAAAACGGTGCTGACAGCTCCGCTTTTTCGGAGCTCTTCTGGGGCTTGAGCTGGAAGATTTTTTTGCCGCTCTTGTTGGGGCATCTGGGTCGACGTTTGGCCCGACACTGGGTACTACGCCAGTTATCCGTGTTAAGTATTGCCAACAATCTGGCGATTGTCTTGATTGTATTCTTTAGTTTTGCGCGGGCAGCCAGCCAAGACAGTTTTATAGATGCG
Organism: Spirochaetia bacterium; assembly: GCA_965263295.1. Classification (GTDB taxonomy): domain Bacteria; phylum Spirochaetota; class Spirochaetia; order SP-2023; family SP-2023; genus Haliotispira. The sequence continues at coordinate 1,546,133 of OZ253665.1, forward strand.
TTGAAGAGCTCGCCGCTACCATTTTTGTTTTTAGCCCTGGTGCAGCCGCTGATGCTGTGGCTCGCCAACATCTGGGCCCGGCTGTTGCGCCAACGACGTCCCGAGCGCATTGCCTTGGGTTTTACGGCCTCTCAAAAAACTATTGCCATGGGGGTACCGCTGTTGAGCAGCCTGTTTGGCGATTATGCCGACTTGGGCCTGGTGCTGTTTCCCCTCTTATTATACCACCCCTGGCAGCTGATCGTGGCCAGCTTTGCCCGATTGTATTACGTGCGCATAAACGAATAGGTGCCGGCAAGTCAACTGTGACAGGTCAAAAGGCGTGCTCCTTAATTTTTACTTATTTTTATCGAGGCTTGTTATATGCTCAGCATGGTTTGATCGCCCAGATCGCGTTGCGCTCCGCGCAGCTCATGAAACTTCTCTACTAAATCCTGAGGTTGCAGACCTTGCTTTTCTGTATCACGGATATCCAGGATCACTTTTCCCTGATCCATCATTAGCAAACGGTTGCCGTATTCAATCGCCTGGTTCATATCGTGCGTAATCATCATGGCCGTCAGTTGATACTCTCGAATGAAATAGCGCGTCAGTTCCATAACCTTTGCAGCGTTGGCGGGGTCCAGGGCCGCCGTGTGTTCGTCCAGTAAAATCAACTCCGGCGACGAAAGCACCATCATTAGCAGGGTGATGGCCTGGCGCTGTCCGCCGGAAAACAGTCCGACATTGTCGCTCAAGCGGTTTTCTAGGTTCATGTCCAAATGTTTTAAGTATTCGCGGAATTGTTCGCGCTTATTGGCATTTAGGCTGATCTTCAAGCCGCGCATTTTCTTGCTGCTGGCAATGCAAAGATTGTGCTCCAGACTCATATTGGCCGCGGTACCCAGAGCGGGGTTCTGGAAAATGCGACCGATCAACTTGGCCCTGCGGTGCTCCGCCATGCGTGAAATATTTTGTTCATTTAAAAATATTTGCCCGCTGCTCAGTGGGAAATGCCCCGAAATGGCGTTGAACAGGGTCGACTTTCCCGCGCCGTTGGTTCCAATGATGGTGATGAAATCACCGCGTTTGATCTGCAGCTTACAGGGCTTCAGGGCTATCGTCTCGTCTGCCGTGTTGGGGTAGAAGATCATACAGGCATCTTGCAGACGAATCACAGCCACTCTCCCTTTCCTTGCGAGACTTCTCCTGTGGCAGAGTGCGTGGTAGCTTCAGCGGCTTCTACTTTAGGTTCCGTAATCTTTAAATGACTCTTCAGCTGCACAACTGCACGCTTGAGAGCCTGCCCCTGTGCCCGGCGCTTCTGTATCTGGCTAAAACTCAGGAATACGACAATCAGCAGACCGGTCATCAGTTTGATGTCCGTCGCCAAAAAGCCGATGGAGGCGCCGTGGCGCCGGGCGAGATAAATCAGCGCCTGATACAGTACAGCCCCCAGCAATATGCGTAAAGTGATCCAATATATGCGGTTGGAATGGATGCAAAATTCGCCCATCATAACGATAGCCAGCCCAGTGATGATGATACCTGTGCCCAGTCCGACATCGGCAAAGCCCTGGTACTGGGCTAAAAATGCCCCCGAAAGGGCGACTAAGCCGTTGGAAATCCCCAAACCAATGCCTTTGAGCAGGCGGGGATTCAAGCCGTAGCTAACAACCATCTGCTGGTTCCCGCCCATGGCGCCCAGGGCAATGCCCAAGTCGGTGAGGAAGAACAAATCGAGAACCACCAACAGCACGGCCATAAACAAAATTGCAGAACTGACGAGTAGCACGGCCTGAGCGGCCAATGGGTCCAGGCTGTGCAGTTGCAATACTGCAAATTCGCGCAGTCGGCTAAAAATGGGCTGGGTCTCCACATTCAACAGGGAAAGATTGGGCCTGCCTAGAATACGGATGTTGACTGAGTACAAGATCATCATAGTCAAAATACCGGCCAGCAAACCGGGAACCTTGAGGTAATTGTGGATTAGCGCGGTACAGACACCCGCAACGACGCCGCAAACAACGGCAAGAAAAAAACCTGACCACAGCGGCAGCCCTGCGGCGAGGCTGATACCCATTACCACCGCACCTAGCGGGAAGCTGCCTTCCACAGTTAAGTCGGGAAAGTCCAGAATACGAAAAGTTATAAATACGCCGAGGGCGGTGATACTATAAATCGCAGCGCCAACGACGATAGCTTCAAGAATCCCAAGCAAAACTTTACTCCCTGGTCGCGGATTTCAATCCGAGAGTTATTCTTGAGCCAATGAAGATATGTCTTCGGGAACGCTCAAGCCCAGTTCGGCCAGTAGTTCTTGGTTTAGCCATAAAGTCTGGTACTCCAGGCCGAGGTAGTTAATATTTCTATCGAATACAGTTTCGTCGCCTTCAAGATAGCGTGCGACCAGCTCTCCCGTAGCCTTACCCATGCTGGCGTAATCAAAGCCCATAGCCAGGGCTACCTTGTTTGCCGGCGCAGAGCTCGGGTCGGCCGTGTACAATGGAATCTGATTCATGTGGGCAACTTCACCCACGGCCGACAGCGCGGAGATAACTTTGTTATCCACCGTGACATAAAAAGCGTCCACTTTATCGATAATGCTCAAAGTCGCATCGCGGACTTCGGCGGTATTGGTGACGGCTACAGAGATCAGTTGTATGCCATTAGCTTCGGCCACTTTGGCTGTCATTTCATTTAACGCACGAGAATTATCTTCGTCGCTACTGTATATCTGTCCCAGTGTCTGTAAGTCCGGCTGGATACGTCTAATTGTGGCGATGTGGTCTTCAATTGGGGTAAGATCGGAGTAGCCGGTGATCTGCATGCCGGCTGTTCCGACCTTACTGAACAGGCCGGCGCCTTCAGGATCGGTAATGGCGCTATAAAAAATCGGGATGCCGCTGAGGTTCTGCACCAGGGCCTGGGTTGTCGGGGTGGCAATGCCAATAGCCAGATCTACTTTTTTGTTCTGGAATAGCTGGGCGATGGAGTTTGCGGCACTGGCCTCGCCGTTGGCATTCTGCAGGTCAAACTCGACATTTTTGCCCGATTTTTCGATGCTTTCTACGATATTGCTTTCTATAGCATCTAGTGCCGGATGAGACATAATTTTGCAAATGCCAATAGTAATGACTTCGGATTCAGGTTCTACATTAGCGGCTGCCTTGCGGCTACAACTGGCTAATAAAACTAAATTTAAAATAAAAATAGCAGGTACGGTGTAATTTTTCATCTCATTTTTCCTATGATATTCGGATGGAGTAGAATTGAGAGCTGATCATAATTCATTCAATTTTCTTTGTCAAAAGTGGCAGCAGGTACGTCCTGGGCATAGTCTAAGCGGCATGAACTATAGCTCGCATTCCTGGCATGTTTTTTGCGCTCCAGAAAGGCCTAGAAAGTCTTGTGCTGCTGCCAGTGCCAGGCCGAGGCCACGATATCGTGCAGGCTGCGTTTCGGCTTCCAGCCGAGGTCGCGCCGTGCTTTGTCGCTGTCGGCGATCAGGCGCGCCGGGTCGCCGGGCCGGGCCGCTCCGATCTCGACCGCAAAGTCGATGCCCGACACCTCTTTGGCTTTGGCTATGACTTCCAATACCGAATGGCCGCAGCCATTACCCAAGTTATAGTCGGCAGACTCATCGTCTTTAAGCATTTTTTCCAGCCCCAAAGTATGGGCTTCCGCCAGGTCGTTGACGTGGATAAAATCGCGCATGCATGAGCCGTCTGGCGTCGGCCAATCTCCGCCATAGACCGTGACTTTCTCGCGTTTTCCCACGGCTGTCTCCAGTACTGTCGAAATTAAATGTGTCGCCGGCTGATAAGACTGCCCAATTTTACCGGCCTCGTCGGCACCGCAGGCATTGAAATAGCGCAAAATGCTAGACTTCAATCCATAGGCATGGTCGTAATCTTTGAGCATCCATTCTACCATCAGTTTACTGCGACCATAGGGGTTGATTGGCTGCTGGGGATGGCGTTCGTCAATCTTTTCGGTCTGAGGGTTGCCAAAGGTTGCGGCAGTGGAACTAAAGACAAAATACTTTAAGCTACAGTCGCGCATGGCTGATAACAGGCGCTGCACTTTAATAAAATTGTTCTCGTAATAGCTGGCCGGATCAGACACCGAAGTCCCGACCTCAATAAAAGCGGCAAAGTGCATAACCAGGTCAATTTGATAATGCTTGAGTACGCGAACCACATTGTCATAGTCGCCCAGATCGCCCTGTTCAAACGGGATATTGCAGGAAATGGCGCTCACTGCCGCGCGATGGCCTTTGCTCAAGTCGTCGTAGACCACTATTTTATGTCGAGTATTTTTCATCAGGTAATTCACGGTGTGTGAGCCAATATAGCCTGCACCACCGACTACCAGAATATTTGCCATGTTTTGCCTTCCTTATAAGTGTAAAAAATTTATTTTAATTATAAACCAGACTTTTTGCCATCTGTATGTTTGTCACAGATTCACCGGTAATTATATAATAATTATACAATCAGAATTTGATTGCCTTTGTGACTCAGGTTTAAGGGCGACAAACAGAATGTGGGTTTATCGCCTCGGTTTATCATTTAAGTTTATCATTTTTATGGGGGGCCGTTTGATTCTTGCGATTCCTACGCCCGTGATTTCTCAGACTGAAATACAAAAGTTAGAGGCATGCGGTCCCTTGAAAAACCTTGAAAAACCTTGATTATTCCACTATATGACCTTTGACTTTTTTTTGCTACAGAATTTAAAACCTTTATTAGGAATTTTCAATCCTACTCTAATCTGCAAGCTTGCAATTCCTGATCCAGAATTCAATAGCTTGGGCATAATTAAAGCCAGATTTGAAAGTCGTTATGACTGTGAGAAAGCGAGGAACTGCTCCGAGAGGCCCGGTCTGATGCTGGTGTCTACCCTAGATTTTAACCGCCCGGTCCTTTGGCCAATTGGTCTGTGGCTGGACTAGCTCAAGATTCCATAATTGTCGTTCAGCCTTTTATATGAATGTAGGGATAAAGCGGGAATTTTGATTGACAAAGCTAGTTTTTTTTCACTACAATCGGGTAGATTTCCGTTCCTCTTTATTTATCTGGTTTTGCCTTGTAAGGCTGTAAGTCTTATTTATGGATACCTTGGATAAATCAAAGGCCATAAGGAGGTATAGGTGGAACAATATGAACTTACTTTGCTATTTAGCATAAGAGATTCCCACTACGAAACGGGTAGTGAAGAAGTCCGCGCGATTGTGCGTAAAATAAATGGAATCATATCCCAAGAAGAGGATATGGGTGAGCGCCCGTTGGCTTATCCGGTCCGCAAAGAAGAACATGGTCACTATATTTTCTGGCATGTCGAACTGGCCGGCAGTGCCGTGGGAGCTTTGAAAGAAGCCTTGCAAACCCACGTCTCTGTGCTCAAGTTCTTGTTGATCAAAAAGTGATCTGGAGAGAAGGGCACTATTATGGCCGAAGATCTAAATAACGTATTCCTAGTTGGCCGCCTGACCCGTGACATGGATTTATCCCACACCGCCGGCGGTTATCCGATAGGTAAATTGTCCGTTGCGGTAAATCGTCGGCGCAAGAGCGGCGAGCAGTGGGAAGATGAGGCTAATTTCTTTGATCTGACCCTATGGGGGAAACGGGCCGAGGCTCTGCAGCGTTACCTGGTGAAAGGTACTCAGGTTGCGGTGCAAGGGCAGTTGAAACAGGACCGATGGGAGCAGGACGGACAGAAACGCAGCCGCGTTGTAATTGAATTGAACAATATTCAGCTGGTGGGTGGCCGTGGCGCGGGAGGAGAACATTATGGCTCTGGCGGCCCGGCGTCGGCTTATTCCGCTGCGCCTTCATCCTATGCACCAGCCCCTTCTGGTACGGGCTTTAAACCCGCTCCGTCAGCACCTAATAATGCCCCTCCCTCAATCCCTGTGGAGGGCGACTTTGAGGACGATATTCCTTTTTAATACCACATAGAGGTTAAATAATATGAGTACAGAAACTGAAGTTACCGAGAGGAAACTGGAGCAAAACACGGGTGGCACTGGCTCCGATGGTGCGCGCCCCGAAGGTGGTACGCGCCCTGAGCGCCGTTTTAACAACCGCCGCCGCTTTCAATCACGGCGTAAAGTTTGCCGCTTTTGCAAGAAAACTGCAACCATGGACTATCGTGATCCCGATGGCTTGAAGCGTTTTATTACCGAGCGTGGCAAGATCCTGCCGCGCCGCATCACCGGCACCTGTGCCAAGCATCAGCGTCAGCTGGCGACAACGATCAAGCGTGCCCGCGTACTTGCCCTGCTGCCATTTGTCGCCAAATAAAGACATTTAAGGTTATTGAATATCCTTGAGCAACGGAGTAAAGAATGAAGATTATTTTGAACAAAGACGTTAAAAACTTGGGTGAAGAAGGCAATGTTTGCGAAGTAAAAGATGGCTATGCACGTAACTTTTTGCTGCCTCAAGGATTTGCCGTTCCCTATAACCGTTTGAACGTCAACAACTTTAAGGCTAAGGCGGCAGCCATTGCGCTGCGCAAAGAGCAGAAGCGCCAACAAGCTCTGGGCCTTAAAGAGCGCCTCGAAAAAGAAGTATTGCTTGAAATTGTGATGCCATCGGCCGACGGCGGCCGCCTGTTCGGTGCCGTAAGCAACGCCACAATTGCAGAGCAGTTGGCCCACCAAGGGATTAACTTGGAACGCAAACGCATCGAGGTTCCTGGGCGCAGTATCAAGGTCATTGGCAATTATACGGCAAAAGTCCGACTTTATGATGGAGAGACTGCAGCTCTAAAAGTGATTGTGCGCAGCCTTGAGGCCCAGAAGAAGGCTGAAAAAGAAGCTGAAGAAGCCGCTTTGGGGGCACAAGAGGCAGAGGCTGCCGGTCAGGACGGCGCAGTTCCCGCTGCCGATGAAGGTGCGGAAGCGACTGTAGAGCTAGATAAGAGTTGAGCTCGGTTCTAACTGTCGATAGATTTTTTCCCGTTATTCATCGCAGTCGCTCTTGTCTCTGGCCATATCCATTTTCATGGCCATTTTCATGTGGCAGCCTGGGGACTAGTTCTGGAATGTTGGCGCTATGGTAGAGAGCACGACTGGGCCAGTGAATTCTGAAAGCCAAGCTGTAGAAGCTGCTGCGGCACAAGCTGTGGCACAGGCGAGCCCGGCAAAACCGCTCGCGCCGATGGCGCGAGAAAACCGAGAAAATCAAGAAAAATCTGGGCATCCTGAGCATCGGGAAACAAAGCATGAGACTTCGCTGCCGGATGAATTGTCCCCTACCCCTCCTATGAAAAATTCTCTGATAACGGAGAGTCGCAGAGCGGGGGCGCCGAGCGAGCCGCTGGGCCATGGGCCTCTGGCCCCCGCTGTGGGAGAACCTGATCAGAGCGGAGTGCGGCCACCTAGCCCGTCACGCCAAAATCAGTTGCCGCCGTATGACCTGGAGCTTGAAAGTTCCGCTCTGGGAGCCTTGTTGTTCAATTCCAATGTCGATCAGCGCGATGAATTCTTTGGCCAACTGCACGAACACGACTTCTTCAAGCGGGCCCATCAGATTATTTTTAGCGTGCTGCGCGACCTGCACCAGAAAGTTGAGGCCATTGATCTGACGACGTTGAGCGAGGAGCTCCGCGCGCGAGGTCTCCTGGGCAATGTGGGGGGGCTGTCGTACATAGCTTCCCTGACTTTGAATATCCCCAGCAGCGTGAATCTCCCCTACTATGCCCAACAGATCCACAGTTATAGTATACGGCGCCAGCTACTTTCGCTCGCCCAAGACTTGACTCATCAGACCTACAAGTATGACACCGCGACCAAGCAGATTCTCGCCGATACCGAGAAACGTGTGCTGGCTCTAGCGGAGCAAGGCCATGACCTGCACCAGTTTCTCGACGCGCCCACGCTGGTGCAACGCACGTTCGAGTTGATTGAAGAGCGGGTGAAAAATCAGAACCAGTTCACGGGGATTGAATCGGGCTTTACCGATTTGGACCGCATGACCTTGGGGTTTCAACGCTCGGAAATGATCATTATTGGCGCGCGGCCTTCGGTGGGGAAAACGGCGTTGTGCTTGTCGATGATTTTACATATTGCCGCGTTGAAACGCGTTCCCGTCGGAATATTTTCACTGGAAATGAATGGCGTTTCGCTGATGGAGAGGCTTTTGGCGGCTCAGGCCCAAGTCAACTCCCACCACTTGCGCAGTGGCTTGCTCGGAAACAAGGAGCGCCATAAGCTGATCGAGCAAGTAGATCATTTGTATAAGGCGCCAATTTATATTGACGACACGCCCAATATCCCGCTGCTGGACTTGCGGACTCGGTCGCGCCGGATGATACACCGCCACGGTGTAAAAATTATCTTTATCGACTATTTGGGTCTGATTGTCACTAATAGCGTCAACCAGCCGCGCCACGAACAGATGGCAGAAATTAGCATGAATATCAAAGCTTTAGCCCGTGAGCTGGATGTGCCCGTGATCGCATTGTCGCAGGTGGGACGCCAGACCGAAGGCAAGGCGCCTGGTTTATCCGACTTGCGCGGCTCTGGCGCCTTGGAACAGGATGCGGATGTCGTAATGTATTTGCATCGGGACCGCAGTCCGGGCTTGCGCGAAATGGATTCTGCGCCCGAAGATTTTCGCACTGAGCTGATTGTGGCCAAGCAGCGCAACGGACCTGTCGGCACGGTGGAACTTTTATTTGTACCACAGTTCGCTCGCTTTGTGTCCTGGCATGACGGCCCGCCGCTTTGAGGTGAAGTTTTGCGGCAAAGTCTTGTAGCAAATTATTTTAGAATATAGAGTTCTGTGTGTTTAGGTACAAAAATATAAAGTTCCGTCATTGTAGACCGAGAATGGATAAAATTGGTAAAATTGGGTCTCTGTGAGGCAATGGCGGGGGCCTGAAAAGCCAGGCTGAAATAAGGAGAGAACATGTATCAGGATTTGCAGAAGTATCGCAGTAACGATGTCGTTACCGCAAACCAGGGGCGTCTGATTGTCATGCTTTACGACGGTCTGATCAAGCAAATTGACTTGGGAACGGAAGAGTTGGGGCAAACAAAACCGCGCCTGGATGTGGTCAACAATGCCTTGTCCAAAGCCCAGCAGATTATTAACGAACTGCAGATTTCTCTCGACATGGAGCAAGGTGGGCAGATCGCCCAGAGTCTGCTGAGTTTGTATCGTTTTTTCAACCAGATTCTAGTGCAGGCGAATATTCGCAAAAACGCCGCGGGACTGAGCGCAATTCGCCAACAAATTGTCGACTTGCGCACCGCCTGGGCAGATATCCAGCTCATTCAGCGCGAGGCCCCCAGGCCGTCGGCGGGCGTCAATATTGCCGGTTAAGCCCTGTATATAAATTAAACAAGGAGGAATAAATGCAAAGTATTGGCAAGAAATATCGGACCCGCAGAGACAACGTCATTGATATTTTTGAGCATTACAAAGACAAAAGAGGCGATCTTAATGATGGCGTCGATATCGAATATCTGGACCGTAGGATTGACTCCCTCAAAAAAAATAAATTCATGCTGGCGGTGGCCGGGGAAGTAAAAGCGGGCAAGTCGACATTCATCAACGCGCTTCTGGGCGCGGAAATCCTGCCGGTCGATGTCCTGCAGGCATCCAGTACCATCGTGGAAGTCTGCAAAGCCCCCGCGCCGTTTTTGCGCGTCAAATATTTGGACGGAACGGAAGAAAATTTTCCCCAGCAATCCCCCCCCCCCACACACACAAGCGACACGCGCGAAGCCATTGAGAAGAAAATTAAACAACGGCTGCGCCAGATATGCGCAATCCGTGAAGAATATCGTCAGATATCGACGACACAGATAGACGACGACATCATTAACAATGCTCTTCCTGCACAAGTCGATGACGCCTACGTAAATAAATTACAAGGAGCTTCCAACGAGAAGCTTGCAGGCAAGCATGGCCTGATTAAAAAATATATTGAGCAGAGGGGCAGGAAGGTTCCAGTTGAGATTGAATTGGGCTATCCCCTGGAATGGAACTTTGACGAGCTGCGCCTCGTCGATAGCCCCGGAGTCAATGCGACTGGCGGGGTGCAGGATCGCACATACCAATTCATTGCCCAGGCCGATGCCATCCTGTTTGTGCACCCAATCAAACCCGTTGAATCTGAGTCTTTCAGAAAATTCGTCGATAATGTTATCCCTAATCGCAGCCAAGGGATGCTGTTTCTGGTCCTGACCCACGCGGGGCCCCCCAATACTGACGATGAAGTCGAGAAGCTCTGCGCCGAGGCCAAACGACTATACGGGGATAAAATATCCGAAGATCGCATTCTGGCTGTCGACAGTCTGCTCGGACTGATCTACAAAGACCTCGCTCGTGGTGTTCCGCTTGAAGAGATCGAAAAATGTCAAAAGAAAGAGGACGCAATCTCCATACACCAAAATCGAGCTACAAAAAAGGGTAAGAAATTGATTGATGTCGTGCGCGAAAGTTCTGGGTTTGTGGAGCTCTCTGCTGCCATTGATGAATTTTCCATGCGGGCTCCGCTAGAGAATCTGCGCGAGATTGTGGAAAAGATCAAGGCGGGGTATGAGGCGCAGGAAAACAGGTACGACGAAGATCGCAAGATGCTGGAAGATAAGCGCAAAGACCCCCAGGAGTTTGCAGTAAATATAGACCACATCACCAACGATCTTGATCAATTAAAACTATTTTTCAATGAAACTGGGGACGCATTAAAAAAGGAATGGACGGGCACCCAGGCCCCATGGAAGGACCCCGTCGAAGAACTTGAAACAAAGTATCAGCAACTCATACGTGAAAGTCAGGGAATTGACAGCCTCAGGAAAAACTTTTTCGATGCCTCCAATTCTACGAAGGATATACAGAAGGAATATTCGCAGAAATTGAGCGCGAGGATTACAGAAGCACTTGAGGAGCAGGGCCGGGCATTCAAAGCAAAATATCAGATATCCATTCCCCAGGTTGACCTGGACGCCTTGGAGAAACACGCAAAGGAGGCGGCCTGGAGCGAGGAAGCTGTTTATGAAACCCATGAGGTAGACCGCAAGTGGGATTTTGGGGATTGGGTTTCCCTGGGATTGGCACGCTGGTTCCGAGATAACAAAGAAGAGGTAACAGTCCAGACAGGCACCAAAGAGGTGTTTGATGAAGACAAATTTCTTGAGGGCTTTAAAACAAAATGCGAGTCCAAATTTTGTGATATCATCGTCCCAGCTCTCAAAGCCGGATTCCCTAAATACTTGGAAGAATGTTTAAATTCTTTTAAAGACGAAATGGATTCGCTCATCAATGCCCGGCAGAAGGATCTTGAGGAAGTAAAGCACAAGCAACAATCCAATCAGGAGATCATTGCGGAAATTGAGGATTTGGGCAAAAAAAAAGCGAGCATTCAGTCGGAAAAGTTGCGCTGCATCGAATTGCTGGAGGACCTGGAGAAGCTGATATGATTGCCGAAAAGATCAAACAAGATATCGACAATGAGTTCGCGCAGCTCAATGAAGCGCTGCGCCAGACTCACTTAAAAGACGATTTTGACCCGTCTAAGCTCAAGGCCGATTTACGGGAGCACGTCCCCAAACAGATCAAATATAAGTCGGGCATGCTTCTGGATACACTGCTGAACTATCTCATGGCCGACGCCCAGAAGAGGATTAAGAGTGCCGATCTGCGGCTGCAAAATGCATTTTTCGACGCCGACTTCCGCAAGCGTGTCCGTGAATGGTTGGAGCGCCAGGAAAATGATCTCGCGTGGAAGCCGGATTCGGTGCCCTACGGATTTGATCCCCGTATAAAAGATGGGATGATTGCCGCGGGCATCACCTTTGTCGCCGGCACGGGCATTACCCTGACGCTTGTTCCGAGTGTTGTCGGAGCCATTGTCGCCGGCATCGTCACCATTTTGCTTTCCGCCTTGGCCTTCAAGAGGTTCCATGACAGAGCCGCGCCGAAAGCCCGCGAGCTTGTAGTGGCAGATATTGACAAATACCTTGAGGCGACGCGCGAACAGGTCACTGAATGGCTGGGGAAAGTTGGCGCGGCCTTTGAAGATGATTTCCAAGCTTTCTGCAAGAACAATGGCTTTGCATTGGCGGGAAGGCCAAATGAATGAGGTCGCCCGCGTCAAAACGCCAAGTGAGCGCCAGTCTCTCGTCGACGATGCTTCTCAAAAGCTTTTGCCCTGGTGGTCTGCCGACGACACGGATAGACGATGACATCATTAATTATGGTCTTCCCACACAAGGCGATGAAGCCAGACCGGCAGGTCATGCTCGCTTGAATGCGCATTGATCTTTCCCTTGCTCCTGACAAAGAAGATTTGCCATGCACGGCCCCTCCCCCGACGAAAGATATCCGTTTCCGGGTGCGACGCACACGGTCTTCATCAAGAACGTCATTGCAGGTGCGAACATCGAAGCCGGTGACTACAGTTATTATAACGATCCGGTAGACGCCGAACGCTTCCAGGAAAAATGCGTCCGCTATCACTTCGAGTTCATGCAGGACCGGCTGGTGATCGGGAAATTCTGCGCGATTGCGACCGGCGTGGAATTCATCATGAACGGCGCCAACCATGCGCTTGACGGCCTTTCGACCTATCCCTTCAGCATCTTCCAGAACGGCTGGGACAAAGACTTCGATCCAGCCGTCTTTCTGAAAGGTTCGCGCGGAGGCACGGTCATCGGCAACGATGTCTGGATCGGCACGGACGCCACCATCCTGCCCGGTGTCACGGTGGGCGATGGCGCAGTTATCGGCGCAAAATCCGTTGTCGGGTCAAACATTCCGCCCTATGGCATTGCTGCGGGCAATCCCGCCCGGGTCATCAAGCAGCGGTTTGATCCGGACACAGCCGCAAGGCTGCAGCGCATCGCATGGTGGAACTGGCCGGTGGAGAAAATCACACGGCACATCAATGCCATTCGTGGTGGTGACATTGAAGCGCTGGAGCAGGCCGGTACGCAAGGCACGGAAACGATGTGATTAAGAACTCAAATACCAAGATTGTTCACCGTCTGGTCTCAAAAGATGATCAATTGCTATTGGCGGGTTCTCTAAGCATAGATGACCATGAGGCATTGTATCTGAACAGGCTAAATACCGGTCATGCGCTGTGCCACAAAGAAGGGATGGGGCGCCCGGTAGAGTGCGCGGTTTTAGACGATCTCAAGTCCCGCGCGGTAAGTGATTATGGAGTTAAAAAGTCAATGGCCAGCTTGAAACCTGCTGGTTTGCAAGGTGATCAGGCTTATCAGATAGGCTCCTGGCTCGGCGAAGACGGCCGGAAATTGACCGTTAGATTCTTGAACTCACTGATAACGCTGCCCGCTTTTGAACTGGACAAGCTACCGAGTGTGTTTAAGAAAGAAATACAGAAATTATTGGATTCAAAAGTTTTCCCGTATCAAAGTGATGATTCATTATTTTCGGATTACTGCGTTTTGCAGATCATGGTCTTGCTAAATAAAGGAATGTATTGTCGCAACAATCCTTTTCCCCGCGGCCTTAGGGCAGCACTTGCCGCTGTTGTGGAAAGACCTAACAAAGAATCTCAAGCACAACTGTTGGAGGCCTTGAAGACTTTGTGGCAAGTACCCGAGGCCAGGCAATTCATCGAAGATCTTATTGCGCAAAATGTTCAGTCATTATTTCAGAATCCTGCGAGAGCCGCTTTAACGGAGATTGAAAGCACAATTTCCACGTTTTTATTAGTAGAGGATACCGACACGATAAAGAAGATTTCGCAAAAAATTCCGCAGAAACTGGTTTAAGGGCCTGGACCCAATTCTAAAAAATGGAGGTGATACATGCTTGAAAAACTTAGTGCGAGTGCATCCAGGGAAGTGGCTCGCATAGGCGAAGCTTTCAAAGAGACAGCTATTGAGAGAACTAAGGAGCTGCCGCAATTTAGCATGGAGACTATCGAGAATAGTTCTTTGGAGAGTTTGAGGGCACAAAATGAATCTCGTCTTGCAGAGACGGCGCTCAAAGAGCAAACTGAGACAGAGAGAGACGCAGGCACTGAGACCAAGGGGCTGACAGAAGAAGAAAAACAACAAATCAAGGATGAAACTGGTTGGTCTGATGAAGTCATTGATGCAATTCGCTCAACGGAGGAATGTGATGTTTATAAGAATGCCGGGCTCCGGGAAAATGAGATAAATGGCAGGGAATGTCTAGTTAGAAGTGATATTGATTGGGATCGGCAAGACGATATGGGACGTACCAATAGAGAGAGGGCTGAGGCGGGTCTTTCTCCAATCAATAAAGATGGAGACACCATTGAATTACACCATATTGGGCAGAAGAGCGATGCTTCTCTCGCCGAATTAACTCCGGATGAACACAGAAGTAAAGAAAATTATTCGGTATTGCACGACACAAAAAAAGATTCTGAAATAGATCGAGATGTATTCAGCGGTGAACGAAGCGATCATTGGAAGGCAAGGGCAAACGTGGGAGGACAAAATGCATGATAGCATTATTGAGGCAATTGAAAAGCGATTTAAATTGTACAAGACAAAGGGTGCATCTGACGAGCTTATCGCAGAGGCAGAGAGGCAGCTGGGCTTAAACTTTGCTGATGATTATAAAGAATACCTATCTCATTTTGGGGCAATATCATTTGGCTCCACGGAACTGACAGGATTGAATATTGGCAGTTATGCAAATGTCGTCAGTGTCACACTAAAAGAAATTCAAAGAAATAACTCATTCCCCAAAGGATCTATTGTCTTGGAGAATACAGGCATGGAAGGCTTCTTGGTATTGCAGAAAGAAGATGGAGAAGTGTATGGATGGCTAGACGGGAAAAAAAAGGATACATTCCCGAATTTACAGGCATTTTTGAGTAGCAAGATTAGCAATTAGAAATCTTCTGAGTATATTAAGGGGAATATTGGAACTTGCGGGCTAGATAATATTGATTGCTTGGAATTATTGATTGTGAAAATAAGGGATTAGTCGGGCTCCACAACAGGCAGGAAGCATTCCTCAGTCTGCTTCGCCTTTGAGGAACTGCAAGAGCAGCTTACATGCCCGCATGCGGTGGGATAATAAGTTCTTTTGCCAAGGTTGCAATTCGGCCAGCGTTTTTCCTGCAAGCTGCTCTGCAAGGTGGGTGCTGTCATGGTGAGTGGCCTTGTTGATTTCAGCTTTGTGTATTTCAAATATGGGGTCGTAGCCAAAGGCATCGCCAGATAAGCTGCGCGGTTCTTTTGTTATCTGGCCCTGAATGCCAGATTGTGTGCTGAAAAGCATGTTTTTTGATTTTTGTTGCGGTCCGAGCAGCACCAGGCAGCAGATAAAACGTGCACTGCGCTCTGGGCTGGCCGCTTTTGCCAGTTCGTCGAGCAGACGGGTGTTGCGTTCGGCAGCAGAAAGTTTTTTGCCACCGTAGCGGGCGCTATAGACTCCAGGGCGTTCTTGCAGCGCTGCCACTTCCAAACCAGAGTCATCGGCCAATATCCATTTATTGGGACAGAGGGCCTGGACAGCTCTTGCCTTGAGCAGGGCGTTACCCCAGTAAGTCTGGGCGTCTTCGTCGCAGTCGAAAGCCGGAGCACTTTGGATCTGCCAGTTTTTTAGTAATTGAACGAATTCCTGCCGTTTGTGCTCATTTTGACTAGCCAGAATGACGGTCTGCGAAAAAACCTCAGAAGAAGGAGAGGAAGACATGACCGGGTCTCCTAAGCGATATCTTGTCCCCATCCTCTATGCTTGCTAAACCCTGATAGACTTGGCTGTAAAAAATGAAATACAGCCCACAATGATTAATTTTACTGTCAAAAACTCTGGAAAGGGGAATTGGATTCCTGGAAAAACGGTAGGCCGCTGCTTCCTTCCGGACCTGACGGGGTTGAACCGCCACACATAACCCAAGCCCTAACCAGAGACGGAGAGAGAGGGATTCGAACCCTCGGTACCGTTGCCGATACACACGCGTTCCAGGCGTGCTCCTTAAACCGCTCGGACATCTCTCCAAAGAGTCTAAACATACCCGAATTCGTACCCAAGTGGATTCGAACCACCGACCTTCAGAACCGCAATCTGATGCTCTATCCAGCTGAGCTATGGGTACTTGATATGCCGTCTTAGCAACAAAATTCATGCTAAGCGACTTGCGGTAAAAAATGTAGTGGAATCAAACCGGCATGTCAAGCGATTGGACTTTGAGTCATATTGGACGCTTTTTCTGGTTAAAATTATTAAACAATCGCCCCAAAGATGCCGCATGACTCAGAAACTGCACACTTGCTCATTCACCACCTTAAAATGTTGGCCATTCTGCCCCCAAAAGGAAAATTCTCGCCTCCCCTGCGTACATTTCGTGACTTTTCGCCGTCTTCGTGCCTTTTCGTGGTTACTCTTTCGTGGTCCCCCTCTCCGTCCCTTGATCAGTAACCACAAAAAACACTAAAAATACGAAAAAAGGCAAAGCTGGTCATGCAAGACCAATTTCTCTACATTACAAGGCTTGTTATGGCCCCCTCCCCATTCCGCTTGCAATTCGTGTCCCGGCTTTCTGCACGGCTTTCTTACTGGCTGATCCCCGCCCTGACCAGTCTGGCAATGGCTGCTGCCTTCTTTCTCGCGCCAAAATTCCCCGCTCTCGAAAGTATACTCAAACCGTATGCCAAATATAATCTCAGTATACTTTTGCTGATAAATGCCCTGCACATCAATTATCGCTCAGTCAGCCATCTGCTGCTGCGCCGCCCGCTCTTGTTGACCTACGCCATCCTAGCCGGCAATGTATTGTTGCCAATTCTTGTCAGCGCCGTCTGCCGCTTCGTCTGGCCATCGGCCCTGCCCGCCGCCGTGCTGCTCGGTGGCACCAGTTCGGGATTTTCGGCCGTATCTTTTGCCATTCTGCTGCGCCTGGCGCCAGAACTAAACCTCTTGATAACCCTCGGCGCCTCCCTTTTGGTGCCCTTTTCCCTGCCGATCCTGCTATATCTGCTGGCCAGTTCCAGCGTCGAAATCGATCTGGCCGGCATGATGCTGCAAATGGCATGGATAATTTTCACACCGGTATTGTGTGAACGCGGCCTGTTTTGGGGCCTGCGTCGCGCGCACAGCTGGCTCAAGGCCCATTCGCAGCCCATTGTCGCTTTTAACTTGTCCGTCACAGCTTTTATTCTGATGCTCTCCGGCCAGGCCATACTGCGCCGCGAGGCCGCCCGGTTCGCCTATATTCTGGCTTTTTCGCTTTTCATGGTCGCACTGATTTACATACTCACATTGCTCTTGTTTTGCCGCGCCACCCTCGAAACCCAGCTAATCATGCTCACCGCCAATATGGTCAGCAATACCGGCCTCGCCATGGTGCAGGCCCTCGAATACCTCGACGACATCACAATCGCCATTGCCATCATATTCAGCATCATTTGGAATTTTAATATCATCTTTCTGCGCGCGTGGCCGCCGCTGCGCAAATTCCTCTTGCAAAAATGCCTAGGGCGCAAGCAGAGCGAGGAAAATTTACTGTAAAACTCAAACGACATGGCAGCCAAAACTTGCCTCTTTATTGTTATGAATTTGAGTTTTCCAAACAATTCCCCGCACAATTCCCCCAAGTGCCTCACACGATGCCTCAAAGGGCAATTGGCCCTGCAGCTGCATTTCAGCGCCGCGCCCGCACAGTTATCTCAACTGCTGATGAGGCAAGGCCACAAGGACATTGGACAAATCTGTCACGAAGACTGGCAGCGGGCTTTGAGCCGGCTGGCCGAACAATTTCCCGGCAACGAGCTTCTGCCGCAGCTGAGCTGGGAGCGTTGGAAGCAGTCTCGATGCCGCTCTCGCGAGCTCGTCCAAAGCTTCCTCGCTACAACAGACGCCGCAGACTATCTGGCCTCCCTCTTGATCTACGGCAGTCCCGGCTACCCCCAGCCCTTGTACCAACTATTTCATCCCCCGTTTGTGTTGTTCTCGCGCGGCCGGCAAAAGCTTCTCGACCCGGCCGGCAGTTCGGGGTTTGCCGTTTGCGGCAGCCGCAAAGTAACCTTAAAAGGCCGTCGCGACGCTTTTGCCCTTGCTTACGGAGTCGGACGCAGCCAAGGGAATTTCCATCTGGTCAGTGGCCTGAGCGAAGGCATTGAACTGACAGCCTGCGACGGAGCCTTGGCCGCCGGAGCGCCAGTCATCGGCATCCTGTGCTGTGGCTTAAACGCCATAGCCCCGCCCGAAGCCCTGCGGCACGCCGCCCGTATACTCAATTCAGGCGGGCTGTTGCTCAGCGAATACTTGCCTGAGCAACCGCGCCAACGCTACACATTCCTACAGCGCAATCGCATTCTGGCGGCTCTTGCCGCAAGCCTGATTTTTGCCGAAATGGGGCCTAAAACCAAGGCTTTAAACTTGGTAAACTATGCCCTGGAACTGAATCGCGACATGGCCGTTCTGGGGGACTCCGTGGGCATTCAGCGCTTGCGCGAGCAAGGCTGCGCTCACTGGCCAGATGCTCCAGCCCTGCTGCGCGCCCTGGGCATGGATGTGCAAGTCCAACAGGGTCCCATACATTCCGAAAGTGCCGGCGAGCACCAGATCGGGCCGGAGCTGGCCCGTTCCCTCAGACGAGAGTTAACCCAACAGAGTCTGCCTTACTTGGGCTGCCAAGTGTCTGCAAGTTATCCGTCCATCACACAAAACAAGCCCTAGCTCCCTTGCGTAAATTTTACTAGACGAGTCCGGCATTTTGGGCTAGAATGATTAGACTTGGGCTATTCGCCTTAACTTTTTAATTAGGTTTTTGATTTTGGCCTTTTATTTTGCCGATACTTTGCCGAGAATATTTTGCCGAAAATATTTTAAATAGCTTGTAAGCAAGTCAATTTTTTATGTGGACAAATACTGCTGCAAAACATTATCTTAGTATGAACAGACCAAACTCTCTCCGGTGCCCGGCGCCACTTGGTAGATACAGCACCAATTCGTTAAATGGATAATCGTTGGAACGAAAATTCTGCTCCCACCCTGAGAAGCTCTATCACCCCGTCAGAACCATCTTTTGTGGAGCAGCGGCCCCCGAAATTATTGAATAACCGCGCATGCGCGGGGTTTGAGATTTCCCCGGAATTACTGGCGGCTTTGTGTGGGGCCAACGACCAGCACTTGCGCTATATGAGCTCCTTATTTGGTGCCCGTGTTCAATGTCGCGGCAATCAACTTTACTTGAATAGCACATCCGACGATCTGCAGCGACTGTTTCAGCTGTTCTTGCATAAATTGTTGTCCTACATGGAACAAGGAATTGATGTACAAGTTGACCTGCTGGATGCGCTATACAATGCCAGTAAAAATGAATTTCAACACGATAGCACAGGCAAAGCTCCCGGCAGCAACTTCTATGATCCGCGCGACACAACCCTAAGCCTGAACGGCAAAAAGATCCTGCCCCGCAATCGCCGGCAGCACGAACTAATAAAGCAATTGCGCAGTTGTGACGTGATCTTTGCCTTGGGACCTGCGGGTACAGGCAAGACTTTCTTGGCTGTAGCCTACGGCCTGAGTCGGCTGCTGAATGGCCAGGCCAGTTTACTGTTATTGTCTCGTCCTGTGGTCGAAGCCGGCGAAAATCTGGGCTTCCTGCCGGGCGACTTTGGTCAAAAGATTGGTCCTTACATGATGCCTCTCTTCGATACCATGCGCTACCTCATGAAGCCAGAACAAGTCACAGCTTTAGAAGCAAAGGGGATGATTGAAGTCGCTCCTCTGGCCTATATGCGTGGTCGCAGCTTGCGCGACGCCATAATCATTCTTGACGAAGCGCAAAATGCCACGCCTTTACAAGTTAAAATGTTACTGACACGTTTGGGAGAAGGTTCCCAGGCCATCTTGACCGGCGATACCAGCCAAAGCGACTTGGGTCACGCCCACAGGTCCGGGCTGCACCAGGCCTCGCATATCCTGGCCAAAGTTGAAGGGATCGCCGTGCAGCAGTTCCGCAACGAAGATGTAGTTCGCAGTGCCTTGGTGAGGCGCATTATTCAAGCTTATGATAGCGCAGCGCAAAACGATAAACAAATGCCAAAATATAACAACCAAAGCCGAGCGAGCGCTAAAGTAAACACCAAGGCAAACACCAGCGAAGGACGCAACGCATGAACGCGGAACCAAACCATAGTGGCGCAGCGGAGCTAAACGTGCATATGGATGGCCTCAGTTACACTGAATTAGAACAGTGCCTGGCGCAACTGTCTAGAGAATTTCCAGCTTATTCATTCAGCCACAAAATGTATGCGTCAAGAGTAATGCTTGGAGAATTCTCTCGGCACTGCCGCGACTTGCTTGCCAAGCTGTTTGAAACTTTGGCAACGGACGCGGAACTACAGTTGATCCTGCAAAACCAAGAACTGCTGCCCAGAACAATTGCGGCAACAAACTCCAGCTCCACGCCAGGTGCGAGAAACACATTCTGGCAGGCCTGGCAGCTCAACCTGCTAATTTGTTCCGACAAGCGTATAGCAAAATGGAATTATCAGTTTCGCGGCCAGAATAAAGCGACAGATATCCTATCTTTTCCCTTGTCTTTTCCTCTGGCCATTGCCGAAAATTTCGATCAGCTGCGCGGTGGCGACCTGATTTTGTCCATGCATTCCTGGTTGAGCAACTGCCGCGAATACGACTGCAACCCGGCAGAAGAGCTGCAACGTTTACTGCTGCATGGCCTACTACACCTCACAGGACTGGACCACAACCGCGATGAGGAACCCTCAGCCCCGAAAAGTCCCATGTTGCAATATCAAGAGAATTTACTCAAGAAAATAGGGCAAAGGAGAGCCATTCTAAAACGATGAAGATCTTTGGAAATTCTGTAAAAAAAAGCGAGTCAAATGACGATGCAGACCCTCATAGTTATAGCTTGAACCAGAAAAAATTAAAGGGGAAAGCGATTGGCCACTGGTGGAACAGCAGGCGCCGCAGGCGCAAGCAAGAAACAAAAAACAAACTGACCGAAAATACCCGGCGCATGCTCGACGGCGTGCGCAACTTACAAGAGATTAGCGCTAAAGAAATAATGATTCCGCGAGTCGATGTCGATTTCCTCGACAAAAACAGCAGTGTCGAAGAGCTGGAGCAGGCCCTCAGCATTTCCAAACATTCACGCTTGCCTGTCTACGAAGAGACTACCGACAGGATCGTAGGCATTCTCTATGCCAAGGACCTAATTCCCTACTGGGTCGAAAAGAAAATCTTTGAGGTTAGCGAGATCTGCCGCAAACCTTATTTTATCCCCGAAAGCGTGAAAGTGGACAGCCTGCTGGCAGAATTCCAACGTCGGCATGTGCATATATCCATGGTGGTCGATGAATATGGCGGTATCTCTGGCATTGTTTGCCTCGAAGACATCCTGGAGCTTATCGTCGGAGATATTCAGGATGAATTTGATCAGGAAAGTGAAGACATCATTACCTTGAAGAAGGTATCTACGTCTGTGATGCGCGCCTAAATATTAGCGGCTTGAATGAAGAGCTAAGCCTTGATCTACCGACGGACGATTGTGATACTATCGGGGGCTTCGTCTTCTCTCGCTTGGGTAAAATCCCGAGCCGCTACGAAAAAGTCAGCTACGGAAACATTGAGTTTGTCGTACAAAAATTGGAGGGACACCGCATTGAGTCCATTAAAGTCATACTCCACGAGACTGAAGCCAGCAAAGAATCGGTACCCGAAAATCTGGCATCCTTACAATAGCAAGACCTTTATGCATTTATGCCCTGTTTTATTACCTGCGAATCAACTGTATTTTCTGACGGCTCTACTCGCGTTACTAAGTCTGCCACTCTGTCTCTGTGCCCAAAACAATGAGACCCGGGCTGAAATTTCCTCCAGCCATACTGAAGCTGAAAGCCTTGAAAAGCGCAACCAGTTTTATGATGCTATTGAAATCTGGCAACGCGTTCTGCGCGAAAACCCCAACAGCAGCAGCGCCTATTTTGGCATCGCCCGCAACTACATGCATCTGAATCGCTACAAAGAAGCCCTAAGATTTATCGAAAAGGCCCATCTGCTCCGCAACCAGGATTATCAGATCGGTATCCTAAAAAGCCGTATCTTAATGGGCCTGAAGCGCTATGGCGAGGCGAGAGAACTATTGCTCAAGCTTAAAGAAGGCAATACGAGTTATCAGATTGATATGGTTTTGGCCGAAGTTTTTGCCATACTGGGAGACATAGAATCCAGCATACATTATTTAGATTCAATCAAAGAGTTTGCAAGAAATGACTTAAACTTTCATTTAATCTCGCTGATGGTCTATGAAGAAGCGGAAAAAATCGATATTGCCAACAACTATTTGCAACAGGTACTGGAATCGCATTATAATGAAGCCGTGGTACACAAAGTCGCCGCAGGATATTACTTGCGACACGGCCGTTACAACGAAGTGCTGGAGCAAATTGATATCATCAAGCGTTTAGACATTGATACCGAGGAACTGCGGCTGCTGGGCCTGGAGGCCGCCTATCTCAAAGGAGACTACCAGCTGGCCATAAACCTGGCCGAAACCTTGGTGACACTCTATCCCCAAAACGCGCAAGCCTGGTATATTATGGGCTTAGCCTACAGCGGCACCAACCGGATGAATGCGGCCATAAAATCCCTAAATACAGCACGACGCATCAACCCCGACGACGAACTGGTCAAAATTGTGATTGCCGAAATGTTGCGAACCCTTTATCCATATCCTTCTGAATGGCACACTCAAGAGGCAGCCCGTTATATCGCCAGCGCCAAGGCCAAACGTAAAAACCTGCTCTACGACGAAGCCTTGCAAGATTACCGTTTTGCTTTGCAAATTGACCCTTTGAACAAAGAAAACTGGATGGCTTTTGCCAATGTCTTTCGCGATCGCGGCAATTACGCCAAGTACCTGGATAAGCTCTATGCCTGGAAAAGATTTGGAGTCTCTGCCAACCCAAAAGGACAAAACCGAGATATACAACGAGATATGCAAAAGGGCTCGGACGCAATAGAGCGACAAAGCTTAGAGCCCGAACTAGACCAGCTAATCAGAATTTACGAAGCTTCACAGCTGCAAGGCGTGGCTGCCAACTGGGATATCGACCAATATAACTACAGTAATAATTACTACCCTCTACAAGTCTTTGTCATCAATGGCAACCACTTTGCTTATAATGTAGCCACCCGCGAATTAGGCTCTTACTTCGTCAATATTTTACAGTGGTACCCAAAGCCCTATGTGCTAGGAGATGTCCAGCTGGTGGATGACAGTTTGCAAGCCCAACAAGCGGCATACAAGAACC
The DNA here is from genome assembly GCA_965263295.1 of Spirochaetia bacterium. Lineage (GTDB taxonomy): Bacteria > Spirochaetota > Spirochaetia > SP-2023 > SP-2023 > Haliotispira. The sequence goes on from OZ253665.1 coordinate 1,569,375, forward strand.
GCAACAGCGACTACTACATCATCCTTGACTTTACCCGACAGAGAGACGGCTTCCATTCCGAAGTGCGCTTGTATTTGAGTTCCACAGGTCGGCAAATAGCTGCCTATAATGTAGAAAAAGTCTCTAAAGGCAATATTTATAACTCTTTTGCCTATTTAGCACGCCAACTACAAGCCATTTTTCCCCAAAAGACCCGCATTATTGAGACTAAAGTCAACCAAGCTGTAATTAGTCAGGGCCGTTTGGACGGAGTACAAGAGGGCCAGAAATGGGTAATTCTGCCTGAGTCCGCTTTGAGCGCAAGCGTTGAGAAGCCTTTCGGCGAGTATGAGGAAAACCAAGTAATCGGAACTTTCACCGTAGAGGCTACCGATGAAAAGCTTAGCGAAGGGCAAGTACAGCTGCGCTCCTTTGTCAACCCAGCCAAACCAGACGATATTGCACTGCGATTGCCAATTGACCCAAGCGCCAATTCCCAGCCCGAAGCGGAAGACGAAGCTGCGACCCCCAAAGAGGAGCCATTGCCAAACCAGCCTAAAAACAGGCTGCTGCAAGAGCCCAACTTGGATCTGCAAGATCGTCTCTTTGAATTATTTTAAGGATTATTAAACAAATATCCTTGTTAGTAGCTGCAAAACTGTTGCAAAAAGTCTAGATTACCGCTGTGCAAGTAACGAACATCATTAATGCGGTAACGCATCATTACCAGGCGATCAAGCCCCAGACCAAAAGCAAAACCGCGGTAACGTTTATTATCGATACCGCCATATTCCAGTACCTTGGGGTGTACCATGCCACAAGGCATTAACTCTAGCCAGCCCGTGCGCTTACAAACGGGACAACCGTCTCCCCCGCAAACTAGACAAGCTATGTCCAACTCAAAACCCGGCTCCACGAACGGGAAATAACCCGGACGTAAGCGAATCCGTACCGACTGTTGAAAGATTTCACCTAATAATTGCTTCATAAAGTAAATTAGATGGGCAACCGCCAATCCTTCGGCGACCATCATGCCTTCCATCTGATGGAATACAGCCTCATGCGAAGCATCGGTAGCCTCACAGCGGAAAGCTTTACCCGGCGCCACAAAACGAAAGGGGAGCTGGCTCTGAACCTCCATGCCGCGTACCTGGATACTTGATGTATGAGTGCGCAACAGATGCTGCATGTCACGAAACCAAAAAGTATCTTGCATCTCACGTGCCGGATGGTCTTGAGGGATATTCAAGGCCTCAAAATTGTGGTAGTCATCTTCAATATGCGGACCGTCCAAGATCAAAAATCCCATCGACAGGAAAATATCCTCTAGCTCTTGCTGCACAATGCTGACGGGATGCAGGCCGCCTCTGAACTGCTTGTCTTCCCAGTAATCTTCGCTTAGGCTAAAGTCAAACCATTCTTTGTTGAGTTTCTGCTTCAACTGTACTTGGTCAAGCTCTGTTTGTTTGTCCTTGAGTAACTTTTCAAACAATTCCTTTAGCTGATTACTCTGCCGGCCCAGTTGCTTTCTCTCTTCAATACTCAATTCCTTGAGGTTCTGAGTCAGAGCGCGCAAGCTGCCCTTCTTGCCCAGGTAAGCAGCCTTCAATCCAGACAGGGCTGCCGAAGTCTGAACTTCGTTCAGTTCTCGGCGGAACTGGTCTTGTAATTGCGTAATATCAATATCCACGGCGACACTCTGTCTTGTCGAATTTTAGTTTGCTCATCCTACTGGCTTTGCCCCATTTTGCCCAGCGGCCTTTCTGGGCATCGCGGTTAAGTTTTAAGTGCATTGGCCTTACTCCTTCTCACGGCACTCTTTCTCACTGGCGGCCCCACTCTAGGCTAGAGCCGCAGCCGCCATTGCCTGGCCGTGCAGAATCCGTTCATCGCCAAGAGTGAACAGCTGTAAATTGAGCTGAGGGAAATCATCCTCCAGAACCTTTTCGGCTGCAGCGATGATTGACTTGCCTCCTTCTCCTTTGAGCACCCGACCTAACAACAGCACATTTTCCATCCCATAGAAGCGGTGATACCATGGCAAGGCGTAGCCCAGATAAACACCGATTGTGCGATAGATATCGGCGGCTCCAGCGTGCCCTTCTTTCAATTTTTCCTGCACCAGAGCCAATTTCGCAGGCTTGGGCAGTGCCGGAGGCAGCTCAATCCCCGCCTTGGGCGCCAAACGAATCACGGCCTGCTGCGAAAAATATTCGGCGCCCACCCCCCAATCTTTCGACCATTCGTCTTGAGCGCGCTGTGGCCCCATGTCGACGGGCACAAAAGCCAATTCACTAAACCACGAGTTGATGGCTCCCCGCTCATTGGCGTAACCAGCTGCCTGGCTGGTGCCCATTGCGATCCCCAGCAGCTTGTTCTTGTTTAAAATCATCGCCCCAGCTAAGGCCGTCACATCCCCATCATTGGCCAAACGAAAGGGAATATTGCCAAAGACTTGCCAAACCATCTCACGAAACATAGCGCGCGACTCGGCGCGCTGCGATTCATTATTCAGGCCACGGAACAGAGAGCTAACTTTTACTTCGTCATCCATAATAATGCCAGGCGCACTGCCCCCGACGGCCTCGATGCCGCCGGTTAACTTGCTGGCTCCCAATTCCAGCAATTCTCGCATTTCACGTCGATGCCAGGCCAAGTCTGTCTGCGGATATGGGTCCCAAATGATTGAGTCGGCAAACACCACATTGTTTTGCGCAATCGCGGCAATTTTTTTGTCCGACCCACCCACGTCAAACCCCAGGCGCCGGCCGCCAGATTTGCCACCGACACTCGCTGCTTCGCTACAGGGCGCGGGCATATCTTTGAGCGCACAATGACAAAATTCCAATTTTCGCTCAAAAATTCCTTCAACGATAAATTCCGCATCAAATTTCTGTTGGCCTTGGCCGCTAAACAGAGCCTGTAACTTGCGCGTGAGCTCCAGCGGTAAGTTGCTGTAAAACCGGTAGCCGCCATAAAGCCATAACATGCTTTTGACAAAACGATTGAGGTAAAGCATGGTCCGTTCTTGCAATAGTGGGGCAAGTGAAATCTGGAACTCTTGACGGGCTACCTGACGAGGATTTTTGACGAGGCTTAAGACGCAGTTCATCATTAGACCTGCCTCCTGAGCCGCAGCCTGATACTGGCGCTCAAACTCAATCATCGGTAAGTAATTGGGATCCAGAATAGGGCGATGTTGCATGAAATTACTCCTTAGCCAAATATATAATAATCGTGTATTCCTTGTAATCGGGCAGCGAAATCGCCGCCCCGCATTATAGGATAAAATGCCCGATTCGTATCAAGGCACAGACATCGGCCCGACACAGAAAATATATAAATCTATTCAAAATAAATAAATACAATCTGATTATAGACAAAGGATAATTTTATTCCTTTCTGCCTGAAACCTAAAAATTCTTACGAATATAGCGCTGGATCGGCGTGGTTTTCTAGTTTCTGCTGCAGGGGCCCCGGTTGGAGCAGGCAACGCAGTTCACCCAACGGCTGCACATAGCTGATTTCCTGACTGTGGACGTTGTGCCCCACTTTTTCTTGCCGCTGCCGTTCCGTCGCCCGCTCCATCTCATAAATATTGTTAAACGGATACAAGTACAGTACGGGCAAACCCCTGTCGGAAGCCGCAAGTTCCTCAAAAGCTTGGAAATTTTCCAACTCATGAATTTCATTTTCACTCACGGCTTCTCCGGTCATGAGCTCCAACTGCATAGCCACTGCACGCAGATTACCCAATAGAAAAGCTATTTTACCTTGAGAGACAAAGGCTTCCACACGATGGCGTAAAACATTGCTAAAACGCATATTGGCACGTTTTTTGCGCGTGCTATCAGCTATTGGATACAACGGTGGTTTCAGCATTCCGCCGGGCAGATAATGCGCAATGCAAATTAATTCCAGATTATTCAGGCAATCCAGCACGCGTCCCTGCAGGCCCAGATACTGCCAGGACAACGACAGATAACTGTGGTAAATCACTTTGCCCTGGACATCCTCAATGCTCAACAGACTTTTGCGGCGAGTGTTCTGCCCCGGATGGACATCTCCGGGATAAGCTTTGTACTCGTGCCTCTCTGGTGTCGGCAGCTGCTGACTGCGCAATAACTTATACTCATCACTGCGCTTTTTAGTCTTCTGGTCCACCTTGCTGCTGGCCGTCAGGCCTAAAATTGGCACCCCACCTCCCATTATAATAGGGGGTACAGGAGGAACTGGCTTGCCTAGGGTAATACGCGGGGGCAGGTGTTTGTACTTACGCGGTATCAATAGTTCTGCTGGCAGATCCAGGGATGTACGCGAAACCACTGTCAGAGGAACGGTAATCTTCCAATTTCCCCCTCCAGGCCGCGAATGCCCTTCCCAGGTATAGACCAGAAACTTCTCGGAATCCGTAGTAGGCCCAGTATAGACTTGGCTTTGGCGGACAATACATTCGGTTTCAGTTGGCAGCGGCATCCAAAAACTCCCTATCGCTGATCTGGGCAGAAGGGTCCTCTAACTAGCGCTTCTGCCACTTTGCCAGCCGCATTAAGATGAGGGGCCCCTCTTAGAAGATAAACTCGGCGAATCAGCCAAGCCTGAAGTCTCTCGCAATTTCTCAATTTGCTTCTCAGCTCGCTTCTCAATCTGCTTGCAATCGACAGGCGAGACTTGGCTAAGCGTCCCTGTTCCCGCAACCGTCGACTCCAGCCAGGGAGTCGACAAGTTCTTAGTAGTATCGGCACCTAGGTCTTGTAACTTTTGTACTTGCCGCAACAAAGACTGACGGCCTCCAGCGAGCTGCTGTATCGCCTGCTCGACAGTCTTGTGCAAGCTGGCAACCTGCTGTTCAACTTTACTCATGTTGCCACAAAACACAGCCAGCTTGTCAAATATCTTCCCCGCCTGGGCAAAGACCGCAGCCACATTGCGGCGCTGCTTCTCATAGCGCCACAACTGTTCGACGATACGCAGCACCACAAACAACAAGGTAGGACTGACGAGCACGATGTGACGGCGGAAACCTTCTTCAAATAGAGCATGATCAAAACGTAGGGCCTCCGCCAGAGCCCCCTCAATTGGGAAGAACAACAATACAAAATCCGGGCTGCGCTGCATCCCCAGCAGTTTCTGGTATTCTTTCGCCGCAAGCTCTTTAATGTGACGATTCAGCGACTCGCTGTGCCTTTTCAACTGTTTCTGCCGTTCGGCCTCATCGTTTGCCGCCCCAAAAGCTTCGTAGGCTTTCAGCGAAACCTTGGAGTCAATGATGATATAACGCTGACCCGGGAACTGGACGACCGCATCTGGACGAAAAACCTGCCCATCGGCACCAACAAAACTCTTTTGAAGTTGGTATTCAACACCCTCGCGCAAGCCAGACTGTTCCAGAGTGCGGGCCAGGATCATCTCGCCCCAGGCTCCTTGGCGTTTCTGATCACCTTTTAACGCCTCCGCCAGGTTCAAAGCGTCATCATTCAAGCGGCGTGTGTCTTCCTGCAAATTTTTTAAGTACTGCTCCAGCTGCGCCGTACTTTTAATACCGTCATTATGCTGCTGCTCCAGTTTCTGCTGAAAATATTGCAACTGTTGCTGTAGTGGCTGTATATTTTGCAGAATATATTGCGATTGCTCCCGCTGCTGCTTGTGGCTAAATTCTTCCCAGTTCAACTTACTCTGTTCCAGGAGCTGATTCTGCAGCCCGCTTTGCTGCTCAAGAATCGTTTCCAAGCGTACTTTCTCGGCTTGCAGGCTGAGGTGCGCACTCTCCAGCTCCTCTATACGATTTTGATACCGCACAATCTGTACTCGATAATACTTTTCCTGCTCGCTGCGCTGCAGCTCGCTCTGACGCTCAAATTGGCGCTCGCGTTCGGCCCAGCGGACCTCCCATTCCTTCTCGCGCCGCTCATATCCCCGGTCTGCCGCAGCAGAGAGCCCGGATTCGGCAGCGCCACCCTCTCGCTCTGTGCGGCGCTGCCGGCGCATGGCGACAAATAAACGCACAAACATAAGTAAGCAGCCCAGTCCCAAAAGGATAAGCAGCAAGGCGACGATTGGTTGATTTGCGTCCAAGTAATTAATCCCCAAATTGATCGAATTGACTGAGTGGCGATAAAGCATTGAACTCAAGAACGGGCTCAAGCCCTCGCGAGTAACAGATTTTTCGCAAACGCACACTTTGCAGATTTTCCTATTCTTTAAAAGGTCTACCGTAATTTTTTTTATATCTGTTTCCAATTTTAATATTTTATGCTGCTTATTTAAGCGAAAACGATTCCCACACGACAAACGAGAAACTTGGCAAGATTGCCAACATTCCTTAAAATACCGTCAAGTTTCCGCGAAATGAAAATTAACAGTAAATGTTTAATATTTCTTTATAAAGCAAAGAAGGGCAAAAAATGATCAGTCCGTTTTCTTACCACAATCCCACTAAAGTTCATTTTGGCCAAGGTAGCATTGCCAAAATGCTGGATGATTTACCCCAAGGCAGCAAAGTTTTACTACTGTATGGCGGTGGCTCAATCAAAAAAAATGGCGTGTACGAACAAGTTGTAGCCGTACTGCAAGAGGCCGAGGCCCAAAAGGGTATTCACTGGGGTGAATTCAGCGGTATTGAAGTCAACCCGCGCTATGAGACACTGATTAAAGCAGTGGAAAAAGCCGAGCAAGAAGGCTACGATTTTTTACTGCCCGTCGGCGGCGGTTCGGTGATAGATGGCGGCAAATTTATCGCCGCCGCCCTACCTTATCGCGACGGAGATAAATCAATTGACCCGTGGGAAATCTGGGATCAGCGCCGGCCCATTCAGACGGCGATGCCCCTGGGCTGCGTTCTGACCTTGCCCGCCACGGGCACAGAGACAAATGGCAATACGGTGGTGACGCGAGGCAAGAGCAAGTTCGGCTACGGCTCGCCACTGCTGCGACCACGCTTTGCCGTACTGGACCCCGAAACAACGCTCAGCCTTTCGCCGCGGCAGATATCGAACGGCGTGGTGGATGGCTACGCCCATGTGCTGGAGCAGTACTTGACCTACCCGGTAAATGCCCAGATCCAGGACCGCTTTGCCGAAGCCATTCTCGGCACCTTGGTGGAAGAAGGCCCTAAAGCGTTGGCCCAACCCAAAGACCTGAGCGTGCGGAGCAATATAATGTGGGCCGCAACTCAAGCCCTTAGCGGCCTGATCGGGCTCGGTGTCCCGCAAGATTGGCTCACCCATGCTATCGGCCACGAACTCACGGCCCTCTATGGCATCGACCACGGCCGCAGCCTGAGTATTATCTTCCCTGCAGTCATGAAGTTCTGCCGCGAAGATAAAAAAGAGAAGTTATTGCAATATGGTAAACGCGTCTTTGGCATTGCCAGCGGCAGTGAAGTAGAGCGCGTCGATGCCGCTATTCAAGCTACAATTGATTTTTTCCGCCGCATAAACAGCCCGGTCTGCTTGCGTGACGAAGGCTTAAATGAAGCCCATATCGATGAAATAATGTCCAACACGATCATTCCACGCAACTATAGCCAAATGGGCGAGCAGGGGAACATAGGGGTCGAAGAAATCCGGCAGATTTTAAAATTAGCTGTCTAATGATATATAAAATGCATGGCCCCGAAGTGGGCCGCGAGTTGTGCAAGTGGCTCTGGGCCCCAGCTGCCGGGAATGCCAAGGGCGGGCAACCACAGTTTAGAAACTATTTACATTACTTTTAAAAACGGCAATACACAAAGTTGCATGCCATTCTGCAAAGTTCGCAATGTCGCCCGGCACAGATCCAGGCGCATATTCAGAAAGGGCTTTTCACTGTTTAAAATCGGCACATCGTGGTACAAACGACTGAAACACCGAGCTAATTCCGCAAGAGCTTTGATGACGTGAGAAGGGTCGAGCTCGGCCGCAGCCAAAGCTACAGCCCGTGGGTAGTCACGCAGCTGCTTGAGCAATTCCCATTCCGTCCGTGTACTGTCGCATCCCAACAGGAGCTCCCAGTCCTCCACACGATGACAATTCAAGGTTTCAGCTTGCAGCTCGGCGGCTACAGCCGCCTTCTTTATTATTGAGTGAATCCGGGCCCCCACATACTGCAAATAGGGGCCGGTATTGCCACTGAAGGCCAAGGATTCTTTCGGATTGAAAGAAATCTCGCGCTGGGGTTTAAATTGCAACAGGTAATAATGAAGGGCAGCTAAAGCGATTTTTGACGCAGTCCGCTGCTCTGCGGCCTCTAGCTGCGTCTGATCTCCGGCCTCTGCTGCGCTCTGGCGCCGCTCGCGCATACCCACGAGAGCCAATTCCTCCAAACTATCTAGCAACACATCGGCATCCACTACCGTGCCCTCGCGCGATTTCATCTTGCCATCGGGGAGGACGACCATGCCGTAAGACAGATGATATAACTGCTGCGCCCATGGGTAGCCCAAGAGCCGCAAAATCTGAAACAAAACTTTAAAATGGTAATCTTGCTCATTACCGACCACATAAATCTGGCGGTCAAAAGGAAAGTCGTCATGCCGCGCAATCGCCGTGCCTAAGTCTTGTGTAATGTAAACTGAAGTCCCGTCGCTGCGCCGCACTATTTTATGACCCAAATTATAAGCAGAAAGGTCAATCAGGATCGCGCCGTCTTCGCTGCGCTGAAAAATGCCGCGCTCTAATCCTTTGCGCACCAAGTCCAGTCCCAACTTGTAGGTAATACTTTCAAAATACAGGCGGTCGAAAGAAATATCACAACGCTTATACGTCTCGGCAATGCCATCGAGCACCCATTGCCGCATGTCACGCCACAGTTTGCGTACATCTTCCTCACCCTCTTCCCAATCCTTGAGCATCTTTAGCGCCAAATGCTCCGGCTCCTCAGTCGTTATCTTGTCCGCCGCTTGGCCAGCCGCTTGCCGCTTCCACTCTTGCTGCCAATCGTTAAAGCGCACATAGTAGTCTCCAACCAAGTGATCTCCCTTCTTGCCACTATTTTCTGGCGTCTGCCACACACCATCTCTCTGGCCCAAACGCGCATAGGCCAGCATTGATTTACAAATATGCACGCCGCGATCGTTGATGATATTCACCTTATTTAACTCGGCCCCATTTGCCACCAAAATGCGACTGATGGATTCGCCCAACACATTGTTACGCAAGTGGCCTAAATGTAATGGTTTGTTGGTATTGGGACTGGAAAATTCGACCATAATTTTTTGTCCCGCCAAATTCTGATTGCATCCGTAAGTCTCCTGCTCAAGCGCAATCTTGCGCAACACAGCAGCGGCCACAGCAGCCCTGGGTAGGCGAAAATTTAAATACGCTCCCGCACATTCGACTTCCCAAGCACTGAGCTCTTCCCTTAAATATTCCGCCAAAGCCAGAGCAATTTTTGGCGGTGCCTCTCTGAAGGTTCTAGCGAGCGGAAAGCAGGGGCAGGCCCAGTCCCCCAGCTCTGGCTTTGGCGGTTTTGTCAGGCGCAATTGCCCCAGCAAATCCTCGGCTTGCCCTTCGCTAAATCCTGCGCCAAAGTCCAGGCCCCTGCTCGCTACCAAGCGACCAATACTCTGACGCAAGGCGCTATAAATGATTTGTTCTTCGTCCATCTCAATGCCTTTCACTTTTCGGCTCATATCTTCTAAAAATTTTAGTTTTCAGTTTTCATGGGGCATGGGGGCGGCTGTCTTTCGCATGCGGGCTGCGAGCCACTAGCGTAAGCAGACCCTTGGATAGACCCTTGGATCAGTCTGTGTTAGCAAACGGTTTTGCTCGCAGAGCTGGCAGCACTTCACTCAATACCTGTAGAACGTGATGCAGGCTCCGAATAGCTGTTATTGGATTTATTACCGGGCAATAAATCCTTGCGAAAACCATAGTTTCCCTTGGCTCCGTAGCTCCGTAGCAGGTCAAGCATTGCGGCATTGCTGAGGCTGGTGGCCACTTGAAAAGGCGTCTGAAACTTGTTCCCTGGCTTGCGCACGTCAGCCCCCGCCTCCAACAAAATACGTAACATTTGCATATCTTGCGCTCGCACGGCCATGACCAGAGGAGTATCATTATCAGGGTTGACGATATTCGGGTCAGCTCCCTTACGCAAGAGCAGTGGTACCAGAGAATAGTTCTTCTGCCCAATAGCATAGTGCAGAGCCGTCTTCTGCTCGGCATCCCGTCCGTTGAGATCGCGCTCGTCCACCCAATCCAGCAAGGTGCGAATATTTTCTTGCGGCGCCTGTTCCTTAACGGCATAAATCAACGGATTGAGCCGAGAACGTTTACCGTCTGTTTTGACCGTAACACGTTGCTCAATTTTAAAGCCACCCCGAATCAAGGTTGAAATATTCTCAGGATCATCTGCAAACAAGGCATAGAGCAAGACATTGTAACCATTCTGGTCTTCGACGTCAACGCTGGCACCGGCAGCTAACAGCAGAGACACCACACGATGGCTGCCAAAGCGGGCCGCACGGATTAATGGCGACATTCCAGTGCCATCTCGCTGATTGATCTTCGCCAGAGGAAAACTGTCAATCAAGTAACGAGCCGGGCCGTAAGCATTCTCCAGCGCATAATAAAAAGGGGTCAAACCTTGCTCGTTTTCCTGGAAGGTATTGGCATTATTATCCAGCAGCAACTTCACCAGATTGGCATTGCCCCAACGCGCAGCCCAGAACAATGGCGTATTCCCTTTGTTGTCGGCAATGTTGACTACAGCTCCGGCCTTGAGCAGCTGCGCTGGGATGCTGCGAGCCCCCTGCTTGCCCCAAATTTCCGGTCGGTTCAGCGCCACAGCGTAATGCAGGGCTGTCGTGCCCTGTTCCTTGTAGCGCATATTCGGGTCGGCACCGCGCTGCAGCAGCAGAAAAACGATATCCTGCTGCCCGCTATAAGCCGCCGCTACCAGCGGCGGAAATTCTACATTAATGTCGTTCGGATCAATTTCCTGGTTCAACAGCTGGCGCACAACTTCCCGATTTCCCAGCATCGCCGCATAGGTCATGGCGCCCCAACCCTTGGCATCGAGATGGCGCGGGTCGGCGCCGGCGCGCAACAATACGCGTAATTTTTCAGCGCCATTTTCTAAGTCCGTCGCGGCCAATTCGACGGGGCTCAAACCATCTGCATTTTCCTTAGTTATATCACCACCCCGGCTGATGAGGTAAGACAAGACCTCGGTCGTGCCGACAACTGCCGCCAGATGAATTGGATACCAGCCACGAATATTGCTGTCCTGAAAGTCGGCGCCGGCCTCGACCAGGCTCCAAACTATCTGATAGTCTCCCTGCCGCGCCGCCAAGGTGATTGGACTCCAGCCAAAATAATCCACGACGCTGCTGGTCTGGCTCTTCTGATCCACTTTTAAGCTGGGTTGCACCTGTTTGAGATCTTTCAAACTAGGCAGGTCGGGCTGTGGCACGTCATTTTGTTTATCTGAGAGCGCCTGCTCGACATCCTCGGCATTGCTCGGTTTAAGATTTTGCTTCGTCACCGCCGCGCTGAGACGGCCATCTTCACGTGGCACATCATTGTTTTTGCTGACATTATGGTTCAGGTTAGCGCCCTTGTTGACCAGAAAATTGGCCGCTTCATAGTTGCGGTTGCTGACGGCAATCATTAGTGGCGTGAAGCCAAATCGACTCCCAGTATCAACCTTGGCTTCAGCCTCCAGCAAAATCCGCAGGTGTGACAGGCTGCCCAACTCTGCCGCAAAATGCAGCGGCGTCTGGCCGTTTGGCCCCACGGCATTGGGGTCGGCACCATTTTGCAGCAAAAGTTGTAAAACATTGACATCCGGGTTTAAGCCAGCCCAATGGACAGGTCGCTTAAGCTGCAAGTCCGCGTAACTGACATTCGCCCCACCCTGCAGAAGTAGCGCCACCACGCGACTGCCCGCCTCGCGCACGGCCACCAGCAACGGCGTTTCCTCCTCCTCGCTGCGAACATTGATGTTGCCCCCATCTGAGAGCAGCAAACGAATAGCCGAAGGCGAATCGCTCGCTGCCGCATAGTGGAGTGGCGTCCAGCCACGCTGGTCACGGGCATTGGGATTCGCACCACGCTGCAGCAGGGAGACAATCTGTTCCGCACTACCCAAAGAGGCTGCGATCATCAGTGGTGTCTGCTGCAACTTGCCGGCGCGAGCGTCAATAGAGAGTTTATTATAACGCTCCTGCAATAAAATCCCAAATGTATTGCTATCTTTATTATTATAGCAAGCCTCATGTAATGGTGTATAACCTTCACTGTCTGGATATAGCTGCTGGGAACGCCGATCCTCTAACAAGCGATACAAGGCCAGTGAAGTATTGTAGCGGGCGGCAAAATGAATCGGCGTCTTGCCGGCATTGTCCGGCTGACTTGGGTCCAAACCTAGTTGCAATGCCAGGCTGATGGCCGAAACATTGCCGTTCCAGGCTGCCCAATGCAAGGCGCTACGGCCGTTACGGTCAGTTACCTGATAGCGGAAACCCCGACTGACCAGGATATTCATCACCGGCTCACTGTAAATGGCCGCCAGGATCACTGGGTACATACCGCGAGCATCAGGCTGATCGAGCGGTTGCTGCAAAACTTTATGGCCCGCAACCTCCACTGTTGCTTGACTCTTGGCCAACTCTGGCGATATAATAGCTGTCGGCTGGTCGAGGATATTCTGCACCCCCGTGCTGTTGCCGCTGCGAACAGCCTGTTGAAAGTAATAAAGGTCACGGTATAGCTGTAAATAAAAAGAATCCTGCGGATCGCTATAAGCTTGCAAGCGGATATTACTCCAGGCCCCGGCAACTTCAGTATCCCCACCACTGACCTGGCGAGCTGGAGAAATCAGTTCCCACCAAATCAAAGCGCTATCGCGCAGAATTTGTCCAGCCTGAGCTGCTCCAGCATATTCAAATAAGCGCCCATAGATATAATTCTCTACAAAACGTTTCCAGTCGGCAAAATGCTCAAGCACCCAGAGACCTGCTCGCTCAATATAAGGCCAGGCTTCCTGCTCACTCAGGTAGCCCACATCGTAGCCCCAACGTACTAAAGCCACAATACGGGCCTGATCCCAACCCTGAATTGACACCGGACGAATACTAAACCAATCCTCCATCTTCCACAGGAAGACCAGGCGGCGCACATCTGTATAGCTCAAGTCGTGATAAACACTCCACAAATCGCGGATAGTATTGCGCAGCGGTGTGCTGTCGATCTCGTAAAGACTGTTGAGGTCACTTTGGGAGTTGGTCGGTATAGACTGGAAAGCAGCCTGGTATTCGTGGTAGATTTGTTGAAGGTACAAGTAGTGCTTGTCACTACCTCCGTCCATCAACTTGTTGATCTGACGCAGCAAATCCAGGCGACTGTGAATACCCCAATCTTCCAAGGCCGATTTTACATCTTTAACTTCAAAAGGGTTCTTGCCTTTTTTGTGCAGACTACTCAGCACATTGCCAGGAGAACCATTGTACTGAAACAGTATGCCTGGCAAGGCAAGGCCAATTGTACGGACATTGGAAATGCGACTTTGGGCCGCAAGAAGAGGCGATGCCAGTAAAGTCAGAACACCCCCAATAAGTGCGCAGGCAATGGTTCTACAGAAAACAAGACGCCGGCACCGGATCGACAGACAGCGAACCAAAGCAGACGGTCCCCTCATGTATTTTACCTCCCAGAAGTGTTTGGACATATCCATCGTCAACACAAATGGCATATTCTAGAGAAATATGAGTCTAGTGCCAAATAAAGCTAATTATAGTCTCAGGCATAAAAAAACATCCAGCCTTCAATTCCGCCTATCGAGAAAATGTACCGCACCTGCTACACCTTGGTTTGACCATATGCTGTAACAGCAATACCGGCAGTTTTAAAAGCTACGGCAGGCAATACCCAGAACGAAAAATCTTAGCGTTTTTACGCTTTTCCCCTTCTGTGCGGGGCAGCTAATCTATCTATTATCAACGGCAGCATTTGTTTTATCGGCTGGATACTTTGCAATACAGTCTATATCTGTTATAGTTATCTTAGTCTATAATTACAGCGAGCTTATACTATTTGCTGGTACATTATATGAAAAAAATCTTAAATTCAGACAGCATGGCTTAAAATTTAGTAGTATTGTAGGGAATTTTTTATTATGGCTAAGAATTTTGCAGAGTCGGACAGAGTTATTGCTGAAATACGTACTAGTTACGACAGTATAATGGAATATTTGCCTAAAGCCGCCTACCTTAAGCGTGCATTTGAAGACCGCTATCTAGATGCTTTGAAAAATAAGATAGACCTAAGTTTTTTCCTTAAGGGAGAGCAAAATTTTCTGGAGCGTTTTCTCGTCGAAGCCCAAGCGGTGAAGGACCGCAAAGAAGCTTACCAAGATCGCAACGAAGGGGGCTTTGCCGAAAATGTACTTAAACAGATCCAGTCCAGTATAGCCAATTATCCTACCTTGGATGCCCTAGAGCCTAGGTGCATCAAAGAAGTTTCCCGGCTCTACGGCGCTATAAATCAGTTTTTGGGGCATTACTGGGACGGAATTGCATATTATATGCGCGGCATCAATACTGATTTAGGTGTCGAAATTGATCGCTTGGAGCGTTCTCTATCAGATATTTACAATACTTCCGAAAGCCGCCCGCCCAAGGCCGTTGAATTTTACAACGATATGGTACGCAATCATACGGGCACCAGCTCTGAACGTATCCGCGCGGCTCAAGACGCCATTCAATTTGCCGGTATCTGGCTAAATAACTTGCGCCGCATCTTGAATTTGAGTATTGAACAATCCAGTGAAGAACCCTCTCAGGACATACGCGTTGCAGCCGTCAAACTGGGTACCATTATCAGTGATTTCCGCCTGCAGGCCTTTGCCAAGCGTGAACTTTAAAAGAATTCGCTGTCAGTAAGTCACGGAGCCCGCATTACCCGAATTACCCTTAGTAGATGGGGCCCATCCTGCCTAAGAGGAATCGGCAGTACTCTTCCGCATTCTGTTTGACAATCAATTCTGAACCGCCGTCAAGAAATGCGCCGGAAAATCACGAGATTTTCTCTCAAGTGCTGGCATCGCCACGGCTCATATGCGCAGCAAATTCCGGGAAGAATGGGATTATTGATCTCATGCTTTCGATGAAACTTTTTACCGCTCCGTAGTCGGTCTCATTACAACTTTAATATTTGTAATAAATGGGGTACAGTCTACAATATATTTTTGAATAGCGAAACAGAAATCAAAAATGGCGTATTAAGTATGTTTTTGTGCACCGTATTTTATATCATTTTTTTACTGATATTTATTGCGGCAATGGCCACAGCTATTTTAGTCTTCTTGGTCTTTAGCTGTTGTCTCGGCTTTGACGCAGGGTCAAGTGGGTAAAAATTGCGGGCACCGTCTATTGTAAAACATTCTAAATGAGGTCTCGCAAAGCGAGGAGAAACTGACGAAAAAATTGCTCTTTAGGCGGCTGTTTGGTATGGGAAGAAAATCGGGGAGCGGCAGGCAATAAAACATTTTTTTGTAAAGAAATAAATAACTTTTGCAAAAATCTATAATCGTCTGCAGTATCTAGAGTCAGGCGAAATTCAGAGAGGCCTGCGAATTTAGGCCCAAGTACTTTTGACAGTTCGACAAAACAAACCCGGAATTGCTCCGGATGTCGATACAAAAAACGCGTGACATGTTCGCGATCCTCCCGCCCTAGCTGGCGGCAAAACGGCTCCTCCTCCAAGCTCAGCAAAGCATCGCTACAAAACAGTTCGGCGGCCAGTCCGTAGGGCAGGCCACGGATCCAATAATAATCAGGAAGAATAACACGACTGCCGCATTCATAGCATTTGAGCATAAAATCCAGCAAGGAACCATGGACTAAAGGGTTATCCCCTGTCACCCGAAAGCATAACTGAGCCGGATAACGATTTAAAGCCATTGAAAAACGTTGCAGCACATCCTGTTCCGAACCACCCAAGAGAATGAATCCGTAACGATGAGCATAACGCGCTAGAGCTTCGCAGTCCCGCTGTGGACACAGCAAAAGGAAACGCTCAACCCGACAACTCTGACATAAATGGTAAAGTACCCAATCCAGCACGCAGCCTCCCGCCAGAGGCAACAATGCCTTGCGAGGCAAGCGCTGGGATCCCAGGCGTACCTGCAAAGCGAGCTGGCAGTGTACTCGCTCTGCTTTTACGACTTCTGTCTGCACCTTTACTCAACTGCGCTCAAGTTTGACAATCCTCGAAATGGATAAATAATTGCTTCTTTTGTCGCGCATTTCCCTACCGTGCCTAGAAAATATTATTTTTGTGCGTTTCCAGCAGGAAGCGTAGTACAGAGCGCAGTACACGACGGTCTACGACTTTGTCGACAAAACCTTTTTCGCGCATAAACTCTGCGGTCTGAAAGCCGTCGGGCAGGTCGTCCTTGATCGTGCCTTCAATGACCCGGCGCCCCGCAAAGCCAAGCATCGCCCCAGGTTCCGCCAGATTCAGATCGCCCAACATGGCAAAGGAGGCGGTAACTCCACCCATCGTCGGATTCATCAAAACGTTAATCAAAGGCACATGCAAGCCTTCTAATAAAGCAATGGCATTGGCCGTCTTGGCCATTTGCATCAGGGAAAAAATACCTTCTTGCATGCGCGCACCGCCAGAGGCCGTAAAGACAAGCGCGGGAATACCTTTATCCGCAGCCAACAGAAGCAGCCGGGTAATTTTTTCCCCGACTACCGAGCCCATGCTGCCGCCCATAAAGTCAAAGGACATTACGGCAATGGCGACATCGTTACCGCCAATTTCACCTGTGCCTGTGACGACACCATCGCACAGCCCCGTCTTGCGACGGGCCTGCTCTAGCTTATCTTCATAACCAATCATCTTAATTGGGTTGACACTGCCAAGATCCGAACCGACTTCCTCAAAGGTATTCTCATCCAAAGTGATCGCAATGCGTTCGCGCGCGGAAATACTAAAATGATAGCCACAGTTGCTACACACCATCAGGTTCTTGCGCAGCTCCTCGGCGGTAGATATCGTGTTGCAAAATTCACAAACGCGCTCCTCACTTACTTTGAGGCCAGCAATATCTTTATTCCAATTCAAGTTTTCCTTTTCTAAAACATCTACTTGCATAATCAATTCCTATTTCTTAGCCGCGATAATCTTGTCGTATATAGCGGTACCGAACTTACCCGTGCGGAAAGCGGGGCTCTGTAAAATCATCAACTGTTCATCCACATTGGCCTGAATGCCTTCGAGAACCAGTTCCTGCAAGGCCCGTTCCATGCGTTTTAAGCCCTCCTCGCGCGTCATAGCCTGCACGATGACCTTGGCAATCATAGAATCGTAGAACGGCGAAACCTGGCAACCCGAATACAGGAACGTGTCAGTGCGGGTCATTGGACCCAACGGGGCTTCAAAACGCGTCACCAGGCCGGGGGTCAAGGCGTTGATACGAGCTTCCAGAGCGTAGCCGCGAATTTGAATATCATCCTGGGTCACTTCCATCTTCTCGCCAATGCAACCCAAAATTTGCTGGCGAATAATGTCGACGCCGGTAGTCATCTCCGTGACCGGATGTTCTACTTGCACGCGAGCGTTGACTTCCATAAAGTAGTATTGCCCTTCGTAAACCAGGAACTCAATCGTTCCAGCCCCGGCATAACCGAGGTGCTTAAACAGGCGAATAGCATCCTGACCCATTTTCTCGCGCATTTGCGCAGTTACCACAGTCGAAGGACTCTCTTCGAGCAATTTCTGGTGATTCTTCTGCACCGAGCAGTCACGCTCGCCCAAATGTAGCACGTTGTTGCGGCCGTCACCCAAGACCTGAATTTCTACGTGACGCGGCGAAGGCAGGTATTTTTCCAGGTACACCGTGCCGTCGGCAAAGTTACTCTGCGCCTCGTTGGCCGCCACGCTCAGGGCGCCTTCGAGCTCTGCAGCTTCCGCGACGATACGCATGCCGCGTCCGCCGCCGCCGGCAGCGGCCTTGATAATCACGGGATAACCCATTTCAGCAGCCAGTTGCCGGGCCTTTTCGAGCTCGCCATTGACCGCCTCTTCACTGCCCGGAATTGTCGGGATGCCCAATTCCTGAGCGATGCGCTTGGCTTCTACTTTGTCGCCCAGAGCTTTAATCACATGAGCTTCGGCGCCAATAAAAATCAAACCGTGCTCGCGCACCAGACCGGCAAACTGGGCGTTTTCCGAGAGAAACCCAACGCCTGGATGGATGGCATCGCACTGCATGTTAGCGGCAATGGTGATTAAACTGTCCATGCGCAAATAACTCTGCGCCGAAGCCGGAGGCCCAATACAAAAAGCCTGGTCTGCCATCTTGACATGCAGGGCATCACTGTCAGCCTCCGAATATACCGCCACGGTTTTAATACCCAATTCACGACAAGTGCGAATAATACGGACTGCAATCTCGCCGCGATTGGCAATCAGCAGGGAAGAGATCATATCCGCTTGACCTCAAACAACGGTGTATCAAACGCAACCATCGTACCGTTTCCTACCAGAACCTTGACGATTTCACAGTCAAACTCAGCTTCTAGCTCATTCATTAATTTCATGGCTTCAAGGATACAAAGAGTTTGCCCCTTGCTCACGCGGTCGCCCTCGTTGACAAAGTAAGGCGCATCGGGAGCCGGCTGACGGTAAAAGTTGCCGACAATGGGGGCCTTAATCAGCTCTCCCCCAGCGCTGACTTGCGGCTCTGTGCTCGCAACAGGTGCGGCGGCGACTGTCGTCTGCTGGGTCACAGCCCCAGCTTTCATTAAATGAATGGAAAGCTCTTGGTTTTCAAATGTCAACTCCTGGATGTTGCGCTTTTCAAACTCCGCCATCAATTCGTACAAAAATTCTTTATCCATATTTGGGGCCCTCAATTTGATTTGAGTCTTTGGTCCGTCTCTAACTGCAGCTCAAACAAATGCAAGCAGAAATCGGGCACGCGCACGGCGCGGGATATTTGGCCTATCCTAGCGGATTCTCTGGGCCATGGGAAGGCGATAAGAAAGCAACGGGAAAGCAACGGGAAAGCAACGGGAATGCCACGTGAAAACCACATGAGAAAGTCACGGCGAGCGAAGCGCCGACAGGCGGGCAGAAACAGAATCTGTTACAACCTTTTCAACCTGGCCGCAGGTTCAAAACCGGCAGATACACCTGCAACTGCGGCCGCGCGGCATTATCCAAGCGCAGTTGAAGTGCCGCGTAAGTCGACCAGACACAGCCAATACCCGATATTGCCGGCAACCTAGTCCCAGCTGCTTGAGAAAGCTAATTCTCGCAGCTGCCGCGAGAAGCCAAACAGCGACAGCCAAAAATAATAACGCTACCTGAGGGATTTAACGCACTACCGTGCCGATAAATGCGGCGCCATTGAGGATATTTTGCAGATTGGCCCAATCGCGGCCATCGGCAAAAACCAGTTCCATGCCAATCTTGGCGGCATGAGCCGTGGCCACGGGGTCAAAAGGCATTGAACGACCGGGTATCCATTCAGTGCCGACCATTTTCTGGTAACCCTGCCAGTCAATTTCAGTGAGGGCCGGGGCCGATGGATTTTTTGCCGGATCGTCGGCATAAATCTGAGCTATATTTGAGAGGCAAAGGAGGCGCTGTGCGCCGACATGCTCAGCCAGTAAAACGGAGACATAATCTGTGGAAAAACCGGGTTTCCAACCGCCACCGACAACAATACGGCCCAGCTCTGAAGTCGGCGGCAACTGATCATAACTCATCAGCAAAGGCTGGCGGACCCAAGCCTCTCCTGCCCTATCCGTCAAACCACAAGCCAGCAAGCGCAAATATTCGCCGTTTAAATGCGTAGCGCGAATGCCCAACCAATCCACGGCCTCATCGCCACACTCTGATAATTGCCAACCCTGTCCCCGCAGTGTCTCTCGCACTGTGGCCGCTCCCTGCTGATAACGACGCGCTGGCGCACCGCCGCCAACGACCAAAGCCAAATAGCGCCGCTCATCCGCAATTAACCAGCGCTGCAAAAAATTCAGGAGCTGCACAGCGAAGTCTGCGTCCGGCCCCGCGCTATTGACAGGGGCGACAATTGAACCACCCAAATCAATGACCAGCCATTCTTTCTGCTCTACCATATGTTCTACCATGCTCCGGGCCTCCATAATTTATGAAATCAGGACAAAACAGCCAGCTACAACCAGCTAACTTCAGTCGCGAGTTGCATGGCCGCTTCAAGGCGCTGGGTTGAATTCAACCGCATATCCAGAAACTCGTCGAAACGTTGGGCAAAATCAAAAGGCAGCAATTCTAACTTTTCCAGTTCGAGCTGCTGCAGGCGCAGCGGCGGAATAAACTGCCTGTTAATCAGAAAAAGGACTTGCAACAAGGCTTCGAGAAAGCGCCCCTGTGCCTGAATGATCAGCACCCGGTCGTGATGGGATAGCGCATCCTGCAACAGGGCAAGATCCAGCGTCATACGGCTCACCGCATGGCTTTTGAGGTTGATCCACATCAGTTCTGGCGCTTCGCTGAGGAAGCCCTTAACTTCATCCAGCCAATTGTCCCTTTGCATCAAGATATGACCGTGCAAAATAGTATAAAATATTTCTGTATGCTTTTCGTATGAAGCCCAGTTTGAGGCCTCCAGATTATGTACCAGGTAATCTATAATACGTTTGTCAATACAGTGCAACTCCAGCGGAATCTCATCAATATGGCCGTATGTGCGGGTACGGGTTTCGTTGGAAATTTCCACCCCCAGGGCTTCGACAATTTCGCGGCGTTTTCCCACGCCAGGAGCGCCACCCTCACCGTAATAAATCCCCAAATTAACCGACATATACGGGTGGGCATGGTCAAATTCGAACAAAGAATTCTCGGAGACAATGCCCCTGACTTCTGGCAATCCCTGTAATTGGCTAGCGATCTTCTTTGCCAATTCAAAATAATTGATCATATATAACACCTGTTAATTCGATGTATCTTCAAAACCTTCATCAAAAACAATAAAACCCAGGGTCGTCAGCTGACTTCTTACCTCAGCCATGATCTCATCAGCAATGTAGGCAGACTGGGCCATAAACGCCACGATAAATCCTTTTTCATTTTCTTCAAACTCATTTGCGCGTCGGCTAATATCTGCATCACTCTTGGAAAACTTGCCGTAAAAAGGTTTATGCTCATCCTCGACGACGCTGCGCCGTACATCAAAAGTCTGTCCGCCGTCCACAGTCACTTGAATATAGTTGTCTTTGTCAATATCATTTCTTTCAATCGTCACGCGGCTTGCCATGCCAATGTTCTCAAAATGGTTTCCACCATAGCGTGTAGGATACAACTCATGAAAGTCTTTTTCCACGATATCACTTGAACTGTAAACATCTGAATTGCGAAAGTAATCCAAATCCTTGTCGACCAGACTCTTGTCTTCGGTTTGGGGACCTTGTCTAGGATAAATTTTATACCATATGATATAAAACTGAATTTTATTATCTGTTGGCGTTTTAAAGGCCAAATTATTACCACGATAACCATCTTTGTCCACAGCGATCGGTGCGTCCGGCAATTCAAGTACACCGGGGAGACCACAGCTCATCAGGAACAAAAAAATCAAGCAATAAAAAATCTTCATTATCGTTATCTAAGAGCTTCTTTATTATCTTTTGGGGGCAAGCAGTCAGTAAGCAAATGACTGAGCCAAGCTTTAGAATTAGCTTTGCACTATGTCACCATATATTAATCAAAAGCCCTGGCTTGGCAAGCCAGGGCTAATATACAAATTCTCAGAATACGAAATTTAAACGATTGCAAATAAAAATAAGAGGGATGCAAATAAAAAAGAGCAGGGAAGACATGACTGTTGCCGAGGTTCTATAACCCCTACAAACCTTTCACATTGAAAGGAGGTGATCCAGCCGCACCTTCCGGTACGGCTACCTTGTTACGACTTCACCCCCCTTACGAGACTTACCTTAGGCGTCGCCATCCTTGCGGTTAAGCTAACGACTTTGGGCACTCCCCACTCGGGTGGTGTGACGGGCGGTGTGTACAAGGCCCGAGAACGTATTCACCGCATCATGCTGATATGCGATTACTAGCGATTCCAACTTCATGGAGTCGAGTTGCAGACTCCAATCCGGACTGAGACCGGCTTTTTGCGATTCGCTCCACCTCGCGGTCTCGCTGCGCTTTGTACCGGCCATTGTAGCACGTGTGTAGCCCAGGATATAAGGGCCATGCTGATTTGACGTCATCCCCACCTTCCTCCGGTTTATCACCGGCAGTCTCGCCTGAGTCCCCAACTTAATGATGGTAACAGACAACAAGGGTTGCGCTCGTTGCGGGACTTAACCCAACACCTCACGGCACGAGCTGACGACAACCATGCAGCACCTGTATATCAGTTGCCGAAGCAACTGGCATATCTCTATACCATACCGATATATGTCAAACCCTGGTAAGGTTTCTCGCGTATCATCGAATTAAACCACATGCTCCACCGCTTGTGCGGGCCCCCGTCAATTCCTTTGAGTTTCACCGTTGCCGGCATACTCCCCAGGCGGTACACTTAATGCGTTAGCTTCGGCGCTGATCCCCCAAAACCCACAATTCATACATTGCAAATCCTGAGGGACCAACACCAAGTGTACAACATTTACGGCGTAGACTACCAGGGTATCTAATCCTGTTTGCTCCCTACGCTTTCGCGCTTCAGCGTCAATTCAGAGCCAGAAATTCGCTTTCGCCTCAGGTGTTCTTCCTGATATCAACAGATTCCACCCCTACACCAGGAATTCCAATTTCCTCTCTCGAATTCTAGTTCGCCAGTTTCCAACGCAACAATACAGTTGAGCTGCATGATTTCACATCAGACTTAACAAACAGCCTGCACGCACTTTACGCCCAATAATTCCGAACAACGCTCGCTCCTTACGTATTACCGCGGCTGCTGGCACGTAATTTGCCGGAGCTTATTCATGGGTTCACGTCATCCAAAGACCATTTCCTGTCCCCGTTATTCCTCACCCATAAAAGCACTTTACAACATCTCTGCCTTCATCGTGCACGCGGCGTCGCTCCGTCAGGCTTGCGCCCATTGCGGAAGATTCTTAGCTGCTGCCTCCCGTAGGAGTCTGGGCCGTGTCTCAGTCCCAATGTGGCCGTTCACCCTCTCAGGCCGGCTACTTATCGTCGCCTTGGTGAGCCATTACCTCACCAACAAGCTAATAAGCCGCAGGCTGATCCAAAAGCGAGGCAAACGCCTCTTTGCTGATAGCACAAGAGCCATCAGATTATCCGGTATTACCCCATGTTTCCATGAGCTATCCCCGACTTCAGGGCACATCACCTACGTGTTACTCACCCGTTCGCCACTCTAGGCGCCCCGAAGGGCGCTTACCGTACGACTTGCATGCTTAAAACGCGCCGCCAGCGTTCGTTCTGAGCCAGGATCAAACTCTCCATTATATAATACCGGACGAATCCGGCAAAATTATCCTTATTCATTACAGTCACCTTCAATTGAAGGCGAGCTGCACAAGCGTCATGTCTTCCCTGCTCTTCTCTATTTTCAATGAACGGCAGCCGCACTAGCTGGCATTTAAGTTGCCCGGTGCGACAAGCGCACTCGGCAGCTGCGATGTGAGGGGCACTATAGCCAAAATCCTTTTCTTGTCAAGCAACGATACAAAAATCTTGCATTTTTTTTCTTGTAGACCGTGGAATTTCTAATGCTATCTTCTTCTCAAATTAGAAAATAGCCCCGCCTATTAGAAAATCAAAGGAACTTTTACACGCTGCTTACATCATGGCCATAGGGTCGACATCTATCTCAACATAGACGCGGGCGCTGCGCTGATTTTGTCTGGCTTGCCAAAAGTAGTGCTGCACACAACGATGCACAACGCCAAAACTCTGTCTGCTAATGCGCAACAGCATGTGATAACGATACTTGCCAGCCACGCGGGAATACGGACATTCACAGGGTGCAAACAGCTCCATCTGGCCCAGCCCCCGCATTGCCACCAATGACTCCTGCAAGCCTTTATACCAATGTTGCGCTTCTATCTGCAGCTTCCCCAAGTCCGCACTGCGGAATACAAAACGAATTATCCGACTAAACGGAGGGTAAAAGGCTAATTCTCGGAACTGCATTTCTTTACGATAAAAGCCCTCCCAATCCAAAGTTGCCACTTTTTGAATGACTTCGCTCTGAGGCTGGTAAGTCTGGATCAGAATTTTTCCTCCCGCGCTATATCGTCCAGCGCGGCCGGCGACTTGCACCAGCAGACTGAAACTGCGTTCAGCAGCACGAAAATCTGGCATATTTAAGCTCGTATCGGCCAGAATTACTCCAACCAGCTTGACACGCTCAAAATTCAAGCCTTTAGCCACCATTTGCGTCCCAACTAAAAGGTCCAATTCTCCGGCGCGAAATTCTTGTAAAATTTTTTCACTCTGGCCCTTCCTGCGCGACACATCCGTATCCAAACGAGCTATTCGCAAGTGAGCAAAATACCGCTGCAGCTCCTCCTCAATTTGCTCTGTCCCAAATCCGACAAACTCCATATCCTGCTTATGACAATAATTACAAGTATTAATCAACGGCATAGAAAAACCACAGAGGTGGCATTTCAGGCGCTGCGAATTTTTGTGATACGTCAGCGCCACACTACATTCAGGGCACTCTTGCACTTTGCCACAAGAAAAACATTCCACAATAGGCGAATACCCCCGTCGATTCAAAAACAGAATAACCTGGTCGCCACAGCTGCTCACCAATTCAATTTCTCGAACTAGCTGCTCGGAAAGAATAGACTTGCTCCGACGCAGATCAATGACCTCGACTTCGGGAAAGCTGCCCCCCGCCAAGCGCTGGCTCAAACGCAGCAGTTCAATGCTGTGGAATTCGCTTGGCGTTCCCGCAGTATTGAGCCTTTCTGCCGCAGCTCCGGGCGCAACTATGTTAGGTTGTTCAGGCTGCAATGGAGACCGTTCGGCTACGACGGGCTTCGGACTTGCCTGATTTTGTTCGCGCTCGCTTTGCCAAGCTCGCCGAATAAAATCAGGCAAGTCTTCGGGAATTTCACTAGGCATTGGCGCAAGATCCTCTTGTGCCAATGCCGTTCGCTCATCTGCTCCAGGCTCAACATCGGTGGCGGTTTTATTTGCGATAATCGACGTCAGGTAGTCGCTGCAGTGCATGGCTTCCACCGAAGGAGTCGCACTGCCCATCAACAGTATCGACTTGTGGTCGCGACAGCGACGCATCGCAACCTGCCGCGCGTGGTAGCGCGGCGTATCTCCCGCTTTATAACTTTGCTCGTGTTCCTCATCGAGAATTATCAGGCCCAGCTCTTGCAGCGGCGCAAAGACAGCAGAGCGGGCACCCAAGACAATTCGGCACCGTCCCTGTTGCAGACTGCGCCAATACCACAGACGCATTTCGGCACTTAAATGAGAATGCAACAAGGCCACTGGCTGTTGAAACCGGCGTTGCAGTTGTTCCCGCAACTGATAGCACAAAGAAATTTCAGGCACTAAATAAATGACACCCTTACCCTGCGCCAAAACCTGCGCCATACATTGCAAAAAAACCTCTGTTTTACCAGAGCCTGTCGGACCAAATAAATAATAAAATGGCGAATCTGCGGCCACCCCACCTTCAAGCGAAGAACAGACAGTCGCCACAGCGGTTTTCTGTTCTTCAGAGAGCTGCGCCGGGCGATCCAGCAAATCCCTGCTTGCAGAAACCTCAGGGCCGAGTTCACACAGCAGAGGCTCTTTCTCTTTTTTACCAGTCGGAAGTATACAGTTCAAAGCCTGGCCCAGACTACAAACATAATACTGCGAGAGCCAGCGAGCCAAGTGCAATTCGCGCGAGCCAAACAGGGGACGAGCTTCGACGATTTCTAACTCTTTTAGTTCGTCCAGTCGTAGTTTGCCCGCTTCAATAAGTTGTTCTAAAGCTCCGCAAGGTTGCAAGGCAACCGAAATAATCCAGCCTTCCTTCCGCCTCTGGCCAAAACTGGCCAATATCCGTTGGCCTATTTCGGGGAAAAGGGGCTCAGGATTTTCGGGCTTTTGTTCCTTTTCTTCCTTTGCAACTGTTTTCTTCCGTCCTCGTCGCTTTGGCGGCGGGGGCTTCCACGGCTTGGGCTCATAGCGATACGTAAAACTTTGCCGAAGAGGTAGAGCAAAGCAGACCTCACAATAATATACCGACTGACCCATAACGGGGCATGAATCCGACGACATGACTACGACTGCAAAAACGCCCGTAGACGCTTTAGATCCTGCCATACGGGCACCCGAAGCTCTGCCGGATTCTGCAGCACCTCCGCCACAGAATAAGTGACAAACAATGGGATACTGCGATTTGCTCCCCGATACTGGAGATCACTTTTGCGCAAAGTGTTGAGATCACTGCGCAGCTGGCTCAAGCTACGCGCGGCACTGCTCCCCAGGGCCAATATGGCCCGCGGATGAAAATACCGCAACTGCTGCCGCAAGTGGGTGCTGCAAGTTTTAACCTCTTCGGGCCAGGCTGCGCGATTCCCAGGGGTCCGGCATTTGACTAGATTCGTTAAATAATAATGGTCGCGCATCTGGATCGCGTCCAACCACTTTTCCAGATATTCCTGACTTTCGGCCGGCAGCGGCTGCCCCTGGCGATCGGCATCATAGGTGGGCACGTCGCAAACCAGTAAAAGTCGTACGACCTGAGGCTCTTTCAGACGCTGCTGCGGATAACCGACAATAGCCTGCTCCCGAATGCGAGTCGTCTCCTGCCCCAAATTACAGGCCTGGCATTGTTGAATGGCCTGCGGCCAATCTGTCTCGGCGGCAAGCGCCCCAGGCACCCCAGGGAGAATCACCTCAGAGGGAATAACCTCAGGGGGAATTGTCTCAGGGGAAACCGTTGTAAAATCATCTTTTTCATTTGACCTCACAGCTACTTTTGACCGGGCTTCCGCGGCCATGCTTCCCGTCTCAGTTACGGCAACTGGAACCGGAGGCGTATCCCTTAGCTCAACTGCCACAATCTTCTTAGTTGACGCTGCTTGCTCCGCATTGACGGGCAAATTTACTGCCGTTGCCGATTTTTCCTCCGCCGGTGGCTCCGAAGTCACAGCCACGTTCAAGCGACGAAAAGCTGGCGGCGGAGCCAACTCTTTGGCATGTTGCCAACAGAGCTCTGCCGGAGTTTCGCGCAGCTCACGATCCAGGCGGGCGACACAGGCCCACAATTGCCGCCATAGCTGCTGTGTAATTCCAGGAGCAGGGTCCATATCCTGGCCGTTTTGACTCAGTGCCGTATCATCCATGTCCATTGGCCGCAATTTCCTAGGTATTTAATATAGCCAAGACCATTGCCAATCCAAGCCCTTCTGATTCTTTTGGGCGTAAATCACCTGATTCAAGCACAGGCCGTGAGGCGGGGCATTGAATCCCGTGTGCCCGCCACTCAAGTCTTGTTTTGCCAATCTACGGGCCATTTGTTCGCGCAGTTCAAATCGCTGCGCATACATAATGTCGTAAATCTTTGCAGCGGCAAAATTCCGGGCGAGAACCTTGTGTCGCTGACAGTAAAGGCCGACAGCTGTCCCCACAATACTGCGCACCATATGCCATAAAAAAGCATTACCCACAATACGAAAAACTATATATGGCCCCTGATAATAAAATGACAAAGAATACACGCGACGGACCTTAGTTTTTGCCTGGTCTCCGGCTACAGTAAAAGCGCTAAAATCGTGTTCACCTAACAACGGCGCCACCATGCTGTTCAGCACCGCTACATCCAGCTGGGGGGCACGCACGTACCAGGCCTGCGAACGCTGCTCTGGAACACAGGATAAATCCTGAATAATACGATAATGGTAGACCCGAGCGAGCGCGCTATAGCGTGCATGGAAATTAGTGGGCACCTCCCAGCTCTGCAAAATACGTATATCCTTGGCTAGATGAGAGTTCAATGCCTCACGGAAACGTTCGGCAGCGAGGCTGCGGGCACTAATATCAGTGTAGAAATTCGCGACCTGAGCGCTCGCGTGTACACCGGCATCCGTTCGGCCAGCGGCATACAACACCACGCCATTCTGATCTGGGGCCTCCAGGCTGCCCTTGTGAAGCTTGTTTAGGGCCTCGCGCAAGTCTCCCTCGACAGTACGGCACTGGGGCTGGCATTGCCAACCGGCAAAATTCTGCCCGCAATAAGCTATCTTGATGGCAATATTACGCAAATTCGCAGTCTCGGCAAGCGCTCTAGCCGGTTCATGCCTTCCAGGCCCTAGCGCCACAGGCTCGCTGTCAGGCATTTAGTAGGCTGTTAATTTCTTTGTTAATTTGGGCATATAAGTCTCGACTGTGACTTAAAATCACTGTCGGTTTACTCTGGGAAGCCCGTCCCGTCCCCACCAGACGGGCAATCATGACTTTCGCTTCCTGCAGGCGCTTGATGCGCAACTCGACATTGCTGCGCTGCCCATACTTGTATTGCAACATTCCCGCCAGATAAATAGCCCCATCCAAACCAAAATTATGGTCGACATCTGGGCCATAATTGATAATTGCGGAAGTTGTCAGGCACTGTTCCATCGTATCATTTAGCTCTATGGCGCGACTGTAAAAATAACCAGCTTTGCGATACAGGATACGCGCCAGGTAATCGTAGTTTTCATCTGGACTGTCGTGATGCAAGTGAACGGCCAACCAAGCCGCGCGAATGGCACAGATGCCCTGTCTCAACACGGGCGCTTGATTGACCCCAAAATATTCATAGGCATACACACCGACGAGATAGGCGGCGATACCTTCCTGCAGGCGACGATAACGGAGGAAATCCACATCCTCAAAGACTTGTTCGACAATTTCTTTACGCATCTGCATCGCATTCTTGGTTTTAAGGTTCTCTCGCACTTCCTTTTTCGGCTTGCCAAAATCCTCGGGAAACGCACTGTAATAGCAGTTCGGGCAAGTCCAAATGGCATAAATCAGAGGATAGACATCCCCAAATTTTTCTGTGGGACGGAATAACCGGTGTAGCTCGGTCGTTAATCTCTCGGCATTCAGGCGGCCGCCGCCAGTTAGCAGTTCTTCATGTTTAAAGGAATATCCGCAGATCGGGCATTTATGCTGCTGGCTGTTAAAAAATGATATGCGGCTGTTATCCCCGTATTCTGCGTTATCCTTTTTTCGATCCTTGGCCATAATACTCACCCTCCTACCCTACTGAGGCTCTGATTATCTATCAATTAATTTGTGGCTGTTCTGCAGCAATCGGCTACTAGTTTGCTTTTCTTTAATATCAGAAACCAGCTTCTTGGCCTTCAGAGGAATTTACCCCAATAATACTGAAAATAAGCAAACTTTTTAGCTGGCAAAACCAGTATTCCAATGGCATAAATAGATGATTGGACAATATTTTGACTCTTCTTCATATCCATAGCAATCCCTGTGAAGAATTCTGACTATTTGACTACATTGAGTTGACCAGTTTGCATTACCTGAACTATCGTCTGCTGCAATTGGTCCAACTGACGCTTCTCGACGACAAAAGAGACCTCGCCACCGTCGATAGACAGGGCATAGTAGCCTGTCACCGGATAATCATAAAAGTCGGCGCGCCTTTGGCGGCCGTCACGCAACGAGTATATAATGCTGACCGCCGGCTCGTCCCCGGCAAAAAAGGAATTTGCAACCTCGCCAGACAAGAAAATGCCGAGGAATTCCTGATATAAATCTTTGCTGCTAGCCTCGTCTAGGCTCCTTCCCCGACTGCTTGGTGTTTGCGATAACTTGCTGCCAGTCAACTCTATTTTCCCGGCCTGAACCCCTTGCGCCGGGGACTTTGTAGCGGGAACTGTATGCAAAAGTTGCAGCTGGTAATTAGGAGCCCCGCGGACCTGCAAACTAATTTGCGCCACTTTATCAATGTTAATTAAGGCTACAAACTTATCAACGATTTTAAATGGTTCAATCTTGAGCACGGCAAGGACTTGCTTGCCTACCGTAAATACGCTCTGATACCCGGCTTCCATGGCATAGACATTTTCGGCATCGGCTTCTTCGCCCAGCCATAATCGCAATTCGTTGCCCGCATTGTCTTGAGCGTGAATTTCCTGACGTCGCTCAGGCTCCAGACCATAAACGGCAAGATTCTGCGGGTTGTCTTCTATGTATTGGTGAATGGCAACGGGATTAGGCAAAGTTTTGAGCTGCCGCTCCAGTTGATATAGATCTACCCCTCGGACTTCAGGATATGGTTTGGTCATAATAAAATTTTGTAGTTCATTGAGAGTGCTATTTTTATCGGACAATTCTTCGCCCTTGTACTCTACGCGTAATACATGGCTGTGACTGCGCAACTCCAGCACATCCAAGTGCTGTTGCTGGTTACCCAGTAATACTAGCTGAGCCAGGCTTTGCTTGCGCAAGTCATCCGCTTCAATGTTTAGACGCTCAACTTGTGAAGCAGGCAAATGAAATAACATATGAGCCAAGCCCTCTGTCTCATCGTTCTCAGCCCCGCCAGAAATAACCGTAGCGTAATAACCACCCATACCTGGCAGTTCAGAACCAATTAAAACTCGGGCCAACAAATTTCCTTCCGCGCCAGAATAATCTATAACTAATAATGGTTGATTAAAACCATACCGCTCGCGCGAAGTCTCCTGCCTCAGATCAAAACGCTTCGACAACGGCTTGCCCCGCAGCCTCAAGGCATGGCTCAGGAGATCCGGGACAGCGTTTTGCCGCACTGGTATCCCTGCGGGGAAACTCAGTTTCCAGCTACTTACATCTGCGCCGCCAGTATCGCTGCAAAGCTCCAGGCGAGCACCCGCGTCCGCCGCACTGGGTCCATGCTCAATGGCAATGACATGCACATTGGTCACTTGCCAGTCCGGCACCTGCTGCAATAGTTCATTCACAACAAAATCATTACTTAGGCTTTCGCCTGCAGCCGGCTTGCGCCGGCGTTCTTTGAACCTCTGTAAATTCTGCAAATACAAAAGGATACTCAAAAGCAGCAGAACGCTACCCAAACTGATAATTTTACGCAGATGCCTTTTGTTCGACATGCCTAGCCCCCTATAAACGCTTGCGATGGCGCAAGAAAAGCAAGCCGGCAAGAAAAATCGCGAGCGGTATCAACAACACAAAAATCACGGCCCACCAGACAGCTTGAGCCTGCGATAGGCGCAGCGGCAACATAAGTAGGCTTCTGCTGGGGAAGAGCAGCTGACTCGGAACGCCATCTGCCGCCCCCTGCGCTTGTCCCAGCCAGGAAATAGCGCTGTAAAAGAGTTGTAAATTGCTCGGAGTACTAAATACAGAACGATGGCCGGGCATATCAAAACTAAGCAGCACGGCAGCCCCCGCACGATGACCCCGCTCGTCTTGCCAAACCGAAAGCCCCAGCAAGGTAAGCGGCCCCGTCAAGTCTCGCTGCAATTGCCGGCCGCTGCTGGGATCGCGCGAGGTGCGCAGCAACGAAGAAGGACTGCTCTCAACCAGGCTGTAAAAGCGGATGCGCCGGGAGTGCGGCAGGCTTTCTTTAAGCGCCATACTTTGCGACCACAAGAGATCACTGACCTTGTTCTCCTGCAAAGGTCGTACGATAGGGTGAAAATCCTCCTTTTCGCCAGGTCGGGGCAATTGGTCAATCGGTGTGACAAACGTAGTATATCCACTGGCCGCCTGAATGCGCTTGGGGTCGCGCTCCATCACTAAACCTTCAAGAATCTCAATGCCGTAGTCTGCGGCGAGTTCGTAGAATTTTTGCAAGCGCTCGGCCTGAAAATCCAACACCAACCACAGGGCTTTGCCCTCTTCCAGATAATTGTGTAGTGCCTCGTATTCGGCATCACTGAGATCTAACTGCGGTTTATAAACTAACAGCACATCAATCTGCTGCAAGGCGGCCCGCCGCGATTGCAGCAGATTCAAGGGTTCAGCCTCTATGTTGAACTGCTCAAAGTTGGGCTGAATCGTTGCCAAACTTTGCTCTCGGTGGCCACTCAATATCCCCAAACGAGCAACCCGCACACCATTGACGTAAGTAATGGCAGAACTTATCTGCTGCTCAACCTGAATCCCGGCATTCCTGGGGCCGAAGCGCTCCATCACATGGAATAGCTCATCATAATGAATGACACGGAAGCGGGGCTTGTCGCCGCGGGTAAACACAATCAGCGAGTTGCGCTGTGGCGCTTTGTTGGCACCGCGACCCCGCTTGTCGATACCCGTGATAAAGGGCCGAATCAACTCCGGTTGCAATGCGGGGTCGACTTCTTGAACTTGAACATAGGAGCTCTTACTCTGGTAGAGTTCCAAGTAACGGTAGACGTCCAACGGCCGAGTGGGACGCTTTCCCGGAGAAAACAAGGCGTAAATAGTCACCGGCTGCCTCAGTTCGGCCAGGATGGCCTCGCTGGCAGCGCTGAGACTGTAAATCTGGTCATCAGAGGCATCAATGTTAAACTTAGGCGGAAATCGCTGGGCCAACAAGTTCAGCAGAGTCCAGGCCGCCAGCAGGCCCCAGAACATTAGGCCGCTATACAAAACCAAAACGCTACGCCTTGCCCGGCTCTGCTCTCGAAGCTCTGCGCCTGGCTCTCGCCCCGCGTCGGCGTGGCGCGGCCTTTTGAATAATTTAAAATTTTGCAAGAGATTACGCATAACCTTAGCCAAGGGCCTACCTACAGCCATCGACGCTTCTCCATCTGCAGCGCGCTGAGCAAAATGAAAAACACACTGCTACTCAGGAAGTAAAGCAAATCAGCCAGGCGAATCAGCCCCTGAGTAAAAGTAGCAAAATGATTCAACGGTGATATAAAGGCCCCAATGCGTCCAGTCAAGCCGGACAAGAAGTCGGGCTCGGCAATGGCCAGGCCGGCCAATAACAAGACAGCCAGCAGAATAAATATCGACAAGTAAACAGCTTGTAGACCATTACGAAACGCAGTCCACAGGGCCAAAGCGACAATTGCGGCGAGCACAAGCACCTGAGCGCGACTGCCTTGCGGCAGCCGCGGCAATAACATACCACTGAGCAAAAGAAGCAGGAAACAAAGTAACGTCAACACAGCGGCACTGGACTGACTACTGCTCAACGAAGAGACCCAGACTCCGATACTGCAATACAGCGCCACGAACAACATCAAGCCCAGGTATGCACTGACAATATTGCTCCAGTTGACATAACTATAATATTCATACACAAACGGATAGATGATGGTAAGAGCGCAGACAAGCCATACCAGACTCAGTATCGCCAGGTACTTGCCCAGTACAATTTCCCACAGCTCCGTGGCCGAAGTATAAATTAACGGCAAGGTCTGCTGTTCGTCGGCCAGGCTGCGCATAGTCAGTAACGGCAACAGCAACAACAGGAACCAAGGCAACACAGCGAGAGTAGTGGTCTCAAAGTGACTGTCCTGGTTAAAGAGATTGCTCAGAGCTGTCGTCAATCCGGCCAATAGCAGGAAGCTACAAGCAAAAATCATGCCGTGTGGATTGACAATAAACGAATACAGTTCTTTGCGGTACGAGGCCATCATACTTGCCGTCCTCCTCCTGCGTCTCGGCCTCTGCCTTCCGTGCTATCGCGATTGTTCCGCGCGCTTGGCAGCGCCGGCGGGCCTGGAGCCTCCCGTCCACCCGCGAGCCCTTTAAGCCCTGGGTGCGCCGGTAGCCCCTGTTCCTGAGCCGGAGTTGTCAAATCCAGGAAAATATCTTCCAGGCTACGGCGGCGCGGTTTCAAGGCTATAATCGCAAAACCCCGCTCGGTCAGAGCCTGACTGAGCCTGCGGCGAGGCTCAATAAATAAAGGATCCAACGGTTCTGCGCTCGCGCTGCCAGGCAACTGAAAATCGAGGCGCACAAGCTCGTCCTCACTGCGACAACGGAACTCGGTGACACCTTGAGAAGCCAATAACGCAGCCAGGATATCATATTGTGAACTCGCGACCTGCCGCGCAGCCCCAGGCCCAGGCCCATGAGGCAAAAGTATTTCTAATTCCAGCTGACAAAATCCCGCATTAATTTTACGGCTCAGGGTTTCGGTTCGGTCATCGGCTATCAGTTGCCCCCGGTTTAAAATGATGACACGCTGGCAGACAGCCTCAATTTCCGAAAGAATGTGCGAACTGAGCAGAATGGTATGTTCGTGGCTGAGCTGACGCAGCAATTTGCGAAACTCCTGAATCTGTTGGGGGTCCAGGCCGGCAGTCGGTTCATCGAGAATCAATAGAGGCGGGTTCCCCACCAGAGCCTGAGCTAGCCCCACCCGCTGGCGATAGCCCTTGGACAGATGGGCAATCCTGCGCTGGACGACATCCCAGAGGCCACACATCGCCAAGACACGCTCCAACTCCGCCTTCCAGGCCTTACGAGGTAGTTTTTTCAGACCACAAACATGGTGCAGGTACTCGCGCACGGTCAATTCCGTATACAACGGTGGTTGCTCGGGCAAATAACCGACGCAAGCTCGCGCTTCACGGGCCTGTGCAAAAATGTCAAAGCCATTAATGCGCACATTGCCTTCGCTCAAAGACAGAAATCCGGCAAGGATATTCATAGTCGTGGACTTGCCGGCCCCATTCGGACCCAAAAAACCGAGCACTTCGCCCCTGCCAATGGAAAAACTCAGTCCGTCCAGAGCCCGGTGCGCACCATAGTACTTGCTCAAACTTTCCGCTTCAACCATCGCGACCCTCGCCTCCGCGACAAGCTTGTTCAAAATGACTCATGTGAAGATACCGTAAATATAAATAGGACCTCTCTACAGTTAGCAGCTGCAGGAGTGCCTGAGCCCAATCCATTTTTCGCGCATTTCCCCACATTGCTCCCGCACCTCCCCCAAACGGCAAGGCGACCAAAAACAACGAAGGCAACAAGGCAAATTCCACCATCTGACTCCGTCCGATGGCCGGCTTGCCTGCGGCCGAAAAGCTACAGCGCAGATTCACAATTGAGCCAGGAAAGCCCGGTTGCGCGCCAAAGAAGCTTGAAAATCAGTCCGTTTCTGCCTTTCTTCAGCGACAAGCTCCAGTGGTGCTCGCTCCAAAAAATTGGCATTGCCCAACTTGCCCTCAATAGCTACAAGCAATTTTTCTTCCTTGACAATTAACTTTTCCAGGCGCTGGCGTTCTTTTCCCACATCAATTAACGAGCGGACATACAGCAAAACCTCGCCTTCTTGCAAGGCGTTGCCAATGGCTCGCTCGCGCTGCAAATCGGCTCCCGCTTCCGACAAATTTGCCATACACAAAGTCTCAATCCAGGCTTTCTGGCTCTGCAAAAAGCCGGCAAATTCCAAGTTGCCAGCATAAACAATATCAATGCGCTGGGCGGGTTGCAAGCAGAACTCACTGCGCAAGGTGCGCACGCTCGTTACCAGCTCCTGGAGCTGGGCGAAATACCGCAGTTCCCGCGCCGTGGCTCGCCATTTGCGCGAAGCGACGGAACTCTCAGAGTTGTTCGCCCGCATTTCGCAACTCTGCGGATACGGTGCCACAATTAGACACGGACTGCGGTAACTGCGCGGCAGGCAGGCATAAAGTTTTTCTGTGATGAAAGAGACAAACGGATGCAACAAGCGCAGGCTGGCTTCAATAATTTCCATCAACTTTGCGGCCGCCGCCAGCTTGCCGGCATTGCCACTGCCCGCTTCACCGTCACTCAGCTCCAGCTTGGCGGCTTCCAGATACCAGTCGCAAAAGTCATTCCAGAAAAACTCATAGCAAGCCCGGCTCATCTCGTCGAAACGGTAGGCGGCCCGCGCCTGTTCAACCGCAGACACGGCGGCGGCAAAGCGCTGCCAGATCCACAGGTCCGCAACTTTGTACTGCAAATTGGCAAGCTCTTGCAGAGGCGGCAAGGTCTCGATATCCACATTTAATAACAGGAAGCGAAACGCGTTCCAAATTTTATTGCAGAAGCGTGAACCCAGCTTAAAGCTTTCCATATCCAGCCGCAGGTCCTGGCCCAGGGTCGAAAGATAGGCAATGGTAAACTTCATGGCATCGGCGCCGTACTGGGCAATCACATCCAGAGGATCAATGCCGTTGCCAAGCGACTTGGACATCTTGCGGCCTTGCTTGTCGCGCACAAGCGGCGTGATGTAAATGTCGCGAAAGGGCACCCGACCTGTGAAATGCAGCCCAGCCATGACCATGCGCGCCACCCAGAAAAAAATAATATCGTAGCCGGTTACCAGTGTGCTGGTAGGGTAAAAACGCGCGAGATCCGCTGTTTGCCGCGGCCAGCCCATGGTGGCAAACGGCCACAACCAGGAGCTAAACCAGGTGTCCAGTACGTCCGGATCCTGCCGAATATTGGTGCTGCCACATCGTCCGCACCGACTCAAGTCTTGGCGGCTGACGTTGAGCTCACCGCAATCGGCGCAGTACCAGGCCGGTATACGGTGCCCCCACCAGAGCTGGCGCGAAATGCACCAGTCGCGAATATTGCTCATCCAGTGGCGGTAAGTATTGCTCCAGCGCTCGGGATAGAAACGAATATCGCCGCGCTCGAGCGCGGCCAAAGCCGGCTCGGCCAAAGGCTGCATTTTGACAAACCACTGCTCCGACAGATAAGGCTCTATCACGCCGCCACAACGGTAACAATGCCCGACTTGGTGGCGATGATGTTTTGACCTCAGCAACAAACCCTCTCGCTGCAAAGCCGCTAAGACGGCTTTGCGTGCCTCGCGGCAGCTCAGGCCGCGAAATTCCTGCGGCACATTTTCATTCAGGGTGGCATCAGAATTCAGGATGTTGCGCAGCTCCAGCTCGTGGCGCTGAGCTACCTGATAGTCATTCGGATCGTGAGCCGGAGTAATTTTCACGGCACCCGAACCAAACTCCATATCGCAAAAAGTATCGGTAATGATGGGAATTTTGCGGCCACTGAGCGGCAAATAAACTTCTTGGCCAAGCAAATGGGCATAACGTGGGTCATCGGGATGGACAGCCACAGCCTCGTCGCCAAACATGGTCTCTGGGCGTGTGGTGGCCACCGCGATACCTTTGAGACTTTCCGTGCCCAGCTGCAAAGTAATCCTTTCATCCACAAAAGGATAGAGCAGATCATACAAGCCGCCGTTTTCTTCTCTGTACTCGACTTCGTCATCGGCGAGAGCCGTGGCACAGGAGGGACACCAATTCACCAGGTACTTGCCGCGATAAATCAGGCCCTCTTCGTAAAGCCGTACAAAGACCTCGCGCACCGCGCTCGAAAGCCCCTCGTCCATCGTGAAGCGCTCGCGACTCCAGTCGACGGAAGCTCCCAAGCGCTGGAATTGCTCGCTGATGATTGCGTGGTGCTCCCGCTTCACCTTCCAGGTCTCAGCCAAAAAGGCTGCGCGGCCCAGGTCGTGACGGGTGCGGCCTCGTTCTCGCAGTCGCCGCTCCACCACGTGCTGAGTGGCAATTCCCGCATGATCAGTCCCCGGCAGCCACAAGGTTCCCTTG
Source organism: Spirochaetia bacterium (assembly GCA_965263295.1). GTDB lineage: Bacteria > Spirochaetota > Spirochaetia > SP-2023 > SP-2023 > Haliotispira. Next base: position 1,606,771 of record OZ253665.1, read on the forward strand.
CCGCGCATACGTTCATAACGGGCCAAGATATCCTGTAATATGCCGTTGAGGCCGTGCCCCAAATGCAGCATGCCAGTTACATTTGGCGGCGGGATGACAATACTGAAACATTCCGCAGCTTCGGCCTTTGGCGCAAAGGCTGCATCCCTGAGCCAAGCTCGGTAGATGTCCTGCTCAAAATCAGCGGGGTTATAATTTTTGGCCAGTTCGCTGTCCATATGCAGTAACCTCAAAAAATAAAAGTAAAAACAGTTTCAGCGGTGAAAAGAGAAGCCAAACTATAGTGAAAATACTTGCAATTGACCATATCGCTCAATGCCCGATCCAGAGCAAAGATCACAGCGCTTTGATAGTTGTCATTTGGGGTTCTGGCCCGCCGGCAAGCACAACTCAATCAGAAATATCGCCAGCAGCAGCAAAATAAAACCCCAGAGCGTATTGAAAGTCATTAATTCACCGTAAAACAACACTGAGAACAAGGCACCAAATACAGCTTCCAGAGACAGGATAACCGCCGCCTTGCTCGGCGAAACTTCGCGCTGGGCGAAATTCTGCAAAAAGAAACACAACAAAGTAGAGAAGAGCCCCAGATAGACGACGACAGTAGCCGCGGCCCAATGCCTCAGCAACTGCGGCAAGACAAGATTTTCCATCGACAACGCCATGGACAGAGCAATGGGCCAGGACAGGATGGCGGCCGCGGCAAACTGTAGCAAAACAAAGCTGTCCAGTTCCAGCTGGCGCGTCTTTAGGAAATGCCCGGCAAAGTAGATGTGCAGAGCAAAAAACAAGGCACAGATCAGGGTTAGAACATCGCCAGTATTGCGCAGTAGCCAGGACTCACCGTCATAGTTCAGCATGCCGATGCCCAACAAAGCGAGCAGAGCCCCCAATAAGGTCTGTAGCTTAACGGCCTTACGACTGAATATCATATAAATAAACGGGGTTATGATAACATTCGTCGCCGTCAGGAAGGCATTTTTGGCCGGAGTGGTGTAGTTCAGTGCAATAGTTTGCAAAATAAAACCCAGGGCCAAAAAACTGCCGACCAGCAAACCGGGCAGCAGGCCAGTACGGAGTTCCTTCAAACTGCACGGGCGCAAAATGGCGAAGAGCAACGCCGCGAGACTGAAGCGCAAAGCCGTAATAAAAATGGGGGGCCAATAGTCTACGGCTATGTCAGTGGCAATAAAGCCAAAGCCCCAAACGATGGCCACCAGCAATAAGATCAGATCATAAGTTACTTTGCTCATAGCGCGGCAATATAATTGGAGAGACTCAAGGTGGCAATCTTCGCCGTGCGGCCTGGGTATAAATATTAGCTAATTAACAGCAGTCCCAGGAACAAGACCAGGGACAAGATTTAATTCTACCAAAAGATACTATAATAATCAAAAAAATTAAGATTACTTACTTTTCTTGGCAGAAGCATTGACAAAAAAAATGACTTGCGTAAACTGCAGCCAATCCTTGGGGTGGTTTACGACCTGAGAGCAAACCCATTGAACCTGATCTGGATCGTACTGGCGTAGGGAAGGATAAAAAGCCGCTGAACAAGTTCTGTGCCAACAGAAAAAGATTTGAAGTGCGGTTAAATATCATCTATCAGCCTGTTTTTGCTTCGTTCGGTTTCGCGAAAACTCCAAGGTAATTTATTCCTCGGAGTTTTTTTATGTACCGGGACGACAGAACCCAGAATGCCGAATGCAATATCAGCTTTAGTATTAATCCTCAATTGGCCCATTATCAACGTCTTGAGTCTTGGCGCATCATTGACTGTGTCCTCGAATACATTCAGAGTACAGGCATAAAATACTTCACCGGCCCTTCTGAAACGACCTTAGAAGGCGATCTGGATGAATTGCTGGCCGTCATCGCTCACTGCCAACGCCTGTGCGTCGCCGAAGGTGCCCTCAACACTATTTCCAATCTGAAAATTTTCTACAGCCCCGACAGTCGCCTAAACTTTGCCGAGCGCTTGGCGCGCACCGAAGATCACCGCCACCACTCTTTGTAAGAGTCAGAAAATAAAATGCCCAGAGCCATTTTCAAGCTTTTCCAGGCGATTTTACAGCGCTTCGGGGCATCTTTTGCCCTACTATTGTTGCTGTTTGTCGTTTGGGAGGCCGCCGTTCACCTGTGGCAGATTCCGCGCTACATTCTGCCCAGTCCCAGCGCCATTTTTAGCTTACTTGGAGATGAGGCGATATGCAATCTGCTTTGGAAGCACACACAAATAACCTTGCAGGAGACGGCCTGGGGCCTTCTCAGCTCGGTGCTACTGGCCATCTCTCTCGGCCTGCTGATGGAACGTTTTGTATTCCTGCACCGCAGTATCTTCCCCTTGCTGGTTTTGTCCCAGAGCCTGCCGAGCATTGTCATCGCCCCCTTATTGATGATTGTCCTCGGCTTTGGCATGGCCACCAAGATTACGGTCATCACGCTCTACTGCTTTTTCCCGATCGCAACTAGTTTCAGCAGTGGCTTGCGCAGCCTGGATCAGGACTACCGCCACTTGCTGCACAGCTTCGGAGCCAATTTTTGGCAGATTGTCGCCAAGGTGCAGTTTCGCTGGGCCTTGCCCAGCTTCTTTGCCGGCTTAAAAATTGCCGCCACCTACAGCGTTTCAGGTGCTGTCCTTTCGGAATTTTTTGGTTCTAGCAAGGGCCTGGGCATTTACATGCGCAATGCTTTCTCCAGTTCGCGCACCGATGTCTTGTTTTTAATCGCTTTTATTATTGTCTTCAGTAGCATTGCCCTGGTGGCCATGGTCATTCTCGGTGAACGCCTGCTTTGCCGCCATCAACTCGATATCAAATAGGGAAAAATATGGGACACAAAGAAAATTCTAATCAGAAAAATTTTAATCGGGAACTAATTCGAAAACGCAATATTCTCTATTTAATTAGCCTTGCTTCTCTTGTATTGCTTGCATTGCTTGCCTGTAACCGAAGACAAGCCTCTGCCGGCGCCAAACAAAACGAAGCCCAATCTGCCCCAAGCACAGAAAAACTTGTCTTTGCCCTGGACTGGACCCCCAACACAAACCACACGGGCTTGTACGTGGCCCAGAAACGCGGCTATTTTAGAGAGGCGGGGTTAGAGGTTGAGATACGCATGCCGCAGACAAGCGTAACCCAATTGATTGCCAGCGGCCGCATTCCTTTTGGCATTGGATTTCAAGAATTTGGCACCAGTTCCATGGCCAATGAAGATATCCCGATTATCTCTGTGGCTGCTGTTTTGCAACACAATACTTCCGGTTTCACTTCCATGACAGACCGCAATATTCTACGGCCGCGCGATTTTGGCGGCAAGCTTTTTGCAAGCTGGGGAAACCCTTTTGAGATTAGCTTGGTGAAACACTTAATCGCCGCCGATGGCGGCGATCCCAATGACTTTGACAGCGTCAATATTGGAGAAGCCAGCCTAGCCGGACTGCTGCAGAACAAAGTGGACTACGTAAATACCTTCTATGCCTGGGAAAACATTGGCTTTGATCTCCAGGGCTTAGAAACTAACTTCATCCCAATAAAGGATCTAGATCCCGTCTTTGACTACTACACGCCAATCATTATCGCCAACCTCAGCTATATTAAGCAGAACCAGGATATATCACAGCGTTTTATCCAGACAGTAGCTAGAGGCTATGAATATGCCGCCCAAAATCCGGACCAAGCAGCTGAGATCTTACTTGAATATGCTCCCGAACTGGAACGCGAATTAGTGATGCGCTCTCAGCGCTATCTCAGCCGCTACTACCTCGATGAAAATGGAGAGTGGGGTCTGCAAAATCCTGAAGTTTGGGATCGCCTGAGTCAATGGATGTTCGACAATCAACTCATCGATAAAATAGTGCCGACAGACAAGGCCATGACAAACGAATTATTGCGGCCGCAAGCCCAATAAATATGGCCGATGCTCCAGTGTCGCAAGGTCGCGCCGCCCTGGAAATCCAGGATCTGAGCAAGAGTTTTGGCCAACTGCAAGTTATTCAGAACTTAAGCTTCAGCTTGCCCTCGCATCAGACATTAGCACTCATCGGGCCTTCCGGCTGCGGTAAATCTAGCTTGCTAAACCTGATCAGCGGTCTCGACTGCGATTACAGTGGCCGGATTTGGCTTGCAGGTCGCGAACTGCAGCGAACAGAAAAACGTAGAGCCAGTAATGACATCGCGACTCAAGTGGGCTACATGCTTCAAAAAGATTTGTTGTTACCTTGGCGCAATATTGAACAAAACGTTTTTTTGCCACAGGAGCTGCATCACTTGAACACATATTCGCGCGCAGAAGTCGACGAACTCTTTGCTCTCTTTGGTCTAGAAGGCTTCCGCAGGGCCTATCCACGGGAACTCAGTGGCGGAATGCGGCAACGCGCCAATCTACTGCGCACTTACACGCTAAAGAGCGACCTGCTACTACTCGACGAACCATTTGGCGCTCTCGACGCTCTAACCAAGCAATCCTTGCAATATTGGTTTCTCGAAATGAGTAAGCTACAACCACGCAGTATTTTGTTGGTAACACACGATATTCGTGAAGCCATCTTGCTTGCAGATCAAGTGTTAGCCTTATCAATGCGGCCTTGCCGCAGCTTGGCGCATTTTGACGTCAAAGGAACTATGTACGACAAAGAGCTGGAACGAAATATATTCTCGTATCTGCGCAGTTAATTGAGGGAGCCTGGTCTCACCGCCGGCGAGTATAGCGCAGGCTGCCTAAATTTCTTCCCCCAATTTTTCTACAATTGATTTCTCCTGGCTTTTACGCATCGTGCGGCGCACACCATGCTGTCGCAGCGAGCTTGAACCCACGCGCAGGCTATAACAAGGCTTAAATCACCGAAATGAAGCAGCTAACGCACAATAATATCAACCGGGCCAAGGAATGTGCCGAAGCCTCTACCTAGCAAGCCGAGGTGTTGGCGAGTTAATTCAGCATCCTGAGACAAAGAACTGAAGAAATAAAATCAGATCAGGAGGGTTATGGTGAGTAGCGCCCCATGAACCCCTCCATGTCCTATATTCAAACTTTTCTATTTGGCATATTCAATTGCGCGAGTTTCGCGAATGATAGTCACGCGAATGTGCCCAGGATACTGCATCTCGGTCTCAATGCGCCGAACAATAACCTTTGCCAACTCCCTAGCCGCCATATCCGAAACACTTTCATGGTTGACCATAATTCGCAACTCGCGTCCGGCCTGAACAGCATAGACTTTATCCACGCCATCGTAGCTAAGCGCAATATTTTCGAGGTTTTCCAAACGCTTGATATAATTTTCCACGGACTCGCGCCGAGCGCCGGGACGAGCTGCCGACAAAGCATCGGCCAACTTGACTACAACCAGTTCGGGATGCGAGGCATCGGCATCGCCATGGTGGTCAGAAATGGCTTCAAGAACCAGTTCGTGTTCGCCCAGACGCCTAGTCAGCTCTTCACCGGCATGCGCGTGGTCCAAATCTGGATTATCTACCAACCCCTTGCCCACATCGTGCAATAGACCGCCACGCTTGCAGATTTCCGGATCCAGTCCCAGTTCCGCGCCAATCATGGCCGCGATCTTGGCGACCTCACAAGAATGGTGGAGAATATTCTGCCCATAGCTGGTACGAAAGTACAAACGCCCCAGGGCGCGCACGCCTTCGGGCTTCATATTGTGGATATTCAACTCGTAAAGAACCTTTTCAGCCTCTCTGCGCATCAACTGATTCAGTTCCTTGCTAACTTTATTAACGGTCTCTTCAATGCGCACCGGATGTATGCGACCGTCGACCACCAGGCGCTCCAGTGCGGTCTTGGCAATAGCCCTGCGCACCGGATCAAAACAAGAAATGACGACAGCTTCGGGGGTATCGTCGATAATGATGTCGACACCTGTGAGCGTTTCCAAAGAACGAATATTCCGCCCTTCCTTGCCGATAATGCGACCTTTCATTTCTTCACTCGGCAGCGATACCGCTGTGACTGACTGCTCGGCCGCGACTTCGGTTCCAATACGCTGCATCGTAGTAATCAGAATATCGCGTGCGCGTAGTTCTGCATTCTCGCGAGCCTCTTCTTCAATCACCTGCAGGCGTTCATAAGCGTCATGATGCGCTTCTTTTTCCATAGCCTCAATAATTTGGCGCTTGGCCTCTTCGCGGTTCATGCCCGCAGTCAGCTCCAGCTTGCTGACTAATTCAGCCTTTTGCCCTTGGATTTCTTCTTCTTCTGTCACTAGCCGTTCTTTGGTTTGCTTTAGTTGGCTCTCCAGCGCATGTATTTCTTCCATCTTGCGCTCAAGATTGTCTTCTTTTCGCTCTAAGCGATTTTCACGCTTCTGCAAATCACGATTCCGGTTTTCTGCAAGCTTCTCTGTGCGCTTTTGCTCCTTGAGTATCAACTGTTCCACTTCCAAAAGTCGATCTTTTTTGAGCTGTGCTGCGTCCCGCTCGGCCTCCTGCAGCGTGTTTTGTGCTGTACGCTCAATAGAGCTCGCATTGCTGCGAGCCATAACGAATCTTGCTATCCAGCCTAGAATAAAACCAATAACGGGAAACAGAAAAAGGTATATTGTGTTTATATTCATTTTCACTCTCCCTAACTGTATTTCACGAATTTAAATTGCACAACAATATACAAATGCAGAACCCGAATATTGAAGGCAATTATCAAATTTACTAATGTAGTTAAGTGAACGGTTCGGGGCAAGCTACCGAGGCGACGCAACGACAGGTAAAACGATGCACTTGTCATTCTATATGCCAAGCATTGCAGTCAACTTAGCCACATACACACAGAACTGCAATTTTTTTTACAAACGTGAAAGAAAGGAGAAATTTTTATTTTATTATAAAATTCAAAACTAGTTAGAACCCAAACAAGTTCTGAATATCGGGCTGGGCGGATTCGAACCGCCGACCACAAGTCCCCCAGACTTGTACGCTAACCTCTGCGCTACAGCCCGTGCATATCAATTAGGATTTTATCATTCACAGAAGTCTTCTCAGGGTCAAGTGCCCGACGAGTTCCCCAAACAGATTCGGCACAATTATTAGAAAAATTGTTTCTGTCAAAAATAAATCTAGAGTTTTTCCCCCGGACGGTAAGCCCGCAACAGGACATGAGCCATCCAGCTGGCAGGCAGCCTCCGCACCAAGTGGTAGACTAGAGAACCGCACAAGCCAACTGTGATAATCTCCTTTCTTTTCGCAATCCCGTGCAAAATACCCCGGGATATTCTCTCTGGAGGAGCGATAAGCAGGGCTTCAAGCCCAGAAAACTGCTTGTGTAAGCCACTTTGATAATACATATTCGTAGCCATGCCTCCGATCAGCGAAATACTCAGCAGGCCGCGCGTGGCAGCAAAACCGCAATCAGCCCGCTGCTCTTGCGCCACAGCCTGCACAAAAGACAATAGCGCAGCCTTGCTGGCTGAATATATCGCCTGATAAGGCAGCGGAAAAATGCAAGCATAACTGCCGGCCACATGTAAAAAGCCACCGCGCTGCCGAAAATACGGCAATAAATCTAGAACTAGGCGCATTACGTTCACCAGGTTCACCTGCAACAACTCCTGATAAGCACGCCAGGTCTCAGCGATATCCCCTCCAATAAAGTCCTGATAACAAGTTTTACCCGTAGCTACAATCATGCCATCCACGGCGGCCTGCCGGATTCGCTCGGCAAATGCGGCCATATCCTCGCCGGCAACAGTCCAGGCTTCCAGTCCAGCCCTTGGCCCGGCACCTGGCGCCTGCAAATTCTCAGACAGGTTCTCCAGCTTATCCGCGTTGCGGCCGGCCAACACCAAGCCAGCCGCCTGATCGCGCAGTTCACGACACAAAGCCTCTCCCAAGCCTCCCGTGGCGCCATAGACAAGCACTTTTTTCCCGCGATAAAAATTACGCTGCTTTTTGTTCATGACTGGAACTCCTACCAAATCGCCAAATCAATTAGTCAATTAATCATTCAACCGGAGAGCCGACCCGTAAAATCGGATTCTTGCGGCCCAGATTTTCCCTCCCTCCAGAAGACAGCAGCTTTATATCAGCCGGCCAACTCCACCGGCGCCATATTTTCGCAGTGGCAAGTCCCTGCCGCAGCCACAAAACGAATGACCCGGCAGTGAAGCTTCTAACGCAGGCGCTTGCGCCGCCACTTGTAGTCCACCTTGACCTGCAGGTCAAGCTGCACAGGGCAGCCAAATTCGCGGCGCACCGCTCGACTGCTGCGCTTGCAGATTTCACGGATGCGAGTTCCCCCCTTGCCGACCAGTATGCCTTTCTGCGACTCGCGTTCGACCTGTAAAAATGCCCGCACCCACAAGCCCCTCTCCGGCCAGTCCGCGCGGGCAAGCCCCTGCAGCTGAGCCGCCGCCCCATCAATTTGGGCCAACGGGCGGCTTTCCAAGTCCGCGACATGCACATACAGAGCATATGGCAGCTCGCGGCCACAGAAAGGCAGCGCCTGCTCCCGAATCAATTCCTGAATGCGAAACTGTGGCTCCTGGTCGGTATAGACATCGGCCTCGTAAAGTGGCTCACCTGCGGGCAATTGCCGCCCCAGGAACTGCAACATGGCTTCGAGTCCGTGGCCCTTACTGGCCGAAATCTCAAAACACTGTTCACGGGATAGCTGCGGAAAATAATGGCGCAGCAATTCCAGATATTGCGCAAACCTCTGCGCACGCAGGCTCTTGTCGGCCAGCAGATCGGTCTTATTCAAGGCGATGACCAGGGGAAATGAAGCGCAAGCTTCCTGCCCGATAACTCCCCGCAACAAAGCCAGCAACCCAGGCTCTTCTCCGCCAGCTGGCTGCGAAGCATCAAAGGCGCAACCATCTGTAAAAGCTTGCGACCTTGATCTAGGCACAGACTTCGGCGGGCGACTGAGATCCAGCAGATACAACACAGCTTCGGCCTCCCGCACAGCGCGGGAGAGCTCCTCGCGCAATTGCCCAGCCAGAAAGTCTTCAGTTTCAGTAAAACCGGGAGTATCGAGAAATACCACTTGGCTAGCCGGCCGATTGACGATGCCGCGAATCACATTGCGCGTGGTTTGCGGCTTGGGAGAAGTAATCGCCACTTTCTGGCCGCACAACGCATTCAACAGCGTGGACTTACCCGAAGAAGGTCGCCCCACCAGGGCGACAAAACCCGCGCGAAAGGTTTCGCTTCGCTCATCTTTGATCATGCACTACTCCATTCCGACTCAAAGAAAGTGCTGTATCAGGTCGGGGAACTCTGGCTGCAGGGCCTGGAGCAGGTCATGATACTGGGAACTGCGCCCATCTTCACGGTCGCCATACAGCTTCGCCAGCCAATATAGGCTGGCACAATGCCCAGTATCGCGCTGCAAGACTTCGAGAAAACTGCGTTCCGCTTCGGCATAATCACCCTCCAGATACCGACTCACCCCGTGATAATACGGCAACTGCCATTTCAGCGGGGCCCGCCAGCCCAATTCGCGCGCGCGGGACAGGGCCTTGCTCGCGCTGCGCCCCGGCTTCGCCGCGCCAGCCGCGTCTCCCTCCGCTGTCGCGGTCTCAGCTGCCAGGTCGCGCAGGCTCGCCACATCGCTGCCATAGAGCAAGCAGAGTCCGCGCAGATACCAGAGTGGCCCACTCTGCGGATGCTCTCGCAGCAACTCATCCAGATCAGCCAGTGGCGTCAACCACAGGGCGGCCTTAAGCCCGGCTGTCGCCTCGGTGCCATAGATGTCGAGGAATTCACGCAGCGCCTCCGTTTTCAGACCGGTGTTGTCTGGGCTGCCATCGCTCTGTCCTCCTCCGGCCTCATACAGCTTGTCCGCCTGCAGAGCCCGCTGCAAATCATTGTACATTGTCGCCCAACGCAGCTGCAGAGCCTTGGCCGCCTCGTCATTGCCCTGCATCTGCTCACAAATGCCCAGACTTTGCAGGTAACTATGGCATTTGCCCCACAGCGGGTTCTCAGGCGACAACGCCAACTGCTGGGCAGAGATAAAAGCCTCGTAGGCAGCCGGAAAATTCCAGCACTGCAGGTAATAATATCCCAACTGATAATAGCAGCGGGCGTCCATGCTGTCGCTCTGTAAGAGCTGCTTGTAGACCAAAGACGCCCGTTCCCAGGCATCTCTGCAGTCGGCGAAGCGTTGCTCCTGCAGGGCCTGCTCTGCTTCCTGTTCATAAAGGTAACTCAACTCCAGCAATGGCCAATTGGCAGACGGCAGGAGGAAAAGCAAAATACCTACGGTATCGCGAGCATTTTGCCATAGTTTTTGCGCATACTGATCGCGCAAACGATCCTGTAAAATATGCGGCAACTCCGGCTCCAGCGCCAGCAGAAAGTCCTTGTAATAACTGCAGTGCTCATGCTTCGGCTCGTACAAGGCGATATACAAGATGCCATCCACGATGCCATCCCAATCCAAGGCCGCAGTATCCGTTTCTACTTCAGCCGCCGCTTGGCGCAGAATATACGGCAGGGGAATCGCTGGATCAATTTGCGAGACAAAACTCAGACCCCCTGCGTTTTCCATATTTTCTACGTTTTCAGCGCCACTTTCACTCGGCTCTTCGTCTGTATGCTGCAGACGCTCACGTATCGCCTCGCGGTCCAACTGAATATATAATAGTTCCATGCTCTGAAAAAATCCTTACAAACCCGATCTTAGACAAAAAAACATCTTATTCTTAACATTCGCTCCAGATAATGTCAAAACAAACTCAAACTGCTAGGGAAGCAGCCGAGGCGGGACAAACTTCAAATTTTCCTCTGGGCGTGAATATTGAGCACCAGCCCCAGTGACGACATGGCTGTTATCAACGCAGAGCCCCCATAAGATACCAATAGCAAAGGTATTCCAGTAATAGGTACCAAGTGGATAGTCATTCCCACATTCTGAATAAAATGAAAAAAGAACATACCCGAAACGCCAATTACAATTGAACGCAGCACGAGATCCTGGCAGGCGCGCGCAATTAAAATCATGCGTAAAATCAACATAAAATAAATCACAAAAACCAGTGAAGCGACAAAAAAACCGCCTTCCTCGCCAATGATGGCAAACAAAAAGTCAGTACTTTGGCTCTGCTCCGGCAAATACCCATAATGGGCAATCAGTCCCTGCAGATAACCCTTGCCCCACATGCCGCCGGAACCAATAGCCCGCAGCGACTGCGTCAAGTTCCAGCCTGAAGCCAGCTTATCGAGATCCGGATTCAAAAAGCTGACGATGCGGTCTTTCATGTAGGGCTTCATCCAGGAGTTGAAGAACCAGGTAATCATGGAAGCACTGAGCAAAAGTAGATTGACGCTGATCGCGACACGGTAGAACGGCAATTTCAAATACAGCAGGCCCACTACAGAGAAGAGCAGCAAGAGCCCCAAACCACCTAAATAAATCATAAAAGTTTGAGGTACGCTAAAGACATGAGCCAGGTTCCAGATGAAGCTGCCAATCTCGGCATAGGGCTCCCAAATTTGCAAAAACAGCAGGAATACGAACAAGAGCCCAAACAAAAACAGGTGGTTGAGCCAGACAAAATTGCCACCCATCACATAGAGACTGATAAACCAGATCGGCGCAAATACCGAGGCTGTGCCGATATCCCCCTGAAAAATAACCAGAGCCATCGGCAAAATCGTGATGCCCAGGCTGACCAAAAACGTCACGATGCCCGCACGCTTTTCTTCGCTGCGCGAGCCCAAATATTTTCCCAAAAAGATAATGTAACAAAATTTAGCGAACTCTGAAGGTTGAATGCCCAGACCGAAAAGCCCCAGCCAGGCCCTAGTCCCATAACGGCTAGTCGCCAGCAAACCAGTCAGCAACAGCACGACCATGACGCCAAAGTAAAGCTGGCTGCTGTAGCCCAGCAAAAAGTCCAGCTTGATACGGCTCAATAGCAACAGCATCAAAGTCCCGACGATAATCCACACCAGCTGACGTAAAAACTGATAGCTCTCAATTTCGCCTTCCGCAGATAAACTACTGGAAAATATATATAACTCACCCAATATTAAAAGCGCTGCCGTACAGGCAATTAAGATAAGATCAATGGGATCTTCTTGTAAGTTACGCAATATTAAAAACCCTCCAGCGGAATCAATGTAGCCTACTGTGCCAGCGACTGTCGCGACGCCGGTTTTCCTTCAACTTGCTTATATTTTTCAGGGACCTTCATCAAATAATGGAACCAGACTCGCCGCTTTTTATAGTTTTCCCAGACTTCTTCGTAAGTCTCGTTGGCAAAAACTCCCCGGTAAATGATGTCGGCAGCACGAGGTGCCCACCAGTCGTAGCTTTCTCCCGGAGCACTGGGGTCTGCTTCCACATGAGTGACGACAACCAACCGTTCTAGCGGATCGTCGGTTTCGTAAGGGCCATAGGACGCAAACCAGGAGTCCCAGCTATCAGAGAGACCCATCTGCGCCGTTCCCGTCTTCGCGGCGATGTCTACAACACCGTTGTAGACGCTGCCGCGCGCGGTACCACGCAATACTACCTGGCGCATGCCATATTTGATTTGCCGGAAAACGCTGCTTTCTAGCTGCATGTCGTATAATATCTCTGGTCTCGACACACTCTCTTCTGAGCCATCTTTACGATATTGATTGTGAATTTTCTGCAACAATGAAGGTTTATAGGCCACCCCATCGTTGACAATGGCCGAAGTATATACAGCCACCTGCAATGGAGTCACCAACATAAAACCTTGTCCAATAGAAATATTCAGAGTGTCGCCCTGAGTCCACACCTGATTGTACTTCTGGTACTTCCACTCCGCGCTGGGCACCAAACCGGGCTTCTCGCCAGGCAAATCAACCTCCGTCAGTTGTCCAAAACCATACTTACGCGCATATTTGGTAATATTGGCCTCGCCGACGTAGCGCACGCCGACCACACCAAAATATACATTGTTTGAATCAGCAATCGCATCAATCAAGTTTTCATTGCCATGCCCCCCCCGCAACCAAGAATGAAAAAGGCGATTACCGAGCTGCCAATAGCCGGGATCGAAAATATACTCTTTGGGAGAAAAACTGTGTTCGGCCAACATAGCCGTAGCTACTACCAACTTGAAGCTCGAAGCTGGCGGATATTCCGACTGAATGGCACGGTTAAGCAACGGCCTGCGCGGGTCATTGACGATGTCCTGGAAGCGCCTACTACTGCTGAAATCCGCAAGCTGGAACCAAGGTTTAGATACCATCGCCAGGATTTCGCCCGTTGCCGGACGCATCACGACCACACTGCCGACATGATCGCCCAGGGCTTGCTCCGCAAGTTTCTGGATGCGACGATCAATAGATAAGGTAAGTGAAGAACCGGTTTTCGGCGGATCAATGCGCTCATCCAGCATATTTCCCTTCGCATCCACCACCTGAATACGGCTGCCGTCATAACCGCGCAATATCGTATCGTAATACTGCTCAATGCCAGTTTTACCAATACGAGTGTTTTTTTGGTACTGATCGTTGTACAAGACCTCCAGCTCGCGATCGGAAATCTCCCCCACGTAGCCGACAACGTGAATGATTGAACCATCATCAATCAGATTGCGCTCAGGACGACTCGTGTAACTGACGCCCAATAAACGATCACGGCGCTCGGCAATCTGCTTGATCACATCTATATGAACGTCGCGCTTGAGCTGAATAGGTTGCGGCAAGTTTCTACTCCCACTGACTTCGACCTCCAGCTTGCTGCGGTCAATATCAAGCACTTGTGCCAGCAAATCCAACTCATCGGCAAGCTGGGCAGAAGGTACATGGGCAGGTGTTAGGTAGACCGTAAAAACATCAATGTTGTCGACTATTGGAGTCTGATCATCATTGTAATAAATCAGGCCGCGCTTGGCACTCAGCCGTTCTGGACGTTCTGTTATCTGCACGGCCTCCGAAGCGTAGGTATCGCCTTCAAAAATCTGCAAACTGAATAACTTAACAAACCATATAATAAAAAATAAAGCTATAATCGCTATATATATCAAATAACGAAGTTCAGCAATATCCAACTTAGACTGAGCCATGCCACTCCCAGCGACTGAGAAGTTTACGCAATAAAGGATTCATTAAAAAACACAACAAGGCCGAGTAAATGGTACTTAAAAAGATCTGTAAAAATTCCAGCAAACTAGGTAGATAGGCATTTACAAATACCAGTTTCAAAGCAACGCTGCCCAGGCCCCACAGGAGTGTGGCAATTGCCGTGCAAATTACGAGCAGTAAAGTGCTGGGTGCTTTGAAGCGATCGTAAAACAGACGCCCCATGACAAAAGCCATACAACAAAGTAGTATGGGATATACGCCTTGAGGCAATCCAGTATCAATTTCTGTAACCCCCCAAACAATTCCGACAAAGAAACCCAAACCTTCAGCTAATACAGAGCCGGTCGCTGTGGCCAAGATAAGCAATGTAATGATGGGCAACAGAGGTTCGCCAATCAGGTAGCTGCCCAGAGGGACCATGAACAACTGCTGTAATATCACGCTGCTAAACAAAATCGGGAAATACCACAAACGGTGCATTCTAATCGACTTTCGCGGCATTGCGCAAAGTGCTTGCCTGATTGTCTGCCCGCTGATCCGTCCGGCTGTTTATCAAATGATTCGCTGCACTATTTATCCTGCTATTAACTAGGCTAATTGTATCAATTGGGGTATTCAGATCGCTCAGTTCACCAGCTTGAGGTGACGCCACACTGATTTCGTCCCCCTGAATCAACACCGCCACATACTCTATCTGGCTGAGTTCAACCACAGGGTTAACTATTAAACTCAAGGAAGCGTTGTACTCCAGTTCCTCAACCTGTTGCACATAACCAATCGGAATACCACGCGGATACAGCGACTCCCTAGAACCTGCACTGACAATCAGTTCTCCACTCTGGATACTATTGAGCGCCTGGCGATTGATAAAATCGAGACGATACTGGCGTCCGCTATTACTCAATATACCTTGAAAGCGAGAATCAGCCAACATCGCCGTGACCCCTAGTTGATAGTAACGATTTCCCAGACTAACCACGACAGACTGGCCTCTACCAACCGTCTGGATTTTGCCGATCAGGCCGTATTTGCCATTTGCAAAACCAATCACCGGAGCATCGCGATAAACTCCTTGTTCACGACCGACATCTATAGAAATTGAATCCTGCAGGGTGCTGCCCGAACGCGCGATAATCTCAGCGTTGACATGATGCCACTCAATGCTCTGACTCAACCCTAAAAGCTGACGTAAGCGCCGGTTTTCTCCAGCCTTACGCTTCAATTCGGCAAGTTGAGACTTTAATTGCCGGCGTTGAGTTTCGGCCTCACGATACATGTTTTCCCAGGAATTGAGACGGAAAGCCGTCTGCACGGTAGCCAAGACTCTTTGGTTGCCCTCACGAAAAAACTGCAAGATCTTATCCATTGACAAACCGCCATATAATTCGAATGAGCGCCCGTAAGACTTCATGGCCGCCGGCGGCAACAGCAGGGCCGAAAACAAAATATAGCAAACAAATGGCACAATTGTCTTACGCTCTGTCTGCCCGACTGTGGTCCTCGACTGCAACTTATTCATTCGTGCTTACCCAGAAATAAAAAAGAATACCTATCAATTCTAACAATAGCCAATGGACCGGGCTTGGGAGAAAAACTACGCAAATGCCAAGCCCAGCAATGGCCCCAAATTCTCAAGACGCCCATTTACCGCACTCTGTCAACGGCGGACAAGAAATATCAGGAGAATTATTACTAGGGCAACCCAATGGCATTGCCCACCAAATCCGAGACCTTATCCCGAACTAATAGCCCTTCTTCTGGTTAATCTCATGGTAGCGCCCGGCCCCGATAGCCACACAAAGCAGGGGCTCGTTAGCCAACAATACGGGAACCCCGGTTTCCTTGGCGATCAAACGCGACAAACCTTTGAGCATCGCCCCTCCGCCGGTCAAGACAATACCGCGATCAATGATGTCCGCCCCCAACTCTGGCGGCGTGTCCGAAAATGTGCGTTTGATCCACTCGACAATAATGTTGACCGGGTCCTTAATCGCCTCACGAATTTCTACAGAATCAACTTCAAGACGACGCGGCAAACCAGTAATGGCATCCGTACCCTTAATCTCCATTTTCTCAATGGTGCTCTCAAGAAAAGCATTGCCAATCTTAATCTTTAGGGCTTCCGCCGTCTGCTCACCAATAGTGAGGTTATGAACGCTCCGGATGTGTTTTACAATGGCTTCGTCAAACTCGTCGCCGCCGATGCGGATAGCGTTGCTGACAACCAGATCGCCCAGCGATACGACAGAAACTTCGGTAGTCCCGCCACCGATGTCACAAACCATATGCCCAGCTGGTTCATTGATCGGAATATCCGCGCCAATAGCTGCGCACAAAGACTCATACACACATTCAACCTTGCTGACACCGGCGCGAGTGGCACTATCTTCTACCGCTTTGCGTTCCACTTCAGTAATACAGTAGGGAACACCGATCACCACGCGAGGCTGGACCAATCGGCGCGAAGAAATGGTGCGATCAAGAAAATACTTAATCATGACTTCAGTCAAGTCAAGCTTGGCAATCACACCATCACGCAGTGGGCGAATTGCCTGGATTTTACTGGGGGTACGTCCCAGAATACGTTTGGCTTCTTCTCCAACCGCCACCACTTGATTCGTGCCCCGTTCAACGGCCACCACGGATGGTTCGGCGCAAACTATACCACGACCACGAACATAAATCAAGGTATTACATGTACCTAAGTCAATACCAATATCAATCGACAAATTGCTAAACAGCCCCACTCTCTACTCCTATTCCTGCAAGCGCTGGTATGCCGCTCTATATTGATCGTCCAACTCCAGAGTCAGCCGCCATTCCTTGCGTGCCTGCACAGGGTTATTCAAAGCCCGGTACACTTCACCCAAAAGGAAATGCGCATCGGCCGACTCTTTTTTTTCCAGAGCTTCATCAAGAGACAGCTTGGCATCCAGCCAGCGCCCCATATTGTAGTAAACTTGTGCCAATTGCAAAAGAATATCTGCGACAAGTAGCTGATTTTGAGTATTTTTTTGTGCGTTTTTCAACATTATTTCAGCTTGCAGGTTTTCCCCCGCGCCAATCAGGCTCGTCCCGTAAGTCAAAAGAAAACGTCCCGAATTTTTGCCTGCCTGGTATAAACTCTGGAAATATTCAAGGCTTTGCTTGTCCTGTCCCAACTGATGATAAGCATCTGCGAGAAATTCAAAACTATCCTTGGCACTATAGCCTAACTCTACAGACTTCTGCAGGTATACCAATGACAAAGACATTGTAGAAAATCCCTGATAAAAGTAGCTTTTACCCAAAATATAATCTATTTCAGCTATTACATTTTTATTAGGGTGACCAGCGACCAAGGCTTTGCGCAGATAACGAACCGCCAGCCTCAGCTTCAGCTGACGTTCGTGCTCATCAACCTGAGCTAAAGCCAGATAAAAATAAGTATAACCACTATAACGTAGCAGTTGAAAATTCAGTGAATCTTTGCGCAATTTTTCAAGCGTAATTTGAATGATCTTGTCTAGCTCGCCTCGCTCCCACAAGGCTTCAATTTCCGCGCCTTCAGCCTGATTCACTTCCTGAAACATATTATAGTAACCCCAAGCCAAAGCCACAAAACCAGAAAATGCCAGAATCAAGAACATGATCAGAAATGTCTCGCGCGCGTTATTCACTGAACATTTCCTAGTCTAACTTGTACAAGTCCTGTGTTAAGACTTCTTGAATGTTTATGACTGGTCATAACCTTCTGGCAATTGAGAAGCTTGTTAAAGCAACTCCCGTGTAAAAAATAAAAGGGCAGCCCCATAAGCCGGATTCTGTTCTATCCTATCATTTATCTAGCCTGACTGTCGCCAGCCAGATCGAGCAATCTACCCATAATGGTAACAGACGAGAAGCCCCATTATTGCTTGATTTTGCTTCAGATGAGGTTTACCCTGCCCCGACCCTGTCGCCAAGGGGGCGGTGCGCTCTTACCGCACCATTTCACCCTTACCTGACGCTTCAGTTTACTCCGCAAACTCAATCGCCAGGCGGTATATTTTCTGTGGCACTTTCTCTCAAAGCCGCCGGCAGAACCGGCACAGCCCCGTCTGGGAACTACCCAGCATCTCTCTCTGCGAAGCCCGGACTTTCCTCTGTATCAATTAATACAGCGATAGGTCGGACTGCCCCAAATTTTTAAATTCTCAACCCTCAATCAAAATCAGCGAAATCGCTGTCATCGACCAAGTCCGCCAGACCCTCCACATCATCTTGGCAACTACTATCGTAATCAAGTACGCCCGTGCCCACTTTTTCACCTGCGGCAACAGCCTCATCATAGAAGAGGATACGGCTACAGTATGGGCAGAAATGCACATCTTCGCTAGAACGCACATCGTTCATAAACTGGCGCGGCAGGATCATGAAGCAGCCACTACAGATGCCCTGTGAGATCGGCACAATGCCCTGACCACCCTTACTGCGCAAAATACGGTCAAACTTGTATAACATTTCCTGATCCATATCGGGCGCAATATTCTTCTCCTTATTTTCCAAAACCGCAATTTCTTTAAGCTTTTCTTCCATCATGTTTTCGATACGCAATTTCTCATCGGCCACTTCCGCTTCCTGTAGATTGATGATATCTTCTTCCGACTTGAGCTGCTCCCTCAGCTCTTGCCCTTTACCCTCAAGGCTTTGGATGCGGCGGCGCAATGTCAACTCCTGCGCACTATATTCGACAATTTCTTTATCTAGGGCTTCATACTCGCGCTGAGTCTTAATTTGATCCATGCGCTGCTCGGCTTCTAGGCGCAACTGCTCAATGTGGCCAAAATCATTGCGCAACTGGGCAATCTCGTGCTGATTCGCCTCGTAATCACGATTTGAGTCGATAAACTTCTTCTTCTGGCGACTAAGCATCTCTTCCCTCATTTTCAGGCTGCGGGGAATATCCTCTAGTTCATTTTCCAGTTGGTATTTACTGGACAAAACATTTTGCAGTTCCTGCAGTGTGACAAATACTTCCTTCATTTGGCAAGTTCTCCTAATTTGTAGCTCTGCTGCGATACGCAAATTTAAAGCGGCTACATATTATACACTATTCTTCCAAATAATCAAAGAGCCGGCGAGAACGCCGTTTAGCCCTCAAGCGCTTGAGGCTTTTCGCCTCAATCTGACGAATACGTTCACGCGTCACTTTAAACATCAAACCCACTTCTTCCAAGGTCAAGGCATAACCATCCTTCAGGCCAAAACGCATCTTGATCACCTCACGTTCGCGCTCTGGCAAAGTTTTCAAGGTATCATCCAGTTGCTCTTTTAGGGCCTGATAGGCCGTCTCGGCAGACGGATTTACAATCGACTTGTCTTCAATGAAGTCTCCCAAGTTTGAATCTTCATCGTCGCCAATCGGTGTCTCCAGTGAAATGGGCTCTCGGGCCACGCTCTTGACGCTCTTTACGCGCTTGACTTGCCAGCCCAGGCGTTCGGCAATTTCTTCATCTGTCGGTTCGCAGCCCTTAATCTGTAGCAGCTGTCGAGACTCACGCACCACTTTGTTAATCTGCTCAATCATATGTACGGGCACGCGGATGGTGCGAGCCTGATCGGAGATAGAACGGGTGATGGCCTGGCGAATCCACCAGGTGGCGTAGGTAGAAAACTTGAAACCCTTAGAATATTCAAATTTTTCCACCGCTTTAATCAGACCGATATTCCCCTCTTGTACCAGGTCAAAAAAGTGTAGGCCACGGTTGGTATACTTTTTGGCAATGCTGACCACCAAGCGCAGGTTCGCGCGAATCAAGTGGTCTTTGGCACTTCTCATCATGCGTGAGCCATCATTGACCTCATCGGCCATCTCAAGTATTTCCGTCGTCCTGCTCTCCAGTTCAATTTCAATATAGCGCAAATTCTGATCCGTAATCTGCACCTGGCGGATCAAATCTTTTATCTGATTCGCATCCAGCTCCAACTCTTTCTCCAGGACACGACACCGGCTGCCATTGGCCAAACGTCGGCCCAGCTGTCTCAGTTCATCGCGATTGCAGATCTGCAGCCGTTGCTCAATCTTGCGCCGCTCCACACGGTACTTCTCAATACGCCGCGCCGAGCTGACAAACTTTTCGGCAAAATAGATGATTTCTTCCTGATGGATATCCATTTGCATTATGGGCTTGAGGAGCTGAGCGCGTTTTACCTTCAGCCTTTCGTCGCTAAAAATATCGCCGCCCTCACGAATAATGGACATCTTGAGTTCCATGTAACTCTTGAGTTGGCCGGCAATAGTTCGCAACGGCTCCTTGTAATACTGGTTGAGGCGGCGCTTTTCCGTAAAAAACTCCGAATTACTGCCATCCTTGTCGCTCTCAAGGTTTTCTTCCTCAATATGGCTCTTCTTGGCAAAGGCCTTCTGCGCCAGGCTGTAAAACTCAGGGATAATCATGCCCGAACGTTTGAGCACATTCTTGATAATATTTTCACCTTCCTCCATCTTCTTGGAAAGTTCTACTTCCTGCTCGGCACGCAGCAGAGGCACCTTGCCGATCTCGCGCAAATACAAACGGATTGGATCGTCGACATTGCCTTCACCGCGATTGTCAATCAGGCGCTGGACGACGTTATTTGCCTGGCCATCTCCTTCCTCCTCGCTCTCAGCTGCGTCATCGGCATCGTTTTCGCCTTCATCCTCATCAATTTCAGGATCTTCGTAATCGTAAAATTTTTCGGACTTGATATCATGGCTGAGTCGATCGGCATACTCCACCGTAACCTCCTCATCCCCCTCCAAAGAAGGCCCGAGCGAAGGCCCATGAGAAGCAAAAGGCAAAGAATTATCGTCATCCAGATCATCTTCTAGGTCGTTGTCAAGGTCGGCTTCCAGGTCGATCTCATGGTCCTCAAACTCTTCCAGCTGCAACAGTTCCTCGCCCCCTTCGACTTCGACATTGATGCCCTTCTTTTCCAAAAAGGTCAATAAGTCTTCCATGCGCTCACTGTCAAAGTCATCTGGCAACACGGCTTCCAGTTCGCCATACGTCAAATGGCCAGACTCAATGCCCTTCTCAAGCAGAGCAGCCAAATTAGGGATTTTCAAAAGCTCTTCTTCTGTCATCATTGCACCTTAATCAAATATTTTGCTTGTCGATATTTGCGATACGGACAAGCCTCCGAAGTCACCCCGGCAAATATTGGCAAACATCAGCAAACATCGGCAAATACAGGCATTGCCAGACATAGACCACGGTCCGCAAGCTAATTCTAATTTCACAAATTTTTTGCATACTCATGCGGCGCGGACGACAAGGTCACCAAAGTTCTTCACAATAGTCAATTTGAGTTGGGAAAATGCTCGGTATTCTTTTTCAATACGAAACTTAATTTTGCATGTAAAAAACGCGGAAACGGAAATTTTGATCTCTTCGTCTTTTACCAATTTTTCCAGAGAGGTGTTCCAAAGCTTATTCACTGGCTCAAATAATAATGAAATAAAAAATTAAACCCAAGGTCGTTCAAGATAATTTCTTTAACAGTTTCATAACTTCGGCATCTGGCCAGAACGACTTGAGCGCTGAATTTCCCGCTGTAGCTTTTGCATCGCCTCACGAAGCTGTAGCAGCTGCCGATCTAGTCCTTGCATTTCCCCCAGCAGTTCAAACTGCAGGCCGGGCCGGGAACCCTCGCGCTCCAAGGCTTGAATATGCCGAACGAGATTCTGGCGCCGTTGGCGCAGCCGGAACTCCTGCAAACCACAGAATTTGTGCTGTAAAATAGCCCGGCGGTATGAGGCAAGTTCATACCCCTCGGGGTCCTCCACATTGCCGTAAAGCAAGGGCTCTAGTTTTTTTTGCAGCAGCCACTCGCCCAGTTCGGGCGCCCGACGACTGACGCGATCACAGAGGGTTTCAAAATTAAAGTCTTGCTCCGTGCAAGCTTGATCCAGGAGTTGCTTGATCAGAAGGGCCTCCTCGCTTACCCAGTCCCATTGCGACTCGGCAAGTTTCCGCTGCCATTCTGGATAGAGGTCGGCCTGGAGCAACAAGCTGGCCCAAAACTCAAGTTCAGCTTGGAGGCTTTGCTGTTCTGCGCTCAACGCCCCGCCGGCGGCCCCCGTTTTCCAGCGTTGGCGGGGCTGCCGGCCGGAGGGCACATCCCCCGCCTCAGAAGGGCTATTTTTGCGTTCCGCCTCATTTTTTATTTTCGTTTTGCCATCTTTGATTGCCACTTCAGACTTGGCATGGTTTAATTTCTGGGGCCGATACCGCCAAGCCTCATCAGCGGCCAGGACTTCTTGCTTGAGGCCAAAAATTTTGGCGAATTGGGCAATATAGAGCTCTCGGCGCAGCCCCTCCCTCATTTGGGACATAAAGGGCGCCAAGAATCGCAAGGCGGCGCTGACTCCGGTCAGTTCGTCCAAGGCAAACCGCTGCTCCAGGTCCTGGGCCAGGAAGCTAAAGAAATCCAGTGGAGACTGCGCCAAACTGCGCAAATCCGCGCCCCCCTCCCGTTGAAGTATATCGGCTGGATCGCGGCCCGGAGCCAAAGGGATGACCTGAGTGCTAATCTGTTCTTGCTCCAGCAGGAAGGCCGCCTTATAAATGGCTTTCTGCCCGGCGGCGTCACCGTCAAACGCCAAAATTACGCGATCGCAGGCGTAACGCTTGAGTAATTTCGCCTGCCCGGCCGTGAATGCCGTGCCCAAAGGCGCGGCAGCATTGCCGATGCCCGCCTGATGCCAGGCGAGGACGTCCAGGTTGCCTTCGCAAAGGATCAAGCTGCGCGTGCGACGTAAAGTTTTCAAAGATTGAAACAGGCCAAAGAGGGATTCACTTTTGCGGTAAGCCGCAGATTCACGAGAATTGATATACTTAGGGACCGAATGTGGAATCTCGGTCGCCAGCTGGCGACCGCTAAAAGCGAGCACCCGTCCCTCGTGATCAAAGACGGGGAACATCAAACGCTGCCAGAACAGACACGCTTCTTCATTGCGCGTCGAAAATAAACCACTCTCGCGCAATATTTCGGCACTGTAGTTCTGGCGCCGCAGCCAGTGGTAAATGGCCTTTGAATCCTCTAGCGCATAACCCAGTTCAAACTGTTCGGCCATTTCGGGGCTGACGCCACGCCGCTCTAAATAATTGCGGGCGCTTTGCCCGCACTCGCTGCGCAAATTCTGGCGGAAACTTTTGTGAACTTGGGCGTAAAGACTATATAAAGCTTCAAGTTTTTTGCGCCCAGCCTGTCGCGCCTCGGCCTCGGCCGCGGTTTCCGCGCGCTCTGGCAAGGCAAATCCGCTGCGCTGCGCCAACTTGCGCAGGGCTTCGGGAAAACTCAAGGAATCCAGTTTCATTACCAGGTTAATAGCATTGCCCTTTTCTTGGCAACCGAAACAATAAAAGCTTTTACGGTCAAGATTGATCGTAAAGGACGGCGTCTTTTCATTGTGGAAGGGGCAACAGGCCCACCAGCGCCCGGCGCGGTTTTCCAGCCCGTCTACATAGTTGCGGACCAAGTCGAGCATATCGACGCGGTCGAGCAATTGGCTAATAGTTTCGGGCGAATAACGCATACTCTCTATAAATACAAAGTTTGAGAATTTTGGCAATAGAATTTTGTCAATACAGTTTTAACAATTTAAAAGATTTTGCAAAAAGTATTTTCGCGGTGCATGCCCGGCGAGCGGGCTTTGCAACTAGCACCGCAGCTCGTGGCCACCAGTAATGCGGCTCAAATTTATGCGTATTTGCATATTTTCATACTTACATATTCTAACGGCGCGTATTTTGACGGCTTTTAATAAAATGCAGCTAGCTCTTTTTATTTGTAATTGCCGCCTGTGAATAATTCCAGTATCCTGAGCGCCGGAGAAGCGGGCGGGAATCTCCTCGCGACGAGAACAGCTAGATATGACAGGAGCACCGGTATGGCAGGACAAAGCCTCTACGACAAAGTGTGGCAGGAACATGAGATTGAAAAGCGCCCCGACGGCACTAGCCTGCTTTACATCGACCGCATGATTGTGCATGAGGTCACTTCGCCGCAGGCTTTTGAAGGCCTGCGGCTCAAAGGCCGCAAAGTGCGCAACAAGCACAAGCTGCTGGCCGTTGCCGACCACAACACCCCCACCCTGGATATTGCGAATATCGCAGATGAGGCGGCCCGTATTCAACTCGATACCCTGGAGCGCAATACGAGAGAAGCTGGCGTGGAATATTATCCGTTGGGACACAAGTACAACGGAGTCTGCCACGTCACCGCGCCGCAGCGCGGCTTTGTGCTGCCAGGTTGCACCTTAGTGTGTGGGGACTCGCACACGGCAACCCACGGTGCCTTTGGCAGCATTTCATTTGGTATCGGCACTTCGGAAGTCGAACAAGTCATGGCCAGCCAATGTCTGTTGCAACGAAAGATGAAGAACATGCGCATCCGCGTCGACGGGAAACTGGCCGACTATGTCCGCCCCAAGGACCTTATTCTCTACATCATTGGCCAGATTGGTACCGCCGGCGGCACAGGCCACGCCATTGAATTTTGCGGCAGCGCGTTTGAAAATATGGACATGGCCGGCCGCATGACGGCTTGCAATATGGGCATTGAGGCCGGCGCCCGCGTAGCGATGATTGCCCCAGACGAAACGACATTCCAGTTTATTCAGGATCGCGACATGGCTCCCAAAGGCCAGGTCTGGGAACGCGCCAAGGCCCACTGGCTGAACTTGCGGAGCGACGCAGATGCCGTGTTTGAGCGCGAACTGCAATTTGATGCCGCCGATATTGACCCCCAGATCACCTGGGGCACCTCGCCGGAGGACGTGCTGCGCGTCGACAGTGTCGTGCCGCAGGCCGTCAACGCCACCAAGCAGCGCGCCCTGGAATACATTGGCCTGCGACCCGGCACCAAGCTGACGGACGTAACGATTGACAAAGTCTTTATCGGTTCGTGCACCAACGGTCGCATCGAAGACATCCGCGAGGCCGCCGAAGTCCTGAAAAAGGCGGCCGCCAAAGGCAAGGCAAGAATCGCGGCCAACATAAAACAGGCCCTCGTCGTTCCCGGTTCCATGCTGGTGCGCCAGATCGCCGAACGAGAAGGTCTGGATAAAATATTCATCCATGCCGGGTTCGAATGGCGCATGCCCGGTTGCTCGATGTGCCTGGCCATGAACGGCGACCAACTACAGCCCGGCGAGCGCTGTGCTTCAACTTCGAACCGCAACTTTGAAGGGCGCCAGGGCCGCGGCGGTCGCACCCACTTGATGAGCCCGGCCATGGTGGCGGCCGCGGCCATCAGCGGCAAAATCTGCGACGTGCGTGAACTGGTCAAAGGCTAGGAGAAAATGGAAAAATTCACTGTGCTAAAAGGTGTGGCCGCGCCGCTGTACATCGACAATATCGACACGGACATGCTGATCCCCAAGGGCTTCTTGAAAACCGTGAAACGCACGGGCCTGGGCGTCAATCTGTTTCAGGAAATGCGCTACGACAGCGACGGCAAGGAAATTGATGATTTCGTGCTCAACCGCGAGCCTTATCGTCAGGCCAAAATACTGCTGGCAGGAAAAAACTTCGGATGTGGTTCTTCGCGCGAACATGCGCCCTGGGCCCTGGCCGACTTCGGAATTCGCGTGATTTTGGCCGAAAGTTTCGCCGACATTTTTTTTAATAACACGGCCAAAAACGGCATTTTGGCCCTGGCGCTGGAACCCGAACTGATCGCCGAGTTGCGTTCGTTTGCCGAGGCGGGCGAAGAATTTAGCGTTGATCTGCTAGCGCAAGAAATTGTCGTCGCCGCAAAAGTCTATCCTTTTGAAGTCGACGGTTTCAAGCGCCAATGCCTACTTGAGGGCCTCGACGATATCGACCTAATCCTCTCCAGCGAGGCGGCCATCCAGGCCCACGAAGACAAATTGCGCCAGAGCCGCCCGTGGTTGGCTTGAGTAGACTGGCTTAATTAAAGCCGGCTTGAGCACAAACTCCGCTGCCGCAGATTGCCTCTGAGCCGACCCTGGAGTTGCCCCTCTGAACAGTGGCCTTGGACTCAGCTTGAACTAACCTTGGCCAACCTTGGAACTGACTTTGGATGCCCCGCCTAAACAAGCCGATAAAAGAGAAAGCAAGAATAAGCAAATGAAAAAACGTCTGATTACTTCGGCCTTGCCGTATGTCAATAATATCCCCCACCTGGGCAACATTATCCAGGTGCTTTCCGCCGATGTCTTTGCCCGTTTTTGCCGCCAACGAGGTTATGAAACCCTTTATATATGCGGTTCGGACGAATACGGCACGGCCACCGAAACCCGGGCCATGCAAGAGAAAATCAGCCCTAGAGAACTTTGCGATCGCTTCTACAAAGTCCACAAGGAAATTTATGAGTGGTTCGGCATTGAATTTGACCACTTTGGACGCACATCCTGCCCGCAACAAACAGAAATTGTGCGGCAAATTTATCGCGAAGTCGAAGCCGCGGGGTTTATCCAAAAGCGAGAGACAGAACAGACCTTCTGCAAGAGCTGCGATCGTTTTCTGGCCGACCGCTATGTCTACGGCAACTGCCCGCACTGTGGCAGCGTCAATGCCCGTGGCGACCAGTGTGAAGACTGCGGCGCCATGCTCGACCCCACAGAGCTCCTGGAGCCGCGCTGCGGCATCTGCGGCGACACGCCCGAACGGCGCAGCACTGAGCATTTATTCATCGATCTGCCCAACCTGAAAGGACAACTTGGGGCCTGGATTGACGAGGCCAGCGCGCGCGGCCGCTGGTCCAAAAACGCTTTGCAGATGACCAAGAGCTGGATCCGCGACGGCTTAAAGCAGCGCTGTATTACCCGCGACCTGAGCTGGGGTGTGCCTGTTCCCCAGATGCCGGGCAAAGTTTTCTACGTCTGGTTTGATGCTCCGATTGGCTATATTTCAATCACCGCCGAACTGCTACAGCAACGTGGCGGCGACGCGCAAAGCTGGCGCGAATGGTGGCAAAACCCCGACGAAGTCGAACTGTTCCAGTTCATCGGCAAAGACAACATCCCATTCCACACCGTGCTGTTCCCCAGCAGCCTGCTCGCTTCCCAGAAAGGAGCGCCAGAGCGCCGCTGGACCATGCTGCACCACATGTCATCCACCGAATATCTGAACTACGAAAGCGGTAAATTCTCCAAAACTCGCGGCGTGGGAATCTTTGGCAACGACTGCCAAGACACAGGAATCCCCGCCGACTGCTGGCGCTTCTTTTTGTACTACAACCGCCCAGAAAAGAGCGATTACGAATTCAATTGGACTGAATTCCAGCAGCTTTTAAAGCGCGAGCTGATCGGCAATCTGGGCAACCTGGTCAATCGCACTTTGAGCTTTTTACAGCGTTTCTTTGGCGGCAAATTACGGCCTTTCGCCGAGATGAGCTCGTCACAGCGGCCCGGCGAAGTTAGCGCATTTTTTGCCGAATTGCGCCGCCAGCAGGCAGAAATTAGCGCACAACTGGAATGGAGCCAACTCAAGGATGCCCTCCACCGCATCATGGACATGGCCAGCTACGGCAATAAGGTGTTTCAAGATAAAGAACCATGGGCTCTAGTCAAAAATGACGCCGACTGTGCCCACGCCTGGCTGACGGCCCTGGTCTACCTGATTCATGACCTGAGCATCTGTTTGCGTCCCTACCTGCCTGAAACAGCGGGCAAGATCGCCAGTTTTCTGGGCCTTGCGGACGAGGCGGCCAGTTTTTCCTGGTCGCAGCTGGGCAATTATTCGAGGCTTTACAGCGACAATCCCAAACTGCCTGAGCCTAAAATCCTGTTTCAGCCACTGCGGGATGAGCGCGTCGCCGCGCTGCGGGCGCGCTTTGCCGGCAGCCAGAATGAGCGCGTGGCGGCCGAGCGCCAACGAGCCGAAAATTCAAATATAAATTCAAATAAATCTGGCGAGGATGCCCAGCTCCGGTACCGCGAAGCAGGAGAACAAGCCAGTGCCGAAACCTGGGCCAGAGGCATTGAGCTGCGTGTCGGCCGCATTGTCGAGATCGAGCGGCATCCCGATGCCGAACGGCTCTTTGTCGAGAAGATTGACTGTGGGGAAGAGGCGCCTCGCACCATTGTCTCCGGCCTGGCCGAGCATTACGAGCCAGAGCAACTTTTGGGCCAAACGGTAGCGGTCGTCGCGAACCTGAAACCGGCCAAATTGCGCGGTGTCAAAAGCATGGGCATGATCCTGGCCGCAAGTCCGTTCAAGGGCGAGGAAGAGGCGGCCCGCGCCGCGGGCCTGCGCACGGTTGAGGTTCTACATCCACAGGGCGAGCCAGGAGAACGCATTGTGGTTCAAGGGTTTGAAGGCGCCCCATTGCCGGCCTCGCCAGCTAGGCCAGCCCGGCCGGCCAGTATTGACGATTTCCGGGCCGTACCTTTGTTTCTCGATAACTACCAGGCTAAACTACAGGACACAAGTCAGGCGCAAGGCATAGGTTTATGTCTGAAAGTACAGCGAAGTTCCGCCAGCGCCGGCTGCGGCCTGGTCCTCGGCAGCCGCGGGTTGCAGCGTGGCGAAATCGGCTGACATGGAGGCGCAAACGCTGGCAAAGGCCCGTCCAGACGCCAGCTCCGGCTGCGTCTTGGTCTTTGGCAGCTTTGACCTCTTACACAAAGGACACCGCTACTTCCTGCGGCACAGTCGGCAGCCAGGTCGGCGCCTGGTGGCCGTACTGGCCCGCGACGAGGAAATTTATCGTTTCAAACAGCGCCAACCGGCCTGGAACTATGAGAAGCGCAAGTCCGCCCTGTTGCGCAGTGGACTGGTGGATGAAGTAATCAGCTCCGACGAGCGCCATGGGACTTTTTATGTACTGCAGAGACAAGACTGTCCGGTGGCTCAAGTCACCCTGGGAGACGGGCAGGAAGCTCTAAAGATGGCACTGGAAGAATTTTTCTGCCGTCGGGAAGGGCTTCGCTGCCCCATCCACTTTGTGGCCCCGCACAAACGCAACTGGTTGAGCAGCACGCGCCTGCATCAATGGCACCAAGCTGCAGCCTATTTTTGCCTTTTGCTTGCCATGCTATCGGGCTCCTCTGTTTGGGTAATTGGCAGGTTTGTCGCCTCTTCAGGTCTGGCAGCACCGCTGGCGGCGACCCTGCGCCTGAGCATGCTGGCGATTCTTTTCTTTATTTGGCAAATTGCACTCAGCATACGCCAGGCAGTGACAGATAAAAAAAACAGCATATGGCAACAGCTGAATGCCAATTTGAAATTGGACATCGCAAACCTGTGGCAGCCACTGTACTCTGGACTGGGCTTTGCGGTTTACAATCTGTGTTTTTTTTTCGGCTTAGAAGCCATATTTGCGAGTCAGGGAGGAGTTCTGACCTCTGTATTAATTGTTCTTTTCTCATCCGTTATCTACAGTGTAAGCCATAAAGCAAAACTACAGCAGGCACAAGTATTGGGCTTATTTTTCGGAATACTTAGCAGTCTGGTCCTTATGGGTGGGGCAACTTATCTGCAAGGTCTGCTTGCTTATGGACCCCATCCGACGCCTCATTGGCAGATTAGCCTGTTTATTGGCACGGCTCTCTCATGGAGCCTCATAAGCCACCTAAGCAGCCAGGTCCCCAAAAGCGACAGCCTGCAGAGATACTCGTTCTACACTCATCTGTTCGGCGCTCTGTGGACGAGTTGGGGCTGGCTGTGGTACGAGGGGGGCGTGCATTGGCTCTCAATTATGGGCTTGGTGTTTGTCGGCAGCATCCTGTTTACCCCGCTATACCTTTTGTCCTTAAGGTTCTTGCGCCCCTGCCATGTCGCCGGTTTTTTGTTGCTGAACCCGGTATTTATCCTGGTCATGAGCTGGCTCTTCCTCGCTGAGCCCTGGACTTGGGACTTGAACCTAGGCACGGCCCTGGCCGTGCTGGCGATCGTGTTGCTCAATCGCAGCCCGACCTGTAAGTCTTAGCCATTGGCAAATGGGGTCCAGTCCCACCCACCCGGTTAAGACGCCTCGGCTCTCATTGGGACTTCTGTCCCAGGGCATATCGCACTTGCGCTGAAATCCCGGCACAACTTTTGGTGAAAAATTACTGCAACTGTTATAAATCCGGCGACACTTTATTTGGCTAAAGGTCAAATCTCGTTAAAATGCAAGTCTCCCCCAAACAGTGGGATTGCGATAATTGAGCTCTTTTCGGTTAAGAGCCGAGCATGTATTCCACTCCCGACAAAACGGATGAACCTTTCTAATCGCGTAATTACAATTTATACGATCGTGGCCATATTGATGGCCATAGCTGTAATGGGCAAATTTGCCCAGCTGATGTTGGGCGGCGAAGGACCTGGTCGCACGAAAATTGAACACAAGCCACAGGTGGTACGCGGTTCAATTTTCGACCGCAATGGCAAATTGTTGGCCAATCAGATCAAGCGCCGTTCACTGGATGTCTGGCTGCCCAGCGTGCGCGACCTGCGTCTCAGTTCCGATCTGATTGCCCCCATACTCAAAATGGATCCCGATCAGCTCTATCAGAAACTGCTGAGCAGCCAACGCAATTACATGTGGATCAAGCGTTTTCTCAGCGAAAGTGAAGCGGACAAAATTGACAAACATATCGCTCTGGGCGAACTGCCTGGTTTTAAACTGCACGAAGAATACAAGCGCTACTATCCACTGGGAGAGCTCGCCTCGCACCTGCTCGGCTTCACGAACATCGACAGCGTTGGCCTGGACGGCGTCGAGCGCAGCATGGAAAGCTGGCTAAACCCCAAAGATAGCCAAATTCCCCTCAGCTCCAGCAACTCACGCCACAATATCTTTTATGGCAATAAAGTTTATTTATCCATAGACATTGATACCCAGTACATCATTGATAAAATTGCCCGCAAGGCCATGATTGCGACCCAGGCCGACAATGTAGTCGCCATGCTAATGGATGCGCGCACCGGCGCCTTGCTCGCCTTTGTCAGTTTGCCTGAGTACGACCCCAACCTTTTCAATCACTACTCCAACAAAGTGCTCAGTAACCAAGCCATCAGCGCCACTTACGAGCCTGGCTCGGTATTTAAAATCTACACAATGGCCTTGCTGCTGGACGAAAAGGTCATCGACATCAACCAGATTTTTGATATCGGCACAGTCTACAACCCGCAGATTTTCAAGCGCAACAAAATTTATCCCATTCACGACGTCACTCCGCACAAAGCCCTTTCGGCCACTGAAATTCTAATCTATTCCAGCAACGTCGGAATGTCGACGGCATCCGAAGGCATCAGCGACCAACGATTCTACGAAAAACTACACCAATTGGGTTTTGGCAGGACCACAGGCATACAACTCCCCGGCGAATCCAACGGCATCCTCAGGCACCCTTCAAAATGGTCAGTCCGCTCCAAACCCACCATCTCTTTCGGACAGGAGCTCGGCGTCTCGGCCATTCAGATGCTGCGGGCCGCGACTGTGTTTACCAATGGCGGCATGCTGCTGGCTCCTATTATAATTGACCGAATTGAAGAACCGGACGGCAATGTGCGCCTGCAGAACAACCGCCGACCAGAATACGAAGTCATATCGCCGATCACAGCCCAAAACATGCTCTTGATGATGGAACAAGTCGTGGCTTCAGATCTAGGTACCATGCGCGGCTCGCGTGTCGCCGGTTTGCGCATCTCGGGCAAATCGGGGACAGGTCAAGTTTTTGATCCCCAGACGGGGCAATATTATCCGGAGCGGGTCAACAGCTCGGCCATTGTCATCTTCCCGACGGACGACCCGAATTTCATCTTCTACGTCAACATTTTTAATCCCAAAAGTAGTTTGCGCTGGGGCGGTCGTTTAATTTCGCCAATGGTTACCGAAGCCATCGCCGAACTGACCAACCGCTACAACCTGCCGCTTAAAGGTAACCGCATTGCTTATTTGAACGAAGACGTGCAGACCCTGATTGAAGAGCTCCAATCCGAGGATAAAAAAAGGGAGTTACCGCACAATCTGAGCGAGCTTCCCGACCTGCGTGGTTTGCCAAAGCGCAAGTTGTTGCCACTGCTACGCGTTCCCGGCTTAATAGTCGAAATTATTGGCGAAGGGCACGTCACAGGCCAAAGCCTGCCCGCCGGCACAGAAATTCCACAGGCAGAAGCCCTGGCGCCTCCAGTTTCTCCCACAGTGTCTAACGCAGCGGGCACACGGACAAGCCCAAATGCGCAAGAAATCCCAGAGGCTCCCACAGAGGCCGATAAATTGCAAGAACCCGCAAAAATACATCGCGACATGCCTAGTCCACTGCTCCTAAAAGTCTGGCTGCAGTAAAGCCATTCAATTTAATTTCCGAAAATTCTTACTATGCCCACTGCAAAAGCTCCTCCCCCACAGTCCCAAACGAAACAGTCCGAAGCGAACAAGACTCAGGCCGTGCCGGCTCTTCAGAAATCCGTGCACGCTGGGCAGCCCGGACAGCCTGAACAAGCTCAAGGCAGCTCCAGCCCTTCAACAGTCTGGAATTGGCAAGGGAGAGAGAGCCTGGCCAATTTTCGTCGCAACTGTGATATTTTGCGGCCTCGCGCTCGCGATCTAGTACGACAGCTGGAAGCCTGCCCATTTCCTGCCCAACCCGAATCTCCTGCCCAATCCGAATCGGCCATTCTGCCCGCAAACAATGACAGCAATGCCAAGCCACTCAATTTGCCCCGCAGCCGTCCCCAAGAACTTATGGCGGCTGAAGCGGCCGCGATCAACGTCCAGAAGAGCCGCGACGGCAATTGGGTTCTGGTTTTTCGGGGCAAGCCACTGTATTCCCGCTACAAACCCTTGGAAGAGTGTAAAAAATGGATTGCAAAGGACTTGCGCAAAGAGACCAACAGCGCCATCTTCGCGGGTTTTGGACTCGGCTACCAAATAGAAGAACTATTAAGTCATCGTTCGCGGGCCTTGATCTTGGTCGTCGAATCGAGCTACGCACTTTTTAAAGCGGCTCTGTGCCTGCGTGATCTCGGCCATCTGCTGAGCAACCCCAAGTTCTTTTGCTCGGTTGGGCCGACAGCCAACCTCGAACTGTATTTGCATCATTTTTCAGAACGCAGCTTTCAGTTTTACCAGCTGCAAGCCCTATACAACTGTCAACACAGCTTCTACCAACCACTGCAACGCCGTATCCTCAGCCTCCTCAGTCGGTTTCGCATCAACGCAAACACCCTAAACCGCTTTGGTCCGCTATGGATTAAAAACATAGCGATGAACCTGTGCGAACTGGCTAGTGCATCTGACGCCGCAGTATTCTATCAGCGCTTTGAGGGACTTTCCTTTTTGTTGATCGCCGCCGGGCCCTCACTGGAAAGCCTTTTACCACAGCTACCCAAGCTGCGGCAGCGCTTTGTGCTCTTAGCCGTGGACACGGCCCTGGGCCTCTTACAGCAGCAAGGCATTGAACCCGATTTCGTAATCAGCGTCGACCCACAGTTATTAAATGCGCGTCACTTTGATTTCTGTGAGGCTCCGCGTTCCATCCTAGTTTCTGAATCTTGCATTTACCCTTCAATTTTCCAGCGCCGCTGGCGTTTCCGTGCCTTGTTCCATTCGAGCATCCCGCTGATGGAACAATTTGAACGGCAAATCGGCGGCGTGAACAACAACCCGCAGTTCGGCCAGGTCAAGAGTGGCGGCTCTGTCGCCACTGCCGCCTGGGATTTTGCCCGTAAATGCAAGGCTTCCCGCCTCTATGTCGCGGGCCTTGACCTCTCCTACCCCACCCTGCACTCCCACTGCCGCGGCACAATGTCTCAGCGCAACAGCCTGATTCGCGGCAACCGTCTCAAACCGGTGGAACACCAGAACTGGCGCGTTACCATATCCGCAGGTGCCCAGCGAGTAAACTCCTGGCAAGGGCCTACGCTAAAAGTTCTCAGCGATAAACGCATGAATGTCTACCGCAGCTGGCTCGAAGAAAGCCTAAAAAAAACGGATAACTGGCCTAATTATGTCATTGATGGCTCAGGTGGACGCGCAGCAAGCATTGAAGGGATGGAATTAATCCAGCTAGAAACGGCTCTGCGAGAACCCGAACGCCGCGAAGAAATTGAACAGCGCCTAGACTTAATCCTGGGCGAAGCCCGGCAGCCAGCCATGAGCCGGCACGACAAGCTCTTGCATGCCATTGACAAGCTGCTACAGGAAATGGGCACAATCTATCGCTGGAGTGAAGAATTACTGGCCCTGCTCTCTTACCGGCGGCGCAACAGCAGTCAGGAAAAACGCCTGCGCGAGTTGCACAGCAAGATATCCCGGTCTCACAGCTGCCATATTGTGAGCTTCTTTTTTACCGACAAACTATCACAGATGCTCGGACGCAGTCCAGAACAGGTGCAGGAAGAACAGCTAGAACGCGACCGGCTAAAAATCTATCAACGCTTCTACCTGTCGGTCAAATTCCACCTGTATTGGCTGCATACCGCCCAATGCCAGCTACAAGCGCAAAGCGAAGCGAAGCTTTGATACTTTGACTTATATTTATTAATGACATTGGCGTTCATTTTGTCAGCGGTGGCAACCTTTGATGCTGGGAAACTTGCAATCGTAAACTTGCAGTTGTTGCATCAATGAAATAATATTTTCTATATTTTACAAGAATACTTTTTAGAATAAACTTTAGCTGTAGAAAAATTCTAGATGGTATGGCGGATTATCGCTTGGCTCAAAGCCAGTTCAGGGCCCAGTAATAATGGATTCCGGATTCGGGGCACGAGAACTGCCCTTCGGCCGAACCGGCGGGCTTGAAATCTTGCGCACGCGCTAGAAGACCAGTCCCTTCTAACTTGCTCAATGCCTCGTAGCGACACCAAAGCTGGAAAAAATATTGTTCTGCGATATCTTCTTTTTCTTGTTGTAGCCGCTGCAATTCCTCTTGTTCTTGCGTAGAAAATAAAATCGGGGCGATGCCCCGAATATTGGGGCGCCGTTTTCGTGTCCGTTCAATATCCAGACCTACTTTTTGCTCGCAGCTCAAGGCCAGCGCGACGTAGTCACCCGCATGGGAGAGGTTAAAATAAGGTAAAAAAGAGCTTGCTGCCGGACCGCGGAGGTAGGGTTTTCCCTGCGCTGGTGCGGCCACTTGCCAGGCGCTTGGGCTGATGAACTTTCGCCGGCGAGGGTTTAGTTGAGCGTCCAGCTGACTGAGGCGGCAGCGCAGTAACAGCCGTGCTGCGATAAAACGCTGCCGGTCGGCGCGGAACTTGAACTTGTCGGCTCGACTGATTTCTTCTGCGGGCAGGTAGGCCCCCAGTTCGGACCGAGAGTCGGCGTCGATTTGGAAAAGTGCCAGCAGCTTGGCATAGGGGGCAATGGATAACTCAATTCCGGCGGGCAGCACAGCCGCATCGGGTTGGAGGCGGAAGTCCACCCTTGACAGCACCCTTGACAGCACCCTTGGCAACACAATTGGCAACACAATTGACAAGACACTTGGCAGCGGCCAGGCGCCATGAACATCTGCAGAATTCGTATTTGTCATATCGGATATTATATCGGAGTCATACTGGGCATTCACCTTGTTTGAATTTCGGACCCAGGGCGGCAAAATACAACCTGTTTTTTTAACTAAGCCCAGAAACAGGCTGCCGGGGCAATGTCCCTTTTAAAAATTTTTCTTGACGCTAGACCTGACTTCTGTCTATATTTACAGCGCATAACAAACCAACCCAATTTCAAAAGCGAGGGAGAAATTTATGGCAATTAAACCTCTTGGCAGCCGTGTGCTGATCAAAATCCAGGAAGCTGAAAGCAAGACGGCTTCCGGGCTCTACATTCCGGATACGGCTCAGGAAAAAACCCAGACCGGTACTGTGGTAGCTGTCGGTGAAGATAAAGATATCGTGGTCCAGGCGGGACAAAAGGTAATGTACGATAAGTATGCTGGCTCTTCTGTCAAGATTGATGGCACAGAACACTTGATTGTCAAGAACGACGATATCATTGCCATCATCGATTGAGACTCACAGTCTTGTCCGCATGATCTGCGGTGATGCGCCGATCTGTATCAGGCCCGCTATTTTGTCGTAGCGGGCCTTGTTTTTTATCTGTAGCTGCGCAATTGCCATTTTCGCTGCAAGCCCATATACTGCCAGCTGATGAAGCAACACAGTGGTAAAGCAGCAAGCGGCAATTCTGGGCCAGTCAACGATCACTCGCCTCATGTCCAATTGCCTCAGATTCATTTGCCCTACGTTCACTTGGCTTTTATCAATGCCGTCCAGCTAAGTTCTTACGCCTTGAAACCTTTAGAAACTCAAGGCCATGAACAAAAAAATGGCCGCAGTGCCTGGGATCTAAGTCTCCAGCAATTGACTTGTCTACCCCATCGCCAGTTGCCTGAGCCGGTAATTGCCGGTGGCGGGTTGCCCGCCATCTGTCTGCTGCCTCCGGTTGGGGCCAAGCTGGAGGAAACTGTAGCCGAAGTTTTGCAGCCACAGCGTCTGCGCGAGCGGGGCCTTTATCCGATACATCTTGATAATTATTCCGAAAGTGCCTTACTTCGTGCTGTACAAAAGGGCATTGAAATTTTTTATCCGTATGCATTCCGTCCCGATCCAGTGGCCAGGGCGCTGCAAAAGTACCTGGAATACCTAGAAAATCCCGACGGGGAGACAGGGCGCAGTTCCGTTGCCCAAGCTAAAACAGCTCAGGCGGTTTTGAGGGCTGTGGATGAAATTCCCAATGAAGGTTTCGATGAAGATGTGGGTCTGCCTTTGGCCATGCGTTTTCAAAAATCACATCTCAATGGGGAACAACTTTTACTTTCTGATAATTTGACCTCCCGCCAGATCCATTTTTACTGGTTGGATGCAGATGCGCCATTGTTGTCTCTAGAATTGAGCCGTCAACTCTACGACAGGCACCATCGCTATGCCGCTGAGCTGAGTTTTTCAGATATTTATCCGCGGGGTTTAGTGCCTGTGCTTTTTCAGGCGGCGGCGTTGGGGCGCCTGTGGCGTCTAAAACAAGACCCTGCCTCGCAACCGGACCCCGTGTCGTCAGCTCCTTTTGCACCGGCAC
This sequence comes from Spirochaetia bacterium, assembly GCA_965263295.1. Classification (GTDB taxonomy): domain Bacteria; phylum Spirochaetota; class Spirochaetia; order SP-2023; family SP-2023; genus Haliotispira. The sequence goes on from OZ253665.1 coordinate 1,643,769, forward strand.
ACCGAGTTTTAGATTTGCCAGCCATTGCCGAGCGCGATTTCAATCTCTTTGCCGCAGAACCTCTGCCAGCGGACAAGGATTACCGTCTGTTGCGGCTGGAACTGCGGGCCGGCAATAAACGCCAGTTTCTGATTTTGCAAAGTTTATGCCACAGCTTGGGCTTGCAGGCAGAATCGCCTGTTGCTTCTGTTGCGCCTGTTGCTTCTGTTGCGCCTGTTACAATGGGTTCGCCTGAATCCGCGACGGAGCGATCAGGACGCTATTTAGATATTTTGTCCTGGTTGGAAAATTCACCGCAGAGCCAGCGCAGTTTGCCGCGCTATTTTCCGATCCAGATCTCTGCTTTCTGTGCCCAGCGCTGTATTTTTTGTCCGTATCCTAAAATTATGAGCTCGGATTTTTTTCCGCCGCAGAGTCAGAGACTGCGGCAGGAGTTGCAAGGTTGTAGTCAGGCGGCTTTCATGCCGCGCACACTATGGCGCGATTTGCTGTCCGCCATCGCCGACTTTGCTGACGATGCTGTGATAAATCTTTCGCCCCTGGGTGAGCCCATGTTGCACCCGGAATTCGTCGGTCTAGTCGAAGATTTATTGCAGGGTCCGCAGAACCGGCAAAATACCAGGCTGCAGCTACTTATTGAAACCAGCGGAGTTGAGTGGCAAGCCGAAGAGATTCTACACTTGCTGCAACTGGATCGTGAGCAGGGGCGGATCACCTGGATAATTAGTCTCGATGCTTTGGATCCTGAATTATACCGGCAACTGCGAGCTCCCGACCAGGAGCTTTCGCCGCTGACGGGGATGACGCCGAGCCAAAAGAAAGCCCATGACATGGTGGGATTGTTGCTAAGTTCCAGGCATAGTCAGCCACAACAGGTTTATGTGCAGGCGGTGCGCATGAAAGACAACGAGTCCGATCTGGAGGCATTTTACCGTTACTGGGCCGAAGATCTCAAGCCGAGCAATGGTCGTGCGGCACTAGCTCTGCATCATGCCCCCGCCAGGCCTCCGTCGCAAAGGCCCCAGGTCATTGTGCAGAAGTACAATTCCTATGCGGGTTTGCTGCCGGAGCGTCAGTTGCTGCGACTGGATCCGGTCGAACGTTTCCCCTGTCGTCGTCTAGCTCGTGAGATGGTATTTGGGATTGACGGGCAGGTTTATTTGTGCGTGCAGGATTTGCAGCAGGAACTGGCCGGGGAGCTGAAGCAGAACCTGGGCTGCTTTCCCAAACAAGGCCTAGAAGAACTTTGGCAGCATGGGCACAGTCTGTATCAGCAACATATCAAAGGTCGTTATCCCGGTATTTGCTCTAAATGTGATGAATATTACATTCATAATTTCTAAGGACGACGCGTGGGACACATGGCACACATGGCACACATGGCACAGATGGGACACTTGAAAACATGGGGCGTGTGAGTATAGCGGTCGACACTTGGGCGGGATTGCCTGAAGGGCTGCAACGCGATTTGACGGAGCTGCCGGAGCGGACTGGGGTCTATTTGATGCACAGCCACAATTCGCAAATTCTTTACATTGGCAAGGCCGTGAACCTGCGTCACCGTGTGCGCTCCTACTTTACAGGTAACAAGGATTTAAAGACTGAGCTGTTGCGCCGCAAGGTGGCCCATGTCGAAGTCTTGCTCTGCGCCAACAACTACGAAGCCCTGATCCTTGAAAACAATCTGATCAAAAAGCACAAGCCGCGGTATAATATTCATCTCAAAGATGATAAAAGTTATCCACTCATTTGCATCAGTCGCGAAGATTTCCCGCGTATTTTTAAGACGCGACAAGTGCGGCGCGATGGTTCACAGTATTTTGGGCCATATCCGGACAATGTGCAATTGGAAACCACATTGCAACTTCTCAGTGAGCTGTTCCCGCTGCGGCGTTGTAAAGGTGCCCTGCGGCAACGCTCCAGCCCCTGCCTGTATTACCACATGAAGCAATGCCTGGGTCCCTGTATCGGTGCAATCGACAAAGAGGGCTACCGGCGTCAGGTGCAGCGGGCCAAGCATTTGTTGCAGGGGACAAGCAAGACTTTGCAGCAGGATTTGGAGCGTGATATGCGCCGGGCTGCCGAGTCATTGCGCTTTGAAGAGGCCGCGCGCTTGCGCGATCAGCTCCGCAGTCTACAAGGTTTGCAGCAGGATCAGGGCATGGAGCTGCAGGAGCGCCCAGAAGTCGGGCGCGATTACCTGGCCATGCTGCAGCTGGAGGATTACTACTTTTTTACGGTGTTGATCTTACGCGAAGGTAAGATCCTGGGGCACCATCATTACTCCAGCCGTTATTTGCTGGATGCCAGTGGCGCAGGTGAAGGAACGGAGCCAAAGGGAGAAGCCGCTCCGCCTTCGCTGCTAGGTGCTGCTTTGCAGCGAAAGCAGGCCTGGACTCAGGCCTTGCTGGAGTTTCTTTGCCAGTACTATTTGGAAAGTGGTCATGATCTCCCAGACGAGCTGTACCTGCCAGAGCTCGATTGGGACTGGGATGAACTTAAATTGTTCCTACAATTACTGGAACAGCAACGCGGTCGGCATTTTGTGTTACAGCCTTTCTCCCGCGAGCGCGAAGCGGCTAACAATCGCCTCCTCTTGTTGCGCGCGCGCGAGAACGCAATCCGCGAGCAGCAGCTTTGGCTGCGCTATCAGGGACGCGACCTGATGCTAGAGGAGTTGCGGGCCGCTCTCAAGCTGGAAGAGTTGCCCGAACACATTGAAGCTTTTGACATCTCGCATATGGCCGGTCAGGATGCCGTCGCCTCGCTGATTGTCTTTCGTTCTGGGCGGCCAGCCAAGGAGCAGTACCGCAGTTTTAACTTGCGCAGCACCGAGGGATGCATTGACGATTTCGCCTCAATTCAGGAGGCCGTGTCGCGACGCTACACGCGTTTGCTCAACGAGGGCGCCGAGTTGCCTGATTTGATTGTGATTGATGGCGGCCAGGGGCAAGTCAATGCTGCCGCGCAAGTGCTGCGCGCCCTGGACTTGGGCATCCCGCTGGTAGGCTTGGCCAAACGCGAAGAAATATTATTTTTTCCGGGTATCCCTCGCGAAGACGGCAAGCCGGATCCCGCTGTGGATACTTATTCTGAGCGCCGCGCTCCGCTCAATTTGCCCCTGAGCCACCCAGGGCTTAAACTGCTACAGCAGCTGCGTGACGAGGCCCATCGCTGGGCCCATGGGAAAAATCGCAAGCGTTATGAGAAACGCCTGACTGGGGGGCTGTTAGAAAATGTGCCCGGCGTGGGTAAAAAGCGCAGTGCGACACTTTTGCAACACTATGGCTCGCTGCCGGCGATGGCTGAGGCTAGCGTTGCCGACTTGGCCAAGGTCGGTGGCATGGGCGTGAGTGTCGCCGAGACTCTAGCCGAGTATTTGGCACGACGAAAATTGTAAGAGCCAGAAAACTGAAAACAAAGGGAGAACAGAGACAACATTATGGATGGAATTATCATAGTTGGCTATGGCCGCATGGGCAAAGAAATCGAGATCCAAGCTGTCGCAATGGGTGTGGAAGTTTGTGCCGTGGCGAACAGCCATGCGGAGTTGCAAGCTCTCGGCCAGAATGGCGAGCTACATGCGGGGCGCATCGCCATTGAATTTACCGGCGGCCGTGCCGCCACAGCCAACCTGCATTACTTGTTGCAGCACGATGTACCCGTCGTCTGTGGTTCGACACCCTGGACTGCGGAAACGCGTGATGCCATACTGGATTTGCTGAAACAACGCAGCGGTTATCTGATGTTCAGCAGCAATTACAGTCTTGGCGTAAATATTTTCTGGCGCGTGGTGCGCGAGGCCAGCCGCCTGATGAACCATTTTGAGCATTATGACCTGGGCATTTGCGAGCGGCACCATGAGAGAAAGGTGGACTCGCCTTCGGGTACGGCACTGAGCACGGCACAGATTGTACTCCGAGAAGTAGAGCGTAAAACTCGCTTGCTCTGTGGCAATCCGCAAAACCCGGATGGCAGCGATCGCCCGATTGCCCCAGAAGAACTGCAGCTCAGTTCGCAGCGTGTGGGATATGTCGCGGGAATGCACCAGCTGCTCTGTGACAGTCCTGAGGATAGTATCTGTATCTCGCACAATGCCCGTAACCGTGCGGGCTTTGCCCGCGGCGCCATCGCGGCATCTCGGTTCCTGCAAGAGCAAGTCCAGGCAAAACGCACTGGTTTTTTCAGTATGGATGACTTGATGAACTATTTTTTAACGAAGCGACAGAACCCTTGAGAAAAACAGGACTGAGACCTCTCTGCCAGACCATCTTGTAAAAATTTAGGCGTTATTAAAATTATATTTTAAAATGTTTCCAGGCCCTTCATTTCCAGAATTTCTAAACGTTATCGCTTCTGAAATATCGCCATGGGGTTTGAACTCCGAGACCTCTCTAGGCAAAAAAATCATAAGGAGTTGGCAAGCCTCCTAAAAATGTATGTGAAACAATACTGAAATCACTCTTCCAAGCATAACAAATCCCGCAATAAGAATGAGTATCCCAATTTGTCTGTAAATCTGTTCCGACTCGGATTTTTTGATCCACAGAGTCCCCAAATAAGCGCCTAGAGCTGTTGGCGGTGCGATAATCAACAACATCAAGAAATCTATCTTGCCCAGCCCAACGGCACTGAGACTGGCACAGATTCCCGTGAGAGAGCCGATAAGCATGTTCGTTGCGCTAGCCTTCGCCACAGAAACTTTTAGAAACCTTATCATGAAAGGGAGTCTGATACTTCCAAGCATGATCCCCGTAATGCCCGAAGCGAGACCGAGTCCAAAGCCTGTGAGGGCAAAAGGCACTATCCCCCTCTCTCTTTCTCGCGCAACGGCATCCATATTCTTTAATTTTGCCCTAAAGTACATCTCCAAACCACACAAAATGATGATTATAGATACGATACCTTCAAGATAGGATGGATTCAGACCAGTCCCGATTCTAAAGCTAAGAATACCTCCTGCGGCCGAAGGAATGCCTATTTTGGCCAGCAGGGGGATATCAACCAGCTTCATCCTCATGCAATTCACGCTACCGGTGAGACTTCCTAACGCCGAAATCGCCAGGTTCGTTGCGATACCGCAAATGGGGTTAGGCGAGAAATAAATCAGCAACGGCAGCCTTAATTGCCCCAGCATGATGCCAGCTCTGGCACCATACAGACTTAAAATAAAAGATAATATGGCTACTATACTATAATTTATAATGGTATTCATACCAATTTTTCCTAAAGAATTATAGCGAATAAACTAAATATTGATCAAGTCTTGCCCCCCCCCAGAGTCCCTGGCCGAGTAACCACGAAATACACCAAAAAATACGAAACGACACCAAAAATTCTAAAACACCGCGCCTGCTGCCTGGACGCCCCCCGCGGCTCCCGTCCTCCATCCGGCCCCTTTTTTTCTGTCACCCACAGCCCCCCATTTGCCACCCACAGCTCCCCAGCCTAGATTTCGTGCCCTTTCGCCGTCTTTCGTGCAATTCGTGGTTACGGGCCAAGTAACCACGAAGAACACCAAAAAGTACGAACGACACGAAAAATTCTAAAATTCTAAAGCGCCTGCTGCCTGGACGCACCCCGCGGCTCACGTCGTCCATCCGGCCCCTTTTTTTCTGTCACCCACAGCCCCCCATTTGCCACCCACAGCTCCCCAGCCTAGATTTCGTGCCCTTTCGCTGTCTTCGTGCCCTTTCGTGGTTCCTCTTTCGCAACCTTTCGTGTACTTTCGTGGTTACTCTTTCGGATCCTTACTCCACCACCGTAAGTTCTAGCTCATCGTCGATCGTAAATTCTAGCTCAGCCATAGGGCCTGAAAAATAGGAAAAATAGGAATGAGACTCATGAGAAGCAGAGTAAAAATCTGTGTCCCCAAGTTTGTGATAATTAATCTCCTGACCATTATGATATTCAGTGTGGTAAGATTCATAGTCATGCTCACTTTTAGGGCAGAATATCATCGCATATGATGTTCGGAACTTATAACGACCGAGAGGAAAGGCGTTGCGGATAACAGTACTAAATAAAAAGCTATGACCACCAAACCTTTCGTTGTAAATATAATTTTTGTCGTTGTAAATATAATTTTTGCTGTAAAGATCCAGCTCCCCTTCTATTCTAAGACCAGAAGGCAGATTGTCTCCTATCAATTCCGAGAAAATAGCCGTGAAATAAAGAGCCGGTACATGAAAATTATATGACCGCGTGCGTCTTAAATAAGTTCCCTCTTCATATGTTATCTGCTGAGGTTTGGGCGGCAGTGCCTGAACCCAGAACGTACGCTTTACCGAATCACTCTGACCACCAGCGCTAACTGTTGCCACGACTTCAACCTTGGCAATATCATCCCACACATCATCCATCTTCACAATCTCTTCGGCTTTGGTCTCTTTACCCTTAAAGGGCGAGTAGACAGCTTCAATCTGATCCTCTGTCTTGCCCTTTAGGGGTGAATACAAGACCAGCTCAACTTCGCCCGTATTCTTCATCTCAATGTCCGTAAACTCCGGAGTCTCACCATTGACCGTCCAGCTGTAGCTCAAGGCATCGCCGTCTGGGTCTGAAGCACGCGCAATGAATTTCTGCGGCTCGGTGCCCGTATCCCAGTTGAGAACCGGTAGCCATAGATTTTCTTTTGGGGAAACAATAAACTCAATCGTCGGTGCTCCGTTGGCCAGCAAGCTCAAGCTGTAAATCGCCACGGCACTGCCGCCCTGCTGATCCGTGACCGTCACCCGCACCCGGTAGGGCTGCTCGGCATTTGCTTCCAAACCCTGCGTTTTCAGCGTAAATTTCTCTGTACCTGCGCCCTTCGCGGCCCCAGGCGTCCAGTCCGCATCTCCGGGCGCCTGATAATCCCACTCGTATGTGGAGCCGCTCAGATCTTTGTGGCTGTCCACTACAAACTCGACATCCTCGCCCACCGTGGCTTCGCCAGCGGCCTTGCCAGAACGGCCGCCCGTCGGCTGCGTAAAGAACAGCAATGGCTGTCCATTCAGCCGCACTTCCACGATATTCGCTCCCGCCGACGCCAGCTCCGCTTCCTGGCCACTGCTGGTCGCCACAACCTTTACCTCGTAAATGCCCTCTGGGCGCGTCACAAAATTATATTTTAGACTTGCTTCCTCTCCTATTTCTTCCCAATCAGACCAGCTGCCATCGTCCTTTTTCATATGCAGAAACCAGGCATAAGTCAGTCCCGGATTATCCGCCTTGGCGAGAAAATCCATGATCGGGGAGTCCCCATCGTCCATTTGCAAAGTGCTTCGCCGATCCGCCGGCTTGGTGATCCGCAAGCCACCCGGCACCCATTCAAATTCATCAGGCATGGGCCAGCTTGCCACACTTATAACTCGTCCAACCTCAAGAGGATCGGAAACCTCGGCCACCAATTCCAGTTCGTCGACCGGAATGGCCTGCAATTGATCAAGCAATTCAGAAGGCAAAGTTTCTTTCAATTTTTGCAGATTGAGGACCAGGAACGACTTATCCTCTTCTGGAGTCGTAATTAAATATTCAGTTGAATATTCAGAGGCATCAATGCCATCGTTATAATTGGCACTTCGTTGTAGCCAAAAAATTTCAGAAATTTCGCCCAGAGTTTCAGGAGAGCTTTCCTCGCCCCCTTCATTTTCTTCACCTTCGGCGGCTTCATCTGTCGCCACCTGCTGGCGCAGGCCCCAACGCACCGCCACGCCAGACCAGAAATCGGCAAACTTATCATCGGCAAGTTCGCCATCTTCGATGATAACGTAATCGTCTTTAATAAAGGAATCAATAGAAAACTTCAATTCCCCCGTATCCTCAAGTTTTTCGTCGCTCAACATCATAGAGGTTTTGGGCCCGGAGTCCGAATCGGATGAATCCTCACAACCCCAAACAAACAGGGCCAAAAGCGCGAAGCTGACGGCAAAGAGCCGTTTAAAAATTAGACCAGATGACATATCTGTATCCTCCTTATGAATGAATGTGGGCTACAAATTTTAAATGAGGAACGATATGAAATAGAAAATAATAATAATAATGGTTCGCAGGCACGGGCAAAATTGCCAATAGAAGCGCCTAGAACATTTCTAGTATATTGCCCAAAACCAACTTTTACAAGTATTTTAAAATATTTTACAAAATATTTTCGCCTAAATTTTCAGCGCTGGACTTTCAAGCTCTCGGTAAGCCATGGCCTTCAGTCTGTTATTATAATTATTTTTTATATAAATAATTATAATCGCACCCTAGAGGATTCGAACCTCTGACCCACAGCTTAGAAGGCTGTTGCTCTATCCAACTGAGCTAAGGGTGCCAAAATATTTGCAGTATTTTAGCGGACTTTTTTACTCGGGACAAGAAGCTTATTTTGCCAACTGCCCAGAGCTTTTCAAACAATCAGTCTGGCGCTAAACTGGCCCAATGCTTTTCCCCAGCACGTACCTAGACTTCCCAGAAGAGCTTGCAGGGCATTTTTACCTTCCCTGTGCTCCCGGTAAGACTGCCAAGCTAGAGCGGCTATGCTGGAACACCGAGCTGGCGACAAAATTTGGATTGGATGCCGGCGCGCCCACGGCAGAGCTTCTGGCCAGTCTAACAGGGCAGAGCCCTTTGCCAGAAGCCAAGCCTTTAGCTTTAGCTTACGCAGGACATCAGTTCGGATACTTTGTGGCTCAACTCGGCGATGGTCGCGCGATATTGCTCGGCGAACTGGAAGACCGGACAAACACAAGCGGCAAGCGCTACGATCTACAGATCAAAGGCTCAGGCCCCACACCCTTCTCACGCGGTGGCGACGGTTACTTACCACTTGCCGCCGCGCTGCGAGAACACCTAGTGAGTCAAGCCCTGGCAAAACTCAAGATCCCGACAACGCGCAGCCTGGCAGTACTGCTCACCGGCCGGCAAATCTTTCGTCCCGTGCCTCCTCCCGCCGCCATGCACCAAGCGGCAATATTGCTGCGCGTCGCCGCCAGTCACATTCGCGTCGGCAGTTTTGAATATCTGGCCGTGCGCAAAGAACACCAAGCCCTGCGCCTGCTCGCAGATTACGCCATGTGGCGCCACTATCCGCAATTGGCCAAAGGCGATTACGCAGGCTTTTTCCGCGCCGTAGTGCAGTCTCAGGCCGAGCTGGTGGCCGCCTGGCTCAGCATCGGTTTTGTGCACGGCGTGCTGAATACCGACAATACGGCAATCTCAGGGGAAACCATAGACTACGGGCCCTGCGCCTTTTTAGATATATACGAGGCGAACGCAGTCTTCAGCTCCATTGATAACTCCGGGCGCTATGCCTACAAACGGCAAGCTGCCATTTTGCAGTGGAATCTCAGCTCCCTGGGCAACTGTCTCGCACCGCTGCTACACGAATGCCAAGACACAGCCCGCAAAATAGTCCAAGACCTGCTCGCGGAATACGAAGCCAGCTTTGCGACCGCCTGGCTTGAGCGCATGCGGCGCAAGCTTGGGTTGAGCGACAGCCAAGGCAGTCAGGACCAAAACCTCATAGAAGAATTCCTGCAAATCCTCGAAAAAGAGCAACTGGATTTTACCGCCAGCTTCCGCTCCCTGGCAGACCACAGCGCCGCAGCGGAAAGCTCATTGCCCCAGGCAGATTCACTTTCTACCCCTCCAGCCATGAGGTCTTGGCTCAAGCGCTGGCGCCAGCGCCTGGATGCCGAACCAACGAGCCCCAGCAAATTAAAACAGCGCCTTGAAGCGGAAAACCCCGCCATTATTCCGCGCAATGGCTGGTTGGAAAAGGCGTTAGACGAAGCACAGCTCGGCCAAATGCAGCTATTTGAAAAACTCTTTGCCGCCGTGTCGCAGCCCTTTGAAAATTCAGAGCACTTTGCGGAATTTGCTATGCCACCGGCCGCAGGGCAGAGCCGGCAACAGCGCTACACCACTTATTGCGGGACCTAAAACCGGCATATTCCAGCCCAGCATGGAGCAAAATGGCTACCGGTTTTTACAGCACACGAATATCATTGATTTTCATCACTTATCATGTTCCACGCCAACGCGCTGCCGTAGGGCACATCACAACACAGGCGAGCTCCGAAAAGACTTTCCAGCTCCTGCGGCGCAACGATGCACCCGCCCTGCGGGAAGGGTCGCAAAACCGCGACATCTTCGGACCGTAAAACATCTCCCGCCCTCAAATCTCGCAGCACGTAGATCGCCCGCCCAAAGCGCCTGGATGCCCGTTTTTTGTCATTCAAGCTGTAATCAATTTGGCCTAAGGCCTGCTCTGCAATGCGGATCTGCCCCGCCATCTGGGCAAACTCAGCGGGCTCCATTGAGAAGCTGGCGTCGGGACCGCCCAAGTCGCGCGACAGAATAAAGTGCTTTTCAATTAATTCCGCGCCCAAGGCCACGGCGGCGACCGCCACAGTCGAGCCCAAGGTATGATCCGAAAGCCCGACGCGGCAACCAAAAGTCGATTTGAGATGCGGCAACATGGCCAGGTTGGCCTCGGCAGGAGAGGCCGGATAGGCAGACGTACACTGCAACAAAGTAATATCGCGGTTGCCTTCCTTCTCGCAAGCCTGCAGAAAGAGCTCAATATCGTGAAAATTGGCAATGCCCAGCGAGGCGATAATCGGCTTTTTAGTCGCGGCCACCCGTCGCACCAGCTCTAGATACCCAATTTCAAATGAAGCGATCTTATAACAGGGGCTCTCCAGTTCTTCCAGAAAATCTACCCCGCGCAAACAAAAAGGTGTTGAAAAAATCGCCATACCGAGCTGGCCCGCAAGTTTGTACAACGGCTTGTGCCAGGCCCAAGGCATGGCGGCCTCTTCGTATAGCGAATACAGCGAACGCCCATCCCAGGGACTGGGACAAGCCGTGTCACTTTCGATAATAAAGGGTGCTTGATGTAGCGGTAGAGTCAAACTCTGGGCGTCGTAAGACTGCAATTTGACCGCATCGGCGCCCGCCTCTGCCATAGCGCGCAATGTGCGAAAGGCCAGATCAAGGTCCTGATTGTGGTTGGCTGATAGCTCAGCCACGATGTCGACCCGGCGCGACGGCAAGGGCCCGGCTGCTGCCAGCATCGCGTGCTCTTTTTTATTATCGCGCCGCGACTCAGCTTCAGGTGCGACCACGGTCGGCACAGCCTCGACTTTGGATGAAGCGGCCTCTGCAGAAGACGGTGCACGTGCTCCGCCCGCGCCTAGATTCTGGTCCGGCGCCTGCGCCTGAGCTCCGCGTAGCGGGCGACGCCCCCGCAGGTTCTGATAAGCTTCCGTCATTTACCTATTTACCTACCCGCCTGCCGGCCGTTAAGCCCAGCGACTGCGCCTCTTTTTGTAATTCCGCCAAGTCGGCAAACATGGGCTCTTGCAGAAGCTTCTTGCTGCTGGGCAAATAGCGCTGATAACTGAGCAGCTCCCCGCGACTATCTAAAACTTGCTTTGAGCCGTTGCCATGGCGGGCACGCCCATTCGTGCTCTGAGGCAAGAAACCCAAGTTCCGAGCCAGCTTCTGCACCGGCAGGTTCTGGCTGTAACATTCCATGAAAACCTCGCGCAAGCCCAGTTCACTGGCCCGCAACATAGCCGCAAACAGCAGGGTACGACCAAGTTTAATGTGTGGATAATGATACAGATTTTTATACAAGCCCAAGAGGGGCCGCTCAGGCAGACGCATATCGACACTGACCATACCGATTATCGGGCGCAGCACCTTTAAACTACTGCCGGCATCATTGATCCGCGTGCTCTGGGCACCGGCATGAACAGACGCCGCCGCCGAAGTCTCTTTGAGCAAACGTATCGCGTCGCAATATAAAGCGCAGCAGTCGAACAGAGGTCGGCGCCGCTTGAGTTCGCGCAAATAATCTTGGTGGGCCGCATAGCTGATGATGTTCTGATTGTGTGACATCGCGCAGACATCCGGATGATTGCGCAAAATCAAGATTCGGTCCTGCAGGTCCTCTTCCAGCTCGGTAATGGGCAACAAACACGAATGCTGCCAGATGCGTAGAGCGGTGGCTACCGCCGGCAGCGCGGACCTAGTCTCTGGCGTCGTCTTTGTGCCCAGCCTCCCCGTGCTCAGCCTCTCCGTGCCCAGCCTCCCTATGCCCGGCTTAGCTGCGCCCGGCTTCCCTAGCTCTGTCCCATTTGGAACTGGCCTAGCTGAAGAAAGTCGACTGCTCCCGGTTTTGTGCTTTCTCATAATCAAGCATTATTGTCACAGGGAGCCGCGCTCTGCGCAAGGGCTGCAACGCCTATTTTCTCTAGAATGCGCTGCAGGGCCAGGCCGTCGCCGAGCTGGCGCAATTCGCATTGGAGGCTGGCGCTCGCAACATTTGGCTCGGATTCAGCCGCGATAGCTGCATAACCCAACCCTGCGGCTTTTCGAATCCTCGCTAAGCCCGTGCGCAAACAATTACACAGCAATTCAGCACTAGCCGATTGCAGAGCCCCTCGCAAATCAAGCCGCCTCAACCAGGCTTGTGAATCCAGTTGACTGGAGGCGCGCAGTATATCAAGCAGTGGAACTTGATTTTCAGCAGTCAGCAGAGCGAAAATGGCGGGCATTTTGCGCATGCCCTCGCGCGCTGGAATCTGGGTCTTTACCGCCAAAGCCTCCAAAAGACTTTGGCTAGCCGCGCAGAAGATTTCGCCAGCCCCGGCATAGAGGTGGCGCAGTTGGGCCGCGTCCAATCCCCAGAGGAAAAGCGGCCCGGCCATCCTGTCCGCAGGAAAATCTTCGACCTGGCGCGGCGAGAGCAAAACGGCCAAGTGCCATTTGCCTCGCTCCTGGTCCTGAACATCAATTGTCGGAGGCTCCTCTGCCAGGCAGGCGGCAGCAAGTTCAACCTGGGCGAAAGAGAAGGCGCTGCCAGGTACGAAGAGTCGGTAACGCGTTTGCAATTCCTCGTGCGCAAACTCCGTTTCGCCGCAAAAACTGACCCCAAATTCCGGGCGCAATATTTGATACGCGAGTCCACGCAAGTAGCGATCAGGCAAATCAGCCTGTGCTGGCATGCCGGCCTGAAGTACAAAAAACTTTGACGGATAACCGCCAGAGCTGGCAAAACGTTCAAAATCGTCAATGGCCAGCAAACGGCTCAGGGGAAAATTACGGGCACAAGCCGAATAGAAGTCCCAAGGCAGCTGATAGGAATCAATCAGCAGTAAGTCGGGTATTTTTGGTTCCGCAGTCATGAATGGAAGACCTTGTAAGCTGCGTGAACTGCGTAGTTCGTCCAAACTCAGCTGGTAACGGCGATGTCCAGGCGCATTCTGCGGCAAAGCCGCAAGACTCAGTTCAAACAGCTCGGTTCTCCAACCCAAAGCCGCAAACTGGGCGGCAAAAGCCTGGCAACGCAACAAATGGCCTTGTCCAATATAAACCTGCTGATCCCCATCCCAGCCGGAATCACAGAGCATCCAGGCAACGGCCGCGCTCACGGCGCGGCCAGGCGATAGATAGCCTGGACGACCTGGTCCTGATCGCGCGGCTTCATTCCCGCAAACAAAGGCAGGGACAAGGCCTGCCGATAGTAATTCCGGCAATTTTCCAGGCCGTCCATGCCATAACCCAAATGACGATAAAAAGGCTGCATTGGCAAGGGGATGTAATGAACTTGGCTGCCAATTCCTTGTGACTCTAGCTCGCGCATCACCTGGTTGCGACTCATGCGCAGGTAGCCAAAATCCATTTGTACGACATACAGATGGGGACAAGTCGTGCTGGCTATCTGGGGCGTGCGCAGCCAACTCAAGTTTCGGAAGGCTTCATTATAACGAACTGCAAGCTGACGGCGTTGCCCGGCAAAATTAGCGAGGCGCCGCAACTGTTCGACACCTAAGGCAGCGTGCACATCGCTAAGCCGGGCGTTGTGCCCTAAAACGTGCATTTCGTAGTACCACAGTGGCGGCTCGCCCTGCCCCACCCCGCTCAAATCAGCGTTTTCGCAATTGTCACTAGCATTCAGCCACAGCTCTGGGCTTCGGTTAATACCGTGACTGCGCAGAAGAAGCAGCAACTCGTGGAGCTCAGGATCACGGCAAGTTATGGCTCCGCCTTCGGCCGTGGTCACGGTCTTCACCGGATGGAAGGAGAAACAACAGGCATCGCTATATTGGCAGGAACCTACAGCATTTTGACTGGAGGACTCTGCCAATTCACCGCCCTCTCCGTAGTAGGAACCCAAGGCATGCGCGGCATCTTCAATAATGGGCAGACGTGGCAGACGCCCTTGATTGTCCTCCTGTTTTTTTTCTTCTGGCTCAGCTGCGACATGGCTTGCAGCCATATTTTTTCGGCTGTCAACAACTTGATCGCCGGCAGCTTGTGTGTCAAATTCCATTTTTCCGGCAGATATTGTCGCCGCATATTTGTGGGCTAAGCGCCAAAGTTCCGGCATATCAACTGGTTCTCCGGCAAAATGCACCGGCAATAATAATTCAATCGGCGGCCAGCCCGACTCACGAAAGCCACTTTGTTCTATACTTGCGCTGTCTTCCTGGCCGTTATGGCTCTCTAGCAAGCGCTGAACTTCGCGCAAACTCAAGTTATAAGTACCGGCAGAAATATCGCAGAACAGGGGCTTTAACTGGTTGTACAGCAGGGCATTGCTGCTGGCGACAAAGGTGTTTGGCGTAGTCAGGGCCAGGGCTGCGTCCTTCAAGCCGTACAATAATTTGACAGCGCGTACCGCCAAGTCCAAAGCTGCCGTACCATTTGCCACGGCCACGGCAAAAGGGGCCCCCGTAACCTCACGCAAAGCCTGCTCAAATTTTTCGACACAGGGTCCCTGCGTCAAGTAGCGACTTTTAAGCACACGCCGCACAGCGCGATACTCTGGCCCAGCCAGAAACTGCCGCCCATAAGGCAGGAATTTACTACGTTTGCCAGCCGGCATACGGCCCCCTTATTTATTTGTAGAAATTGACTATGCCTATTTTCCTTTTACTTCTATCTCAGTCATTCTCGATAATAGCCTTGTCCTGTATTGCCGTCAAACGCTCGCGAATCTGTTCAATGCTCAGCCAATCGGAATTGCTCTCAGATGAATAACAAAAACCTGCAGCCACTTTACGTCCCTGCATCTTGCGTGGGGCGCTCCACCACTTGTGCGCCGGATAAATTACATAGTGTCTATCACACTCATAAGTATAAGGCGCATCGTCCTCGGTAAACATTACTTCGTGGAGTTTCTCGCCCTCGCGGATACCCACAATTTCGATACTGCCGCCCTCGGACGCCGGGCTCATGGCCTCGGCCAAATCCGTCAGCTTTAACGACGGAATCTTGGCGATGTAGGTCTCACCGCCCTCAGCCTGTTCTAAAGCCAGCAATACCAATTCCACCGCCTCCTCGGTTGAAATCCAGAAACGCGTCATGCGTGTGTCGGTGATGGGGAGGCACTTGCACCCTTCAGACAATAGTTTACTAAACAGCGGCAGTACCGAACCGCGGCTGCCAAAAACATTGCCATAGCGCACCACGGCAAAACGGGTCGGGCGGACAGCACCGACGTAGGAGTTGGCCGCAATAAACAGGCGATCGGAGACCATCTTTGTCGCGCCGTAGAGGTTTACCGGATTGACGGCCTTATCGGTCGACAAAGCGACAACCTTTTCAATGCCATGATCGAGAGCCGCCTCAATAACATTTTGGGCTCCATTAATGTTATTCTTTACCGCCTCACAGGGATTATATTCGCAAGCCGGCACCTGCTTCATCGCGGCCGCGTGGACAATGTAGTTGACTCCGCCTTCCAGAGCCCGCGAGAGGCGTTCTTTGTCGCGCACATCGCCAATAAAAAAACGCAGTTTGTGAAAATGCTGTGGCATCTCGGCACGAAAGTTTTGATTCATGTGAAATTGTTTATATTCATCGCGCGAGTAAATAATAATTTTAGCTGGATTGTAGCGCTGTAGGACATATTGGCTAAAAAACTTACCAAAAGTGCCCGTGCCCCCAGTCAGCAATATCGTTTTTGCATCCAGCATATCTTTTTCCCCTAAAAGAAATCTTTGAAAATCTTTGATTTTATTACAAATAGTACAAACAAGGCCAGCCGTAAGGCTCGTCAAAGCTTCACGACAATGTAAAAAAATAACCCCAACGCAAGTCGGGGTTAGGTTAACATGGGCCTGACAAGATTTGAACTTGTGACCTCACGGTTATCAGCCGTGCGCTCTAACCAACTGAGCTACAGGCCCGCAATGAATTGTTGCGCCAGCATAAGGATTTCAGCGAGATTGTCAAGCGAGGCACAGAAATTTTCACCGTGCCGATTGCAGGCCTCAAAACGACTATGCGCAAGGACAAGACTTGTCGATACGCAAAAAACCAGGCAGCTCACGCTAGGCTTTATAGCTTTCTTTAAGCTCAAACTCCCACTGCGGGTAGGGATCCACTCCGCCGTACAGCGCTCTGCCGTCGGCCTCGCGCAGCTTGGCAATATTGATTGTAGGCGGTTCGGCCCAAAAGTCACTCTCTGCCCACGGCAACCGGTAAGTACGCAGGGCATTGCCGTAACTCAGGGCAGCCAGCCGCTCACGTGAAAGACCCAGGCCTTTGAGTAAAAAGTAAAGCAGGTAAATACCACTGAGTCCGGGAATGCCGGAGGCGATGGCCGAGTCATTATACCGAGGCAATTTCTCTTCAGGCGCATGCGGGGCGTGATCACTTTCAAGCCAGTCAATTTTGCCGGCGAGCAGTTGCCGCCAGAGACGGCCGCGCCGGGCTTCATCGCGGAGCGGAGGGTTGACCTTAAGTAAATTTCCCCGTCCTCGCTCCTGCGCTTCCAGCTTTTCTTGCCAGCGCAAGCTCAGCAAACAGTGCTGCGGCGTCGCGCCACAACTGACGCGGCGCCCCAACCTGCGTGCCGCCGCAACCACTTCCACGCCTTCAGGCGTGGAAATATGGGCAATGTGCAAGTGACCGCGAAAATCGACCGCTTCGGCCAACGCCAACTGCTGCTCAATTGAACGCAGCTCGGCGTCAGCCGGACGTGCAAGGCTGTGACTCTGTGGCTCTGCCGGATCAAAGAGGCGATTATCAATCAATTCTTCAGCCTCACAGTGCACAACCAAAACACCATCATAGTTTTCCTCGGCAATGGCGGCATAAACCTGGTGTTGCGCTGAACCCGCAACGATGCCCATCTGACCCGTGGATTGACCGGCATACATTTTCAGGCCGGCAATGACTGGAAAAAATTCGCGTTGCAAAGCCACCGCTTCACGAACTTGCCCAGAATTGCGTGCCAAACCAATATGCATGGCATAGTATGGCGGCCGAGCACCTTCAGTGCGCAAACGATCCGCGGCGACACTCGCTAGCTCCACGCGCTGTTCGACGGTTTCGCGAGCCGTCAGCGGCGGGCTGGTATTAGGCATTTCGATAAGACCGCCAATGCCGAGCTGGCTCGACAACCCAAAAGCGTGGTAAATCGTTTCCTTGTGGGCCTGTTGCCAATCGCGCAGGTGAACGTGGGGGTCAAGGATCATCTGGACTCCGAAAGATCAACTTATTCCGCGCTAATTTCCGCTTGCAGCGCAGCTCGCGCGCCTTTGTCTTGTCCCTCGTCTTGTCCTTCGCTTTGTTGCAAAATGGCTTCCAGGGCGCGCCAGATCAACGTAGCACACTTTACACGCATGGGATACTCATTGAGACTCTGAAATATTTGCAATTTGCGTGGCAATGCCATCAGGACCTTCTGCTGCTGTTCTTCATTTTCAGCCAGTAGCAAGCCCAAAAAATCATCCTTGATTTTACTGGCTTCCGCCAAAGTCTTACCTTTTACCAACTCGCTCATAATCGACGAGCTAGCCTTGGAAATGGCACAGCCTTCACCAAAAAAGCCAATATCGACAATCTCGTCACCCTCAATCTGGGCAAATAGCTGATAGGTGTCACCGCAAAGCGGATTTCGCCCTATCGTGCTGTGGGTATAGCGCTCCAACTTATGGAAGTTTCGCGGACTACGGTTGTGTGATAGAATCGTATCCTGGTATAACTGCTCGACATTTACCATGATTTTTCCCCAATCCTTTCCCTGCTGAGCCGGTGTGTTTTGCTAGCCGCGCATCAAACGGATAACTTTTTCTAGGCCTTCACAAAGCTTCTCTACGTCATTTACATTATTATAAACAGCAAAAGATGCACGCGTAGTCGCCGCCAGACCAAGCTGGGCCATCAACGGTTGCGCACAGTGATGGCCAGCGCGTACAGCAACGTCTGCGCTGTCGAGTATACTGCTAATGTCGTGCGGATGCACCCCGTCAATGACGAAGGAAAGCACTCCCACTTTGCGCCCCAAGTCTGCCTCGTCACCGATAATTCGGATTTTCTCCAGGCTCGGTCTGTTGCGCAGGGCCTCTGTGGCCAGACGCAAAAGCTCTGCTTCGTGGGCACACAGCAGTTCCAATGGCAAAGCCTGAAAATACTCAAGGGCCACGCCGAGGCCCACCACCGCAGAAACGGGCATAGTCCCCGCCTCAAAACGCTGCGGTGGCGGAGCAAAAGTGGTTTCTGCAACTGAGACAAACTCAATCATATCCCCGCCTGTCTGGTAAGGCGGCATTGTCTCTAGCAAGTCCCTGCGGCCATACAAAACACCGACACCGTCTGGCCCGTAGACCTTGTGCCCAGAAAACACATAAAAGTCACAGCCCAGTTCACGGACATCCACGGCAGCATGTAATACCGCCTGAGCCCCGTCGAGCAAGACAGGAATGCCCTTGAGCCGCGCCATCTGGCATAATTCCACAACTGGGTTGACTTGCCCCAATACATTGGAAGTGTGATTCAAAGCCAGGATGCGCGTGCGCTGATCCAGAAGTGTCTCGGCGGCTTCCCAATCCAGGCGTACCTGCAGATGCTTGCGAAAGGCGCCTTCAACTTCGCCAAACTTTAGTGGAATAATGCGCAATTCGGCGCCGAACTTTTGGCACAATTGCTGCCAAGGTACAAAGTTGGCATGGTGTTCCAGAGCACTGATAACAATATTATCTCCGGCCTTTAGACGGGGGGCCACGAAACTGTGGGCCAACAGATTGACGGCCTCAGTGGCGCCGCGAGTAAAAACGATTTCCGCAGCGTGTTCCGCACCGATAAAGCGCGCGGCAATTTTACGCACATTTTCATACATCTGAGTGACCTGAGCACTCAAGCGATACACCCCCCGGTGCAGCGGCGCGTTCTGATGAATCCAAAACTGTTGCAAAAAATCTATTAACTGGCGCGGCTTTTGAGTCGTAGCAGCGCTGTCGAGATAAGCTAAGTCTGGGTAAAAAGCAAAAATCGGGAATTCGTTACGCCGTTCAGCCGCAAAATTTTGCAATCGGCTATCCATAGAGTATTTCCTTCTTCATGTTTGTTTTGCACCCGTTTAAAGTTCGATTATTGTTTACTGCCGTTCTCAGAAACAACTCAAAAAGGCAAAAGCATCCGACTCATGAATTGCGTTCCCCCAGCAGATTCTGCAAGCACCCCGGAATATTCAGGACATGGAGCAGCTCATCGGCAAAATAAGTACTAACCTCTTCGACGAAGCCAACCACCGCCATCCGCATGGCCAAAGGTTGGCTCAGACCACGCGAGCGCATGTAAAACAGCTCTTCGGCGTCAATACTGCCCGTCGAAGAGCCGTGACTGCACTTCAAGTCGTCAATCTCAATTTCCAGCTGCGGCCGGGCAATGGCGCGAGCATTATCGGCAAGCAAGAGGTTCTGGTTGTTCTGCGAGGCATTTGTGCCGACGGCATTGTTGTCGGCATGAATAATACCGTAAAATTCACTAGTAGCTTGATCAAACAAGACATTTTTATAGAGGCACTGGGAGCTGGAATTCGGAGCCAAATGCTGACTCTCACAGCGCAGATGATAGCGCGAACTGTTCTCCCCAAAGCAGATACTGCACATCTGGACATCCGCACCCTCGCCGCAAATGGCTAGACGTGCGTCGTGAACAGCGAGATCCATGCCCCAATAAAACAGTGCCGCATTCACTCTACCCCGCGCAGCCACCTGCGCGCGCAAAGTTACGCTGCGCACATGGGTCTTGTTTGCCCCGGAAACGTTGTGGGCGTCATGGGAAATATATTCACCCAAGCCAGGGCCGCGTTCCAACAAGGTTAGCCGGGCACCCTCACCCACATGGAAGTGGAAATATGGATTCCAGTAAACCCGATTGCCGAGCGCACGCGTGTCCAACAATACACAAACATCAGATCCCGCAGGCACCGCGAAATATAGACGTGGAGCCTGGTAGCTTTGCATCCCGGCAAAACGCAGGCATAGATTCCCGAAAACCTGAAGATGATAGGCCCGTTCAAAGCTGAACGCATTGATCAGGCTATAACTGTTCTCTTCCGCCTGTAAACTTCCCGCATCCAAATACCAAGAGTCAGGGCTCAAGTTCAGCTCAGATTCGGGACTCAAGTCCAAGTTACGAATCTTCGTAGCGCCCCAATCTGCCGACTGGAACTCATCATTGACAAAAGAAATGTCCTCAAAGCCAGCCGAAGCTTCAAATATTTCAGAACTCGTTCCTGCCGCAACGTCGTACGGCAAATTCAGGAGCGCGGAATTATCCACATACTTCCACGGGTCTTGTTTGCGGCGCGGCAGCCCATAGGCATGAAAGGCCGCCAACGCTTCACGGCGAAAGACCAATGGACTTTTTGCAGCACGATCTTGCAGTCGTTGTAACTGATCACTGAAATATTGGCTCACAAATCACCCTCTTCTATCTATCAAAGTTATCGCGGATTATTCGGCCGAGTAACCCAGCCCAATGTCAGGCGCACATGCAAATCAAGGCAGGTAGGGGTCGTAGCCGGTCTTCTCCAAGTCCTCAACCAGTCTAAAATCACCTGACCTTACAATTTTGCCCTGGATCATAATATGGACGTGAGTAGGGCGAATAAAATCCAGCAAACGTTGGTAATGAGTGATTAGCAGCAGGCTTTTTTCACCGTTGCTATTCTTCTGAAAATCCATCACCGCCGAGCCCAAAGTGCGCAAGGCATCGATATCCAGGCCAGAGTCAATCTCATCGAGGATAGAAAATTCTGGATTGAGTAGCAGCATCTGCAAAATTTCGTTGCGCTTCTTCTCCCCGCCAGAAAAACCGTGATTGACTGAACGCTCAAGAAACGAAGTTTTAAGCCCTACTGCCGGCAATTCCCCCTCTACAAGCTCCGCAAAGTCAATCGGGTCGACCTCATCTAAACCCTGGCTTTTGCGTTTGGTATTGTAGATCATACGCAGAAAATCGCTATTGTTTACTCCTGGAATCTCAATCGGATACTGTAAAGCCAAAAAGATCCCGGCATGGGCACGCTGCTCTGGGGCCAACTCAGCCAGATTGGAACCATCCAGTTGCAACTGACCGCTCTCGATCTGATAGCTGGGATGGCCGGCGATCACCTTTGACAAGGTCGATTTTCCCGAACCGTTGGGCCCCATGATGGCATGAATCTCTCCGGCCTGAATCGACAGGCTTAAACCGTCAAGGATCTTCTTGTCGTTAATAGAAACGCTAAGGTCTTTTATTGCGATCATAAAGAATTTCTCGGCTTCTTGCCATGTTGAAAGCCATGGTCAAGGCCATGGCTTTCAACATGGCTTTCAACATGGCAAGAAGTAAAATATACATAAAAAGGTGATTATTTATCCGACGGTATTTTCGAGCTTCAGCTCCATCAGACGATTGGACTCCACGGCAAACTCAGTGGGCAAGGTGCGAAAGACATCGGCACAAAAGCCATTCACAATTGTTGTCAACGCGTCGTCCGGTTCAATTCCGCGCTGCCGTAAATAAAACAGCTGCTCTTCGCTGATGCGCACCGTCGTGGCTTCGTGCCCAACTTCCGCGCTATTATTGCGCACGTCAATATACGGAAAAGTACAGGCCGCAGACTTGTCACCGATTAACAGCGAGTCACATTGCGTGAAATTCTGAGCGCCGGTAGCACCTCGATTAACTTGCACCAAACCACGATAGGTATTAGTTGACCCGCCAGCGGAAATACCACGCGAAACAATCGTACTTTTGGTATTTCTGCCGACATGCACCATCTTGGTTCCCGTATCGGCTTGTTGGCGGCCATTGGTCAAGGCTACCGAATAAAATTCACCGACAGAATCATCGCCCAACAAGATGCAACTGGGGTACTTCCAAGTAATGGCAGAGCCTGTCTCAATTTGCGTCCAAGTAATACGAGAGTTGTTACCCAGACATTTGCCACGCTTGATGACAAAATTGTAAATGCCACCCTCCCCCGTTTCCTTGTCGCCAGGGTACCAATTTTGCACCGTGGCATACTTGATCGTCGCATTGTCTAGGGCCACTAGCTCGACAATCGCCGCGTGTAACTGCCGAGTATCAAACATTGGCGCGGTGCAGCCTTCAAGGTAACTGACGTAGCTATTATCTTCACAAACAATCAGAGTCCGCTCAAATTGCCCGGTATCCTGAGTATTGATGCGGAAATACGAAGAAAGCTCCATCGGACATACCGTATCTTTGGGCACATAGCAGAAAGACCCATCGGTGAAAACCGCTGAATTCAGGGCCGCATAAAAATTGTCTGTATACGGAACCACCGATCCCAAATATTTCTTGATTAATTCAGGGTATTCATGCATCGCCTCAGAAATGGAACAAAAAATAACCCCCGCTTCCTTCAGCTTCTCACGAAACGTCGTGGCCACCGAAACACTGTCAAAAATCGCATCAATAGCCACATTAGCCATTTTCTTCTGCTCCAGAATCGGCACACCGAGCTTGTCAAAGGTGCGCTTCAATTCCGGATCAATTTCATCCAGAGATTCATATTTGGCTTTTTTCGTTTTCTTCGGTGCCGAGTAGTAATGGTAGTTCTGGAACTCAATCTTGTCATACTCCAGGTGCCCCCAGCGCGGCTCTTCCATTCCCTGCCACTGCCGAAAGGCTTTGAGACGAAAATCCAGAATAAATTCCGGCTCATTTTTCTTAGCCGAGATCATGCGCACTATATCTTCATCCAAACCCTTAGGCGATACTTCACTATCGATTTGCGTTTTAAAGCCGTACTTATATTCGCCACCCGTCAGATCCTCCAACGGGTTATATGCCTTGGCAATCGGATTATCTCCCAGCTGCACAGAATCTTCTTTGCGCATACTTTGTCCTGCTGACTCCATAACCCAGCTCCTCTAAGAAAAGGTTCAATCACTAAAGTTCATGTCCTGTGCACACAATAAACTGAGCCACAGGAATAATAAAAGTCCACAAGGATAAATTACGGCTTCGCCAAGTCATCCCGCGACAACAGGCGACTCGCCTAACTTCTTGCGCAAAACGGCGGGACACACAGGAGCATAGACCAAGCGGCAGCGCATTTGCGCCGGCCATTCATTTTAACGGCAGCATTACTCACGACAAGACAAAACTGAAGCCGAACTGCCACCGTGTCCAGCCAATTGAGGAAGTTCAACGCCGACACATCCATCATACTGACCTGAGCTCGTAGCCTTGGCTTGCAATGCTTGCTGGCGACTCTTGCGCTCAATATGCCTTTCCGCAATCGCGGCAATTGTAACACTATCAAGCAAAGTATCAATAGCCGCGTTGAGCTCAATCAACTCTTCGCGGACACTACATTTACTAATCTCACAATTATGATAACCCGCATAACCTCCCGAAATACGGGGACTATCTTTAGAATGATAGATGCACGGCGAGAGCTTGGTGGGACCATCAATGGCGGACGCAACGTCCTTTACGGTGATTTTATCCACCGACATAGCCAACTCCATACCGCCGTAACGACCTGCATGGTTTACAACCAGTCCCGCATTTTGTAAGCGGTTGATAACACGCACCACATTATTATAAGAAACCTGCAGGGCCTGACTAACCTCTGGTGCTGAAGCTAAACCTGCATCTTCGCGTTCGGCCAGGTAGACCAGAATCCGCAAAGCCATATCTACTGATGTCGAAAATTTCATGAATACAATTATAGCAGTCAAATTGTAACTTGTCAAATATTGTATTTTAAATACTACTTTGGACAGGTTTAAAACTGGAAAGTATACCAAGCCGCCTTGGCATGCCCTATTTGCCGGTCAAGCCCCACCTTCATTCATGTTTATTTATTTTATTATTGAGATTTAATCATCTTCTGCCTTTCGGAGCAAGGTCTTTCAACCCCGGCCACAAAACAGCCATATCGTTTTGTTCCATTCCTTAGATTAAATATCTATTTATATATAAATAAATGATTTAATAAATAAATCAAACATGCCCGGCTCTCTCTAAAAAAAATGCTAGACTAACGAGAGAAATTATTATTCTAGACTGGTTCAACACGTCATTTTTATTCCGGGCTAAAAAATTTTTCGATTCCCCGCTGACTTTTCCATAAAAATTGTCGAAGATAGTGAGTTTAGTGACCCGGTTAAAAGCTGGCAATTGCCGCCAGACATAAACCATGCCTCAGGCACAGGAAACAGGGCCTCCCCCAACTAAGTAAAGGAAGCGAGCCAGACAGATGCGCGTCAGCAGCGAGCGATATCGGCAAGGGCAGCGGAACAGCGCAGGAGAGCAATTTTTCCAGAACGCCTCAATACGCTGGGAACAGATTTTCGGCAGCTCGCGCACGCTGTCAGCACAGTCGCGCCAGGACAAGCGCCAAAGCCCAGACCGAGCCAGCAAGTGCCGCATCGGCCGGAAAACTCAGGATTACCCTCATTCCCCTTCAGCTATCTCACACCAGGCGTCGCAAGATGCGCAATCCTCTGGGATATCTGAGTCATCCCTCTCGCGCTTCGGGCGTTTAAAACCTTTAAAATCAACAAAAAAGTCACGCAGCCATGTCCCTGCCGGCGGCTTCGACCTCGCCGACGATTTTCAGAATACTGCAGCTTTTGCCGACTCTTTTAGCCCCTCTGTCCCCGCCTCTGCAAAATATTTCAAGAAAGCCACCCCCCCCAAAAAAACAAAAGCCCCACATGATCATCGCAAAACGGCATCTCAATTTCATGTTTTAGCCATTGAGCCGAGCGATAACAACCGGCGCCACAGCCAAGCCAAACATACAGTACATAAGCGGACCAGCCAGCTGTCGAAATCTGCTCACGCCTTCGGCCTGGGACAACAGCGCCCACAACAGAAACGCCAACAGAAACGCCAATTGGGAAAATTGGGAGACAACTTCAGCGGCGGTATGTATTCCCGGCATGCCCAGTTGGCCCGCGACGACAGTCACCCGGAGCCAAGCGAGGCCTCTACTAAGCGTGAAATTAGCGAAGGCTTTTGGGCTATTTTGGCCGAATTTTCACTGTGGCTGCTGCGCTTCCTGGGCCTTGACGGCCTACTCTTTCTGCTACAATTAGTAGTTTTTTCCCTGTTGCTGCAGCACTATTTGCCCCCTTTAAGCCGCTATTATTTTGACCAGTCCGCCACGGTTCTGCTGCTCCCCGCAGAAGATAACCTGGACAAACTGCTCAACGACGATATTCTGCTCACAAATAGCATCGACACGGATGGTCCCGATTTAAAGCAGGGCATCGGCGGTGGCGAGGCGCGCCTCGCCACCGCTCTGGCCTCATTTTCTGGAGCCGTACCCGCAGATGCCATGCCGGCGCCATCGACACAGGAGCTGCAGCGTATTTTGCACCCGGCTTACCGCACCCGCGAGTACACGGTCCAGAGCGGCGAGAGTATTTCCCTGCTGGCCCAGCGTTACCGGCTAAACATGTCAACTTTAATCAGCGCCAATCACATTGAGCGCGCCAAAAGCCTGCAAACAGGGCAGACGCTTTTAATACCAAACATGGATGGATTACTTTATCAAATCAGAAACCAGGACAACCTGGCTGCAATCGCCCAGAAATACGATACCAGCATCGGGGCTCTAATTGATGCCAATCAATTAGAGAGCGAAAAATTGGCAGCGGGCACGCAACTGTTCATTCCCGGCGCAACGCTAAACAGTTATGAGTTGCGCAAAGTTTTTGGCAACCTTTTTATATACCCATATAACGGGCGCATCAGTTCGCCCTTTGGCTATCGCAGTGACCCCTTTCGCCCCGGCCGGCGCGAATTCCACAATGGCATAGACCTCGTTGGCCCGCGCGGGGCAAAGATCAAGGCTTCTTCCGACGCTATGGTCGTTTCGGCATCGTACAACTCCCTTTTCGGCAACTACGTTATCCTCCAACACTCAAAGGGCATCAAGACTCTTTACGGCCATATGTCCAAGATTCTGGTGCACAAAGGCCAAAAAATCATGCAGGGTCAGGCTGTGGGCCGCATCGGGACCACAGGGCGCAGCACGGGGCCACACGTTCATTTTACAATCTTTGTGGGCGGCAAAGCCGTCAACCCGCTCGACTATCTCAGCGACTACTGATGTCGACGCCCCTGCCCGCATCATTCTTGCCAAAGGGACTGTATATCCATGTCCCGTTCTGCGCCAGCCGCTGCCCTTACTGTGATTTCTACATTCTCGTTTCGCGCGACGAAGAAATGCACTTACGTTTTGTGCAACGCCTGATGGCCCAACTCGATGCGTATATCGCGCAGCGGCCTGGACTACTGTGCGGACTACAAACTGTCTTCTTGGGTGGCGGGACTCCCAGTCTGCTGGGAGCCCGAGCGCTAAACTTACTGCTGGAAAACTTAGAGCAGCGCTTGGAGCGTTGCGGCCACGGCGGTATCAATCAACTGCAAGAGTTGAGCATGGAGAGTAACCCTGAGCTCATCCAGCGTGAAAGTCTGGAAACCTGGCAGGGGCTAGGCATCAGTCGACTGAGTGTCGGCCTCCAAACTGGCAGCGATTTTATATTGAGGCGGCTGGGAAGGCGTTCCTCCCGCGAAAGCCATGAACGACTGGCCCGGGAGCTTAGTCGCCACTTCCGTGGCCAGTATTCTTTTGATTTCATGTATGGTATTCCGGGCCAGGAACTCGCCGATATTACAGACAGCCTGGACTTTATCGAGCGTTACCAACCCCATCATGTTTCTTATTACGAATTGAGTATTGAAGAGGACACATTATTTGGTCAATGGCAGCGCCAGGGGCGCTTGCCCGCGAGTTCAGGAGTCTCAAGCGAAATTAATGATCGGCAGTTTGATCATCTCTGCAAGGGGCTGGGGCAACTGGGCTACAAGCGGTATGAGATCTCAAACTTTGCCCGCTGCGCAAAAAATGGTTTGGGCGAAACGGGTCGCCCGTATATTTCCAGGCACAACGAAATTTACTGGCAGTGGCAACCTTACCTGGGGCTTGGGCCTTCGGCTGTGGGAGCCTCTCTGCAGGGGGGGCAGGTCTGGCGCCAACAAGGCCCCCGCGGGCCAGAAGCTTGGAATCACTATATGCAAGATGCCGATTTTGGCGTAGAATGCCACTCTTTAAACTCACGGGAAAGCCTGTGGGAATATCTGCTCATGGCCTTGCGCTTGCGCCGGGGCATAAACGCCCATGACTTCGCAAGGCTCTTTAGTCCGAATCCGGCAGACCGAGACAAGTCGCCGCACAAAGCTGCGCCAGTCCTATTGCAGAACCTTTTGGCAAACTACCTGCCCTTGTCTTTGCAGCGCTACGCCGATTTCTTCAGCTGGAGTTCCGCAGGGGATTTAATGCTCACCGATTGCGGTTTTGACCTACAAGACTCATTTTTGCGCGCGGCCTACAAAGAATTACATCTTTAAGGCTTCTCGGCCCATGAGCAAAAGTATGAGCAAAAGTATGAGCAAAAGTATGAGCAAAAGTATGAGCAAAAATATGAGCAAGAAATCTGGGGGCAACTGGAGGCAATATGGACACCAAAACCATCGCAAAAAACAGCCGACGTGAAACCTTTTTTCTGTTTGCCCTGCTCGCCATGCCGCTCCAAGCCTGTTACCCTGAAGCTACAGGAAAAAAATTGTTCTTGTATGTAACCAAAACGGACAAGTCTTTGTATGCGGACACCGTCAAGGAAGCCAGCAAGGAAGCCCGCCACCAGGGCACCGAGCTCGTTGTAAAATCGTTCAATGAATTCCTGAGCCAGCCAGCCAGCGCGGTGCTGCAATTGTTGTCCGCCGGAGATGCCCTCGGCCTGGTCGCTTACGAGAACGACTGGAGCCCAGAACTTGAGGGCCAATTGCAGCACCTGCAGACTTTGTCGAAGAAACGGCAAGTCGACATTGGACTGTGGCTGCTCGGCCACAACGACAGTCCATCCTTACCGGCATCCGTACAGGGCTGGGCGGGCGAGAACTTTGATGCCATTAGCAGCGCCAGTGCCGAGCGGCCGGGCAAAGACGCCGCCCAAATTTTTTTCCGCCCACTAGTCGAATATCGCGAAATCCCGAAAATCAAAAAACGGCAGTAAAAACGCTCATTCCGTTGCAGAAAAACAGATTAATTACCTCGATGCCAGATATTCATCCACTCGGGCCGCGACCTCGCGGCCCTGGGCGACCACACTGACAACGAGCGAAGCTCCGTGAACCATATCGCCGACGGGAAACACGTCTGGCGTGGCATCCTGTAATTCACGGGGGTTATGATAACGGTCAAATTCCATGCCCGCGGCTTCCATTTGCTCAGTCAGCGAACCGAACTCAGTATGCTCAAAACCGATGGCAATCAGTACCGCGTCAATCGGCTCATAGAGCGTTTCGTCGCCGATGAGCTCCATCTGCGGCCGGCTTTGGGGATTTTCAGGATCCTGGCGCCACAATACCTTCGTAAAGGTGACCCCATCAATCGCACCGTCACCGTCGTCGTCGTGAAACTTCGTCGGCACATGGAGCCACAGGCGTTCACAGTATTCCTCTTGAGCCGAAGAGACCTCCAGATAGTCATGGCGCGAAGGCACCAGGGGCCAGACGGGATTGCTGGGATTTTCCCAGCGGGGCGGTTCTGGCTGGCGGCTAACCTGAATGATGCGCGCCGCGCCTTCGCGCCGGGCGCTGCCGATGCAGTCACTACTGGTATCGCCGGCACCCAGCACCAATACGTTTTTATTCGCAAGGTCGATACTCTCGCCATGCACCCCCAGCCCTCTTTGGCGCCGGTTGACCTGAATCAGGTATTCCATGGCCCAGTAGACGCCGCCGAGCTCCCGACCTTTCACCATATATTCAGATGGATGCTCCGCACCGCAAGCCAGAACAACGGCGGCAAAATCTTTGCGCAATTGTTCTAGCGCCACATCGCTACCGACGCACAGCCCCGTCCGGAATTCAATCCCCGCTTGAGTCATCAGTGCAATGCGGCGTTTGACTACAGACTTGGGCAACTTGTAATCTGGAATACCATAACGCAGCAAGCCGCCGGCAGCGTCCCGTTTCTCCAGCACCACGACCTGATGGCCAAAGCGACGCAGATCCTGGGCCGCGGCCAGACCTGCCGGACCGCTACCGACAACGGCAACTTTTTTGCCCGACTCCCCAATGTTCTTAAAAGATTCAGCCACCCAGCCTTCGTCCCAAGCCTTCTCCACAATGGCCAGTTCAATCTGCCGAATGCTCACAGCCGCACTGTTGATCGCCAGAGTACAAGCCGATTCACAAGGAGCCGGACAAATGCGCCCGGTAAACTCGGAAAGGTTGGACGTCAACTCAAGCCGTTCGTACGCCTCGCGCCAATTGCCGCGAGCCACCATATCGTTCCATTCAGGGATCAGGTTTTTCAGCGGGCAGCCCACACTATGACAAAATGGAATGCCGCAATCCATGCAGCGCGATGCTTGCGTCACAATGACTTCAGGCTCATTCAGATGCGATACTTCGGCAAAATCGCGAATGCGCTCAGCCACTTTGCGATAACGAAATCCCTGACGATCGTGCTGCAAAAATCCAAAGTGATCTTTCATAAGCGTGTCCTCTTTAGCACTCATTATGCATTTTCTGGCAGGCGTTGACTAGCGGCCAGCTGCTGCAGCACGCACTTGTATTCGGTAGGAATGACGCGGACAAACTGCCGCTGATTTTGCGCCCAATCATCTAGCAAATGCCGGGCGACGCGGCTATTTGTATAGCGCAAATGCTGCTGCAACTGCTTTTGCAAGCATCTCAACTCACTGGGGTAATCACTCAGGCCAGCCAGCTCGACTTGCTGCATGTTGCAACGACTGGCAAACTGGCCATCCCAATCCCACACATACGCGATGCCCCCGCTCATGCCAGCCGCAAAATTCGGCCCGGTGGGGCCCAATACCACGACGCGGCCACCAGTCATATATTCACAGCCATGGGCCCCGACACCCTCGACAACCACAGTGGCACCGCTGTTGCGCACGGCAAAACGTTCGCCAGCCTGGCCGGCGATATACACCGTGCCAGCCGTGGCACCAAAGAGGCAGACGTTGCCAACGATCAAGCCCTGTTCCTGCGGATGCAGTGCCGGATTCTCAAGCGCCATGTGCGGCTCTTGCTCCCGGAATGGATAGAGGATCAATCGGGCTCCGGAAAGGCCTTTGGCAAAATAATCGTTGCCCTCGCCTTCCAGCTCAAGCTGCAGGCCGTGGGCGCAGAAAGCCCCAAAAGATTGCCCAGCGCTGCCCTTGAATCGCAGATGTATGCTCTTGTCGGGCAAACCGGCCAAACCCCAGTATTTACTAATGTAATAACTGATGGTCGTCCCGACCGTGCGGTGCGAATTATCTATAGCGCATTCGTGATAAAAACCCTTTGCATCTTTATCGCGCAATTTCTCAAATTTTTTACCCAAGGCCTGCTGGCACAGACGCAGTAACTCCGGTTCCATCGTATACGGGTCGCCCGGCCTGAGAAACTTGGGCGCCTTGGATTGCTTGGGGCCGCGTCGAGCTCGGCGCGGCAAGTCGCGCTCGGCCGGATTGGCCACACTTTCGAGCATGGGGCGCAGGTCAATACGGTTGGCACGCAGCACAGGATTGGCGACATCCGGCTGCAGCAAGTCAGCACGGCCGACTAAGTCGTCCAATTGATGGTAGCCCAGTTGCGCCAGCAGTCCACGCAGTTCCGCGGCGATAAAGCGCATCATGTTTTCCACATGGTCGGGCAAACCGGCGAAGCGTTCGCGGCAGCGCGGGTCCTGTGTGGCGATTCCCACGGGGCAACTGTTGGTGTGGCACTTGCGCATCATGATACAGCCCAAGGCCACCAGACAGGAGGTGCCAAAGCCAAACTCCTCGGCACCCAGAAGAGCGGCAACCAAAACGTCGCGGCCAGTCTTGAGTTGGCCATCACACTGAATCCGCACCCGCTCGCGCAGGTGGTTGCGCCGCAGACTCTGCTGCGTTTCAGCCAGCCCCAGTTCCCAGTAACTGCCCGCATGCATCAGCGACGACAGGGGCGAAGCTCCGGTGCCGCCATCGTGTCCGGAAATCAAAATACTGTCAGCCTTACCCTTCGCCACACCGGCAGCCACCGTTCCGACACCGCTCCGGGCCACTAACTTCACCGAAATATCGGCCGCCGGATTGGCGGAGCGCAAGTCATAAATCAGCTGGCCCAAATCTTCAATCGAATAAATATCGTGGTGTGGCGGCGGAGAAATCAGGGTCACACCGGGCGTTGAGTTGCGCACCCAGGCAATTTCCTTATCCACTTTTTTGCCGGGGAGCTGGCCACCTTCGCCTGGCTTAGCCCCCTGCGCGATCTTGATTTGCAGTTCATCCGCATTCGC
Source organism: Spirochaetia bacterium (assembly GCA_965263295.1). Classification (GTDB taxonomy): domain Bacteria; phylum Spirochaetota; class Spirochaetia; order SP-2023; family SP-2023; genus Haliotispira. The sequence continues at coordinate 1,675,378 of OZ253665.1, forward strand.
CAGGTAGAAGCTATTGACACCAAAGCGCCCCGAAGCAATCTGCTTGATGCGGCTGCGCCGATCGTCGCCATTCGGCAGCAATTTGTAGCGCGCAGGGTCTTCCCCTCCCTCGCCCGAATTACTGCGCGCACCGATACGATTCATCGCTATGGCAATCGCCTCGTGGGCCTCTTTACTCAAAGAACCATAGGACATGGCCCCCGATACAAAACGCCGCAGGATGCGATCGGCACTCTCGACCTCTTCTAACTCAATGGGCTGTCGATCGCTCTGAATTCTCAATAGGCCGCGAATAGTGGCACAGCTACTCGCGCGATTGACCTCCTCGCTGTATTTGCGAAAAGTGGCATAGTCATTGTTGCGCACCGCTTGTTGCAGGTAAACCACCGACATCGGAGTCAGCAACTGGCTCTCGTCCTCCTTGGCGCTATCTTCTTCATCGCGTTCAATGCGACTGGCATCGGCGCCCTTCCCCCGCCCAAACTTTTGTAGGTTCAAACTGCGACGCAAACGCTGGCTGCCGCTAAAATCCAGATTGCTACCGGCCAGGTTGCCGGGCTCCCAAGCCGACGCATGGAGTTGCCGTAAGTCGCGCTCAATCTCCGCAAATCCCTTGCCCTCAATCGGATGAGGCGTACCAGGAAAACAGAGTTCAACTATTTCACGGCTGAGGCCCAAAATTTCATACAGCTGACTGTTCTGGTAACTCTGCATGGTGGAAACACCCATTTTGGACATAACCTTCAGCAGCCCTCTTTTATTCGCTTCAATGTAATTTTCCAAAGCCCGCGCCGGTTTTTCCTGTCGGTCCTGCTTAGTTTGGGAGAGCAGCTTGCGCCGCTGCAACTCGCCCAGAGCGCGATAGGCCATATAGGGCAGGATAAAACTAGCACCGTAGGCCAGCAGAGTGGCAAAGTGATGCACACTGAATATTTCGCCTCCTTCGACGCCCAACGAGACCTGCTGACGCAACTGGCATTGGACCAGGCGCTGTTGCACCGCCCCCAAGGCCAACAAAGCCGGCACAGCGCTCATTTCGCAACTGATTTCTTTATCTGAAAGCAACAATATCAGGCTGACCTGATCCGCCTGGGCCCTGCGGGCGGCAGTTTCCGCCTCAGTTGCAATGCGTGCAATAGCTTTTCTAAGGGCGCTGCCATCGTTGCTGGCCGCCAACTCAGCCGCGGCAAACAGCAGAGAAATACGCTTTAAATCTAACTTGTCATTGCCCGTCGCCACAGCTTCGAGCTGCTCCAGGTCACGCGGGGCAAAGATTGGATGTTCCAGCTCTAGCAAAGAGCTGTGGCCTTCTCCGTCGCGCAAAAGGTTACCTTGCGCACCCAGATAACAGCGCAGCGACATCACGGCAGCCTCGCGATAGGGGTCAATTGGCGGGTTGGTAACCTGGGCAAAAATCTGGCGGAAATAATGACTCAATGGCTCGGCAGGGCGTTCGGCGCTGCTGCGCACCAAACCGGCCAACGCCAGAGGACCGGCCATTGAACCCGTTGGTTCGGAGCCGTCTTCAGCCATTGGCGCCAGAATATCGCGCAGATCTTCGTAACTATAGGAGAAGTTGCGCAGCTGACAAGCCAGGCGCTGTTGCCCAGCTTTATCATGCGCCTGCGGCAGCTCGCCGCCCGCTTTTGCGGCAAAGGCGGGACTCTGCTCAAAACTTGAGGCTAGCCACTGGCCAAAGGGCTGAGATCGAGCCAGATCGCGTTTGATTTCACGGTCAAAACGCAGCTGGCGGCGTTCGAGGTCCAACGACAAGATCTTGCCCGGCGAGAGTTTCCCTTGTTGGGCGATATTCTCTGGAGCCAGGCGCAGCACGCCGGCCTCGGAGGCCATGATCAAGCGCCCATCCTTGGTGACGGTAAAGCGGGCCGGCCGCAGGCCATTGCGATCCAAAATGGCGGTGACTTCGTGGCCGGTAGTCGCCACAATGGCGCCCGGCCCATCCCAGGGCTCCATCAGCATCGACTGGTAATGATAGTAGTCCCTGACTTCTGGCGACAAATCGGCATCGCCGCCAAAGGGCTCCGGCACCATCATACTCAAGACATGAGGCAGGCCGCGGCCATTGTGCAACAGGGATTCGAGCACAGCGTCAAAGCCTGCGGAGTCCGATACTTCCATGTCCAAACAGGGAGCCAACTCGCGCACGCGCGCACCGAAAATCGGGCTGTCAAAACTGGCTTCACGTATTGCAAAAGAATGCAAATTGTGCTCAATCGTATTGATCTCACCGTTGTGGGCCACATGGCGGAAAGGGTGGGCCAAGTGCCACTGCGGCAACGTGTTGGTACTGTAACGCTGGTGCACCAGGGCATAGGCCGAACTCAGGGCGGGATTTTGCAGGTCGGGATAAAAAGATTCAAGCTGAGGGGCTGTAAACATCCCTTTATAGACCAGCAAACTGGACGAAAAACTACAAAAATAGAAATCTTCCAAGCTTGCCCCCTGCTGCCGCGCCGCCAATTCAATCTTGCGGCGCAAAAAATAAACCTTGGCGTCGCGTTCGCGCCAATCAGCTATGGGCGCAAAGCGCACCGCCAACTGATAAATGGCCGGCATGGCACTACGTGCCAGTTCCCCCAGCGCCGCATCGACGACAGGGACTTCGCGCCAGGCCAGTAACTCCAGGTGCTTCAGCAAGGAATTCTGCGGCTGCGCCAAGGTTTTTTCGACCAGCTGGCGCAGCGCCGCCGCACGCGCCGGCGCCATGAACAAGATGCCCACGGCATAGCCATCTTCAGGCACGCCGGCCAACTGCGGAAAAATTTCAGCGGCAAATTCACGACGCAATTGCAAAGAAATTCCCGCGCCGTCACCTGTTTTGCCATCGCCACCGATGGCGCCACGGTGCTCAAGGCGGCGCAATATCTCCAGCCCTTGCCGCACGATCTGGTGGCTCGCACTACCGTCAATCTGGGCCACCAAACCGACGCCACAGGCGTCCCTTTCAAAGCGCCGGCGGTACAGACCACTTTCGCGAAAGGATACGACGGCATGTTTATCGTTGGCCGATTTCGTTATTTTGGGGGTTGCGCCGCCTTGCGGGCACAGAGAGGAGTCAGACACGGTATCCTCCAAAATGATTTTAAAGGCGGCTATGATTGGAATGCACGCCACAAAGGCAAAACAGCTGAAGAAGCAACCGTATTGGACTTAGGGCTAGCAAACAAATTGTCGCGCCTTTTGAAAAGCTACAAAATTTTGTGGAGACAAAGTATAGCAGACAGCCAGGAATTCCGCTACAACAGGGAAGGGCCGTTTTTCTACGCCATTTTTTGAACTCAAATACCCGAACTGATTCAAGACTGCAAACGCGGGGCATGTCCATGTCCAAGTACCATGCCCAAGCGACTGGTCGGCGACACCATTGAGCAGCTGCGCTGCGACTAAAGAAAATTTATTTTAATCTCAATGCTAGGTGCCCTAGTAGCCGTAAACCCGCTGGCTGATCCAACCCTGCACCGCGCTCATACGGCGATTAAACGAATTGCCCAGGTCTAATTCAATTCCCAGCACGCGATTTTTCTTTTTATAAATCTGACTTAAAGCATAGATCTGAGCCTTGCGGCCATCCTCGTTGGGCAGAATCACAATTTCATGGCGTACCTGGCCGGCACCCATAGCTTTAAAATAGAAGATAAATTGTACATACATCGGCGTGATATTGTCCATTGTCAGGCGCAAAGAACCGTCTTCGCCCACACGCAATTTCACGTCATACCAAGTGGCCGTAAAACGGTTGTCGTCCTGCATAATAACCATGCTCACCGGAGCCTTGGGCAATTCATCAAACTGGGGCGGAGCAATTTCCTTCCTCTTCTTGGCTGCACTCACGATATGACAATCCGTGATATACGTGGTCATCTGCTGCTCATGGGTTGAGAAGTACTGAATCCCCGTCATCGTCTTCATCTGCAACAGACGATTCAGTATATACAAACTGTCGGCACCGGCGGGAAAGTCCTCCATCTCAAAGTATAGCTCCACAAAATCCTCAGCTCCAAAGCGGCGAAAATCCGCCAGTAAGTCCTGCTTTTGACTGAATTCAGGCATGAACTGTGGCAGGCCGGGCTCACTGATTGGATTTTTTACAATGAGAACTTGATCCCCTGCAATCGTATAGGTTTCAAAATAATCCTGACCGCGACGAAACAGATTTTTGTAGGTGTAATTGCGGCCTTCTTTTCCGGGCACCAGAGGCTCAAACTCATCGGCGGCTAACTGTGCTGCCGTCAGCCAGAGGCAAAGCATCGCCGTCACGAGGGACAAATGGGGCAATCTGGCGCTGTAATTTCTATGGTTGTGCCATGAAAAAATGGCAGCAGAGAGACCAGAAGGCTGCGACCTCAGCCAAAGACAAAATAATGGTAAACTTTTCATCAAGACACCTCACGGACAAAAAAAACAAGAGTAATCACGTTCGCGGCGACAGCAAGGGTACCAGAAATTCGACCAAGCGCTGCGTCAACGCCGAGATGGGCAAGAAACGATAATTGAATACCGTACCGATCAGCAAGATCACGAGGAGAGAAATCTGGCCATAATGCTGAAAGCTGCGCCGAGTTTGTTCCATATGTTTGGGAATCAGTGCCGTGACCAGGTGGGAGCCGTCCAGTGGCGGAATCGGCAACATATTAAAGACAAACAACACTAGGTTCAATTCAATGATCACGTGCAACACCGGAACCACAGGGATGCGCAAGCTGCCGACAAACGGCAAAGAATACGGAAACCAACCGTGCAGATATCCAGCCAGTAACAAAGCTGCCAGCAAGAGGTTACTGCAAGGGCCAGACAGGGCGACAAAGATCTCAGCGCGCAGCGGGTGCTTAAAGTTGCGCGCATCAATCTGTACCGGCTTGGCCCAGCCAAAGCCCACCAGGAGGATGGCCAGGAAACCGAATATGTCAATATGGTTTAAGGGGTTGAGGCTGAGGCGCCCCTGCTGCCTGGCTGTGTGATCCCCCATAATGTAAGCCGCTCCAGCGTGCGCCCACTCGTGTAGGCTCAGGCTCAGCAGCAGCGCCAGTACGAAAACTATAATCTGGCCCGTATCCAAGTCAAAAATCATTATTGCTCGCTCTCCTGGTCCAACTCCCGCCAAGCCAATAAAAATAAGGCCAATCAAAATAGGACAATGGGAAGTTCAGCCTAGACTTCCAGAGGCGCACAGCGCCAACGCAACCAGTCTTCCTGTTCGGCATTCAACTTGCCACTGGACAAAATGCGCTCCAGACAGAGGGCGTGATACTGGTCAACCCAGAGGAGCTCGCGGCGCGTCATGTTTTCTGTTACAATCAATTCGCGTTCATAGGGAAACACGGTTACCGGCTCAAAACACAGCCAGTCCGGGTCTCGTTGGTCGACCTGCACCAATAACAGATTTTCGATGCGGATGCCAAAAGCGTTTTCGCGGTAATAACCGGGCTCATCGGAAAGCAGCATGCCCGCCTTCAAGGGTTCATTCAATGGCGCCGGACTGATTGAGATCGGATCTTCGTGAACGTTGAGAAAGCTGCCGACCCCATGTCCCGTGCCATGCTGGTAGTTGAGGCCTTCAGACCACAGGGGGCTGCGGGCCAGAGTATCCAGCTGCACTCCGAGAGTCCCCTGCGGAAAACGGGAATTCTGCAAGTGCAAGTGACCACGAAGTACCAAGGTGTAAATCCGGCGCAGTTCCGCGCTGGGGCAGCCATTGAAACGCGGCGCGGCGAAGTCCGCCTCCAGGGAAAAACAACGCGTCATGTCCGTGGTTCCCCCTAAGTATTGGCCGCCGCTGTCAATCAAGAGCCAGCCGCCGTGGCGGCCGACCGCACGACTGCCCTCGGCAGGGGCGCTATAATGCGGCAAAGCGCTGTTCTCGCCAAAACCGACAATCGGCGCGAAGCTCTCGCCCTTGGCCCTCTCGGCCCCCACCTGCCGGCGAAACTCGACAAGCTTCTGGGCAATCAGGTGTTCATTACATTGCGATTTTTCAGCTTGCTGTGGAACGGGAGAGGCTTTAAGCTTTGCGTTTGGCCGGGGGCGCAGCCAGTTGTGAAAGGCCACGACCGCGGCTCCGTCGATGGCCATGACCCGACGCAGTTGCTCCTGTTCGGTAGCGTTTTTGATTGCCTTCAGGTCTGTAATAATGTCACGACCTGGCGGGCAAGGTTTAACACCCTTTTCAAGATGTTTATCCCCATTGTTCCCTTTATCCCTGCCCCGGACTTCGCCTTGGGCCTGCCGCTCTTCTGCGAGCAAAATGTCGAGCAAGCGCATGTTGCAACGTTCGGTCAATAAGAACCGGACACTAGGTTGCGCCTCAATCAAAACCCGACAATCAGCGTAGAAATCCTGATACGGCTTGATCTCCAGTGTCGGAATCTCGCTGCGCAACTCGGTGCGCAGCTGGGCTGTAAGACGCGATTCTTCAATATACCAACAAAGGCTTTGCCGGCCCAACAAGAGATAGCTGATTGCAACCGGATTGTAGGCGATGTCGCTCGCACGCACATTTAGCAGCCAGGCAACGCCGTCCAGCTGCAAAACAGGATAGTAGTCATAACCGGCAGCTTGCATTTGTGCGCGTACCTGGCGGATTTTGTCGGCACGGCTCTGGCCGCAAAAATTCAGTTCATAGGAAAAAACGGGACTCTGCGGACTAGGAGGACGGCTCGGAGCCGTCCATAGTTCATCCGTCAGCAAGTTCTCGCCGTCCACTACAGCGTCAGATGCGGCTGTCACTGACAACAATTTACTCAAATTGCGGCGCGAAAAACAAGTGCCGTCAAACCCCAAGCGCAGTTGCCTAGTCGCCGCCGTCAGACATTGCTGCCAGTATTCATGCAACGGCTCGACACCGGGTCGACCAATTCGAAAGACTTGAATCTGGGAAAGGCATTCGCGTCCAGCCTGAATGTGGTAGCGGGAATCCACCCAGAGTCCGGCAAAATCTTGACTGACCAACAAGTACCCCAAGCTTCCGGTAAAGCCGGAAAGCTCTGCCAGATAGCGCCAGTGACTTGACACAGACTCATTGTTGTGGGGGTCTGAGCTGCCAACCAAGTAGTAATCGAGATTCTTTTGCCGCATTTTCTGACGCAACACGGCGAGAAGAACCTTGGAGCCTGCCTTGGAGTCTGCCTTGGAATCTGCTAAGGAGTCTGTTAAAATCGTCATAAAAACACCTGAGTCATTACAATGGAATGGATATAATATTGGGGGCCACAGGGCCCCGCCCCGGCGCATAAAATGCCAGGCCATGCATTCTAAGAACGAATTCCACGTTTACCTGATAATTCAGATTTTGCTATTTTGCCCGTTTTGGGACTTTTGTGCCAGCGTCGGGCCGCTCTATTTTCTGCATTCTGGGGCTGGTAATCCTGATTGAACAGAACCTTATGCATGGCCGCGGCCGGCACCATAATGGGCAGATATTTTTCCAGGCATTCTATTTGCATAACATTCTTGCCACTGCTCTGCTCTGTAAAACTATTACAGCTGCCGCCAAATTCGCCGTCAATGTTCCAGTCCAGACGCTTTTCTGCTTCAATAACAATCTTGCAGCCCCGCAGATACTGGATTCCAGACTCCGTGATGCTCTCGTCGACGCCGAGGGCCATACCCCGAATGGCCGAGAAAAAAACCCTGGAGTTGCTCTTGGGCAACAACAAGATATCAAACACACCATCATCCATACAGGAATGGGGTACGACCTTGCGCATGCCGGCAAAATTTGGTGCGTTAATAATCAAGGCAATCACATATTCACCTGTAATCACCTGGCCATCGACAGTCAACTGCAGGCGAAAAGGTTTTTTAATCAGTGGTATTTCGCGAAAAATATCTTTTAAGTAGGCCCAGACCCCCAACAAGCGCTTGAGGCGGTGCGGCGTCGTATAAGTCAACCGCGTAAAAGCTCCAGCCGCCAAGATGTAATTAAAGCTGCGCCGGCCGTTGACACTGCCGATATCTATGTGCGCACAATGACCTTTGTGATGATTTTGGGTAATGACCTGCAACGCCCTGCGCACATCGCTGGGAATGCGCAAAGCCGAAGCAAAATCGTTGGAGGTTCCCGAAGGAATATAGCCGACTACCGGCAACTTTCGCGCTTCCGCAGGCGCACTCAAAGCCGGCCCAAATTCCCCATCCAGTTTAGAGCGCAAGTTACCAAATGACACAATACCGTTAACGACTTCGCTGACAGTCCCGTCGCCACCTACGGCCACAATCAGATCACAGCCTTCAAGGCAGGCTGTGCGCGTGGCTTCGACGGCATCGCCTGCAGCTTGCGTAGGGTAGACCTCAACGTTGCGATAGCCGGCCTGGCTAAGTTGTTCGACGACATAACTCATCAACGGTTGCAGTTTGCGTTTGCCACTTTTAGGGTTATAGATAATCTTGGTTTTCACTGTCGCCCACTGCGAGATAAATGGTCGGGATTATAAAAGGCATCAAAAAGCTCAATCGTAGAGCTCAAAGGCCGCATAATATAGTAAAGCCGCATACCTGACAAATCCCGGCCGCTTTGCCCGGTATTGTGTAGAATGGCAATGCCTTGCACAAGCCGTATTTTTCTCGATAATGACCCCCTTCCCATTGAGCCGAAAATACGTCAGGAGGCCGAAATGCCAGATATCGCGGAAAGCCACCGGCAAGATATCAATGCCGCCCGGAACGCGACTGAACCGCTGCGCTACGACTGGAAAACAGCAGAGGCTTTGGCCTTGTTTGCGCTGCCGCTTATGGACCTGCTTCATCGTTCGCATTCCCTGCACCGGCAGTTTTTTGACCCCAACCAGATTCAACTCTCAACTTTGCTGAATATCAAGAGCGGGGGCTGCAGCGAAGACTGCAGCTACTGCTCGCAATCTGCGCACCACAGTGCCAGCGTCAAGGAAAGTCCCCTGATGGATGTCCAGGCGGTCAGAAAGGCAGCCCTAAAGGCCAGGGAGCTGGGTGCAGAACGTTTTTGCATGGGCGCAGCCTGGCGCAGCCCAGAGGAAAAAGATATTCCTCAGCTGCTCGAAATCGTGCACGCCGTCAAGGAACTCGGCCTGGAAACTTGCATGACGCTGGGAATGCTCAACGATGGGCAGGCCCGCCGGCTCAAAGAAGCCGGTCTCGACTACTACAACCACAATGTCGATACCTCACCGGAGTTCTATGGCAAAGTTATTAGCACGCGTTCTTACCAGGATCGTATTGACACCCTAAAAAACCTGCAAAAACACGGCATAAAAGTATGCAGTGGAGGCATCATCGGCTTGGGCGAAAAAGTTGCAGACCGCGCTTCCATGCTTTGTTGCCTGGCGGCCCTGCAGCCCCACCCCCAGTCGGTGCCGATCAACATGCTCGTGCCCGTTGAAGGAACACCCAGCGCCCTGAATCTGGGCGCTCGCGTCGACCATTTTGATTTTATCCGCACGATTGCCGTAGCCAAAATCATGATGCCGGCCTCACGCATTCGGCTGTCGGCGGGACGAGCTGGCATGTCCGAAGAAATGCAGGCCCTGTGTTTCTATGCTGGGGCAAACTCGATTTTTTATGGCGACAAGCTCCTGACGACCGACAACCAGGATGCCGAAGCAGACAAACAATTGCTGGGCAAACTGGGGATGTACAGCCAGAAATCCTGAATGCAACTCACAAAATATAGCGCGATAGATCTTGGTCCGTGGCAATACCTTGCAGTTTCCCGATGACGAAGGCTTCGTCGATAGTCACGGTCTGTCCCGCATACTCACTGGCAAAAAAAGAAATATCTTCCAGCAAAGTTTCCAGCACTGTGTGCAGGCGCCGGGCGCCAATATCTTCGGTATTCGCATTCACTTCGGCGGCAATACTCGCTATTTTCTTCAGGGCTTCGGGGGAAAAATCCAGCCGGATACCTTCCGTTTCAAGCAGCTTGGTGTACTGAAAAATTAACGAGTTTTCCGGCGTGCTTAAAATGGCTTCCAAAGATTCGGCCGTGTGGGACTCAAGTTCCACGCGCAACGGAAAACGCCCCTGCAATTCCGGAATCAGATCCGATGGGCGGCTCAGGTTAAAAGCGCCGGCAGCAATGAACAATATATGTGTCGTATCAATCATGCCATAGCGAGTGCGCACCTGAGAGCCCTCGACGACAGGCAGGATATCGCGCTGCACGCCCTCTCGCGACACCTCCCCGCTACCGCCTCGACTACGGCCTTCGCGCACAGCAATCTTGTCAATCTCGTCAATAAAAATGATGCCCTGATTCTGCACCCTATCGCGGGCGACTTCCACAGCGGTATCTTCATCCACCAGCTTATCGCGCTGCTCCTGCAGCAGAATTTCACGGGCCTTCATGACGCTGACCTTGCGCGGTTTGTTTTGTTTTCCCCCCAGCAAGCCACTGAAAGCCTCCTGGAGGTTTTCCCCCAGATTGCCTAGCCCTTCGGACATATTGGTAAAAATCTCCACATTGGCGTTGCCCCCTGGTGCCAAATTCAAACCGCCTATACCGGCACCGCCGTTTGTGGCGGGCAGCTCAACCATGCGCTCGTCCAACTGGCCATTGCGCAACATGCGGCGCAACTTGGCCCGTGCGTGCTGCTCGCCGCTTTCACCCGCATCTGGCTCCGCAGATGCTGGCGGCTCGCTTACGCCCAGAGGCAACTCGGCCCCCAACCCAGAAAACAAGCCATCGCCTTCGGTGCCGCTATGTTCCCGCCCCGCCCCAGCTGCCACGTCGGAGCTACGACTCGCGGCATCATTACTGCCCTGCTGGCTAGGCTGCTGGCTCGCTTGTTGCCCGCCCTGTTTACTTTCTTGTTTACTCCCCTCTTTACTACCGGGCAATAACAAATCGAGCAATTGCGCCTCAGCGTAAGTCTGAGCCTGAACTTCAATTTCCCGCTGCATTTCCTTGCGCACAGAACTGAGGGCAGCTGCCATCAAGTCCCGAATCATGGACTCGACATCGCGCCCGACATAACCCACTTCTGTATACTTTGTCGCCTCGACCTTTATGAACGGAGCCCCCGAAAGCTGCGACAGCCGGCGCGCAATCTCTGTTTTGCCGACGCCCGTAGAACCAATCATGATTATATTTTTAGGCGTAATTTCGCGCTGTAGTTCCGAGTCCAGCTTACTGCGTCGCACACGATTGCGCAGGGCAATGGCCACCGTTTTTTTGGCCGCATTCTGCCCGACAATATAGCGATCCAGCTCACGCACCAGCTCCTGCGGCGTCAATTCATCAATTTTCAGCTCTTTATTCATTTTATTTCCTTATACGACTGGATGATTATTTTTGGAGTTCGGCAAGGATGCCCGACGCCATTAAATCCTCTCTAAATGCTCTCCACCAAAATTTGCTGGTTGGTAAATACACAGATGTCAGCGGCAATTTCCAAAGCATGGCGGGCGATTCCCTCTGCGTCAAACCCCTGCGAATCATTAGCTTCTTTTCCTTGCAGCGCAGAAAGAATGCCACGAGCCGCGGCAAAGGCGTAAGCTCCACCTGAACCGATAGCGATGACGTCGTACTCCGGCTCAATCACGTCGCCGCGCCCAGAAATTAATAGAAGCCTTTGCGAATCGGCACACAATAACATTGCATCCAGGTTGCGCAGAGCTTTGTCCATGCGCCACTCGCGGGCCAGCTCGACAGCCGCACGCGTCAAGTCGTTATATTCCTTCAACTTGGCTTCAAAGCGCTCCTCCAGAGTGAAGGCATCCGCCGTCGAACCGGCAAAACCGCAAAGGGCCTTTCCCCCGGCAATACGCCGTACCTTGCGAGCATTGCCTTTCAAAATAACTGACTCGCTAAACGTGACCTGGCCGTCACCCGCCAGGGCCACCTGTCCCCCATACTTGACTCCGACAATGGTAGTTCCTCTCATATCCGCCATTTACTCACCTCATGTACCCATTGTTAGTCGTAGAGCCTCAGCCCCTGTCCTCGCTTGAGTGCAAAGCTTATCTAGCTTACGAATTATTTGCCGTCCGGGCAAGCAGTACTATCTTTCAGAATAATTTTTCATTATCATGATAAATTTTATGTACTTTTTTATTTAATTCCGATATGGAAAGGAGTCTGCAACTATGTCTCACACCAACTTTCAAGCTGAATCTTTACAACTACTGAGCCATGAACAAGCCCGTCAAGCGCAGGAGCTAGTGCGCCTCAATGCCAACAGCAAGCAGACAGAATGTTTTAATATTTTGTCCAACTGGAACCAAGAGGGGCGGCACTCCCAAACGACCACGCTCTACATCAACGAACCCGGGCCAGGCGACAAGCTGGCAGCCTGCGCGGTCCTGTGCCCCTGCGATATCGTCACCCAGTGGGGCTCTCGCCACCCATTACATTTATTGTTGCCAATTTATGCCCGCAGCCGAAAGAATGTGCCGGCCCTGCTACAACAAGCCTGCCATTACAGCCAGCAAAAACTGGCAAGTGAAAACCTGGGCATTTTGCTCCTCATCTCCAATCTAGAACACTTTGCCCAACTCAATCCGCCGCAGAGTCTGATTGAAGCCTGGAAATATGTCGTCACTGTTTCCCTCACCATCCCCGAAGAAGCCGTATGGCTACTTCCCCTACAAGAAAGCGAATTGCAAAGATATGGTGGCGAAGTCGAGCTGCCGCGCGAACTCGGTCTACTGTGGGACTGCCTAGAATGAGGGTGTGAAATTTATTCGCTCACCTACCGCTTCGTGGTTCCTCCTCAGAGTCCCCTGGCCGAGTAACCACGAAGCCACGAAAAACACCCAAAAATTAAAGCACCTTTCATTGTTTAGCTGACTTCCCTCCAGTCTTTTACCGCTTGTAGGTCCTCACCCAGAAGCTTATTGGTGTAATCCACGATTTCGGCGCTCACCTTGTCACTCGTTCTGTGGTTCATGCCGGGGCAATGATCGCCGTACATGTCGAGCACGTCGTCGACTTTCTCTCCCGAAGCTCTGTAAATGATTTCTCCGCGTCTATTCAGCTTATAAAAACGGTCTGCATAATTATTTATCTGCGCTCCTGACTCTTTGTGGCGGTATTTGATCGTTTGATAAATAAATTCTGTTTTACCGTCGTACTGGCATGACATGATATTGTAGAGGCGACCTTTGAGTGCCTTGTTCAGCGGATTCTTGCTATTCCGCATCTTTTTTTCTATTTCTTCCTTGAGCGACTTAAAATTTAAAGGGCTATTCACAAAATCTTGGAGGTCCCCTGCCTGGCCGGACGCTTTTAGGTAATCCTTGCCTTCTTCACAGGCGATTATCCTATCTCTATAGATGGGCTCATTCATCACCTCCAGCATATCTTTTTTTAATTCCAAGAGCTTTTGCTCTTGCTGGAGGCGTTTTAATTTTGTGCCCAGCTTCATTGTATTAGTATAGGAGAGAAAAGCATAGGCAGCTTCGGCAAATGCCATCTCCGTCTGTCCCACAGTTGATTGACCCCCTCCCTTCATATAATCTATTTTAGCAGTGGGTTTGGCAGGATTCTTTCCTAACGCAGACTGTGCCGCAAACTTTAACCAAGACTTCATAGCCTCATCTCCTATAGGCTTCTCTGCTGCTGTAGCCAGAGCTGCTGCAAGTGACACATCCTCTGGCTCGATCGGCGGTTCTATAAAGGGCATTTTTGGTATGTTTTCAATGGCTTTAGTACAATACCCTTTGGATATTTTATAGTCTTTTTGGCCGGCTTTTTGGCCGGAACTTATGCCAAACTTTTTCGTCGTATCCACCTCCTGTAAGCTTACGCCTGAGGCCACGCCATCAATTAGCCTTGTCGGAGAAAAGTCAGCCAGTTCCAATTTGCCGTCCCTCAATGCGGCCTCAGCCCACCACCCTGCTGTAGTAGTGACCAGGGCCACAAATAAGGGCGCCGTGGCTCCTCCTGACACGATTGTCATCCCGGCAGCCCCGACAAGTTGCGCGATAGTAAATATTTTAAAGCACGTATTTGCCACTTTATTCATTTTTGCCTGAGATTTCAACCTTTTTATGCAGTCTTCTATTTCATCTTTTTTGCGTTCAATCTCTGCACCGCATTGTTTTATATCCTCCTTCAGCATTTCATCTTTTATATACGCTGGCGGCAAGTCCGGATGTTCGTCCCGGTAATCTTTGCAAAGCTGGTAGTATTCCGTGAAAACCTCTGGGAGGGCTCTTACTTTATCATCATTGTTAAGATCATTAATAATTTTGGCAATCTCTTGCAGGTGCATCTTGTAGCCAAACTGGAAATCCACTTCATAAAATTCTTTTTTGTATTTTACCACACGCGGTTTTCCTAAAATTTTTAACTCGCTTTTTTTGATAAAATTAGGTGCTTGCAGAGTCAAGGGACACTGGTAAATACGATCCTCCTTGACATCCCTCACAAAACGAATTTCTCTCTCCGGGCTCTTTGTCGCCTGACTTACATCCCAAGGGAATGCCAGCACGCAAACCAAATCCGACCCCAAGTATACAGCGATGGGCAGCCCGACAGACATTACTCCCGATTTTCTATACTTGTACTTTAGGTAGCTATTCTCCCGCAGGTTCTGAACTTTCACTGAAATTGCCAGCTCATCCCCCAGATAGTAGAGGTTTTTCAGCGACGAAGAAAACTTCACCTTTACAGCTGGCCCCTTTTTAAAACCCCTGACCACACATATTTCCGCCACGGGAGATACCTTCTCCTTTTGTTCTTCGGTCAAACCCTCCCAGAAAAAGACCAGGTAGAGCTCGCCGGCGGAGTCGTAAGGCAAGAGCTCCAGACGTTGTTGATTGCCTTTCAGATTCTCAATCAGTACCGACGGCACATCGGACATGGAAACCTCACTGGCCCTCTTCGTGGAGTCCAGACCCAGAGCCCCGATATCCATAGATTGGACCTCTTCCTGAAAAGATTGGGCGACCTGATCGTTTGACTCCGATTCCTGCGAGATGGGCAGCACCCGGAATCCCGTTATCTTAATGGTCTTTGCCATGCCCTCCATGTCCTCCATGTCCTCCATATCCTCCATATCATCGGGGACATCGGGGGGCTGAATCCCATCGGGATAGATCGTCAGCACCAGGGTTCCTGTGGAATCATTGGCACACAGCCTTAATTGAGAGTTTTGCAGCCCAATGTCCCGCAGCGCTGCCGTGCCCAGCAACTCCATAACGGAAACCGCGGAAGCCAGCCGGTCAGTCTTCAGACTGATGGCGTCTTCGTCCGCGGCGGCGGTATAAGAACCCTTTAAGGCCTTAATTTTACTCAGTTTGCTTTCCCCGTCGTATTTACGGCTATCGTCATTCAGGTTACAGCTAAAAATAGCCCCGGCCAGAATAGTCACCCAGATAGCTCGGAGGAAAAAGAAAATAATGACATATTTTTGCTTTGACATAAGCATTCCATCCTTAAATAAACATTAAATAAACATTAAAAAATAACTGCTGAACTCAGCTGTATCTTGAATTTATTGTAAAAAATTAAAATATTTTTGCTAAATTATTTTTACCAAATTGCTTACCTGCCACCCGCAGGCTCCCCATCGTTCCACCCTCGGCCCCAGCCTAACTTTCGTGACCTTTCGCCACATTTCGTGCCTTTCGTGGTCCCCCTTTCGTGGTTCCCCTTTAAAGTTCCCCTGGCGCCCACAGTTCTCCGTCGTGCCACCTGCGGCTCCCCCGTCTAGATTTCGTGACCTTTCGCCACCTTTCCTGCCTTTCGTGGTTACTCTTTCGTGACCTTTCGCCGTCTTTCGTGCACTTTCGTGGTTCCGCTGCAAAAGATGTATTTGCTATACGATATTAATACGGCTAAGATAGGAAAAATAAATATCTGTCTTTTATGATTCACAAATGGTAAAATACAAATTAAGCAAATGATTCAAGATTTCTCTCCTCCGTTACGCATGACAGTATTCCGAAGAACGAATGAGTATGGCCCCAAATGGGGAAACGGCAGCCCGCATGAATAAAGAGTCTCGCCGGACAAAACGGGCCATCACCGCTGTTTTATTTTTGGAAAATTTTGGCAGCGAGATTTATTTCATGGGGTTCTCGTTCCACCTGATTGAACGCGGGTTCAGCTACAGCGTTATCTCGTGGACAATCGCATCGACGGCTCTGGTCGGCGTTTTTCTCGGCCCCAGATTCGGCCACTATGTCGATCGTGTCCGCCGCAAGTCGGTACTTCTGGGCACGCTCTTCCTCGCCACGTCGCTCGGATTGGCGCTCCAGATCTTCACGCCCACATCATCGGCGGAAGCTTGGGTCCTGCTTCTGTTTGGCGGCGTCGCAGTATTCGCAATTGCCTATAATCCCACTCTGCTCGTCCTCGCACAATACCTGGAGCCTCGTCTGGATCGTAACGAGGGGGCCGCGTATGCATTCGCCGCCAAAGTGATGGCGACAAGCGACGTAGCCGCGGCGCTGGCCGCGTTCCTCCTGTTTGAGATTATAGGCCCCCGTGGCTTAATCGCCATCTCTTGTGTCTTGCACGTATTGTGCGCCGGGCAAGCGCTGCTGCTGCCCCAGATCAATCGCGACGACGATGATGGCGCCCAAGATGGCGAAAAAAATGACGACAAAGATAATGTGAAAAATGGCGAATGCAGGCGCGGCCCACAGACGTCGTTTGGCTTTGTCCTGGGCGTGCTGCGCCGCAACGTCTTCCTGATTCTGCCGCTCGTGGCCGTCAGCGTTACGATTAGCGCAGTTGAAGCCAATACGGAAAGCATCATAGCCTATCTGGAAGCCTTTCCGGTACGCTTCATTTTTCTGGCCACGGCCTGCGACGGCGCGATTTCGATGGGTGCGGCCCATTTCTATTCCAAGAGATGGACGACGGACCGGGCAACGGAAACGAAGGCATATTACTGGTCGCTGTTATTTTTTGTGGCTGCTTTCGCTTTGCTGTTTTTCGCCGACCATATGCTCGCCAAAATCGCGTTGCTCCTCCTTGCCGCAAGCTACCTGATCTTTTCCATCGCCAAGTGCTGGTGGAGCATTCTTTCTCACACGTGGATGCGCCAGATAGCCGAAAATCAGGCGTATGCGCGCACAATGGCGGCAATCAAGGTGCCGCGCGCGTTGTTTAGCTTCCTTGGCGTCGGCGCTGTCGGCTTCTTTCTCGACCGCGCCAGTCTGGGCGTCTTTCTGGGGATTTGCATCCTGATCATGATGACGCTGCTAGTACTATTATTCGCCCGAGCCGAGAAATACAGGAAATCCGTACTTGGCTAATTGGCATCAAATGCCTTGTTTGAAGTGGCGCTTTCGATAAGTATTTTTGCCGTGCAGGAGCTAGCTCAAAATGTTTCAGCCTGGTTCAGCTTTCCAACGAGCTTTGGCAGTCCGTCAGTCTTTGGGTCGCGACCTTGGCCAAAATACACCCAATTTACCCGAAGGGCCAGTTTTCTTACAGCTAATTCAGCAAACTTCGGGACACGAGTAGCTGCGAGCCTGACCTGTTGGTCTTTTGCGTTATAAAGCTCCACTCAGTGTCATGGCAGCTGTGACCTGGGCGACCTAGGCAAACGGCAAACGGCAAACAACTGTCGGGCAGCTAGTGCAGGCGTATGCAGGTGCCGTATAGCCGACTACTTAAATCCTTGGTATCCAGCGTGTCTGTCGGCAAATTATTTGAAGTACCATCCATTATATATACCCGCTGCAAGCGACATTGATTTTTAAGCGCCGCCAGAGCTCCCTCTACCTTAGGAAGCATACCGCCATAAATCACTCCTGCATCAATCAGCCTCTGAATCTGGGCCTCATTGACTTCGTGCAACAATTGCTTGTTCTCATTGAGGATGCCGGGAATGTCGCTGACAAAGATCATACTTTCCGCCCCAATGGCAGCGGCAATAGCGCTCGCGGCACTGTCGGCATTAACATTTAGAGCCTGCCCTGGCGGGGCTTCGACTTCAGAACTCAAATCGAGGGCGGGGACATGCAGCGAGACCGGGGCAATCACCGGCACAAAGCCTTCGTGACACAGCATCTGTAAAATTTCGCTACGCACTTTAACGATTTCGCCAACCCAACCCAGTTCCCGGTAATTCTTCATTCTAGCTTGTAAAAGGCCAGCAGAAAGGCCAGAGAGGCCGACAGCCTCGACACCATTCGCCGTCAGCAGAGCTGACAGTTGGCTGTTTAAGCTACCGCAGAGAGCCTGGATTACAACTTCTAGCGTCTCTTCATTCGTTATCCGCTGCCCACAGCTATTAAAACTCGACTTCAGCTGCAAGCGCTGCTCCAATTGATGAATAGCGGGACCACCGCCATGCACCAGCACAACGTCATCCTGCTCTTGCCAGGCAGCGACAAATGCAGCAAAGCTCGCACTTAGTTGGCTCAGGCTGCTGCCGCCACATTTTATTACCGTCATCTTTTCAACCTTCAGTAGCTACCGTAATTACGATTTCCACCCAATATAAGGAGATTATGCTGTTCTCCTTCTTTAGAAAGTAAATTATTCCAGTAGTTATTATAAATATAGTTATATCTGATTTTGGTACTTAATATTTTTGACGAGTCATTTTGCAAGATGGATATAGCATAACTCAAGTATAGAATATCTTCCCGGTTATCATCCTGAGGATACTTTTTTAGATACATATAATAGAAGTAGTGAAAAATATGCTGAAATGGATTAAATTCAGAAGAAGGACGCTGAATAATCCGATGCAATATTTTTTCTGCAATTTCCGCGCTGCCATAGTAAGTGTGCAGATAAGCTGTGAAGCCCTGTATACAGACTAAAAGGGGATCTTTCTTGCCATTACAACAAAGTAATTTACCTTCTTGTAAGCTGTAAAGATTTTCAAATTCTTGACAACCAATATTTTTCCGAATGGTTGCTTTTTTTAACGAAAGCTTTAAAGCCAACATGGCACAACGCAAGGCTTTCTCTTTTTCGTCGTAAAAATAATAACCTTCACTCAAAAAATATAACTTTTCTTCTGATTCGGGCACATTCTCAATATATTCGAATCCTTGATGAAAATCCCTAGCATAAAAGGAAACGCGTGCAATCCAGCAATTAATTGAATCAAAATAATTATTTAGCTCGTAGTATTTAGCCCAAAAAATTGACTTTGACAAAATATCACGTGCAACATTGTACTGCCCAATCTCAAAATAAATACGCATCAATAAAAGTTGGATTGTCAAATATTCTTCTCTCCTGCCGTAAAGGTTTAAGTATTCTTCAAAATCATAATTCTCAATTATATCTACTGCTGAGTGTAATTCTTTCGCGAAGAATAAGCATAAAAGTTTTAAATATATAAACTGATAGAACAAGTGGGAACGATTATTATTCTGCAAAGACTCAAGACCAATATTTATATACTCAATCGCCTCTTTGAACATACTCTTAGCAATATAGATTTTAGATTGTATAAGGAAAACATTATTGACATAAACTTTATATCTAGGATCGTTATTAAACAAATATATGGACTCTTTATTGATCTTCAACGAACGCTCATAATTCTCGATCTCAAAGTAATAGGTTGAAAGTGGCAATAAAAATCTTATATTTTCCTTTCCGATTGAATATTTATCAAAATAACTTTGCAATTGACAAAGTTCCGATCTGGTCCGGCCATGTATCATATCCCATATGACAATGGCAGGCTGATAATTATTAAAAATACGACTGTCGATAAAATCTCTTACAGTTTCAATAAACCCGTAGGAAAGTATCCGACTTAAT
This sequence comes from Spirochaetia bacterium, assembly GCA_965263295.1. GTDB lineage: Bacteria > Spirochaetota > Spirochaetia > SP-2023 > SP-2023 > Haliotispira. Next base: position 1,695,056 of record OZ253665.1, read on the forward strand.
TCGTATTCAATTAGTTCATATAAAGATATATTATTTTCAGAAAGCACATACAATGAGTAGATATCAGAATTCTGATATGTCATTTGTTTTTCAAAATAGCTCGCTATATTCCTCTGGATATCCCCTGAGTATTCTAGCCCAATAGAATGTAGTGGGTACATCTCTTTATTTAATGTGCAAAAGAGATGCTTACCAAAATGGTCTTCCGTTTCCAACAGGAAGCGATAATCCAGCATGTAGTCTACAATTTCATAAATTGCTGTGTCTTGAAATATCTGTGCTAAAGAATTACGGTCTAATACATATGGGTATTTTTGTATTAGAGACAAAACTGCTAGTTCCTGGCTTTTCAAGCCGGCAACGATCAGTTCATAAAAGCTTGAGTATGTTGTCATATCGACACGTTGACCGGGGAGTATAGCGAGCAGCTTTTCCTTAGCTGAAAACTGCAACGACCCTATCAACTGTAGCGCAAGCGTAGCCGTTTTTCCAGACAGGGAGCTGGGAGCCATAGCAATATCATGCTGTGGATCTCGACGCTGCTCAGAGAAGTGAATAATCTCATCCAGGCTGAGGGGATAATAAACCCCAATCATGCAGCAGAGCAGCTTAAACTGCTTGCTGGCTTCAATGAGCCTTCGGTAAATTGTTTGGAGCAGAACGATGGATTCTTTAGGCCAATTATCTAAGCTGTCACAGGCCAAAATTAGTTGCTGTTGTTCACACAGTCGCAATAAAAGCTCACAGACATCAAATTCTATCTGCTTGTAGCTGAGCATATTAGTTAATTGAATTTGCTGCAACAAGCTATTCAACCGTTGGTGATAATATTCAGAGAAGCTGCTGTAAAAATTCTGACGTAGCTGATAGAGCAACATAATAAAAGGATAAGAAGCATCCTGAAAACGGCTGTGCGCTGTCAGGTAAATATACCTCTGCTGGTCACTTTGGCACATGTGGCAGAGAAATGCAGTTTTTCCTGTATTGGCTTTGCCGACAATACCAATCGTGCGCACATAAGCATTTTCGATGGCCTTATTCAAAATCTCCGTCAAGCTAGCATCTAGCAGAATGTCTTCTTCGCACTTTTCAAGGAAGTTCTGTTCGTTGTGGTCCGGATTAATGGCAATCGGCTCCTGAATTTCCTTGCCAAAAGCAGAAATCTGGACACTATAATGCAGCACTGGATTGTTCTCCTCAAACAACCAGATTCTATTGTCCGCTGGTATTTGCAGTAAATAAGTACGTATCTTACGCGCAATTAGCTTGGCTTCTATATTAGTCTTAAAAATTAGGATATTAAATTCAAAAATATGTTTAGAATCAACGAGTAAATTTTTTAGCTGTAAAGCAAATTTTAGAGTATGCAACAGACTATTTAATCGTGTATTTTGCGACTTAAACAATATATAATTCAATTCAATATGCTCTTCCGAGTCTAAGTGAAACTGGGCAGCAATTTGCTGAATGCGCTCAAAATCCTTGCTACAAATACCGCGGCGCAACTTGTATAACTTATTTAGGAACAATATCTCCAAACCAAGAACATAAGCGCTATTATTACAATAGTTTTCCACTGACGACATACCAAATTCAAGTTGATTCATTCAAATAATTTTGATGCAAATAGCGAATCGTTTTAGCTTGATCCTTATGTTTAATAATAAATGAAATATTATTTTCTGTTATATCCTGGCCAATAGCCAAAATATTGATGCCCATTTCGGCCAAGCCGCTAAAGATTCCTCCTACAGTTCCGACCTTACCGCACATTTGCTCCCCGATAACCGAAATAATGCTAATGTCCGCCTCTTCCTGGGGAGTGGCAAAATTGCCGCTGTATAACTCTCGCTCAAATTCACTAGAAATAGCGGAAATGGCGGCTGCAATTTGGTTCTTGTAAATACTCAGACAAAGTTTGTTGTCAGCGGTCACTCGGATAACCATGATGGGCTCAATCTTGTGGCGCTCAAAAGTCTGGAAAACCCGCGACAGAAATTTGACTGAACTCAGGAACATACCATCCAGCAACAGCAAGCTGGCATCATCAACATGGCTAATAGCAGTCAGGAGCCGGGGCTGCCCCTGCAGCATATTGCGTTGCGGTTGAATAATTGTCCCCGGCTCATCGGGATTAAAAGTGTTACAAATACGCACCGGACAAGGGTGATGGATAATTGGCAGCAGAGTCTGGCAATGGATAACCTTTGCGCCAAAATAAGCCATTTCCATGGCTTCTTCAACACTCATTTCACGAATAATTGCAGCTTCAGGCACAATGCATGGATCCGTAGTCAAAATGCCGTCGACATCAGTCCATATCTCCACTGAGTCCGCCTCAAGGCCATAAGCTAAAATAGTAGCCGAATAGTCACTGCCATTGCGCCCCAATACGGTAGTGCGACCACTGGGATTAGCGGCAATAAAGCCAGGAAAAACATTAACCTGACGCATCTTATCCCGCTGGGCCGCAATATTGGCACGACATAATGACAAATCAACATTGGTACGGTCACTGTGCTTCTTACTGATAATAAACTGGCGACTATCAAACCAAGCACAATTAATACCGTTGTCCTCCAAATACATAGCGAAAAGTCTTGAAGACAACAATTCACCTTGCGGCAACAACAATTCCTGCAACTCTGCAGACAAGTCATTCTGCAGAGCAATCGTCTCTAATATGGCAATGATATTGGCAAAAATTTCATCGGCTAACAGTACAAAATTAGCGTAACGCTGATCGCCCAGCAGGGCCTGTGCCGTATCAAAATGGCGTTGACGCAAGGGAGCCAGCTCCTCGGCCAATCTTCTTTTACGTTGGGCGCTCGTTTCTTTAGCTTGGCCATAACTCAATATGGCCAAATCCTGTAACTGGGTCGTAACCCCACCCATTGCCGACAAAACCAGACTCAGTACCGGCTCCTCTGGCTTACCCCCATTACTACTGTCTGCCAACTTAGCTTTGACAATCTCCAGAACCTGGCACATGGACTGAGCGCTCGCCAACGAAGTCCCGCCAAATTTTGCTATTTGCATCTTTAATACCTACTACATTTTAAGGGTTAAATCAGAAATTTTCCTGCCGATTCTCCAATTGCTTTCTCTCAATATAGGCGGGCAATATATCGCTGTAAAAAAATCTCTGTAACGTGACCAAGCGCTCCTCAATAGCCTCAGACTGCGTTTCAAAGCGCAACGTCATATTTCTGACCATCGTCTCATTAGGCTCCTTGAGGTTACGCAGTTTCACCAGTTCTGAGCGCAAGCGATAAAACTCATAGTGAGCTCCGACCAGCTCGCGAAATTCAGGATAATCCTTAAAGTAAATATTGCCGTAATCTTGGATCCAGGACTCCAGGCGGGTATCGTTATAATTGCCAGCATTATCCTCTGTCAACTGACTATTGCCGCTCCACACCAACATATCATTGGTTTCTTTACGTTTTTCCTGCAACTCAATAAACAGGGCACCAAAGTCATTGTTCATATTGAAATTTGCCTGCTCATCCTCTGCCAAAGTAAACAGAGATACCTGCTTGAGCAGATCCTGCATGTTGTTAAAGGTCAAACGGGACATGCGCGAATTGCTTTTTTGCAAGGTTTCAATAGAGAGGCTCTGCTGGGCCAAGTTAGAAACCCGCGAAAGGTTTCGTTGTGAAAAGTTGTCAATTTCTTCAAGTAGGTGTTCAATGTTAATGACCGACTCTTGCACACTATTGGTATGTTGTAGTAGCGTTCCCGATTTCTCGTTGAGCTCACTCATCGAGTTGTTAATTTCTTGCGAACCAGCAGAAATTTCTTCAGCACTGCCGGCAATACTACTAAAAGCCTGAACAAACTTTAGTACCTGACGTTCAATCTGACCAAAGGTATTTGAATTCTCTTCACTTGAAAGCTTGGCTTGCTCGATAATTCCCACCATAGTCGTCAGAGTATTGTGAATACTCGTTGAATTTTCTGCCGTATTCTCAGCTAGCTGACGGATTTCATCGGCAACCACAGCAAATCCTTTGCCACTCTCACCGGCATGTGCCGCCTCAATGGCCGCATTCATAGCCAAAAGGTTGGTCTGCTGCGAAATCTCGTTAATAATAGTAATCACTTCGCGCATTTGAGTAATATTGTCCGAAATACTCTCAATCGTCCCCGTCAAATCTTCCATTGAAGCTGTACCTTCACGCGTGACCTGAATCAGATGGTCCGAAGAACGACGACTTTCCGCAGCAATGCTGGACATGTTTGAAATTCCCGCATTCATCTCTTCCATAGCAACTGAAGTCTGGCTCACGGCAGCTGAAGAATCCATCACGAGCTGCGACTCTTCTTCGGTAATTCGGCGCACATTACTAGCCGCGTTGGCAGCCCGCTGCGCAGCATTCTGCAGTTCAATTGAGCCCTCATGCGCCTGCCCTAGATGGCCGGTAATATTACTCGCCATACCGCGCACGATATTATTCGTGTTCATCAGGTTTTCCATAGCGTGCTGGCCACCTGAAACCAGAGCCCGCACCGAAGCCAGACTACGGCTAAAATTATTCAACGAGGTCATCATAATTTTGGCCAAAGTTCCCATCTCATTGCGGCTATTAAACACTAAAACACTCTTGTCCGTGGCTAGGTTACCGCGCCCGACATCCTGCATAACAGCCGTCATACTGGAAATTGGATTCAGAAAATATGAAGTTAGAGCAAAGATAAATAACGTCAACAAAACTAAAATGGCAAAAATGATAATCCAGATTGTAACAAAACGGCCATTAATATAAATATCTATCTCCTTTTCAGGAGTAATGAGTACAAGATTCCAGTCTTCAATGCCTATTTCCGAGACCGTTACCCAAAACGAGCCCGCCGCATTCAAGCTATTGATACCAGTAAACTCTCCGCGAAGGACAAGATTTAAGTTCTCTTCGTCATCATATTCTTCCATATTAGTGCGTGAACGCAGGATATCACCGAGCTGAGGGTCAAAGACCACGTTATCGCGGTAAACGTTAACTTTATTTTTTACCAGAGTAAAATCAGGATGGTGAATCACATTGCCTAGGCTATCCACGATATAGCCGAAAGAACCCTCAAAATAATATTCCCATTTAGAGACGACATTGGCAACAAAAGCGGTGTAACTCGTGTTGATGACGTAGGCCCCCAAAATCTCGCCCTCAGCCTGAATTTGGTCCTCAAAAATCGGGATTGCCACAATAAAAGTGTATTGGTTGGAATTGACTTCATAATTGGGCTCAGTCACAACTAATGCACGGCGCTCTGTGACCAACTTATTATACCAAGGCTGGCTGTTCGCCAAGTAAGTAATTCCTACAGACAAGTTACGGGCCAATATATCCTGGGTCTTGTCATTAATAACATATACCCAGACTAAATCCGGGTAAGTTTCTTTCATTTGAGCAATTGAATTATTAAAACTTTCTAACTGCGACTGCAACTGGGGATCGACGGGGACATTCTGATCGTGTACAGGTATTGAGTTTAGCAACAGGCGCTCGGATACATTATAGTTGTCCAACAACTGTGCCACCACGGAATCATCCTGCTGCTGAGGCTCACGAAAATAGAAACGCTCATTTATACCCTCTAGTAGTACTCGATATGAAGGAACCTGAGCTAACACATTAATCATTGTGTTGCGTTCACTAAAATATTGATTAACTGACTTGGCATAGCCACTGGTGTCATTTTTGATAATATTCTCAAGGTTTTCACGCACCACACTGCTGAACAGGAAGATAAACATCCCGACAAAAACACCCATAGAGGGTATCAAAGCCGCCAGCAACCAAATTGTAAAGATCCATTTTAAAGATCGGCTTTTCTTCATTGTTCTCCCGTCCCCCTACGAAGATAAGGCATGGCTATTAAACCTAGCATCTAAGCAGAAAGGGCAGGTCTCCGCAAGGTCTTTTCATAGGGTTTTCTGATATGGCAACAGTTTCATGCAATCAAAGTGCCTGCTGATCTAGTCAATTATACAACTGGCCGAGGTGTTAATTGCGCCAACAATTGTAGAGTGGGTCAATCGCAAATCTCACCCACGATAGGAGCAACTTTACTATCTAAGGTTCTCAAGCACAAATACGCTCACTAGTTTGCGATGTCGCAGCCTCTGTTTCTTCTGCCCACCACACACAACAGCTCTGGTTCTCGGAAAATTGAGACCTATTCGCTGAGCACCAACATACTGGCGCCAAGAATTCAAGCGGTAAAAAACGCCCGCAACAGAAAAAATTCCTTTACTTTTTATATACATTTCAGGCGACCCTCAAAATGACTGTAAACATGATCGTTGGCAAAGCCGTCCACATTCTGGCTGAAGAAAACTTGCGGAATTATTCCCCGCGAAAGAGCTGCCTTTTGTACTTCGACACATATTGTTTTCAGAAGGGCCATCCCCGCAATGCTGGAAAAGACTCCGCTCACGTTGTCACCGACCTGACAAAGACCATCTCCCGGCGGGACTTTGTTGTCCGGCACAATGTCGGCGACTTGCAGCGACTTCAGGCCCGAACTGTGCCGGCTCGGATAGCGGGAAGACTGCTCCAGTGAAATGATCGCAATCACCTGATGCCCTTCGCGCTTTGGACTTTGCGCTTTGGATTTGGGGCAAATTCAATGGGCAGAGCATTGCGCCCGGAATTGGAGACGACAACCTCACCTTTATTTATGTTCTGGTCTTCCTACAAAATATCGGCAAGGCCCGGCAGTTTTTCCATAACCGCGCCGCGCCGCGCCGCACGCCATCGGCCGTCTGGACTGTGGAGTCCCCAATCGCATTGACATTTCCCAGGCCTCCCGCGCGGATAAATCCTTCCAGGGCAAACATGTTTGAATGGCCCGTACACAAGACCTGGATCATCGCACAAATAGCCTCGGCAAAAAGGTGGACGGCCGGTCAATCGCCGCAAGGTTCTCTGTTCCCAGCCGCGGCAGCGCGATTTTGGACTTGTCTTTTTAGCTTGTCCATGTATTCCAACATGATATTTCCATCTTCTCTGCGCCATGAGGTCTCATGGAGGTCTCATGAGGTCTAGCGGCCGTCCAGCGGCCACCAAGTTGCTGGGATCAGTCTGTGTCTTGCCAGACCGCCCGGCCTCATGCCCCGCTAAAATGCGTCGAAAAAAGTCAGTCGCATTCCCCCGGTTTCCATCGATCCGATTTCTGCCGATAGCGGTAAAAATGATCTACTGGCCCATTGCCCGCCCCAATTTTCAAGTAGCTTCCCGCAAGCAAAGCCCCGTGCAGGTAGGCAATCGCACTGCGCACGGCCTCTTCGAGGGGCAGCCGCAGAGCCAGAAAGCTGGCAATGGCCGCCGACAGGGTGCAGCCGGTTCCGTGCGTGTTGGCCGTATTGATGCGTTTTGTCGTAAAAGCGGAAGTTTTTTTATCGCGCCAGTTATACAACATGTCCGTCAGTTCGGCCGAGGCAAAATGCCCACCCTTGAACAGGACAGAGCTTTGGTACTTTGTCGCAATTTCCTCGGTATCCGCAGCCAGCGGCTCCGGCGACGATATTTTCCTTCCGAGCAAGATTTCGGCTTCAGCCAAATTCGGAGTGATGATATCGGCCAGCGGCAACAATTCTTGCCTCAAGGCGTCAATGGCGCTGTCCTGCAACAACTTATCGCCGCAAGTGGCCACCATCACGGGATCCAGAACGACGTATTCGGGGCGATATTGCAACAGGGCTTGCGCGACGATTTGAATCGTTTCCACGTTGTGCAACATGCCGATTTTTACCGCTGCAAAATGGATATCCTCAAATACGGCTGTCAATTGCTTTTCCAGATTCGCCGCGGAGACCGGCTCTATCGCCGCAACTCCCAGAGTGTTCTGGGCCGTGACCGCCGTGATTACCGAGGCCGCGTAGCAACCGCAGACCGTAATGGTTTTTATATCGGCCTGAATGCCGGCTCCGCCGCCAGAGTCACTGCCGGCAATGCTGAGCACCGCCGGGCAGGCGGCGATATTTTCGGCCATATCTGCCATTATATTTTCCACTGTTCGCGCCGGTAGGCGCTATCCCAGAAGAGCCACTCCATTTTCGCGGCCGTGACAAAGGCCGCTGTCATCTCGGCCCGCCGGCTGGCGCCACATTCCAGAGCCGCGCCGTCGGTCAGTTCAATCGCCTGGGCGACCGAACGGCCGAAGGCTTCGCCACCGTACGTGTCAATCCAGTCCTGATATGGGTTGTCGTCGCGGCTCTGCGTCTGCACGACATAATGGCCCACCTCGTGGTAAATCCAGAAACAGGGCAGTACCGTTGCCATGGCCACCTCCACCGCGCGGTTGGCCAACTGGGCATACATGTAGCTGCTGTACAACAAACACGACGGCGAGGGTCTGGAATTTTCAGGGTCCTGACTTTGCGCGGCAGCGAAATTCCCTAAAAACTTTTCGTGCAGGGCTGTTTCGACCTCGACAGTTTGGGTGGCAAAGTGCAAATAGAGCTGGCGGTCTCCAGCGTTTTCCAGCTTGGCCGCAATCCCCGCCAACACCCGGCCAAAATCGGCTATATAAAGGGCATCCTGCCGCATGTAAAATATGAATTTGGCTCGCTCCAGCACACCTTGCTTCAATTCTTCAATAAAAGGGTGACGGCATATCTCTTGATACACGGGAAGTATCGCTTGCCATGCCTCCTCGCTCCATTTCATTGCGCTCCCTCACTTTCTCTCTAATGGGCTATTCTGGGCATCCTAGGCCATCTTAAGCACGGGCAGCTTTCGCGCGGCCCTGCATCCCGCGCAAGATTTTTTCTTTCAGCGCCGCCGCCGCGCTTTGGGGATCTTCCGCCCTCAGCAGCGCCGAGACGACGGCAATGCCGTCGACGCCGGCGCCCACGACGGCATCGACGTTGTCGATGTTGATCCCGCCGATGGCGACGGTCTTGTGCTGCGTGTTGCGCGCGGCTTCCGCCGCGCCGGCGACGCCAAAAGCCGCGCGGGTATCCGGCTTGGTCGCCGTCGAAAAGACGGCGGAAATGCCCAGATAGTCGACGTCCAGCGAGTTTGCCTCCGCGAGCTGCCGCATATTTTCGACGGAGAGGCCGATAATCTTCTGCTCCCCGAGCAGGCCGCGCGCAATGGCATAAGGCATGTCGCCCTGCCCGATATGCACGCCGTCCGCATCCACGGCCATGGCGATGTCGATGCGATCATTGACGATCAGGGGAATATTATGGGAATTCGCAACCCGCTTCAATGCCTGGGCCAAGGCCAGAAACGAGCGGGTATCTGAATTCTTTTCGCGCACCTGCAACATGGTGACTCCGCCCGCGATCGCCCGCTCGACAAAATCGGGCAGCCTCTGGCTGGCGACCATGGCAGAATCGGTTACCAGGTAGAGCCGCGGATCAAATCGCCTCATTCGCTCTTACAATACTTTTGTATGTCGGCGGAATTCATTCTACTCAGCGCGTCGAGGAAATGAAGCTGCAGCGTGCCGGGACCGCAGGCCTGCTCGGCCGCGATTTCACCGCCAATTCCCATCACGGCCATGGCGCTGACGCAGGCCGGCATCGCATCGGCCGCGGAGACTGCGGAGGCCGCAAAGGCGGCACACAAAGCCGAGGCGGTGCAGCCCAGCCCCGTGACCTGCGTCATCAGCGCCGTCCCGTTGGCCACCGTCACGGAACTTTTTCCGTCGGTGATGTAGTCACTGGCGCCGCTGGTCACCACCACCGCCCGCATTTCCGCAGCCAGTTCCATCGACAGTTCCCAGGCCGCCTGTTGCCCCTCGGCGGAATCCATGCTGCTGTCGACGCCCCTCGTCCTTGTCGAAGTTGTCGAAGCGCCGCGCAAAGCCACGATTTCCGAAGCATTGCCCCGAATGATGGTCGGGCAACAGCTCTGCAGGATTTTTAAGCAGGTCTGGGTTCGATACTTTGTGGCCCCCGCGCCCACCGGATCCAGCACAATCGGGATATTTTTCTGCTTTGCGGCCTGGCCCGCAGCCAGCATACTCTCGACCCAGCGCGGACTCAGTGTGCCGATATTCAGTACGAGAGCGTCGGCAATGCCGACCATCTCCTCGACCTCTTCAAGCGCGTGCGCCATGACCGGCGCCGCGCCAACGGCCAGCAGGGCATTGGCCGTATTATTCATAACGACAAAATTGGTTATATTGTGCACGAGCGGGCGCTTCTGACGCAAGAGCTCCAGACTGTGCGCAACGGCAATCGCCCGTTCGGTTTTTCGGGGTTTTTCGGGGTTTCTAATGTCGCTTGCTTCGCGTATTTCCATGGATTAACTTTCCTCACTTTCATTTTGAATTTTGCAATAATTCATAAGAAATGAAGCGACAAATAAAATTAATCCCGACTGCAGCATCATTCCCTACGCTGGTACGAACCAGATCAGGTCAACGGGTATTATCTCAGCCTCGCGGCACCCCGAAATGTCTCTAAAACATCACTGACAACTATTGGCTATTCAGTTAGCTTTCGTGCCCAAGAATATCCCAACTCAAAGCGGAGATCAAGCGGAAATCCGGCGAAAAACATTGGTTCCAATTGGTTCCATTGGTTTTGGCCGTTTTCCCGCCATTTTCTCGTTATTTTTTCTTTTTTTGGGGGGGCATTTGTCGCGATGCTCGGTCAAACTTCACTAATGCTTCACAATCAATTCTGCCACAGCGCCTGCCCCCGTGAGTTCCCCTTCCGTGCCTTTCGTGGTACCCCTCAGAGTCCCGGGCCAAGTAACCACGAAAAATACTAAAAAATACGAAAAACACCAAAAAGACGAAAAAAAATCGCCCCACCCCGCCTGAACGCCTCCTGCAGCTCCCGTCGCTCTTTTCTTGCTTTTTCCTGCCACCCACAGCTCATCTGCCTAAATTTCGTGACCTTTCGCAGTCTTCGTGCCTTTCGTGGTTCCCATCGTCCTTTTCTCCTGCCTCCCGTCGCGTCTTTTTTTAGCCTTTCCCCTGCTACCCACAGCTCCCCTGCCTAACTTTCGTGACCTTTCGCCACCTTTCGTGTAATTTCGTGGTTCCCCCTCAGAGTCCCGCGCCAAGTAACCACGAAAAACACTAAAAAAAATACGAAAAAAATCGCCCCACCCCGCCTGAACGCCTCCTGCAGCTCCCGTCGCTCTTTTCTTGCTTTTTCCTGCCACCCACAGCTCATCTGCCTAAATTTCTTGACCTTTCGCAGTCTTCGTGCCTTTCGTGGTTCCCCTCTGAGTCCGGGCCAAGTAACCACGAAAAACACTAAAAAAAATACGAAAAACACTAAAAAGGCGAAAAAAATCGCCCCACCGCCTGAACGCCTCCTGCAGCTCCCGTCGCTCTTTTCTTGCTTTTTCCTGCCACCCACAGCTCATCTGCCTAAATTTCTTGACCTTTCGCAGTCTTCGTGCCTTTCGTGGTTCACATCGTCCTTTTTCCTGCCTCCCGTCGCGTCCTTTTTAGCCTTTCCCCTGCTACCCACAGCCCCCCATATGCCATCCACAGCTCCCCTGCCTAACTTTCGTGACCTTTCGCCACCTTTCGTGTAATTTCGTGGTTCCCCCTCAGAGTCCCGGGCCAAGTAACCACGAAAAACACTAAAAAAAATACGAAAAAAATCGCCCCACCCCGCCTGAATGCCTCCTGCAGCTCCCGTCGCTCTTTTCTTGCTTTTTCCTGCCACCCACAGCTCATCTGCCTAAATTTCGTGACCTTTCGCAGTCTTCGTGCCTTTCGTGGTTCCCATCGTCCTTTTCTCCTGCCTCCCGTCGCGTCCTTTTTTAGCCTTTCCCCTGCTACCCACAGCTCCCCTGCCTAACTTTCGTGACCTTTCGCCACCTTTCGTGTAATTTCGTGGTTCCCCCTCAGAGTCCCGGGCCAAGTAACCACGAAAAATACTAAAAAATACGAAAAACACCAAAAATTTATGAAAGTTGCAAAGCCGGCCTTCCGCCGTGCATTTCTTCAATAATGCGGCCGATAAAACTTTCTGGCTCTGGCGCTTTGTCCACATGGCATGATTTTTTATTGCTTAAAATAAAATCTGCCGTAGATTTTCTCTGGCAAGAATGTCAAGGTTCTATTGGGTTGAAAATTCTGCAAGGTTCTAGAATAATAGCACCACAACAGCTCAAAGTTCGGAACAAAGTGCAAAATGAACGAAAATTATGTAGATTACCTGCGCTCTCAGGCGCATCGTCCCCTGGTTGTCGCCGGCAGTGGCCCCTCGTTAAAAGCAATCGACTACCACCGCTTCCCGCAAGATCCTGTGATATTTCGTGCCAATTGGTTCTTTCTGGAAGACAAACGGTATCTGGGCACCAACAGAGTCGATGCTTGGGTAACAAATGCCTATGCAGATAAGCTGAGCATATCCGCCTTCCTGATGCTGCGCGATGGCCACTACAGTATTGGGCTGAACCTTTCCTATTTCCCCGTTCCTTACGGGCCGTTGCGCAGGCTGATAACAAAAGAACCACTCTTACACTTGATGTATAAAGAATTTCCTGCGGTAGAAAAACAACGCCGCGATTCTGGCTTAAACCCGACTGCCGGCATTGGTCTCATATTCCTGGGAGCGCTCCTGGGCTTCCGCAGCATCTACCTGGCCGGCATGGACTTCTACCAGAGTACAGAGCGCTATGCTTTTTCGGCCCCAGATCCCCGCTGGCGTCAAAAAAATTGGCAAACAGGGTACACAAAATTCCACAGCCTAGAAAACGAATTAAAATGCCTGGAATTGCTGCGACAAGAAGTTCCAGAGCTGCAGATTATGGCTCTCTGCCCCACATCATTTGCCGCCACGGTTTTTCCCCTCGCCCCGGTCCTCGACAATGGCAAAATGCTGGAATTGCCGGATAATTCTTTTCGACGAGAAGATTATGAGGCGCAAGTAAAGAGACGGCTCGCATTGCAGCGTTGCAAGAACATACCATTGAAAATTTTGAAGATGTCAAGGAGAATTGCCAGGGGGCTGCTGCCATACGGGTTTGTGCGCTTCGTGCAGAAACGCCGACAGGCCAGCTTGCAATCAGAACGAAACCATAATTGAGCAATATTTGTATTTTAAAATACGCAAGGCATCCAGACCTCCAATATGTGCCGCCGAGCTTGCCATTTGAGCAGATTGCAAATAATATAGGGGGCTTACTTGGCCTGTGCCAAGCCTGCGCAAGACCTCTATTAATTAAAAAAAGGTGATATTCATGCCCAAAATCAGTTTGATCATTCCCGTCTACAATGTCGAGCTCTACCTGCGCGAATGCCTCGACAGCGCCGTGGGGCAGACTCTACAAGACATTGAAATCATTATCGTCAACGATGCCTCGCCAGACAATTCGCGACAAATCATCGCCGACTACGCGGCCCGGGATGCCAGAATTGTCGCCCTGACCCATGAGCACAATCGGGGCTTGGGTGCGGCGCGCAATACCGGGCTGGAGCGCAGCTGCGGTGAATACATCATGTTTCTTGACAGCGATGATACTATGGAACCTAATAGCTGTGAATTATTGTATCGCAAGATTTGTGAGCACCAGGCCGATATAGTTATTGGTGGCATTAGAAACATAGATGAAGACTCCAGACCAACCGGGAAATTTGATGTGGTTGCCAAGAGCAAGATTCCTGAAGAATCATTCGACAGCCAAGGCGCCATGAAATTATATTTCAATAGGCAGATCGGGAATGGAGTATGGAGCAAGATTTATAAGGCAGAGTTGTGGCAAAGAAGCCACTTACGTTTTCACCCCAATAAACTACTGGAGGACAGCTATATTATTCTTGATACTTTGGCATTGTCTAAAAAAATTATAAAAATGAATACTGTTCTCTTTAATTATAGACAACGAAGAGGTTCTATAATGCAGAGCCCTATAAAAAAAGAATTCATTGATGGTTGGTTAAAAACTCTTGGCTATCAGAAAGAATTTCTAGCGACAAAAAAAGAATATCAGGATTTGCAAGTTTTATTTAATAGCACAAGCCTAAATCCCACCAACAGCCAATCTTCGCTGAGAAGACTATATAAAAGGATATGTTTGCATCCGTACAAATACAAATCTATTGTAATAAAGAGTGCCTTACCGGACCCTTTATTCTTGCAGTATTGGCAGGAGAGTGCAGCCCAATATAATCTGCAACGAGAATGTTGTGAGACGATCGCAAGTGCCTTCAACGATTTACTGCGTGATGCATACTCAGACAAAACCCTTCTAAAACTACTTGGCCAGAAAATATTTATATATCAATTATACAAATATATAAAACAAAAAATTGACGCGAAATCAGTATAGCCCCAGAGTAAGCATGAAAACCCTGCTCAAAAGAATCTTGCCCAAGAGCCTTTGGAAACTTCTACAATCCAATAAGCGCCAGTTGTATAATGCAGTAAGTCTTTTATCAAGGCTGTTACACACGATTCGAGATGGATATGCTCAGCCTGTTGTCGCCAATGACTTCTGCGCGAATTACAAACTGGATGACCCGCACCAATACGCCTTTGCCTTTCACTACTTTGCCTATCGCTACCGCGTCAGATGGTTTGACAGCCAAATCCTACCCTTGTGCTGGCTCAGGTTTCTGGTAAAACATAAAGATATTCCACAGGTGGCCGATTACAGCGAAAAATCGGGAGTATTCAGAAAGATCCTGCGCTGCAGTAACATCGCCCTGCTGGCCATCCCAGAGCACGTCGATCAGGATACCCCAATTGGCTCAAAAGATAATATCCGACGCAGAAAAAGATGTATCGAAAAAGGATATACGGTAAGGCCTATTGAATACGACGAGCACTTCAATGATATTTATGCGATCAACACTTCGGCCGCGGAACGCTGTGGTAAGCCAATAAGAAAATACTACCGCCAATATCCCGCAAAGCGTTCGCGGAAAATGGCACAGCTAGGTATAGATTTCCGCACCTTCGGCTGCTTTAAAGACGATACCCTGGTGGCCTATGCCTCACTTATCCGTTACGGCAACTTCTTCATCATGGATAGATTTCTCGGCCACAAGCAACACTTGCAATCTGGCGTCACTAGTTTGCTGTTTTTCCGCATCGTAGAAATCCTATCCAACGCGCTACAGCCGGGATACTATATTCATTATGATGACATGCGAGAGAGCTCACTGGCAGCATTCAAGCGGCGTCTGGGATTCATCTCTTCCAATCTGCTCCTGCCCACGCCGCCTGGCTTTATTGCCGCAGCCAGAAAGCTGAGTTATGAGCAGTTGACTGGAGAATGGGTAGATCGCTACCTGGAAACACTGGATTTGCAGGCGAGCTTAAACTACAGTCCTGAGTAACCCCTTTTGATAATCCGTTGTAACAGCTCCATGGCAAGAAACTACGCTAAATAATCCAATACTTTTCTAAACTCTAATATGTATTATAATTTACATATCATTTGGAAATATAAAAGCCCTCATGAAAACCTTCACGAGAACCCTGCTCAAAAGAATCCTGCCTGAGGGCATCGTCTCAATCCTCAAGCTCTACAAAGGGCAATTGCAAGGACAATGGCGCACGCTACATCGGGGCTATTCTCAGCCCGTTGTCGCGAATGACTTTTTGCGCAATTACGACCTGAACCAGTCGCATCAATATGCCTTCGCCCTGTTTTATTTTGCCTATCACTACCGCGTCGCGCGCGGCCATTTTGTCCCCTTGTGCCTGCTGAGATTTCTGATAAAACAGCAGGATATCCCGCAAGTGGCCGATTGCGATGCAAAATCGGGAGCATTCAGGAAAATTCTGCGCTGCAGCAGCATGGCCCTGCTCGCCATTCCAGAACATGTCGATCAAGGTACCCAAATTGGCGCGAAGGTTAATACGAGGAACAGGAAAAAGGCCGAGAAAAAAAACTATACGGTCAGGCCAATTGAGTACGACGAGCACCTCGATGAAATTTATACAATCAATACCTCGGCAGAGGAACGCGGCGGCAAGCCGATGAAAGAGGTCTACCGCCAATATCCCGCAAAGCGTTCGCAAAAGTTGGCACAACTGGGCATAGAGTTTTACGCCTTTGGCTGTTTTCAGGCCGAGACTTTGGTGGCCTATGCTACGTTCATTCGCTACGGCGCAATTTTTCAAATAGACAAAGTCCTCGGTCACAAGCAACACCTGCGCTCGGGCATCATGAATCTATTGTTTTTCCGCGCCATGGAAATTCTGTCGCACTCGCATACCGGACATTACCTGGCTTACCTGATGATCAGGGAAAACACCCTGGGGGAATTCAAGCGGCGCCTGGGTTTCCGCCCCTGCAATTTACTGCTGCCCGTGCCGCCCGGCTTTGTTGCCGCAGCTAGAAAGTTGCATCCAGAACAACTGACTGGCGACTGGGAACAGCGCTACCTGGAGACGCTGGATTCGCCAGCGAGTTCAGGCTACAGTTCCGAATGACCCCGTTTCATGCCGCTTTATGAGCCGTTCTAACGATTCCGTGGGTTGAAAATTACGCGAAATATCTCAGAATCTCTATAAATTGGGAGCCAACATACAAGCCTTATGAAAACCCTGCTCAAAAAAATCCTGCCCAGGAGCCTTTTCAGATTTCTCCAACTCTATAAGCGCCAGTTATATCGGTTAGGAAGGCCGTTACGCACGATTCGCCAGGGCTATGCCCAGCCCGTTGTCGCGAATGACTTCTGCGCAAATTACGACCTGAACGACCCGCACCAGTATGCATTTGCTTTCCGCTACTTTGCCTATCACTACCGCGTCAGATGGTTTGACAGCCAAATCCTGCCTTGGCGCTGGCTCCGATTTCTGGTAAAAAACAAAGATATTCCGCCGGTGGCCAATTACAACGAAAATTCAGGAGCGTTCAGGAAGGTCTTGCGCTGTAGCAGCATGGCCCTGCTGGCCATTCCGCACAATGTGGATCAAGATACCAAAATCGGCGCGAAGGTTAATATCAGAAACAAGAAAAAAGCCGAGAAAATAAACTATACGGTCAGGCCCATTGAATACGATGAGCACCTTGATGATATTTACAAGATCAATACCTCGGCCCCAGAGCGCGGCGGCAGGCCGATGAGTGAGGAATACCACAGATACCCCGTAGAATATTCCCGAAGAATGGCACAGCTGGGCATAGAGTTTTACGCCTTCGGCTGTTTTCAGGCCGAGACTCTGGTGGCCTATCTTACGTTCATTCGCTATGGCACAATCTTTCAGGTCGACAAAGTCCTCGGCCACAAGCAGCACCTGTACTGTGGCATCATGAATTTGTTGTTTTTCCGCGCTATAGAGATTCTGTCGCGCTCGCACGCCGGGTATTATCTGCATTATTATACCATCAACGCCACCTCATTGGGACAATTCAAGCGGCACCTGGGGTTCCGCCCCTGCAATCTGCTGTTGCCCGCGCCGCCCGGTTTTATTGCCGCAGCCAAAAAACTGCGCCCTGAGCAGTTGATCGACAATTGGACCGAGCGCTACCTGGAAACGCTGGATTTGCAAGCGAGTTTAAACCGCAGTTTCAAATGACCCCCTTTTCTTTTTATAGTGGCCCCTGTCATACTGCGGTAACGTCTCCATATGCCCCCCCCCCGCAACTGCGCTACGAAGTTCCCATCCGCCAAACATATTTTGATCAGCATATTGCGATCATCTCGGCCCTGGCCAGTGGCCGGCCGGTCAATCCTGCGGCAGGATTTCTTCCTCCGGGCCTTGATACTGGACTTCGTCCCGGTGCGTTTCTGTCGTAAAAAAGCGATCGGGCGCGTCGTCGCCGTAGAGCCGGTGCAGCTCGTTGTAAAAACTTTTGCGCAGGCTGGAAATCGCGAGCAAAATGATGATGGCAAAGGGCAGGGCCGTGACAATCAGGCCGGCTTGCATGGACTTGACGGCAAATAGGGGCACATCCTCGGCACCGCCCAGCAACAAGATAATGGCAATCAGACCTTCGAGGAAAGCCCAGAAAACCTTTTGGGCAACCGGCACATGCAGCTTGCCGCCAGCCGCCATTAAATCGACCACCATTGAGCCTGAATCCGAAGAGGTGATAAAAAAGATGCCCGAAACAAAAATGGTGATTATTGAAGTGAATTTGACGAGCATCAAAGCGGTTGGGCTGTCCATATTCAGGCCAGCGATCTGCGGCAGGCCTTGCAACATCAAGTAGAAGGATGAAGCGCTATCGGGATTAGGGCCTGAAAATACGTCGACAATCCCGTGCAGCCCCTCCCACATGGCCACGCTGCCCGCAGTGTTCATAAAGAAGAGACAAGCCAGGCTGGGAGCAAACATTATGCCGATGGCCATTTCGCGAATCGTGCGCCCAAACGAAATCCGGGCAATAAAAGTACTGACAAAGGGCGTCCAGGAAATCCACCAGCCCCAGTAGAACAGGGTCCAGCCGCTCTGCCACGAGCTTTGTCCATCCGACCAGAATTTACTGTCATAGCTTTCGGTCCAGAAACTCAACGGCAGCAGCTGTTGGAGGTAGAGGCCAATATTTTCGATAAAACTGCTGAAGACAAATGAACTTGGCCCCATGATCAGGATGATCAGCAGCAGTATCCCCGCCATAATAATATTGACATTGCTGAGAAACTGGATACCTCTGCGCAGACCGGTGACAACCGAAGCCGTCGCAATCAGAGTAACAATGGCAATAATAGAAATATTCAGGCCGCGCGTATTTTCTATGGCGGGAAAAACGATATGGATACCCGCGGCAACCATATCGGCACCGATGCCGAGCCCAATCACCAGACCGAACAAAGTCGCCACCATGGCAAAAATATCGATGAGATGGCCGGGCCACCGGAAGATTTTGTCCTTGAGGATGGGGTAGAAAACAGAACGTATGCTGAGCGGCAGCTTGCGGTTGTAGGCAAAGAAGGCCAGGGCAATCGCAAACAGGGCATACAAGGCCCAAGGGTTTATGCCCCAGTGATAGAATGTGGTCAGCATGGCGTTCTGATGCACTTTCAGCGAACTGCTGTCTACCTCGCGCCAAAATGGCGGCGGATTGACCGAATGAGTCATGGGTTCGTACACGCCAAAAAATAACACGCCGCTACCCATGCCACAGCACAGCAGCATTGCCAGCCAGGGGAGCGTCTTGAATTCGGGGCGCGCCATCTCACCGCCGATCCGAATCTCGCCGTACTTGCTGAAGGCGAAATACAGCAACGCAATTAAAATGACATCGAAAGTCAGGATATAAAACCAACCCAGATTTCTATTGATCCAGTCGAGTGCAACAGTAAATAATTTTATGGAAGCTACTGGCCAGCCGATGGTATATGTCAACAGGGCCGAAACCAGGACCAGCACAGCCAGAGTCACAGGGCCATGGATATCCAGAAATTTGTTGCTCCAGTTCTGTGCGTGCAAAATATCGCGTTTATGACTGAGGTCATATTTATCCGATTTTTTCTTTATTTTTCCCATCAGGAAAACTCCATTTCATTAATAAATGCCCCACAATTTTGTTTGTTGGAAGCTGCGAGATATAGAAATACATCGCAAAGCATGAGGCTGGCTCATTGCCAAAATTGCCGGCAAGAGGATTTGCTAATCTTTTTTTGTATGCTGTTAGGGCTCTATTGGCGCCGCTATGTATCGGGAGTAGGACTTCCCTGGCGTCGTTCTTTCACTTTTTGAAAAGTAAAAATGGCAGAATGCAGTAAAGCGGGAACGATATTGGTTGCTTTCATTAAAAATGCTCTGTTGTATTTACCGGACTGCGACACAGAAAAATTTACAGACAAGCATTAGAAATTGGCAAACCTGAAATTGTGCACAGCTCATCCCGGCAAGACAAATAATAAAAACGGGACAAATTACAACGCTGTAAAAATAATTATCAAATATGAACTAATTTTGTCAAGAGCATTTGACAGTATTTTTTATGTGCGATTTCTTGAATTAAAATATCTTATTTTACGTTTAAAAATAATTTATGACATAATTCAATATTCTAGATATTCTTGTTACAAATTATCTCGAATATAAAAACTGATAAATTATTTTTGCCGATATTTAAAATACTTTTATTCCATACTTATCTTAAAGAAAATATTGCTCAATGGTCTCATTAAAACATTAAACCAATAATTTCAGTTTTTATAAGCAGCTACGTTTACCTAGAGTTCTACAAAAAATTCTGCCGGGGATATTGAAAACATCGAAAATATTCGAAATTCTGACCAAGGATGCCCCCTATCAAAAACCAGGCATACTAACTATAGTGACTTGCGCCACAGCGATATCGTTCAGTCCGATATCGTTCAATCAAGGAGCAATGTATGCAAACGGCAGACTCCAGCAACCCCAAGCACGGGGCGGCGCTACTGGCCAACTCCATGCGCATTGTCATAGCGGGAATGCGCAACACCGGCAAGTCGGCATTGATGAACCAGCTGCTGGGTCGCGAAGCCGCTATCGTTTCCAGGCGCGCCGGCGCCACGACCGACCCGGTCACCCGCAAGATGGAACTGGGGGGGCTAGGTGCCATTGCCCTGACCGACACCGCCGGACTCGACGATGACGAAGGCCTGACGGCCGCAACACCCGAAGATACAGAGGGTGACAACCGCGAAGAAGCGCTCGGCCACAAGCGGCGCCGGGCCAGCATGCAGCAAATCGCCGCGGCCGACCTGATCATCTTCCTTTCAAAAATCACCGAGGCCCCAAGTGCAGCCGAACGCCAACTGGCCACGGAATTACAGGCCATGGCAGATAAACGCCAAAGCCATATACTCGCCGTCGCCAGTTTTGCCGCAGAGCAAAGCCAAGAGCAAAGCCAAGAGCAAAGCCAAGAGCAGAGCAAAAGGCAAAGCCAAGCGCAAGCCAAGCTGGAGAAGTTGGCCTTTCTGCACCAGATCAACGAACGACAGAAACTCAGAGGTACCCCCGGCCTGCAAGACTCAGCCGGCTTTGACGTGCGCTGCTGGGACAAAGATGGCGCCAGCTGGCTGCTGTGCATCGACAACCTTAGCGGCAGCGGCATTCGTGACCTGAGAGAATATATCATCGCCTTGCACAGCGACTTAGAAGCCGAGCCCAGCGTCCTGGACGGCCTGGTGCGAGAGGACGACTTTATTCTGTTGGTCGCGCCAGTCGACCTCGGAGCGCCCAAAGGGCGCCTGATACACCCCCAGGTGGAGACTATCCGCGACGGCCTGGACAAAGATTGCAGCGTAATGATCGTCAAGGAACGCGAACTGTATCGCAGCTACTCGCGCTTTGCCCCCGAGCAGCGCCCTAAGCTAGTCATAACCGACTCTCAGGTCTTCGCCAAGGTCGCCGCCGATTTGCCCGAAGAACAGCCGCTAACCTCATTTTCCATCCTCTTTGCCCGCAAAAAGGGAGATTTAGAGCAAATGCTCCAGGGAGTCTTGACGCTGGAAAATTTACCGGACGAACCGAGAATACTAATGATGGAAGCCTGCTCACACCACCGCCAGGCCGACGACATTGGCAGCGTCAAAATCCCGCGTCTATTCCGGCAAGTCTTGCGCCCCAAGGCCGAATTTTTCTTTGAACGCAGCCTGCCTACCGCGCAAAAACTGGGTGAATACGACCTCGTCATCCACTGCGGAGGCTGCATGAGTAGTCGCCGCAAACTACTCAACCGCTTTAGCTGCATTGCCGAAGCGGGAGTGCCCATAGTCAATTATGGCCTTTTTCTCGGCTGGGCCAACGGGCTGCTGCCACGGGCTATCCAGCCCTTCCGCGACCTCTACCCCAAGTACCAAAACGAATCTTTCTAAAGAATATGGCCGGCACTCTAAATGCCCGTTCTAAGTCATAGGCTGGCGGTCTGGCTGGATATCCAAACGCACCTCGCGCCCCGTCTGGGCAGATTCTTTAATCGCATCCAGAATGCGCTGGACCTGCAGGGACTGCTCCAACGTCACGCCCAGCTCTTCTTCTCCACGCACGGCCCGAACAAAATTGACAAAGCGGTCACAATGCGGATAACGAATGGGCAGCCCGTCAAAACAAGATTCCTGCGTCACACCGCTCTTCAGCTCCACATTGACACTGCTGCGCAAAACCTTATCGAAAGTGAAGATCTTGGCCGGGTAGCACTGGGCTCCGGCCTCGCTGCCGTAAAAGTCAATATTGTGCACATCATCGTGCTCGGAATGCGAAGCCCAAGAGACATCCAAAGCCACCGTGGCGCCGCCCTGCAATTTGATCAGCGCACAAGATAAGTCATCGACATCAAAGGGAATATTCTCATCCTCGGACATGCCCCAGCCACCAAAACCCATACCCCGCTGCGCGAGTTTAGTGTAGCTTACTCCGCTGACAGACTCAGCCGCGAAATTACCCATTATAAACATTGACAAATCGAGCATATGCACCCCTATGTCGAGGAGACAACCACCGCCGGCGAGTTCCCGCGAACCAAACCAGGTCCCCTTTTTCGGCGCCCCACTGCGGCGACGCCAGTACGCCTTGGCGTGGTACAGCTCGCCGAAATACCCCTGCTCGGCGAGGTACTTGATTTTCTGCGAATCCTCATTAAAACGCTGATTCTGGCCAATCATAAACTTCAAGTTCTTGCCCTTCAGGGCCTCAGACACTTGTCGCCCCTCAGCGAGATTCATGGCCATCGGCTTTTCGCAAATCACATGCTTAGCTGCCGAGATAGCGGCCAATGACACCGGGACGTGGAACTTGTTCGGCAACGCAATATAGACCACTTCGACATCTTTGTCGGCCAACAGTTCCTCAGCGCTGCCATAGACGCGCGCGATACCGTATTCGCGGGCGCGCTGCGCGGCCCGCTCACGGTGCCTGTCGGCAATGGCGAGCACCTCGCAGATACCACTTTTCCGGAAACCTTCAATACCGCTGGGCACTATCATGCCGGCCCCAATAATTCCTGCTTTTATCATCTCTTCACCACCTAGCTTCTCCCCCGACTTAAAAAATCGAGCGTATTAAGTAATTTGTCCCGCATATCTCTCGACCAGCGCAATGCCGCTGTCCGCAAAAGCATCCACGTCTTCGGGATTGTCATTCTCCAAGACAAACGTGCTGATTCCCAACTGTCGCGCACAGGCAAAAATGCCCGCGAAATCGACGATGCCTGCACCCATGCATGCCGGCTGGCCACCTTTTTGCGCCGCGGCGCTGACCACGACTTCCACGCCGTTGACCATTTGAGTGGCGACCGCAGCGGCGCCGTCCTTTTGCAAAATGTCTTTAATGTGCAGCATGGCGATGCGATCCCGCCACTGACGCAGCTTGGGCGGCACAGCGGCGCCGGCAGCTGTGACCCAGCCGACATCGAGCTGCCAGTACAGATCGGGAGCCAATTCCAGCAAGTAATCCATACAGCACTTGCCGCCAAAATTTCGCGAAATTTCGTGGGCATGATTGTGATAATGCAAACGTAGCCCCAGCGCCTTCAGTTTCTCGGCCAGATCCTGCAAGTCGGCGGCAAGCTGTTTGACTTCAGCGAGCCCATCAGCCACGGCAAAGGGCATCACCAAGTCCCGCGTGCCACATTCGGGCAAAACAGTCGCCAGCTCGCGCCAGTTGCCCTGCAAAAATTCCAGTCCAAAGTGAAAAGACCGGGCCTGCAGGCCATGCTTTTTTAGGACGGCCACCATCTCCCGCGGCTTGAGGTCGTAAAGGCCAGCGGGCTCGACATAGCACAGGCCCTTGGCCTTGCAAAATTCCAGGCTCTGTTCCAAATTCATAAATTCGCGCAGCGAATATAACTGCAGACTCAAGGTCATTGGGATTTCTCCTTTTATTTGTTATGCAAATATTTATGACCTATTGAATCCGGCTTACAGGCAGCATGGCGCCCCGTTCTGACGCCGAGGCAAAGCAGGCATCGAGAACCCGCTGGATTTTTGCGCCACAGGCAAAATCGGGAGCTTCCGCCTGGCCCGTCTGAATGCTGCTCACAAAGCGCTGAAAATTGCTCGGCGTCTGCGGGCAATGCACGGTGTACCAATGAGCCCGGTCTTTATTTTCGTCATCACAGAGCTGCAAAATATTCCAGCTTTGATCCAGGTCAATCTCAATGGCTCCTTTCGTGCCATAGATGCCCAGGTACAAAGAGTTGACGCGGCCAGTCGCCCAACGGCTGACATGAATACTGCCCAAGGCCCCACACGCAAACTGGGCCTGGATCAACGCCGAATCGTTGGCATCCAGCGAGTATTCGCCGAGTTGCCGACCTTTAATTTCTTCAAACGTCTTGAGCGTGCAGCCAAGCGCGGCAAAGCCTCCCTCGCTTCCCTCGCCCACCTCGCACAACGGATAGCTGGCAAAATCCAGAATGTGGACGCCAATGTCGCCGAGCACACCCCGGCTGCCATGCCGGGCAGACAGACGCCAGAGCCAGGTCGGACTGCTACGCCAGTCGCCCCAGACTTTGGAGCTGAGCCAGCTCTGCAAGTATTTGGCCTCGACATGCACCACTTCCCCGATCTCGCCGCCACTGACAATCTCGCGCGCGTACTGAATGCAGGGGGCATTGCGATAAGTCAGATTGACCATGTTGCGCAGCCCCGATTCTTGCGCCGCAGCAAGCATGCGCTTCGCCTCGCCGTAGTTCACGGCCAGCGGTTTCTCGCAAAGCACGTGCTTGCCCGCCTGCAATGCCGCAATGTTGAGCTCGGCGTGCGATGAATCTGGCGTCACGACGCTCACCGCGTCAAGCTCTGGATCGGCGAGCATGGCCTGGGCATCGCGGTAACAATCTCGTATGCCAAACTTGGCGCCAAACTCTCTCAACTCCCGATCGCGCAAATCACAGGCCGCCCACAATTCACAGCCGGGCATATCGGCGTAAGCCTGGGCGTGGGCGTGGGCCATCTCACCCGTACCGATGATCCCCAGGCGCAAAGTCGCGGCGGCACCCGACATCAGCGCAGCCCTTTTTCGTCTCTGTGCGTATAACCCGCAATAGGAATAACCGGGGCCCCGTTCGGGGCCGCTTCGACATCTTTCCAGGCGGCATTGCCGTGCAACGGAGCCACATGGCGGACGGCGTTGACAATAACTTTCTGAATCACGGGCTGATGGTAGGTCGGGTGCGTCTCGTGGCCAGGCTGAAAATAGAAAATCCGCCCGGCCCCACGGCGATAAACCAGCCCCGAACGGAAGACGTTGCCGCCGGCAAACCAACCCATGAAGACAGTTTCCTCGGCCTCGGGAACGACAAATGGCTCACCATACATTTCTTCTTTTTCCAGAATAAAATGCGCCGGGATGCCCTCGGCGATCGGATGACTGGGGTTGACTGTCCAGATAACTTCTGTTTCATCCGCCTCGCGCCACTGCAGAGCACAGCTCGTGCCCAGCATCGAGCGAAAAATCTTGGAAAAATGGCCCGAATGCAGCACGATCAGGCCCATGCCCTGCAGTACACGTTCGCGCACGCGGGCCACCACCTCGTCATCGACTTGACCGTGGGCGGCGTGCCCCCACCACAGCAGCACGTCACAAGTTTCCAAGCGCGACTTCGGCAAGCCGTGCTCCGTTTCCTGCAAGGTCGCCGTTTCGGCCTGAATGCCGTCTTCCCGGTTGAGAAAATCGGCCACACAGGCGTGAATGCCCTGGGGATAAATGTCGCGGACTTCTTGTTTTTCCCGCTCGTGGACAAATTCGTTCCAGGCAATAACATTGATTTTTCTTGGCATACAGTTAATCCCCTATAATCATCAGGTTGTTCATCTCGTCTTGTGTTCCTAAAACACGACAGGCCCACAAATTCTCATTTTTCCCCGGCAGACAAAAGTTAAACAGATTGTGCTGCTGGCTACATTCGCAGTCTGATCAAATTAAGACCTTTACGCCGCTTTCATTTCTTTTAATTACAAATCTAAAGTCTTCAGCCCCTCAGGCACAAAACAACAAAGGTTTTAATCTCTGATCGACCGATTCAAACCTAAGACAGTATACAAAAAACCAAATCGATTTCCAACATTAAAGCCTGAGATTCTCCCGCCATTTGTCAAGAAAAAACTACAAATTGTCCGCAGCATAATTTCGGATGCACTGCTGCAGGCTGGCAAAGTCGCCCCGTACAATTTTTGCTGGCGGCAGGGAGGCCAAAAAATCCTGACCGTAGCGCTTACTCACAATGCGCGGATCCAAAACAATGACCAGGCCGCGATCGGACGCGCGGCGCATCAAGCGCCCAAAACCCTGACGAAAACGCAATACAGCCTCAGGCAAACTATAACTGAAAAATGCATTTTCGCCGCGCTGCTCAAGGTATTCCGTGCGGGCGGCCACAATCGGGTCTTCAGGTGTCCGAAAAGGCAAACGACAGATGAGAACTTGCATCAAGGTTGCACCCGCGGCATCCACCCCCTCCCAGAAAGAATCCGTGGCCAGGAGGCTTGCGGATTCTTGTTGCTTAAAGCGTTGCAACAGCCGGACGCTGTCATCTTCGCCCTGACGCAACAGATTCATTTCGCCACTGTCGAGCAAAAATTCGTAGCACTTGTTCAGGGAGGCATACGAGGTAAACAGCAACAGACTGCGCCCCGCCATGCTCTCGATAGCCTGGCGGGCAAAGCGCGCCACATAGGCGTCAAAATCCCGCCCAAAACTGGGGTTGGGAGCATCGCTCGCGAGCAGCAGCTGGACCCGCCCGCGGTAGTCAAATGGCGAGGCGTAAACGGCTGCGCTGAGCCGCGCACTCTCAAGCCGCAAGGTTTGTCCTGGCTGCCCTGGCTGCCCTGGCTGCCCTGCCTGCTTTAGGAAAGTCCCCGCACAATCCTCTTCCCCGACAGGCCAAATCGTCCTATTTTCGGCAACCCGTTGCGACTCATCGGCCTGTTCTCGATGTTCTTGAGTCTGTTTCTGCAGTTCGCCCAAGCCCACGCGCGAGAACCAGTAGTCAAAGCGCCCACGTACCATCAAGGTCGCCGAAACCATGACAACTGTGCGCATGGGTTCATATAAAACCCCTTGCAAGAGGCCGCCGATGTCGACCTGAGTCGAAATCAAACGCTGGTAAAACAGCTCTTCGCCGCGGCCTCCTCGGCGGCACTTTTCCAACCAGAAGACGCGCTCAATCTCCTCCCCGTTTTTGACCTCAAGCTCATCGGACAGTTCCTTGCCAAAAGCTTGCGGGCATGCCCCCTGCCGCAATCGCCATTGTAACCACTGCAAAACCACCGCACGCAGAGCCTCAAAACGCCGCGAAATCTGTCGCCACTCCAGCAGCAACCGCTCCTCCTCCCCTTCTAGCGCGTCCTCCAGCAATTCATATATCCGGTGCTGGGCCCGCAGCAAGTTCGTCAATGCCGCGCGCAAGCGGCAAAGCTGCGGCCATAATTGCTCATCCAGAGCCCGGCGCACCGCAGCTGGCAGGCGGCCGAGATCCTCGGGCAGGCGCAAATTTCCCGGCGAGTTTTCGGGCCGGCCGGCGGCCTCCAATACCTTGGCAGCCGCAGCATCCAGCGCACAAAAAGCCTGTTCGACAGCGGCGGCGCAAGCCAGAATATCGGGCAACTCCTCCGTTTGCTCTATCGCTTGCCCCTCTGCTTCTTTCCGCGCTTCTCCCTTTGCTTCCCGCACGGCCAATTCCGCATGGCGGCGCAGCTGGGCCCAGATGCCCCGCTCTCGCTCCCGACGCTTAAAGTAGAGACGCCGCAGGCTGCGTTGGGCACTGAACTGGCTCAAATTCTGCGAGAAAAACGACTGGGCGCTGCGCTCCATATTGTGAGCCTCATCCAAAATCACGTGATGGTAGGGCGGCAATACCGCCGTTTTTTCGTAGCCGAACTCACCGCTGCCGCGCAGTCCCAGGTCAGCGAACAGCAGGTGGTGGTTGACGACCAGGATATGCGCCGCCGCCGCACGGCGGCGCGCGCGGATAATAAAACAACTCTCGTGAAATTCGCAACGCAGTCCCAGGCAATTATCACTCTCGCCACAGACCAGACTCCACACAAACCTTTGTGGCCGAAAATTCAAGTCACTCAAGGAACCGTCTTTTGTCACCGCCACCCATTGCGCAATGCTTGCCAGCTCGGCAGCAAAGTCCTGGACTTCCCCGCTTTCAGGAGCCAGTTCAGACCTGTCAGCCAAGCCGAGATTCCCCGCCTCTTCTGCTTCGGCCTGCTTGAGGCGCCTGCGGCACACATAATTACTGCGGCCCTTGACCAGCTCAGCCCGCAAGCCGTCAAGACCGCTAATCTCGCGAATCAGCGGAATGTCTTTCTCAATCAATTGTTGTTGCAGGTTAATAGTCGCAGTGGAAACCACTACTCGCTGCTTGTTGTGCACCGCCCAAAAAGCAGCGGGAAGCAAATAGGCAAAAGATTTACCAATTCCGGTGCCGCCTTCGGCGGCCACAATTTTGCTATCGTTAAAACCGTTGCCCACCAGACGCAGCAATTGCTGTTGTGCCTGGCGATCTTCGTATTCGCCGTCATCGCGGCGAGCCTTGTGGGCCCAAGGCCCCTGTGAGTGAGCTAATGGCCCCTGCGGGCCCAGCAAATCAGACAATCTGTCCAGTTCCAGTGGCTGCTCTTGCATTTCAAGCACTGGCCGGGCCACCACACAGACCCTCTCCAAACAATTGTCGACGAGACAAAAACCAATGCCCCGCGCAGCCAATTCGTCGGCTAGCTGCCGATCGACCGCAGCGGGCCGCACTGGCCCCGCAGGACAATTGCGCAATACCAAATCGCCGCATTCCATGTCGGGAAAATTTGCCAAAATTCTATCCACAGCGCCGCAAGCAGCGGCCTCCACAAAGTCGATTTGCAATTCGGGCTCCGCAAGGCCAGGTTCCCGATATTTCCCTCCCTCCGGCTCCGCTGTGCGCAACTTAGCCCACCAAAAGGTCTCCTTGCCCCCGTTAGCGGCAATATCTTCAAGCATTTGCGCGCGAACAGCAGGGCCAAGAAGAACTTTTATATCATTGAAGGCCGGTCGAAGAACACTCACTTTGAGCTCCCGCTCTGCACAAATGGATTACAAGCTTTTAGGCTAACGCAAGTATTCAAATTCGTAAGGGGCCGAAAAATGCAAAATATTTTCGATATACTGCAGAAAAGATTTACTGGCGAAGTCCCCAACTAGTTCAGCAAACTTTTCGAGGTCTAAATAATATCGGACACCGTTACGCTCCTGTTTCAAGTAGGGAAAATATGCCTCGTCGAAGTCATCGCAATCTTCAAAAGTTAATGTAATTGTTCCAGGAAAATTCGATACATAACGCCAAAATTGCAGGTTCATATTCTGAACCCAACAATTTTTAAACACCAGGTTCAAATACAAAATCTTACCGCAGCCTTTGTTACATTCCGCATTCAGATGGGATACCAAGCCAGGGTAGAACAAGTCAATATTGGTGCCACGCAAGTTTGTATCAGCGAAAATAAAGGTACTGTTATCCAATGTAACAGGGTGAGCCGGACTGAAAAACTTCCCCTTCTCCCGTTCACCCTTGGCCACCATCTTGGGATCTGTCCGAAAGTATAAACCTATCCAGTGGTCATTGAGGGCATACATCTGGCGCGATCTCTCTTCATCTCTAAGGCGGTATTTAAAATCGCGGGACGTGCCAGCTTCGACAATGGTGCTGGCCCGAATCTCTACCGGAATCAGCAGGATGCGCTGTTCCTCCAGATAACGGACAATGCGGCTGGGGACCGTAACGGCCAAACGCTCGTCATTGCCCGCGCCAAAATTTTCGGGTAACCCTTCACCCAACTTCTCACGGGCGAGCTTCTGGTTATATAATTTTTCTTCCTCATTGAAACTCCGCCAACTCTCCAAAGTCCCGTAGATGGTCTGGATGGCACTGAGAGTCTCGCGAATGGCGGCATGAATGCGCAAATCGTTGGGGTTGTGTTGTCGAGCATAGCCCAACGCGCGAATGTAAGCCAGTGTCTCATCATTGATCAGACCTTCAGCCAGAGCTTTACGGATGGACTCTTTTAACAGGATTCTACTTTTTAACTTGTCCGACCTGATATTTTCAGTGACGCGAGGCCTTCTGGAATCTGGCGAGAAATTATTCATAACAATTTTGTCTTCCCATATCTTATTCTACTAAATTTTGCGCAATTTTCTATCGCGGCATGAGTCCAAATTAATAAAAATTTGGCGCGGTTACTTGGCTGATTTTCTCTAAGGTGCAAAAACAGAGGTCACGGCGAGTCTCCCTGTTCTTCTCGTGCCAAACCCCATGGACTTTTGATCTCCATGGCCTTGCCGGACCAGCACACCCAATTTCATGGCCCCGCAATATCATCAAATGGAGGACGGGCCCTGCCTTGAGCCGCGGCGTAATTCAAAATAACAATATCCAGCTACGCCTAATAAATTTAGGCCCAAATATTAGATTGGAATCGAGACTCCTGAAAAATTGCTTGACGATCCGTCTGGGTTTGCATAATTTCGCATGGCAGAATATTGTAAATATAAAAATAACCATGCAAAACACATAAGGAGTCTGGATTTGAGCAAAGACAAAGCCGAGTCGGCGGACGAAACGGAACCACATGTAGATACCAGCGAGCGAGCCGGAGCAGAAGACGACACGTCAGTCAAGGATTCCCAGCTGCCTCAGGCTTCTGCGGCTGAAGCGGCCACAAGCGAGAGTCAGAGTCCCGCAGCTGAGACAGGGGAGGACTGCGGCTGGGAGAGACAGCTGGCCCAGCTGGAAGCCGATAAACACGAGCTAAAAGAAGCGCTGTTGCGCAAGCAGGCCGATTTTGAAAATTATCGCCGCCGCATGCAAAAGGACAAAGAAGAAGCCATTCAGTTTGCCAATCGCAGCTTGATCGCCGAGTTGCTGGAAGTACTCGATAATTTCGAGCGGGCCCTGGCCTCACACCAAGAGGAGAAAGATTCCAGCCCGGCCATGCAGGGCCTCTTTGAAGGTTTGGAGTTGGTAGAAAAGCAGCTGAGCGACCTGCTCAGTGCCAAAGGACTCAAGGCCATGGACTGTGTGGGACAGGAATTTGATCCGAACCGGCACGAAGCCTTAATGATGGAAGAGAGCATGGACTGCAAGGTGGCCACGGTCGTAGAGAATTTTCAGACGGGATACCTGCTGCACGAACGCGTGTTGCGCCCAGCCCGCGTCAAGGTGGCCAAGCCGGCCAATTGAGCTCGACGCAAAAAATGCAAAAACTGCAGACAATGGCAAAGTGGGGCTTGCCGTTGAGTACCTTGTTTGCATATTTTCAAAAGGAAAGATAAAAGTCCTGAAAATCTAGGAAATGTAGAGGTTATATTTATGGGAAAGATTATTGGTATCGACTTGGGTACCACAAACTCGTGTGTCGCCGTTATGGAAGGCGGCAATTCCGTTGTCATTACAAATGAGGAAGGCCAGCGCACAACGCCATCGATGGTGGCGTACACGGATAAAAATGAGCGCCTGGTTGGCCAGTCCGCCAAAAACCAAATGGTGACCAATCCCGAAAACACCATTTTCTCCATCAAGCGTTTTATGGGCCGCCGTTACAACGAGGTTAGCGAAGAGCTGAAGCACTGTCCATACAAAGTAATCAAGGCGTCCAATGACGATCCGCGCGTGCAAATCCGCGACAAGCAATTTTCGCCGCCGGAAGTTTCCGCAGCCATCCTGCAGAAGATGAAGAAAACCGCCGAGGACTACCTGGGCGAAGGGATAAAAGAAGCCGTCATTACCGTTCCCGCTTATTTTAACGACTCTCAGCGCCAGGCGACCAAGGATGCCGGCCGTATCGCCGGGCTGGACGTCAAACGTATCGTCAACGAACCGACTGCCGCGGCCTTGGCTTATGGCCTGGACAAAGTCAAGAAAGAAGAGAAAATTGCCGTCTACGACTTGGGTGGCGGGACTTTTGACATTTCTATTCTCGACCTCGGCGACGGCGTATTTGAAGTGCGCTCAACCAACGGCGACACTCATCTCGGCGGCGATAATTTTGACGAAGTGGTTATCGAGTGGATTATCGCAGAGTTCAAGAGCCAGAGCGGGATTGACCTCTCAAATGACAATATGGCTCTTCAGCGCCTGAAGGAAGCTGCCGAAAAGGCCAAAAAGGAACTGTCTTCGGCCCAGAGTACCAGCATTAATCTGCCTTACATCACCGCCGATGCCAGTGGCCCCAAACATCTACAGCTAGAGCTGAGCCGCACCAGATTTCAGTCTATGGTCGAGCACCTCGTACAGCGTACCAAGGAACCATGCCTTAAGGCCTTGCAAGACGCCGGCTATGCTCCCTCAGACATTGACGAGGTTATACTGGTGGGCGGCTCCACCCGTATCCCGGCAATCCAGAAGATTGTCAAAGAGATTTTCGGCAAGGAGCCCAATCGCAGCGTGAATCCGGACGAGGTGGTCGCCATGGGCGCCGCCATTCAAGGAGGCGTGCTCGGTGGTGACGTCAACGATGTGCTGTTGCTGGATGTGACACCGCTGTCCTTGGGCATTGAAACCGAAGGTGGCGTATTCACCAAGCTGATTGAGCGCAACACGACGATTCCGACGCGCAAGAGCCAGATTTTTTCGACGGCAGCTAACAATCAGACCGCCGTTACCATCCATGTCCTGCAGGGCGAACGCCCAATGGTGGCACAAAACCGCAGCCTGGGGAACTTCAACCTGCAAGGCATCCCGGCCGCGCCGCGCGGCGTACCACAAATTGAGGTTTCGTTTGACATAGACTCCAATGGTATCGTACACGTTTCGGCCAAGGACATGGGCACCGGCAAAGAACAAAAAATCCGCATCGAATCTTCTTCCGGACTCTCCGAGGGCGAAATTGACAAAATGGTCCAAGATGCCGAGATGAATGCCGCCGAAGACGAAAAACTGCGCAAAAAGATTGAGGCGAAAAACCACGCCGAAAGTTTGATCCACTCTGTCGATCAGACGCTGGAATCTGCAGCAGAAAAACTTTCGGACGCAGAGAAGAGCGACATTGAAACGGCCAAAAAGGAACTGCAAGATGCCATTGCTTCCGACAACCTGGAAAATATTGAGGCTAAGACCAAAAACTTGCAGGATGTGGTCAGCAAGTTTGCCGAAAAACTCTATAGTCAGCCTGGTAGTCCGTCCGGCAGCGAAGCTGCCGCGCAATCAGAAACTCCCCATAACGACAACCATAACAAAGGAGGAGATCAGGGTGCTCAGGACGCTGATTTTGAAGTGGTAGACAAATAAGATTGCAAGTGCTAGACGCTTGAAGCCAGGCCGAGGCACACGTCAAGCGGGCGACGCTGTGTCTAGGCGCCAGGCCCGTATTTGCCTTTTATATCGGGCATGTCTAGGAATTATAAATTCTATATCCAATAAACTTCTAGATAAAATCACATAAAACCGGAACCAGAGCAAGGAAAACGCCGTGCCGAAACGAGACTATTACGAAATTCTGGGTGTCAACAAAACAGCCAGTGCCGAGGAAATAAAGAAGGCCTATCGCAAGCTGGCAGTCAAATATCATCCGGACCGCAATCACGGCAATGCCGGCGCGGAAGAGAAGTTCAAGGAGGCAACGGAAGCCTACGAAGTGCTAGCCGATCCCAAAAAGCGCCAGACCTACGATCAATTCGGGCATGCCGGCCTCGGTGGCATGGGCGGCGGCATGGGCGGCAGTGGTTTTGACTCTTCAATCTTTTCGGGTTTTGAAGACCTCTTTGGCAGCGACTTAGGTAGTATTTTCGGCAGCTTCTTTGGCGGCGGGGGGCGCTCGGCGACACGTGGTGCACGCGGCAACGATCTACGCTACACCATGGAGCTGAATTTTTCAGAAGCTGTTTACGGCTGTAAAAAATCGATTACTTTTCGCCGTATTATTTCTTGCAGTACCTGTAATGGTACCGGCAGCAAAGATGGCAAGAGGCAAATATGTCCTCAGTGCAATGGCACGGGTCAGATACGCCGCTCGCAAGGCCTTTTTTCCGTAGCCACCACTTGCCCTACTTGTCAGGGCTCAGGGCAAATTATCACTAATCCCTGCAGTTCTTGCCAAGGCAGCGGCCAGCAACATACCGAACAACACGTCAGTGTGACTGTGCCCGCCGGTGTCGACAATGACAGCCGCATTCGCCTGGAAGGTCAGGGCGACTATGGCCGCGGCGCACGTGCCTCGACGGGTGACCTCTACATTGTTTTTGTCGTGCGCCCTCACTCCTACTTTGAGCGCCATGAGCACGACTTATACTGCGCCTTGCCGTTGAGCCTCTCTCAAGCCGCCTTGGGGGGCACCATTTACCTGAAGACTCTGGATGACAAAAAAGTAAAACTTAAAGTGCCGGCGGGCTGGCAATCGGGCAAGAAAATGCGGATCAAGGGTGAGGGAGTCCCTTTTCTCGGCAACAGCAGTCGTCGGGGCGACCTGTATGTCCAATTGACGGTGCGGATCCCACAAAGAATTTCCAGCAAAGCCAGAAAACTACTCGAAGACCTGGCGCGCATCCAAGCGGACAGCGATGATCCCGGCCTGATCAGCTTGCGAGATCTTAGCGGAGAATAATAAATATCAGCCTGGATTCCCGAAGCGGCACATAGCGCCGCTTCGGTTTTTTACTTTTTTTACAATGATTTGCACCAATTGGGGAAAAATTCTATATTTCCTAAGCAGATCCGCGGCATGCACGGCATGTTTTGCAGAAACGCATCCTTTTCACAAATAGAGTCGCGGGCAGCTTCAACTGCACATACGGCCCAAACTTAGAGGAGTCCAACAATGGCCAAGAAAGCCGCCTTACAAGGCATTGCCAGTCTGGAAACGAAAGAAGCAAAGGACAAAGCCTTAGGAGTTGTTCTCGAACAGATTGAGAAACAGTATGGCAAAGGCTCATTAATGCGCATGAGCGAAGACCAAAAGATCGAAGTTGACACCATTCCGAGCGGCTCCATTTTGCTCGACGAAGCGCTGGGAGTCGGCGGCTACCCCAAGGGACGCATTATTGAGGTCTACGGCCCTGAATCTTCAGGCAAGACGACTCTGACTCTGCACGCCATCGCAGAGTGCCAAAAGCGAGGTGGTACAGCTGCCTTTATTGACGCAGAACACGCCCTTGACCCCCAATATGCCAAAAAGCTGGGCGTAAGGATTGAAGATCTTTGGGTCTCGCAGCCTGATAGTGGTGAACAGGCCTTGGAAATTTCTGACTCTTTGGTGCGTTCTGGTGCCGTGGACATTGTTGTCATCGACTCGGTGGCCGCTCTGACACCCAGCGCCGAGATCGCGGGAGAAATGGGAGACTCCCACGTGGGCCTCCAGGCCCGACTAATGAGCCAGGCTCTGCGCAAGCTGACCGCAAATATTTCCAAGTCAGGTTGCATTGTATTTTTCATCAACCAGATTCGCATGAAAATTGGCGTAATGTTTAGTAGTCCAGAGACCACAGCCGGCGGCAATGCCCTAAAATTCTATTGCTCGGTGCGCCTGGATGTACGCAAAATAGAAACACTCGCCAAGGGTTCAGAGGACGCCTACGGCAACCGCGTGCGCGTCAAAGTAGTAAAAAACAAAGTGGCCCCGCCATTCCGCAAGTGTGAGTTTGACATCATTTTCGGCAAGGGTATTTCCGCCCAGGGTTGCCTAGTGGATGCCGCACTTAAATGTGAATTGATAAAAAAGAGCGGCAGCTGGTTCTCGCGCATCACAGATCAAGGCGAAGAAAAAATTGGTCAGGGTCGTGACAACGTAATTCAGTTCTTCAACGAAAATCCGGACATTGCCTCAGAGCTCGAGACCACGATACGACAGAAGCTATTTGCGACAGAAGGAGCGGCAAATCCTGCTCCTGCAGGATCAGGCGGTAACCGAGCCAGTAAAAAGCCTAGAACTAAGCCTGTCGAGGATAATGAAGCACTCGAAATAAAGGCATGATTAAAAAAATAAAAATGGAAGAAAAACCGGGAGCAAAGCTCCCGGTTTTTCTCTAAAGATCCAGACTGTTCTTTTGACTAAAATTGAAGATGCGATCAATATACCATTTTTCTTCTGCATAACGATATAGACGAATATACAAGAATATAGAAATTAAAGTTCCAAATAACAGAGCCAAAATATAAACCAAGCTTCTATCAATAAAATCTGTAGGAAACTTATTTAATACTAATTCACTAATTACAATAAAACTCAACACTACAATTATTGAGATAGCGACATTCATTGTAATAAAAATGACCGAAAAGAATAAGTATTTTATTTTTCTGTTCATTTCCCCTCCTAACAGAAAATAAAACTATTTTATTATAGTCTTTTTATCCTAGTATCCTCCTTTGAATCAGATTTGATGCGATAACCATCCTTATCTTCAGACTTATGCCTAGTCCCAATATTATTGAGCTGGAATATTCTATCTTCTTTAGACAAGAAAAATAATGTATAAATAATCAAGATAATCATGCCAACAAGGATGGAAGCGTCAGCAACGTTATATGTCGGCCAACGATGCATGCTGTAATGCAAGCTTCCCCATTCGATATCAATATCCCAAAAGTCGGTATCGACAAAATCGACAACTCCTCCGGATCGAAACAGACGGTCGGCCATATTTCCCATCCCCCCGCCAATAATTAAGGCCAGACAAGTCCGCTGTAGTCGATACAGATATTGATCGACAAAAACTATATAACTAATATACAGTAAAATAATCAAAGGGAAAAACTTAAATAATACTGCCTTCAAAGCATCTGGAAGACCGCTACCAATGCTAAAGGCAATAGCCGGATTGCGCACATGAATGATATTCAGATAGCCACTCCACATGGAAAAATAAGGAGTATGGAAATCGTTGAGAGGGACATTGGCGACAATAAACCACTTACTCAGCTGATCTACAACAATAATTGCCAGGGTCCATAAGAAAACCAGAAAATGATGATTGCCCGCTTCTGGATTCAGCTCTCTGACTTGTTTGCCTTTTTTCGACATTATGGCATCCTTGCTGAACTAAAGTCCCGTAGGCAGATCAATGAAATCGGTGCTAATACAGGGCCACTTTTCATTGATCAGGCCGAGCAGACGTGTTACACCGCCGATCTCACTGCGGTAATGGCCCATAACCAGGACATGCAAACCTAACTCACGGGCACTGTGGTAATCCTGGTGGGCAATTTCTCCCGTAATGAGTAGCTCACAGCCCTTAGTGGCGGCCTCTTCCATAGCCAAAGCCCCAGCGCCAGATACGATGCCGACATTGCGAATACCACAGGCTTTAGCTTTGCGCGAGAATTCCAAAGATAGAGTCTCTGGTGGCAGATTCAAGATATCACAAATGTTAGACATGCTCTGAGGGCGCTCAAACTCACCCCGACAACCTATGAAGTGGCCTTTATAGGTTCCGAAACTACATATATTCTGTAAGTCCAAACGTTCGGCCAAGTGGATATTGTTGCCATACTTTAGGTGGGCATCCAACGGCAGATGGGCGGCATATAAGGCTAGCTGCTTCTCTAATAAAAGAGCCAGGCGATGATAGTTTGGCCCCGTTACCGGGGCGATCTGGCCCCAGAAAATGCCATGGTGCGTAATCATTAAGTCGGCGGCAACGTCGGCGGCACGCTCAAAACTCTCTAGCGAAGCATCGACTGCCGCAACGACTTTACGAATCCGGCGCTGGACATCGCCAACCTGCAAACCGTTCAGCGCTGCGTCTATACCCTTGAAATCAGCACACTGCAGTTGTTCATCCAACAGACTGGATAATTCAGCCAGGTACGGATATTCGCCCTGTGAAACGAGCGTAGTAGAACTAGGTATTTCCGTCGTCATAATCCCCCCAAAAGACTAGCCAACAGCTAATTTGTGCAAAATTAATACCTCTAGCAAGACGTCATTTGCGACGGTGAGAGAGTTTAGACCAGGCGCCCATTTTACTCAACGCATTTTACAGTTGTTTTCTTTCTTTTTTATACACATTCGCAGATTCGCCCACAGTACGATCTTGAATATCTCGCGCCGAAGAGGCATAACGCTCAGAGTTCAAGCGACGAATACGATAGACAAGGTAGGCGACAATAGCGATGAAAATCAACAGCAGGACCAGCTGGACAATGCGGATGTCTCGCGGCAATTGTTTGCTATAACGTTTACTCAAGTAATAAATAACCGAGATACTAAAAGAGGCCGAAATTGTGTCGAAAAGCAGGAATTTCCAAGCGGGCAGGCGCGTAATACCGGCAAACAGAGAAATACAATTGCGCACACCAAAAGGAATGAGACGGCCTAATAAAATCATCAGAGCCGAATGACGGGCAAAATGAGCGTCTAACAACTCCAGACGATGCGGCGAAATCGCAGCGCGAAATAAACGCATTCCCAGCAAAGGTCGACCAACTTTTCGCCCCATGGTATACGAAAGCATATCCCCAACGACAGCCCCGGCTATTAATGCTAAATGCATCAGAGCATCGCTTTCACGGCCTACGAGCGGGGGTAGAGCAACAATAAACAGGCCGGAGGCAATCACTGTCAGGTCTTCTGAAATCGGGATGTTAAAAGCCGCAATTACGAGTGCCAAAAATACTATCAGTGGGGCTATACTTGCGTATTGCTCAAGCAATTCCTGCATTGTGTATCACCTATATAAAAAACATTGCAAAAACTTTAGAGTATCCACTATTCATTATATGATTAACAGAGACTTTGCAAAACGCCGCCAAGATTCTAGTTAATTTCACTAATTAAGAAAATTACCTACCGAAACATTTATTACCAGTTTAATTGTTAATATACTGCATATTTTATACTGATATTTATGGCAATCAGATTCAGTATCTATCATCTACGGCTTACGGTCGCCAACATATAAAATATAGTGATCAATTTTCCTACGCAGCAAATAAATATGATTCTGCTCGAAATAGAGCAGTTCAAGTTTTTCATCACTGCCAACAAGCTCTCTACTGGGGCCGATATCCCAACCCCACTGGGCAACTTGCGAACGCAGTTGCGTATCAGAGAACGATTGCCCAACCAAAGAATCCCAGCGGGATTTGACAAAGTCTTCTCTATCGAGCTTCCAGAACACCCGTAAATGACGGGCCTGCCTTTCTAGCCAACGACTTCCCCACTCCAAAGCAGTCAGTTGACCCCGACGCAACTCAAGCCTCAGCCCAATGGTCAATACACCGAAAAGGATGGTAAAGAGCGTCAGTTGGACATAATTGCGCCTCAGACGCGATTTGAGTGCCTGCTTGCGCCGCAGGTAGTCTTGCCAAGGTTCTATTTCCTGTAAACCCGCTCGTGTCGTGGCTCTTTCGCCCTGTTCCCGTTCTCTCTGGTCTTCTGTCTGATTTTGCGATATATATTTGCGTTTCAATAGCATAGAGCAGCTCATGCACATGGGCACATATTTGAAGCTTAGTGTTAATTCTGTTAAAATTCGCTGCCGATGCCGGCCGGCCATCAGTTAAAATTGTAAGTCTGAAATAGAAGCAATACAAGCTTTGCAGAGCAAAGAGCATATTTAAAGGAGTATATATGAGTTCAGTTACACATAAAAGTACCGCGAATATCAATCTGGGTGAAGACGTCATCATCTGTGGCCACCGCAACCCGGACACCGATTCGGTTTGCTCGGCTTATGCCCTACAACATTACAAGAAAGCCATCGGAGAGCCCTCACGCCACGTCGCCGTGCGTTGCGGCCATTTGAACCACCAGACAAAGTTCATTTTTAGCCACTTGAACGTTGAGCCCCCGCCGTTACTACCCGATATCAACTACCGCGTTCACCATATCATGTCCCCAATATATCTGTCAAATCCTCTCTCAGCTATCGCCGAGGCCGTTCAAGTAATGAAGGAACAAAGCCTGCGCCTAATTCCTGTCCAAGACGAAGAGGGCCGCTATCAAGGTGTATACACATTGGACGAAATGACAAATTTCCTGATTGAACGCACCCGCAGCACCTATACGAACTACGAGATTGTCGTAGACAACCTGGTTCAAATACTCAGAGCCCAGATTGTCCTTCGCGCTGCCCGTCCAGTTATCCACGCAGGCTTCCTCGTGGGCAGTATGGACCGCGACCAAATTGAAGACTATTTCAGCGAGCTTGACCTTTCCCAGTTTATATTAGTCATTGGACGGCGCAGCAGCATTATCCGCAATGCGATGGAACGTGGTATCGCCGGTATTATCATCACAGGGGACAGCCTGAACGACGAAGAAATTAAAGCTCTATGCCCCAGTTATCAAGGTTGGATCCTCCGCAGCAGCCTGCATTCCGAAAATGTAATCCGCGCCAGCGCCATGGCCTCTTCGGTACGCGCCCACCTCAGCCGCGATGCCGAAACCATCAGTCCCGAAGCCCTAATTGAAGAAGCGAAACAGATACTGCAACGTCAATCAGGCCTGCCCGTAGTCGACGAAGAGGGCAAGCTTCATGGCATGGTGCGCCGTATGGACGTGATTAACGTCAAGAAGCCTCGCTTAATCCTTACGGACCACAACGAGCCCGCTCAGTCCATCCTGGGCAGCGAGAATGCCGAAATTGTCGAAATTATCGATCATCATCGCCTTTCTCCCAGACCAACTACCAAGCCTATCAATTTTTTTACAGCTCCAGTAGGCAGTACCTGTACCTTGGTGTCCGAGCTTTTCCTGCGTTCTGGTACGAAAATCCCTATGGATGCGGCTAAAATTTTGCTCTCAGGGGTAATTAGCGACACCGTAATGTTGCGTTCACCAACCACTACCGACCGCGACAGCAAGGTAGCGGCGCAGCTCGCCGAATATACCGGTCTGGATCCCATTACCCTCGGTAATGAAATTTACACCAACGGCTCAATACTCAAGGGCATGCCCATTGAAAAAATAATCAAGAATGACTTTAAAGAATTTGCCCATAACGGCGTCCAATTTGGCGTCGGTCAGGTTGAAGTCGTCAACATGCGTGAAATCGACGGTCTGGAAAAAGACCTGATCGCCGAACTGGACCGGCTCTCCCTGCCTCAGGGCGGCCCCTACCACTGGGCCGTATTGCTCGTAACCAATATTCACACGTGCGACAGTATTCTACTGAGTTCAAGCTACGCGCGCGGCCAGGCCAAACTTAGCTACGAGAAGACCGCCAAGCAGATTTATGACCTGCCCGGCGTCATGTCACGCAAGAAACAGCTGCTGCCAGCGCTCATTGAAGCTCTTACAGACCAGGAGCTAGGGCGTAATTAAGGCAGGGGCAAGTTAAGGGCAAGTCTCAGAGGCAAGACGCGGCCAACGTTGTAATCCGTGGCTACGATTCCCGCATTGCGCACAAACCCTTCCGCTTATCGCCCTCCCGCAGCGACTCCGCCATGCCTCGCCCAACTGTAAACGCCCGCTACACTTGCTCCCCACGGATACTCTTCTGCTCCCTGCGAATCCTCCTCAGGCTGGGAACTATGTGCAGCTTGCTGCCCTGGCCCGTAGATTCAAGAGCTGTCCCACCGCCAATGTGGGGACAAAATATCCCTCAAGCTGTCTACGAAAATGGTTTTGCGCGCAAAATTCACGAAGCACCTAGCAAAGAAGGAACCTTAGTCATACAAATGCTGGTGCGCGGATTAAATGAACCACAAAGTGCGATTTGGGTCCCCATGCGTTCGTTTCAAAAATTCTACAGCGACCCCTATGCCCGGTTTTCAGGCGGGGCCTGGCTAATCAGCGAACGCAAGGGCGGCATTTGGGTCTTGTACCAGGAAAACCTTTACCCCCTGCTGGATCTGCCGCCAAATGTAGAGCCGCGCGGCGAAGGCGGATACCTCGACCTCCTCTACAACCCCTGGTCAGGGGGCGTTTTCCTGAGCTACGCCCGCCAACTCAGCCAGACGCTCAGCACCGTTTCCGTCCAAGCCTTTACTTTGAAATACAGCTCCAATCAATTTCACGCCGTCGGCGTGACCGAAGTATTCCAAGCCCAACCGCCACTGCAGAAACCTGCTGGCTACGGCGGGGCCCTAGCCGCCAACCGGGAGTTTCTCTACATAGGGCTCGGAACCGGATCGCAACCTCAAGAGGCCCAAAACCTGCAAAGCCATTGGGGCAGCGTCAATAAAATTTCTTTGCATCAAGACCAGCAAGCTCTTCGCGAGGTGTTTCCCGGCTCCCGACACTACTTGAGTCCGGCTCTGGCCGAACAAGCATCGGCCACCAGCCAGATGGTCAGCATAGGGCACGCCGAGATATACGATCTGTTCTGGGACAATCACCGACACCAGCTTTGGAGTGTCGAGCAGCTGCGCCTACATAACGGCATTGTACTCGCCGACGAACTCAACTTGTTCGGTGAAGGCCACAACTATGGTTGGGGCCTAGAACCAGCACCGCATGAAGTCAATACGGAATCGGGCCAAGCGTCAAGTCTCGGCCGCGATCAGGCGGCAATACTCAGCTGGACTCGGCCGCCAGGAGTCATCTCAAACCGATATCACCGCAAAATTGACAATAGTGCAAATACCATCGCAAATACTATGGCGTCGAATGCGAGGCCGGGCATGGGCGGTAGTGCCGGCTGGGGAGCTGTGCTTGTGCTGCCGCCACAGGCTTCGCGCAGCCCCAACCTATTTGCCGCTTGGGCCGGCGACTTAATTATTGCGGGCTTAGAGGGCCAGAGCCTCTATCGCATGCGGCGCAACCCTGACCCCACGCAGGAGTCAGGATTTCGCCTGGAGTTCCGCGAGCCAATGCTCAAAGGTCTCCTGGGCCCGATACGCTGGCTGGGTCTGGGACCAGATGGCGCCATTTATTTACTGACATACAGCCACGCGGCTAGCGGCAGCCGCATGTTGCGTTTAAGCCCTAAAAGTCGTATGTTTCCGCGCTAAAGCCAGGGGTCTGGCCTTTTGAGAATAAGGAACTTCAATGCCCAATACTAGTTACAAGATATTTGCCTGTGATATGGATGGCACACTGCTCAACTCAGCCGGACAGGTCACGAAGGCGAGCCGGTCGGCCTTACATGACTTACATCAGCGTGGTTACTGGGTCGTACTGGTCTCTGGTCGTCACCCCAGTCTGATGTTGAGTTACTATCGCCAGCTTAAGCTCCAGGGCCCTCTAATCGGCTGTAACGGGGCGTTCATTTACCTCCCCGCTCCCGCCACTTGGGTTTCTTCCGCTGCTTCTCTTGTTCCCATGGCGTCGCAAGCCCCCCAAAAAATCAAGGCTGCGGTGGGGACCCAAAACGAGCAGGAGCAGACTAGACGAGATGCGAAAACCATGCGGCAAGATTTTCAAGGCATGGCCGCAGAGCTTGTCTCCCAACTGATTGAACTAGCCCTGCCCTATTCGGTAGACATATTTCTGGACTGTGACTGCGGCATAGTTAAATACCGCGATCGCCACAACCTGCTGCGCGATTACTCTGTGGCAAAACCTTTTGCCATGTATGACACCAGCGCCTACCGACAGGGAAATTTTGCCGTGTGCAAAGTCGTCTATGCCGCCAAGGAATTTGGACGGCGGCACAACGGGCCCGGCCCGGCAGAGACGAGCCGCGGGCAACTAGAGGAACTACAACGCAAGGTATTGCAGCTAGGACAATATTATGGTGGCCTCAACGCAATTTTTCCGGACCACTTGTTACTTGACATTATGACTAGCCAAGTCAACAAACTGCAAGGCATACAGCGGGCCTTACACAGCTTCAGTTTTTCAAGCGGCTCAAAAGGCGACTCTCGGCTAGATTGCCGCCTGATCGCCATTGGCGATGGTGAAAACGACCTAGCGATGCTACAGGGCGCAGACTATAGCATCGCGCATGAGTAATACATGGGCAATGCTTCCCCAAAAGTACAGGCTGCGGCTTGCTATGTCACCGCTCATCACGACAAAGACGGCCTGGCTCAAGCCGTGACTCACCTTAAACAGCAAGGTTTACTGTGAGCCCAGTAGTTTCAAGACCGCCAAACCATAGCGGGCGACTGTTTTTCTCGGCGTCAGTACGCCTGACCAATGGCTCTGGGAAAGGGGATCACGTCGCGAATATTCTTCATGCCCGTGACGTATTGGACCATGCGTTCAAAACCCAGGCCAAAGCCGCTGTGCGGCGTTCCGCCGAAGCGGCGCAGATCCAGATACCACTGATAACGATCCAGCTCCATGCCATCAGACAACATGCGGGCCTTTAACTTGTCGTAATCGTCCTCACGCTGCGAACCACCTATAATTTCCCCCAGGCGGGGAACCAAGACATCCATGCCGCGCACTGTCCGGCCATCGGCGTTTTGCTTCATGTAAAAAGCCTTACCCGCCGCGGGATAATCATAGACAATCACGGGTTGTTTAAAATGTTCCTCGGTCAACCAACGTTCGTGTTCGGTCTGCAATCCATCTTCCCAAACTGGGCGGTACTCAAATTTACGGCCTGCGGCGCTAGCCGCTTTGAGCAATTGAATGGCCTCGGTATAACTGACACGCACAAACTCCTGACTGCG
This sequence comes from Spirochaetia bacterium, assembly GCA_965263295.1. GTDB lineage: Bacteria > Spirochaetota > Spirochaetia > SP-2023 > SP-2023 > Haliotispira. The sequence continues at coordinate 1,739,359 of OZ253665.1, forward strand.
TATCAGCCCATTTAACGAGCTGAGTAACTCCGCCTCAATCCACTTGTCCAGCAACTCCAGTTCCTCGGCACAATCGGCTAGAACGCCAGCCACCAGGTGACGGATAAAAGCTTCGGCCAGCCCCATCAAAGCGTCCAGCTCCATAAAAGCCACCTCCGGCTCAATCATCCAGAATTCGGCCAGATGGCGTGCCGTATTGGATTCTTCGGCGCGGAAAGTCGGGCCAAAAGTGTATATGCGCGAATGGGAGTGGGCATATACCTCGCCCTCCAACTGCCCAGAGACGCTCAGATAGGCCTCCTGGCCGAAAAAGTGCCCGCGCCTTTTACCCTCTGTTTCCTTTAAGTAGGCTGTGGATTCCACCTGAAACAGTTCCCCGGCACCCTCGGCGTCGGAGACGGTAATAATTGGGGTGTGCACATAATAAAAACCGTGCTGCTGGAAAAACTCATGCACCAAGATGCTCAGGCGGTTGCGCACCCGCATCACCGCGCCAATACTGTTGCTACGGCTGCGAAGATGACTGATTTCTCGCAGAAACTCAAAACTGTGGCGCTTTTTTTGTAGCGGGTACTCCCCCTGGGGGGCCACGCCCAGGAGCTCAACACTCTGGGCCCTGATTTCCACGGCCTGCCCCTGGCCCTCGCTGGCAACGAGCATGCCGCGCACGCGCACGGACGCCCCGTTGTCCACTTGCTCAAAGTCGTCGCAAACGCTGCGGCAATCGTTATCCACCACGACCTGAATACCACTGACACAAGAACCGTCGTTTAAATTCAGGAAACAAATGTTTTTAGAGTCGCGCCGGCTGCGCACCCAGGCGCAGAGCTCAATATCTTTTGCGAGCTTCCCACCGGGATTTTCGCTGGCGAGTAACTCTTTCACGTTTGGGGCCAGGGTAAAGGTAAACAGCGGACTCATGAGCATATCCTTTGCAATCAGAAATTTCGGCCGCGATTGTAGCAAAGTGTGCGGGCTTTGTCAGGCCGGGCTGCCACTTGGTTTTATCGTTGGGATAGATTTTTTCCAGCTTAACGATCAATTAAGCAATTATTACAATTTTAATCAATATTTTGCATTATAATATAAATTATTTAATTCTATTATAGATAATTTTCTTGATATATGAGTGTATAATATGTTAGAATAATTATAAGGAGATTATATTCATGAAAAATTTTTACTTTTACTTATTATCATTTTTAATTTTATACTCTTGTAATCAAAATAAATCTTCAATTGATAATGGAAATTCAGCAAATAAAATTGTAATTGGAATGTCATTCCAAGAGATGAATAATCCATATTTCGTCGTCATGCTTGAAGCATTTGAAACTGCGGTAGCTTCCGTAGGAGGTGTTGCACATACCGCTGACGCACAGCATGACGTTACAAAACAAATTAATGATATTGAAGACATGGTGCAAAAGGGAATAGATATTTTGATTGTCAATCCTACGGACACAGAAGGGGTTAAGACGGCCGTCGAGACAGCTAAAGCTGCCGGGGTAATTGTCGTCGCTGTCGACGCCCAAGCCGCAGGTGTCAATGTATTTGTCGGTTCGCGCAACTATGATGCCGGCGTGCAAGCCGGTGAGGCTTTAGCCCAGGCCATAGCGGGCAGCGGAGAGGTCGCAATACTAGATGGCATACCGGTAGTGCCGATCTTGGAACGCGTGCGGGGATTCAAAGATGCGATAGCCAAATACCCCGACATTCAGATTGTGAATACTCAGAATGGCAAGCAGGCACGCGACGTGGCAATGACCGTGACAGAAAACATATTGCAGGCTGCCCCAGAGTTAAAAGGCATATTTTCTGTAAACGACGAGGGTTCCTTGGGGGCATTGGCCGCTATTGAAGCTTCTGGCCGCGATGTCAAGCTGACCAGCGTAGATGGAGCGCCTGAAGCAGTCAAAGCGATAGCTAAAGGTGGGGCCTTTGTCGCCACTTCAGCGCAATTCCCACGCGATATGATTCGCATTGGCTTGGGAATGGCCTTGGCCCAATATTGGGGAGCCAGGGTCGTGCCTGAGACAATTCCGTTGGATGTTAAGCTCATTGATAAAACCGCAGCCACAACATTTAGCTGGTAGATTTACCGCAAACGAGAGATTTCTTTGTATGGAGCCAGTAATTGAATTGCGCAAGATCACCAAAAGTTTTTTTGACGTCAAGGTGCTGCACAATGTCGACTTGGCCGTTGGAAGAGGCGAAATACACGCTTTGCTAGGCGAAAATGGCGCCGGGAAATCGACACTGATGAAAATTCTTTCCGGCCTCTATCCGGCATCTTCAGGCAAGATAATCAAGGATGGAGAACCGGTCACCTTGACCTCGGTCCGGGACGCCCATAAACATGGTATCAATACCATATTTCAGGAACTCAGTCTCATAAGCAATATGAATACATGGCAAAATATTTTTTTAGGTCGGGAAAAGTTTTCAAAATATCATCTTGATAAAAGATATATGCGGAAAAAAGCGCGCAGCATATTGCTCTCGCTCGAAATTGATCTGGATATTGACTTGCCTGTCTGCAATTTAAGTATTGCGAACAGGCAGTTTGTCGAGATTGCAAAGGCCCTGCTTGAGGATTCCGATGTATTAATTCTGGACGAGCCGACTTCCACATTGACTCCCAATGAAGTGGAACATTTGTTCAACGTAATGCGCAGACTGAGGGACCGTGGTGTCGCCATGATATTTATCAGTCACCACCTAGATGAGTTATTTGAGATCTGCCAGAGGGTGACAATATTGCGAGACGGAAATTGCGTTGGCGTTTACCAGTTGGCCGAATTGAATCAAAAACAGCTGATATCTCTGATGGTTGGACGTGAAAACACGACAAATTATCCGAATAAACGGGAAATTCCGAAAAATCCACAAGATCTTTTCAGAGTAGGCCCCGAGCCGGCAAGGCAGAGCGGATTTCAGGTTAGGCGAGGCGAGATACTGGGGGTCTTTGGTCTCGTAGGTGCCGGGCGCACCGAATTAATGTTGAAAATCTTGGGCCTGCGGGGAAAATATGGCGGCACAATTGACTTCAAGGGCAAGCCTGTCGGCTTGAGAGACTCCGTGAAGGCTTTAAAATTGGGCATAGGACTCTTGCCTGAAGATCGAAAGTTCGCGGGCTTAATGCTTAATACGTCAGTCTTTTACAATACAATCATCAACAATATACAGGGCTTCTTTTTTCGCAGAAATAGGGAAAGAACCAAGGCCATCCAGTCAACGCGCAAAATACATGTCAAATCGGCCGGCATCGACCAGGAAGTCAAGTATTTAAGTGGGGGCAATCAGCAGAAAGTCATAATTGCCCGATGCTTATGCGCCAATTGTGAGCTCTTGATTTTCGATGAACCGACACGTGGGATTGATGTGGGGGCAAAGCATGAGATTTATAACTTGATGGATCAGTTTGTCCGAGAAGGAAACGCGATAATCATGATTTCATCTGAGATGAATGAATTGGTTGGGATGAGCGATCGTATTATTGTAATGAAAAATGATGAGATTACGGCCACGCTCAATTCTGACTTTGAACCCAAGCAAATTTTGGCAAATGCAATATGAGGTTCATATAATATGTTTAGCAGAATTCTCAAGAACAGTTATATTTTGCCACTATTAGCATTGTTAATGATTTTTTTAGTATTGTCATTCTTATCAGAGCACTTCCTGGATTTCAAGAATTTAAATGCCGTTCTGCGTCAGTCATCAATTTATGCGTTATTGGCCTTCGGCATGACTATCGTGATATTGACGGGCGGCATTGATCTCTCGGTGGGGGCTGTCTCCGCCTTGATTGGAACGCTTTTCGCGGGAATGGTCGCGAGCTCAATGCCGCCGGGAATGGCCGCGGTTATCGCACTTGGTTTAGCGGCAATAATAGGATTATGCAATGGTTTAATCGTCACCCAATTACAGCTGCCATCCATTGTTGTCACGCTGGCCATGATGTTGATTGCGCGGGGAATAGCCTTGGTTTATACCGGGGGCTATCCCATATCTGGTTTGCCGGATTCTTTTAGAATGATTGGGACAAAAGGCTTCCCTTTTTTGATTGCCATCACAACATTTATGCTGTTTTGGTACTTTTTGACACAAACGCGGGCAGGTAAGTATCTGTATGCAATTGGGGATAATGAAACAGCTGTCTTGTATTCGGGCATAAATATAAACAAATATAAGCGATTGGCCTATATCTTGTGCTCATTGTGTGCTGGTATTGGGGGAATTGTCTTGGCATCGCGCACGGGTAGTGGCCAGCCAAATTCGGCAAATGGTTTTGAACTCACTGCCATTGCCGCAGTTGTTCTGGGGGGTACCTTAATTACTGGCGGCAAGGGAAGTCTGCTGGGGACTCTAATCGGGGCCTTGACGCTCGGTTTTATCAATAATGGGCTGAATCTTTTAGGTATTAATCCGTTTGCCCAACAAATAGTTAAAGGGGTGATCATACTCCTGGCCATATCTGCAAGTGCTTTAAGGACAAAAATAAAATATTAGAGGAGACTTGATCATGAAGGATATTCCCCAAAAAATACTGGCTATTGTCAATCACGGACCGAATGATTACCGGCTAGAGACGCTACCTTGTCCGCGACCCCAAGCCAGGGAACTATTAGTAAAAGTAGAAGCTTGCGGTATTTGTGGTTCTGATGGTAAATGCATGCACGGTGCGGCCATGTATTGGAGCGGAGAAAACCCAGGAGCTGATTCCTGGGTTAAGACTCCTGTGATCCCTGGGCATGAGTTTGTCGGTCATGTAGCCGCGGCGGGAGCTGGGGCAGAAGAACACTTCGGCGTAAAGGTGGGAGATCGGGTTACCGCGGAGCAGATCATTCCCTGCGGGAAATGTATGTTCTGTAAATCTGGTCGATATTGGATGTGCGAACAGCACGACATATTCGGTTTTCAAGGGGGGCGCTCCGATGGTGCCATGGCCGAATACATGATCTTTAATCAAGATTGTATCGTTCACAAGGTGCCGGCGGAATTGACGTTAGAAGATGCCGCTTTTATTGAGCCCTTGGCTTGCGGGATTCATGCGGTGGAGCGAGCCCAAGTCTTCTTGCGCGACGTTGTCGTGGTGGCCGGTGCGGGGCCTATCGGTTTGGGTATTATCCAGACTCTGGCATTACAGAACCCCAAAGAGTTGATTGTTCTAGATCTGGATAATAAGCGTCTAGAACTATGTCGCCAGTTCGGGGCCTCAATCACTCTGAACCCCAAAGACGTCGATGTGGTCGGAAAAGTAAAAGAGCTTACCGGCGGCTACGGGTGCGATATTTACATCGAAGCCTCTGGGCATCCTGCCGGTGTCCGGCAGGGACTGGAGATGATCCGTCGTCTGGGGCGCTTTGTCGAGATGAGTGTATTTGGCGAGGATGTCAAAACCGACTGGTCGGTGATCGGCGACCGCAAGGAACTCGATATCTTGGGGACCCATTTAGGTCCATACTGTTACCCGATCGCCATTGACCTTCTGCGCAAAGGGAAAATCTCGGCTCGTGATATTGTGACGCATAAATTTGCCCTCAAAGACTTTGCCGAGGCGATGGAAATGGCTTCACAGCCAGATAAGAGCATTAAAGTATTACTTTTGCCGTAAGGCCGTTCCACAGTTTTTCAGTGGCTACGTTGCGCCAGCCATAATTAAGGAGCCCGTATGCAAGCAGAGGGGCCGACCCAATGCGGCCAAAACTATTTGGGAATTGAGCTGGGTTCGACACGCATTAAAGCGGTATTGATTGACTCGACGGGCAAGGTGCTGGCCGCGGGAGGGCACCGTTGGCAAAGTAGCCTGCAGGGCGGCACATGGACCTACCCCCTGGCGCAAGTTCACGGCGGCCTGCAGGCCGCCTATGCCGAGCTGAAGCAAAACTTCCACCAGAATTATGCTGCGACCCTGCGGCGAATCAGTGTCGTGGGCGTGAGTGCCATGATGCACGGTTATTTGGCCTTTGACGCCCAGGAGCGCCAACTGGTCGAATTCCGCACTTGGCGCAATACGACGACCAGTCGAGCCGCCGCGCGGCTCAGTGAGTTGTTTGAGTGCAATATCCCGCAGCGCTGGAGCATCGCCCACTTGTATCAGGCGATATTAAACGGTGAACCCCACGTTGCCGAACTGGCCCACATAACGACATTGGCCGGTTACATCCACTGGCAGCTGACAGGTGAAAGGAATTTGGGAATTGGCGATGCCTCAGGCATGTTCCCCGTTGGTGGAGACGACTGGGACACCAGCATGCTCAAGCAATTTGACGAGTTGCTCCATGGAGTCGATGGGAGCCATGGGGGTCATGGGGGCCATGGGGGCCAATCGACACAGGGGACCCAATCGACCCAGGGGACACAGGGGACACAAGGGCGCGAGTTCCCGTGGAAGCTCAGGGATCTGCTGCCGCAAGTAAAGCTTGCCGGTCAAGAAGCCGGCCGGCTCACACAGCGCGGGGCCCTCATGCTCGACCCCGCTGGCGATCTGCAGCCGGGCGCCTTGCTTTGCCCCGCCGAAGGTGACGCCGCGACAGGAATGGTGGCGACGAATTCGGTGGCCGCGCGCACGGGCAACGTTTCGGCGGGGACCTCAATATTTGCCATGTTGGTACTGGAAAAAAAACTTTCCCAAATTCGCCGTGAGGTTGACTTGGTGTCGACACCACAAGGCCTACCGGTCGCCATGGTCCATTGCAACAACGGTTGTAGCGATATCGATGCCTGGATCGGGCTCTTCGGCGAGGCCGCCGAGCTCATGGGGGCCCGCTTTGACGTCGACAAGCTGTTTCAGGCCATGTATCGCAAGGCGCTGGAAGGCAAACCCGATTGCGCCGGTTTTTTGCACTATGGCTATGTCGCCGGAGAAGACATGGTCGAGCTTCTTGAGGGGCGGCCACTATTCGTACGGCATGCAGGCAGCCCGCTGAATTTGGCCGACTTCATGCGCAGCCAAATCTATGCTTCGCTATGTGCCTTACGCATCGGCCTCGACATTCTGATGAAAGACGAGGGTGTGCGGGTAGACGACATTCGCGGACACGGCGGTTTTTTTAAGACGGCAGTGGTGGGTCAACGGATGATGGCGGCGGCGACAGGAATCCCTGTCACGGTAATCGAAAGCGCGGGCGAAGGCGGAGCCTGGGGTATGGCATTGTTGGCCTACTTTGCGGCGCAGACGAACAAATCTAGCCTGCCGGAATTCCTGCAGGGCATCTTTGCGGGGCGCATGGGCGTGCCACTGCCGCCCGATCCTGCAGATGCCGCAGGTTTCGAACAATATTTGGCCCGTTTCTGCCAGGGGCTGGAAATTGAGCGGAGCGCAGTGGGGCAGCCAGTAGAGAAATAATTTAATAAAATAAATAAATTATTTCTCTACTGGCAGGGGAAGGCCCTTTTAAAATCTATACAGTGACTATGATCTAAATTTTTTCGCCGATCATCTGCTTTAGCTTCAGTAGATCCCGATTGAAGAGCCGGATGCCTTCGCCCAGCTTTTCGCTGGCCATGGCGTCTTCATTGTGCAGCCACCGAAAGTCTTTTTCTTCCAGGTGAATTTTGGCGTCCGCACTCTTCTGTTCCGCGCTCAGTTTGACGGGCAGCTCGCCGTCAAGGGCTTGCAACTCGGACAACAATTGCGGGGAAATCGTCAGGCGGTCACAACCACAGAGCTCTTCAATCTCGCCGACATTGCGAAACGAAGCGCCCATGACAATGGTTTTGTAGGCGTAAGTCTTGTAATAGCGATAAATCCGTTGTACCGACACCACGCCTGGATCCTCTTGGGGAGCAAATTCACGGCCTTCTGCCTTTTTGTGCCAGTCCATGATGCGGCCGACAAACGGTGAAATCAAGGTCACGCCCGCCTCGGCACAGGCCACGGCCTGGGCAAAAGAAAATAGCAAAGTCAAGTTGCACTGGATAGCTTCCTTTTCCAAGACGGTCGCGGCTTGAATGCCGGCCCAAGTCGCGGCCATTTTAATCAGGACACGATCGCGTGAATAACCCAGTTCTTCATACCAGGCAATGATCTGACGGGCTGCGGCTACCGAGGCATCGCGGTCAAAGGATAAAGATGCATCGACTTCCGTCGAAACATAACCCGGCACAATTTTTAGTAGTTCCGCCCCGAAAATAACGCCCAGGCGCTGGCAGACCCGGCTAACGAGCTCTGCATTGCCGGCACCCTGCCGCCTTCCCCAGTCGATGGCCGCGTCAAAAAGTTCTTGATACCGCGGCATGGAAGCGGCACGGAAGATCAACGAGGGATTAGTCGTGCAGTCCTGGGGCTGAAATTCCGTAATGCTGGCGATATCACCAGAGTCGGCAACGACCACAGTGTGCTGTTTCAGCTCGTCTAATCGAGACATAGGCTCTCCTTGCTTAGCCCCGTCAGCATTTCCAGCTCCTTATCAGAGTGACATTCTCTCTGTTTGTTTTCGCATTTGTCTTTTCAAAGGCATTTGAAATAGGCGGCTGCAACACAGGGCATTTCCTGATATTCGGTTTTCAAAACCCTAGAAATCATATCGTAATCAAACGACTTTGCCTATAAAACAGCAGCACTCAATTCAGCAAATCCAGATAATGTGCTAGGCGCTAGATTTGACTCTAAAATTCAATGCCAAATTATTTTTGGCAAATGGCTATAGATAGCATGACAAAGACTGCGATCTGCGCTAGTATCTTCAGGCTGTTTTGCAACGGCCTATCACTTTGCCATTGAGGCCAGTTTTGGCAAAGAAAAGAGAGGCGGGATGAGAGAAGAGCGCGAAATCTCACGAAATAACTATGGCAGTGGGGCCTTAGGGACAGCTGGAGAGGGCCAGATTCACGCGCAAGTCAAGCGCCGCGCCGCTGCCATACTGCGCGTTTCACTGTTCAGCATCTGTGGCAATGGGCTCTTAGCCTTCTTCAAAGTTTCGGTTGGGCTTCTGGGAAATTCTTTGGCTTTGCTAGGGGATGGCATCGACAGCATTGCCGATACGACTTTTGATATTATCGGTTTGTATACCGCAAGATTATTGATAAAGCCGCCAGATGCGACTCATCCTTGGGGCTATGGACGGATTGAGGCCATAGCAACGAAGGTATTGTCGATGCTGATGATCTTTGGCTCCCTGCAATTGCTGTTACGGACGGCCCGCGAGTTGGGGCAAGACTGGGGCTGGCTGGCTGACAGCATCAATACGGCCGTGCTGCCCAGTGTGTTTACCTTGTATATAAGCTTTTTTTCTTTTCCCATAAAGATCTTACTGGCCTGGTACAAATACCGTGTGGGCAAGCGCATTTGCAGTAAGATGATTGTGGCGGATGCGCGCAACATGCTGAACGACAGTATTTTGTCCTTGTTGGTGCTGCTCGGCCTGGGCCTGACCTTATGGACTGAGTTGCCGATGCTGGAACATCTATTCGGTCTGGGTGTCGCCTTTTGGATTTTGTATGGCGGTCTCAGAATTTTTTTTGAGAGTTCGCACGAATTGATGGATCGCAATGAGGATACCGGGCATTATCATCTGGTCTTTGAATCGGTAGAGAGTATTCCCGAACTAAGCCACCCACACCGCTTGCGCATCCGTAAGATTAGTAATCTGTACGAAATAATTCTAGATGTCCTGGCCCCAGCCGACTTGCGACTGGACGAAGCCCACATACTTGTCGAAAGGGTTGAAGCTGCCATTCGCCAACGTATACCCAACATTTTTGACATCGTTGTGCATTTGGAACCTCAAGACATTTCTGCGGATCACGAAAAAGAAGAAGGCTTCGGCATAAGTCCTGAAGCTTTAGAAATTCTTGAGGGCGATAGCTAGCATTGGGTTTCCTGGCGCTCTGCATCGTGTTCTCCATGTTCATCCATGCTGGCTGGACTGGCGGCATGATGCTCAAAAGCCTGTAAATCGCGAAATATGAGTCAGGAAATAATGGAGATCATGCAAGCGGATATTGATATAACGTCAGCTTACGAACAGGACTTTGCAGCCAGGGCAGAGCAATTTGAAGAGAAATTCCGTGCGTATTTGCCGCGAGCTCCACAGCGCTTTCCGTCGCCGGCGCGGCACTACCGTGCGCGCATTGAATTTGCGCTCCACCGTGTGGAAGACGCACGCTTGTGCTATGTGATGTTTGACAAGCAGGCGGATGGTGGCAAACGGGTGCGCCGTCTTGAAACTTCTGAGTTACCGCTGCGCTGTATCAGCGAGCGCATGCACCCATTATTACGTTTTTTGGAACGGAGAGATGTCCTGTCCCGGCGCCTGTTCCAAGTGAACTGGCGCGCTGATCTGGACGGTCAAGTTATGCTCAGCCTACTCTACCGCCGGCAGCTGGAAGGCGAAAGCGCGGCCTGGCTTGCCGCTGCCGCGCAGCTAGCGGCTCAGCTAGGTTTCTATAGCATCCTGGGGCGGAGCAAATCACAACGGCTACACGTCGGCCCCGCCCACCTCGACAGCCGGCTGGACTTGCCGGATGGCTTGAGATTGCACATGCGGCAAAGTGATACCTGTTTTTCGCAGCCCAATACTTATGTGAACCAGCATATGTTATCTTGGGCGCGCTCCCAGTTCCGCGATCCCAGCTCCGATTTGCTTGAGCTATATTGCGGCATTGGCAATTTCACATGTGCCTTGGGCGGAAATTTTCGGCGCGTTCTGGCTACCGAAGTAGTGCGGCAGTCCATTCAGCTTTGCCGCCATAACCTGGCTCAAAACGGCTTGCAAAATGTCGAAATGGCGCGCCTGTCGGCGGCTGAAACAGCCCAGGCTTTGGCCGGAGAGCGCAAGTTTACACGGCTGCAAGGTCTGGACCTTTCGGGCTATCGCTTGCAATATTTACTCTTAGACCCGCCGCGTAGTGGCCTCGATGAACCGTGCCGCCGCCTGGCCATGAACTTTGCTAATATTCTGTATATTTCTTGTAATCCCAATGAATTACTTCGTGATTTAAACTACTGGCGACAGCGGGGCACTCCCTACCGGGTTAGCGCTACAGCCCTTTTTGATCAGTTCCCCTACACAAAGCACCTGGAAGCGGGGCTCTTGCTGCGACGTGAAACTCGTTGACAGTTTCTTCATTGACACACTTGTCACGTTCCAGTATGTTTAATTTAGCATTGCTCTGGGGGCCGGTATCGTTGGCTTCATCAACAGTAAAATCTCAAAGCCCTCAAAGCAAAGATGGTGGATGTAGTTCAGTTGGTAGAACCCCAGATTGTGGTTCTGGTTGTCGCGGGTTCAAGTCCCGTCATTCACCTGCTTTTTAGCGTTTAAGTGCGTCCATAGCTCAGCCGGATAGAGCGCCGGACTTCGAATCCGTAGGTCGCAGGTTCGAATCCTGCTGGGCGTGTTTTTAAAATAAAACGCTTAAATTAAGTAAAGGGCCGTTAGCTCAGCTGGTAGAGCAGCAGACTCTTAATCTGCGGGTCCTAGGTTCGAACCCTAGACGGCTCATAACAAGTGCGCGAGAGTGGTGGAATTGGTAGACACGCTAGATTTAGGATCTAGTGCCTATGGTGTAAGGGTTCGAGTCCCTTCTCTCGCATTCTGGGAAAAGGGCTTTTCTCTCAGAATGCTTTAATCTTCAGAATTATACGGAAATAAAATCTGCCCTTATTACGGATGAATACAAGGGATATATACTTATGACTGGAAATGGTGTTACTCATGTTGTTATTAACCATCAGGTTTCTTATACAAACGGCAATATACATACAAACACAATAGAGGGGTTCTGGGCATTAATTAAACGTGCATGGTACGGTTCCCATCATCACTACAATAGGGAGAATACACACTTATATATAGCTGAAACGAGTTATGTATATAATAATAGGAAGAATGATAATCTGTTTATGAATACGATTAAGAGAATGATAGGGGGATATTATGTTTAATGAGCTATTTCCTGAAACATATATACAGATAAGAAATGAAAAATGGAAAGATAATCCTTATATCCCGACATGGGTCAATATTGATAATGTCAAATTAGACCAATTTTACACGAATCCCGATATAGCAACTTACCTATATTCATCTTTGATGGATATAGTAGAAAAGGACGTAAGAATCAATGTAAATGATTTCCATATTGTAGAGCCCTCTGCTGGAATGTGTGCTTTTTATGATAGGTTTCCTAAAGATAGAAGGATAGGTATTGATATAGTTCCACATAAGATGGGTATTATTCAGGATGATTTTTTATCATGGAATCCGGGTAAAAAGAAAAAGTATATTACTGTTGGAAACCCTCCATTTGGTTATAGGGGATGGCTTGCACTCTCATTTCTGAACAAAGCTGCACAATTTTCAGAATATGTAGGATTTATATTGCCTATGTCTTTTCAGAGTGACGGAAAAGGAAGTCCAAAACATCGAGTAAAAGGAATGAGATTGCTGTACTCCGAGTATTTACCAGATAATACATTCTTATCCGCTAATGGAGAGAGCGTCAAAGTAAATGCTCTATGGCAAGTATGGAAGAAGGGCAAAAATGAAAAGCAGGAAAGTAAAACATGTAAAGAATGGATAGACTTATTTACTGTAGACATGAGAAAAGAAAGATTATGTGGTCAACGCAGATTAAATGAAGCGGATTGTTTTTTACAAAGGACATTTTATACTGATCCCCCATTACCTGTTAAAACATTTGATGAAGTGAAATACGTATGTGGATATGGGATAGTCATAAAAAAACAAAAGAGAGAGGTTAAAAGAGCCTTGTACAATATTGATTGGCGAGATTATAGCAATTTGGCTACACATAATTGTAGACATATTAGTATGTACCATATAGAAAAAGCTATGACGGATATGGGTTATGCAGATGTCTGAGCAATACAGAGATTTATTTATTGAGGCTCTTTCTAAACATAACAATCATTCAAAATGGGATAATGCTTTATTCGGCCAAATAAAGATAATATCAAATACAAAAGTCGGTTCTGTTGGGCAGGATTTCATTATATTACTTTGTGATAAATTAAGAATTCCATATGAATTGCCAAAAACAAAAACTGGTCAAAATGCAACGCAAAGTCCCTGGGACATAAAAATAATGGATATTACTTTTGAACTAAAACAGCAACGGAAGATACTAACAACCATTTCCAATTTAACCATATTAGGTATCATAGAAAATATCAAGCATTATTGTGTCTTGGGGTTTCCCCTGATTCTTTATGTTTTGGAGCATGGTCAAAAGCAGATGTTACAACAGGCAAAGCAGGAAACATGGTTAGCATGGAAAAGAACGCAAATGCGTCCTATAAGCTGACAAAAGATAGGGCAGGGTTGTTTCCTATAGAATCATTTAATGATAGAATTAGGGACTTAATAGAGGAGGTCTTAAACAATAAGCCCTATTCCGTATAATTCCGTTAATCTTTATGCCCTCCCCACTCAAAAAAAGGTGACAAAACCCCAATAGTAAAGGATAATATGTTTCGTGGTAGAGCAACATACACTGGAAACTCTGGAAGGAGCCAAGGCGCGCATCACCTTTCAGGTGTCTGGCGAAAACACGGCAGGCGAGTATCAAAAGATTGTCAAAAAGTATGCAAAGAGCATTGATCTGAAGGGTTTTCGCAAGGGAAAGGTACCCGTAGACTTATTGGAACGCAAGTTTGGCAAGGAATTTCGCGCGGAGGCCTTCCAGCAAGTGCTGGAGCAATGTACCAAAGAAACACTGCCCAATGTAGAACCCAAGGCTCTCGGTTACAGCCAACCTTTTTTATGTGATGCAGAGGGCAATGAATTGCCAAGCTCTGAGGCGGCGGTTCTGATTCAGGGCTTCCAACCCGGCCAGGGTTTGGAATTTGCCCTCGCCTATGAAACGAGCCCGGAAGTACCTTTAGCCACTCTCGATGGTTTGGATTTTGAGGCGCTGACAGTCGCAATCAGCGATGCCGATGTCGACACTGAGTTGCGGCAATTGCGCGAGCAAAACGCTGTTATGATTGAGCGCAACAGTGGAGTCGGCAGCGATGGCGATCTACTCTCTATGCAGTTTGCCCTTCTAGGAGAGGGTCAGACTGAAGTTGCCGAAATTGCCGAAGATGCCAAGTTGCGTACCATAGTCCGCTTGGGAGAAGAAGATGCCCACGGCTTTCAAGACAAAGTCAAGGACATGCAGAAAGGTGAGACCAAAGTACTGAAGGGACACAGTTTCCCCGACGAGACTCGCGTGGAAGGAGAGCTGCGCGGTAAGAGTGGCGATGTATGGCTTGAAGTCAGCCACATCCGCACTCGGGAACTGCCTGAACTAGATGACGATTTTGCCCAGGATATCGACGAAAAATACGAGACCGTTGCCGATTTGCAGGCGGCCACGCGTGAAAAACTGCAACATGACGCTGAGCACGTGGCAGAAAGTTACGCTTTGTTGCAGATATACCGACATTGGGCATCTAGCCTGAATTTTGCTATCCCTAGTTCAATGGTAGCTTATCAGACACAGAGCGTCATGGACAAAATTAAACAGCGCATGGGAGGCAAGGAGCAGGATTTGATGATGTACCTGGCCATGCAGCACGGCGGGGATGCGCAAAAGGGCCTTCAAGCTCTGGAGAAAGAGACACTGTTGAGTTTGTTTATTGATCTGGTACGCGATAATTTGCTGGAAAGTAAGAATTGGCAGGCCAGCGACGAAGAAATAGAAAAGGAACTTGAACAAATGGCTCGCCAGCGCGGAGGCACGGTCAGCGAATTAAAAGAACGTTATAAAGATCAATGGGAGCAGGTGGAGGAATATTTGGGCCAGCAGGCTCTCTTCGCCAGACTGAACAAACAGATGATTGCTGAAGCTTCAGCGGGAACGACAGCTGTTGAAATGACAGTCAGCGAGCTAAAGAAAAAACTGAGCGAGCTGGAATCAGTTTGTCAGGACTTAGTTTACCAGAAATTTTCGCCCTTTGCCAAGGTGTGACAGAAAGCGGGAGGCCTGGTTAATATAACGGCGGAGCATGGAAGCACATAGTGTTTACAAAAAGAGCCATTCAAAAGAGGGCTCGTTTTGCCCCTTGTTTCAACCGCCATTCAATTGGGCAAAAGCCATAGAATTTTAGAGCTTCGCAACTTCCCCTGCTCTCGTAGACGGCCATTCCATGAGACAATTAGTCGAAACTTACCAATTTGACAATTTCACCAGCGCTCTAGTTCTGAGCAGCTTGGACGAAGCCGTCAGTGGCTGCGATTTCATCGTCGCCGACCCGGATGTGGCTGACTTGCTGCCCGCCCCCGCCAATATGCTTCTCGCCGGGGGCGAAAGACATAAGACACTGGGCGAGCTCGAACAGTTGATCGGGGCCTTTGTTCGCCAGCGCTTGTCGCGCAACAGCACCGTTTTAGCTTTTGGCGGCGGTTTACTTTGCGATTTGGCCGGCTTCGCCGCTGCGGTCTACATGCGTGGCTGTGGCTTAATCCTGGTACCAACGACATTACTGGCGATGGTCGATGCCGGGCTCGGCGGCAAAACCGCCTGTAACTACCAGAATTATAAAAATATGGTGGGGACATTCTACCCTGCCGGCGAAGTGCGAATTGTGCCTGAGGTCCTGGCCAGCCTGCCCCCGCGTCAATTTCAGAGCGGTTTGGCTGAATTATGCAAGCATGCTCTACTCAGTGAATCGCCCCAATTGTGGCATAAGCTGCAAAAGGCGGGAGGCCAATTGCGAGCACCGATTCTAGAAGCTTCTCCAAGTGAAAGTGCCTTGCGGCTGAGCGAATTGCTAATTGAAGCTGTGCGGGTCAAAGGCCAAATTGTCCAACGGGATCTTTACGAACGTGGGGAGCGGGCTTTTTTAAATTTAGGGCATACCTACGCCCACGCGTTGGAAACAGTTACGACTTTTGCCTGTACCCACGGCGAGGCTGTGGCCTGGGGCATAAATCAGGCACTGCAGCTGAGTGCTCACCTTGGTTATTGTCAAGATGACTATGCCCAAGAGGTACGAAAGTTATTATTGAAACTTGGCTTTCAATTGAATTTGGCCCGCTTGTGCCCGGACTTTTTCTCGGTGCACGCGGGTTGTGACGAAGCATCTGCGAGGCAGAAGTTGACCTCTGATTTACTCGCAGCCATGCATTTTGACAAGAAGCGCAGTCGGGACGGCATTCGCCTGGTCTTACAGCGCGGACGAGGCCAGACCTTAATTGAGGCACTGAGCGCCGAGCAAATTCAGCCTTGCCTGGTCCAGAATCTCTAGACAAAGTTCACTCGCTGGGCACTAAAAGGAAAAACAGCATGAGTCTCGCGCCTAATGTTTTTAGTACTTGGCCCAAGCGCAGGTCGCACAGCCTGTGGCAACCGTTGCCGCAGTATATTCGTTCTTGTCCGGCGGCAAATGAATGTGGCCGTCTGATTCCTGCGGCTTCCGAATTACACCGTTTTCTGCGCGAGAACGAATGGCGGCATTTGTACTTAAGTTCAATGTTTGTGCCCCAGCAACACGCCGCGGCCAAGCGGCAAGAGTTGTTCTGCGCAAAACCGCAAGGAGCCAAGGCCTATGTCTATAGCTCAGGAGCCGGGGGAAGTTCTAGAGTTGCGGCAATGCTTTTGTGGGCCGAGTACGACCGTCTGTTATTTGACTGTCGCAACTTGTTCCTGGGTCTAAATTCTGACCGCGACAGCTCCCAATGTGCAGGCGCACTGGAAGAAATATTGCCCGATCAATGCACCAAAGAACTAAAGCGTTTGCTCCAACGCCACCTGACGAGACAATTTATCGGGACTAGCAGCCATTATGAGTTTCTACTGCAATACCATGATTTTCAGTTTGAACGGCGTGAATACTGGATGATGGTACGCAAACCGGACGGCCCCAATATGGCCTTGACTGCAATTCCAGATCGTCGCACTGCTTCTGCACAACAAAGGTTGCATCGCCGCGCGAGTGCGGCACACAGCGACCTCTGCCTGCCGACAGGTTTGCGCCTGGAGCGCTTGGGCCCCGACCACTTTGGCCAGCTGTTGCCACTAGAGCAAGCCTACTATGTGGAAGAAAGGCTGCAGGGCGACAATGTTACGCCTGCGATCAAGAAAGCGCTGGAAAAGTATTGTGCGAGGCGACTGGAAAAGTTCCTGCAGTACGGTATCTTCGCCAGGGATCAACTAGTTGCGCGCGCCATGATTAATGCCTACGGCCTTTATTATTGGCAAATCGGAGGCATTTACACCGTGCCGGACTGGCGCAGACAGGGCTTGGCCCACTACCTTTTGCAAAAAATTTGCAGCGCCATAGAACAGGCAGGGCGCTCGGCTACGCTATTTGTCCGCTTAGAGAACGAGAATGCCTTGGGCCTATACTACAAAAACTCATTTGAGTGCCTAGACATGATGGTCATTGCTCAGGAATCCATTTATTGAACCATTTAGAATGCAGCAGCGGCAACTCTTTGCTTGATTTTATTTGCCTGCCTTGTATCTTTGTGATATCCTCTTGATATTCTTGGTAGCCTGGCGGGGAATTTACCAGTGACCAAGTTTCCAGTTGCCTAGCGTAACAATTCGCAATAAAAATCTATATTCTTAATTAGATTTTAGCAGGGAATCATTATTTTACTATCAGCTTCTAGCTGAGGCAGGGCAATATGGCGGAAAAATTTATCTTTGTAACGGGCGGCGTGTGTTCCAGTCTAGGTAAGGGTATTGCCGCCGCATCTCTGGGGACCTTGCTTGAGGCCCACGGCTACAAAGTTTCAATGATTAAAATTGACCCATATATTAATGTCGATGCAGGTACTATGAGTCCATTTCAACATGGTGAAGTTTTTGTAACGGATGACGGTGCCGAAACGGATTTAGACCTGGGGAATTACTCGCGCTTTACCAATACTAAACTGAGTGGCCACAACTCCATCACGACAGGGCAGATTTATCAGGCCGTGATTCAAAAAGAGCGCAAGGGTGAATATCTGGGAAAATGTGTGCAGGTCATCCCTCATATTACGGACGAAATTCGCCAGCGCATCTACTTGGCCAGCGCCGAGGCGACCATTGCGATTGTCGAGGTGGGAGGCACGGTCGGCGATATTGAGTCCATACCATTTTTGGAAGGTTGCCGTCAGATCATCTTGCAGAAGGGGCATGCCAACGCCATGACAATTCACTTAACCTTAGTGCCCGAAGTTGGTGGAGAGTTGAAGACCAAACTTACCCAACATGCCGTCAAGGAAAGCCTGGCTATCGGTTTGCAGCCAGACATCTTGCTTTGCCGTTGTCCAGAGCCTCTGAACACTAGTACAAAACGCAAAATTGCCCATTTCACGAACATCCATGAGAGTGCCGTAATCTCGGCACACAATGAACCGAGCCATATCTATCGTATTCCTCTAAATTATCGCGCAGAAAAGCTGGATCAGTTGGTTATTCGGCACCTGGAGCTGGAAGCTACGCCGTTGGACCTGAGTGCTTGGGAGCAATTGGATCGCAATTATCAGGAGGCGACTCAGACCTTGGATATTGCCGTAGTGGGCAAGTATATCAATCTTCCCGACACTTACAAGTCGATAGATGAAGCTTTGGTTCACGCCGGTCTGAGCGAAAAGCTGCGCGTTAATATATGCAAAATTGATGCCGAACAGCTGGAAAGAGGCGACATCAATTTAAGCCAGACTTTTTCTTGCGTTGCGGGTATTTTAGTGCCCGGCGGTTTTGGCAACCGCGGGATTGAGGGAATGATCCAGGCGGTTCAATATGCCCGCGAGAATTTAGTGCCGTTTTTGGGTATCTGTCTTGGAATGCAAGTTATGGTCATCGAATTTGCCCGCCATGTGCTGGGTTTGAGTGGCGCCAATAGTACCGAGTTTGTCGAAAATTGCGCGGACCCGGTTGTCAGCTTGCTTGAAGAGCAGGGACGTGTCGATATTATGGGAGGGTCAATGCGCTTGGGGCTTTCGGCTATGGAACTAAAGCCGGGAGGCAAGTTGGCCCAAGCTTATGCCGCCTATGGTTTGTCGGAGGTGCAAGAAGTTCATCGCCACCGCTACGAGGTCAATAATAATTACCTGGAACAGTTAGAAGCGGCAGGATTGATGATCAGCGCAAGCTATTCATCCCAGAACCTGGTTGAAGGCTGTGAGTGGCAGGAACATCCCTTTGGTCTGGGCACCCAGGCCCATCCCGAATTCCATTCCCAGCCGGTGGGAGCTCACCCGCTGTTTCATGCTTTTATTAAGGCCTGTTACCAAAACGCAGACAAAATTAGGCTCAAGATCCATTGACTTCAGGAGAGCAAAATGAAATACCTCTAGAGGTGTCGCGTCTTAAACCCCATTTCCCAAAGTCCAAACGGGGGCGTCTCATGGTCGATGACAAAAGTATCCTGAGCGCGGTATTATCTTCATTATTCCCAATGGTTTCGCACTGCTGCGGTGCACCTGCCTTAATACGGCCTCGATCAAACACTTTACAACCGTTTTGTGCCCGTTTTGTGCCCTGGTCAAAAAACGGTGTTTTCAAGTAGATATTTAAGAACTGGTCAAGCCAAGCGCTGCACAGACGACATGCTGATGATTGATGCCTCTCGTCTCAAGGCACTCCGCACGGCATCTAGCCTTAAAAAAGGGGGGCGAGCCAGACTTTGATTGGGCGTACCATTCAACCAATATCTCTAAAGGGAGGTATGAATAGCAAATTGCATGTTCTGAGCGATGGTGCAGGGCGCCCGCTCTGGCTGCATCTAACAGAAAGGCAGAGAAGTGATTTCCAAGGTGCGGATGTTTTGCTTTCTGAATTGTAAAACGAGTTATAAAGTCGAAAATATTTTTGCTAAACTGGACATGGCGCATTGCGATACGATATGAACGTTGCGCGTACACTTTTGAATCAGCTAATTTACATTGCGATAATCGTCTTGTTCTGGATATGAGTCCTGAGCCTAGTAAGCTTGCCGGAAAATTGACCAAAAGATGCTGACGGCCTGAAAGAGACAGGTAAATCAAACTGAACCCATCTTATATAACCGACCGTGTCGCTACAATTTCATCAAAATCGTCAAGCCGCTCAGGGTTTTCCAATATGCCGAGCGGAACAACAATACCTCATATCGCCATATCTTGTGGTCTCTGGCAGACACTGACCGTCGTGCGACAATGACCGAACCAAAACTGGAATTCTAATTGTCTTTCAAGAAAGTATTATTTCTTTGAGCACTGCCAATACCGCTCACAAAACCACCTTTGCCCAGAATTAATTCTATTTTTCTTTCAGCAGATCGCCTAAAGTGAATCCAGTGTGATCGTCGTCATTTTTGACCAAATATTGACTGATGCTCTGCTGCTCTTCACTCCGCTCCAGAGCCTTGATGGATAATCCTAAGCGACGTTTCTTTTCATCAATCTCAACTATCAAGGCACGGATTCTGTCCCCGTCCTTGTAATTTTTCAACAACTCTTCACGGTCTATTGAACGGTCGTTACTCAAGTCATTCTTATGGATCAAACCCTCAATGCCACCAGTCACGGAAACAAAGATACCAAAGTCAGTTTTATTTACCACTGTGCCCTCAATCACTGTTCCTTTTTTGAACTTCTTCAATTCCTGCCATGGATTACTCTCAAGCTGTTTTACTCCCAAGCGAATTCGGCGTTCTTCGGGATCGACACTCAAGACCTGGACTTCCAGCTCTTCACCCACCTTGGCCACATCATAAATATTCATTCGCTTCGCCCAAGATAGATCGTCTTGGCGCAAAAAGCCATCAATGCCCTCTTCAAGGACTAAAAACGCACCACTCTTAATGACGTTTTTTACTTTCAAGGTCAGACGAGTACCGACTGGGTAGCGCTCAGCAATTGACAACCAAGGGTTAGGCTGTGTCTGACGAAGTCCGAGACGAATGCGCTGAGCTTCCAGGTTGAACTCCAAGACCTGGACTTTGACCTGGTCGCCTATGCCCAGGACTTCCTTGGGGTGCTTAATTTGTTTAAGCCACGACATCTCGGAAACATGAATCAAACCCTCAACACCTGGTTCCAGCTCGACAAATGCACCATAAGTTTGCAGGCGGACGACACGCCCTTCCACAACCTTTTCGAGTTGGTATTTGTCCGCCGCGTTGTCCCAAGGATTTTCCCTCAAAGCCTTCAGTGACAAACCAATCTTCTTTTTCTCAGAGTCCAGGTCACAAATCTGCAGATCCAATTCTTCACCCAGCTTAACGCAGTTTGCGGGCTTCTTGACCGAATGCCAAGCCATATTCATGACGTGCAACAAACCAGAGAAACCGCCCAGGTCAATAAAGGCACCGAAATCGACAAAGCTGCGCACCTGGCCTCTGACTACGTCTCCGACCTTGTGATTAGCAAAGAAATCCTTTTGTTTGTTCTGCAACCTTTCTTCCAGGAGCTTACGGCGGTTGACCACAATATTCTTATTCTGGCTGCGACCCTTTTCTTCAATGCGCTCAATGCGAAACTCAAGCCTACTGCCAATATAACTTTCCGGTGGTGCCGGATACATATCAATCTGCGAAAGCGGCACAAAAGCGGTTAAACCGGGAGCCAGGTCCACTTGAAAGCCGACGGGAACAGCCTGCTCTTCATTTTCTTTTTTACGCGTAATCAACTTGCCAACCTTGGCTTGTAAGACGTTGCCAACTTCCAGCTGAGCTTCTAGCTCCGCACGCTGTAACTCAGCGTAAGAGACGCGCACATTACCTTCGGCATCTTCACCTTTAAAAATCACTTCAATATTGTCATTTTCACCCGGTACCTTATCGCCAAACTCAGAGCGCGGGACGCGCCCTTCCGCCTTATAATTGATATCAACAAAAACTTCATCATCTGTTACCTTGACAACAACGCCGCTAACCTTACTCCCCCGATCAAGCTTGCGGTCTTCAGCAGCCAAAGCTTCTTCAAAGCTCGAGTGATCAAATTCTGTGTTAATACTTGCTGTCGAAGATTTTAAGCTGTTTGACATTAGATGGTTCCTTTTGTTATCCTTGCTTGCCCGTCGCCGGCTGCTCCGTTGAAAAGGGCGGCATTTAATCGGCCATTGACGGCAGTAGGCGCAATATGGTTGTTAAGACTGCCCGCAATTATCTGACAAACGGCTTCAAAAGTCAAGTTACTTGTATCAATCAGCTGTGCACTTCTGGCTGGTTTAAGAGCCCCTTCTTTTTTATTGCGATCTATTTCATCGCGCTCACAAATCCGTTGCTCTAGCTCTGCGAAACTTAACGAGGCACGCTGCTCATCATTCAACTGCTGCCAACGGCGCTGGGCTCGCACAGAAGTACTGGCGTCTAGGAAAAATTTGAATTCAGCCTCAGGGAAGACCACGGTCCCCATATCTCGTCCTTCGGCGATTAAACTATGACTCTCCGTGTGCCTGCGCAGCATTTGATTTATAAAATGACGAACTGGCGGCAGTTTGGAGAGTATTGGAGTCAAGGCATCAAGTTCTGGTGTTTGCAGCTTTTCAGTAACATCCTGGCCATTTAACAGGATTTTCTCACCTTCCTGAAATATGCGCACAGTCTGAACCGCTCGCCATAAATCCTGCCAACGCGCCTTGTTTTCTTGGCTCTCTCGACCTTCATATATATTGTTCAACTGCGAAATCGGCAGGGCTTCAAGATATCCACGAATACCCAGGCACAAAGCGCGATAAAAAGAGCCGGATTTGAGCAGCAGAATTTGTCGGTCACGCGCCAGAAAACTGGCCACAGAACTCTTGCCCACACCGGCAGGGCCATCAATCGTGATAATCATTCCTCAGTTGTATTGAAAGCAATGATGAATGTCTATTCAGAATTACCCTGCCCAGAAATTTTTAAAATTTTTGAATCACTGCTGCGTGCGCGAGGATGCGCGGTGCGATGCACCTCAAGCAAACGTTGTATGCTGACATGCGTGTATATTTGGGTGCTACTGAGCGAACTATGTCCCAACAGCTCTTGTACCGAACGAATGCCTGCGCCACTGTTGAGCAAGGTGGTGGCAAAACTGTGTCTGAGCAGATGAGGATGCAACGGGCGCTCCAAGCCGGCCATGCGACCCAGCTGCGCCAAAAGCCGATGGACGGAACGCGGTTGCAACCTTGTGCCATAACTATTGCAGAATAACGCCTGCCACTCAATCTGCCGCCGGGCGCATTCTTTCCCTGACTTTTGGGTCAACTTTGGCTCTAAGGCCGTCAGAAACTTCTGCCGCTCGGGCAAATAAGCGGCGAGAGCCGCACGGCTACCGTCACCCAGAAATACTAGCCTATGTTTAGACCCCTTGCCCACAATGCGCAATTCTGCCTGAATATTCCCAGCCAGCAACTGCAAATTGTTTAGCGGCTGCCGCCATATCGGATTCTCTCCGGACGGCAGGCGCAAAAGTTGCTGCAAGTTCAAGGCGCAGAATTCACCGACGCGCATCCCGCTGGAAAATCCCAATTCCAGCACGGCAAGACAAAGTTTTTGCAGATAAACACTGGGAAAAGCCCGTTCACAAGCGGCCACCAGAAGTTGCAATTCTTCCAGGCTCAAGTAGTTCGGCAAACGGCGCGACTGGGGCAACAAGGCAATACTGTCCCAAGGATGCATAAGTTGATTTGATGTCTGCGGATACAAATCTGGGCTAGCATTTTGCAGACGTCGCTCCAAATACTTATAAAAACTCTTAATGGCCGACAAGCGACGGTTAATACTGCGGGCAGACAAGTCAGTGCGGCGCAGTGCCGTCAAATAGCTTCGAGCCAACGGCATACTGATTCGCGCTAAAGAGGCCCCCTGTTTTACCAGATAATCCTGCCAATTGCGCAAATCACGCTCGTAGGCTTTCAACGTGTGAGGACTATAGCGCCGTACAGCGGCCAAGTAATGCAAAAAAATCGGGATGTATTCCTTTTCTTCAGCTTGTCCTTCAATGAGGCCTTCAATGAGGCCTTCAATGGGGCCTTCAATTGGACCTGGGAGCTCCATGCCTATATAGGATACAAAGTGTCAGAACTACGTACAGTCCAAACTTAAAAGACAAAATCACAAGATTTTGCAGATTAGAAAAGTCGGGCTATCAATGTGTCCGAATCCCATCAAAAAAAGAATGATCATTGACTCAAGTTCAATTTAAATATTTCACAAACGCCTTTCTAAGGTTTTATGCCGATATGTCACGGTGTTCATTCATTGAGACAAGCCCGTTCCCAAGCCCTGTGGTTCACCTTCCATACACAGCACAGGCAGGTTTCTGAACGCCATATGAATTTGCCGATTGGTCAGCCAGGATATATTCTTTAATGTAGCCGAAATGACAATTTAACAATACAATTGTCCCTTATGTCCAGAAACTTAAATGAAGATATACTGCGCTTAAACCCTAATGCCCAATTACAAATTGGCTCCTTTGTTTTATATCGCAGTGAAGCGGCTCTCGTCAAAGACATTAGCAATGAAAAAAAACAAATTAAACTGCAGATACAAACCGAGAGCGGCAAAAAAGTCAGCGTGCGTCCCAAAGACATTATGCTGCTCAGCAGTGCACAGAAGCAAGCCCTAGCAGAACTGACACAATTACTCAGTCGCAGTGAGTTGGAGGATGGCTGGCAACTATTACAGGAAATAGGCCGCAGCTGCAGCCTACAAGACCTCGCCGAAGCTATATTTTCTGGCTCTGGGCCCCGTGAAATGTACAATGCCTTCTGCTTGATCAACGAGACTCCATACTTTAAGGGTCGTCCCGAATGTATAATGGTGCGCAGCCGCGAAGAAGTGGCCCAAGAGCTGGGGCGAAAACAGCGTAAACAGGCGGAGGCCGAGCGCTGGCAGCGGTTTTACCAACACTACCAGGCCAAAATGTACGACGATGAAGATAGCGATTTTATTGAAGAAATTGAAGCCATTGCCTATGGAGAAAAGCAAAACTGCCGACTTTTCCGCGAGACCAAACTGGAGGCGACACCAGAGACTGCCCACGAGTGGTTGCTGCGACAAGGCCTGTGGCATGAGCGCTTCAACCCTTATCTGCGCCGCAACCAGGTGCACGAGCAGGCCCCACGCCTGGAACATTTATTTGATGCGGCCCAACTGAATGAATTACAACAACTAATACGAGATTATCAGGCGGTTCAAGCTGGCCTGAAATTGGCATGCGAGGCCCCAAGCCCGGCCGGTAGTGCCGCAGTGAGTTCACAGCAGGAGGCGGCTCCACCCAGGTGCCTGCAACAGCTAGAGAAGATCGTCGGGCGCTTTGTTGCCAAACAGCCGTTGCTCTATCCTAGCGGGCAACAAGCTGAAGGCAAGTCCCACATAGTAGCGCCACAACAGCCACAGCCCGACCTGGCTGACGCCTTACCATTTTTGCCGACAGCCACCCAACGAGCGACAGAAGAAGCAGGGGCCGACAGCAACGTCAAAGACGGCACAAACGCCGGCAACAAAGCCGAAATTGCGCACGACATATGGCACACAGAGTCACGTAAGGATCTGACCCACCTGGCGGCCTGGGCCATTGACGACCCCTGGAGCAATGATCCGGACGACGCAATTAGTTTAGAACTAGCTCACGACAACAGTTCCGGCACTGCCCCTTACCTGTGGATCCACATTGCCGATCCAGCCAGCCTCATGCCCTTCGGCAACCCCCTAGCCACAGAGGCGATGCAGCGTGGCGCCACTATTTATATTCCCGAAGGCGCTACCCCCATGCTTAACCGCGAGCTGGTGCAGATACTGGGGCTCGGATTGCAGCCCGTCAGTATGGCTTTATCTGTCAAGGCACGCGTCCTGGATGCGGGCACCTTGCCCCCACATGAAGAACATGGCACAAGTCCCACCCCGACACTAGAAGTTATAGATATCTGCCGTTCTTGGGTGCGCGTCCGGCGCATTAGTTATGGTCAAGCCGATAAGATCCTGGCGGCCACTCAAGCACACCCCCTGCAGCAAATCTGGAAGCTTTGTCAGAGTCACGAAATATTGCGGCGACGCAACCATGCCGTGCAGTTTAACATGTACAATACCAAAATAGTAGCTGGCGATCCGATTCAGGTAGAATCCCTACCCAACACAGCAGCGCGCGACCTGGTAGCCGAGGCCATGCTTATGGCGGGGACAGCCATGGCGCAGTTTGCTCATCAAAAGCAACTGCCAATCGCCTTTCTCTGCCAGGCACCTCCCAAAGGGGAATTGCCACCGCGGGACAACATGGCCAACATGTTTCAGACCCGCAAACTGATGTCGCCCAGCATGGTGCGCTGTGAGCCTCAGCTCCACTCCAGCATTGGCGTGGCGATGTACACGCGCGGGACTAGCCCGCTGCGCCGATACTTAGACCTATTGACCCACCAACAGTTGCATGCTTTTTTGCTCTCTGTCGAGGGTCGCGAACTGCGGCCTCTGAATGCAGAGGAGCTGCTGTACGGCATTGCCCAAGCCGAGATGCAGATCAGCCGGGTCAACAGCGCACAACGCGCTGCCCAACAGCATTGGCAGATGCTCTACTTCAAGCAGGAAGGCAAGAAACGCCTGTATCGGGCCGTCGTTCTGGAAATTCGCCACGCGCACAATTCGGGGCGCCAGCAATCAGGCTGCAAGGCCCTATGCAGTTTGCCCCAAGTCGGCATTGAAACTTTAGTCTACACCAAAGAGCCCCTGCACTTGAACCAGGAAATTATGGTCAACCTAAAAAGTGTCAACCTCAGCTCGCGAGAAGCTCACTTTCAGGTAGCGGTGACAAACCAAAGCAATCCGGCAAAAATTAGCCAGGATACTCATGTATAAATCTCATCAATAAATTAGGCACTAGACCTCTCAATAATCATCGGCGCCAATGAGCAAGATCAGCCCTTAATTGAATTAGGGGGATACGCCAGCTTGCCCTTTTTGCGCCTCAAGCTAAAATATCATGGTACCCACATTCCGGCAAAAACAATAATTTCAAAAATTGAAGGCAGATTATGAACGCAACGGAAAATTCCAGCCCCTTGATTATCGGTCATCGGGGAGCCATGGGCCATTACCCTGAAAATACTTTGCCGTCTTTTCGCGCGGCCTTTGAGCGCGGCTGTCACGGCATAGAACTTGACGTGCAGCAAAGCAAAGACGGAGAAATAGTGGTCTTTCACGACTGGGACCTGGGGCGATGTTCCAGCGGCAGCGGCCTGTTGATAGAACACAGCGCGGCGGAGCTGCGCCTTTTGGACGCCGGGTCCTGGTTCCATCCCGAATTTGCCGGCACAGCAATCCCCACTCTGCAGGAGGTCCTCGACATTGTCCCTGAGGGCAAACTCATCAATATTGAAGTAAAAGAATTGTATTCGGTCGAGCGCGGCACAATAGAAAAAATTGTCGATATCCTACACAAGCAGCCGGCAAATCAAAAGCACAACGTTATTATTTCTTCGTTTAGCCATAATTTGCTGGCCCGGTTGCACCAAGTTGCCCCAGAGATCAAAATCGGCTTGCTCTTGGGCAACACATTGGAAGCGCTGAGTGACTATGCATTGCGACTCAGCTTTCCAATCTACAGCCTGCACCCCTATATATCCCTGTTAAAAGCCGACGAAGTTTTATGGGCCAAGAGACAAGGCCTAAAGATTTATCCTTGGACCGTCAACCAAAAGTACCAAGTCGACAATTGCCGCATCTTGCGAGTCGATGGCATTATTACGAACTACCCTGAAATTCTGGACCTAAACTAAGACCAGCAACCATGCAAATTCGCGTCCGCAAGATTGATGGCAGTCGCATCGAAATTCGTACCATCCACGAGATTGCACCGCACAGTAGCACAGGGAGAAAAAAGAACAAACGGCGCGGCTTTGAACTGAACGCTTATTTTTTTGTCCCCAACAAGCTGACCTGCGGTGGCGGCGACGAGCTGGATGGTGCCCAAACCTTGGCTCAGACCATAGTTTACCCCAAGATTCATCGCAAGAATTACTACGCGATTTTCGCGATGAATCTAGCAGCTATTCTCGACAGTGACAACGAGCTAAGCCCGCTAACCCGCTTGCAAAAAATGGCCAAAGAGGTAAACCTGCCTGCCGAGCAAGTGCTATACGAATTTCAGATGCTAGCCTGCGTAACCAAGAACGCCAGCATGAATGCCCGTCATTCACTGACCCAACAGCTCCGCACCCGCAACGACTTCACTGACATTGGGACACAACAGAATCAGGCTTTATCCCGCGAGGCTGAAACTGAATTTAAGAACATAAGCCAGGCCTATCTGCAAGTCCAACGGCGTCTAGATCTGCTAGGCGAGCGCTATTTACAAGAAGTACTGCAAAATATTGATGAAGCCTACCGCTGGACCCTAGAGGATTTGAACCATCAGATTCTCGACTGCATGCTGAGTACCCTGCGTTTAAGCGAACATTACCAGTTTAGTCCTGAGTTTCGTAAATTTTTGCAGACTGAATTGGGTTTGCAGTGGCGCTACCAGAAACAGCATGGCTTCGCAACCCTCAGCGACGATGAATACAACAATGAAAGTTATTTGTTTCACCAACGCGAACTAAAGGCCTGGCGCTACAGTGGCCTGTCGATGACTAGCACCGAGGCCCGCAGTTTGAACGTCATCAATCACCTTTGGCTTTCTGTTGCCAGCGCCGTAGCCATGAGCGCTGCCTTCAGCGTGACCTTGTTAACCATGTACTACTATGGGCAGTGGTCCATTCCGTTTTTAATTTTTGGCGTGCTAGGTTACATGTTCAAAGACCGTATCAAAGAAATTCTACGCAACTTGTTTTCCGACAAATTTTGCAACTACAATCTACTGCACTTGTATGACCCGCGCAGCAAGGAACAGTGCGGCAGTATTCGCGAGAGCCTGGGCTTCTGTGAGAAAGTACCTGTAGAAATTCTTACCTTGCGTCATTTGCGCAAGAATCCCCTGAGCAGCCAACTCAACCGCGAGGTCGCAATCGTGTACCGCGAACGCTTGAGCCTGAACAGCCAGAAGCTATTCGAGACACATAAACGCCTGCAGCGCGGTTGCCAGGTTTTGGAATTCAATTTGCTACCCTACTTACAAAACATCAGAGACAGCGAAGCTAAGCAATTGTGGAAACCGGCAGAATCATTGAATTTTGCGGAAGCCACTGCCAGTAATCAGCAGGCATTTGCCCAAACCTATCAAAAGTTAAAGATCAAACGCAGCTATCATTTGACCTTAGTGATCAAAAGCTCTAGCTTTAATGGCCAAAAAGTTCATGAACGCTACCGCATCGTGCTTCGCAACAGCAAAATATTCAGGATCAAAAAGATCATATGATATCTAATATGCCTGATATTTAACACGGCAATGCTCAATTTAATCAAACCATGCCGCGACAAGGCCATGGCAAACTGCAATATTTTTGCCGTGATAGAGTTCTTATTTAAAGTATTTGTTTAAATAAATCAAAAAAATTCTGAAACGCAATCCTATCAATATCCTTTTTTTTAAAGCCTCTAGCGGTTAGTTCGTCGATAAACATGGGCGCTTTAGAAGCATCTTCAAGACCTCTGGCCCCTTTCGCATGAAACTCCCCTGTAAGAAAATCACAGAAATCAAAACCACATGCCACATGTTCTATACCGATCTGGCCGGCTATATGCTCCACATGGTCGACCAGAGTTTGCAAGGAGCGCCTTTGAGGCTCTGCATGAATAAATTTACCCAGGGCGTTGACACCCACGAGGCCTCCGGTGGAACCAATAAATTTCAGCTGTTCATCAGTCAAATTCCGTTGGTTTACACAAATGCTGCGGCAGTTGGAATGGGATGCGATCACCGGCTTTTCAACAACACGGGCAAGGTCCCAGAAAGTGCGATCATTGGCATGGGACAAATCGAGTATCATGCCTAACTGCTCCAGTTTGCGCACGGCTCTCCTGCCGATGGCTGTCAGCCCACGGTCTTCTGCACCATTGCAGCCCGTAGCGAGGAGGTTCTCCTCATTCCAGGTAAGGGAAGCGCAGCGCCCGCCAAACTGATAATAAAACTCCAGAAGTTCCAGGTCATCGCCGATGCTGCTCAAACCTTCAAAACCGATCATGACCAACAGCTTTCCCCCCTGAATACCGGCTGCAATATCTTCATATCTTTTCAGCAGCTGGATATGCTCGCGGTTTGCTTCAAGTTCCAGCTTTACATTCTCAAAGATTTCCAGAGTTCTTTGATAAGGTCTCAAATCGTGGGGCGGATCTGGCCAGACGACAAAAATACCGCCTTGAATGCCCCCGTGGGCGAGCCGGGAAAGATGGCGGGTCTGCAAGACGTTTTTCGCGGCGGCATTCAGTCTCCGTCTGGTCACATCGGCCCATATGTCTGTATGTCCGTCAAAAATCATTCCCACCCTTAGCCCCCAAGCAAAGTGCCCATGAAAATGCCCAAATAATTGCCCAAGACATAACCTAGAGTTCCAACCAGCATTATTGGTCCAACTAGTTGCGTCCATCCTTTGGAGATGGCCAGGGCAACTGCCGTAGTCGGACCGCCAAGATTGGCGTTGGATGCCAGCAGAGCGTCTTCCAGATTAAACTTCATGACCCTTGCCGCAGTCAGGGTGAGCAAAATATTGACGCAGGATATGATGGCAGCAAACAGCAAGAGTAGAGGTGATTTGAAAATAATCAAGGTGATGGAAGCGGGCACCCCGATGACGGTAAAAAATAGGTAAATCAGAAAAGTTCCTATTTCCTGGGAACCCCGAATTGAGCCAAAAAATTGCGGCAAGTAAGAGGCCCCCAGCACGACCAAAGTGGTAATGATTAAATATTTATTGCTGAGAAAAGATTGCAGCAGATTCAACAAAAAATTTTCTGAGGGGGGGAATACAGCCGTCAGCAATCGGGCAATTTCACTGGAGATGGCCACGATAACAAAAGATGAGCCTAAAGCATAGCCAATGTCCTTCAAAGAAATCTCTTTGGGCTGCCAGTATTGGGCCTGCAAAGTAGTTTGGACTTGCACGCCCTGACTCTCGACTTGATCTATGTGGGGATGAGAAAAGCGCTTGCGGAAAAAGGTCAGCGAAGGTATGACAATTAATGCCATGAAGACAATGCACATGATGAGGTTGTCTGCGACTACGGCGGCCGACACCAATTCTGAGGGTACCGAAAAAGAGTCGGCCATAGCGGCGAAGTTTACAGTACCACCGATATAAGTGCCTGTCATCATCGCCGCCACTTTGTCCAGTTCGGGAATTATATCCTTCAACAAGAAATAGCCGATTGCAGCCCCCACCACGGTGCTTGCGGCACTGACGCAAAAAATGATGCAAAGCCTGCCCGCCGCCCCGCCGATTTTCCTGATATTGCAGCGGTACAGCAGCAGAGGGATGGCCAGCGGAACTATATATTGCCATATGGCATCGTAGACAGGGGATTGCAGAGGTATTATTCTTAAATTTGAAAGTATCATTGGCAACGTGAGGGCACAGATGGCGCCGGTAATCCTGGAAGCCCATTTGTACGTCTGCTCCAAATGGATACTAGTTGCCGCCCAGGCAGTGATAATGGCCCACAAAACCCAAGTGTTATCTGCACTGATCAATGTCTTGTCCATCATGAATCACCCATTATATGCAAATGTTTTATGATATGAATGTTTTGCAAATCTTACAATACATCATAAACAAAAAGGAGCATTTTATTGCTAGCAGATCCGCATAAAACATAAATCTTTTAAAATTAGCTCTTCAATCTGCAGGAGCTTGAAGCTTTAGAGTCAAAAACCTGCCGTAGAAATTTGTGAAGTAGTATGGGGCCCAGAAACTTGCTCAAGACTTGCCCAAGACTTACTTGCTCAAGGTTTACTAATGAGTTTATAATCGGGCAAAATACGCCATTGAGACTTGCATCAAGATTTGATGGCGCACTAGTCTGCAGCCGCAGACTAGTACTTATTTTAGACAAGGAAAAACAAAGGAGAGAAAATAATATGCCATTGATTATCAATGATGACAATTTTGCCTCTGAGGTAAAACAATCCGACATTCCTGTTCTAGTCGATTTCTGGGGTCAGGGCTGCCCGCCATGCGTGATGATTGCCCCGATCATTGAAGAATTGAGCACAGAGTACCAAGGCAAAGTGAAAATTGTCAAAGCTGACGTCAGTGAAGCCCAACAAGCAGCTGGAGAACTAGATATTATGGCTGTACCGACATTGGTTCTGTTCCGCGCTGGCAAAGAAGTCACACGCCATATGGGGTTTGCCACCAAGGACCAGATTATTTCCAAGCTCCTGGCCAACGCCTAAGAATTCAATAGAAAAAAATCGGGTTACTCAAAAGCAAGGCCTCTTCGCGCAAAAAACCCTTATCGCACAATGTATGTTGGAAGAGTTCAAAGCGCAAAAAGGCATGCTCGGCAGTTGGCCGCGCAACGGCATTGAGTGGCAACACAAAACGACAGTCATGCTCAAGCGCTCCGTCGCGCCCACCTGCCCACGCCTCAAAATCGGCCGGAGACAATTCCTGTTCTAAAGCCAGGCCCCGTTCATTCCAACAGCGCAATAACAACGGCTGCAATTCGGCCAGATAATCGGCAGCCACAGTCAACTCAAGCTGCAAGTCGCCCTGCTGTAGCGACCAGCGGCTGCCAAAGGGCATAAATCGGCCTCCCGTTTCCGCATCCACCTCTACTATGCGGCAGCACGCGGCAAAGCTGCGAGAAGCTAACGGCTCCGCCGTGATATAGTTGTGCCCTTGGGACAGAGCGCCCAGTATTTCGCATCTCGTCTTCCCATTGACCCAAACATTATTGCACGGATAGCCATGGCGCTTAGTCTCGGCGGAATGAAAGTCGCTATTCCCCACGGCAGGAAGCCGGCGGCCTTGCTGCAAAAGACTTTGCCATATTTGAGTATTCGCCACATTATTGCGGTTCCAGGCGCCATTCCAGACCTCAATCCAATCAAAGGGCATGTCGTAGCTCCAGTTCCACTGGCAACCCGCAATATCTCCTTGGCGAACCGGGTGATTCAGCTGAATCCACAACTCGGAATCAATACAATTTTGTTGCTTAAGTCCCTGCAACAAGTCGCGAACTTCCTCTGAACTCGTGCACATAAAGTTGGGAATACGCTGCGGCAATCGGCCAAAAATGTTTACATGACCTCTGTATGTCGTGATTTCACAAGAAGGTAACAACAACACGTCAGGGTTACAAGGCAAACACAGGTTCTGTGACACGGAATTGTGGTCCGTAAAGCCCAAGAAATCCAGGCGGCTCTCGCGGGCCATCCGCAGCTTGTCTTCGATACTGTGGGCTCCGTCGCTGTATAACGAATGCCCATGAATATCGCCGCGCACGATACGCGCCTGCCGCGCTCGGAGTTCCAGCTCTAATTCGACAATAATACTCTGACTGTGCTCACGACTATCCCCCAACAGAATCTCCCATTGTCCAGTCTGCAGGGGACCAGCCAGGTAGCCCAGACTAGCCTGCTCCTCCCCGATAAAAATCTGCTGCATGCGATTGAGATTGCCGCTCCAGCCGCGGATTCTGCCATCGGCATCGGCCACGCCAATATCAATGGCACACTGATCGCCGGCTCCCCCCCGGTAGCTGCCGGTAAGTGAGATATATTCGGTGTCAGGGTAAACTTCAAACGGAATCCGAGAATAGGTCTTGCCCGCCGCGGGTGGAAAATCCCGGCGGATTTGCAAGCATTGAGTCTGCTTCATATCGGCCCATTTTAAGCAAATGCACCATCCTATGGAACAGTCGAGATGAGTAGCGAAGCTGCAAATTTACTGTGCGATATTCTTTATCTGGCGATGATGCGTGCTGCCAAAGAATATCGCCCCAATACCGCGGTAAGATATCGCAGAAAAGTATCGCAAAATCAAAACTTGACTTCGTATCCACTAACTGGCAATCTACTCACGAATATGGCATTCCTCCCCAAGCTGCTCAAGATGCTCAAGCTGCCCAACATAAGAAAAACAAATTTTATGTATCTGGCACAGGCCAAGCAGCGCGAGGCGGCGAGGCGGAGTGTAATACCCGATTTTACAGCTACAGAGGTGGCTCGCACCACTGAGATTTGCCAGAGACCGTTTCCATAGCTGCGCTCCCCATTTGCCGTTCCTCGTTCTAATTGCCTTCAAAGTCAGCCCTGTTACAGCTTGATCCATCCTGTAATCCCTATTCTAAAAGGATTTGAATTCAGCTATGTATATTTTCAAGCCAAACGCTTCCAAGCGGCAAAGTGCGCTTAGTCATTTATAATTGAGTACATCCGGCAGTCAAGAAACAGGAGTTCATTCATGCCTCAATACTTTAGCGCAGAAAAAATTTACCACAACGGCCGCTTTGGCTACGATAGCGCCCTGGCCGTCGATGACGAAGGTTCCATAATCGGCCTCCTTCCTTACCGTCATGCTCGAAAAGAAGCTGGCAGCAATTTAATTGATTTTGGCAATCGCATCCTTGCCCCCGGCTGGGTAGATCTTCAACTTAATGGCTGTGGCGGAGGCCTCTTCAACCGCGACCTGAACCTGGATTGCTTAGAAAAAATGTTGCGCGGCAGCCTGCGCCACGGCACCACCAGTATACAACCGACATTGATCAGCTGTAGTGACGAAGACATCCTGAACGCCCTGGAAATTATACGTGAAGCCCAGCAAAAAGCCCGTCGTGCCAGCGCAGTCCGTCAGCGCCAGCTCTACCAAGGCATTATGGGGATGCACCTGGAGGGGCCCTACATCTCCGTTGCGCGGCGCGGGGCACATCCTGAACACCAGGTCCGAGCGCTCGACGAGAGCATGCTGCAAAAGCTGGAAGCCGCCGGTCGCGACGGCGTGTTGACCTATATTACTGTCGGTGCCGAGTCGGTGCAGCCGTTGCAGGTGGCTCGTTTGAGTGCCAGCGGCCTGACGGTCTCACTGGGGCATACCGGGGCAGCTATCCAAGACTCACGGGCCCTGCTGCTCGCCGGGGCCCGCTGCTTCACCCATCTCTACAATGGCATGGGCGGTATCGACAGCCGCGATCCGCACACCCTCAGTCTGGCGCTGGAAGATCCACGTGCCTACAGCGGCATCATTGCCGATGGCCACCACGTGGCCAAAGAAAATATCCGCATTGCCCAGCGCCTGCTGGGAGAACGCCTATTTTTGGTCACAGACGCCACGGCCACGACTGATGTCGGAGAACGCCAAATCTTCTTTGGCGAACAAACCTGTCAGATCCAAAACGGCACAATCCGCAATGAAGAGGGGGCACTCGCAGGTTCAGCACTGACTATGAAGCGCGGCGTCGAGATTTTATCTGACCTCTTTGGACTGAAAGTAGCTCTGGACATGGCCACGCTCAACCCAGTCTGCGCCTTGAACCCGCAGCGTCATTATAACCAACGTATTGGAACCTTTGCCCCCGGTGCTAGAGCAAATTTTGTCGTACTAGACTTTTCCTGTAGCAAAAAATGCCGCGAAGACAATTACAGCGAAATTACGGCACTGCAAACCTGGGTCTTAGGCCAGCGCTGGGAAGACTAACTGCGAGGCGAGCGGCGAATTGTTCCAAATTGTTCTTTATATGCCTAGATATCAGGGCCGGAATGGCTTACATTTAGATCATGCAAATGGCCATTATCCAAACTGTAAATCCAGCCATGGACGTGCAGCGACTGACCACGACGCCACGCCTGTTGCACGATGGCGGTTGCGGCCACATTCGCCACCTGCTCAACCACGTTCAGTTCACACAAGCGGCTGCAACGCTCTTCAAAACGCGGCAAAGCCTCAATTTCCGCTTGATGAAGACGATAAACGTCGCGAATGTGGCGTAGCCAGTTATCAATCAGACCGTAGCTTTCGCCGCGTTCTTGGGCCGCAAGAGCGGCCGCCACACCGCCACAACCGTAGTGCCCGGCGACAATAATATGGCGCACCTGCAGTACTTCCACGGCATACTGAACGACGGACAAACAGTTAAAATCCGTGTGCACGACGACATTGGCAATATTGCGGTGCACAAAGACCTCTCCCGGCGGCAGCCCAATAACTTGATTCGGCGGCACTCGACTATCGGCACAACCAATCCACAAATATTCTGGTCGCTGTTGCTGCGACAAATGACGAAAAAACCCCGGTTGTCGCTCATCTATTTCACGGGCCCACTGGCGATTATTATCAATAAGTTTTTTAAGAGAATTCACCTTGCCCCCTCTGAACTTGCGAGTACTCCAAACAATCTGTGAGCTGGCTATGTATCCAGTAAAATCATCAGCAACGAAATGTCACTGGGGCGCACTCCGGACACCCGCGAAGCCTGGCCCAAGGTTCGCGGCTGGACTTCAAGAAGCTTCTGCCGGGTTTCCATCGAGATGGCGCTTGCGACCATCCAGTCGAAACTGGACGGAACTTTAATGTTTTCCAAATTGCGAAATCGGTCAATCTCTCGCTGCTGACGAGCGATATAGCCGGCATATCTGATGTCGAGAACCGCGTGCTCCAGCCAGGGAGCCGGATACTCGGCCAGTTGCGGCACAACTTCTGTGAGCTTTTCGATGCGTATATTGGGATCGCGCAGGGCGCGGTGCAACGACGGGTCGCGGACTAGAATGCCCAGCTCGCCGCGCTCGCTTTCGCTGAGTTTGCGCTGTGCGACCAGCTCCTGAATACTTTCCAGCGCAGCTTTTTTTTGGACGCGCAGCGCTAGGCGCGGCGCGTCCAAAATGCCAATGCGCTCGGCCTGAGGCAAGAGGCGCAAGTCCGCATCGCTGTGGCGCAAAGCCAGACGGTACTCGGCGCGCGAAGTGAACATTCGGTACGGCTCCTCGGTGCCCAGAGTCACCAAGTCGTCAATCAGGACACCGATATAGGCTTCAAAGCGCCTTAGAACCAAGGGCTCAGCCGAGTGCTCACCCCGCCTGCGGCGCAGTTTGAGACCGGCATTAATTCCGGCTATCAGTCCTTGCCCGGCAGCCTCCTCATAACCGGAAGTGCCATTGATCTGTCCCGCCAGAAACAGGCCAGGGTGCAATTTACTCTCCAAGCTCGGACGCAGTTGCAGCGGACTGACAAAATCATATTCGACGGCATATCCAGGGCGCATCATTACAGCGCCCTCCATACCCGGAATACTGCGGATAAACGCCTCCTGTACGTCTTCAGGCAGCGAGGTGCTCAAACCGTTCAGATACATTTCTTCAGTACAGGCACCCTCCGGTTCCACGAAAACCTGGTGTCGTTCGCGATCGGGAAATCGTTTGAGCTTATCTTCAATTGAGGGGCAGTAACGCGGCCCGGTCCCTTGTATCTGCCCACTGAACAGCGGCGAACGCTGCATGTTTGACCGGATAATCTCATGAGTTCGAAAATTGGTGTAGGTAATATGGCAAGGCAAGGCCGGGCGCTTTTGTAGCTGTGCCATGTAGTCGTTTTCAGCACTTTCGAACGAAAAACCGCCGGGCCTATCATCGCCGGGCTGGATTTCCATCTGGCTAAAGTCCAGACTGGAAGCCTGTACCCGCGCCGGCGTGCCCGTCTTCAAGCGCCCGATCTTATAACCGTATTCACACAGTTTCTCACTCAAGCCCAAGGCCGCTTTCTCGCCCAAACGACCGCCAGCTGCCTGGTACTCACCGATATGCACTTTGCCATTCAAAAAAGTGCCCGTGGTCAAAACCACAAGCTCGGCCATGATTTCATGGCCGCGCTCGGTACGAATGCCACAACAGATGCTCTGGCCGGCTTCGGCTCCCGTTCCCGGGCGCAATAACAAGTCGACGACCGTGTCCTGGAAACAGCGCAAATTCGCCTGACTTTCAACGGAATATTTGGCCCGCTGGGCATACAGCACGCGGTCCGCCTGGGCACGCGGCGCCTGAA
The DNA here is from genome assembly GCA_965263295.1 of Spirochaetia bacterium. Taxonomy (GTDB): domain Bacteria; phylum Spirochaetota; class Spirochaetia; order SP-2023; family SP-2023; genus Haliotispira. The sequence continues at coordinate 1,777,123 of OZ253665.1, forward strand.
CGGCAGGCCCGCGCGAACGATTCAGGACGCGGTACTGTATCATGCTGCTATCAATCAGACGAGCCATTTGCCCACCCAGGGCATCAATCTCGCGCACCATATTGCCCTTGCCCAGGCCACCTACCGCTGGGTTGCACGACATCTTGCCAATCGTATCCAGATTCTGCGTGACCAGTAGCGTGGCAAAGCCCATGCGCGCCGTTGCCAGCGCGGCTTCAATACCCGCGTGCCCCCCGCCAACTACAATTGCCTGGCAATCCAGCATGATTCATCCTTTATCTGGCCGCAGATATTAGCTGTAGAATTCATGGAAGTCAATGACCCAATATCGGCACCTCAGGCTATCTGGTGCCAGCGAACTCTTTATTTTGCGGCCGCGCCGGTCGACAAGTGCAGACCGAGCAATATCAGCGATAACTCACCCCAACAGATATCAGGGAGTTTTAGACTCAAGCGCTCCCGGTGGCATCGTTCCCGCATTTTGCTCTAGCTCTTTCACTTCTTCGGGAGTCGGTATGTAAGTGTCTATCGGCACCTCAGGCAGCGTCACTTCAGGTACCGCGTCAGGCGCCGCGTCGGGAGAATCTTGGCGCAAATCTTGCGCGGCATCCTCGATTACGATTTCTTCGCGGCCACTACTGACCCGAGGAACCATGTAGGGACCTAATCTGGCGACTACGTAATTATTCGGAAATTCGAACGCCAACATGACTTTCTCTAGTTCATCATTGCGAATTTTCAATTCCTTAAGGGAAATGATACTTTGATAATTGGCATCCGTGAACAAAACTTCATTGTTTACTTTGTATCCAACAATTGAATACATTGAAACATCTTCAGGTAATAAAAATAATAGTTCATCTCCCTGAGGTGGCACCGCAACCACGGAGCCGAGGTCGCGCGTCGATGGGGCCTGCATTTCAAAACTGCGGGCGCTCATTTCTCCCGCTTTATCGTATATTTCTACTATATAATGACCGCGAGGCAAGTTTTCCAAATACCCACAGCTGAATTGGTTGCTGCCAATCCAAAAGACTCTGGAACTAGTGATACTCTGCCATTGAGTGGAATCCAGAGCCCAAAAGAGGTCTTCATCCCGATTAATTAAATACATGGAATCCAGGTCTTCGAGGCCATCTTCATCCGCGGGCCGCACGAAGACGGACAAGGCTTCTCGTCCCAGTGTATTCTCATCCCGCAGAACATCGCTGGCGCGAGGAGTGAACTGGATATTTAGGCGCCAACTCACTTCAATTATAGACGGAGCCACGCCGCCACAGCTAACGGACAAAGCCAGGAGGCCCAGACAGAACAGCAACTTGCACAAGCGAAAAATCATGCCCATCGCGCCACTACGTCCCGGTTTTTAATCGCGCTCGGCCGAACCACGCTTGGCGCGAATGCCATGCCGACCTTTCTGCTCTTTACGATTGCGACTTCTACCCAATCCGCCCTCCTGCTTTCGATGGCCTCCTCGATCCCGTCTCTCTCCAGCTCCTCGCTCGCTCCCAGAAAATGACTTCCGGCCTCTTTCTGCGAAGCAGTCTGGCCTAGTTCCCTGGCGCCGACCATCACTTCGCCTGCGCCCTCGGTCCTGCTGTGCCTTCCGGTGCTCTGCATAATTTGATTTCGGGCGGTCGCCTGGCTCCAATTTTTGCCGGTCTGGCTGACGATTCGCACGCTGATTGTCTCGAAGTTTACTGTCCTCTGAATAACCTTGATGTCCGGCGCGCTTAGCTGCACGATGGCAAACCTGTCTATCATTTCTTCGGAAATTCGCAGGCTTTGGCGCTTGGTTTCCCGTCCAATCTCCCGTCCAATCTCCCGTCCAATCTCCCGTCCAATCGCGGCTATTAGGATTTTCAATCCGAAGGTTTTCATTTCGAGGATTTCCATCCTGAGGCCGGCGTTGGCGCAGTCCGTTTTTCCTCTTGTAGCGGGCAAGAATGCTAGCCAAAGTTTCGTCGCCAGCCGGTTCGCGCCCAGTCTGAGCACATATTGGACCCTGCCGCCAGGCTGTACTTACATTGTCACCATTATAACAACTCGCCGCGACACAACTTGAGGAGCCGGCAGGCTGCAAGGCCCAGCCGCTTCGCAACAGAGCCTGCAGCACATGACCCTGTTCGCGGTATAAATGAGAACATGAAATGCCCCGATCGCCAGCTGCCGTCAAATCTTCCAACAACTTGCGCCCTTGAGGTGAGATATATTCAGGACGGGCCGCGGCAGCTTCGGCCTCCGGGCGACTGCGCCGCAGAGCCGGAAACATAGCCTGCTCTGCCAATAAATAACCATCAACCTTCTGACAGCTAGCCCAAAAAACCTCGTCCACAGTTTCCATATCCAGCTTGCGGCTGCCACAAAGATATGTCAGCAAGCTCTTGAACAGGGCCGACGGGAGCAAACCATTGAGCTCATCGGCCAAAGCATTAACGGCATAACCACCAAACTGCCTCGCCCGCTGCAAAATATAATGACCATATTTCTGAAATAATTCCCGCTTTAAGCGCCAGGCGCCCACTTGTTGCCAGTCCGCTGGCGCCGCAGAATGAGACGGGTAACGACTCTTGTGGCTCGCGCCCCAGCCGACAAAACTGGCCGCCAGGTCTTCAAGCCCGCCACAAAGGTTCTTTGGGCTATCAATTGATCCTTGCTTCCCGCAAGACAGGGGCAACTGCGTCAACAAAAACCTGCGCAGGACAAAACTGCTGTCCACACTACTAACCGGGGCAAACAAAAATATATCCAATTCAGACTCTCGACTTGAGAATGGTCCTAGATCCTTTTCATTGCCGGCAATAAAACGCAGACCGTAGAGGCTCCGACCTGCTTCATCGCGTTTATTTTGGGGAGGCTGGTTCATGGCAATCAGGCTACGCCGATCCAAACTCAGTCGGCCCAATAGCACTTGCTGAAACGGACCAGAGTCAACAGCATCCAAGGTATCCAAGGTATTCAGGGAGAACTGTTCGACAATGGCCAGAAAGCCACCGATGCGGCGGCTTTCACCATCGCTTAAAGTGCGCTCTTCCAGCTCGACACGCTGTTCATTGCGGAGGCCCTGCAGATAACGGCCATGTGCCGTAGAGCAAGGCAGCAAAACATAAAAACTGCGCTCATTAACCAGCCAAACACCCTCGGAGGCAATAAATTGGCCCGCCTCCAGCTGACGCCAGGCTATGCCTTTTATACTCGCCTGCCACAAGCCTGACAATTCTCCACTCAAAACCGGACGCTTAACCGAGTCTCGCCCTTGATGTATTTGCCGCAGCTCCCGCAGCAATTGCCGTTGAGCATCCTGCGATTTATTCAGGGCTTGCAGCTTGTTGAGTTGAACCGCCTCGCAAGCGCCGTCGGCAGCGTAGAGATACCAATTTCGTAGCGCCGTTATTTCAGTATTGAAAAAGGCAAAATCACTGCAGCCCCCCACCCCGACAGGTTGCAAGAGGAGCAGCGGCTGCTTTTCTCCAGCTCGACGCAGATAATAGCGCAAGCGAAAAATACCGGACATAAATCAAATGCCCTCCATACAGGCAAATACAGGCAGAAGCGAGACTGCCGTCAAGACAGAACAAGCGCTCAAGAAGTCGAACTTTTAGCTGAGTCGACAGGATGAATGCCCTAAGTGACAGGATTCAACACACGAAATACGAGCTTAATCTCCGTCGAGAACAAACAACGAATTGAGATCAAACCAGAATTTAGTCTATAAAGATTTGAAATAAATACAATTACGCGGAGTTATTCTGCCCCCTGCATCGGTTCACTGAGCAAGGCGCGCGCATCGTGGATACCCCACAACCATTGCTCTTTATCGCCAATGATAACGGCTCCTAAAACCGCTTCAGGATAACTAATTATTTGATTTTCTGGCTCCAAGACATTTTCGGTCTCGTAAATACGCACAACATAGCCACTACGATAATGCTCGGCGACAAGTCTGGCTATTTCCGGTAAATTCGCGTAAGTGTTTTCAATAATGTCAAATATAGCCTTGGATGGAACTTCCAGACCAAAAGCAATACGGATACCCCGGTAATCCAGGTAATAAACACCGCCCTGGTTGCTGATATATTGTGACAAAGGCAACTGTCCCAGGCGCAGCTTCTTCTCTGTCTCCCGGCTGACAAAGACCGCAGTGCTCCAGCCCGCAGGATCTGCGACAGGATAGGAACGGTATTGTTGAAAAGCTGAAAGCTCAATTTCAAAGCGCAACTGGCGGTAGGGCGAGCGGCCTAGATTCCCGCCGGTGAAGTCAAGGTAAATTTGCACGGTGTCACGGCGGCTATTGTCAACCGGATCTTCGGGCCGCGAAATCTGCGCCTCAAGGTTTGCGGCCACTAAAGTAAAACGGCACAATAGCAAGGCAAGAGTGCCCAAAGCGCCCAAAGTGCCCAAGATGTAAAGTTTTCCACAAATATTTTGCCATATATTTCCGGGCTTACCAAGCATATTCCACTCCTGCGATATCCAAGCCTAACCATAATTCATTCGCGAGTTTATTGCAATCGGAGAGGCCATCCTAACAAGTCTGGCAAGCTAGGCCTCAAGCCGTTGACACAAGGCCCCAGCTGCAAAATCTGACTCAGGTATGGCCGGCCTTTATTTTTGGCCCAGATACCGATTAATTTGCCACTTGCGATCGGCCCACTTCATCAAAAGCCGAGAGCTAAAAAACGAGGCGACAAATGAGAGTATCAAGGGAAGCAATATTATAGAGCTGCCATAATGCTCCAAATAATCATGCAAAAAATACAAAGTCATAAACAGCAAGACAACAAAATACAAAATAATAATCATCAGGTTTGCAACTGTAGTCAACAGTAGCAATAATAAGGCCGTTTGCCTGTTCGTCATAGTCTCAACTCCGTTTTGTCACTTAAAACAAATCTCCACTGGACTTATCCGAATCATCGGCAGGGGCCGATTTCCCGCGGACACCGGACTTCAGGTTCTGTCGATGCCCCGCTCGTTGTTCCGATGACTCTTTAGGGATCTCGGTCAATTGGGATGCCCCGGATGCCCCGGATGCTCCGGACACTTTGGATATCTTCGGCGCCGGGGCCGCGGGACGAAAGTCTGGAGCCAACACAGAATCGACAGAATCGGAACTAGCGAGAAGTTCTTCTAGTTCACGCTGCGTGATCGTTTTTATCGAAACCGTTTTCTGCTTGCGCAACAGCTGGCCGCGCGCCTTGAGGTTTTTTTGCGGCAGGTCGACAAAGCGATAGTGCCACAACTGAGTCTCTTGAGGCTCAGCAGAATTAGGCGCCTCAGTCGGCTTGCCATTCGCTCCTGCGCCAGCCTGAAACAGCACGGCGAAAGCCGCGGCTTTCGCCGCGGGCTGGGCTAGCATGCCAGGCAACTCAAACAGTTTCAGCCTCTGTTCTTTGAGTGCAATTTCTTCTTTACTACCCCTATCCGTTTGCAGAAGCTGCCTTTCCAGTTGAGCCAGTTCCGCGCCGAGCTCATTGCTCTGGGCCACAAAACTCAAGAGCCTGGCCCCCTTGGGAATGATCTCATATTGCTTACCCAATATGTAGCCACCAAAACGGATGCGCTTGGCATAGGCGTAAAGATTTTCCTCGTCGCGGTAAAATACCGCAGCATCCAACTTAGCCAGTTCATCTTTATCCGCCAGGTGACAAAAAGTTAGGTCTTTACCGACAAATAATTTTTCGGGCACATCAAAGACGCTGTAGTTGCCGTTACGGCACAGCGACAGAATGCGATCGTAGGGCGAGCAGGCAAAAAGCTCAATGCCATCCTTGAGACCGTAACCTAAAAAACCTTCCTTGCTGTCATAACGCAAAAGCTGGTCGCGCCGGGCCGCCTGCCGCACATCCACCTTGGCAAAACTACTCAATTCCGTTTTGCGCTCGTAAGTCGAACCAAATTCTTTGAGCAGCCCATCCAGATAATTCAGGGAGTACTTCGTTAAATTGAGCAGGTGCCTTTGTACCTGACGGAGGCGCTTTTCCATCTCGCGCAGCTCTTTCTGCATCCGCTCAATATCATAAAGCGAAATTCGGCGGATTGGGATACGCAGCAAGTCGGCCAGTTCAGTCTTGGTCACCGGCCGCCCCAATGCAGCGCCTTCGGCACAATATGGCTCTAGGCCGGCCAGAATACTTTGTTCAATTTCCTTGAGTTTCTTCAGCCCTTCAATGCGCTCGTAGAGCTTGTCCTCGATGAAAATGCGCTCCAGATTGCGACTAAAAATATGTTGCCGCAGATCGCGGGCTTCCAGCTCCAATTCGGCGCGCAGAATTTCCTTGAGGCGCTGACAGGAGTAGCGCACCACCGTGTTGACATCAAGCTCCACCGGACGTTTGTTCTCGTGGTCATCAATAGTCAGCAAGTTGCAGGAAATTGAGACCTCACAGTCGGTAAACGCATATAAAGCCTCAAGTTGTTCTTCGGCGCTGACGCCGCGCGGCAATTGCAGCACGATTTCGACTTCTTCGGCGGTAAAATTTTGAATGGTCTGAACGCGGATGCGATTTTTTTTGACCGCAGCCTCCAGCGAGGCAATCAGTGATTCAGTAGTGACGCCGTAAGGCAGTTCGCGGATAACAATCTGCGCGGGGCCACATTCCAGGCGGGCCCGCGACAAAACTTTGCCGCTACCGCAGTTGTATTGCGAAGCGTCGAGCAGCCCGCCGGTGGGAAAGTCGGGCAACAACTCAAAATCCTGGCCCTTCAGCTCGGCACACATCGCCTGGATGACTTCCTGAAAATTGTGGGGCATAATGCGAGTGGACATGCCCACGGCAATACCTTCGGCACCGAGTAGCAAGAGGAACGGCAACTTGGCCGGCAAGGCGATGGGCTCGTTGCGACGGCCGTCGTAAGAGGGCAGAAACTCGGTAACTTCGAGATTGAACAAGGTACGGCGGGCCAGATCGGTCAAGCGGCACTCAATATAACGGGCCGCCGAAGCCGGATCGCCCGTGTAAATGTTGCCGAAGTTACCCTGCTTTTCAATGAACAACTCTTTGTTGGCCAGATTGACCAGAGCCCCGTAAATTGAAGCGTCACCGTGGGGATGGTACTGCATGCAGTGCCCCACGACGTTGGCCACTTTGTGGAATTTGCCATCGTCCATGTCCCACAAGGACTGCAAAATACGGCGTTGCACGGGCTTGAGGCCATCGGCCAAACTGGGGATGGCTCGGTCGCGGATCACGTACGAGGCGTATTGGATAAAATGGTCGCAAAACAATTCTTCAATGTAGGCCATACGCCACAGACTATAATGGGGCAAGCGGCCAATAGCAAGCAAAGGCCCGCAATAGAAAACGGGTACGGCAAATTGCCTTGCGCCTTGCGAGCCAGTAATATAGAGGCTCATGCCACAAGCTTCGCCGGATCCAAGACTTCCCGCTACCCCTGTCGCCTCGCGCCAGTGGACAATTGTCGGCGGGGGCTTACAAGGTTGCCACTTCGCAACTTTGTTGATCCAGCATTACGGATATGCCAACGTGGCCATAATCGACGAGCAACCGCGCCTGCTGCAACGCTGGCTACAACGCAGTGCGGCTTGCCGCATGAAATTCATGCGCTCAACTTCCATGCACCACCTGGCGCCTAATCCCGGCGACCTGCTCGACTTTGCCCGACTGCGCGGCTACGGCTCAGAGCACTTTAGCGAGCCCTACCTACGCCCTTCGCTGACATTATTTAACGCCCACTGCCAAGAAGTTTTACAAAGTTTCCGCCTGGCCGCACTACACCTGCGAGGGCGGATTTACAGTCTGGAACGCAGCCGCGACGGCTGGCTGTTGCGCTACGACAGACAGGATGGCAGCACGGCTGAACTGCAAAGTGAAAACGTGATACTCGCCTTGGGAGACCAAGGCGAGTGCTGGGGTGAATTCCAACCGAACGGGCAGACCTGGCACCTGAGCGCCCCGAACTTTTCTCTCGAAACCGTGCTGGCGCAAGTGCGCAAGCGACGCGAAATAGACAAGCGATGCGAAAAAGAATTAGACAATTCAATGCCCGATCAGGCCGCCGACATCTGCCTAGTCGGCGGCGGCATCAGCTCCGCACAGCTGGCCATCTATCTGCTGGAACAGGGCTTCACAGTACAAATACACAGACGCTATGCTTTGCGAAGCTTCCAGTTCGACAGCGAACCGGGCTGGCTTTTCAAGTACCTGGGCGACTTTCAAGCTGAAGCGGACTTGCAGAAGCGCTGGCAGATTATCGTAGAGGAACGGCACAAAGGTACCATTCCACCCCGACTCTACGAGCGGCTACTGGAATTTGAAAGACGGGGGCAACTTATTTTAAAATACCCAGAAGACAATGCAGGTCACTCCGATTCGGCAGCAAACTTGCCGGCGGTTCTAGCCACGGGTTTACACTACGAAACTCCGTCCTGGCTCTTGACCCTGGCCCGCGAGTTAGGCTTGCCACTGCTCGATACAGCTGCTGGGCCCAAGCCGGCTTTAAGGCAAAGTCTGGAATGGGACAAGCAGAAAGCTGGCGGCCTCTACCTAGCCGGGCGCTTGGGGGAGCTATTCCTGGGCCCGGCAGCAGGTAACATTGCCGGAGCGCGGGTGGCCGCGCGATATTTGCCCTTGAAAATCAGGCATTCCGCATCATTTTCAGACAAATAATGCGTTGCGTAAGGACCCAGAATGCACCATGCAACGTGCCATGAAACGTGCCATGCATTTCCGGGAATCTGCGAATAACTTGTGAATAAACTTAGACATAGCTAAATATTAAAGTGAACAAAGCGCAAGTTAAGAGCAAAATTCCTTGTCGGCCTCTGTATCCCTCCCTATATTAGAAACAAGTCAAGAAATCGAAAAATCAGTCTGACGGTTAAAAATAGGAGATCAATAATGGAAATTAATGTAAGCACTGCCGGGCAGCAAAAGCTCATCGATTTTCTCGAAGATTGCGATTATCTGGTAGAACAGTTGAGCGATAATATTTTGGCGGTCAAAGCTGTCGGCGGGCCAAGTATCTATGTCGCTCAAGAGAACATTGGAGAAACAGCTAGCTTGTACTTTGAGCTGAGCCTTGGCCCCGTGGGCAAGCTAGGGGAAAACGCCAACTTGTTGTATAAGCTACTCAATTTAAACAGCGAGATTGCGCCGGTCAGCGTAGCCATCAACACTGAATGCGCAGAACCGACATTCTGCTTGGTGGAGCGTCTGTCTGCCGATAACTTGGATAGCAACGAATTGCTGGCCGTACTTGAAGGTCTGGGCTTGGCTTGCCTGCGCCTACAGCAGTTGCTTGATTAATCGCGAGAAATTTTACAGGAGATTTATTATGTAAATACTTTTACACATGTTTAAAAAATTTAAAGGAGATTCATTGTGGGAATACTTTCACGCATGTTTAAAATTGTTCAGGCCGAGGCCAATCAGAGGTTGAGCAAAAAAAAACTTTAAGCAGATTTATTAATTTTATAATCAAACTTTTGATTATTCTGATCAAATTTTTAAGGAGATTTATTATGGGAATACTTTCACGCATGTTTAAAATTGGCCAGGCCGAGGCCAATCAGCTACTCGACAAAATGGAAAAACCAGACAAAATGATTGACCAGGCAATTCGGGATCGCGAGAAACAAATAGCCGAAGCTCGCGCGGCCATTGTCAAAGTCATTGCCACAGAAAAACAAACTAAAGCCGAGTTGGACCGAGCCCTGAGGACTAAGGACGATTGGACCCGCAAGGCGGAGCTAGCCCTGCGTGCCGGCAAAGAGGATTTAGCGGCGCAGGCGCTGCAACGCGCCGAAGAATGCGAGCGCGAAGCCGGGGTATACCAGCCGCAGTGGCAGACTCAGCATGCCGAAAGCGCCAAACTTAAACAGGCCCTGCAAGAAATGGAAAGAGATTTGACATCACTCAAGCGCGAGCGCAACCTGATCGTGGCTCAGAGCAAGGCCGCTGAAGTCAAACAAGATATTTACAACGCCAAAGCCAAGGTCGGAAAATCCAACACGGATGACTTGATTGAGCGCATGAGGGCAAAAGCCCAGCAGAGCTCTCACGAAGCCGACGCTGCCGGAGAGCTGCTGCAAAACGACGGCGCAAATGCCCTGGAAAAGGAATTCGCCAACCTTGAACAACAGCAAGTCTCCAGCTCTGTCGCCGAGAAATTGGCAGCCATGAAGGCCCAAATGAACTGATGGCAATTAACCTTTAAAACTTAAAAAATAAAGCGGAGACGTTTCAAAAACGGCCCCCCTTATTTTAAAAAAGTTTTAAAGGATTTTATGCTGAATCCTTACCATTTAGTTCTTCAAACAGAACCTGTAGTTCCGCAATGGTCTTGGCGTGCCGCATCTTTTGCAGGCGCACTTCATCATCCAGCAATTCGACAACCTGCACGATGGAACTCTCGTTCTGGGTTTCGGCATCCTTTGCCGCTAAAGTCACCAGAATGTCTACCGGATCATTGTCTGGATCACCAAAATTCACTGGCGTTTTCAGCGTCACGAGGGCAAAACTGTTTTCCAACACTCCGCCTTCAGGTCGCGCGTGGGGCATGGCAATACCTGGCGCCAGAAGAAAATAAGGACCTAATGTCTCCACATTGTCGACGATCGCACGAAAATATTCAGGTTTTACCGTTCCTGCCTTTTCCAATAGATCGGTGCCGAGTCGCACCGCCTCCTGCCAATTGGCCGCCTCGGCCTGTAACAGAATGGTATTTTTCGACAGTAAATGCTCTGTTAAGTTCATAAGATATCTCAGTCTTTCTGAACCAGTTTTTTTAATTCTTCGCCGTAACTTTGGACATTCAGCATATTCTTTACCGCTATCACAGTCGTTTGTTCAGGCACCTTGCCCAGCTCTTCTACAAGCTGCGTCGAACATATTACCGCGTCATAATTAGGAATACTGCTCTTTCCTTCCGACAGACCATCGCTGTCGATCACGAGATCCAGCTTGTTCTCCTTGGCAAAATTTTTGACCTTCAGTTTCATCATTACGCTGGTCCCGACTCCCGTACCACATAAAATTAATACTTTTTTCACAATCTACTCCCATCAACATTCATTATTATTGCGGGCAGAGCGATGCTCTGCCCCATCGCAAAACTTAATCCGAAACCTATTTTATTGAACACCGATCAAAGTGCCAATGGCCTTCAATACCAGGGCAAATGCCAGCCATACGGTTTCAAAGTCCGTGTTGTTAATCCAGCCTTGGAAATCGCTGATTGCGGGGTTGGCGAGGCCGCTTAAACTAGCCATAAAGGCACCCACGACAATCTGCACAAAACCTGAAAGCATACAGAAGACGACGACAGCCCGCGAGCCACCATATTTATTGGCGTATACGGCTATCGTCGCGTGGTCAAAAAACATGGCGATAAAGCCGGGGATGGCCAGGATGGGCGAACTGAAGATTATCAATACCGCAACGCCGAGAAAACTGCCTACGGCGCCGAACAAGAAGCCGAACAGAATGGTGACCGGATGGGCAAAACCGTAGATCGCGGCGCAGTCAATACCGACGTATGCGCCCGGAAGTAGCCTTTGGCGAAGCCCTTCAAAGGATTGCTGGAGCTCGGCAACAAACATCTTAACACCCAGCAGAATCATGCAAAGGGCGACGGGAAAGGCCATGGTCGTAAGAATGAGCCGCGTGATCCAATTTTTGCCGGCAAGCCCTTTCATGTCATTAATCGCCTCAGGACCGAGAAGCAACATGATGACGCCGATAAAGATGAACATGATAATTCCCGATGAGACCGTTCTGTCTTGCAATATTCTCAAATAGGGGGGCAGGTGCTCCGACCAGTTTTCAATGCTCTTCTCAGGAGTGCCAACTTTGGGGCCCAATTTATAGGCTAGCCAATCGGCAAACATCTGCTGGTGGGCAATGGAGAAGCCGGCACCGCCAGTAATTTCTTCGGTGGGCTTGAGCAGCATGGTGCCTAGATAGCCCCAGTAAAGGGCGAGAAACAGACCCGCGACGGAAACGGTGCCCCACAGGCCAAAACCCAGGAAGTAGTGCACGAACCAGGTCGCGACGACAGAATGCATGTACATCATGTGCCCGGTAGTATAAATCACCTTCATCTTCGTAACCTTATGCAAAAATACAAAGATCAGATTCAGGACAAAAGCAATCACCAGGGTATAGCCGACCCAGGCGAGGCCATCGACATTGACGCCATTGACCAAAACACTTTTCTGCAGCGCCGAACTCGCGGCGGGCAGGCCGCCTCCTTCAGGGGAAAAGAAAACTCCCTGTATGTTGAATTTATCGACAAAGGCATTGAGTATCGGACGGAAATTGACCACAAGCAAGCCCGTTCCCGCCTGCAGTATGCGAAAACCCACTATAGTTTTGATCACGCCTGCAAGGGTTTCCGAAAAACTCGACCTCAAGGCAATATACCCTATCAGAGTCAGAAAACCCAAGAAGATTGAAGGCTCGCCTAAAAAGCCTTCAAAAAATATATTTATTATTTCCTGCATAATAAAGTCTCCTTTTTGATTTTGAAATGCATAGTTGCGATAATCCCTCCACTAGATTTTGTCATCAACAAGATAAGATGGTCATTAGCGAAATTCCTCCTTATTTTCTCCGATTATTTATTTTCGATTAAGATCATTTTGATCACTTTAAGATCATAACACACAATTTGAAATTCACAAGAAGAAAATATCCAAAAATGTAAAAAAGAATGAAAATAACGGATTATTTGATATATAATTGCAAGCATTCCAAAGTGTAGAGGCTCGCAAGCTTATATTTCTGTATTCGCTCTATACAACGTTTTTATATCGGATTATAATAATACATTATCGTGATAAGACTTGCAATTTTTAATTCTGTTTTTCGATTCTGTCTTGTCATTCTGTCTGGATGCGCGAATCCCCTAAAAGGAGCTTGAAATGAAAGCATTAGTGAAACGCGAAAGGGCGGTTGGACTCAGTCTGGAGGATGTCCCCGTTCCCGAATTTGGGGATTCAGATGTCCGTATTCGCGTTGCGCACAGCGCCATTTGCGGTACGGACGTCCATATTTACTCCTGGGATGCCTGGGCGGCCCAAACGATTCCGGTGCCCATGGTAGTCGGGCACGAATTTGTCGGGCATATTGAAGCTGTCGGAAAGGATGTAAAGAATTATAAAGTCGGCGATCGGGTCACGGCGGAAGGGCATATAACTTGTGGGTACTGTCGCAACTGCCTGACAGGGCGTGGGCATATTTGCCAGAACTCAAAAGGACTGGGCGTCAATCGGCCCGGAGCATTTGCCGAGTATGTCGTGATGCCGGTAAAAAACCTGTGGGCATTGCCCGACCAGATACCGGACGCCGTGGCAGCCTGTTTTGACCCGCTGGGCAATGCCGTCCACACGGCACTTTCCTTCGACGTGCGCGGCGAAGATGTCCTAATCACCGGGGCGGGACCGATTGGCTTGATGGGAGTGGCAATTGCACGATTTTGCGGCGCTAGAAAGGTCGTCGTCAGCGATGTCAATCCATTTCGTCTGGCGATGGCAAAGCAGCTCGGCGCCCTGGTGGTGAATCCAGAGGAAACCGCCGTCGCCGATTTTGCCAAGCATATTGGCGTCAAAGAAGGTTTTGATGTGGGCTTGGAGATGTCTGGCAACCCTTTGGCTTTTCGCGATATGACGCAGAACATGATCCATGGCGGCAGAATTGCCATGCTGGGTCTGTTCAAGGAAGCCTTTGTCGTAGATTGGAACAGTTTTATCTTCAACGGACTGGTCTTTAAGGGCATTACCGGCCGCAAAATGTTTGAAACCTGGTATAAAATGACTGGGCTCGTCGAGGCTGGCCTCAATATTGCACCGATCATCACGCATCAACTCCCTTACACAGAATATGAAAAAGGGTTTTCTACCATTCTTTCTGGTCAGGCCGGCAAAATTGTCCTCGACTGGATCTAAGACGAAAAGAAATAAACAGCACGGCTCAAAGCCGATTTAAAGCAAATTTAAAGCGGAAATTGCCGCGAGCAGAAGCATTATTTTGCGAGAGGAATATTTTATGTATACACAAGCACAGCCAGTATTTCAACAGAGATTACAGCAGATCCGCGCCCAGGGTTTGTGGAAGGCGGAGCGCACGATCACTACAGCCCAAGGTGCCCATATTGCAACGGACAAACAAAACGACATCCTCAACATGTGTTCCAACAATTATCTGGGCTTTGCCTCTGACCCTCGGATCATTGCGGCGGCGCAGCGCAATCTGGCAGAGTATGGCTACGGCCTCTCATCTGTGCGTTTTATTTGTGGCACCCAGAAAATACACCAAGACTTGGAAAAACGTATCAGCGAGTTTTTACACATGGAAAATACTATTTTATATTCTTCCTGTTTTGATGCCAACTGTGGCCTCTTTGAAAGCTTGCTCAGCAATGACGATGCCATCATCAGCGACGAGTTGAACCACGCCAGTATCATAGACGGTGTGCGACTTTGCAAGGCGCGGAGATACCGCTACCGGAATTCTGACATGGAGGACCTCGAAAATCATTTAAAGGCGGCGCAATCCGCCCGCTTGCGACTGATTGTGACCGATGGGGTGTTTTCGATGGACGGCATTATTGCAAACCTGGCGGGAATTTGCGATCTTGCCGAGCGCTATGATGCCTTAGTCATGGTTGACGACAGCCACGCCGTGGGCTTTATCGGAGACAGTGGCCGCGGGACTCCCGAACTGTGCGGTGTCATGGATCGTGTCGATATTGTCACCGGGACCCTGGGCAAAGCTCTCGGAGGCGCTAGCGGAGGTTACACCAGTGCCAAAAAAGAGATTGTGCAACTGTTGCGTCAGGTCTCAAGGCCCTATCTGTTTTCCAATTCTCTAGCTCCAGTGATTGCGGCAAGTTCCATTGCAGTGCTGGATTTGCTGGAAGCGGCGAGCGAGCTTCGCGAGCGCTTGCGCGAAAACACCGCTTATTTTGCCACCGAAATGCGCAATTTAAATTTCGATATACCACATTCCGAGCACCCAATTGTGCCCGTGATGTTTTACGATGCGGAAATGGCGACAGCGATGGCCTCCAAATTACTGGAATACGGAGTCTACGCCATCGGTTTCACATATCCGGTTGTCCCCAAAGGCCAGGCCCGCATTCGCACGCAATTGAGCGCCCAACACAGCAAGGAAGACATAGATAAAGCCGTTGCGGCTTTTGCCGCAGCAAGAGATGCGCTAGCTTAAATACACAGCGGCAAACATTAGTTTTTCTCGAGTTTCCTGGCTTTGCCGCACATACTAAACAAGAGCGCATCGCGCCGGCTCGGACCTGTTTGTGATAATCAACGGATCAAGCGCTGCAAGGCTGTCAAAGCCGCAATCACTGAGTGCCTTGCGCATAAACAAAAGGCACCAAGCTAGCTGTCACTTGGCACCCCGTCACATTTTAGGCTGCGAGTTGTCACGTCTTGCGTCAAGCTCGGATGACGGCAGTTTTTCCTACTGCTCTTGACCACTGTATTTGCATTGCTGTTTTCACAGGATGCCGCCCCCTGCACAAAATTAAGTGCCCTGATTCAGATTTAAAAAACTAGTAATTCAGCCAGACCATTGGAATTTTGATCATTTCCAATTAAAATAAGAAAAATTCCCTCAACTCAGGAGGCCAATTTTGTCTCAGTCATCCCCCTCGACAGCTCCTTCGACAGCTCCTTCGACAGCCCCCGGCGCACTCTGCCGCAGCCCTTTATACCCCATTTACGCAGAATACCTGGGGCCTCACGGCAAGCTCATTGAGTTTGCCGGCTATGAAATGCCCGCCCAGTATAGCCTCGGCGTCAAGGCGGAGCACCTGTGGTGCCGAAAGCGAGCTGGTTTTTTTGACATCTCCCACATGGGCCAGGCCTGGTTGCTTGCCGAAAGCGGCGAACAAACGGATGTCATCGCGGCCATGGAAGAATTAGTTGGAGCCGACCTGCAGGCTCTGGCCCCCGGCAGACAGCAATACACCCAGTTACTCAACGATAGAGGCGGCATCCTCGACGATTTGATTATCACCCGGCCCGCCGAATTTGAAGATCGCCTTTATACGGTGGTCAATGCCGCTTGCAAGAAAAAAGATTTTGCCTATATCGAGCAAAAACTCAGGGGCCGCGTGCGCGTTGAGCGCCTGGAAAATCGTGCTTTAATTGCCCTGCAGGGGCCCCAAGCTATTGCCGTCGCGCAAAAACATTTTTGCGGCGTTGAATCATTGACTTTCATGCATTGGAAAGCAATTTCATGGTCGGGACAAGAGCTCTATGTCTCCCGCTCGGGC
This sequence comes from Spirochaetia bacterium, assembly GCA_965263295.1. Classification (GTDB taxonomy): domain Bacteria; phylum Spirochaetota; class Spirochaetia; order SP-2023; family SP-2023; genus Haliotispira. The sequence continues at coordinate 1,793,386 of OZ253665.1, forward strand.
TATACCGGCGAAGACGGCATTGAAATCTCCGTGGATTCGGAACAAGCCATCGCCTTGGCCCACCTCCTGCTTGCGGAACCAGAAGTTCAGCCCATTGGCTTGGGGGCCCGCGATAGCCTGCGCCTGGAAGCTGGCCTCTGCCTCTACGGCGCGGACATGGACGAACAGACGACCCCTGTCGAAGCCAGTCTACTCTGGTCCATTGGCAAGCGTCGCCGTGCCCAAGGCGATTGTGCCCAAGGCGAGTTTGCCGGCGCCGACACAATTTTGCGACAAATCAACGAAGGCGTGAACCGTAAGCGCGTCGGCCTGGACGTCCAGGGCAAGGCCCCGTGTCGCGCCGGAGTGCCGGTGTACTCAGCCGCCGAAGGCGGCGACAAAATTGGCGCAGTCTGTTCCGGCGGCTTCTCTCCATGCTTGGAAAAACCAATTGCCATGGCATACGTCGCCTCCAGCCACAGCAGACAGGGCACGCCGGTATGGCTGGAACTACGCGGCAAGCGCATCCCGGCCCAAACCTGTAAAATGCCCTTTGTGGCGCCCAAATATGCAAAATGATGGCATTTTCAGTTCAGCATTTGAAGGAGAACTCCCATGACGAAATACACTGAAGAACACGAATGGATCCGCCTGGAAGGCGAAATTGCCACGGTTGGTATAACCACACACGCTCAGGAGCAGCTCGGCGAGCTGGTTTACGTCGAGCTACCCCAAGTTGGCGAGCAATTTTCCCAGGGTGAAACGACGGGTGTCGTGGAGTCGACCAAGACGGCCTCGGACATTTATGCCCCAGTAGACTGTGAAATTGTCGAGGTCAACAGCACTTTGGAAGGAGAACCTGGCCAGGTCAACAGCGCCGCCGAAGGCGCGGGCTGGTTGTACAAGATCAAGCTAAGCGATCCGGCGCAGTTTGAAGCTTTGCTGGACCAAGAAATAATTTAGGCCGGCCGGTATTTGAGCTATAATCTGAGTGTAATTGGGAATTTTACATTGAAAAGGCTCAAATTCAGTTGATCTTTTCTGCTTCGCTACAAGGCAATTAAGGACATGAAGGGCAGGACTTAGTGACGGCAGGGAAGGGACAGCAAAAAAGGACAGAAAAAAAGGCAGGGCAAAAGGACAAGTCAAGATGAACACGCAGACACATATCGCAATGGATGAAAGGCTGGATGAGCTGGACGCGGCTCATGACTTCCTTCGGCGCCACATCGGGCCAAGCGCCACAGAACAACAACAGATGCTGCATGAGCTTGGCTTTGATAGCCTGGAGCAACTGAGTCAGGCCATCGTACCCGACAATATCCGCCAGCGAGAACGAATAGAGGGCCGCATTCCGTCGGCTATTTCTGAAGATGATATTCTGAGGAAGCTGGAAGCCATGTCGCGGCAGAACATTCAGGTCAAGTCACTGATCGGCCAGGGCTACTACGGCAACCACACATGCGCAGTAATTATCCGCAACGTGCTGGAAAATCCTGGCTGGTATACGGCCTACACACCCTATCAAGCCGAAATATCCCAGGGCCGACTCGAAGCGCTGGCCAACTTCCAGACCGTTGTCATAGACCTGACGGGGCTACCCATTGCCGAAGCTTCGCTGCTGGACGAGGCTTCGGCGGCAGCCGAAGCCATGACCATGTGCCTGCGTGCCGCACCGCGCAAACGCGGCGGCAATGCCCAGGCTACGAGCTACTTTTTTGTCGCCGACAACTGCCATCCCCAAACCATTGACGTGGTAAAAAATCGCGCCCAGGCCCTGCGGGCTTCCTTGGGTCTAAAAGTCATAGTTGCGCCCGTCGAAGAACTCGCAGCCTGCATTGAAAAATATGGCTCAGCTCTTTTCGGAGCTCTGTTGCAGTATCCGGGAACTCGCGGCGAGGTTTGCGACCACAGCGTTGCCATCGAACAATTACACGCCAACAACTCACTCGCCGTCGTGGCCTGCGACCTGCTGTCCCTGACTCTGTTGAAGACTCCCGGTGAAATGGGTGCCGATGTGGCTATCGGCAGCGCACAGCGCTTTGGCGTCCCCCTGGGTTTCGGCGGTCCACACGCAGCGTTCATGTCCTGCAGCAAAAAGTTACAGCGCGCCATGCCGGGCCGCATCATCGGGCTTTCAAAAGACCGTCACGGCAAACCGGCCTATCGGATGTCCATTCAGACACGCGAACAACACATCCGGCGCGAAAAGGCCAACTCCAATATTTGCACGGCCCAGGCTTTGCTGGCGATCATTGCCAGTTTCTACGCCGTTTATTTTGGACCGAAGGGGCTGCAACGCATTGCCCGCCGTGTCAACGGCCTGACTCGGGCCCTGGCTAACGGCCTCCAGGCCGCAGGTTACCAGCTGCACTCCAAGCAGTTCTTTGACACTCTGTGCATCGAGTGTGGCGAAAAGGCCCAGTTGCTGCTGCAATTGGCACTGGAAAATGGTTACAACCTGCGCTACATCGACGCTACGCACCTGGGAATTTCCCTGGACGACACCACCCGCCAAGAAGATGTGGCCACCCTGCTGGACAAGGTTTTTTTCAATCTGAGTGAAACACAAGACGCAGTGAGTGGGCGCTCGTATAGTATCGATGAGCTGGCACAGGGTTTTGGAGCCTCCATCAGCGCCGGCCTGCTGCGTCAAAGCACCTACCTGCAGCATCCCGTTTTCAACAGCAAGCACAGTGAAACACAGATGATGCGCTACATGCGCCACCTGGTCAACAAGGATATCGCCTTGGATCGTTCCATGATTCCACTGGGTTCCTGCACGATGAAGCTGAATGCCGCTACCGAGATGAAGGCCTTGACTCTGTCGGGCTTTGCCAACATCCACCCTTTTGCCCCGTCTGGGCAAACTCAAGGCTACCGAATGCTCATCACCGAACTGGAGTACTACCTCTGTGCCTTAACTGGCTACGATGCGGTGTCTCTGCAGCCCAACGCCGGCTCTCAGGGGGAATACGCCGGACTCCTGGCCATTCGCGCCTATCATGAACAGCGCGGCGAAACCCAGCGCGACCTCTGCCTGATCCCAACTTCAGCCCACGGCACCAATCCCGCCTCGGCGACCATGGCGGGCATGCGGGTGCAGCCCCTCAAGTGCGACACACAGGGCAATATCGATTTAAACGAACTGCGCCAGCAGTGCGAGAAGCACCACCAGTCATTGTCTTGCATCATGATCACCTATCCTTCGACCCACGGTGTCTTTGAAAAAAATGTCAAAGAAGTTTGCGACATAGTGCACCAGGCCGGCGCCCAGGTCTATATCGACGGTGCCAATATGAACGCCCAGGTCGGCTTGGCCTACCCCGGACTTTACGGCGGCGACGTTTCGCACTTGAACCTGCATAAAACTTTTGCCATTCCGCACGGCGGCGGCGGTCCCGGCGTCGGGCCAGTATTGGTCAAGGCACATCTGGCCGAATTTTTGCCCGGACACAGTGTCGTCGCCAACGGCCGCGGCAAAAATGGCGCCGTCGCGGCCGCGCCTTGGGGCTCTGCCTCGGTGCTAGTCATCACGTATGCCTACATCTCGCTGCTGGGCTACAGGGGGCTGCGCCAAGCCAGCGAAGTGGCCATACTTTCAGCCAACTACATAGCCAAACGTCTACAGCCTTACTATTCGATTCTGTATACCGGAGAAGGTGGCTATGTCGCCCACGAGTGCATCCTGGATATTCGACCCCTGGAAAAAGAGACCGGCGTCAGCTGCGAAGACATAGCCAAGCGCCTGATGGACTTTGGCATCCACGCCCCGACCATGGCCTTCCCGGTGCCGGGCACGCTAATGGTCGAACCTACCGAGTCCGAACCCCTGGAGGAAATTGAACGCTTTATCCAGGCCATGATCTGTATCCGCAAAGAAATTGAAGAACTCAAACGTGGAGATTACAGCCTTGAAGACAATGTTTTGAAAAATGCTCCCCACACCGCGCAGGAGCTCACAGCCGATAATTGGGGCCACGCGTACAGCCGGGCAAAAGCCGCCTTCCCTTTGCCCGGCTTGAAACGCGACAAAATCTGGCCGGCTGTGGCCCGCATTGACAATGTCTACGGTGACCGCAACTTATTTTGCAGCTGTGCGCCAATAGAAAGTTACGGGGACGATGAAAATTGACAAAAGCTGCGGCGACTATATACCTGACCCAAGCACAAATCCCCTGAGACAATACCAGTATGAACTACTCTAGTTTTGGCCAGAAGTTCTATCGACGCTCTGGCATCACCGTATTGATGGATGACCTGAACAAAGGCCTGCGCACGCCAGGGACCATTATGCTCGGCGGTGGCAATCCAGCCACCATCCCCACAATAGAAGCATACCTGCGCCGCGCCTGCTCAGATCTGCTGGCAGACGGCAGCTTGACCCACGCCATCTGTAACTACGATGGGCCGCAAGGCCAGACGGCTTTTATTCAATCATTGGCAACCATGCTGCAAGAGCGATACGGCTGGTCGATTGGGCCGCAAAATATTACGCTGACCAACGGCAGTCAAAGCAGTTTTTTCTATCTCTTTAATATCCTGGCTGGGCGACAACGGCCTGACGGCGAGAACAAGAAAATCATCTTGCCTCTGGCGCCCGAATATATCGGCTATGGCGACGTCGGTATCGACGAGAACATCTTCGTGGGCTGTGCACCAAAAGTTGAAATGCTGGGCGAACGCCTGTTCAAGTACCATATCGACTTTGATAATCTGCCAATCGACGAAAATATCGCCGCCATCTGTGTCTCAAGACCCACCAACCCCACCGGCAACGTATTGACAGACGAAGAAATTCAGCGCCTAAATGCCCTGGCCTGTCAGTACCGCATACCCCTGATTCTCGACAATGCCTATGGAACCCCGTTCCCCAACATTATTTTTAACGATGTGCGGCCCTTCTGGAATGACAACACCATTGTATGCCTGAGCTTATCCAAACTGGGACTGCCGGGTCTGCGTTGCGGCATAGTCATAGCAAACCCAGAGCTGAGCCAAGTCCTCGCCAACATAAACGGCATCACTAGCCTGGCTCCCGGCAGCATTGGCCCTACCCTGGGGCACTATATGATCAAACGTGGAGACCTGCTGGAGCTGAGTCGCGAGATTGTTCAACCCTTCTACCGCGAGAAAAGCCTCCTGGCTCTGGATATTGCCCGCGAGCAAATTCGCGATGAGCGAGTGTGCATCCACAAGCCGGAAGGGGCGATATTTCTGTGGCTATGGTTTCAGGACCTACCGATTACCACTATGGAACTCTACCGTCGCCTAAAAGCACGCGGCGTAATGATCGTGCCAGGTGAATATTTTTTTCCTGGTTTTAATGTCAAAACCAATCCATTACCCCACCAATGCCTGCGTATGAACTATGTCCAAGAACCGGCATTGCTGCGCAAGGGAATTGAAATCATAGGCGAGGAAGTCAAAAATGCTTACAATACCTCTGCGACATAGTCCATTTATACAGACCCCTCTATCTTTCGAAGGCTTAAGCCATAACTTTCGACAAGCGAGGTTAAAATTCAGAACTTCCTGCCCAGCTTGCGGATAATTCTTTAGGCCAAGTCCATTGACACTAGCCGCTTAGGCCTATACAATAGCAGCTATTCCGTTACAAATTGCTACGGATCCAGTCGATTAGCCAGGGTTAAATTATTATTCTGCAAATAATTGGGAGAAATATGAAAACACTCTATGTCAAGCCGAGCGAAAATCAGAAAAAATGGTTTATTATTGATGCAGAGAACCAGCCTCTCGGTCGCGTGGCCATGAAGGCTGCTTATCTATTGCGCGGGAAACATAAAGCTCACTATGTGCCCTACCACGATCTTGGAGATCAGGTCATTATTATTAATGCAGCCAAAGCCTCTTTAAGCGGCAATAAATTCAGCGACAAGTTTTACTACGAGCACTCCGGTTTCCCCGGCGGGCTTAAGATCATGAATTATAAGAAGTTAGTCGCTCGTCGACCCTTGGCCCCGATAGAAAAAGCTGTAAAGGGCATGCTGCCCAAAGGTCCACTCGGTCGTGAGATCTTCCGCAACCTGCGCGTTTACGCTGATGTTCGGCATCCGCACAGCAGCCAGAGCCCCTGTCGCGTAGAAGTCAAATAGTTTACTTATTAAGGAAAAATTTATGGCAATCAATAACCTCGCTCAAGCGGTCGGCCGCCGCAAGACCGCTGTAGCTCGTGTATACTTGCGTAAAGGCAGTGGCAAAATTCAAATCAACAAACAGGAACTTGAAATATATTTCCCGATTAAAAGCCAACGGGCGAAGCTACAAAATCCGTTGCGTACCTGCGATGCCGACAGTTCATTTGATATTTACATCAACGTTTCTGGCGGTGGCAAAAGTGGCCAGGCCGGCGCTTGTGTTCATGGCATCGCGCGGGCCCTGCTTGCCTTCAGCGAAGAAAATCGCTCTGCCTTGCACGCCAGTGGCTTTCTGACTCGTGACCCCCGTATGGTTGAACGCAAAAAATATGGTCAACGCGGTGCGCGCCGCAGTTTCCAGTTCTCAAAGCGTTAAATTCTGGCTTCAGCGTACCCAAATCCTGTCCAGAAATGGCAGAGGATTTGGGGGCCTAAATATGCCGATTACTCGGCATCTGCCTCGCCAAGCTGCTTCTGCATCTCGTCGGCCTCGGAAATACTGACCACTAAATCCGAGCTGTATTTATGACCATTGATTGTCAATTTAGTTGTACCAGAGCTATTCTGTTCAATTGCAGCAACGAGGCCCGAAACCAGTATGGGGTTGCCATCGTGGTCCAAACCCGAATTAACCGTAACCTGACGGCCTAAAAGAGCCAAAGACTGGCCACGGCCAAAACGTTGGCTCATCTCTGTGAAACCTTTGTTTAATTCAATCATCTGTTCCAGACTGTTAAACTGAGCCATCTGGGCAATAAATTCCTTGTCGTCCTGAGGCTTCAACGGGTCTTGGTTCTTGAGCTGTTCTGTCAGGATCTTCAGGAAAGCATCTTTGCCTAAATCCTGTTGCAAGCCATGGCCTTTATTCAAACTGCGATTGAAATTTTTAATCGCGATGTCGTGCTGCTGTTTTTGCAGCGGCGTCATCTCACTGGGTTTAATTTCTGCCATAAAATACCTTCCTGTCGGCAAGTGCGAAATATTGTGTCGAAATATTTTTAATCATACATTAAGCTCTTTAAAATTTATCGGCGCAGTCACAAAAATTCATGATGCCACAAAGCTTTAAACACGATAATTAATTTGGCTTTGCTCGCGCATCACAGACTCGCCGGCGCGACCGATATCTTCCCAGTCATCGTCGCCACCAGTGGCTAAACGATTGCGGCCACCACCACTAAGCCCATGATCCTGAGCTTGTGCCTGAGCTTGTGACTGGGCATCTTCTGAGCGACCGCCACCTACCGAAACATTTAGCCCCTGGTTGTCAAAGCCCCCATCGCGGAGCCTGGCCTCCAATTGTTGCATATTGTCCTGCAGAATGCGCGCGGCCTCGGCACTGTCTGCAACGATGTGGCCACTGAGCTGATTCCCATCAATATTCACGCGAATGTGCACTTGCCCCAGATTTTCCGGATTCAGCCGCAAACGAATCTCACCACGATTCTGGTCCAAAAGACGGAACTGCAACTGGCGCACACTCTGTGCCAATGGGCCCTCTCGCAGATTTTCAGCAATCTGCTGAGCCCAGCTGCGCAAGATCACGCCTGGAGTACTGTTGCCGAGGCCACTGCCCGATGCAGCCGGCCCATGCCCTGTAGCCAGATGCCCGGCTGCGCCATCAAAAGCAGCGCTAGGGTGGTCACTGCCGGGGCTAACGCGCCCCAATCCTAAAGCCGCCTTGCCCTGACTCTGGGCTTGAAACTTAGGACTTGCAGCCGCTACCGGCGACTTGCTGCCGTCGCGATACTGCATCCCTTCATTTCTTTCCCGACGCAGCTGCGCCACGCGACCTTCGCGAATTGCAGATACCCGCACCACAGGGCGTTCGCCCAATTTCGGGCCCTCGGCAATTTCAGGCTGCTCCAGCTCGGCCGACGCGGCACCCTTATTTTTTTCCTGATTCTTATCCTGAATTTCCTTTGCTTGCGGTAGAACTTGCCGCACAGCTTGCTCGGAAGATTTAGGCATACCCAATTCTCGCGGCATTTGCAGCTTTGTTCGTTCTTCATTGCCACTCTCTGCGCCTTGCCGCGAATTCGCCTGCGGCCGCGAAGGGACAGATTGAAAATCCTCATCAGTCGTCCGCGCGCCATTTTCCGCCGAGCCAGCCAGGTCCGATTTTGTTCTTTGCTCAGAAGGCATACGACGGCTCACTTCGCTGCGCTCGTCGACTACCTGTAGACGCAACTTGCTCTGGGCGCCCGGCTCGTCTCCTCGGCCCGCAGCATTGAGCTCCTGGGCATCCACGCTGGCTTGGGGGCCGAGTGCGACCCCGCCTTTGCCATCCCTTGTCGGCCCGTCAGTCCCTAGACTTTTCGCATTGCTGGCAAGATATTTTCCCGCGACACTTTGCTTGTTGACCGCGGAATTCAGGCCAGCTTTTGCCTGTCCCGCAGACCTCGGTTTACCTTCCAAGTCCGCAAGTTCTACAGCGGACGCAGACAAGGTTTCAAGATCGCCCCGGCCTTTCGCCTCAAGCGATTCAGAGCCTTGCTGAAGTTCCTGCTCGGCCAGCTGTTTTTCCTGATTTTCGCCTTCAGCGTGTAATTCTTTTTTTGCGGCACCCCTGCTGTCCGGTTCCCGCCTCGTATCTGCGCGAGTCGTAGAATCGCCATTTATAGCTTGCTCTCTTTCCTCGGATCGCTCCTGCACCAGTTTACGGGCATCGGTTTGCGCCCGCACATTCTCAGCGAGATTTTTTTGGGCGACTTCAATTTCCCGGCGCTTGGCTTGCACGGCCCGGCTATCGCGCAATTCCTGTTCGCGCCGCTGGCGCTCAAGCATTTCAGCACTGCGATCCCGTGCCGGGGCCATCGGCTCTTGCAAAGACAAATCACGGGCACGAACCAGTTCGTATTCAGTATTTTGGTAACTTTGCTCCAAATCCCGACGCAAGCCATCTAAACCGAAAGAATCCGCCCCCAAGGGATGCAAGGGACCAGCACCCAACTGCCGCGAAAAATCCTCACTGACTGCCCCACGCCGCGCAACTGTGTCAGTCGCAAAAGTCGCAAAAATAGAATCCCCTTGCCCCGTAGCCGAATAGGGCAGAAATCGGTTTGCCCATGGGTAATTCGATGGGTAATTCGATGGGTAATTCGATGGGTAATTCGATGGATAATTCGGTGGAGAAATTGATGGAGAATCCAATTCAAACTCGGCAATCTGGCGATAAAAGTCCTGGAATGAGGCTTGGCTACTCAAACGCGAACGCAAGCCATTATGGTTGCCCACATCCAACTCTGCCGCCGCATGCGTAGCCGCCTCTGCGACCTTGGACCAATAAGGCGTTGTCCCCGACAATGGGTCATTCATCATTTTCTCCCGACTGAAATGTTAAAGACGAGCTCCCAAAACTAAATCCCAAAACTAAATCCCAAGGTCAGCTCCCGATTAATATCGTATAAAACAGCTTGCGACTTTAATAAACTTGGGCACGCCCCAAAACTCTCCCAAACCCCAAAAAACTCCCCAAAAACTCCCCGGAGTCAACAGAAGCGCCCCAAAATCAGTCAGAGTGGAAGACAAAATTCAAGCGTGCATTTAGACCGAGGATCAAAGAACAATTGCAATTATCCTGGTCTTTGCTACAATATATAAGCGGATAACTTGGCCGCATTGGAAGCTTAATTATTAGTCAGGATATCGTCATGTTGAAAGTTGCCAGAACTCCAAAACAATTTGCAGAGAGTCGCCGCGATACCGGATTCATCGCCCACGAAGAACTCTGGCAACTAGCCCGCAAGGCCCGCCCTCCCAGCCTGGAACGTTGCCAGGAGCTGCTGCAGCGATGCATGCGACGCATTGAGCGCCAGGGAGAACTCGACCACCAAAGAAAGGGCCGTTTTACCAGCGAGCACGAGGCCCACTCAATGCCGGAATTTCGCCCACTGGAACTAGAAGAAGCCGCAGAGCTACTGGCCATTGATCGCATTGCAGATCCATGCCAACGCGACCACATCCTAGGCCTGTTGTTGGAATATGCAGGCAAACTCAAGGATGAAATTTACGGTAACCGCGTAGTAATGTTTGCCCCTCTTTACATCAGCAATTACTGCATTAACAACTGTACGTATTGCGGTTACCGCCGCGACAACAAGTTTGCCCGCAAACGTCTGACCCAAGAAGAAATCTCCCGCGAGGTGCGAATACTCGAAAAGATGGGGCACAAACGCCTGGCCTTAGAAGTGGGAGAAGATCCCCTGAATTGCGATATTGACTACGTCCTGGAATCTATCCGCACCATCTATGCCAGCGGCGACATCCGCCGCATCAACGTCAACATTGCCGCCTGCCCGCAAGCCGACTTGCAACGCCTGAGAGATGCCGAAATCGGCACATACATTCTCTTTCAGGAAACTTATGACTTCGACACTTTTGTGCGCACTCACCCCAGATCCATCAAAGGAGATTATCTTTACCACTTAGAGTCCTTTGATCGGGCCATGGCGGCAGGCATCGGCGACGTCGGTGCGGGAGTTCTCTACGGCCTATCCGACCATCGCTTTGAAACCTTGGCGCTGCTGCAGCACAATCGACACCTGGAGCAAAGTTTTGGTGTCGGTTTTCACACCATCTCGGTGCCGAGACTAAAGGCCTGCAAAGGCATGAACATCGCCGACTATCCGCACGTCATCGACGACTGGAACTTCCGCAAGGTCGTTGCGGTGCTGCGCCTGGCGCTACCTTATGTCGGCATGATCCTCTCCACCCGTGAAAATTCTGCGCTGCGCCGCGAACTAATTAGAGCCGGAGTTTCACAAGTCAGCGCTGGTTCCAGCACTGGAGTCGGCGGTTATTACGAGGAAGAGCAGCTGGCAAAACCGCAAAGTCAGCTTCAAGGCGCAGAGTCAGTAGGCCAATTTCAGACGGAAGACCAGCGATCTCCGCTGGAAGTGGTCAAAGACCTCGCCAGCTGCGGCATGCTGCCCAGTTTCTGCACGGCCTGCTACCGCATGGGCCGCACTGGGGACCGCTTCATGGAGCTGGCGCGCAGCGGCAACATAAAGCACGTTTGCCAACCCAACGCGATCATTACCTTTGCCGAGTTTGTCCGCGACTACGGCGACGACGAATTAAAGGCTCAAGCACAGCAGATTCTGGCAAAGAATATAGCCGACATCGGCAACGATAAAATCCGCCAGAAGACCCGCGAAATCATCGCCCGCCTAGAACAAAACGAAAGCGATTTGTTCTTCTGAAGGGCGCACCAGAGTGAAAATCTAGCCACAGACATGGAAATATTTTACGGGCGGGAGACAGCCAAGGCCTTAAAGCTTTGGGGCGAAGGCCAGACGCCGCGCGAGCTGATTCGCGCTTACGGCGAGGTCAAACTAGCCGCTCTGCGCGGCCAGCAAAAATTTGCCAAGCTTTATGGGCCGGAGTTCTTCGCGTTGCTCGAACACAGCTGCAACGAGATCATCAGCGGCACACACGACATTCAATTCCCGCTACCACTAGCCCAAGGCGGGGCCGGAACCAGCCTGCACATGAATATTTGCGAAGTCATTGCCAACCTGGGCAATCGCAAGGCTGAAAGCGCGGGGCTCGCAGAACGTTGCGACGCCCTGGATCACATTGCCCGCTTTCAGTCCACCAACGACACCTTGGCCACTGCTTTCACAATCTTGAGCTACCGCGGCCTGCAAAGCGTCACCGCAGCCGTGGTGCAGCTGCAGGAGGCCTTGAACCAGAAAGAGCTAGCTTGGGAACAGATTTTGCTCATGGGTCGCACGGAGCTGCAAGATGCCTTGCCGATTCAATTTGGCCAGGTCTTTGGTGCCTGGGCGGGAATGTTTGAGCGCGACCGCTGGCGGCTTCACAAGGTCGCTGAACGCATCCGCAACATCGCCCTGGGCGGCACTGCCATCGGGACTTCCTTTGCCGCCCCGCCGCGCTACATCTTTGCCGCCGAACAGGAGCTACGCAAAATAACCGGCTTGCCACTCTCGCGCAGCCAAAACCTGCCCGACGCCGTAGCCCACAAAGACGACTTGGCCGAGCTCGTCTCGGCCTACGGCCTCACAGCGTTGAACCTGCGCAAACTCTGCGGCGACCTCTTGCTGTATACCTCCAGCCTCAACGGCGAGCTGAGCCACCCCGAATTGCAGTACGGCTCCAGCATCATGCCCTCCAAAGTCAACCCAGTGCTACTGGAATACGCCAGTGGCCTCGGAGTCAGCGTTGAGACCGAAGCCCGGCGCCTGCAATCCTATGCCGCCATGGGGCAGCTACAGCTCAACGCTTACATCCCATTCATGATTGAGGCCATGCTGCGCTGTCAAGGGGCTTTGACGGCGGCCCTGCGCAGCCTGGCGCGCGATTTACTGCCTGAATTAAAACTAAATGGCGCGCGCATTGAAGCCAACTTGAGCCGCAGCCCGGCGCTACTCAACACCTTGCGTCACGTAGTGGATTACAGCCAGCTCAAGGCCCTGCTGCCAGAATTGCGCACGCAGAATCCAAATGACAGAGAAGAACTGGCGCAATGGCTGGCCCAAAGGCTTGAGCGAGGCGGGCAAAAACTACAAGCCGATGAAATCCTGCGTCACTTTGACGGCATAGAATTCCATTGAGAATTTTTTTGAGCATGGGCAGACGCCGCCCGCCAATTCATTTCCAGTGGCGTGACACAAGCCGCCGATCTCCTTATTATGGCGCTGCTCCTATACGCAACTTGAAGAGCCCCAGGAGCCGAGGTATGAACCCAATGAACCCAATCCTCACAGAATTACAGCAGCGCGGCCTGATACAACAGTGCAGCGACCTCAATGCCTTGAGCGAGCGCCTGGATGCCGACAAGTATGGCCCCTTGCCCTTTTATCTGGGCATTGATCCCACCGCGGCGTCGCTGCACTGTGGCCACATGCTGCCCGTGCTGCTAGCCAAACGCCTGGCGCTAGGCGGCCATCAGCCGCTACTGCTAGTCGGCTCTGGCACCGCCCAGATCGGGGATCCTTCGGGCAAAACCGAGATGCGCAAGATGCTCACAAAGCAAGATATTGCGGCCAATGCCCGATCCATTCGGCCCCAGATCGAAAAAATCTTTGCCGATTGCCCGACTCAGCCCATTTGGTTCGACAATGCCAGCTGGCTGGACAACCTGAACTACATAGAATTTCTGCGGCATATCGGACGGCATTTCTCGGTCAACCGCATGCTTAGTTTCGAGAGTTACAAACAGCGCTTAGAACGCGGCCTGTCATTTATCGAATTCAACTACCAATTGCTGCAATCCTACGATTACCTGCAGCTGTTTGAACGACACGAGTGCCGGTTGCAAATCGGCGGCGACGACCAGTGGGGCAACATGGTCTCTGGTATGGACCTGATCCGTCGCTGTAGTTTTCAGCGCGGGGGCGAAGCCTCAGTAGCCGCGCACCATTTGCCACAAGTTCTGACAGTTCCGTTAGTTGTGACTTCGAGTGGCAAAAAGATGGGAAAGACCGAGCAGGGAGCGATTTTCATTGACCCTGAACTGACCACGCCGTTTGATTTTTTCCAATATTGGCGCAATTGCAGTGATTCCGACGTCGAAAAATTCTTGCTGTTTTTCACCTTCCGCAGCATCGCCGAAATCCGCGAACTGTGCCGGGAGAGCGGTGCCGCCCTGAATGAGGCCAAAAAAGTCCTGGCCTACGAAATGTGCCGCACTGTTCACGGTCAAGAAGAGGCGGACAAGACTCTGGCGGCCATTGAAATCAGTTTTGGAACCGTCGGGGCAGCGGTAGCCGTCGGGACGGCTTTAGCCATCGGGGCGGCTTTAGCCGGGGCCGTAGACGTCCCCGGCGCCGAGCTCGCGGCCACACGCCTGAAAGCCGGTATTGCCCTCGTCGACCTCTATGTTGAGGCCGGGCTCAGTACCTCGCGCAACGAAGCCCGGCGCCTGATCCAAGGCGGCGGTGCCAGTGTCAACGGCCAGAAAATCCTCGATGTCGAACACGAGGTCAAGGCCGACGACCAGGAAGACGGAGCTCTATTATTAAAGGCCGGCAAGAAGCGCTTTTTCCGCTTTCGCATTGTGGACTAAAAATTCTAGCCTGTGCGCCACAGCCAGGGCTTCCCACCAGTCCGCAACAGCTCTGTGTACCGCCTGCTGCACGAATAAATTTCGCAGCAAAATTTTACCTATAATCTGCTTTTGTCGCCTGCTCTAAAGAGTCGCGGCGTATTTCAATCTGATCCATAGCACTGAATAATTGTGCTTTTTCCATCACATGAGTCAGCTTACTATCTTTACAGTAAAATCTTAGCTGTGGAAAGTTCAGCTCTAAGTCCTGGACCTCTTTGCGTTTCTTTAAAAAGACTTCAAGTTTAGCAAAATCCTCTGGTTCTCTGATTTCCAGCAAGAATAGAATCTGACCTAGTTGAGCTACTTTTTCAGTGCGTATAATCCTGCCTTGCTTGATAAAGGTTACACGATGGCAAAGCTCTTCCACTTCACTCAATATGTGTGAAGAAAAAAGAATACTTGTTCCTTCTGACTGATTCAATTCTCTCAAAAATGAAAAGATATGATCCTTCATTACAGGGTCGAGACCGGTGCTGATTTCGTCCATGACAAGGATTTTGGGGCGGTTGATAATAGCGTTGATCAAAGAGATTTTTCGCTTGTTCCCTTTAGAGAGTTTTTTTACTCTCTGTCGTAAATCAAGTTCTAACGTATCGGCAAATCTTCTGATCTGGGGGAGCGCATTTTTGACTCCCTTCAGAGAGGCCATATATCGCATATTCTCTATGGCGCTGCTGTCTTCATACAGAAAATCTTCACTTCCCATAAAACCGGTGAAACGGTGAATCGCCATGGCTTCTTTACTGACGGACTTTCCTAGAATTCTAGCCTCTCCCACACTCGGATAGATAAAATTTGACAATATATTTATAGTAGTCGTTTTGCCGGCGCCATTAGGCCCGATAAACCCCATAAACTCGCCTTCACAGACATTTAAGCCAATCTGATCCAAAGCCAGTTTGCTTTTGTAATATTTGCTTACTCCGTCGATTTCTATCGCCTGCATCTATATTTACTCTCATCAAACTTTGACTTGCTAAAAACGCCTAAGACAGGTAGTCGCGCTTTATATACCGCAACGCGGCCAATACTAGCGCCACTGCGCTAAAAAGAAGCACAGTAGCAAACTCAGGCCAACTTACCCCTTCAAGGTGAAAAAGGAAATGCTGGAAAAACAAATATCTGCCAAAGAGTACAAAAGCATTCAGTGCAGGAGCATATTTCTCGTCGATCGGTATCTCTTCGTTGGAATATTCCGGTATAAAAGAGAAAACCTCCCAGTATCCTGAAGCTATGACGCTGTATAAGAAAACAAGCATCACAAGCCACCCAGCAAAACGCTGCCCAAGGAATTGACAGGGAAGAGCCAACAATGCGATTAGGCTGATGCTATTAATCAGATGTTTGAGATAGATCAGATAGGTATAATAGGGCAACTGCTTTGCCAAGTCGGATCGCAGGCCTTCCGATAGATACGGAAACAGCACCAGAAAACCAGCCAATACTTGAACAGTCTGTGCCACTATTGTAGCGAGTACGATAAATAAAAATCTTGCCACGAAAATTTGCAAACGACTGTAAGGCGCGGCCAGTAAAAAGAAAATGGTCTTCTGCTGCCTCTCGCCATAGAAAATACCAATAGTGGTCAAGCCGGCATAAAGAGCTCCGAAAAGCATTGGAATCAAAATCAACAATGGCGTAACAATCATTAATTCAGAATCCGAGATCACCTGATCAGGCCCTTCAGAATGGTAAGCCCGATCGTCGGTAAACAGCAGACTAAAAAATATGAGCATAAGCATATAAATAACAGTACCGGCAAGTGAAAGCCAGTGGTTCCAGTTTTTACATTCATGCCAGATTATTTTTTGCATATTATTCTTTTATAATGAGATATAGCAAGCCATATCACATCTCTCTATTTGTTTTTAAAATCATTCTAGAATACTTTGAGTCTAGATTTTTATAACACGCTTTAAGATATCATTAGACTTAACCCTTTTAAACTTTAACTAAAAAGTATCTTAAGAAGAATTTGCTACAAGTCAATAAGATTGCCCAGGAAGATTACAGTATGCCCAGATAAAATTAACTTTTTAAAGCACGACTTGAAATAAAAGTTAATATTGAGTTCCGGTTGCTGTATGATTACAGATTCGCTAGCCCGGCAGGAACTCAAACGCAAGACCGCCTTGCCACGGATGGCCTGCTGAGATATGCTTGGATGCAAAAATTGGGGTTATTTTTGTGCTGTTTAACAAGGAAGACGAAGGGCGTGTACAGGAGTTTATCGCCGAACTGCGCAGCATGAAACTTACGGTCGAAGGTATGGTCGAAGATTATGATCGCCTGATTGCCCTATATGATATTTCTTTCTTCTTTCGCATTTACTTGCGCAGTTGTGCCCAGGCCTTACACGACCGCGCCTCTGAAGCAGACAAGCAAAGCTCTTTGAATGCCGCCCGTTATATCCAGTTCTTTGAAACCGAGCTGACGACTATGCCAAGAATGATCTATCTGTTCCAAAGTGCTTATGGCAGTCGCTTCGTGCGCAGCGTATACCAAGCTTCATACTTGACTTTTATCGAACGCCAGCAACAGGCCACGGAGTTCCTGAAAAAGTGCGTCGCAGAGCACGACAAGTTTGGTTTCTTCCGCAAGACGATTGCCACCATTGAAGACAACCAACTAATCGAAGAACCCAAAATCCTCAATCCGCGCATCAAGGGCAAGCCCCACAACCGCCCCCTGAACCAGCAGGCCCAAAGCCTTCCCAGAATTGAGGAATCCGAGCAGCCCGCCAGACAGCTGGACTCACAACATCGGGGAGACCGGTTGGTAGACCGCCTGCCGAGGCACGACGACCAGAAGCATAGCAGCAGCAAGCAGAGCCCGGCGGCTAAGAGCTCAATCCGCAGACAAGCCTCTAATGCGGGGAGACACCCGTTTGGGCAGCTTAAATACTGAGGACATAAGTGCCCTCCCCACCCACCCCCCAATTGCGACAAAAAAGACAGCCCATTTCTTTATGATCACGAAAATTTTAGTTGGGCTAGTGACAATATTTTACCAATTTTAATCACGCCAGAATGCGATCTTGACTTACTAAAGCTTTTGCTTCATAATTTGACGGTATTTTAAATAAGAAATTGTAATCTGCTCTGTATGATTGAAAGCCAATTTGGAAATTATTGAGATTCAAAAATTAATTAACGCCCAGATGCTCTGCGGCGAACCCACGGGTGTCAACTACCTCTACGCCTTCTGCTCGGATCTAATGAGTGACGTCCTGACCAGTTATGCCGAACACGCCTTGCTAGTCACAGGATTAATCAGCGCACAAACCATACGCACAGCCGAAATGGCCGACATCAGTTGCATTATTTTTGCCCGCAATAAAGCCGTTCCCCCTGATATGCTGGCTCTGGCCCAGCAAACAGAAATAACTTTGCTACAAAGTTCATACACCGTATTCGAGATCTGTGGCAAGCTATATCAAGCAGGTATTCGCCCGGTATACTGACACAGCCAACTCATAAATTCACAGTTGATGGAGAAAAAACAATACAACTGTATAAAAATCCAAACTGTTACCGTGTGGGCGGCGGGCATGTTTTGCCGGTTTTGAGCCTTTTCTGCTTTGACTGTTAAAACAACTGCGGCAAGCGCAATAAACCATTCAAAACAAATGCAAAATTCCACAAATTTTCTGCAAAATTTCTCCAGAATTACACGCGCAACTTTTGTGTGCCAATCCTGCTTTTTCATTCTTCACGCTCTCCACAAACAAAGGCCGCATGAGTTGCCTGCTTGAGGGACTGGAGGCCCTAAAAACATTCAACTTATTTATTGGAGCATCCCGATAATTTAATTGACTTTTACTATCTATTTCATTATATTTTTTGCTTGTAATTACTACATTTTACCAATGTAAAATAATACAAAGGAGTTTCTTATGCTAAGCAATAAAGAAGGCCAAACAATTCCCCAAATCACATTCCATGTGCGCCGTGAAGACACATGGCAAGATGTCAGCACGGATGATTTATTCAAAGGCAAAAAAGTCATTGTTTTTAGTTTGCCAGGTGCTTTTACCCCGACCTGTTCCTCTAGTCACCTGCCGCGTTATAACGAGCTGTTTCCCACTTTCCAAAAATATGGTATCGACTCAATCCTCTGCGTTTCTGTCAACGATACCTTCGTAATGAACGCCTGGAAGGCCGATCTGGATGCCCAGCATATTGATGTAATTCCCGACGGTAATGGCGAATTCACCGCTGCCATGGGCATGCTCGTCGATAAAAACGACTTGGGTTTTGGCAAACGCTCCTGGCGCTACAGCATGCTCGTCAAAAACGGCGTAATCGACAAGATGTTTATCGAGCCTGAAGAACCGGGTGACCCATTTAAGGTGTCAGATGCCGATAGTATGCTGCATTATATTGCCCCTGAGCACAAGGCTCAGCAATCCATCGCTGTGTTTACGCGTCCCGGCTGCCCTTATTGTGGCAAGGCCAAACAGGCTTTAGGCGAACGCGGCCTCCAATATGAAGAAATCATCTTGGGCCAGGACGTATCCGTCGTGAGTCTGCGCGCCATTGCGCAGCAAACCAGTACGCCCCAGGTTTTCATCGGTGGCAAACTCATTGGTGGCAGCGAAGAACTGGCCTCCTACTTGGCCGCGAATACCGAAATCTAAAACGTATTTTCGCGACAAAAAAGAGTCTCGAAAGAGGCTCTTTTTCATACTAGGATTCAGTAACGGCTTAATGTGCCGCCTCTGCCGGCACCTTGAAAGATTTTACGTTTCTGCATCTACTTCTTTTATATAGAACTAAATTGAAGAGGGGCAACCTTCAACAAGCCCAACACAATCATTCAAGATTTTAGAACCAAAGCTGGTCAATTTACCAGATTGATTTAAAACCTCAGTAGTCTGACGGAATTTTTCTTTGAAAGCGGTGTGATTGTTGGCTTCGTTATAGTGACTCTGAACCTCACTGGATTCCAACAAACCAGAGCAAACTAAAGCATCAAATGCGTAGATGGTGCGAGCGAACACAAAATTAGTCGATCGGTCGGATAATGACGCTGATTCATGCAGAAATTAAAGAGAGCATCAAGTATTTGGTGGCAGGTATTCAGTCCAGAACAATCTAATCCTCAAACGCTGCTGGGTATCTGTTTGTATACAGTTGATCTAGCTCTCTGTTCGACAACTTTAGAATATCTAGGGTGTGGGTCGAAAGAAGTGGCAGAATAGATGTTGCCGTAATGAGCAGGCCCATGGCCATTAATACCCAATCAAGTTGGGCGCCATTTGCTAGATGAATTAAATATCCAAAAAATTGACTCCCCAATGGGATTGTCGCGATACATAGAAAAAAAATTGCGCCCTCTAGCCGTGCTCTATGCGAGTCTGGCGCGGCAAACGCACGAACGCCATGAAAAGCAACATTGTCAGACGTCAAACCAAAGCCGGCGACACTCAAGCACAGAGCCTTTAGTGGAATAGCCTCAAACAGTGAGAAGCCAATGACACCAAGCCCCATCAGGATGTCTCCCACCACTATTGGATAAATGCGCCGGTGGGTATTGAAGTCAACACGAGATAGGACCGTTGCGCCTAACAACATGCCCACAGCAAACGTCGCTTCAAAAACCGCTAGAACTTTGGCATCGGCATGCAGCTCTTCGACAACATAAAAAGGGATCACAACCATGAATAAGGGGGTGAGGACGAAGTTAATTATCATCGCTGCATAGCACATGACCCTTTCGCAATTGATGTGATACAGAATTTTAAATCCTGCTATCATTCGCTTAAAGAAGACAGGCTCGTCATGCTGGACAGGACAACTTTCTCGCTCAGGTTCTTCTATATGCACAAAAATTAGCAACGATAGGGATACGACGTATAGTCCAAGAACCAATACACCAGCCAGTGTGACTCCGAAAAATGCGATCAGGCTGCCGCCGAGCAACGCGCCAATGATAGTTTGAAGAGAGTTGAAAGTCGAGGCCAAGCCTATCGCCCTGGTTAATTGCGATCTTTCAGCAATAAAAGGGATGACACTGTTAATGCTGCTAGAGGTAATTGAGTTTGTAGCTGCAAGCACTGAGGCACATACCGACATTAAGACTAACGAACTATCATGATAAATGAGATTGCCGACAAATAAAATAGTAAAGGTAATGGATAGAACAGCCCCCACGATTAGTACAGAGCGTTTTCGATACTTGTCCAAAAAGTCCCCTGAGAAGGGTAAGGATACGAGATTAAATGCCCACATTAGTGCGACAACCAATCCAAGCGCCACACTGTTGTTCTCAGAGTTGGCGATCACAGACCAAATTAAAATAATGTTAAAGCTTCGAAATGCTAGCAGACCGATAGCACTGGATAACAGAAAATTAATCAAGCTCATGCGACATATACTCCTCGAAAAAAGATTTATACTTTGTGCTATCCGTTTTAGATTTAACGAGACAGTGAAGTGCCAAGTCGTACGAGCCGTAAACATCGTGAGCAATTTGGGCAATTTTTAAATACTCATCCTTGGCAAGCTCTTGTGTAAGGCAGTCTTTTATAAAGATGGCATGGGACCACATCCACTGATTCAATGTATCGTAAGGGTCATTCGGATTTAATGCCGGATTAAAAAAACGCGAGCCATAGCCAGTGAAAGTATGAAATATAAATCCTTTTTTGCGCAAAAGTATCTCAATTTCAGAAAACAGCGGTTGCCCTTCATATTGTTGAAGAAACTCTACTTCAATTTCAATGACAAGAGCATTATCAAAGTAACGAGAGCCATATTGGATGGCATATATATCGGATGCTTGAATGTCGGATTTGATGAACTCTGGTTGCGCAGGCAAATCTATTGTCAAGTTCTTTAACTGAATCGGTGTAAATTTTTCTCGCCTCAGATATCTGCTCCGTTGTAGTGAAAATTGCAGGGGCTAAAGTCCGCTCAATTGTTGTTTACGCACAGCGACCTTCATATTGATTAAATCCTTCCACACGGCCTAGTTGCGCCTATGCCAGAGAAGCCACACGAAAAATACGCCACCAATCAGTCCGGTAACGATACCAATGGGCATATCTTCGGGTGCCATGATCGTTCGGGCGGCGATATCCGCCCAAAGGAGGAATATGGCACCAATCAAAGCCGAGCCAAGTAGAACGCGAAGACTGTCGCCGCCAACTAGCATTCGAACGATGTGGGGCACCAT
The DNA here is from genome assembly GCA_965263295.1 of Spirochaetia bacterium. Taxonomy (GTDB): domain Bacteria; phylum Spirochaetota; class Spirochaetia; order SP-2023; family SP-2023; genus Haliotispira. Next base: position 1,814,776 of record OZ253665.1, read on the forward strand.
GAGCCCCACAAATCCGATGACCCCAGAAAAAGCGACCATGACACCCGTAATCAGCGCTCCGACAACCAAGGTTACAAAACGGAAGCGGGCAATTGGAATGCCCAGCGTCGACGCCGTCTCATCACCAAGAGTCATTGCATTCAAAGCGGATGCTCGCGCGATCAACCAGGTGCCACAGCACACGAGGATGGCCAACGGATAGATCAGGTGGCTCCATTGTGCCAAACCAAGCCCGCCGAGCATCCAAAATACAACGCTGGTGGTGGCACGTGGGTCGCCCAGAAAGATCAAGGCATTGGCACCAGCCATGATGATGAAGGACACCGCAACGCCTGCCAGCACAAGACGGTCCGCACTTGTGGCATCGGCAAGGCGCGACACGCCAAGAACGATGGCGGTTGCCCCCAAAGCGCCAAGAAAGGCAAAAAGAGGAACGGTCAACAGACCGATGAAGAGTCCAGTGTGCAGAAGCGCCAGAATTGCCCCAAACGCAGCGCCCGAAGAGATACCCAAGAGGTGAGGATCGGCCAGTGGATTTCGCGTGACCGCCTGCAAACTAGCTCCAACCAAGGCTAATCCTGCCCCGACCATCATGGCCAACAAAGCGCGCGGAAAGCGGATTTCCCAAACGATGGCTGCGCGACCTCGCGACCAAGTCTGTTCAATCAGGCCGGGGGACAATTTATTGATCAAGATGCCCCAAACCGTTCTAAACGGAATATGAACGGCCCCGACTGAAATCGCGAGGGAGAGCGAGACCAAAAGTAGCGTCAAACCTCCCAAAATGAACAGGGTTATTCCCTTGTCACTGCCGGCGAAAGTTTGGGTTCTCGTGGCCGCGCTGCTATAAGCTCCGGTGAAAGTTTGCGTGCTCGTGGTCTCGCTCATGTGCTTACTCGCCCCGGAAGGCTTTGGCCAGTTTCTTGACGGCTTGGATGTTGCGTGGTCCGGGCGTGGCTTCGACATATTCGAGCGTGACGAACCGGTCGTTTTTCACGGCGTCGAGATCGGCAAAAGCCGGGTTTGACAGCATAAAGTCGCGCTTTTGCTCTGCGCTCACCTTGCCATAGTTAACGATGATCACGAACTGCGGATTCCGTTCAACGACCTCTTCCCAGGTCACGGTGGCCCAGCTTTTTTCGAGGTCATCCATGACATTGCGTCCACCAGCAGCTTCAATCAGCGCGGTTGGCATGGCATAGCGTCCCGCGGTAAAGGGAGCGTTTTCACCACTGTCATAGACAAAGACGCGAAGCGGTTCGCCGGTCTCGCGTCCCTCAATGAAGGCGGCGAGATCGGCGCGGTAGCCCTCAACAAGTTCTTTGGCGCGGTCTTCGACATCGAAGATCCGGCCGAGATTCAGCAGGTCATTGTACATATCCTCAATGCTGGCCTTGTCCTTGTCCGTGATGTGGATGCAGGATTCGGTGAGTTCGTAGACCTTGATGCCGAAGGGTTCCAGCGTCTCGGGCGTGACATCGCCACCGACTTTCATCCCATAGTTCCATCCGGCGAAGAAGAAATCAGCATCTGCACCGACGAGCACCTCTTTGGATGGGTATTTCGCCGATAATTCAGGCAGTTCCTCGACTCCCGACCGCATCTCCTCGTCAAGAGTTTTCCAGCCGGAAATACCCGTGTAACCCACCATACGGTCAGCCAAACCGAGAACCAACATCATCTCGGTCAAATTCACATCGTGCGAAACGGCTCGTTCTGGGGGGCCATCGAAAGTCACGATGCGATCGCAGCTTTTTACTGTGGTTTCGGCAAAGGCGAAGCCCGCAGACATGATGAGAGTGATGGCGACTAATAGTGTTTTTAATGTTTTTTGCATAGTTGCTTTCCTTATCTTAGTTATGAAGGTGAAAAGTGAGGTGATGAGTGTTGCTGGGGGCGAGACGTTCGCGGCGGGCGTTCACTTGGAAAGCGTCAGACACGGCAGCCTCGGTCAGCACATCCAAGGGCGGACCAAACCCGATGGGCCGTCCCGATTCCAGCAGGAGGACATCGTCACAGACCCCTGAGGCCAGGTTCAGGTCATGAAGCGACGTGACAATCGTCAGCGGAAGGTTACGGATCAGGTCCAGAATTTCAAGTTGATGACGAATATCGAGGTGATTTGTCGGCTCATCTAGGATCAAAAGACGGGGCTGCTGCGCCAAGGCACGGGCCACCATGACACGCTGGCGTTCACCGCCAGACAGCGTTCCGAGATGGCGGTCAGCCAACCCTTGCAGATTCAGCCGATCCAAGGCGTCATGGATGATTTCCTTGTCATGCGCGCTGGCTGTTACGGCAAACCCTCGACGGTGCGGGGTTCTTCCAAGAGCCACAATCTCACCAACCGTGAGTGCAAAATCACTTGGTTGCTCCTGTAAGACGGCGGCGATCTTTCGCGCGGCCTCGCGGGTGGAGATACCCCATATGTCTTGGCCATCGACACAAACGGTGCCGGTAACCGGTCGATAAAACCGGTAAAGCAAACGGAGTAGCGTCGTTTTTCCCGCACCATTGGAGCCGACAATGCCGAGAATATATCCGGCTTTCAGATCAAATTTAGTTTTATGCAACAGCATTTCACGACTACGTTTTGGCGACCATGAAATATCGTGTACTGAAAGGCTGGCAGCGGTCATGATAACTAAGGTTCTCCTTCTCAATAGCTCGGTATCATGGACGGGCCCGACGCCAGGATGGGCACAAGTTCGGGCTGTCTGCCAAACACGCCGGGTCCAATGTGATAAAGCTCCAGATAAAAACGGTAATCGCCGTTGCGACCGTGGCCGATGATCGGATTGGAGCGACCGCATGCGGCGACAAAAGAAAGGCCGAAAAAAGATGGGGCCGCATAGGCAGACAGCAGAAGTGCTGGTAGTGTGGAAATTCTCATGAGCCAACTCCTTTCATAAGAAATTTAATCTATCTTTACATACTAAATAACATGTAAAATAATCATATATTCACTATTGAATAAAAAATATCTATAGCATTATAAAAATATAGCAGAAAAATTGTCAATATTGATAAAGATATATTTATTATATTAATTAATGTTTAATCATTTATTATAAACTTTATTCTATTACGAGTATTTATTTATAGTTCTATCAAAATAATTTGACATGATTTACATGCTGCTTGAACAGCTCATCAGTCGTCAGGAAATTCTCCGACGTCTTTAAGTAGAGCATTTTCATCAATTTTCGTTGCCAATTTGTTTCAGTTTGGCAAAAATTCATCTTATACACCCAACAAACTAATGTTCGAATACCGATACCAAAATGAGCGCTAGGCTCAGGACCCATTGACTTCAAGAGAACAAAGTAAAATATCTCTAAATTGAACCTTCCCATGAACAATCTATTCTGGTTGAGCTATGAGCAGATGTCGCGTCTTAAACTCCATTTACCAAAGTCAGGTTGTCCCAGGGTCGATGACAAAAGTCTCATGAGCCTTATTATCTTCATGATTCGCAATGGTTCGCGCTGCTGCGATGTACCGCCTGAATACGGCCCCTTAAACACTTTACAACCGTTTTGTGCACTGGTCAAAAAACGGTGTTTTCAAGTAAATCTTTGAAAAACTGGTCAAGTGCTACACAGACAGACCGAAATGCTGACGATTGATGTCACTCATCTCAAGGCATATCGCATGGCATCAAGCCTCAAAAAAGAGGGGGCGAGTCACGCTTTGATCGGGTTTACCATTCAACCCAATCTCTAAAGGGAGGTATGAATAGCAAATTGCATATTCTGAGCGATGGTGCAAGGCGCCCGCTCTGGCTGCTCTAACAGAAGGCAGAAAAGTGATTTCGAAGGTGCGAACGCATGATTTCTGCCAGGAGAAGCTGGCTATTTCTTCGGCCATCTCCACAATTTGCATTGCCAATTGCGCACCTTGCACATTCTCTTCGTTAAAGGGGGGCTCAACTCTATAGATTTTACGTGCCAGCCACCCCCAAAGCTCTCGTACCGTTACTCTTCTTCTTTATTATAACCTGTGAATAAAATCGGTGGATTTTTTGTGAATTTACTCTTTGTAGATGTAACTGAGCTGAGCGAAATATCAAGTAATACTTGACTTATAAAAAATATATTTATATTTTGGGAATAGCCATTCAGGATATAACAACCAATATAACTCAGCAGAGGCTTGTTTGGCTCTGGTTTTCTAGGCTTGCGGGATAATATATAAATTTGCCAAATATTTGAGAGTGAAAGTTCTTGAAGCGTCTGTTTGGTGGTCTTTGCTCGCCGCTTATGCCGCTAGAGCCTTGCCTTTCTGAAAATCTTTATTTATGTAAATGGCTAGAAAATTGGGGATTATTTAATGAATAAATGGTGCATTTTTTTTATCGGCATGTCGTGTCTCGCAATGCCGTTGACCGCTCAAACATATGGGGCAATGACCGAAAGTTTGCAATCAGAACGCGAATCTGTCCCATGGGGTGTTTTCCGCCAAAAAGTGCGGGCGGCCTTGCCTGAATTTACTTTAACGCAATTGGAAGAACAGCTCAGCGAGCTCCAAGTCGCTGCAAAATTTATAGGTGGAGATATCATGCTTCAGGCGGGAGGCGCGTATAATCTGGCATTGAATGCTACTCCGGCTTTTCCGTTCAACACGGACGAGGCAACCGTTCACAATTTCTCCATCGCGCCTGAGCTTGTAAAAACTTTTGTGCAAACCGGTACAACCTTGAAATTGAGCCTTAACGATCAATACTCCCATAAGATTTTTGAAGGCAATGATAAAAAGGAGAATTCCCACACGATAACTCCGACTTTCAGTATCAGTCAGAATCTGCTGCAGAACTTTTTGGGCTTGCTCTACCGTTTGGACATCGCGGCTGCTCGCCAGCAGTATGCCATTGCCCAGGCTGAGAGGGAAAGTAAAGAGCGTGCGCTGATGCAAGCTTATGACACATATTATCTCTCTTGGCTTACATTTTGGCGGGCTCATAAGCTGCTCGCAGAGCAAGTGGCCAAAAGTAAAGCGAGTTATGAAAATGCGCAGAATCAGCGGCGCCTGAATTATATAGACAAAGGTTCTTTTGAACGGCTTCACCTGAGTTACTTAAATTATCAGCAGAATTTGTTCAATAACGAAAAAGAATTGCTGGCATTTGATCAGCGCTTTCGGCGCTTTCTGGGCGAAGGGCTCTACCGCCCAGACGACGATATTATCTCGGTACTGCTCGACAAAGCCCAGGATCCACTCAGAGAAATCTCTTTTCAAGATTCATGGGCCTGGGATATCAGCAGGAAGAATCTAGATCTTCTGCAAATTGTATACCGGCAAAGTCGACAAAGTCGGCTGCCCAATTTGGTGTTAAGTACTTCATTGGCTTTGAAAAATTCGGCCACTTTTCCGGACGGAGAAACTCCCGACTATGGTGAAGTCAGCCCGACATATTCCCTTGGTCTCACTTTATCCTGGCCCCTGTTAATGCGCAAGGCAAAGAACGCCATGGCGATTGCCCAAAATAACCTGCAGCAGTTAGAAACAAATATAAATAAGCAAGAGCAGGAATTTGTTATCGGGCTTGCCAATCGCAAAAATGCTCATACGGTTTTATTGGAGGTTTATGAGTTGCAAAAGAAAGCAACGGAAGCACAGGCCACCATTTATGCCTCAGAGAAACTTAAATACCAGCAGGCTCGATCGGGCGTCCAGGATTTATTGCTTGCCGAGATCAATCAGCTCAACGGTCAGTTAAGTATTCTGCAGACGGAAAACCAACTCATTTTGCAGTTATTGTCCCACCTATATGAAACAAGGGCGCACGATATTTTAGCGGTAGCCGAAAAATAGGGCGAAGCGATATAAGAACACAGTAGAATTTTATATTTGAAAAGAGAGAATTAATGTCTAGCACACAGCACCTTGAAAAGTTCCGCCGTGAAGATGGCTTTATCGGCTATGTCATCACTTTGTTTTATAACAAAAGAACTCTGAGTGGCATTCTCACCACTATCGTCATAGTGCTGGGTACCGTCTTTGCACTGCGCATCCAGCGCGAGGCCATGCCCAATGTGCAGGCGGATCGCTATATCGTCACAGTTAATTACCCCGGTGTGTCGCCGGCGCAGGTAGAAAAAGATGCCATCAACCCTATTGAAGATGTCATCAGAAATATTAGTGGGATAAAAAACTTTTCTTCATCCTCGCGCCAAGGCACAGGCAGCGTGACTATTTCCATTGATGAAGATGTGGATAATCCCGACGAAGTCGGCGATGAAATCTACCGCAGGATGGACCTTGGCAATATCCCAAATCTTTCTGCGGATGTGGAATCCCTGGCGGTGGAAAAGCTTAGTTCGGGGAATTACCCCATCTACCTGCTGGCGCTGACGCGCAGCAGTGACGCGATTCCCGACTTGGTATTCAATCAGACTGCCGATGCCCTGTCTTCGCAGTTAGAGGCCTTGTCTGGTGTCAATGAGATCCGAATGACTGGTTATCGCGAGCAGCAGATAGAAATTGAGGTGAACCCCGCCGCCCTGCGGCGCGAACACGTGGACCTGAATGCTGTGGTGGCCGCGATTCAGCAACGCAATGTGCGCACTACCGCAGGAATGCTTGAAGACCCCGACAATTATAAAGCCATAGTGACGATCAGCGAATATCAGAACCTTAAGGAGTTGAGCAACACAATTATTCGTGCGGGCTTTGACGGCAATCGCGTACTGCTAGGTGATGTGGCTAAAGTGGCGCGGGTATTCCCCAAGAAAACTGTCTATTCGCGGGCCAACGGCCAGGAGGCTATCCTGCTGGAAGCGTATAAGACAACGGCAGCGGATATTGTAGAGGTTTCTGGGGCAATAAAGGAATTCATGACGGAAAATAGTGCAAAGCTCCTCCCCGATGGCATAGACTGGGCTGAAATCAATAATGAGGCGCAAAATGTAGATTTGGTGACCAGCATATTAGTCAACAACGGTATGATAGGGTTTGTTTTGATACTGTTGATATTATTTCTGTTTTTAGACTTTACAACGGCTTTCTGGACGGCCTCTGCCCTGCCTCTGGTCATCATCATGACTCTCGGCTATATGGGCGCGCGAGGTATCTCGGTGAATTATCTGACATTAACTGCGATGATTACCATGATCGGCATGCTTGTCGACCATGGCATTGTTATTTCCGAAGGGATTTTTGCCAGAAGAATCAAGGGGTATTCGCCAATCCGAGCCTGTATTGAAGGTTTGAAAGCCGTGTTTTCTCCCGTTCTGGTCACGGCGGTCATCACCATCATGTCTTTTCTTCCGTTACTGCTGATCAGCGGTATCATGGGTGATTTCACTAGATTTTTTCCAATCATGGTAACTGTCATGTTGACATTTTCTTTTCTGGAAGCCAGTTTTCTGCTGGTAAGTCACCTGTTGCACACGGCTAAGCCCCACCTGGGGGAACACAAGATAAGGCATCGCGGCAAGCCTGCGGAAAAGACTTTGGAACACTGGTTTGCTCCTGTGATCCGCTTCTATCAATACGTATTGCGGTTTATACTGCGGCATCGCTGGTGGTGTGCCATTCTTTTTCTGGGCATTCTAGCGCTGGAATTCATCCTTGGCTTTCCGGCAATGCAAGAATTTAAACTTTTTGATGGACAAGATCTACCTGTTTTACAGGTCAGTTACGAAGCTGAAGAAGGAGTTGCCCTGGAAAAGGTACAAGAAGATGTAAAGCAGATGGAAGCGGCAATCGTAGAGTTGACGCCGGATAATCAGATACAGTCTTTTTCTACTCAGGTATACAGAGGGACGGATGGAATCGTAAAAGGGAATACAATTTTGTACCTTCTTACCGATGCAGCGGATCGAGCACTGGCGTTTTCTCTGTACAATAAATTATTATCCGCCCACTTACTGCCATATGGTAGAGAGAGTCGGGTGAATCTCCTCGGCAGGGAAAAAGAAAATCAAAGAAATCCGTACGTCCTGAATTCCGCAGAACTGGAGGCTATACCCGTCTTATTTGCGAATGTCGGCGTCGGCCTTCCAGCCGGTGCCTCTGGTGTGGGATATCCCATCAGTTTTCGGTTTTACAGTGATGATGTGGAGGAACTGCGTGCCGCCGGAACCGAAGCGGTGGCCATACTCAATTCAATTCGCGGCACGCAGAATATTCACAACAGTGAGTCCATTGAGGCCGAGCAAGTTCGCGTGGTCCTCGACTATGCCCAGATGGCGCGTTACGGCGTTTCCCTCGCGGAAGTCAACAGCACTCTGCGCACTGCCTTTCATGGAACTACCGCATCCAAGAGCCGTTCGGGCAGTAAGACGACCGATTTTATCGTGCGCCTGGAAGAACGCTATCGCAAGTCCCTAAGGACAATTTTGCGCCTCAATGTGCACACAGCGACAGGAGAGTTTGTGCCGCTTTCGCGTTTTGCCCGCCTGGAAACGCAGCGTAGCGCCCCCTCAATTAATCATTTTAACGGCCATCGCACACTGCAGATTACCGGCGATCTTGACATGGATGCGGAAGGGGTAAACTCGCTGTCGGTCAGTCAACAATTTCAGCAGAAAGCTGCCGCACTTAAGAAAAAATATCCCGGTGTGACTCTGGATCTTTCCGGCGGTGAGGCCGAGCAGACAGAAATATTTCTAAGGGATGTCGTGCCAGCATTTATCGCTGCTGTAATTCTAATCTTCCTGATTCTGATGCTCTTATTTGATTCTTTCCTGCAGCCTTGGATCGTGATGGGAGTTGTGCCTTTTGGCCTTGCAGGAGGAATCCTGGCTCTATATTTACACGGTATGTTCATCAGCTTTATGGCTGTTCTCGGCTTTATGGGATTGATCGGTGTTGTGGTTAATAGCAGTGTTATAATGGTAGAATTTATCAATCACATTGTGCATTGCTACCCGCGCGCAAAGCCTGAGCTGCTGGAGCCAATGGTGCTCAAGGGAGCCGGACGCAGGCTGCGCGGTGTTCTGCTGACGACGCTGACAACGGTGCTGGGGCTATTTCCCACGATTTACGGCCTCGGTGGCGATCCGACCTTTGTTCGCGCTGTTGTCATTGTTCTAGGTTATGGCTTGCTCTCTACCGTAATTATAACTTTGTTTTATATACCGGCATTATATATGATACAACTGGACCTCAGATACGGCTTTGCCCAGCTGCGCCTTCGCTTAATTCCTGGGCGCAGGCAAGAGAGTCTGCCAGCATCGACAAGCCAAATACTCGTGAACAGAGAAAAATTAGCCAGGCTTGAAGAACTTGAAGAACAAGAGTTGCCCCCCGACCCTTGGGTATAAATCGGGTATAAAATGCTGTAAAATAAACTGTGCTTAGGTCATTTGTGTCATATAGGCAAACCTTGTATGATATTAACTGGAAACGAACCTGGTTAAAAGGTTCACCTGATTTCAATTCAGCAGGACATTTTAGAGCGGTAGGCATTTGTGGCTCATAGCCGGATCGGCCGAAAAGTTTGACTCGCTGCTTCGACGCTAGATTTTTTCTTCCTAAATTACGGGACAGAAACATCAGCGCAACCACACCAATGATGAAAGTGAGGATATGATGATGACAAAGCCGTCTGGAAGCGAGCCCTTGGGAAGACATGTGGAAAGCCATATGGAAAGACATACTCTATTTATTGTTTTTCCTGCGTTATTGATGACTCTCAACTCAATTGCCATCGATATTATGCTGCCGGCCTTTCCGCAGATTGCCTCCAGTTATAAGCTTCTTGATAAAGATGATTGTCAGCTCATAATCTTTACTTACCTCTTTGGATTGGGGTTTGGCCAGCTGGTATTTGGCCCCGTCTCTGACCATCTGGGACGTCGCGGGCCTGTTCTTGTCGGCTTACTGCTTTACATTGTCAGCGCAGTCATTGCCGCGTTTACACACGTTTTCACGGTACTACTTGCAGCCAGGTTCCTACAGGGATTCGGTGCTGCCGCAACACGAGTGATTTCTCTTGCCATTGTGCGGGATAAATACCGCGGGAGCGACATGGCCTCAATTATATCCATTGTCATGATGATATTTCTTATTGCTCCGGTCGTCGCGCCATTGATTGGGCAGACATTAATGCTTGCAACATCATGGCGCATGTTATTTGTCTTTATGGCAACTTTCTCTCTGATCATCGCTGTCTGTGTGTATTTCTATCTTCCAGAGACCCTGCCTCAAGAACGTCGTCTTCCATTCACGATCACCGAAGTGTTTAAAGCATTCATCTTGACTTTGTCGAATCGTGTAACGCTTTTCTACTCAATTGCAATGATTTGCACCTATGGTACTTTGTATAGTTTTTTAAGTACCGCACAGGCGATTTTTGTCGATATTTATAAAGTTGGTCTCTGGTTTCCCGCTGTGTTTGCAGCGATAGCAATTTTGCAAGGCCTCGGTTCTTTAGTCAATTCGCGTGTCGTCAGACGGGTCGGCCAAAAGCGCTCTTCACACGCGGCACTTATTGCCTTTGTCTTAATCACCATTCTCCTGTCTTGTCTGTCAACGACTCTGTCGCGGAGCGGGTTATTGCCTTTTTTCGTGTTTTCTTCGCTCTTTGCCATTGCCATGGCTTTGTTTGCAATCGTTGCCGCGAATTTCAGTTCCATCGCCGTGGAACCACTCGGTGCAGTTGCCGGCACGGCTTCGTCCGTCATTGGCTTTGCCCAGACGGTCGGCGGTGCCTTTGTCGGCTCATTAATAGGCTTGGCTTACAACGGCACTGTGACTCCTCTCGTTGTCGGCGACGCGATGGCTGCGTTCATTGCCCTGCTTGCCGTTCTGATTGCCGAAAAGGGAAGGATTTTGCGGGAACATTCCTGAAACTTCAATGACTTTGATCAAATGAACTTAATCCCTAATCAATTCAAGATATTCTACCAGATCCCAGGACTTTCAAAAGACTTTGAACTAAAATAAAATTGGCAGCCCCTGCTGATTACCTCTCAGAGCCTGCCAAGCTTACCAGTTCCATGCTGCTGCAGAGAAAGTCATGAACTGGCAATTAGTATATCGAATTCTGCTATATCCTTTCTTGGAAAACACGTTCGACATTTTTTGTCTCTATTTTTCTGAATATAGTCCTTAGATTAAGATCCTGTACCTTGTGCAGGGCTAATGAGAGGAAATAGACAAAGCTGAGTACCACAATGATTGTGGGGCCCGAAGCGAGGCCCGTATGGTAAGATGCCAGCAGGCCAATGTATCCTGAAATAAAGGCATCTAATAGGCTGATTAACATCATGGGAAAGAGCGTTTTGGCCCACAGCAAGGCTGTGACAGCCGGTAAGATAATCATACCGACGGCCATTAAAGTCCCCAACGCCTCAAATCCAGCTACCAGATTCATGACTACCGTAGTCATGAAAATAAAGTGGTAGATATGGCCCCGTCCCCTGACAGAACGCAGATAGACCGGATCAAAAGATTCGGTAATTAAAGGACGATAGATAAAAGCGATGACAAGTATCGTAAATGATGCAATGCCTCCGACGAGATAGATAGCTGCGGAATCAATGGCCAGAATAGTGCCAAACAGTACATGCATTAAATCGACATTGGAGCCACGAAACGACACAATCAATACGCCGATTGCCAGAGAAAACAGGTAAAAGCTGGCAAAGCTGGCATCCTCGCGCAAGATAGTGGTACGGGTAACAAACCCAGAAAGTATTGTGACCAAAAGGCCAGCGATTAAGCCGCCGACCCCCATAGCAAACAGGGACAAAGAACCCGCAACTAAATAACCGATCGCAGCACCCGGCATCACTGCATGGCTCATCGCATCTCCCACAAGAGTCATGCGGCGCAGTGTCAGAAATACCCCAACGGGACCTGCGCCAATCCCCAGGGCAAAGCATGCAACCCAGGCGCGGCGCATAAAACCGTAATCGATAAATGGACTGAACAAGTAGTCATATAAATTATTTGGATCCATAATCATCTCCTTAATTTTTATATTTGCAGAAGTAAACAGCGAGCTAGAAGCTGCTTACTACAGGTTGGAATTGGCCATATTTCTGACGAGTTGCAGATTATCCTGCGTTACGACATCGACAGTGGGGCCTGCCGCTATTAACCGATTCATCAATAAGATAGCGTGGGAAAAATGAGCCTTGACTTGCTCCGAGTCATGCAAGACGGCAATAACAGCACGGCCTTCGTGTTGCCAATTTGCCAGCAGCGAGAGAAGGTCAGAGGTTGTCTTGGCATCAATACCGTTAAACGGTTCATCAATTATGACGACCTGGCTGTCTTGCAGAATTAGTCGAGCAAACAAAGCCCTCTGGAATTGCCCTGCTGACAGCTGACTGATTTGCCGCGATTCAAAGCCATTGAGACCAACTTCATCTATCGCTCTTTGTTGCTTTTCAAGCATCGGAATAGATATCCCGCGAAAAGAGCCTGTAGTGGACCAAGCCCCCAACGACACCATGTCCCACATGCTTATCGGAAAATGGCGGTTGATCTCATTGACCTGCGGCAGATACGCAAAATTTCGGGGCGAGATGCCATTGTAGGAAATTTCCCCAGACTTCAGGGATAATTCTCCTATTATTGCTTTGATCAAGGTCGATTTGCCAGAACCGTTCGGCCCGATAATTGCGGTCAGGCTTCCCGCACAAAAACTGGCAGAAACATTAGAAAGTACGACATTGCCATCATATGCAACGCTAACCGCCCGGCAGGAAATAAAAGGAACAAGAGCTTGTGTCATGGCAAGCTCACAGACCAAAAGATCAAGGCCCAAAGGATAGCCAACAGGACACAGGCCCCCAGCATTCGCAGTGCAGCCGACTGGCTAAAAAGAGATCTTTTATAAGTTTTTTTTTGCATATGATCCTCGCTTTCAATAATACAGCAGAAATCCACGGGAAATGTGCCCTATGTAACTCTTAAATAATTGCCCCCTCCTCTCGTTTTGAGAATTTTGAGGAGGGGGAGTTCCTACTTCTTGCAGATACCCATAACTAAAACCGTACTTAAACCAGTGAAAATACCTGACTATGGCGGGTAACCTGCCGGACGGGGTTTACAAACTCTTTTGGATACCGCTCGCAATAAGATCTATATTGTGCTTGAACATCGCGTAAAATGTCGGCACCTCTTCAGATAGAGCCTCTGGAAACAACGTACCACCCGGCTGCGCCTTCGTCGCCCGGGCGATCTGCCGCACCAATCGGGGATCATTGGAGTTTTCCATGAAATACACCTTGACCCCTTCCCGCTTCATCTGGTCAATCAGCCTCTTAACATCCTTGGCCGAAGCCTCTGTTTCGGTAGAAACTCCCAGCGGGGCGATAAACGTAACATCATAAGCACGGCCCAAGTAGCTAAATGCATCATGATTTGTCAAAACTTTTTTCTTTTCTCTGGGAAAGCCGGTCAGTTTTGAAAGGGCGTAGTCGTCAAGCGCATCAAGTAACTTGTCGTACAGCTCAGCATTGGCAATAAAATCGGCTTTATCCTCTGGATCTACGGCGATCAGGGCATCACGGATATTCTTAACCCAAATCTTCACATTTTCGGGATCGTTCCACACGTGTGGATCAGCCATGATTTCACCATCTTCTTCAAATTCGCCTACTTCAATGCCCTCTGAAACGACAACTACCTCCTTGGCATTTGCCGCGCGGGCTAGGCGCTCAAACCATGTCTCAAGGCCACATCCACTGATAAAAACGACATCAGATTTTCGCAGATTTCTCGAATCTCTGGCAGAGGGTTCGTATTTGTGAGGGTCGCCATTGTTTCCCACCAGGCTGCTCACTTGCACATGTTCACCTCCGACTTGCTTCACCACATCGGCCAACACGGTAAAACTTGCCATGACCTTCAGTGTGCGAGCCGAAAGCGGCATGACTGCTGTCACAAGCAAAAGCATCAGTATGAATTGTTTTTTTACCCTAAAAATATTTATATTCTTCATTTCTATGTCTCTCCTTTAAATTTAATCATTAATTTGATTATTAAAATCACTCTTATCCTCGTTAGAGGGGCTCGTTCTATCTCCTATCTGCTCATATGCAAATCCCTTTCCTTCTCTGAGCTTGATCGCGCAGAAAACCTTATTATAAGCTGGACAGTCATTTTGCTGGGTAAGCCACATATTGACCCAAGATATGACTGGCAATTAGAATCAAAGTTATGCGAATAATAATTATTATCGACAAACGGAGTTTATTGAATTATAGTTGTAAATACAAGAGTGATACAGATTTTTTTTAAAAAAATATATTTTACATATAATAAATATATGATTATTTTTTATAGCTGGACTTTAAAGCGTATTAATTATATGACAATACCTCTTTTTAAAGAGCGCCAATCAATATAAATTTCTTGCAAAATTGAGATTTAAGTAAAGGAAAATCACCGGGAAGCCTTTTGTCGTTATCCGTCATTATCCTCCATCGTTATCCAATGAATCGTTCTGCCATAAAACGCTACAAGCTAGAAAAACTACACGTTCTTTATTTTCTCGGAATTCTGTGATATAATTCTCATTATTTGATATATCAAAATATTTTTATTTATTTAGGTTTAAGGGTATATGTCTTATTCAGAGTTTCGTTCAGAACACGATCTGCTCGGCGAGATGCCGGTCTGTTCGGATGCGTACTACGGGATTCACACGGTTCGTGCCGTTGAAAATTTTCCGATCACGGGCATAAAGATGCAAAGCTATCCGGACTTGATCGCCGCGCTTGCCGCAGTTAAGCAGGCGGCCGCAGAGACCAATTGCGGCCTCGGCCTTCTCGACGCAGAGCGCGGCGAGGCGATCGTCAAGGCGGCGATTGAAGTTCGCAACGGTGCGCTGCACGACCAGTTCGTCGTCGACATGATCCAAGGAGGCGCCGGCACCTCTGCGAACATGAACGCCAACGAAGTCATTGCCAACCGCGCACTTGAACTCATGGGCCGCAAGCGCGGGCAGTATGAGTTTTTACACCCGATTGAGCACGTCAACATGAGTCAGAGCACCAACGACGCCTATCCGAGTGCCATAAAAGTCGCACTGCACTACCTAATTGAACGCTTGATACAGACTCTTGAGGGTTTGCGTCTCGCCTTTGAAGGCAAGGCGAACGAGTTCGCCGACCTGCTCAAAATGGGGCGCACCCAGCTCCAGGATGCGGTCCCAATGACTCTCGGCCAAGAATTTGGCACCCATGCGGTGATGCTCGGCGAAGACAAGGAGCGCTTGCGCGAGGCCGCTTTGCTGATCAACGAGATCAACCTGGGCGCGACCGCGATCGGCACCGGCATTACGGCCCATCCCGACTACGCGGCGGGGGTTTGCACGGCGCTTGCGCGCATCACCGGCATCCCGCTCAAGACTGCGGGCAATTTGATTGAGGCGACGCAGGACTGCGGCGCGTTCGTGCAGCTTTCGGGCGTGCTCAAGCGAGTGGCGGTCAAGCTTTCAAAGACCTGCAACGACTTGCGCCTGCTTTCGTCGGGGCCGCGGGCGGGCCTGGGCGAAATCAATCTGCCGCCGCGCCAAGCGGGTTCAAGCATCATGCCCGGCAAGGTCAATCCGGTGATTCCCGAGGTCGTCAACCAGGTCGCCTTTGAGGTCATTGGCAACGATGCCACGGTGACCTGTGCCGCGGAGGCGGGGCAACTCCAACTCAACGCCTTTGAGCCCGTCATCGCCTACAGCCTGATCAAGAGCCTCACTCATTTGCGCGCCGCCTGCGACACGTTGCGCGAACGCTGCGTTACGCAAATCACGGCGAACCGCGAGCACCTGCGCAATACAGTTGAGCACTCAATCGGCATTGTCACGGCGCTCAATCCCTACATCGGCTACACCGATGCTACCGCCGTTGCCAAGGCCGCCCTTCGCGGCGACCGCAGTGTCTATGAGATAGTCCTAGAAATGGGGCTGCTCAGCCGGGAGCGCCTCGACGAAATCCTGCAGCCAGAGCAACTCACCCGGCCGCACGCATTTGTGCTGCACAACCGAACGACAGAAAATCGGCTGCAGGGCGAGGGCAGAAGGAATAAAAAGGCGGAAAACTGACTGGCAGTAAATTGCCCGACGACTGTCACATTGTTACCAAAGAAGGAGTTAGCATGAAAAAGAAAGGCTTGTTGGGCTTATATTTTGGCTCTAACCTGTTGTTGAGGGTCATGATCGGCCTGATCGCTGGCGTGGTAGTGGGTCTCGCCCTCGGCTACGGCAATCCGGCAATGGCACGCGCGTTTGCTGCCAACAGCGCAATTTTTGGTTCCATCTTCATCCGTTTGTTGAAGATGATTGTAATCCCGGTGATCTTCTTTTCGTTGATTGGCGGTGCCGCCAGCATTGCCCCGGCCCGGCTCGGGCGCATTGGCGTCAAAATCATCGTCTTCTACATGCTGACTTCAGCTATATCGACGGTATTTGGCCTGCTCTTCGCCAATCTTTTGCATCCCGGCAGCGGCATGGATCTCGCTGGAGCGCAGGAGGGGGAAATCCGGCTGGCAGAGGCCCCGCAACTCACACAAGTCTTACTAAACATTATCCCGACCAATCCGATCCAATCTCTGGCCGAGGGCGACGTGCTGCCGATCATCTTCTTCGCCTTGGTATTTGGCCTCTCGATTTCCTTTCTCAAGGAATCCGACAAGCCACAGCTGGCCCGTAACGCCAGCCTTCTGCACGACATTGTCGACACCGCGGCCGAGGTAATGTATAAGATCGTTCGCGGCATCATGCAGTATGCCCCGATCGGTGTCTTCTTTCTAATCGCCATCGTCTTCGCCGAGCAGGGCGCGAAGGCGCTCGGTCCGCTGGTGACGGTTACGCTGACCGCCTATCTCGCCTCGATTGTGGTCGTCATTGTCGGATATGGAAGTCTGCTCACGGCTACCCATATCGGTTTCTGGAATTTTCTACGGGCGGCCAACTCGGCCATCATTTGTGCCTTTGTCACCCGCAGCTCCAGCGGCACTCTGCCGGTGAGCATGCGCGTCTGCGAAGAGAAACTGGGCATTCCGCGCCATATTTATTCATTTACCCTGCCTCTGGGCGCCACCATCAACATGAACGGCACAGCCATCTACCTGGGGGTTTGCGCCATGTTTATCGGCTATGCCACGGGCAGTCCATTAGACATCGCACAGCAGATAAAGGTGGTGACGACGGCCACACTCGCTGCCATCGGCACGGCGGGAGTTCCGGGCTCGGGCGCAATTATGCTGCTGATGGTCCTCAATTCGATTGGGTTGCGTCTGGACGCCGGCTCGGCCGCCGCCACAGCCTATGCGATGATTCTCGGCATTGACGCCTTGCTCGACATGTGCCGGACCAGTCTGAATGTCACTGGCGACATCGTTTGTACCGCGATCCTCGCCCAGAACGAGAAAAAAGCCGAAGGAACAGTCGAGGGGAAAGCGGAGGAAAAAGCTGAAGAATCCTGAAGAATCCTGAAATTTAATATTATATCAGAAGGAGTATTTGTCTATGGATATAATGCTTTTTAGTAACGGTTATTCGCCGGGAAACACCTTGCCACTGGAGTATGGCCTGGACTGGATTGAAGGTTTTGCCGCCCGCGCTGCAGTAAAAAAGTTTGTTTTCATTCCCTATGCCGTGATCCGCGATGACTATGACGCCCGCAAGCAGATGGTCGGGCAGAGTCTAGCCAGATTTGGCTGGGAAGTCTCGGCCATACACCGGGCCAACGACCCCGTTCAGGCGCTTGAAGAAGCCGATGGCGTTTTAGTCAGTGGGGGCAACACCTGGGTCTTGAACAAGACCTTGCACGATCTCGGTCTGATCCGACCGATTCGCAATGCAGTGTTGAAGCAGAACAAATTGTATATCGGTTGGAGCGCGGGCAGCAATATTGCGGCGCCGACGATGCGAACCACAAACGACATGCCCATTGTAACCGCGGCCGTATTGCCAGCACTCAACCTGATCCCGTTCCAGATCAACCCCCATTATGTCGAGTCCTTGAGCGACAGTCAGACGGGGGAGACTCGCGATGAAAGAATTGAGGAGTTTCTGCTGCTCAGCCCGCATGAAATCGTTGTGGGGCTGCCCGAAGCTAGCATGCTGCATGTTCACGATGGACAAATTCGTTACTACAGCGCAAATGACAAGCCGCTAAAACTGTTTCGCAATGGGAGGGAACCAGAATACTTTGGCCCGCAAGATGACATTGGTTTTTTGCTGGAACACGGTTGTTGAATGTTTTTTGAAAAGTGGTTACTGACCATTTGTTGATAAACGGTATTTCATTTAAGAGGATTTAAATTATGTGGAATAAATTAAACTTGTCCATGATGTTTTGCCAGATGGTTTTTGGGCTATCTTATTACGGAGTCATGGTCTTGCTGACCCGTTTCTTCTTGGAACATCTAGGCTACAGCGAAGCAAATACCATGATGATCGTCGGGGCTTTCTCGGCCGTTGGCACTCTGTGTGCCATAATTGGCGGCGTCGTTGCCGACAGATTCCTCGGTGCCTATCGCACGCTGACGTTCTCTGCGTTTTTCTTTATCATTGGCTACACTTGTCTCGTCTTCGGCGCATCGCTGCTGAGCATTCCGATGAGTCTGGCCGGTATCGCATTGGCCAGTTATAGCCAGGGCCTGCTCAAACCTTCCTACGCGAGCCTGTTCAAGCATACTTTCTCCTCTGCCGAGAACTTTGAGGCCTGCTATCCGATCAATTACTCCATTAACAACCTGGGCTCAATGACCAGTCGCTATCTGTTTCCCCTGCTCGTGCTGGCGATTGGTTACAACGGCGGTTTCAGTCTGTCCCTGATTGCTGTAGCCATGGCATTTGTCGTCCTGCTCCTACTGCGCAAGTCCATGCCGCGCGTCTCCACGCAGAGGGATCAGGATCCAGTCTGCGGCAAAAACTGGGTCATCTTCTTTGGCATCTGTGTCTTGATGTTTGCCCTGATATATTTCATGTTCTTTAACCTGGAGATCGGCAAAATAATCGTATACGTAGTTGGCGGCGCAGCGATTCTGTACTTGATCGTTCAGATCTTCCGCGGCACCAAGTCTGAAGGCTATCACATCGCTAGCATAGTGATTACAACTCTGTTGACGATCTTCTTTTTCCTTTACTACGGCCAAATGATGACATCCATGACCATGGTGGCCATAAACGTCATGCGCGGCAAAATGTTTGGTTTTATTCCGTGGGCTCCTGAATCCCTAACTTTATTGAATCCGCTGTGGTGTGTCGTCGCCGGGCCCGTCATCGCCCTGGTCTTTCCCGCGCTGGAAAAACGCGGTATTTCGTTTTCTCTCGTGACCAAAATAGCCATCGCCTTTATTCTGGTTGCTGTTTCTTTTGCCATATTGACTTTGGTTTGCTACAGCATCGGCGAAGAGCCCTTCGTTCGCCCGGAATTTTTTTTGCTTGTCTACTGTTTTATGTCCTTTGGTGAGGTAATCGTTGGCAGTTTTGTGGTGGCATTTTATCTGTCTGTCGCGCCAAAGTTTATCGAAAATTTCTCGGTGAGTATGTTCTACATTGCCATAGCAGTGGCCGGTATAATAGGGGCGGTATTTTCCACAAATATTGCCCTGGAGAAAGGTCAGGCAGTCACACAAGAAATCGTCCGCAATGTTTACGGCCATTATTTTTTACTGCTGACCATATTGGCCGTCGTTATGGTGCCGATTTCATTGCTTGTCTCTGCCATCGTGCGGAAAATGCTCGAAGCGGCCAAACGCTGCGACGAAGTGCAAACTGCCGAGGCCCAATAAACTTTCAAATAAGCTAAATAGTCGGGAATACACCGTGTGCGATCCGATTCAAGTGATTGAAGAATCTGACAGCATTTTGTATATAAGTTGGAGTGAACCTTAATATTACAGTGTCTTCGGGCTACCGACTTTTCTCAAGCTGGCTACTTGTCTCCGGCTATTTTGAGCTGTAATAACCGCAACCATTGACTCAAAGCGAATCCAACGTGCCATTGAGAAAAGTCGGTTTGAAAATGTGAAGCCTAGATCTGTGACTGAAAAAATTTTGTAATGCCTTTTACAGCGGGCCCAACATATTCAGGCTTCCAGTACAAGTCAAAGTGCCCGGCTCCCTCTAGAACAAGTTGTTCTTTCGGGCCACCTAAGGCGTCGTACATTCTCTGAGCTCCCTGTGCAGAAACAGCTTGGTCGCCGTAGACCATATATACAGGCAAGCCATCAAACATATATGCATAGTTATATATGGAAAAACTAGTCGACGGGCCATAAGATAGCAAGCTCAATTCATTTCTCCAATTGGGAACATCACCGGGTTTTCCCGGCAGGTAATAATCCATCATCCCAACGAAAATCGGCCGAGCATTCTTGGCTGCTTGTTCCGTCTCTGGTACAAGCGGGATTAAGGTGTTTTCGCCCGTTTCATAATACTTCTGTGCAGCTGCCGAAACTCCAGGCAAAATCTTTGTACGTATATTAGCTGAATTCCCTAGGTCTTGCAGCTGTTCTTCCGCCCCGGCGGTCAGGAAAGGGCTTATCACGGCCACCGCCTTGACTCTGGCGTCAAACGCGCTGGCGTAAAGGGCGTAGCCGGCTCCCGCACACATGCCTAAGCTAAAAATATTATCCGCATCGACTTCTTCAAGCGTTCGCAGAAATCCGATGCCGTTGCCAATATCTTCCGCTATTCTGTAAGGGTTCAGCCACTGAGCCAGTCCCTCACTTTCACCAAAGCCTCTGGGGTCAATCGCTAAAGTAATGAATCCCTCTTCACTTAACTGCTGAGCATATATTCCTATCGTTTGTTCCTTGACTCCGCTGGCAGGCGGATTAACAATGATCGCTGGAACCTTCTGCCCCTTGGTATAGCCTTTGGGGATATAGAGATTGCCGACTACTCTTTCACCGCTGCTCAGATAACTAACTTTATTGACTCCTGGGTTGGTGGTAACCAATGCAGAACTCTGACAGCCGATGTTGGCCGCCACCGACAATACCAGAGTTGCAATTCCCATAAATTTATTCATGTTGTTGCTCCTTCATTCACGAAATAATCTCATCATATTTGACCCAAGGATATTTAATAAGAGAGAAATATTCAAGATAAAGTTCATACAAATCAAAATTATACGCGGATATGTATAATTTTTAGCTCTGATTGTGCTAGTATTAATGGTGATATTGTAATATAAATGAATATATCTTATGTCTTTATAAAAAAATTTAAATTATAATTGATAATTTAAAAATTTATCTTTATAATTATAAATTAAATTTTTATCTCTGCCATCGTACCAAAAATGCTCGAAGCGGCCAAACGCTGCGACGAAGTGCAAACTGCCGAGGCCCAATAAACTTTAAAATGAGCTTTCAAATGAACTTTCAAGTAAGCTTTATCAGGTAGGAGCGTTACTTGGTAGGTCAATTTGATAATCAATTTAAATTTATCAATTTATATAAGGAGTTCATCATGTCTGAATCACATCCGCAAATTTGCGACTTGTCACCGACTCCGGTGTGGAAATTTTTTGCCCAGATCTGTTCCATCCCCCACCCTTCCGAGCACGAGGAAAGCCTGGCGCAGTACATTGTGAGCTGGGCTGAGCAGCAAGGCCTGCCAGTGCGCCGCGACGCTGCCGGCAACGTCTTCATAAAAAAACCGGCGACTCCCGGCATGGAAAACAAAAAGGGTCTTGTCCTGCAATCCCACCTTGATATGGTGCCGCAGAAGAATGAAGATACCCTCCATGACTTTGTCAAAGATCCGATCCAACCATACGTCGACGGCGGGTGGGTAAAGGCCAGGGGGACGACTCTGGGCTCCGACAACGGTATCGGCGTGTCTGTGTGTCTGGCCGTGCTGGCTGCTGGCGATATTGAGCACGGCCCGCTTGAAGTTTTGCTGACTGTCGATGAAGAATCGGGCATGACGGGTGCTTTCGGGCTCCAGTCTGGCTGGCTGGAGGGTGATATCCTTCTGAACATTGACTCAGAACAGGAGGGGGAAGTCTACATGGGTTGTGCCGGCGGCATTGACGGCGTAATGACTTTTGCCGTGGAGCGCACGGCAATTCCGGCGGGCTATGCAACTCGCCAGCTGAGCCTGAAAGGCCTGAAAGGTGGCCATTCTGGCTGTGACATCCACCTGGGACGCGGCAACGCGAACAAGCTGATGGCCCGTTTCCTGGCGGCTCACGCGCCAGAATTAGGTCTGCGCCTAGTGGAATTCCGTGGCGGCAGCGTGCGGAACGCGATCCCGCGCGAAGCATTTGCAGTAGTGGCTGTGCCGGCGAGAAACGAAGCCAGGCTGATGGAATTATTTGACTCTTATGCCCGCCTCCTGACTCAAGAACTCGCTAAGGTAGAAACGGGCATCATTGCCGGCAACACGCCAGTAAAAGCCGCCTTTCCGGCCTTGAGTGCTGGGGCGCAGCAGAATTTCATCGCGGCGCTGAACGCAAGTCCCAATGGCGTGGTCCGCATGAGCGACGAAATAGAAGGTGTCGTGGAAACTTCTCTGAACGTCGGCGTCATCGAAACGTCAGGAGATAATATCACGGTAACTTATCTGGTCCGTTCCCTGATCAGTTCTGGACGCGGTCAGGTGGAAAGCATGCTAACTTCTCTCGCCGAGCTTGCGGGCGCAAAGATGGAGTTCTCTGGGGCCTACCCTGGCTGGGAACCAGATACCGATTCGGAAATCATGGCGATTTTCCGCGACGTTTACGAAGATCTCTACGGTCGCAAGCCCAAAATAATGGTGATTCACGCTGGCCTTGAGTGCGGCCTGTTTAAAGAACCTTATCCAGGGATGGACATGATTTCCTTTGGCCCGACGATAAAATCCCCTCATTCTCCAGACGAGAAAGTCAAGATTGACAGCGTTCAGCTGGTTTGGCAGCAGATGCTCGCCCTTTTGGCGGCGGCTCCTGAGCAAGACTCTAAGCCGGTACAAAAAGTCTGAGCTCGCGCCACCGTTTTACTTGAAAAAATATTTTTGCTTTCGCAGCAGGTAGTCGAACCATGAAGACGACAACCACAGCAGCAGAGATCAAACATTCGTTTAGAATGCCAACCGTTTATACCATTTTATTTGCGATTATTGTGTTGGTCGCCTCGCTGACCTGGATAGTGCCGGCGGGCAAGTACGACTCCATTATCGACGGAAGCGATCAGGTGCTGCCGGCCGAGCAAGTGCTCAATTATGCCGGAAGCGAACGCCTGTTGCCTGTCCCTGGGACTTACCGGCAGCTGCCCGCTCGGCCACAAGGGGTAAGCGCGGTGATGATGGCGCCGATCAGAGGCTTTGCCAAGGCGATTGACATTGCCCTGTTTGTCTTGATTATTGGCGGTTTCCTCGCTGTGACAATGAGTACTGGAGCGATCAGCTCCACGATGACTGCGATTGTCCGCAGATTCCGCGGCCGTGAGTACATGATGATCCCGGTCCTGATAGCGGTGTTTGCCCTGTGCGGGTCGACTTGGGGCATGTGCGAAGAAACCGTGGCCTTTTGGGCGGTGATCCTGCCCGTGCTGGTGGCTGCCGGTTACGACCGCATGGTGGCGGCAGGGGTCATACTGCTGGGCTCAGGTGTCGGGGTTTTGGCATCGACGACTAACCCTTTCTGCGTCGGCATCGCCTCAGGTTTTGCCGGCTTGTCCATTGGCGACGGTATCGTTTTGCGTGTGATTCATCTGCTGCTGCTGATTGTGCTGACTTCCTGGTTTGTCATGCGCTACGCTTCCAAGGTGAAGGCACACCGCACGGCATCAAGCCTCAAAAAAGGGGGCGAGCCACGCTTGATCGGGCGTACCATTTTCAATATATTTGGAGGTATGAATAGCAAATTGCATGTTCTGAGCGATGGTGCAGGGCGCCCGATTTGGCTGCATTTGAGCGAAAGCCATAGAAGTGATTTCAAAGGTGAGATGTGTTGCTTTCTGAGTTGCCGGCGGCGCAAGTGCTGATTGCGGATCGGGGCTACGATAGCTTGAGAGTAAGAAAAATGCTTGCAGATCAGAATATAGGGAGTTGTATTCCCTGTCGTAGGAACCGTAAGTAACCAATAACATATTGTAAAACGAGTTATAAAAAGCGCCATACAGTTGAGAATATTTTTGCTAGACTAAAAGACTGGCGGCGTATTGCGATGCGATATGATCGTTGCGCACACACTTTTGAGTCGGCAATTTAAATCGCGACAATCGTCTTGTTCTGGATATGAGTCCTGAGCCTAGACAAATAAAGGAATCAACAATGATTAAAAACAAAATAGCGCGAATCAGTTTGTCAAGTGGCTTAATCGGTTTATTGTTTACGAATCCACGCAGAGCAATTGATAATTGCATTGAGTCGCACAATAATGACGGTTGGCGAGCTACTTTTATCCTGCCGCACTCTGAACGGAATATTCTTGTCTTTGCGCTACAGATCTTAGTTTTATTATGTACTTTAGGCTTATGGACATGGGGTGCTGGTTATCTCATTATGTTTGAAAAAGATATATAAGAAACGTTCTTTGCGGGTCAATTTGAGTCGTCAGCTAATGAATAACTTAGTTCTCGTCTTCTTCAATTGCAATTTCAACGGTGCACTTGGCATTTTCCAAGAGTTGCTTTAATTGTTTGTGAAGCTCGAAAGATTCGGTAGCTTTTGCAGGATTTTTTGTTGCTAGGGTGTGAAATTGCACTACTCTTATCCCGCGCCTGTGCCGGAATCAATACACCAAATGGCCGGAGAATACTCAGAAAGTGTTTACTTGCAAATTGGATTTATTGGAGCGGTAAGATTTGATTTCATTTTCTCCAAAACTGGAAAGTTGTTTATGCTTGAAGCAAATACTGTCCCTGGTCTTTCAAAAGATGGCAATCTCGCTGCAATCTGGAGTGGCATGGGCCGTCTCTATGATGACCTGATTGAATTGCTCATCCCCAGTAAAGGTAGCTGAAAAAAGGGTTGAAGAAAGGAGTTAGAAGTCGTGGCGAATAAATATCCCGTCCCGTTTTTTTCTCAAATACCCAACTGGAAAGGGGAGGCCTCCGGCTTTCCGAGTGACGAGCTAGAAAAGCATTGGGGGCCGTGTGGCTGTGGTATCGCGTGCCTTCGAATGGCGGTAAATGCCTTCAGTAATGACACTCGCGCGCTTGAGCGCTCTTACTGGGATTGGATTGAGTTGGGCATTCAAAGAGGCGCATACTGTGAGCGGGGGTGGATACACGACGGTATCCGTGATCTTGCGCGAGAAGCGGGAGTTGGCAGCGAAAGCTTTAGAGCTGAGGAGCTGGCATTCATTTTCGAAAAAATTGAAGCTGGCAACCTGGTCATGGCTTCTGTGACGCTGGGGTTTGCAGGCGGAATCAAAGGCGGAATCAAAGGCGGAATCAAAGACGGAATCATCGGAGAGGACAAACGCAAGCGAGATAAGGGGGGACATTTGGCTTTGGCTATCGACATCATTGATGGTGAGCTCGTGTTCCACCATCCTAGCAGCCGCGCGCCATTGAACTGGGTCGCCAAGGCGATTCAACGAGAAAGAGTTGAGGCATCATTCTCTGGCAATGGGGTGACATTCTTTAAAAATGATTCGAGCTAAGTAAGCTAGGTAAAAAAAAGAAAATGCCCAACACTATGACTTGGGGTCATTGAGGGCATAGACAGAAAATAGTTTTTCTTTGCGCCATGACTACCAATAGTCAATCCCGCGCGGTCTACAGTACGCTCTTGAGCTGTCCCAGTTCGGTGATTATGACGTCGGGTTCAGTGGAGGCAACTGCGGGCACATCGCGGCGCAAACGCAGCGAACGTTCGTCGCCAGCGAACAGAGCCGTGCGAAAACCGACTTGGGCGGCTCCCCAAATGTCGTTGTGCATATCGTTGCCGAGGTAGACGATTTCCTTGGGCTCTAAGTCATGCAGGGCCAGGGCCCTTTGTGCCGCGGCAAATAGCTCGGGCTGAGGTTTGCTGCAGTCGTGGCGATAAGACCAGAACGACAGTTCGGGCGATATGTTTAGGTCGGCCAGATCCGCGACACCCAGTAAACCAGTCATAATGATTGGAGTGTAGAACTGGGCGTTGGAGATAATGCCGACATAAAAGTTGCGGGCTACCAGCCAGTGCAATAATTCCTGGGCGCCGGGCATCAACTGTACGTGGTTGTGCCGCAGCTCGTATTCCAGGGCGAAGCGCGCCAGGATAAACGGGCTGAGGCTGCCGTGCATATCTTTTTCAAGTTGTCGCAAAAAAATGCTGTGCCAAAGTGTGATGACGTCGACCTCTGGATATTGCAGTTTGGGGCTTTTCAATTCCTTATGTCGTTCCTGAATTGCCGTCTGTAGCGACTGGGTGGGGGCGAAGTTTGGCGGAAGGGAAGAGCGCAGCAGCTCCGGCAGACTTTGCAAGGTCTGCTGGTCTAACAGGTTTACAGATTGCGGCTGCTCAATTTTCGGCCGGGAGTCATTGCTTGCCAGTATCTCTCCGGCTCTAGAAATCAATAGGGTGCCATAAATATCAAACAATACACCGCGCACGTTATCTAAAAGACTGAGTTTGGACTTTGTTTCAGTAGGGATAGGTTGCAAGGGCATTGCGCGACTGCGAACTTGCTCTTGCAGGCGCAGCCAGTCGTTAGGCTCCAGCATTTGTTCCAGTTGTTTTGAGTTCCATATTTGCATGATTTTTTCCTTTGAACAGTTGGGATTCAGTCTTTCCACGGGAAAATAAAGTTGCGCAGGCTGCGTGGGCCGATGCGTTCTCGTTCTTCGCGCAGCATTACCCGCCACGGAATTTTAACTTTTTGGCGTTTGCCATTTTTTTGCAGTAGTTCTTCTTTGGGCAGTTGCTGCAGGTATTGGTATTTGTAATACAGAATGCGCAGACTGACTTCGTACCATAGCCCCAGGCCGGCCCAACCGAAAAATAACGCAAGGGGGGGGACAAAAGAGGCGGCCAATAATATTGTGGCCACTAGTGTCAAGCCAATTGTCAGAAACAAGTTGTCCAGGCAGACGAAAAAACTTTGGCGCAGGGCCTTGATTACGGCAAAATCCTCGCGTATCAGCATGGGGAAATAGTAGCCGAAACTAAGTAAAAATAGCAGTGCCAGC
This sequence comes from Spirochaetia bacterium, assembly GCA_965263295.1. Classification (GTDB taxonomy): domain Bacteria; phylum Spirochaetota; class Spirochaetia; order SP-2023; family SP-2023; genus Haliotispira. The sequence goes on from OZ253665.1 coordinate 1,841,797, forward strand.
CAGAACAAAAGCCCGATTGCGAACAGGCTAAGTATGCTGCTTTGCTGACTGTAGAAGCGCCAGCTGACGTAATAAATGCCGCTGCACAACACTGCCAGCAGGTCCAGTCGCAGAGCGGCGGACAGGCTGGGCTTACACCAGGCGCGTCGCAGGCTATCTTTCCAGTCACTGCGTTCATATTTGGCAATTGCGTAGTTACTTAGGGCATAGGCGTGCTGCAGGACGGTCAGCAGGAATAAGCCCAAGAAAATTAAGGTAAAACTGAGCGTCGTGGTTACGGCTGGATTCCATTGGTTCAGGAAACTGCCCGGCAATAATTGCAGCAGGTAAAAACTGCCGCCCAGGAGCAGCAAGGAAAGTACGTTAAACAAGGTAATGGTCAGTAGGTGGTCCCACAAGTTCCAGAACCATTTTATGATTTGAAAGCCAAACATAATAGCCCATTATAGGGAACAGGGTTTGAATGGGAAAGTATAGTTTTCATCGTGGTCAATGAATTTTAGTGCATTGAGGTGTGCGAGATCTGGACTGGGGCAAAATTAGTCAAAAACCTTGCTTTCGCAAGGTATGCCGTATATACTCAGTCTTCAGAAGACTGGCAACTGTAGCCATTTATATTTTATATAGTGCACGCTTGTTGTATTTAAGATTGATCTTTCAGGTAGAAACCAAATATAAATGTACTGATGTCCCGGCGTTCAAATCCGTCAGGTGACGTTATCTCAAATGGGGCAAAGTTTCTGTTATCGCTAGATTCACCGTATGTGTATATCCGCAAGCACCGTGCGCTCGGTTTTATCATTGTGGCTCTGCTGATGTTATTGACGGCCAGAAACACCCTTTCGTATCGTCCATCTGTCAATGTCGATAGCCTCAGCTATATTTCCGAGGAGACTCGGCAAGCCAAAGGGGCCTATCTGCAGGCCTTCGGCAGTCCTGATAGCAATTTATTTTACCTTGAAGGCATGGATTTCCTCAGTGCGCAGGGTATTAATTTCCTCTACCATCTGCAGCAGGACGTCCGGGCGGCGATCCCCTACCTGCGAGAAGTCAATTCGCTAATCAACCTTTTCCCGCCCGGCACCCAGCTGCCTTTGCAGGCAGGAAGCCCAGAGGCTCAGCGCCATCAGGAGTGGATTCGTCGGCGGGCTTTGAGCAGCCCTGCGACATCCGGACACTTAGTCTCAGAAGATGGACAAAAAGCTCTGGTCGTTATGGACTTTGAGGCTTTACCCAGCGAACGTGAGCTGCGTGAGCAGGGCAAGGCAATTGAGTCTCCGTATATCAGCATAGGCCGGGCCATGGAGCAGATTTTGCGGCGGTATCAGCAGCCCCGCTGGAGCGAACAAGGTTTGCAAATCTGGGGCAGTGGCGCCGCCCATATTGTGTATCAGCAGTCCGCGTTTTACGTTAGTGACCTGAGTCAGATTTTTATTCTGTTGACTTTGATCATGCTGATTTTGATCTTTTTAATGCTGCGTTCCTGGCTGTCCTTTCTTGGAACTCTTTTCAGTTCAGTGGTTGCCAACTGGCTGACCATTGGCTTTTTGTCCTGGATGGAAATGAGTGTTGACTTGACTTTCGTCATGATTCCGGTAACGATTGGTGTTGCCACGGCCATTGGTTATTCGGTGCATTTTTACAACCATTTTAAACATAGCCTGCAGCACACCAGTGTCGATACAGCCCTGTCGATTGCCTGGCTGCGTTGTGTTCGCCCGATTACCTTTACGGCGCTGACGACGATGTTTTCATTCCTCAGTTTGCATCTGGTGCCAATACCAGCGATACAAAACACAGGCTACGCCTGCTTGCTGGAAGTCCTGATAATTTATGTTTTTACAATGACATTGTACCCTCTTCTGCTAAGTTTTACAAACTTTCGAGCAAAGTATCACAACGTTTTGCAGCATGGTAAATGGGCTTTTTCCGTGCAGTTGGACCGTCTGGCACAGTTTTCCTTTCGTCATCGTAAGACCATTATATTCAGCGCCGGCGGTCTTTTTTTGACAGCGCTTTTTTACACAATGAAGCTACAGGTGAACTATAAGTTTTCAGAATTCATGGGGCCAGAAAATCAAGTGGTTAAAGACTTGGAATACCTGAGGCAGAGTGATTTTGCCCCGGTGGGCACCATCAGTTTGGTCATCTATAATGAAGCCGGTTTATTTGGGCCCACGTCTGAAAAGAATCAGCTTGATATGCTACATTCTTTACAGCATATATTGGACCAGATACAAGATGAAAAAATTATTAAGCGAGTTTTCTGGCTGGGTGACCTGGTGCAAGATGCCGCTCAACTTCGGGGGCAAGCAGGTGGCATTACGTCTTTGAGCCGTGTGTCTCAGTTAAACGGGTTACTGCTATTATCCAAGCGTTTGAGCGGTTTTGACGCGGCGAACTGGATTGCGGCAGATCGCAAGAGCTTGCGTATTTTACTAGAAGTTAAGGCCTTTGAGAGTTTACCGCTTGTCAATCTGGCTGCAACATATCGCCAGCAGCTGCAGGAAGCCGCCAATACTGGCAACGCAGGAAGCGACAGCGCCCGTGTTTTTTTCACTGGCTTCATCATGGATACCAGCCGTGGAGACCTGTTGATGACCAGGAGCTTCATCAAGTCAATCATCGTTTCACTTTTGATTGTGTTCTTTTTATTGCTGATTATTTTTCGTCGACTTTACATCACACTGATTGCCATGATACCGAATGTGTTTCCCCTGATTATGATCGGAGGCATAATTTCATTTATGGGCATCAGCTTAAATTCTTTTAACTTCTTGATATTCCCAATGGTCATTGGCTTGATCGTCGATGACACCATTCATTTTTTTTATACCATGGTCAGCCGTTTTGACTCCTCAAAGAACTATCGGGCATCTATTCATGCCACCCTGGCGCAGGTGGGCCCCGCGTTGGTGGAAACGACTATTATTTTGTGTAGTTCCTTTATCGTCTTTGTTTTTTCAAAGTTCCAAGGGCTGGCCCATATGGGCCTGTTCACTGTATTAGTTATTTTGATGGCTTTGTTGGCGGACTTGATATTGGGACCAATCTGTCTTTCTTTGTTGAGCACTGAAAATCTAAAATACAAGCCCTTGCGCCGTTTTTTGTTTTGGGGACCTGTGGTTGAGAAGCAAAAGCTGTCCCGTATGAACGCTCCTCGACAGGGTAAACCGAACTAGCTCGCACTTTTTAGCTTGATTTATGCCTAGTGCGTTCTCACTGCAGAATGCCGCTCGACACTCAGCAGCTGCAATAAGGCGTCTAATCCGATTGCCGCGTGGATGGCTTCAAGAAAGCCCATCAGTCGCGGGCCATCGCTACGGCAAATGAGGAGCTGGTATACCTGTGGAAAAATTTCTACGCTCTCTAGGTCTGCTGTGCGCAGTAGGTCGTAGAAACCGTTGCTGAGTTGTTTGCGGTCCAGTCTGGGGGCACTGAATCTTGTTTGTAAATGTGTGCGCAGCAGCGGCAATAGGGCACGGAGCTCTTCGCTGGGGCTAAATTCTTCTGCGAGGGGTTCTCCTGGTCTACGCAGACGAAAGCGGAAGTCTGCCGGCGCATATTTTTGTATCCAGTTCCAAGCGCATTGGGCCCAGGTTTCAAAACGTTGGCGGCTGCTTGCGGGCACTGGTGTCCCTTCTTGGCCGAGGAAGCTTTGGACAGCCGAAAAGTTGCCATCGTGGATCTGCAAAAGGTTGCAGAGGTGACGAAAAGGCATGGAAAAAGGTTGCTGCGCCGCAATTCCACTCGCTTCAATTTGCGAGAGCTCGTAAATTCGTTTCAGTTTGGCTTGCTTTTTAGCGGCTTTGCCATCCTTGGCTTCTTCGTAATAAGCTTGCTCGCAGCGCACAAAGTCATCGTAAATTTTCAAAACGTCCAGGTCAAAAGAAATTGCAAACTCAGAGTTGGGACGAATTCGCACAAACAGAAAGCGTAGAATTTCTGGCGGGTAAACTTCTAATACATCGGCCAGGCTGAGCACTTCTCCCGAAGACGAGGAAATCTTTCCGCCCAAGCCTTTTATGCGTACAAAGTCATATTGGAAGGTAATCGGTGCCGCCCAGCCATAAACGGCCTGGCAGGTTTCCTTTGCCGTGGTAAAGCTGCCACCTTCAGAGTGGTGATCCTTGCCGGCAGGTTCAAAATCTACTTTTTCGTACGCCCAGCGCATCGGCCAGTCGATTCTCCAGGGCAGCTTGACCAGGCCTGTCTGACGGAGGTCAAGTTCTTCGCTGTGGCCGCAATGATCGCAATGGTAGCGAACTAGCCATTCCCCATTCCAGCTTGTGCAATGGGTATCATCGCGGTGACAGTTGCCGCAAAAGAAACTGATCGGCCACCAGTTTTCGGGTAGGGGTTCTTTGCGCTGTTCGTCAAGCTGCTGGCGAATGGTTTGCCGGTGTTGCAGCGCCCGGCGAATGCCTGCGGCATATTCTGAGGCTTGGTACTTCTTGGCCTGATAAATATATTCAGGTCGGATGCCGACTTTGGGCAGTACGCTTTCCAATTCTTTTTCGTTGGCGGCGGCATAGGATTCTGCCTGGCCAAATACATCTGGTACACGGGTAATTGATTGGCGCAGATACCGGCTCAGAAGCTCTTTTTGCGGCATGTTAGCTGGAACTTTGCGGAAAACGTCATAGTCATCCCACGAATAAATAAAACGTACTGCTGCGCCTAAGTCTTGCAGGGCTCTGACTACGAGTTGCACCGAAATAATTTCGCGAAAATTACCGATGTGCACTGTGCCAGAAGGGGTGATGCCTGAAGCGCAGACGAATGGTTGACCGCAAACTCTGCCCGCAGTGCGCTCGCGCACGATTCTGTTGGCGCATATGTCGGCCCAGTGGTCACTTAGGGGCTGATTGGGAGAGGTCTCAGACATTATTGCTTATTGCGGGCCTGATAAACAAGTACTAAAATGTGCAGGCCGGATTTTTATGGAAAAAAAGTATACACACAAGTCAAGTGTCAAGCAAGTGCCGAGACAAATATGCCGCACAAGTGGTTTAACCTGTTGCGATGCATTCTTGAGGGCAGACACTGACACAAGCGCCACAATCAATACAGGCATCAGCATCAATGGCATGGGCATCAGAGCCTTCGGCTATTGCGTCAGTTGGGCATTCCGCAGTGCACAGACCGCAGTTAATGCAAGAATCTGCCTCAATTTTATAAGCCATAGGAAATCTCCTTTTCACTTTTAATTGCTTGCCATTATATAATCTTTATATTTTTTTGCAACAAAATAGTTATACTTTGCCATTTGAATTTTTATTTAGATTATCTTATGATATATACATATATTATATAAATATATAAAAGGATATTGATTTTCATTAAATTCTTGAGATGTATTTTTTGCAGACTGATTAGAGCAGAGATAGTGATATGTTATTTTGTGGTATTGATGAAGCCGGCTTAGGACCTCTGCTGGGTCCTCTGTCGCTAAGTCGCTGCAGTTGCAGCTTGGCTCCCCAAATATTGCAGACACAGCTAGAATCTTTGGGAATTTGGCCTAGTCTGCAGTCCGGCAAAAGTGAAAACAGACTCGATGAACAAAAGACACCGGAATTCTGGCAAGGCTGGGCCGGGAAGCTTGCATCTGTAGCGGACAGCAAAAAAATTTATAAAGGTTCGGGAGACTTTGCCCGCCTGGAAACCTTGGCTTTGAGCCTGTATTTAGCTGCAAGGTCAGAGCAAGATGGGACTTTCAGTTGGCGGAGAAATGAGCTGTTTTCTGAAGACGAGCAGCGACAATTGGCTGAGTTAGCCTGGTACCGGGAGCAATACCGTCTACCTTTAGCGGCCGATCGGCTCCGTATAGATCGACAGGCGAAAACTTTGGCTTCGGTTTTGCGTCAACAGGGTGGGCGTTTGCATTTGAGCGGAAGGCTAATAACGGAACGACAATTTAATCGCAGTATCGAGCGTCTAAACAACAAAAGCCTATTGCTGCGTGAGCAAGTAGGGAGCTTGATCAAGGAATTCATTGCCGGCTGGTTGCCGACATCAGAGCTAAAGGCTTACTGCACCGTAGATCGCCTGGGCGGCCTGCGCTACTATCGGCCCTGGTTGACCGAGCTGCTGGGAGTGAGGGCCGAGACCGAATTATTTAGCCGCATGCCATTAGAGCTTGCGGAGCCACGCGCAGCTACAGCGCTAGGCGAATGGTCTTGGCTGGGACAAAGAGAGTGTCCTGATGCCAGCGAGTACCTCCTGCGCGGGCGGGAGAACCGAAACTTGGCTCTCGGTTTTTGGGTTCAGGGCGATAGACGGAATATTTTGTGCGCCATTGCCTCAATTTGGGCTAAGTATCGCCGTGAATTACTAATGCAGCAGTTCAATCAATATTGGCAGCATCGTTTTGCGGGAATCCCGAAGACCAGTGGATACCATCATGATGCCAATTCTTTTCTGGCTTTTTTGGCGAGACAGGCGAGACAAGGGGGCTTGCCTGAGGGGGCAGATCAACTCAAGCGTATACGCTAAACCCCAAGGGAGGGCTAGCTTTATTTTTCTTGTTTGCAGTCCAACGATTGATTACATGAAAAATTGATCGCAACGGGAATTATTGATACGGCAGATATCTTGTTCCTCAAACCATAGAGCAAGTTCGCGACGGGCCGATACCGGGCTGTCTGAAGCGTGAATAACATTGGCCAGAGTTTTAGCCGGCGATTTGTCTGAGCGCGCATAACTCATATGGCAGAAGTCGCCACGGATGGTGCCCGGTGCCGCAGCTGCAGGTTCAGTGTCGCCAACCAGCTTGCGAATGTTGGCGATGGCATCGGCCCCTTCAATAGCTAGGATGACAATAGTTTTGTCTTCCATGAATTCAACTAAAGTCGGGAAAAAGTTTTTGTCTTTGTGCTCTACATAGTGTTGTTCCAAAATTGCTCTACTGGCTGTCAGCATTTTCATGCCGACAATACACAGACCGCAGCGCTCAAAGCGGCTAAGGATTTGGCCCGTTAAGCCACGTTGCACAGCATCAGGTTTTAGTAGTACAAAACTGGTTTCTAAACTTGCCATAGTGTACTCCTATGCTCTCGTAAAAGTTTAAGAAAGCCAGTTCTGCCGGGAGCTGGCCTGATGCAAGAACTTATGTTTACTCTTCTGGTACAAAGTCTTCCGACGGTGCGCCGCACATAGGGCAGGCCCAATCGTTAGGCAGGTCTGCAAAAGCAGTGCCAGCAGTAACGCCGTTGTCCGGGTCACCTTCGTCTGGATCGTAAACATAACCGCACACTTCACATACATATTTCTGCATTGCCGTTCTCCTTTAAGCGATGTAATACATAAGCTATTTATAACTAAAAACGTCCATATTGGCAAGTGGTATCTATCTATTAATCCATGTATAATTGTGATTGAATATGATAATCTTTATTGTTAGAACCGGCAGAAACCTATTGGCAGCACAGGATCAAACGATTATTCAATTATTAATTTATTAATAATAAAGGAAATGTTCAATATCCAGCCATATTCAAAATCTCATGGATAGTTAGTTGACAATTATTGCGCGAGCCCATATACTAAGCCTCGTAACTTGCGACTGTGGTATAGAGGCTATTACCCCAGCCTTCCAAGCTGGAGATGCGGGTTCGATTCCCGCCAGTCGCTTCAAAAAGTTCCATTTGCGATTTACCTTTTTAGTCTTGCCAGTCGGTGGGCTCCCCCTTTGCAAAATTTATGCAGAATTTTCGGTGAAGCTGATTTTAGCTTCTTTATAATTTTTGCAATGCACGGTGCATAGCGGATATTGGTATAACTATCTGTAGCTTGAGGAATTGTTGCGCTATCTTCGTGTGGGGTTTTTGTAGCAATGGGCTCCGCATGTAGTTGAAAAGGTCATTGCAGCCGAGTTTCGCTTTTCCTCGGTCTTTTGTTGGTGCTGAAATCCCAATAGCTTGAAATCCTTGGCATGCTTCATGACTAATGAAAGCCAATAGAGAATGACGCCAAATAACGGTAACGTTTGGGATATCTGGAAATGCACAGAATAGCTAGGAAAACATCTCCAGGGGGAATTGAACCCCCGTTGCCAGAATGAAAATCTGGAGTCCTAACCACTAGACGATGGAGACATATTATTTGTAATTCAAGTAGCTGAGCCGGACAGGATTCGAACCTGTGACCCACGCATTAAAAGTGCGTTGCTCTACCAGCTGAGCTACCGGCCCTTGCCAAAAAGTATCGGTAATGTAACGAATGATGGTAAAGCTGTCAATCGCAAGTAAACAATTATGGAAAAAATGAAGAAAGAGGGTTTTCTTCTGTATACATTGACCTTGGGGCACCATTGAGGATGCCGGCTCCGCTGTGGGCCCGGCCGCTAAAGAAAAGAGTTAAATAACTTCAGGGTTTAAACTAGCCATTTTAATGCAAGTTTACATAATGTGCTACAGAATTAAGAAGGAGAAAAATATGCAAACCTTAAGTCTGTGCATTGGCGCAGAAGAACTAATTATCGAGACAGGCAAAATGGCCCGTCAGGCCAATGGCTCTGTTTTGGCCCGTTACGGCGGATCGGCCGTGTTGGCCACCGTTTGTTGTAGCAGTGAGACTCGTGAAAATTTGGACTTTGTCCCCCTTTCTGTAGAATATAATGAACGTTATTACGCGGCGGGAAAAATCCCTGGCGGCTTCCTTAAGCGTGAGGCACGCCCTAAGGACAAAGAAATCCTGGTCTCTCGACTGATTGATCGACCGATGCGACCTCTTTTTGACAAGTCTTTTGGCAGAGAAATCCAGATTGTGCCGACGACAATCTCCACTGATATGGTCAACCCTCCCGACATTTTGGGTATGAATGCTGCTTTTGCAGCGGTGATGGTCTCTGATATTCCGTTTAATGGTCCGGTAGCTTCAGTGCGTGTGGTATGTCTATCTGAGAGCCAGGGGGGGGAGTACATCATAAACCCCAATTTTGAGCAAATCGAAAACAGTCAGCTGGAAATCGTTGTGGCTGGCAGCCACGATGGCATCTGCATGGTGGAAGGCAGTGCCAGAGAAGTTTCGGAAGAAGTAATGCTGCAGGCCATTCAGTTGGCGGAACGTGAAATTAAACGCATTTGTGACTTTATGCTCAAGTTGCAACAGCAGTGTGGCAAGGTTAAATTGCACTTGCCAGAGGGGCACAATCGAGATTTCCCTCTGCTGGCGAATATCCGTGAGCTCGCAACGCCCAAGCTGGAAAAAGCCTGTTTTGAGCCGACCAAGGAACGGCGTAATGCCGCCATCGGAGCCGTCAAGGCTGAAGTTTTACGAACTTTGGCTGCCGATTTGGAAACCCTAGCGGTCGAATACCCTGCCGTGTATGAACAAGCGGGCCGGGTCTTGCATGATATTGAGAACAATGTTGTGCGCAATTCTATATTGAACAAAGAGCTGCGTTGTGATGGCCGCAGACCTAATGAAATTCGTCCGATTGCAACTGAAGTTGGCATATTGCCTCTGACCCATGGGTCTTCGCTGTTTACGCGGGGTGAGACGCAGTCCTTGGGCTTGGTAACGCTGGGCAGTATTGCCGATGAGCAGGTCATAGATGACATTGATGGCGACCGCCGTGCTCGATTTATGCTGCACTACAATTTTCCACCATATTCCGTCGGTGAGGTCGGTCGTTTGACAACTGGGCGTCGCGAGATTGGGCACGGTCACCTGGCACAGCGTTCGCTGGAAAACGTATTGCCGGATAAAGAAAGTTTTCCTTACACCATGCGCGTCGTTTCGGAAATTCTAGAGTCTAATGGCTCTTCTTCTATGGCTACGGTCTGTAGTGGTTCTATGGCCCTGATGGATGCTGGCGTGCCGCTCAAGTCGCCTGTCGCCGGTATTGCGATGGGGCTCGTCACGGCGGTGGAAGGTGAGGCATTGCGTTACGCGGTACTTTCAGACATCTTGGGCGAAGAAGATCACTTAGGTGATATGGACTTCAAAGTCGCGGGTACGAAGGACGGCATAACGGGCTTCCAGATGGATATCAAAATCTCTGGTATTAGTCTGGAAATCATGACCAAGGCCTTACACCAGGCAAAGGAAGGCCGTATACACATTCTGGAACTGATGAGTCAAACTATTACCGAGGCCAGAAGGCAAACTGCCAATACGGCCCCGGCCGTCCTGACTCTCAAAGTTGATGTCGACAAAATCGGCGCCATCATTGGCCCAAGCGGTAAGTTTATTCGTGCCATTTCCGAAGAAACGGGGGCGAAAGTGGATATAGCTAATGATGGTTGGGTTACGATTTTCTGTTCCCATCAAAGTGGGGCCAAAGCTGCAGAGGCCCGCATCAAAGGGATGATCAGCGAACCCGAACCCGGAATTGTCTACAATGGTAGGGTCAAGCGCATTATGGATTTTGGTGCTTTCATCGAATTTTTACCGGGCAAGGAAGGGCTTTGCCATATTTCAAAAATCTCCAAAGTGCGTATCAATTCGGTAGCAGAGCATCTTAGCGAAGGGCAGGAAGTCCGTGTCAAACTGCTTGAAATAGACCGCATGAACCGCTATAACCTCAGTATGGTAGATGCCAATAGCTGAGAATCTATACCTGCTTGCAGTTAACAATGTTTTTATCGTTACCATGAGCCCTATCGGCTGTGGGTTAATTCTCCATATTAATTTTAAGAAAGGAAATACAAGCTGTTAATGATACGCCTTAAATCCGAAGAAGACATGGTTAAACTTCGCCTTTCAGGAAAAATACTTGCGGCTACCTTTCGTCACTTGGAGCCGCACCTCAAGTCTGGTATCAGTACTTGGGATATTGACCACATGGCCGACGAGTTTATTCGCAGGCAGGGGGCCACCCCTTCATTCTATAAGTACCGAGGCTTTCCGGGACATATCTGCACTTCCGTAAATGAAGTCGTGATTCATGGTATCCCGAGCAAACAGCAAGTTTTGCGGCAAGGGGATATTGTAAGTCTAGATATTGGCGTAGACCTGGACGGTTATTTTACAGATTCAGCTAGAACCTACAGCATTGGCGAAGTTGCTGAAGCTGACCGCAAGTTGATAGAAGTGACCGAGCAGAGTTTGCTCCATGCTATTAATGGATTAACTCCTCCTAGCGGCAAGGGCCGGCTTAAGGATATAGGTAAGGCTGTCAGTCAGTTTGTCCAGCCTCACGGCTACGGAATCGTCGATAACTTTTGCGGGCACGGCGTCGGTTTTGCCGTGCACGAAGATCCTTCGGTATTTAATTGTCACCCCTCGCCGGGGTTGAATCCCCGCCTCAAAGCGGGGATGGTGCTCGCGATTGAGCCTATGATTTGTCTGGGGACTCATGAGGTGGAAGTCTGGGATGATGGTTTTACGGTGGTCACAGAAGACGGCAAAAATGCTGCGCACTTTGAACATACGGTCGCCGTGCACGAAGATTATATTGAGATACTGACTCAGGAATAATGTCGATGCAGGATTTAAACCTTGTCGTTTAAGAGGAGAGCTATAAACTTGCGTCGGCTACTGCACATGCTGCAAAATGGTTTAGTGATTTTAATTTTGGCTTGGAGTCAGGGGACAGCCACTTTGCCGGCAGAGCAGACGGCAGGTTCCCAGACTGTTGACGGAGCCACCACGCACTCGGAGTCGTTGCCGGAGTCTGTGCAGCTTGCCGCAGAAACCGTAAAGCCAGCCATAAAGTCAATTGATGGACGTGGATTCCAGACAGCGCAGAGTTTGCAGCCTTATTCAGTCGCCGAGTTTCTGCCGACTGAGTCGCCAATATTTTACTGGGATATTAATCTCAAATATATCAATGATATGCATAACGGGAATTTGGTCATTAGTATGGATGACCGTTATACCTATGGCGTGGAAAGCATCCTTGCCCTAAATAATTGGGAGCTGTTCTTTGGCTACCGCGCGTTGACAGACCGTTATGGCAGTAAAACCCGCACAGATGAAATGCAATTAGGCTTGCGCTATATTTGGGGCAATATTCTCAGTTGGCGACTGTGGCAAAATACTATGGGCCATTACAACCGCAGGCCAGATGCGCTCTACCGGCCCGATGAGCCTTTTTATCTTGGCCTCGCTCTGGCGGGCAGCTACTTTATGGCGGGCAATCTTTCGGGTCAGACAATTCAGAATCAGCTACACGAACATAGTCGCGTTCCTAAGGTCTATGGTCAATATCTGGACAATTACAATGCCCTATCCTTGGCTGCTGAATTGTACTTTGCTTACACCTTTGATTTGCGATCTCTGTTGCCAACTTGGGAAATGCTCCGCCTTGAGCTGGGAGCTTCGGCGGCTGCCGAGACGGCTCTAGGGTACCACGAGACCACACATTTGGGACTGCGGAGTAAGTTCTACAGTGGCAATCAGTACCTGCAGTTTGATTTCTACTTACAGCAGCTTGATTACTATGATGGTTTTGGTGGCTCAAACACGGTGGAAAAGATGTGGAGTGATACCCAAACTGCTTTTTGGCTATCTTTTAGTTCTCGCAGTGGCCTGTATCAACGGCGAGTGGATATGAGCCTGGGTAGCCTGAAACATTTGGACAACGAAGATTCCCAATCAAGCTATCCTTTTGGCTTTGGCAGCTTGGAACTGAGTTGGACCATGTTGCAGGAAAAGAAGGACTTCGTGCAGCCAGATTATTCCCAGTCATTGCTGATGGACTTCACCAATAATGGCTTAGTATTGGACCGCTTTGCTTTTTTCTTCTATTTGGCTGATCGTATCCCCTCTGATTTTAGTATTCTTGCGATTCGCGATATTACAGGTGACCCTAAGCTTTTTGGAGGGAATAGTTTAGCTCGCAAAGCGGAAGCGGCCTGGCTGGGCATACTGGATTTCCGTAAGACATTCGACTTGAAGTGGTTTGGGTTTCTAGAATTGTATGCCGGCCTCGGTCCCGGGCTTATCACATTACAGTTTCCTACATCAATAGACCGAATATACCGCCGGCTTGACTCGCGGATTTCCTTGCAGTTTTTTACGATTGGAGGACAAGCCGGCTTGCGCTGGTATGGTTTGCAATTGCGTCGTGACGGAACTGTCTACGGCATTGAAGCTTCGATTCTAAGCCTGCTGCCTTTTAACGACATGGATAGCACAGTGCGCTTCGCCGAAACAAGGTTGCGCATTGATACTATGCAACCGCGCCTCTATTTTATGTTGGGGATATCTATTCTTACTGACTGGTAAAACCGGGTAAAAAAAGCGGCGCAGTCCGATGATATCGAAGTAGTGCCGCTCTTTCTCCGATTGCGCATCTGTGTGGAATTATTTTTCCAGCACTTTGACGCCAGGAAGATCTTTGCCTTCAAGGTACTCCAGTGAAGCACCACCACCAGTGGAAACGTGGCTCATCTTCTCTGCCAGGTTAAACTTGTTTACTGCGGCAACCGAGTCGCCACCGCCGATAACGGTAATAGCTTTGCCATGCCGTTCTGCGACAGACTTGGCAATGGATGAAGTGCCCTCTGCAAACTGATCAAACTCAAAAACGCCTACCGGCCCATTCCAGATAATCATCTTGGCTGCATCAATCTCATTTTTAAAGATCTCAATAGTTTTGGGACCGACGTCCATACCCATGAAGTCATCGGGGATATTGACATCGTCGATAACTTCGGCTTTGGCATTTTCGTCAAATTTGGCGGCTACTTTGTAATCTAACGGCAGCACAACCTTGACACCTTTGGCTTTCGCCTTGTCCAAGAATGACTTGGCCGTTTCCATGTAGTCTGCTTCAAACAGCGAAGTCCCAATGGTATTTCCCAAGACCTTGCTGAAAGTATAGGACATGCCACCACCGATAATGAAGGTATCACAGACTTCTAAAAGTTTTTCCAGTACTGAAATCTTGGAGGAAACTTTAGCGCCGCCAATGATTGCCAGGCAAGGGTGTTCGGGACTAGTCAGGACCTTATTGAAGAACTCACATTCTTTACTCATTAAGAAGCCTGCTGCCGCAGGAAGGTGGTGAGCCACGCCCTCTGTCGAAGCATGGGCACGGTGTGCGGAGCCAAAGGCATCATTGATGTAAAGGTCGCCCAAGGCCGCTAACTGCTTGGCAAAATCTGCGTCATTTTTGGTTTCAAGCTTGCCGTAATAACGGGTATTTTCCAGGAGTAGGATTTCACCGGCTTTCAGAGCTTGGGCCGCCGATTCGGCTTTGGGACCGACGGACTCCTCACAAAAATATACGGGAGCCCCAGATAATTCGGCTAGGCGAGCCTTGAGCTGGACTAGACTGAATTCTGGCTCTTTGGCTTCAGTTGGGCGTCCGAGATGACTCATCAGAATCAGTGCGGCTCCGTGCTCTAGCACATAATTGATAGAGGGCAATGCAGCGCGAATACGGGTGTCGTCGGTAATTTCTCCCGCCTTCAGAGGCACGTTGAAATCGACGCGCATCAATACGCGCTTGTCTTGCAGTGCCATTTCGGTAATTTTTTTAACAGCCATGTAATATTCCCGTTATGCTAATTTCAAAGCCAAGTCAACTACACGGTTGGAGTAACCCCATTCATTGTCGTACCAAGAAATGACTTTGAAGAAACCTGGGCCTTTTTTCAGGGTTAACTCGGCATCAAAGATAGAGGAGTGGGTATTGCCGAAAATGTCACGTGAAACAATCGGGTCCGTTTCATATTGCAGGATACCTTTCATCGGGCCTTCGGCTGCAGTTTTGATTGCAGCGTTTAAATCCTCAATGGAAGGATCATCTTTCAGTTGCACGGTGAGGTCGACAACCGAACCGGTGGGAGTGGGGACACGCATGGCAAAGCCGTGCATTTTACCCTCTAGCTCAGGAATCACCTGGCTGATGGCCTTAGCGGCTCCAGTCGATGTCGGGATGATCGACAAGGCAGCGGAACGGGCGCGGCGCAGGTCGGAGTGGGGCTGATCCAACAAGGCCTGGTCGTTGGTGTAGGAGTGGATGGTATTCATCAAACCGTGCTCAATCGTAAAATGATCGTTGATAACTTTGCTGATTGGAGCCAGACAGTTGGTCGTGCAAGAAGCATTAGAGAAAGCCGTGTTGCTCAAGTTGATGGAACTGTCGTTGACGCCCATCACGATAGTTTGGTCAATGGTGTCTCCGGCGGGAACAGTCAGGATCACCTTCTTGGCGCCGGCCTTGATGTGGTCCTTGTAGCCGCCCTTTTCACTTTCAGCCTTGCGGAAAATACCGGTAGATTCAATGGCAATATCGACCCCAGACTGTCCCCAGGGAAGCTTGGCGGGACTGCGTTCCGCCAATACTTTGATCTCCTTGCCGTCGACGACAATGGCAGCATCTTTTGCTTCAACATTTTTGTTGTAGACACCGTAGGCAGAATCATATTTCAACAGGTGAGCTAAAGTCTTGACATCCGTCAAATCATTGATGGCGACGACCTCAATACCACGGTCCAAAGCAATTTTAAATACGGCGCGACCAATGCGACCGAAACCGTTAATAGCGATCTTCATAAAAAGACCTCCTTATTCAGACTTCTATTTTTTTCAGCGACTCTAATGTTACTGTCGATCAAATTATATAGGAGCGAAAACGAATAGTCAAATGCAATTTATTTTGCAAAATCAAGTAAAAAACCATATTTGCCTGTTTATATCCCTTATTATTTGATTAATTTGACTAAACAATGAAAAATGGACTAAGCTTACAAATGTCATAAAATATAAACACCAAAGATTATGCAAGGTAAACAGAGTTGTATACCACCGGACATCAAGGTTATCGGCAGTCAAGCCCCAAGGTGCAAAATATCACTAATAAATGTACTAATCAATTAGATCTATTTGAGACTCCTTGGCAGGCGGGATAACTAAACGCCAGCCGGGATGAATCAGGCTGGGAATACGGATTAAGTTTTTATTACGCTGATAGATACGTTTCCACTGGAAGGGGTCGCCGTAGATATCGGCATAGCCGGCAATGCGCCATAGACAATCTTCTGGTTTGACTTTGCGCACGGTGTAGTAGCCGAAAATGGCATACTGTACGTTGTATTGGTCAACTAGGCGGGCGGCTTCTTCAAAGTAGTGCTGGGCCTTGGGAAGCTCGTTTTTATTGCGGGCCTGTACGCCATTTTCCCAACTGCTAATAGCTTGTTTCAATAGTAGTTGGGCATCGCTGAGTAAAGCTTGCTTGCCTGTTTGTAAACCGTCATCGCTGACATACTGCGCAGACTCCTGAAGAGCGGTATCTCGACCCGAGATCGTTTGTGACTCGGGTTCTTCCTGACTATATATGGTTGCGTTGTCAGCCGTTTCTGTCTGTGATTCGGATAGCGGGATAAAATCGTCGCCCTCCGCTGTGCCAGGAGTTGAATTTGGGGTCTGTGAATCGTGGGGAGAATTTGAGACTTGACTCCCTTCAAATGGATTTCCTTCGCGGGAGTTCTCTCCATCAAAGGCATTTTTGTCGGGCGTCGACGACATATTAGAATCCCCCAAAGATTGGGTAATCGCATTGATCTGCCAGCTGGCCGTAAAACTTTGGGCCTGAGCCATCAGCGATAGATGATGATCTTGCAATTCCGGCTGCGCCAGTAAAGACAGGGTGGGGCCGATATCCCCCCCTGCTTGACTCGTTTGCGGGGAGGCATCGGGCACAGTGGAAGGAAAGAAGTCGGCGCTGACTTGCGGTTCTTGCAGTTCGGACTCGTCGCGTGGCCGTTGACCACTCGGCTCCGCGCTGTCGATTTCTAGCAATGGATGCTCGCGCAAATAGGCATCGCCGCTCCAAGGCTCAATATCCAATTCATTGCCCTCTGAATCAATGACTTTGCGCTTGGACGCTGTCTCTAGACGTTTTTGGATGCTTTTTAACAGGGTATCAATTTTACCGGGATCGAGGGCCCCAGAATGGCGCAATGCCTCGCTCAGGTAGTAACGGGCATCGTAGAGGTCTTGCTCCATACTCTGCATGTCGCCGCGTGCGTGATGTTCTATAGCGCTCTCGTAAGCATTGCGGCCTTGTTGTTCCAGCTCTGCAGATTCGCCTGCCAAGTCTTGGCGACTAGCTTCTCCCTGCAGGCCGGCGACTTCCTGGCGCAATTGATCCAGCCAATCCAGGTTAGCTGCCAGGGCGCCAACTACGGCATCGACATTAGGAATTATCGACTGATAGAGGTCCAGAGATTCTTCGTTATCGCCGCTCTGAATTTGATCGCGTAGCTGCCGAAGTAGCTCGCGCGAACGGGCATCGTATTCGGGCATATACAAAGAGGCATTCAGTTCGTCCAGGTCGGTTTCGTAATTATCAATAGTCTGGAGCCAAAGGTCGCGGGATTTCCCCACGGCTTCATTATAAGCCTGGTTTGCCTTGTCGATGGCAGACAAGTACTGTGCTCGTTGAGCCCCTTCGTCTTGCCCCGGGTCTTTTTCCTGAGCGTTGCGCAAATCCAGATAAGCTTCGTCGAGCAGCTTGGGGCTAATCTCTGCGGCACCGGCCGCCTCGGCGCGAGCGATGGCACCTTTGGCCTTTTCTTCTAAACTTTGTAATTTGTCGTTGTCAGCACTCTGTTCCTGGACGACAGGCTCTACTGCGGGCTTACTGGCACAGGAATATGGCAATCCAATCAATATAAGCGCAAACAGTAAAGAATAAAATACTTGTTTTTTCATGATATGAAGAGCGACAATCATCGAACGTAAACTGTCGAAGAAATACATAGAGGACTCCTTGGATCACAATCTAGTTATTTAGTTTGCAAAATTTTATGCCAACTACTGGCATGTATTATTTTACTGCACGATACGATTATAAACTATATCCTATATATGGCAGAATGAATACGGCAACAGCACCTTAATTTTCTACATTTGTTAGAACCTGAACAATTCCAGCTGAGCAGGCCATTACAACGCGACAACGCGACAGCTGGCACATTAAGAGGCGCATTTCAATCAAGTTTGTCAGGTTACCCATTTGCCCATGTAAACAGCCAAAAAATTAATTGCTTTTGTGGTAATTAAATTATAAAATCAGCTTGCTGTAGAAATTACATGAAATCTTAAGGCGAGCCAAATGGCTGCAAGCGAGGCTATTTTACTTGGGGTGCTGGGAGTCCCTGCCAGGCTTGGGAGGGGACGCCCAGCCCAGCCATTGATTTAACGAAAAATTGGTGAAAGCACAGGAGCTTAAATAGATGCCAACTGAGCATGGATACTTGATATTTGAAAATGGTTCCAAATGGTTAAAAGCAGATTTCCACTTACATACGAGAGCGGATAAAGAATTCGTGTATGATGAAAATAACGCTGGATATCCTTCTGAAAATACCTTTCCAGCTGCTTACATTGCTCAATTGAAAGAGCAAAATATTAATCTGGGCGTTATCACCAACCACAATAAGTTTGATTATAAAGAATTTAAGGCTCTTCAAAAGAAAGCCAAGAGAGAAGAGATATTCTTGCTGCCTGGTGTCGAACTCTCTGTAAATGATGGGGCAAATGGAATCCATACTTTGATTATTTTCTCTGATGAATGGATTGCCGATAGTAATGATTATATCAATCCTTTTATTGCTACAATGTTTCCCGGTAAATCGGCTTCTGAATACCAAGATGAGAATGGGAGAAGTGATAAAAATATTCTGCAAGTTGTCGAAGAATTAGAAAAGACAAATAGAGATTATTTTCTGGTTTTTGCACATGTAGAACAGCGAAGTGGCTTATGGCAAGAAATGGCAGGAGGAAAATTAAGCGATTTTGCTTCAGATCGCTATGCTGCCGTCAGAAATCGCACATTGGGATTTCAAAAGGTCAGGAGCAAAGATAAGCGTGGTCAAGTAAGAGAATTTCTCGGCAACTGGTATCCAGCTGAATTAGAAGGCTCAGACTGCAAGTCAATAGATGAAATCGGAACAAAAAAGGGAGAGACATGGCTTAAAATTGGAGATTTTTCTTTTGAAGCCCTTAAATATGCTTTGAAAGATTTCTCAAGCCGGGTTAGACCATCAGAACCAGAAAGATATAAACATTCATATATAAAAAATATTTCGTTTGAAGGAGGTGTTTTAAATGGGCATTCCATCCCCTTTTCTCCAGAATTAAATACGCTTATTGGCATTCGGGGAAGCGGAAAATCATCCATACTGGAAGCAATACGCTATGTTCTCAATATCCCTCTGGAAGAAAAAGCAACCGATATTGAATATAAAAATCGTTTAATCCAACATACACTGGGCAGTGGTGGTAAAGCTATAGTAACAGCCATTGATCAATATGGACTAGAATTTCAGATAAAACGGATTCTAAATGAATTTCCGCAAGTATATGTTAATGACAAGTTGCAGCCCGGTGTTTCCATAGGTGAAACCATTATCAATAATCCTATATATTTTGGTCAAAAAGATCTCTCCTCAAGTGGTGAAGGCTTTGAGAAAGACCTGGTCGAAAAACTTGTCGGTAAAAATTTATATGATTTGCGACGAAGAATTGAAGAACAAAAACAAGTAGTTGCGGACCAAGTATCCAAACTGCGTAAGATTTCCAATATTGATGAACTGATAAGAGAAAACACTCAGAAGAGAGAAGATACTCAATTCAGACTCAAAAAGTTTGCTCAATATGGAATAGAGGAAAAGTTAAAAAAACAGACAGATTTCAATGCGGATGATCGCAAATTGCAAAAGATACTAGCTGATATAAAGCGTTTTATTGAAGGCATTGATACCCTTTTGGAAGAGAATGAGGATACTATCAAAAATAATATTGAGTATAAATCAGCCCAGAATCAGGATTTCTTTGCAGGATTCTTTGAAATATACGATGCTATCGTAACTATTGTTGATAATATCAAAAGTAAAAAAATAGTAGCTGATAAGGCTTTAAATTCAATGCAAGACAAATACTCTGGTTTTCAGGCTCTCAGTAAAAAGTTTACCGATGAGTTTGCCCAGACAAGAAGAGACATAGAAGCCGAACTAAAATCTACAGGGGCTGAAGCAATAAACCTTGAAGAATATCCAGAGTTAAAAAGAAAAATTGCTACGGCAAGTAATATGCTGGTTGCTTTGAAAAAAGAGCAAGAGAACAAAACATCTCTACAAAATAAGCTAAGTCAGGCTTTATCCTGCTTAAATGACCTGTGGCTTAAAGAGTTTGAACAGATAAAAAAGCTGTTGGATTCAATGAATAACAGAAACTCAGCCCTAAGGATTGAGATAAAATATAAAGGTGACAAAAAAGGTTTTGGGGATTTTTTCAAAAACACATTTAGAGGCAGCAACATTAGAGTTAAGACATTTGATGGATTAGTGGATTCTTATCCAGACTTTGGTGCTATATATAAAGATTTGGAGCAGGCTAAAACCATGGCAGGCTCCTCTCCCGAAACATTTGAGCAGTATTTCATGGAAAATCTTGGGACCCTGCTGACCTATCAGGTAGAAAATAAATTTTCTATATATTATCGTGATAAGGAGCTGCAGCATCATTCTTTAGGACAGCGAGCCTCCGCGCTAATACTTTTTATCCTCAATCGACAAGACAATGCTTTGATTATTGTTGATCAGCCCGAGGATGACCTGGATAATCAAACGATTTATGCCGATGTAATCAAATTAATCAGAGATTTAAAGCCTGGCATCCAGTTTATATTGGCTACCCATAATGCGAATTTTCCGGTACTTGGTGATGCAGAACAGATTATTGCATGTAAATATAGTGACGAAAAAATTGAGAATAAAATCGGAAGTATAGATGCAGCTATTATGCAAAAAGAAATCGTTGACATAATGGAAGGTGGTGAAGATGCTTTTAATCGGCGTAAAGAGATATACGGAATATGGAAACCTCAGAACTAATTGAAATTATTTCCAGAGGTGAAGATAGTAGATATCAATTTAAGGAGAATCTGCATAATGTCGATTCCCTGGCTGGAGAAATAGTTGCCTTCTGTAATTCTGGGGGCGGCACAATTATTGTTGGAGTCAACGATAAAACTTTAGCAGTAACAGGGCTGCGTCCTGAAGATATTGCAAGGCTCAATCAATTATTGTCAAACGCAGCATCTCAGTCTGTTAAACCTCCTATCAATCCACAGTCTGAGAATGTCGCTCATCCAGATGGTTTAGTCATGGTTATTAATATCCCGGATGGAATTAGTAAACCATATATGGATAATAAAAGTTCAATTTGGGTAAAGTGCGGCAGTGATAAGCGAAAAGTTACTAGCCGCGAAGAAATGCAGCGAATTTTTCAGTCTGCTGGCTTAATTCATGGCGATGAGCTCCCTGCTAATGGTTTACCTATTTCAGATATTGATTTGCCATTTTTTGAAGGTTTCTTCCAAAGAGAGTATGCAGAAACTATAGAAGAGCAAGAGAATCCGCTACCAAGCATTTTGGAATATATGAATCTTGCTAAAGCTGGAGTCTTCAATGTCGCCGGTGCATTACTTTTTGCAAAAAATACACATTTCCGGTTGCCAACTTTTATTATCAAAACAGTAGCTTATCCTGGCAATATCATCTCTACAGACAAATACTTAGACAGCAGAGATATAAATGGGAAAATTTCCGATATGTTTCAGCAGGCGATTTCTTTTATTTCCGTGAATGTTCGACATCCACAAAACCAAAAAGTTATAAATTCTGTCGGGGATACTCTAATTCCCCAAATTGTCCTTGAAGAACTAATTGCCAATGCTTTAATACATCGTGATTATTTTACTACGGCCCCAATTCGAGTCTTGGTATTTGCGGACAGAGTGGAGATTATTAGCCCGGGTCATCTCCCCAATAACCTGACTGTAGAAAATATAATCTTGGGCAACTCAAATATCAGAAACCCTATTCTGGCTTCTTTTGCAGCAAAATTACTGCCCTATCGGGGGCTCGGTAGAGGAATTATAAAGGCTTTAAAAGCTTATCCCAACAAAATCAAATTCAAGGATGATCGTGACGGTAATATGTTTAAAGTAAGTATTAGTCTGTAAGGAAAGATCTTAAGCGACTGAAACGAAGAGGGTGTTTGAGGACATCCGCCGGCTGAGAAGATAATAGTTATGCAAGGTAGCTTGGGCTCTGCCTGTAAGATCCTTTATAGATTTGCCAGCCGAAGTCGACCATGACTTACGAAAAGAATAAATAAATCTATAACTAAAAGCTAGGTGTATATCAAATTTCAAACAAATAACTTAATCAGCCAATGGATTAAGTTGTTAAGCTACTGGCTTGAAAGAGTGTGATCCCAAACAGATATCCGATAATTTACGACATCATCAATAGTCAAAACTACCATGTCGTTTTTTACTGCAAAATTTATTATTGTTGGCAATTTTGCCATTGAACCATCCTCGTTTGTCAGCTCACATAAAACAGCAGCTGGCATAAAACCGGCCATTTCAACCAGGTCGACACTACCTTCCGTGTGTCCACGTCTGCTTAATACTCCACCAGTTCTGGCCCTTAAAGGAAAAATATGGCCGGGACGATTTAAATCTTCAGGTTTACAATTGGGATTAACCGCTGTTTTTATAGTTGTAACCCGATCCTGTGCAGATACTCCTGTAGTTATACCAACACTTGCTTCTATCGATACAGTAAAAGCGGTCTCATATTTACTGGTATTATTCTTTACCATTTGTGGTAATTGCAATTGCTGAATTTTTTCATCAGTAAGGCAGAGACAAACTATACCACTGCATTCTTTTATTAGCATTGCCATCTGGCTATTGGTAATAGTTGCGGCCGGGAAAATAATGTCGCCTTCGTTTTCACGATCTTCATCGTCAACCAAGAGTATACCTTTGCCATTTTTAAGGTCTAACAAAGCCCGTTCTATTCGCGCGCTTGAATCTCCAAATTCAGTTAAAAGGTGATTTTCCATTTTTAACTCTCCTTTTTAATTCTCCTTGATGAATCAGCTGCGGGGGGCATTGGGGGCGGGCACAAATTCACCGTTGCGAAACACAGAAAAGTAGACTTGACTGGGGTACTTCTTAGCTTTAGCCAGCTGTTTGTTGTGCCCCTGGTAAATTTGTGACTGTCCGGCAAGTTGGTTTCCCACTTCAGAATCAACCTTGCCCAATGGTTCTCCCTTGCGGATCTCTTGCCCCGTGTTGACAAGAAAGTGTACATTGCCGCCATAGAGGTAGATATAGCCATCTTCACTGGCTACTAATGTCACTGAGCCATAGCTGCGGTAGGGCCCCTGCCACAGTACTCTGCCGTCGCGTACAGAATAGACCAGGCTCTGGTCGCGTGCCATTATACGTACCCCCTCAACCTTGCCGTTCAAGGCTTCGCGACGCCCAGAAGCCGGCCAGTAGTAATCCTCTTTCGCCACGTCGTTAGAGATTTCACTGCTTTGTGCCGACACATTGTGCCTAGGTTTAGGCCGGCTTTCCTCCGCCAAGGCTTTGACGACAATTTTTTGCCCTTGTTTGAGCATGCCGTTGGCACTCAGGCCATTCAGCTCCAGTAATTCATCCGTAGACATGAAGTACTTGCGGGCGATGGCATAATAGGTTTCGCCTGGGGCGACGGTATGGATACTGTAGCCACTCTTGATGCTTTCTTCTGAGCGTTTGCCGCGACCGGGGAAATTTTTGGCCGGAATTTTGAGCAGCATTCCCAGTTTGAGTTCCGAACTATTTTCCAGCTCATTGACACTCATTATTTCGTTGACCGAGACTCCATAACGCCGGGCCAGCGAATATAGCGTATCTCCACTGCGGACCTCATAGTCTTGGGTCGGGGTGTCGTAGGCGACCAGCCGGGTCGCCAGTGCAAGGATCAGAGACAACGGGACAAAATACCGGTGGAAACTTGGCGTCGTCGTGGCGCTTGTATCCTGGCTTTCGCGCTTATCAGCTGGACCAGTCGTGGCGAAACCAGGCAAAAACATCGACCACAAAGTATGCCTGGCCCGAATCAAGATGATATGTTTTGCAGCATGCTGGTTTGCCATTGATAATTCCCCCTCCAATCTATGGACGTGGCCAAGCTTATTCAAAATATTTGCAAGGACAAGCTTATTTGTCGCAATTTTCTGTATCGCGATCAAAAAGCTGTAAAAATTTCTGGCTTGAGTCAGTTTTGAAAACCTCTTACTGAGCGCGATTTTTCTCCTTCGTGACTGTGGAGGTGGATATCCATTTGGGCAAAGGGGATTGTGATTCCATGATCACGGAAAACTCGCCACACTTCCATGTAGAACCAGTGGGTGGCTGCGCGGTAGACGTCGATGTTTTCGATCATGATGCGCACTTCAAAGTCGATGGACGAGGCACCAAAAGCCTTGAGCCAGACATCATTGCCGACTCCCAGCTCTTGAAAGCTGACAAACTCCTGGGACTGCTGGTATGACGCTTTTTCTGTCGCCGTGGGGCCATCTGAATCTTTTAGAGATATGGCGGAGTCTTGTTGGGAATCTATGGTTTCAGCTGGACTGGATATCTGCGGCCCTCGCTCTGGTAGATAAGGGTTGCGCAGTATGATTTGCTTAATTAATTTTAATACATGATCTAGGTCACTTTCATAGCTGACGCCCAATGGCAAGTGCAGTTGTACCGTGCGGTTTTTGTTGTAAGAGGCGTTTTCGATAATTTCATTGAGCAAATACTGGTTGGGGATAATCAGGTTTTCGTATTCGGTGGTCAGAACGATGGTACTCATCAGCCCAATGCGTTCGACGGTGCCAAATGCATTGGGCGTGCGGATGAAGTCGCCACACTGAATGTGACCATTGAGCAGTAGGGTAATGCCGGAGACGAAGTTAGCGGCCATATTCTGCAAGCCAAAACCAACTCCCAGGCCGAGGGCACCGAGAATGACGCTCAGGGACGAGAGGTTTATGCCGACCAAGTTGATGCCGAAAAGGCAGAATAGCAGGAGTAAAACGTAGTGGCTGATTGTCAGCAAAGCTTGAATATTGTTTTTGTACAGGCGTTTCCTCAGTCTGCGGCTGTGTTCAAAGTTCAGCTCTAAGAGTTTGACGACACCCTCTGCCAGGCGGCTGGCCAGGAAGAAGATCGGCAGTAGCAGCGACAAAGAAATCAGACTGGGGCCGCTGTCCTTGCCAAAGAGTGGGCTAGTCAGGACTTTGCCAAATAAGCTAAAGCCTTCTTTCAGCTGTGGAAAATAAAAAGCTAGAGGCGGGTATAAAGCCAGTAGGAAGATGAACCAGCGAGAGTGCTGCCAGAACAGAAACAGACTGCGCATCCAATTATTTGCTTGGTTTTGCAAACGGGAGTTTTTAGTGCTCTGGCGCCTTAACAACCAGTAGATTGCGGCATAGCCGAGCAGCCAGGCGAGCATTGGCAATAAGCCAATCGTGATGAACTGCCGGTTGAGCAGCTGTGAAAAAAAGCTTTGCAAGTTTCTTCCCTGTCGAGTTCTAATCAGCTTAATGTCTGATTATTATTGGCTATGCATCGCTTCTGGGGCCGCCGCGCTGGCCCCAGCACTACTTTTTTTACGGGCTTTCTTGGGGGCCACAGCTTTAGTTGGCGCGGCGGCTTGCCCAGCACTGGCGGGCAGGGGCTTGGCATTGCGGCATTTAGGGTATGCGGTACAAGCCAGGAAGGGACCGCGCCTGCCCATTTTTACAGCCATCTCACTGCCGCACTTTTCGCAGATCTCGCCTGTGATCTTAGGTAAAAAGACGATATTACCGTCGGCATCTAGGGGGTGAGTATTCTTACAAGTGGGGTAAGCCGAGCAGGCTAGGAATTTTTGGCCGAAGCGCGAAGTTTTAACGAGCATTGGCTGCCCGCACTCTTCGCATTCATGGTCAATTTCTGGCAGGTCGGCTTCTCCTTGGGCCCCGTCGATTGATTGGGGAATTGACAGGGTGGTCTTACATTCGGGGTAGCCAGAACAGGCTAGGAATTTCTGTCCGAAGCGAGAGGTCTTGACGATCATCAGGCGGCCACAGCTTGGACAGTTCACCTCCTCTTGTCCGTCGGTACTTTCGCCCTCGCCCGGCATGGGACGCAGCCCTTTACATTCGGGATAGCGACTACAACTCAGAAAGGCGCCATTGCGCGAGTAGCGGATCACCATGGCACTTTGGCAGAGAGGACACTTCTCAGGCCCCGCGTAAGGACGGCCCTTCAGGGTCGCGGCATGCTCTGACGCGTAAACGACTTGCTCGTGGAATTTGCCATAAAAGCCTTCCATCATCTTGATCCAGTCAATCTGTCCCTGCTCAATCCTGTCCAGATCTTTTTCCATGCCGGCTGTGAATCGCAGATCCATAATTTGCGGGAAGTTCTTTTCGAGGACTTCTGTCACCGCAATGCCGAGTTCTGTAGCTCGGAAGGAGCGTTGTTCCAGACCTACATAACCGCGCTCGCGGATAGTTTTGATGATGGGGGCATACGTCGACGGGCGACCAATGCCTTCTTTTTCGAGGGCCTTGACCAGTCCGGCCTCGGTGTAGCGATTGGGCGGTTTGGTAAAGTGCTGCGAGGGAATAATTTCCTCTTTTTGCAGTCGGCTTCCCGCGGCAATATCGGGTAACATTGGCTCTTCGGTTGGTCCCCCTGATTCTCCTGGTTCCCCTGAACTCTGCTCCCCACCTTGGACCTGGTTCCCCTGGTCCTTCTGGTCCCCCTGGTTTTCTTGATCTTTGGCTTTACTTTTAAGTTTGCGTGCCCCCGTACTGTTGTCGTTCCACAGTCGTGTAAAGCCATCAAAAATCATGATGCGCCCCCGACTTTCAAAGATACCCTCGCCTGCGTAAATGCGAAAGTGGCTTAAAGCGTAACGCGCGTCGGCCATTTGTGAGGCGACAAAGCGATTCCAAATCATAGTGTAGAGGCGGTGGCTATCTCGTTCCAGGTATGAGCGCACAAAATCGGGAGTCAGCGCCACGGAGGTGGGACGGATGGCTTCGTGGGCGTCCTGAGCGTTCGTCTGCTTGCCAAAAATACGCGCCTTCGGCTCCAAATAGTGTGGGGAAAAGTTTGCGGCGATATAGCCGCGCACTTCGTCGATAGCTTCGGGCTCAATGCGAGTTGAGTCCGTTCTCATGTAGGTAATTAGGCCTACGGGCCCGTCGCTGCCGATTTCGACGCCCTCGTAAAGTTTTTGCGCCAGGCCCATGGTGCGTGAAGGGCCAAAATTGAAAAGGTTGCTGGCGCTTTGTTGCAAGGTGGAGGTTATAAATGGGGCCGGAGGCTTGCGCCGCGTTTCTTTTTTTTGCACAGCGTCGAGTCGGAACTCGGCGCCTTCTAAGGCCGCTAGGACTTTCTGTACTTCCTCTTTGCATGACGCCGCCTTGCGGCCGAGGCCAAAGCGCTCGCCCTGCCATTGGCTCAGTTCGGCGTGGAAGCTGGCCCGTTTGCCTTCCAGATCGACACCTGCGAGGCTGGCCTGTATCTTCCAGTATTCTTCAGATACAAAGGCGCGGATCTGTTTTTCGCGTTCGACGACTAGCCGTACCGCCACAGATTGTACACGGCCCGCAGAAAGCCGCATGGCCACTTTCTGCCACAGAAACGGCGAAAGCTCGTAACCGACCAAGCGGTCGAGGATGCGGCGGCCCTGTTGGGCATTCACCAAGTCCATATCAATGCTGCGCGGTCTGGCAATGGCCTCTAAAACAGCCTTTTTCGTAATGGCGCCGTAGCTTACCCGGTGTAAGGGTTTGTCTTGCACTTGCAGCACTTCGGCCAGGTGCCAGGCGATGGATTCTCCTTCGCGGTCGGGGTCGGGGGCGAGAAAGACTTCGGAAGCTTTAGCCGCATAAGCCTTCAACTCTTGTACGGTTTTTTCTTTTCCTGGAATGACTTGGTAGTCTGGGTTAAAGTCGTGTTGGATATCGATACCCAAGCCTTTGCGCGAGTTACCTTTCTGTGGCAGGTCGCGAACATGGCCGACAGAAGCTTTAATAACAAAGTCTGAACCGAGGAATTTACTCAGAGTGCGGGCTTTGGCCGGGCTCTCTACGATCAACAGCTTCTTGCCAGAACTTATCTTTGTACGACTACTGGCAGCGGCAGATTTTCTGCTCGTACGTTTCTTCGCCACCACTTGCTTCGTCGGTGCTTTTTTGCCAGTCGCCTTTGAGGCAGTCTTTGAGGCCGTCTTTGGGGTGGCCTTTTTTTTGGCTTTTTTAGCGGGTTTCTTGTCCGCGATTTTCTTGGCGATTGGGGAGACAGTCAATTTTTCCCCGGACGTATCTAGTGGTTTTGTTTCGTTTACAACTTCCATAAGCACCCTTTTTTATTGGCCATTTCCTTGTTTGCCGGCGGGAGAATTCCGGCCGGCAAATTGAAAGTTTCTTGGCTAGCGACTTGTCTTGCGCCATCTTAGCACGCTTGCCGGCGTAGCTCTCAAATCCTTAATTTATCCCAGAAGGCTGCGCTTTGACAAGGGCCGAGAGTCATGCTTATTGAATATTTGACACTTGAGATCGTCTAGTCTAGGCGCTGGGGATTTTACGAGGCCATGGTTAGATGCCTCTATGTATCTACATTAAGTCATTTATTAGTAGTTAAATAACGATGATGAAGGTTCCCGCGCGGTGAAGGCTTGGACTTCCGAGGCAGATGCGTTACTATGGTGCGATTTTTCTGAAGTCGAGCTTTGGCTTGCGTCACAGACCGTCTGTTTTGCAAAAAACGAGGCTGCCATCACCACGAGGGCTGCCATCACCAAATGGGGAATTATGTGTGAAAAAAATTGTGATGAAGATTATCAGCGCGGCGTAATGGCTCGTTTTGGGGGCAATGTAATCAAGGGCTTATCTATTGGAGCTGCCAATATTGTGCCAGGGCTCTCGGGTGGGACCATTGCCCTGGTTCTCGGTATTTTTGAACGTTTGGTTCAAAGTATAAGGTCAATCGACAAGACGGCCTTAAAGCTATTGCTGCACGGTCGTTGGCGTGATTTCGCCCGGCATATTGATTTTGCTTTTGTCTTTGCTGTATTCATTGGGGTATTGCTCGGCAATGTGCTCCTCGCGAAGCTGCTTGGCTATTTGTTTGCTACTTACCGAGTCTATACTTGGTCTTTTTTCTTTGGTCTGGTATTGGCTTCACTCTACTTTGTGCTCAAAAGTATCGGGACTTGTTCTTGGGCAACTGTGCTCGCGTTCTTTTGTGGCTGTGGCACGGCTCTCTTCATTACCGCCTTGCCGCCGGCAGAAAGCAATGCGGCTGTCGGGTACTTGGTATTTTGCGGTATCATTGCTGTCTGCAGTATGATCCTGCCGGGCCTTTCGGGCTCCTACGTTTTGATTTTGCTGGGCAACTACCATTTAGTAATGATACAAGGCGTGGGGCAGCTGCGTCTACAAATCCTCGGTCCCTTTCTCGGCGGGGCTCTGTTTGGCGTCCTGCTATTTGCAAGGTTTTTAGCTTACTTGTTGCAGAATTATCATAGCCAGACCATGGCTCTGCTCTGCGGTTTTATAGCCGGCTCTCTGCGTAGTTTGTGGCCATGGAAGCATGCAATTCTGCAAAGTTTTGGCGATAAAACAAAAATTGTCGCTTATAGTTACTTTGCCCCTGAACTGAATATGTCTCTGCTGTTTGCCATTATTCTGATTTTGCTGGGGGGCATACTCATTGTTGCCGCCGAGGCGATGGCCTCGCGCCGTTCAAAGAAGGACTGATTCTGGAGCGACTGAGCGTGAAAGTGGCAAATAAAAAAAGGGAAGGGGAGTGCCCTCCCCCGTTTGTATGCTACTAAACGCAGTGCCTACTGGTTTTTGTAGATAGGCATTTCGTGATAGTGGGTGTGCAGCAACTCGTGAGATTTTTCGCTCAGTGGGGATCCCAGGAACTCTGCATAAATTTTCTTTATACTGGGATTCTCGAAGGAAAAGCGCACTTTGCTTTGCGCGTCATCCCGGTGTATGCCGGCAATGCGGCGGGCCACGGTACCTTCTTTTTTGCTGTAGGGCTGGCCGCCGCCGCCGATACAACCGCCAGGACAGGCCATTACTTCGACGAAATGGAAGGGTAAATCTTCTGTGGCAAAGCCATTAGCCTTTGCCTGGCGAATTTCTTCTACAATTTTTGAAACATTATTCATGCCGTGTGCAATAGCCACACGAATTTTTTTGCCCTCAATTTCGAGCTCACCTTTGCGTATACCGGCCATACCGCGCACGCACTCGACTTCAACTTTCTCCAGTCTCTTGCCGGTGATGAAATAGTGGGCCGATCGCAGTGCCGCTTCCATCACGCCACCGGTCGCGCCAAAGATGACTCCAGCTCCCGAGTATTCGCCGATAGGGCTGTCAGACGGACTCTCAGGCAAGTTGACAAAGTCAATCCCAGCTTGTTTGAGCAGGCGAGCTAGCTCGCGAGTAGTCAAGACTAAGTCCATATCGTATTCGCCGGAAGATCGCATATGATCATCGCGGTCAATCTCATACTTTTTGGCGGTGCAGGGCATAATGGCCGCAGATAAGATTTGCTTGGCCTCCAAGCCCTTCTGCTGGGCATAGTAAGTCTTGGTCATGGCACCTTGCATCATCATCGGCGATTTGGCCGAAGAACAGTGGGGCATCATATCAGAACAGTACTTCTCCATGTAATCGACCCAGGCGGGACAACAGGTTGTGATCTGTGGCAGAACGGCATCGCTGTGCGCGAGGCGCTGCGCAAATTCATTTGCTTCCTCCATAATGGTCAAATCTGCCGAGAAGCTGGAATCAAACACGGTATCGACGCCGAGAGCCCGCAGGGCACTGTAAAGTTTGCCCGTCGAGATTTCTCCCGCTTCAAGCCCAAACTCTTCGCCGATAGCCACGCGGATGGCCGGCGCTATCTGAACCACGACATGCTTGCCGGGGTCGGCGATGGCAGCCATGAACCTCTCGGTGTGATCCATTTCATAGATGGCTCCGACAGGACAGTGGGCCGCGCATTGACCACATTTGATACAAGGACTTTCGGCCAGAGTCGCGCCGGCTGCCGGTTGAATAATCGTATTGATACCTCGATTGAGAAACTCAAGGGCCCAAACGTTCTGCACTTGTTGGCAGACTTCGACACAGCGACCGCACTGTATACACTTGTAAGGATCCAGAACTATAGCCTGTGTCGTCTCATCGGCCGGAAGATTCTTGATTTCACGCTGATAGGGAACCTTGCGAATGCCAAACTCGGCAGTCAGCGTCTGCAACTCGCAGCTGGTATTGCGCACACAGCCCAGACAATCGTTGGGGTGGTTCGCCAAAATCATCTTTAGCACGGTCTGACGACTGTCGTAAAGCTCCTGGTCGTGAGTCAGGTAATTGAGACCAGCGACAACTTTTGTGGTACAAGAACGCACCAGTTTTGGCGAGCCTGCGACTTTGACGACGCAGAGACCACAGGCTGACCAGCTGGGCAGGTCCGGGTGGGCGCAAAGCGTGGGAATTTGGATTTGTACCGCCTTGGCGGCCTTCAGGATCGTATAATCTTCAGGGACTTCGACGCTCTTACCGTTGATTTGTACGTTTATGTTTGCCATAGAATCTTCACTCCTTTCTTAGGCGATTTCCACGGCCTTGACCTTGGGAGGACAGACCTCGTAGCAGACACCACACTTGATACATGCCTGGGGATCAATTTGGTGCGGCGATTTCTTCTCCCCACTAATGCAGTCGACCGGGCATTTTCTGGCACAAATGCCGCAGCCGATACATTTTTCTGGGTTGATGACGTACTTGATTAAGTCCTTGCACTTGCCGGCGCGACAACGACCGTCGCGAATATGCTCGATTAACTCGTCTTCAAAGTATTCCAGCATGGAAAGTACGGGGTTGGGAGCCGTCTGCCCCAGGCCGCAGAGTGAAGCCTTGCGCAACGACCTACCGATTTCTCGGATGTGTTGTACCTGTTCCATGTTACTTCGTCCCTTTGATATGCGATCCAATATGCCGTAGAGTTTTTTCGTGCCGATGCGACAAGGGGAACATTTGCCACAAGATTCGTCGACACAAAAATCCATATAGAATTTACAGACGTCGACTACGCAATCCTGGTCATCCAGTACGATCATGCCCCCAGAGCCCATCATTGAGCCAATGGAGGTCAGGGTGTCAAAATCGATCGGAGTGTCGAGAAATTGGGCCGGGATCATGCCTCCAGAGGGGCCACCGGTTTGGACCGCCTTGAATTCGCGCCCGTTGGGGATGCCCCCGCCGATATCGAAAACAATCTCGCGTAAAGTTGTTCCCATCGGTACTTCAACTAAACCGGAGTTCTTAATTTTGCCGGTCAAGGCAAAGACCTTGGTCCCTTTGGAACCTTCGGTCCCAATACGAGAAAACCAGTCCCCACCTTTAGTCATAATAATGGGGATATTGGCAAAAGTTTCGACGTTGTTGATGACCGAAGGCATGCCGAAGAGACCCTTTATCGCAGGAAACGGCGGCTTGGGCCGAGGCGTCCCGCGCTGACCTTCGACAGAAGCCAGGAGGGCGGTCTCCTCGCCACAGACGAAGGCTCCAGCTCCATAGCGCAGTTCAATGTCAAAATCGAAGCCAGACCCCAATATGTCTTGTCCTAAAAGACCGTATTCGCGCGCCTGTTTCATGGCAACTTCCAAACGCTCGATAGCCAGCGGGTACTCGGCGCGAATATAAATATAGCCTTCATGGGCCCCAACAGCGATACCGGCAATAGTCATGGCCTCCAGTATTGAATGTGGGTCGCCTTCTAAAGTTGCGCGATCCATGTAGGCGCCGGGGTCACCCTCGTCGGCGTTACAGACAATGCACTTGCGCTCGGCATCAACTTTTCTAGTGAAATCCCATTTCATCCAGGTGGGGAAGCCGGCCCCACCTCGTCCACGCAGGCCGGAAGTTTTAATTTCGGCGATGATGTCGTGCGGTTTTAATGTGAACAGAGAGCGTTCCAGGGCTACGTAACCATCGCGGGCGATATACTCATCAATGTTTTCCGGATTGATGAAGCCACAGTTGCGCAAGGCCACGCGGTATTGTTTTTGGTAAAAATCAATATTTTCGATATCGCAGGCTCCGCCCTTATTGCCTGATTTTTCTGGATTGTATTGCAAACGCTCGACGATGCGACCTTTGACAATGGTTTCAGCGATGATATTCTTGGCGTCTTCAGGTTTGACTTGCACATAGAAAGCCTGCTCAGGCAGGATTTTGACAATGGGCCCTTGTTCACAAAAGCCGAAACAACCGGTCTTGACGACCTGAATATCGAGATCCACGCCGTGGGCTTTCGCTTCGCTGAGCAGCTTCTGGTGAATCTCTTCTGCTTTGATCGACTCGCAGGCCGTGCCGCCACAGCAAAGGATGTAACTCTTTATAGCCATATAACTTTTCTCCCTCATTCCCTAGGTGTTTGCGGCCAGAATATCTCCGGCGGGGCGGTCGAGAATATGGCCGTCTACCAGCTTTTTGTTTATAATATGGCTGCTGACAATTTCTTCAGCCAATTGGGCATCGACATTGCCGTAAATGGTGTGAGGTACTTGCGGAACCCGGATTTCAACCGTGGGTTCTTTATAGCAAAGGCCCATGCAGCCCGTCTGCTTGACGGTTACATTGGTCAGATTGTGCTTCTTGATGGAATCGAGGAAGCCGTCCAGGGTCTGCTTGGCACCCGCGGCGATCCCGCAGGTGCCCATTCCAACTATAACTTGGACTTCCTTGCCCTCCACCTCTCTGCGTTGCATTTCGTGCTTGGTGTTGTCACGCATTTGGCGCAATTGCTCCAGTGTCATCTTTGCCATTGCCAGTCTCCTTTCTTTTTTTTAATTTTAAGTCAATAAAATTTTGTCAGGCTGCTTCCTGCGAGCGCAGATAGTCGCGCAGTAGTAGCATGTTCT
The DNA here is from genome assembly GCA_965263295.1 of Spirochaetia bacterium. Lineage (GTDB taxonomy): Bacteria > Spirochaetota > Spirochaetia > SP-2023 > SP-2023 > Haliotispira. The sequence goes on from OZ253665.1 coordinate 1,875,546, forward strand.
GTGAATCGCCCAGATCGCCCAGTAGCGCCCGCAGCTTACTGCGCTCCAGGCGGTAACCTTGCGCTTGCGACACAGCGGCAAAACTCTTGTCTATGATCAGTTCATAATCCCCAGAGAAACACATGGCTTGCAAAAACATCGCGCTCCAATCCCCTTCGGGTGGGGTGTCGATATTACCCTGGTCAAAACAGGCCATCAGCTCCGTGCCGTGCTCTGTTTCCCCCGTTTTTGAGTTTATGGTAAAACTGCCGCCGGCAACTTGGGCCGTTTGTATGACAAACGGCAGACCCAAGCCAAATTTGCGCCGGGGATGTTTTTGCCCATCGCTGTAAAATGCGTCTCCGGCTTGAGCCAGCTCTTCAGGCGTCATGCCACAACCATTGTCACACAGGCGGAAGCAAAGCATTTTTTGTCGTCGCCAAAGCTTGAGCTCAATGCGCTCGGCTACCGCTTCCACCGAGTTTTGCAGTAGATCCAAAATCATGTCAGATAAGCAATAATGCATGGGCGTGTCCCCGTGGTAGTTCTACCGAGAAGATTTTAAAACTTTGCGCAAAGAATCTTTAGACAGCTTGCCGTGTACTTCCGTGCCAATAGTCAGCACCGGGGCCAGACCGCAGCAGCCAATGCAGCGTACGGCTTCGTAGGAAAACTTGCCGTCGGGTGTCGCCTTACCTTCGGGAACATTCAATTCGTCTGCCAGAGTCTTGAGTAGTTTGTCTGCGCCCTTGAGGTAACAGGCTGTGCCCATACAAACCTGGACATGTCGTTCGCCAGGCTTTTCTGTCTTGAAAAAATTGTAGAACGAGATCACTCCATAAATCTTGGCCAAAGGCGTATTCAAAGCTTCGCTAAGGTAATTGATATAAGCCTTGGGAAGATAGCCGAATTCCTTTTGAACGCGGTGCAGTACCATAATCAGGTTGCCTGCCTTGGGTTGCCATTCTCGGATAAAGTCTGCCAGTTCCCGGCTGATTGCCGGAGCTTCACTTGATAGAGTATTCGCCACGTATGTCCTCTCATTTCGCGCCAGCCTGAAATAGCCAGTCACAAGCTAGAAATTTTTTGCAGACAACTCATAGACAGCCCTTCGTTTCTGCCAATCTCTGCCTGTAAAACTATATTACATCTTTATATTCTGTTTGTCAATGAATTTTTAGTTTTAAATGCTTATTATCAAAGTATTCTAGTGATTTTGATTATCGTTTTATTTGGCGTCGATATTGATAAAAATTAAAAATAGATTAAGATAAATATGATATTTGACAATAGTCTGTATTGATCTAAATTAGAGAGAATATGGCACATTTTTTATTAAATACGGATCTTCCGCCTGCAAGTATTATGGAAATGATATTTCGTTTAAAAGTTAAAGATGTAATGACTGCAGATATCTATGTCGTGCAAAAAAGTCATAAAATGGCCCGTGTCCGCCAGGTAATGAAGGGGCGGGGTGTCACGGGTTTGCCTGTTGTAGAAAATTTAAAAAATATGCGCTTGATGGGAATTGTCAGCATTAGTGACTTGCTGGATGCGATGGGTGCAGGCGATATCGAAAAGTCTGTCGAAAATTATATGACTAAAAACGTGGTTGCTTTGGAAGAAGATATGCCTCTGTCTTTTGCAATTAATTATATAGATAAATATAATTTTGGCCGTTTTCCGGTTTTGAACAAGATGAGGCGACTGGTGGGCATCGTGACCAATCGGGATATCGTCAACCACTTGCTGGGCGAAATGAACCGGGAAATGGCGCAGTTGGAGAAAATGCTGCCGCCGGAAAATACCTGGAATGATAGCGAAAATATTCAACTGGATTTTGTCTGCCACCGGTATGACTTTGAAAATGCCGGCAAGGCCTCGGCCAAGATCAAGCAGGTGTTAAAGAAGCGCGGCGTGTCACGTCCCATTATTCGCCGGGTGGCGATAGCTTCTTACGAGCTAGAAATCAACCTGGTGATTCATTCTCTGGGCGGCCAATTGCAGTTCTTCGTGCGTCCGCACGAGGTGGAAATTGTGGCCAGTGACGAGGGGCCGGGCATCGCCTGTATCAATTCGGCCCTGACGGAGGGCTATTCCACTGCCGGCGACTGGATTCGCTCGTTAGGGTTTGGAGCCGGTATGGGCCTGCCGAATGTCAAGCGGGTTTCAGATGATTTTGCCTTTGAATCCCGTTGTGAAGAGGGCAAAGCAGGCACGGTAGTGCGCGTGAAGATTTCCACATTGGAAGATGCCAATGGAGGTGCGGGATGAAAGTGAACGACCTGGCGAACTGGCTTGGCTACGAGTGCCTGTTCGACGCGGCGGCAGACGAAGATTTACTGAGGGGATATACGTCCGACTTGCTCAGCGACGTGATGGGCAATGCTCCTGCCGATTCGGTACTGATAACGATTCAGGCCCACAAAAATACGGTGGCGGTGGCTTCTTTGATCGGGGCATTTGCCATCCTGATTTGTAACGGTCGCAGTGTCCCTGCCGATATGCTAGAGGCCGCAAGGCGCGAAGGCATCGCTATTTACAGCTGCGGTGAGAATCAGTTTCAGGCTTCGGGAAAAATCTTCCAACTCTTAAAGAGGCCAGGCCAGGAATCCTCATGATTGAGTTTGGGCAAGAATTGTCAGGTCGCGACATGGAGCCAATTATGGAAGCCCAATTATAGAAGTAAATTAAAGCGAGGATGGCATGTGGCTTGACCTGCACAATCATTCCTGTCTTAGCCCCTGTGGCAGCCTGAGGCAGTCGCCGCGCGTGTTGGTGGAGCGGGCTCGGCTCCGGGGGCTCAAACTATTGGCACTCAGCGACCATAACACGGGGGAAAATCTGCCGGCCTTTGCCGACTGTTGTGCCGCCGCAAGCATTGCTCCGGTCTTTGGCATTGAGGTCAGCAGTGCGGAGGAAGTCCATGTCTTATGTCTGTTTGGCGACTTGGATGTGGCGCTGACGTTTGGCCGCGAAATTTACACGGCTCTGCAGAGCATGAAAAATATTCCCGAAAAACTGGGCGACCAAGTTATCGTCGATGCCGAGGAAAATATTTTGGGGTTCTTGGAAAAACATTTATCCAGCGGGGCGGTGACTTACAACCTGGATCAACTGGCACAAATGGTGCAAGAGAGAGAAGGGCTTTTTATCCCGGCCCACATAGACCGTCCGGCTTTTAGTATTCAAAGTCAGCTAGGCTTTCTGCCCAGTCTCGCCGTCGGTGACTTTGATGCCTTGGAGGTGCTGCAGCGCCCTTGCCCGCTAAATACTGCGGGATACTGTGAAATCACGGGCTCAGATGCCCACTTCCCCGAAAATGTCGGGCAGCGCGCCTGTGAGCTCCCGTTGCGAGAAGCTAGTTTTGCCGCTCTGAAGGAGTTCCTGGCAAGTCAGCGCCGGGTGCGGCGCTGAAGATTTCCTGCGGCTTGACTCTGACGGGCTTTAATCAATACAAATTTGTCTCTGCTTGGTCTTGATTCTGCCTCCAGGTGGCAATGTTTGCGCGCTTAAATCGGGCTTATGGACAAGAGCCTCAGTTTGCCGGCGGCTTTTGCTGGAGGAACGGTTTGAGAATTTTTTGTTTTGCGGGTAAATTTAGGGGGACACGGTATCAGATATATAATAAAATATTAATAAATTTAAATGATGGGAGTTTACTTGAAGAATGCGGCCACCATGTATGATGTCATTGTAATCGGCGCAGGAATTGCGGGGGCTGCCATTGCTCGCGAACTTTCGCGCTACGAATTAAAAATTGCCGTGCTGGAGCGCAGCAGCGATGTCGCAAACGGAACGACCAAAGCCAATTCGGCCATCGTCCACGCTGGCTATGACGCGCCCGAAAACAGCTTGATGGCCAAGTATAACGTCGTGGGAAATGCGATGTTTGCCGCCCTGTGTCGCGACCTTAATGTGCCATTTACAGCGTGCGGCTCTCTCGTGGTGGCCTTTTCCCCAGAAGACCAGGAGCAGTTGCAAAGATTGCATCGCCGGGGTCTGCGCAACGCTGTGCCCGGAATGCGTCTGATCAGTGGACAGAAAGCCCGGCAACTTGAACCGAAACTCAGCGCTCGCATCACGGGCGCACTTTTGGCCGAGACTGCGGGCATTGTCGGGCCTTGGGAACTATGTATCGCGCTGCTGGAAAATGCCGTGGTCAACCGAGCGGAACTTTTTCTGCGAGAGGAAGTCCTGTCCATAGAAAAAAAACGGGATGTATTTTATCTATCCACAAATGATCGCACTTTCGCAACGGGACTCGTCATAAATGCTGCGGGGGTCTACGCAGACAAAATTCACAACGCCATTGCGAGGCCGAGTTATCGCATCCGGGTGCGACGCGGCCAATACTTCGTCATGGACAAGAGCCAGGGTGCCCTGGTGCAGCGCGTGATTTTCCGGTGTCCGAGCGCCCTGGGCAAGGGCATCTTGGTCGCCCCGACAGTGCACGGCAACTTGCTGCTGGGGCCAGATGCGCAGGATCTGGATGACCGTGAAAATACCGCAACCAGCGCCGAAGAACTGGAACTCATACGCCGGGCGGCGGCAAAAATCATACCGGATATCCAGTTTCGCGACAGCATTCGCAATTTTGCCGGACTGCGCGCGGAATCGGATCGCGGTGACTTCGTGATTGAAGAGGCAGCAGACGTAGCCAATTTTTTTGATGTCGGGGGAATGAAGTCGCCGGGCCTGACTTCGGCTCCAGCTATAGCCATCGCTGTGGCAAAACAGGTGACAGAGCGCCTCGGCGCCCGCGAGAGGGCGGAATTTCAGAGCCGGCGCGGCGGGCAGCGCGTGTTTATGGCGCTCAGCGATGACGAAAAGCGCGAACTGATCGGCAGGGAACCAGCTTATGGCAGAATTATTTGCCGCTGTGAAAGTATCACCGAAGGAGAAATTGTCGCAGCGATTCACAGGCCGCTTGGCGCCCGCAGTCTCGACGGGGTGAAGAAGCGCTGCCGTCCGGGCATGGGTCGCTGCCAGGGGAGCTTTTGCGGGCCGCAAGTCCAGGAGATTCTGGCACGGGAGCTAGGGCTCTCCTTGCAGGAAGTCATGCTTGACGAAGGGGGCTCCTATATTTTAGCCGGCGAGACAAAAAACTAGGATGCCGGACAGAGTTCAATGCGATTTGCTCGTGGTCGGCGGTGGCCCTGCCGGCCTGGCTGCGGCTATTGAAGCCGCCAGAAACGGTGTCGAAAAGATACTGTTGGTAGAGCGCGGCAAAGAGCTGGGAGGCATCCTGCAACAGTGTATCCACAACGGCTTTGGCCTGCACGAATTTCAGCGCGAACTCACCGGGCCGGAGTATGCCCAGCGTTTTATTTCCGAGTTTTATCAAATCAAATCCATTGATTGCAAATGCAATACGACGCTGCTTTCCATCGACGCAGCGACAAGCGAGCCGGCAGCCGCAGGCGCCGTCAAGCCCCAAATCGCCAAGGCCATCAACGAACAGGACGGTTATTTCAGCATTGAGGCAAGGGCGATCATCCTGGCCATGGGCTGCCGCGAGCGCACGCGCGGCGCCATTGCCATTCCGGGCACGCGCCCTGCCGGAGTTTTTACCGCGGGGGCGGCGCAGCAGTATATCAATATGGAAGGCTACATGGTCGGCAAGCGAGCGGTGATTTTAGGTTCTGGCGATATCGGCCTGATTATGGCGCGGCGCCTGACGCTTGAAGGGGCCACGGTCGAGGCTGTGGTTGAACTGCTGCCGTTTGCCAACGGACTCAGGCGCAACGTCGTGCAATGCCTGGAAGATTACCAGATCCCCCTGCTGCTGAGTCACACTGTCAGTGAAATACGGGGCAAGGGCCGCGTGGAAGGCGTGCGCGTCGTCGAGGTCGATGAGAAATCGCGCCCCATCCCCAATACGCAAAGATTTCTTGACTGCGATACGCTCTTGTTGTCTGTCGGTCTGATTCCTGAAAATGAGCTGTCTCGCAAAGCGGGCATCATCATAGACCGGGGGAGTTCGGGGCCGCTCGTCAACGAGCAGCTGGAAAGTTCTGTCGCCGGCGTATTTGCTTGTGGGAATGTACTACACGTGCATGACCTGGTTGACTTTGTCAGCGAAGAAGCGCGCAAGGCCGCGCTCGCTGCCGCCCGCTTCCTCAAGCAGCCTTGGGTAGCCGGCGCAAAATCGGTCCCAATTCGGGCGGGGCATGGGATCCGCTACACTGTCCCGCAGAAGTTGTCCGCCGAGAATTTGCCGGAGCACGTGGATATTTTTATGCGGGTGAAAGAAATATATCAGCAGGCCCAAATCCAGGTACACGCGGGAGGAACATTGCTGGCCTCTTTCGCCAAGCGCCATATGGCCCCCGGTGAGATGCAAAAGATTCGCATAAGCCAGAAGGTCTTGCAACAAATACAGAGTTCTGCCTTGGAGGTCTCTGTTTCTGCGGTCGCAGAATAACGAAAATCCTTTGCCGGGCAGATATTGGGGATACGAAAATGGAAGAAAAATCTTTAGTCTGTGTCGTTTGCCCGATTGGTTGCCATTTGCAAGTGGATACGACAGCCGGTTATCGGGTCACGGGCAATCAGTGCAAGCGAGGGATTCTGTATGCCAGGGAAGAACTTACAGCCCCCAAAAGGGTGGTCACTTCCACGGTCAGGATATCGGGGGCCATTTATCCAAGACTTCCCGTCAGAACTTCAAAGGCCATTCCCAAAAAACGGGTCTTTGAGTGTATGCAGCTGATAAACAGCCTGAGAGTCTCGGCTCCAATAACGATGGGGACAGTGCTGGTAGACAATTTGCTTGACCTGGAAGACGTTCAGCTGATTGCCAGTAGGGATATGTAGCCGTTTTTTCTGTAGCCTTCTTGCGCACAGAATTCAAGATACACTCCTCAGAGTGCTGTGGGCATCGTCTGGCATTCTGGCTTATTGCTTAGCTTAGTGTGGGGGACATGAAAAATAAAAAAGCAGAAATTGAGCAGAAAAGTTGCAAGATACCTTTTATTTAGGGCTTTCAAAGGATGGATGCAAGACTTGAATAATCGGCCATTATTGACGGCATAATTTAACAAACTAACAGGCTAAAACTTTTAAGACTGTTAGTTTCTGCCCTTAAAAAGCAAAAAATTTTGCGGGGCAAAAGCCCCGTTTTCCTATCTTACGCCTTACGGCAGGGCTGCCGCCCTATCCCCGCTTGGGACTCCGCCCCAAACCCCGGCAGGAGCAAAGCCCCTGCACCCCATTTACCGCCATCGCTCAAATCGGCAACCGGTTTGTGGGGGGGGGGGCATGAAGAATGAAAAAGCAGAAATTGTGCAGAAAAGTTGCAGGATGTCTTTTATTTAGGGCTTTCAAAGGGTGGATGCAGGGCGTTTAAGTTTGAAAAAAATTGCAGGTTTTTGCTGTTTTCTTGGAGAAATTTGTAAAAAACTTGCAGAAATTTGCAGCCGTTTTTACTGATTTTCCGGGTGCGGTTTCGGCTTTCTGTGACGGGTCGACTGAGAGCGCCCGGCCGACTTTTGCTAAATGACAGACTTTGCGGGCGGCGCTAGCAATATCGAAATGCGTGAAGCGTGATGAGCGCGGCGGCCTGGCGCGCCTGGCCGCCTATGCATTTATGGCTAAACGCTTCGGGCTGGGCGACTGGGTAAAGTATCTTTCAAGCGCGGGAATGCCCGTGCGTGTGGGAAAGTACGAACCCAGGGCCAACACGGAGGAACGCTTGTTGCTCAAGCGGGCCTTGCGAATGATATCAAGCGACAAGGCGGCGGCAATACCCAAGAACACCAGTATTGAGTTTGTCGAGGCACAGAACAGCGGTGGCGCGAGCTTCAAGGCCCTGGCCGAGTATCTGGACAAGCAGATTGCGGTGGCGGTGCTGGGGCAAACCCTGACGAGCGGCAGCGGACAGCAAGGCAGCTATGCCCTGGGGCACGTGCACAACGAGGTGCGCCAGGACATCTTGAAGGCCGACTGCGTGAGTATTACGGCTGAGATTCAAGAGTTGGTCGATAAAATCTGCCTGGTCAATTTTGGGCCAGACAGTGCGCCCGCCTTGAGTATCAAGCCAAAGGCGCAAAAGGATTTGCAGAAGATGGCCGGAGTCGTCTCAACCCTGACGCAGCATGGACTGGAAGTACCGCTCAAGTGGATATATGAGGAATTTGGCATTCCCGAACCCAGGGATGGCGAGGAAACCCTGGGCAGCGCCGAGGGCCAGGCGAAAGACAGCCCAAAAGGAGAAAAAGACAAGAAAGGCGAAATGAATAGCCTGAACTTGTCGCAGCAGGCCCACAACAGCGAACTAAACTCATACGTGGTGCCCGGAGAAAAAGACCCGGACGCGGAACTTGAACAGCTTGAAGCTCAGGCCATGGAATTTGACTATCACACAAACGCAGAGGATGCGGTTTTGAAGGCTTTAAACTCATCGAAGGACTTTAACCAGTTTAATCAAAAGATGGCTAAAATCGCACTTAAGGAGCCAGAGGAGGGACTTGTGCAGTCTCTGGCCCTTGCGACGACCAAGGGGGCACTGCTGGGCCAGAGGGACGGCGATGCCTAAATATTACCGCATTCAGGACGTATCCAAAGAGGTTAGCCGCTACATTGCGGAAAAGGGCCTGAAAACCAGCCCCAACAGCTGGCGCGATATCTATGCCGCAGAGCACGCCAACGCCTTCACGGTGGCACGATTAAAGGACTTAAACCTGCTGGGAAACGTGCAAAAGGAAGTCGCCCGCAGCATCGAAAACGGCGACACGTTTGAAGATTTCAGGGAGCGGATGAAGCCCAAGCTGCAAAGCTGGCTTGATAGCGTGCGCAAGAGTCCGCCGCCTGAGGTTGAAGGCCCGGAGCTGGACAAGTGGAAGAAGCGCAAGGACAACTACCGGCTAAGGCGCATATTTGAGACCAACACGCGCCAGGCATACGCCAATCACCACTACAATCGCGGCATGGACAATCCGCTGGTCACGCATGTGATCTATCGCATTGGGCCGAGTATTCATCACCGCGTCGATCATGTCGCGCTGGACGGGATAGTCCTGCCCAAGGATGACCCTTTCTGGGACACGCACTGGCCGCCCAACGGCTGGGGTTGTAAGTGCTATACGCGCTTTATCACCAAAGATACATTGGAGCGCTACCGCAAGGAAGGCGTGCAGGACTTAAACGCCGGGGCAGAAAAAGACCAGAAGGGACGGCCCACGGGACGGCTGCGCAAAAAGATGAAGCCGATCAATGAAGTGGCCCCGCCCATAAGGTATCGCCGGTTTGAGCGCGCAGACGGGCAGGTAGTAAATGTACCCGCAGACATTGACCCCGGCTTTGAGTGGAACGCGGGCAAGGTGAATCGAAATACCTGGCTAAAAGATCAGGCAATCAGGAAGGCGCGGGCACTGGAGTTAAACCCAAAGGAACAACAAAAGCTGGAACAACTGATTGTTTCCAATAAGGCGCAGCAGCAAGCATACGAGGCTTTCGTAGAAAGACATTATGGTAAGGCTTCCAGCGGTAAAACTACGGATGTAGGATTGATACAGGACGCCTTAAAGACGGACAGTATGCATCGCTTGGGCGGTTTGCCGGACTCTGATTTAATCATGATACAGGATAAGGTACTGAATTCCAAAGATCAGAGCCACAAGAGTTTTGCCTTCGGCGATAGCAGCGTGAGTAAGCGGGATTTCTTGAAGGTACCGCAGATGCTACAAAAGCCAGATTTATTGGTATGGGACAATAAGCGCAATCAATATGTAATAGTGATGCATACCAAGCGGCGGCAGCTATTATTCTTGCCCGTTGGAATCAACCGAATTAAGGCATTGAAGGGCAATTACTGGACATTGCGCAGTGTCTACCGTGTAGAGAGCTATAATGAAGCATTTAATGAAAAATGGCGGGGCGAGCATCGCTATGAAATTCTGAATCCCCAGAAAAAGAAATAAGGCGGAATACCTTGAGTTACTGCAACAGATGCAGGCCCAGGCAACTCGCCCTACTTGATTCTACTATAACACAGTTTTTAGCTTAAAGCAAGAAATTTTTATAAAAACTCTTAACCTTTATTTCTACTCAGGCGGGCAATCTGTAAGTGGAATTTCTACTTTCCCCAATTTGGCTACTCCAGACTCTTCTTTTTTTACCAGTACTCTGAAATAAAAGTTTTCTGCGTTGTCTAATCCCATAGCATTAAAAAATCCTGTATAGAGTCCAGATTTATATGCTGTATCTTTATCTATTATTTTTGCCATGTAGCCGTAATCCTCCCAGCAATGAGCCATTTTTCGCTCCCAATCAGACCATGGTGAATCGTAGTCTTTGTCTTCTTTTATATCTGTATTCGCCACAAGGCCAACAATAGCCCCTCTCAAGTTCGCCCCTGTCAAGTACGCCCCTTGCAACTTCGCCCCTGTCAAGTCCGCCCCTTGCAAGTACGCCATTTCCAAGTCCGCCTCTTGCAAGTGCGCCATTCTCAAGTGCGCCATTCTCAAGTGCGCCCATTTCAAGTGCGCCATTTCCAAGTGCGCCCCTTGCAAGTTCGCAATTTCCAAATTCGCCCCCTCCAAGTCCGCACCCAACAATTTCGCCCGCATCAAGTCCGCCTCTCGCAAGTCCGCCTCTCGCAAGTCCGCCTCTCGCAAGTCCGCAACCAACAACTTCGCCTTTCGCAAGTCCGCCTCTTGCAAGTCCGAATCTTTCAAGTGTGCCTCTTGCAAATCTGCCCCTTGCAAGTCCGCGCCTTGCAATTTCGCGCCTTGCAATTCCGCCCCTTGCAATTCCGCCCCTCGTAAGTTCGCATCTTTCAAGTTCGCCCCACTCAAGCACGCATCATTTAAGTGTGTCCATTTTAAGTCGAACTTGTAGTTTTCAGGATATTCCTTATTGCCAGATTCCTTACTAAAATCGGAAAAAAATAATTTCAGTACACGATTTCTAACAGATGGGTTGATTTTTATATCATCCTTATCGTTCTTGTCAACGTCCCGGAGATATAAAGAGATACAGTCTAAAATTTTAATTTTCAAAGATTTATTGGATTTAGCTATCAATATCGACTCATCTTTAGATTTGTCTGGATATAGATCGTATAATTCACTTATCCCCAGTAATTGTAGACGAAATTTATCTATACTATAGAGTTTTTCTAACGCTTCCCCATAGATTCTTTTTTGTTCATCTTCCCTGCGCAATTTCTCTTGTCTTTCATTGTCTTCTCTGTGTTTTTCATTATCTTCCCTGCGGTGTTCTTCTGTTCGATGAATGCGAATTGCGGAATAGACTAACCCAGAAATTGCTATAGCGAGAGTTTCTAATTTTACCAGTAAGTCTTGAGCTCTCTCTTTGTCGTTGTCTGATACAGAAAAAATAAAAGACTTTAATAGTGCCAGAAATTTATACCATTTCTCCTTATTTGGTAGGCAGTCATCAGACTGCCCGATAAAAATATACATTATAATCATAATAGCAGTGAATAATAAGAATAGGACGATAACCCAACCAGAAAAGGTACGAAATAGAAACTTAATTAACCTTCTCATTTTCAATCACCTGTATAGCATCATGTAGTAATGCTTCTTGATATTCTGCTTCTCCAACCCCATGCTCGGCGAAAAAGTCATCCAGCATGCTCTGGTGCAAATAGGCCAGCCCTTCAATGTCTAGTGCGCTCTCCGAAACGTTGGGGCCAAATTCCCGCAGCAGCAAAATAAGAACATATTATGAAGCCTTCCCAAATGAATAATATTTAGAATCATGGCTTTCTGTCAATTTACAAATTTAATGTTGTTAGGCGCCCCCTTCTTCCCGTATCCCGCCACAAATTCGGCCACGTAATAGCAAGTCTGATCCTTTCAGGTTCGCCAGCCTCAATGTTACACCTTGTAAGTTCGCTCTTTCCAATTCCACATCTGTCAATGTCGCCCTGTATAAGTTCGCCTCTTTCAAATTGATCTGGTCTCCTAGAAGCTTAATCCCTTCTTTCATAAACAAATTAAATATTTTATTTACAGTTCTAACGCTTTTTACTGCATGGTTTTTATCACTTACTTCTTTAATATTTACGCCAACTTCACGGGGGTATTCAAAAATGTTATCCAAGATTTTCTTTTTTAAAGATTGTTTGAATTCCGGCTTATCTTCCTCTAAATATACGTTATATAAATCTCGCACACCTAGCAGTTGAAGCTCTTTCTTATCGGTTGTGTAAAGATTCCGCAAAGCTTCTGCGTAGCGTTCTGTTTGTTTATCCTCTCTGCGCAAGCTGTCTTGTTTTTCATTATCTTCCTTGCGATACTCTTCTGTCTTCTTGGAATTCTTCGCAGAAATCTTGAATATTAGAATAGTTACAATGGTACCCAGAGCACTTACAATGAGATCTATTACATCAAATAAATCACTTTTTTATGAGTCAAGTATTACTTGATATTTCGCTCAGATCAGTTAAATCTACAAAGAGTAAATTCACAAAAACTTCGCTTATTTCTTTATTATCAGGTTATAATAAAGAAATAGGAGTTGAATTAAGGCACGAAATCTTTGAGGTAGCTGGCACGTAAAATCTATAGAGTTGAGCCCCCTTTTTAACGAAGAGAATGTCAAGGTGCCCGATTAACAATGCAAGTTGTGGAGATGGCCGAAGAAATAGCCAGCTTCCCCTGGCAGAAATCACGCGCTCAGGAGACAACAAAGCTACAAGCCAGTGGCCCGATATAGTGCTTAGCAGCTTGACTCAATTCATGGTTTAGACATATTCTAACGGTCCGCTAATAATTTAAGCCCATTACAAATATGGAGGTTACCGTTGTGTTTTATACATTATTATTGGTAAGCTTATTGCTGTCTTTCATTGTATGTCTGTGCGTAGTATTATGGTTAAGAAAACCGATTGATCGGATATTTCAGCGAATCATCAAAGACCCGGTAAGTTATGCTTGGTCCAAGTTTGTCCACCTTGCCACTTATTCTATCGGTATTGGCAGCGGGGTGAACACTTATAGACTTGAGCAATATCTCCCGAACAGAGATGGCGAAATACAGAATTTTAATACGGCAAGATGGGCCTTGGAAGTATATAAAACTATAATTAATACTTTGCAAGCGATTAGTTGGCTGTATCTGGTAACTTTTGTTTTTACCTTGCTAGCGTATGCCATCGTACGATCCTATGAGATTAAGCAAGGCAATAATTCTTCTAATAACGAAGCGCAATAAATGCTTATCCTCAGCCTGGCACAAATCATAGAGAGAGGCCGGGATATTGAGGGCCCCTCTTTTCTCTCAGCCTTTCAGCAGATTAATTTTGCCGCCAGCTGCCAGTACTTTACGCTCAAATTCGCTGGCCTGTAGCGTGGTCTTGACGATGCCAGCTTCATGGCCACCTTCATTAAGCTGTAGCAGAAGTTCTTCAGCTCCGCCCAGTACCTGCTCGCGCAGGCGGGGCACGCCCAAGAGACAGCCCTCTTGTATGCGTTCATAATCCTGTAGATCGGCAAATACTAATGGCAGTATACCGTTATTGATCAGGTTGGCGCGATGTATGCGGGCAAAGCTTTTGGTCAATACCACTTTGACTCCCAGGTACAGTGGTGCCAGGGCCGCGTGTTCGCGGCTCGAACCTTGGCCATAATTTTCTCCACCGACAATTATACTGCCGCCGTACTCTTCGTTGGCGGCTTTGGCATTTGGGGCAAAGTTCGGGTCGCAGGGGCGTAGACAATGCTCTGCAAGGAATGGAATATTGGAACGGTAGGGTAGCAGGCTGGCGTTAGAAGGCATTATGTGGTCGGTGGTAATGTGGTCGCCAAGCTTGATTACGACCGGGATGCTGCCCCCCTTGCGGCTGAAGCTCTCGCCGAGCGGCTCCCCCAAGGGAAAAGGCTGAATGTTTGGCCCCCGCACTACTTCCCGATCACTTTTCGCCGGGTCGGGAGCCACCAACAAATTGTCATTCTGGCGAAATCTCTCTGGCCAGGGGATATTCCAGTCCATTTGCAACTCGCGCGGATCAGATATACAGCCTTGTATCGCACTGTAAGCGGCAGTCTCTGGGCTAGCCAGATAGACGTAGGAGTTCTTGGTCCCACTGCGGCCGCTAAAATTGCGATTAAAGGTGCGCAGCGACACGCCTTCCGACGGCGGAGCCTGCCCCATGCCAATACATGGCCCGCAACCGGTTTCGAGGATACGGGCACCGGCATCTAAAATATCATTGAGTGCGCCATTCGCGGTGATCATCGAGAGGACCTGTTTTGAACCGGGGGAAATGGTCAGGCTGACATGGGGGTGAACACAACGCCCCTTCAGGATAGTTGCGACCCTCATCAAATCCAGATACGAACTGTTAGTGCAACTGCCAATGCAGACCTGGTCCACTTTAGTGCCAACCAGGTTGCTCACTCTCACCACATTGTCCGGGCTGTGTGGCTTGGCCACGCGCGGCTCCAGAGTGCTCAGATCAATCGTGATATCCAGGTCGTAAACCGCCCCCTCGTCGGCACACAGAGCCTGCCAGACAGCCGTGCGCCCTTGACGCTCCAGGTAGTCTTTAGTCTGCTCATCACTGGGAAACAATGAAGTTGTAGCCCCCAATTCCGCACCCATGTTGGCAATTGTGGAACGTTCGGGAACACTAAGGTGGCGGACACCGCTACCGCAATACTCAATTACCCGGCCGACGCCTCCCTTGACGCTAAGCTGACGCAGTACTTCCAGGATGACATCCTTGGCAGCGACACCACCCCGCAGGCGACCTTGCAATTCAACGCCTACGACAGCCGGCATATTGATGGCATAGGGCTGGCCCCCCATGGCCATCGCCACGTCCTGACCGCCGGCTCCAATGGCAAGCATACCTAAACCGCCAGCGGTTGGAGTGTGGCTGTCCGAACCGATCAGAGTCTTGCCTGGCGCGCCAAAACGTTCCAAGTGCACTTGGTGGCAAATGCCATTGCCCGGTTTGGAAACCCAAATCTGGTGTTTTTCGGCCACGCTTTGGATGTAGCGATGGTCGTCGGCACTCTCAAAACCTGCCTGCAGCATATTGTGATCAATATAGGCCACCGACAGATCGGCACGAGTTTTGCCGACCCCCAAGGCTTCCAGCTGCAAATAAGCCATAGTGCCGGTAGAATCTTGAGTCAAAGTCTGATCAATGCGTATCGCTATTGGCTCTCCAGCTGCCGGCAACTCGCCTGCTCCCACCAAGTGGGCTGCAAGGATTTTTTGAGTCAGGTTCATAAGCTTCCTTCAAAGGTTTTTATTTGGGGCTAAATTGATTCATGGCGCATTACAGCGCGAAGTACAGGAGCTATCCGTTTTGCAAAAGCTGCAATTGTAATTGGGCTTCCAGTTCTTCGTCGGCAATTGAGGTGACGCGGCCTCCTTCATATTGCTGGTCGACCCAGGCCTTGATGGCTAGTACCACGGGCGAAGTTTTGCCACATTGGGACTGCGGTAGCTCCGGGTGCTGCTGTTGTAACCAGTGCGCTATGCCGCTGGCCCCGGAAGTGTTGGAAATCGCCACGGAAACGGGCCGGTTCAACAGGTTCTCCGTATCGAAAATATTGTAAATTTCTTCATTCTTGAGAATGCCATCGGCATGGATTCCCGCGCGGGTAATATTGAAGTCGGAGCCGACAAAAGGTGTACGCGCTGGTATTCTATAATTCAGTTCTCGTTCATAGTACTGAGCAATTTCGGTGATAACCGCAATGTCCATGCCATCTCCAGTGCCACGCAACTGGGCATATTCGAAGACCATGGCCTCCAGAGGACAATTGCCGGTACGCTCGCCAATGCCCAACAGCGAACAATTGACCGCTGACGCGCCGTAGAGCCAGGCCGCACTGGCGTTGGAGACGGCGCGATAGAAGTCGTTGTGGCCGTGCCATTCCAGCTGTGCGCTAGGGAATCCGGCATGATGCAGCAGGCCGTAAATGATGCCCCCGACACTGCGCGGAATGGCCACACCCGGAGTGCTGACGCCGTAGCCCATGGTGTCACAAACCCTTAGTTTAACAGGGGTCCCCGCCTGTTCTGAGAGCTTGCGCAATTCAATGGCAAAGGGAATGACAAAGCCGTAGATATCGGCGCGGGTAATATCTTCAAAGTGACATCGCACTTTGATGCCTGTTTCAAGAGCCGCTTTAACTATGCTGAGGTAATGCTCCATTGCCTGACCGCGCTTCATCTTCAATTTTTGGAAAATATGGTAATCAGAGCACGAAACCAAAATTCCGGTCTCTTGAATCTGCATATCTTTGACCAACTGGAAGTCCTTTTGAGAAGCGCGGATCCAACTGGTGATTTGTGGGAATTCATAGCCCAAGGCCCGACAGGCTTCGACAGCGGCGCGGTCTCGCTCGCTGTAAAGAAAAAACTCCGACTGGCGGATCAGCCCCTTGGGGCCACCCAAGCGGTGCAGGAATTTATACAGCTGGACAATTTGTTCCACTGTATACGGTGTGCGAGACTGCTGACCGTCGCGGAAGGTGGTATCTGTAATCCAGATATCATCCGGCATGTGAATAGGGACCACACGGTGGTTGAAGGCAATGCGCGGGACTTCAGTATATGGAAAGTGCTCGCGGTACAATTGGGGCTCGTCGATATCCTGCAAGGCATATTCAAAATTTTTGGCTTCAAGCAGGTTACTTCGCTTAGTCAATTCTAGCATTAGTAAGGCTCCTTTTAAGGCACTGAGACTGGCGGCTTCACTATATCCTTACAGGCCAGGCCAAGGGAAACTGGCCACGGGAAACAGACAAAGGGAGAAACAAAATTTCTTTACTACAAATTATCGGAGCGCATTAGACGACATAAAAGAAGAGCAAGTTTATTTTATACCTGTTGTCACATAGCCGTAAGCGGGGCCTTTAGGCCCCGCTTACGAGATTACAAAATTTACGGGGTCTAGTCTCCTGACTCCGCTGAGCGTTCCAACAAGCGCTCATCAATAGCCAGCAGGGCGGCCACGTTGTCGCCGGCCATTTCCAAGCGATCGACAATATCGTCCACAGAAGATTCTTCCTTGCGTTGCTCTGCCAAGAACCACTGCATGAACTCAAAAGTTCCAAAGTCTTTCTCTTCAAAAGCTTGCCCGACAATCGCATTGATGCGCCTGGTAATAACTTGCTCGTGTTCAAAAGCTTTCTGGAAGCATTCAAGCAGGCTGCCCGGCTGGACCTCAGGTTTTTGGACCGCTTCCACCAAGGCTTTGCCATGCTTCTCTACAATGTACTCAAAGACTCGCATACCGTGTTCATGCTCTTGGATGAATTGCTGGTGGAACCAGTGGGCTGCACCATGCCATTTCATTTCATGGCAAGACGCAGACAAGGCTAGATTAGTATAGGCCGAGTTCATTTCAAAGTTAAAATGCTCGTTTAAGCTCGCAAACATTTCTTTGCTGACTAATGAGTTATGTCCCATAGATGTCTCCTCATTGATATTTTATAATATCAATATTATACACAAAACACACAACTAATACAAGTTCATCTAATATTTTTATGCCCTGGGGATATAATTATATATAATTATATCCCCAGGGCGACTCTGCCCTTAGAATACAAAAAAAGCCGGCAACGACCTACTCTCCCAGCTCTCGCTAGTACCATCGGCGCTGAAGAGCTTAACTACTGAGTTCGGAATGGTTTCAGGTGTTTCCTCTTCGCTATCGTCACCGGCATTATCATACAAAACTATAACGCTCAAATCACGCCAAGGATGGGCAATAATATGGTCAAGCCTCACGGAACATTAGTACTGCTTAGCTCAATACATTTCTGCACTTACACTTGCAGCCTATCAAACAGGTATTCTCCCTGTTTCCTTCAGTCACAGAACCTAAGCCCTGTGAAGGGAAATCTCATCTTGAGGAGGGTTTCGCACTTAGATGCTTTCAGCGCTTATCCCGTCCGAACTTAGCTACCCGGCAAATGCCGTTGGCACGACAACCGGTACACCAGAGGTTCGTCCACCCCGGTCCTCTCGTACTAAGGGCAGATCCTCTCAAATTTCCTACGCTCGTGGCAGATAGGGACCGAACTGTTTCGCAACGTTCTGAACCCAGCTCACGTACCGCTTTAAATGGCGAACAGCCATACCCTTGGGACCTGCTACAGCCCCAGGATGCGATGAGCCGACATCGAGGTGCCAAACCCGGCCGTCGCTATGAACGCTTGGGCAGGATTAGCCTGTTATCCCCAGAGTACCTTTTATCCGTTAAGTGACGGCGCTTCCACTCGCTACCGCCAGATCACTAAGACCTACTTTCGTACCTGCTCGACATGTCTGTCTCGCAGTCAAGCCACCTTCTGCCTTTACACTTAACTCCTGATTTCCGTCCAGGATAAGGTGACCTTTGCGCACCTCCGTTACTCTTTGGGAGGTGACCGCCCCAGTCAAACTGCCAACCAAACACTCTCCGAATATCCGATTGCGGACATCCGTTAGATAACACTCTAGTCAAGGGTGGTATTTCACCAACGACTCCACTACACCTAGCGGCATAGTATCTACGTCTCCCACCTATCCTACACATAAATAGCGCGCTATCAATATCAGGGTACAGTAAAGGTTCATGGGGTCTTTCCGTCTAACCACGAGTAATCGGTATCTTCACCGATACTACAATTTCACCGGGCCTCGCGTTGAGACAGTGTGGAAGTCGTTACACCATTCGTGCAGGTCGGAACTTACCCGACAAGGAATTTCGCTACCTTAGGACAATTATAGTTATTGCCGCCGTTTACCGGGGCTTCAATTCGCAGCTTCGCTCGCGCTAACCGCTCCTCTTAACCTACCGGCACCGGGCAGGTGTCAGTCCCTATACATCCTCTTACGAGTTAGCAGAGACATATGTTTTTGATAAACAGTCGCTTCCACTTGGACTCTGCAACCTCACCATTATGTGCTAGGCCATACTTTTCCCGAAGTTACGTATGTAATTTGCCGAGTTCCTTAACGCGAGTTCTCCCGTACGCCTTCGATTACCAGTCTCGCCCACCTGTGTCGGTTTGCGGTACGGTTCCTCATAACCTAACCTTAGAAGCTCTTTCTTGGCACCGTGAATCCCTACACTTCTCGCCGCCGTAGCTTTGATCGCATCACACTCAGCTCAAGTCCCGGATTTGCCTAAGACCTTCAACACCTCGTGCTTCCGACGGGGACAACCAACGCCCCGCTGTAGCTCTCCTAATGCGTCACTCCATCGAAATTATCAGAAGGACTGGAATATTAACCAGTTTCCCATCGGCTACGCCTTTCGACCTCACCTTAGGGGCCGCCTAACCCTGGGAAGACAAACTTTACCCAGGAAACCTCGGGCTTTCGGCGAATAGGTATCTCACCTATTTTTTCGTTACTCATGCCTGCATACTTACTTGCGATACCTCCACACAGCTTCTCAGCTATGCTTCCACGGCTTACGCAACACTCCCCTACCCCGCCAGAACAAATCTTGGCAGGCGAAGCTTCGGTACTGTGTTTAGCCCCGTTACATTATCGGCGCATGACAACTCGACCAGTGAGCTATTACGCACTCTTTCAAGGAATGGCTGCTTCTAAGCCAACCTCCTGGCTGTCTTGGCCATCACACTTCCTTTTCCACTTAACACAGTTTCGGGACCTTAGCTGTCGCTCTGGGCTGTTTCCCTTTCGACCACGAATCTTATCACCCGTAGTCTCACTCCCATACTATAAAACAGCGGCATTCGGAGTTTGACTAAGTTTGGTACAGTTTGACCCGCCCTAGCCTAACCAGTGCTCTACCTCCGCTGCAAAACATATGAGGCTGATCCTAAAACCATTTCGGGGAGAACCAGCTATTTCTGAGTTTGATTAGCCTTTCACTCCTACTCACAGCTCATCACTGCCTTTTTTAACAGACTAGTGTTCGGTCCTTCACTTGGCATTACCCAAGCTTCAACCTGGCCATAAGTAGATCACTCAGTTTCGGGTCTACCCCACGCAACTCAACGCCCATTTCAGACTCGGTTTCCCTCTGGCTCCACAACTTCTGTTGCTTAACCTCGCCACGCAGGATAACTCGCAGGCTCATTCTGCAAAAGGCACGCAGTCGCCCCATATCTCAGAGGCTCCTACCGCTTGTAGATCCATAGTTTCAGGTTCTATTTCACTCCCCTTCCGGGGTTCTTTTCACCACTTCCCTCACGGTACTCGTACTCTATCGGTCGCTATCTCGTATTTAGCCTTGGAGGGTGGGCCCCCCAGATTCCAACAAGGTTCCACGTGCCTCGCTGTACTCAGGTACTCCCTAAGAGGCAATCCACTTTCGCTTACAGGGCTATCACCCACTCTGGCCAGACTTTCCAGACTGTTCTGCTAGCAAATTGCTTTCTAACTCCAACGGGAGCCCTACAACCCCAAATGCGCCGAAACGCACATGGTTTGGGCTCTTCCCCGTCCGCTCGCCGCTACTGAGGGAATCTCGTTTGATTTCTTCTCCTGCAGGTACTTAGATGGTTCAGTTCCCTGCGTCTCACTTCCCAAAGCCTATGTGTTCAGCTCCGGGATGACAGCCATTCTAGCTGCCGGGTTACCCCATTCGGCAATCCTGGGTTCAACGGATGTTTGCTCCTCGCCCAGGCTTTTCGCAGCTTACCACGGCCTTCATCGTCGGATAGCGCCAAGGCATCCGCTATGGACCCTTACTCGCTTGACCATATTATTACTCATCCTTCGCTTTGCTGTCAAAGAGCGCCCCCTCTCGCTGGAGGGTGAAGCGTAATTTAATGATCTCATCCTCAACTGTCAAGCTCATAGCAACACAAAATCTTAATTTTTTTCTCATCCTTGCTGCTGGCGCGACAAAATGCTGGGCACGCGATTCTGACGCAGGCGATAGGCGTCGGGCATCCGCGAGCCCAACAGCGGACGCAGATACATGCGGAAAGCATCGGTTATATTAGTGCCGCTCTCGCTAATGAACTCATCAGGCATGGTCCTGGTCTTGCCCGCCACATCCCGCAGGTTGCTGAGCTGATAGTCGACGGAATAGAAACCCGTGCGATGGATGGTCACAGAACCGTCGGCATCTCCCCACATGGCATACTGAACCGCCTTTTCGCCCACCTCGCGCGCCTCGCGCTGGTCGACGTCCGAGACACAGCCCACAAAACAGCGCTGCATGTAGCCAAAGGTATCCGCGCGCACGCGCTTGTAAGGTAGCTTGGCCTTGATTTCGCCACACAAGAGGTCGGCCAAGGCCCCTGTGCCCGAAAGCTGCACGTTGCCGTGGGCATCGCGCTCCACCTCCTTGACCAGATTGAGCGCCATAGGCACACCATTGGAATCGTGAATGCCTTCAGAGAGGGCGATCACACAACGCCCATATTTTTCCATGGTCGCCTTCACATCCGCGAGGAACGAAGCGATCGAAAAAGAGCGCTCCGGCATGTAGATCAGGTGCGGACCGTCATCGGGAAACTTTTTGCCCAAGGCGGAGGCGGCCGTCAGGAATCCCGCGTGGCGTCCCATCACCACCCCTAGATAGACGCCGGGCAGCGCCCAGTTGTCCAGATTCGCCCCCATGAAGGCTTGCGCGACAAAGCGCGCCGCCGAAGGGAATCCGGGACAATGATCGTTGACCATCAGATCGTTGTCAATCGTCTTGGGGATGTGGATACAGCGCAGGGGATACTTCGCTGCCTGGGCCTGCTCAGAAACGATGCGCACGGTATCCGAACTATCGTTGCCACCAATATAAAAGAAATAGCCAATCTGGTGCGCCTGAAGGACGCGAAAAATCTCCTGGCAGTATTTCAGGTCGGGCTTGTCGCGAATGGAGCCCAAGGCCGAAGAAGGAGTCTGCGCCACCATCTCCAGATTGTGGGTGGTCTCCTGAGTCAGGTCAAAAAATTCCTCATCGACGATGCCCCGCACGCCGTGAAACGCGCCATATACCTTTTCGACGGCGCTGAATTTACGCGATTCCAAAACCACGCCAACCATGGATTGGTTAATTACGGCGGTGGGGCCACCGCCCTGGGCCACCAGAATTTTGCCACTGTTCAAATTGTCCATATGAAGACCTCCTTCATCCTCCGGCACAAAGAGCCCGTAATAGCCGCACATTCTTGTTTATTCCGGTTATTCACTGCCAGCTGCTCCCCGCAGCGCCCTTTGTCCCGTTTCTTTATTTAAATCTGCCAGTCTGCCGGCTAGCAAACTGAAGCCACTAGCTCATAGCCTCGGTATCATAACCGCTTGCCGCCCACGCAGCAAGGCAAACCGAGGCAACACAGACTTTGAAGATTCCACGTCGGCGATGACAAAAATTCTATTTCTTCCTGATTGACTCAAGCTGCTAAGCATTACAACAACACGCTGAGCCGGATTATCGCAGTCTGCATGAATGGATATTTTAAGCCGGTTATAAATAGAAAATAATGAAAAATAACAATTTTTATTTAAAAAAATATTGATTAAAATATAGATTTTTAGTAAATTATACTTATCAGTGGTTAATACCACAAGCAAATTTCAAATGACAATTCAAAATGGTATTTCATCGAAAATCGAAACTCAAAATGCATTGCAAACAATGTGGAATAAATATCGTTGGTATTTTGCCTGCCCGGTTTTTGCGTCGGATTTTTGCCCTTTGGGATATCTACTTCGGGGATATCTATTTTGAATTTAAGGGGGCAAGCTTATGTCGACCAAAAACATTTGGGGGAAAACAAGAAAGTTCAGCATATATATGCTGACTCTCCTGCTACTTGCAGGCTGTGATGACACTGCAAAACACAAAGGAATCCCCAAGAGTGTTTTTCACATTAAACAAAAAGATATCGAAAGCCAGGCTTTTACTAATGCATCAGAGCAGTCGATAGTCTACATTGTCGACAAATTTGAGAAAGACGGCGAGCTTGTCTACGATAGCCATCAACCTGAAGATAAGCGCATCGTCAACCAAAAGATCTGGGATGGGTGCAAAATTGAGTGGGGCCTGCGCAAAAAAGGCACGTCAAAAATATACACGTGTGACAAAGAGCAAGTTACAGAAGAGAATAAAGCCGAATTTACTCTGTCGAAGACAATGCCGTCAGGCTTCCCGGTAGAAGAACTGAACCTCCAAAAGATATCAGGCATAGAAATCAGCGCCCAATTGATTTTGCCTGATGGTACCTCAATTGTAAACGACAAAACTGATGAGAATTTGCTACCCGATGAAATTGCTCAAAAACTAATTGGGGAAACTTTAAAGGCAGAAAGTAAAAAAGGTGATGATGTAGATAAAGGCCAAAAAAGCAAGACCCAAACTGAGACTTCTAGCAGTAAAGGGTCAGGGGTAGAAGCCACAGATAAAGGTGATGATAAAGGCCAAAAAGGACGGATGGGAACCACAGGAGAATCAAGCGCTACCTCCACTACTACTGTGACTGAGGAAGGAGAGTCTGAAGTATTAGAGGAAGCCGAAACAGAAGGAACAGTAGCTAAGGAGATAACAACTACTATTACTACTACTGAAGTTGAATCTACTGAAACTGCTACTGTTCCTTCTGTTTCATCAAAGCTTGCTCAATATGAAAATACGTTGAAATCTAAATTCAAAGAAACTTTTAGCAAATATTATGAAAAGGAAAACCAAGTCCTGTCCCTGGGCACAAAAGCGGAAGAACAGGGTGATGATGTCTTGTATGCCCTGTCTTTCGACAGCATTGATTCTTCACAAGTCAATAAATTTAAGCACTTGTTTTTGAAAACCATACTGTGGAAAAGCAAAGCCAATGGCATGTTTCAGAAAATCAAGAGTACGCAATCCAATTTTTACATCTCCCTGGGAAAGCAAGATCCTGAAAAACTTGTCCTGCGCGTGAAGGACATAGATAAAATAGACGGGTTAAAAAGCTTTTTCACGGATAAAACTTACCGCGTGGAAAAAATAGACAACAAAGTCACTTTTACATCGACCAAAGGAGGGAAAAAATTGTCGGCATTCATTGCCCCGCAATCGCGCCCGGTAACGGTAAATGATCTGCAGGGCAAGAGATTCTGTAACAATGATTTAATCAAAGGAACTGAAGAAGATGCAAATGATAAAATTCATCGCTTTCTCAAATTTCCACCGAATATGAACCGTAAAGAAGGAAAGGATGCGCAATGGCAGTATGAGCGGACTCATAATAATAAAAATTATAAAGTGCATCAGGATATGGAATGGAAATTTAATCCAGAGAATGGCCTGTTAGAAATCATTACCATGAAAGCTTTTATATTCATTAAGATTAATAATCAAAATGATAAGAGGCATCGCATTAAAGAAGATGAAAACTTGAACTGGATGAAAAATTATGAACAGTTTGAACTGAGTGGGTATCTCAAATGGAGCGAAACGGAAAAAGGCAAATTAGTTTTAGAGGCCGAGGGCCCATTGCCAAAAACTTGTCAAGATCCAATGAGCTTCTGGTTCTATAAAGACTTTGGTACACATGAATTCAAAGATAAAGTTATCTTGGAGGAATCAAAATCAAAATAGAGAAGAGTGGCCAAAACTCTCTGATAGTTCTTGCTTGATCTTTGGGGCTGTGCCTGTGGCACGCCTCAAAGTCCCTGGCCCGCTAACCACGAAAAACACCAAAAAAGTACGAAACCACACGAAAAATTCTAAAAAACCGCCCCTCCCGCCTCGACGCCCCCCACAGCTCCCGTTCTCCATCCAGCCCCTATTTTAACTTTTCCCTGTCACCCGCAGCTCCCCGTCGTCGTCCCCGCGGCCCCCCTACCTAACTTTCGTGACCTTTCGCTGTCTTCGTGCACTTTCGTGGTTCCCCTTTCGTGGTCCCCACCAAGTAACCACGAAAAACACCAAAAAAGTACGAAACCACACGAAAAATTCTAAAAAACCGCCCCTCCCGCCTGAACGCCTCCCGCAGCTCCCGTCACCCATCCAGCCTCATTTTCTACCTTCTCCCTGTCACCCAAAGCTCCCCATGTGCCACCCGCGGCCCCCCCGTCTAAATTTCGTGCCTTTTCGCTGTCTTCGTGTAATTTCGTGGTTCCCCTTTCGCTGTCTTCGTGCCCTTTCGTGGTTCCTTTCGTGCCCTTCGTGGTTCCCTTCAAAGTTCCCCGGTCACCCGCAGCTCCCCGTCCTGCCCCCCGCGGCTCCCCCGTCTAGATTTCGTGACCTTTCGCTGTCTTCGTGTAATTTCGTGGTTCCTTTCGTGGTCCCCCCCCCAAGTAACCACGAAAAACACAAAAAAAGTACGAACAACACCAAAAATCCTAAAAAACCGCCCCTGCTACCTGGACGCCCCTCCTGCCTCCCGTCACCCTGTTTTCCTGTTTTCCTGTTTTCCTGACTCCCCGGTCACCCCCAGCCCCCGTCATCCATCCAGCCCCTATTTTAACTTTTCCCTGTCACCCGCAGCTCCCCATGTGCCACCCGCGGCCCCCCTGTCGCCATTTCGTGACCTTTCGCCACCTTTCGTGTAATTTCGTGGTCCCCCTTTCGTGGTCCCCCCAAGTAACCACGAAAAACACCAAAAAAGTACGAACAACACCAAAAATTCTAAAACACCGCCCCTGCTACCTGAACGCCCCCCTCCTGCCTCCCGTCATCCATCCAGCCCCTATTTTAACTTTTTCCCCCTGCCTCCCTGCCCCCAAAAGGAAAATTTCCGGCTCCCCTATCTAACTTTCGTGCCCTTTCGCCGTCTTCGTGCCTTTTCGTGGTCCCCCCCACGGCTCCCCTATCTAAATTTCGTGCCTTTTCGCTGTCTTCGTGTAATTTCGTGGTCCCCCTTTCGTGGTCCCCCCCCAAGTAACCACGAAAAACACAAAAAAAGTACGAACAACACGAAAATTCTAAAAATTAAATAACCAGTCGTGTAATTGATACCTTTGGATATGTTCCAAAATTCACAAGTAATCCAAGTTTCATGCCGGTTGCTTTTAAATAATTAATCAACTGTGTCTTATGTTCGGGTGCAACAGCCTTGACAGCCTTGAGCTCAACAATAATTTTCCCATAGCAGATTAAATCCGCCTTATAAGTTTGTTGCAACGATTCACCTTTGTATGCCAAGTTTAGTTTCTTTTGCGAAACAAAGGGAATCCCATTTTTAGTAAGTTCTTTTTCAAGACATTCCTGATATACAGCTTCCAAAAAACCACACCCCATTTCGCGATACACTGCAAAAATCGCGCCCTGAATTTTATAACATTTGTCTTTAAAAAGTATTTTTTCTTGTCTCTCTTGCTTGTTGTCGTTCACCTTCTGCTCCACAATCACAAAAGGCAAAAAAACACCGCAAAATACAAAAAATTCTTCCCCAGCCCCCTTTTTTACCTTTTCCCTGTCACCCACAGCTCCCCGTCCTGCCACCCACGGCTCCCCTGCCTAAATTTCGTGCCCTTTCGCCACTTTTCGTGCCTTTTCGTGGTTCCCCTTTCGTAGTCCCCCACCAAGTAACCACGAAAAACACCAAAAAAGTACGAAACCACACGAAAAATTCTAAAAAACCGCCCCTGCTACCTGGACGCCCCTCCTGCCTCCCGTCATCCATCCAGCCCCTATTTTCCTGCCTCCTTGCCACTAAAAGGAAAATTTCCGGCTCCCCTATCTAAATTTCGTGCCCTTTCGCTGTATTTCGTGCCCTTCGTGGTTCCACCCACAGCTCCCCGTCCTGCCCCCCACGGCTCCCCAGCCTAAATTTCGTGCCTTTTCGCTGTCTTCGTGTAATTTCGTGGTTCCCCTTTCGTGGTTACTATTTCGTGACCTTTCGCTGTCTTCGTGCCTTTTCGTGGTTCCCCTTTCGTGGTCCCCCCCCCAAGTAACCACGAAAAACACCAAAAAAATACGAACAACACCAAAAATTCTAAAAAACCGCCCCTGCTGCCTAAACGCCCCCCGCGCCTCCCGTCACCCTGTTTTCCTGTTTTCCTGTTTTCCTGACTCCCCGGTCACCCCCAGCCCCCGTCATCCATCCAGCCCCTTTTCTAACTTTTTACCTGCCTCCTTGCCACTCAAAGGAAAATTTCCGGCTCCCCAGCCTAAATTTCGTGACATTTCGCCACCTTTCGTGCATTTTCGTGGTTCCCTTTAAAGTTCCCCGGTCACCCCCAGCCCCCGTCATCCATCCAGCCCCTATTTTAACTTTTCCCTGTCACCCGCAGCTCCCCATCCTGCCACCCACGGCTCCCCTGCCTAAATTTCGTGACATTTCGCCACCTTTCGTGTAATTTCGTGGTCCCCCTTTCGTGGTCCCCCCCAAGTAACCACGAAAAACACTAAAAAGTACGAACAACACCAAAAATCCTAAAACACCGCCCCTGCTGCCTGAACGCCCCTCCTGCCTCCCGTCATCCATCCAGCCCCTTTTTTAACTTTTCCCCTGTCACCCGCAGCTCCCCGTCCTGCCCCCCGCGGCTCCCCTGCCGCCATTTCGTGATTTTTCGCTGTCTTCGTGCCTTTTCGTGGTTCCCCTTTCGCTGTCTTCGTGCCCTTTCGTGGTTCCCCTTTCGTGGTTCCCCCAAGTAACCACGAAAAACACCAAAAAAGTACGAACAACACCAAAAATTCTAAAACACCGCCCCTGCTACCTGAACGCCCCCTCCCGCCTCCCGTCACCCTGTTTTCCTGTTTTCCTGTTTTCCTGACTCCCCGGTCACCCCCAGCCCCCGTCATCCATCCAGCCCCTATTTTAACTTTTTCCCTGTCACCCACAGCTCCCCATGTGCCACCCGCGGCCCCCCTGTCGCCATTTCGTGACCTTTCGCCACCTTTCGTGTAATTTCGTGGTCCCCCTTTCGCTGTCTTCGTGTAATTTCGTGGTCCCCCTTTCGTGGTCCCCCCAAGTAACCACGAAAAACACCCAAAAAGTACGAACAACACCAAAAATTCTAAAAAACCGCCCCTCCCGCCTGGACGCCCCTCCTGCCTCCCGTCACCCTGTTTTCCTGTTTTCCTGTTTTCCTGACTCCCCGGTCACCCCCAGCCCCCGTCATCCATCCAGCCCCTTTTCTAACTTTTCCCCTGTCACCCAAAGCTCCCCATGTGCCACCCGCGGCTCCCCAGCCTAACTTTCGTGACCTTTCGCTGTCTTCGTGTAATTTCGTGGTCCCCACAGCCCCCGTCATCCATCCAGCCCCTATTTTAACTTTTCCCCTGTCACCCGCAGCTCCCCATCCTGCCACCCACGGCTCCCCTATCTAGATTTCGTGACCTTTCGTTATTTTTCGTGCTTTTCGTGGTTCCCCTTTCGCCGTCTTCGTGCCTTTTCGTGGTCCCCGCGGCCCCCCCGTCTAAATTTCGTGCCTTTTCGCTGTCTTCGTGCCCTTTCGTGGTTCCTTTCGTGCCCTTCGTGGTTCCCTTTAAAGTTCCCCGGCCACCCACAGCTCCCCATCGTCGTCCCCGCGGCCCCCCTACCTAACTTTCGTGACTTTTCGCCCTCTTTCGTGCCCTTCGTGGTTCCACCCGCAGCTCCCCGTCGTCGTCCCCGCGGCTCCCCCGTCTAAATTTCGTGCCTTTTCGCTGTCTTCGTGTAATTTCGTGGTCCCCCTTTCGCGGTCCCCCCCAAGTAACCACGAAAAACACCAAAAAAAGAACGAACAACACCAAAAATTCTAAAACACCGCCCCTGCTACCTGAACGCCCCTCCTGCCTCCCGTCACCCTGTTTTCCTGTTTTCCTGTTTTCCTGTTTTCCTGACTCCCCGGTCACCCCCAGCCCCCGTCATCCATCCAGCCCCTTTTTTACCTTTTCCCCTGCCACCCACAGCTCCCCCGTCTAGATTTCGTGACCTTTCGTTATTTTTCGTGCTTTTTCGTGGTTACTATTTCGTGACCTTTCGTTATTTTTCGTGCCCTTTCGTGGTTACTATTTTGTGCCTTTTCGTAGATTTTCGTGTAATTTCGTGGTTTGGTTCAACAAAAAAAACGCCGCCCACTGTCTTCCGACAGGAGGCGGCGCGGCGTAGGCGAAAAAGCTAACGCGAAAAGTTAATTACCCAATTACTGAGCAACCGTCAGAGAAATATTATGGGTTACACTAGATCCCAGATCAACTGTGACCTTCGAATTTGCTACATCAACAGCCAGCTTAGTTTTATCAAAAGCGCCATCAACTTCGCCTTGTTCTGACCCACTAAGATTTGTATAAGCAGACAAAGCCTTAACTGCGTCCAAAATGGCCTTTTTGGTATCATCATCATCGGCAATTGTTGTGCCCTGAGCAAGCTCTAGGGTCGCTATTGCTTTAACAAATGTATTTAAGTCAAAAAGATTGCCAGTGCCACCGCCAGCAGCAACCGTCAGAGAAATATTATGGGTTACACTAGATCCCAGATCAACTGTGACCTTCGAATTTGCTACATCAACAGCCAGCTTAGTTTTATCAAAAGCGCCATCAACTTCGCCTTGTTCTGACCCACTAAGATTTGTATAAGCAGACAAAGCCTTAACTGCGTCCAAAATGGCCTTTTTGGTATCATCATCATCGGCAATTGTTGTGCCCTGAGCAAGCTCTAGGGTCGCTATTGCTTTAACAAATGTATTTAAGTCAAAAAGATTGCCAGTGCCACCGCCAGCAGCAACCGTCAGAGAAATATTATGGGTTACACTAGATCCCAGATCAACTGTGACCTTCGAATTTGCTACATCAACAGCCAGCTTAGTTTTATCAAAAGCGCCATCAACTTCGCCTTGTTCTGACCCACTAAGATTTGTATAAGCAGACAAAGCCTTAACTGCGTCCAAAATGGCCTTTTTGGTATCATCATCATCGGCAATTGTTGTGCCCTTAGCAAGCTCTAGGGTCGCTATTGCTTTAACAAATGTATTTAAGTCAAAAAGATTGCCAGTGCCACCGCCAGCAGCAACCGTCAGAGAAATATTATGGGTTACACTAGATCCCAGATCAACTGTGACCTTCGAATTTGCTACATCAACAGCCAGCTTAGTTTTATCAAAAGCGCCATCAACTTCGCCTTGTTCTGACCCACTAAGATTTGTATAAGCAGACAAAGCCTTAACTGCGTCCAAAATGGCCTTTTTGGTATCATCATCATCGGCAATTGTTGTGCCCTGAGCAAGCTCTAGGGTCGCTATTGCTTTAACAAATGTATTTAAGTCAAAAAGATTGCCAGTGCCACCGCCAGCAGCAACCGTCAGAGAAATATTATGGGTTACACTAGATCCCAGATCAACTGTGACCTTCGAATTTGCTACATCAACAGCCAGCTTAGTTTTATCAAAAGCGCCATCAACTTCGCCTTGTTCTGACCCACTAAGATTTGTATAAGCAGACAAAGCCTTAACTGCGTCCAAAATGGCCTTTTTGGTATCATCATCATCGGCAATTGTTGTGCCCTTAGCAAGCTCTAGGGTCGCTATTGCTTTAACAAATGTATTTAAGTCAAAAAGATTGCCAGTGCCACCGCCAGCAGCAACCGTCAGCTCAATTTTCTTGGATGGAGTCGTAAGTACAACACTGGCAGGAGTTTGCCCTGAAGCTGGAGTAACCTTCAGATTATCTTTGGCAAAATATCCATCAAAAGTTGATTTTTCGGTGCCAAGCTTGTCATAGAACAGAACCTTTTTAGCTTTCGCTTTAGCTGCCTCCAAAATGGCAGTTTTGATATCATCAGTATCGGCAATTTTTGTGTCAGAAGGAAGCTCTAGGCCATCTGCCACAATCTTGTCAAGCAATTCGCGAGCCTCAGGCTGGAGCAAATAAAAAGTTCCTTCACCTTTCTTTACTTTAGTATTTTCATCTGCAGCTACTTTGCCGTAAAAGACTGTTAGACCAATGGGCATTGCAGCAGGGTCATTAAAAGTTAATCCTCCTCCATTTTTATCTGAATTATAGAATAAAGGGGATGAAAGTTCTCCGTCTGTACCAAATAGAGCATTGTAAGTGGCGGTTTCTTTATCACCCACCACTGCACCCACATAAGTTTTATCAGTATCATTTGGTAAAACCGTTGGATTCGTAAAGCTGTTGGCGGCAGAGCTTCCGCCGTCATCGCTGTCGTCGCAGGCGAAGAACGCCAGCCCGACCAGCAACATAGGAATTAAATAGAATATTTTCCGCATAAGAAAACTCCTTGAATGTATATTTTTACCCAAAATACAAACTGGGCGCCCAAAAGTCAAGCCTGTATCGCGGTTTTGGCGCAAAAAAATCACTTTTTTCTCCTTTCGTGCCATTTCGCTGGCCAAGTAACCACGAAAAACACAAAAATTCTAAAACACCGCCCCTCCCTGCCACCCATGGATTACCTGCCTAAATTTCGTGACCTTTCGCTGTCTTCGTGCTTTTCGTGGTCACCTTTTCGCCACCTTTCGTGCAATTCGTGGTCCCCCTTCAAAGTTCCCCGGTCACCCGCAGCCTAAATTTCGTGACCTTTCGCTGTCTTCGTGCACTTTCGTGGTTACTATTTCGTGCCTTTTCGTAGATTTTCGTGTAATTTCGTGGTTCCCGTCATCCATCCAGCCCCTATTTTAACTTTTCCCTGTCACCCGCAGCTCCCCGTCGTCGTCCCCGCGGCCCCCCTACCTAACTTTCGTGATTTTTCGCTGTCTTCGTGTAATTTCGTGGTTACTATTTCGTGCCTTTTCGCTGTCTTCGTGCTTTTCGTGGTCCCTCTTTCGTGGTCCCTCTTTCGTGGTCCCCTAACCAGGTAGAAACTGATAAGCTGCGACAAGTGCGGCGATAGTCACGCCACTACAACTGATCATGGCCGTCAGCGACCATCTCATAAAATTATTTATTTGCGCTTGCACCGACTCAAAACGCTTATCCACCTGCTCAAAACGCTTATCCACCTGCTCAAAACGCTTATCCACCTGCTCAAAACGCCTGTTCATCTGTTCCTGCACTTGCTCAAAGCGATCATTCATATCCTTTCTAAGCGTCAATATTTCACCCCGCAGATCTTGTTCAAGATGCGTTATGTGGTTCGTCTGTGCTTTAAGCACCAAAACAATGATCTCTTCGCTCTTTAGAGCCTCATTATTGGTTACTTTTTGCATGGCTTTTTGGGCATTTTCGTCCAGCCATTGTTCAAAACCCGAATTGTCAAACATGAAAAAATACCTCCAAACCCAATTCTAAATCTATCCAACATATTTTGCAAACCAGATTTTGGTTCCCTCAGAATCCCTGGCCCCGTAACCACGAACAACACCAAAAATTCTAAAACACCGCCCCTCCCGCCTCGACGCCCCCCCCCTGCCACCCACAGCTCCCCGTCGTCGTCCCCGCGGCTCCCCCAGCCTAAATTTCGTGACCTTTCGCTGTCTTCGTGCTTTTCGTGGTCCCCTAACCAGGTAGAAACTGATAAGCTGCGACAAGTGCGGCGATAGTCACGCCACTACAACTGATCATGGCCGTCAGCGACCATCTCATAAAATTATTTATTTGCGCTTGCACCGACTCAAAACGCTTATCCACCTGCTCTTGCGCCTGCTTAAAGCGCATATTCATTTGCTCTTGTGCGCACTCAAAACGCTTATCGACCTGCTCAAAGCGCTTATCCACCTGCTCAAAACGCCTGTTCATCTGTTCCTGCACTTGCTCAAAGCGATCATTCATATCCTTTCTAAGCGTCAATATTTCACCCCGCAGATCTTGTTCAAGATGCGTTATGTGGTTCGTCTGTGCTTTAAGCACCAAAACAATGATCTCTTCGCTCTTTAGAGCCTCATTATTGGTTACTTTTTGCATGGCTTTTTGAGCATTTTCGTCCAGCCATTGTTCAAAACCCGAATTGTCAAACATGAAAAATACCTCCAAACCCAATTCTAAATCTATCCAACATATTTTGCAAACCAGATTTTGGTTCCCCCTCAGAATCCCTGGCCCCGTAACCACGAACAACACCAAAAATTCTAAAACACCGCCCCTCCCTGCCACCCATGGATTACCCGTCTAAATTTCGTGACCTTTCGCTGTCTTCGTGCTTTTCGTGGTCACCTTTTCGCCACCTTTCGTGCAATTCGTGGTCCCCCTTTAAAGTTCCCCGGTCACCCGCAGCCCCCCATCGTTTCACCCGCGGCTCCCCAGCCTAAATTTCGTGACCTTTCGCTGTCTTCGTGCACTTTCGTGGTCCCCCTTTAAAGTTCCCCGGTCACCCGCAGCTCCCCATCGTTTCACCCGCGGCCCCCCTACCTAACTTTCGTGATTTTTCGCTGTCTTCGTGTAATTTCGTGGTTACTATTTCGTGCCTTTTCGCTGTCTTCGTGCTTTTCGTGGTCCCTCTTTCGTGGTCCCCTAACCAGGTAGAAACTGATAAGCTGCGACAAGTGCGGCGATAGTCACGCCACTACAACTGATCATGGCCGTCAGCGACCATCTCATAAAACTATTTATTTGCGCTTGCACCGACTCAAAACGCTTATCCACCTGCTCAAAACGCTTATCCACCTGCTCAAAACGCTTGTCCACCTGCTCAAAACGCTTGTCCACCTGCTCAAAACGCCTGTTCATCTGTTCCTGCACTTGCTCAAAGCGCTTGTCGACTTGCTCAAAGCGATCATTCATATCCTTTCTAAGCGTCAATATTTCACCCCGCAGATCTTGTTCAAGATGCGTTATGTGGTTCGTCTGTGCTTTAAGCACCAAAACAATGATTTCTTCGCTCTTTAGAGCCTCATTATTGGTTACTTTTTGCATGGCTTTTTGAGCATTTTCGTCCAGCCATTGTTCAAAACCCGAATTGTCAAACATGAAAAAATACCTCCAAACCCAATTCTAAATCTATCCAACATATTTTGCAAACCAGATTTTGGTTCCCTCAGAATCCCTGGCCCCGTAACCACGAACAACACCAAAAATTCTAAAACACCGCCCCTCCCGCCTGAACGCCCCCCCTGCCACCCATGGATTACCCGTCTAAATTTCGTGACTTTTCGCTGTCTTCGTGCTTTTCGTGGTCCCCGCGGCTCCCCCTACCTAACTTTCGTGATTTTTCGCTGTCTTCGTGCCCTTTCGTGGTCCCCTAACCAGGTAGAAACTGATAAGCTGCGACAAGTGCGGCGATAGTCACGCCACTACAACTGATCATGGCCGTCAGCGACCATCTCATAAAATTATTTATTTGCGCTTGCACCGACTCAAAACGCTTATCCACCTGCTCAAAACGCTTATCCACCTGCTCAAAACGCCTGTTCATCTGTTCCTGCACTTGCTCAAAGCGATCATTCATATCCTTTCTAAGCGTCAATATTTCACCCCGCAGATCTTGTTCAAGATGCGTTATGTGGTTCGTCTGTGCTTTAAGCACCAAAACAATGATCTCTTCGCTCTTTAGAGCCTCATTATTGGTTACTTTTTGCATGGCTTTTTGAGCATTTTCGTCCAGCCATTGTTCAAAACCCGAATTGTCAAACATGAAAAATACCTCCAAACCCAATTCTAAATCTATCCAACATATTTTGCAAACCAGATTTTGGTTCCCTCAGAATCCCTGGCCCCGTAACCACGAACAACACCAAAAATTCTAAAACACCGCCCCTCCCGCCTCGACGCCCCCCCTGCCACCCATGGATTACCTGCCTAAATTTCGTGCCTTTTCGTAGATTTTCGTGTAATTTCGTGGTCCCTCTTTCGTGGTCCCCTAACCAGGTAGAAACTGATAAGCTGCGACAAGTGCGGCGATAGTCACGCCACTACAACTGATCATGGCCGTCAGCGACCATCTCATAAAATTATTTATTTGCGCTTGCACCGACTCAAAACGCTTATCCACCTGCTCTTGCGCCTGCTTAAAGCGCATATTCATTTGCTCTTGTGCGCACTCAAAACGCTTATCGACCTGCTCAAAGCGCTTATCCACCTGCTCAAAACGCCTGTTCATCTGTTCCTGCACTTGCTCAAAGCGATCATTCATATCCTTTCTAAGCGTCAATATTTCACCCCGCAGATCTTGTTCAAGATGCGTTATGTGGTTCGTCTGTGCTTTAAGCACCAAAACAATGATCTCTTCGCTCTTTAGAGCCTCATTATTGGTTACTTTTTGCATGGCTTTTTGGGCATTTTCGTCCAGCCATTGCTCAAAACCCGAATTGTCAAACATGAAAAATACCTCCAAACCCAATTCTAAATCTATCCAACATATTTTGCAAACCAGATTTTGGTTCCCTCAGAATCCCTGGCCCCGTAACCACGAACAACACCAAAAATTCTAAAACACCGCCCCTCCCGCCTCGACGCCCCCACAGCTCCCGTTCTCCATCCAGCCCCTATTTTAACTTTTCCCTGTCACCCGCAGCTCCCCGTCGTCGTCCCCGCGACCCCCCAGCCTAACTTTCGTGACCTTTCGCTGTCTTCGTGCCCTTTCGTGGTTACTATTTCGTGACCTTTCGCTGTCTTCGTGCACTTTCGTGGTTACTATTTCGTGACTTTTCGCTGTCTTCGTGTAATTTCGTGGTCCCCTAACCAGGTAGAAACTGATAAGCTGCGACAAGTGCGGCGATAGTCACGCCACTACAACTGATCATGGCCGTCAGCGACCATCTCATAAAACTATTTATTTGCGCTTGCACCGACTCAAAACGCTTATCCACCTGCTCAAAACGCTTATCCACCTGCTCAAAACGCTTGTCCACCTGCTCAAAACGCTTGTCCACCTGCTCAAAACGCCTGTTCATCTGTTCCTGCACTTGCTCAAAGCGCTTGTCGACTTGCTCAAAGCGATCATTCATATCCTTTCTAAGCGTCAATATTTCACCCCGCAGATCTTGTTCAAGATGCGTTATGTGGTTCGTCTGTGCTTTAAGCACCAAAACAATGATTTCTTCGCTCTTTAGAGCCTCATTATTGGTTACTTTTTGCATGGCTTTTTGAGCATTTTCGTCCAGCCATTGTTCAAAACCCGAATTGTCAAACATGAAAAAATACCTCCAAACCCAATTCTAAATCTATCCAACATATTTTGCAAACCAGATTTTGGTTCCCCCTCAGAGTCCCTGGCCAAGTAACCACGAACAACACCAAAAATTCTAAAACACCGCCCCTCCCGCCTCGACGCCCCCCCTGCCTCCCATGGATTACCCGTCTAAATTTCGTGACCTTTCGCTGTCTTCGTGCTTTTCGTGGTCACCTTTTCGCCACCTTTCGTGCCCTTCGTGGTCCCCGCGGCTCCCCCAGCCTAACTTTCGTGACTTTTCGCTGTCTTCGTGCCCTTTCGTGTTCGTGCCTTTTCGCTGTCTTCGTGCTTTTCGTGGTCCCCTAACCAGGTAGAAACTGATAAGCTGCGACAAGTGCGGCGATAGTCACGCCACTACAACTGATCATGGCCGTCAGCGACCATCTCATAAAATTATTTATTTGCGCTTGCACCGACTCAAAACGCTTATCCACCTGCTCTTGCGCCTGCTTAAAGCGCATATTCATTTGCTCTTGTGCGCACTCAAAACGCTTATCGACCTGCTCAAAGCGCTTGTCCACCTGCTCAAAACGCCTGTTCATCTGTTCCTGCACTTGCTCAAAGCGCTTGTCGACTTGCTCAAAGCGATCATTCATATCCTTTCTAAGCGTCAATATTTCACCCCGCAGATCTTGTTCAAGATGCGTTATGTGGTTCGTCTGTGCTTTAAGCACCAAAACAATGATCTCTTCGCTCTTTAGAGCCTCATTATTGGTTACTTTTTGCATGGCTTTTTGAGCATTTTCGTCCAGCCATTGCTCAAAACCCGAATTGTCAAACATGAAAAAATACCTCCAAACCCAATTCTAAATATATCCAACATATTTTGCAAACCAGATTTTGGTTCCCTCAGAATCCCTGGCCCCGTAACCACGAACAACACCAAAAATTCTAAAACACCGCCCCTCCCTGCCACCCATGGATTACCCGTCTAAATTTCGTGACCTTTCGCTGTCTTCGTGCACTTTCGTGGTCCCCCTTCAAAGTTCCCCGGTCACCCGCAGCCTAAATTTCGTGACCTTTCGCTGTCTTCGTGCACTTTCGTGGTCCCCGCGGCTCCCCAGCCTAACTTTCGTGACCTTTCGTAGACTTTCGTGTAATTTCGTGGTCCCTCTTTCGTGGTCCCCTAACCAGGTAGAAACTGATAAGCTGCGACAAGTGCGGCGATAGTCACGCCACTACAACTGATCATGGCCGTCAGCGACCATCTCATAAAATTATTTATTTGCGCTTGCACCGACTCAAAACGCTTATCCACCTGCTCTTGCGCCTGCTTAAAGCGCATATTCATTTGCTCTTGTGCGCACTCAAAACGCTTATCGACCTGCTCAAAGCGCTTGTCCACCTGCTCAAAACGCCTGTTCATCTGTTCCTGCACTTGCTCAAAGCGATCATTCATATCCTTTCTAAGCGTCAATATTTCACCCCGCAGATCTTGTTCAAGATGCGTTATGTGGTTCGTCTGTGCTTTAAGCACCAAAACAATGATCTCTTCGCTCTTTAGAGCCTCATTATTGGTTACTTTTTGCATGGCTTTTTGGGCATTTTCGTCCAGCCATTGTTCAAAACCCGAATTGTCAAACATGAAAAAATACCTCCAAACCCAATTCTAAATCTATCCAACATATTTTGCAAACCAGATTTTGGTTCCCTCAGAATCCCTGGCCCCGTAACCACGAACAACACCAAAAATTCTAAAACACCGCCCCTGCTGCCTCGACGCCCCCCCACGCCTCCCGTGTGTGGGGGGGCATGAAGAATGAAAAAGCAGGAATTGAGCAGAAAAGTTGCAGGATGCCTTGTATTTAGGGCTTTCAAAGGGTGGATGTGGGGCGTTTAAGTTTGAAAAAAATTGCAGGTTTTTGCTGTTTTCTTGGAGAAATTTGTAAAAAACTTGCAGAAATTTGCAGCCGTTTTTACTGATTTTCCGGGTGCGGTTTCGGCTTTCTGTGGCGACCGACCGAGAGTGCCCCGGCCAGCTTTTGCCAAATGACAGACTTTGCGGGCGGTGCTAGCGATATCGAAATGCGTGGAGTACGATGAGTGCGGCAGCCATAAATACTTGGTCGCTGATTTCATGGCCAGAGCTGCGCTCGTAGATAGCCCAGACTGCGACGGCTGTAAACATTATTGCGGTGCCCATGGGGTTCGTTCTCTGTTTTTAAATGCCATAGGCTACGCTATGGCTTTGGGTTGTGCTAAAACGGAGAAACCAACAGCGTGATTAGATGCGAAGCATTTTCTTCGTGGCGTTTGGCATTGCCGATACGGATTACGCGATAACCACTATTTTCAAGTAGTGTCGCAAGCTTGAGCAGTTCGCTGGGTTCCTTGCTATTTTCGTTATTCATATATACTCCTTGCCAGATGTTCTTGAGATGATCTTCAAAATGCTTTAGTACAGTGGCAGTTCCAGTCAGCGGGAGGCAGGAACGTGCCCCAGGGCCTATCTGTTGGTTTAAGCTGGTTTGCCTTATTTTCTCCTGGCTCTTGTTTCTCCGAGAGCTTAATCTCTGTGTTTTGCATAAATTTCTCCTTGCCGCTTGTCAGGGCGGGCTTTGTGTGATACATTGGCTATATAAGCCCTGTGGTAAGTACGCTAGTTGGTAAGCGGGCCCAATCAACGATGGCTAGATGCCGTTCAAATCGGACCGTCACGGGGTTTATTTTTTATATAATGCATTGCCAACTGATTCCTCCGTTTCCCCTAGTCTGACCTTGGTAAAGCTTACCAGTTGTAGTGGCCGCCCGTTGTTCTGGCGAAATACCACACGGGCCTCGTGATGCCTGTTTAGTTTATAGGTAAATAGCCATTCGCCGCCGTCACGGTAAATTGCGTCTGGGTTCGCCAGGTGGCGCGGCATGGCGCCGATTTCCTTGATTGTCAGGTCTCGGTCGGGGTTAAAGTCGCCTTTCTTTCCTCCGCGTCCCCGACTGCCGTGGCGCAGGGCTTTGTCGCTCGCCATAAGCTTGGGGTCGAAGTCCATGACGTCCATAACTTGCTGCGCGAGTGTGGCCATGTGCACGGGAATTTCGGTGGTGCCGTGCTTTTCCTCGATCACCGTGCGGCTGTATTTTTGCCATGCTCCATGGCTCATCTGTACTTTGGCCATCTCGTCGCGGTAGTTTTGCATTACGCCGCGCAGGGCGCCGGCCTTGCGCAGGCCCTTGTAGGTTTTCCAGTTGGGTGCCAGGGCTTCCTTGGCTGGGTTATAGGCCCAGGCGGGGTCAAGCTGTGGTGCTCCTTCTTGTGGCGTGGGCAGGGTCTTTTTGGCGCCCTTTGCCCATTCTGCGTCGGCTTGCTCCTGGGTTAGTGGGCTGCGATAACAGGCGCAGCGCCAGCCGTTGGGCGGGCAGATTACATCCCAGGCCGGGTCGTCGGCTTTGAGGATCATGTTATGCCAGGCTGCGTGGCTCTGACGTTTGTTTTTTCTTTGCCGCTGCTTGTATTGCCAATAGGGATAGATGTGTTGCACGCTCCACAGCTTGCGGGTCTGGCCGGCACTGTAGGCGGTGAGCTGGTTTTGCTCGTAGATGATGCGGATGCGCCAGTTGATGTAGTTCTGGGCCGGCAGTTTGTGCTGGCGATTCCCAAGGCTTACGCCTTTGCCGTGGCCAACTGGGCCGTGATCGGCCCCATGATCGCGATCACCGTGGGAATAGCCGCCGTCATCGCCATTGGCGTGCTGCTGATAAAACATTGGGACACAGTCAAAGCCTTTGGCGCCAAGGTATGGAATGGGATTGTTTACGGGGTACAAACCGCAATTACCTGGTTCAGCAACTTGCTGAATAACCCATTCTTTGCGGGTGTCGGGGTTTTATTCGCTCCCTGGATAACTATACCGGCTTTGGTTGTCAAAATAATCATGGCCCACTGGGAGCCGATCAAGGCGTTTTTTGCGGCCGTCTGGGATGGGATCACGTTGGGCGCGCGGGCCGCCTGGGCTTTTGTTGTGGGTGTTTTTAGTCCCGTTGGCAATGCCATTGTCGCCGCATGGCAGCCCGCAAAGGCTTTTTTCATTGGGATGTGGGATGCCGTATTGTTTGCACTGCACGGCGTCGGGGCTTTCTTTAACGGGGTTTTTGCGGCTATCGCGGGCAGGCTTATTGCCGTGTGGCAGCCCGCCAAGGCGTTCTTTGTGGGCATGTGGGATGCGGTATTGCTTGTGCTGCACAGCGTCGGGGGCTTTTTTAGCGGGACTTTCGCGGCTATCGCGCAGGGGATTATTACGGCCTGGCAGCCGGTAAAGGCCTTCTTTGCCGCATTGTTTGAGCCCATTAATAAGGTGGTGAGCAGCGCCAGTTCCGCCTGGAAATGGCTTGTGGGCGGCAATACCGAAGGAGCAGGCGGCGGCCAAGCCGTGCCTGACAATGTCAAGAAATTTGGCGCTGGGGGCTATACTGGTCCGGGCGGGGCCAGTCAGGTGGCGGGCGTGGTGCACGCGGGCGAATATGTGTTCTCGCAAAGTGCGGTGGACACGATCGGGCTGGGCAACCTCGATTATCTACACAAACATCCGGGGCCGATTCAATTCGCCCAGGGAATTGGCGCGGCGGAAGGCCCCGCGCCGAGCGGCGGTGGCAACGGGAACATATCCATTCACATCGAAAACTTGACAGTCAATGCAGACGAGATTGAGGAAATCGGCGACTTTGTGCGCTTGCTGATGCGGGCCGGGGGTGCGGCGTGATCTTGAGTTCAATGCCCGAAGAAAAGGCCCTATTGCTCAACGATGTCGTGGTGCCGGGCATAGAGGTCTCGTGCTCCTTTGACGGGAGGGCGCAGGTTGACCGCTCCCGGTGGAAAGACGGCGGGCGTGATTTTACCCTGAATGGCTTTGACCCGGTGGAGTTTTCTGTAAACCTTAAAATTGTGGATGAACAGGCCCCAGGTCAAGTAACAGATCAGTCAACGAGTCACGGCGGCAAGAGTCGGGAAGACCTGCTCGCCGAGGTCATCGCCCTGTTTCGCAAGACCGAGAACGGCGGCCAGCCGGTGCAATACGAGATACTGCTGCCGGAGGCAAGGGCCTGGGGCATCAAGCGCTGTTATCTTCTGAGTATGAGCAGCGCTCGCGGCAGCAAGCTGGTCTACGATGTGAGCCTCAAGTTTGTGGAGTTCAACCCTGAGATTGACAGGATCACCAAGCAGCAGAAGAAAAAACAGGCGGCCAAAAGCGCGCCAAAGCCTCCCTCAAGCGGCGATGCGGCCACGACCGCCGAGCGGAAACAGTTTGACGAGCATGCGGAGATATGGAGGCGCCATGATCCAAGTCTGCGCCAGGATATTTATTAGCCTTTAAATATTGGAGGATACAATGGAAGTGCGAATATTACGGGATGGCGAGGATACGGGTTATAAGTACCTGAGCTGCCGCCTATCGGCCACCGTGGATTTGGTTAGCCAGCGCTGCGATCTCTACCTGAGCCGCGAGGCTGATTTTGCCGTAGGTCAGGAGCTAGGCATTGAGGGAGGCGGCGTGCGGCTGTTTAGCGCCCCGGTGGTGAAGGTGGGGCCAGGGCGGCACAACCAGTTGCGCATTATAGCCTTTGCGGCGCTGGATGAGGTGGTGCACGTGAATTACCACCAGGAGGATGCGGCCAATATCCTTTCGGACATAATTGAGAAGCACAACTACAAGAGCACGGACAAGCGCATGGACTTTGCGTTAAGGGGTGAGCGCATGAGCCTGCTGCACCACTGGCTCGACACTGTGGCTCCAGACAAAGAAGCCTTTATGGACGCCGAAGGGGTCTTACAGGTGGGGCTGGAGCCAGGCAGTACGGTGCATTTGGGCAAGCTGATAGAGGAACACGGAGACTGGCAGGAATACCGCGCCGTGCCGGTGCTTTTGGGCTGGGTATCGGGTCAGGGCATCGTAAGGGGTCTAGAGTACGCGCTCAAGCCGACGCGGGAGCGCCTGCGCATCTGGTGGGGTGAATTAAAGGAGAGTGCAAAAGACTTTTCTGTTAAAAGTAGCCTGAAAAAAGCCTTTGAGGCGACCAAGGACGCTATTTTAGGGCCAGGAAGTATCGGAAACTTTAGCAACAAGACAATTTATGCTATTATGAACGACAGGGTTGGCGGCCATCCGCTAGAAAGCCTGGTGCGCCCAGTCCCTTCGGGCACGATCTTGCAAGGCTATATAGACGGCGTGGTTGATGTGGAAGGTTATCAAGTTTATAAGATGAATGAAAATACCAATTTAACTTTTGATGGTGATTTTCAGGTTCTGCAGCCCGATGACAAAGTAGAGATACATTTGAAGAATATAAAAGTTATAATGGGGGAGAATAACGATGGATATGGCCTATACCGTGACATGCTAAGGAGCAGTAACTTTCAGCATGTCTACACTGGCCAGTTGTCAATAGCCATGTATAGTTGGTGGTCTGCAGCTCAAAAACACGGGGGATAGTAATGCTTAAAATCCATAAAAAAAATATTTTACAATTATCGTATGTTTACTGGTTAGGACTATATCCGTTCATTCTATTATTGGCATTCGAATGGGTTCCTATTGTGCTGCTAGCGGTTGTTATAACCGTTCTTTTGGTTTTTAATAGAAAGTATATCAAGGTCTTAGCTATAAAAACAAACTTGATAATGCTTGTATTTTGGCTGTTAATTATAGTTATCTTTGGCTAGTGACTATAGTTACCTAAGGCTTCTTAATATATTATGCCTCCCGATGATACCCTAGCCCCACTGTACCGCAGCTGGCTCAATTCCGCGATGCCCAAACGCCAGGGGCCAGAGCTGGGCAAGGTGCAAAGCAGTACCTGCAGTGCCCAGGAATACACCTGCGCCGTAAAGCTGCTGGAGCCAGATAGCCTGGCCGAAACTGGAACCGAGCTAAGCGGCGTCAGCATCAACCCGCTGTGGGCCGACTCGCACGGGTCGGGTATCTATGTCCCACCAGAAAACGGCCAGATTGTGGTGATTGGCTACCTGGGCATGGATCGCAGTCATCCCTTTGTCTCGGCAATCTGGGGTGGCCAGACCCCCAATTTGCGCCCCAGCTGCCCCGCTGCGGCTCCCCTGCCTAAATTTCGTGACCTTTCGTTATTTTTCGTGCCCTTTCGTGGTCCCCCTTTAAAAGTCTCTGGCCGAGTAACCACGAAAAACACCAAAAAAGTACGAAACAACACGAAAAATTCTAAAACACCGCGCCTGCTGCCTGGACGCCCTTCTTGGCTGCCGTCCCCTTTTTTAACCGTTTTCCTGCCCTCCACAGCTCCCGTTGCCCATTCGGCCCCCTTTTCTGCTTTCCCCTGGCGCCCACAGATCCCCCGTCTAGATTTCGTGCCTTTTCGCCCTATTTCGTGCCCTTTCGTGGTCCCCCTTTCGCCACCTTTCGTGCAATTCGTGGTCCCCATCGTTCCACCCACGGCCCCCCCCGTCTAGATTTCGTGCCTTTTCGCCCTATTTCGTGCCCTTTCGTGGTCCCCCTTTCGCCACCTTTCGTGCTTTTCGTGGTTCCCTTTCACAGTCCCTGGCCGAGTAACCACGAACAACACAAAAAAAAGTACGAAACGACACGAAAATTCTAAAACACCGCGCCTGCTGCCTGGACGCCCTTCTTGGCTGCCGTCCCCTTTTTTAACCGTTTTCCTGCCCTCCACAGCTCCCGTTGCCCATTCGGCCCCCTTTTCTGCTTTCCCCTGGCGCCCACAGATCCCCCGTCTAGATTTCGTGCCTTTTCGCCCTATTTCGTGCCCTTTCGTGGTCCCCCTTTCGCCCTCTTTCGTGCAATTCGTGGTTCCCTTTCACAGTCCCTGGCCGAGTAACCACGAAATACACTAAAAAATACGAACGACACGAAAAATCCTAAAACACCGCCCCTGCTACCTGAACGCCCCCCCACGCCTCCCGTCATCCTTTTTCCTGCCCCCCCCCTGCCACCCACAGCTCCCCCGTCTAAATTTCGTGACCTTTCGCTGTCTTCGTGCTTTTCGTGGTCACCTTTTCGCCCTCTTTCGTGCACTTTCGTGGTTCCCCCTTTAAAGTTCCCCTGTCACCCACAGCCCCCCATCGTTTCACCCGCGGCTCCCCAGCCTAACTTTCGTGACCTTTCGCTGTCTTCGTGCTTTTCGTGGTCACCTTTTCGCCCTCTTTCGTGCACTTTCGTGGTTCCCCCTTTAAAGTTCCCCTGTCACCCACAGCCCCCCATCGTTTCACCCGCGGCTCCCCAGCCTAACTTTCGTGACCTTTCGCTGTCTTCGTGCTTTTCGTGGTCACCTTTTCGCCCTCTTTCGTGCACTTTCGTGGTTCCCCCTTTAAAGTTCCCCTGTCACCCACAGCCCCCCATCGTTTCACCCGCGGCTCCCCAGCCTAACTTTCGTGACCTTTCGCTGTCTTCGTGCCCTTTCGTGGTTACTATTTCGTGCCTTTTCGCCACTTTTCGTGTAATTTCGTGGTTCCTTTCGTGATCCCACAAAAAAAACGCCGCCCACTGTCTTTCGACAGGAGGCGGCGCGGCGTAGGCAAAAAGGCTAACGCGAAAAGTTAATTACCCAATTAAGGCTTGGGAGCAACCGTCAGATTAATTGTCTTGGCTGGATTCGCAAGTGCGACACTGG
The DNA here is from genome assembly GCA_965263295.1 of Spirochaetia bacterium. GTDB lineage: Bacteria > Spirochaetota > Spirochaetia > SP-2023 > SP-2023 > Haliotispira. The sequence goes on from OZ253665.1 coordinate 1,919,984, forward strand.
CAGATTTTCCACCTGTAGCTGGAGTAACCGTCAGATTACCTTTATCAAAAGCAGTCTCAACTTTGCTTTTTTCATCCGTTTTAAGGTCCTTATAAGCCTGAAGCTCCTGAACTGCGGCCCAAATGGCATCTTTAGTAGAATCATTCTCAGCGGGCGGTGCTGTGCCAATAGGAAGCTCTAGCGATGACAAATTATCATCAATAAATTTACCTAAGTCAAAAGGCTTGCGAGCAACCGTCAGCTCAATTTTCTTGGCTGGAGTCTTAAGTGCAACACTGGCAGGATCTTGCCCTGAAGCTGGAGTAACCGTCAGATTATCTGCGGCAAACGCGGAGACAATTAGGGCCTTTTTTTCTGTACTAAGCTTTTTATATTCAGACAAAGCCTTAACTGCGTCCAAAATGGCGTTTTTGGTATTGGTATCATCTGCGATTTGTGCGCCACTAGCAAGCTCTAGCGTTGACAAATTATTATCAATAAATTTACTTACAAACTGCAAAATATCACTAGAGGGAATTGATTCTGGCTTAAACCCTGTCAAAGTAATTTCTTTAGGCTCTCCATGATTTTTAATGGTGACTTTTAAAGTTCCCGCATCGTCATCAGCATCGCTAAACTCAATGTCACTATCAGGCAAAGCGCTTAAACCATCAATAGCTTTAATGGCTGCTATAATTTCACTATGATCAACATCAGATGCCTTCTTAGTCGAGTCAACAGTATAACCTGCTATTGAATCTGTGGACAAATCTTGCACTACGGCTGTCAATTTTTCTTCCGAAGGAGCTTCAGGCTCAGGCTCTGCCTTTGTAGTTTGGAACTTTGTCAAAGTAATTTCTTTAGGCTCTCCATGATTTTTAATGGTGACTTTTAAAGTTCCCGCATCGTCATCAGCATCGCTAAACTCAATGTCACTATCAGGCAAAGCGCTTAAACCATCAATAGCTTTAATGGCTGCTATAATTTCACTATGATCAACATCAGATGCCTTCTTAGTCGAGTCAACAGTATAACCTGCTATTGAATCTGTGGACAAATCTTGCACTACGGCTGTCAATTTTTCTTCCGAAGGAGCTTCAGGCTCAGGCTCTGCCTTTGTAGTTTGGAACTTTGTCAAAGTAATTTCTTTAGGCTCTCCATGATTTTTAATGGTGACTTTTAAAGTTCCCGCATCGTCATCAGCATCGCTAAACTCAATGTCACTATCAGGCAAAGCGCTTAAACCATCAATAGCTTTAATGGCTGCTATAATTTCACTATGATCAACATCAGATGCCTTCTTAGTCGAGTCAACAGTATAACCTGCTATTGAATCTGTGGACAAATCTTGCACTACGGCTGTCAATTTTTCTTCCGAAGGAGCTTCAGGCTCAGGCTCTGCCTTTGTAGTTTGGAACTTTGTCAAAGTAATTTCTTTAGGCTCTCCATGATTTTTAATGGTGACTTTTAAAGTTCCCGCATCGTCATCAGCATCGCTAAACTCAATGTCACTATCAGGCAAAGCGCTTAAACCATCAATAGCTTTAATGGCTGCTATAATTTCACTATGATCAACATCAGATGCCTTCTTAGTCGAGTCAACAGTATAACCTGCTATTGAATCTGTGGACAAATCTTGCACTACGGCTGTCAATTTTTCTTCCGAAGGAGCTTCAGGCTCAGGCTCTGCCTTTGTAGTTTGGAACTTTGTCAAAGTAATTTCTTTAGGCTCTCCATGATTTTTAATGGTGACTGTTAAAGTACCCGCCGTGTCATCGAAATTCAAATCAATATCATCATCAAGCAAATACTTTAAATCACCAAGAGCTTTAATGTCATTTTTATCTACCGTACTTGGGAGCTTTTTCTTGTCAAGTTCCTTAAAATTCTCTAAATCCGATAAAAATGTATCATAATAGTCAGTTATTTGAACGTTGCCGTCTACTTTTAGCTTCAGCTTTAAAACAAAAGATTTTTCTGGTTTTACATCGTGCCCCGCATGAGAGAATGGGCAGTCGTGCTTCTGCTTTTCAACTTTTGCACCTTCTGCACCAAAAGATTTTCTGCCGTAAGTTTTAATGAAGCTTAACTTTCGCCTCCTAGTAAATTCCGATGACGATTCTTCCGTATTTTCCCAAAAAGCTCCTTTTTTAGTATAAGGGAATTTACCTACTAGGTTCTTCGATATGTCTAGTGTAGTAAGATTATTATTAGAGCAGTCCAGGTATGCCAGACGTCTAAAATATTGAATGCCTTCCAGCGATTTTATCTTCCTATCTGACACATCTATTTTTAATAAATTACGCACGTCGAATGTAAATGTGTTCATCTCATGCTTGTCATTAAATGTATCAGCCGGTAAGACCTCATTTTCAGTTAAATATTTATATAATTCCTCGGAAATTTTGACATAGTTTGTCAAGGGTAGTTCAAAAGAATAATCCATAGTCAGTGTAAAAGTCTTTGGTTTCGCCCAGTCATACCCGGTCAAGGTCCTCATGTCGTGAGCGGAAATTGGGATTTCAATTTTTTGGGGTCGGGGGCCTGAGTCCTCAAAATTATAAACTGACTTTAAAATCTTCTTAAATTGTTCCTTACAAATTTCCTTATCATCAGGTGATAAAGACTTACCAGCTGGCGCTTTTTGAGCTTCCGCTTGAGCTTCCGCAAAAAATTTGTCTACAATCTTATCTATGTCAATATCGTGATCGCCAAAATGAATTGTTAAAGACTCTGGCACACTCTCCATGAAAGTCGACCGGGCAGTCGGCTTAGGATCGTCAAAATCTTCGACCTGGCAAGAGAATATTAGCCCGGCCAGAAGAATTGATATATATATATATATATATATATCAGTATTTAGAAAAAATTTTCTTGATAGTTTCATTGTGAAATTCCTCAAAATTAAATTAAAAAATTAATTACTTAAACGTAACAGCCTAAACGACTTCGGGCTGATTCCCAGAGTCGTTCCTAGGTGTAAAAAAAATTGCCGCTGTGGCAAACAGGTTCCCAAAATGTATTTTTAACCAATAATAACCTCCTTGTGTCATCGCGTCAGATCGCTGCACAAAAATCTATGATACACATACAATAATTCTATTCGGTGATAAAATCAATCATCTTGAGATAAAAATGATTAATTTTATTAGGATAATTGACTCTCTGCCCTCTATGTTGTAACTTAGTAATTACATCTCAGGAGGAGCACAATGAGAGCAACACTGACCAAAATAGGCAATTCCAAGGGCGTCATCATTCCGGCCCAGTTTTTGAAAGAGTGCCAGTTTGATGGCGCGGTTTTAATCGACGTACGTAACAATACCATCGTGATTTCCAAACCCGATCAGCCACGTAGCGGTTGGAGCGAGGCGTTTGCCAAAACTTCTATGAACGAGGGTGCATTGCTATTTGATGATACGTTAGCCAACGATTTTGATGACACTGAGTGGTCGTGGTGAACCGCTTTGATGTTTATCTGGTTTCGCTTGATCCGACCAAAGGTTCAGAAATCAAAAAGTCTCGTCCCTGTGTCGTCATTTCCCCTGACGAGGTGAATCAGGTGCTCAACACGGTGATCATCGCGCCGATGACTTCCACCATTCGGCATTACCCGACGCGTGTGCAGGTCACCTTTAAAAACAAAAAGGGCGAGATTGCGCTTGATCAAATTCGCACCGTTGACAAACAACGGCTCTATAAAAAGCTTGGCAACATACACCCCAACTCAGCCTCAAAGGTTGCTAACCTCTTGACCGAGATGTTCAGCTTCTAAAGTTGCAAAGCTCACTTCTTGATCGGCGTGATAGGTGTTTTGGCCAGTCATCTCCTGCTACCCGCGGCTCCCCCGTCTAAATTTCGTGCCCTTTCGTAGACTTTCGTGTAATTTCGTGGTTACTCTTTCGTGGTCCCCCCCAAGTAACCACGAAAAACACAAAAAAAATACGAACAACACGAAAAATTCTAAAACACCGCCCCTGCTGCCTGGACGCCCTTCTTGGCTGCCGTCCCCTTATTTTAACCGTTTTCCTGCCCTCCACAGCTCCCGTTGTCCATCCAGCCCCTATTTTAACTTTTCCCTGTCACCCACAGCTCCCCATCGTTCCACCCACGGCCCCCCTACCTAAATTTCGTGCCTTTTCGTAGATTTTCGTGCCTTTTCGTGGTTGCTATTTCGTGACATTTCGCCGTCTTCGTGCCTTTTCGTGGTCCCCCTTTCGTGGTCCCCTGTGGAAATATTCATGGCAAACATTTTTTATCAAAAATTCTATGGGTATATGGATATTTTTATAAAAAAAGGTATATAATTAATTTATATTTTTATGACAAGGATCATTTCATGAAAAGATATTTCATTATTCTGTTGTCTGCCTCTGTGGCAATTCTGTTCCTGGCTGCTTGCAGCAAGGCAAATCAGGACAGTGGTACCGTAAGCTTAAAAGCTTACTTCCAAGGAGATCCGGCGAATCCTCAATCTAGGGGGACTAATGCGGCCATTGAAGCTTTTCTCAGTGCAAATCCACAGACAAAGCTGGATATTGAATATGGCAGTGGCGAAGCATTCCATCAGAAATTTCAGGCGATGGCCGTTTCAAATACTATGCCGGACTTGTTCACAGTTTATATTGGCAAGCGCAGTGCTTATATTACCGAGACGGAAAAAGTCTTAGATCTGCGCCCATACCTTAGCGATGATTTCAAGCGTGGCTTCACGGAGGAAATCTGGCAAGCCCAGGGGAAAAATGGAGAGATTTATACAATTGCGCCTTCTTTAGCTGTAACGCACACCATGTTTGCCAACAAAGATCTTTTAGACGAATTGGATCTGCGTTTTCCCGCGACGTACGACGAGCTTCTGCAGCAGATTGAGACCATACGGCAGGCGGGATATTATCCCATTTCACTTGGAAATAAAGATCAATGGCCAGTTAATTCATGGTTGCTAAGTGTTTTAGTAGATCGAATCGGCGGGAAGGAATGGTTTGCCAAGGCAATGGACGGAACGGCGTCTTTTGAGGATCCGCCCTTTCTTCACGCCCTAGAAATTATTAATGAGATGGCACAGAAAAAGGCCTTTTCGCCCGGAATAAACCAAATGTCGAACAGTGAAGCCGACCAAGAATTCTACCAAAAGAAATCCGTCTACTTAATTGATGCGGCATGGCGGGTTTCCGGGATGGTCAACTCCTTGAGTGCCGAAGACCAGGACCAGGTATCCTTGGGCGTATTTCCCGCTTTGGAAAACGAGGTTCACCCCGGCTCAAGCACGGCAGTGCCCTCTGAAGGTTATGGAATCAGTGCCAGCTTGAAAGGAACAGAGCGGGCAGATGCCGCCTGGGAATTTATTGCATTTTTTAATGGCAGGCCCGGCGCAGAGCTGCGGCTCCAGCACGGGGAGATCCCAACGTATTTAATAAATGCGGATGAAGCGGATATCCCGGAACTTCAGAAGCGTCTGGCCCATTTTATCGCCAATACGGAATACGGTTATGTCATTGATGCCAAAATGGATCCTGCTGGCATGACAAACTTTAATCGCAATTTGCAATCTATGCTTTTCGGAAATATTAGTGCCAGGGAAGTGGCCCAACAATATGAGGCGTGGGTGAGCGCAAATGATTCGAATCGAGGCAATTGAGAGTCATTTATTCTCCCACTTTAATTCTCCTTGTATTCTCCCCTTTTGGCAAAACAATTTAAGTGCTTACATTTTCCTACGACAAACTGCCTATAGATTAAAGATATGTATTCACACCGCGAAAAGATCACAAGTTACTACGTATTAATAGGCGTTCCCTTATTGATATACAGCTTTTTTGTCTTATTTCCAATAATTGTGAGTTTTATTTTAGGATTCTCAACATGGAGGTACCACCAGTTTCAGTCCTTTGCCGGGCTGACAAATTATTTAAAGATTGTGCAAGATCCCCAATTCTATTGGGCGCTCTGGCACAATCTGCAAATTGCGCTGGTTTCGGTCTTCGGCCAGATTCCCCTGGCCCTCTTCCTGGCTTATAGTATTCACCGCAAAATGATCAAAGGTGGTAATTTCTTTGTCGTAATGATCTTTTTGCCCATCACCATTTCTTCCGTGGTTGTCGCACTGTTGTGGAATCGGGTTTTTTCTCCGGTCGGGATTTTTACCGATCTCGTTCGTTCAGTCAGCAGTAATCCCGACTACGTTGTCAGGATATCCGAAAACAAGCAACTGGCTATGATACCGGTTTTATTTGTCATCCTGTGGATGCATACCAGTCTCTACTTGGTCATTTTCATTGCCAACCTTCAGAGGATACCAAATTCTTTTTTTGAGGCCGCAGTAATGGACGGCGCAACCGAACCATATATTTTTCGCAAAATTGTGGTGCCGATTTTTGCTAATACCTTATTTACCTGCTCGATATTAGCCATTGCCGGCAGCTTAAAAAGTTTTGATCTGATATTTGCCATGACAGGGGGGGGGCCGGTAGACTACACGAGTGTCCTGGCTACGTATATGTATGACAAATCCTTTACTGGTGGCGATCTAGGCCTGGGCAGCGCAATCTCGACAGTTTCGGCGCTTTTGAGCATCTTCATTATACTGGGATTACGCCATGTCTATCAGGCTTTTGCGAGAAAATACGGATAAAACTGGGATGAAAAAGACTGATATCGCCACTTCATTCTGGATATACTCAGCATATATTATTTCAATATGCTTTGTCGTTATAACTGTCTTTCCCATCGCCTGGATGGTAATATCCTCTTTCAAGACGCAGTCGGAGATAATGCTCGCGCCGCTATCTCCACCCAAAAATCCTACATTCCAAAATTATTCTGCTGCTTGGGGGCTTGGAGATATGGGAAGGAAATTTTTTAACAGTATAATTTATACCGTATTTTCCACCATATTTACCGTAATATTTTCTCTATCGTCGGGCTTCGCACTGGCAAAATTCCCCTACCGCAGTCGAAAGATATACTACGGCATGTTCACAACAGGGCTTTTAATAACAGTAAACTCCGTTGTCATTCCGTTGTTCATTATGGAAAATGCTCTAGGCTTATACAATCATTACTTGGGTGTCATTTTACCATACATAGCATTCGCGCTCCCTACATCTGTACTGATTGCCACTTCTTACCTGCGGGCCCTGCCCGACACGATTATTGAAGCTGCACGCATTGACGGCGCGGATTATCTGCAGATTTTCTTATTTATTGTAATTCCCATGTGCGTCCCCGTCATTACAACGATAGCCATTTTATCATTCCTTCAGGACTGGAATGAATTCCTGCTGGCATTCATACTCACTACGGGAGAGTCTTTAAAAAGTCTGCCTGTGGCAGTAAATTCATTTGCCGGCAGATTAGTTGTCAATTATGGACTACAGCTTGCCGCACTGACCTTGGCGACATTGCCGATGATCATATTTTATTTATTCTTCAATAAATATTTGATTGCGAGCTTTGCCCAAGGTGGAATAAAGGAATAGAAACCTCATGAGGATAGCCATTGCCGGACTTGGCACCGAAACCAATACCTTTAACCGTTTTAGCATTGGGCGCGAAGAATTTTACGAGTATGCGGGCACGCAAATCCTCGATCTGTGGAACAAACAGAAGGCGCAGAGCTCAATCTGTGGCATCGTTGACTTCTGCCAGCAAAATAATATCGAATTGGTGCCCTTGTATTACGCCAGAACTTTACCGGCGGGGCCGGTTCAACGAGACGCATACATCAGTATGCGCAAAGAAATCTGCTGCAGGCTGGCAAAGGAGATCCAGGCGCAACATATCGATGCAATTTGCCTTGCCATGCACGGCTCTATGCGCGTGGGACTTTTGGAGCATAACTCTGGACAAGATTCTTATGGGCAAGGTGCTTACGACGATCCGGAAGCAGATTTAATGGCCCATATTCATGCCATCTGCCCCGAATTGCCCATCCACCTGGCCATGGACATGCACGCGACCATCAGTGACACAATGCTGTTTCACGCTGCGGCAATCAGCTTGTACAAGACCGCTCCCCATGTAGATATGCTGGAAATTGGCCGGCTGTGTGCTTCCATTGCCCAACAGAGTTACCAAAGTGCGAGGCGGACCTGCATCGCTGCGGTTCGCGTTCCCCTAATTCTCTCTGGTGAACTCTCTATGACTACGCAGCAGCCGATGCAAGGGCTCGTCGAGTATTTGCGCCATCTAGAAAATTCGCCCGAAGTGCTCTCGGCCTCTCTTGCCCTCGGATTTCCCTGGGCAGATTCTCCATATTTGGGTGCCACGGCGCTGGTGACAGCCTATGAAGAAGATCTGCTGCCAGCCCAAAAGAAATGCGGCATCTTGGCACAAAAGCTCTGGCAGCAGAGGCAGAATTTCCGCTTTGGTATGGCGATTGCCAGTGAAGCGGAAGCCATCGCGCTGATCCGTGCGAACCAAGACCCCAAACCTCTACTGCTCTCTGACGTCGGCGACAATGCGACGGCGGGAGCCTCGGAAGATACCGTGGATTTTCTGGCCAAACTGATTGCGGCAGAACTGCCCCCCTGTTTTTTTGCGCTGATTTACGACTCCGCCTCCTATGAGACAATTACACAAGCTGGCGTGGGTGGCCGTGTAGATCTAGAATTGGGGCGCTTCTTTGCGCAGCATAATGGCTTGAAACTGACGGCGAGGGTGCTGCGTTTCTTTACATACCGAGCTCGCAATGCCGCAATTGTGCGCGTTGGCCATTTCGATATCGCGGTTGGCCAACAGCGCATGCCCGTTGCCGACATCAGCATTCTGGACGCCGCCGGCATTGAGTATTCAAATTATCGCGCACTCATCATAAAATGTGGCTATCACGGCGAAGACTTGCGTGCCATTGCTTCGCAAAATATTTTAGTTCTGAGTCGGGGAGATACCGACCCCATTCTGGAGCGCCTGCCCTACCAGCGGGTTCCCCGGCCGATGTACCCCTTGGACAAAGATATGGTCTGGTAGATATTGAGGTACAAAAAAGAATTATCAACTTTCCTTTTTTTCTTCCCAAGAATCACAGGCTTCATCTGAACAAAATTTGTTCCCAGCCCAAAAGAAACGCGGCATCTTGGCAACAAAGCTCGGCAGCAAAGGCATGATTTCTGCCGGTCCGTGAGCTGCTGTCTCGCGGACCGCCGTCTTTTTAGTTTTTAATTCCTTGTTTCAGTCTGTGAGCGCCTCGGCCCGACCCTTGCTGAATGTAACCCTTATATCAAAGGCTAATCACATAATCCGGAGGATTGGGCGCGAGTGCTTTATACAATTGCGGGAAACAGCCAGCCTGAACACCCTCGACAGTGCCCTTGGCGGTCACTTCACCTTTGCCGCATTGTTCAAATTCTCCTTCAGCCATATTACGGCGCACGGCACACTGATCACACATCATCAGAAGGATGTTCTGTTGCTTTGCCAATGTGGCGAGTCGCTCACCGACAGGATCGCCCTGACGCAGGCAAAATATATTATCATCAAAGAAAAACATGCCAACAACTTCGGCACCATGCCGATTTTCCTCAAGCTGTGGTAATATCATTGTCGCAAGTTTAAATGTCGCAGACATGTTGTTTGTAAAGACATAGGCTACTTTCATCTTACTTCTCCTAAAAGTCTCGTGGACAGCTAGATAAAATTATCAGTGCTTAATAAAACTCAATGTGCGATCTTTGTCAAGGTAATAATTGGTGGATTTAAGTTTTTTTTAATACAGATACCTAAAAAATGTATACTTATGAAATCGTTGAGCCTTTCCCCTTTAATAGTCCCTGGCCAAGTAACCACGAAGAACACAAAAAAAATACGAACGACACGAAAAATTCTAAAATACCGCGCCTCCCTCCTGAACGCCTCCCGCAGCTCCCGTCATCCTTCCGTCCCCCCTTTTCTGCTTTCCCCTGGCGCCCACAGCTCCCCGTCGTGCCACCCATGGGCTTACCTGTCTAGATTTCGTGACTTTTCGCAACCTTTCGTGTTTTTCGTGGTTCCCTTTTCGTGGTCCCTAACTGGCAAAAAACTGATTTATGGCCACAACGGCAGCGATAGTCACGCCACTACAACTGATCATGGCCGTCAGCGACCATCTCATAAAACTATTTATTTGCGCTTGCACCGACTCAAAACGCTTATCCACCTGTTCAAAGCGATTATTCATATCCTTTCTAAGCGTCAATATTTCACCTCGCAGATCCTGTTCAAGATGTGTTATGTGGTTTGTCTGTGCTTTAAGCACCAAAACAATGATCTCTTCGCTCTTTAGAGCCTCATTATTGGTTACTTTTTGCATGGCTTTTTTGGCATTTTCGTCCAGCCATTGTTCAAAACTCGAATTGTCAAACATGAAAAAATACCTCCAGCCCGATTCTAAACATACCCAACATATTTTACAAGCCATATTTTGGTTCCCTCAGAGTCTCTGGCCAAGTAACCACGAAATACACAAAAAAAAATACGAACAACACGAAAAATTCTAAAACGCCGCGCCTGCTGCCTCCCTGGCGCCCAAAGCTCCCCCGTTTAGATTTCGTGCCCTTTCGCTGTCTTCGTGCTCTTTCGTGGTTCCCTTTCAACGTTCCCCTGTCACCCACAGCTCCCCCGTCTACATTTTGTGCCTTCTTGAAAAAAAAGACGGTCGCTTGATTTTGTGCAGAAATGGTCTTAAAATAATTGCCAATTATATATTAATTTGCTATATTAATGTATAAATCTTTAAAATTTCGCATGGTATAAAGGAGAAAAAGAACAATGAGTAGTAAACTTGCCCTTTTAAGCTACCTCAAGCTACCTCAAGCTACCTCAAGCTACCTCAAGCTACCTGGCGCTTGTAGCTTTTGCTCTCGTATTTGTGTTTTCGTCATGTGACGATCCAGTAAGCGACAAAAAGTTACCCCAAAAAAATGAATCCAGTGCCATTATGATTGCAGCGCTGAGGGATATGCTTGTTGAATTCCGCGAGCAACTTGTTGCATCGGGCCTTATGGAAAAAGAGGACGTCAATGAATTAGAGACATTAAACGGTTTAGAGTTAAAGAACAAGTTGGTTTCAACAGGCATCCTAGAAGAAACTGACGTCACCGCCCTTAACGGGTCAGGTAAAAAGGCATCCAGTAAAAAGGAATCCGGTGCAAAGGGCTCTAGTGCAAAAGGATCCAGTGCAAAGGAATCCGGTGCAGAAGGCTCCGGTGCACAGGCATCTAGTACAAAAGGCTCCGGTGCAGAGGAAAGCTCATTTGCCATTACGCTTACAAAGCTGAAGGATATACTGGTTGAACACGATATCATAGAAAAAGATGACTTCGCTGGATTAAACGATTCAGAGTTAAAGAAAAAGTTGATTGAAAAAGAAATCCTGGAAGAAGCTGACGTCATAACCTTGCGCAATGAGCCCATTTCTCTGGATTTTTTAGAAGAGCTTAAAAAATTTGTTGAAAAAGCCTTTGCATATGCAATTTCAGATGACGAATCAAGGTCAATTTTTGCTGACGAAGATGGTAATCAAGTGACCGATTATGTTGGCAAAAATAATGATGTTGCCGCTGCAATTTTATATGACGAACATGGTAGAGGGGACATTCATCATGGTGGCAGAGGGACAGCTGAATTCGAAAAATATTATTCGAATTCAGAGGCAATTGGTGACAGTATGAAAAAATCTATGAAAAACCTCCATGCTTATCTCCAAAAAATAGGGGAAAAGTCGGATAAATCTTCAAAATATCGACATCTTGCAGAAAATGAGGATTTTATATTTTTAAAAGATGTAATAGATAAATTGTATATTAATATACTTAAATACGAACCGAGCACAGAAGAATATAGACAGGAAATGAAACGAGATAAGTACTTAAAAATTAGTTATCTGTATCATGAAGAGTACGAAAAAATTAGTTATCTGTATCACGAACCAAAAGAGTATGTCTATGCGGACCCGTTGGTAGGACATGATTTATCAAACGAAAATAATGAGGATAAAGCGGTAGAAATTCTTCTCAAAGCCGCTGCAGGAGCAGGGTTTGAAATTTTGGATGGAATGTTAGAGTTTACCGAAAATAATAAATCTTTAATAAACGACCACTTATCGTATAATTTAATGACATTTAAATTGAAGAAATTTAAGAGAGTATCAGATCCTATAACAATAGTATGTAAAAAAGATGAGGAATGTAAACCGGCAATAATAATTGAGGTAGGTGGGGAATTTAAACGGAAAACATATGTGGAAGATGAGATAGATGGGGAACCTGAAATCAAACCGTATATGACAGATGTGGAAATTAAGAAAGCAAGGGAACTGGTGCGTTCTAACGGGGAAAAAGTAAAGGGTTTTGCGGAAGATATCCTAAATTCTTTACCAGAGGATTGGAAAAACGAATTTCGCGACAAATATGATGTGATATAATTGGTATTTGTCCGTGGGACTCTTTAATTAATAAAGAAGCACCAATAGGTAAAAGGCATTCCTTTGCCTATTGGTGGAATTTTTCTGCACCAATAATCGTTTTTGGTTATATATTTTTAGTACAATGAAGACGCAGATCGGCGTCTTACATTGAACAAAAGGAAGGAACTTCAGACGATGGGAAGAAGAATACGTTTATAAAAAAGAGTCATTTCTGGCATTCTCAGGAGCCCGTATAAAAAATCCTAGTTAGCGGCTTTGAGCCCTTCGGAGGTGATAAAATCAATCCTGCGCTGGAAGCGGTCAGGCTCCTGGATGGCCGTCCATTGGATGGCGGCGAGGTTGTGATCTGCCAAGTACCGGTCGTTCGTTATAAATCTGTCGAAGTGGTAAAAAGGGCAATCGAAACCGAAAAACCAGATGCCGTTATCACGGTGGGTCAGGCGACTAATGGTTCTAGCCCAAGCATGGAGTTAGAGCAGATTGTTAAGGGATTACTGATTGCCGCTCAAAGCATTATTGATAATCAAAAAGACATTTAACAATTACTGGCTGCAGTATTCAACCTCGCGCACAGAATTGAGGATATCCTGCTCTAGGCGACGAATTTCCGCCTGAGCTCGCTTTGCAGCTTCAGCGACAGACCAGAAGACTTTAGGTTCGCCTTTGGCCGCTTTTTGCGAGCGCAAGCAAAATTCAAGGCCACCATTTTCCAGAGAACGCTTGCCGATTGTCAGGCGAATCGGAATGCCGATCAGATCGGCATCCTTAAACTTGAAACCGGGGCTTTCCTCGCGATCGTCAAAGAGCACTTCCAGCCCTGCTGCCAGAAGGCTGTGGTAGACTTGCCCGGCCACATCCAGAACCTGCGGCTCTTTTTTGCCCGCCAAAGAAAGCAAATGGACTTGGTAAGGCGCGACACTGATTGGCCAAAGCAAACCGTCGGCATCATTATGTTGCTCGGCGATACAAGCAGCCAAGCGCCCGACACCTATGCCGTAAGAACCCATAAGGACCGGTTTTGGCCTGCCACTCTGATCGGTAAAAGAGCAGCCCATGGCCTCACTATAAAAAGTCCCAAGCTGAAAAATATTGCCAATTTCGACAGCTTTCGTACTTTGCAGCGGCGCAGCACAACGCACGCACTGATGCCCCGCCGCCGCCGCACATAAATCACCGATGTAATCGGCCTCAAAGTCCCGGCCATAATTAAGCCCGCGCAAATGATAACCCTCTTTGTTGGCTCCCACAATCCAGTTATTGCCCTGAGTAATCAATTCATCGACAACCACAATGGGGCCTTTCAAGTCCGTCGAGTTTCTCGATTTCCTTAAATTCCTCAAATTTCTCAAATTTAACGGAGAGGCATAACCAGGAACGGCGCCAACGGCGCGGATTTCTTCATCCTCCGCCGGACGAAGTTCTTTGGCCCCCAGAATAGCCGCCAGCTTGGTTTCATTTAAGGTCATATCACCGGGCAAAGCCGCCGCCACCAGTCTACAATCATCTTCAGTCACTTTGGGCTTTGCGCCTGAATCTGCGCCTGACTCCGTTTCTACGGCGGCAAAACTAGCCACGAAAAAAACCATTTTGGCACACTCGCTGGCGCTTACTCCCAGAAAGGCCGAGACTTCGGCAATCGTCTTGCAGTTGGGCGTCGCGACTTGCTCTAGTGCGGCCGGCTCAGAAGGGGTCAACACCGGTTTGCGAAACTGGGCGATCTGGCGATTGGCACTGTAGTTGCACAAGGGACAAAATAAAACCGTATCCTCGCCAACCCCGCTGGCATACATAAATTCATGGGCAATACGGCCTCCCATCACGCCAGTGTCAGCAAGCACAGCCATGGCGGGCAAGGCACAGCGGTCAAAAATGCGGAAATAAGCCCGGTAGTGCTTCTGATACTGCTCTTCAAGGCCTTCCCAGCTAGTGTCCAGCGAATAACTATCCTTCATTACAAATTCACGCACGCGAATCAAACCCGCGCGCGGGCGCGGGTCATCGCGCCATTTGGTTTGCAGATGATACACGAGGCGAGGCAAGTCACGGTAACTGTGAATGCACTGTCGCGCCAAGTCGGCAAGCGCTTCTTCGTGAGTCATCGCAAGCGCCATATCGTGCCCCTTGCGATCGACAAAGCGCCCCATTTCGGCGCCAATCTTGTTCCAGCGTCCGCTCTGCCGCCACAAGTCGGCCGGTTGGGCCACCGGCATGCAAACTTCCTGGGCGCCGATGGCTTCCATTTCTTCACGCAAAATAGTCGATATTTTTTGCATCACACGCAGGCCCAATGGCAAATAGCTAAAAATACCTGCCGCAACCTGGTGGATATATCCGGCGCGCAACAATAGTTCATGGCTGCGAACGCCCGCGCCCGCAGGAACTTCCTTGCGCGTCTGGCCAATTAGTTGCGACATTTTCATGGCGCCGTATTATGCGTATTTCAAAGCCGTGAGTAAAGGGATAAAATCAAGTTCCACAAGACTTAGGCAAACCACCCAAGTTCGCGAGTGGAAGCGAGTGCCCCGCCCGCACGCGGGCCCAAATTAAAATTTAATGGAGGAGTTAATGCACTGCCAGTCGCGCTTGAATTTAATTCTTGCCATCCTGATGGCCGTTTTCGACGCAGTTAGAGCTTAACGCTGTAAAGCTTCCTGCAAGAATACGATCTCGGCCTTTTGGACGGTGGCGCTAACATCGCGCGGTGGATCCTGGGCCACATCTAAAGCTGTGCGCCCTTGCTTGTCCCGCACATTGATTTGAGCTCCGGAATCTATTAATAAGCGGCTTTGTGGCAGAGCCTCAGAGCCGGCAGCCCAATGCAACGGAGTACTACCTAAATTGTTTGCTTTATTCACATCGGCTCCAGCGGCGAGCAAAGTACTCAAAACCCGTGCATTATTGTTAAAACCTGCGGCCATATGAATGGGACGACTGCCCATTTGATTTTCAGACTCAAGCCCGGCTCCTTGCTGCAGCAGAAAATCCAAGACTTCGGGACGATTAAAACCCGCGGCTAAAAACAGTGGAGTGCGACCATTGCTATCGCGCACATCAATATTGCCATCGCGTTCCAGTATATGCCTAGACAAAGCCACCGAGCCCCAGCCCGCCGCGTAATGCAGGTCGCTCAAAGTATCAAATTGCAGGTAATCCTTCAGCAGGGAACGCCGGGCGGCTTGCTTGGCTCTCTCTAATTCGGCTTCCCAGTCGGGAACAGATTGAAGCTTTGTTGCACTTTCTGTCACTTTAGTACTCGCACATGAAAAAAACAACAAGAGCGTTAAGCAGCAAAGCCAGATATTTATTTTGTATTCCAATATTTTGTCCTCCGATTATCCATTTTACATTAAGCAACCACAGCTTTAGCGGGCAATTTTAACGGATAACTTGCACTTTCAACCCGGCCTTTGTACATTTCTCTCAATGGCTTACAAAAGTATCCGCTTTTACAATTTTCGCAATCTGGCCGACCGCGAGATAGAGCTCAATGGCAAGATTTTCTATCTAATCGGCGAAAATGGCGCAGGCAAAAGCTCTTTCCTGGAAGCTCTGTACTTGTTAAGCTACGGCTCCTCATTTCGCGAAAAAAACCTAGAGCACTGCTTGCGCGAAAATTCCTCACCCTTGGCCATCAGCGGCAAGCTAGAGCAGCGAGGCCAGCCATACAAAATCCAGCTGCATTATAGCAGAGAAAGCTCAAAAAAAGCACCAGGGCAGAAGCAAATTAGCCTGGACGGCAAGCGCCTACAAGATCGCAAAGAACTATTGCAGCTCGCCCCAAGCATTATATTTTCCAGCAGTGACATTACTTATATCAAGGGTAGCCCCAGAGACAAGCGCCAGTTTATCGACCAAACGATCAGCCTGATCGACCCTACATACATCGACTTGGTGCGCAACTATACGCGCAACTTATTACAGCGCAACTGGATACTCAAAGACAGGCAGCCGAACCTCTTGCCAACCTATACTCTGCAGATGGCCGAAATGGGCCTAGAGATACAACGCCGCCGCACATTGAATATAGCCCGGCTCTCGGAAATATTTTCCAAGCTTTTCCATCATGTCTCCAACTTTGATACCCCCGTAACGATAGATTACCAGCCATCGTGGCCACATTTTTTAGTCGAATTAAATGCCGATAAAGCCCTGCAACACTGCCTTGAATACATAGAGCAACGCCAGCAACGTGATATTTTATCAGGTTCAAGCCAGAATGGCCCCCATCGCGACCAAATTCAATTTAATTTTTCCAAAGGAGATCTTGAAAATAAAACAAGAGATAACTCAACTGCCGAGTTCGCCAAAGACTTTACCAAATGGGCTTCTTCGGGCCAACTGCGCCTGGCGGCCCTCGCTCTAAAAAGCGCTCAAGCCAATTATCTGCAACAGAATGCCGATTCTCCCGGCGTTTTGTTATTAGACGATGTCCTCCTAGAGATGGACAGTACCCGCCGCAAATTATTTCTGGCGAGCCTTCCGCCCCACCGACAGGCTTTCTTTACCTTGTTGCCCAACGAAGATTACCAAAGTTATCCCTTTTCTCAGTACCAGGTTTTCCAAATACAGAAGGGCCAAGTTAGTTCCTTTGTTACATAAAAAAGGCATATAGTTATTGACTTAATTAATATCACGAAAGGGGGACCACGAAAAGGCACGAAGACGGCGAAAGAGTAACCACGAAAGGGGGACCACGAAATTACACGAAAACAGCGAAATGTCACGAAAGTTAGGTAGGGGAGCCGCGGGTGGAACATGGGGAGCTTTGGGCGCCAGGGGAAAGAAGAAAATGAGGCTGGATGGATGACGGGAGGCGTGGGGGCGTCCAGGCGGATGGGCGCGGTGTTTTAGAATTTTCGTGTTGTTCGTATTTTTTTTTGGTGTTTTTCGTGGTTACTTTGCCAGAGAATAACTTCGGGGTGGAGGGACTTGAACCCCCGATCTTCTGCTCCCAAAGCAGACGCCTTAGCCACTAGGCCACACCCCGATTGGCTAGGATATTAACGAATTCTGGGGCTTTGTCAATCAGAGGCGAGTTCCCTTTGCTTGTTGTCGTTAATTCAGTTTTAGAGTCCCTGGCCGAGTAACAACGAAGAACTCACTGGTTTTAATTATCGCAGCCGTCTTGAAAAAAGACGGGTGCTTGATTTTGTGCAGAAATGGTCTTAAAATAATTGCCAATTATATATTAATTTGCTATATTAATGTATAAATCTTTAAAATTTCGCATGGTATAAAGGAGAAAAAGAACAATGAGTAGTAAACTTGCCCTTTTAAGCTACCTCAAGCTACCTCAAGCTACCTCAAGCTACCTCAAGCTACCTCAAGCTACCTCAAGCTACCTCAAGCTACCTCAAGCTACCTCAAGCTACCTCAAGCTACCTCAAGCTACCTCAAGCTACCTCAAGCTACCTCAAGCTACCTGGCGCTTGTAGCTTTTGCTCTCGTATTTGTGTTTTCGTCATGTGACGATCCAGTAAGCGACAAAAAGTTACCCCAAAAAAATGAATCCAGTGCCATTACGGTTGCAGCGCTGAGGGATATGCTTGTTGAATTCCGCGAGCAACTTGTTGCATCGAAACTTATGACAAAAGAGGACGTCAATGAATTAGAGACATTAAACGGTTTAGAGTTAAAGAACAAGTTGGTTTCAACAGGCATCCTAGAAGAAACTGACGTCACCGCCCTTAACGGGTCAGGTAAAAAGGCATCCAGTAAAAAGGAATCCGGTGCAGAAGGATCCAGTGCACAGGCATCCAGTAAAAAGGAATCCAGTAAAAAGGAATCCAGTGAGAAGGAATCCGGTGCAGAAGGCTCCGGTGCAAAAGAAAGCGCATTTGCCATTACGCTTACAAAGCTGAAGGATATACTTGTTGACAACAAGATCATAGAAGAAGCTGAAGTCGCTGGATTAGACGATTCAGGTTTAAAGGAAAAGTTGCTTGAAAAGGAAATCCTGGAAGAAGCTGACGTCATAACCTTGCGCAAGCCAGAGTCGACGAAGGAACCTATTTCTCTGGATTTTTTAGAAGAGCTTAAAAAATTTGTTGAAAAAGTCTCTGCATATTCAATTTCAGATGGCAAATCAAGGTCAATTTTCGATGACGAAGACGGTAAAGAGATATACGATTATGTAATCGGAGAGAGAGACGTAACGCCGAAATCGCAAGCACATCTTGCCGTAAGAAGAAGAATTGTTAATGATGCTAAAAATACCATAAAGAATTCTACTACTACATTGAAAAAAATAGATCATAAATTGGCCAATTCTCCGAAATATCAAATTTTAGCAACAGATGAAAATTTTATAGGACTGAAAGATTTAGTTGATAAAGTGTATAGTGATATACTTAAAAGCGAAACTCAAGATCAAGAAGGTCCAACTTATCCCGATGAAGTTTTTGAACCGTATAAATATTCTGACCCCTTGATTGAATACAATCTTTCACAAGAGGAAAATGAGGATAAAGCGGTAGAAATTCTTCTCAAAGCCACTGCAGGAGCAGGGTTTGAATTTTTGGATGAAGTGTTAGAGATTACCGAAAATAATAAATCTTTAATAAACGACCACTTATCGTATAATTTAATGACATTTAAATTGAAGAAATTTAAGAGAGTATCAGATCCTATAACAATAGTATGTAAAAAAGATGAGGAATGTAAACCGGCAATATTAATTGAGGTAGATGGGAAATTTAAACGGAAAACATATGAGGAAGATGAGATAGATGGGGAACCTGAAATCAAACCGTATATGACAGATGTGGAAATTAAGAAAGCAAGGGAACTGGTGCGTTCTAACGGGGAAAAAGTAAAGGGTTTTGCGGAAGATATCCTAAATTCTTTACCAGAGGATTGGAAAAACGAATTTCGCGACAAATATGATGTGATATAAGCGTCGGTTCATTGAATAAAATATTGCCAGCGGGTTCGCCGGCCGATGTATGCCATTGTATCCTTTTATATCCCTTGGGCTACGGTCTGGTGAATCTGGAGACAGGAGAAGATAAATGCTGATCGAAGTTTGTTGCGGGTCCGTCGATGATGCCATTTGTTCACAAGAGGCTGGCGCCCAGCGGGTTGAACTGAATTCCTCAATGTTCCTCGGTGGAATCACACCGAGCCTGGGGGCGCTCATCGAGGCGAAGCAATCCCTGCACATTCCTGTGGTTGCAATGATACGGCCGCGGAATGGCGGATTCTGTTACACAGACAGCGAATTCAAAGTGATGCAGCACGATGCCAAAGCTTTTATCGACGCGGGAGCCGACGGCATTATTTTTGGAATTTTAGAGCCAGATGGCGGCATAGATCGACGACGGAACCGCATTTTGGCGGAGCTTGGTCAAAAGGCTGGTATTGACGTGGCCTTTCACCGGGCATTTGATGTCGTGCCCGACTGGCGAGCGGCCCTGGAAGAGCTCATAGCGCTGGGCATTCAGCGGATTTTGACCACGGGGCAACGCGCCCGGATTGAAGATGGCGCGCATACGGTTCGGCAAATCGTTCAGCAGGCGGACGGGCGCATTGAAATCCTGCCTGGGGGAATGCGCCCCGACAACATTTGCCCGCTTTCGACTTACATGGGCACAAATCAGGCCCATATTGCCTCTTTTACGGCTCAGCGCGATACGTCCTGCCAGCACAATCAGGAGCTGTATTTTGGCGGCGCCCTGTATCCGCCCGAAATGCGCTTTGACACAATTGATCCGGGTTTTATCGCGGCGACACTGGCCGAGCTAAAAAACTTGCAGAAAGATTGACATGCCTCAACATTGCCATTTGACGGTCATTGACGGCCGTTGACATTATTCCTGACATTTGGGGCAATAATATGTCGCCCGCTGACCCTGCACGACTTTGGCGATTTTCCCTGCACAGTCTGGCCTCGGGCAGGGTTCCCCTTCCTTCCCGTAGGCGTGAAGTTCCCGCTGAAAATACCCCGGCCGGCCCTGCACGCTGCGGAAATCTTTTAGCGTGGTGCCGCCGGCGGCTATTGCCGCGCCCATTGTCTGCTTTACGGCCAGGGCCAGGCTCGCCGCCTGCAGGCGACTCAATTGGCCGCTCTCTTTAAAAGGAGACAACTTGGCCAGCCAAAGGCTTTCCGAACAATAAATATTGCCTACGCCACACACCGCCTTCCCGGCCAGCAGCCAGGGTTTTAATTGGCCGCGCAAGTTGCGCGAGGCCTGGTACAAGTGCGCGCCCAAATCCTCAACCACGGCCGCCGGCTCCAGGGCCAAGCTGAGCGGAGCCGCATATTCTGAAAGGGGTTCGGGGCCGAGCTTTGCCAAACCGGGCCTATTTTTAAAATCATCGCGTTGCCCTAGGCAGTTTTCCCAGCTCCAAAAACCAAAGCGGCGGGCGTCATTGTACAACAGGTAATAATTCTGGATATTTGCCCCTCCTTGCCCATGCCGTCGCAACTGCAAGTACAGGTGGTCGTGCTTGGCCAGCTCGCTGGGCGCGTGATTGCGGACCCGCAATATCCCGCTCATCCCTAAGTGCACAATAATGCGCGTCAAGCTCAGGGGCAGAACCGGCTGCGGGCCGAGCTTTTTTATTTGCCGCACCCAGTAGTCCATCCTGAACCTTGGCTCGCTACCGAAGTACAGCAGCAAATACTTGCCCCGCCGTTCCACACTGAGCAAATAATGGCCTTGTAGTTTTTGCAGTTCGGCGATGGGCACAGGGTAACGCAGCTTTTTACGGCCAAAGTACCAGCCTTGCAGCCGGAGAAAAGACCGGGGCAAAGACTGAGCTAAATCTTGGGTTGAACTTTGCTCCACGGCGCTCGCCGGGCCGCCGGCATTGGGCTCGTCTGCCAGCGCGGCCAAAAGACTGCAGCGGATAGTTTCGACTTCTGGTAATTCAGGCATGGGTATTCATGGGTATTGGGGGTATTTTTCGCGCGAGGTTTTTCGATTACAGCTTGGTATCCGCTAATTTGGTGCCCACTAAAATGGCGCGCGCGGCACGTTCGGCGCTCGCCTCCAATGCCTCGCGACTTTCGCGCAAGGCCGTTTCCAGCGGCATCACCCGATCTACCGTGGGGAACAGGGCGTCAATACCGCAGTCAAAAACCGCATGGGCCTGCGCGCCCAGCTCACCGACAATCGCGACGACACTTTTATCTTGTCGCTTCGCCCATTGAGCCACGCCGACGGGAACTTTACCGTAAACCGACTGGCCATCCAAGCGGCCTTCGCCGGTGAGCACCAAATCCGCCTGAGCCACAATCTTGTCAAACTCGATAATGCGCAGAACCGTCTCAATGCCAGAAAGCAGCTTGGCACCGCAAAAACTCAGCAGGCCAAAGCCGAGACCGCCCGCCGCTCCGGCCCCAGCTTCATTTTGGTGGTCGCAAGCCAAGTCGCGCTTCACCACAGCCGCCAGATGCGCCAGGTTGGCGTCCAGCGTTTCCACCATTTGCGGGCTAGCTCCTTTCTGCGGCCCATAAACGGCCGAGGCGCCGCGCTCGCCGAGCAGGGGGTTGCTCACGTCGCAGGCGACCAGGATCTCCGTTTCCTGCAAGCGCGGGTCCGCAGCGCTGGCGTCAATGCGGTCCAGCTCGGCGAGGCTGCCGCCACCGCCCCCGATTTCGCGCGAGTCTTTGTCCAGGAAGCGCAGCCCCAGGGCCCGCGCCATGCCGACGCCGCCATCGTTAGTGGCGCTGCCGCCGATGCCCAGCATGATTTGGCGGGCTCCCGCATCCAAGGCCGCGCGCAGCAACTCTCCCGTGCCGTAGGTGTCGGCGCGCAGCGGATCGCGCTCCGCGGCTGCGAGCAAGGGCAGGCCAGAAGCCGCCGCCATTTCGATTACGGCCTTGTCGTTTGGCAAGTGCCCCCAGAAAGCCTCAACCGCCTGGCCCAGCGGCCCGCGCACCGCCAGCTTTTGCAAGTCGCCGCCGGCGGCCTGCAGCACGGCCGCAACCGTGCCTTCTCCGCCGTCGGCCACCGCCACAATCTGATAAGTGGCCGCGGGAAAGACTTTGGTAAAACCAGATTGTATGGCCCGCCCGACTTCCCAGCTGGTATTGGTGCCTTTAAATGAATCCGCCGCGATCAGTATGTGCATGTTTTTCTCCTGCCTGCCAGGCCGCAACCTTGGCCGTGTCTAGTTTATATTTAGTTTCGGCCATGATATACAAAAAGTTTTCCCATGCCTTTTTATATCGTCGTTTTTTTTGCCCGCAAAGCCACCTTTAAGGCCATTGAAGCCTCCCGCCCAAGGTTGCGGGGCAAGGTTGCGGGGCTTGGCGCTCCCTCCCGGCCCGCAAAAAAATTCCCTGTCCTCAAAATTTCCCGCCCCATTTTTAATTTTTATTTGACAACTTTTAAAAATGGGTTATAATATTAGTATGTCAATTGATTTTAAAAAATGCTGCGTTGTTCTCATTTCTTTAGATGAGCGGTGCGCGGGAAAGCTGGCTTGAAACAAGGTCTTGCGAAAGGCGCGGCAAAATTTCAAAAAAGAAGTTCATGTTTATGAGACTTGTAAAACAATTATTAATTGCCTGCCTGGTGCTCGGCATTCTGGCGGCGCCGGCCTGGGCCGAAAATAACGCCCGCAATCACTATTTTTGTCGCGATGAGTTCCCCGGTGAAGTCTGCGATGCCCAAGAGGAACCGGATGCCAGCCCCGAATGCTATAAAGCTATCGGCAAGGGCGCTTATGAGGGTGCCAAAATTGGTTCCGATGTGGGCGCCGCTGTGGGGGCCATGTCAAAGGAATGCCGCGATTGCGACGATGATGACGGCGACCCCCCTGAAGCAATCTTGATGATTGGCCGCCGGCGGAGCTAATGAGGCTCTTGCCTCCCTGGTTTCGCGAGTATCGCGAGCTTAGGCAAGCGTTGTCGAAGGGGCAAAAGGTCCCTTTCGACTTTCCCGCAGCGCTTGCCTTGGCTAAATTTGCGGCTCTGGTTTGTGTGGTCTGCGACTCTATGATGTTGCTTTGGGACTTGCTTTTTCTCGGCTCGGTGCCTGCGGATATCGGGGCGGACGGGGGAGCCGGTTCCCAGCTGGAGCAATTCTTGATCCGGTCCTTGTATGGTTTCTTGGTTGTGTATGCTTCATCGTTCTTCTTTACGTTCGTTTACCTCAGACATATTCTGGCCGCGGACGGGCGCGACTCGCCCTGGACTCTGGGGCTGCGGGCATTGGTATTTGCTTGCGATTTTACATTTTGTTTATGGCTGCTACGGCTTATATTCGGAGATACTTTTTCCATCCAAGGCGTTCTATTAGTTTTAGCCCTGTCTTTTTGGATGGGGCTAGCGATTGTCCGGCGCGTTAATGCGCTCAGATTGGAAGAGCGAGCGAAAGAAAAGTTAAAAGAGACAAACGGCTAAGTGCGCCATGTAAAAGAACGGCAAGACGGGGGCAACGAGCAATACAGGAAAAACAAGGGAAGAAGCCATGGAAATCAACACCCACGAATACATTGATCGCGCGCTTTGCGGCGAGCCCCTGAAGCAATCTTGATGATTGGCCGCCGACGGAGATTATGAGGCTCGTGCCTCCCTCTGTTCGCAAGCGCAAGCTTGACGAGTTTTGGCAAGCGTTGAGGAAGGGGCAAAAGGTCCCTTTCAGCGTTCCCGCAGCGCTTGCCTTGGCTAGATTTGTCGCTCTGCTTGCTGTGTGCGTGCCTGTGATCAAGGGGCTTCTCTTGCTGCTTCTGGACTCGGAAACTGTGGAGATCGGAGTCAATGGAGAGCCCGACTTTCAGTTGAAGCAATTCTTGATCCAGACTTGGTATTGCTTTTTGATTCTTTATGCTTTAGGGCTTTTTATGTTTTTCTACCTAAGGTATATTCTGGCCGCGGACGGGCGCGACTCGCCCTGGAGCCTGGGTCTGCGGGCATTGGTATTTGCTTGCTTTACCGTATTTTGTTTATGGCTGCTTTCACTTACACACGGAAGGAATATTTTTTCCAGCCGAGATTTTCTGTTAGATCTAACGGTATGTTTTTGTGTGGGTTGCTGGTTTATCCCGCGCATTAATGCGCTCAGATTGAAAGAGCAGGCGAAAGAAAAGTCAAAAGAGACAAACGGCTAAGTGCGTCATGTAAAAAGAACGGCAAGACGGGGCAACGAGCAATACAGGAAAAACAAGGAAGGAAGCCATGGAAATCAACACCCACGAATACATTGATCGTGCGCTCTGCGGCGAGCCGGTCATGGTTGCGCAAGGGAGCAGCGAGGTTCGCCTGGAATGCAGCCGGCGCATGGCCGCCGACGGCAGCGGCCTGGTCCACGGCGGCTTCATCTTCGGGGCGGCCGACTACGCGGCCATGCTGGCCGTCAACCAGCCCAACGTGGTGCTCGGCGCGGCGGAGACACACTTTTTGAAGCCATCCCGCATCGGGGATGTGCTGCTCGCCAGGGCGCAAGACCAGAGCCCCCAAGACCGCAAGCATCTCGTGCGGGTAGAAGTCTCGTGCGGCGAAGATGTCGTCTTTACGGGAACATTTACCTGCTTGGTCCCCAGGGAACACGTTCTGGCCAAGGTCGTGAAGCCGGTGCCCACAGAAAAAAACGGGACTTAGGGCGATGCCCGGCTGTGAAGCCAGACTGTGGAGCCAGACTGTGGAGAATAGCAATTTTCTTCACAGTCTAGACGGCTTTAAAACTCTTCTTTTAATTGTTTTACCCACTCTGTTACTCTGTGTTCTGTCTTATCCGGTTGATTGTCTTCGTCTAGTGGCAGGCCGACAAACATACCATCTATTTCCGCGGTAGATTGTGCGTAATCGTATCCCTGCTTTGGCCATTTGCCAATAAAATTCACCCCCTTGGCAGAAAGTTCATTGTAAATGATACCAATGGCATCGACAAAAGTATCCGGATAGCCGGCCTGATCGCCGGTGCCAAACAGAGCCACTTTCTTGCCGGAAAAATCCGCCTGTTTTAACTTGTCCAGAAACTCAGCCCAGTCGTCCTGAATCTCACCTTCGCCCCAGGTGGAAGAGCCCAGAAGCAAGAAATCCTTGTCATTAATTGAATCTACCGAGCTCTCCCCTACGTTATATGCGTCGACATTTTCGTCCCCGACTTCTTCCGCCACGAGCTTTTGCAGTTGCTGAGCGATGGTTTCTGTATTTCCAAGGGTTGACCCGTAGAAAATTCCAACCTTTGTAAACATATTTTACCTCCATTTAAAAATATTTTTTTTAAAATTTATTATTTTTCTAATCTCCATTTTAGAAATAATTATCATTATTATGTTAAGCATTAGCGACAAAGTCAAGACAACTGATTTAATTTTGCGTATTCCCAAGGTAAATTGGGATAAATTGGGGCAGATTTGGGTAAATTTTCACTTTCACTGCAAAGTCACAATTTTATAAATTTTTGTTGACAACCCTTATTACCCCGTGCGAAAATATTAGCTTAAACGATCAGGAGGCTCGGATGAAGTATTTTTTAGATAGTGCAAAACTGGATGAAATTAAATTTGCTTATGACAACTGGGGCATTGATGGAATAACGACAAATCCCAAACATATCCAGGCCAGCGGACAACCCTTGACGAAGGTTTTGGACAGCCTCGCCAGCTGGGCGGCCAATAATAAGCTGGAAGGCTGGTCCAAGTTTCCGATTTCCATTGAAACTGATCCCCATGAAGAAAATTCAGAAAAACTGGTTTCCGCCGGCAAGGACTTGGCCAAAATCTCACCGAATTATGTGATTAAGATTGCCTGCACTGAATCGGGTCTAATCGCGGCTCGCAAGTTGGAGCAACTTGGTATTCGCACAAATGTTACTCTGGTGTTTTCTCCGTCTCAGGCGCTTATGGTCGCAAAAATAGGTGCGCTTTTCGTTTCGCCTTTTGTCGGCTGGAAAGAGGCAAATGGCGAAGATTGTGGCGATTACATCAAAAGAATTACCGACATCTATAAAAACTACAGTTTTAAAACAGAAATCATCGTTGCGGCTCTGCGCTCTGCCAAGCAGATCGCCGAAGTGGCCGGATACGGAGCGCATATCACCACTTGCGGGATGCAGGTTTATCGGGACAGTTTCTACCATCCATTTACCGATTTTGGCCTCAATGTCTTTCGCAAAGCTTGGGATGCGACAGAAAAATAGGGCAGAGAAACAACCACGGGAAAAATATCATTGGGGTCGAAAGAGGGCAGCATCATGAATATATTGCGCTATGGGATTATCGGCTGCGGCATGATGGGGCGCGAGCACATCCAGAATCTGGCTTTGATAGATAATACCGAGGTCACGGCGCTGTATGAGCCCGACAAGGAGCAGCAGAGGCTTTCGCGGGAAATGGTGCCGAAGGCAAAGGTCCACGACAGTTTGGCGAGTATCCTCAAGGACAGCAACGTGGATGCCTTTGTCATCGCTTCTCCCAATTTTACTCATGTGGTGATTCTGCAAGAAATTATCAGGAATGATAGCCGGCCGATTCTGGTGGAAAAGCCGGTATGCACGACGGAGGCAGACTGCTTTCGGCTGCTGGAAATGTGCGCCAATTACCGCGCGCCTATATGGGTGGCGATGGAATATCGTTATATGCCGGTCTCTCAGCGCCTGCTTGCAAAGGTAGGTGAGGAGAAACTGCTCGGCAATGTCTGCTCGATTTCTATCCGGGAGCACCGTTTTCCTTTTTTAAAAAAAGTGGGGGACTGGAATCGCTTTAATGCCAATACCGGAGGCACTCTGGTAGAAAAATGCTGTCATTTTTTCGACCTGATTCGACTGCTCAGCCAGGATGAAGTGGTGCAGGTTTACGCATCGGGGGCCATGGATGTCAATTTCAAGAATGAGCGCTACGCGGGGAAAATTCCCGACATTTTGGACAATACTTTTGTCATCATGGAGCTGAAGTCTGGCCGCAGGGCTTTTCTGGATCTGTGCATGTTCTGCGACGGTTCCTATTTTCAGGAGGATATTTGCATTGTCGGCGAAAAGGGCAAACTGGAAGGGCGGATTCCGGGCCCAGAGCGGCTTTGGGCCGTCGACAGCCTGGATGAACTGGGGGCCTCAACTGGATTTGAAGGTAAAACGAGGCCTTCGGAGTTGATCTACAGTCCGCGCGCGCCAAAAGGCCCCGTCACGGAACTGATTGAAACGGACGAACGCTTGCAGCAGGCCGGCGATCATCACGGCGGCACATTTTTTCAGCACAAATATTTTTACGAGGCGGTGACCCAAGGCCGCGAGGTTGAAGTGACGCTAGAGGATGGCGTACAGGCGGTCATGATTGGTCTGGCCGCGCAGGAATCAATTGCGACGAAATCAGCGGTAACGCTGAAGTTATAAAACAGTATGAAACGGTAAAGGAGTGCCAAGTTTATGAAAACTTACTTTTTAATATTATTATCAATACTAGTGGTCAGTTGTGGGATACAGAAAAAATCCCCGGCTGGCGCGGCAGACGCAGATGGCGCCACGACAGGTGCCCCGTCTGCAAAGAAGAGTCCGGCGGCGGCAAAAGCTTATGATTACAGCACGACGCCGGCAAATGCGGAGTACGTATTTATTGCATCGCACGATGGCAACCTGGAGGACTATAAGCACAAGGCCTTAATTCTCCTCAAGAATACCGTAGAGGCCAATTCAAATGGCCGAATTGGCGTCAAGATTTTCCCCAACGGTCA
Organism: Spirochaetia bacterium; assembly: GCA_965263295.1. GTDB lineage: Bacteria > Spirochaetota > Spirochaetia > SP-2023 > SP-2023 > Haliotispira. Next base: position 1,947,982 of record OZ253665.1, read on the forward strand.
GTTGGCCAACTCTGTAAACGAAAGAATTGATGGACTTGTCCAAGGAAGTGTCGACATCGTCAACACAACCGGTGATGTCAGTGCGTATTGGGAGCCCCTTTCTGTCTTTGACCTGCCGTATATGGTCACGGATGATCGGCTGGTTGAAGCGGTTTTTAACGACCCGGAATTTGTCAGCGGTCTGCGAGAAGGGGCCCTGGCCGCGATGAAAAATGCGCGTTTAATGGTCATTACCAACAGTGGACGCTGGAGAAACTTTGCGACGACCAAAAAACCGGTCAACAATGTCAATGATCTAGCCGGCCTAAAAATCCGCACGGTACCTTCCAAAGTTCAGCAGCAACTGGTCTCTGCATTGGGGGCTTCTCCGACCAGCATGAACTGGGGAGATCTCTACACGGCCCTGTCCACGGGCGTCGTTGACGGCACAAAGAATGGCATGGTGGATATTGTAAGCGCCAAGCTGAACGAGAGCCTGAAGTATATCATACTTGACGGGCATGCTTATATGTCGGGCTTCTGGTGGTTAAATAACGAGAAATTCCAATCTATGCCCACGGACTTGAAGGAGATTATGGTCGATGGCTTTGATGCGTTGAGCTGGTTCATCCGTGAATACAATAAATACTCCGAGGCCAGCGCATTTGAAACTTTTAAGGCGACAGGTGGGACGATTTACCGCCCGACGGAAGAAGAATTAGGTCAGTTTAAGGAAAAAGCGGTCGCCGTAGAACAGTGGTTCAAGGAAAACGTAACAGAAGAGACGCTAGAATGGCTAGACCAGTACAAGGCCGAAATCGCCAGACAGCAAGAAGCTTTGGCTAGAGTCCGCAGCTTGGAGTTAAGTTAGGTATCTGGTTGAAATCTGTGGGAGGCCGCCAATTCTGAATTAGAGTCATAAGCCTTTTTTAGATTATTACAGAATCGTTTGGCATAAAAAATATTATTTGGCATTACCGTCTGGCCATTTTGGGCCAGACGGTAATGCCAAATAATATAGAGGTTTTTGTCTTTCAAAGTATAGATGCGATCTAAAACAGATTTAAAAATCCGCAACTTCTGCAATTCATTTACGGGGAAGCAAAATCAATGAGGTAAAAGAGCAGAAAATCGTCATAGTTTCTGATGCTGTAACGAAATCAGCGGTAACGCTGCAGTTATAAAAGCAGATAAAACTATAAAGGAATGCCAAGTTTGTGAAAACTTACTTTTTAATATTATTGTCAATGCTAGCGGTCAGTTGTGGGATACAGAAAAAATCCCCGGCTGGCGAAGCAGGCGCAGATGGTGCCACGACAGGCGCCCCGTCTGCAAAGAAGAGCTCGACGCCGGCAAATGCAGAATATGTATTCATTGCATCGCACGTAGGCAACCTAGAGAACTATAATCACAAAGCCTTAATTCTCCTCAAAAATACCGTAGAGGCCAATTCAAATGGCCGAATTGGCGTCAAGATTTTTCCCAACGGTCAGTTGGCCAACTCTGTGAACGAAATAATTGATGGCCTTGTTCAAGGGAGTGTCGACATCGTCAACACAACCGGCGATGTCAGCGCGTATTGGGAGCCCCTTTCTGTCTTTGACCTGCCGTATATGGTGACAGATGATCGGCTGGTTGAAGCGGTTTTTAACGACCCGGAATTTGTCAGCGATCTGCGGGAGGGGGCCCTGGCCGCGATGAAAAATGCGCGTTTAATGGTCATTACCAACAGTGGACGCTGGAGAAACTTTGCGACGACCAAGAAACCGGTCAACAATGTCAGTGATTTAGCCGGCCTAAAAATCCGCACGGTACCTTCCAAGGTTCAGCAGCAACTGGTCTCTGCATTGGGGGCTTCTCCGACCGGCATGAACTGGGGAGACCTCTACACGGCCCTGTCCACGGGCGTCGTTGACGGCACAAAAAATGGCGTGGTGGATATTGTAAGCGCCAAGCTGAACGAGAGCCTGAAATATATCATACTTGACGGGCATGCTTATATGTCGGGATTTTGGTGGGTAAATAACGAGAAATTCCAATCTATGCCCACGGACTTGAAGGAGATCATGGTCGATGGCTTTGATGCGTTTAACTGGTTTATCCGCGAATATAATAAGTACTCCGAGGCCAGCGCATTTGAAACTTTTAAGGCGACAGGTGGGACAATTTACCGCCCGACGGAAGAAGAATTAGGCCAGTTTAAGGAAAAAGCGGTCGCCGTAGAACAGTGGTTCAAGGAAAACGCGACAGCAGAGACACTGGAATGGCTAGGTAAGTACAAGGCCGAAATCGCCAAACAGCAAGAAGCTCTGGCTAGGGTCCGGAGCCTGGAGTTAAAGTAGTTAGCTGGTTGAAATCCGTGGGAGGCCGCCAATTCGAAATACCATATCAGTTTTTGTCGTTTAAAGTATGAAACAGATTTAAAAATCCGCAACTTCTGCAATTCATTTACAGGAAAACAAAATCAATGAGGTAAAAGAGTGGAAAATCGTCATAGTTTTCTGATGCCGTTAGTCATTTTGACAAAAATTACAAATATCGCACACAGGTTCTTGAGTTTTCTGGGCTTACATCTTGGTGCAATCTTTATGATCCTGATGACAATAGCTGTATTATTTCAGGTTGTTATACGCTACGTTTTTTCGAATCCAGTCTCCTGGATTGAAGAAATGTGCATTTACTCCATGTTTTTTTTAACTTTTCTTTTGGCACCCTATATCTTGTTGAATAAGCTTCATATCAGCATGACACTGTTATATGATCGCATCAATAAACAAGAACTGGTTTTTGTCGTCGACATATTACTAAATGCTGTAGCTATATATGGCATTTGTACTCTTATTCCCAGTATATTTGAAGTTGTATACAACAATTTAAACGTCACCACGACTCAAATGCCATTGACAAAGGGGCAAATCTATATGATCGTGCCCATTTCATTCATCTTGATGATAACCATACCTCTTGAGCAGATTTTACTCTGCCTAATCAAGCTTTTAAATAAATGAGCGATCGAAAATGTCATCACTTATCATATTAATATTTATTTTGCTTATGTTCACAGGCTTACCTGTGTTCTTTTCCCTTATTGTGGCTTCAGCTGTAACGATTTTTATATCTGGTGGCGAGCAATTCTTTCCGATATTTGTCAATAAATTCATTGGTGGCTTGCAAAGTTTTACCCTCTTGGCCCTGCCATTTTTTATATTGGCGGGAAACATCATGGGGCGCGGGGGGATAACCTCCAGGATTATTGACTTTTCCAAGTCGATGGTCGGGCATAAAAGGGGAGGTTTAGGTCACGTTGTCGTCCTGTCTTCGACGATCTATTCGGCCCTGACAGGTTCGGCCGTTGCAGCCACCTCGGCCATCGGCAGTATGCTGATTCCCAAAATGACAGATGAAGGCTATACAAAGTCATATGCGGCTGCAATTACTTCAGCAGCGACAGTCTTGGGGCCGATAATCCCCCCTAGTGGTATTATGATCATCTATGCCTTCACAATGAATACCTCAATCGCGTCCATGTTTATTGCGGCCATTATTCCAGGTATTTTGTTTTGCGTTTGCTTGATGATTATGAATTACGTCCAATGCCTGAAAAAGGGATTCCTTTTTACCACCCCCAAAGCCTCGAGAAAAGAACAGTTTGTCAGCTTTAAAAATGCATTTTGGGCATTATTATCTCCAATTATAATTTTAGGTGGCATCTATGGCGGCATCTTTACGCCTACGGAAGCCGCTGCGGTAGCCGCCGGTTATGCCGCTTTTTCAGCTATCATTATATACCGATCTTTGTCTTTGCAGGGCTTGATTGAAGCCATTAAAGAATCTGTAATCAGTTCTGCCGCAATTCTACTGCTGATTGCAGCTGCCTCTGGTTTTGGCAGCATGATCAGCCTTACCCCGATATCCAGCCAGATCAGCCATTTATTGTTTTATATTACGGAAAATCCTTATGTCATGCTCGCCATTGTCAATGTTCTATTGCTCATTATTGGCATGTTTCTCGATGCCGGCCCCGCGATCTTGATATTCGCGGCAATCCTGGCCAAACCGTTGACAGACCTAGGTGTCGACCCGGTGCACTTTGGCGTGGTCATGAGTATTAATGTCACAATCGGCTTGGCAACGCCGCCGATGGGCCTGGTGCTGTTTGTCGCTTCTAAGCTTTCTGGCGTTTCGTTTGAGAAAATCGCTTATGAAGCTCTGCCATTTATTTTGGTGGAAGTCGCTATTGTATTTTTAATTTCTTTTTTCCCGGATATTGTCATGTTTTTACCCAGGTTGTTTGGCTTTGCATAAGCCGATATTTTTAAGAATGTTTTTGGAGGTTTGATTATGAAGCTTGGTTTTATTGGTTTGGGTATCATGGGAACTCCTATGAGTAAAAATATTAAGCTCAAGGGAAGCGATGTCGAACTCACTGTCTACAGCCGCAGTACCCAGAGCAAGGATGAGCTGGAGCATATCGGGGCAAAGTTTGCCCGTTCCAGCAAGGAGCTGGTCCAGAATTCAGAAATTGTCTTCACAATGGTGCCCACAGGGCAAGATGTCGCCAACCTGTACGAAGAATTCATGAGCGAAATTCGCCCCGACCAGATACTGGTGGATATGAGTACCATTGAACCATCCGTCTCTATAGATTTGGCAAAGAAGGTTCAAGCGGCTGGAGCGCTCATGCTGGATGCTCCGGTGGTAAAGTCCAAGGCGGCTGCGATTGAAGGAACTTTGGGTATTTACGTCGGCGGGGATGAGGCGGCCTACTTGAAGGTCAAGCCGCTGCTTGAATGTATGGGGAGTTCCATCATTTACATGGGGCAAAATGGCGCCGGTCTCGTCATGAAGATTTGCCACAACATGCTCGTAGGTGAAATTCAGAATGGAGTGAATGAGATGATTACTTTGGCGCAGAAGTTTGGCATTTCGGTGCCCACTTTTCGGGAGGCGATCAATGCCGGCGGCGGCAGCAACTTTTACTTGAACAGCAAGGCAGAAAACATCGCCGGCGAGAATTTCCCGACTGCGTTCTCGGTGCGCAATATGCACAAGGACGTCCACATCGCCCAGGAGTTGTCAAAATCCGTCGGCTTGGTATTGCCCGGCGCTGAAAATGTGGTAGAGGTTTACGAACGAGCTATGGAACAGGGTCTGGGTGATTCGGACTTTTCGGCCTCATTTCTGGCCGTAAAAAAGTAGTTAAAGATAGTTTTGGGGATCGCGGCATGAACATCACCAAAGAGCCTTACGGCAAACTGTGGAATACAGAGGCCAGCCTCTATACCTTGACAAATTATCGGGAAAATTGCCGGGAAAATCATCGCGGCATACAGCTAAAAATTAGCGATTATGGCGGTATTATAACCCATTTTTTTGTGCCGGATCGCAATGGGGTCGCGCGCGATATCGTCCTCGGCTTCGACAGTTTTGCCGAATACCTCTCTGGCCATCCGTTTTTTGGCGCTATCGCCGGGCGGTTTGCCAACCGCATCAACGGCGGACGCTTCGCCTTGAACGGCGTTCGCTACCAACTGGCGGCCCAGTCTGGCGGCAATCACCTGCACGGCGGCGTGCGCGGTTTCGACAAATACATTTGGGACAGCCACATTGAAAATCACCGTGACCGCGTGACGCTGGTACTCAGGCATTGTTCTGCAGATGGCGACGAAGGCTACCCAGGCAACTTGCAGGCCGAGGTTCGCTATTCATTGTGCCAAGAGAATCGCTTACAGATTGCCTATCGGGCGACGACAGATGAGCCCACCATTGTCAACCTGACGAACCACAGCTATTTCAATCTGACGGGAGACCCGCGGCGCGGCATTGAAGATCACAAGATCATGATCAATGCCCAGCGTTTTGTCGCAGTAGACAATGCGCAGATTCCGACCGGGGAGCTGCCCGCAGTTGGCGGGACTTATCTCGACTGCCGCGAGCCGCGCGAGATGGGGGAAATGTTTGCCGCAGCTCCGCGCGGCATTGTCGATCATTGCTATGTATTGCAGGAACGAGCAGGTTTTCAAGTCGAGGCGGCACAGGTCGAGGCGGAAAGTAGTGGCATTCGAATGCTCGTCTCAACCGATAATGTCGGAATGCAGTTTTACAATGGCAATAAACTGGGCGAGCAGAAAAAAATTGGCAAGAATCAAGTGCCATATCCGAAATATGCGGGTTTCTGCCTGGAGACCCAGTGCTGGCCAGATGCCCCCAACCACGCTGGTTTCCCTTCTTGCGTCTTGTCCCCAGGCGAGAGCTACCGGCACAATGCCGAATTTCGCTTCACAAACTTTTAATTAGATTTGCCGTCGAGAACTGCAGTTTACGGCGGCGACCCAATACTAAAAATGGACTAAAAATGGACCCAAAATGGACCCAAAATGGAGAATATAATGCTTCCAAAGATTGGTATCCTGGCCTTGGCACGGGATACTTTTGATGTGCCCTTCGCGCGGGAAATACACAGTCAGTGCTTGGCGGAACTGCGAAAGCTGTCTATTGAGATTGTGGGCGGCAGCGAACTGCTGTTTGATGCCGCTGCTACGCAGCAGGCTCTCAATGAGGTCAACGCCAGCCGGCCGGACTTGTTGGCCATATTGCAGGTGACCTTCACCGATTCAAGTATGACCTCTAAAATTGCAGAACAGACCGAAATACCCCTGTTGCTCTGGTCTTTTCCCGAGGAGCGCACTGGCGGGCGCCTGCGGCTCAACTCGTTTTGTGGCATAAACTTGGCCGCACATACCCTGAGCCGCAAAGGCAGGCCGTATCACTACCTCCACGGCCTGGCGAGCGAGCCGCAAGTCCAGAATAAATTTCTCGCCTTGGTGCGGGCGGCACACGCGCGTTCAAGATTTCACAACGCGACAATGCTTGTGATAGGAGAATTTCCCGAAGGCTTTGATGCCTGTGATTATGACCCCGCAGAGGTGAAAGAGACCTTTGGCCTAGAATTTCACAATATGCCTGTCTCCCGCTTCATTCAAGAGGCGCGGCAGGTTCCCGAAGCAGTGGCTGCTGCACATCTGGAGGAGCGCAAAAAAGTTTTAGGGAAGCTGGAACAACTGGAACAGGAACCCTTGCTCAATACCATGAGGGTCTATCATAGACTGGATGAGTTAGTGAAGGAGAAAAACGCGATAGGCGCCGCCGTCCGCTGTTGGCCGCAGTTTTTTACCGAATGGGGCACGGCGGCTTGCGGGGCGCTGGCCATGATGGGTGAACAAAAAATCCCATGTGGCTGTGAAGCCGATGTGTATGGAGTTCTGACCGCCAAACTTCTGGCCTTGATTTCCGGTGGTGCGGCCGTCTTTAACACCGATCTTGTGGACTTGGATTTTGCGAGCAATACTTGCGTTTTCTGGCATTGCGGCCAAGCCCCAGTTCAGATGGCGGATCCTGAAATCCCGCCAGTTGGAACGATCCATACCAACCGCAAGCTGCCTTTGCTCAGTCAGTTTCCACTCAAGCCCGGACAAATAACCCTGGCGCGCCTGAGCCGGGGAGGGGGGGAGCTCAAGCTGGTTCTGGGACAGGCCGAAATGTTGAAGGCCCCCTTGGCCTATGCCGGCACTTCTGGTGTCGCGCGTTTTCCGCGTCCGCTGGAGCAAGTTGTCGATACCTTGATGAATTGCGGCCTGGAACACCATACAGCCATTGTCTACGGAGATTACTTGGCAGAATTGAAGGCTTTTGCCCAATTACTGAGTATTCAAACTGTAGAGTTGTAACGGGATTATGTTCAGCTCTATACTGGCCTTTTCCGGAATATTCTTGCTGGGTAGCTTTGTCCAGAGTCTTACTGGGTTTGGCCTGTCCCTGGTCTCTGTGTCCCTGCTTTCGATGCTGCTTGACCCTAAGCTTGCTGTCCCACTGGCGGCTGTCTACGGTTGCTTCGTCACTGTGCCGCTGGTGATACGCATGTGGCCGAATGTTCGCCACAAAGAGGCGTTATGCTTAGCCATATGTGCCCTCCCCGGTGCATATCTAGGGGCTGCCACTCTAAAAAATTTGCAATCTGCCTACATTCTGCTATTTATGGGGGCACTTCTGGTCGTCTCCAGTGTTTATTCCCTGGCATTTAAGCCGGTTCGGTTTGGCATTGACAATCCCGTTCTCAATGCCAGCGCCAATGGTGCGATCGGTTTTCTCGCGGGAGCGCTGGGAGCTGCCGTGGGAGGCTCTGGCCCCCCCGTTATCCTTTGGCTTTCCGCGCGTCCATGGCAAGCCCGAGAAATTAAGGCGACCCTGTCTTTTTTCTTTATGATGCAAGCGATTGGCGCCATTATCGTCTTTGCGTTCGACAAGCTGTTAAACATGGAGCTGCTGCGACTCGGGCTGTATGCCCTGCCCGGCCTTGTAGTGGGAACAGTCGCCGGGATACTCACTTTTGATTATCTGCACAAGAAGAAGCTGGACTACCATAAAATTGTCCATGCATTGCTTGTCGTAATTGGCATCAGGTTGATTTGGCGCAGTGTGGTGGAAATTCAAGTCTGAAGACTCTTGTTTAAACTCTTGAAAGTCAAACCTTTCTTGCCTCCCGTTGTCCTTCCGCCCCTTTTAAATCTTTCCCCTGCCTAAATTTCGTGACTTTTCGCAGTCTTCGTGCCTTTCGTGGTTCCCTCTCATGGGTTCCCGGCCCGATAACCACGAAAAACACAAAAAAAAGCCCCTCTGTCTTGCAACAGGAGGCGGCATACTCAAGCTAAAATAAACAAAAATTCATTGGCGAAATCCAAGTCATATTTCTTTCATAATTGTCGGTTTTAAAACGCTATATTTAACAATTGTAAGGTGCAATATTAAAAATATCGCCATTTCAATGCTTGGTTGCGGTAAAGGTGGTCTTGATTGGTCAAAAGTTCGTGAGTATACTATGGAAAGAATTTGAAAATATGGGAAATGTAAAAATTATTGTATGCGAATGATTAAAAATTGAAAATACGATATGAAATCTTAATATTGTTTTAATAAAGGAAAGCTTTTCATGAATAAAAATGACATTATGGTTGAGAAATTTAATTCTTACAAAAAAGACAAGGAATCCAAAGAAATTCACCTTCCAAAAGTGTGGGATTCTTGGTTATTGGCTTACGATAACCGAAAAAGGTACGGTTTCATGCACAACGTTGAATTTCACAAACTCTGTCGTGAAAGTCGTCAACTTCGGATTGAAGAACTTGAAGAAATTACCGACGAATACCTGAAATCTTCACTTGAAAGTATACTGGAGACAGAAAACAGGGTTATGGTGGAGTTAGATAGACGAAATAACGATTTCAAACAAGACTCCGAAGATTCTAAGACTTTAAACGACGAATCTTTAACGGATGATACATATTTGGTGAAACTTTCTGAAAGTTTCTTTCACAATTACAGCGAAATTCTTTCAATGATCGATTTTTAAGTTATAAATCGATCATTTTATTGTGAATTATGAATGAAAATATGCATTCTACAATCTTGGATATATTATGACGATATTCACGGGTCTATAAAATATTTTTAAGGGTCTTATACTATGAAGAAAGAATATTCCAACGATAAAAATAATTTTATCAAAGGTGTATACCCACCAAGTATTGAAGATTTGGGAAAATCGAGAAACGATTAAAATATTCAAGTCATAAAGATGGTTTTTTCAATGAAAAATCGTTAAGATGGTAAAAGATATTAAATTTTAACAATACTTGACGAAATACCCACACGCATTCAATTCTCAATGCCAGTGCCAATGGTGCGATCGGTTTTCTCGCGGGAGCGCTGGGAGGCTCAGGCCCCCCGTTATCCTTTGGCTTTCCGCGCGTCCATGGCAAGCCCGAGAAATTAAGGCGACCCTCTCTTTTTTCTTTATGATGCAAGCGATTGGCGCCATTATCGTCTTTGCGTTCGACAAGCTGTTAAACATGGAGCTGCTGCGACTCGGGCTGTATGCTCTGCCCGGCTTTGTCGTGGGAACAGTCGCCGGGATACTCACTTTTGATTATCTGCACAAGAAGAAGCTGGACTACCATAAAATTGTCCATGCATTGCTTGTCGTAATTGGCATCAGGTTGATTTGGCGTAGTGTGGTGGAAATTCAGGTCTGAAGACTCTTGTTTAAACTCTTGAAAGTCAAACCTTTCTTGCCTCCCGTTGTCCTTCCGCCCCTTTTAAATCTTTCCCCTGCCTAAATTTCGTGACTTTTCGCAGTCTTCGTGCCTTTCGTGGTTCCCTCTCATGGGTTCCCGGCCCGATAACCACGAAAAACACAAAAAAAAGCCCCTCTGTCTTGCAACAGGAGGCGGCCGCAACCAGAGAAAGCTCAGTATCCAGCTGAATATTTAGTTATGGATTCTTACATGTATTTTTTGAATTCGGAGCATCACATGCCGTGATGGTGATTTCTTTCTTACCATAGAAATAGATATCCTTCTGCTCATTCCCCTTCCAAAGACAGACCTCAACTTTAATCCTACCATTATCAACTTTGATATCACCACCACTAGCATCTGCAGAAACAAAATATGATAGACTTTTGTCGTTCGGCCATTGAGGGTGGTGTCCATCCTCATCCAATAATGGCATGACTATTATACCATTACTCAGGGTAGAAGGGACCGTATAACCCAATTCTTCATGGCTAAAAACTGGAATTTGTTTACCATTGCGCGTAACATGCAATGGTTGCTGATTTTTGTTAAGTTGCTCAAGTTCTGTAATGGTCTTTGATGATCGGGCATCTGTAAATTTTTCTAGATCGGGCTGAAAGTTGAAGTAATATACAAGCTCTATGTCTTTTTGTTTTGTAGCACCATCTACACTTACCGCTGCAGTTAAACAAATGTGATCTGTCCCATCGTCTCGCTGATCAAGCATAGACTTGACTGTAAAACTTAGTGTTGTTGTTGGATCAAGAGATGCTCCAGACTGTACAAAAAATATAGACTCCGGATATCCCAAGTCTGACAATGGAACAGTAGCATTTGGCTTCACAGAGCGCAAAGCGCTTGGACTTTGGTTAAGTCCTGTGTTTCCTTCAACTGTATTTTTTAGCTTGTCCAATTCACTTTGGGCTTTGGCCTCGGCTTTGGCTTTGGCCTCCGCTTTAGCTTTGGCCTCGGCTTTAGCTTTGGCCTCAGCTTTAGCTTTGGCCTCGGCTTTAGCTTTGGCCTCGGCCTTGGCTTTGGCCTCGGCTTTAGCTTTGGCCTCGGCCTTGGCTTTGGCCTCAGCTTTAGCTTTGGCCTCGGCTCTTTTTCGAAGTTCCAAAGACCCGGTCACTGTGAATCTCAAGCTGCCGCCGCTGGGACTGGTGAATACCAGCTCAATGCTTTCACCATTATCAATATTTTGATCAATACTTTCACCATTAGCCAGAATTTCACCTCTTGGGCCAACAACTGACAGTTCTGAAATTTTCGCGGTCGCGGATTCGCTCTTAAACATGTCTTTGATTGCGGAAATCTTGGTATCGGCGCTCACTCTCGATTCAAAACCATCACTTATGGCAGTCCCACTAGGCAGAAAGGCATTGTTGGAATCGGAAAGAGTGTCTGGCAAAGCGACTTTAACTGTCGGTACCTTGGGGATATCGCCGCCATCATTGTGGGAGAAAGTCGAAAAATTAGACATCCGGCATTGGCATAATGCCAGACCCAACAAGATGAGCGACAGAGAAAGCAGTAATTTCATAGTCTAAAGACTCCTCAATGCAAGTTCTCTAATCAATTATAGGCCAGGCGAGTGCTCAAGTACAAGCCGAAAGCGCTTCCCGTAGTTCATTTTTTGCCTTGTTTGCCCTCCGTGCCACCCGTGGTTCCCTTTGAGTCTCTGGCCGAGTAACCACGAAATACACAAAAAAAGTACGAAACAACACGAAAAATTCTAAAAATTCTAAAGCCCCTCTGCCTGAACGCCCCCGTCGTTTCTCCCACAGCTCCCCAGCCTAAATTTCGTGTCCTTTCGCTGTCTTCGTGGCTTTTTGTGGTTCCTCATCCCAAACAGGCTTGCGCATACTGCCGCACGAAGCTGGCCAACAGGCGCACGCCGGCACTACGCGAGCTCTCGCCCAACGAAGGATGTTCCTCCAGGCTGGACCATCCCGCGAGATCCAGATGGACCCAAGCGTGCCGGCAAGCGTCTGTCACTTGCGCGCCGCCCTCGCCATCCTCACTTTCTGGGAAGGCAAACTTTTGCAGAAATAAGGCCGCCGTCAGGGAACCTCCACCCATGGAACTCTTGGTCGAAATATTCGACATATCGGCCAATTTGCTGTCAAGAAAGCCGGCATAAGGTTGAAACAAAGGCATGCGCCAGACCTCTTCGCCGGTATCGCGGGCGGCCTGAGCCAATAGAGAGGCCACTTGATCGTCATTGCTGTAAAAAGCGGCGCACTGCTCTCCCAGGGCCACGATGGCCGCTCCCGTCAAGGTGGCGCAATCCAGCAACAATTTGGGTTTTTGCCGCACGGCGTGGTAGATGGCATCGGCGAGAATCAGGCGCCCTTCGGCGTCCGTGTTGTTAATCTCCACAGTCGGTCCCATGGCGGACTTAATAATGTCGCCGGTCTTGATGGCATTACAACCTATCTCATTTTCCACCAAAGGTATATATGCCTTGAGATTGGCCTTCAGGCCAGAGCTGGCCAAATAATGGAAGGCCCCATAGACAATGCCGGCCCCCATCATGTCGTATTGCATGCCTTTTAAGCCGGCACTGCTTTTTAGGTTCGTTCCACCAGTATCAAAACAAACGCCCTTGCCCACCATGGCAATGTGCTGGCTGCTGGAACTGTCGCCTCGGTAGTCCAGAAGCAGCAGGCGCGATTCGCGTGGGCTGCCACGCCCTACCGCCAAGAGCAAGTTCATGCCTTCCTTTCGCAACCGGGACTCCCCCCAAATTTCCGCGCTTACTTCTGGCAACTTGCCCGCCTCCGCGGCGGCAAAATCGCTAAAGAATTCTGGGGTACAAATATTGGCCGGACTGAGAACCAGCTTTAAGGTCTGCCGCGCCGCGGCGATCTGATGCTCCAAGTCTTTCAGCACAGTTTGCAATTCGGTCGCTTTTCCGCGTTCGGCCGCGGGGACAATAAGCTGCAGCTGAACTTCTACGGCGTCGTCTTGTGGCTTCTTCAGTTCCAAAAACTGATGAGAACCAAACCACAAACCTTCCAAGACGAGGCGAAACTGCTCCAGGCTGAGCCCCGGAATTACGGGCAAAGCCGCCTCTTCCCAGCGCTGCTTACGGATGGCCGCCGCCAAGGATTTGCCCCACTGCAGCAGGGCCGCGCTTTCATTGCCCAACTCTTTGGTTTTGGCGCCCAGGCGAATATTACTCAGGTGCACAGGCAAGGCGCTCTCGTTGTCCAAACCGCTGGCCAGAGCGCTCAAATCTTGCTGCTTGCCTTTCAAAGCCGTTTCTTGCTCCAGAAAATGAGCCAGCACCTGCTGTATGCCCGCCCGCCAGGGTTCCGTTCCCGCGATCCCGGCAAGATCGGGAAATTCTTGACCAGACGGCTTGGCCAAGATCAAGCCACCCTTGACTCCCTTAGTTCCCTGGGCTCTTTTGTCGGTGGCTAGCTTCAAGCTATCGTTGATAATGAAGGTCATGCTTAACTCCTCGTGATTATTTTGTATTATGATAAAGAAAACAAATACCGAGAGCCAATATCGAGAGCCGATATCGAGAGCCGATATCGAGAGCTAAGCGGCGATCGCGCAAGCGCCAGCCAGAATTATTGTCGGCACGGACGGGCTCTTTTGGGTGGGTTCTATGTCATGGGTGCACTGGCCCCGTAACCACGAAAAACACTAAAAAACACGAAAATGCTAAAACACCGCGCCTCCCGCTTGAACGCCTTTCACTGCTCCCGTCATCCATTATTTTACAGGAATTTTGCGCCTAAATTTTCAGTCCTTGACTTTTTAGCGCCTTTGCAACTGAAGGCACTGGCGAGGTATAGCGACCGCTATGAAAAATACGGCATAATTCCTGGCCGCCGTACAAATGCGGTGTATGGCACTGGGCTAGCATCTCGTGGCTCCTCTATCTAAGAAAAGAGGACGAACAATTTCTACGCATCGGCAATCCATGAATTTTCGGATATTTAATCTTGCAATTTGGGCAACTCATTTACGGAGTGAACGGCTCCTTGCTTTGCAGAGTCACCAAGTCCAGCCAGACAAATTGCTGTTTGTGCTCTCCTACCAACACAAAAGCCCCGACAAACTGCGGCGCCATGTCCGGCAATAATTCTTTATTCGATTCACTTTGCAGTTCCAGATCGAGATTAAAACGCCCCAGGTGACCATTTTTTAGGAAAGCAAACAGTTCGCCGTCGTGTTCCCACACCCCACTATCGGCATGGATGTCGTCACGGCCCTGCAGCGTGGGTTCGAGAATTTTATCCAGCTTGAGCAGGCGGATGCGGCGGCGGTTTTCGCGACCAATTGGAGTCTCCGTAATATCGTACTCGCCTGCCACGACAACATATCCGTTCTCATTGGCAACATACTGCCTACTGCGAACCGAGTTGACAGGCGAACGCTTACTGACATCCAGGCTGCTGCCATCTACAGCATAAAACTGGAAAAAACGATTTTTCACTGGCAAAAGTATGACTTCTGAACCCGGCGGCAGCTGTCCTGCCGGCTCTTCAGCTGCCGTGGCATCCTGCCCTTGTGGGGGTGAAGGCGGATTTTCCGCGCTCAGTGTGCGTTGTTCTTTATTCAGGGATTCCTGGCGCTGGGCAATGGTCTGTTGTTCCGCACCTAATTCATTTTGGGCCTTCTGGTTGTCCTGCAATTGTTCCTTCAGCTCCTGCTGCGCAGCTTGGGCCTCTTCCTGATCATCGGTTGTGGCCTCCGCCACCGCTTCCAAAGTCTCCTGAGTCTCGCGGTTTTCCTGCTGTAAATCTTCCTGCTTAGTTTCCAGAACTTCTTGGTCGTCATTCAGTTTTCCCTGACGGAGCTCCAGCATGTCCTGGCGCAGGTCTTTTGCTTGCTGTTTGTCCTCTTCGCGCTCATTCAAAAACTGGGAGACAGTCTGCTGTCCTGTTTCGTCCAGATCGGGACTGGCAGGCTGATCCAGAACAGGATTGGCGCTAAGCGGAATAACAATTTGCGTATTTCCCGCCCAGTCCGCATAATTGGTACTGAGTCCGATGATATCCGGCTGCAGCACCGCATTCACTTCCGGGCTAAATTTATTTTCAAAGTAACTGGCATCCTGGCGGTAATAAGCGTTGTAATAGGTTATAAACGTGCTGATGGTGTCGGCATCCGCCACATCATAGCGATAGCGGGCCTGTAAATAGCCGGAAATAATATGCCTCAAGTTGCGGATGTGATCGACACCTGCAGTAGGGCTAAGGCTCAGAATATCGGCATCAAAAAATGGGCTACTTTCTGCACTGCTTAAATGCTGCACAGAGTATTTGCCGGCATAATCCGAACGGCCTGTCTCAGTAAGATCGGCCAATTGAGTTCCGATGGCCATAATTTCGGCCAGACTATCGACCCGCTCATGTGGCCCGACATAATTGATAAATTCGACTGGATCGACAGATTTTAATTCTAGGTCGGCAATATCGGGACTTGCACCCTGCTGGGCCAGCAAGCTAGCACTGGTCATGAGCAGAATCCCGACCAGGATACTTGATGAAATCCTTGACAAAATTCCCAGAATCGCTAGCGTCGCCACCGAAAATGAAATGCGTGATGTAAAATTGCTATGTCGCACAGTGCCTACCTTCCAAACCTGCTGAAATATTAGCCTCAACTTCTATCGTGCTGCCTTAATATTTTCGTGCCTTTGCCGTTATTCTTTAATACATTGCGCTGAATACAGCAGAGTCTGAACGTCATCGCTTCTCCTCCTTGATCCACTATAATATAAATGGTGGATCAACAAAAATACAAAAAAAATGAAGGGCTCATTGACATTTTAACTTAATTCAGTATTGTTTGCCCACCTGAAGACGCTACAATTGTCAAAGGCCGTTCGGAGGTGTGGTGAAGCCGGTTATCACGTCGCCCTGTCAAGGCGAAGGCCGCGGGTTCGAGTCCCGTCACTTCCGTTATATATTTCTATAAAGTTATCAAGACTTGGAAATGCTTGGAGTATACTTTAAGACTCCCCTGCAAAGATTGCCCCGGTAAATCACTGGGTTTGCTTTTAGCTTGCAATCTGTTACAGGAGGCGAAGCTTGTCTTCAGAGAATAACAAACGGACAACTCCAGCAGAAGCAAGTCATCCCGGCGAAAGTCATGGCGTTCCTGATGCGGCATCGCCACAAGAACAACTGCCAGCCATAGAAATTGTTTCCCGTGAGAATGGCTACAGCAAGCAAAGCCGACACCAGGTCCCGTCGAACCAGACCTCAGTTTCCTGTTTAAACGAGGACCAGACGGAAACGAAAAACACGGTAAATACCCCAGAGAATAATGCAAGTCCAGAGGCTCGCAGACAGAGAGGAAAGCCAAGAGGGCGCTTTGGTTACAACCTGCGCTTCAAACGGCTAAAAAGCCTAAAAAACCTCAACAACTTATGGGCCGGTCTGGCTCTTGCCGCACTATGTTTCCTGTTGAGCTATGGCTTCGCCTCCCTGTTCTATTTAAGCCGCCAGGCCCAGGCGAGCGGCGGGCTATCTTTAAAGCTAATAGCAGAATACAGCCAGAACAATATTCTAATCCTGCTGTTTCTTGTCGCCTCAATTTCCTGCTTGATGACTTTGTTATTTTTGGCTTTGTCTGCCGCGGGACGCAAACTCTCTCTGCTGGTGCGCTCCGGTTTTTCACTGCGGAAATTCCCGACACGCCCAGAGCCGGAATCGGCGGTGCAAAACGGAGTAAATGCATGTTCTGAAATGAGATATTCTTCTGCGCCGGCAGCTGCCGCGCAAAATGCTGAGCTCGGAAGCGACGACAATCGGCTTGCTCAAGACCCGCAACCAGAGATAACAACCAATACGGCCTGGCCCGGAATTGAGGAACTAGAGGATACCGATGTGCCATTATTCGCCCCACACTCAGGCGAGCAACTCCACAGCCAAGCAGAAGATAATACGACGCCAGCCTCTACGGAGGACTCAACTGTTGGAGACCCAACGCTCTTGCCACCAACGCAATATTACGACATCGAAAATCGCAACGGACAGTTTTACGCCAATTTGCACTTCCTGCTGCACAAAAAGTTCTCACTGTATGTACAAGGTTTTACTGTCGTACTTTCCAGTCTGGCCTGTGCCCTGATCACCCTCGGCTTTTTGGGGCAAGTTCCCGGCAAGCTGTTATTCTTGTTTTCTATTCTATTTCTGTTTATTGGAGCCCTATTTACGTTAATTCTGCGCAATCAGTATTCCCAAGGTATGGAAGCCCTTTACCAAAATCTACTGCAGCAAATTTATCAGCATTCCAGCCCGACGAACTCCTATAAGCAGCTGGACGCAATCAGCATGCTGTATGGCCTAGCTTTTGTCGAAGCCCGTTATTTCCAGGCACGAGTCATCGCCGAATTCCAAAATGTGTTGAAATTAACCCGCAGCTCCTGGTATCAAGCTAGGTACAGCCAATCACCTTCAATTCTGGTGGAAGAAGTTCTGCGCAAGCTGCTCTCTGCGGTAGACTTTTGTCACTTATTGCTTGGCGACAGAACAACACCCAATACGGCAACATTTTGCAACACAATGCAGAACTTATTTCGAGAGTGGCTGTATCATCGCCTCTTTCTCAAGGACTTCCAGAAGTTCGGAGCCTTTCGGCATCACGCCACAGTCGGCCTGCTTAGCCACATGGACAAACTGCGACAGGCGAGCGGAAGCCGGACCAGCCTGGACAAGCCGCCAAACGGTTTATCCCAGCCGCCGGTGCAAGATCAGAGGATATTGCCCTATTTTGTCCTAGAGAACTATTACCTGGTCGGAACCAACCTGTCTAAATTGCGGGTCACAGAGGCGCACTTCCAAAACTGTCAGCTCAGTCACAGCAATTGGTCAGGCAGCAAGCTAAGCGATTGCAGCATATCGTCTTGCCATCTAGATCAGGTTATTCTGTATCGCTCCAGCTGGCGGCGCTTTCTTTGGGCCGGCAATACAGCGCGTGAAATCGACGTTGAGCATTGCTCCTTCCTGCAAGGGAACCTTAGAGACTGCGACCTGCAAGGTATCCAAAACCCGCTTGACAGCCACTGGCACCTGCGGCATTGCTTACTGCAGGAATGCAGGCTCGGCAATTCGACAATCAGCATTGATTGCTGGCAAAATGTCAAAGCCTCAAGCTGCGATTGGAGCTCAACCTTGCTTTCCATAGCCGGCGAGCTCTATTCGCCCGAATCTGAAGGTGAGACAGAGACTTTGAGCAAGCATCTGGAGATTAAAGCCTAAACTGCCATTAACTTGCCAATGAACTTGCCATGAAACGACAGACGCTATTTCAAGTCGGTCGCCTGTGTACCCGTTTTTTGCTGGCGGCCACGCTTATACCCACGCTTATACTATATGGTTTTCCTTTTATACAGGTACATGAAAACTCCATGCGCCCTACGCTAAAACCAGGCGACTTGCTAATTTTGAGTCGCCTGGCCTATCGACTAAGAGAAATTAAGATTGGAGATATATTGGCTTTTCACCATCCGTCTGCTGCGGCTGCAGGTAACAAAGATTTAACAGCCGCCGGCAGCCCAAAGCTCACGATGATAAAGCGTTGCGCCCTAGTGGCGGGCATGCCCCTGTCTTGGCGGGGCTCACGCCTTTACATTCCTTATTTACAAGGTTATGTCGAGCTGGAAGGCTCAATATGCCGCAAGCTCAAAAGCCTGAGGCGCATACCCACCGGCTTTATTTTTGTACTGGGTGACAATGCTCGTCATTCCCTAGACTCACGCAACTATGGCTTAGTATCAGTTTCAGCGGTCCAGGGTAAAGTGTTATGGTTGCCATCACCATTCCGCCGCAGCGGGGAGGCTGTTTATCCTGCACCGATTAAAACTTCAGACCAGCTTGCGGTTGCATCTGCGCTGTTTTGCCACCCCTCGCGCACAGCACTGGGGCCTCACTCTGGCTGCAGCGCTCTATCTAAGACTTCTGCGGGCACGGAATAGCCAAACTGGCGCACGACTGCCGGATCAATATAGAGCTCGCTGGCGTCAGCCCCTTCAAGAGTGTGGTCTTTCTCGGCGAAAATAGCCTGCCGGGCCTCATCATCCTGGGCTTCAAGAAATTGGATAAGCAAGTTTGCCGTTGCTTCGGCCATCTGAGCATAGTTAGGGCCGTAGGCGAGCATCACACCGGCATTGGCGGCGCTGACTGAATCGGAAGTGACAACCGGCACCAAGTTGCGATTTGCAATTTCGACAATGTTAGCGAGGTCTTTAAACAGTAAACTGCTGTTGGCCAAATACAATACATCAACCTTGTCGTCGAGGGCAACTAGCGCACTTACGGCATCGGTAATTTGAGCAATATTGCTAATTACGGTCGTCTTGGTAGAATTGATACCCGCTATTGCGGCGCGGTAGCGCACGACGCCGGTCATATATGCAGAGTTAGCCTCATTGAGAGACTCAATCTGCCCCAGCAAACTTAAATCAGGCATGATCGCCAGGAGCTCCTTAAAGGCGTTTTCAGTCGAAACAGGGTCTTTGTAGCCAGTGATCGGGCTGCTGCTCTCCAGGAGTCCAGCGCTCTCAGGGTCGGTAACCCCGACATAAATAATCGGAGCGCCATCATCCTCGGCAAAGGCCTGGGCGATAGGGGCATCGACGGCAACACGCAGCTTGAGTTCGGTATTGGCGGCGAACTGAGTCGAAATTTCCTCAATGCGATCAGTGTGGCCTTCCGCATTTTCTTGCGCAAAGATTACCTCTGGATGCTTTTTGTTGACGATAGCCATGATCCTTTCTGTCAGCAAATTATTACTGGGACTATCGTTATACTTGGCTAGTCCAATGTGGACGGGCTCCTTTTTACAAGCCGTTAAGGCGACTATGACGACCAAGGCCGGCAAAATGCTGAAATAGTTCCACTTTTCGTTCATGTTATATTCCTCACAAACTTATTTGCTAGGAAATCTAGCAGTTAGGCTTAAAATTTAATGGATTCAAAGATAGGGCTCAAGTGTTTGGGCTCTTAATTACAAATATTTATGCTTGAGTTTAGGTGACGATCATTGTATAAAATGATATCTGTTTATAATTTGCTTCCCTGCTGCGCACTTGTCGGACGCACAGCTTACAAGTAGAATGCCCCCAAAATGGAATGTCGTTTTCCACCAGTGATGACGACTTAGAAGTAGAATATGAAAACTGTATTTGTTTCAATGAGTGGGGACATTGTTCACCACGGCCACATCCGGATAATCGAAAAGGCACGCGAGTATGGCGAAGTGACGATTGGCCTGCTTACGGACAAGGCTATTGCAGATTACAAGCGTATACCTCACCTGAATTTTGCCCAGCGCAAACAAGTTTTAAAAAATATCAAAGGTGTGGCGCAGGTTGTCGCGCAAAATGAGTGGGATGACTCAATCATCGTTCGCCAGTTAAAACCGCACTTTGTCGTTCACGGCGATGACTGGAAACACCATCCGATGAACATTTTTCGCAATCGGGTCCTTCAGGCTCTGGCCGAATGGGGAGGACAGTTAATTGAAATTCCCTATACTGAGGGCATCAGCTGCAGCGACATTGTACGCAATATTTCAGGCTTGGGTATCACCCCGACCATGCGCCTGCAAAGCCTGAAACGCCTGATTGCGGCAAAAGAGATCGTGCGCATCCTGGAGGCGCACAACGGGCTTTCAGGTCTGATCGCCGAAAATGCTCAAATAGAACGCGAGGGAAAAATCATTAGTTTCGACGGCATGTGGTCCAGTTCCCTTACCGATTCAACCAGCCGTGGTAAACCCGATATTGAAATAGTCGATACGACCTCGCGCCTGGTGACCATCAATGACATTTTTGCCGTGACGACTAAACCGATGATTTACGATGGGGACACCGGCGGCAAATTGGAGCACTTTCCGTTTACCGTGCACAGCCTGGAATGTGTCGGCGTTTCCGCGGTAATCATTGAGGACAAAACTGGTCTCAAAAAAAACTCGCTGCTAGGTAATGAAGTTCTGCAACAGCAAGAAAGTATTGAAGGTTTTTGCTCCAAGATCCAAGCGGGAACAAAGGCGCGGGTCAATCCGGAATTTATGATTGTCGCCCGGATTGAGAGCCTGATCCTCAATGCCGGCATGGAAGATGCCATCGCCCGCGCCGAAGCGTATATCGGTGCCGGTGTCGATGCCATTATGATCCACAGCCGCCGCGAAGATCCGTCAGAAATCTATGAGTTCTGCTCGCGTTTCCATCGCCTGGGCAAGACGGTGCCCCTGATTGTCGTGCCAACCAGCTACAACAAAGTTTACGAGCGCGAGCTGGTCGACCACGGCATTAAAATTTGTATTTACGCCAACCATATGTTGCGCTCAGCCTATCCGGCGATGTGGGATGTGGCCCACAAAATCCTGCAAAATGGCCGGTCTTACGAGGTCGATGAACAATGTCTGTCGATACAAGAAGTTCTAAAGCTGATTCCCGGAACAATTTAAAGTCATTGCCACAGGCCCTGTCTAAACGGGATGCGGGCTTTTTGCCTTCAATCTGAAAAAAATCCTTAAAAAATCTGAAAAAATCCTTGGCGCAACGGGGCTTAATTTTGTATTTTCACTCCGCGATAAGACCAGCCTGTTTATTGGAGAAATTCGGCCATGCCAACTTACGATTATCAATGCGATGCCTGTGACGCTGTGTTTGAGGCCTTTCAATCCATTCACGACGATGCCTTAAAGAACTGTCCATACTGCCAGCAAGCAAAATTGCGCCGCCTGATTTCTGGTGCCGGCATCATCTTCAAGGGCAGTGGTTTCTACGTCAATGACAGTAAGAAAAAAAACGATCGGCCGCCTGCGGCTTCTGCTGGAGACACTCCAAAATCTTCAACAGCCGCCTCAAACTAGTCTTAATTTATTTCGCCCTCCCCTCAAAAAAAGGCAGAAAAAAGGACGCGACGGGGACCACGAATTGCACGAAAGACGGCGAAAAGTCACGAAAGTTAGGCGGGGGAGCCGCGGGGGAAACGATGGACGACGGGAGGCGCGGGGGCGTTTTAGAATTTTCGTGTTGTTCGTACTTTTTTGGTGCTTTTCGTGGTTCCTCAGCCAGGGTCTCTCCTCTCAGCTCCGAACCAAGAGGCCCCAAAAGCAACAGGTTGACTGCGAACAGTCGTTTAATTAGGGACGACATGAAATAAAAATAAGTTAAATATATTATTCATAGACATGTAATGAATGCTTGTCTGAGGAACTGACTATTACGTTTTAATATAAGACTCCAAATAATCTTCTCAAGTATTTGCAGGAAATTTTCAACTAACTGGCCAAAAGTAAATTACAATGCCATGCTTTTCCCTTATCCTATTGTCAGTATAAATAATAATTATTATTATCATAATCATAAATTCGGACGAGCAACACTGGTAATGATAAAGAACACGCAGTCGTTATATTTCATTGCCGCATTACCTGGGAGAGTTGCTGCCATGCTGAAATCCAAGTTGAAGTCAAAGCTGAAGTCCAAGTTGAAATCAAAGTTGAAATCGAGGCTGAATCCAAACACTGATTCTTTGCTGATGGTTTTGAGGCCGGTAATGCTGCCAGCGCTGATTGCCGTCGTGATTCAAATCGTTGCCAGCCTGAGTAGCTGGCTTGTCTATCAGTCTCTGGCCGATATTACTCAGGGACTGGTGGGGGGACTACCTGCGGAGTCCGTGTATCTGGCGCTATGGTGGTTTTTGACCGGGCTCGGTTTGCAGTCCGGTCTGGGTGCGGTTGCCCTGGCGATTACCCATTTTGCAGATGCCAACCTGCAGCGCCACCTGCGTATGCGGCTTGTCGACAAGCTGGGCAGACTGCCCGCCATGTGGTTCAGCGAACGGCCCGCCGGCGATACCCGGCAGCTTATTCAGAATAACGTAGAGGCGCTGCATCAATTAGTGGCGCACAGTCTGGTAGAAGGGGTGGCCTTTGTGGTGACCCCCTTGGTAGGTCTCTGCTTCTGCCTTGCTCTCAACTGGCGGCTGGGACTCGCGGCCTGTGCGCCAATCGCGCTCTACTTCCTGCTGCTGACGTCTCTGTCGCGCGGCAGCATGCGGGACATCATGGCGCAAATCTCCACCCAGTTGGCCGGAATCAGCGGCGTCATTGTCGACTATGTTCGCGGTGTTGCCGTGCTCAAGGTATTTGGTCGCGCAGGCGAGGGTTACCAGCGATTTACCGATGCTTCACGCCGTTTTCACGACGACTTTAGCAGCCTGGTACGCCCGGCGATGAAGGCTCAGTCTGTCGCCATTATCGCCATCTCTTCCCCCGTTGTGGCGTTGCTAATGATGTTGACGGGAATCTGGGGAGTGGAAAGCGGCACGATGAGGGCCACAGAAATCATGGTCGCTACGCTGGTGGCGATGCTGCTGCCTGCCTCAATTATGACGGTGGCGCTGGCCAAGCAGTTGCTGAATACCGCCCTTGTGGCGGCAACCGATATGCAGACATTCCTCAATCAGGAGGAGCTCCCTAGCTTTACAGAGCCGGTTTCGCTGGGAGGAGGAGAGCTAAGCCTGCGGGATGTGGGATTTTTCTATGGTGAGAAGGCGATTCTGCGAGAGATCAATCTGACTCTTCCCGCTGGCAGCTTTACGGCATTAGTCGGGCCTTCTGCAGCGGGAAAGACTACGCTGGCGCGCTTGCTCGCTCGCCAGCAGGATGTGACCAGTGGGCAAATTTGCATCGACGGACACGACATTCGACAGATACCCCTGCCCCAGCTCTATGAGATGGTGGGCGTTCTTGAACAAACGCCTTCGCTGCCGGCTATTTCCCTGGCGCAAAATATCGCGCTGGGAATGGAAGAGGTGCCGCTGGCGGCGATCCGCCAGGCGGCGCGGGCGGCTCTGATTGATGAACGGATTATGGCGCTACCGCGCGGGTATGAAGCCGTACCGGGGATTGATGTGCATCTTTCAGTTGGGGAAGCGCAGCGGGTGGCGATCGCCAGGCTGATCCTTGCTGCCCGCCCAATCTTAATCATGGACGAGGCCACTTCTGCCATTGATCCGGACTCTGAAACCGAGATCCGTCAGGCCATTGCCAATCTCGCTCGTGGACGGACAACGCTGGCGATTGCGCACCGGCTGTCGACGATTCAGGATGCGGATCAAATCGTGGTCCTCGATAAAGGTCAGTTACAAGAGCGGGGCAAGCATGAGTCGCTCTTGGCTGACGACGAGCTATACGCCCGCTTGTGGCGCGAGTTTACTGCCGAACGGCAGACGGAGGGGCTGACATGATCGCAACATTATTACAGTTGGACGAGCGTGCGGCAGGGGCGAAATTCTGGCGATTTATCGTCTGCGTTGCGTTGGTTGGCGTTTTTCAGGGACTGGTTCTCGGTAGTTTTATTGCCGTTGTCTATGCGCTTTTCAGCGCCGACATGCACGCCGCGCTTATCGGCTGTTTGTGCCTTCTGTTGGGTTCGTCAGTTAACGGTATGCTGCAGGCCTGGGTGACTATGTGTGGCTTTAATGAGGCGATGCGCATCATCGTGGTGATGCATCATCGCCTGGGGGAACAACTGGTGGCTTTGCCACTCGGCTGGTTTACCTCCCGCGCCACGGGCTTCGCCAGCGGCGTGGCTGTTCGAGGAACGCTGTTCGTGGCGCAGACGGTAATGGACTTGCTGGTGCCGCTGATTATTAACAGCGCCACGCCGCTGACGATCGCGCTGATGAGTTTCGCGCTCGACTGGCGGATCGGGGGCATTTTGCTCGTGAGCGCACCGCTGATCTGGCTGGCGGCCCGCTGGGAGACCCGACTCAATGCGGCGGTACAAGAGCAGGTCCATGCCACGTTCCAGAAGACGGATGAACGACTGTTGGAGTTTATTGATCATCAGATGCTGCTGCGTCAGGCTGGACTGAGCGGGCCGGGCAGTCAAGGTTACCGTCCCTTAACCGAAGCCGTTGACCACCAGTGGCAGGCTACGGTGAAGGCTTTATGGTCCTCGGTGCGTGGGATGATTACCCAATCTACAGTGGTGCAATGCATCTATGCCTTGGTGCTAGGCGTGACCGTGTGGCTGACGCTGAAGTCGGAACTTGAGCCAGTGTGGGCGGTTGTCCTGATCGGACTGGGCGTTCAGTTTATCGGGCCGCTGAAAATCCTCTCTGAGTTGGGCATCGCATTTAAGCGTGCGCAAATTGAGCTTAATGACGTGGTTCGGCTGATAGCGCTCCCGGCGCTGCCCGAAGCGGAGGCGCCGCATTCAATGCCTGCCCGTTATGGCCTCTCTTTTGAACACGTTGCCTTCCGCTATGACGAAAAATCTCCCTGGCTTTTTCAGGACTTCAATCTGGAAATTGCCCCCGGCTCTCTGACGGCGCTGGTGGGGCCTTCCGGGTGCGGCAAAACCACCCTCACGCGGCTGGCCGCTCGCTTTTGGGATGTCGATCAAGGCCAAATCACGCTTGGTGGGGAGGACATTCGCCAACTGCGCCATGCCGAACTGATGAGCGCCGTCTCTTTGGTTTTTCAGGACGTGTACTTGTTTGACGATACGCTAGAGGCCAATGCCCGTATGGGGAATCCTGATGCCAGTGAGGCGCAGTTGACGGCGGCAGCGGAGCTGGCCTGCGTAACGGATATCGTCAAGCGGCTGCCGCAGGGATGGCAAAGCCCAGTAGGGGAAGGGGGGCAACGGCTCTCTGGCGGTGAGCGCCAGCGAGTCTCCATTGCCCGCGCGTTATTAAAGGATGCGCCCGTATTGCTGCTGGACGAAGCCACCGCCGCGCAGGATCCGCTGACGGGAATGGCGATTGCCCGCGCCATCAATGCCTTGAAGGAACGTGCCACAGTCATCGTCATTGCCCATCAACTAAATACGGTGAAAACGGCCGACCAGATTGTGTTCATTGATGGCGGACAAGTCCGCGAGCAGGGGACGCATCAGGCGTTAATCACCCGAAAAGGACGCTATGCCCACTTCTGGCATAGCCATATTAATATCACACCGGCCACGACGGCCACATAAAGGAGAGTTTTTCCAATGAAAATTCAAACGAAGGAGCTGATTACGCTGGGTATTTTCTCGGTGATTATCATCAGCATCAACATCGTGATTGGCTTGCCGACGATGTTTTCACCCATTCTGATCCCGATTGCCCGATGTCTGTGCTGTTTGATCACGGGTATCCCTTTCATGCTCTATCTGACGCGAGCGAAGCAGGGGGAATTGATTTGGCTGATGGGGCTGATCATGGGCGTAATAATGGTGCTTTTCGGGGACTACGTACTGACCCTGGCCACGGGGCTGTTGGCAGGCGTGATTGCCGACCTTATATGCCGAGCGGCGAGAAAAAACCAGAGCCGCGCTCTGGTTGTCCTCGGCTACGGCGTTTTCAATCTCTGGACTGTCGGCGGGTTACTGCCGCTGCTGTTTATGCGCGAGGAAATTGAGGCTCAGACTGCGCGACAACTGGGGGCGGAGTATGCCCACCGTCTTATTGAACTATTTTCCGTGTCAATGGTGTGTTGGACGCTGGTGGGGATTTTTGTCTCCGGCTTGCTGGGCGGGGTAATCGGTTTGAGGATGCTCAATAAGCATTTTGTGAAGGCCGGGCTTGTCCAGAAACATGGCTGATAAGACTTTGCTGGCGCAGCGGGCCGGCGTCGTCGATGTACGCACCAATATGCTTGGGCTGCTGCTTATCAATACGTTGGTTATGACCGGCAAGGGCGGCGTTTTCCAGATGGCATGCGTTGCGGTGGTTTGTGGATTGCTGTTGCAGCAGCGTCGCTGGCGTGCCGCTGCGATACTGGCGTTCTGTATTGGCGCATTGGTGATGCTTCCGGTAATTGCCACGCTGGACGGTATGCCCGCCAGCGTGACGATGCTGCTGACGGCGCTGATGTTTACCCGTCCTTATCTGATCGCGGGTTTTATGGGGTATTACTTTATCTGCGCTACGTCGCCCAGTCTGTTGATTGCCGGAATGAATCGCCTGCGGGTGCCGCAGATGGTGATTATTCCGCTCGCCGTTATGCTGCGTTTTTTCCCGGTCATATGGGAAGAGCAGCAGGCGATTCGTGGCGCTATGCGCATGCGCGGGTTGCCGGGCCGCGGCGGCGTTCTGCTGCATCCCTGGCGTACGCTGGAGTACATTTTGATCCCGCTTATCGGTGCGGCCATACGATCCGGCGAAGCGATGTCTGCTTCTGCGCTGAGCCGTGGCTTGGGCAATCCCGTTACGCCGTCTTCGATTGTGCCGCTGAGATTCGGCGGAGCGGACCTGTTGCTGTGTCTTTTGTACGGCGGGCTGGTGGTGCTGTTTTTTTACTGCGGAAGTGTATGGTAGACGGCATTGTTCTCAATCAGGTCAGCATTACGTTTCCGACTTCCGCTAGTCCGGCGCTAGATAAGGTCAGCCTCTCGATCGATCGGGGGGAGTGCGTGCTGTTAATCGGGCAATGCGGCTGTGGCAAATCTAGCCTGCTGAATCTGATTAACGGGATCGTGCCGCATGTTATTCCCGCTGAGATTACCGGTCGTATCAACATTGACGGCAGCGTACCGATGCAGGAAAAACTCTGGCAACTGGGTCGCAAAGTTGCCACGGTCTATCAAAATCCACGTCGCCAATTTTTCTGCGCCGATCCGCTGGGAGAACTGGCATTCGGCAGTGAGCATGCGGGACAAGACCCTGACGAGATTCTGGCGAGGGCTGCCGGTGTAGCCGAGCATCTGGGGATCACTCACTTACTGACGCGCAATATGTTTGCCCTCTCCGTCGGGGAGCTGCAGCGGATAGCGATAGGAGCGGGGCTGATGGACCGGCCTTCTTTTTTGCTGCTGGATGAACCAACTTCGAATCTTGATGCAAAAAGTATGGATGCGTTGATCCGGATATTGCAAATCCTGCGGGCTGGCGGTATGACTATCATGATTGCCGAGCATCGACTCTGGTTTTTGCGTGATGTGGCTGACCGCGTCATTCGCCTCTATCGCGGAAAAATCGTTGAGGATTTACCCGCCAGCCAGTTCTGGTTGCGCGATGACGCTCTACGTCATCAACAGGGGCTGCGGGTGCTATCGAGGCCCGGAACGACCCTGTTGCCTGAGCCGCGCGCCGAAACTGAGGGGATTAGCTATTGCCATCCAGGAGAAAGAACTCTACATTTCGCGCGCGGGCACATTACGGCGCTGTGTGGTGAAAATGGGGTGGGGAAAAGTACGTTGGCCAGCAGATTGGCAGGGCTGGAAAGCACTCGCGATAAGATACTGCTCGATGGAAAACCGTTTCCATTGCGAGAACGTTTGCGACGCGCATTTCTGGTAATGCAGGATGTGAATCGTCAACTTTTTGGCGCCAGCGTGGCGCAGGAACTGCGGATGGGACGGCATGCCGCGACCACTCTGTCTCTGGACAGAGCGATTCACGATATGGGGCTGAACGAACTCCTGGAGCTGCACCCTATGGCGCTCTCTGGCGGTCAGCAGCAGCGGGTTGTGGTGACTCTTGCGCTGCTGGAGCAGCGAGAGGTGTTTATCTTCGATGAGCCTACTTCCGGGTTAGATTATGAAGGGCTGCTGCAGGTGGTGGCACGACTGAAGCAGCTGGCGAGCACCGGCGCAGTGATGATTCTGATTACACATGATGAGGAGCTCCTCGCACTTTGTGCGGACTATCAGATTGTGATACCGCCCGCGAACTCAGCTTAGGTGTGGAGAAGATAAAAAATGAAAGGTTGCGAAAGAGGAACCACGAAAGTGCACGAAGACAGCGAAAGGTCACGAAAGTTAGGTAGGGGGGCCGCGGGGACGACGACGGGGAGCTGCGGGTGACAGGGAAAAGTTAAAATAGGGGCTGGATGGAGAACGGGAGCTGTGGGGGGCGTCGAGGCGGGAGGGGCGGTTTTTTAGAATTTTTCGTGTGGTTTCGTACTTTTTTGGTGTTTTTCGTGGTTAGCGGGCCAGGGACTTTGAGGCGTGCCACAGGCACAGCCCCAAAGATCAAGCAAGAACTATCAGAGAGTTTTGGCCACTCTTCTCTATTTTGATTTTGATTCCTCCAAGATAACTTTATCTTTGAATTCATGTGTACCAAAGTCTTTATAGAACCAGAAGCTCATTGGATCTTGACAAGTTTTTGGCAATGGGCCCTCGGCCTCTAAAACTAATTTGCCTTTTTCCGTTTCGCTCCATTTGAGATACCCACTCAGTTCAAACTGTTCATAATTTTTCATCCAGTTCAAGTTTTCATCTTCTTTAATGCGATGCCTCTTATCATTTTGATTATTAATCTTAATGAATATAAAAGCTTTCATGGTAATGATTTCTAACAGGCCATTCTCTGGATTAAATTTCCATTCCATATCCTGATGCACTTTATAATTTTTATTATTATGAGTCCGCTCATACTGCCATTGCGCATCCTTTCCTTCTTTACGGTTCATATTCGGTGGAAATTTGAGAAAGCGATGAATTTTATCATTTGCATCTTCTTCAGTTCCTTTGATTAAATCATTGTTACAGAATCTCTTGCCCTGCAGATCATTTACCGTTACCGGGCGCGATTGCGGGGCAATGAATGCCGACAATTTTTTCCCTCCTTTGGTCGATGTAAAAGTGACTTTGTTGTCTATTTTTTCCACGCGGTAAGTTTTATCCGTGAAAAAGCTTTTTAACCCGTCTATTTTATCTATGTCCTTCACGCGCAGGACAAGTTTTTCAGGATCTTGCTTTCCCAGGGAGATGTAAAAATTGGATTGCGTACTCTTGATTTTCTGAAACATGCCATTGGCTTTGCTTTTCCACAGTATGGTTTTCAAAAACAAGTGCTTAAATTTATTGACTTGTGAAGAATCAATGCTGTCGAAAGACAGGGCATACAAGACATCATCACCCTGTTCTTCCGCTTTTGTGCCCAGGGACAGGACTTGGTTTTCCTTTTCATAATATTTGCTAAAAGTTTCTTTGAATTTAGATTTCAACGTATTTTCATATTGAGCAAGCTTTGATGAAACAGAAGGAACAGTAGCAGTTTCAGTAGATTCAACTTCAGTAGTAGTAATAGTAGTTGTTATCTCCTTAGCTACTGTTCCTTCTGTTTCGGCTTCCTCTAATACTTCAGACTCTCCTTCCTCAGTCACAGTAGTAGTGGAGGTAGCGCTTGATTCTCCTGTGGTTCCCATCCGTCCTTTTTGGCCTTTATCATCACCTTTATCTGTGGCTTCTACCCCTGACCCTTTACTGCTAGAAGTCTCAGTTTGGGTCTTGCTTTTTTGGCCTTTATCTACATCATCACCTTTTTTACTTTCTGCCTTTAAAGTTTCCCCAATTAGTTTTTGAGCAATTTCATCGGGTAGCAAATTCTCATCAGTTTTGTCGTTTACAATTGAGGTACCATCAGGCAAAATCAATTGGGCGCTGATTTCTATGCCTGATATCTTTTGGAGGTTCAGTTCTTCTACCGGGAAGCCTGACGGCATTGTCTTCGACAGAGTAAATTCGGCTTTATTCTCTTCTGTAACTTGCTCTTTGTCACACGTGTATATTTTTGACGTGCCTTTTTTGCGCAGGCCCCACTCAATTTTGCACCCATCCCAGATCTTTTGGTTGACGATGCGCTTATCTTCAGGTTGATGGCTATCGTAGACAAGCTCGCCGTCTTTCTCAAATTTGTCGACAATGTAGACTATCGACTGCTCTGATGCATTAGTAAAAGCCTGGCTTTCGATATCTTTTTGTTTAATGTGAAAAACACTCTTGGGGATTCCTTTGTGTTTTGCAGTGTCATCACAGCCTGCAAGTAGCAGGAGAGTCAGCATATATATGCTGAACTTTCTTGTTTTCCCCCAAATGTTTTTGGTCGACATAAGCTTGCCCCC
Organism: Spirochaetia bacterium; assembly: GCA_965263295.1. Classification (GTDB taxonomy): domain Bacteria; phylum Spirochaetota; class Spirochaetia; order SP-2023; family SP-2023; genus Haliotispira. The sequence goes on from OZ253665.1 coordinate 1,978,917, forward strand.
TTAAATTCAAAATAGATATCCCCGAAGTAGATATCCCAAAGGGCAAAAATCCGACGCAAAAACCGGGCAGGCAAAATACCAACGATATTTATTCCACATTGTTTGCAATGCATTTTGAGTTTCGATTTTCGATGAAATACCATTTTGAATTGTCATTTGAAATTTGCTTGTGGTATTAACCACTGATAAGTATAATTTACTAAAAATCTATATTTTAATCAATATTTTTTTAAATAAAAATTGTTATTTTTCATTATTTTCTATTTATAACCGGCTTAAAATATCCATTCATGCAGACTGCGATAATCCGGCTCAGCGTGTTGTTGTAATGCTTAGCAGCTTGAGTCAATCAGGAAGAAATAGAATTTTTGTCATCGCCGACGTGGAATCTTCAAAGTCTGTGTTGCCTCGGTTTGCCTTGCTGCGTGGGCGGCAAGCGGTTATGATACCGAGGCTATGAGCTAGTGGCTTCAGTTTGCTAGCCGGCAGACTGGCAGATTTAAATAAAGAAACGGGACAAAGGGCGCTGCGGGGAGCAGCTGGCAGTGAATAACCGGAATAAACAAGAATGTGCGGCTATTACGGGCTCTTTGTGCCGGAGGATGAAGGAGTTCTCCATATGGACAATTTGGACAGTGGCATTCTGGTGGCCCAATGTTAAAATGAATACGCAAGCTAATAAAATAGAATTTAAAAAGTTTCCTCAAACAAAGGGAAATGTGAAATTTAGGGAATCGTTGTTACGTGAATTATTTTATGTCGCAAAGTTAGAAACGATATTATTAGTACTTTTAAATTTGATTTCATTTTTTTCCCCTCTAATTTTTATATATGTGATATCTCAAATCATCCAAGGTAATATTTATTATCGTAATAACGATTCAGCCATAATATTTGCTATTTTATGTGTGTTATTTAAGTATCTTTCTAGTATGGCCAGTTTGTTTACAGAGATAAAAATATCAAAGCTTATATGCTTTAAATATATGGGTATGATTTTAAATAGTCAAAACTCAGTTTCTATTGATAAAAAGCTAAAAGTATCTTCTTTTGATCTTAATATAATTTTAGACAATTTGAGTCGAGCTATACAGTTTTATACTTCCCCTCTGCTTATACTGTTTATATCTATTTACTTCTTTTTATCAGAAGGATTGCTTGGTTTATTTATTATTATATTAGTATTCATATTCATACCTATCACGCTATTATTATCAAAAAAATCAAATCAAAACTATCAACGAGTGATGGACTTGACTTCTACTCGGATTGAAAATTTTAAATCTTGGCTTCGTTATGCTCCATACAAATTACAGTTAGGTATGGTAGATACTGAGTTAAAGGAACATTCTGAAATAGCAAAAAGAGAAGTTAAATGGAGAAACTTTGACACTATCATAAGAGGAATCGATGGATATATCATTGCTTTTGGGAGAATTATTCCTTTCGCTATCTTGATGTTTCTCGACTACATTCATCCAAATTCAGGAGTGTATACATCATTTATATGGTTTTCCATACCAATATTACAAGTTATATTGTCCATTCCAAGCTCATATACATACAATAAAGCAGCTAATAAATCTATTCAAGAGATAAATATTGTTTTACGTCAAGCTTATATAGATAAAGTTGGGGCAAATAATAACGAAAGTTTGGTTCTCGATGTCGATTGGCCAATATGGCGTGGTCAATTAAAAGCACTAGTGCCTGACTTAGAGCATGTAGAGAAAAGCTTTCTGATAGATTTATTATCAGCAGCTAGACTAATTCCTGAATTTGGAGAAAGTATAGATGCGGCATTAGAAAAAATTATTGACCTAGATGGAAAAAATATATCCAAAGGTCAACTTTTAAGATTGCAGATATTCAGGGGATGTGTATTGGCTTATTTAAATAATCAAAAGCTCTATATTGATAATCAATTTTTTAGTTTAGATATGATGGTAAAAGAAAATCTATTAGAATTTTTAAATAACAATAAATATATTAAAATATCAATCACTAAAAATTGATTTTGTAGGCCTCAAATGGATTACTCAAGGAAAAAATATTTCGATATTTGGTCACTAGCAAAGCTCGTATGGAAAGGCATTGTTATAATGTTTTTACCGGCAATAATGGTTTCTTACTCCGCAAATCTATTAGATTTAGAAATTATGAATACCCCGGCTATGTTATTGTCTTTCGCTATCTCAGGAGTGTTATTAGGCATGCTTGGTGGGTTAATGATTGAGTCAAAAGTTAGGAAGGTATATACTTATAAGTGGATCTTAGCCATTAAAAATATTAAAGAAAACATCGATATTAATTACATCCAACTCTGTTCGAGAGATTTAACTACGATATATGAAAGAATTAGCTGGTATGCCCAAGACATATTTTGGGTTTGTAGTTTATTGCTGATTCTATTAGTCGGCTTGTTTTGGACATATACTTACGTAGGGCTAATCATTTCTTTCGGGTTCTGTCTCCTATTGTTTATTTTATACTGTGGGACTATTGATTGGCTTATAACCACAAGAAAGAATTCCATTACAGGTTTCGATAAACTATTAGAGGCTACGCAAAATGCGCACAATTTGAATAAAATGAGTAGCTACATCAAAGATAATTTTTTTAAAAAAATTATAAATGAAAATAAGTATACTTGTATTTATGAGCCCGTAATGCATTTCTATAAATCTAGATCAAGTATGCTGATATCAAAATCTATTGTTGGTATACACTGTTTGCTATTATGCGATATTATAATATTAACTTCACTTTTTTGGGGCATTAGTCAGCAAGAAAAATCGGAAAACATAGTTTTAATAATAACTATCTTGTTGCTAATTAAAGGTTATTTAGTAAATACATTTTTTGCTGTAACCGGATTTAAATCTCATGCTATCTCGGTCGATAGGCTTGAAATATCTTCTCAAAAGCATCAGTGTGTCAGAGCATTAGCTCATAAAAATGAATTTATGATTCCGGCTTTTAGTAGCATAATTGATTTCAAAAATTTGTCACTTAAAAAAGGGCATATATACCATCTTAGCGCAGACTCAGGTAGTGGTAAAACGACATACATGAAATGCGTATCCAATATTATGCGTGTCAATTATTCAGATGTTTTTACACAGCACAAATATCAAGATGTTAAGATTGTTTACATCGACTCAGGGTGGGAAAAATATGTACCGGCTAAGTTTTCATCTATGGAAACGAAAGATACTCAAATCCAGATTCTCTTTAATTTAGTCAAGAAAATAATAGAGGAACACAAAAGACCTATAATTATTTGTTTAGATGAGATATTGAACGGTTTCGGAGAACAAGAGAAAGAATATTTTCTAAATAATATTACAAAGTTTATTAAAAATACTGAAGTCTCCGTTATTATTTCTGATCATTCAGTGGCAGGGATACGCACGATAAAATTATTAGATTTGATAGAAACTAGGTAAGAATGCATAAAAATTTATTTTTGGGAGATAAGGCTTTTTTGCTCCGATATAATACCAAGTTAAATGATGTCGAGTCAGAGAAATTATACCTGACTGAAATCGAATTAATTATGAACATCCTTATTTAGATATCTCGTCCCTGATAGCATTCAAAAAAGAACCTATGATAGCTCCGCTAAAAAACAAGTGATCATATACAACAAATAATTCTTTTCTTGTATACACAAAGGTCAGTGGTGGCCCCACAGACGCTTCCATAAGTGGCAAGAATCCACTGTCGACTCCAATACTATGCCAGTCTGTTATGGCTAAAGTAGGGAAATACTTTTCTCCCTTTTCCTGTAGCTTTTCATGATCTTTTATGTATAGCCACTGTTCTTCATGTGTCTTACAATATAAAATACATTTTTTAATATAATCATTGATCTCGTCGATAGTTAACCTGTTGACAAACGGCACCATCGACAAATGACCTTCCCTGGTCTGGATGGAAAAACAGAAATGATGGTTGTCGTTAACAAACATCACATCCTGACCGCCATGTCTGCCGATAATGCCGTTCAGGCCCTTGAATTCTTCTCTTGAAAGAACGTTGGAAATTGCTTTTAGGTTATGAGCAAGAAAATGCTTCTTTCTCTCAAGATTTATGTTAACTGAATGCTTCACACTTATGGGTTTGCTCTTTCGTCTTCTCCATATGTTATTTCTAATATTTGAAAAAGACATTTCAAAAAATGGGTTGTTTTTATCTCTTTTCCCCAGCAGACCTCTGCCTACAATGTCCATCTCTCTTATTGTTATCATTTTGCACCTCCATGAAAGAACCGTGTCAGATGTGTAATTAGGAACGCCGATCGCATTCTTATAAAAGTAGTATAATAAAAAAGCGATGTGAAAACTATATGAATGGATTTCCCGTCGCCAACTGCGCACCTCTAAAAATCTGGAGGTGACCTTGAAGCGCTGTGTGCCATGTGGGTTCACTCGCGTTATACAACTCGGTGGGAATGAAGTCCGGTTCTATGAGGACGACTTCAATTCCTGGGAAGCAATAGATCATCTCTCTGCGCAGGGCATCGGCCAACGCTTCGACAGCATGTTTTGTCGACGGATACCAGCCCATCCCAGGTGGCGATATATATACTGGCTGGATGAATTCTTCTGCTTGAACAGAGTATCGATTATGTTTTTAATCATGTTGGAGCCGATGGGGCAATTTTAGGTACGGGCAATTCTGAGCATTTGAAAAGTTTCGTTGACAATGCTGCTTCGATAGGGGTTTTTAGTGACAAAAATATTGATGCGACATAATAGGTTTGAAGGTCGCTCTTTGGATGATTCCTTAAAATTTTTAAAAAATGCTTAGCTCTGGGGTAAAGCCTGGATATGACAAGCGGCGAAAGCGAGTAGCCCCCCGATTAGCCCTTGGGGGTTACTCGCTTTTTTCATGGTTACTTGGCCAGGAACTGTGAAAGGGGGGGCTAGTCAACTTGAAATACTATCTATAGTATATATTTGTAATTTTATAGGATATATAACCTATATATAGTGTATGCAATCGGGAGTGGAGCCATACCTATGAAGCAAGTTGAAGTGTTAAATCCGAAATCGACGCGTGGTTGGGTTGATAGCCGTGAGACCTTTGAAGAATATCTATGGCAACAAGATTGGCGGGTACGGGAAAATGCCAATCAGAGTTATTCACTGGGTGGATTAATGCAGGGTCTGTCGGGGAAACTGACAGCCAATTACTGGCTGGAAGAGGTTTACCCGCAGTCAATAAGCGAGTTACACCGCAACGCCGATATTCATATTCACGATCTGGGCATGTTTTGTGGTTATTGTGCCGGGTGGTCGTTGCGTCAATTGTTGCACGAAGGCTTCAATGGGGTTGCCGGTTCAGTGGAAGCTGCTCCGGCACGCCACCTGCGCTCGGCCATTGGTCAAATAGCCAATTTTCTGGGTACACTGCAAAATGAATGGGCCGGCGCTCAAGCCTTATCTTCAGTGGACAGCTATCTAGCTCCCTACGTGCGAGTCGATCAGCTCAGTTACAAAGAAGTCAAGCAAAATATGCAAGAACTTATTTACAATCTGAATGTGATGTCGCGCTGGGGATCGCAGGCACCGTTTACCAACTTCACCTTTGACTGGAGTTGTTCGCCCGACTTGAAGGCCCAGCGGGTTGTGCTGGGCGGCGAAGAGCAGGATTTTTGTTACGGTGACCTGCAAACAGAAATGAACATGATCAACAAGGCTTTCATTGAAGTCATGAATCGAGGGGATGCCAAAGGGCGTATTTTCACTTTTCCAATCCCGACCTATAACATAACGGAAGATTTTGACTGGGACGGGGAAAATGCGCAGTTATTGTTTGAAGTGACAGCCAAGTATGGCCTACCATACTTTCAGAATTTCCTGAACTCTGATCTCTCCCCCTCTGATGTGCGGTCAATGTGTTGTCGTTTACAACTGGATTTACGCGAGTTGCGCAAACGAGGCGGCGGGCTTTTTGGTTCGTCAGAGCAGACAGGTTCAATTGGCGTGGTGACAATTAACTGCGCACGCCTGGGGCATCTTTTCAGTAACCGACAAGAAGCTTTGCTGTTCAAGCATCTGGATTATCTGCTGGCGCAAGCTAAAGACAGCCTTGAAATCAAGCGCAAGGTCATTAACCACTACCTCAAGCGCGGTCTATTTCCTTATACACGACGCTACTTGCACAATTTAGATAGACACTTTGCCACTATCGGGGTCAATGGTATCAACGAGATGCTGCGTAATTTCACCAATGACAAAGAGGACATTACGAGCGCTTGGGGTAAGAATTTTGCCGAGCAATTTCTGGAATACATACGGAATCGGATGCAAGACTTCCAGGAAGAAACTGGCGGGCTTTACAATCTGGAGGCCACGCCAGCCGAAGGAACAACTTACCGCTTTGCCCGCAAGGATCAGGAGTTGTATCCCGGTATCCTTCAGGCTGGTGTTCCAGAAGCGCCATATTATACCAATTCCTCCCAATTACCGGTGGGATATGGGGGCAGCCCGCTAGGGACGCTGGATCATCAGGAATCTTTACAACGCAAATATACGGGTGGCACCGTTTTACACTTATATATGGCCGAGCCAATTAATTCCTGGCATCAGTGTCAAAAACTGGTTCGTCGAATTTTGGAAAACTATCGCATCCCATACCTGACAATTTCACCCACTTTCTCAATTTGTCCGAAGCATGGATATATTGGTGGAAAGCACGAATTTTGTCCCAAATGTGATGCGGAACTACTAATTGAATACTCGCAACGAAGGAGTTAAATATGAGTAAGAGTATTGAGACGGCAGATAAGTTACCCTTAGAATGGCAGGAACGTCGTTGCCGTTGTGAGATCTGGACACGTGTTATGGGCTACCACCGCCCGTATAAGTCGTTTAACGCCGGCAAGCAGGCCGAGTTTCGCGAACGGAAATACTGGGGCAAGGATTCTTTTTAAAGGATTTTTGTTAGCTGTAGAACATCCCACCCTAAGCGTAAAGTCAAGGATGGGTCTGAAATCATCAGGGGAAAATCTGCGATAAGAAGTACCAAAATCTGCGTCAGTTCTAAATCGCGGCCCGGTTGTTGGCCCGATCACGCAACAAAGGGCTGGCTAAGGAATGGTTTCAGGGTGCTTTGATCTTTATTTTAGGCCGTTTGCGGAAGTACAGACCGCGCTCTAGCTCATCGTGCACCTGGAGGTAGAAGTCTTTGGCTGCCGCGGCAGATTTGAGTTCACTGTGCGGGCTTTGAAATACAAAATGCACGGCGCGGTGCTGGATAAAAAGGATGAATTCGGTATATAAATATTTTTTAGACATAAAATACAGCAAATAGCCATAGTTGTCGTTGTGCCCAAAGCTATGTACCTCCGGTGCTCGCACCTCGCGTATTTGCACCGAATTTTGCCAGCTGGCCCGCAAGTTCGCCAGGTATTCGCGGGGTTGTACCTGATACGCTTCGTCATAGACGACGAACTGGATGCTTGGGCTGGGCTTCCTTCCGCTCCGTTGTGACCTGTAGGCCCGCATAGCGATATTTTGTGGCATCTGTTGCAGGTCCTGCAGGGCATCGGCGCCAAACTGCGCCGTATTTGGCACAGACATTGTTGTGTTCGTTGTTGTGCCCGTTCCGGGACTTTGACAATCGTGAGCCTGCCAGTTGCGCAGCTCATCCCAGCGTTTTGAGGCACGGAAGAACAGAAACTCTGTCTTGTTGTTCTCCTTGCTGTTCTCGCGCGCCTGGCTATCAGGTCCTGGCACATTACGCGGAGCTTGGGCCGTGGCGTGCTTGCCTGTCTTGAAGTCCACAACTGGGAATTGCAGCAAACGCGACTCGGAATTGGCGTGTACGATAAGACGGGAGGGTGCCGCATTGCCGCCAGCAGCCTGGCTCTGGCAGCCGAGAAGAGGAAGCGCCAATAGTTGGCTAATCAGGTATAGCGAGAACTTCATATCTTGGGTATCCTAGTGAAATCGTTATTTTTTTTGACAGGCCCCCCAATACTGCAAGGTCATAGATTGACTGTCAATTATGATCTAATTATAATATTGCGCCGCTAAGATTTGCCTCCATGCCAAATGGAGGGAGCTCTGGTTTTTGATGGTGGTGGAAATTGCGGTTCGTGTGTGCGGCTTTCCGCGACGACATAACCAATAAAATGTTCAATTTATGGAGTAGCTCATGTACGCATTAGTCGAAATTAAAGGTAAGCAATATAAAGCGGTCAAGGGTGAAACCCTGAAGGTCGACCGTTTTAATGAAGGGGCCGGCACTAGCTTGGACTGCGATAAAGTCATGCTGTTATCCGATGGCGATAAAAGTGTTGTCGGTAAACCTTACGTGGCCGGTGCCAGTGTGAAATTAACTCTCGGTGAGGCCGTCAAGGGTAAGAAGCTCCGCGTATTCAAGTACAAACGTCGCAAAAAGTACCGCTTGACTCGTGGCCACCGTCAACAGTATAGCCTACTGAAAGTTGAAGATATTCAGGGTAGCCTTTAAGCCCCGCCGCAAAATTGCGCTGAGCAAGTACCGAGGTCTTGAGTTTGCAGGCTGTATTGCAATGGCGCCGCGCTGTACTGGTGTATGTCAGAGTGTCGGGCCACGCTGCGGCCGGCCAAGTTGAGCTTTGTATTGCCGCAAGTTGTTTGTTGCGCAGCTGTGCTTCGGCCATACAGGAGCTGAGGCTACCGGCTGCTTGCTGGCAATTAAGCTTGCCGCAAGAAGGTGAGTTTGTTTGGCGACTGATAGACTGGCCTGCTGAATGTTTGGGAGTCGTACAGGGGATTTCGTCAGTTCTAGCCACTGGTTTGCGCCGGCTGGCCGCAGACTTTCCGGCTTTAGAGCTCAGAGAGTTGGCGGCAAATTGATTTTATGAATAAATAGCTGTCGGGAGGCAGTAAAAGGAAGGAAGTCATGGCACATAAAAAAGGGGGCGGTAGCTCAAAGAATGGGCGCGATTCTAAATCGAAGCGTCTGGGTGTAAAGCGCTTCGGCGGTCAATTAGTCAAGGCCGGTGAGATTATCGTGCGTCAGCGCGGCACTAAGTTCCATCCCGGCAAGAATGTGGGCGTTGGTCGCGACCACTCTTTGTTCGCTCTGGAGCAGGGTCACATCCGTTTTCATTTCACCTTGGGCAAAAAACGCGTTTCGGTAGACACTCAAGTCACGGCCTAGTTGTCCAGCGCAGAATTCGTGATTCGTGTTCATGATTCATGATGGCGAGGCCTGGATTTCTGCAGGCCTTGTTTTCTATTCATATTTTTCCTGTCCATGAAAGGCAGAAAAAAATGCGACGTTCGCGATCGTTTGTCGACTCAGTGCATCTGCGGCTTTGTGCCGGCCAAGGAGGAGATGGTGCGGTATCGTTTCTGCGTGAGCGCTGCCGGCCCAATGGAGGGCCCGACGGCGGTGACGGCGGGGCCGGTGGCAATGTGTTGATTGAGGTCTCGCACAATTTGAACACATTGTCTCATTTAGTTGGAATAAAACAAATTAATGCCGATCAAGGCAAAAGGGGCACAGGGGGCTGTCGCTCTGGTCACAGTGGCAACGATGTCAAGGTTTTGGTAGCGCCGGGGACGCTGATTTACAATGCCGAGACGGGCGAATTGATACTGGATACCGTGAATATCCAGCCCGGCGAGGGCCATGTATTGTTGCATGGAGGCCGGGGCGGCAAGGGTAACCACCATTTTAAGGGACCTCGACGTCAATTGCCGCGTTTTGCTCAAGCGGGAGAAGAGGGCGAAGAAGGCTACTTTCGCCTGGAACTGCGCCTGATTGCCGATATTGGCCTGGTCGGCTTGCCCAATGCGGGCAAGTCTTCGCTACAAAACTTGCTGACTAACGCCCGCGCCCATGTCGGCGCTTACCCATTTAGCACCACCGTCCCCAACCTGGGGGTTCTTCAAGTTTCTGGCCAGGACATCGTGATTGCCGATATTCCCGGTATTATTCAAGGTGCCGCCGAGGGTTGCGGCCTCGGATTGCACTTTCTCGGCCATATATCCCGCGCCGCAGCCCTTCTTTTTGTCGTAGATACCGCGGAAACCGGTTGTGAAGTCGTGGTTGAGCAGCTGCGCGGGGAGCTGGCCTCTTACGATGAGCAGTTTCATAGCCAGTTGTCGCAAAAACCTTGGGCTATTCTGGCCAACAAGATCGACATACCTGAAGCCGCTGGGAATTTACAGCGGTTGCGCCATACTTATCCGAAGATTGAAATTGTAGCGGTATCTTGCCTCGACCCCAAATATGTGCCGCACTTGCAGGAATTCCTGCCGCGTTTGAAAAAAATGGCTAAATTGGGATGAAAATTGGATGAAAATTGATTGGGCCACACGGCAAAGAACAGTCGGTTGTGCACTCTGAGAAATTCCAGGCTCTCTATTTCGGCGGCAGCTTTAATCCCTTTCATAGAGGGCATATGACTATCGTGGGCGAGCTGCAGCGCCTGTTCCCACAAAACTTGATCGTCTTGCTGCCCAACCGTGTTTCGCCGTTAAAACAGCCAGATGATACGTGGCCGACGGTCCAGCAAAAGCTGGCAATGATGCAGGCCGTTCTGCTCGATTTACAAGAATCCCTGCCAGGGGCTTCGTTGCGTTTAGAGCTCTGCGAGCTCCAACGAAATGCTCCTTCTTATACTTCGGATACCCTGCGTTATTTGCAAGGGGAAAATATTTGCCGTGCGGTCGATGCTGGGCGGCGTCACTTCGCGCTGGTCCTAGGCTGGGATAGTTTTTGTTCCTTACCGTTGTGGCGAGATTGGGAGTTTCTGTTGGGGGCCTGCCATTTTCTTGTCTTCTGCCGCCCAAGTCAAAAGCCGCTCTGTGAGCCGCCGCGTGAACTGCTCGTGCGCTCTGAATACACCCTGCTGGAATTGAATGAGCCATGGTCTTCGCGCGACTTGCGGCAATGGCTGGCCGCAGGTCGTCACAAGCCTTGGGATTACCTGCTGGGGCCGCGGCAATGGACTTATATCCGGCAGCATGGCCTGTATCAATAAGCTGAGAGCAGGGATCTACTTTGAGGCGACTTGTGAAGAGCCGGTCTGGCGGCCGAATGGCATTCCTGCCCTAGATGGGGAAAGACTGGAAAAGGCTGGGCAGAAGGCCCTGCTTTCGCTACCTTTTAAATAGCACAAACAAAAATAGCCCGCAACGAGAACAATATGAACAACGAGCAAAGCAAGCAAGCTAAAGCTGTCCGCGATTTCTGTAAACATTACCTGAGTGAGGATCGTTATCGGCACTTGGAGCGAGTATTCCAAACGATGATAGAGCTTAACAAACGTAAGAGCCTCGGCATCTCGGATGATCAAATGGCTCTGGCGGGCTTTGGCCATGACATCGCGCGTGAGTTACCCGGCGAGATCTCGGCGCTATTGCTGGAACAGGCCGGTATGGAGCTGGAACCGTGGGAGCATGAGTTTAAATTATTCTGTCATTCCCGGGCCAGCATTGTGATTTTACGCCAGTGCTTCGGCGTAGAAGATGCCGAGGTATTTCAGGCGATGAAGTGCCACACCTTGGGCGACGCCGGCCTCTGTACTTTGGCAAAACTCCTTTATGTTGCCGACTTTCTGGAGCCCAAACGCCATTTTCTCCAGCCCGAAGAGAGACAGAAATGCATGGATGCGGAATTGAACTCCATGGTCTACGAAGTTTGCCGTCGCACTTCCAAGTTCTTGCAGGACAATGACAAGCCCATCCTGCCTCCCACGCGGGCCATGATTAAAGAGCTGGAGCAGGAGTTGGCGATTTCCCGTGAACAGCGCTTTGATCTCAACCGCTGAGCAGTGCAACTGGCAAGCTGTCTGATTTATATGTCAAACAACTTAATATATAATCCAAACGAAAGTAAAAAAATCTTCTCGCGCATCTATGCCGGGGTCTTCTTCTCGTTGCTGATTGCCCTGATTACAATAATATTCACTTTGATCCGTACAGATATTGTGACAAACAGTGTGCTGAAGAAGGAGAATCTGCCCTTCTTGCTGATTGTCAGCGATGAAAACGGGCCAGTCATGACAGAGGTGGTTTTGTTTAATGCCCAAACCGATCGTCTGGCTTTGATTGACATCCCTTACGAGGCGGGGGACCTGTTGCCAAATCTAAAGCGTTCGGACCGCTACAGTGTGTTCTACCAGCAGGGTGACAAAGAGAGTTATCGCCACAGCATTGAAGAGCTACTGAATATTAATTTTTTGTTTACATTAGAGTTGAATGTGACGCAATTAGTCAAACTGGTGGATTTGCTTGAGGGGATTGACCTATATTTTTTTGCGCCTATTGATCGTATAAATCCAATAACACAAAAACGTTATATATACAATGCCGGTGAGCAGCATTTAGATGGCGATCAATCGCGTGATTTTCTCTATGCAGTAGCGGGAACCTCGGACTATACCGAGTTTCTGCAACAACAGGAGATTCTAGGGGAATCCTTTGAAGGAACGGATCCAGAACCTCTTTACACAGGATATCTACCCTCTCAGTATGTAGCCCGTCGGGGCGCTAATTTAACCCGAACTCAAATTGATACAGAGATGGAGAGTCGCAGCATCCTGCGGCAGAAAAATCTGCGCTATACCCGCGAATTATTGTTGGGTATAGCGTCTACTTTACAGAAATACAGCGGTGAGCGCGAAAAATATATCAATCTGCTTTACAACTATTTTCAAACCGATCTGAACAAACGTTCTTTCCGCAAGTTGTTATTTTACCTAAGTAAAGTTGATACCAAATCAGCAGAAGTCATATTTCAGGATTTTCTGGGTGAAGAGCGTATGGTTCAAGGGAAACGCATTAACTTCCCAATTTATGACGGTCAAGTAATTCGCTCGCAGGTTGTGCGTATTTCCACCCAACTGCGCAATAATGAAGAGATTGTTGCAGAGCTGTATCCCGTGCGTGTCGAGATTTTAAATGGCACCAATGTAAATGGCCTGGCCTCCCGTACAGGGGCCTTGTACAGTCGGGAAGGTTTTGATGTAATCAATGTTGACAACGCAGATCGTTCGGACTACGACAAAACAGTGGTTGTCAATCTGCACAGCAAAAATCTGGATGATGTACGCCGAGTAGCCCAGTTGGTTGGCGCTGAAAATGTGATTTTACAACCATTGCCAGGTGGTGAACAGTCTGAGGCTGAAGTGCGGGTTGTATTGGGAAAGGACTTTGATGAAGACCGAATTACGGAATAGCGTGCTGCAGCTTGCGGGACTACTGCAAGAGCTTAAGGGCGAAGACACCATTGCCGTGCGTTTAGAGCCTAGTGTATCGTGGGCTAGTTACTGTATAATCAGCACCTGTAATAGCGTGACCCATATGCACGGCATCCTCGGCCGATTGCGCAAAGAACTGATTTTTGAAAATAGTGAACTGAGATGGAATGTCTGTGCTCTGTCGCGACAACTTGAATATACTTCCTGGTTTCCGATTGATTTAGGTTCAATTGTGATTCACCTTATGAACTATGATGCCCGCGAATTTTACGAATTGGAAAAACTTTGGCCTGTGGCCGAGATACTTGAACTAAAGAAATTTTAAATCCTTTTTGTAAATTTTCGCTAAAAATGAAAAGTGCGACATGATGATAGTTTTCATTGGTAGCGGCGGGCGACATTGGCGCTTAAAAGTCTGCAGATTGAGGCGGCATAAGGTGCAAACAGCTTCAGCATGGCCTGCTCGGAATATGTGCAGCTGCGATCCGCAAAAGCTAGCCCCGCAATGGGCTTTTGTATAAGGCGCAAACGGGCAAGACTTTCCGGGGCCGTCAACACCTCTTCTTTGGCGCTAGGGGTGTGACCGATGGGAAAACAGATCTTGTGCTCACGGTATTCATTTTGTTTTTCAAGATACAAATAGCCCAGATTTTGTGATTTTTCATCTGCTTGCTGACTCTGGTAGTGCTGCAGCAGGCTACCAATGATTGAGTCTTGGCAGTTGTATAAATTTGTGGGGTGGATAGCGTCGATAGGTTGTTGGCCCGGTTCTTTATGCAGTAAGTACAGGACCTTATCTTTATACAGCACGCCGAGGGCTAAAACGAGATCGTTGGCTATGGCCGCCGGCAGTGTTCTAATAGTCCTCACGGTGGCGCTCAGCAACCTGGAGGCATGCAAGCTTTGGGCAGCTAAGACGTGGATGCCTGGGCCTGGTATATATTTGCGACGATGGTCTTGAGTCAAGAACCCCATGAATTTTAGTGTTCCCAGCAGGCGATTAACCGTCGTACGCCCTTTGTTCAATTTTCTAGCCAGCTCTACGCTACCGATAGGCTGATCCGCGCTGATTACCGCATATAGACATTCTATGCCTGAGATTAGACTGTTATTGGGCTGTGCGGGCAAGCCGGTATCTATTTTCTTTCCCATAAAAAAGTATTGCAAGTCTGACGACGGGTTTAAAGTATAATGCCCCAGCCGCTTAGGCAATCAGATTTAGGCATTAGATTTGAGCATCAAATTTGGACATCGAAAATAGGATCATATCATAATTAGTAGCTGGCTAGAAGCATTCCAGCCCAAAGATGGCCACGGGCATGTGGGGAGGCGGTTCAAACTCAATGATCAAAGTGTCGGTTGTAACTGCGCACGGGACTTGATTTCGCCCCTGATAGTTGTTGTGGCATTCATGCACTAAATTCTTTTGCCCATTGAGCAGGGCAAAAACCTTGTATTTGCGCACGCACAATGGGGCAATTCTATCGTGATGCCGCATCTGCACTGATTCGAGGGCAAAATCGTAATCGACATCGAAAAATAATAACAATGCGGTCAATTTTTTGGCATTGTCCCAGTGGAGGGTTAGGCTGGGCTTGAGGTCGGTGATTGCCGCGACCCAAAGGTTGCTGCGAATAAATGGGCGTCGGTAGCCATTTTGCAGGTATTCTTTTTTGTAAACTGCCGCACACGGAGAAAAACGCAGTGCAAGGTTCTTGGCTTCTTGGGCTGGGCGGCGTGCCGGTGTCCAGAACTCAAAGGCATCCACGCCGATGTCCGGCGGAGGATTCTGGCTGGCAGATCTGGCTACTTTTTTATTGTAACAGTTGTGTAGGGTCAGAATTCCGGGCAGCAGGCCCTCGCTGAGCTGTACGGAAACGTGCGGATTTTCTTGCAAAGAGAAGAGTACATATTGAGCTTCGCCGAGTGTTGCCATCGGTTGGCAGTACAATTCTTGCTGCCCTTCTTTCAGTGCAAAATGGAAACTTTCGAGCGTGATTTCGGGGGTGTAATTGCCGGCTTTACTCGCCGTGCGTAGCTCCACGGTCAGCGCGGAAGTCTGGGAAGCCACTACGGTAAAAGAAAACTCGGGCAGTCGCCCCGGCTCAAGAGGGACGAGGAGAGCTGCGGAGTAATTTAGAGGCAGCCAGTCTTCACTGCCCTGAAATCCCTCGAAAATATACGTGCTGCTGACGCTGAGATCGGCTTGCAGGGCCTTATCCACGGCAGGGTCATGCGATGGCACATCGGGAATGAACTGACCGCCGCGCAGCAGATATTGCTGCAGCTCACCAATCCTCTCGGTTTGCGCAATATCTCGCGGCAAGAGCCCATTGCGTTTGCATAGCACGGAGGCCGCGCCCACGGCTTGGGCGTTGCTGGCACAGGTGAGCATTACGCGCGTGCTGCCAAAGGCCGCGCGCGTAGTTGAGATCAAACGTCCAGCCGTGAAGAGGTTCGGGACGTTTTTGCTATACATGGTGCGATACGGTATCTGATAGACACCTTTGGTGTGCCACTGATAGCACGGGGCATATTCTTCACTGTAGGCGCCTGCAGCTGGGTGATGGTCAAGTGACCACCCGCCAAATGACACGGCATCGAAATGTCGCCGTTGGCGGACTAAATCTTCTTGGCACAGTAGGTAGTCGCCGATAATACGGCGGCTTTCGCGTTTGCCGGGAATCAGTCCCACCCACTCTAGCGTCAGGTTCTCCGCTTCGGGGTAATTACCTGAGTTTTTGATGTAGTCCCACACGCCATAAATTATGCGCCATAATTCAAACTTAATCATTTCAGATTCGTGGATCGTATCATATTGCCCACCCCATTCAATCCACCAATAATTGCAGCCTGTGGATTCAACGTCGACATGGTGCAGGCGTTTCAGCTTGCCAATGTCTTTGAGTGAATTTTCAGGGGCGATGTAGCGCACGGGTTGCTGCAGTTTTTTGGTGTAAAAGAATATGGAATGCCCTAGCAGTTCCCCAAAGCTTTCGGGATATTGCAAAAGGTCTTTGTCGTCGTCACTGCGCCCGAACAAGTACTCGGCACCAGAAAGGTAGGCGAGTATTCCGTCGCCGCTCGCATCGCAGAACAAAGGGGCCATCAGTTCATAGCGTGTCTCATTGATGGGGTTAAGAGCTTGTATTGAGCGGATTTTGGGACCGTCCAGTTCGCAGTCATGCATGAGAGTGTTTAAAAACAAGGAAATGTTTTTTTCGCTGCGCACTTTGTCCAGCAATACTTGATCCAGCAATACCGGGTTGCCTTCGGGGTTGCGGTAGCGGTTTTCACACAGCAGTTCGTCGATAACCCCGCCTTCGCGCGACCAGCGATTGTTGTTTCCCATATGGGAGCTTGCACCCAGGGCCCAGAGGCGCACCTCGCTGGATGCATTGCCGCCGAGTACAGGACGGTCCTGAACTAAGGCCACACGGTTGCCGCCGCGGGCGGCCGTGATACTGGCGCACACTCCGGCCAGGCCGCCCCCCACTACGATGAGGTCATAGGAATCCCTGATCAATCTGGTCGCTCTTTTCATGGATTTCCTTCCAATTCTAATCCAATTCTATTTCCACTGGGTGTGCCAGAATTGTGCGGCCTCTTCCAGCATTCTGGCAAACGAATATTGAGCTTTGTAGCTCAGGATTTTCTTTGCCTTTTGATTGGAAGTTTTATAATGAAGCGCGTACGGCATTTTGATGCGGACGACTTCCAGACCTGTGATTTCCGCCATTTGTTCTAAAGCCTGGCCAAAATTTACGGGTTCGTCAAAGCCGATGTTGAAAGTTTCGCCAATTGCGTCGGGGTGGAAGAGGGCGGCCTCCAGTCCGGCGACGGTGTCGCGCACATCGCTGATATGCATCTGGTAGGGGCGGCCATCTGGGCAGCATTGTAAAATGTGCTGTAACTTTCCGCGCTCATATGGCAAGAGTTCTTCAACCATTGCGGTATTGCCCAATTGTTGCATCTGCCTGATTTTCGCTTGTAAAAAGAAGCGCGGTCCAGAGAAGAAGCTATTGGGATTTAGCAGCTCTTCTGCCGCCTGGGTGTGGGGAAGGCGCAGAATGACGGTGTTCAAACCGCGCCGCTGCCGAAAGAAACGCAACAATTCTTCGCCCATTTTTTTGGTTTCGCCATAGACTGAGGTCGGCTCACAGGGGTGCTGTTCATCTATCGGTAGGTACTGGGGGGCCCCTTCAGGATAAACTTCTCCAGTGCTGGCAAAGACAAAACGTGAAATTCCGGCCTGGGCGCAAAGCTCCAGCAGCTCAAAGGTCATTTGTACATTCTGGCGCAAGAGCTCCGCGTGATCTCTTGGGTTCCAAGACATAAAAGCTCCGAGATGGGCCACTGTGTCTACGCCAGAGAGCGCTGCCGCCGGTAATGTCTCGCCGATGAAATACTGGACCCCGCCAAGTTGCTCCTTGGGCGGCAAAATGTCATAGCCGCAGACCTGGTGGTTTTGAGCCACTAGGGAGTGAAGTAGAGCCGTTCCGACCCGTCCCGATATACCGGTAATTAAAATTTTCATAATAAATTTATTTTCCTGATCCAGCAGTCAGTCCTGAAATAAAATATTTTTGCATTGTGACCATCACGAGCAGAATAGGTGCGGCAGAAAGCAGGGATACCGCCATGACTTGGTTCCAGGGAGTAATAAATTCGCCTTTGAAACTGGAAATGCCTAGGGAGATTGTCCAGGCATTGCGCGTGGAGGCCAGAAAAATCTTGGAGAAAATATAGTCGTTCCAGGAGAGAACAAAGCTGTACAATCCCGTAGCGGCGAGGCCGGGGACGGCCAGGGGCGTAATGATATGGATAAGTGAATACAGGCGCGAGCCGCCGTCCATCCACACGGACTCTTCTATTTCGCGTGGAATGGTGTCGAAGTAGCCCTTGAGCATCCAGACGACGAAAGGCAAGACAATGGCGCAGTGTGATAATACGACAGCCACAACCTTGCCGCCGGTCGAGAACGTCAGTCCCAAGTCGCGAAACATAATGAACAAAGGGATGGAAAGCAGGGTGGCCGGCAGCATTTGGCTCACGAGCATCAGCAGGCCCAGCGCCCTGGTCTCACGATATTGATAGCGCGAAAGACTATAGGCTCCGGGAATGCCGACTAAGAGCGTCAAGATAATTACAATTGCCGCGATAAACAAAGAATTGCCCAGCCACTTGGCTATGCCCGTCTGGATGAATATCTGGACGAAGTTTACCCAATTGAATTCTGAGGGAAAAAACTGCGGCGGAAACTGACGTAGGGCATACGGCTGCTGCAGAGAGGTATTCAGTACCCAATAAATGGGAAAGTTCACCAGCAAAACCAGTAGAAAGGCAATCAGCCACTGCCGTTTCTTGGATAAGCTCTTTTGAGACCGCACTACAGTTGTCCTTCTTTTTTGCGCAGGCCAATGACAAAGTAAGAGAGCGCCAGGCAGATCAATAGGGTGAATACGCCCATGCTGGCACCATAGCTCATGTTGAATGACTCAAATGCCTGTTGATAGGTCGCTAGCGCGAGGGTTCGCGTGTGGCCGAATGGGCCCCCGCCAGTAAGCAAATAGACGATGGGATAATCGCGGAAAATCCACAGTGCGGACAATAAGCCGCTGACTGTGACTACCGGCCTGAGGAGCGGCAGGGTGATGCTCCAGAATTGGCGCCAAGGAGAAACTCCTTCAATATCTGCCGCTTCATAGATATCTTCGGGAATGGATTGTAAGCCTGCCAAGCTCATGATGGTGATGAATGGGTAGCCCTTCCATACCAAGACTAAAATGACCATGGCCATTGCTCCGAGAGTATCTTGGTTCCAGACGACCGGTTGACTCAGAATTCCCATGCGCACCAGCAGCCAGTTTATCAAACCAAAAGAGCCGTCAAAGAGCCAACCCCAGACTACGGCAGCTGTCACAGAAGGAATGGCCCAAGGCAAGATGGCCAGAATGCGCAGGAGTTTGAAAGAGTTGACCAAGACGGCGCTGCCTACACCTAAGCTCAGACTCAACAACGATGCCATCACGACGATGATGCCCGTGTTGCCTAAGGAAGTATAAAACTCCTTGCTGCTAAACATCTTTTGGTAATTTGCCAGCGTCTGTATGGCGAAGGGCACGCCCCCTTGTGGAATGCGCACTTCCTGAAAGCTTAAAAAAATTGCAGACAGGAGTGGATAGATTAGTACCAGTACGGAAAACAATACTACGGGCAATAGAAATAGGTGGGCCTGGGCGCGATGGCTTAGCATTGAAGATTCCTCCAAAGATTCCCCGAAGTTTCCTGCTTGCCGCTCGCTAGCGTCCGGACTGCAAGGCCAGGACTTTGTCTTGCAGTTCGGCGGCCACCTCTGCCGGGTCCCGGTCCTCTTGCACCATGCGTTCCATTTCATCTTGCACTATGCGGCCAAAGTCGTTGTATACGAGCTCTAACCCTAGAGGCAGCCGGTCTACTTTTGCTTGGGTCGCCTGGTTCATCGCTGCGAATATTAAGTCTAGATCTGGGACATTCTGTTTTGCTTCTGCGGGGATACTGACTCCGGGCCGGGGCGAAGTCTGGCCACTCGCAATGTATTTTTCCTGCCACGGCTCGGATACAGCCAGGTTGATAAAATCCCATACGAGGTCTTTTTTCTCCTGCGAAATACTGGCCGGCATCGCCAGCCCGTTGCTGCTGCCACCCACAGGAGGACTAAAAGGCGAAAGAGCTAATTTGATTTCAGGCAAGACATCCGGAGCCGCATTGCGTGAAACGCCCCACATCCAAGGGCCTTCAATCAACATGGCAATTTTCCCTTCGTTGAAGAGCTGGCGAATGTCATTGATTTTGCTGCCACGCGGGGTCAATTTTTCCTGTAGCAATGCCTTCCATTGACCAAAGGCATTGATCATCGCCGGCGTATTGATGCTGGGCTTGCCATTTTCATCTGTCCAGCGGGCTCCAGAGGCCAATACAAAGTTGAGCAGCCCGGTCAGATACTGGCCTGGGCCGGGAGCCGTCTGGAACCCCACGCCGTATTGGTCCGTGATGCCGTCGGCATCTTTGTCCACGGTCAGGGCTTTAGCTGCGGCGTAGTATTCGTCCCATCCTTGGGGAGGGGCGGAAATACCTGCTGCTTGCAGCAATTGCTGGTTGTAATACAAGTTAAAGCCAAAGTAAAGCAGCATTAGGCCGTAGTTGTTGCCATCTTTGCGCAGCACGCTTTGCCCGGCCCACTTGTCGATGGGTAGATTCGCCTCGCTGATATATGAATCCAGATTTTCCAGAAAACCTTGCTCCATAAATATCGGAAACTCAAATGAAGCCAGCTGAACAATGTCGGGCGGAGAACCCGCGGCAAATTGTGAGAGCAGAGTCTCGGAGTAGCTGTCTCGGGCTAAATCTGTGACGCTGATGTCCACAGCTTCGTGGTTCTCCTCATATTCCTGGATAAGCCCACCCCACCACTCGACTAAGTCACCGTCAATGAGTTGCCAGGTGGTGAAACTTAGCTGCGTGGTTTCCGCTTCGCTTTTACAGGCAAGGGCAAGCGTTAAAATAAGCGCTAATACTAAGTATTTATAAGATGTTCTGGCCATGCTGCCTCCGTTTTCAAGCTAGAATTCCAAAGTGCTATAATAGTGCTGATTATAAATCATGTCTCAAGGCTTGTCAAGGAAAACTTGAGCGGCGTCGATGGCAAGCAATAATTGGAGCTTTTTAGTTTCGGGTATAAATTCCTCCGTTACTTTTTCTGGGGGCGTACTGCCTCAAACTACGGAATATGGCGGGGCAGGATTCTACCACTCGGCCGCCGGCATTGCCGCAAATAAAAGGCCAATTCTTGCAAGGATTTTGGCGGGAAGCTGTTGGAAACCTTGCAGGCGAAACTAAAATATTTATAATATTTACATTGCTTTGCCTGCGTGGCGACGTCTCCAATTCCCTTGGAATTTGCTTTGAATCTAATTTGAATCCACTGGGCAAATTCCAGAGGTTTATTTTTCCGCTGCCTAGGCGTCAATGAATTTATCCCTGTTTGCTTACCGTGCAACTTGCTCTGCGCTGGCAGGAATACCGGCGAGGCTCCCGTAAGACAATGTATTATTTGGTCATAAAATATCTGTGCACCGCGGCTGTCGTGGTGCTGGTTTCCGAGCTGGCCAAACGCAGCGACCGGCTCGGCGCATTCGTTGCCGCATTGCCTATAGTGACAATTCTATCCCTGGTCTGGATGCACATAGAAGCCCAGCCGACTGAGAAATTATCTAAGCATATGTTTTATACTTTCTGGTATGTAGTCCCCACATTGCCAATGTTTCTAATTTTCCCGCACCTGTATCCACGTTTTTCGTTTTGGCTAGCACTTGTCGCTTGCATCTTGCTTTCGATCATTTGTTTTCTTTTATTTGCGCATTGCGCTAAATTTTTCGGGGTAAAGTTAATCTAGATAATGGCCGAGTAACCACGAAATACACTAAAAAAGTACGAAACAACACGAAAAATTCTAAAATTCTAAAGAGCCCATCCGCCTGGACGCCCTTCCTGGCTGCCGTCCCCTTTTTTTACTTTTTCCCTGTCACCCGCAGCTCCCCGTCGTGCCTCCCGCGGCTCCCCCTGTCTAACTTTCGTGCCCTTTCGCCACCTTTCGTGTACTTTCGTGGTTCCCTTTCAAAGTTCCCCGTCGTGCCACCCGCGGCTCCCCCGTCTAAATTTCGTGCCCTTTCGCCGTCTTCGTGCACTTTCGTGGTTACTCTTTCGCCACCTTTCGTGCCTTTCGTGGTTCCGGGCCAAGTAACCACGAAATACACTAAAAAGTACGAACGACACGAAAAACCCTAAAACACCGCGCCTACTCCCTGGACGCCCCCCGCGCCTCACGTCGTCCATCCGGCCCCTTTTTTTCTGTCACCCACAGCCCCCCAGCCTAGATTTCGTGCCCTTTCGCTGTCTTCGTGCCCTTTCGTGGTTCCCTTTAAAGTTTCCCTGTCACCCGCGGCTCCCCATCGTGCCACCCGCGGCTTCCCTGCCTAAATTTCGTGACTTTTCGCCACCTTTCGTGCAATTCGTGGTCCCCCTTTCGTGGTCCCCCAAAAACCAAAAAAGCGAGCAACCTTAAAGGTTACTCGCTTGCGCGGCTCGTCATATCACCGGCAGGAATTCATTCCAGCTGGCATGCGCTCAAGCTTAAAGCCAAGTCCAAGAGTAAATATCAGTCATCCAAATCATAGTCAACAGCAGCCATCAAGTTGTAGATCCTCTCAGCGAAGCCTCCGTGCTCATCCGAGACCCGCACCCGCATCTGGTATTCACTTTCACCAATCGGAATGCTCAGATTAAAAGTCTGCTCCGATGACTTTATTTCCCATCTGCCGTACACCAATCTATTCTCCCGATTATCCCACTGGGATTTCTCCCGATAATCCCACTGGTATTGAAAATCTTTATTTGGTTCTTCGTCGCGCACATTTACTTCAAACGAAACCACTCCATATTTATTGGTGAAACCGGAATCATCATTAGTTCTACTGATTGGACTTCCACCCTGTAAAGGCACCTTAAAAGAAATCTGTGGCGCCACATTCACAAATACATGCCGATGTTTCGTATCTTGCGCCCCCATGTCATCCGTCACCGTTACTGTTACCAGAACCTTGTGGGGGTCGCCCTCAATCTGCGTTTGCCCCTCTTTCAGCGGCGAGTACAAGGCCAAGCTTGCTTCCGGGCCTGTTTCGCCTTCCTGCTCCACACCATTGACCTCCCAGCGGTAGGTCAGCTTTCCGCCATCTTCGTCATGGCCTTGAACAATGAAGGTCTGTGGCTCCGTGGCAGTATTTATATCCGCAAGCTGAAACCATTCATCCTCTGCAACCGTAGCATCCGCAAACTCTAGCGTCGGCTTCACATTCACGTACAGCGTTCGAAATTTCTTCGAGCTCTCCCCCATGTCATCCGTCACCGTTACTTTTACCAGAACCTTGTGGGGGTTGCCCTCAATCTGCGTTTGCCCCTCTTTCAGCGGCGAGTACAAGGTCAGGTTGGCTTCCGGGCCTGTTTCGCCTTCCTGCTTCACACCATTGACCTCCCAGCGGTAGGTCAGCTTTCCGCCATCTTCGTCCTGAGCCAAAACTTTAAAGGCCTGCGGCTCCGTAGGATCATTCACGTCTTCAAGCTGCAACCATTTACCATCTGCAACCGTGCCATCCAGAAAGTTAATCTCCGGCGCATCGTTAGGCTCCAAGGTCAACTGGTAAACCGCCTCGGCACTGCCGCCGTCCTCATCCTTAACCGTCACCCGCACTTGATACGGATCCTCACTTGCTGCAAAACCCTTCGTTGCCAGCGTAAAAGCCTCTGTCTCCACGCCTCGCGTCCAGTCGCCAGCCCCAGGTGCCCGGGACTCCCACTGGTATCTAAAACCCTCACTTGATTCCTCGTCGCTCACAGTCACTGCAAAGTTGACAGTTTCGCCCGCCCTGGCCGTGCCAGAGTTCCCAGCCGTCGGCTGCGCAAAGCTCAGCTGCGGCTGCGCATTCAGCTGCACTTCCACGCCATCTGCCCCAGCGGATGCCGGCTGCGCCGCCTGGCCATGCTCATCCTGCGCCTCAACCTTAACCAAGTAGCGGCCCGCCCTTTCGCTAAACTCATACTCCAGGCCCGCTCCCTGACCTATTATATGGGACGATTCAGACCAGTCGCCATTGTCGTCTTGGTCGTCTTGGTCTTCTTGCGCATACAGATGCCAAGTGTAACTTAGCCCATCAGCTTCTCCATCAACCACGGCCTCAAATGTCATACTTGGCTTTTCACCACTAGCCAGCTGCAAAATCTGCGATCCCGACGGGTTGACAACCCGCAAGCCAGCTGGCGCCACCTTGAAATCAAATTTTCGCTCGGCCGTCGCCCTACCATCGCGGTCATCGCTGACCTCAACTTTTACCGTCTTTATACCCGGATTTTCAGCTGTAAAAGTGAATTCCGCAGAACCTCTGGTAGTTTCCTGCTTTTCCTCCTGCACTGCTCCATCCTCGTCGAGCAACTGCCACTCGTAGGTAAAGCTGCTCATCGATTCTACACCGCCTTCCGCAGAAACTACGACCGTCACATCCGAACCCACCGACACAGCGGTCGGCGCCGCATCAAGCGTGAGTGCGGCATCGCGCTCATCCTCGCCATTTGCGAATCCCGTCGTGCCAATCTCCCAGTATATCTTCGGATCGGCTACAGTGGCAGGACTTAAAGTTGCCCAAGGCTGTATCCGCATCGAGAATTTTTCCGGCAGCTCAATGCTGGCCGTGGCCTGGAATTGCCCTTCGGCAGTTTGGGTAGCCAAGAAAGCCTCAACCACCACCTCTAATTCACCGGCGGAAATATCGGACCATTCAACAGGCAAATAATCTTTCCAATCCTGAGGATCGAGGACAAAAAATTGTTTTTCACCCTCTACCGCCGTGATCTGATATTCAGTGGCATCGCCGCCATCATTGTAATTTTCACTCCGCTGCAGCCAGAAAGTTTCGGCAATTTCATCCGCAGTCTCAGCAGAATCTTCAGAGGCGCTTGCTTCAGCTTCTGAATTTTCGGCGGCTTCATCTGTCGCCTCACTGTCTGCCATTTTTTGGCGCAGACCCCAGCGCACGACCACATCAGCCCAAAAATCGGCCAGATCCTCCGTGCCCAGCTCGCTATCTTCCAAGACGATGTACTCGTCTTTAATAAAGGAATCAATATAAAATTGAATTTCCCCGGTATCGTCAATTCTCTTTGAGTCCAGGTCAATTAATGTTTTGGGCCCAGAGTCCGAATCGGATGAATCATCCTCACAACCCCAAACAAACAGGGCCAAAAGCACAAGGCTGACGGCAAAGAGCCGTTTAAAAATTAGGTCAGATGACATATCTGTATCCTCCTTATAAAAAGAATGTGGGCTACAAATTTTAAATGAGGAACGATATGAAATAGAAAATAATAATATTGGTTCGCAGGCACGGGCAAACTTGCCAATAGAAGCGCCTACAACAGCTCTAGTATATTGCCCAAAACCAACTTTGACAAGTATTTTCAAATATTTCACAAAACATTTACAGGAATTTTGCGCCTAAATTTTCAGTCCTTGACTTTTCAGTTCTTGGTAAGCCGTGATTCCACCGGCCATATTCCACAGTTTTTTAAACCCTTGGCCAGCCAGGAACTGAGCCGCTTTCATGGAACGCCCACCGCTCTTGCATTGCAAGATCAGTCCCGTTTCCTGGTATGGAAGTAACGACACCCATTTACCGTCGAGAATCTCTGCCAGCTCCAGATGCATACTGCCAGGAATTGAGGACTCTGTATATTCATCGGAACGCCGAACGTCCAAAAGTATAATCTCCGGATACTGCTCTAAGAGCTCCAAACATTCCTGAACGGACAAACTGACAATTTTTGTGTCCTCAGGGAAAAACATGTTGCCCCTACTCTTCCACGTTAAGCCACTTGCGAATCAGGTGGCTCAGCCCTTTATTGTCGCGGGCTTCTTCGCGCTCCAGACGGCTGACAATATTTCGCACACAAGCTGTAACTTTCGCCTTGGGGTCCATTACGTAAAAAGGCCGCTGGCGACGAACGGCTTGCTGTATCAATGGATCATTGAACACAAAACCCAAGTAGTCAACTTTCATATTTAAGAATTGAGTCGAAATATTTGCCAGGCGCTGGGCCACACCCCGCCCCTCGGAGACAGAGTTGACCTGATTGACAATAAGCTGTACTTGAGCCCGCTCTTTTTGCACTTCAGTTGCAATAATCTTAATCATCCCATAGGCATCGGTAATGGCCGTGGGTTCGGGAGTCGTAATCACCAGAATATCATCAGCTATGTCGATAAAATCGACAACGCTGCTATTAATACCTGCCGCGGTATCAATAATGATAATATCGGCAAAGCTCAAACTAACCAGACCCTTCAGGAAAGGTTCCCGTTCATCCGCACTCAAATTCGCAATCTGCGAGAAGCCAGAGGCTCCAGCAACCAAGTAGATTCCATACTGAGTCTTGAGCAAGATCTCTTCCATGGTCTTCTGGCGCCGAATCACATGATAGAGGTTATACTTGGGGACAACATTCAGTATAACATTGACATTGGCCAAACCTAGGTCGGCATCAAATACGACTACTTTCTTACCTCTTTCAGCATAAGCAATTGCAAGATTAGTAGAAATATTGGTCTTACCTACACCACCTTTGCCACTCGTAACAGTAATCACACGGGTTTTGCCATGCTCGCTCTCACGCCTTACTAATTCACGTAGCGTTTCTGCCTGATCTTGCGCCATTCTAATTAATCGCCTACAACCTCGCCAGGTATAACCATTATCGTAAAGCCACCCAACCCTATAAAATATTCTGCCATACTCTACCAGAAATTAGCGTTTTCTTGCATAGCTCAAAGTATGCTTTCTTCCAATTTTTGTGCGAAGCTTTGCCAGTTGACCTGCACGTCCGAGAGTTGCTGGAACAACAGCAAAGCCGATGCCTGCCTGATGTCCTGAGGCACCTTCTGACCCGTTGTCACATACGACACAGGGATATCCTCTT
The DNA here is from genome assembly GCA_965263295.1 of Spirochaetia bacterium. Classification (GTDB taxonomy): domain Bacteria; phylum Spirochaetota; class Spirochaetia; order SP-2023; family SP-2023; genus Haliotispira. The sequence goes on from OZ253665.1 coordinate 2,005,690, forward strand.
GCAAAAAGCTTGCCAAAGTGCCTCCAATACGCCCCAGCTCGTCCAGTTTTGTCAATATCACGGAGCGGAAACCAAAAGGCTTGAATTGCGTGATAATTTCCTTCATGGCACTGACCCCAGAAGTAGAACTCATAGCCAAGTGAATCTCGCAATTGCCGCTGTACTCCAGGAAACGGCGCATTTCCGCCAGCTTCATATGATCGCTGGGGCTGCGCCCCATAGTATCAATTAAGATTATATCAGACTCTTGGTCCTGGGCAATACAAGTTGCCAGTCCTTCAGTCGTTTCCACACAATCCACGCGGGCACCAAGTATTTCGCCATACGTGCGAATCTGATCCTGCGCGCCAATGCGATAATTGTCCAAAGTGACCAAATGCACTTTTTTGCTGCCGCCCATTGCTTCGACACATTGTCTCGCCGCCAGCTTTGCGATTGTCGTCGTCTTGCCCACACCCGTGGGGCCGACCAAGACCATAATCCTGGCATGCCCTTGATTCTCGACATCAATAAAGCGCATATTCTCGGCAATATGCAATAAAACATACTCCCACAATACTTCTAGCTTTTCCAACTCTTCAAGCGGGAGCTCTCGCTTCATTTGACTCACCAGCCGATCGACAAAAAAAGGTGGAAACTCATTATGATACATATTTTCACGCAGCTGCACCAAACTGTTCGGTTCAACCAAGCTACCGCGCCTGTCGAGCTTCCGTTCTAAATTCTCTAAACGCCGCAGAAAAGTGGCTTCAATTTGCTCCATATGATAATGGTTATTGGAATCAATTGAATGATTTACGCCTGCCTGCCTCCGCCCGCTAGCATAATTTCCAGGGCGCTCTCCATACCCTACTCTCTCCCCAAAACCCGGACCAGAATGAGATGAGTTGTGGGCGGAATCACCCCTCCAGGATTGCGGACCTGAAGGTGAAGCTGGAGGTGAATGGGTAAATCGCTCTCGGTGTCCTTGCCCTTGATCTCTACTGCCCGCCCCTTGTCCCCGGTAGTAGTTCGGAGGCCAAAGTGGACTCGCTCCCTGGGATTGTCCCGGACTTGCCGAACCGGTTCGCATTCCGTACTGGGCCGGACCGGGCTGCGGACCCCAGGAGTCTGAGCGCCCATTGCTTTGGGGAGCTCCGGTGTTTACATTTTTGCTATCATACAACATATTGTCCCCAGCCTCTCCCGGCACAAAACCAGCCTGCACTTGCAACATGTCAGGGCTTCTCGCAGCCGAAGATGCGGACAAGACATCGTAATTGACGCTGGCGTACTCCGGCTCTTCCGCAGGGGCAGAAAAGCCGACGGGATCATAAACGGGCGCAAAGCCATTTTCATTTCCCTCTTTCTGTGGTGATACCGCCTGCGGCTTGGCGCCAGGCGAATGAGGAGACGAATGAAGAAGCGGAGCATCCTGTCGGGGAAGCTTTTCTTGTTCCGACGCATTCAACACCAGTTTCTTCTCTTGCAGCAGACGCTGAACCTCTTTATTTTTAGCGAATCGCGCCAAAATTTCTTCGCGACTGCGCCGGTCGCGCTCTGCCTGAGCCCGTTCAGAAACCGGATAATATTCAGCTTCCCCTTCTGAAATATCGGGGAGCGCTTCCTTCAAGGACCCTTTTTTTCCTTTATTCCAGGCCCCTGGCTCTGTACCCATCACGCTTTCCGACTTACTCAGATTTCCGCCCATATGTTGAGAAACTTGCGCACTGACATCCTTGTTACGATTGAGGCGATTTCCTGTCACAAAAGCAGATTTTTCCAAGATGTAACCAAAGTATTCGACACCTGTACGCCGACCGACGCCAAATATTCCGCCCAGTTTTACCGTTTTACGCGACATAATTTGATAATTGTCGCCAAACTTTGCATTCAGCGCTTCAATAACTTCGTGATCGCTCTTACCCTGTTCACGGAAATAGCGCATGAATGCTCCTTTGAAATTTATCCACTAATTCACGATTAAGCCAAAATTAAGTCGAGAGAAGGACTCTTGCTTTCCATCTGACCAACGCAAGCATCTTAATAATAGACCAAACTATAGATTTGGGCCGACAAAAATTGTATTATATACAAAACAGGCTGTAAATATAACATTTGCCCTTTAGCTAGGCAAGGCAGAATTTCCACAATTATTTAACTCACAGCCGCCTGACCCAACCCGGAACCCGCGACAGAGCCAAATGGCACGCGGGCAATAACCTCCAGCTTTACTTCCCGTACGACTTCCAAAGTTGAAAGCACGGCTACGTCTACTCCTTCGCGCTCGCACAAGCTGCGCACCAGAACGCGCGCAGCTTCACTGCATAAAATGATTGGCAGGAAACCTCTATTTTGGACATCGACAAGCACCTGGGAAAATTCCTGTGTCCACAGTTCCTGCAACTGAGGTTCCAAGGCCGCCACCGGCCCTGTCGCGGTGTCTAAGCGCGCCTGTATAATATGATTCTCCCATTCCGGGGCAAGCGTAGTCACCTGCAACGTTTTGTCATCACCGCCATATTGTAACGAAATCTGGCGGCCCAGAGCCTGACGAATTTTTTCTGTGATGTAGGCCAGATCTTTGGTCACGCCGGCGAAGTCGCCAACAGTTTCGAGTATATTGACCAAATTGCGTACAGAAACCTGCTCGTGCAATAAATTCTGCAAGATCTTCTGAATTTCACCGACGCTAAAATCCTTTCGAGCTTCTTCAACTACAACGGCAAAGTTTTCTTTCAGCGATTCCAACATTGCCTGTACATCCTGGCGCCCCAAAATTTGCGCCGCATTGCGACGAACCAGCTCGCTCAAGTGTGTCGCCATGATTGAAGGGGGATCGACCACCGTATAGCCAAAGCGTTCGGCCTGTTCGCGCTGCTCGGCCGAAATCCAGACCGCATTCAGGCCAAATGCCGGATCAATCGTCGGCATGCCTTCAATTACGCCTTCTTCGGCGCCGCCGGGGTTAATGGCCATCAAACTGCCCATCTGGATAGAGCCGCGTCCAATCTCGACACCGCGGAGCTTAATCAGGTAGCAACTCGACTCCAAACGAATATTGTCGATAATGCGAATTTTCGGCACGACGATACCCAGCTCCAAAGCCGTTTCGCGGCGGATATTGGTAATGCGATCGAGCAGCTCAGCCCCCCGCTCCTGATCCACCAAAGGAATCAAGCCATATCCCATCTCAATCAACAAGGCGTCCAATGGCACGACCGGTGCCAGATCGCGGTCGTTGGGTTGCTCTTCCGCCTCGGCCTGGCTCTTGGCCGCAACTTCATCTTCTTTACGTTTTTTTTCCAAGTGATAACCTAAAAACACTGAAGCCGCAGCCAGGGCCAACAACATCAACCAGGGGAAACCAGGAACAAAAGCCAGGAGCAGGAGAAAGGCACCACCGATATAATAGACATACGGTTGCATGCTGAACTGACTTTTCGTCTCGGAACCGAAACTGGCTTCAGAGCCGGACCGAGTCACGACCAGACCAGTCGCAATTGAGACGACAAGAGTGGGAATTTGCGACACCAGGCCGTCACCAATCGTCAGCTGAGAGTAGATGCTAAGAGATTGCAGCAAGCTCTCACCTCGCATGCCCCCCATAATCAAGCCACCGATAATATTGGTCAAGGTAATTAATATTCCGGCCTTTACACTCCCTGAAATAAATTTAGAAGCACCGTCCATACGGCCATAAAAGTCCGAAGTCTGCTCCAGGTCACGGCGTCGCTTGCGCGCCTCCTCTTCGGTGATGGCCCCCGAGCCAAACTCGGCATCAATGGCCATCTGTTTACCCGGCATGGCATCCAGGGCAAACCGGGCCGCCACCTCCGAAATACGCGAAGAGCCTTTAGTGATCACCAAAAACTGTACGATAACTATGATAATGAAAATAATCAGACCAGTTACCAGGCCATTTGTACCTTCACTGCCGACAACAAAACGGGCAAAAGCCCAGACAACCTGTCCGCCAAAGCTGGGCCCTTGAGTCAAAATCAAACGCGTCGAAGCCACATTCAACATCAGTCCGAACACCGTACTGACCAATAATATCGAGGGAAAGATTGAAAACTCAAGCGGGTCGCGCACATACAGCACCATCAGGATCATAAACAAGCTGATCGCCAAATTAAGGATCATCAGGAAGTCCAGCAAAGGGCTGGGGATCGGCACAATAAAAATCAGGATGACGGAGACGACGCCAATGGCCACGGCAATATCGGCACCGCGATCCCCAAACAACCTGCGCGTCAAGTCTAGCAAAATCGTCATAAGGTCCTCCCTTTCATCCGGTAAACTTCCGCCAAAATGCGAGATACCACTTCCCAATAACGCTCCGGTATAATTTCTCCCACCTCGACATTGTCGTAGAGGCCCCGGGCCAAAGGCTTATTCTCCATAATCGGAACATTATTTTCCCGCGCTATGCGGCGAATGCGAAAGGCGACCTCGTCGGCACCTTTAGCACTAAGCATCGGGGCCTCCATGCTGTTGCGATCCCACTGCAAGGCGACGGCAAAGTGAGTCGGGTTTGTCACGACCACATCGGCCTGCGGCACACTTTTGCCCAAATTCACCTTCAATAACTCACGCATTCTACGGCGTATCTGCGAACGCAACAAGGGGTCCCCTTCGGTTTGTTTCAGTTCATCCTTAAGTTCATGTTTGGTCATTTTTAGGGAATCGAGATATTGGCGTCGTTGAAAAATGTAATCCAGAATAGCGACAACCAGAAACATCACGCTGGCCACCAATAAAATCTTAAATACGAGAAACCCCATATAGCCGATCGCATCTTCAGCGCTGCGCGAATGCAACAGAAGTAACAACTTGGGAAACTCCGGATACACCAGGACAAAGATACCCAACATCACCACGCTGATCTTGCCCAAGATCTTCCCCAGGTTGAACAGGCCTTCGGGCCAGCCAAACGAGCGCATGAACCACTTGCCGAAGTTCGGGGCAATTTTTTTGAAATCTGGCTGTATGGGTTTGGCCGAAAAACGCAGCCCGCCGGTCTGTAACAGGTTTGCCAGCACGGCGCCAGTAGCTACGGCAAACATTAGAGGCAGCGTCAAACTGATAAAAAAACGTAGCGCGCCATACCAGATAACCTGCTCACGCAAGGAGCCCAGCTCGTGCGAAAAATAAAAACGCAGCACAGTCAGGAAGCGGGTCAGGCTGTGAGAACTCAAAAAACCCAGGGCAATGACCCCCAACAACATGGTAATCGCCCCCGTCAGGTCCGCGGATTTGGCAAAACGCCCCTCTTCCTGCGCCTTGCGAATTTTAGTGTCAGTCGGATCCTCGGTTCGCCCCTCATCCTCGGCGGCAAACCAGCGCAAATGCATGCCGGCCAAGGCTTCGACATGCCCTCTCTCTGCGCCGACGGCGACATGTCGCGCCAGGCAGTCCGCAAATTTTTTTTCCGCATTTACACTCAACGACCGGCTCCCGCACCTCCAGTGGTGCCAATTCCCTCCCTTGAGAATGAGCCCGTGGAGAGCACATACAAAATATCGCGCAAACCATAGTCCAAAAGCTGGGCGATCTGATTGAGCAACAACGGCATGACTAATAGCAAAACGACAAAACCCATCGTCGTTTGGATTGGAAAACCCAGAACCAATAGATTCATCTGCGGAGCTGCCTTGGCCATCAACCCCAAAGTAATTGAAACGATCATTATCGTGCCTACGATAGGCAAGGCAAGAAATAGAGCCTGCTCCAGTAAAAAGCTCACTATGTAAATGCTAACATCCAGTAAATCCTGGTGCGCGAGCAGCAAAGTTTTAGCCGTCGGTAAGACTGTAAACCCTTGCGCTAGCACCCGCAACAAAAAAGTCTGCAGTGGGCCGACGCTCAAAAATACCAGCAAGGCAATGATATCCATGTACTGCGATAACAATGGCTGCTCGGAATTTATGAGGGGATCAAAAATCTGCGCGGCGGAAAAAGCCATCTGCACCGAAAATACCTCGCCTGCAGTTCTGAAAATGGCAAACAGAGCCTGAACCAACAGACCAATCAGTAGACCTAGCATAATTTCGGCCAACATGGAAAAAATAAAATCGCCTCCGGTGAGGCTGGGCTCAACCGGGTAATTATGCACCAACGGCATTACCGCCATGGCGACAAAAAAAATCAGACCTCCGCGAGCCATGGGTGGAATAGCAGTTGCCGAGAGGAAGGGCATAAGCGACATCATCGCACTAATGCGGGCAAAGATCAGGAAGTAAACCTGCAACTGCGTTTCAAAGTACATCCGCTATCAGTCCCGGATATCAAGAATCAACTGGCATTGACGACTTGCGGCACCATTTCCAGCAGGCGAACAGTATAATTGGCCAAAGTGTTGAGCATCCAGCTACCCAGCAAAGCCAACACCGCAAGTACCGCAAGAATCTTGGGTACAAATGTCAAAGTCTGGTCCTGGATGGATGTCGTCGCTTGGAAAATTGAGATTAACAACCCGACCACCACGGCTACAAGCAAAACCGGGCCAGCGATCAACAACACCTGCAAAATTCCGCCCTGCAGGATTTGGGTAATAAGGGCATTTGCGTCCGCATTCATCAGTTAAACCCTCCCATATTCTGTTGTATCGAAAGTATCACCTGGCGGGCAATCAGGTTCCAGCCGTCAACCATTACGAACAGCAAGAGTTTAAACGGTGTCGAAATCATGACGGGCGGCAACATGATCATACCCATCGACATCAGGATTGCCGAGACGACCATATCAATGATGATAAACGGGATGTAAATTAATACACCTATTCGGAAAGCCACCGTCAATTCATGCAGCACATATGAAGGCACTAACACTTGCAGCGGAATATCTGCCAGAGTCTTTGGCTGCGGCAACTGTGAAGTCTGAAGAAATAACTCCAGTGAACGCGTGTCTCCAGCGAGCTGCTGGAACATGAACTGCTTGAGCGGTGCCCGGGTACGCAAATATAATTCCTGCAGGTCAATCTGGCCGTCACTGAAAGGTACAAAGGCGTTGTTGTAAATCAGCGACAACACCGGCCACATTACGAACGCCGTCATAAACAAGGCTATCCCCATAATTACATTAGTTGGCGGGGCCTGCTGCAAAGCCATAGTTCGGCGAATAAAATCCAGTACGATGGATATCCGCAAGAAAGACGTCAACAACACAGCAAAAGTCGGGGCCAGAGTTATAATGGTTAAAAGTAACAATAACTGCAGCGACAAGGCCACTTCGCGATTCGTTTGCGGCGCCCGGATATTTAGATCAATATAGGGCACATCAGGTAGCTGCAGTAGAGGCCCAACCCTACCGTTATCTGGCTGACGGCCAAGCTCACCGAGAGCTTGAGCCGTTAGATCCTCTCCCGTCGCCGTGCCGCGCTGGGCATCGCTGAGCTGAGCAGCCGCACGGCCAGCCAGCGAGCTAAAGCCTATAAAAGCCAAAGCCATTACCAGGCCCAGGCGCAACAACTTCAACTGCCAACGCCGCCAGGCCTCACGCTCGGTCTGAGCCTGGAGCGGTGAACGGCCACCCACTGAAAAAAAATAAGAATCGGGCAGAGGCATCACAATTCGTCCTTCTTCAAGCGCCGAGTTGCGGAACGTAAACGCTCACGATAATCGCGAGTATGCGGAAAAGAGATCCCCAGCCCTTCGGTTGTTTCATCTGGCGACTCAGGGCTCTTCTCCTGCGAAACTTCCTCTGCAGGGGAAGCAAAGTTTGAGCCACGGCGCAGGCGCTCGCGCAACAGCTTGACAAAGTCTAGGGCCACGCCGCCACCCTGACTTAACAAAGTCCCCGACCTGGTGCGCGGATCCTGCGTTGCCTCCAGAATGATCCGATCCTTAACTTCTGGCTCAGTATAGTGATCGAGCAACTGGACTCCATTGGGACCAGAGCCCAGCAGGTAACATTCGCCCCCCACTTCGACCACATGCAACATGCGATCACCGTGCAGAACTTGACTACTCAAAACCTGAATGCCACTACCCAAACCAGACAGTTGTGGTTTTTGCAGGGACAGACGACGTAAAAATCTCAATGTAAAATAAATTAATACAACCAGGAAGCCCAATATTAAAAAGACGCGCAAATACAGCGAAGCAGAAACGAGCCCACTGCCGTCAGCACTCCGATCTGCGCTTGAAGCGCCAGATTCAGGTGCTGCGATTTGCCCGTTCGCTTGCGTCTGCTCCTGCGTTCCAAGCTGAACTTGTATATCACTTTCGCGCAGTATTTCAGCCGGGCTGGCCTGGACTTGCGTTACAGCCTCCACAGAATCAGCAGCAGGTTCCTGAGCGCCGATATAACCCCTTAGACCGTGGCCATAGAGCCCCAGCCAGTACAAACAGAGAAAAAATAAGACCAATCTCAGAGTTAAAACGTAGAAAGTCTCTAAATGTATTTTCTTTACAACTGCCGCGCCCATCATACCCACAGAAATCACTGAAAAATAAGGCAAATTATACAAAAATAGCGCGGCAAGGCTACCGGCTTGCCGCGCTATTTATCACCGAAAGGCTTAATGACTACATGCCCTTTTGCATCATCTGTTCAAGAGATGTAATGATTTCAGTGATGCGAACCGAAAAATTTTCATCCACAACCACGACCTCGCCACGCGCTATCAAGTTGTTGTTCACCAACACATCGACAGGTTCTCCCGCCTGTTTTTCCAGTTCAATAATACTGCCTTCACCGATAGTCAGCACGTCGCGTAACTGCCACTTGGTGCGCCCTAGTTCAACTTCCAAAGTTACAGGTACATCCATCAGAAGGCCGAGGTTCTGCTCTTCTTGTGGCCCGATTTCCGTAGCTCGAAAGCTTGGGAAGCTAACACCTTCCACTTTAGGAGACTCACTGCTTGGGGTGGCCGCCGGCTTTCCCGCAAGTTCCTTACTATGTAAGAATTTGCCAATACTTTCAGCCAAGTCCTGATTGATAACTTCAATGACGGAGAGAGCCTTGGTCCCATCAAAGCTAATATCATAGAGCAAAGTAAACACGGGCGGCGTTAAGGCCAGCGAATCCTTCTGAATGAGCTGGACATCTGGAGCTCCCTGAGACAGGCTTTCTTCAAACTCCTTCTCAATAAAGCTCAGCTGGGCATTGACCGCCTGCGAAAAAGCCTCGCCAATAGCCGACATTGCAGTGGCGTCCAGCTCTTCGCTCTCGACACCCATCATAGGGTTGGCAATCTGTAGCGCCTCAACTTTGTCCAGATAATAGCTGTGTAGACCGTCATAGGCCCCCGGAAAGCTGATCCGCACATCGACAAACTCATCCGCCAAACGGGCCAGCACGTCGGCGGGAGAGGTCAACAACACTTGGGGATCGCTGACCGCACACTCCTTCCCGACCAGTCCACCGAAAGCCGTGACAAAGCTCGGCATAATTCGGCGGTTGACACGCAGGAAATCTTCCAACAACGGAGTCAGTTTATCACTCTCCGGTGTTAAGAGAGCATTAATTTCGTCTTCACTCAGATTATCACTCATTAGATTGAATTGCCTCCACCAATAATCAAGTCATCCACATCAATTTCGTAAACATCAGCTGTCTTTTCAATTACCTGCACACCGATGCGCTTATTTTCCAAAACACCGACGCGGCAGTCAAACTTTGCCTTGCCGCCGATATGCAGGATCATCGGATTTTTGGCCAGCGAATCTAGCTGAATTACGTCCCCGGCTTGCAAATTCATAATTTCACGCAAGTTTAACGTGGTTCGCCCGACCTGGGCAACCAGGCTTAATTCGACTTTACTCAAGCGTTCTTCTACTTGAGTCAGATTTTCCGGCGAAGTCTGGCGATTGCGCGAAGCATACCAAAATTGTGAAGACAACTTGCTGATAATCGGCTCTAAAGTCATATACGGAATACAAAAATTAATAATGCCCTCCGTCTTATCAATTGCGGCCTCCAGAGTAATCAACAGCACCATTTCACCAGGGGCCACTATTTGCACAAACTGTGGGTTCGTCTCTATATGACTCAGGCGCGGACGCAAGTCAATCAGCTGACTCCAAGATTCGCGCAAGTTCCCCAAAATGCGCACCATGATCATTTCCGAAATTGAGACTTCAATGTCTGAGAGCTCTCTCGTGCGGTCCAACGTTTTTCCCGGACCACCCAAGAGCCGGTCCAGAATAGCAAAAGTTACGGCCGGATCAATTTCTAAAATTGCCGAGCCTTTCAAAGGATCCATCTGCACCACAGCTAATGTTGTCGGGCTGGATAGCGAACGAATAAATTCATCATAAGTCAGTTCGTCCACTGCCGCCACATGCACGTTAACAATTGAGCGCAATTGTGCAGACAGCGAAGTGGTAGTCAAACGGGCAAAGGTCTCGTGCATCATTGAGACTGTGCGCATCTGTTCCTTAGAGAACTTGCTTGGGCGCTTAAAATCGTACAGTCTCACGCGCTTGCGCCGCTTTGGCTTACCCCCATTGTTCTCAGCCAAGGCCACATCTGGCGAGAGCTCCTCACCACTTGATATAGAATTCAGCAGCTCGTCTATCTCGTCCTGGGAAAGCGCTTCTGTCATGCCCTATCCTTTCTACCTAGTAAAAACTGCGAAAATCAAAAATCCAAAACCTGGAAATTTGTAAACACAGCTTCTTCAATCTTACCGTTCTGTAATAACTCGTTGACCCTGATTTTTAACTCTTCCTTGACGCGGTCCTCGTTGGTGCTACTGAGTTCGCGCGCCGTATGACTGGAGAAGTACTTGCGAAAAAAGTCTGTAAGCTGGGGCTTACGCCGCGTCAACTCTTCACTAAGGTTGGGAAACTTTTCACCGTCGTACCCCAATTCTATTTTCACGGTCACCGAACGCGGAGACGCATCCGCAGTACGGGTCCGCAAATCTGGGATCTGGTCATAGTACGTGTAAATCGGATTATTGACAGTGAATTCGTTCGAAATCTGTGTCAGCTGCGTGTTGCGATCGCCACTGTCCAAAATTTTATTCGTAAAATAAGAAACTACCACCATGACGATAAGAAAAATTAAAGCGACCGCGACATAGACTAAAGCCTTTACTATTAGACTACTGCCATTCTTGCGTCTCTTAAGTCCCTTTGAATCGCCAGCGCTTTCTTCGGCAACTTCTTCTACTACTTCATCATCCGCCATTGATTTCCTCCCTGGTCCTTAATTGCACCAACTGCAAGCCAGTTCTTTGAAGCAAATTTTACAGGATTTCAGATACTCATAATATGAAGTTTATGACTTTTTTTCAAGCCGGAAATACTTCCCAAGTGACACGATGCACCACATAATTGACAATATTGCGACAGAACACAGCAAAACATTCGCCAAGTGCGACCCAAGCCACCTCAACATTCTCGTTGACCAAGGCTAAAACTTAAGTTATTTCTACGAGCAGTGCCTAAATTAAAAGATTTTTGAAATACGTACCTCTATCTTTATTAAAAAGAGCGTAATTCTTGAACTTTACTAATATTAAAAATATTTGTAATATATTTACAAATGTCTTATTTATTTTGGGTTTTCTTATCAGGCTTAGTTTTTCTTACACTTCTTTTAGCCTACATTTTTAACTACCTTAGAAGTAAAAGTAGTAACAATAGCCATGAAGGCCAGCCGAAAGAGCAATATGGCTCAAAAGACCTGCGAGAAATGGCCAAGTTACTCAATAGCGGCGGGACTGAGAATGCCCGCTTGGTTATTGGGCAACTAAGTGGGCGTAAGCTAAAAGGTCGCGAGACAGCCGATCTCCTTGCTCTACGCATGCGAGCTTACTTTAAACTCAAGGAACACAACAATTCCCTAAACAGTGCCTTACAACTATCCCGCCAACCGAGCTATGGCCGCTTCTGCTCAGAAATTGAACTGATTAAGCATTTGGCCTTTAACTATGCCATATTAGGACATAATGAAAAATCCTACAACGAATACATACTGCTGGTTCAGAAATGCCCCCAAAATATAGAATATCTTTACGGCGCCGCAAATCAAGCCTTAAAAATGAGGCAATACGAGACGGCTATTTCCTTGTTTGAAAAGGTCTTGCAAAAAGATGCAAACCATGGGGCCAGCCTTTGCAAACTAGGCCGTATTTTTTATGAAAAGAAGCTCTATACTCAGGCTTTAGACTATTTGAACCGCGCATACTACTGTAATTATGACTCAAACGAGCTCCGCTACTACCTGGCCTTAAACCTGATGCAGACCAGCGGTAGAGATATGGCAGCCCTAACCCTGCTGAGCCGCGTTTCCAAAGACCCAGCCTGGGCCAAACGAGCACTCCCACGGCTGGTTAAGCTCTCCCAAAAGATGAGAAATTATCCGAAAGTCGTGGCAGCTATTGATGAATATCGCAATCTTTTTGCCAAAGAGAGTGGCAAAAACTTTCTGAATGAGCTGACTTTGCTGCAGGCCAGTGCTTACAGGCACATGCACCACCTAGACAAAGCCTGTAATTTATGGGCACAAATTCCCTGCGACAGTTTACACTACGCAGAAGCCCAAGAGCAATTCCTGCTATTCAAGGAATTCGTTGAACCCGGCATTTTCTATGACTACATACACGCCAAGCCCCAAGATTTTGTCAAGCTTTGTACAAAGGTCTGTGACTTTAGCATTATTGCAGAAGGGCCCAAACGCCAGTTTTTCTTGGAAGGACATCGGTTAGAGCTTATCTCAGGAGGAGACGACAGCCCTGCAAGCATTGCAGCTGAACAGTCAGAAGCGGGGCATCTTCAAGTTGGAACCAGCCGATACGACAAAGAACCAACCATTATGGGAGCACTAGTTCTCCAACGCTTTCAGGAACGCAGGGATTCCAGTAGAGACAAAATTAATAAACTTGCTCCTATTCTTCATTTTTATTTGCGCCTTGATCAATCTTTTAGAGAAGAGGACCTACAATACAACTTATATACGCTTGGCATTGATTTTGAAAAAGATTATGAGAGAGTCATCAATATTCACATATATGCTTTCCATCGTGTCTCTCCAGCAACATTCGCCCATAGAAACAATATAAATATAATGGTTCATCAGCCAAAAGAATTCCAAGAAGAGCTGCTAAACTTTGGGCACAAACAACCCAGTACAGCTGCTACCCCAAACAAAGAAAATACAAACAGCAATACCCATTTGTTGGAGAATTCTAAACAGCAAGCACAAGAAAAGCTTGATCAAGCTGCTAATTCTGCCGGTTTTCAGCCAATGTCTCCGATTCAAGTCAGTAGCCAGAACCATTAAACCAAAGCTAACCGGAAAAGCCCACAGGCAAACACCTCGATTGATTTTAAATCGGGGAAAAGCAAGACGAAAAAATTAAAAATCACACATTAATAAGCAATAGACTACGCTGGTGTTTACATTGTGGTAATTCAAACAAGCTATGGCAGCTTGTTCTCAGGTGCAAAGCCGCAAGCTCTTCTTCGGCCAATTGCCAGCTACCTTTATACAACAGGGCAGATCTTAGCCAAGGTACAACAGCAGATTCACCCGGCTGCAGTTGAAGCTTTACAAACACCTGACGCAACTGTTTCCAGCTCTTCCTATCCAAGGGGCGGAAGGCCCGACAAGTGACAATACGCTGTAGCAGTCCCGCGGGAATTTTCTGGGCCCACTGGAGCATATCCTGATCGGCACTACCTTGTAGTTTTGACCATTGTTCAACCGGATGTTCACAAACCGTGACGACATCGCGCAAGCCCAATTCAATCAGCATAGACCGCAAAATATTGGCCCGCCGAACGCCAGGCTCAATCAAATAGACCTGCAGAACACTTTCGTTGGGCTGCATCTGGCAATACAATTTGAGACACAGCGCAAGAGGTATACCCGGCAACCCTAGCCCACTGCCGACATCAATGATTTGCATATGGGCAGAGCAGCCCTGTTGCTCCCGTAAACGGCCCTGTGCAAGCAGCAAAATCGCGCCACTAACACTGTCCAACAGATGCAAAGGCACAAAGTCCCGTTCATTCTGTTCACCAAGCAGGTGAAATGCCTCATGCCATTGTAACAGTATCTGCGCATATGCTTTTAGGCATTCACTCAGAAAAGGCAGCGACTCCCGCCACCAAGCAGTCAATGCATTCCAATCTCTGCCTGCAGCTACATTAGGTGGATTAATACCGACTTTCAAATGATCGGGTAATTCAGCTAGCCCTTGCCTCAACAATTGCTCTTGGCTCTGGTTCCACTCCAAAATATCACATCCACTACAAAGGCAGACTCAAAATTAAAAAGAGGGATCCCCATACAATCATGACAAGCAAGGCTGCTATTTCGACACCGGCGCTCAACTTCTCAACTTTGCCGGCGCCTTGCGCACCACCTAAGCGCAAAGCATTTATCACCAGTGACTCTGCCCCTTTCTTGCTCCCAATCACGGCAAAACTAAGCAGAGTCATGGCTATCATGCCACCAATTGAAACCCCAACGACCAAAAAGATCGTTATCCCAAGTATCTGATTCAACAGGCCAAACATCAACATAACAGAACAGACCGGACACGGTATCAGCCCAACTCCCAAGGCCAGGAACCAAGACGAATTGGGCGTATTTTCACTCGTCTGAGTTTCCTGATCGCACTCTGCATGCAGCTTTTTATGATGCTGATGGTTGTGTCCGGTTTCATGTGCATGATTATGCTTATGCACATGGCTGTGTCCGTGACCACAACAGTTATGGCCACCTCTCAGGTGGGATACCAAGTGCAAAACTCCCCAAATTACAATAATGCTATAACTAATAACCGAAACGATGCTTTCGACCCAAAAACTTTGCGAAAAAGTTAAACTCAGAATCTTGTATGTCAAAAACACCACCAAGGCCGCGGAGACACTGTCAACAATATTAATAAGGGCACTCAGCCACAGCCCTTGCTTTAAAGAAGCATTTTGTGTCATGAAGTAACTGACAGTAAACGTTTTGCCGTGCCCAGGCCCGATGACGTGAAGAAAGCCAAACACGATGGCTAATACCAAACCCAAAATGTACAAATACCAGGAATCAGACCAACGACTACGTTTAAGCTCCAGCGCTGTGCGGCTGACTTTAGCCTGCATACTGCGCTGCCATTCTCTAAACCACGGGGGCAAAACGGTTATGCGCAGCAACTTCGCACGCCAATTCAATTGTCTCGTCCCAACCTCCGCCTTACTTGAGCCAATCTGACTAGGCTGCGCTTCGACACTATCAGTTGCATTGCTGTTTGCTCCGCGTCCGCCCCGCTTAAACGGATCTTGCTGTGCGGCCAAGCTATTGCTCACAAAATAAAGAAATAGCATAAAAAATCCAGCGAGCAAATTCAAGCCAAACTGATTCAGGGCCTCACTTTTGGCTAGACGATATTTCAAATTCCTTACCTCCCGTTTGAAATTACTATCAAGAACTTTTCACGCTGACAGCTCTTACTGGATAGGGCCCCCATATCAAATTCTGTACTGTAAATTCTTTACTGCTAAAATGCACTCCAGCAGCGCTGAGCCCGGGCTTCAGCAAAGAATCAAAGGCTATATAGTATTCCTGATCTTCCAGATAAACTATGTATTCTTGCCCCGCTCCGAGTGGAAGCCCTTTTCCTTCATGTTCCGGAAATGGGACAAAGAACTTATAAATAATCTTGCCATCCTCGATGGAAGCATGGAAATCCTTTGCTGTCCCCAAGGATAAATTTTGTCGTTTACCGGCTCCCACTTTTTTCACAAACAGGAAGTAATTAATCTCTTTCAGGTGTACAAAAGCCTGCTCATAAACAGGATTTTGTTCCTCTGGGTCTAATTTACCATTTTTATTGCGATCAAAATCAAAAATCAGCATGGAGCTGTAAATCTGATCAAAGCTCCAGCGAACCTCCGTCCCATTTAAAAATGAACCATCTGACGACAAGCGCGGACTCAGTAAGCCATCAATAAAGATGTGTGGGTGTGCCATTAATTGGCCAAACCCCAACAATAGACCTAATAAAGCCCCCCAAATAATTCGACACAGCCTATTAATTTTGCCATTGTCATACATATATTTTTTTAAATTATTAAGCTTCATCATTTTGTATAAGCACCTCAAATACATAAGGAGACAGAGTCTAACTGAGAAAAATTTGACAACAAAGCAATGCATATTTTGATTACAAAATACTCTAAGATATATTATGAAATGGAGCCATAATTTTCCAATAAATATTTTTATCCGTTAAAATTTGCTTCGTATATGTGAACTAATGAAGAAAACCGAATTGTTTCTCACGCATTGCTCCTTTTATCCGGAATACAATACTAGTCAGCTCAATTATTATCATTTATATATTACTGAAAATTAGTCTTTGATTCCACTTGTGAATCCCCATCCTACAGCTATTGTATAAAAAGCTTAACTTTCGATATATTTCAATGAACTGAAATCGAAATAAATTACAATATTTTATATAAGGGATTATTTATGATGAAAACTATAACAATTGTTGACGGTGGTTACTTTAAAAAAGTTGTTGTCGTAAAGCATAAACTGGCACACCGGCAATATACAGATTTTTTATATGATAATATTCGCTGCTGTGAAGACGAGGATGAAGAGATAATGCGCATCCTCTACTATGACTGCCTGCGCTACGAAGGAGAACAAACCCTCCCCATTTCAGGTAAAGCCAAACGGTTTCACGGCAACCCTACCGAGTTTGATGGACTGGCCGCTTATGATCTAATGGCAATTCGCTTAGGTGAACTGCGATTTCGAGGTTTCATCCTGAAACAGGAGGGCAACAGCTTTAACCGCCTCCTCAACGATAACGATTTCTTGGCTAGCTTTGAGCAGAAAGGCGTAGATATGCGCATTGGGCTGGACATCGCTCACTACTCCGAAAGGCGCCTAGTCGATCGTATCATCCTCATCAGCAATGACACCAACTGCATACCTGCCATGAAAGAAGCCCGTAAAAATGGCGTACAAGTTATAACAGTGGAGTTCGCGGGACAAAGCTTGCATCGCGATCTGGTAAAACACAGTGACTTTGTTCGGCCTCGCGACATTATTGACCCCGATCTGGAATGGGAGAACTCATAAAGAACATCAATCGACAACGCCTATGGATCCCCAGATTTTTCTTGGGTTTCCCGAAATACCACTTGCAATACTTCTTCAATTTTAGCCAAACGGACGAGCTTTAAGTCAGAAGTAATATTTGGTTTAACCTTTTGTTCCTGTTGCCTGACAGGCAATATCAATTGTTGCATGCCAAATTCGGCCGCGCTGCGCAAACGCTGTTCTTCATGCTTGATTGGCCGCAGCTCCCCAGCTAACGACAGTTCGGCGGCTGAAGTCCAGTTCTGTGGTAAGGCCTTGCCCAGCCGTGCGCTGAGTAGCGCCAATGCCAACGGCAGATCCAAAGCTATGTCCTGTAGACGCAGACCTCCAGCCACATTGATATAAATATCTTGGTCAGAAAATAAAACTCCCGTGTGGCGCTCTAATACCGCCGCAATCCGCGAAACTCGGGCATTATCCAGGCGGTCGGCAAAAATACGCGACACCGCACCCTTCGCCGCCACGGTCAGCGCCTGGACTTCCACCAGCAGGCTGCGTGAACCCTCGTGCACTGGCCCAATGGCTATGCCCGCAGGCAAGTTTCCTTCACGCTGCGACAAAAAATACAGTTGCGGACTTTCCAGCTCTTCTAGGCCCGCATTGCCCATTTGCAGAATTCCCATTTCTGATGTCGGACCAAAACGGTTCTTGTTGGCCTGCAAAATACGCAAGTCGTGCTCACCATGCTCAAAGTAAACCACACAGTCCACCATATGCTCCACCGTGCGCGGCCCAGCGATAATTCCATCCTTTGTCAAATGGGCAACCAGTAACATGGTCAGCTGGTACTCGCGGCAACAATCCTGTAAAACCTGAGTTATGTGGCGAAGTTGCGACGGCGTTCCCGGAACCATGCCAAGGCAGGGTTCCAAGATAGTCTGCAGGGAATCAATGATCAGCAGCTCGCCTTGCCGCTGCGCAATATCCGCCTCAGAAGGGCGGCGACGTATTTCGGCAACGATATTGCCTAAATGGTTACTGCACAACAAAGAAAACTGACTTTCAGCGCAGCCTAAACGCTGCGCACGAATTTTCAACTGTAAGGCCGATTCTTCTGCGGAGACATAGGTTACACGGCGCTTCTGTCGCTGCAGGCGCGCAGCCACCTGCAATAATAAAGTTGATTTACCAATACCTGGCTCACCGCCCAACATTACCACCGAACCCGGCACAAGCCCGCCACCCAACACACGGTCAAACTCAGCAAAACTACTGCTCAGGCGCTGGATTTTTGGCTTCGGCACTTCAGCAATCGCTATAGCTTGATTGTGCCCCCGCTCTCCCCCTCTGATACCCGTACCCGCCCGTCCTTCGGCGGGAGCCGAAACACCGGACGGGCTGGAGGCCCCTAAGTGGCCAGAAGCCATGACTTGCTCCGAAAAGCTATTCCAAGCCCCACAATTGCGACAACGCCCTTGCCACTGACCTTCCTGTTGTCCACAGACAGAACAGATAAAAATTTTTTTGAGCTTTGCCATACAAAAGTTACCTCGAAATTGCCCCTAAATTGTCAAAGGTCAAGCAAAATCATCGCCCGGTTTTTTCACATTTTTTTCGCACGTATCAGATTAGACCCTCAACGAAGCCCTCCCTATCAGGGCCCCCAAGATTCCAATTTTTTCCAGGATTGCAACTTTTTCCAGTGCGAACTTTATGAAATTAAGTTTACTATTTCAAGCACGAATGTTAATTACTTCGTAAACATAATGTTTAAACATCAGATCCTGCAAACCACTGCAAAGTTTTATATTCAAATTATAACCTTGGTTTATTTTGTCAATTTTGCGCAGCTCCTCTAAATTATATTTTTGCACACCTCTCAGCATATCTGCCTTCAAAGCCTTCGTACGCACATATTCAGCAATACAAACATCTTCAAAGGAATCAAAGCGCATTCGCTCCTTGATTTGTAAAAGTTTGTACCACTGATACAGCAGCTGCATGATCAGGGAAACAATTTTTGAATGGCCCTGTAATAACAAGCTGTCCACAATTTGCAAGCTATGTCCGAGCTTGCGTTCTACCATGTAATGAAATAAATCATACACCGTCGCATCGCGACTTTGGGTAAAAATCTGGCGCAACAATTCTTCGCTGAGCAGTTCAACATCTCTCTGATTTTCCAAATACAGGAATACAGTCGCCAGCGTGCGCTCCAAAGTCACAATATCGTTAGAAACCCTCTCAAACAGAACTTCTATCGCTGAAGCTTCAATTCTCTTGCCATAACTTTGACAAAACGTTGTAATATGCTGTTTTTTTTCCTCTTCATTCAATTCCCAAAATACTTTCTGTTCACTTTTAGGAAATACTTTTTCTAACGCTGCTGAAACTTTATATTCTTTGCTAAAAAGGAAAAATATGTTCTTTATATCCTTTGCCTTACGGCACAGAATGCAAAGCTCAGCCAAACGCTTTCGATCCTTGGAACTCAGCAAGTCAATATCTGAGAGCAGAACAGGTGGAATATCACCAAACAAAGGCGGAGATAGCAGGAGGCTCTGCAGTTCATCCAAGCTTACGCTAGAAGCATGGTAGCTCTGCAACTGTTGCGTGGAAAGTTTATTCTTATGCAGAACTCTGGCCATGGTCTCGCGTTTGCGAAACTCCTCAGGACCTAAATACAAAAATAACTGCATTGTTACAGCCTACAGATAAGAATACTTGCTAGGAAACCTCTAATGGAAGCCATTAGCAAATAAATTTTCCAGAGCCTCAAGAACGGCCGTCTCGTCTTCTCCCTTGGCCTTAAGGGCAAACTCGTCGCCCTTGGACAAACCCAAAGAAAGTATACCCAATATGGAACGGGCATCCACTACTTTATCGCGGTGAACTAACGCAACGGTGGCATTATACTGCATTACGGTCTGCACTATCTTTGCCGACGGCGATGCGTGAATGCCTGAAGCATTGGTTACTTTAATCGTTTTCTCCATGGCTTGGGTCAGAATGATCACATATTAGAAATGTGGCGTGTGTTTACTACTGTCGCTGCGATGATGATCCACATGCTTTGAGTGCGCACGACGACATTTTTTTTCTAATTCTTCAAAGAGATGCTCCAAACCTGGATACAGTTCCCGACTGCTATGAGAGATATGACATTTGACCTTCCAGCGGAAATGGATATTAGCTGTCAGATTATGAAGATGCTCAGTCTCTTTATGAATGGTAATAGTTAAATCTTCAATATGCTCTTCAAATTTCTTAATGCGGTGCAACATTGAGTCAACAAATTGTCTGTTGTGGTCACTCACATTAAACGCAGCACCCTTAAGCTGAAAGTTCATTCAGATATATCTCCTTAAATATATAAAATTAGGACTAGGACAGTCACAAGCAGAGTTTCAGTATAACAAGTTTACAGGCAATATACAATAATTTTTAGTGATGTATCACATTTAATAATGCATTGTACTGGTTTATTTTCGGTTTTATAAACGACCTTCACTCTGAAGCTCTGCACGATACTTGGCAACCGTCCTGCGGGCTATTTGAATTCCAAATTTTTCCAGGCGAAAAACTATTTCAGTGTCGCTCAGCTTTCGGCTAAACGACTGTTTTTCTTCTCCCCTCTTACCTTGCCTTCTGGACCCATTTCTCCTTTGCGGCAAGCTAAGTGGAAACTCCTGAAGCAGTTCCAGTATCCGTTCCTTTATCTGCTCGCGAGACTGACCACTTGGTGCCCCTTGACTAAAGAAAAATCGCAACGGATATGTCCCCCAAGGAGTTTTACAATATTTACTTTGTATACAACGAGAAACAGTGGATACATGCAAATTGATATCTTCAGCCACATCCTGCAGCGTCATGCTTTGTAAATCCTTGACACCCAAGAGAACAAATGCCTGTTGTTGTTGAAATACGCTTTGAGCAATGTGTAACAAGGTTTCTTCCCTACGCTGTAACTGTTGTAACAAGATTTCTGCTTCCTGGCGTCTACGCCGTTGCTCGGCCTTTTCTTGCTGTGAAACACCTTTCATGGTACCAATTTGTAGTTTTGCCCCCAAATTATTCAGTAACTCAACTTCAATCATTCCGCTTTGGGCATTTTGACAAACTTGTATTTCAGGATAAATATGAAAGTTCTGGGAATTGTTACTCAAGTGGTAACCACGTGCGGGATAGGGCTCAAGCTCCCTCAAGTCTCGCAATACACTTTGGGCTTCGACTTGGTTTAATCCCTGTCGTTCAAGGTAGGCAAAAAAGTCCTCCAGGCTACCCAGGACTTCCAAACTTGGCAAGTTTTGTAATACACTCACGAGCTGCGAATTGGGAAAGCGAAGCTTAGCTTGCACGAGTAAGCTCTGTAGTGGAGAATCACAGGCACAACCGACAGGTTCCAGCTCTTGTATGCGCTGTAAAATTTTTGTCAGTTTATTCCTGCGCAATGCAGCTTTGCCTTTGGGCAACATGCTGGATGCAATGAATACTGGATTCTCATAGTTTAAACCGCGCTCATCCAAGTTCTGCAAAACCAGTTCACAAAATTCTTTCTCTTCTTCACTCAATTGCCATAAGTAAATCTGTTCGCGCAACACATTACGCAAATCAGGAGTATCAGAATCCAATGAATAATTTTCCAGCATCTGCTGTCTGGCATCGCTGCGTTCAACCAGCTCATCTATGGAAAGAAAGCGGCCATTTTGCCACTGATTCTCAAGACGCCATTCACCTGGATAGCTCCGACGCCGCTTTTGCGCAACATTACCCTGCTCCCATTCCCTGGGCTCACCATCCTTCCACTGTAACTCCGGATATTTTTGACAGAGCGCTTCAATTTCGGCAAGCAATTCCGTAACTCCACTTTGCAAAAAATATAACGATTGTTGCTGAAACTGATTCAGCCGCATTTCCTGCGCCAAGCTTTGTTGCTGTTGTTGACTCTGGCCTGGTCCCGAACTTGCCGCCATATTCTCACCCCCACAATGTAAAACTCATTTTTCAGTAAATTGCAAAACATAGAAGAACCATGTCAACAATATCTCAACAGATTAGCAATAGACAAAATAGACCAGGGTCACATCATCTGAGTCTCCATCAAATACAAACCAATCGCCAAGTGGGCAGCCATCTCGGTGCGTAAAGTCACAGGGCCTAAACTTTGTAGATGAAATTTATAATTTTCGAACAATTCCAGTTCTCGCGCTGTCCAACCTCGCTCAGGCCCTAAAGTAATTATATAGGGTTCTTTTTTATCTGAATGCCGAAATTTTCGAACTTGCCCATGTTCTTCTAGTGCAATGCAGTTTGCCAATTTAATACTTCTTTTTTGCCTTTGGTTTTCAGCCAAGTCCAAGAACTCCCGCAAATTCAAACCACTACGTTTAGAGTAATACAATTGTGGCAGCCGATTAATACGCCCCTGCTCTGCACCCAGAATTAAGTTTTGCTCCAGCTCTTCCCAAATGTGACTCTTACAATAATCTCCTTCACATAAGTCAGACTGAATTAAGGTAATCTGTTCTATTCCTGCCGCTGCAAAATCCCGCAAAAGACGTTTTAAGACTGGCGGTCTCGGAAGACCAAGCCCAATATGCAATGGCTGCCAACAATTCGGCTCTTTTGCAGAATATTGCACGGACAGGATACCCAATATAGAACCATCATCTCTAAGCTGTAAAACTTCAAAATATCCTGATTGACAACTATGCAAAATCCCAGCTTCAAAGCGATCCCCCACTCGGGCTTTCAATATACGACGTAAATGCCGGGTTCTGTAATCGTCTGCAGGCAAGATACAACGAAGTGTGTCATCAAACTCAGTAGTGCGGAACAGAAGCCGATTCATCTTATTCTTTAAAATGTTCCACGTGAAACAATCGGTGAAAAATCGCTAAAAATTGAGTTTCAGACTTTGTCTCAAAATGTTTGCTGATTGAGACTGATCTTTTATCCTCATGAAAATCCCCCATGGAACAAAAAAAATCAGTCTGCTGTTAGGCTCTTTTGTAGTTATTTTTAGTAGCCAGCCTCAGCAGCCAACGAGGTAGAGGGCGCTGCCAACCTTTGACCTTCAAGCCAATACCCCATTTTTTGACGATGGGTATGTTATATGTTTCAACAAATTCAATTAAACTGCCGTCCGGCTCTTCCAAGTAGGCAAAGCGTCCATTGGCTATTTGGCCTATTGAAAAACTATCCTTTGTATCCACAGTAAACTCACAACCAAGTTCCTCGGCTAATTTTGTCATACAACTGACATCAAAGCATAAATGAATAAAGCCTGGGTCGCCCCAATAGCGATCCGCATACAAGTGCGGAGCCTTAGTCAAATGGAGTCCCTCACGCATGCTTTGTTGGAACTCTTTAAGCGGTGTTTGTAACACTTCAATTAATTCAATTTCACCTACTCCAAAAAATTGCCCATACAGTCCCGTTTCAGGTCTTTCTCGCTGTAGTACCACACGACGAAATCGACCAGAATTAGCCTTATTCAATACTGAGAAGCCCCTCCAGTCCGGCCAGTCTCCTTCATCTTTATTGTCAACATCCTGAATGACATGGCTATAACCAAGTATATTACGGTAGAATTTCAAGGAGGCATCCATATCCCGGACCCCGACGACGACACCCAGAACTCCAGCACAAAATGACGGGCCATCATCGACAAAAAAGCTACGCCTGTCTTCAACTAACTGGAACCACGAACCAAATACTGAAAAATAGCAACAGCGCTCGCCCGTTGGGCGTTCGGTGATATCCCCCAAGACTTGTAAACTGCTCTCTGAATCCTGCCGTAGACGTTTGACAATTGTCTCAATTCCCTTACAGCGTAATTTACAAATCAAAAATCCTGTGCTGCGCAAACTCATATCCGCAGGTTGAGGGAGTGGAACGCGGCTAAGATGTTGCCATATTTCCAAACCAGCTCCTCCATGTGAATTCAGCACAAGGGCAAGATCTCTACGGCAGACTTCTCCACCGGTATAACGCAGCATAAACGGAGCATCACCCTGATCGTTAAACACCACCGTACGGAATCCCAAGACCGTTGCAAACCAATCCAAGGCAGCTTCCTTGTCCATTACTCCCAGACCGACTTGTTGAATCGCATTAATCATTCATACTCCTGTGTCATTATGTCTCATACAAGAACTATTTGGCATTTATAAGGATTGTAGCCATTTCAAAAATCCGTATTGCGATTAATACTCTGCTACATTCTAGATTCATTTTAAAGCAGCCTACCTGATCCCAAGTAACAGCAAGGGAAGCACTGCTTGTGTTCCACGTGGAACACAAACAGCTAGATATCAAAGGAAATTCATCTATCATCAACCCAAAACTATTGTTTATGAATTCTTTGCCTGAAATTCTCCCATAAACTCTATCAGTGCATCTACACTAGCTGGGCTGACAGCATTGTACAGTGATGCACGCATTCCCCCTACGGAACGATGTCCCTTCAAACCTTCCATTCCACGCTTTGAGGCTTGCTCCAGGAATGCTGTATCAAGACTGGCGTCACTCAATAGAAACGGCACATTCATCTCCGACCGAAACGAAAGGTCGACAGGATTGTTGTAAAAACCATTACTCAAATCAATGAATTTATACAATTTTTCCGCCTTTGCTTTGTTTTGTTCCCGCATTGCGGACAAACCACCCAAGTCTTGCAGCCATTCCAGTTGCAACATGGCCATGTACACAGCGAAACCCGGCGGCGTATTGTACAACGAGTTATTCTCGGCATGTAAGTGGTAACGCAGATAAGCTGGTAGTTTCTTATTGCACCACTCTAATAAGTCCTTGCAAATGACGACAAGGCATAGACCAGCCGGGCCTAAGTTTTTCTGCGAACCGGCATATACAATGCCAAATTGCTCCCAATTCAAAGGACGAGACAAGATGTCGCTAGACATATCGGCAACGATAGGGCAGGGGACCTTTGGAAATTGCTTCCATTGCACACCGTGTATTGTCTCGTTAGAACAAACGTGCAAGTAAACAGCATCTTCTGGAACATTGAGGATCTCAGGTAACTTACAAAATTTATCAACCCGACCATCATAGGCCACATGCAGCTCATCGGCATATAACTTTAAATCAGCATGTGCTTTATTTGACCAGGCACCAGATATAACAATACTTGCCTTTTTGCGGTGACCGTGCAATAAATTCATTGGAACCATGCCAAATTGCAGTGTGGCGCCTCCACCTAAAAGTAAGACTTGATGTGTCTCCGGAATCTGTAAAAAGCTATTTAACAAGCTAATACAGCGATCATGTACCTCGTAATAAGTTTTTCCACGATGACTCAGTTCTAATAAAGATAGGCCATAGCCTTGATAATCTACCAGTTGTTCCTGTGCCCGTTGTAAAACCGGGCGAGGAATTGCGGCCGGACCTGCAGAAAAATTATGTTTCTTTTTCACACGTACCCCTTTGGCTGGTAGTCCCTAAAAAAAATCAAGCAAAAAGCTTTTTCTAAGGACTGTATCTATATATTTAAATTCATATAAATTCTACGGTCTCCATTATGTAGACAAACCAAACAAACGACATGCATTCTGATACAAGGCCAACTGAATTTCTTCAGCAGCCTCAAGTCGAACCTTGCAAACCTGCTCAACAGTATACTTCAGATTAGCAGGGTGATTCCGCTGCCCTCGCTTTTGCTCTGGAACCATAAATGGGCTTTCCGACTCTACGAGTATGCGTTCCAATGGTATGACTTTCAATACATCATTTAATGCCTTAGCCGTCCGATACGTTATATTCCCTGAAAATGAAAAGTACAGATTATCATAATGTTCGCAGAACTTCTTTGCTGTAGCCAAATTGTCCGAATAACAATGCAGCACAGCTCCCTTGCTTGGAAAATGGTTACGGAGAATTTCAAAAATATCCTGACTAGCTTCGCGATTATGGATTACGACAGGTTTTTGACTCTGTTCTGCAATATCTAATTGCTCAATAAATAAGTTAATCTGGGCAGCCCGGCTACCATATTTCCTGTAGTAATCTAGTCCTGTCTCCCCCAGAGTCAGGACCTTAGTTTTTTTTAAACTATCAATCAGTTCCTGCTGCCAATGTTTTCCAAGTGCTGTAACCTCAGAAGGAGAAATACCGGCGCCAAAATACACATTGTCAGCCAGGCGCAAACCATTATAAAGGCTGTGAAAATCATCTAGATTATTTGTTATAGCTAAAATTGCAGATATACCCGCACGTTTAGCTTCTTGCGCAATCAAATATTGATCAACACTGTCTTTAACTATTAGCCCCATATGGCAGTGAGTATCAAACATTAACATAAAAAGAAACCTATTTAAATTTTAGATAGCTGCATCTTAGAAGAACGATACAAATTATTCAACATAAGTATCCTAAGTATATTGAATAAAAATAAAGAGAGTAAGCAAAGCTTTCAAATTCTATGACTAACTAGCTTTCTCCTCAATTTGACTCAGCTTAGTGCGCAATTGTAAAAGACGTAAATTATCAGGATAAAAATTTAACCCAGTCGTCAAAATACGCTCGGCATCACGGTAGGCCCCGGCATTTATCCTGGCTACCGATTGATTATAGATATTTATAACATGGGTATTTTCAACACTAGATTCCATTTTATGGAAAAATACGGTATCGCGTAAAGTCTTCGGATAGTTGGCCAATATTTTAGCCGCCTTATCGAACTTTTTGTTGCGCAATAATAAATTCAGTTCATTACCGTACAAAACTTGGTATACTTCCTTCATGCTGCCCCGGCTTAAAATATCGCCCTCAGCAAGGCCCTTGACTTCTATAAGCTTAGTTTCAAAACTCAAAGAAGATGAATTAACAATATTTTCTAATTGTTTCTTTTGAAGAATGCCAAGCAGTTTACGCTGATTTTGTTTATTTAACAGCTGCTTGGCATTAAAATTAGCAAGACGCTTTTCTGCACTAAGATATTCACCTTTCTCGACTAGGCTCAAAACCGAATTGTAAGCAATTACATTGCGTATTTCGCGAAGAATCTCGCGTTCACCATATGTCTGCAACACGACGTCTGTAAATTCTAACGATTGGTCCACTTGCCCAGACTGGCTTAAATTAAAACTGTACTGAGAAACCATAGAGAAAAAATCTTGAATATCTTGCTCAGCCTGGGTAAGAGTAGCCAAATCTGCCGCCAATGGTATCATCTGTTCCAAGACGCGGTAATTCTGGTTGCTTTGGTTTAAAACATAAAGGCGATTCTGCAAAATCAAACTGACAAACTCGGCATCACTCAAAAGCTTACTTTCACGGTACTTATTCTTCGGAACATAGACTAGGCCCGTCGTGGATGTAAACGAATCCATAAACTCTTTATTATAACCGGGATCAAAACCATACTTTGATGTTGTTTCCACATAGATATTTCGCCCGTCTGGCCCGATTAAGTTGACAAATGCATGGTCGTATGTTCCCACCCCCATAGCTTCAAAACCAAGGGCCCTAGACAAAACCAGATATAGAGCTGCCGAAGAGACACAATTAAATATACCATTCTGGAATAAAACATCCAAACGGGTTTGTAAAGCCTCATACCGTGTCAGAAAACCAAACATATAACGCAAAATCTCTTCACCTCTCTCATAATCAGTATCTAGCGGCTCCAACAATTTTTTCAGGTCATGAATATAAGTTTGAACTATAGCGCGATAACGAGGATGCTCCTCTCTTGAAACACCCGAAGCATCAAGACTCAGCTCAAGTAACCGCTCCCAAGACCATATATCATCAGCTTCTTTTAAGAATCCTCCCTTTTTCACAGCCGCTAAGAATTCCTTCCTCGCTACTATCCGGGGAAACCTTCTGCCTGAAGTCGCTTCCTGAGCAGAAAGCCCAAACTCAAAAATCGACAAGACCCAGGTACATAATATAAGCCCCAAAACGAAATGACGACAAAAAACGGACATAAAAATCAAACCTCAACAGACGGGATAACACGGCTACTTAAAAACACGAAGTAACAGGCACGACAAAGAAAACATAATACTACAAAAAACCATGGGGAAAAGCGAGGATAAAAGAACAAAGCATAATTCTTCCTAAGGAATATAACTGTATTGTTTATATGTAAATATAAAATTATCCCAGCTAAAAACAATGCCAACAAATACATCAATACTTATATAAAAATTTTGATGTATGAGAAGCGTAAGATCAAAAAGAAACAAGCTACTCGTAAGCTGTTACAAAGGTATAACAGACTCTTCACAAGAACTTTATTTGCTTTATATAAAAAAAGATATGATCCAAAAATCAATTAAATTTTTTAAATTATTTCTCTTGTTTCAAGCCACTCATTTCGCTACATTTCTCCTTGAGGGACGGGGAACAATTTATAGTACACATCCGTGTACGACCGGTCTCCACTCGACTACACGTAGAGCGGAGC
This sequence comes from Spirochaetia bacterium, assembly GCA_965263295.1. GTDB lineage: Bacteria > Spirochaetota > Spirochaetia > SP-2023 > SP-2023 > Haliotispira. The sequence continues at coordinate 2,034,116 of OZ253665.1, forward strand.
ATTTGATGGAGAATACAGAATTTATTCAGTTGTATAACGAATTCAAAGCGGAACAAAGCGATGATTTTCATTTTCAACTATTGTCTGAAATGATTGATATTGGATATATTCAGGGAAACCGAATAACCCTGAAAGCGCAAAACGAGTTTAGCCGAGATAATTTTAAAGCACGCTATTTATTGTCTTTGCAAAAAAAGGTTTTACAGAAAACAAAAAATGCTCTGCTAGAAATCATATTGGAGCGGCAGGCAAAAAGCTCGGCAGATTCATCCATTGAAGCCGTGCAAACGCAAGCTTTATCATCTCGTATTCCCTACACTCAAGAATTTCAATTCGGTGGTAGCAGTCGCAGTGCCGACAATATCGACTATAAGCAAACATTTATCAATTACGTTGAAGGTAATCACAACCGCTGGGCTATTGCTGTCGGCAAAGCATTGAGCAAAGAAAAAAATGAAAGTTATAATCCTTTCTTTGTCTGGGGAAATGTGGGCCTAGGTAAGACTCATTTACTTCATGCCATAGGAAATGCTTGCAAAGATCGCCACCAAAAAGTTCAATATACCAATACGGAAACGTTCTTTAATAATTTCGTTCGGTCTATCAAAACAAATAAACAGGAATATTTTAAAAAAAAATATCGCAATGTAGACGTCCTCTTGTTTGACGATATTCATGACTTGAAGAAAAAAAATGCTGCGCAGGAAGAGCTTTTTTATATTTTTGAGCATTTTAGGCAAGAGGGAAAACAGCTGGTCTTTACTTGCGATCGGCCTCCACACGAGCTCAAGGAATTTACCGAGCGTCTGCTCAGTCGCTTGAAAAGCGGTACGAACGTCAGCATTGGGCAACCTTCTTACGAAGTCCGTTTAGCGATTTTAGAGGCTAAGTCCTCAGAGCTAGGTCTCGGCTTATCGCAAGAGCTATTACAGTTTCTTGCTGAAAATATCAGCGATTCCATTCGAGATTTACATGGATCATTAAAAAAAATACATACGCTTACCGGTTTACTTGGCCAACAAATTGACGTTGCCATGGCTAGTCGGGAATTGCAAGAATTCTTTGGCAGCCGGCAAAAGCCAGTCTTAGTGCGAAATATTCAAACTCATGTCGCTAATTACTATAATTTGGAACTTGCCGATATTTTGGGGAAACGGCGCAATGCCAATATCGCTTTAGCCAGGCAGGTGGCCATGTTTCTATCGCGAGAGCTAACTCCCTTGTCGACTACTGAGCTGGGTCAAGAATTTAACCGTGATCATGCCACTGTAATTACAGGCGTACGCAAGATTAAGAAAATACGAGAAAATGATCAGAAATTTGCCAGTGAATTGGATTGCTTGAAGCGAGAAATGCAGGCTGCTTACTGACCTGTGTCAAGGAGTTGTTTATGAAATTTAACTGTAGTTTGGTTAATGTCTTGGGACGACTGAAACTAGCCAATGAGGTTGTATCTTCGAAAAACTCGGTGGGTTTGTTCAACAGCATATTGATTCGAGCGGATAAAAACCATTACGTCACCATAAAGTCGACGGACACGAAAATATCATTTAGCTCCGTTTTTGCGGCAGAAGTACAGGAAGAGGGCGAAATACTTGTATTTTGCGGTAGGTTGATGGGAATCCTGGGAACCATGAAGGACGGAGATATTGCCTTTCATACGGACGAAGCCCAAAGCCTGCTCCATATTGAACCTTTAACGGGGCAAAAGCTAAAACTTGAGCTGCGCTTATTGAGTCGTGACCGTTTTCCACATATACCCGAAGTTGTCGACAACGAATATTTTGAGGTGGGGCAAGAAACTTTTCTTGAGATGATTAGCAATACAAGTTTTGCTGTTTCACATGACGAGACGCGCTATTATTTGACGGGCTGTTACCTTGAACGCAGCGAAGAAGCTTTTACCATGGTGGCTACAGACGCAAAGCGCTTAGCCCTGTTTCACGAAGAAGTTCTAGACATACCTATTTTTGATGGTGTAATTATACCGCCAAAGGTCTTGCACTTTTTGTCAAAAGTCACAAGCGGAGAAGGTAATTTAAAAATTGCGGTAACTCCCAAGCGTGTATACTTTAAAATTGATGAATATGACATTTCATCGGTACTGATTGATGGCAAGTTTCCTGAATATAATAAAATCTTGCCGAAAGGCTCGGAGTCTCGACTCGTATTAGATCGAGAGGAATTCTATGAAGCCGTGCATCGTATTTCGATTATGACAGAGCAAGATTCCAAGACTTGTACTTTAATTATTAGTGACAACCATACTTTAACGATATCTGCCAAAGGTAGTGAAACGGGAAGTGCGGAAGAAGAAATTTCTTATGAAGGCAAACAGGCTAAGGACTTGACTTTGGTTTTAACCAGTCGCCACTTACTAGAGCCTATGAAACAAATGAAAAATGCTAAAGTGATATTAGAATATACGTCGGCAAAGGAACCGGTAAAACTTCAGGCTGAGGGTGAAGATCGTTACTTCCATATCTTCATGGCTCTGAGTCAGGAAGATTAATTTATTCGTTTTGTCGTTTCAAGTTGTCGTTTTAAGGTAAATTTTATGGGGTGAAATCTTATGGAATAAAATCTTATGATAGGGTATTGCGCTCTCGTCGCAGTTTTACAATAATGCTGCGGCGCAAAGTTGTCAGCGCCTTCAAATGTGTCAAGCAATGCCAAAATAGCTCAGGGGTAGAGCGACGCACTCGTAATGCGTAGGTCGTGGGTTCAATTCCCACTTTTGGCTATTTTTATTATATATGAGCCGGGCGGGCCCAAATGGCGCAAAATTGCCCGAAATAATCCAGCTTTGTTTCGGCATGCTAATCGTTTAGCTTTTGCTTGGTTTTTTTGCCGGGCCGCCGTTTCCGGGGCAACTTGGGGAGGGCTGTTTGAAACCATCTTTGTTCTTACGTGTCATGTGCATAAAGCTGGTGAGTTCTCTGATCTTGTCCGCCTATTTACAGGCCTATGAGCTGTCTCGTAGCAAGGTGTCTTCTGTTCCGCGAGCAGACGAACTTGAACTGTTGGCACAGTTACCTCTTGTTCCCCATGAAATGCGCGGTTCCTGGCTAGTGACAGTGCACAATATAGATTGGCCGAGCCGGCCTGGAGCTCCGATCAAAGAGCAGCAAGCTGAGTTGTCGGAGTTACTTGATCGGGCTCAGTATCTGGGTTTGAATGTTGTATTGTTTCAAGTCAGGGATGTGGCAGATGCTTTTTACCCGTCAAAAATAGAGCCTTGGTCTGCCTTCCTTACCGGTCAACAAGGGGAGGCTCCCGAACCGTTTTGGGATCCATTGGCTTTCGCAATTGCAGAAGCCCACAAACGAGGTTTGGAATTGCATGCTTGGTTGAACCCTTACAGGGTGGGCTATCTGTCTCAAAGCCGTTTTGCTCCGTCGCATATTTTTCGCCAAAGACCAGACTTGGTGCGTTTGTATGGCGATAGTTACTGGTTGGATCCGGGAGATCCCGACTCGGAAGCCTATATCCTGAAAGTGGTGGAAGATATTGTAAGCCGATATAAAAATCTTGATGGCATCCATTACGATGATTACTTTTATCCTTATCCTGAGGTGGGGGTCTCCTTCCAGGATGATGTGACAAAAAAAGCATATGCGGATACTAAGAATTTGGCTAGCTGGCGCCGTGAAAATATTGATCGCTTAGTATATAAGACATATAATCTGATTAAAAGTATAAATCCATATCTGAGTTTTGGAATCAGCCCGTTTGGCATCTGGCGCAACGACCAACCTGCCGGCGTGCGGGGATTGGAATCTTTTCATGAATTGTATGCCGACTCGCGCAAGTGGTTGCGGCAGGGCTGGGTAGACTACATGGCTCCTCAGTTCTACTGGGCACCGGACGCTCCTCGGCAGCCTTATGATAAATTATTGGACTGGTGGTTATTGCAAAATAAACAAAACCGCCAAATTATATCTGGTATTAATGTCGCCAATCTAAGGCAGGCTGGAAATGTAGACTTTGAAGATGTGCTGCATAAAGTTAATATGCGCCGAGAATTTGGCGGTGATGGTGAAATTTTCTATTCTTTAGGGAAAATTAATACACCAAAATGGTATTCAAATGTAAGGAATCTCTATCCATACCAGGCTTTACCTCCTCTAGTTGGTCCTAATCGACCGCCGCTGCCTGCGCCGGGTATAGGAATAAAACTGGAAGCCGCGCTGGCTACGCACACAGATGAGTCAGGCACAAGTGGGGCTTGGCAATTGAGTTGGCATCCTGAGTATAGCGCTTCGGCTCGCATGCGGGCGCAAGCACAAGAACCTAAATATTGGATAATTTATTATCATAAAGAGGGGATTTGGAGTTACAAGATTTTTCCCGGCTGGGTGCGGGGAATAAGGGTTAGTATGCAGCAAGATTTAGACCCACGTTATTTTGCCGTGGCGGCAGTCGATAGAGGCAATGCCTTGGGCAATATGGCCTGGTTTGGCTCCATTCCTGTAGAGGATGTCCGGCAGGTTCGACTTGCGAGCCAGTAGAAATTGAAGTATTTTTAACTTGTGCATTCATTATTGGGGTTGTTTTCGTTCGGCGGCAAGCTGGCTTCGACGCGCTGAGCCAGTTCCTTTAATGTTATCGTTTCCGGCTCGTCTTCGGCCAGAATATTTTTCAGCTCCATTAGGCTGTCCGTAATCGCTCTACCTGTCTTGGACGATAGTTCCAGCAGTTGGAGCAGAATACGTTCTTGGCGGATTAAGGCATCGTTTTGTTCTTCAAGTAGTTCAATCCGTTCTGCCTGTGCCTGTAGGGCTTCAAAAAGACCGAAGTCTTCATCATCGAAGTCGTCAGCTTCGGGGACGAACAAGGTGTGCATGCGTCCTCTAACAAAAACATTCTTTATCATTGCCATCATTTTAGAAATCTAAAGAAAAAAGGACAAGGATTAGAATATTTTTTACTTTTGCGGAGAGCTCCATTTCCCTCGTTTTTTAGATGGTGTAGTTACGAGATATTTTAAATGGTAAAATTATCTTTTCTCAGTTTAGGAGTAAGGTCAATAGCAGTGCATCGCAGGCATGATATTTCAGATAGGGTTTGGGCGCTATTGGAACCGCATTTGCCTGGTTGTTCAGGAGTTTGGGGTGGTGTAACAATAGACAATCGCCTGTTTATCAATGCCGTTTTCTCAATCATGCGCACGGGTCCGCCGTGGCGAGATTTACCGCCTGACTATGGCGGCTAGAGTAACACGCATCGTCGTTTTATTCGCTGGCGTGACAAAGGGATGTGGAAAAGATTTATGGAGATATTGATCGATGAGCCGGATTACAAATGGCTGATGATCGACGCCAGTCATTGCAAGGTGCATCCTCATGCGGCGGGTGCCGCAGGGGAATAAACGCAAATTGCAGATACCAAGACACAGGCATAAGCCCGTATTTTGTGAACCAAACGTCTCCTTGCGCACAGTTGTCTGCGCGACCGTTATGCAAACAACGGGACCAGAAGACTGCAAATCAGTAATATGAGGGCGCCTCCTATGCGCGAGGAAATCTGGGCAAAGGGCATTAGTTGCATGCGGTGAGCGGCAGACAAAGTGGCCACGTCACCTGTGCCCCCCATGTTGGCCATACACAGCCCGGCGGCTATAGCGGCTTCAATTGGGTAAAATCCGACCAGATGGCCGACCCAGCCGGCCCCCACAACGGTACCGACCAAGACGAAAAAAATGATCAGCACCCCCGTCAGCGTGATGGAGGCAATCACTTGTGCCATATTGATATAGGCCATGCCGATACCGATCAGCAGGGCAAAAGTCCAGTTCTTCATGGTGAAGCGATACCAAGAAGAGGCGGCCTCGCAGACATCACTTGGCACGACTTTAATAATTTTGAGGAAAGCGACCAGCAGAATCATTAATGCGTAGGGATGCAGGGGAATAAATTTGCCCAGAATCTGGCCGGCGACATAAGCGACAAGCGATGCCAGCAAACCAATGCCCAATGAGTTGAGGCCGGGTGTGTCATTGGGTTTTTCTTCTACGCTAAAGCCGGGCATGATTACACCGTTGCCAGAAAGCCGGGGATAGCGTTGGCCTAACCGATTGAGTAGACCGCCCATGATAATGGCGAGAACATTTCCCAAAATCACGTTGGGCACAATGATGGACATGTAATATTCGACTGGCTTTCCAAGAACTTCCTGATATATTTGCCCCATTGGTACCGCGCCGGCGCCCATGCCCCCCCCACGATCGGCAGGTCAATGAATGTGATGGCATCGCGCACGGAATAACCAAATACAAAGCCTATTGCGGCTGCGAATAATGTCGCGAATATTACTGCGGCGATCAGAGGCAGCGCAAAGCGTGCGCCAGCGCGGGTCAATAGGTGCGGATCCATCCCCAAAATACTGCCAGTGATCAGGGCGCAAATATAGAAGTTCAAAAATCCCCCTTCCTTCATAAAGGAGATGGCAGCTTTGGTTACCGGCTCGGGCAACAATTAAAAATACACAATGGCCGACGCCCCAAAGAGACAAAGAAAAACCCCGCCACCGAGATACGTTCGCAAGATGGGCAGGCGATCGCCGATGAAGCCGAGTAGCTCACCCAAAATCATCAATACCAATAAATTACCAATCATGCCTTTGGGCAGGACACCGATGGCGATGCCCCCCAAAGTGATTATAAAAAAGATCGCAAATATCGGGAGTTTCATTCCAAATATTTTGACTTGCGCTAAATTCTTCATTTTAAATACTCCATGTTTAAGCCAAGGCGCTGCAATTTTGTTTTTAACTGCCCGCAAAAAAAATAGCAGGCCAATAAATTCAAACTTTTCATACAATCCGGTCACCTTTTTATGAAACAAACCGGGGTGCCTGGCATCACCGTCAAGTTTTCGGGTTTCCAGTTCGTAAATCCGCACATTACTTCAATTGTGGCACGAATTCCAAAAGCCGAGTCTGGCATGAGCCTATTCTATTTCTGATGGCAGAATTTTGTTTAAATCCTTTCTTTTTAAAAATACTATTATAGAATTGCCGATTTAGCAACTAAAAATTTCTTTTCTCTGAATAATCTTGAATTTTATTTGAGACGGCAGGGCAGACACAAATAAAGCGCCACAAATGACTCAATGGCCTATCGTCCGTCTTTCCGATCTGTTTTTGAATAGTTTGAAGTCGCCGGACTTTTCAAGCCGTGAGTCCGTCTTCAACCGAAATGCCGCAAGCCCAGGAAAGTGGGCAGAATCTCCGGCTGCTCACGCCCCGCTGGATACAACAGGTACACGGGCAAAGAAGCTCTTCCCAGTTGATTCAGTTCGCTTTCCAGCTGCGCGTTGGAGCTTGTCAGTTCAGCTTTTAGATACAGGATTTGGCGATTTTGCAGAAATTCGCGAAAACGTGAGGTATGTAACAGGCGCGCCTGGTTCAACCTGCAAGTGACACACCACGCCGCCGTATACTCAATAAAGATACCGTAACCCTGCTGACGCAGGTTCTTTAGCGCCTCTTTCTCCGCCGGCAGGCCGCTATAAGCTAAAAAACTCGGAGCTTCTATACCATCTGCACCTTCCGCAACATTAGCCTGAAAATCCAATACACTCAGAGTTTCCGCCTCTTCCTTGTCAGGGGTCATAGAAGGCTGCAAAACGGCTTGGACCTGCCATAACAAAAACAAAGAAAGGCTGGCACAAAACAGCGTCTGCAGAAACCAAGATGGGCTCCCCGCTCGTTTACCGCTTTGAGCTGAATGTGCTTGTCCCGAATCCTGCAAACGCTGGCTCAGCCACAACAACCAAGCCAACAGCAATAACGACTGCAGGGCACGCAAGGCATCCGCCGCGCCCAATAAGGCCTGCAGAACACCATAAAAGTAAAGTGCGGCGCCCAACATGACAAAACCCAGGACAGCCTCGACAAGGGGCATGCGCAGCTGCAGTGCCTGCAAAGCGGCTTGCAGGCGCTCCCCCCTCGGCCCCCCCAGGGGGGCCGAGGGCCTTAGGCCAGCTTCTGTTTTGCCCCAGCCTAACTGATTAAAACGAAATAGCCTTTTCCCCCGTCCCTGCCGATCAGATGAAGGCTCTTCAGAATCTCTTCGTCCCGACTGTGTCGCAGATGAGTCTAGCCGAACCTTATCGGGACGCAGAAACAATGCGGCGAGGACGGCATACGGCAGCCACAATCCCAAACCGATGACAAACAAGCCAAGCAGAGCCAAGGCCAGGGAGTCCTGCAGCAAATAGAGCCCTAATATAGGTCCCAAAAGAGGGGCGGAACACGGCGTTCCCAAGACCACAATCAAAGCTCCGTGGCCGACGTCGTAAGCCAATTCATGCAAATTTCCCAAAGAACTACGGGTGGAAAGCCTGCCAAGAATTTTCGACAGGAATTGCGGCGTACGAAACGAAAAGAGCCCCAACAAGCTCAAACCCATCGTGAAGAGCAGGAGTAAAACGCCGTAGACCAGTAGCGGCTGCTGCAGTTGGAAGCCCCACAACAGGCCGCGCTTGCCCTGCCACAGCGCAAATAGTATCAGCCCCAGGATGCCAAAACTCAGCTCAATGCCCAATAAAGTATACAGAGGACTGCGCCATACCGCGATCTGGCGCCCGTGCTCTGCCTCGGATGGCAAAGACTGAACCAATAAGTTCAGCAGCTTCTGCAACTTTAAGGAAAAAATCGGAAAAATACAGGGCATCAGGTTCAAAATGATTCCGCCCAACAGGCTCAGCAACAGCACCCCCAACCAGTACAAGAATGACAATTTTTCAGTTGCAGCCTGAGCCTCTGTCCCTGCGCTTCCCGGCCAGTCCTGCGGCAGGGACAATGAAGAGACCAAAGTCTGGGGAAAGAAGCAGTTACCCCGTTCATTGCAGAGCTGGTATCGCAAACTCAATGTCAACTCCGAGCCGGCCGCCAGTGCAGGGCTTGCCGAGAAGGCTTGTCTGAGCTCAACGCTATCCGTGTAGTAAGATATCCCCTGGGCCTCGCCAGAAGGAGCCGGCATCAGCTCCGAATCCAAAGGTTCCAAAAGCCCCTTGCCCTCGTCCGGGACCTGCACAGCAATTTGCAACAGCTCGCGGTTCAAATGGTAGGCGGGGGGAATGACAATCTTCGTGACTAAATAAAACTGGCTGGAGTCTCGATCTGCAGGCGGACCGGCGGACTGCCATACAAAAGAAACCTTGGCAATTTTTGGAATTTTGGGAACTTCGGGAAGCGCTAGCCCCGCCCAGTCCCGTTTAACCGGCGCGGGAGAATTGCGGGGATCCCCATCGCCAGAGCTGACGGACGGGGAGAACAAGCCTTCAGCTTGAGTTTCAGCTTGAGTTTCAATTGAGAGTTCGACTTGGGGTTTATTAATTGGGGATTTAGCTTCGCCTGTAGATCGGGCATCCTGAGCCCAGAGCAGAGCTTTGCTCGCCGATACCGACATGCAAAGCAGGAAGCCCAAAAGTAAGACAGTTTTCGTTCGCGCAGGCAATTTCGACCACCAGCTCAGCGATAAACTACGCTATAACGTTTTTCCTGCTTCAACAGGGCAAAATCCAAGAGCCGCAAGCGAAACTCCACCGTATTGGCACTCTGCTTCCTTCCACCCGTTTGCGAGATCACTTTGCCGGGCACCTGAACAGAAATGACGGCCTCAGACTTTGGCAAATCGCGCCGGGCCTCGGAGCCAAAACTGTATTCAATCATATCCATATAGTCACTGCGCTTCATGTCTTGAGTTCCTGCCGGGCCATAGAGCTGCAACAAAGCGTTGTCGCGCACAGCTGGGAAACGCCGCTCCAAAGCCTGATAAGTCTGGCGGTTGATGGTAATCGACAAGCGGGTATTACCACTCGGATCTTTGCTCCACGCAAAGAAATCATTGTCACTGATGTTCCCTGCAAAGTTCTCAAAATGAAAGGCGATGTTGTACTTCCCCTTAGTCGTTGACTCGACACGGACATTGCTGACGTTTTTTGTGCGCTTCAATTCCTTGGCTATGTGCTCAGGCTCCAGCAGTTCTTCTCCCGCAGGAATACTCGCAGCCATAATGTCAATGCTGTCGAGCATATACGAAGGCAACTCCAGACTCAGAGCCATACTGCCGCGCCCCTCAGCTTCCAGGACAATCTTATTTTGCACGCTGCAAGAGAACAGCCCCCACAAGGCCACAGTTCCAATAACTAGCGGCAGATTGCGCTGCCATTTTGTAAATCGTTGCACAAAAATACTCCTTACAATATCACTGTTAATGGGCATCAAAAGCGGCCATCAAGCGCCACCTGCCAGAACCAATCTTTTATTCTATCAGTCAATATCGGGCACATATTTTAAGTGAAATTTTCAAATAATACATTAACATAAGTGTGATTTTTTATAATATTTCATTGGGGACAGCATCTATAAATACTTGGTAGACCATTGCCGCAGTAGTTCCAGAGCCTTTTCGGCGTTTAATTGCTCCAGACCTGGGTCTTTGTCCTTCAAAGCCTGCAGCTCATTGAGCAACAAATCGGCCTCGCTAAAGAGCAGCCTGGCTTCGCGTGCCCTGTGCGAACGCTTGCCCTTTTCTGACGGCAAGCTCTCTTCGGCAGTACAAGCCTTCTCAAGTTCCTGAAATTGCTCTATATCTGGAGCGCCCCCCCCGCCCAGCTCCTGCTGCAAGTCGACGATTGCGTTCACCAGCATGGAAAACAGCCTGCCTTCCGACTCCTCTGCGACAGCGCGGGGAGCAGTCCGACCCTTGCCTTCTGTGACGGCTTCCCGCAATAATCTGTTGCACAGCTCGTAAAGTTCTTGGGCCCGGCTCTGCCCACAGTCGCGACGAGCTCTATCCAGGCGTTGGGGAAACGGAGTGATATCGCCGATATCAATCGGTTGATTACGATCGTTTGACGGCCAAACTTGCTGCTGCAGAATTTCCTGAGCGCGCGCGGTAACTTCGGCGGGGATGCCGGCAAGGGATGCCACATGCACACCATAAGAACTGGCAATAGCCCCTTCTTGAACGTGTTTCAGGAAGCGAATTTTTTCGCCACTCTCATCTACAGCTAAACATAGCAACTTCAAATGACTCTCGCATAGCGTTGTCAGCTCGTGGTAATGGGTGGCAAATAGTGTCAGGCACTTAAGCTTATGTAAAATGAACTCGCAAATGCTCTGGGCGATAGCCAGGCCATCGCGGGTACTCGTGCCGCGCCCCACTTCATCCATAATCACCAAACTCTGGCGGCTGGCCTCGTTGAGGATGCGTGCGGCCTCCTGCATCTCAACCATAAAGGTCGACTCGCCGCGCGAAAGGTTATCCGATGCCCCGACACGACAAAAAATACGGTCGACAATAGGTAAGCGTGCCCGCTTGGCCGGCACATAACAGCCTATCTGGGCCAACAAAACAATCAGGGCGTTCTGCCGCAGATAGGTTGACTTACCGGCCATGTTAGGGCCAGTAATGAGAGCGAAGAAACGTTCCTCATCCAGCTCCAAATCGTTTGGAACAAAGTTTTCATCGCGCAGATATTGCTCCACCACCGGGTGACGCGCGCCCTTTATCGAAATTAATGAGTCCTGTTCCAGCAATTCGGGGCGAACATAGTTGTGGCGCTGGGCCAGCTCGGCAAAGTTAGCTAACACGTCCAGCTCGGCCAGAGCTTGGGCCAGCTGCAGCACCAGCGGTGCATAAGGCTGCAGTTGCTGGCGCAGTTCTTCAAAGAGCTGGCGCTCCAACTGCACAATTTGCCCATCGGCACTGCTGAGCTTTGCCTCCAGCTCGGCCAACTCTTCAGTGCTGTAACGCTCGCCGCCGACCAAAGACTGCCGCCGGATAAAGTGCTCAGGTAATTTGGCCTGGGCCGCTTGGTTTTTAGTTATTTCAAAATAGTATCCAATGATTTTATTGTATTTTAACTTCAGCTTGCTCAGACCGGTCAAACTTTGTTCCCTGGCGACATAAGCATCGAGAATCTGACGGCGATCACTGAGCATGCGGCGCAATTCATCCAGCTCCTCCGAGTAACCCGCGGCAATCATACCTCCTTCATGCAGGACGACAGGCGGATTCTCGGCCACACTGTGCAGCAGGAGTTTACGTAGTTCCCCTAATTTCTGGCGCCCTCTACTCTCTGTATCTGCCGCGGCCTCTCGCTCCATCACATTTCGGCCGGCTGGCGCCATTGGCTCGCTCAGCAACTGCCGCTCTGACTGGCGACTGGAGCAGGGATTTCCTTCGTCGCCTAGGGACTTGTCCAGCCCCCAAAACAAATCGCACAGGCGGTGCGCATTCTTGCTTTGGCGCAGTTTATCGTACATGGCCTCATAAATGCCAATAGACTGACGTAGAGCCACTAAATCACGCGCATTTGCCTTAGCCGTAACAATACGGCTCATCACCCGCTCCAAGTCACAGAGCTGCGCCAAGTCCTCGCGCAGATTGCCACACAACAGAGAATCATCCAGGAGGGCAGCGACTCGCTCATAGCGCTGTTCCAACAAATCCCGCTGCAACAGAGGGCCGCGCAGCCAGCGGTGCAGGCAGCGCGAGCCCATCGCACTCTGACAATGGTGCAAGACCTGAAACAGGGTATAATCGCGCGCCCCGCTCTGGATGTTTTGAAAGACCTCCAGATTGCGTAAAGCGGCGGAATCGAGCTGCAGCTCCTCCTTGCGGCGCAACGGCAAGAGCCGCTGAACATGGGCCAGGACTCCGGCCTGCAGCTGGTTCTGCTGCAAATACTCAACCAGCACCCAGGCGGCTCCCAAGGCGGCGCCACTATCAATATCAGCCGGGTTCAGCTCATCAAAGCCAAAGCCCTTCAAACTCTGCACTCCAAAAAACTCAGTCAGCTTGCGCTCGGCGCTTTCTGGCGCGAAGCACCAGGCCGGAATGCGATTGCAAAGACGCCCTTCGTCCGCCCCCTGGCGCCAAAATTCGCTACTGAACTCATCGTGCAACTCTTCCATCAACAACAGCTCGCGCGAGGAGGCCAACAATAACTCGCGCTGCAGCACTTCGGCGCGCAACTTGTCGCTGGGAGCCATAAAACTGCCGGCCACGAACTCCCCCGTCGAAAAGTCAAGCATGGCCATCCCAAGGAATTGTCCCAGGCGGCAAAACGCCTGCAGGTAATTGTTCGAGCTGCGATCCAAGTAATTATCCTGCAACACGGTACCGGGCGAGACGATTTCGACCACCTCGCGTTTACTAATGCCGCGTCCAGATTTTTTTGGCAGCTCGGTCTGCTCACAGATGGCTACGCGCTTGCCGAGCTGCAGCAGGCGCCTTACGTAGTTATGCACGGCATGGTAGGGGATACCGGCCATCGCCAGGCCCTGACGCTTAGTCAGTGTCAAGTTCAAGAGACGACTGACTTCTTTGGCGTCATCGCAGAACATTTCGTAGAAGTCGCCCATGCGGAAAAACAGCACTGAATCTTTATGTTTTTCTTTTATTTCTTTGTATTGCCGCATCATGGGGGTATCATCGCCAGCCATTCCGCTACACTCCCTCCCCTAGCTTACGCCAGACTAAATATCGCGGGCGTGCCAGGCATTTGCAAAGACATTTTCAGCTGCAACGCCAGCACGAGCGGCCATTAAGCATCGACATCGTCCCAATATCCTAGCCGTTGGACTTCAGGCTCCAGTTCAAAACCACAACGACGGCGTACCTCGCTCCTGATCCGGCAGGCCAAGGCCCAGATCTCGCCGCTGCTAGCACTTCCGCTATTGACGATAATATTGCCGTGCCAAGGTGCCAGCTGAGCGCCCCCGACCCGTAGGCCCTTTAAGCCCAGACTGTCGATGATCTGGCCTGTAGGAGCGCCAAAGGCGCGGTTATTTTTAAAGAACGACCCGCCGCAAGGCAAGCGGAAATGCCCCTTGACAATACGGTCCTCAAGGAAACTCTGCATTTCTCGCTCCAGACTCTGGGCTCCTTGTTCGCGCAGTTCTAACTCCACGGCCACAATCAGTGCTCCGGCCAATTCGTGGCCGGAATCCAGCTGGAAATGCGAATACTTATAGCGCCAATCTTTTGGACTGAGCTCAACCCAGCGCAACTGCTCTGGCGCATAAGCCACCGGGCTCACGGCTGGAGATCCAGCATGGGCCCTGCTGACGCCACGCGGTGGTATGGCGCGCGGAATACACTGTACCCGGCGCACAACTTGCGACATTTCGCCCCCATAGCAGCGCGCATTCATGTAGACGGCCCCGCCCAAGCTACCCGGCATACCATAAAAATGATGCAGACCGGCGGCGTTACGCCCCGCGCAGTAACGACACAATGCCGACATATCCCAGCCACTTTCGGCGCACAGCCGGCCGCGTTCAGCCTGCCACTCAATCCCCTGCAGACGGCGCAGGCTCAGCACGACTCCGCGCACACCGCGATCAGCGACCAGCATATTCGCTCCGCCTCCGAGTACACTGAGCGCGGCAACAGGTTCAGACTTGCCATCACTATGGAATTCAGCTAATAATTGCAAGGCCAGCTGCAGCTCGGCACGGCCGCGCGGTAACAATAAAAGTTGCGCATTTCCGCCTGAAGCAAAACTGGTAAACGGAGCGAGTGAAATATCCCGGTACGCCGGATAATCGGGTTGCGCAACGTCGATTTTCCGATATATTTCCTCTGTATAAATTGATTTGGGCATGCTTTCTCCCCGCAGCCGGGACTATACCCTACAAAAGATACCCCGCGATTTTGTCGGACAAAGAGCTTGCACAGTAAAATGGCAGGGTATTTTTTGTGTATAAATTGAGCTTAACGACCGTGGCTTTGTTTTCGGGCCTCTAGGCGATCCTTACGCATTTGCTTGCGGAGTAACGCCTTGCGCTTACGATTGCGAATCAGAGAAGGCTTTTCAAAGTATTCACGACGACGCCATTCGCGAATGATGCCTTCTTTTTCAATCAAACGCTTAAAGCGTTTGATGGCTTTTTCCAATGGTTCATCTGCGCCAACTTTTACTAGTGCTATGTTCATCACCCCCTTAATTAACAGGATATTAGATAATTTTGACTTTCTTGTGACCCAAATCAGCGTTGGCACCTCAGCTCAGTAAAGCAGAGTCCCGAAATTCTGCAATTAACGCGCTGAAATCATAGAAATAATCTGACTTGTGTCAATCAAAGGCTCTTCAAAATACACACTCGGATCAACTCGCTGTGCCGAGACCCAGAGCTCGGAATGCAGATGGCTACCCGTCGCAAAACCGGTTTTACCGACTTCGCCTATCAGATCGCCTTTTTTGACAAGCTCCCCCTCGTTGACGTTTATCGTACTCAAGTGTTGATATTTTAAAAACACTCCGGGCAAAACGGCAATGATCGCCGTCAGACCTGTAACGATGCGATCTTCGGCCATGACTACCAGACCATCGCCAGAAGCCAAAACTTTCACCCCCTGGAAAGCCGCCAGGTCATAGCCCTTATGCACGCTATTCAATATCTTTCCGCCGGGATAGACGTATTTACGCACATAGCCGTAGGCCGAGGACGGCCAACCCTGGCCATCTTCCAAGGGACGTAGCAAAGTGCCACTGTAATACAAGTCTTTCGGGTTGTCTCTCTTGATAATAGCCCACAGGCGATTGGCTTGAATGCGTTGTTTGGCGATAATATCGGGATCCTTAGGGTCCAAGATAGCTTGCATCTGGGCATTGATTTTAATAGTTTCACTAGGGAAGTCATGCTCTTGTATATAAACTGGGCGCTCCAGCAAATGACTGTGCGAGCTCTTTTTCGCCACACTCGCCCGCAGCATATAATTCCCTGCAGGCAAAGTGGAAGTAATTCCTAACAGGCCAACGTTCACCCAATCTGTCATGCGGCCGTTCAGCTGTTTGGCCAAGGTCTCGCGCTCATAGTTAAACAAAAAACCATTGCTGTGGGCTACCACCTTGCCTTTTGCATTGAGCAACGTATATTCCACGCTCTCAATGCGACTCAAAGGGTAGACAAAGGATTGTAAGATTCGTCCCTGTTCGACACGATCGGGAGCATAAAGTTTCTGGGCCGGTAACTGTTGGATACTCCATGCCCCCCAGACAAAAGCGCAGATGCTCCAAACATTTACAAGCCTTATGGCGGCCGGCCCGAGTTGGAATAATCCAGATAACAATCCCGACAGCTGCCTCTGCACAGTGCTCCGCTCCATCTTTATTCTCACATTGACTCCCTTAATTTCCTTGCTTCTGGCGCTTGCAGATTTACATTATTTTGCTTTGGAGTTGGATTCTCATGCCGTCTGATATCGACAATTTCCAACTGAAATCTCAACTGTCCCTGGTAATGATTTGCTTGGATGTGGTACAGAATATCAACTACATCACCTCTGACAAAATCTTTTGTATATCTTTCTGCCGCACGCCAGAAGACGGCGTTCAGACTCCGCCCCTCTCCCTCTTGGCAAACGTCAGCGACACTTGCCTGTTCCATTTCATTGTGGACTTGCATCTCGGCTGGTTGGCACGGACGCAACAGGAGGCGCAAGTGACCAGCGTCACTACGTCCTAGAGGCTGTACGTCTTCTAGCTCTAGGCCACAGCTCAGCAACAGTAATTCAGGCCACTCCATGCCATATGGCGCAAGCGGGGCCCACAAACGTTCCAGCAACCCAGGATTCAGCATTTCCAAGGGAATTTCAGCATCGACTGAGTATTTTGCTCCCCCTACGTCCACAACTTCTTTAGCCTGCGGCAGCGGCAATAACTTCAAGAAAGCCGACCACAAATCTTTCTGGCGTTCCGCACTTATCGAAAAACCGCCGGCGGCCTGATGCCCACCATAATTGCTGAACCAGTCCGCCAACGGTTCGAGCAAAGAGAACACGGAAGGATCTCCACTAGAACGCAGCGAACCCGACCAGTGCCCCGCGTTTTGCCCGTCCCCGCCTTGAGCGATGACCGCGCAGGGCACACCGCCATACTGCTGGCTCAAGCGCCCTGCAATCAAGCCGGTTATGCCCCGCGACAACTCTGGAATGGCGACATATACGAGCTGCCCCTGCGATTCTTTGAAACTTTGCCGAGCTGGATTCTGGGCCAAGGCCAAGAATTTTTCGCTCTGTTCACGCCGCTCTTGGTTTAGCTGCACTAGCTGCCGGGCCAATAATCGCCGTTCGTCGCCACTCTCTGCAGTCAACAGGCTAGTGACTAGAACTGTGTTGCCCATGCGTCCGGCGGCATTCAGCACGGGAATAACTTTCCACGACAGTTCTCTAGCGTTCAGTTCCCGGCCTAAAAGACCGAGTTCCAGCAGTAACTCGCGCAGCCCGGGACGCGCTGCGCGGCTGAGCTTCTTGAGCCCCTGCTCGACAATAATGCGATTCTCATTGTGTAGCGGCATCATATCCGCAATGCTGGCTACAGCCATTAGGTCCAAGCTCTGCTCAAGGAGTTTCTGTGGCAGGGTCAACTGTCTCTCCAGCATAGACAATAGCAACTCAACCTGACAGTCAAAAAAATCCAGCTTACGATATCTTGCCTGCCGGCTCATGCGAGGCAACTCTTGACGCAGTAACACAGGGTCTTGCAAGGCCCCACACTGACGCAAACGTTTGCCCAGGCCAGAGAATTGACGCAGCAGCTCGTCGCACAAGTTAAGCAGGTAAATATCGCTGGATTGGCCGTAAATATTTGCCAGAGCGTCATGCGTTGCGGCTGCTGTGAAGCTACACAACACCTCATTTTGGATATAATAAAACAGGCGTTCGGCATCTTCTTGCCCCTGGAGCTGCAACTCCAGGCGGCTTTGTACGCAAAGGTTTTGAATTTTAGCTGAGCGCACCAGCACATCTGGCTTGCCATCTTTTTTTTGCACTACAATATCCAGCAGGCAGAAGCGCTGACTATTCCCTTCAAGCTGACCGAGCTCTTTCATATAGGCCAAAGCCCAAAGGAACTTGCCCGCCACACTGGCCGCACAAATACTGGCAAACGGATAATATTCACCTTTTTCGTTAGGGCTGTGCGGATTGACCAGGGCGTAAGCTGCCGGGCGCTCTTCCTTGGCCGCATGGTGGTCCAGCACGACTACGTCGATGCCTTGCTCGCGGGCCGCCGCAATTTCGACGTGGTTGGCACAGCCACAATCTGCTGTCAGAATCAGGCTCACCCCCTGCTCCGCAGCCTCAGCTACCACGCTCAAACTCAAACCATAAGAATCATCTGCAGTTGGGTTGCGAAACTGCAGCTTATCTCGCGCCACGCCGAGCTCCAGGAGGCCATGGTAGAGTATGGCTGTAGAACTTACGCCGTCCACATCTCGATCGCCAAAAATCAGAACCTGTTCGCCTTCGTCAATGGCACTGACAACACGTTCGGCCGCATCATACATCTCACTGAGAAGAAAGGGATTATGCAAATAACGCGGGCTTTTTTCCAGAAAAAACAGCAGCTCTTCGCCTTTAGTACAGCCTCGCCGGGAAAAAATCGAACTGAGCAAGACGTCAATTCCCAGAGCTCGGCTCAGCTCGCGCACACTACGTTGCCCTAGATCTTCTTTGTGCCAAATCATCGACACCAGTCTAGCGAAACTCCAACGCCTTTCACAGAGCCAAAGACAAGAGAATATTAGCCACGAGCAAGGCCTAAATTATCAGAAAAGAGGAATTAATATAGAGTCAGTTCTTTCTAATCTGGCAGATACTTGCGTAAGTGCTTCGCAGAGAGACAGCGGGTGTGCCAAAGGTAGGCCAAGTTGGAAATTAAGTAGCGTTTAAACAGGCGGCGAGGTTCCTGCAACAGGCGAAACAACCACTCCAGACCAATATGCTGCATCCATAGCGGAGCGCGGCG
Organism: Spirochaetia bacterium; assembly: GCA_965263295.1. GTDB lineage: Bacteria > Spirochaetota > Spirochaetia > SP-2023 > SP-2023 > Haliotispira. Next base: position 2,052,886 of record OZ253665.1, read on the forward strand.
AAGCTTCCCTGAATGGAAAAGAAAGGCAGCTCCTACCCCTAGTTGTACCAGCGGCAGAGTTCCTTTATTTTGAGCCATCCAAACTTCCTGCTTGGGGCAGCCAATACCTACAAACAAGAGCCGAACTCCACTCTGACGAATAGCCTCCAGCTCCTCTTTCTTCGCGGCTTCACCTACAGAGCGAAAAGGCGGCGCAAAAGCGTAGGTCACTTTCAAGTTGGGGTACCGGTGCTTTAAATTCAACTGCAGCAACTCCAGACTCCCCGCCGTACCACCGTAAAGTCCAATCGGGATACCGCGCTTAGACGCCTCACAGCACAATGCACTCATCAAGTCCGGGCCACATACTCGCCGCTGCTGGCTGTAGCCTAACTTACGCAAGGCCCAGACGATCGGCATCCCATCGGGAGTCACGAGGTCAGCTTCGTCACAGATACGACGGAATTGCTCATTGTAAAAACTTTCCATACATACCGTTACTGGCGCAACGCAAACATAGCGCCCAAACATGTCGAGCTCCCCGTTAGCCGCCGGCCCGGCCCAGCGACATATTGTCTCGACAAAGTCTGCAAAAGACCCTAAATTTACTTTCAAATGCAAGACTTGACTCTGCGCCAGATATGGCCGTTCAGCTGGCCCGACATCCTGCTCCACATTGTTATCCTTTAAGAAAAACCAGTAGAAAAAGGAGGTTATGGCATGCCATAACCTCCTTAATAAGATCTTTTCGAACAAATAAAAATTCTCAGGACTGACCGATCGCCACAATTAACATAGCCAAAACGAAAATAGCTACCGATTCTACAATACCAGCCAAGAGAATATAACCGGCAGTACCTTTTCCCTCAGTCTCGACAAACGCATCACAAGCAGCAGCCATTACACGCCCCTGATACCAAGCTGAAAAACCCATGCCCAAACCACCAGACAAACCGGCGGCAAACAAAGCCCCTGGGGCGGCCACACCTTGAGCACCAAGAATGGTAAACAACAGCACAATGCCGTAAATTGTCTGGGACAGAGGGAAGGCAGAAAATGTTGTCAGCATCGTCGGTGCAATTTTACCTGCAAGCAAGGATTTTTTCATTGCTCCAACGGCACCCTGAGCCGCACTACCTGTACCCAAAGCAGATCCTGCAGCAGCTAATCCCAGTGCAATAGCTGCACCCATTGTTCCAATATCTAAGTCCATTGGCAAACTCCCTTTACTTTTAAAAGTTTTATTTTATACGACGTTTAGTGAAAGGCTGATACTTGTGTCCGGACCATTCCAGACCGATGTGGTTGGAAAATTCCAGCATGTTCAAACGTACTGCGTGAACAATCACAGAAAGGCAACCCAGTACAAAGTTGATGACATGACCGATAAGCAACACGAGGACACCCGCAAGCAGCAGCAGAACTCCCAGCGAGCCCCCTGCAGAACTGACAATGCCCCCTCCCATACTGTTAAAGCTTGAAGCAATTGAAAATGAGGCAATCCCCACTGCAAACAGACGGATATACGACATGATATCACCAAAGAGCCCCACAGTATCCAAAAATGTTGTAAATAACCCAGTCAAACCGCGCAGGATCCCAGTGAAAAAATTCACCCCACGTTCCTGTTGTCCAAAACAGATGACGACTCCAAGACCGCCCAGAAGGCTAGGCACAGCCTGCGATGGAATACTGTCACCGATGCGCACCATCCAGAGCAGCACCCAGTACAGGCCATTAATCATGGCAATCATGCCCAGGTTAGTCAGGGCCTTTAATTCACCGCATCTAAGTTCACGCAGCATACGCCACAAGTGCGCGACAATCAGATGAACGGCACCTAAGCTAAAGCACAACCACATGATAAAATTTTGCTGCTCTTTGGCACTGTGCTGAAACAACTCAGGATATACCGAAAGCTGCCAAACGCTATAGCTCTTGAACAGTTCCATACTGGCAATACTTTGGGAACCGAACCAAGACCCTGAGGCCGTCCCCCAAATGAAAGTCGCCAAACCTGAAACGTAGAGCATCTGCACAAGACTGCTAAACTTCTTTGTCGCTATTTGAGCGACCAAACCAAGCAATATAATGACTAAACCATAGACAGCATCACTCATAATCATTGCGACAAATACGGTGAAGAAACTAAAGAACGAAAATGATATGTCAGGTTCATGATAAGCTGGCGTCACTTCGAGAAAAGACATTACTGGATTAATCATGCGCGAAATAAAATTCTGCTTTAGTTTAGTTGGGGCCCGGTCCCCTTGATTTAGATCAACATCACGGAGCACCAGCCCAAACGAATAGTTCTTGGCCAACAGCTTCAAGTCGTTGACACTCTCTTCTGGAACATAGCCACTCAGCAGGAAAAGGCCATCACCAACGTCTTCCAAACTGTTGTATGCCTTTTCAAACTCAAGTTGATCGGCGAGATCTTCGCTATAGGCAAACAGCACATTTTGTTCAAAGAGCCGATCCCGAAGATTCTTCTCTATATTTCTGTTGCGCTGTTGTAATTTCTCAATGCGCTTGCGGGCCTCTGCATTAGAAGAATCTGGCAAATCAAGTTCTACAGGTAAATGAGCAAAGAGTTCCCGCTTCTCTGTTTGGCCAGTCATCCCCCTGTCAACGACAGCGACCAGAGTTTTGTCGGTACCCATGCGATCAATCACGAGATACTCAATCGGGCTCTCCCGCAAAAAAGAGAGATGGTGATCATTTACCGCAAACAAATGGATTTCAATTCCATCCGCTTTCAGATCGCGAATCAGGTTGGGATCAAATTCCTCCCAAGGCAAACAATTCTTGACCCGCTCCTGCAGTATGTGTATCTCTTCATTATTGCGTTGTTCTTCCAAAACCAGTTCGTTCAGATCCTGCTGCAAAGCCTCAACCTTGGCGACATCGTAACTGGATACCATCTGGTAGCTCTGCTTGGGGGCCAGGGACTTAAAGCGCTTCAGAATCACCTCCAGGCTAGCCAGCCCTCGGTGCAGTTGAGCAATTTTTTGGGATTCATAACGCTGCTGATCAATATGCAAAACCCCTAGTTGCTGGACTTTTTCCAAGCAGCTCTTAACATGGCGCTCCTGCAACAGGATAAAGCAGCGCTTCATTGCAACGATCATGCAGCCTCCCTCGCAGAATCTCTGGCCGCATCCGCAGCAGAATTGCGCTCTTCTAATTTCTTTTTAGCGATTTTACCACAAACGACGGCCGCTGTCTGTTGATCTCCCATATATACGGCAATTTTTTTAATATTTGCTTTAGTCTCAGGTATCCTAATCTTTTCAAAAAGGTTCACACGCTGTGTCGTCACGCGCAACTCGGCCTCCAATCGGCGTTTCTGTTCCTGATAGATATCGTGCTGCAAGCGCAGGGAAATAGTGTCCTTAATAGCCTGAATACCGTGATCTATCCATGGAGGTGTATCAAATAGATCATAGACCATCACATTAAAAGTCACTTTCTCAAACACGGGGATCTCAACACCGGCAATGTTGCCAGAGCCAGTAATTAGCTCACGTACCGAAAGATAATCCTCAAAAGGGAAACCTTCAGCATAAAGTGCCACCCAAGATTCCAGATGGCTCTGAAAGGCCTGCAGTTGCCTGAAGACCTCATCAGCTTTTGCTTGTACCCCAGCAATTTCTACTTGCAATTGCTGTTTCTTGAGCTGCAGGGTCGGCAGGTAGCGCTGAAACATTTTCAAAGCGTCTTTTTGTTTCTTCAACTCGTTTTTTGTCAACTTTATCTTAGCCATAGCAAACAAGTCCTCCTATATCGAAATAGCCAGCACTAGCCAATGCTCCTGCTCTTCGGCCAAAATTTCTCAATCAGATTTGAACGCAGGCCGGTTTCCTCCGGCTCAAAGCATTCACAGAGTATCTTCCAACCGTTATCTAACTGCTGCTCCAAAGGGACATTCACCGACAGATCCATCATCTCGGACTCAAATAGCTGACCATATTTGAGCAGCTTATTGTCCCAGGAACTCATGGCAAAACCCATAGATTGCTTTTCCAGCGAGGATCTATAGTTTGCGTACAGCTTGATCATACCATCCATAATGGCACGATGATCTTCACGAGTCGCATCATTTACTTGCTGCTTAAGGCGCGACAGCGAACCAAAAGGTTCAATGCGGCCGCCGCGCAGGTAGTACTGACCTTCCGTAATATATCCCGTGTTGTCGGGAACCGGATGGGTGACATCATCCCCCGGCATAGTCGTAACGGCGAGCAAAGTGATTGAACCGCTACCTTCAATGTCCACAGCTTTTTCATAGCGAGAAGCCAGCTGGGAGTACAAGTCCCCCGGATAACCGCGGTTCGAAGGGACCTGTTCCTGCGTAATCGCAATCTCCTTCATGGAGTCCGCGAAGTTGGTCATGTCCGTCAACAGAACCAGAACGTTCTTGCCCTGCAAGGCAAATTTTTCAGCAATGGCCAACGAAATATCGGGCACCATCAGACATTCGACCACAGGGTCTGAAGCCGTGTGCACAAACATGATTGTCTTGCTCAGGGCACCACCTTCTTCAAGGGTATCACGGAAATACAAGTAATCGTCATACTTTAAGCCCATGCCCCCCAGTATAATCAAGTCGACTTCAGCCTGCATGGCGATGCGTGCCAACAACTGGTTATAGGGTTCACCAGAGATAGAAAAGATCGGCAACTTTTGCGACACCACCAGAGTGTTGAAAAGGTCAATCATCGGAATGCCGGTGCGGATCATGTGCTTGGGGACGATGCGCTTTGCCGGATTAAACGAAGGGCCGCCGATCGTAATCAGGTTCTCCTGCAGCGTGGGGCCGTTGTCTCGAGGTTCTCCAGAGCCGTTAAAAACCCGGCCTAACAGGTTTTCAGAAAAAGAAACGCGCATCGGATTGCCGAAGAAACGCACTTCGTCGCTAGTCGAAACACCGCGGCCACCGGCAAATACTTGCAGGGTTACCACGCCTTGATCCAGCTTAATAACTTCAGCCAAAGAGGCGCCAAAACGAGTTTTGATCTCGGCGAGTTCGCCGTAGGCAATCCCTTCGGCGCGAACGGTAATAACGCTACCGGCAATGGTTTCAATCTTGCTGTAAACTTTATTCGTCAATTGACTCATGCTTTGGCCTCCAAAATTTCTTCCGCACCTTCTTGGTATCCAAGTCCCTTGGATTGAATCAGATCGCGAACTTCTTTTTCTAAATTTCTAAATTCAGCTGACGGCTGATCATTGTCCCAGGCTGTCCCATTCATATCCAAAATCAACATGCGCAACTTGTTAAAAAACTGGCGGGCTTCATCCTTGTCATCAAAGTCAAACTTGGTGAGCAGACAATGCAACAACAGGGCAAACACATAGTCCTGGCGCTCAGGTGAAACTGCGGCATCGACTGGGTGAAACGAATTTTGCTGAATATAAGTGGAGTCGATTAATTCACCTTTTTCATAAATTATGTAATCGCCCATTGAGGTCCCCTCTTCGCCAACCACTTTCATCATGGCTTCAACCTCAAAACCACGGTGCAGAATGCGATTCGCAAAGTCACGCTTGGCGTCGGGAACGATACCCCTATACTTGCTCCACGACTCAATCGGGTGAATCGCCGGGAACTTGCGCGCGTCAGAACGCTCACGCGACAAGCCGTGAAAGGCGCCAACCACCTTCAGCGTCGCTTGCGTCACGGGTTCTTCAAAATTCCCGCCGGCCGGGGAGACCGAACCGCCAATGGTGACCGAACCAATTTCGCCTGTGTTCAGGCGCACAATGCCAGCGCGTTCATAAAAGGCGGCAATACTGGACTCCAAATACGCAGGGAACGCCTCCTCCCCAGGAATCTCTTCCAGACGGCCCGACATCTCACGCATGGCCTGAGCCCAACGCGAGGTAGAGTCCGCCAACATCAAGACGTTTAACCCCATCTGCCGGAAGTACTCGGCCAGGGTGACAGCGGTGTACACAGACGCCTCGCGCGCCGCCACGGGCATCGACGAAGTATTGCAAATAATAATTGTACGTTCCATGAGCGAACGGCCGGTGCGCGGGTCATTCAGTTCGGGGAATTCAACCAGCGTCTCCACGACCTCACCGGCACGTTCGCCACAGGCGGCAATAATGACAATATCCACTTCAGCGTGGCGGCTGGTGACCTGCTGCAAGACAGTTTTACCGGCGCCAAAGGGACCGGGAATACAATACGTCCCCCCCAGGGCCACCGGGAAAAAGGTGTCGACCAGGCGAACCTTGGTCACCATCGGCTCAGTCGGTTTCAGACGTTCGGCATACCGGGTGATCGGCCGCTTTACCGGCCAGGTAAACACCATGCTTAACTTGTGCTTTTTGCCAGATTCAATTTCCCGAATCTCGGCAATCTCTTCCTTAATCGTATATCGCCCGGCCTTTGCAACTGAGATGACCTCACATTTGGCGTCAATGCCAAAGGGAACCATAATACGGTGCTGGAAAGCGCCTTCTGGAACGGTCCCGACGGTATCGCCGCCACTGAGACGATCACCTTCAACGGCCTGTGGCGTAAAATCCCACTGACGGTCACGGGGCAGCGGTTCCAGATAGACTCCGCGCTCCAAAAAGTGCCCCGCGGCTTCCGCCAACTCAGGCAGGGGGTTTTGCAGACCATCGTAAATCTGAGTCAACAGTCCCGGCCCCAGTTCCACGGCCAGCAACTCATCGGTAAACTCTACCACAGCGCCGATACGCAGCCCTTTAGTCGGCTCAAATACCTGCAACTGAGCTAGGTCACCGCGGATACGGATGACCTCAGCCTTTAGACGGCGAGCCTCTTTCCCCTCGTCGAGGGCAATGTAGGCGACTTCATTCAAAGACACTTTGCCATCAAATGCCACGGTAACCATGTTACCATTTACGCCTTGGATTTTCCCTTGCGCCATTACACTTCTCCTACCTTCTCATCTTCGACAATTTCTTTGCTAACTTTCTCATACAGCTCTTTCCCGGCGTCTTGTTGCCATAGAGCCGAGCGCTCCAAGATTTTCAACTTCAGCAGGTAGCAAGCGAGGAATACCATATCAAACAGCCGAGCGCCACACAGCTCGTCGAGCTTGGCCCAGCGCAACTGATCCAAGCCCCGCTCAATGGCAAAAGGTCCTTGCTGCAGAATCTGCTCCACGGCAGCAGCCATCATGGCGCTGCCCGCCGCACCACTGCGCGGCTTGGCAGCGCCGCCACGCTGCCCTATCATTTTCAAACGCTGCATCATCACCTGATTGCGCAGTGCGACTTCCCAGGCATAGTAATCAGAAAAAAAGCCCGAATTTAACACCCGGCGACTGGCCTGGCCAAAGTCCAAATCACTCAGCTTCTCAAAATCTGCCCTCGAAATATTCGTCGATGCCGACTGTAAAAAATTCTCACTACTCAACGGAGGTTCCATGCCGTAAGACAGAGAAGGCAGCGAGGTACAAAAATAAATATACTCAGCCACAGCGATAACCTAGGCTCAATTAAGACAAGTACGAGACGAATTTGGGATTCAGGAGCTGCGCCAAAGTGTTACTGATTTCTTCATCGGTAAAATCAAAGTAAGCGGTACCGTCGCGGAAGCTGATGCGCAGGCCGGCTTTCATGCCCTCCAGAGGCTTAATGGCAAATTCGTCGTCCAGCATTTCATCTTTCAGCTTTTTCAGGAGGCTGTCCGCCAGAGCCGCGGCATCAGAAGTAGAAAGCTGTAGTTCTATCGCCGTACCGGCAGACCAGCCTTTCATTAGACCCAAAACAATCCGCTCCAGACTCTCGCCACTCAAGACCTGGGCGACATCTTGCTGCAATAACTTACGGAACAATTCTTCCAGTTCTTTGCGGACGGCCAGAACCACATCCCGTCCGGCCTGACGCAGAGAGTCTTCGACTGTTTTTTTTAGCTTTTCGGTCTCTGCTTCAACCTTGCGCAGAGAGTCGCGCCCGCTCTCCTCGGCACTGGCAATTATACGACGAGCTTCTTCTTTCGCCTGAGCGATGATATCTGTCGCCTCTTTGCGCGCACTCTCCACTCCGTCCGATTTAATACTGCGAACCAGCGGATCTAATTGTATTTCCATAAAAACTTACAGCTCCTTTCTAGTTGGGCTCACTCTTAAAGTTCTGTATTTTGAAAACGACATTTCAGACAATACCAAAACAGCGCGAGCAGTTGATTATAGAACGACCTAACTTTAAAGTATACTATTAATTCTTTCAAGTACTTTTTTACGATCCAGCGGCTTAACGATATAATTTTTGGCGCCAAGCATGAGCGATTTTTTTACCATTTCCTGTTTGCCCAAGGCGCTGACCATGACTATTTTTGCCGATGGATTGCTCTGCATTATTTTCTCCAGAGCCGTCACCCCATCCATCTTTGGCATGGTAATATCCATTGTCACAATGTCTGGCTTGAGTTCATGATACTTGGCGACAGCTTGTTCGCCATCTTCGGCTGTCCCGACGACATTAAAGCCTTCAGAACTAAGTATTTGAGTAATCTGCTTGGTCACAAAAATTGAATCGTCCACAACCAAAACTGTATATGCACCTTCTTTTTTCGGCACGTTGCCAGTACCAATCTTTATGTCGCCAGACACAGCTTTCATAAATAACTCCTTATTTAGAGCTCATAAAATTAAAGTTACGAGCGTCGATAGGTTACTCAGTTTGGGCAAGCTTGTCAAAAATGGAGATATTAAAATCCACCATGCCTAGTTCTGTATCCAACGGCAGAATCAGAATCTCCCGCGGAGAATGAGCCAATCTCATTTGTTTACCGATAAAAATTGCCGGAGGTGTAATATCAAAGGTAAAACCCATTTCTTGCAGTTCTGTAATTGCCCGACCCGCCACCATATTGGCAATTTCCTGAATGGTTGACTGAACCATTTCATTAATTTCGCTAAATTCTTCTCCATTTATCTCATTGGCAATGTTTAAAGCGGTATCCTCTTCCATATCCAGCAAGACCCGACCTTCAGCTTGCCCGGTAAGGCCAATCACGGCAACCAGCCCCATAACCTGCTGCGAATTATGTTTTTTCAGGTATATTTTTTCCCGCGAAACTCGGTCTTCGCCTAAGAATTCGCACATTATAGAGTATGCAGCTTTCACAAATGGATTGATGTACTCAACTCTCATTTCTCAATTACCTCTTCTGTCTTCTTGCGATAAATTTTTAGCGGTTCGCGTTCTACCAAAAGCCACTCGGTGGGATCTAACTCTTCATTATCTCCTATGACCAGCAAACCATCTCCCTTAAGCGAACGACTAATAGTTTGCAAGACATGCTTCTGGTCCGCCACGGCATGCCGAGACAACAAGTCGCGGACCACAATTAAATCAGCACTCGTGTGCGGCGTCGAGTGTATGACATCCTGATACTCAAAAATGATGCGGTCTTTCAGCTCCTTTTTAAAACCGTACCCTTCATTACCTCGCTTCTCGTTCAAATGCTCCCGCAACCATTTTGGCAATTCCGACGGAGCGCCGACACTCTGGAGCGGAGCTTCAGATACTTCCAATAAATCAGAGTCTGCAGCCCGAACCTGCAAGTTTGCTTCAGGCGCGGCATTGACCAGAGACGCCGCGAGCGAATACGTTTCCCGTCCATTGCTACAGCCTGCGTGCCAAACATTTAAATTGCCGCTTCGGTTGTGGAAGTGGCGACTCAGAGCCTGCTGCAAAGTTCCCGACCAATAACTTTGTGAATCTTTAGATCTTAGCAACTGAATGAACTCTTTGCGATTATGCAAAGATTCGAGAACTTCATTGTCGGGGACATTAATACTTTTAGATCGGCGCCATTCATGCCATCTTCGTTCCACCACACGGGCATTCAACGGCGAGACGACAAAGCCCTCTCTGGCCAGGGCTTTCGCCAGCATCACTTGACCGTGAGTCAAGCCTGTAAAGTTATCCGGGACAAGCTCATCTTGATGGTCGGCTGCGGAAGATTCTGCGGCCATGATTTCTTGTTGGCTAGAATCATCCTCAGCGACAGACTCGTTTTGGTGTTCATCTTTTGTTCCAGCCGGTCGCCCCGGCTCTTGTTGAATTTGGGTTGCGGCGGCCTGTTCCTGCGAATTATTTAGCGCCACTGCAGGCGCAGTGACCATATCTCGTCGAGCTGGAGCTGGATACGACGGCTCCCTGGCAAGGCTTGAGGTCCCAGGAGGAGCCCCTATCTCCTGCTGAGAGGATGGGTATTCCACCGATTGCCTCAGCGGCAGATTGCGGCTCTGCTTCCTGGCGATACGGGCAAAAGTGGCATCAAAGTCAAACCCTGCCGATTCACTGGGATCCAGGTTGGGATCAATGATTCGATCCATAGCCAGAATTATATACAGCTGTTCCTTGTAGTCGACAATTCCATCAATATACGGTACATCCAGCTCTGAAAACAAAGGATGCGAGCTTTGAATCATCTTGCGGTCAATGCCTACCACGTGGCTAATATTATCGACGATGATGCCAATATTAATAGAGCCAAATGTCAGGATAATCAAGTCTTCACAGATATCATTATTGCCGGTAATATCCATTTCGGAGCTCTCTTCTGTGATTTCCAGATTAAAGAACAAGCGCATATCAATAATGGGAATAATCTCACCGCGCAGGTTGAATACCCCGCGCACATAGTTTGCGGTGTTCGGCACATAGGTAAAACGCCGGGCGCTAGAAATCTCCTTAACTTGCATTATGTCAATTCCATAGGCCTTGCGGCCGAGACTAAACGTCACCATGCGAAAATCGTCCATGGCGGCGGCGACATCGCGGCGCTTTCCACCTTGCGAAAGAGTCCCACTCTGTGCTTGTGTTTTCAAGTCCTCAGGCATGGAAGACCTCCCTATTCGGTGCTCGCGTGCTTTCTAAACAGGCCTTGCAAACGCAGGCCTTGCAAACAACGGCACCGCAACTAAAACCTTTTTTGCTCGCGCATGAAGCGCTCAAACTGAATCCCTAGATCCAGCAGCTGGCTGACATCAAGAATCAACGAGACGATGCCATCGCCCAAGATCGTGGCCCCCGCCACTCCTGGTGAATGTGTATAACGATCGACCAACGGCTTAATCACCACGTCTTCTTCGCCAATTAGGTTGTCAACCATCAAGCCCACTCGCCGCTCCTCTGTCCCGACAACGACCACAAACATGTAATCATCCGCCGGCGCAGTTTGATCTTCCAGTTGGAAGATACGATTCAAGCGCAAAAGTGAAATGACATCGTCCCGCACGCTAATCACTTCATAGTTGTCAATCAGATGAATGTCGGCAGGTGTAATGCGGATACTCTCTGCTACCGCTGTAATTGGAATGGCATAAACTTCTGAGCGCACCCGAACTAACAAACCCTGAATAATAGCCAGAGTCAACGGTAGGCGGATGGTGAACCTAGTGCCGTAACCCGGCTCCGACCAGACATTGACGTTGCCGTTAAGCTTTTCAATTTGCTTCTTTACTACGTCTAGCCCGACACCTCTGCCAGAAATATTGGTGACCTCCTTGGCAGTCGAAAATCCAGGGTCAAAAATCAGGTTAAAAGCTTCCTGCTCAGTCAACTGCTTATTCGGTGCAATAACCCCGTTGTCAACCGCCTTTTGGCGCACTTTCTGCAAAGATATCCCGGCGCCGTCATCGGAGATCTCAATTATGACGTTACTGCTCTCGTTTATCGCGGAAAGCTTGATTTTGCCGTTTTCAGGCTTATTGGTCTGAGCGCGCAGTTCTTTATTCTCAATGCCGTGATCCATTGAATTACGCACACAATGCATCAATGGGTCCACCAATTCTTCCGCAACTGACTTGTCAATTTCGGTCTCTTCTCCTTCCAGCACCAGATCGACTTTTTTGTCCAGCGAGCGCGCGAGATCGCGCACCAGGCGCGGGAAGCGCGAAAAAACTTGACTGATAGGTATCATGCGCATGCTGAGTATAGATTCGTGCAAGTCGTTAGTATTGCGGGCTAGGTTCGCCGATGAATTACGGAACTGTGCAATGATGCTCTTGAGCTGATTCTCCAAGGGGTTAAACAAATTGTGGATGCGTGTGGACTGATCATGCAACTTCTTACGGGCATTGCGCACCGCTGTATTCTGCAAATTCTCATCGTTTCCACCATCTAGATCCCTTAATAATGTGGAACTATTCAGTAGCTCCTCAATCATCGTATTCAGCTGGTCGCGCACTTCCATATGAGCGGAACGCATTTCACTGACGAGGTTGATCAATTGGTTATTCACCTGATTAAAAGTCGCTTTATTAATGACAGCTTCGCTAACCAGGTTAAGGATTTCATCGACTCGGCGGCTGTCTACGCGCAACACAGAAGAATTTCCACCCTCCTTTTTCGGCGCTGCCTGCCGGGACGCCTGACTTTTCGGCGCTTCTACTGCGGCATCTTTAGTTTTGGCAGACTCTGTGGGAACATCTGCGGTCGTTATACCATCTTGTCGTGCTAAAGAATCGCTGTCGGGCGAGCCGAGGCTCTCCTCTTCCTCGCTCACAAGATCGCCTTGGGCCATCGTTTCATCTAACAAGTTAACTTCAGTTTCCAGAGTAACGTCGGGCAACATGGCAAAATGCAGGATTTCAGACATTTCGGCTGAGGATTCCAGATAAAAATCTACATATTCAAAGAAATTATCCTCGTATAACTCTTCAAAATCGGGGTGAGTAATCCAAATGGTCCCCAAGTCCTTCAGGCGAGCAAACTCCTGCACCGAGCCAATCGTATTCATCGGGTTTGACTCGTCAAAGTGAACGCGGACTTGATATACAGGATCTTTAACTTGTTGCAACAAATCATCATATTCCGCCCGCGACAGCAGGCTGGGAAACGATGCCGGGTCCTTGGCCCCACTTTCTTCTTGCACAGCTGAATTGGCCGAAATCGGTGCAGCCGCCGCGGATTCTTTGACTGTCGCGCTCTTCTGATGGGCAATGCCATTCACCCAGTCGACCAACTGCTTTTCTAGGGCCGTGGTATCTTGCGAATACATGCCGCCGGCCATGCGTTCCGCAGACATTTCTTTAATCACGTCTATAGAATCCAAAAGCAGGTCCGTAATGGCCGGGCCAATTTCCAGTTTGCCATTGCGCACTTCGTCGAGTAAGTCTTCTACCTTGTGGGTAAAGAGGGCCAATTCGTTCATTTGCACCGTGTAAGCCCCGCCTTTTAATGTGTGGACAGCCCGAAATAATTCATCGACAGAATCGTGGTCCTGAGGGTCGCTCTCGATGGCCAAGACGGTGCGCTCCATTGTGTCCATCTGCATTTCTGCTTCGATAAAAAAATCTTTGAGTAGCTCTTCGTTTTCCGGATCTAAATAATCGCTCATACCGCAATCTTTCTCCCAAACCTGCTAGCGCCCTACCGAGTGTACAGAGAGGCGGACGGCAAGGCTGTCGAATTGTAGCCCAGACTTGAGTCTATGGGAATCATATCACTGAAACTTTTTAGTGCACAAGTAATTTCTTCATAATTATGTGTAGATTTTAATCCAGTAATATTTCTAATATTTGGCAGTCATCGCAACTGAAGGAGCAGATGCAAGACAACTTGGCAGAAAGCCTCAGGCTGACTACAATGACCCAATTGACAATAGAATGGGCTCAAACAAATTCTGCCCGTTTTCATGTCGCCCGTAGACACATCAAGCGCCCCAATACAAATTATTGACAAATTCTTGTCAAATAACATATTCAGGAGATTTTTATGAGTAATATTTCGCACAAAGCAGCGAACAACATCCGCATTCTCAGTGCCGCCATGGTTGAAAAAGCCCGGTCCGGCCATCCCGGCGGCGCCATGGGCGGTGCAGAATTTATCAATATTCTGTACTCTGAATTTTTGCGCTTTGACCCAGACGATCTAGAGTGGCGCAATCGCGACCGCTTTTTCCTCGATCCCGGTCACATGTCGCCGATGTTGTACTCCCAGCTCGCCCTGATCGGAGCTTATGAAGTCAGCGAACTGGAACAGTTCCGCCAGTGGGGTAGCCCGACTCCCGGCCACCCAGAAAAAGATTTTAAGCGCGGCATTGAAAATACCTCCGGGCCACTGGGGCAGGGGCACGTATTTGCCGTCGGTGCCGCTATTACAGAAAAGTTCCTGCGAGCCCGCTTTGATCGCGCAGGCTCCTGGATGTCGCACAATATCTACGCCTTTATCTCGGATGGCGGTATCCAAGAAGAAATTTCCCAGGGAGCGGGGCGCATTGCCGGTCACTTGGGGCTCGACAACCTGATCATTTTCTACGACTCCAACGACATTCAATTATCCAGCGCAACTGGCGTGGTCACCAGTGAGGACACTGCGGCCAAATATCGGGCCTGGAACTGGAATGTCATCGAAATCAAGGGCAATGATCCCGAACAAATCCGCAAATCTTTGCGCGATGCCCAGGCCGAGCAGCAGCGCCCGACCCTGATTATTGGCAAGACTATCATGGGCGATGGCGCTCGCGACGCCCAGGGCGAATCCTTTGAAGGCCGCCACAGCATCCACGGTCAACCGCTCTCCAAGGCCGGAGCCTCACTGGAAAAGACCATCGAAAACCTCGGCGGCGAGGCGGCCAAACCCTTCCAGATCTTTGCCGACGTCCGCACTTACTATCGAGAGTGCCTGGACAAAAAGCGTGCCGAAGTCAAGGCCCTGAAGGCCAAAGAAAATGCCTGGCGCCAAGCCAATCGGGATATGGCGGCAAAGTGGGATCAGTTTTTTGAGCGTCGCTTGCCCGCCAACTTGGACTTTGCCGGGCTGCCGGTCAAAGAAAACGTCGCCACCCGCGCCGCCTCCGGTTCCACTCTCGCGGAACTGGCGAACAAAGTCGAGAACCTGATCGTCGCCTCCGCCGACCTTTCGGACAGCGACAAGACGGACGGATTTCTGAAGAACTCCAAAGCCTTTCACAAAGGCGACTTTTCCGGCGCATTCCTGCAGGCTGGGGTATCAGAACTGACCATGGCCGCGGTAGCAGCGGGTATGGCCTTGCACGGCGGTGTGATTCCGGCTTGTGGTACTTTTTTTGTATTCTCTGACTACATGAAACCCGTGCTCCGCACTTGCGCCCTGATGGAGCTACAGGTTATTTTCATTTGGACCCATGACGCCTTCCGTGTCGGCGAAGACGGCCCTACTCACCAGCCAGTCGAGCACGAAGCCCAGCTGCGGCTAATGGAACATCTGCAGAACCACAGACACAAAAATTCCACATTGGTGCTGCGTCCCGCAGATGCCCATGAAACCGTCGTCGCCTGGAAGATGGCCCTGGAGAATCGCGCCACACCGACTGCGCTAATCCTTTCGCGTCAGGATATACAAAGCCTGCCGGCAGCCTCCGGCAACCGCTATCAGGAAGCCTTGAGCGCGAGCAGAGGCGCTTACATCGTGCGCCGGGAAACGACACCCGACGTCGTGTTGCTCGCTTCTGGTTCAGAAGTCGCGACCCTGGTGGCAGGTGCCGAGCTACTGGCCCAGGACGGGATCAAAGCCCAGGTTATCTCCGTGCCCTCGGAAGGTCTGTTGCGCAATCAGGACGACTCTTATAAAACGCAGATTTTGCCTCCAGGTGTCCAGCGTTTTGGTCTGACGGCAGGTCTGCCCGTGACTTTGCAGGGCTTGGTTGGCGAGAACGGCAAAGTGTGGGGTTTGCCCAGCTTTGGTTTTTCCGCCCCGGCGGGTGTACTTGATGACAAACTAGGTTACACTGGCGAGAATGTGCGAACCGAAGTCAAAAACCTGCTCAGTAAATAGCCCTCTAGGTTTAAATTGGGCGTGAAAGGACCCGGCAACTTTTGGCCGGGCTTCTTACGCTTAACCTGGACTTGGCTTGACCTTGGCATAACTCTGGTACAACTTGGGCATATGGCCATCACGGGGCAATCCGACTAGAATATCCACATGATGATTCGTCGCTTTGATTCATTTACTATAAATCCTTTGTCTAATTTTCTACGCAAGTTCTGGGTGGCAATACTATGGCTGACCTTCATTGCCATTTTTTTTCTCAGCACAGCGAGCTACCAGCTCAAAAGCAGCCACAAGAGCCATATTCTGCTGTTTCCCAGTGCCAGTAGTGAATATGACGGCCAGGATTTCAGCCATCTCTAC
Source organism: Spirochaetia bacterium (assembly GCA_965263295.1). Lineage (GTDB taxonomy): Bacteria > Spirochaetota > Spirochaetia > SP-2023 > SP-2023 > Haliotispira. The sequence continues at coordinate 2,068,981 of OZ253665.1, forward strand.
GCCGAACAGCGCAAGGTTCCCGTGCCTCAAGTTCTGCCTGCCGAATGGAGCCTGGAAGAGCGCAAGATCTACTACCTCGCCAAAGAATTACTGTATGGCCCCGGATCCCGTATGATCCGCTCCTACCCCTTTGTCCCCAAGGGAACCAGGCTGCAAAGCCTGGCCCTTCAAGACAACGACCTCTATATTGACTTTGACGCGACCCTGCTGAAGGCCAAGTCGGAACACCATTTCAACACTGATGCCATACTGGCATTGTTTGAGAAGGTTCTACGCCTGAACTTCCCCGGCCTCAAGGGTATCTATTTCACGGTTGAAGGCATGAGTGTCAAACGTTTCCGCCAGAAACTCTCACAAGCACAGCAGGCCGAAGGATTCTCAGACAAGCCCATAGATGAATAGTTATCATACACACGGGGGAACGCAAGCGATGACGCGCCTGCATATCAGCGAGGAATTATTGTGAAGGCCCTTGCCGATTGACAACTGACAGGCGTATTTTGTGTATATGAATGCCGAACAATATACCCAGAATTGCCTTGAAACTATGCAGAATGCCGCAAACATGGCAGCGGAGCAGGGGCACGGCCGCGTAGGCGGTCTACACTTGCTGGTCAGCTTGCTCAGCGGTGACAGCCTCAGTCAGAACCTGCTTGAAACTTGTGGCTATTCTTCCTGGCCTGTAATCTTGACCCGTGCGCGCGAACAGCTAGGTCAGCTGTCACAACAGGCCCAGGAAGGAAACAAAATTGATGCCGACGTCCAGCTCAACGAGATATTGCAAAACGCGGCTCAGCAAGCCCGCAAGCTAGGGGATAGCTTTGTCGGCAATGAACATATCGTGCTGGCGCTGGCCGGCCTCGCGCCGAAGGCGCAAACGCAGCCGCAGAGACAACACGAAAATGTCGATTGCCTGACTCTGATTCGTGAAGCAGGATGGAATCATCAACAACTCAAACAAGCTTTGATACAGATCCGCCGGGGCCGAGACCCCGGCAATAATGCCACCGCCACCATGGGCAACATGGGCAACATGGGTAACATGGGTCGTGCCATGGATGATACCACAGGTGCCGAACGCGCAGGGCAACCGGACGAAAATCATATTCTGAAGCGTTTTTGCCAGGACTTTACCGCTTTGGCCGCCGAGCACAAACTGGATCCCGTAATCGGCCGCAACGACGAAATCCGGCGCTGCATGCAAGTCCTGCTGCGGCGAACCAAAAACAACCCCGTGCTGATCGGCGAGCCGGGTGTGGGCAAAACCGCCATTATTGAAGGTCTGGCCCAGCGTGTTCTGAGCGGAGATGTGCCGGGTACCCTGAAAAACAAACGGGTGCTGGCCCTGGACATGGGCAGCCTGGTCGCGGGAGCCAAATATCGTGGCGAATTTGAGGAACGCCTCAAGGCGGTCATTGGCGAGCTAAAGGCCGCAGAAGGCCGCGTCATTCTGTTTATCGACGAGCTGCATACCATTATGGGTGCGGGGGCTGCCGAAGGCAGCACCGACGCTTCGAATTTACTCAAACCCGCGTTGGCGCGCGGCGAGCTGCATTGCATCGGCGCCACTACTTTAAATGAGTATCGCCAGCACATCGAAAAGGACAGCGCACTGGAACGCCGCTTTCAGCCGATTGTGGTGCGCGAACCCGACAACAATTCGGCCCTGGCCATACTGCGCGGTCTGAAGGAACGCTACGAGCTGCACCACGGCGTACGCATTCGCGACGATGCCTTAGTCAGTGCCGTCAAACTTTCCAGCCGCTACATCCCACAACGCTTCCTGCCGGATAAAGCCATTGACCTGGTTGACGAAGCCGCCAGCCGGGTGAAAAGTGAGCTGGAAAGTCAGCCGCTGATATTGGATCAACTCGATCGCCAGATCATGCAAAAAGAGATGGAAATTTACTCTCTCAAGAGCCAGAACAGCAAACTTAGCCCCAGCGAAGAGGAACAGCTGCGCACGCTGCAGCGTGAACTGCAGAGCTTGCGCGAACAAAGGGACGGCATTTACGCCCGTTGGCAAAAAGAACTCAAACGCATGGAAAAGCTGCGCGGAGCTAAAGAACGGGTGGAAACCTTGCGCCAGGAGCTGGAAGAATGCCAACGCCGGGGCGATCTTGAACGGGCCTCGCGCATCAAGTATGAAGACCTGCCTCAAGCCCGGCAGCAAAGGAAAGAGGCCGAAGCCCAGTTGCGCCAGCAGGCTCAAGGTAGAGAGACAGACAAGCGTGACGGCGAAGCTAAGCTATTGCGCGAAGAAGTCGGCGAAGCTAAGCTATTGCGCGAAGAAGTCGGCGAAGCTGAAGTGGCCGCAGTGCTATCCAGTTGGGTTGGCATTCCTGTGGAGCGCATGCTGCAATCCGAACGCCAGCGTTTCCTGCTTCTCGACCAGCGCCTGTGCCAAAGAGTCAAAGGCCAATATCAGGCTGTCGAAGCCGTCAGTCGGGCCATCCAGCGCAGCAAGAGTGGCCTGGCCGACCCGGCCCGGCCTCTAGGCTGTTTTCTGTTCCTCGGCCCCACCGGCGTCGGCAAGACAGAACTCGCAAAGGCCCTGGCCGAAGAATTGTTTGCCACACCACAAAGCGGCGCGGAAGCAGGGCCGACCATCTCCCCGGCTAACTACACGGGTGGAACAGAAGTGCGCCATAATCCGCTAATTCGTATTGACATGAGCGAATACAATGAGCGCCACAGCACTGCTCGGCTAATTGGTGCACCTCCCGGCTACGTTGGTTATGAACAGGGCGGACAGCTCACCGAACGGGTGCGCCGTCAGCCTTACAGCATCATTCTCCTAGACGAAATGGAGAAGGCCCACACCGAAGTTCTAAATATTTTCTTGCAGGTATTGGATGAAGGGCGCCTCACCGATGGGCAGGGTCGCACCGTAGACTTTCGCAATTGCGTAATCATATTCACCTCCAACTTTGGCAGCCAGCAGCTACTTGCAGAGTCCGACTGGGAACGGGCTAAAATGCAGGTACAGCAAGCACTGTATCGCAGCCTAAAACCGGAATTCTTGAACCGCCTCGATGAAATCATTTATTTCAATCCGCTCGGTTCGCAAGAGATTCGCCAAATCGTGCGCCTACAATTAGACCAAGTCCATCGCCTGGCTGCGGAGCAACATCTTCAGGTTGAAATTGGTACGCGCTTGGAAAGCCTACTTGTCAAAGAAGGATATTCCCCTGAATTTGGTGCCCGCCCACTCAAGCGCCTGATTCAGAACTACATTTACAACTCACTGGCTCAACACTTACTGGCAAACCATGTAAACGAAGGCAAGCTGTTGCGCCTGGAACTGGGGCAAGACGGACAAATACAGATCCAATGCAGTCAACTGGAAAGCAGTAGCCCAGTTTCTCAGGAAGCTCAACTCAAGCTGCCTTTTCCAAAATGAGATGACGCCCCTTATTTCTCAAATAATGTAATGGCTCGTTACGACCTATAAAAACAAAAAACCTTGGCCCGGAGGCCAAGGCTAAGATTTGAATCATTTGGGAGGGGAACAATGAATTTCAAATCTCGCTCCTATTATCGTCTCCCTCTTTGTAAAGTTAATAGTTTTTTTAAAAAAATAAAAAATCTTAAAGAATTCTTCTGGCGTTCCAATATTTTTCTATAAACCATAATAAACCACTTAAATATAAATCAAGTAAAATGATATAACTTCAGTTAACGGGATACGGTCAGAAATCTTCTTGCCATGGCAGGAAAGTAGAGACTTTTCTGCTCATCTACAATAATTTTAGCTAATTTTTGTTTTATTTTAAGGATAAAATTAATCATATAATAGATATTTTATCCACATTCCAGAATGTTCTTCTATCCATCTTGTCGATAGCCGCACTCCGTAAGTCCAGAGCGCAGTTTATCAAAGGAAAGCATCCCCCAATAGTTTTCCTCATAAAAGGGTCAAACTTTGATTGAGCAACTGACGCTATATTATTTTGTTACCAGCTCACGTTTGTCCATCATGAATCTGGTTTAAACCCAGACTGCAAAAGCCAGAATACCGGCAACGCAAATCAAACTATAAAAATTTTCTTGTTGAATAACATGTTGGCATTAAATACCAGAGAATCAGTCATCACATTTGAACTACAGGGTGGAAGAATCCTGCAAGATACTGTTTAAAAATAATTTAGAAGCCAAGTATATTTAGGAGTTAAACCACATTTTACGGTCGCCAAGTGCTTGGCCAGCCACATTCCCGGCACATTTAAGTTGTAAGCGCATGGCTTGTCTGTTAATCTATATATCCAGAGGGTCGAAACAAGCCAAAAGCCATTATAAAAAGTATTTCGCTCATTTTCTAAAAGACTTAGAAGATGAATCAAAGACATGGAACCGCCCAATATGCCAACCTTTCTAATCAAAAACGACAAAATCAAAGCAGATGACAGCTCCATTATTGTGCAAAGCGACAACGCCTCCAATGGCAAACGGCTACGCATTCCAGAAGAGACGGAATGCATTAAAGTAGTATTCCATCAGCCCAATCTTATGTGCAACATTGACTCCGTTTGCCGGTTGTTTATGGGGATAAACTCAGTTTACCAGCTATTTGAACGTGCAAGATCTCTGCATGATATTGATAAGATTGTCGCCATAAACTTGCCGAGCCAAACGGGCAAGCAGCGCCCAGAAACCTTCCGCCACGACAAAAACCAACCGGAACGAGAGCCTGCCGCCTTAAGCCATTAAGCTACTCGCCATCCCTTTTTAGCACACTCTCAATGCCCCGCCCCGCAATCAAGCGCAAATGTTTTGCCCAATATTTTTACAGGCGAGTTATTCTCGTCAGTTTGACCTGTCTTCCCCTTGCCGTCCTGGCGAGTATGGCAAGCCACTCACTTCCGCACTTGAGCGCACAGGGACGCCAAGATCAAATGCGGAGCGATCAGGCTCAGCCTAAAATTGAGCTGCTACCAGCACGCCAGCCCAGTCCCCAAACCAGCAGGGACAAAATAGATCGGCAGGACACACTACATATCTTGGCCAGGCAGTGGCTGGCAAAAATACAACAATTGAGCAACAGTTATGCTAGCTTCCAAACTTGGGAGTCAAGCAGCTTGCGTGAAGCCTCCCCCCAGGAATTCGCCTTGTTTCAAGCCATACATCAATTGGCAACTCATTATGGTTTTACCAGCCAGCTCTACAGTTTGAATCAGCTCCATACCATGCATTCCTTTTCCCACAACCTGGAAATCCTAATCCCCGCAGGCCTACCTCGCCCCAATAGTAGCGGCTTGCCCGAAGAGTCCTGGCCTCAGGCATATCAAGGAAAACGGGAAGTCCTACTGCTAACCCCGATATCCGGGAATTCCGCCCAAGACATTGTCACTTTACTACTATTCATGCATATCAGCTCACAGCAGCCCCCCCCCCTAGCTATGCGTCTCGTTTTCCTCGGCTCTGAGTTCAAACCCCAATTCGTTCGGCAGAGCAACAGAAAGGAGCAAGGGAGCATCGGCTCTCGTACTTTTATCTATCGCTATCAAAAAACCCGGCCCTATGGCTTACTCTACTTCCATCACCTGGAGCAAACGCTTCCAAACAAAGAAACCGCGATCCATACAGTACAAGAATCGGCAGCCTACTATGCCCGTAAACTAGACTCGGCAATGCAGCATCTCGGCTCTCCCGACTTCTGGAAACAGATGCGAGAAAGCCAAAATCAACAAAATCAAGCCCTCCGCGAATCCGCAAGTTTAAATCTGGCATTACCAAGCACACTGCAGATCATCTACAGCGGCAGCAAGAGTCAGTCACCGGCACGCGATGCCTTGCAACTAGCTAGAGCCCTACAATTGGCTCAAATCCCCTTCAATTTTAATAATGGCCTAAAGTTACTCCAAACCTTGCAGCCCGCAACAGACAGCGCTCTGCTTGACCCATACATCGAGCGGCAATGGCCAATTGCAGCAGTCAGCCAAAGTACCCGCGACAGGCTAACGAATGAAGAGACGGCATTACAATTAGTACACCTGGCGAGCAGCTTAAAGTTTTTCCTAGATATAAAACGGGAACAGGCCAGCGCAGAACAAGTCTTGCTCCCAGCTCAGCACGCCACCACCACTAATTCTGGCAACGCCTCGGGCCACAAGTTGCCCGCAGCAGCAGAATTTGGCGGACGTCATTATTGGCTCTGGAACTTGCCCCTTTATCTATCGAATTTTACAGGGAACGGCAGCTTTAATTTAGCATATTTCTCCGAACGCCAAATTCTGGTGTGGGTTTTGCTGGCCATCGGGATTTTTGCCTTCTCAAGCTTCCGAGCTCATTCCCAGCTACATCAGCTCCGAGCCATCCACCAACTCCCAATTGGCCGGATATTACAAACTATAGCGACTATCTTCATATTGATTGCCGCTTATGTGTTGTTTGCCAACGAAGCCCTATTACTAGTACTACAGCTCATTTCAATGACAGGATTTAGTAGCCTAAATGACTTAGATAAGCCCGGCAGCTTAAAGCTAGCTGCAGCTATTATTATCAAAATTCACTTCGCCTTACTGTTTCTTTACAGCGCCGCACTTGGCCTAAACCTGGAAAAACGATTTGAAGTCAGGCTATTGCCTTACATCGGCCAGAGCCTCGCATTTATAAACCTATTATTAATTATATCAAAAGATTTTAGCCTGGCTATTGCCGGTCTCTATTTGTTTTTTCTTCAGAGTCTTTATGCTTTCATACCCAGCCACAGCAGCCGTAGGCGGCCGCTGTGGCTCCTCCAAGACCTTTGGCACTACGGCATTATTTTCCTGCTCTTTCTACCTTACGTTCTGTTAATGCTAACTCTGCCCCTATCGCCAGAAAGCCTGTTACTCTTGCTGGGCAGCCGCAACGTTTATCTATATATTTTGACGCTACTTATTTTCATGCCCGGCCTCTTATGGCACTTTACCCAGATACAATTCTGTCGCTGGCATTACCCGCGCAATTACCGCAATTTCTTACTGCGGCGCATGGGCTGGTATCTGGGCACGATTCTACTCGCCACTCTGTTCTTGCTTGTCGGCCCTGCAGATGAATCCGACACAAACTCCGCAAAAGGGTCTTCAATAGCATCAAAGGCCTCTAATCAACCTAGCCTACGGCTGAAAGAACATTTTATTCTGCCTGAATATCTTCACCACAGTCCCACTCCGGAGCAAGCCACAGGCAGTAAAATTATCACCCTTGAACGACTCAGCCCGTCGAGCCGCGAACTATCTCAACTCAGTTTAAACTTCGCAAGCCCAATTAGTTCATTAGCCCTGCGGCAAAACCGGGGAGGACAGCAAATTGAGCTACAGGAGTCCGCCCTGTTTCGCACGAGAAACTCACCTCAGGCAGATCATGTATTCTCAGGGCAAAACTTGCAGAAGCGCCTATGGCAGCGCGACTTGCAGAGTTTTGAGTTAACGGCCCTCCAGCAATTGGGAGACCGTCTTTTCCGGCACGACGGCAACCGCATTCGCGAGAATAATTCCAGTATCCTAAAGCTGCAAAGCCAAATTACCCTCGACCATATCGCAGCCCAACTGCGCTCCCGTCAACTGAAACTGCTTTCTGCCAACGTCCCTTTTACGATTCCCCATAATATACCCAATATACCACCAGAGCGCACAGGTTCCGATACTGCAAAGCTGCAGGCCAGCCATTTAATGTTAGGCGCTTATCCGCCCGCCGACCTGAGTATAGAACTCCTGTTGCATCGCAAATCTGAACCGTTACAATTATACTACAGTATCACATTGCAAATCCCGGCCAACTTCAATTCTAAATTGGATTCCCGCTCGCAAACAGACAGCCAGGAAGACGAGCCTCTCAAACTGCTGCTGCCGCTGCTTAGCCACTTAAAGCAAAACACGGCCAAAGGCCAAGCTCCAGACAAACTAAAGCCCGGTGTCGATTACCAACATATTGTAGAAATACAAGGCCTCCAAATCAGTCTCGAATATTAATTGCCGGCAAGCGGCCTCTCTAGAAGCTGCCAGCAACGCTTTATGCTTTGACATCACTTGGCTAATTCAGATGGCTAATTCAGAATACGTCTTGCCAATCTTCTAAATATGCACAATACTCTGGAGAGCTAAGCATAAAAGCAGTATAAAGGGATCAAGAACCATGCGAGAAAAACAATACCTGGACTTTGGCTGGCACTATTGCCCAGAATTTCAAGAACAGTTCATCGCCGCAGCCGCTCGCGGTCAATACAGCGGCTCATGGCAAGTCGTGCAGCTTCCCCACACAAATATTGAGTTGCCCAATTCCTATTTTGACGACCGTGCTTTTTCCTTTACTTCCGCCTATCGCCACAGCCTCCGCTTGCCGCCTCGTCGACACGAACAGCAAATTGCCTTACTGCGCTTTGAAGGCGTCATGAACTTCGCGGAGATTTTTTTGAACGCTCAGCCAATCGGCCACCACAGAGGCGGCTACACTCCGTTTGAAATTGTCCTGCCGGCAGACATTGCCCGCTGGGGTGCAGACAACGAGCTACTGGTAAAAGTAGACTCCAGTGAGCGCAGTGACACTCCGCCCTTCGGTTTTGTAATCGATTATTTGACTTACGGTGGTATTTATCGCGAGGTCAGTCTCCAAATCTGCGAAGCTTTGCGCTTCACGGGCGTAAAGCTCACCCCGCAAATCTTTGCACCGCAAGATATTTGTGACGCACAGAGCCGGGTGCGCGGCAAGCTCAGCCTGGAGATAGAAATAGCCAACCCATTTAAGCTTCAAGGAGAACGCGAACTGGAACTGAGGCTGCACGAACTCGGAGTTCAACAACGTTACTCTGTGAATCTGTGCGGACGCGACTGCGAAACATTTTTCCTGGAGGGCCCAGAGTTAAATGACTTGCAGCTCTGGGATATCGGGCAAGGCCATCTATACGAGGTGGGATTGCAATTGCATGAAAGTGATAGCTACACTGCCCATATCGGCTTCCGCGACTGCCGTTTTACACCAGAAGGCTTCTGGATCAACGGCCGCTATGAGAAGCTGATTGGCCTCAACCGCCACCAGAGCTACCCCTACGCCGGCTATGCCATGCCTGCCAATGCGCAGAAGAAAGATGCCGACCTGTTTCGAGAGTATGGCTGCAACATCCTGCGCACCTCGCATTACCCGCAGCAACGAGATTTCATTGAATACTGTGACCGGATCGGGCTCTTGGTGTTTACCGAGATCCCCGGCTGGCAGCACATTGGCGATTCCGAGGCCTGGCAGCAACAGGTACTCGCAGACGTGCGCGACATGATTCAACGCGACTACAACAGCCCCAGCATTGTTCTGTGGGGAGTGCGCATCAACGAGAGCCGCGATCACCATGAACTTTACAGCAGGACCAACGAACTGGCGCATCGCCTTGATCCCACACGTCAAACTGCCGGAGTACGCTGCCACCCCAACAGTGAATTACTTGAAGACGTTTATACCATGAATAATTTTGCGCTGAATGGCCGTTTTGACGAAGGGGGCGGCAAAGGCTTGGTGGCCCTAAATGGCCAGCACGAAATCACGGGCTTAGACTACCCCGTGGCCTACTTAGTCAGTGAATCCAACGGGCATATGTTCCCGACCAAGGCCTGGGACCCGGAAGAACGGCGCACGGAGCACGCGGTGCGGCACTTGCGCGTGATAGATGCCGCCCAGGGCACAAAGCAGCACTGCGGCAGCATCAGTTGGTGCGCCTTTGACTACAACACTCACCACGACTTTGGCGCTGGAGACAAGATCTGTCACCACGGTGTCTTTGACATCTACCGTCAGCCAAAGTTTGCCGCCTGGGCCTATCGCAGCCAAAAAGCACCCAGCGCAGAAGTGGTTCTGCAGCCCCTGAGCTGCTGGGCGCGCGGCGAGCGCGACGAATGCTTGATGGGGCCGCTCTGGGTCCTGCACAACTGCGACTACATCACACTTTACATCAACGACAAGCCACAAGGTGGAGAACACAGCAAGGTATTCCCCGCGCGGAGCCTTTTCAAAGGACTCGCTCACCCGCCCAGTGTAATCTGGCAATTGGACAGCGTCTGGGGCGAAGCTTTTAGAGGCGCGGAAATAAAAGGCTACATTGACGGCCGCGAAGTAGCCTCGCGCCGCTTGGCGGGCAACCCTTGGGCCGCGAGCCTGTATATTGAGCCCGACCAAGCCCAGCTCAATGCGCAGCGACCGGAAGCCACGCGCATCCAGCTCCAGGTTCGCGACCAGCTCGGCAACACATTGCCATTTTTCATGGGCAGCGTACAGCTGCAAGTCTTTGGGGCTCAAGTCAAAATCTATGCCGATGAAGTCACAGCCATCGACACGGGCCAACAAGTCTTTTCCACCCTCCGCGGAGGTTCTTCCGCCATCTGGTTGCTCAGTTGTGGCGAAGCAGGCACGGTCAACATTGCGGCCCGGGTCTTGGGCTACCCGCAGTTGACGTTCCAAACTCAAGTCACCATCAAATTACCCAGCAAATCACCATGAGCAGAGTCGTCCGTATTCGGCATGACTACACTTGAGATCGCCCAATAAGCGGCCTTGTCGTTCCACCGGCGCGCATTGGCGACAAGCAGGCGTTTAATTAAGCAAAATACCAAGCAAATTCAAGCAAATCCGAACAAATAAAGACAAATAAAAGGTAAGGAAATTTTATGGATATTATAATCACCAAAAACTTTTATGAGTCGAGTGCCCGCGCAGCACAGAAATTCATCCAGCTAATGCAGCGCAAGCCCGATGCCCAATTGGGCCTGGCTACCGGTGGCAGCGCCGAAGGCATTTATGCCGAACTAGTTGCCGCCTATAAAGCGCAAAAAATAGATTTTTCACAGGCCTCCAGCATCAATCTGGACGAGTATGTGGGCCTGGACGGCAATCACAAGCAAAGCTATCGCCACTACATGGATCAACACTTTTTCAACCATATCAATATTAAAAAAGAACGCGCTTACGTGCCCGACGGCAAGGCCGAGCCGGCAAGCGAACTGCAGCTGTTTCGGAACAAACTCCATTCGAGGCCAGTAGATCTGCAACTGCTTGGCGTGGGAATCAGCGGGCACATTGGCTTTAATGAGCCGAACGCGCAGCTCGTCGCCGATGCCCACATTGAAAACCTGCTCGAAAGTACTATTACGGCGAATGCACGCTACTTTGCCTCTCCCTGTGAAGTGCCACGCCAGGCATTTACGCAGGGTGTCGGCAACATTCTGCAGGCCCGCGAAATTGTCTTGATTGCCTGCGGCGAAGCCAAAGCGGCAGCCATGCGCGAGCTCTTGACGCATAATATCGTGACGACGCAGTGGCCGGTCACCTTGTTGAAGCTCCACCCGGCCGTCACCGTAGTCATCGACGAAGCTTTGGCCCTGGCCGCCGGCTATCGGCAAACATCATATTCTGCCGGCGTCTAGCAATAAAAGGCCGCGAATGAGAATCAAGTATCGGGCTTTAACCAGTTGCAACTAGTTCTTTGACAGAAACTCAATTATTCCCTTGGCGGCGCGGCGGCCATGACCCATGGCCTGGATGACCGTTGCCGCTCCAGTAACAATATCCCCGCCGGCAAAGATACCGGGCACTGAAGTCTGTAAGTGTTTATCGACTTCAATCAGTCGGCGTTCATTGAATTTCAGCTCTGGTGCCGTCTCGCGAATCAAGGGATTACTCTGACTGCCAATCGACATAATCACTCCATCGACATCCAGCTGCTCAATTGCACCTTCAATCGGAATGGGGCGCCGGCGGCCTGAAGCGTCAGGCTCTCCCAGTTCGTAACGCTGCAGACGCACGGCTCGGACCCGTCCGCGCTCATCGCCCAAAATTGCCACAGGGCTAGAAAGTAGCTCAAACAGAACACCCTCTTCCTTGGCGTGTTGACTCTCCTCGGAGCGCGCAGGCATTTCCTCCTCAGAGCGACGGTAGACCAGAAATACCTCCCGCGCACCGATGCGCAGCGCCGTCCGCGCGGCATCCATGGCCACGTTACCGCCTCCAATCACAGCAATGCGCTGGGCCTCCAATATCGGCGTTGCCGCCCGCTGGGACTCGTAGGCCCGCATTAGGTTGGAACGCGTTAAATACTCGTTTGCGCTGAACACCCCAATCAAATCTTCGCCAGGGATCTGCATAAAGCTGGGGGCGCCGGCACCAGAACCAATAAACAAGGCTTCGTAGCCATCCTCTTGGCGCAACTGGCTCACCGTACGGGTGCGACCCACCAGAAAATTGCAGCGGAACTCTACGCCCATGCCCTGTAACTTGGCGACTTCTTCGGCAACGATAGCCTTGGGCAGGCGGAACTCAGGGATGCCATAGAGCAGAACCCCACCCGGCTTATGAAACGCTTCAAAAATCGTTACGGCAAAACCGGCGCGCACCAAGTCCGCGGCAGCCGTAATACCCGCAGGACCAGAACCGACGATACCCACTTTCTTCGCAGCCGATCCGGGCCCAAGCCTTTTGCATTCCTGACCCGCTTCCGGCGACCGACTATTTTGCGGGCGCTTACAATCGGCGACAAAGCGTTCGACGCGACCTATTGATACCGCCTTGGCGACATCCTTATGGAATTTGCCGACGGTGCAAGCAGACTGACACTGCTTCTCCTGCGGGCAAACCCGGCCGCAAACCGCGGGCAACAAGTTATCATTCATAATGGTGGCAAGGCTCTGATCAAAGTTCCCCACTGCGGCTGCGGCCAGGAAAGCCGGGATATTGATTCCCACCGGGCAATTCTTGACACAGGGAGCATTCTTGCACTGAATGCAGCGTTCGGCCTCCTTCATTGCCTGCTCTGGGCTGTAGCCCAAGGCCACTTCCTTCATGTTGTTACAGCGCGTGCGCCCATCCTGGGCAGGCATTTCCTGCACAGGCAAAGTCAAGCGCCGCTGGACTTCTTCTTTACTCAAAACGACAAGACTCATTTTTATCTCCAGGCCAGACGCCGAATCAGACCGGTGGCTCTTCACTCACTAATTCTAGAACTTTCCAAAGCTTTCACGCTGCGGCAATTTCGATTTTGCAAACGGGACGGCATCAATTCGCGATCACGATTTTCCTTGCCCTTGTACGCCGACAGCCGCAGTATCAAGTTGTCAAAATCGACCTGGTGCCCGTCAAATTCGGGGCCGTCCGTGCAGACAAACCTGAGTTTCCCCCCGACGCTGATGCGGCAGCTACCACACATCCCAGTGCCATCCACCATAATCGTATTCAGAGAAACCTGAGTCGGGATGCGAAACTCGCGTGTGACCTCACAACAGAATTTCATCATAATCGGCGGCCCAATGACGAACACTTCATCTGGGATTGCCAGGCCCTTGCCCCCGCGACAGATTTCCTGCAGCGGCTCGGTCACTTGGCATCGCCTTCCCTTGCCCCCGTCATCCGTACAGATTATCAGCTCGTCGGCATAAGCCTGGACTTCTTGTTCCATAATCAGCAGCCCGGCGCTACGCGCGCCCATGACGACCGTGACCCGGCTACCATTTTCATGGAAGGCGCGGATGATGGGCAGTAGAGGAGCCATGCCAATACCACCTCCGACGCAGACGACATGATTCCGCTTCTGAATGTGACTTGGCCGCCCCAAAGGCCCTAGCAGAGCAGCTATCTGATCACCTTCATCAAGGAGTGCCATTTCGCGGGTAGTCCGACCTACAATTTGGAAAGTCAGACGCACTAGGCCCTTTTCTGGATCAGTATCATTAATAGTCAGCGGGATGCGCTCGCCATAGTCCAAGTCTAACTGCAGCAGGACAAACTGACCCGGCCGATGCGCCTGAGCGATTTCCGCCGCTTCAAGCCATATACTATAAACATACTCAGAAAGACGCTGCTTTTCGACGATTTTATGCATGATGCCCCCAATAGTCATCTGTTCGCAACAGGATCTGCAAACAAAAAACTTTGCCGGTTAATTATACTATATTTGTAATAAAAAATTTATTGGCCAACAATATATACTAAATGATTTTTGCAAATATCTTTGATAGTGATTATCGGGTTAGATTATTTCATTTCCACTCAAAACAAGCGAATTAGATCTTGCTAACTATGCAACGAACAATGATTAGTCAGAAACTTGGCAACTTATGCGCCCCCAAAGGGTACTCACAAAACGCCCGCCATTCCTGACTGCCCAGGGCCTCCAGACGCCTCTTTAGCCCCTGGTCGGCCCGCGCCGAGTCCGCACTGCGCGTGCCGTTGTCGTCAAACAGTATGTCGCCCACCAGCAGCCCCGCTGTGGGAGGCATGGAGAATGAAAAAGCAGGAATTGTGCAGAAAAGTTGAAGGATGCCTTGTATTTAGGGCTTTCAAAGGGTGGATATGGGGCGTTTAAGTTTGAAAAAATTGCAGGTTTTTGCTGTTTTCTTGGAGAAATTTGTAAAAAAATTGCAGAAATTTGCAGCCGTTTTTACTGATTTTCCGGGTGCGGTTTCTGCTTTCCCCTGCCTAAATTTCGTGCCTTTTCGCCGTCTTCGTGCCTTTCGTGGTTCCGGGCCGAGTAACCACGAAAAACACGAAAAAGTACGAACGACACGAAAAATCCTAAAACACCGCGCCTGCTGCCTGGACGCCCCCGCGGCTCCCGTCGCCCCTTTTTTAACTTTTCCCCGGTCACCCACAGCCCCTCTGCCACCATTTCGTGACATTTCGCCGTCTTCGTGCTTTTCGTGGTTCCTCTTTCGTGGTCCCGGATGAAAAACTTGAGCATAGGCTGCCGTCACTCACGCTTGATTGACTACGATGCCTAGATCCCTTCCATGATTATTACATAGTTGAACGCAATGGCTCTCATTTCATTCTAGTCTTCCCCATTAGCGCCCTCGCCCTCGCGGTAGAGATGCAAGTAACACGTTCGCATTACGGGTCTACTCCGTCCGCCATCTTCATCTATTGCCGTTATCGCAAACTCCAATTTAATGGGGTCAACACCATTCTGCTCCTTTTCAATCTCCTCCAGTAACTCAGATCTCACAGTTCTACTAAAAAATGAGCGCTGTTCATCGAAATCGGAGCTCGAGAACTCGTTGTTTTCCATATATAAATCGTGATTATTGACCTTCCATTCCCACGTATAAATATAGCCATCCATGTCCTCAGCGACCACATCCAAATAAAAATCTCTTATGTAATTATTCTCCATAAAAAAAGTTTTATTTTCCGGGGCTGAGACCTCCTTAAACTCTGACGTCGGCACCACGTTCACGTTCAGTGTTCGAGATATCGGAACTTCCACCCCCATGTCATCCGTCACCGTTACTTTTACCACCACCTTGTGGGGGTCGCCCTCAATCTGCGATTGCCCCTCTTTCAGCGGCGAGTACAAGGTCAGGCTTGCTTCCGGGCCTGTTTCGCCTTCCTGCTCCACTCCATTGACCTCCCAGCGGTAGGTCAGCTCACCACCATCTTCGTCATTACCTTGAACAATGAAGGTCTGCGGCGTGCCAGTATTTATATCCGCAAGATGAAACCATTCATCCTCTGCAACCGTCGTCCCATCTTCATCAAACTCTGGCCTCGGCGCATGGTTGGCCTGCAGGGTCAAGCGGTAGGTTGCTTCGGCACTGTTGCCGTCCTCATCCGTGACCGTCACCCGCACTTGATACGGATCCTCACTTGCTTCAAAACCCTGCGTTGCCAGCGTAAAAGCCTCTGTCTGCGCGCCTAGCGTCCAGTCGCCAGCCCCAGGTGCCTGGTACTCCCACAGATATTCAAAGACACTTGATTCCGGTGATTCCTCGTCGCGCACATTCACCGCAAACTCAATATCCTGGCCCACCCTGGCCGTGCCAGAGTCCCCAACCGTCGGCCGCGTAAAGCTCAGCGGCGCGGCCACATCCGTCAAGAATTTTTCCGGCAGCTCAATGCTGGCCGTGGCCTGGAATTGCCCTTCGGCAGTTTGGGTGGCCAAGAAAGCTTCAACCACCACCTCTAATTCACCGGCGGAAATATCGGACCATTCAACAGGCAAATAATCTTTCCAATCTTGAGGATCGAGGACAAAAAATTGTTTTTCACCCTCTACCGCCGTGATCTGATATTCAGTGGCATCGCCGCCATCATTGTAATTTTCACTCCGCTGCAGCCAGAAAGTTTCGGCAATTTCATCCGCAGTCTCAGCAGAATCTTCATCTGTTTCTGCACTTTCGGCGGCTTCATCTGTCGCCTCACTGTCTGCCATTTTCTGGCGCAGACCCCAACGCACGGCCACATCAGCCCAAAAATCGGCCAGCTCCTGCGCGGCCAGCTCGCTATCTTCCAAGACGATGTGCTCGTCTTTAATAAAGGAATCAATATAAAATTGTATTTCCCCGGTCTGCTCAAGTCTCTTTGAGTCCAGGTCAATTAATGTTTTGGGCCCAGAGTCCGAATCGGATGAATCATCCTCACAACCCCAAACAAACAGGGCCAAAAGCGCGAGACTGACGGCAAAGAGCCGTTTAAAAATTAGACCAGATGACATATCTGTATCCTCCTTACGAATGAATGTGGGCTACAAATTTTAAATGAGGAACGATATGGAATAAGAAAATAATAATATTGGTTCGCAGGCACGGGCAAAATTGCCAATAGAAGCACCTAGAACATTTCTAGTATATAGCCCCAAACCAACTTTGACAAGTATTTTAAAATATTTTACAAAATATTTTCGCCTTTCCCCTTCAGAGACTCTGGCCAAGTAACCACGAAAAACACTAAAAAAATACAAAACAACACGAAAAATTCTAAAATTCTAAAGAGCCCATCCGCCTGGACGCCCCCCGCAGCTCCCCATCGTGCCACCCGCGGCTCCCCCGCCTAAATTTCGTGCCTTTTCGCCGTCTTTCGTGCCTTTCGTGGTCCCCGGGCCAAGTAACCACGAAAAACACTAAAAAAGTACGAAACGACACGAAAAATTCTAAAGCGCCGCGCCTGCCTCCCTGCCACCCGCGGCTCCCCAGCCTAAATTTCGTGCCTTTTCGCCGTCTTCGTGTACTTTCGTGGTTCCTCTTTCGTGGTCCCGGATGAAAAAATTGAGCATAGGCTGCCGTCACTCACGCTTGATTGACTACGATGCCTAGATCCCTTCCATGATTATTACATAGTTGAACGCAATGGCTCTCATTTCATTCTAGTCTTCCCCATTAGCGCCCTCGCCCTCGCGGTAGAGATGCAAGTAACACGTTCGCATTACGGGTCTACTCCGTCCGCCATCTTCATCTATTGCCGTTATCGCAAACTCCAATTTAATGGGGTCAGCACCATTCTGCTCCTCTTGAATCTCCTGCAGTAACTCATATCTCACAGAAATAAAATATGAGTTATATAAATCAGGCATCATGGTCTGAGCGAACTCGCCTATGTCTGAATCTAGATCGCGATTATTGAGCTTCCATTCCCACGTAGTCCACCCATTACTCTCGTCGTAATCCATGTCCTCAGCGAACACATGCAACTCAAAATTTTTAATGTAAAAGTCATAATCGTCACCAGACGGGTCAAGACGATTCATAAAAAAAGTACCACCTTCATGAGATGAAGATCTCCCAGAATCAAACTCTAGCGTCGTCGTCGGCACCACGTTCACGTACAGCGTTCGAGATATCGGAGCTTCCTCCCCCATGTCATCCGTCACCGTTACTTTTACCACCAACTTGTGGCGCTCATCGGTGCTCATCGCTTCAATCTTCTCCTGACTCAAACCCTTTAGCGGCGAGTACAAGGTCAGGCTTGCTTCCGGGCCTGTTTCGCCTTCCTGCTCCACTCCATTGACCTCCCAGCGGTAGGTCAGCTCACCACCATCTTCGTCATTACCTTGAACAATGAAGGTCTGCGGCGTGCCAGTATTTATATCCGCAAGATGAAACCATTCATCCTCTGCAACCGTCGTCCCATCTTCATCAAACGTTGGCCTCGGCGCATGGTTGGCCTGCAGGGTCAAGCGGTAGGTTGCTTCGGCACTGTTGCCGTCCTCATCCGTGACCGTCACCCGCACTTGATACGGATCCTCACTTGCTTCAAAACCCTGCGTTGCCAGCGTAAAAGCCTCTGTCTGCGCGCCTAGCGTCCAGTCGCCAGCCCCAGGGGCCTGGTACTCCCACAGATATTCAAAGACACTTGATTCCGGTGATTCCTCGTCGCTCACATTCACCGCAAACTCAATATCCTGGCCCACCCTGGCCGTGCCAGAGTCCCCAACCGTCGGCCGCGTAAAGCTCAGCGGCGCGGCCACATCCGTCGAGAATTCTGCGGGCAGCTCAATGCTGGCCGTGGCCTGGAATTGCCCTTCGGCAGTTTGGGTGGCCAAGAAAGCTTCAACCACCACCTCTAATTCACCGGCGGAAATATCGGACCATTCAACGGGAAAATGATCGGGCAAATTATCTTTCCAATCTTGAGCATCGAGGACAAAAAATTGTTTTTCACCCTCTGCGGCCGTGATCTGATATTCAGTGGCATCGCCCTCATCATTGTAATTTTCACTCCGCTGCAGCCAGAAAGTTTCGGGAATTTCATCCGCAGTCTCAGCAGAATCTTCAGAGGCGCTTGCTTCAGCTTCTGAATTTTCGGCGGCTTCATCTGTCGCCTCACTGTCTGCCATTTTCTGGCGCAGACCCCAGCGCACGGCCACGTCAGCCCAAAAATCGGCCAGCTCCTGCGCGGCCAGCTCGCCGTCTTGCAAGACGATGTGTTCGTCCTTCATAAAGGAATCAATAAAAAATTCAAATTCCCCGGCCTGCTCAAGTCTCCTTGAGTCCAGGTCTATTAATGTTTTGGGCCCAGAGTCCGAATCGGATGAATCCTCACAACCCCAAACAAACAGGACCAAAAGCGCGAAGCTGACGGCAAAGAGCCGTTTAAAAATTAGGTCAGATGACATATCTGTATCCTCCTTATAAAAAGAATGTGGGCTAAAAATTTTAAATGAGGAACGATATGAAATAGAAAATAATAATAATGGTTCGCAGGCACGGGCAAACTTGCCAATAGAAGCACCTAGAACATTTCTAGTATATAGCCCCAAACCAACTTTGACAAGTATTTTAAAATATTTTACAAAATATTTTCGCCTTTCCCCTTCAGAGACTCTGGCCGAGTAACCACTATTGCTATTGACACGGTGCGAATCTTCAACGTATATTCTGAAAAACATTCGCTGTAATGGTCTGGTTTTGAAACCAAGACCTCAAAGTGAAGGAGGATAGATTGATGTCACAGCAATCCAATGAGCAGAAGGTCGTATTGATCACGGGAGCAGCCAAGGGAATAGGCCGCGCCTCCGCAGAAAAATTGATGGACGAGGGCTGGATCGTCTACGGCGGGGACATCGCCTTTGACGAAATGCTTGACCTTGAACAGAGAGGCATGCACCGTTTAAAAATGGATGTATGTTCCGATGAACAGGTCCTTGATGGCGTCGCCAAGATCAGCGCGGAACAGGGACGCATTGATGGCGTCCTGGCAAACGCGGGTTACACTTGCATGGGGATGTTTGAGCTCGTCAGCATTGAAGAAGCCAAGAAACAGTACGAGGTGAACGTGTTCGGCTTGGCACGAACCGTGAAGGCCGTGCTGCCCCACATGCGCCGCGCAGCGCCCGAAGGCAATGGACGCATCGTCCTGATGTCTTCAGCCGCCGGCAAAGTATCGCCACCTGGGATGGGCTGGTATCCGTCGACAAAACATGCTGTCGAAGCGTTGGCCGATGCCCTGCGCAGAGAGATGATCTATTGCTTCCCAGGCATTGAAGTCGTCCTCATTGAACCGGGCTTCATTCCCACCGAGCTGTATAACGCGAGTGAACATACATGGCATGCCGCGATGCAGCACCCAGAAGCCGAAGCCTATCGTGAAGCCATGGAAAACTTCCTGGAGAATTTTCGCACAGGCTTTTACGCAGGTTCGCCGGTCACGACCATAGCCGATGCCGTGTCAAAAGCGTTCAACTCAAAAAAACCCAATAAACGTTATGCACCCAACGCCGAAGCGAAAAGTACCATCTATGCATCGAAGTTCATAGAGAATGCGGATATTTTCGACAAACAGGTGATCAAGTCGACACTTTCAACTCCGAAACAGGAGCAGTAGACTGGGGCGCGAATAGGAATCTCGCCATGAGAAACTACGATCGCCTGCGCAAGTTGGAAGGATATTTGCTGCTGCCCGCCGGGCTCGTTCATATCGTTTACCTTACGTTTTGGGCTGACCGGGCGGCGGCCCCCAATTTGTACTGGGGGGCCATGGGCATCGGAATGGCTTACGCCATTCTGGGCGGCCTCATCCTCTTCGGGAAGATCTGGGCGCTGCGGCCAGCGCTCGTCTTGAACACGCTTGGGTTTGTCTGCGTCATCATCATATATGACCAATCCCCACTCAAGGCGGTAGATCCAGCGCTGATTGCAGTCGACTGCGTCAGCGTGCCGTTGTTGCTATTTTTAAACTTCAAGGCCTATCGGACGCTGCAAAAGAGTTAAAAGCAAATTCAGGGACAAAAACCCCTAATTATCAGCGATTCGCCAGCCAAAAGCCGTAGTCATTGACGTGGCAACGGGGCCTCCCTTATTTTCACAATTAGCCTCAGAGCCAGGCGAATATCAGCATGGCCACCAGGCCGCCGCTCGTGCCAATCAAGGTTTCCATCACGGTCCAGCTCTGCAGCGTCTGCTTTTCTGTACAACCCAGGTAGCGATTGGCCAGCCAGAAGCCGGAGTCGTTGACGTGGGAACAGACAATGGCGCCGCCGCCGATCGCGATGGTAATCGCGGCCAATTGTGCCCCGCTGAGCGCAAGGGTTTCGAGCGTCGGCAGCAGCAAGCCACAAGAAGTCAGCATGGCGACTGTGGCAGAACCCTGAATCACGCGCACGAGCGCCGCCAGCAAAAAAGCCAGCACAACAATGGGCAGCTGCGCGGTTGCGAGCATGTTGCCGAGCGCGGCTCCGACACCGCTATCTACCAGGACCTGCTTGAAGACGCCGCCGGCACCAGTGACGAGAATGATAACTCCCGCGGGCTGCAGGGCACTCGTGCAGATGGCCAGAATCCGCGCACGGGGGATACCCCTTCTGACTCCCAGCACATAAAACGCCACGAGACAGGAGATGGTGAGGGCGGTAAACGGGTGGCCGATGAACTGCAGCCACGAATACACGGAAAGCGATGGCGACATTGCTGCGGGAGAGCCAAACAGGCGCGACACCAGCGTCTTGCAGCCGATCAAGACCAGGGGCAGGACGATCAGCCCCAACGCCAGCGCAAAAGTGGGCGGTGCGGAGCCCCTTCTCGTTTCTGCTCGTTTCTGCTCCGCCGGCGGACTTGCCTGCTCTGGCAGAGTCAGCTGCACATGCCGGGCGATAAAGCCGCCAAATATCGGCCCGCCGATTGCCATTGCCGGAACGGCGGCCAGCAAGCCGAAGAGAATCGTGTAACCAAAGTCCGCACCTAGCTGCGAGGCGACCAGAATGGGGCCTGCCGCCGGCAGCAAAAATGCCTGGCAACTGGCGATGCCAGCTAAAAGTGCGATGCCGATTTTCGTGACGCTGCCGCCGCCCTGGCGCACGACAGCGAAGGCGATGCCCATGAGCAAGACGACGGCGACGTCAAAGAACAGCGGAAGGGCACAAATGAAGCCGGTCAACGTAGTCGCCCAGGCGGCCCGGCGCACACCAAATTTTTGGAGCAGCACTTTCGCGATCTGCTCCAGAGCTCCCGTCGTTTCCATGATCTTGCCGAACATGGCCCCCAGCGCGACCACAGGCGCCACAAAGCCCAGCGTCGAGCCCATCCCTTTCTCAATGGTGCCAGAAATAGCTGAGGGACTCATGCCAGAGCATAGCCCCGCAAGCATTGAGACCAAGAACAGCGCGACGACGGCATGCAGGCGCAGTTTCATGACCAGAAGCAGCAACACGACAATTGAGCCGGCCGCAGTGAGTATTAAATTTAAATCAGACATAATCTTGCATTTGTCTTTTGATTCTTATACCTTAACAGCGGTTTGCCATTTGTCAAGCAGCGTGGACAATCTGCCGCGGAGAAATGGCAAAGGCCATGAGTGGATCGCGCATGGGTAGTCGCATGAGTGGGCCCGTGAAAACAGCAGTGAGGCAATGAAGACAAAATATGGCGACCCATCCAGTGTTCAGTTATTTGTTTATGGGCGTCTCTGGCGCCGGCAAGTCTCGCGTCGGCGGCTTGGTTGCGCAGCAGCTCAACGCCAGGTTTATTGACGGCGACGATCTGCACCCGCGATGCAATATTTTGAAGATGCAATCGGGGCAACCATTGGACGACGCAGACAGAGAAGCCTGGCTGGAGCGCATCAACGATGTCGTATTCAGCTTGCAAAGCCGGCGGGAAACCGGCATCATCGCTTGTTCCGCGCTTAAGCGCAAATATCGCGAAGCCATACGCCGCGCGAATGCGCAGTGCCGCTTTCTCCATCTGCACGCCGACTTTGATCTAGTCTTGCAGCGCATGCGGGGGCGCGAGAATCACTTTATGCCCGCGCCGTTGCTGCAAAGTCAATTTGCGACCCTGGAAATGCCGACGGACGACGAAACAGATGTGCGGCAAATTGACAACAGCGCTAGCCTCCAAGAGGTCGTGACAAGTTGTTTAGCGGCAATTCACAGCTGGGAAGCCGGGCTGCCCTGAATTTTATCCCTTATGAAATCAAGCGCCCAAGGTCAATTTGAAGGTCCATTTGAAGGTCAATTTGAAGGTCAATTTGAAGGCCGCTAAAACCTCTATTAAATTTTTCTCAAAAAGCGAACGAAAGGAAATGGCAGAAGAATGAAAGATATTCTGTGTTTTGGAGACTCCAACACCTGGGGCAGCGTGCCCAACGAAAGTCGCAGGTATAACCGCAGGGAGCGCTGGCCGGCCCTGTTGCAAGGCCTCTTGCCCACCTCTGACTACCAGGTGATTGAAGAGGGGCTGGAAGGGCGCACAACCATTTACAATGACCCCTTTGAAAGCGGTAAAAACGGGCTGGAGTATCTGGGGCTCTGCCTGAGGACCCACCTGCCCGATCTGGTGATCATCCTGCTGGGCACCAATGACCTGAAGAGTATGTTTGGCCTCTCGGCCAGCGATATTTCCCGCGGTGCCGCGCGCCTGGTCGAAGAGGCGCAGGGTTTCCGCCACTACTGCAAAACAGAAGCCCCCCAAGTGCTGCTCGTCGCTCCGCCGCCGGTGAAGGAAATCGGCCGACCTACAGAAAATTTTGACGGAGCCGAAGCGAAATCCCTGGAGTTTGCCCGGCATTACGCCGCACGTGCTCAAGAGCGGGGCTGCCACTTCTTTGACGCCGGCACCGTGGTTGAGTCCTGCCCGTTTGAAGGTATCCACTGGCAGGCCGCACAACACAAAAATCTGGCCGAGGCTCTGGCCAGCCGGGTCGTGCAGATCTCGCTGTAATTCAAGAACCGGCAATATTGTCGCTCCCCCAAAAAAGAAGAAATAGAGAGCAGGCGGGGGAGCCTGCTGGAGTGGGCGTCTGGCTGATTATGCCTTTCTCCAGTGGGAAGCTGCGTTGTGCCCGTACAAAATTTCGGATGGCGCCAAACTGACAGAATAGAATGCTAGCACGATGACAACAAAAACGGCAGACATAAGTTGCATGTTATGCCGTAGGAAAAAGTTCACGAGACCAGACTTTCCATGTAGTCTTGCAGCGTTGGCAACGTGTTGATCTTGGCAATACCCGCGCCACACCAGAGCGACTGGTAATCGGTATTTCCCCGAGCCTTTGCCACCTTCCGTAAATTAGCCGTCGCGTAATGCATATACGGGAAGCCGAGATTATTTTTTACCTTGAGGCCAGCGAGATGATTTTTCAGGCCGCGTCCTTTTTTGCCGGTAATACTGCTTGTAAAGGCGGTTTTCCCATGGCGTAATATCGCGTCCTTATACGCCTTGTTGGCGCCGCTGTCTTGCGTGGCCAGAAAGCCAGTTCCAATTTGAACACCGTCAAAACCTTGCTCAAGGGCACGGGCAATATCCTCTTTAGTGACAATTGCCCCAGCTAGCACACAGTACACATCGGCGTCATGCCCATCGTATACCCCATTGTCACACCCATCGCGATGTCGTCCGAGAGCCTTGAGTATATCGGCTTCGTCGCTATGCGGTAAAGAAGTAAAGCCGCCCTTGTGCCCCCCGGCTTGGGCATTTTGGTAAATTAGTACATCTGGCTTTTGCAACTTTAGGGCCAGTTTCATTTCATATACGGAGTTGATCGTCGTCATGATCTGGATTTTATTTAATTTAAGGGCCTGTATATGAGCGACACTGAGTAGGCCAAACGTTGTACTTAACGCGGGCACGGCGCAATCAATGGCCAACTGCACAAGCTCATCCATGCTGGGAATGGCGGGATGGGTGGCAAGGCGAAAAAAAGCGGAACCGCCCTTTTCGAGGGTCTGTTCAATTGCAATAATTTCCTCGGGCTTTGGGATTGGGGTATCGCCATATACCGCGTAGTCCACAAACAGATTGAGCGAAAAAGGCTTGTCGGTTCGATCCTGAACTCTCGCGACAAATTCCCTTGTCTGCGCAAGACTGAGGTAGCCGCTGGGTATGCTGCCGAAAATGCCAAAGGCACTGAGTTGCGCGACAAAGTCGGCTGAAACGATCCCCCCCGCCATTGGTGCCTGAAAGATGGGATAATCAATATTGAGCTTTTGCTGTAATGTCGGTTTCATGAAGCTGTCCTCCGCGAGGAGCGTCCGGTAGACAGTTTACCCAGAAAAATTTGGTTCAGCCAGAGTCTTTTCGCCCGGCTGCGCAGAAATCGCAAAATCTTTGTCACCCAGCTTAAACCTAGTAAAAGGGTTTGCCGTCTTGATCGTAAATGAGCATCGCCGGGAAGTTCTTGACCTTGATTTTCCGTACCGCCATGCGATACCACGGTTGCGCGCACATTCATATCCGCAATTTACATCACGGCAACCGCCTTGTCCTGGATATGAGTCGTGAGCCTGGCAATTTTGACTCAATAGGTTTTTGCAAAAACATGTTTTGACAAGACTCGGAAATCTTTATATAAATACTTACGGGCGGAATGAAAAAAAGAATTTATAAAGCCCAAATAATGTGAAAGGAGAAATATTAATGGCAAAAACCATTTTGATCACTGGCTGCTCCAGCGGTATCGGCAGAATCACGGCAAAATACTTTCAGGAAAAGGGCTGGAATGTGGTCGCCACCATGCGCAGCCTCCAGAACGAAGAGGAACTAAAACAACTGCACAACGTGCTCGTCGCCAGACTGGATGTCCAGGATTCGCAAAGCATTGCCAGCGCCGTGGAGGCCGGCATCGACCGCTACGGCAAAATTGATGTCCTGCTCAACAACGCCGGCTACGGCTCTTATGGCATTTTGGAAGCGACGCCAGTGGAAAAGATCCGGCGCCAGTTTGACGTCAACGTCATCGGACTTCTGGAGACAACCAAGGCCCTGCTGCCTCACTTCCGCAAAAACAGGGACGGCATTATCATCAACATTTCGTCTATGGGCGGCAAGATAACTTTCCCTATGGGCAGCTTGTATCACGGGTCCAAGTTTGCCGTGGAAGGACTTTCCGAGGCACTCAGCTTTGAGATGGAGGCCATCGGCGTCAAGGTCAAGCTCGTCGAACCGGGCCTTATCGCCACCGACTTCGGCGGTCGTTCCCTGGATGTCAACAATGATGAAAGCCTAGCTGAATATCAGGAGTTTGTGGCAAAAATCTTCAAAAATTTTGGCAACGACATGGGCAAGCCCTCCGATCCGATTGTCGTGGCGCAGACTATTTTCAGAGCCGCCACCGATGGCAGCAGCCAGCTGCGCTACATCGCCGGTGCCGATGCCGAACAGATCATAGCGAAACGCAAGGCCGAGGACGACGAAAAATTCCTGGGAGACCTGAAGACTCGTTTTGGTCTGTAGCCTCAGACTACATAGGGAGGCTTCCGCGCATTCTGATACTTATCATCAACTATTTATGGAAAAGAGAAAACGCTAGCAAAAACATCTGGCCGATCTTATAACTAAACGGGTCAAGTCTGCTGTGTTCGGCAACCCGGCAGACTTGTTGCCCACTACACGGTACTTTTAAATGGCGCTTTGATGTGAGGCTTGCCATTGTGCGGCACCAGTATGGGAGCTTGTCCTAGGGCGACTGGTGTGGACGATACAGGGATCTTATTGCTGTCATAAATTTTATTGCCGATCAGCCAGACTATAAAACTTGTGGATTGATGAATTGTTTCTAACGTTTTTTAACCTGCATTGAGCAATGCGCACAATTCTTTGTGAAGTAGCTCAAGACCTGAATCAGAGCGAAGACTGGCGCAAGTCTAGTAAAAGGATTTGCCGTCTCGATCGTAAATGAGCATCGCCGGGAAGTTCTTGACCTTGATTTTTCGCACCGCCTCCATGCCCAAGTCCTCAAAGTCGACGACTTCCGTGTGCCAGATCGACTCCCGCGCCAGGATGGCCGCCGCGCCACCAATAGACCCAAAGTAAAAGGAACCGTATTTCCTGAAGGACTCAATGGCGGCCGGACTGCGTTCGCCCTTGCCGATGGTGATCATGGCTGCCCCCAGAGCGTTAAAGGAGTCCAGATAAGGGTCCATGCGGTTTGAAGTAGTCGGACCGAAGCTGCCGGTGGGCATGCCCTTGGGCGTCTTGGCCGGGCCGGCATAATAAATGGGGTATTTTTTGCAATACTCCGGCATGGCCTGGCCGTCCCTCAACATCTGGGCTATGCGCGCGTGGGCAATGTCGCGGGCCACGATGATCTCGCCGCTGAAGAGGAATTTTGTCCCCGCCGGATACGGCGCAATTTCCTTGAGCAATACATCCATGGGTCGCTTGAGGTCAAAGGGCACCATGTCGATGAATGCGGCCGTTACTTTGGGCAGATATCGCGCGGGATTTTTTTCCAGTTTCTCCAAAAACAGACCCTCCGCGGTGATCTTGGCCAGAATGTTGCGATGGGCTGAACAACTCACGCCCAGACCCACTGGGCAGGAAGCGCCGTGGCGGGGCAGACGCACTACAATGGCGCGATGGGCAAAGTACTTGCCGCCGAACTGGGCGCCCACGCCTATTTTCTGGGCTATCTCCATGACCTTTGCCTCCCACTCCAGGTCCCGATAAGCCCGGCCCGTCTCATCGCCGCGCGTGGGTAAGCTGTCCAGGTACTCCGTTGAGGCCAGCTTAACGATTTTCAGGTTCTCCTCAGCGCTGGTTCCCCCGATCACCACGGTCAAATAGTAAGGCGGACAGGCCGTTGTGCCAATCTTTCTGATTTCCTCGAGCAAAAACTGGTGCAGGGACGCCTCGTTGAGCAGGGATTTAGTCATGGGGTAGAGCCTGGTCTTGTTGGCACTCCCGCCCCCCTTGGCGATAAACAGAAAGTGATACTCCGCGCCCTTTTCGGCATACAGATTGATCTGAGCGGGCAGATTATTTTTAGTATTACGCTCCTCAAACATGTTGAGGGGTGCCAATTGAGAATAACGCAGGTTATCCGTGACATAAGTTTCAAAAATACCCCTAGAGAGATACGCGGCATCCTCGGCATCCGTCCATACTTTTTCGCCCTTATGGCCGATCACGATGGCCGTGCCCGTGTCCTGACAGCCGGGAAGCAGACCCTTGGCGGATTCCACTGCGTTTTCAATGAGCTTTTGGGCAATGTAACGATCGTTGGGAGAGGCTTCGGGGTCGTCAATAACGCGGCGCAGATTCTCCAGATGACTCTTCCTATAAAAAAATGATATCTCGTGAAATGCCCTTTGGGCCAAAAAAGTCAAAGCACGGGGGTCAAGCTGCAAGATTTTTTTCCCATCCACATCAGAAACTTGGACAAAATCACTCGATATTTTTTCCAATTCCACCCCTTCGTGGTTGGTTTGATACAACGGGATATAATTATATGGCATAAATAGCTCCAATTTTAAATAGGGCTTATATCCTAAAGATATCACACATTGCAATTTTTTCAATTCTTAAAAAGCCGACTGCCCAAAAAACTTGGCTTCATCTTACGTATTCCGTAATCCAATTTTACAGCCCGGCCCGGCGGGATTCAGGCCTCTTTACCCAAACCTTCTACCAGACTTGGCGTCGTAAATGTTGCAGCAGGGCCTCGGTATCGGCTTTGAGCACGACAAAGCGCTCTTCTTTGCCGCTAAAGTTCAAGCCTGGTGGGACGTCGTAAATGGGCGGAGCTTGCGGGGCGCCGTTCATGCTGCGATAAGCCGCGGGGAACTTGGCGGGGTGAGCGGTGGCGAGGCAGACGTTAGGCATTTGAAAGAAGGTCTCTGCGGATAATTGTCGGCATGCGTGGTAGGCGCAAGCGGCATGGGGGTCGAGCACATAGTCGTATTGATTGTGGCAGCGGGCAATGGCCTGTAAGATATCGGCATCCGAGGCGCTACACGACTCAAAATCGCCGCGCAATTGTCGTAGCTGCGGCGCACTCAGTTCTTGGGGTTTGCCGGCCCTGGCCCGTTTCACAAAGTTGGCGGCCAAGTCGCCGTCGCCGTCGCCATCGCCATCGCCATCGAACAGGTACCAGAGGTAACGTTCAAAGTTGGAGGGCTGGACAATATCCATGGCGGGGGCGAGGCTAGGGCGGGGCGGGCCTTCGGCCTTATAGAGATTATGGGTGATGCACTGGTGCAGGATATCGTTGTGATTGCTGGCGATTAGCAATTTGATGGGCAGCCCCATGCGCCGGGCAAAATAACCCGCCAATACATTGCCAAAATTGCCGGTCGGCACCACGAAACGGACCGCATCGCCGACTTGCAGACTTGGACGGGAGGCGACAGCGCCGAAGTAAAGATTAAAATAATAATTCATCTGGGCCAGAATCCGGCCCCAATTGATTGAATTGATCGCGCCCAAGCGGGGAATGCCATCGTCTCGCTTGCCGCGCTCCATAATCTCCTTGACCATATTCTGGCACTGGTCAAAACTACCTTTGATAGCGATGTTGTGAATATTTTCGTCGAGTATCGTGCACATTTGCTTGCGCTGCACCTCGCTGATGGCGTTGTGTGGATGCAAGACAGTAAGCTGAATATTGTTCATACCGCGCACGCCATAAATGGCGGCTCCGCCGGTATCGCCACTGGTCGCCCCCAGCAAGGCCAGCTTGCGCCCTTGGCGCCGCAGCAGGCGCTCAAATACCTGGCCGAGAAACTGCAGGGCGATATCCTTAAAGGCATATGTCGGAGAGTGAAACAGTTCTCCAATATAAATGGGGCTGTCGCCCAGTTGCTTCAAGGGTGTAATTTGAGGGCTGTCAAAATCTTGTGTACTATCTCGCACCAATTGTTTCAGGCTGCAATTGATTTCTTGCTCCAGCTCAGGGGCGTAAAGTTGCAACAGTTGGACGGCCATTCCTTCGTAGGTTTCGTGGCTCCAGGCTCTCAGTGTCTCCATGTCGAGGGTCGGGATCTGCGCCGGGATATACAGACCGCCATCTGCTGCCAGCCCTTCAAGCACAATTTCGCTGAAAGGTTTGCCGTTGCGGGCCTTGTCGCGCGTACTGAAGTAAAGCATATTGTCATCCTCGCAATCGTCGTCAGTAAAAATGTAGAGTTCAAAAACAGAAACGGTGCAAATTTATTGCCGAGAGTTATTATACTCAAGATTCCGCACGATCATAGCGCCACAGTTTTCCCCGGAATTCAGAGGGATTCGGAAACTTCATAGCCTAAGTGGAAAAATAAAGAAAGCGCACAACTGCGTTTGACAAATGCCAGGGAATTTATATACTTTGTGTCTTAATCTTAGGGGGCATAGCTCAGCTGGCTAGAGCATCGGCTTTGCAAGCCGAGGGTCAAGGGTTCGAGTCCCTTTGCCTCCATTTTCTTTACAGTGTATAAAAATTCAAACGCAAGGAGTTAGTGAGTGCCTTCAGGAAAAAAGCGCAAACGCAAGAAGATCGCAACCCACAAGCGAAAGAAACGCTTGCGGAAAAATCGCCACAAGAAAAAAAAGTAACGATAGCCACAAAAAGCCCTTCCACTAGGAAGGGCTTTCCCGTTTATTTATATTGGTGAAAAAGGAGCGAATATGGCCAATAGCATTGCCCGCAAAATTGCCGTTCTGCCAGGTGACGGCACCGGGCCGGAAATTGTAGCCGCGGCACGTGTCGTGCTGGATCGCGTCGCGCAGCTGGACAAGCTGGAGTTGGAATACCACGAGGCTTTAGTTGGCGGAGCCGCCTATGAAGTCACGGGCAGTCCCCTGCCCGCAGAGACTCTGCGCATTTGTGATGCGGCCGATGCGATATTTTTAGGTGCGGTCGGCGGCCCCAAATGGGAAAATTTGCCCCCCGAACAACAGCCCGAACGAGGGGCTTTGCTCCCTTTGCGCAAGCGTTATAATCTTTATGTCAACATTCGGCCGGTGCTGGTCTATCCCAGCTTGGCGGCCGCGTCTCCGTTGAAGAAAGAGCGCCTCAATTTAGCTGGTGGCGGTGTCGATTTTTTGATTGTGCGCGAGCTTACCGGCGGGCTTTATTTTGGCCGGCCCAAGGGCATCGACCGCGAAAAGGGCGAAGCTTTCGATACGATGCGTTATAACGTGGAAGAAATAGAGCGCATCGCGCGCACCGCATTTGAAATCGCGCGCGCCCGGCGGCGACAGGTGTGCAGTGTCGACAAAGCCAATGTCTTGTCCTGCAGCATCCTGTGGCGTGAAACCGTCAAACGGCTGCACCGCGACGAGTACAGCGACGTAGAGCTATGCCATCTGTATATCGACAATGCCGCAATGCAGCTAATTTTAAATCCGGGCCAGTTTGATGTGATTCTGACAGAAAACACTTTTGGAGATATCCTTAGCGATGAAGCGGCGACCCTGCCCGGTTCAATTGGCCTGCTCGCTTCAGCCTCGCTCAACGACAAGGGCTTTGGTTTATTCGAGCCGTGTCACGGCAGCGGTAATTATCCGCCGTCTATCGCCGGGCTCAACGTGGCGAATCCAATAGCCCAGATTTTGTCGGCGGCCATGATGCTGCGCTATTCGCTCGGCTGCGAGAGCAGCGCGCGAAAAATCGAGACCGCCGTGGCTCAAGTCATCGCCCAGGGCCACTACACTCGCGACTTGGGTGGGCAATGGTCAACGGGCGAAATGGGGCAAAAAATAGCTGAGTTACTTTTTTAGCCGGGGCTTATGACTTGCGATGTTTATTCCTGTGCCGAAACCGCTCGGCTGCGGCACGAACAAAAAAATGTCACCTTTTATCAAAAGCTTGCTTTTAAACTTATTCATTTTGAAAGTTTCAATTTATTTTCCACATAATTTTAACATCGGGTTTGATTGTCGGTATGCATTACTGCGCCAGGACTTGGGCTGTTACTTTACGCCCCTGCCTCAGGGGGGAGAATGCCCGTTTAGACTTCTGTGCCAGAAAGCTTGCTTTTGCTTGGTGTTTTGTCTAAATTATGGCTCCAAAAGCTTTGCGGGATGGCGGCGCAAATAAGCGTCAGATAGCGGCCATGTATTCACAGTTTTAGATTTTACCCCCTTCCTTTTTAGGAAATTGGATTTAAACTCTACAAAAAAATTCTTAACTTGCATAATAAGGAAGTGATTTTATGAATTCGGCACTTAAAGTAGAAATGTATTTTAAAGACTCTTGCCCGTACTGCATTCGCGCCAAGGCTTTATTAGAGGCAAAGGGAATAAGTATCCGCGAATACCCAGCGGCTAGCGACCAAGGTTTATACGAGGAAATGTTGCGCCGTTCAAATGGCCGCCGGACTTTCCCGCAGATTTTTATCGGCGATAAACATGTCGGTGGCTGTGACGAGCTACACGACCTGGAAAAAAAAGGCGAGCTGGATCGTTTGCTGAGTATTGGCTAAATAGTCTGGCATTCGTACAAACTTCTCTAGTCGTCTACTAAAATAAATTGATAAATTGGCTGAAGGCCATCCCAAAAGGCATTCAAGGAGTCTAAAATGCTGACAAAAGAAAGCGCTGCCAAGATTTTGGAAGCAGGCAAGACTACGGGCGCAGATTATGTCGAGATTTTTGTCGAAAACACCTACCGCGCCGCGTTGTCTATGCTGAGTTCGCAGATTGAAAACTGCCAGAGCGGCATCGACGCTGGCGTGGGCATCCGTCTGTTGTTTGGCGACCAGGTATATTACAGTTATAGTAACACCTTGGACGAAAAAGAGATAATATCTTTGATTTACAAGCAGAAGTCCCAACTGCGAGATATTGCCGGCAGAGAGGCCCTTCCGCCCTTTGCCCTGCTGCGGCCGCAGGTCAATTTAGCCGCAGCGGAACGCTCAACTCTAGACCGCGATGTGCCGGCGGCCCAGAAGGTGGAATTATTGCAGACCATAGATCGGGCGGCCCGCAAGGCGGCGGCGCAGACTGGCGGCGACAGACTTTCGCAAGTTTATGCCATGTTGTCGCAAAGCCGGCAGAAAGTGCAGGTTTTTACGAGTGAGGGCGGCTTCACAGAGGATGAGCGCAACTATATCCGCATTCTCTGTCAGGCCATTGCCGGCGATGGCACGCGCGAGAGCAAAGGTTATGAAGCTCCGGGCGCGCAGGCGGGCTGGGAATACGCCCAGAGCCTAGATATTGAGCAGCTGGCGGCCCAGGTTGTGCGGCGTGCCCTGCTTAAACTGGATGCGGCGGCATGCCCTGCGGGGAAATTGCCGGTAGTTATCGACAGTGGCTTTGGCGGTGTGATCTTTCACGAAGCTTGCGGACATTCGCTGGAGACAACCGCGGTGGCAAAAAAGGCCAGTGTCTTTGCCGACAAATTAGGTCAGCAAATTGCCAGCACCTGTGTCAGCGCGGTCGATGACGGCACGATGCCGGGGGAATGGGGTTCGCTGAATTTTGACGACGAGGGCATGCCGACCCAGCGCACGCAGCTGATTAAGGACGGCATCCTGCAAAGTTACATGGTTGATCGGGTGGGTTCAATTCAAACTGGCTATGCGCGGACGGGTTCCGGGCGGCGGCAGTCCTACCGCTTCGCTCCGGCTTCACGCATGCGCAACACTTTTATTGAAGCCGGGCCACACAAACTTGAAGACCTTATCGCCTCGATTGAATATGGGCTTTACGCCCACAAAATGGGGGGAGGTTCGGTCAGCCCCGGAACTGGAGAGTTCAACTTTGCCGTCGATGAGGCCTATGTGATCCGCAATGGCAAAATTGCCGAGCCCGTGCGTTCGGCCAGTCTGATAGGCCGTGGTGAAGAAATTATCCGCCGCATCAGCATGGTGGCGGATAATCTGCAACAAGGCCAGGGCCTCTGTGGGTCGGTCAGTGGCAATATCCCGGTGAATGTCGGGCAAGCCGCCATTAAAGTCGACGAAATTTTGATTGGAGGGGATGAGTAATGGCGACGGCAAAGAATTATCGCAGCGTTGCCCTGGAACGCCTCGGCGAATCCCGGAGCGGCATGGACGAAGGGATTTCCCAGAGCATCCGCCAGACCCTGGACATGGCTTTAGATGCCGGCGCGCGAGCCGCGGACATCGTTTTTTCACAAAGTGAGAACCAGCATTTGCAGGCGCAGGGTGGCAAAATTTCCGAAAACGAGATTTCTTCTTCAGGCACCCTGGGCATTCGCGTCGAGAAGGAAGGGCGTGTCGGCCTCTCTTACAGCGAATCATTGTTGGAGGCCGACCGGCGCAGCATGGTGGAGCTGGCTCTGCGCAACGCCCAGTTTACCAAGCGCGATCCCAGCCAGGGAATCCATAGCGAGCCGCAATTGGCCGGCCCATTGTTGCCCGACTGCTCGGCGCAGTACCATGATGAAGAAGTGGGGCTGGCGGCCAAGGAAGAGTTGACCTTGAAGCTGGAGAGCGAAGCTCTGGCGCGCGACAAGCGCGTGCGGGTGGTCCCCTACAATGGCTTTGGCGAGAGTCGTTCGGCCTCGTATGTGGCCAATAGCAATGGCGTGTTTTGTTTTGAACGCTCGCATGCTTACAACTGTTACACTTATGTGCTGATGGAAGAAGGCGAGGTCAAAGCAGACTATGGCGAAGCCAGTGTGGGGCGTCGCTTTGCCGACCTGAACTGGGAGACCTGTGTCGATACGGCAACTACCGAAGCCGCCCTGTTGCTGCGCGCCAAGCCCATCGCCAGCGGTAGCTACGATGTGATTTTTACAGTCGAAGCCTTGGCGGCACTGTTGAGTTGCTTTGACGTCATGTTTTCTGGATTTGCCGCCAAAACCAAGACCAACCCGCTGCGGGACAAGCTGGGGCAACTCATTGCCTCCGAGAAACTGCAGATCATCGACATGCCGCGCTACAGCGCTTCTCTGCACACGCAATATTTCGATGCCGAAGGCTTAATTCCTGAGGATCTACAGCTGATTGAAAATGGCGTGCTGAAGAATTTTTATCACAATTGTGAAACGGCCCAATTTTTTGGCGTAGAGTCCAATGCCCGCGCGGCGCGCTCGCCGCAGGGTCCCTTGGGCACGGCTGGCAATTGTTTGTTGATTGTGCCCGATTCCGATGCCGGCGACGTGCGCGGCGGTGAATTTTTTGAAGTCCTGGAGTTGAACGGCCTGCATTCGGGCTGCGATGCCACTAGCGGCGATTTTTCCTTGCCCTGCAGCGGCAAGCTCTATCGCGACGGCCACTTGTTGCAAGGTGTGCGCGATGTGACCCTAGCGGGTAATTTTTACGCGATGTTGCAACAGGTCAGCGCCGTCGGCAATGAACTCAAGGCCTCCCGCGGAAAGGGCTTTTTCTCTCCAGACCTGCGTTTTGGCGGCTTGACGGTAGCGGGCTGAACGCGAGGCGAAATGGACGGGCCATCCGGCCCACAATATAAATTGATCAGGAGAACTTGTGAGGCGCTGCTCGCTCTATATGAGTTTTGCATTCTGTATTCTGTTTGTCTTTTGTCCTATGACTATTCTTGTGGCGCAATCTGGGGCGGAAGTCGAGACAGAAATTTGGACAGAACTCGAAAAAAAACTTGAGGCCGCGGCTCAGGCTCAAGAGGCGGCGAGATCCCGCAAGCTAAGGACAGAGCATAGGTTTCGCTATGTTTTTAGCAGTGATCTTGGCTTTCTGCTCGGGCTCAATGGCCCCCAGTTTCGCGATGAAATCTCAAAATACTCAAAACGTCTGGGTGCCTATTATCAAGACGGGGGTCCCTTGCGTTACGGTTTTAGCGCCACGCTTAATTTGGGCTTGGTCTGGCCCATGGGCATGGGCATGGGCATGGGCATGCCCATGGCGCAAAAAACGCGAGGGAACGCCGCAGGACGAGGACCTCAAGAATTTCAAGTACACTTAGGAGAAGCCCCTTTACCCTGGATACAGAGAGAACCCGAAGACAGTAACCGCCACAAGTGGAGCCTGGGCGTCCACCTGCGAAATATGATCAGCGTTGGAGAGACCAACCAGACATACCATAGCGTAGAAAGAGGGAGTCTAATGAATTTTTTCAATCAAAAGGATTTTAGGCTCTCTTATGCCCTGCAGCCGGTAGGCAGCCTCAGCTTACTATTTACACCGCTATGGGAATTGCAGTTTTTCGCCGGTCCCTCACTGAACTTTAACCTGTATAATCAATATCGCGAGGAGCGAGAAGAGGAATGGCTTGGGAAACCAAGTAAAAAAATGGGTATTTTACGGGTTAGAGAAACATCTACAGAAGAATCGACACATTTGGATGCATTTAGCCTGGGGGCAGTGGCGGGCATGTCTCTGGCCAAATATTTTTATTCCTTCCTCGCTGCTGGAATTAGCACTCAATTCGTGTTGAATGTTTCGCCTTATAAGGGGCCGCAGGCCGGACGCTACAGCTTGGGACAATTTGTCTTTGCCCTGTATGTGCAGGTTTCCTTGAAATAGCCGGCGGCAAGGGAACCACGAAAGGCACGAAAGGCAAGAAAATGCGGCAGGAGCAAAAATATAAAATATGGCTTGTAAAATATGTTGAATATGTCTAGAATCAAGCTAGAATCAGAGAAAAGCAGCCGGCTGCAGGCAGATGCGGGAGGCGGGTATTTTTTTCTGGAACAGAGGAGCCGGCACGTGGCGTCGATGGATCAGGAAGTGCATAGTTTTTAGTTTTAGCTTTTTTTGTGTTTATTAAAACAGGCAAAATGTAGTGATCAAACTAATAATATTAATAACGCTGCACGGGCTGCTTGCTGGGCCTTGACATCTTCCAAACCAAAGGAGTTTCTCGTATGTCTAACGGTTCCAAACACAAAGGCGAATTCGCCCTGATTATCCAGCTGCTCATCGGCATTGCCGCCGGTGTTGTCATTGGGCTCATGGCCAACGAAACGGTCATTGAATTCATGGCCACCATCAAACACGTTCTCGGTCAGCTCATTTTCTACAGCGTGCCCCTGGTCATCATTGGGTTCATCGCCCCGTCCATCACCCGCCTGGGGCAGAGTGCCAACAAGATGCTCGGCGCGGGCGTCTCCCTGGCCTACCTGTCTTCCGTGGGCGCGGCCATCATGTCGTGTGTGGCCGGCTACATTATCATCCCGGACCTGTCCATCGCCACCCAGGTGGAGGGCCTGCGCGAGATCCCCGAAGTGGTTTTCCAGCTCGACATTCCCCCGATCATGCCGGCCATGACCGCGCTGGTCACCGCCATCATCCTGGGTGTCGCGACCTTGTGGAGCGGCGCCAAAACGATTGAGAAGGTTCTCTGCGAACTTGAAGGCCTAATGATGCAGGTGGTCACCCGGATCGTGATTCCCCTGCTGCCGTTTTTTATTGCCAGCACCTTTGCCGGCCTGGCGTACGAAGGCAGCCTGACCAAGCAGTTGCCGGTCTTCGTGCAGATCATCGTCATCGTGCTCCTAGGTCATGCCGTGTGGCTGACTGTCCTGTATACCATCGCGGGCATAATTTCCAGGCGCAATCCCATCGAGGTGCTGCGTCATTACGCCCCGGCCTACTTGACGGCGCTGGGCACCATGTCCAGCGCCGCAACTCTGCCCGTCGCATTGAAATGCGCGTCCAAGTCTCGCGTGCTCAGCCGCGATACCCGCGAATTCATGGTTCCCCTGGGCGCGACCATCCACCTCTGTGGTTCCGTGCTGACCGAGACCTTTTTTGCCATGACCATTTCCCAGATGCTCTACGGTTCCATGCCCGAACTCAGCACCATGATGATGTTCATCCCGCTCTTCGGCGTGTTCGCCATCGGCGCCCCCGGCGTTCCCGGCGGTACCGTCATGGCCTCTTTGGGCATCGTCGTGAGTGTGCTCGGCTTTGACCCGGCCGGCGTGGCCTTGCTCTTGGCCGTGTTCGCCCTGCAGGACAGCTTCGGCACGGCTTGCAATGTCACCGGCGACGGCGCGCTGACCTTGATGCTGGAAAGCTTTTTCAATCGCAGCGAGCGGAAAAGCGGCTGAAGCCCTGGCCCGCGCCGCTAAAGGTCCAGAAAAATTGGGCGGGCAAAACGCCACAGAGCAAGGGCTATTTTAATTTCATGGCTATATTGTCCGGCAGGGCAGCTCACGGTTTGGCGCGGCGATAAAAGGAGGTAGGTATAGATTAAGAATAGTTTTTTTACACCCGTTTGCCACGGCGGCAATTTTGGGAAACGCTTCTGGGAGTAGGGCCCCCATTATTTAGTTCGCGTTTCTGTCGTTTATTTTTTACATGTTCAATTTAAAGGAAAACACGAGGAAAACACAATGAGGAAAAATTTTACTTTAAAACCATATATATATATATATATATATCGGTATTGCTGACCGGCCTGGCCTTATTCAGCTGCGACCCTGAAGACGATGAAAAATCTTCGGACAAAATCACCACGGTCAAGGGATTCATCGATAGGTTGGCCACAGACGGCGTAACGCTTCCAAAGACAGCAAACTATGATGAAGATGAAGTTTTGGATGCGATTTATCGTGCCATGGGAAAATTACAAGGCGATTTGGATTCTGGGCTCATCCAGGAAATATCGGATTTATATAGCCTGATTGATGCCGAAATGCTGGAGGTGGCATCTGATCACACAAAGGTCACGATATCAGCACCTGCCATGCAGCTGCTGACGGGTGATAAAAGTGCGACAGCAAAAGATATCCCGCTGGAGAAGGCGACACAGGGCCTGGAGCTCAAAGCCGCGAAAGATAATAAGCTTACTGATGCCAGTAGTAATGTTGTTGCCAAAGAGACCCAGATTACTGATGGGAATAAATATACCGTGACTGCCGATACAACAGTAAAAGAGATTGTCGCAATGTTTAAAGTCACCCAAACTGCGGGC
Organism: Spirochaetia bacterium; assembly: GCA_965263295.1. GTDB lineage: Bacteria > Spirochaetota > Spirochaetia > SP-2023 > SP-2023 > Haliotispira. The sequence goes on from OZ253665.1 coordinate 2,107,203, forward strand.
GCTGCGGGAGACTACGATTTAAGTATTGATCGTGACTGGGATACAGATACGACTTCTGCAGACGTATGGGATACCAGAAAAGATTCTGATTCTCCGGTCCCAGATGGTAAGGGAATTCAACTGGAATTCTCCGACCGCAAAACGGGCGAAGACATGACGGTTACGGTAACGGGTAAAATGACGAATGCTCAGGCTGTTGCTTTTGTTAAAGATGCGCTTGGTAACCTTAGTGTGTCAGGTAATAGTGCTGTTACAGCTGTTACAGCTGGTACCACTTTTAATGAAAGTGTGTTAAAGGCTATAGGTGACATAACTGGCACATATCCTACTGACACCAAAGGTACGTCATTGACCTACGAGGTTGGGCCTATCTCTGTTGGTAGTTCAGGTGATCTAACCGTTAAAATCACAAAAGGTTCTGCAAATGATACTGCAAAAATTAGCATCACGATTGTTAAATCGACTCCATAGTTGGGTCATTAACTTTTCGCTTTAGCTTTTTTTGCCTTTTAATTTTTTGCCTTGCGCACGCCGCCGCCTGCCTGGGAACAGGGGGGGCGGCTTTTTTTTGTGGAACCACGAAAGGGAACCACGAAAGGGCACGAAAGGTGGCGAAAAGTCACGAAATTTAGGCTGGGGAGCTTTAGGTGGCACGATGGGGGGCTGCGGGTGACAGGAGAAAAGTTAAAAAAGGGGCGACGGGAGCCAGGAAGGGCGCGAAGGTCAGGAGAGGGGCGTTTTAGAATTTTTCGTGTTGTTCGTACTTTTTTGGTGTATTTCGTGGTTACTTGGCCAGGGACTCTGAAAAGGGGACCACGAAGTGCACGAAAGGTGGCGAAAAGTCACGAAATTTAGGCTGGGGAGCTTTAGGTGGCACGATGGGGGGCTGCGGGTGACAGGAGAAAAGTTAAAAAAGGGGCGACGGGAGCCAGGAAGGGCGCGAAGGTCAGGAGAGGGGCGTTTTAGAATTTTTCGTGTTGTTCGTACTTTTTTGGTGTATTTCGTGGTTACTTGGCCAAGGACACTGAAAAGGGAACCACGAAGTGCACGAAAGGTGGCGAAAAGTCACGAAATCTAGACGGGGCGGGCTTGCGCATACCTTTCTATTGAATTCAATAACTCTTCCTGCAAGAACACCAGATTGTTATAATTCCGCTCCACAGATGATCGAAAGTGTCCATACTTTAAAAATACTGGAGTTTGTTTAATATGTATTTAATCCATATCATTTCTTTTTGCTTGGAGGGATGCTTGTCAATCGGCAGAGCGGTCTCCAAACGTATTGTTTCCGCGACAAGCGGAAAGGCGTCGTCTTCTGCCGGCAAGTTCGTTTTGCAATTCCATTTAACGTTTCCTTTAAAATTTCCTTTGCTGGCCATTTCAGGTGCGCTGTGCTGCGCTTGCTCTGCGCAACCTGTCCACAGCGCGCAAATAGAGCTCTTCAGTGCTGACCAGAAAGCCTTTATCGAAACAGAGACACTCAAAGTTGACTGGCAAAGGAATGGCGAAACTCTGAGTATTAATCAGGCGGGGCTAAAAGTCAACGGAGAGGCACAGCGCGCGGAAGTGCTTGATACTTCTAGCCTTGTTTCCGCCACCTGGCGCCTGCTGCCAAGTCGCATTGTGGTTCAAGCCACCATGGGCTATGCGCTGGATTTTAGTTTTTCATTGGATTCGGAAACCGCCGTGCGGCGCAATGAACCCGTCAGGCTGGAGTGGTTTGACTTAGCCGCATCGGCAACGCAAACCCTGTATTTGCCATTTAATGAAGGCATGCGGGTCCCGACGGCAGACAAGATGTGGAGAGAATATTTAACCCAGACCTATTCTGGCTCAAATACCACGCAAGACTTGAAAATGCCGTTCTGGACGGCCGAGCAGAACGGTCAATTTATCAATTATACCCTGGTCACGCCAAGCAACAACCGCCTTGAGTTTGCCTCGGAATCAGACAGAACCGACATGCTTGCGATGCATGAATTTACCGCGCTCAACTTCAGGCAACCTTTTAACGTGCAAATTACATGGGGAGAGGGGCCACTTTCGGGGGCCCTAGACTATCGGCGCTGGCGCCAAGAGCAAGAGCTGGCGGAGCCCCTGAGTGCCAAACTCGCCAAGAACCCGGCAGTGCAAAAGCTGATAGGTGCCAGCCATGTGTATCTGTTCGGCAATCATGTGTTGGCCGTCGAGGACGTTCGGGACTGGTGGGGGTTAAAAGATTGGTATTTTGACCAATCACAACTAATGACGGACAAACAAGACTCTGCGGAGCTGCGCGAACTTCAGGCGCTCCAGCAAGGGAAAGACTGGTTGAGCCAATATCATAAACGCTTACTAGTCGAGAGCGTGAATGCATCTTTGAACATAAAATTTCCCGCGCGCTCGGTTACGCTGGAGGACAACGGTATTGAATCCCAGTTTCAGGCGGCACAAAAGCGCAAAGAGCATCTTGCAGAAAATGCCGGCCAGTTCTTGCTTCCCGCGCAAGAATGGGGCCAAGCTTTGTCGCAGGGTATGATCGCGAATTTCCAGCAGGCTGGCCTGGAGAAACTTTGGCTGGGCTTGGATAACTGGATGCCCGCATTTTATCAACCCGATGCGGTTGAGCAGGCAAAGCGGGCGGGGTATGCAATCGCGACTTATGATTCCTACAATACCGCGATTGAAGCAGGTGTGAACGACAGTTGGCTGACCGCACAGTTGCCCGATGAGATGCGTACAGGTTGCGCGATCGAAAAAGCCGACGGCAGCAAAAAAAAGGGGTTTCGCGGCAAAGGCTACTACCTCAATCCGGCCTGTCAGCGCGAATATGTGGAACGGCGAATTCTCGACATCGTCAAATATGGCCGCTTTGACAGTCTGTTTCTGGATGTGGACGCGACGGCAATGGCGCGCGAGGACTACCACGCCGACATGGACGAGTCGGCGATGCTAGAGGCATTTAATGACCGCATGAATTGGATCGGTAGTCAACAGGGCATTTTATTGGGTTCGGAATCCGGCAACGCGATAACGACCAATTCCCTGGCCTTCGCACACGGAATGGAAACGAACGTCTTTGGCTGGAATGACGAAGATATGCATGCAAATCGTCAATCTCCCTACTTCTTGGGGGCCTGGTATCCGGACCATAAACCAGACATTTTCTTCAAGCCGGCGCAAGTTAAAGAACCGTATAAAACCCTGTTGTTTGCCCCACAGTTCCGAATTCCTCTGTACCAAGCTGTTTTCCATGATGAAGTGATCAGCTCGCACCACTGGCACACCGACAGCCTGAAATTTAGCGATGTGCAAGCCGCCAGGGATCTGATCGCCATGCTCTACAATACCCCTCCGATGGTGCACCTGAGCCGAGACGAAGTGCAGAGTCCCGACTCGCCGCGCCTGCGAGCCCTCCAGCACTATCAAGATGGCTTTCAGCCCATCCATGAGCAGCTGTGGGACAAGGCCCTGGTGGATTTTGAATGGCTGGATGCCGAAGGGAATTTGCAACAAACGACTTTCAGCGATGGGAGCAAAATCATCGCGAATTTTTCCGCAGTATCTGAAGAGACCAGTGGCCATAAGATCCCCGCGCAGTCCATCTTGGCCCGGTTACACAATGGCCAGCAATTGCTCTGGACGGTCGAGGAATTCGATTAGCTCAACATTGCCACAGGCGGACGCTGTCCGCTTTCGGCTTGAGACAAACCGGGCATGCCAACTTCCGCGTTCAAACGTGATTACCAAAGCGCGAGTCCAGGGGCCAGCATCGCGCAGCGCTCGACAAAGCGCTCAAATTGATACTTGCCGCCCTAAGAATCGACCAACCTATTGAGAAAAGATACCGCGATCACGATCTGGGCGGCGATTGGGCGGCTATCGTGAGTGTCACCTCAAGCCGCCCGACCTGCTGCTGATCTATCGCAAGTCAGATGACACACGGCTTCTGGCACGGCTCGGTTCGTACAGCGAATTGTTCAACTGACGTTCTTTCCCAGTTTTTCTTTTTTTACCGCTCCCGCCCTCGCAAGATTTGATTCGGGTTGACCACAGCCCATGCCGAAAGAAAGCAATTATTCAATTTGTTAATTTCTGCTGGCTTTGTCACCAATGCATGCCGGTTCAAAGACCGAATAACACAGCTGAAAAATAGGCGAACATCAGAGCGAGATCATAAAAATAGAAATGCTTATTTTTTATGCAAAAGTTCTTGACAAATGAAAGTTTTTATTGTAAAAATAACCGCATAAACTATATTTCAATTTGGAAATTTAAAATAATGAATTTATATTGTTGTTATTATGCAAAAGCTGGCGAGCCTGTAAGATTTTTGCGTTTTTTACTCCCCAATTATTCTCCAATCATTGTTTTGAATTTTCTGGGAGTAAAATATGCCGAAAAATAATTTCATTTTTCCCAAATCGCTGTTTTTAAACTACTGGCTTCATTTAATATCGTTGGCCTCCCTGCCACTCGCGGGCTGTCATTTATTTACAGAATATAAGGAGACATCGGCTGAACATTTGCCATACCGTGAAGAACCCCTTGTATTGGAGAATCTCGCTAATCATACGAAAATTATAAAATCAGTTGAATTGCGCAATGGCGGCAAAATTTATTGTTCCGAGCCATTAGTCTTTAAAGTTAATTTTGTCGATGAATCTTTAGAGCAATCCTTACAATTCCGTAAAATTGAAATTGAAGTTTCCACATTAGACTATTCGTCGTCCATCATATTAACGCACCAAGTTACGGATAAAATTATTGAAGGAAAAAATAGAATTTACTCAGTGCCATTAACTTATCTTAAAAATGAATTCCCCTGTCATAGTCAATATTTTGTATATTTCCACATTGATGATGATCACTATAAAGTCCCAATAGAAGTTCGCTGGTAAAATCAAGGGGTTGATTAAGTCAACCCCATATTTTTTTCCCCCCCATACGGGACTTGCAGAGACCCGTATATTCAAGGGCTCAGAACTTTCCAATAATATTTTCTCAGGTCCGTCAGAGAATTACGCTAATACTTTTCACTGGAACTCAGAACTAAATCATTAGAGTTATAGATTTGGCGATCTAAGGTTCCATTTCTCTTTGCCGTAAGCAGCCCCGAAAGAATGGAGTCCGAAATATTAAGTGCCGTCCGGCCCATATCAATCAAAGCCTCCACTGATATCAAAATGGCGGCAATGTGAATATCTAGTCCCATGATGGTCAGTACGGCAATGGCAGCAAACGTGGCGCCCCCTCCTACGCCGGCGATGCCAAAAGATGAGATGGCAATGACGGCCAGTAGATAAAGGATAAAACTAAAATCGATGCTAACTCCCATTATTTGCGCAGACATAATGGCCAGCATGGCCGGGTAAATTCCGGCGCAACCGTTCTGGCCAATGCTGGCGCCAAAAGTAGCCGACAAGTTTGCCGTTTCTTCATCGATGCCCAATCTGCCTGTCTGAGTTTCGATATTCAGCGGGATTGCGGCCATACTGGAGCGAGAACCAAATCCAAATACTAAGACGGGCAGAGATTTTTTTACAAATTGAATTGGCGATAGGCGAAAGAGGCCAACCATCATCACATGAATGACATACATGGCCACAATTGCAGCATAGCTGGCCGCTAAAAAACGGCCAATTTCAGCCAGGGCAAACAAGCTATTTGTCATCATGAAACGAGTCATCAAGGCAAATACGCCGTATGGCGTCAATCTCAAAATCCGGCGAACCATCGACAATACGACTTCTTTACTGGCATTAATAAGCTTAATAAGGGGCTGGACTTTTTCCGCTTTATGCTTCTTGACCTGAAGAATACTATAGCCCAGGAACATAGAGAACAAGACCGTAGACAGGGTCGACGTCCTTTGTGAGCCAGTTAGCATGTCAAATAAATTTGCGGGGATGATAGAAAGCACCAAATGGGCCAGGCCACCGTCTAGCATGGAGGTCTGGGCCTTCATCAGTGCGGCGCCGCGCGCCTCGACGGCACTATTGGCACCAATGCTGTCGGCAATGGTATGGGCATCAATGCCAAATAAATAGATACTGGCCATACCAACGAGAGCTGCAATAGACACAGTCAAGATTAAAAAACCAATCACTTTAGGCGCAATACGAGACAGAACATCCTTGCTCTCGACATTCATAATGGATGAAACCATGGCGACAAACACCAAGGGAATGACAAGCATCTGCAGTAATTTGACATATCCTCTGGCAAATACGGAAATAAATTGTGAAAACTCATCAATCACGTCATGGTTGATTCCATCAATTCCAAGGATAAGCTGGATGGCTCCACCAAATAACAATCCGGCAAACAACGCATTTAGTACACGATAATTAAAACTTTTCCTTTGTCTTTTAAAAAACCATAACACGGCATAAAAACCTAAAAATATTATGCAAAGGATAATGAGTGTGAAGCTCATAACAATTACCTCCAATCCCTCTCATTATTTACCAAATGGAAAAGCCAGACTTTTAAGTTTGAACTTAAAATTAGCCCCCAATTAACCCCAAATTAACCCAAAACTAACCTACGGATAAGAGCAGATTATATTCCAGATTAATATATTTCAGAACATTTTTTCAGGATACATATGAAAGCTATTTTTTAATATTACAGAAAAATTTATTCAGAATCTACTATATCAAAAAATTTGTGATAATTAGAGTTATACATTATTGACAAAGATTAATCAAGAATAAGTTTGGGGCAAAATACCCCCTAAGCTCCATTGAAAAATATCTTTGTACTAACGGCATCAAAAACAAAAAAATTAAAGAAAGCTCCCTGTCCCCCCACGGCTCCTCTGTCTACCTTTCGTGAGCTTTCGCAGTCTTCGTGCCTGTCGTGTTTATGGAGCCAGGGAACCGATGAAAGGGTACCACGAAAGGCTTGCAAGGTATGGCTAGGCGTGCTTGATTCCCGCTATAATTGGGATATCTGATAATAACAAGGACAATGTATCATGGCGCAGTTTTCCATTCGGGGTGTGCGGGGTGTGCGGGCGGGAACGCCAGCCAGGCTGGGGGCCTGGCCGAATGACGGTGGCGTGAATTTCTGCCTGTACAGCTCTCAGGCTACGGGCGTCACGCTGCACCTGTTTGACCGCGAAGCCGACAGGACACCTAGCCAGAGCATTCCGTTGCCGGCCAAAGTGCATCGCACGGGCGACCGCTGGCACGTGCAGGTTGAAGGCTGCCAGGCCGGCCAGCTCTATCTTTACAGCGTGGCGGGGCGGTATTTGCCGCGCACGGGCGCGCGCTGCAACCGCCACAAATATTTGCAGGACCCTTACGCCCGGGCCGTCTGCGCGACGCCGGCCATCTACCACCACAGCGCCGCCTATCGCGCCGCTTATGGCTTTGACCCCGGCTTTGATCGTGGCTCTGGCTACGGTTTTGAGTGCGGGCAAGACCGGCAGTCAGGGCAATGGCAAGCGGGGAGCGGGGAGCGGGAAGAAGCGGACCTGAGTTACTCTGAGCAAAGCAATATTGACTTGCAGGCCAAATGCATTGTCGTCGACGATGCATTTGACTGGGAAGGCGACCGCCCGCTGAACTATCCCCTGGCCGACTGTGTGATTTACGAGGCCCACCTGAAGGGCATGACGCAGAATTGCCCATACCAAAATCCAGGCACCTATCTCGGCGTGATTGAGCACATTCCCTATTTGCGCAAGCTCGGTGTCAGCAGCCTAGAGTTTCTGCCATTGATGGGCTTTTCTCCCTACGATTATTCGGAGCGCCGCGACCCGCAAAGCGGCAAGCCCCTGGGACTGGGCAACTACTGGGGCTACAACACCCACAATTTCTTTGCGCCGGCGCCCCACTACGCGGCTTCTACTGCCGCCGGCGCGGCGTTGACCGAATTTAAAACGATGGTCCGAGCCCTGCATCGGGCCGGTATCGAAATTATTCTGGACGTGGTATTTAATCACAGTGGCGAGGCCGATGAGCTGGGGCCAACGCTGTCCTTCCGCGGACTGGACAACCAGACCTATTACATCCTGGACGAAAATCCGCGCTTCTATGCCAAGCAGAGCGGATGTGGCAATGTCATGAATTGCAATCACCCAGTTGTGCGCGAGCTGATTGTCGATTGCCTGCGCTACTGGGTACTGGAAATGCACGTCGACGGTTTCCGCTTTGACCTGGCCAGTATTTTGCGCCGCGGCCAGGACGCCGCGCTGATCCCCGCGGCATTCAGCGTCGTCGAGGCCCTGAGTCAGGACAGCGTACTGGCGCAGACCAAACTCCTGGCCGAACCTTGGGACGCGGGCGGAGCCTACCTGCTGGGCGACTTTGCCCAGACTAACCGCGGCCAGGCGCGCTGGGCGGAATGGAACGATCGGTACCGCGACGACATTCGCCGCTTCTGGTGTGCCAGCCTCGGCGCCGCGCAACTGGCCACGCGCCTGGCCGGCAGCTCGGACATCTTTTGGCGGCCGCGGCAGCGGCCGTATCACAGCCTGAACTTCCTCAGCTGTCACGACGGTTTTACCCTGCGGGATCTGTTTAGCTACAACGACAAGCACAATTGGGCCAACGGCGAGCAAAATCGCGACGGCCACAACAATAACTTCAATCGCAATTATGGCTGCGAGGGCCCCGCAGAGCCGCACCAAAAAGGCGCGGAAATTGCCAGCTTGCGTTGCCGCATGGTGAAAAATCATCTGGCGACCCTGCTGCTGAGTGCCGGCACGCCGATGCTACTGGCCGGCGATGAGCTGGGCAACACGCAGCTGGGCAACAATAACGCCTACTGCCAGGACAATCAGCTCGGCTGGCTGCAGTACGACGAGACCCAGCTGCGCGAACCGGGCGGCGATCCCGAATTCACAGCTTACGCCAGTTTGCAACGCTTTGCCGCGCAGCTGATCGCGCTGCGCCGCCGTTTCCCCCTGCTGCTGCGGCACGAATTCTTTCGCGCGCGCGAAATCCGCTGGTACGGCCTGCGCCACGATATGCTGTGCGAACTGCAAAACACCGAAGACTGGAATAGCCAGCCAGCCTGTCTAGCCCTATTGCTGGATGGCTCTCTGCTGCCGGCGGATACCGGTCACAACGACAGCCCCAGCTTGTTTTGCGTGTTTAACGCCAGTTCCCGCTTGTTAAATTTTCCCCTGCCGGGCAAGCCATGCACTCAAAGTCCCTACAGTTACGGCCACTGGCATTGCATTGTCGACACCCAGCTGAGCGCTCCGGCGGATATTCGTTTGCCCTTTGGCCCCTATGCCGTCAGCGAGGCCGAACTGCAAAGTGCAATTGTCCTGGGGAATCGCTATCCCGTCGCCGCACGGTCGAGCGTGTTGTTAATGGGCTAGCTGACTTCATTAACTTGAATTCATCGACTTGACTTCATCGGCTCGCTTTGCAAAATATCCCCCCGATGCCCCGATGCACGGATTTCCATAAATTCTTTTATAGATCACTTGGCTTTTCTTCTTCGCGGCCAGGACTTCTCAATTCCTTTGCCACTGGTTTCCTCGGCCTTTGTGACTTGATTGTGCCAGCGTCTTTTGGCACAAAAATTGCTTTATCCCCGGATTCCTGTTTGGATTTTACTTTCGTTCTTTTGCTCGGTGCAGAGCGTAAAAATTAATTTTGGCGTTTAAATGACGTTAAACAACTAGGAGGAGATAATGAAAAATTATTCTCGAAACGATGTCCATAAAAATTCCCATGGCGTTTTTCACGGCGACTTGCATGCCGCAACTTGGCATTACTTGCTGCCGCTGTTGGCCGCGGCCTTGCTGGTTTTGCAGTCTTGCAGCGGCCAGAAAGAAGCCAGCTCTGGCGGCTCAGAAGCTGGCGCCAGCTCTTTTTTCTATGGTAAACCCGCCGATGCCGTGGGCCTGGACCCCGCGCGCGAGACCGATGGCGAATCCTTTATGGTAACCGACGAAATCTACGAGGGTCTGGTCGGTTTTAAACCGGGTACGACAGAAGTTGAGCCGGTTTTGGCCGAGTCTTACGATATTTCCGCGGATAGCCTGACCTATACGTTCAAGCTGCGCGAGGGTGTCAAATTCCACGACGGTAGCGATTTCAATGCCGACGCCGCAGCCTTTGCGTTTGAGCGCCAGTTTCAGCCCGATCATCCGGGCCATGAGTATGGGCCCTGGAAGTACTGGCATGCCATGGCCTTTGATGAGCTGATTGACTCGGTGAGCACCGAGGGTGAATATACATTTGTCATCCGTTTAAAGCAGCCGGCGGCTTCTTTTCTGGCAACCTTGGCGATGGATTTTATCCGCATTCCTTCGCCGGCAGCTGTCCTCAAGTACAAGGACGACTTCACCAACCATCCCGTAGGTACCGGCGCGTATCAGTTTGTTTCCTGGAAAAAGGGCGACTCCATTGTCCTGAAGGCTTTTGATGGATACTGGGGCGAGCAGGCTAATGTCGAAAATGTATTTTTTCGCGTGATTCCTGAGCCGACAGCCCGCGCTCTGGCTCTGCAAAATGGTGAAATAGATGCCTTTACGTATCCGGCAATGGATGACATCCCTGCTCTACGCGAAAATCCAGATATCGACTTTTATGAAACTAGTGGCCTGAATGTGGGTTACCTGGCCATGAATAATGAAAAGAAGCCATTTGATGATGTTCGGGTGCGTCAGGCGATCAATTACGCGATTGACAAAGACGATATCATCAAGGCCGTGTATGGTGAACTCGGTCAAGCCGCTGACGCGCCGATCCCGCCGATCATGTGGGCCTTTAAGTCTGACATCAAGAAATACGAGTACAACCCGGAAAAAGCGAGGGACTTGCTCGCCGCGGCGGGCCTGGCCGATGGTTTTGAGACGGAAATGCTGGCCCTGCCGGTGGCTCGCCCTTATATGCCGCAGGGGCAGAAGGTCGCCGAAATCGTGCAGCAGCAGTTGGCCGACGTTGGAATCCAGGCCGGGATCACGACGCTGGAGTGGGGCGCCCATCTTGAGAAACTCGACCAGGGAGACTTTGAAATGGCCTTTCTGGGCTGGAAGGGGGACAATGGCGATCCGGACAACTTCCTCGGCGTGTTGCTGGCCGCAGACCGCGCTGTGGTTCCCGCTTCAAACATTGCATTCTGGAAAAACGAGGAATTCACCGATTTGATCCGCCGCGCCCACCAGATCAGCGATCAGGAAGAGCGCAAGAAATTGTATTTTGCAGCCCAAGATATTTTTGCCGAAGAGGCGCCCTGGGTGACTATCGCCAACTCCAAACTGATCGTGCCGCACAAGAAGACGGTTAAGAACTTGATTGTCAGTCCAGTTGGCGGGGCAAGCAATATCAAGCATGTCGTTATCGAATAAGAAGCGCATTCTGCATTACTCCCTGCAGCGCTTGCTGCAGATGCCGCTGCTGCTGCTTGGGGTCGCGGTCCTGGTCGCCCTGATGATCGCGCTGATTCCGGGAGATGCCGCGCGGATTATGCTGGGCACCAGGGTCAGCGAGCAGGCCCTGGCCCAATTGCGCCACGAGTTGGGGCTGGATCAACCGCTGTACGTCCAGCTGCTGCTCTATTTAAAAAAATTGCTGCAACTGGATTTGGGCCGGTCCATATCTTCGCATCGGCCGGTGTTTGAAGAAATCCGTTCCTTCTTTCCGGCGACGCTTGAGCTTTCGTTTATGGCCATCATCTTTGCGACCGTTTTCGGTATCTGCCTGGGCATTGTGGCGGCCTTGAACCGCAACCGCTGGCCCGACTATTCGACTTCGACGCTGTCGTTGCTGGGGGTGTCGATGCCGATTTACTGGCTGGGCCTGATCATGATTATGTTCTTTTCGGTGCAGTTGAAACTCTTTCCGACCGGCGGGCGCATCAATCTGCGCCTGTTTTTTGAGCCAATCACAAATTATTATGTGCTGGATGGCTTCATCGTATTATTCCGCGATGGCGATGGCCGCATATTGCTCAGTGCCTTGCATTACCTGCTGTTGCCCGCCATTACTCTGGGGCTTTTACCGATGGCTATTATTTCGCGCATTACGCGCACGTCCATGCTGGAGGTCCTGGGCCAGGACTACATTCAAACGGCCCGGGCCATGGGTTATTCGCGCTTTCACATAGTCTTTAAATATGCCTTGAAAAATGCCTTGATGCCCATCATTACGGTGATCGGAACTCAATTCGGCGTCCTTTTGTCCGGCGCCATCCTGACCGAGTCGATTTTTGCCTGGCCGGGGCTGGGCCGCTGGATTTATCATTCTATCAGCGCGCGCGATTTTCCCGCGATCCAGGGCGGGGTGCTGGTCATTGCCGTATCGTTTCTGTTGATCAACTTTGTGGTCGACCTGCTCTACGTGGCGGTCAATCCCAAGGTTAAACTATCTTAGGCCGCCGAAGGGCCAAGTAAAAGGCTCAAGCAAAGAGCCAATTCAAAGCACAATTAAAGGTAAACTTTTCAAGGCCCAAGATTTACGCCGGGGGAAATTCATGCCAATACAAGCTACCGACATACTAGAAGCCCAATGCACGCCCCAGAGTGAGGGGGTGGAAAATAACGACCTGGTTGTGCTGGATCCACACCCATTGCGAGAGTTTCTGCAGCACTTCGTGCGCAACCGTTCGGCCATGATCGGCCTGGCCATCCTTTTTCTATTTTTCTTACTCGCTCTTCTGGCCCCCTTGCTGACGCCTTACACGCCGTTTGAGCAGGACAGCTCGGCCCTGAAATTAAAGCCTTTTAGCCCCGGACACTTTTTGGGCACCGATGACCTGGGCCGCGACTTGTTTACCCGCATTGCTTATGGTGGGCGCATTTCTCTGAGCATCGGTTTTTTCTCCACATCGATCGCACTGTTTTTTGGTGGGCTGTTTGGCCTCGTTGCCGGTTTTTTGGGCGGCTGGCTGGATCGTCTGTTGATGCGGCTGGCGGATATACTGCTGTCTTTCCCGTACATCCTCTTGGCCATCATCATCGTGACCGTCCTCGGACCTTCGCTGGTGAATGCCATGATCGCGATATCCATTTCTTCCATGCCGATCTACGCCCGCCTGATGCGCTCCTCGGTCTTGTCTGTCAAAGAAGAGGAGTATGTCCTGGCCGAGCGCTCGCTAGGGGCCTCCACGGCATCACTCATGTTTGTCACGGTGCTACCCAACAGCATCACGCCAATGATTGTGCAGGCCACTTTGGGCATAGGCAATGCCATTCTCAGCTCCGCGGCCTTGTCTTTTATTGGTTTGGGTGCGCAGCCGCCCAACCCAGAATGGGGGCTGATGATCGCCTCGTCGCGCCAGTTTGTCACCACGGCCAGCTGGATCGTTCTGTTTCCGGGCTTGGCGACAATGCTGGCCGTTTTTGGCTTTAACCTCCTGGGCGATGGCATCCGCGACCTGCTGGATCCACGCCTGAAAAAATAAGGCAGGCCCTTCCATGAATTCTATTGAGCCACAGACTGCGGGAGCCCCAGCCCTGCTGGAAATTCAAAATCTGTCTATCTCCTTTCAAACCTTGAGGGGGCGTGTGAGGGTGCTCCGCGACCTGTCACTGAAGGTGCGCAAGGGTGAAATCTTTGCCATTATCGGCGAGTCGGGTTGCGGTAAATCCGTGACCGCGAAATCCATCAATTGCATACTGCCCAAGGAGGCAACGTGCATTGAAAGTGGCAAAATTCTGCTGCAAGGCAGCAATTTGCTGGAATACAATGAAAAGCAAATGCGCGGGGTGCGCGGTTCAAGGATTTCCATGATTTTTCAGGAGCCCATGACTTCACTGAATCCGACCTTTACCGTCGGTCAACAACTGATGGATGTATTTGTCGCCAAGCAGAGATTGCGCCGGTCCGAGGCACGGCGCAAGGCCATTGAAGTCCTGCAAAAGGTGCATATTCCGTCGCCGGAGCTGCGCCTGCACAATTATCCCCATGAGATGTCCGGCGGCATGCAGCAGCGCGTGATGATTGCCATGGCCTTGGCTGCGCCCGCGCCGGCCCTGTTGATTGCCGATGAGCCGACGACCGCCCTGGATGTGACGATTCAGGCGCAGATACTGGCCTTGCTCTGTGAGTTGCGCGATCAAATGGGCCTGACGATTTTATTGATTACCCACGACATCGGCCTGGTGGTTCAGTATGCCGACCGCATGGCCGTGATGTATTGCGGCAAAAAAGTCGAGGAAGGCCGAATAGAAGATGTCTTTGCCCAGCCGCGTCACCCTTATACCCGGGGCCTGCTCCAGTCCTTGCCGGGTAAGCGCCAGATGCCAGCTGAAAAAGAAAATACTGTTCGCGGCAACGGCAAGCGCCGCCTGCATTCGATCAGCGGCTCGGTGCCCGACCTGCGCAGCCTGCGCGGAGGCTGTCCGTTTTATAGCCGCTGCGAGTTCTTCGCGGCGGACTGCCTGCACCATTTCCCGCAGGAGACGCTTATTCGCCATGCTGAGGCCTCCGAGGCCAGAGGCTATGACGCGGACGGGGCCGGCAGCGCCGAAGCGCACGTGGTGTATTGCCACCATGTACGGCGGAGTCTAAAGCCTTTACAAATGCCAGAACAAGAGACAAGACAAGATCAGAAGCCAGGAGGCCCCTCATGACGAGTCTGCGAGAGGGCGAGACTTTGCTGGAAATCAAAAACTTGTGCAAGAGTTTTCCAGTGCACACAGACAGTGGAACCAAGACGCTGCACGCCTTGTCCGGAGTCAACCTGACGCTGCGCAAAGGTGAGGTCTTGAGCGTGATCGGTGAGTCCGGCTGTGGCAAGACCACGCTGGGCAAGCTGGCATTGCGCCTGCTGGAAGCCAGCAGCGGCGAACTGGCATTCCACGGGCGCGACGTAATGGCAATGGATGCGCGCGAACTCAAGGATTTCCGCCGCAAGGCCCAGATGGTGTTCCAGAACCCCTTTGCCGCCTTAAACCCCCGGCGCACTATTGAATCTACGATTATGCAGCCGATGAAAATCCACTACAAGTGGAGTTCGCGCGAAATAAAGCAGCGGGTGGACGGCTTGCTTGAGGATGTGGGGATCTCGCCCCATTACAAAAAGCGTTACCCCCACCAGTTTTCCGGCGGCCAACGCCAGCGCATTAATATTGCCCGCGCCCTGGCCAGCAAACCCGAATTTATTGTCTGCGATGAAGCCGTGTCAGCTCTGGATGTGTCCGTGCAGGCCCAGGTACTGAATCTTTTGCTCGATTTACAGGACAAGTACCATTTGACGTACTTGTTTATTTCTCACGATTTGGGAACGGTGGAATTTATCTCGGATCGCATTTGCGTCATGTATCTGGGAAAGATGGTGGAGTTTGCCCGCAACGAGGATTTGACTGCGAACTGCCGCCATCCTTACAGCCGCATGCTCTACGATTCGCATCCAGAGGCCTCCATCGAGGCCCGCGCCCGGCGCACAAGTGACAACTACCTGTTCTTGCCGAGCGACATCCCCTCGCCACTGGATTTACCGCAGGGCTGCGCATTTCAGTCGCGCTGCCCCCGCTTCAAAGCCGCCAGCGCCGCCGAACAGGCTCTGTGTCGCCAGCGGGAACCAGCTTTGCGCAATTTGGGCAGTCAACAAGCACCCCACTTTTGCGCCTGCCACTTCGCCGGCTGATCGGTCGCGCCACGCTTGATCGGGCTTACCATTCAACCAATATCTCTAAAGGGAGGTATGAATAGCAAATTGCACGTTCTGAGCGATGGTGCAAGGCTGTCTGCGGTGTGGATGTTTTGCTTTCTGAGTTACCAGCGGCGCAAGTGCTGATTGCGGATTGAGGCTATGATAGCTTGAAAGTAAGAAAAATGCTTGCAGATCAGGATATTGGGAGTTGTATTCCTTGTTGCAAGGACCGTAAGGAGCCAATCGCATATTGTAAAACGACCTAAGGTTGTGTTGAACTTTCAGAAAGCATTGCTGAGAGTTCTTAAAATGTTTAAATTGATGTTATTTTCTCTGTCGTATGTCGTATATGAATTTTTTTTTACATATTGTACACTATGAAAGACGCCAAAGAATTCCTAAAGCAGTTTATCGATGAGAATCGAGAACTTCAAAAACAAATACAGGAACCAGGACACGATATTTTTCAACTCTGGCCATTGGTCTTAAATAAGCTGGGGCTTGAGATTCTGGCACAACAAAGCCAAGTCATGGATCTGGAGCGAGGTCACTTACGTCTAGCCGTACGGCATTCTGTATTTCTGCAAGAATTAAAGCTGAGACAGGGGCTTTGGCAACCGGCAATAGAAGCAGCCCTGCGTCAGCAGGGAGCCCGACAAGCCCGAATAAAAAAAGTCAGCTTATGGATACAGAGCTTCTAGATAGTGTTGTCACGAGATGCTGGCCTACAGTGCAATACATCGTATTTGTACGGCGGCCAGGAATGATTCCCTATTTTTGGCATAGCGAGTCGCTATTCCTCGCCAGTGCTTCAGGTGCAAAAAGCATTCTTAACCAAGTGACGCAATTGGTACGGCTCTTTATCATACCCGCGTCTTACTATACGGTTTTCCTTCGCTGGAATCACAGGCTTCATGCCCCTTGTGCCAGCGCTTTTTCAATGATCTTATTGCTATCATAACCTTTATCAGCCAACAAATATTCTGCCGTCAATCCCTCTATCAAGGTGCTGGCTTGAGTGCAATCTGCCGTTGTACCTTCTGTAACAACAACCCTGACCGGCATATCAGCGAATATGCTGATGATTAACGCTACTCATCTGACGGCACACCGCACGGTATTGAGCCTCAAAAAAAGGGAGCGAGCCACGCTTGATCGGGCGTACCATTCAACCAATATCTCTAAAGGGAGGTATGAATAGCAAATTGCATGTTTTGAGTGATGATGCAGGGCGCCCTGATTATTCGGCTGCATCTGAGCGAAGGGCAGAGAAACGATTTCAAAGGTCCAGATGTTTTTGCTTTCGGATTTGCCGGTGGCGCAAGTGCTGGTTGCGGATCGAGGCTACGATAGCTCACGAGTAAGCAAAATGCTTGCAGATCAAAATATTGGGAGTTGTATTCCCTGCCGTAAGAACCGTAAGGAGCCAATAGCATATTGTAAAACGAGTTATAAAAAGTGGCATAAAGTTGAGAATATTTTTGCTAGACTGAAAGACTGACGGCGTATTGGGATGTGATATGATCGTTGTGCACACACTTTTGAATCGGCAATGATGAGATAGATCTTTTTTCTTGCGCCGAATTTCAGTTGAAAATCCAATGAGTACGGCTAAGATATGGCTATATTGAGGATGAATGGATAAATTGCTCAAAGAACTGGCCGGGCTGTTGCGGGAATTTGGCCGTAACGTTTCGGAGAGCGCGTTGTAGATTGAGGGGCTGGCAGCACAGGCACCAGAGCATGTTGGATGACTTTTCTCATTGAGCATGGGATTAAAAGAGCGCAATACAAGGAAGCATTGCTCCATGATGCTATACAGAGATTGAAAATTGATTAGCCAGAAACTTGGCAACTTATGCGCCAACAAAGGGCAAAATCCAGAGGCAGTTGGCCATGGTGATAGTCCTCCAGATCTTGCCAGAGCCTGTGACAAAAATTGGCATCCAGGCGGACGCTGTGCTGTGCATACAACTCGTCGGGATCAGAAAAATCAAGGCGCGATGCCCCTGCTTGAAAAGTATTGGTGCCACTGTAACAACCGTAGTATTCCAACACTAAATCCAGCGCCTGCAGCCACAATAATAAAAACTCGTGGGGTCGCTGGGGGATTAGAATACTCTTTTCACTGTCCAACAACAGCAGCGCAGCCCGAATCAGACGCAGGGGGAAGGCGACCTCTAGCAAGCGAGTCTCCCAATAGGCATGCAAACTGGGAGCATGGCTTCTTTCGCCAGCTTCCTGTTCTACTTCCCGTCTGACTTCCACGTCGGCAGGGTGGCCAGCAACAGGAGTAAAACCGACAACGGCAGCGACATAGGCAAACTGCTGCCAGACTTCAGAGCTTTCACCCCAAATCTGAGCGAAATGGGCAAAGCAGTGGCGCCAATGTTGTGCGCGCGGCTGCAAACGGGCATCTGCTTGCCCGGCGATGCAGTTTTGCAAGAGTTGCCACTGTGCAGGACTGAATAACTCATGTGCCGCCTGCGGCGTGATCCAATTACTAACCGAGGAACTCAATTTCGGCCTCGTCGTTCAGGCCAGGCGTGGCCGAGGCTATTTCGGCCGGCGTTAAATCGTCGGGCCGAGGCAGCAGGTCATCATCTAACTCATGCATCACATCTTGAGGATTAGCTGGAGAACTAGCATGGACTGGCTGAGGCTGCCCGCTTGCCATATAAGCTGAGCGAGAATCGGAAGCATCAAAAGCCTTGGACACATCGGCAGGCGGGCTAGCCTGGACTTGTGGCGCTGTATTCGCCTTCGACATTTGCACCGCATTCATGCTCTGCTTAGCTTGGATATCGACAGCCACGGTATCTGGCCCATTCTGCTCATTGTACAGAGCGATAGCCTTTTTGTACCACTCAATAGCGCGCGGATAATCGCGCAACTTTGTTTCATAGAGCTGACACAGCAAGTTCACGGCATACAGGCTCTTGTGGTTAGCCGCCACCGAGTACCACTCAACAGCTTTGTCGTAATCTTTCAAGCTATTTTCATACAGCTGCCCCAACGAGATTGCAGCTTTCAAATCACCCAACTGCACGGCACGTTGATACCATTCAATAGCCAAGTCATAATTTTGCAGATTGTACTGGTAGACCCGGCACAACTGGCAAATAGCACCCAAGCTGTTCAACTGTGCCGCCTTGCGATACAACGCAATGGCTTCGTCATAATCTTCAAAGTGCAATTCAAGCAAATTCCCGGCTCGAATCATTGAATATTCGTCTCCATAGTGACCGGCTTCAATATACCAATCAATAGCGCTGTCAAGATCTTCCAGACTCTGTTCGTAAATGACGGCGATACGCCGCATGTAGTAAAGGTCACCTTGTAGAGCCAAACGTTCGTATTGCTCAATGGCGCGGAGATAGTCGCGCTGGTACTCGGCATAGGCCGCCAATTCAACAATGGCCCACTTCTTGCCTTGATCAGCAGCCAAAAGGGTCTGCTTATAGCTGATTTCAAATCCACGATCCCGCTGTTGGCTCCGATTTACCAGCCTACTATGGAGACGTTGTCTCTTGTTGCGATTGGCTTTCAAACGTTGGGCCGCAAGCTGATCCGGCGTATACGCCTCACTCACTCGGCCGCCCCCAGGGATGGCAGCCGCATCCTCCATGCCGCCATGAATGGAGTCGGGCACATTCGCAGTGAACTGCGCCGCCTCTTTTTTGCCAATTTTACTTTTCTTGGACTTCGTTTGCCTAGGCTTCCGCTGTATTGCCATATCCCCTCCAGCTCAACTTGTCGCCATCTGTTTGTTCTAGCCACAAGTCTCTACCGACTGAGGATTGTATTTGGATTGCCCAACTTGGCAACAAATTCGCCCTCCGTTTTTCTTTTATGCAAAAAACAGGGACGGCACCGGTAGCAGCCCTAAGTTATAATTTTTGCCTTTTTTAAGAGGGCCTGGTCCCTCTTCGCATAAAAACAAGCCATTCGCAAATATTTACAACATGGTCTCCGATGCGCTCAAAAAACCGCGAAAGGAACATAAAGTTCACAAAAGAATCGGAAAGCTCGGGCGAGCTGTGGAACATACTGGCGTTAGTTTTGACGAAGGCCTTATGTAAATCATCTAGGCCTTCGTCCGCGCGAATAATTTCCAGCGCGAGATCAATATCCAGCTGATTGACAGCCTCACAACAACGTTCATAGATCTGGCGAGTCTCGCTCGCCATTTCGATCAGCTTCTGGGGGACCTCGGTACTCGGTTCCAACTCGGCATTGCGGAAGGCAATCCGAACGATATGCACACAATGGTCGCCAATACGCTCCAAATCTCCGATGAACTTCAGCACGCCAATGCTGAAGCGCAGATCTGATGCCACAGGTTGCTCCAGACTAATCAACTGGATACAGTGGTGGTAAATAGCTTCTTCATAGTCGTTGGCTCTATGATCCATTTCACGCACCTCTTTGAGAATAGCTTCCAGCTCAGCTCTGTCTTGGCAGCTGAGGCAATCTGAGGTTTTCTCCAGCATCTTTTGCACATGCCCCAGCATGGTTCCCGTCTCTTCCTGGATATACGTTTTGCGGCGTTCAAAATTTTCCCTCAACATACTTTGTCTCCTTATTTTTAATTCGTTGTAACAGAAAATCAGCCAAAGCGGCCAGTGATATATCCTTCGGTCTTCTGCTTCTTGGGAGTGACGAAAAGCTCGTTGGTAGGGCCGACTTCTTCCAATATACCGTTGAGGAAAAAGGCCGTTGTGTCAGAAATACGACCGGCCTGCTGCATGTTGTGAGTGACAATTATAATACTGTAATGGCCGCGCAGCGAACGGATCAGATCTTCTATACGCGAGGTCGAGAGCGGGTCCAGCGCCGACGTCGGCTCGTCCATCAAAATGACTTCCGGGTTTGTCGCCAAAGTACGGGCAATGCACAAACGCTGTTGCTGGCCTCCCGAAAGTCCCAGAGCAGACTTGTTCAGGCGATCCTTCACTTCTTGCCACAAGTTGACCTCTTTGAGGCAGCGTTCCACCGTCTCTGCCAGAACTCCTTTATTGCGCTCGCCATGAACTTTGGGGCCATAACTAATGTTGTCCGCGATACTCATCGGAAAGGGGTTAGGCTTCTGAAATACCATGCCTAATTTCTTGCGCAGCTCAATCACGTCATAGCCGTGATAGATGTCGCAATCGCCATAGTGAATACTACCTTCGACACGGGTGTCCGGGATCAAGTCATTCATGCGGTTCAACGTCTTTAAAAACGTCGACTTGCCGCAGCCCGAAGGCCCAATCAAAGCTGTGACCTTACCTGCCTGCAAAGAAATGTTGATGTCATGAAGGGCCTGAAAGTCGCCATAAAACATATTGAGATGCCCGACCTCAATATTATGAACGCCATGATTTTGCTCGGTATCAGCCATAATATAATGCCCTAACGCTTGTGTTACTACAGGCTTTTAGCCGTGGGGCTCACGGGAAAAGCGCGTCAGCAGAGCCCGGGCGCCCATGTTGAGCAGCACAATTAGAAAGATAAGGATAAAGGCTGTAGAAAAGCCTTTTTGCAGTGAGATGCCGTTGATCGTCATCCAGTAGAGATGCAGCGAAATGCTGCGCAGTGAACTGTGCAAATCCAGCAGAGGATAGTCCTGGGCCACCTGAACCAGCTTGGCTAGACTGGGATTCAGCCAAAACTCCTGCAAGATTGTGGGAAAATCGTTCAGCAGCTGGGGAAAGCGGCTGAGAGCAGCCTGGTAGCCCGTACCCAATGTGTAAATCAAAGCCGCCGTCTCTCCCAAGGCTCGACCGATGGCTAAAATTATTCCCGCCAAAATACCAGGCAGGGCACTGGGCAGAGATATGTGCATGATCGTGTACCATTTTTGCGCCCCCAGACCGAGACTGCCTTCAATATAGGAACGCGGCACGCTCAGCAAAGCCTCTTTGGCTGTCAAAATAATGGTTGGCAACAACATCAAGACCAAGGTGGCCGCGCCACTGAGCAGGCCAATACCCAGGATGGGCACGAACAAAATACTGCCAAAAAGGCCGAAAATAATTGAGGGAATGCCAGAAAGCGTCTGGATCGCCATATTTACGGTATTGGCAAAATTATTCTGCCACTTTTTTTGCTGCAAAGTCCTCGCTCCCGTCTGAGCATACTCTACCAAAAATACCGCCACGGCCAGGCCCAAAGGTACGGCCCACAAAAGGCTAACGACAATCAAAATCAGACTGGAAAACAGCATGGTCGAAATTCCCCCAACCTTGCCATTTTTAGCTGGAGCTTGATATAAAAAGCTTAGTTTCAGGATCTCATATTCACGGAATTTTAATCGCAGGGGCTGATAGCCCTGAGTCTGCAGATCGTGATCCTCGGTCTTGCCGGTCAACCAATTGTAACGGCACAACTGGCCCTCTGCCGGCAATAAAGGCTTGGCTGCTTTCAGCGTGGCCTTGTACTGCGTCTGTGGCAAGTGTCTTTCGTTTGCCGGCGGCAGTTTTTGTGTTTCCAATTGGCCGCTCTGTTCCAGCTGTCGTATCCCTTCGGGACTCAGCAGGGGGCTATGGAACGCCAAACTGACGCGATGCGGCAATCCAAACGAGGCGAGACCGGCGCTATTGCGCAGCTCCTTCCACTTAGTTTGGTCCCATGAACCTGGCAAAATGGCCATGGCACCCGGCGTTTGCAGCAAAGCCACAGCGGCAGATTCGTAGCCATGTTTCTCCTCAATATTCCTACTTTTACTCCAAGACTGTCCCGCAGCCACATTAGCTTCTGCCAAACTTTTAAGCTGAGCACTGGTCAGAAATACCTTGAGCCGAGCGTCAGAGCTCGCTAGATCAACCCAGTTTTTCTGTTCGCCAGCCAAAATGGCATGCAACTGGTCACCGCGCAATTTGCCCAAGTCAATTGCGGACGAAAGCCACAAACTCATGGGCTCGTCTAAGACCAAACCTGTGGCAGGCCAAGTAAACTGCTCCTGGTAGTCGGGCAATACAGCACTGTCCACTTCGTTACGAATAAATAGGCCGCGAAAACCGAGGTAGCCGATTAGAACGCAGAGGAAGCCAAAAACGGCCAGAACGCAAAGGCCCAACAGAGTTTTGACCCATGCTTCCATGCGCAACATTTTCCGGGTATAGGGCGAAATCTGCACCTGCGAAGAGGCTGGACTAGGATTTGTCTTACCAATCATGAGCGGACTCACATTAACTGGGATTAAAACGTTGCTGGATACGCTTACGCACCTGGCTCAAAAGAATATTGAGACTAAATATAAACAACATCAGCACAATACTTGTCGTAAATAGCGAAGTCAGGTGATAGGAGCCAGAAGCCGGATCATCCTGGGCATAGGCCATCTCGGCGATAATGTTCATGGTCAGGGTGCGCGTTGGCTGGATTGGCAGCCAAGCAAATTGAATCGCGTTACCAGCCACCATCAATACCGCTAAAGTTTCTCCAATAGCACGACAAGTTCCCAGTACGATACTGGTCAGGATACCAGAAACAGCCGCGGGCACGGCAATATGGCTGACGGTCTGCAACCTGGTGGCCCCCAAAGCCAGGGAGCCGGAGCGCAATTCTTGTGACACTGCACGCAGCGATACCTCGGAAATATTAATAATAGTTGGCATAATCATAAAAGCCAGAATGATTCCAGCAGATATTGAATTATAGCCAGTATTTAGTTCACTAGGAAAGAGGCCGCGCACCAACGGAACGATTAAAATTGAACCAAAAAAACCAAAGACAACAGAAGGCAGGCCCGCCAGCAATTCCGAGGCACTGCGCAACAGGGTGGCGATTCTGCTGGGAGCAAATTCGGCTATATACACCGCGCAACCGACGCCAATGGGCACGGCAATCAGCAGAGCGAGCAAGGTAACCATGACACTGCCCCAGATAAAGCCTAAAATACCATAACTCGGAGGCTTGCCCGAAGGTTCCCAATGAGAGGAAAAAAGAAAGTCCCATAGAGAACTGTGGCTAAAGAAGAAACTCCAGGACTGCAGGCGGGCCACAAACCTAGTCCACACGTCCGCAGAGGGATCGACAGCAAGCAACGGCATGGCAACCAGTCCACGAAAAACGATGAATAGTATCAACAGACCGAGGCCAAACACCACAAGTAGGGCGACTGTTGCCAAGGAAAGCCGCACAATCCTCTCGTTAAAATTACGGCTCTTTTGCTTGCTGCAGGCCAACAGGTTCAACGAATACAAAGCCACAAAAGAAAAAGGCAGAAAAATTAAGGCAGAATTATAGAACCAAGTGAAACCTTTTTTGTCCCCTCTCGCCAATTTACCTAGACTCAGTAAATTGAATACCCATAATCCCAATAACACGAAGAACAGCAAGTCGTAGACAAAGGTAATTGCAGTAGCATGCAGCAGAGGCCGGCTCAGAAAAAGCAGAAGGCTCCAACTATAAAGCAGCTGAACTAACGGCCAAAGCCATAAGCCCAGGTTAATGGCACTGCGCTCTGGAATTTTGCAAGTCTCTAGAGCTGCGGCACCATAAGGTCGCAACCAGTGTCGTCCTTCAGTCTGCACAGTCTCGCCCCTTCCGTGCAGCTAATTCTGCTCCTGGTATGGAGTCAGCCCCAGAGGTCCAAATTCGACATGTCGCAGCTCATCACTGGTAGCGATCATCTCATCAGCTGGGGCCTCGGCATTCAGGACGATCAAGATCAGGTTCTGCCCCAGACTACGCACCATTTCCATCGCAGGCAGCAGGTCGACATCCTTGGCAATCAGCACAAAATTGCGTACAGCACCCGGCCAATTACAAGTATTGACCATATCCAGAGCTATCTGGACGTCTACCCCCTTTTGCTGAAATTCCGGCCTATAGCGCGGACCGCTACCTGTCGAACTGACGACAGGTTTCCAGCCACGAAACTTTAGCAAACCCAAGCGAAGCATGATCTTGGGTTCTCGCCTCAGAAACTTTAACGAGAGGTCTGTCCGGCTCAACTGGTCGAGGCCACTTGCCCCAGCTGGAGGATCTGGCAGTTTGCCGGTAAAAGGCTCGCAGTCGTAAAAAAAGATTCGGCGCAAATCCTCTTTGGGCCCCACAGAAGCGAGAATAGCCTTTTTTAAAGTCTCGGCATCCGGGAAATATTGATGTTTGCGGAGTATCTTGCGCAGGTAAGCGCCATCCACAAAAACGACCGTTTCCCGCGTATTATTAATCGGGTTAATCATCACAGCTCCTTAATACACTGAGAGACCTCAAAGGCTGTCCTGCTTGGGCGTCCCTAAGGTGGTCCTTATGGGGCCTTGCACCACAACTTACACAAAAGTACGAATGGGAAATACAGGAAAAATTACGCAGATGGTGCGACATCTTAACTATGGCAAAACCAAAAAATTTATTGCCCGCCCCTCCCCCTGCCGGCCGCTGGCCGAGGGGTAAAGAATAGGGTAAACAATAAAGACAACGGCGAGCACAGCTGCAACGAAACCCGCCGAAAACTCTTTAAAGTGGACTGTGTTATTGTAGCGGCAGGAAACCAGCTTCAGCAACGTAATCCTGACCTTCGTCACTCAGCAAGTAGTCGACAAACTGCTTCCTAAACCCCTCTAACGCACCCTTATACACGAGGTACAAGGAACGGGAGAGGGGGTAATTACCAGCGGCAATTTCTTCCTCAGTGGCGAAATGGCCGTCAATAGTGATCGGCGTGGCGGTGGATTGTAGTTGATGGACATAGCCCAGGCCGATGTAACCGACAGAATTGGGAGTGGAGCTCAATTTCAGAGCCATATCTCCATTGCTGACAACAACCAGAGCGGAGCTTAGCGGCGCCTCTTTATCCAGAGCCAGTTCATCAAAGCTCGCCCGAGTTCCTGAACTTTCCTCACGAATCAGAACCACTATGGCGGCATCGGCACCACCAACTTGCTTCCAGTTGGTAATCTTACCCGTAAAAATATCGTGCACTTGCTCGGTACTCAGACCAGTGACAGCTGTGCTCGTATGGGTAACCACAGCGATACCGTCACGAGCGATGGCCACTTTCTCGACGCCCGCGCTAATTTCTGAGTCCTTCAATTCACGCGAAGAACCACCCAGCTCATAGGAACCGCTCAGAGCACCTTTAATGCCATTACTGGAACCGACACCATCGTAAGAAATAGCATAAGAAGGATTTTTCTGGCGAAAGCCTTCAATCGCCAGCTGCATAATAGGGTCTACCGTAGTAGAACCTCCCAGGGTGTGCGAACCGCCGCCAGAGCTGCTAGAACCTTTAGCAAACATATGGGGGGCTGCAGTGACCAACAGAAATGAAGCGAGCGAAACTATAGCTACTTTGCTCCTGTGTTTAACATTGTGGGAAAACTTCATGAGTTTCTCCTTCGTAATTAGATTACTTTGGATATACCAAAGCTTATATTTCCAATAAATATCAATAAAGCAATATCAAAGAAGAAGATACAAAAAAGAAAATCAGGGAATAAATATAATATGTGCACAGCACGATAATCCATTCTAAGGATTGGGGGCAGAAAGTCAAGAGCTCATAAGAAAACACCCTGTTTTTATCTCAATCTTTTATTTACCTATAATTTGCCTTCAAAACCACAGACCGAGCCTACAGGTATGAAAAAGATAAGGTCCTATTCATAAGAATTAACTAATAAAAAATTCAAACATAAACGCGGGGGACACGAGCGCTAATTGAAGTTAAGACTTCATACGGAATACTGTGGAGCTGCGCGGCGATATCTTGGGCATTCAAGCCTTGTTTGGCGCCAAGCAGTTGTACATCATGCTCAAGCAGATCTGCCGTATCCAGCTCCGGGTGTTGTGCGGCAAATTCCGTAATATCCACGACAGTCTGATCCATACAGACACGCCCCACTACCGGGCAAAGTTCGCCCCTCAGGCTTACTTGACCGCAGTTTGAGAGCAAACGCGAATAACCGTCGCCGTAACCGATGGGCAACAATGCCAGCAAGCTCGCGCGCGAGGCCTGCCAAGTACCGCCGTAAGAGACTTTATAGCCACATGGAACCTTTTTGACGAGCCCAATCCTAGTTTTCAAATTCAATACCGGGCGCAACTCTTCAGCCCCATAGCCGTAGCCATAGGCTCCGATACCAATGCGCACCATATTAAAATGAGCCTGAGGGTAGCGCAGGGTCGCTGCCGAATTGGCGGCATGGACGCAGGGAACAGTGATGCCCGCACATTGTAATTGGCGCTTTACGGCCATAAAACATTCTAATTGGGCCAGAGTATCCGCTTCCCCACGAGCTTCGTCAGCCGAAGCAAAATGCGTACAAAGGCCATAGAGTTCTAAATTAGGGTAAGCCAAGACCTCACCGGCCAAGTCTACCGCTGCCTCGCTCAAAACTCCAGCCCGGCCCATGCCCGTGTCCACTTTCAAGTGCAGACGCAGGCGCTGACCGCGCCGCGCCGCTTCGCGCTGGTAGTCCTGCAAATAAGCCCCGTGACTGATCAAGGGTTCCAAGCCCAGTTCACACAACTCTGGAATCTCTTCGCGCAAATGGGGCGAGAGTAGGATTATTGGCTGAGTTATGCCAGATTGGCGCAAGGTCTCCCCTTCGCACAATCTGGCTACAGCAAAAACGTCAACTAACGCCTGCGCATGCCAACTCAGACCTGCCAAGCCATGGCCGTAGGCATTTGCCTTGACCGCCAGGCACAGACAGGTAGACGGTCCCAAGCGAGAACGAAAATATGCCAAGTTGGCATCAAAGTCCGCTAAGCTAATTTCTGCCTGAGTTGCCCGCACCTTCTTCCTTGCTTTTTTTCATAATTTCGGAGCACGGCAAAAATCACCGAAGACAAGCCCAAGATAGCAATCAAGTTGGGGATTGCCATCAAAACGTTGAATGTGTCGCAAACGTTCCAGACAAAGTTTAGTGGAATAACCGCACCGAAAAAAGACATAATGGCCCAGAAAATCTGGTAGAATAAAGTGAATCTAGAGCTTCCAATAAGATATTCAAAGCATTTAGAACCGTAATAATACCAGGCAAGAATAGTCGAGAATGCAGACAGCGTAATGGCCAAGACCACAATATAACGCCCACCCTTAATTAGCTTGTCGAAAGCCTCCGTGGTCAGAAGCACCCCAGAAAGGCCGTCCTTCACACTCAACATGCCACCGGCGCCATCAAAGCCAATAAAACCCGACAGCAAAAGAACTAAAGCTGTCATAGTACACACGACAATAGTGCAAAAAAAACAATTGAGTGAAGCAATCAACCCCTGTTTTACCGGATCTTTGGCATTCGACGCCGCATGCACGATCGGGGTAGTGCCCAGACCTGCTTCATTGGTAAACATACTACGAGCCACACCGTAACGAATTACGGAGCCCAACAGGCCCCCCTGCACGGCTCTACCGTCAAAAGCACAAGCAAAAATCAGCTGAAAGACTCCAGCCAGGCGATCCCAATTGACAAGCAGGATAGTTAAACTCGCAATTACATAAAAAACCGCCATAAATGGCACCAGGAAGGCTGCGACATTCCCCAAGCGTTTAATACCACCGATTATCACTAGACCGACTACCGCGGCCAGGACAATTCCACAGACATAGACATTGATGTGAAACAAGCTCTTCAAGCTGTCTGCGATGGAATTTGCCTGAACTAGGTTGCCGGTACCAAAAGTAGCAACGGCTCCAAACAGAGCAAACAAAATGCCCAACCACTTATAGTTACCACCATATTTCTCCTCCATACCGCGGCTGCAATAGTACATCGGCCCGCCGCTCCGTTCGCCACGCGCATTGGTAATGCGATATTTTAGCGACAACACCGTCTCTCCAAATTGGGTGGCGCCGCCAAAAATCGCCGTAACCCACATCCAAAATATAGCCCCTGGTCCACCTGAAGCGATGGCAGTCGCGACGCCAACGATATTGCCGGTCCCAATTATCCCTGAGAGGGCCAGCATCAAGGACTGGAATGGCGAAATAGCAACGCATCCTTCACCTTTACCTTTGAGTGAGGCCAAAACTTTTCCCATCTTGCGATATTGGACCATCCTGGTGCCCACACTCAAGAACAGTCCTGTCCCGACCAGAACGGCTAGCATTACTGGTCCCCAGACAAAACTATTAATAGACAAAAAAATCTTTGTTATATTTTCCATAAAGATATCTCAATAACAATTTTAAATATAAAATATTCAGATAAAATAAGGCTTATGAAGCTTTAAAAGCGCTGTAAGGTTTCCCCAGGCTGTGCGCCACAGCTTCACAACAGAGCTTGCCTTGATAAGTATTCAAGCCTTTTGACAAATACGGATCCTGCAGTGCCATTTTCAGGTCCTTGGCCAGAGCTAAACCGTGATGCAAGGTTGTCGCAGTCAGGGCGAGAGTTGAAGTATGAGCCACCGCACCGGGCATATTGGCCACGCAATAATGGACGATTCCCTGCTCCTCAAAAACCGGCTCGGAGTGCGTGGTCGCTCGCGAAGTTTCGGCACAGCCTCCCTGATCAATGGCCACATCGACGATTACAGCATGGGGCTTCATCAAGGCCAAGTGGCTCCTTTTAATAATTTTAGGCGCGCTTTCGCCGGCAACCAGGACGGCGCCAATTACCAGGTCGGCAGAGCCCAGGGCACAAGCCAAGTTTTCAGCATTGGAGTAAAGAGTCGTCAAACGGTTGCCGTAAATTTCTTCCATGTGGGCCAGTTGCTGGAGGTTGATATCCAAAACGGTGACCTTCGCTCCCAATCCGACGGCCATCTGCACCGCATTGCGGCCGACGAACCCGGCCCCAATAACCACGACATGACCTCGCTCGACAGAGCTGACACCGCCCAACAATATGCCGCGACCGCCGTAATGATTGAGGAGATATTTGCTTCCTTCCATAAGCGCCAATCGCCCGGCAATACAACTCATCGGCATCAAGCACGGCAATATGCCATGACAGTCGGTAATAGTCTCATAAGCGACGGCAGTCACCTTGGACTCCAGCAGTTTCTCGGTTAACTGGGGCGCTCCAGCCAGATGCAAATAAGTATACAGCAAGAGATCCTCACGAAAGTAGGCATACTCTTCTGGCAATGGCTCTTTGACTTTGATGATCATCTGGCTACGCGCCCAGACATCTGTCGCCTGCGGCAGCAGCTCGGCCCCCGCCTGGCGGTACTCTTCATCGCTGAAACCAGCGCCGGCGCCGGCGCCATTCTGCACCCGCACCTGGTGGCCTGCGCCAATATACGCAGCCACATCTTTTGGCGTGGCGGCAACCCGATATTCATGAACCTTTATTTCTTTAGGGATTCCTATGTTCATAGTCTTGTACTCCTTATTTGAGATGAGATTATATGATTGTAACACGAGAAAACAGATTAAGCAATAAATATTTTATAAAAATAATATTTTAATATATTTTATTAATGTGTGTAGGCCTGCTGACCTCTTGGCAAGCTGGAATATACTCGAAAGGCATCCATTATAGTAGCAGGCACGGACTAATTTAGGCTCAGGAACCATTGACTTGTCGTCCCAGGGTCAATGGACAAACATGTCCAGAGCGGTATTGTCTTCATTATTGCAATAGTTCATGCTGCAGCGATGCGCCGCATTAATACGGCCCCCCCCCCGAGAGGAACACTTTCAAGCGTTTTGTGCCACCGGTCAAGCCAAGCGCCCCACAGACTGGACATGTTGATGATTGATGCCTCCCGTCTCAAGGCACACCGCACGGCATCGAGCCTCGAAATAAGGGTGGCGAGCCACGCTTGATCTGGCGTACCGTTCAATTTCTGACTGATGGTGCAGGGCGCCCACTCCGGCTGTATCTAACAGAAGGGTAACGAAGTTATTTCAAAGGTGCGGATGTTTTGCTTTCTGAGTTGCCAGCGGCGCAAATGTTGATTACGGATCGGGGTTACGATAGTTTTAGAATAAGAAAAATACTTGCAGATCAGAATATTGCGAGTTGTATTCCCTGTGGCAAGAACAATAAGGAGCCTGTGGCATACTGGGTTATAAAAATCGCCATAAAGTCGAGAATATTTTTGCTAAACTGGACTGTAGGACTTGAAACAAAGCTGCGTAGAGGCGCCAGGTTTGGTCAAAATAACGGAGTAACTCTGCGCGTTTTTCCCGCTCGTCTTCTCCTGTAAGAAAAATGGTTTGATGATCCCGGATCAGGTCGTTTTCCATGATGAGCTCTCGAATTCAATCCCTTAAAAAGCTTATATACATTTTATTAACGATCAATTATGCAAGTGAAGCCGCCCCGCAAACCGGTGAAACGGGCTGAGTGGCTGAGAGAATGGAACGCTGATCATGAGGAGACTTTGAGGTGACTTTTCGTTCCATGACGATATATTGCACAGAGACAAGGTGTGACTCTGTTTGTTAAGAATTCTCAAATTGTTTTAAACCGCTTTAAGCTGCTTGGCCCTGTGTCTTTTGGGCAATTAACGTCGCGAAGAGGCCACGCAGCGGCAAACCATCTGGGGTAAGTTTACCCAAATGACCATAGCTCTCGCGGTACTCCAGAATGCTCCAACCCTGCCGCATATACCAATATTTGACTTCGTCGCTCTGAGGAAGGAAGTGGAAGCCGCCAGGCCAGATGATACTTGCGTGTTGGCTGGCAATAGGGAAAACAGCTAGATGCATCGCACCTGGATGGGCCTTTTCCATGCAGTGGTGCAATAATTCCCTGGCGGCTTGGGCTTGGAGGAACTGGAGGCTGACGATGGCCATGGCCATATCGTGCAGTGGGGCTTCGCGCCAGCTGTTCAGGTCGACTTGCTGGCTTTGCAGTTTACCTTTCAGGCCTTTGGTCTGCGCCATAGAGTTCCAAGCTGCCAGGCTGTCGGGGTTTTTTTCCAAGCCTAGAACCTGGTATTCATGCTCGGCATCCCCCGCGAAGATCACGGCATTGCGCCCACGACCACTGCCAATATCCAGGACTTTTAGGGGACGCTGGCCGTACTCTGGGTGCAAATGACTGTAATACGCTTTAAAGTAAGCTACTTCGCTATGGGGTTGGCCCAGGCCGTTAATGCTGTTGAATTTCTTGTTAAAGGACAGGTTGGGTATGGTCAAAAACTCGGCGTTTCCAGCGATGCTTTCGCTGCCGGGGGCGAGGTGCAGCTGAAAAAATTGTGAGGGCAACAGGGTGTAAGCTTGACTGGCGCTAAGTTGCTGTTTGCCGCAGAACTCTAGGTTGAGACTTTCGTTTTGTTTTTGCTCTGACTGGTAACTGGTAGCAAGCTTGTGCAGCGACAGCTCTAACTGGCCCACACCTTCAGGCTTTAGCCGGAGCCAGACGCCTTCCGGCACAACTTGTACATCTTCTTTGATTAAATGGCTCAGTTCTATTGTTTGGAAAATACTGAGTCGAGGAAATTTTAGGGACATAGGCTCTCCGATAAAGACGAGAAAATACAGACAATTATAATGGTTTTATAACAAATTTAGCAAGGCCCACAGGCAGCTATGTACTTATATCTCGTGCTATGTTGGCTTGGACTTCAGATAATGTCAAAAAAATATCTGTGATGGAAAGAAATTTGCAAATACGGTGATTGCGTCATAAAATTTTTCTTGTACACTGGCAAATTGTATATAGTACAAGAAGATTATCTGTTTCTAGGTTTACATAGGGGGTCTTAATGCTTGAACATACTACGTTTGGGAAGACATTAGGTATTTTGGAGCGCTCAATGGAGGTCGCCAGTTTGCGTAGGGATGTAATTGCAAACAACCTGGCGAATGCAAGTACCCCCAATTTTAAGCGCAGCCAAGTCTCTTTTGAAGCTGAGCTCGGTCGCGCCCTGGCTTCAGAACAGGAACCTGTAATTCCGATAAAGAAAACGAACCACCGACATATTGATCCCTTCCAAGCCAAGGACTATAAAAATGTTCGGCCTCGCCGAACTTTGGATTATCTCAGTCAGAGTGATAACAATGGCAATAATGTCGATTACGATCAGGAAGTCGGAGATGCGTTGAAAAATCAAATGCGTTATGAATCTATGGCCGCTACAATTGGCTTTCAGTTCGGCCAGATTAAGAAAGTTTTATCTTAGTTTTGCGGAAGGTTGGGAGATTAATTATGGGTATTTTTTCTGCCATTAATATCGCCAGTTCCGGCATGAGCGCACAAAATGTGCGCAAGGATGTTATTGCCAACAACATCGCCAACGCCAATACCACGCGTACACCTGAAGGGGGGCCATTCCGTCGCAGCCGCACGATCTTGCGGACTGCGAATTCACAGCCATACTGGCGCTCTCCGTTTTTGCCGGCGGCTTTGGACAACGGTATTGGTGCGGGCGTGAAGGTAGACAAGATAGACAAGGACATGAGCGATACTCGCCTGGTTTATGACCCCACTCATCCTGATGCCCACAAAACAGGCAAGCTGGCTGGGTATGTCGAATACCCCAACGTCAACGTTATGGAAGAGATGGTGGATATGACGGAAGTTCAGCGAGCTTACGAGGCTAATGCAAGAATTGCGGACGGCTCGAAAAGTATGTATAAAAGTGTTGTTGATCTTTTGCGTGGATAATGATAGTTTTAGCCCGCAATTCTTAGAGGACATGCATGAACATATTACGTGAGTTACCAACTTTGTACCCTAAAAATATCCAGAGCCTTGGCCCAGACCTCCGGGCAACGAGCCCCCTGCATCTCAAGAAAGATGGAGAAATGCAGGGTACTGTCAGTGCACAAAGAGGAGAACTGGGAACTTTCGGCAATATGGTCCTGGATGCTTTGGGTCAGACTAATAATCAAATTTTGAATAGCCAGTTGTTGCAGCAACAAGCCATTGTAAGCCCCGACTCCGTAGATCCTTCTACTCTAGTAGTGAGCATGCTCAAGGCCGATATGAGCTTGAGCATGAGCAAGGCGGTGATAGACCGTGCCACTGCTGCGTATAAAGAGCTGACTACGCTTCGTTAAAGCCCTTGAGTCGCCCCCGGGAGCGCCTTGAGGCACCTTTGGGGCGGAACGAAGCAGGGTATAAGGGAACTTTTATGAGGGGGCATGTTGAATGGGTGATTTCTTTCAAAACATCCGCAATGCCATAACGAATAATTGGAGCAATTGGTCTCTAGCACAGCGGTCCATCGGTATTGGGGTCGTTGTTTTGCTTTTGGCTGGCTTTATATCGCTTTTTTTCTGGGGCGGTTCTCCTTCGCAGACGGCTGTGTTTAACGTAGCCATTCAGGATCAGGATGCTCTGGACCGCATGGCAATGCGTCTGGATCAAGAAAATATTCCCTATGCCATCGACGATGGAAAGATCTATGTGGCGGATAGCCATACCTCGCGCAAGGTGCGGGCCCTATTGGTTCAAGCTGACCTAGTGCCCAATAGTTTAGACCCCTGGGCCGTGTTTGACGTTCAACGCTGGACGACTTCGCAGTTTGAGAACGATGTGCGCTTGCGGCAAGCTATTACCCTTAGCCTGGAACAACATATTACGGCTCTGGATACTATTGACAGCACTTCGGTAACCTTGGTCATCCCCAAAAGAGAAGTATTGAGGGACATGCAGCAGCCTGCAAAGGCTTCTGTGATTTTAACACCTAAACCCGGCGCGAATTTGCAGGAAGATAAGAAGCAAATTGAAGGAATTGTAAGGCTAATTAGCTTCGCGGTAAGTGGTTTAAGTGCGGATAATATCACGATATTAGACAACAATGGCTCGGTATTAAATGATTTTGAAAGTCTTAAAGACTTTGATCGTTTGGCACTGGGGGCTAAGGTCTTAAAACAAAAGAAAATTGAAGAAGCTGAGCTTACGCGTAAGATTGCGCAGTCTCTAAGTACTATTGTCGGACGCGAGCGTGTGGAAATCATCAATGTGGCCATAGATCTGGATTATGTGGATCGCAGGGAAAAGTCGAAGGAATACTTGCCCATTACTTTAAAGGAAGATAATCCAGCCACCCCTTACGATGAAACAGAAGTCTTAGCTCCCGCGCCTGTCTCTATGGCTATCACGAAGGAAAATTTTGAAGGCAGTGCTTTTAACCCAGAAGGGCCTGCAGGCCAGGAGGGGCAGACTCCGCCGGCTTACAAAGAGCTGGAGAATACGCCCGGCAAATACGTTAAAGATTCTACAGTCAACAACTATCAATACGGAGAGCGCGAAAAAGAAGAGGTCGCAAGCCCGCTGGAAACCAAGAGAATTGCGATTGGCGTGGCGATTGATGGTACTTGGGAACGTGTCTATGACGACTCGGGGAACTTGAAGATTGTCAATGGTAAAATTCAGCGCGAATACGAGCCTGTGCCTCAAGAAGTGTTGGAAAGTATTCGCAATGTCTTGGAGAATTCTCTCGGAATTAATGAAGATCGAGGGGATACCGTTACGGTCGAAAATATTCCGTTTGACCACAGCGGTGAGTTCGCTTTGGAAAATGAGGCCTACGCGGCACAGAAGGCTCGGCAGCGCATACTGTTGATATTGCTTGGAATCTTGGTTGGCTTGATAATATTAGGCTTGCTGTTCCGTATCGTCATGCAAGAGCGTGAACGCCGCAGGCGTGCACGCGAAGAAGAGCTGGCCCGACAGCACCAGGCAATGCGTGAAGCCGCACTGCGTGCGGCGGAAGAAGATATCGCCAGCTCACAGATGGCTGTGGCAAGTCGAGGCAATGTCGAGCTGCAAGAAAGTGCGATCAATCTAACTCGGGATAACCCGCAAGGTGTGGCACAGTTAATCCGGATGTGGATTGCCGATGACTAGTATTTGCTTGCCATTAATGCTTGTGTCGGGCGTCGGGCAGGGAAGAATTGCTGAAGGGACTTCAAAGGAGAAAATATATGTCGAAGGTAAAGGCCGGTGGCGAGCAGGCTGGCGATGAGGAATTGACGGGTCGCCAGAAGGCAGCCATTTTTTTGGTAACTTTGGGGTCTGAAATTTCTGCAAGTATTTTTAAACATCTCACTCAGGAAGAAGTTGAGACGATTACTTTTGAAATCGCGCGTTTAGGCAATGTTAAGTCTGAGGATCGCGATCTGGTATTACAGGAATTTCAGGGCATGATGATGGCCCAGGATTTTATGGCTTCTGGCGGTGTCGATTATGCGCGCGAACTGTTGGAAAAATCTGTTGGTTCCGACAAGGCCATAGATATCATCAATCGCTTAACTTCATCGTTAAAGTCCCGGCCCTTTGATTTTGTGCGTCGCGCCGATCCCCAACACATCTTGAACTTCATTCAACAGGAGCATCCCCAGACGATTGCGTTGATTTTATCCTATATTGAACCGGCTAAGGCCTCGGCCGTGTTGGGCGGACTGGATCCGGAAATGCAGTCAGAAGTGGCGAAACGTATTGCGAATATGGAGCGATCCTCACCAGAGGTAATCCGCGAGGTCGAGCGTGTGCTGGAGAAAAAGCTGGCTTCAATCTCTTCCGAACATGTGGTTGTGGCCGGGGGTGTCGATAGCATCGTGGAAATCCTCAACACTATTGATCGAACGACTGAGCGCAGTATCATGGAGAGCCTGGAAGAGGATGATCCGGAACTGGCTGAAGAAATCCGTAAGAAAATGTTCGTTTTTGATGATATTGTCATGTTGGATGACGGTTCCATCCAGCGTGTCCTCAAGGAAGTGGATCAGCAGGATTTGATCAAGGCCTTAAAGGCTGTAGATGATGAAGTCAAGGATAAAATCTTTCGCAACATGTCCAAGCGTGCGGCCGCGATGCTGGAAGAGGATATGCAATTTATGGGCCCCTTGCGCATGAGTGATGTGGAAGAAGTACAGCAAAAGATAGTTGGGATTATCCGCAAACTGGAAGAGGCCGGTGAAGTAATTATTGCCCGTGGGGGCGACGATGACTTACTGGTCTGATGATCGCGGAACAGCCAGGCATTAGGTAGAGCGAATGAATAAGCGAGAAAAAATCTTTCATCCGACGGACGTGATTGACTTGACGCGGCAGTCTAAACGTGAAATCAGTATTATGGTACCCAAGTTTGATGTGGTTGAGGAGCCCGTTGAGATTTCTACTGGGCCTAGTCCGGATGAGATTCGCACTGAGATTGAACAACTGCGCGAAGACTGGACGCGCCAGCAGAGTGAGGAGCAGGAGCAGCTGCAAAAGCAGCTGGATATACAGCGTTGTAATGTCGATGAGGAGTTGCAGAATTTGCGCGAGAATGCCCAGCGCGATGCGGATCAAGTTTTGGCCAATGCTGAGCAACAAGCGAAGGATATTATTGTGCAAGCTGAGCAACAGGGGCGGGAAGCGTTGGAGAATGCCCGGCTCAAAGTCGACATGATTGAAGAGGAGGGGCGCGAAAAAGGTTTGCAAGAAGGCCGTAAGGAAGGCTACGAGCAAGGTTTTGCCGAAGTGCGGCGCTTGACAAATCAGTTGCATTACATGATCTCCAGCGTATTGCAGCGCCGCGACGAAATTATCGCTTCCCTGGAAAGTGACTTGATTGACTTGACATTATTAATTGCCCGCAAAGTCGTGAAGGTCCTTTCGGAAAACCAGAAAGATATTGTAATTTATAATACCTTGGAAGCCTTGAAGAAGCTGCGCTGTCGCGGTAGCGTAACCTTGCGCGTCAACCCCGACGATATGGATGTTTGCTTGGAGAACAAAGAACACTTCATCCGCGAAATTGAAAACCTGGAAGGAGTCCACGTCGTTGAGGATCGTGTTGTCCAGCGAGGCGGTTGCATTGTCGAGAGCGATTTTGGCGAGATTGACGCTCGCATTTCATCTCAACTGCGCGAGGTGGAGGACAGGATTCTATCGGTGCGCCCCGTGCGTCGCCGCAGCCCGCGCCGGCTCAGCGAGGATATTATCCGCAAAGACGAAGAAGAACTGGAAAACTTTGTCAATTCCATTGATTCTGATAGTCTGGCCGGCAGTGAGGCCGCCGGCTCGGCTGCGGGTGAAGTTTCGCAGTGACGACAAGGGGCGACAAGGCGCGCGGTGCCAATTGGCATTAGGCATCCAGTTGCAAAGGGTTGGCAAAATACGGAGAGGGTAGTATGAGTATTGATACATTTGATTCTGTGCTGCGCTGTCGCAATGCCCTCTATGGCCTGGATACGATCAAGTACGGCGGAAGAGTTGAACGCATTCAAGGGCAAATGCTTTATTGTAGCGGTCCTGTGGCTCAAGTTGGCGAAACTTGCCGGATCTTTCCGTCAAAGTTCAACCCTTGCACGCGGCAGGAAAATACCGAGCTGGCGGGCCAGCCGGGCCAAGCTGCTGTTCCCGAATTATACGGTGAAGTTGTGGGCTTGGAGCGTGAGCACTGCTATATCATGCTTTACGATCAGCCTTCCGGCCTGAGGGTTGGCGACGAGGTGATCGCATTAGGGCATGAGCTTGAGGTCCCCGTCTCAATGGATTTACTGGGGCGGGTGGTCGATCCGCTGGTGAGGCCACTGGACAATCGAGGCCCCATAGCGTCCTTTACTAAATACCCGGTACAGCGCGAGGCACCTGCGGCGATGTCGCGTCCACCGATTGACGAACAACTCGGCATTGGCGTGCGGGTTATCGATGGCCTCTTGCCGCTGGGGAAAGGCCAGCGTGTGGGTATCTTTTCCGGGTCTGGAGTGGGGAAGTCGACGTTGCTAGGTATGATCGCTCGGAATACTGCCGCAGATGTCGTCGTTATTGCCTTGATCGGGGAGCGGAGCCGTGAGGTGCGCGAATTCCTGGAACGAGATCTCGGAGAAGAAGGTCGAGCCCGTTCTATTCTTGTCGTATCGACTTCAAATAGTCCCGCTTTGTCGCGTATTCGCGGTGCGTATAGCGCCACAACGATTGCCGAATATTTTCGCGATCAGGGTAAGGACGTATTGCTGCTTTTCGATTCGGTCACTCGTTTTGCTACCGCCGGGCGCGAAGTCGGGCTAGCTGTCGGAGAACCTCCGACGGTGCGCGGGTTCCCGCCTTCGGTGTTCAATAGTTTGCCTTTGTTGCTGGAACGGGCCGGCCACAGTGAAACGGGCTCAATTACCGGAATTTACAATGTGCTGGTAGAAGGTGACCACCTGGATGAACCAGTTTCGGACACCATTCGCGGTATTTTGGATGGACATATTATTTTGTCGCGCCAGTTGGCAGAGCGCTACCACTATCCGGCGATTGACGTACCGGCCTCGATTTCACGCTTGGAGCAGAGGATTTCATTGCCTGAATTCCGCCCTGTGATAGCCCACGTCAAGCGTCTGTTGGCGATCTATCGCGAGCGTCAGGATCTGATTGAGATCGGCGCCTACGCCTCAGGAAGCAATCCGCTGCTGGACGAGGCGATTGAACGCCTGCCTGAATTGCGGCAGTTCTTGCAGCAGGGTATAGACGAGAACTGCCCGCTGGAGCAGACTATGCGGATGTTGCTGGCACTAGTTGGTGCGGACTCCCAGGCTCCCGCTGCAATTAGCGCCGAAACAGATTTGCGCGAGCAGAATAATTTAGGTTCAGTCGGCCAGACTGGGGGTCTAGCCATGACTAGTGCCAATAGATCAGGTTTGTAATGCGAAAATTTCAGTTTAGTATGGAAACTCTTCTGGCTTTGCGGCGAGCTAAGTTGGAGCAGCAGGAGCAACAGCTGGCTGCCGCAGTCACGGACTATAACCGCGGGCAAGAGGCAATGCGCAGCAATCGTCAGGCAAGTGCTGGTACTTGGAATAATTTGCGTGGGTCTGGGCACGGCAGTGCTGCCGGGCAAGAATTAAACCCCTGGCAGAGCCATTCCGATTACTTGTATCTCGCCCGGCTGGAAGGACAGAGCCGGGAGATTGATGGCCAAATGCACGAGGCACATTTGGCCATGGAAGTTGAGCAAAAGCGCTATGCCGAAATGCGCAAGGATTTGCGGGTTGTGGAAAAGTTGCGGGAACAACAACTCCATGAATATAAACGGGAGCGGGAGCGGGAGCAAGATGAGTCCTCTGCTGAAATGAGTCGAGCGCGTGAATTGTTACGTCCGGACATAGTTCGTGGCATTAATGCTAGGTCTGCGCGCCGCTTCAGCCGTTGCGGCAGCCTCGTCGATACTGCGGGACTTGATCTGCGGCCACATATGCAGCCGCCCGGAGCCATAGACTGCAATGGTAAAGAGGAAACTTGATGGCGAATACTCTGGTCAAAAGTATTTTATTGTTGGTGCTAATTTTCCTGATAATGGTCGGTGGTCTGATTATTTTTGATTGGTTAGGGCTGATGAGTTTGCGCCATCAACTCGCGCCTGTACTGCGTCTGGTCGGTTTAGATGCTCCGACATCTGATTCCCCGTCTGCCGGCGCAGAAGACAGCACAAATCTCAATGATACGCGTTTGCGGCGGCAGCTGGAGTCGCTGGAACTGGAGCGTAAAAACCTAGGGGAGCTGGAAGAAAAATTGGCCCAGCGCTCGGATGAACTGGACCAGCGAGAGCTGGAAATTACTCAGGCAGAGGAAAAATTGCAGCAACAACTCAAGGCACTGGAAGAACGAGAGAACTTATACCGTGATCGCAATGCCAAAATTGCGCAGATTGCCCGTAATTTTGGCGGTATGCCTCCGGCGCAGGCTGTCGCCCAAATGGACGCGATGGACCCGCTGCTAGTGGTCGATGTGTTGCGTGCGGCGGACCGCATTGCTGTGGAGGAAAATTCCACTTCACTCGTCTCTTACTGGATTTCGCAAATGCCGGCGAATCGGGGTGCAGAAATTAACAAGTTATTAATTGAAAAACCCTAAGCTAAAAATATATGGCGATAAAACGACCATATCACTGACAAGTCTGAAAATTCAGGGGCAATGATTTGGGCAATAGGAGCCGACAGCGTTTGCCGTTTACGGTCACTTGGGTACGCTTGAGATTATTATTGTTCCCATCTTGTTGGACTAGGCAAGATTTGTTGGAATATTGGCGAGCCATGATCAAGCAATGACCAATAATAACAAACATGGTCGCCGCTTAAGCACAATTGAGGAAGGCTCCTGCAAATTGCTGACTCCACGCTTGACCTTTTGACCGGCTCTCCTTGTGTCAAGTGCCAATTCAGTATTAAATCATTTTTAAGAAATAACTTATGCCTTGGGTAACCCGAGGGTAAACCGAGATTTTCCCCCGTGTATTTGTTTTGTGCATCAAGTTGCTTTGGCATTGGCTCTGGTTTTTTCTTTATTTAAGGTAAATTAGGACTCTCAGGTCTCGACTTTTTTCTTGGTATTTAGTATAAAGGTGGTTCTGCGCTTATTGGTTGTGGAAAAGTTGTAATTTTACAGGGGCATTGAAGGGCCTTTCAGTTTAGAGAACGACCTCAAATCCAGTAAAAACTTCTAAAGTATGGTATTTTAAGGTTTTTTTTATTGACACAGAATGTTGATTCAGTTAACTTGTCCCTCACTTCAGTTATAGAGCGTATCTGTAAATGCAATTGTATTTGCCAACTCTTGGCGTTGAAAGATATTGGGAATTTTTCCTGGTTATTATTGTAGTATGTTCGCTGGCTGAGATACATTGGAGGTCATGGAATGCCAACGATTAGTCAACTGGTGCGCAAAAGTCGCAAGTCTGGTGTAAAAAAAACAAAGTCCCCTGCGTTGCAGGCTTGCCCTCAGAAAAGAGGGGTCTGCACTCGTGTGACAACTTTTACCCCTAAAAAACCGAATTCCGCTTTGCGTAAGGTCGCTCGTGTGCGTCTGTCTAATGGTATTGAAGTTACGGCCTACATTCCGGGCATTGGTCATAATTTGCAGGAGCATTCTGTCGTGGCTATTCGCGGCGGTCGGGTGAAGGATCTGCCGGGTGTGCGTTATCATATTGTTCGTGGCACTCGTGATACTCTGGGTGTAAACGATCGCCGTCGAGGGCGTTCAAAATATGGCGCTAAGCGCCCGAAAGCGTAATTTTTTGCCCCTGAGATTTGGTCGGAGAACGAAAGATGTCTAGAAAGAAAAGAGTTATTCCTCAGAGAACTTTTGCGGATGCCCGCTTTGGTAGTCGTGAGGTCGAGAAGTTTATTACTCGTATGATGTTGGAAGGTAAAAAGTCTGTCAGTGAAAAACTGGTGTATATGGCTTTGGATCGTTTGGCGGAGAAGTCGGGTGAGGATGCTTTAATTGCGTTTCGCCGTGCGCTGGAAAATGTCAAGCCCGTGTTTGAAGTGCGTTCGCGTCGCGTGGGGGGCTCTACTTATCAGGTGCCAGTTGAAGTGCGGGAGGCCCGTAGAGAGGCCCTGGCCATGCATTGGTTGATCGGGGCTGCTCGCTCCCGTTCGGG
This sequence comes from Spirochaetia bacterium, assembly GCA_965263295.1. Classification (GTDB taxonomy): domain Bacteria; phylum Spirochaetota; class Spirochaetia; order SP-2023; family SP-2023; genus Haliotispira. Next base: position 2,148,948 of record OZ253665.1, read on the forward strand.
GCGTGGCATGGACGAGCGTTTGGCCCGTGAGTTGCTGGATGCTTTTAATAGCACCGGTACCGCGGTAAAAAAGAAGGAAGATGTGCATCGAATGGCAGAGGCAAATCAGGCTTTTGCGCATTATCGTTGGTGATAGAGGGGGCTATCGCTTCAAACCGCAGGCTTGCAGTCTGAAGGTGAAGCTGAGAAACTTGTGATAGTTTTTGAGTTTTACTTTTATTGTGCAAGCTTGGGCGGAAGCCCAAGCTTATTTTTGCTTGAAACTAGTGCAGTTTACTGCGAAATCAAGAAAATTTAAATCCATTTAGGAGGAAATATGGCTAAGGAAAAGTTCCGAAGAGGTAAGCCTCATATGAACGTGGGTACAATTGGGCATGTTGACCACGGTAAAACGACTTTGACAGCTGCAATTTCAATGTACTGCGCTGCTAAGGCTGGTGGCAAGGTGATGTCTTATGAAGATATTGATAATGCGCCAGAAGAACGTCAGCGTGGTATTACGATCAACACTCGTCACGTCGAGTATGAATCCGAAAATCACCATTACGCACATGTCGACTGTCCCGGTCACGCTGACTACGTTAAAAATATGATTACCGGCGCCGCTCAAATGGACGGTGCGATTTTGCTGTGTGCTGCCGACTCTGGTCCGGAACCTCAGACTCGCGAGCACATTCTGTTGGCGCGCCAGGTCGGTGTGCCCAAGCTGATTGTGTTTATGAATAAAATGGATCTGGCTGATCCCGAGCTGGTTGAGCTGGTTGAGGCCGAGATATTGGAGCTGTTGGAGCAGTATGGCTTTCCGGGAGACGGTACTCCTATTGTCAAAGGTTCGGCTTTTCAGGCGATGACTAATCCTGGCGATCCTGAGGCTACTAAGTGCATTGAGGAGCTGCTCGGGCAGATGGATGCCTATTTTGACCTGCCAGAGCGTCCGATTGACAAAGATTTTTTGCTGCCGATTGAAGATGTTTTCTCTATTTCGGGTCGCGGTACGGTGGTTACTGGCCGTGTCGAGTCCGGGATCATCAAGGTTGGAGATGAGGTCGAAATCGTCGGGATCAGTGACAACCAGAAAACTACCGTTACTGGTGTGGAGATGTTTCAAAAGGAATTGGACCAGGGACAGGCCGGTGACAACGTGGGTTGTCTGTTGCGCGGTATTGACAAGGATAAAGTTGAACGTGGTCAAGTTTTGTGTAAGCCGGGTTCGATTAAGCCTCACAAGAAGTTTAAAGGTGCTATTGTCTCTTTGACTAAGGATGAAGGTGGTCGTCACAATCCGTTCTTTAGTGGTTATCGTCCTCAGTTCTACTTTCGTACCACTGACGTTACGGGTTCGGTAACCCTGCTTGGGGGCAAGGAGATGGTCATGCCGGGGGACAACTGTGAGCTGCAGGTTGAGTTGATCAGTCCGATAGCCATGGAGCCTGGTTTGAAGTTTTCAATCCGTGAAGGTGGTCGCACCGTCGCCTCGGGCCAGGTTCTTGAGATTCAGGAATAATTGACTGAAAAGCTTAAATTATAGGCAAATAGTCCTTGGCGTAGTCATCTTGAATCATTAGGCTGGCTGCCCAGGCTGTTCGACGTCCAGTTTATGGGTTGTAATTATCGGTTTGTAATTGAGTTGGCTTGTTAATTGACAAAGGGAATAAGTGATGAAAGATAGAGTTCGGGTCAGGTTGAAAAGTTTTGATGTGCGGTTGATTGAGCAAAGTGTGAGTTCAATTATTGATGCCTTGGCCCAGTATAATGTTAAAGTGGCAGGGCCCATCCCTCTCCCGACTAGAATTCAAAAGTTCACTGTAAACAAGTCGACCTTTGTGAATAAAAAGTCGCGTGAGCAGTTCGAAATGCGTACTCATAAAAGGTTACTTGATATTATTAATCCTTCTGGTACGGCTATGGATGCTTTGCAACGTGTCGAACTCCCTGCCGGGGTGGATGTAGAGATTCGCTAATTTAAGTGAAGTTGCCGGATTTGGAGTGAGATATTAATGATTGCGCTGATTGGTAAAAAGCATGGAATGACGCAGATCTTTGACGAAGATGGGTCTGTGGTGCCGGTGACGGTTATTGAAGTAGAGAAAAATCTTGTTGTGGCAAAGCGGACCTTGCAGAAGAATGGTTACCAGGCGGTTTTGCTGGGCTGTGCGCCTCAGTTGCCGCAGCGTTTGACTAAGGCAGATTTAGGTCAGTATCCAGAGGGTGTCACTCCCAAGGCGCACTTGCGGGAAGTTCGTGACTTTCGTGTCGAGTGTGAGGTCGGTCAGGAGCTCGGTTTGGAACTACTGGCTGGAACACGTTATGTTGATGTCGCCGCCACGTCTAAAGGCAAGGGTTTTCAGGGTGGCATGAAGCGTCACGGGTTCGGGGGGGGGCACCGGACTCATGGCTCTAAATTCCATCGAGATCTGGGTTCTACGGGCCAGGCGGCGTGGCCTTCTCGTACTTTTAAGGGGCAGAAAATGTCTGGTCGCATGGGTGGCCGGCGTGCGACTGTGCAAAATCTGGAAGTTTTGCGCATTGAGGCGGACAAGAATTTACTGGTTGTCCGCGGCGCGGTTCCTGGGCCGCGCGGTGCGCGCGTAATTGTGCAGAAGGCCAAGAAAAAATCGTAAATAGATTTTGGTATGTCGCAGATTAAAGTGAAAATCGAGAAGGTGCATTTTGCTTGTTGCATCTAGCAAGGGTTTATGAATGGAAAAGAAGCTATATTCCATAGATGGCGAGGAAAAGGGTTTGATCCAGCTGGCTGATGAAGTCTTTGCTGTCGAAGTCAATGAAGGTCTGATTCATCAGTTGTTAACGATGGAGTTGGCTAATAAGCGTCAGGGAACTGCCGCTACTCGCCTTCGCAGTCAGGTACGGGGTTCTACGGCCAAGCCTTGGCGTCAGAAAGGCACGGGGCGTGCTCGAGCTGGCCACAAGCGTTCGCCAATTTGGAAGGGCGGCGGTGTGGTTTTTGGTCCACATCCGCGCAGCTATCGTCAGGACATGCCGAAAAAAATGAAACGCAATGCATACAAAAGTCTGCTTTCGCTGCGTGCCGTTAATGATGAAATTGTGAAATTTATAGAGGATTTTCAAATTGAGTCGGGAAAGACCCGTGATCTGGTGGCCAAACTGGCGTGCTTTGCCGCGGTAAAAAAAGATCGGATCGTTGTTGTTCTGGGTGATAATTATGAAGATAATGCCCTGATTCGTCGCGCTGCTAGGAATATAGCTAATTTAACTGTGTTGGATTACTGGCGCCTGGAAGTGCATGATTTTTTTTATGCTAAAAAGATTCTATTCGCTGAGTCTGCCGTCAAGGGTTTGAATAGTTTCTATCGAGATAAGGTGGGAGAGGCGGTATAAGGGATGGAAGTCGAGAACGTTTTAATTCGTCCGCTGTTGACAGAAAAGTCTAATGTATTACAGGCGGGTGTCTCTGGTTACAAGAAATACAGTTTTCAGGTGGATGTTCGCGCGAACAAGCTGCAAATAATGTATGTCGTGAAGACTTTGTTTAAGGTGGAGCCCTTGGCTTGTAATATTGTGAGCGTGAAGAGTAAGAGAAAGCGCAATTTGCCTGTTTCGAAAAATAGCTTTAAGCGCGGTTACGGCAAGAGTGCGCCCTGGAAAAAAGCTGTCGTAACGTTGCCGAAAGGGCAATCTATCGAAGCTCTCGAAAGCCTGGGTATTGATGAGGCATAATGGGTTTGAGGTGTTAGGATGGCATTGAAGAAGTATAAACCTACGACTCCGAGTCTGCGTCACTTGCAGACTGTCGATTATTCGGATTTATCAAAGCAGCGCCCCCACAAGAAATTGACGAGGGGTAAAAAAAGTAATGCTGGTCGAGGTAGTTCGGGGCGTATCAGTGTGCGGCGTCGCGGTGGTGGGCACAAGCGCCTATATCGCACTATTGACTTTAAACGTGATAAATTAGGCGTCCCCGCTCGCGTCGAGTCCATTGAATACGATCCCAACCGCACAGCGCATATTGCGTTGTTGGTTTATCGGGATGGCGAACGTCGTTACATCCTTTGTCCGCAAGGGCTGGAGGTCGGGGCAGAAGTCGTGAGTGGGCCGGGAGCTGAGATCGCGGTGGGCAATACGCTGCCCCTGGCGGATATCCCTGTCGGGCGTGTGGTGCATGGCGTGGAGTTGACAGCTGGACGCGGGGCCCAGTTGGCACGCACAGCTGGTTCATCGGCGATGATTACTGCGCGTGACCGTGATTATTTTTCCTTAAAGCTTCCTTCGGGCGAAATTCGTATGGTGCACAAGGGTTGTCGAGCCACTATTGGGGTCTTGGGCAACGCGGACCACATGAATATCAGTATCGGTAAGGCTGGGCGTTCACGTTGGCTTGGTCGCCGTCCTAAAGTTCGCGGCGTCGCCATGAACCCCGTGGACCATCCGCATGGAGGTGGTCAGGGGCGGACCAAGGGACGTCATCCACAGACCCCCTGGGGAGTTCAGACGAAAGGCAAGAAGACTCGCTCTCGCAGCAAGACTTCTAGCCGCTTTATTGTTCAGCGCCGAAAGCATAAGAATAAGCGCAAGTAGTAGCACGGTAGGAGTCGTATGTATGGCTAGATCAATTAAAAAGGGCCCATTTATTGAGGGCAAGCTTTTCAAGCGTGTGATGGCGGCCCAGGCTGACTTTGGCGGTAAGCGTCCCATCAAGACGTACTCGCGCGCTTCCACGATTATACCGGAAATGGTTGGCGCAACGATTCAAGTTTATAACGGTAAAGCCTTTATCCCTGTGTTGGTAACTGAGAATTTGGTTGGTCATAAGCTGGGGGAATTCGCTCCGACACGTTCGTTCCGTGGCCATGCGGGTTCAGATAAAAAAGGTCGAAAATAGAGTTGGGGGAGCAGGATAGATGACATCAACTACGGGCTACAAAGCCATTGCAAAGCACTTGCCTATTTCGCCTTCAAAGGTTCGTCCCGTTGCCAATCTGATTCGCCATCAGTCGTACACAGAGGCCGCCGCTTTGTTGGGTACCTTGCCGCATAAAGGTGCTGTCTTTTTGTTGCAAACGCTGCGTTCGGCTGCGTCTAATGCGATGGACTTGAACAAGAATATCGACGAAGAAAGCCTGTTTGTCAAAGAATTGCTTGTAAATGAAGGTTCTCGTCAAAAGCGTATCTGGGCTCGCGGCCGTGGCCGAGCAGACCGGCAGCTGAAGCGCTACGCACATATTGCCGTGGTTTTAGATGCGAAATAGGCAAAAGGAAGAAGGATTATAATGGGTCAGAAAGTACATCCATACGGCTTCCGCTTGGGAGTAAACAACGACTGGAAATCGCGCTGGTATCTCAGCGGTAAAGACTACGCCCGCGTGTTGCATGAGGACCTGCGCTTGCGCAGGTCCCTGCTAGGCAAGCAGGAAGCGCAGCAGGCCGATATCAGTGACGTTGAAATTATTCGCAAACCGAAGCGCATTACTCTGCTGATTCATACGGCTCGCCCTGGTTATATCATTGGTTCCAAAGGTGCCAACATTGAGCGCCTACAAAGGGAACTGCAGAAGCTGACTCGCGATAATCTCAACATTAAGATTAAAGAAGTCAAGCGACCCGAATCCAGCGCCCAGATTGTGGCTCTGAATATTGCTCGTCAACTGCGCGGTCGTACGGCCTTTCGTCGGGCGCTTAAAATGGCCGTCGCAGGCGTTATGAAGCAAGGTAATGTACAGGGTGTTAAAATTAAAATTTCTGGTCGTTTGGGCGGGGCCGAGATGGCTCGTGTTCTCGAACTAAAAGAAGGCCGTGTGCCTTTGCACACTTTGCGGGCCAATATTGACTACGGTTTTGCTGAAGCCAAAACGACTTACGGTGTAATTGGTGTCAAAGTCTGGGTGTGTTTGGGTGAGATTTATAAAAGTAATGCCAAGCAGGATGCGGGCAATCTGGTCCGCCGCCCCAGTGAGACCGAGTAGTTTCGGGTTGGAACCAGCCTAGAATAGAGGAGTGTAGACATGGCATTATTAAGTCCGAAACGGCTTGCTTACCGAAAGAGGCAGAGGCGTTCTTTTTGTGGCCTGCGTGTAAATGCAAGCCGTGGTAACCATATTGCTTTTGGCGAATTTGGTTTGGTGTCTGAAGATCAGAAGTACCTGACGGCGCGCCAGATTGAGGCGGCTCGTATCGCCATGACTCGGCACTTGAAGCGTGGTGGTAAAGTCTGGATTCGTGTCTTCCCCGATGTGCCATATACGAAGAAGCCAGCCGAAGTCCGCATGGGTAGTGGCAAGGGTAACCCTGAAATGTGGATTGCTCCAGTGCAACGGGGTACGGTGCTGTTTGAGGTCGCCGGTGTCCAGCCAGATCTCGCGCGTCGCGCGATGGAATTGGCCGCCAGCAAATTGCCCGTTCGCGCACGTTTCGTGCAGAAGGTGCATTCCTGAGTATTGAGTGAAAGGGAAGAGTAGTATGAAGGAAAAGTTTGATGACCTTTCTTTGGCAGAAATGATTGCCAAACGTAAAGAGTTGCTTGAGCGCCAGCGCAAGTTGCGCTTTGACAAAGTTATCGGTCACGTGGAGAGTCCGATGGAAATTCGTAATATCCGCCGCAGTATTGCACGATTGAATACCAAGATTCACCAGCATGAAGCGGCGTAGCCGGGTTTTTATAGGGAATTATTGAGATGGAAGCAAATAAGAAGGCATTTGTCGGCACCGTTGTGAGCGATAAAATGGAAAAGAGTATTGTCGTGCGGGTTTCGACTCGCCGGTTACACCCAATTTATAAGAAGTATGTAGCTTGGTCTAAAAAATATAAGGCTCACGATGAAGCCAATGATGCTCATGTGGGGGATCGTGTGCGCATTGTTGAGTGTCGCCCCGTCAGTAAGGAAAAGTGCTGGAACTTGGTCGAGATTATCGAGCGAGCCCGTTGACCCGCTTGGTTGAATTATAAACCAGTGGATATTGTAGAAAAAGGATAGAGTTATGATTCAGATGAGTTCTCGCCTTAACGTGGCCGACAACTCTGGGGCCAAGCGGGTGGAGTGCATTAAGGTGCTAGGTGGTTCCAAGCGCCGCTGGGCCAGTATTGGCGACGTCATTGTCGTAGCCGTTAAAGAGGCTTTGCCTCAGGCAGGCGTTAAAAAGGGTGATGTGCGGAGAGCGGTCATTGTTCGCGTCCACAAAGAATATCGCCGTGCGGATGGCACTTATATTCGTTTTGATGACAATGCCTGCGTGATTTTAGACAACAATTTAAACCCGGTAGGTAAGCGTATTTTCGGTCCGGTTGCTCGCGAGCTTCGTGACGCCAGCTTTATGAAAGTAATTTCGCTTGCACCAGAAGTGCTTTAAGGCTTTAACAGGGTAGGTAGCAGGGATGAGAATGAATACCAACAATGCCGTCAATCACAAAATGAAGCTGGCAAAGGGAGATCTGGTCCGCATAATTGCGGGTAAGGATCGCGGCGCAAAAAGTGAAGGTCGCATTATCAAGATAGACAGGGAAAGACGCCGTGTGATGGTTGAGGGGTTTAATATTGTCAAAAAGACAAAAAAGCCTCAGCGCGAGGGTGAACAGGGCGAGATTGTCGAAGTAGAGGCCTTCATGGAAGTTTCAAACGTGATGATAGTTTGTCCGAATTGTGGCCCGACTCGTGTGGGCTACAAAGGAAAAGGCCGTAAAAAGGAGCGCATTTGCCGCAAGTGTGGCAGGGTACTTTAAGGAGCATAAGCGATGGCTGACGTGAGAATGAAAAAGATTTACAAAGGAAAAGTGCTCCCTGAATTGCACAGGCAGTTTGCTTATAGATCGTTAATGCAGGCACCTGCTCTGGAAAAAATTGTCGTGAGCATTGGCATTGGGGAGGCCGTTCAGAACAAAAAGTTGCTGGACAATTCCCTATCAGAGCTGGCTTTGATTACGGGACAGATGGGCGTAAAAACCTTGGCTAAAAAATCTGTGGCGGCGTTTAAAGTCCGGGCCGGCATGGCAACGGGTGTTAAAGTGACATTGCGTGGAGACAGAATGTATGATTTTTATGATCGTCTGGTAAACGTTGCGATGCCCCGGATTAAGGACTTTCGCGGCATTTCTCCAAAAGGTTTTGACCGCAATGGCAACTTTTCTCTGGGTATTGATGAACAGATTATTTTTCCAGAGATCGACTACGACAAGATTGAAGCAATTCGTGGTATGAATATCAACATTGTAACTACCGCCAAGTCAGACGAAGAAGGCTACGCTCTGTTAGAGAAAATGGGCATGCCTTTCCGTAAAGGAGCATAACGATGGCTAAAAAATCTATGATTATAAAGGCTCAGCGTGCGCCCAAGTTCTCTACGCGCCAAGTGAACCGCTGTGGTTGCTGTGGTCGTTCTCGCGGTTATATGCGTAAATTTGGCCTTTGTCGTATTTGTTTCCGCAGGCTGGCTAGTAAAGGTATGCTTCCTGGTGTTACAAAATCCAGTTGGTAGTTGTTAAGTTGAAGGAGAGTCAGAGATAATGAGTGTTTCAGATCCAGTAGCAGACATGCTGACCAAAATTCGCAACGCCAGCCGGGCTGGCTTGGAGAAGGTTGACGTTCAGAATTCTAAGGTAAAAATGGAAATTGTACGCATCTTAAAGAGCGAAGGGTACATTAAAAACTACAAAAAAATTAATGAAAACAGTAAGTTTACGATCCGCATCTTTTTGAAATATGACGAAAACGAAAAGTCTGTTATCCAAGGGATTGAGCGTGTTTCCCGGCCGGGTCGCCGCATGTATTTTGGTTACCGCAATATGCCGCGTGTTCTCAACGGCTACGGTACTTTGATTTTGTCTACTTCAATGGGAATCATTACGGGCAAGAAAGCCACTATGAGCAGAGTTGGCGGCGAGCCACTCTGCAAAATATGGTAGGTAAATTTAGAGGTAGGTGGTAACAGCAAATGTCGAGAGTGGGTAATCAGCCTGTCGCGCTGCCAGCCGGTGTCAGCGTCACAGTGGATGACAACGTATTGGTTGTCAAGGGGGTAAAGGGAGAGCTTCGTCAGGAGTTTCGCCCGGAAGTTTCCTTTGAGGTTGACAGGGAAGAAGTTCGAGTAAAGCGCGCCAGCGAGGGTAAAGTGGCAAAATCGCTGCATGGCTTGTACGCGCGCCTACTGGCAAACATGGTCACTGGCGTTTCCAGGGGATTTCAAAAGGTTCTGGAAATTAATGGCGTAGGTTATCGTGCTGAACAGTTGACAGATGGCAACTTGTTATTCTCGCTTGGGTATTCGACGCAGATTGAGTATGTAGCGCCTGAGGGGGTGCTGTTGGCCGTCGAAGGGAATACCAGGGTTGTGGTTTCTGGCATTGATAAGGCTGCAGTCGGTAAGGTTGCCAGTGAAATCCGTGGCTTGAGGCCGCCGGAACCTTATAAAGGCAAGGGTGTTAAGTATGCGGATGAAACGATTCGCAGAAAAGCTGGTAAGTCTGGTAAAAAATAGATAGGAAGTAGAAATGAGCCATTTATCGGATAAAATCCGTCAACGCAATCGGCGCAAGGGTAGGGCCCGCAAAAAAATTTATGGGACGGCGGTGCGTCCTCGCCTGACTGTGTTTAAAAGTTATAAATACTTGTACCTTCAGGCTGTAAACGATGCAGAAGGTCGCACTCTCGCCGCAGCATCAACTTTAAAGTTAGATGTACGTCCCAACGTTGAAGGCGGTGTGGCCCTGGGCAAGCTAATGGCTGATGAACTGAAAAAAGTGCAGATTTCTGCCGTGGTCTTCGACCGCAACGGCTATAAGTTTCACGGTGTTGTCAAGGCAATTGTCGACAATGTGCGTGAAGGTGGGATTGAGGTATAGGAGGAAATTATATGTCAGACTTTCAAGACAATGAAAAAAGTGGCTTGATTGAGACTTTGATAGAGGTAAAACGCATTGCTAAAGCAGTCAAGGGTGGCCGCAAGATGTCTTTCTCCGCTTTGATGGTTGTGGGTGATGGCAGTGGTCGTGTCGGTTACGGCCTGGGCAAGGCCAACGATGTATCGGAAGCCATTCGCAAAAGTACCGAGCGCGCTAAGCGGAATATGATTAAGGTGCCTTTGTCGAGCAAGCACAGTACGCCTTATGAAGTTAAAGGTAATTACAAAAAAAGTGTTATCTTGATTAAACCTGCGGCACCCGGCACCGGCGTCATCGCCGGCGGTTCAGTTCGGGCTGTCCTTGAAGCTGCGGGAATCAAAGACGTTTTGGCAAAATCTTTGGGGTCGAATAATTCCCTCAATATGATTTTGGCCGCTCTGGAAGGTCTCGGTCGCCTGGTTCCCGCCTCTGCCCGTGCGAGTGCTCGCGGCAAGGAATTGCGGGAAATTTGGGGCTAGGCAGTAAAGGCAAGGATTATGGCACAGATTCAAATTAGTCTGCGGCGCAGCACCATTGGTCAGCGTCCGGTTGTACGTAAGACCGTGAAAGCGTTAAACTTAGGCAAAATCAATTCGACGGTTAGTTTTGAGGCAACGGCTGACATTGAAGGCATGATTCGTGTTGTCCGTCACTTGGTGGATGTCAAAGAGTTGTAATTGCAAAGTTTTCGCCTCTGTTTGGGGTGTGTGACGCCCTGCTTTAAGCAAGTTGCATTGGCAACTTGATGTTTTGGAGAAAAAAATATGTCTGTTTATGAATTGAAACCCGCTACTGGTTCAAAAACAAAGCGCAGAATTGTTGGTCGCGGTACGGGTTCTGGTCTGGGCAAGACTTCCGGTAAAGGCCACAAGGGGCAAAAAGCTCGTTCTGGTGGCGGTGTTCGCATGGGTTTTGAAGGTGGTCAGTTGCCTTTGTACCGCCGCCTTGCCGTCCGCGGCTTTTCCAATCATCCTTTTAAGCGGGATTGGGTCGTCGTTAATTTGGATCGTATTGAGGCCTTTTTTGGGGATTCTGAGGCGGTAAACCTGGAAACACTGCGGGTCAAGGGTCTGATTAAAAAAAGTGAGACGGATGTCAAGATTCTAAATCGCGGTGAGTTCAGTCGTAAAAGTCTGCTTGTGGAAATTCCCCAAATCTCTGCTGCCGCTAAGGTTCGCATTGAAGAGTTGGGCGGTAAAGTTACCGTATTGGCTTCTGCCTCGGCGGATGCCTAGGCCCGTAAAATTAAAATCAAGGAAGTAGCTAGATATGGCGAGCTCTATAGGCGATATTTTTCGGATTGCCGATCTGCGTAAGAAGATCATATTTACGATTGTAGTTTTGATCTGTTACCGCATCGGGACTTTTATACCAATACCTGGGATTAATATTATCGCCTTGCAAAATCAATTGGCTACTTCTGGCGGCGGTGGTTTCTCCCTCTCGGATTATTTTGATTTCTTCTCCGGTGGGGCATTCAATAATTATTCAATTTTTATGTTAGGTATAATGCCTTATATCTCGATGTCTATCATCATGCAGTTGCTAATGATTGCCGTGCCGGCATTGAAGCGTTTGGCGGAGCAAGACGGCGGCCGGAATTTAGTCAAGCGTTATACGCGTTATGGTACACTGGCCCTAGCCGTACTGCAGGCCGCCTTTTTACCCCAACTCAAAGGGGACACTTCAGGGTTGATTTATCCTACATTGACTCCCGTGGCTTTTCTGTTAATTTCGATTGTTACCGTCACGACTGGCACCCTTATTATTATGTGGCTCGGTGAGCAGATTACCGCCCAGGGCATTGGCAATGGCGCTTCTTTGATTATCTTTACTGGTATTGTTGTCCGCCTGCCTGAAGCTGTAGGTATTTTGCAGCAGCAGATGCCCGACCAGATAAACCCTATTTTTGGTCTCTTGGCTATGGGCATTTTTATATTGATGGTTGTGCTGATCATTTATGAGCAGCAGGCGCAGCGCCGTATACCCGTGCGTTACGCCAACCGTGTGGTCGGGCAGCGCATGTATCAGGGGCAAAGTACTTATATCCCATTAAAGTTGAACCCTTCGGGTGTAATCCCTGTAATTTTTGGTCAGGCTGTCTTACAATTCTTGGCATTTGTGCTGGGCACTCTGGCCCAAAAGGTGAATTGGCTGCAAGGTGCCGCGATTGCCATGGCGCCGGGCAGCTTTGCGAATACTTTAATTTATGTATTGTTGATTGTGTTTTTTGCCTATTTTTATACTCAAGTGACCATGAACCCAATAGAAATTGCTCGCCAGATTCGTGAAAACAACGGTTCCATTCCGGGAGTCCGCACTGAGCATCTGGAGTCTTACCTGAGCCGTGTCTTGAACCGCGTAGTACTGCCGGGTGCCATTTTCTTGGCCTTTGTGGCGGTTGTGCCAACAGTAATGTTGGCATTCTTTCACTTCCCGTTGCAGGTAGCCTATCTCATGGGTGGCACGTCGCTATTGATAATGGTCGGTGTCAACTTGGATACGATGAGTCAAATTGAAGGACATCTCAAGATGCATAATCACGAAGGACTTTTGAAAAAAGGTCGCATACGATCTAGAAATTTATAGAAAAATTTGAAAGCTATAGAGTCCTTGTTTTGTTATCGAAGGAATTCCCGCTATCCTTTCGGGGTTGCGGTCCTCCTAGGATTACAAGGTCTTTGATGAGCATAGGAGTAACCCATGAAGGTTCGTGCGAGTGTGAAGCCGATCTGTGAACATTGTAAGGTAATTCGTCGTTTTGGCGTTTTGCGAGTAATCTGCCACTCAAACCCAAAGCATAAGCAAAGGCAGAAAGGTTAATAGGAGTATATAATGGCGCGTATATCCGGTGTCGATTTGCCAAACAAACACGCAGAAATCGCCTTGACTGCAATTTATGGAATTGGGCGCTCCACAGCTCGCGAGATATGTGAGAGGCTGCAATTGAAGCCTGAAACAAAGATCAATGATCTGAGTGGAGAGGAAGTCAACGATTTGCGCAAGTTGATTGACCATGAGTATAAGGTTGAAGGTACTCGGCGCTCAGAAGTTGCTTTGAATATTAAGCGTTTGCGCGACATCGGTTGTTACCGGGGGCTCCGCCATCGCTTAGGCTTGCCTGCGCGTGGACAACGTACAAAGACCAATGCCCGTACCCGCAAGGGCAAGGCTAAGACAGTTGCCAACAAAAAGAAGTAGGCTAGTTGAAAATTAGGAGGAAATTGCCTTGGCTAAAGCAAAGAAGAAAGAAAAGCGCAGCATCCACGAGGGTAAAGTATATATTCAGGCTACGTTTAACAACATTATAATTACAATCACAGACTTGCATGGCAACGCTATTTCGGATGCCAGTGCCGGAATGCTAGGTTTCAAGGGTGGCAAAAAGTCCACTCCATTCGCGGCTCAGCTGACGGCAGAAACGGCTGGTAACAAGGCAAAAGAAGTCGGCCTTGCCGATGTCCATGTCTTTGTCAAAGGGCCAGGTATTGGTCGTGAAGCGGCAATTCGCTCCTTGGGTAATGTTGGCTTTAACGTTCAGAGCATTCGCGATATCACGCCCATTCCTCACAACGGTTGTCGCCCCCGCAAGAGTCGTCGAGTCTAATTTAGACTGGGAAGGCCAAACAAAGAAGATAACGGAGGAAAATATGGCGAGAGCAAACTTACTGCGTGGTTTGAAGCGCCCTAAAGAGGTGTATTTTGAGGCTGAAGAAGAGCGTGGGAATTACGGTCGTTTCATTGCCTATCCATTTGAGCATGGCTATGGCTCGACAATTGGCAATAGCTTGCGCAGAATTCTGCTTTCTTCCATTCAAGGTTACGCCGTCTCTGCCATTCGCGTGACGCATCACGACGCAGAGGGAGTGGTAAAAATTATTTCCAGCGAATTCGATGTGATTCCAGGTATGGTCGAAGATACCCTAACTTTTATCTCAAACTTGAAGAAGTTGAACATCTCTCTACTCGCCGATGATCCCGAAGAATCGCGCACTATACTGGTCAAAGTCCAGGGAGCAGGTGAATTGACTGGGGCTGGCTTTGAGGTTGAATCGGGAGTGCGTGTTCACAATAAAGAGCACCATCTGGCTACGTTTATGCCCGATACGAGTCTGGAGATTGAGGCCCAGATTTCTTTTGGGCGCGGTTACCGAAGCGCCGAAGAAAATCAGCGTTTTGTCGAGGTGATCGGCACAATTACTTTGGACTGTAATTTTAGTCCGATTGACTGGGTCCGGTTTCGGGTTGAGCCGACACGAGTCGGACAGCGTTCTGACTATGACAAGCTGATCTTGGAAGTTGAAACCAACGGGACCCTGAACCCGGCAGATGCCGTTGCCGAGGCGGCCAAATTGGCAAAAGAGCAGTACACAGCTTTTATTAATTTTAATGAGAGTTTAATCGTTGCCGAAGAGGAAGTCAGTGAAGATGAATTGAAGCTCAGGAAGCTGCTGGAGAAAACCGTGGATGAGCTTGAGCTTTCGGTTCGTTCCAGTAACTGTCTGCGCAGCGCCCAAATCCATACCGTCGGCGAACTGATTGCCTGGACTGAAGACGACATTGCAAAAACCCGCAATTTTGGCAAGAAGTCTCTGCAGGAGATCCGCGACAAGTTGGCCTCTTGGGGCTTGGGTTTTGGTATGGCTGATTTTAACACGATTTTGAAATCAATCAAAGTGGACGAGATCCATAAGGAAAATAGTTAGGTATGAATAAGCGTAATGGTATTAATCGCCTTGGGGTGAAGGCTTCTCATCGCAAGGCGATTCACCGCAATATGGCCATTTCAGTATTTCGTCATGGTCGTGTAAAAACTACTCTGCCCAAGGCGCGGGCTGTCCGCCGCACGGTAGAAAAGTTGATCACTCGCGCCAAAACTGATTCGGTGCACAATCGCCGTGAAGTGGCGAAGCTGATTCATGACAAGGACATTGTCAATAAGTTGTTCACACAGATCGCCACGGAGTTTAAAACGCGTGCCGGTGGTTATACACGTGTTATCAAGACGGGTCTGCGTCGTCACGACGCTGCCGAGATGGCATTGCTTGAGCTTGTTGGCCACGGCCTGGAAGAACCGCAGCCTCGCAAGAAAAGTCGGCGTAGATCAGAAGGGAATATTCACGTCCCGCCCGCAGCCACGAACGTTGAAGGCACCGAGACCCAAAGTCTTGAAGTTGTTGGAGGGTCTGAAGGCCCTGAAGGTATTCAAGGTGGGTCTCCTGTCATTGAGCCTGAAAAAGACGAAAAAGACGAGAAAGACGAGAAAGACAACGGGTAGCCCCGAGATTTATTGCGAGACTGAGGCCCCTGTTTCAATATGCAGGGGTTTTTTTTGAATTGCTTGCTACCTTGCTGTAGATAAGTCTGGATTATTTGAGGATGTATAGTTTTGTATTCGCGCTGCCCAAGGTCTAAGTCCGACTGTTGATGCTTGCAAGGCGGGTGTTGAGTCTGATATGTCAGTTTTGCGGGGCCATGCGCCTGAGTGCGTTTGTACAGAAAAATATGTACTGCCTGTTTGCAGACAGTACATATTTCGGGGTGGGCGGACTTGAACCGCCGATCTCCTGCACCCGAAGCAGGCGCCTTAGCCGCTAGGCCACACCCCGTGCCATATGACACACTACTATACTGGGATTGAGAGAATGGAGAAACCTGCCGCAGGCATATTTTGTGTTTTGCCTCTAGCCGCTGGAGCCCTAGTCTGCTGAATACGGAGTTATTTTTTACGTTTAAGTAGATTTTAGCTGGGATGATTTTTGCCCGCCCGATCCAGAAGTCTGGCACAAGACTGGCCGAACTTCTGTGGGTCGCGCGCACAAAGAATGAGGATCATGAAATATAACTTGCAAAAAAATTTTAATATTAGTAAATTGAGCCTTCATTTTTTATTCATGTGCTGCGGCGGACGGGAGTCCTTTTGGGAATGCGGGACATTGAGATTATTATATTCGGAGGAAGGATGAATATGAAAAAGTTTTATTTATTACTCGCCGCTTCTTTGGCCGCGCTGCTGGCGCTAGCCTGTGGCCGGACCAAAGAAGTCCAAGGAGATCAAGAGGCTCAGGTGGGTCAGAACGCCGGCCAAGACGAAGTGGTATTTGTGATGAATAACGGCACCGAACCACAGTCCTTGGACCCCCATAAATATTCAGGTGTGCCTGAATCCCGCATTTATCAGGCACTTTTTCAGAGCCTGATCACCTACGACCCGCAAACCGGGCGCGAGGTCCCTGGAATTGCCGAGTCCTGGAGCAATGACGGTGCCGTGTATACCATGCAGCTGCGCCCGGATCTTGTCTGGAGCGATGGAGTGAAGATTACGGCCCAGACCGTGCGCGATTCCTGGTTGCGGGGCTTGGATCCCGAAACCGCTTCGCCGTATGCCTGGTTTCCCGCCATGTTCATCCAGGGGGCCGCAGACTACAACAGCGGCGCGGCAGGTCCGGAAGCCGTGGCGATTGAGGCCGTGGACGACTACACCTTTCGGTTTGAAACGGTTGGAGACTTGCCTTATGTCATCGGCGCCCTGGCGCATTACTCTTTTGGAGTTGTGCCGTTGCACGCGATTGAAAAGTATGGCAACGACTGGACGAAGCCGGAGAACTTTGTCGGCAACGGCCCCTTTGTGCTGACCGAGTGGAAGCCGCAAGAAATCATTGTGGCAAAAAAGAATCAGAGTTTCTGGAACAAAGACAATGTGTTCATTGATCGCATTGAGTTCCTGCCGATTGAAGACCATAATACGGCCTCCAACATGTACGAGAACGGCGAGCTGGACTGGAATCAATATGTTCCGATTGAACAATTCGAAAGCTGGCTCGGACGCGAGGATTTTTACGTTTCGCAGTATCTAGCTACTTATTACTATCAGTTCAATCAGACCCGCGCTCCGTACGACGATGTGCGCGTGCGCAGGGCCCTGGCCTTGAGCATCGGCCGCGAAGACGTCGCCAATAAATTGGTAGCCCAGGGGCAGACGCCGGCCTACGGTATCGTGCCGCCGATGGATGGCTATACCCCCATTGATAGAGTTGAAGAAGATGCCGAGCGGGCCCGGCAGTTGCTCGCGGAGGCCGGTTATCCCGACGGTGAAGGTTTCCCGCCGATGACGATTCTGTACAATACCAGTGAAAGCCATAAAAAGATTGCCGAATTTATCCAGCAGCGCTGGGGTGAGGTCTTGGGCATCCAGGTCGAATTGGCCAACCAGGAGTGGAAGACCTTTTTGGCTTCCCGCCGCAACAAGGAATATGATGTCACCTGGGCGGGTTGGATTGGCGACTACCTCGACCCCAATACTTTTCTGGACATGTTTGCGAGCGGCGGCGCCATGAACGACCCTGGCTATAGCAACCCGCAGTACGACGAGTTAATCGCCGCCGCCGCGCGTCAGCAGGGGGCGGAGCGCATGGCCAGCTTGCGCCAGGCCGAGGACTTGCTGATTAATCAGGATGTCGTCATCGCTCCCCTGTACTTTTATGTCCGGGTACAACAGTTTGACTCAAACAAATGGCAAGGCTGGTACACCAATACATTGGACATGCATTCGTATGAAGGCCTGCGCCTCAAACAGTAAAACGGCGTGGTCGGGCCCCCGCTGGACGCCGCGTTGGATGACGCCCCGCGGGGCCCGTTTTGCCTTTAAGGACTTGGAGTGAGTATGGGCTTATTTTTGCTGCGCCGCATCCTGGGTATGGCAATCACCTTGTGGGTCATTCTCACCGTCAGTTTTTTCTTTATACGCCTGGCGCCGGGCGGCCCGTTTCTGGCCGAACGCAACTTGCCCGAAGAAGTGGTGCGCAATCTGGAGCGCCAATACGGTCTGGACCAGCCCCTGCTCATCCAATACCTGAAGTACATCGGCAACTTTGCCCGCGGAGACCTGGGCTTTTCCATGAATTACCTGGATCGGGATATCTTGTACTTTATTCAGGCCAATTTGCCGGTTTCCATGTTCCTGGGCGTGGTGACCCTGATTTATGCCGTGATTATCGGCCTAAGTTCGGGTGTCTGTGCCGCGCTCCGGCAAAACTCCTGGCTGGATTACCTGGTCATGGCGGGGGCGACCGTGGGGATATCGGTTCCAATCTTCGTGGTGGGGCCCGTTTTGATGTATATTTTTGCCATGAAGCTGCAGTGGCTGCCGACTTCCGGCTGGATTCACGGGCGCAACGGCAGCTGGCTGAACATGATCATGCCGGTGATTGCCCTGGGTTTCCCGGTCGTGGCGAATATCGCGCGCCTGATGCGCGCCAGCGTTTTGGAAACTTTGCAGAGCGATTTTATCCGCACGGCCTACGCCAAGGGGCTGAGTACGACGCGAATTGTCTTGCGCCACGTCTTGCGTGCTTCAATCACGCCGGTGATCAGTTATCTTGGGCCGGCTTTCGCCGGCATTGTTACCGGCAGTGTGGTGGTCGAAACCATCTTCCGCATTCCGGGCCTAGGAAAGCTCTTTGTGCAGTCTTCATTTAACCGCGACTACACCATGATCATGGGCCTGGTGCTGGTTTACTCTTCTCTTCTGATTCTCTCTAATTTTGTCGTAGACATACTTTACGCCTATATTGATCCGCGTGTGGGCAAGAGGCGCTAGAGCCCAGGAAACGTCAAGGACGCTCCAAGAAGTCTAAGGAAAACCTCAGGAAGGATTGCGCGATGAACACCAAACACGATAGTCCTGTGCACAGTAGCTTGCAGATTGAGCCGCGACGTGAGGAGCCTGGCGCGGCCGAGTCCCTGAGCGCGAATGCTGACTTCAACAGCGAAAAGAGCATCAGCCTGACGCGCGATGCGCTGCGCCGCCTGCGCAAAAACAGGATGGCCATGATGGCCCTGCTCGTCTTGCTGCTGTATGTGCTGGTCTCCTTCAGTGCCAATTGGTTGCCGATTTATTCGTACAAATTCCAGATATTGGATCACAAGAATCTGCCTCCTTCTTTGACCAAGACGGCCGGGCAGCTGTGGTATGAGCGCGAGCTCAAACTGGCACAGCGTCTTGCCGCACGCCAGGAGCGCGATCTGAATGACGCAGAGCAAAAGAAACTGGCCGCCATTGAGTACAAAATAGAGCATGATCGCATGGAAATTAATGGCGAAATGCTCAATCCCCATTTGCGTCATTACTGGCTCGGTACCGATGCACTGGGTCGCGACGTCTTGAGCCGAACTATTTATGGCGGCCGCATCTCGATCAGCATTGGCCTGATCGGCGCCTTGACCGCAGTGCTGATCGGCATCGTGGTCGGTGCGGTCGCGGGTTTTTATGGCGGCCGCATTGATTACATGTTGATGCGTTTTGTCGACGTGCTCTATGGCCTGCCGTATATGCTGCTGGTCGTCGTGCTGATGGCCGTCCTGGGCAAAAGTATATTGAACCTCTACATCGCCCTGGCCCTGATTAGCTGGCTGACCGTGGCGCGCGTGGTGCGGGGACAGATACTTTCGCTTAAACATGCCGAGTTTGTCGAGGCGGCGCGCACCATGGGTGCCAGCACCGCCCGCATCATCATTAAACATATGATACCGAATACTTTAGGTGTCATCATCGTGTTCACCACTTTGCGCATCCCGGCTTTCATCATGGCCGAGGCTTTTCTCTCTTTCCTGGGCCTGGGGGTTTCGGCGCCGCTGGCTTCCTGGGGCTCTCTGATCGGAGTGGCCGTTCCCGCGCTTGAAACCTATTCTTGGCAGCTGTTCGTGCCTTCGCTCGCCATGATTGTCTTTCTGTTTGCCATGAACTTTTTGGGCGACGGTTTGCGCGACGCCTTTGATCCCAAAGGCAAAGTTAAAAATTAAAGGTAATCAGACTCATCTGGGACAGGGGCCGTCGAGCGCTCTGTGCCAGAGCGGGGGAAGCGATATGAAAGACGTGATTTTGCAAGTGGATAATTTGTCTACCGAATTCTCTACCAAGGACGGCGTGATTAATGCCGTCAATGAAGTCAGCTTCTCACTGCGCCAGGGCGAGGTTCTGGGCCTGGTGGGCGAATCTGGCTGTGGCAAGTCGGTGACCGTAATGTCTTTGTTGCGCTTGTTGCCAAAGCATTCGGCGCGCAGCCGGGGGCGCGTGCTGTTCCGCGGCCAAGATCTGCTGCAAATAACAGACAGGCAACTGCAACAAGTGCGGGGCAACAAGATTTCGATGATTTTTCAGGATCCGATGACTTCGCTCAACCCCTACATGCGGATTGCGGACCAGATCACCGAAACCATGCGGGTACACAAGAAGATGAAACGGCACGAGGAGCGTCAGCGCTGCCTGGAGCTCCTGCAAGCGGTGGGCATCCGAAATGCCGAGCGACGCATGAACAGTTTTCCGCACGAATTTTCTGGGGGTATGCGGCAGCGCGTGATGATTGCGATGGCCCTCGCCTGCGAGCCGGATGTGATAATCGCCGATGAGCCGACTACGGCCCTGGACGTCAGTGTCCAGGTGCAGTTTCTGGATGTTCTGAAAGACCTGGCGGAACGTTTTGGCACTAGCGTGATCTTCATTACGCACGACTTGAGCGTGATCGCCAATATATGCGACCGCGTGGCCGTAATGTATGCCGGCCGAATTATCGAGACCGCCCCTGTCGAAAGTTTATTTGCGAGTCCGAGCCACCCGTATACCCAAGGCCTTCTGGACTCGGTGGTGCAGTTGTATGAACGCCAGGAGGGAGACCTGCGGATAATTGAAGGGCAGCCCCCCATTCTGATTGACATGCCCGAAGCTTGCCTGTTTTTCCCGCGCTGTAAATATACGCGAGCTAAATGCCGCAGTGCCCGGCCGCAATTGCAGCCCGTGGCGGCGGCCCGCATGTCCGAAACTCATATGTCAGAAACTCGCATTTCAGAAACCCATATGGCCGCCGGCGCAACTCTCCCGCCGCAAACTCTGCACCGCGCCGCTTGCTGGCGCTTGCAGGAGGGCTGGGAAGTTGAGGAACGTTGATATGGCAGAAGATATTCTCTTGCAAATCAAGGATTTAAAAGTCCATTTCCCGACCGGTGGGCCCATCCCGTGGGGAAAATCCAGAGACTGTGTCAAAGCGGTCGATGGCATTAGTTTTTCGGTGCCGAAAGGCAGTACTTTCGGACTGGTCGGAGAGTCTGGTTGCGGTAAAAGTACCACCGCGCGGACAGTTGTCCTTTTAAACAAACCGACTGCCGGGCACATCATTTTTGGTACGACGGATATTGCGAGCGCTAAAAATAAGGAAATACTCGCACTGCGCCGCGATATCCAGATGATCTTTCAAGACCCTTATGCCTCGTTAAGTTCTCGCATGACTGTGCAGTCTATTATTGCGGAGCCGCTGCAGATTCTGCGCAACAATCGAGTACTTGACATCAGCAAGCAGGAAATCGGCGCGCGCGTCGCAGACTTACTGCAAAAGGTGGGACTGCGCGATTCCATGAAAAAACGTTTCCCGCACGAGTTTTCGGGTGGACAGCGGCAACGCATTGGCATTGCAAGGGCCATCGCCAGTTTCCCGAAGCTGGTAATTTGCGATGAGCCGATCAGCGCTCTGGACGTCAGCGTTCAGGCCCAGATACTGAATCTACTGCGCCACTTGCAGGAGGCTTTGGGTTTGACTTACTTATTCATTGCCCACGATTTGACGGTTGTAGAATACATCTGTGACCGCATCGGCGTGATGTATCTGGGATCAATGATGGAAGTTGCCGACTCTGCTGTTTTGCGTGTGCGGCCTTTGCACCCTTATACGCAAATGTTGTTGTCGGCTGTGCTGGTGCCAGATCCGGCAAAAGCTCGATGGAGCGACCACCGCAAGGTGCGCGGCGAGGCCGAGCTGTTGTCTGCGGATTTGGGCTGCCCGTTTTTTCATCGTTGCCCGCAACGTATGGCGAAGTGCCAGGAGCAGAAGCCTCAGCTGCGCGAGGTGGAAGGTGGCCACCAGGTCGCTTGCCATCTGTACGATTGATTCTGGCTCTCTAACCGGCAACTTGTCGGGGCTGGGGGCTGTCTCTGCTTGCAATTCACTGACGTAAAATTAGTTCAGGCACAATGGAGTGCAAGCGTTGCAGAAACGCAGCTTGAAAAAAGGCAGAGCTAGCTGAGCTCCAGGCCGCAGCTTCTGTCCTCGTCTCAAGCTGCGGATAACGCTCAGTCGGCTGTACTTTTTGCAAAGCGATCTGAAAGCCCTGACTCGGCATAAAGCCCGCTGCCCGGAGAGCCCGTAGTTCAGCTTCCAGGTCCGTCAAGCTCCAGACTTCAGGCGCCAAGGTCAGACGGATCTCCGCGCTACGCCGGACTGATCCCCGTGTTTCAGCACCGAACAGGTTCTGAAGCTGCCACAGCAGAGATTTTACTTTTTTCGGCAATTGTACATTGCGACCACGGCTTGCCCCCACGGCCTGTAGGTAAGGACCATCGTTATCAGCGCTCAAAAGCGGGGCCTTGAGATCCAGGCCCAACCAATCCAGACGACGTTCATCAAACTGCTGCAAAATCATGTCCGGATTATAACCCGCGCTATGCATTCCTAATTTCATATCCGGGAAATCGTTGCGCAGGCCACCCAAAATCCGTTGCAGCGTCGCAGCATCCAGGCTGCTCGGCTCCCCGCCACTGAGGACAAAAGCCTCTAGCATGCCTTGATGAGCGCGGATTTTCGCTAGCACTTCCCGCTCAAAAAAGGCCCAGTCCACGGGACAATACTCTTGCAAGACCCAACTGTGACAATGGGGACAACGCAACGGGCAGCCCCGTAAATAAAGGCTGCAAGCCAAGGCATCAGGGTAATCAATCAGGGTAAACTCAATAAATTCCATCGCACCTGTCAACCGCAGCTTCGGCGGAACCCCAAGCTAGAAAACATTGCCAGAAGGCTCTACGACTGAACGATTTCGCTCAAAGTTTCCGCGGATCCGCCCAATAATTGGGAATGGCGAGGAGACTACTCTTTGGCTAAGTCGCGAAACTGGGCAAAATATTTGGCCAAAAGTTCAGCTCGTTTTTGCTCAAAAGGGATTTCACGCCAAAAAAATTGCCGCAACTCCGGATGAAAACGCATCTGTCCGCGCGACTCCTCCTGTATCCACTGGCAATATGCAGCCACGAAAGCTTGTTGCTCATTTTTACCTGGAAAGTTAAGCTTGCGGTATAAGTCATAAAATCCTCCCGTTAAGCCTTTTTCCAACCAGTAGCCTCCGGCTGCCAGTTTGGCCGTCTCCCAGCGATAATTGGCCAGGGCTGTCAGTACCGCGCGCTGGGTATTAGGCGCATACAGTGGGATGACAATCCGCCCGCGACTCTGCGTGCGTTCCAAGCGATCAAATGCTTCCCAACAAGTCCCATAGTTTGCATACGAAGTTACGAGTATAACATACGGCTCCAAGTCCACTGTTTCTTTCAGTAATTTACGAGTGAAGACTTGTGGATCTATGTCTTTGACCAGTTCAATGGTTTTCTGTACCGCCTCGCGCGAGGCGATCTGCTGCAAGACAGGACGCATCAAGTCGTTTTTGTGCAAAAAAGGCGTGGCGGTACTTCTAGCTTGCGCACACATTTTTGCCACGGTCTTTTCAAGGCCTGTGGCCTCACGAATTAAATATAGATTCCTAAAACCGTCATCCTTGCCATTTTTTTCAGGCTCCTTCTTTACTGGCTTGACCTGCGCCCCTTCGGGTTGTAGCGGGGGCACGGCACCACTGCTAATATTGTGAAACCATTCATCGGTATAGAATACCAGACAAGACCCAGAACTATGCAACGGCACCATCTGCAGGGCTTCACAGTCTTCGGGGGCAAGATCCGAAATATGCACTAGCCCATAACGCATGAACAGACGCGGGCTATTTAATTCAGCAGAGACACAATATGGCAGCAAAGTCTTCAAGGCATTTTGCCAATAAACACGAAACAATGTCGAACTATGCTTTAGGCGCTCCTGTTTGCGCTGCAAAGATATCGACTGATAATTCTCAAGACTGGTTTCCAAAACTTTTAATTCAGAAAACAGCTCCCGAATATCGGTCTCATAATGTTCATTCAACTGGCCGTGAGCAACGGTGCTAAAAAGTTTGTTTTCAACAGCATTATGCAAATTCATAGGGGTCACCGTTTAACTATCTGAAAGAGAAATACAAAAATAACGGAAAACTAAACTACAGCAAAAATAGAATATGGTCTAAGACCTTGACTTACAAAATATCGCCGTAGAATGCTAGGGACATACCCGATAGATGTCTAGTCTAAATATTCTGAAAAAAACAAATCGCCATTAGAGAACAATATAGATTAAAGTTGGCGAGCTGAATTCTCAAGCTAAGCGCAATTTCCAGTAAGACTTGTCATAGACGACTTGTGAGGGGGCTGACTTGTGCCGGCCAGAATGGTTCAATAGCCCGAATTTTCGTTTTGCATTTTGCATGTGAAATGCGGTTTTTCATCTTCAGTTTAGAGGGACGAATCTCGGACGAGGGCAGAATAGGTTTCTAAAGAAACTACGTGCGGTGCTTTCGCCAGGAAAAGAATTCTGTATAATAGCATCCATGTTTTTTAATATGTTGCGCAAAATTACTATAGCCCGACTTCTGATTATTGCCCTACTGCTAATGTTTCCGGCACTTGCCTTGCTATCTTGTAGCAGTACCCCGACACTTGAAGATGAGTCGCCGAGTCTCTACTTTAAGGCTGCTGAAATGGCCCGCTTCCAACGCAAGCGCCAGCGAGCTATAGGACTTTACCAGCTGATCCAATTGCGCTTTGCGGACAACTTTCCCATTTTGCTTGAAGCTGAATTCAGCATTGCCCAAATCTACTTTTCCTGGAATGGGCACGACGAGGAGGCCAAGACTCACTACGAAAATGTCGTTCAATTTTACCAGCGTCCGGAAATTGGTACAGACACTTTTCCATTGGGCTACCTCAATCTGGCGCTACAAAATCTGCAAACGATCGCGCGTCGCCGAGGATTTAGCTTTTTACCGCCTAAGACCGATGGTGTGCACACCCTTCACAAAACAAAAGAGGACAAACCTGCGACAGAGCAAGCTGAAGCCACCAAGCAGATTAATGCTAGTGCCGATACACCGGCAGCAGAATAAGCTCCTAAAAATAGGGCATACTTATGATTGTCTTTCAAGCGATACACTGGCTACTTTGCCCCTTGGCAATTGAGCCGGGCTTACCCATGTTGTTCTCCATCAGTATGGGGGGGGGCGCCCTTACAATGTCTTACCGCGGCCACGGCCAAAATACTTTTGATTCCGAAGTAAAACTCCTCCATTGGCATTTGCTGTTCCCTGCCTCCGCACTGCCAGCGATTTTAGCCAGCAAGCGAGCTGCGGTCTCAAACCTGGACACAACTGGCCTCGCTTCTGCCGGCTTCAGCCTCAGAAGAACTGTAGTCAAATCTCTAATGGGCCCCAGTCCATTCCCCAAACTGGGCCTTCCGTTCTCGTAAGATGCTGCTGCAACGGCAACTAGTTCCGGGCCAGGCAGTACAAAAAACTGGGAGGCCGAGAGCGAATTGGCCTGAATGGTATCAAGCCGATTGATCCTAGATAAACAGATTACGGCCTATCGTCGCTTGCCCGCCGGCGAACGCCGTACATTACTTTATGATAGTATTCGGCAAGGCATTGAAGGCGGTGGAGAGCCTCTGGCCTCAGTTCTTTTTCTTTATATAGGGATTGAGTTTTTCGAACTACCGAGTGAGCAAAAAGCCTTTCTCGTCGCCAGTCGGGCTATCGGATTCTGTCTAGCTCCATTTCTGCCATTGTTGTTTTCACGCTGTCGCCTAAGACGTAGCAGCCTGGCCGCAATCTGTAATCTGGTCAGCGGGGTCTTCCTCCTTATGGCAGCTAATACCAACAATGGCCTAGCCTACACAATATTTTGTATTTTGTTTGTATTTTTCCTGTGCGTCAAAGTCCCTCTGTTTACCTATATTTACCGTGAAAATTATCACAGTTCGCGCCGCGGTAAACTTTTTGCCTTAGGCAGTACCCTGCGGAATGTCTGCAATTTGGGCTTAAACCTGCTAACAGCCCTCGTCATCAGCAATAGCCCCCAAGCCTACCGTTGGGTACTGGGGATTTACTCCATTTTTATTGTTATTAGTGGTCTAGTCAGTTTCCTAATCCCCTCACAGCGTTTCAATGAAGGATATCGTTCTCGTTCAGGGAGCTTCTCAAACACAACGAGTTTGAAACTTTGGCACCAAGGTCTCAAACTCGTACTCCGAGACCGTCTCTTTTTATATATCTGTCTGGCCTGGTATTTCCTGGGCTTTGGAAACCTGGCTCTCATACCAATGCGAGTCGAATTTTTGCTCAGTCAGGAACCCGGCTCCTTCCCCCTTGCTTGCCTTAGCCCCGTTCAGCTGGTACTAACCCTGCAGATCCTTCCAGGTACTATCCGCAGCATCGGGACATTTCTCGGTGGCAAAATGTTTGATCGGATCCCCCTATTGCAATTCCGGATTCTGACTAATTTACTTTTTATTGCAGGAACGATGCTGTTTTTCCAGGCCGGCAACTGGTGGATGCTATTACTAGGTGTTAGTGTATTTGGCTTGGCGGAAGCCGGGGCCCAATTTATTTGGAATCTGTGGGTTACTCACTTAGCACCCGGAAAAGAATACGTCGAATTATATATGAGTATTCATGTTTTTCTAAACGGAACTAGAGGCCTAATCGGACCTTTTGTCAGCTATGCCCTGCTTGCGCGACAAAGCTGGACGGAAGGCATAGGCCTACACGGTATTAGCGGTCTATCCTGGCTCAGCGTGGGGCTAATGCTAATCAGCACGTTAATGTTTGCCAGTATGGCCTATAACCCCAGAGTCAATTTGCGCTCTTAAAAATAGAAAAGACAACCATTCACTAGAACTCTGGGGGTCCATTCTGTGCCACCAGAGAATTTTATTCATGACCTGTACGCAAGATAACGATATCTACACGTTTTGCTTTGGTCGTTCGGCCAGCAATGGCCTCTGTACGCATTTTACCATTTTTATCAAACCCTAACAGGCGGTCTGGCAATGGAGCTT
The DNA here is from genome assembly GCA_965263295.1 of Spirochaetia bacterium. GTDB lineage: Bacteria > Spirochaetota > Spirochaetia > SP-2023 > SP-2023 > Haliotispira. Next base: position 2,175,807 of record OZ253665.1, read on the forward strand.
TGTCGGCAAATCCAGCTACTTCAAAATTGGACTCATTTACACCCAGATTCACTAAATGGTGCAAAATGACAAGTGACCTGGCTACTGAAAGTTCCCAGTTACTGGGATAAGGGCCATCTGGATCGGGGGGCAAGCTATTGGTATGGCCTTCAATGCGAAAACGGCGTCTGGCCAACTCAGGAGAATTCAGCAAATGAGCCAGACGCTGTAATACAGGTCGAGTCTTCTCTATATCCAACTTTGCAGTCTTGCCAATGAAATAAAAATCATCTGTAATAGAAATAATCAGCCCGCGCTGGTCTTGGGTAACGACAACCTGTTCTCGGCGGTTCTCGGTTTTAAATATATTGACAGCTTTTTGCCGTGCCTTATCCAAGCGCCGCAATGGCGTCACAGATGGCAGTGCCATTACATTGTTACCCAATTCGGCCAATGGACCAGATTCCAGGGTGTTGCCCCCCTGTAGGACCCCCATATTGTTAAGGCTCGCCATAATCAGTTGCAAGCGTTGGGTCTCTTCAATCGGAGGGTTGACCAGCAAAACAAAAAAGCACAAGAGGAGGGTGACCATGTCACCATAGGTCGCCATCCATTCGGGCAGGCCTTCTTTACACTTATGCTTCTTTTCTGGCATATCGTCAGCCATGAACCGAACTCCTTTGCCAATATAATAATTACCATGCAGCTGCCATAATACATACTAAGCACTTACAGAGTTATTATTTTTGCAACTTAATCTCCCAGATTGGACGGTCTCATGCTGGGGGCTAAGAACGAGTAAAGCTTAGTTTCGAGAATCTTGGGATTTTCGCCGCCGGCAATTCCCATAAGACCTTCAACCATAATGTCATATTTCAACATCTCATCAGCATTACGATCTTCCAGCTTATTCTGAAAGGGAATCAACCAAGCATTGGCCAGAACGGAACCATACAGGGTCGTAATTAGAGCCACCGCCATGTTTGGGCCAAGCGAAGCTGCGTCACTCAAGTTAGCCAGCAGGCCAATCAGCCCCAGAAGTGTTCCGATCATCCCAAAAGCCGGACCCAGCGAGGCCCAGCGCTGAAAGAACGCCATGCCGGAGCCGTGTCGCTCTTCCGTCTTACTTTGCTGGGAGTAGAGCATTTTCTTTACAATGGCAGGATCTGTACCATCAACGATCATGCGCATGCCGTTACGCAAAAAAGGCTCGTCAATATCATTCACGGCATCATCAAGTGACAGGAGTCCTTCTTTGCGAGCGCTCTCGGCGAAACCGACCAACTGGGTAATAGTTACTTCATAATTATTCGGTTGCAAATTACCGACAATTCTGCAGTATTGCATAAAACTTTTGGTAATAACGTCCAATGGTGAAGCCGTTACCATGGCCGCGAAGGAACCACCGACAACGATCAACAAAGATGGAGCGTCGACATATAGAGACATGGAGTTGCCACCGATCAAAATACCGACAACAAGCAGGGCAAAGGTGGAGACCAAACCAGCCAGCGTAGCTATATCCATATAAATCTCCCTTGTGTTTTCTGGAAACGTCAGCGTTATTGTACGAATCTAATCAGCTGTTGCTAGTAGAGCCCCAGTTTTATATTCAACAGTAAAATAGTTTCTCAAGTTTCATTTTTAAACACGCCAATATTGCGGCGATATAGAATAATCCTCTTAATAACGATTTCCACTGTTTCCATTACCCGTAAGCGCTTGCCTGAAAGCATTACCAAGGTCGGATTGTGCGCATCGTTTTCAATGTACTCAATCTGATGTGGGTTGATAAAAATCTCCCGCTGTTGGGTTCCCAGTAAGGTTACTTTTACCACAACCTGCCCCCTTGCATTATCTGGCTAAGCTCCAGACCACGATACGGCAGATCACCCCTCAGCCAGTCCGAGCTGGTACGGAGCGCTCAGTACAATCCCACCAATATTAAAGCTTAGCGCTTTAAGGTCAGCAACTCCTGAAGAAGCTGGTCGGAAGTCTGAATCGTGCGACTGTTCGCCTGAAAACCACGCTGTGTGGTAATCATATCGACAAACTCCTGCGCCAGGTCCACATTTGACATTTCAAGGGTGCCAGATGCAATACTTCCCTTACCGGCGGTCAGGGCTTCTCCGATACGGGCTTCACCAGAGTTCACAGTCTGCATGAAGTTGTTACTGCCGCGCTTCTCCAGTCCCCCCGGATTTGTGAACGTCGCCATCGCGACTTGCGCCAGAGTCTTGCGGGTGCCATTGTCATAAATACCCGTAACAACACCGCGATTGTCGATTTCATACTGAGTTAAATACCCTAACTTATAGCCGTCCTGCCGGACGGCTTTTGAAGATGCCGCAGCACTGTCTTGGGTCAAAGAATCATTAAAATCACCGACATCACCAGCATCAAAGGTAATAAGCTGGCGTTCCAAGGCTCCTGCCGCATCAGGGTTTGAGTTCTGGACGTCATAAGCTAGCTGTAAACTAAGATTAAAACCGGGGACAGGGTTGCCGTCGGCATCTACGGCACCTTCAACCACGTTGCCCGCAGCATCCGTAATCTGTTGGATGCCGCCACTATTGTCAAATTGCACGGTGAAAGTATTTCCCGTACCAGCTGCGGGTACACCCGCCCCGATGGCGATAGCTGTATTTCCGCCATCCGTCACCACACCTTCAGCATCGGTAGTGGGGTCGACATAAGAAGTGACCGTCCAGTTATTGGGGATTGGATTGCCGGCACCATCAAGAGAACGGGTAAAGTCCAGGCGCAACGAATGCTCACTGCCAAAACCGTCGTAAACAGTTTTCGTCACAGACCAGGTGCCTTGTGCCACCTGGTCTGGAGTGGCGTTGGGAGGAACGACAGGAAGGTTCTTATCCAGATTACAGGCCAGGTCTACCTTGGCCGTAGCTTGGGGCTTCAATTTGCCATACAGAGGGATGGAAATCGAATCGGGAGTCGCCGAAGTATTCAAACGCTCATTTTCATCGGCAGCCCATCCAAGGACACGCATACCGGAGGCCGGATTGACCAATACTCCGTCGGTGTCAATGCTAAATGCACCGTCTCGGCTGTACATAACCTGGTCGCCCTGCTGCAGCATAAAAAAACCATTGCCTTTGATGGCCAGGTCCGAAGACAGCCCGGTACCTTCCAGACTACCCTGGGTATGGATGGTGTCAATGGTGGCCACACTCATGCCAATACCAATTTGCTTGGGGTTAATGCCGCCAATATTTTCGTTGGGTCGCGAAGCGCTGCCCTGGTTTTGATAAATAATATCCTGAAAGTTTACGCGATTCTTTTTAAAGCCATGCGTATTGACGTTAGCAATATTATTGCCAAGCACATCCATACGCTTCTGGTGATTTTGTAGGCCGGAGACGCCTGAGAATAAAGAACGCATCATATAGCGGCTAACCTCCCGTAACTTCCTTGTTACCTTGGTATATAAGTTTTTACATCCTTGTCGCAGAACCCAGAGATTGGGAAACGCTAAGCCTAATTTCGGCGGATAGGGTATTAGCTTTAGCCTTTTAACACGGTTAGCCGAAAAAAAGGAAACCTGTAGCACAAATGCAATTCCCATTAGTTATCTGCAACGATACCCTCTCTGTGCCGCCTTTGTAAGGCAAAGTAGTACAGAAATGTAAGCAATAAAATAAAAAATACCCCTACGATGTAGGAAATCTGCCAAGATAGATTGAAACCTATCTGGGCATTCAGGATATATGTCAGACTCGCATACAATATAAAAATTCCCGGAGCAAGAATCAGCAAGTGTGTCCAAAATAACCGGGCCCCATAATGGCGATGATAAACATACGCGGCACCCGTATACAGTGCAATTCCCGCCAAAGTCTGATTGGCCCAGGAGAAATAGCGCCATAGTAGGTTAAAGTCAATAAACAACAGTAATAAAGCTACAGCAAATACAGGTATCACAATTACATAGCGATTCCTTACTTTATTCTGGGGTAAATTGAGGTACTCTGCGATAATCAGGCGCAAACTGCGAAACGCTGTGTCACCCGAACTTACCGGCAGAAAAATCACGCCCAAAACGGCCAAAGACCCCGCAAAGACCCCCAGCTTCATGATGCTTGTTTGCTGCACGATATAGGCTGGACCCCCTGTTTCTAAAGCTTCGGCTAGACCTTTATTTCCACCGAACAAGGCCATGGCAGCCGCGGCCCAAATCATAGCAATAATACCCTCGGCAACCATCATACCATAGAAAATAAATCTCCCATGTTCCTCGTTCTTCATTGTGCGGGCAATCAAAGGTGATTGTGAAGAATGGAAACCAGAAAGCAAGCCACATGTAACCGTCATAAAAAACATAGGGAATAAAGGCAAATGTCTTGGGTGTATATTCTCAAGGCGAATATTAGGGATTGGATCCCCCGATAGGACCATGGAAACCCCTATAAAAAGGGCGCTGCCAAACAAGAAAACAGAAAAAAAAGGATAAATTTTACCTATGATTTTATCGATGGGCAGAATTGTAGCGATAATATAATACATAAAGATTACCGCCACACTGACCCAATACACCCATTTGCTGTCCCCGCCTGAAAAAGTGCTGTCAATCAACATGGCGGGCGTAGTCACAAATACCGTGCCGACAAGTAATAATAATAACATGGAAAAAAAGTGAAAAATATGCTTAGTCGCCGGAGATATCAGATGCGAGGCCAACGCCGGCGCACTGCTGCCTTGATTGCGAATTGAAGCCATTCCTATTGAATAGTCATGTACCGCACCACCCAATATATTCACTATCGGAATCAGCAAAAACGCAACCGGGCCAAACAGTCCGCCTAGAATGGGCCCGAAAACGGGCCCTGTGCCAGCAATATTTAACAACTGAATCAACGCATTCCGCTTCTTATTCATAGGTATATTATCAAAACCATCTGCGTTTAAATAAGCCGGTGTCTGTGTGCTTTTATTTGGTTGAAAAATCCTTTCTATCAATACGCCATAGGTAAAATACCCTAATATCAGGAACAAGATTCCCCCGATAAAGCTGAACATAACAAATCTCCTTAAATAAATATTTAATATAATATTATAAGATTAACACACATTTAGAACTATTTCAAATAAATTCTTATCTGTATATCTTATTATTTTTTGATTCTAGAAAGTCTGATCCGCTTGCTTGGGATGCTTATTTGAGATGCTATGGCGAAATTCTGCCCAGGCCGAGGCTGACACCCGGCCGAAACACCTAATCCATACCATAATCTGTGATATATAATACAACTGGTAACGAATATTATGGCTTAAGTAATTGTAAAAAAAACCAAGACCAATGCCTGCCATGATTTAGACATAATGAACGACAATGTCAATTTCCCACCCTTTTCGCGGATTTTTGTATTGACAGATGAAACTTATATAATTAGATTATTCGCCATTCTATCGACTGAGAGGCTATAAGCATGGCAGTGCCAAAACATAAACCTTCCCGATCTCGTTCTCGGCGCCGGCGCTCCGTTAATAATCGCGTCGCTGCGGTAAACCGCATAGCATGCAGCAACTGTGGAAACAGCAAGCTTTTGCACCGGGTTTGCCCCGCTTGTGGTTACTATCGTGGTCGTCAAGTTGTCGACGCCGAGTAGGACTGTTTTTTATTTTTAGAATTATTCTAATATATTTTACACATAAGGAGTTGTTTCATGAGCAAAGAAGAAATGTACGACAAGTTGAAAGACCTGGTAGTCGAAAAGCTAGAAGTGGAAGCCAGCAAAGTAACCGAAAGCGCTCGCTTCCGCGAAGATCTTGGGGCTGACAGCCTCGATACTTATGAACTGCTATTTGCGATCCAGTCTGAGTTGGACATCCAGATTGAAGATGATAAAGCTGCCAGTTTTGAAACTGTCGGCGATGCTTACAAGTACATCTGCGAAGTCAAAGGGCTTTAGGCAAGTCACAGCGAGCTCAAGTTCAGAAGACAAAAGGCGTGGATTTCCACGCCTTTTGTCTTCTGAGAAGCAAATAATGATCACACAGGATATCCTGCAGGAGCTGGAACGCATCTTTCCGTTTCGCTTTGCACGGCCCGAATTGTATCGACTGGCTTTAACTCATAGTTCCTACGCCAACGAGCAAAAGGGGGCTGCAAAGGCAGAGCATAACGAGCGTTTGGAACTCCTGGGGGACTCTGTACTGGGCTTATGTATCACAGAACACCTGTTCCATCGTTTTCCTGAACGCAATGAAGGCCAGCTATCCAAGCTAAAGTCCTACATTGTCAGCGCCGAGTCATTAGCTGCAGCCGCACGCGAACACGGCCTAAGCCAGTTTATCATACTCGGTCGGGGCGAAAGCCAGGACGGGGGGCGCCATAAAGATTCTGTACTGGCTAATACAGTCGAAGCCTTGATAGGAGCTTCTTACCTAGACCGAGGATTGCAGCAAGCGCGCCAACTCGTCTTATTTTTGCTCAACGACCAGCTACAACGCTACCAATATCTTACTTATTCGCCTCAGGATGCCAAGCTCCAGCTCCAAGAATACGTGCAAAAATATTATAAGAATATGCCGGAGTACCGTACTATAGAGTTATTTGTACCACGCGAAGGTAGAAATAAAGCCAGCTATAAAAATGGCCAAGGCCTTCAATCCTGTGGTTTTGAGTCCCGACTTTTCATTAACCAGGAATTTGTCTGTAGCGGGCGTGGCAATAGCAAAAAGCAAGCTGAAAAGCAGGCAGCAAAGCAGGCCCTGAAAGAAATTCTTGCGGCTGACGATCTGCCGGTCTGAGTTCTAGCGTTTTACACTCAATGTTGCTGGCAAAATATTTTGCCGATCTGAATGTGAATAATTGGCGATTAATCAAATCCGGCAAGTCGAATCTAAAAAACTAGTCAAGTTTCCCGCGAAATTTCGCCAAAACCCTAGTCCAATAAAAAAACATCTTTTAATATAATCGGCTAGTATATGAAACGATCCTGCAAATTGAGGGACGGAAAGGTATTCATGCGACAACGGAAACCCACAGATACTCTCCGGCTGAGCCAAATGCGCCCGGCATACAAGGTCAGCTTATCGACAGTTTTGTTATTGGTAAGCTTGATGGCCCCGCAAGCCCAAATGGCAGCACAAACCGAGGCAGAACAAGTCCAAACGGACGTTCATTCACCAGACTCACAAAGCAATACAAGCAATGTAGGCGAAAATATTCGGGATGAAAGCCTGATTGTTTTACTTAGCTTTGGCCAATCCTCAAAGCCCAGCCTCATATACAGTCTAAACTTTCGCGACTATCCCGGCCTGAGTGCCGCCTTCCTTTACTTGGCGCGCCACGAGGCCGAGTTGTACCAGAACGTAAGCTACTCTTCGACATACCAGGCATCTTACGGCCATGCTTTTAGCAGCTTGCCTGAGGGCAGCGGCATTTACAGTTTGCCCAACGCCCCATCCCTTGAACATCCGGCCCCCGGACTGGCTTTTTGGCGCAACGGCAGCATCTTACGCAGTGATATATTGTTTTTAGCGACAGCAGAAGTGGGCATGCGCGATCAAGGAAACCTAGTCTTTTTTGCCGAACTGCAACAAGATACTGAAAATTTGGCCCCTCTGCACCCCAGACAAGGCTTGCAGTTATTCGGAGTAGAAGCCAAGACTCCGGAAGCCCAGGATTTTCTCGCCAGGTTAAGCCGCGATCGAGATGCTTACCTCGCCAGTCTTGACCAACTCTGGCAAGCCGATTTAAAACGGGACTGGCCAGATGTAAACACTATCATGCAAAGCAACCAAAGCAACCTTGCGGAATGGAAACGAGATGCTTTTGGTTACTACATCCGCATGATAGAAGAACGCAAAGGCTCCCTTCCCAAAGTTGGCGAAGATCTGAACATAATCCTTGAGCGCAAGGCCTTTGCGGGACTGAGTGCCCAAAGTCTGCCCGTAATTGTTAACTTCGGCCGAGACACTCTGCCCATGCCCTTTGCCTACTACGTTGGTAAAACCCCCAAAGGTACCCGCGTAGAGATCATGTGTCCGCCTTCGGCAACTCGCAGCAAGCTCAGCACCTTAGCTGCTGAATACGGCGGAACCCGTTATCAATGGCTGTTAGATTCTTACAAAGGAACGGACTGGGTCTACCTAAGTTTTTCTCTGGAAATTCAATAGCAACACTCCCTGAGCTTTCGCGTTCAATCTTCATCCCCAGACTTTTCAACCAGTAAGTCTGACATCTTGTAATCGTGAATCTTGCGATGGAGGGTTTTACGGCCAATCTGCAAGATCTTGGATGCTTGAGTCTTATTCCCTTTAGCATAAGCAATTGTAGCACGGATTGCGGCTTCTTCAATCTGCATCATGCTCGAACCTAAGGGAATACTAATTTTATCCACATCTTTCTGCTGCTGAAGTTTGGGAGGCAAATCTTCCGGCTGAATTGACGATTGCTTACATAGAACCACAGCACTTTCCACAGTATTTTGCAACTCGCGAATATTGCCAGGCCAATAGTAATTGTACATTAATGTCAAAGCCTTAGGGCTAATCCCCTCAATGTAGGTACGGCGATTTTCCTTAACTGCCTGATCGAGAAAATATGGAATTAGAAACGGCAAATCTTCTTTGCGTTCGCGCAGTGACGGGATGTGAATATTCACTACATTTAAGCGATAAAAAAGGTCCTCGCGGAAACGGCCCTCGCTCACTTCTTCTTGCAGGTTGCGATTTGTCGCGGCAATGATGCGAACGTCGACCTCGATAGTCTGTTCGCCTCCAACGCGCTCAAAACTCTTTTGCTGCAGTACACGAAGTAATTTAATTTGCGTCGCTGCATCAATTTCGCCAATTTCATCTAAGAAAATGCTACCGCCGTCTGCCAACTCGAAACGGCCCTTGCGCCGTTGATTGGCACCGGTGAACGCCCCTTTTTCATGCCCAAACAGCTCACTTTCCAAGAGCGTCTGACTCAGAGCCGCACAGTGAACTTTTATCAGTTCCTTTTTTCGACGTTCGGAAAAGCGATGCAGCGACTCGGCCACCAACTCTTTGCCGACCCCGCTCTCACCAGTAATCAGTACCGAAACGCGCGAATCTGCCACCTGCTCAATCATCTGGTAGACTCGCTGCATTCCAGGGTTCTTGCTGCTAAACTTAATATTTTTAGATTCGCGCGCGCGCAGGCGTTCAAGCTCCAGACTCAGCTCGCGATTCTGGCGCTTTAATTCACGTGATCCCAAGGCCCGTTCAACCAGTAATTCCAGGCGATCCAGGTTCACAGGTTTCGTCACAAAGTCATAGGCTCCGGCACGCATAGCCGCCACAGCATTCTCAATAGAGCCATGGCCAGTTAAAATAATAACTGGAACACTCATATAATCACGTTTGATACGCTCCAACAGTTCTTGACCATTGAGCTTCGGCATGCGCAAATCTATAATTGCCAGGTCTATATCCTCGGACTGTACCAGGTCCCAGGCCTTCTCTCCGTCCTCTGCCGTAAAAAAGACATAGTCGGGAGAGATACTCGACAAGGCTCTGCACAAGCCCTTGCAGATATTTGGCTCATCATCCGCTATCAAAATATGAAACGGGGATTGCTTTGCCACCAGTTCTACCCCTCTTTAACCTCATTCTGTCCACGATAATAATGTCGCAGCTCAGGCCCAGCCTGCTGCCAAAACAAAAAGAACTTGTGCTGAGAAAAGCCAAAATATTGGGCTAAAAGTTTTGCGATTGGCTTACCTACATAGCGGTAGTGCCAAGGCTCATAAATATAACCGGTAAATTCTGCTTGCCCTTCTGGGTATGACAGGGAAAACCCATAATCCAGGGCATGGGCAGCCAGCCAGCGGCCGGCAGCGGTTGTAGCAAAGGACTGGCTAATTGGCGCAAAGTCAATCACCAGACCTAATTGATGCTGAGACTCGCCCGGCTTGGCAGAATAGCGATTTGCAGCATTTACGCCATCACGTTCAGCGTAGCGGCGAAACACATCGCGCTGATATCCAAAGGAACGATAGGTCGAACCCAACGGTAGGTTCACCCCTTCAGAACGGGCGACGGTGTTCATTGCCAATAAGTCGGCGATAACAATCCTGCGCAATTGCAGGTCTCCACGCGTCAAGTTCAGCGCGGGATAATTCTCCAGGGCGACCAAGTCTTGCGGCACATAGTCCGCAGGCAAAGCATGACGCTTGTCTACCAAAAGACTCAAGTAGGGCTCGCGGCGTTGCTGCTCCAGAACCTGGGCGCTCAGCTGCAGGAATTCGACGGCCTGATCCCGAACACGTCGGCGCTCCTCTATATTTAAATAACGAGCGGTAAAATCGGCAAAATCCTCTGCAGTAAAATCAAATACGGGTAACAATTTTGCTGGCGGTACTTGACTCTGCTGCCGATCCTGACTTTTGCTTTTACTTTGGGCTTGGACCCGCCGGGCGCAGGCCTCAACAGCAAAGCCAAACAGGGCCAAAATCACATAAAATACCGTCCAAGTCAAAAATCTGCAGCTTGAGCGATCAGCAGAAAGCAAAAAGTGCATCCCCTCCCTCAGTCGTTTTTCATCGAAATCGGCTGGGCCGTAGCTTCAATCACATGACGCCACAGGGTACTGCCTGGGCTGATCGTCTTGCGTTCGGTCACCGCCGCCGAAATGGGGATATGAACATAAGTACTGTTCCAATAAGAGATTAAGGCTGAAGTCTTACCGGCCATGGCCGCGTGGGCGGCATACGTGCCCAGCCGAGCACAATACAAGGCATCCGTGGCAATGGGGCGCGCCGCGCGAATCATATAACTTGGATCAATATATTTCAAATTAATATCAATCTGTTCCTGCCTGAAGAAGGTATTGATACGGTCGCGCAAAAAGGCCCCGATATCTTTGTGTAAAATGTTGCCTCCCTTGTCCTCGCTTCTTGAATTTTTATCAAAAAACTCCTGTCCGGCACCTTCAGCCAAAACAATTACGGCATGACCTTTTTTATCCAAATGCTTTTGTAAATGAGCCAGAAAGCCATTCGGCCCCTCCAAGTCAAATGGAACTTCGGGGATCAACACAAAGTCAGCATCCTGTGAGGCTATCGCCGTGTGGGCCGCAATAAAACCGGAATCGCGGCCCATCAACTTGACCAGTCCGATACCGTTGGGCGCACTTGAAGCTTCTACCGTCGCCGACTCTACAGCATGGGACGCCAAAGCCACGGCAGTATCAAACCCAAAGGTTTTGTGGACAAACAGGATATCATTATCAATAGTTTTCGGCACACCGATAACCGCAATCTTATGCCCCTGCTTCTGTAAATAATCACTGATATCACGGGCTCCTTTAAGTGTGCCATCTCCGCCAATCACAAACAATATATTAATGTCCAGTTGCTGAATGCGAGCCGCTATTGATGAAATCTCTTTGCCGCCACCTCGTGCAGACCCTAAAAAAGAGCCGCCGATCTTGTGAATGGTTCTGACCACGTCCGGATTCAGTTGGATCGTCGGGACATCCGGCTGAAAGCCCAGGTAGCCATTGCGAATCCCAATAATATTTCGCACTTTGTAACAACTCCACAAAGTGTTGACGATAGAGTGAATTATGTCGTTCAGACCGGGGCAGAGGCCGCCACACGTCACGATAGCCGCCGCAGTGTTATGCGGATCAAAAAAAATCTCCTTGCGAGGGCCAGCCAGCTCCATTGAATGTTCCCGCTCAACTATAATTGGCCGTTCTTCTCCAAGACAGCGGAAACGGTTAGCCACCGGGACGCGGGTATCAGAAGGATCACGAGTAAACTTTACTTCTTCAATGTCTGCCAAAGCATCGCTATCTTCGCCATGAGCATAGTTCATGGGCGAGGGAATTCGGCGTTCTCCTAACTCTGCGACCAATAAATTAACATCTTCATCTTCAGGCATAAAACCACCTTTACAAAATTTTTTCTAGGGAATCTAGGTTGAGATTTTTTATCCATTCTCATCTATTTTCAAGAGTTTCTCGCGTAATTCGACACCTTCAATCAGCTCTATCGGCCGCGCTTCACTAAAAGACTTAACCTTGGCGCCAAACGTATCATTAGTGATCAGCATATAACGACTACAGCCCGACAGTTTACCCTGATTGACTATTTCTCGAACCTGTTCCATGGAAACAGGTTTGTGGACTAAATTAATCCACACGTAATATATACGCTCATCTTGCTTGTTTAAAGACTTAGCGGTCATCACGATGTCATTTCGGTTATAAGTCTCGCTGACAACCTGTCTTAAACCGGGAATCAAAAGCTGCAATAGCTGACGCAACACCTGGCCGCGCTGTTCATTTTCGCCGTAATAGAGCAGGTTCAAATTATGACTGTGTGCCATCTCGCGATAATTACTAAGTAAGGCATTGGCATCTCGATATTTAGAATTTAGCTTGCAAAGCCGCTGCAGCGATTCACAAGCTTCGTGGAACTTACCCAACTTTACATACGTTTTAGCGCTGTCATATAGTGCCCGATAAGTCAATTCGCCCACAGGGGTCTCCATAGATGGAACTTTCTCAAGATATTTCAAAGCTTCAGCCGTATTATTTTGACGCAAATACAAGTGAGCTAAAAAACCACAAGCCATGGCACCTACCGCTTCATTTTCGGCGACACGCTCATAGTATTTAATCGCTTGTTCAAACTGCTCTGTTTTGTCCAAACAATTTGCCAAAGCAAGCATGAACTCTGGGTCTTCCTTATGTTGGGGCTCCAGAGGCTGCAGTAAAAGCAAGGCTTCTTTGAAGCGACTCAACTTAGCATAGCACATCCCCAAGAAAAAGTTGTTGTTTTTATCACTTGGATTCAGCTTGTGAGCTTTCGCCAACTCAACTACAGCATCTGCTAAGTGACGCTTTTGAAAAATCAAGAGACCTAATGTCGCAGAAAGTTTCTGATCAACAGCACCAGGTAGAGTGCGCCGAGCCTTCTGTAGGCTGATCAGGGCGTCTTCAAACTTTTCAGTTTGGTATGCCGATAAGCCAAACTCTAGATATACATTAAAACAACCCTCCGGACTTAAGTGATCCGACATGTTCGGGCTAGTCAGTAAAATCATCTGAGAGTAGTAGTCAAAGGCCTTCTCGTAGTTTTGTTGTTTGTAGAAGAGTGAAGCGCTAAGACGCAATGCTTCAATATCTTTGGGATCACGTTGCAGCTCCTCTAAGGAAGTCTGCAATAACCCATCGTCGGTTTTGAGCCAATCGCGATAGCTGATCTGCCTATAGATATACACAGTAACTAATAATATTAATATTATAATACCGATAAGCACTATGGTAAAAAACATAAGATTCCTTTAATATCGTCGCGATAGTAAAATTCGGTCCATTAAGCTTGCTTACATAATTAATCTGTAGAGGCATATTATTACGCTAGAGCTCAACATAATTAATGGCACCATTATTTAGATTAAAATAAAGAAAAGTCATTACCTCAACCATCCATTTTTTCCTTAATTGCTAGAGGCAGACAATTTTTTCTTAGCGGAGTTCCAGAATAATGCTAAGCCATTTATATAATTTTTATCCAGAACAAAACCCATGTAAGAATCATAGAAGCCATTTTGATTATCATATATTTAATTTAATATCAAACCAGTATAAGCCTTCACCCGTCTGAATATATCGTCTAACCTTCAATGAATTTTCTCTCAATTATAGCTTTAAATCGTTTCTTTGTAAAGTTTCTAGCTTTTTATAAAAACTTCTCTATCGCGCTTTGATATACCAAATTCAGAGCGTTTTGTTCCCCGCTCTCCTTACCTATGACTTTGCTTGCTCCACAGCAGGATTTACCGGCCTCAAAATCTCCTAATTTTGTTAATCATTGATCATCTATATAAGCCGACCCTGTTTTTAAATACAAGCAAGCAAATTCTTCTACGGTTCGCGGCTTTCTAACGCTCCAATTAAGCTTCCAAACCAAAGTGTAAACAGACACCACGCATTTGCAATTCCAGCCCACAGGCCAACAGGCCTAAAGGACGAGGTTTCTCTTTGTCATCGCCTGCCAGCTGAAAATCCGCAATGCTATGTGTTGGATACGCCCGCTGATAAATGGGATCTCCGGCGATGGCGAAACCTAAAAAACCGAGCTGGGCGCGAAGCTGATGACGGAAGCCCTTTTGAAGACTGACAGCAAAGTAAGTACCCTCGGCTGCGCTGTGGGCCTCTTCAATACGCGTCGTACATAAAACAGTTTTCTTCCGCCCCCATTTAGGTTCTGCCGCCAAATCCTGCGGGATGACGCGCACCTCCGCGCCGTTAGGACCATACGAGCGAAAGTAACTGCGGTACTCGCGACATTGCGGCAGTTCGCACTCGCTCGCCCTACGAGAACTCCAAGCCACATAGTATTTGCGGATCCGCCGCTGTTGCTGCAGTTGCTTTAAATGGCTGTATGCTTCGTTATTTGCAGCTTGCAACAATAAACCACCCGTCAAATAGTCGAGGCGCTGGACTAGCCCCCCTTCTGTCGGCAAAGGCTCCCAAGCCTGATTTTGCAACAAAAAAGACTCAATGCTGGGGCCAGAATTGCGCCCTGCGCCAACACTGTGCCAGCCTGGAGGCTTGAAAACCAGGCGCAGACCTCGCAGCCAAGGCTCTAGCTGATACAACTCTACTCCATTTTTGCGCAGGCCAGTTAAAAGCTCTTGATATATGTAAGGCTGGATTTTATCCGCCATGTCCAGCCAATGATAGTAAGCCATAAATAACTGACGCAAAGATTTATATCCGCGGAGCCGAAATTTTTGTTTTCTTTCTTCCGTTGACGCCATCGCGTTGCAGGACAACGCCAGCGGGGGGCTCAATTTTGCTGCAGCCAACGTAGCGCCAAATAGGGGTCCCACATTGCTGCCGTGGCGCTCATCGCCAGCTCCGCACCATCTGTTAGGCGCTCTGTCAAGTCACAAGCCTGCATCATGCCGCCGACTCCGACAATGACAAAGTCGTCTTTGCGCTCGTGGCGCAAAGCGGCCAAGTCACGGACGAACTGGCGACCAACCCGCCGAATTGCGCCGCCGCAAATACCGCTTTTTAAACGGCCTTCACCGGGCAACGCCGGCCGGCCATCCGCGCGGCGCACATTGCTGGGAACGGTATTGATGCCAGCGTAGCCATTTACATACGGCCGAGTGGCCTCAACCAAGGCCTGCAGTTTATCGGGGGATTGGTAACCCAGCTTCAACAACAATGGCACGGCCTTTCCAATAGCCGTGCGGATTTCCCGCGCTGTGCGCGCCGCATTCTCGGCGTCAGCGTACAGCATGCCGGTAGCGCTACCCCCCAGGTTGGGGCACGAAAAGTTCGCTTCCAACACCTTGGCGCCCGCATCGCGGGCCATGGCGGCGGTATACGCAAAATCCTGCACCAGGCTGCGACCCCGCCCGCCCTTTCCGGCCCCTTCGGTTCCCATTATGGACACGATCAGTAATTGCCCTTCACCGCAGTAAGAATTCGCCCGTTCGACATCCGGCATCCAAACCTCAGGTGCCATGCTCGGCACACCAAAGGAATTCGTAATACTGAGCTGCCCCATTTGCTGCGGGGCCTCTCCGACCAGCAGTTCAGGCAAGCTCTCCCGCGCGAGTAACAGCGCGGGATCAAACTCCGGCGACTGCTGTGGCATTTCCACATATATGCAGTTGGGCGCTGGATGACAAGCCCGAAAAACGCTGCGAACCGTTTTATATACCGGTACCGAAAATCCAAAGTTCAAGTAAAATCGCACCCAATCGGCGTTCAATAATGGCCCAGACGGAATGCCTATAGGGTTTGCCAAGTGAAATCCCAAAAATTCAAAACCATGATTGACGGCATGATCGACTGAATGGTCAAGATTTTGTCCTAAAGTTATGCGCTCAGGAGTTTGCGGGCCGTCCTCATAGTTTTCCTCATAACTTTTGTCGCAGGCGTAGACTTCTGTGAATTTCTCAGGAATTTCTGACAATATTTCAGACATAATAAATTATTATATTATCTATTACTTGATTTTTTGCAAGGAAATACCTAAGTTTTATCTCAGGTATTTCAATTTAATATTGGAGCAAGGAGTTTCTATGAACAAATTTATAAGTGCGAGTTTGGTATTCCTCGCCTCTACCTTATTTTCTTGTAATACTTTAAATCAAAATATTCGCCCCAATTACAAGATAGTGGATCACAAAGGGGTTCTCGCAGGAGTCAAGATTCCTGCCGTCATTAAAGATGCCATGACTGAGCCCGCGGAAGAGCTTGCGCGAAAATACTTTCCCGAAAGTTATGTTTTTGTCGCCAATCAGAAAGGCCGCGACCTCGACGGCCTGATTACATGGTCCAAGAATTTCCAAGTTCAGGCTGAAGTGGCCAAGCGCATCCAGACCAGTATCGACTTTGCGGCCAATAACTCTGTCAGCGGCAACAAGGATACACTTGTAACGACTATGAACATCGTGACTGAAATAGTGGCCAAGCAAAACATTTCCGGCCTGCAGATGCAGCAAGATTGGTGGATCAAACTACAGTACGAAGATGGCAAAGAGGAATATCAGTACCTAGCTGTGTACGCGATCAAGAGATCTTTGCTCGACAAGTTCATGAACGATGCCATTGACCAAGCTGCCGCACAGCAGAACCTGAGCGACGAAGACAAAGCCACGGTAGCCAAACTAGGCGATGACCTGAGCAATTCAGGC
Organism: Spirochaetia bacterium; assembly: GCA_965263295.1. Classification (GTDB taxonomy): domain Bacteria; phylum Spirochaetota; class Spirochaetia; order SP-2023; family SP-2023; genus Haliotispira. The sequence continues at coordinate 2,192,451 of OZ253665.1, forward strand.
TATGGTTTGGAAGATAGCGAGGGAGAATTTTCCGCGGTGGCCTTTGAATCCAGTATGGACCCCAGTATGGCTGAAACAAAATAAGGAAGAATGATGAACACAAGATTGTGCGGGGCTTTTAAATTTCGCACAGCCAGTCTGCTCAGTGCCGGCAGCCTGGCGCTGCTTCTTAGCTGTGTTTCAGCCAGCAGCGACTCATCCGCTAGCAATGGCGCTCCCTCCTGGTACACGGACAAAGACAAGAGCTACCCCAATCGAGACTACCTGGCAGTGAGCGGCAAGGGTAGCACTGAACGCGAAGCAAAGCGCGATGCCGCCGGGGAATTGGCCACCCAATTCAGTGCTAAAATTGACTATGATTCCACCGCATCCCTACACTACGCCGAATCTGGCGATAACGCGAGTACTGCGCGCGGGATTGACCAAACTGTGCGCGTACGCAGCGATCAAGAAATCGCCGGGATAGAATATTCCCAAGCTTTCCGTGCCGGAAGCCAAGTGTATATTGTCGCCTATCTTGAGCGCGAGAAGGTTGGGAAGCTTTATTCCGAGCGCATTGCCGAGCGCCGCGACAAGATTGCGGAGCTGCGCCGGCGCGCGGCGGCTCTCAACCCCGCAGATAAGAATACTGAAGACCTGCTGGCGGGCTTTATCCTTTACGACTACAGTGTCGATCAAGCCTTGCGCAATCAGATTTTGCTGGAACAATTACAAATAATTAACAAAGCCATGCACGACCGCGTGGACGCAACAATTGACTACGACTCAGTGCAACTGGCCGCGGAGCGCGCCAAATTTGCCAGCCGTCTGTCCTTTGATGTCAATTACAACGAAAAAAACGAATTAGCCTTCCTGGGTGAAAACATTGCCAGCAAACTGACGCAGCTGGGTTTTCCCCGTAAAAAGAACGGTGATAGCGCTTTACTCGTCGACTTTGAACTGCAGCTTGCGGACGTCCAGACGAACAACCGCTACCAGAACATTGCCTGGGACCTGCAAATTCGCTTTACACGTATGCAAAATGTCGACGGCAGCGGGGCCCAAACCAGCCTTCTTGAATTCAGCAAAAGTGGCCGGGAGTCTGGGATTACGCGCTCACGTGCACTTACGACACTCAAACGCCTGCTCAGCGAGGAAATTGAAAATCAATTCATGAGTCAGCTCTACGAGCACTTCGCAAAGTTTGCGGGGCTGTAAGTCTAAAAAAAATAATAAAAACGAATTTAACGGAGAACTATTATGCCGGTTTCAGCTGTTGTCGGGGCCAACTGGGGCGACGAGGGCAAAGGGAAATTTGCCGATTTCCTGGCCCAACGCGCGGACTTTGTCGCGCGCTTTCAAGGAGGCCGCAATGCCGGCCATACCATTATCAACAAATATGGCAAATTTGCCTTGCATTTACTCCCTGCGGGAGTTTTCAACCACAATACAAGCAACGTCTTGGGCCCCTGCGTCGCGGTAGATGTCGAGTCTCTGCGCGAGGAGCTGGCCGGGCTGGCGCGGCAAAATGTTCCCGAACCCCAGCTGCTGATTTCCGAGCGCGCGCAACTATTGTTTTCCTATCACAAGCTGTTTGACACTCTTGAGGAAGAGCGGCGGGCAGCCGCCAATTTTGGTTCCACTCGCTGCGGGATCGCCCCATTCTACAGTGACATGCATGCCAAAATAGGGTTGCAACTACACGATCTGTTTGACGAAGCGGCCTTGCGAGAACACTTTGGGTTAATCCTGCCACAGAAAAATGCTTTGCTGCGCGAACTGTATCAGCATCCAGAATTGAAAATGGAGGACTTACTCGACGAAGCTCGATCCGCACGCGATTTTCTGCAGCCCTTTCTCTGCGATACGGGGGCCCTGCTGCGGCGTGCCCTGAACGAAGGGAAAAACATCCTGGTCGAAGGGCAGCTGGGCAGCCTGCGCGACATTTACCACGGTATTTACCCCTATTCAACTTCCTCGTGTCCCTTGGCCAGCTTTGCCCCGGCAGCCCTGGGGCTGCCTCCCCGCGAGCTGAAGACCATTCTGGCCGTAACCAAAGCCTATTCATCTTGCGTCGGTCAAGGTCCATTCGTCGCGGAACTACATGGAACCCAAGCCGACGAGCTGCGCCGTCGAGGCGGCGGCAGCGGCGAGTATGGCGCGACAACTGGCCGCCCGCGCCGGGTGGGCTGGTTTGATGCCGTGGCGACACGTTACGGCGTCGAAGTTCAGGGGGCGACCGAGGTCGCCCTGACGAATATTGACGTTTTAGGTTATTTGGAACAAATTCCGGTCTGCGTCGCCTATCGCGACCCCGAAAGCGGCAAGGAACTGCGGGAATTTCCCAATCAAAGCATGCAGGCGCGCATGCGCCCCGTATTTAAAGAAGTTCCCGGCTGGAAACAGGAAATCAGTGGCATACGCGAATTTAAACGGCTACCCGAAGCCGCCCGCAACTACGTACTCTTTTTGGAAGAGCTTTTAAATGTGCGCATATCGCTAATTTCCAATGGCCCCGAACGCGAGCAGGTCATCCAGCGCTAGGAATCTTCAATTTGAATGCCAGCTCATTGAATTTCACAAAATACTTTTATAAAAGAAGAAAGAGCAAGTGCACTTGCTCTTTCTTCTTTTGCCTAGAAAAGGACTCGAACCTTCACGGGGTCGCCCCCACTAGTACCTGAAACTAGCGTGTCTACCGATTCCACCACCTAGGCTCTGCACCAGAGCTGTATTCTAGAGAAGTAAATGCTTTTTGTCAAGCGGCGGGCAGCTTCTATATGGGGACCTCGATACTTTTCGACCGGAATATTTGGGCGCATTTTGCCAGCCAAGCCGCAAATTGCATCCAATCGCCGAATCGCAATATTTTCCGGATTGTCGTATTTTATTGGCGAAACATTTTCAAACGCGCTGCGCTTTAAGAGCCGGTCCCTTGATAGCCGCGCAGGGCGCCGCGCCAGAGAAGCGCGGCGCTCATCAGAAGTGCCGCCCACGAGGCCAGGGCTGTGAGAAGCAAAGCCCAAGAAAAGGAATGCCCGGGCGCGAGGCCTTCGGCAACGAGCGTTGCGGCGCTTAGCGGAAAAAGGGCGAGAACGATTCCCGCAAGGAGACTGCGTGAAAACGTCGTTCGCAACACCGAAACCGGCAAAAGCCCGAAGGTCGCAATCTCGCCCGTCGCGCTCATGAAGGCCCCCGTATCGCTCAATGCACGGATTGAAAGCGCGGCCCCGATCAAGATGACGGCGAAGAATGCCGGAGCCGCAATGACGAAGCACAAAAACCCAGCTGCGATGGCGGTGGGGAGCGGAATCGGGCCATAGTCAGACGTGTAATCAGGCGTATAATCATAGGCAAGTGCGATAAAATACCCGCCGACGACGCAGTCGAGCAGTCGTTCGAAATTGATTTGCCGCATCATGAGTTGCAGGGCCACTGGGACCGGCCGCGCCAGACACAAGGTGAGCCCTCCCGACCGGGCGAGGCTTCCGGCCGCCCAGAAACTTTCGGTCAACGATTCCACCAGGCCATAGGCGATGCGCAGGACACCGGCGAGAAAAAAGGTCAAAAAAGGCGTCTCTTGCACCGCCATTCCGGCGGGAAGATTTCGCTCCAGAATCAACCAGGAGACAAGCGCCGAGACGGCAATGGAACATATCGCGCCGACGAGATCAAGCCGGTATTGCCGCATCACCTTGAATTGCAGCCTCAGGCTCACGGCAATGTAAGATAATACGGCCCTTTGTTCTCTCGCCCGCCTCATGCCTCAAATGTCCTGCCAGCGCGCCGCCTGACGGCTTCGATCGCGAGGACTAACGCCAGCAAGCCGATGCCCCACCAAACAAGCGGCGCGATAAGCCCGGTCAGGGTGCCCCATGAGATCGGCATGCTTTGGATCGGCTCGCTTTGCGTCAAAAGACGGGCGGGGGCAAAGACGGCCCACGGAAACGGCGTCGCATACGCCGCCGCGCGAACCGCCGGCGGCAGCACGGGCAACGGAAAAACGATTCCCGAGGCCAGCAGGCAGACGCCGGATTTCAACTCCCCCACGCCATAATGCAGGGGCGAGATAAACGCCAGGTAACTCACCGCCATATCAAAGAGGCAGATGACCATCGCACTGAGGAACAGCAGCGGGAATGCCACGGCAAGCCGCATATGCCAAGGTTCAGGCGCCGGCGCGGAGACGAGCACCGCCGCCAAAACCGAGATGGCGGCCGCCGACAAAATGGATAGCAGACGGTTGCCGAAAAACGAACCGAGGCAACGCCACATGACATGCACCGGCATGGCATCGTAAAGTGTGAAAAGGCCCGCCCGAATCGCGCCGGCAAACTGGCCGCCCGGGGTGACCATGCAAGCCAGGAAGAAAACGTTGGCGACCAAAAAATAGGTCAGCGGGTGGTCGATGCCGGCGTCCGGCTGAAACTCGCCGCCTCGCGAGGCCAGCAGGAACAGCAGAAGAAGGAGCACCGAGCGCACGCCATGGCCGGCAAGGTCGCCCGGTTGGGCGATTGAGGAGAGGAATGCGACCCGAGCATATCCCGCCGTAGCTCTTATATGGATCAGCATGATCTGTCACCGCTCAACGCGACGCGGTTTCAAGTTGCGCGAGAATGGTTTTGAGGTCTTCTTGCGCGCCAAACTGGACCGAGCGCACCGATGGCGCGGCCTGCCGCACGCAGTCGAGCACAAGCTCTTTAAGCCCGGGGCGGTCGCCGTCCTGCACGCTCAGGGCGCCATCGTCGCCGCGCCGCGCCTGAAGACCGCTGGCGCGGAGACAGTCGTGTAGCGCCTCAATGTCTTGTTCCGCGCAACTGACCGTGACGGCGCGAGAAAACCCAGGGAGAGCGGTCAACTCGCGAAACGTGCCGTCAAAGACGATCCGGCAATCAGAGAGAATCGCAATCTTGCACGTATTTTCGGTCAGGTCGGCCAGATCGTTGGTGGCCTGCACCACGCAGGTTCCCCAGTCTCTGGCGATGTGGGCCAGGGCGGCGTGATAAGACGTCTTCACCAGCAAATCAAGACCGATGGAACATTCGTCGAGCAGCAGCAGACGCGGGCGGTGCAGCATGGCCAGGGCGACCTCAATGCGCACGCGCTGCCCCAGGCTGAGGGTTCGGGTCGGCCGCTGCATCAGATCGCCTATGGCAAAACAGGCCTCAAGCTCTTTGAGAGTGCGCGCGAAGCTCGCGCGTGAGAGGCCGTAGATCGCGCGGTGCAAGCGAAACGTTTCGATCGGCGCCAAGTCCCATTGCAGACGGGAGCGATTGCCAATCGCCAGGCCGATGTCCGATTGGGTGCCCCGGCTGACGGGAGAGACTGGCTTACCGTGGAGCGCGACCGCCCCCGACTGCGGGGCCATGACGCCGGCAAGAATTTTCAATAGCGTCGATTTTCCCGCGCCATTCAGCCCCAGGATCACATTGACCGAATGGGTTGAAAAGGCGAGCGTCACATCCCGCAAGACCAGCGCCCCTTGCGCGGCGCGGCCAAAACCGAAGAGGCGCCGCCTCGCGCCATAGCCATGCGTAACGGCGTCAACGCTTACGGCAGAAGCGAATTCATCATTTGTCATTTTTATTGTCAAATATTTGCGGCTATTCTAATTCGGAGCTCTCGACGGTGTCAAGTATTTTTGCCGGAATTTGACCCCGCCCGGAGATTTGCGTGCCAGTTGGCGACAATATTGTGGCGGCAAAGCAATTTTTTTATGAAAATACCGTTGTTTGTAGGGCCAGGGTGACCACGAAAGGGGAACCACGAAAGGTCACGAAGACTGCGAAAGGGCACGAAATTTAGGCTGGGGGGCCGCGGGTGGATGACGGGAGGCGCGGTGTTTTAGAATTTTTCGTGTTGTTTTGTATTTTTTTGTGTTTTTCGTGGTTACTCGGCCAGGGACTCCTGAGAGGGGGGAACGGCGAAAGTATTTTGTAAAAATATTTCTAAAGTACTTGTCAAAAATTATTGGGGGCCATATACTAGACATGTTCTAGGATATTCGTTTGGCAAGCATTTGCCCGTGCCTGCGAACCATTATTATTATTATTATTATTATTATTTTCTATTTCATATCGTTTCTCATTTAAAATTTGTAGCCCACATTCTTTTTATAAGGAGGATACAGATATGTCATCTGGTCTAATTTTTAAACGGCTCTTTGCCGTCAGCTTCGTGCTTTTATTCCTGTTTGTTTGGGGTTGTGAGGATGATTCATCCGATCTGGACTCCGGGCCAAAAACATTGATAGATTTGGACATGAGGAAACTTGAGTCTCCCGAAAAAATTGAGGGTCCCGGTCAATTTGAATTTTTTATTGATTCCTTTATTAAAGACGAACACATCGTCTTGCAAGATAGCGAGCTGGCCACGGAGCAGCTGGCCGATTTTTGGGCTGACGTGGCCGTGCGCTGGGGTCTGCGCCAGAAAATGGCAAACAGTGAGGCGACAGGTGAGGCCGATGAAGGTGTGGCAGCTGAAGCAAGCGCCTCTGAAGATTCTCCTGAGACTTCGGGCGAAATTTCCGAAACTTTTTGGCTGCAACGGAGTGCCAATTACAGCGATGCCGATGATGTCTCTGAATATAAGATCACGGCCGCAGAGGGTGAAAAACAATTTTTTGTCCTCGATCCTCAAGATTGGAAAGATAATTTGCCCGATCATTTTCCCGCTGAATGGTCCGATATTTCCGCCGGCGAATTAGAGGTGGTGGTTGAAGCTTTCTTGGCCACCCAGGCTGCCGAAGGGCAATTTACGAGCACGGCCAGCATTGATCTGCCTGCGGACTTCCAATTAAGGCAAGAAAATACAGAGGTAGCTTCGGAAGCTTCAACTCCTGCAAATTCACAGCCGACTGAAGATACAATATCGACGGAACTTGGTCCGCCTCTGGTTGTTTCCTGGGATGAGGGAAGAACTGATGTAAGCGTTAATCCCGAAGAAGTCGAACGCTTATGGACAAGGGAGCAGGATGAAACGCTTATCAAGCAATTTGCTGTAACGGTTGATTACGCTGGATCCCCGGCAGAGCTGAAATTTAAGTGGTTTATAAATGATGTAGAGTTGCCGGATAAGAATGACTCAATAGCAACAATAGAATTGCGCCAAACAGCCCTTGGGTATAAGTCCATAGATCCGGAATCGGGATATCCCTATACTGCTGAAGAGTTAGCGACGACTGAGCACCGTCGTAAGATAAGTGTCATAGTGTCTGACCCCCAAGGAAATAGTGGCGAGGCAAAACTGTTTGTTGACTTAGATTCCAAACCTGTTGCATACATTGTAAGTTCTCCTGATAAGTTTAAGATTGGACAGAAGAATGCTCAAGCTGTTCGGGTATTCGTAGCTGATGAAAATGAGGATCCTGTATCAATGAAATGGGAGCGAAGTGTAGATGGGGGAGAGAGCTTTCAGGATGTAAACATTGAGATAGAGGCAGAGGTGGGGGCTGTTTCAACGATTTGGATAGACCGCACAGGTCGAAAAGTAGGAGACCATCTTATTTACCGCATAACTCCCATCTCAGAAGTACAGTTTGGAAGTCAAATTGAAATTGTGGAAGGAGAACCTGTCACAACTACTGGTATAGATTTTTATTGATCCACATAAATAAAATCGCGTGCAGTAAAATCATGTTTTATTGCGCATGGTAAATACAATTGCCACCTGCCTGTAACAGGCAGGTGGCGGTGTAATTCCTGCTGCTTCGGGAGCCGCTCTCCCTCTGGCAGCCGTCTTGTTTAAATTTTCAACTCCTTGTTTCCGTTTCAGGATGCGGAATTAGCCGCCAGCGTCTCGGCCTTCTCGTGCGTGGGTGGCAAAAAGGTTTTCTTCTGCGGCAATCCCGGTAGCTGGTCTTTTTTTGAAGCTCCTCCTGCTGTGAGACATCAAAGGGGGTCTTTTGTATCAGCTTATTTGCAAGGAGTTCTCAAGGGGAGGGTCTAGGGGGCAGGGGGCGATGTTTGCGCCGTTGTCCCAGAAAAAATATAAGCATAGACCTGGCTTTGGCTCGTCGCAGGATGCTGTATTTTACGCATGATGAGGGGCTCCTCGCACTTTGCGCGGACTATCAGATTGTGATCCCGCCCGCGAACTCAGCGTAGGGAGGAATTACGCTGCCGCTTTTCGCATGTATCTGCGTCCGCTGTTGGGTTCGCGGATGCCCAACGCCTATCGCCTGCGTCAGAATCGCGTGCCCAGCATTTTTCCTTGCCAGAGGCTGTAATAAAAAAAGGTGCGGGTTCTGCTCCTTACATATCAAAAACTGGCTTTAAGTCATTATCCTCTTCAATACGTAACATTCTAATATCTGTCACGCAGTGTTCTAACCATGGAAATTCTTTTGCCATAGCAGCACAAATCAATGTCGTTGTTACAGCGTTAGTTTGTTCATTCCCGAAGTATACAGAGCCTTGCTGGCGTTCAAATCCTTTAGTTGCCAAGAAACGTTTTATATCGCCATAAGCATTATTATGACTTTGCCCTGGATAGTGTTCTTGTAATGCTGCTATTTGCAAATCAAATGTTATTGCATACATGAATCTACTCCTATTTCCCCAATTGATTTTCTTAACTACCGCAAATGCTTCTCACCTGAACGCGTTGTTATACGCATGTTACTTGAGATAGGTTTTCAATCCTTCAAGCAAGAGCTCTAAGATATGGTCGGCTATTAAGTTTTCTAGGTCTTTACTCTTTTTTTTCCAGACGACGAAAATCCTTAAATTCAAGAGTTATTTCTTTCCATCATTTGATGCTAAAGTTTTTCAGAAAAATGTACACCCTCTGCATAAAAAATTAAGCTTTTGTGTTGCTATGAGCTTGACAGTTGAGGATGAGATCATTAAATTACGCTTCACCCTCCAGCGAGAGGGGGCGCTCTTTGACAGCAAAGCGAAGGATGAGTAATAATATGGTCAAGCGAGTAAGGGTCCATAGCGGATGCCTTGGCGCTATCCGACGATGAAGGCCGTGGTAAGCTGCGAAAAGCCTGGGCGAGGAGCAAACATCCGTTGAACCCAGGATTGCCGAATGGGGTAACCCGGCAGCTAGAATGGCTGTCATCCCGGAGCTGAACACATAGGCTTTGGGAAGTGAGACGCAGGGAACTGAACCATCTAAGTACCTGCAGGAGAAGAAATCAAACGAGATTCCCTCAGTAGCGGCGAGCGGACGGGGAAGAGCCCAAACCATGTGCGTTTCGGCGCATTTGGGGTTGTAGGGCTCCCGTTGGAGTTAGAAAGCAATTTGCTAGCAGAACAGTCTGGAAAGTCTGGCCAGAGTGGGTGATAGCCCTGTAAGCGAAAGTGGATTGCCTCTTAGGGAGTACCTGAGTACAGCGAGGCACGTGGAACCTTGTTGGAATCTGGGGGGCCCACCCTCCAAGGCTAAATACGAGATAGCGACCGATAGAGTACGAGTACCGTGAGGGAAGTGGTGAAAAGAACCCCGGAAGGGGAGTGAAATAGAACCTGAAACTATGGATCTACAAGCGGTAGGAGCCTCTGAGATATGGGGCGACTGCGTGCCTTTTGCAGAATGAGCCTGCGAGTTATCCTGCGTGGCGAGGTTAAGCAACAGAAGTTGTGGAGCCAGAGGGAAACCGAGTCTGAAATGGGCGTTGAGTTGCGTGGGGTAGACCCGAAACTGAGTGATCTACTTATGGCCAGGTTGAAGCTTGGGTAATGCCAAGTGAAGGACCGAACACTAGTCTGTTAAAAAAGGCAGTGATGAGCTGTGAGTAGGAGTGAAAGGCTAATCAAACTCAGAAATAGCTGGTTCTCCCCGAAATGGTTTTAGGATCAGCCTCATATGTTTTGCAGCGGAGGTAGAGCACTGGTTAGGCTAGGGCGGGTCAAACTGTACCAAACTTAGTCAAACTCCGAATGCCGCTGTTTTATAGTATGGGAGTGAGACTACGGGTGATAAGATTCGTGGTCGAAAGGGAAACAGCCCAGAGCGACAGCTAAGGTCCCGAAACTGTGTTAAGTGGAAAAGGAAGTGTGATGGCCAAGACAGCCAGGAGGTTGGCTTAGAAGCAGCCATTCCTTGAAAGAGTGCGTAATAGCTCACTGGTCGAGTTGTCATGCGCCGATAATGTAACGGGGCTAAACACAGTACCGAAGCTTCGCCTGCCAAGATTTGTTCTGGCGGGGTAGGGGAGTGTTGCGTAAGCCGTGGAAGCATAGCTGAGAAGCTGTGTGGAGGTATCGCAAGTAAGTATGCAGGCATGAGTAACGAAAAAATAGGTGAGATACCTATTCGCCGAAAGCCCGAGGTTTCCTGGGTAAAGTTTGTCTTCCCAGGGTTAGGCGGCCCCTAAGGTGAGGTCGAAAGGCGTAGCCGATGGGAAACTGGTTAATATTCCAGTCCTTCTGATAATTTCGATGGAGTGACGCATTAGGAGAGCTACAGCGGGGCGTTGGTTGTCCCCGTCGGAAGCACGAGGTGTTGAAGGTCTTAGGCAAATCCGGGACTTGAGCTGAGTGTGATGCGATCAAAGCTACGGCGGCGAGAAGTGTAGGGATTCACGGTGCCAAGAAAGAGCTTCTAAGGTTAGGTTATGAGGAACCGTACCGCAAACCGACACAGGTGGGCGAGACTGGTAATCCAAGGCGTACGGGAGAACTCGCGTTAAGGAACTCGGCAAATTACATACGTAACTTCGGAAAAAGTATGGCCTAGCACATAATGGTGAGGTTGCAGAGTCCAAGTGGAAGCGACTGTTTATCAAAAACATATGTCTCTGCTAACTCGTAAGAGGATGTATAGGGACTGACACCTGCCCGGTGCCGGTAGGTTAAGAGGAGCGGTTAGCGCGAGCGAAGCTGCGAATTGAAGCCCCGGTAAACGGCGGCAATAACTATAATTGTCCTAAGGTAGCGAAATTCCTTGTCGGGTAAGTTCCGACCTGCACGAATGGTGTAACGACTTCCACACTGTCTCAACGCGAGGCCCGGTGAAATTGTAGTATCGGTGAAGATACCGATTACTCGTGGTTAGACGGAAAGACCCCATGAACCTTTACTGTACCCTGATATTGATAGCGCGCTATTTATGTGTAGGATAGGTGGGAGACGTAGATACTATGCCGCTAGGTGTAGTGGAGTCGTTGGTGAAATACCACCCTTGACTAGAGTGTTATCTAACGGATGTCCGCAATCGGATATTCGGAGAGTGTTTGGTTGGCAGTTTGACTGGGGCGGTCACCTCCCAAAGAGTAACGGAGGTGCGCAAAGGTCACCTTATCCTGGACGGAAATCAGGAGTTAAGTGTAAAGGCAGAAGGTGGCTTGACTGCGAGACAGACATGTCGAGCAGGTACGAAAGTAGGTCTTAGTGATCTGGCGGTAGCGAGTGGAAGCGCCGTCACTTAACGGATAAAAGGTACTCTGGGGATAACAGGCTAATCCTGCCCAAGCGTTCATAGCGACGGCCGGGTTTGGCACCTCGATGTCGGCTCATCGCATCCTGGGGCTGTAGCAGGTCCCAAGGGTATGGCTGTTCGCCATTTAAAGCGGTACGTGAGCTGGGTTCAGAACGTTGCGAAACAGTTCGGTCCCTATCTGCCACGAGCGTAGGAAATTTGAGAGGATCTGCCCTTAGTACGAGAGGACCGGGGTGGACGAACCTCTGGTGTACCGGTTGTCGTGCCAACGGCATTTGCCGGGTAGCTAAGTTCGGACGGGATAAGCGCTGAAAGCATCTAAGTGCGAAACCCTCCTCAAGATGAGATTTCCCTTCACAGGGCTTAGGTTCTGTGACTGAAGGAAACAGGGAGAATACCTGTTTGATAGGCTGCAAGTGTAAGTGCAGAAATGTATTGAGCTAAGCAGTACTAATGTTCCGTGAGGCTTGACCATATTATTGCCCATCCTTGGCGTGATTTGAGCGTTATAGTTTTGTATGATAATGCCGGTGACGATAGCGAAGAGGAAACACCTGAAACCATTCCGAACTCAGTAGTTAAGCTCTTCAGCGCCGATGGTACTAGCGAGAGCTGGGAGAGTAGGTCGTTGCCGGCTTTTTTTGTATTCTAAGGGCAGAGTCGCCCTGGGGATATAATTATATATAATTATATCCCCAGGGCATAAAAATATTAGATGAAATAGCTGAGTCAGTTATGGACAAACTTTTGTCGCCTCAGGCACAAAGAAAACCCGGCCACCAAAATCGGAATATCAAGTGGCAAAGAAATGGGGTCTTATGTTCTGGCGGAATTAATGGCTTTTTCGAACCGCTAAAAAATTTTGTTAAATGATAATCCTAGAATAATGGGTTCTAGATTACTTTTTTGACCAAGCCAGCTTTCAGACAGCGGGTACATATTTTCATGCGTTGGAGCTTGCCATTGTATATCCCTTTGACCTGCACTAAGTTGGGCTTGAAGGTGCGGGGCACACGCTTAACGACATGCTGGCCGGCACCGCCTTCTTTCTTAGGTAAGCCTTTACGAGGTACAGAATTGCCAAAAGTAGTACCCTTGTTGCAAATGTCGCAAACTCTTGCCATTGTCATTCTCCTGGATATTAGAGGATCTCTTATTATAGGGAAACACTTGTAAAAGGGGCCCCCAAGGGAGGGCACTTTCAACATAGGGGATTCAAGATACTGCAATACTGCTTCTTGTCAATGGCAACCAGCAGTTTTATGGCGTTTTTATATCGTTTAAATGTGCGAGCCGATTTTTTTGCCAACGTTTTGTTTGGGGTTTGGTGGCGGGCTTTAAATTCGTTCCGAGGTTGAGAAAACACTTACTGCAAATCCTGGTGTTCGGTCATCTAGAGATTTAGCTATAATTGTGATTGCTCTGGCAATGCTTCGCACTAATTGATGTTTGTCATGATTAAAGTTATCCTGTCTTTCGTGGCAAGTTTTACGAAGTTGCGAAAAAACGTAGAGGGGGACCTTGGCATAAGTCAGGGATTATTTTGCCGTAGATTAAAGTTTTGTGTTTGAGCTTTGCTGAAAATTATATCTGCTTGTATTAAAAATTGATCTTCCTCTTTACAGTTGCGCGGTGCATAGGAGGGAAATATGAAAGCATATTCAAGGTGCCAGGTCCAAGAGCGGCACTCTAAGGCTGAAAGCTGGCTACCGGTGGCTTTATTCTTTCTTGTCACGATGGGGATTTGGCAGCCTTTACAGGCCGACGGTGAGGTTAAACACCTTCGGACCGAGTTGGTACGCAAGGCGGCAAAATACATCGGTACGCCTTATCTATACGGTGGTGTTACTCCAAAAGGCTTTGATTGCAGCGGTTTTATTAACTATATTTATGGCCCTCACATTAAAAATCTACCGCGCCGCACCCAGGACTTTGTTCGCTATGGCCGTAAAGTGGCTTTCAATAAATTGAGGCCTGGAGACTTATTGTTATTCAGTACTATCCCCGGCAGCGCCCAAATTACCCATATTTCTTTATATATAGGCAAGGGATGTGTGATTCACGCTATATCTGATGGGCCTAAAACGGGTATTCAGATCAGCGATGCGAGCAGAGGCTATTGGAATCAGCGCTTGCGTTATGCTCGTCGCATTCTGCCTGACTAGTTGGCTTTCAGTTTGCTAAAACGCGACTGGTCGTGTTTCAGGATTGGCGGTGTTAAGGTTCTTTGGGCGCCCGGATGGGCCGGGGAGCTTACTTTTGTGGCCCCATTTGAACAGGGGCAATACTTTGGGGTTGTGTCACACCATAGAAACTATTGATTACTAGGCTGCCGTCGGTACCAACCTGGCGTTGGCCATAGCTGCCCAGCAGGAAGTTCTCGCCGCTTTTGCCTTGTTTTTCACCGCTATACAGGGCAAAAGCGGCATACAATGCGGCATACGCCAGAGCGCCGTATTGTAGGGGTACCAATAGCTGGATATTGCCGCTAGCTATTAGAGGATCGCTCAGGTCTTTCCAGCCTAGTCCTGCAAGCTTGAGACCCAGGCCGTAGCGCTGGAGCACCTGGGCGCTGCTATAGAGCAATAGAGGTTCCAGCGCTACGATGCGGCCATTGGCACCAAGATTGATTGCCAGTCGGCGCAGTTCTTCCTGGCTATCAATGCGCAGCGGGTTGAGGAAGCGTACCGCTTGAATATAGTCGCGATTGCGGCTAATATTGTCACGCATTTGGCGGTAGATTACACGGGTAAATGGTGCTTGACTGGAGCCGAAGAGGACTAAGGCTGCCGGCTGGTGTCGAGCGGAAGTATTTAAGCGCACTTCTCCTTTTTCATTGTTGCCGCTGCCAGCCGGCGCACTTGTTCCTGTGAGAAACTGAGTCAAGCTGCGCAGCAAAGCGCCTAAGCTGGTCGGGCGGATATTGAGGTCTACGAAGCCTCGTTTGTCTGTCTCCTGTCGTGTTTGTCTGAGAGCTGCAGGAGGAACTGGGGCAGATCGTGGTTTGGTCGCAATGTTCAGTCCAGTCTGGTCGGCGTAAGGTAGTGGCGTGCCGCCTCCATCAATAGGATTACCCTGATGATCTTGATCCAGCCGCTGGCCGCGGTCGGCATTCTCGCTCAAGATACTGTCTGGGGTACTTCTGGTGTAGGGGTAATTATCAGGGCTTTGCGAATTTTTATAAGCGCGCAGATGGCGTTCATTCCGCCGGTTTGTCAGAGGGGATTGTGAATGTATGGGCTTACTGGCAAAACCGCAGTAGATGACAAACAGTCCGGCTTGCCGTGCCTGCCGCAAGCTTTCGTCCATATCTGGCAGCTCGTCACCAAAAAATACTAATACGTCATAGCCTCCTGTGATGATTTGCCGGAATTGTTGTTTCTTCCAGGCGATATGTGCCAGATAGTTAGTCTTTAAATTTTCGCTACTGGTCCCAAAGCCTGGAGTCTGCCCTTGGCGCAGCTGTTGTTCGCGGCGCAGTGTTCGTTCGGCCTGGACTCGTTCGCGCCGGCTGAGTTTTGGCTCCGCTGCTTGCCCAAAAATGACAGCGTTGACTTGACTCAATTCATCCATTGCCCGTTGCAGACCTTCTTTGACATTGCGGTAAGCCGAGGGATGGGCATAGCTGAGTAAGACGGCGACCTGTAAAAATTTCTGGCGCTTCAGGTCTGTCGGGGCGGGAGTTTTGCAGCTGGTGATTAGCCATATGCTCAGGGCATACAGCGCCAACAGGCGATATTTCGGCAGGCGGAGCATAACTGGAGACTAGTATGCCAAAAGTATGTCTGGAAGCAATAGCTGTCGTAGGGCAAATTGCTCTGGCCTCCTGCTGCTTCCTTGCGCCTAGGAATATTGAGTTTCTACGACTAAAAAGATACAACGGGAGGTAATGAAAATCCATGATTGAGAGCCTAAAAAGGATGGGGAAGAAAGAACCAAATGAGACTCGGCATGCGAGCCTGAGCGGCTTATAATCGCACCTTAAGTGAGCTGCCTGTACCTAGTTTAGGAGGGCAACCCCAATCTATCTGCAAGGAGAATAACGTTTGCGACCTTCAAAGCTTTACTATAAGCTTGTTCTAGGCTATGTTCTAGGGGTGGGAATATTATTGCCAGCCGTCCCGCCGTCCTTACTGGCGGACGACTTGCGCTGGGCCGAGCAGGTATTGGAACCGCCAGAGCAGGCGCCGGCGGGCCTGCGCAACAACATCTCTCTAGAGATGATCAATGCGTTTGAAGGTCTGCTCCAACCGCGCTTTCAGCATTATTTTCGCGACAGCTTAGCCTATTATATTCAGCTGCAGTTTGGCACCCATCTAGCTTCGGGCCTGAATTTTACTGAAGAATATCAGGGCCTGTCCTACAAGCGCTTGCAATTAGGATTTGAACTGGGGCTGATCAGTTTGTTGTATGCCCGTAACTCTAAAGTTACCAAGGATATCCGGCGTTGGGGTTCGGGCCTGATTGCGGGGTTTGGCTTTCGTTCCATGCTCAGTAACCTCAGTGGCAGTGTGGAAGAAACTATTTTTGGCCTGGGTTTAATTACAGAACTGGGTTGGCAGCTACAGTCACGCAATTTCTCGGTTACTATGTATTTGGAACTGCGCATTATGTTGCAAGTCGGCCTGCGGGATTCGGGGGCATTGGCCCGCGATATGCCTATCATCCTCGATCGCGGGCCGCTCAGTCGGGCTTTACCCAGTATCCCGCTGGTCAACGATAGCCTTGCCAGCCCCTTCGGGCCCAATGTTTTTTATTGTCTTAGCCAGACTTTAAACGTCCGTGTCAGTTACTACTTCTGAGCTGCCGGCGATTCCAGAATATCCTGGGGCCTTGAAACAATGTGGGTGGCCCCGCTAGCTCGTAGCTCTTGTTCGCTACCAAAGCCGTAGGTCACGCCAATACGGACAGTAAAGCCCAGCTCTCTTCCCGCGCTCATGTCGTAACAGCGGTCGCCGATCATGGCGCTCTGCTCTGGGACACAATCGTATTTATGGCAAAGCTCCTGCAGTAAGTCACTCTTTTCGTGGGGGGATTCATCCATGTGGGCTCCAATCAAGTCCGTGAGCAATGAATCATAATTCAAATATTGCATGATCTTGCGGGCAATTGGCTGCGGTTTTGAAGTGCAAACAAACAGGGTCTTATTCCGTAGCTTCAGTTTTTGCAAAAGCTCTTCAATGCCGTCGTAGAGGATAAAATCTTTATAATAAATATTTTGGTAAGCCTGCTGAAAGGTGGCGATATAGTTTTGGATTGCGCTTGGCTCCTCGCTGCCGATCAGGCGGGGAACACTCAGGCCGAGCGGAGGCCCGATGGTCCAGCCGATGCCCTCTTCTGCTAGAATCCTCAGGCCATCCATGTAACGCAATTGCTCCAAACAGTGCGTGTGGGCACTGAGCAGGCCGGGCTCCGAATTGATGATCGTGCCATCAAGGTCAAAAAAGTAATTCTGTAGGGAATTAAACATGGGTCCTCCCAGACTTCAAATGGCCCAGATTGCGAGGCAAGACTCCAAGTAGAACGGGTTGGAACTCAACCAGGAAAGATCGTTGAACCGTTACTTGAAAATTTATTGGTGGGTATTCGGTTTTAGAGTTGCCTTGGCGTGAATTCTATAGGTGCTGCTGTCCTTGTACAAGTACTTTGGAATAGTCGGGGCATTTTGCTTTGACCTAAGTGGTCAAAACAGTCATAATATGCGGCTGTTTGCATCCTGTAGCTTAGTGTCAGCCTGATACGTGCCGCCTGACCGAGGGTGCGTACCGTAAATATTGTAGCTTAAAAAGGTGAACTTATGACTGATAGAAGGGTCGTTGTTACTGGCATTGGTACCATCAATCCGCTGGGCAATGATGTGCCCAGTTTCTGGGCCAACCTGGCCGAGGGAGAGAGTGGTATTGTCGACTTGCGTCCTATCTATCCGATATTGAGTGACTACAGCGTCAAGATCGGCGGTTATTTTGCCTTGCCAGACGATGCCCGCAACTATTTTGGGCGTTACGGCAAATGGCTCAAACGCTTAGATGAATTCACTGTGTACATGCAAATCGCTGGGGCCCAGGCCATGAGTGATTCGGGCCTGGATATGAGCTGCGAAGACCCTTTCCGCGTCGGCTCTCTATTGGGAACGGGCGAGGGCGGTTTGAACAGTCACGAGCGCAACCAAAGCTATCTGCAAAAGCATGGTATGAGTGCCCTGTCGCCTCTGTATGTGCTCAATGCGATACCGAATACGGCGACCGGCTTTTTTGCTCAGAGCTATGGCCTTTGCGGCCCGAATTTTGCCCCTGTATCGGCGTGTGCTACTTCTAATCACAGCATTGGCCTGTCTTGCATGATGATTGAGTCGGGCATGGCGGATGTGATGTTTGCCGGAGGCTCTGAGTCGAGTTTGAACCCTTCCGGCATAGGTGCCTTTGGTAACTTGGGCGCCCTTTCCACCCAGTTCAACGAGGAACCTCGCCGGGCTAGCCGCCCCTTCGATATACAGCGCAGCGGCTTTGTCATGAGTAATGGTTCCGCCGTCCTTTGCCTTGAAGAGCTGAACCATGCCAAGAAACGCTGTGCCAAAATCTATGCAGAGGTTTCGGGATATTGTTTCTCTGCCGATGCCCACGATTTAGTGGCGCCTCACCCCGAGGGCACCAGTACTTCCCATGCGATGAAAAAGGCTTTGGAGAAGGCGCGTCTGAACCCGGCAGACATTAGTCTGATCAATGCTCACGGCACTTCTACAGCCTTGGGCGACAAGGTCGAGGAAATTGCAATTTACAAAGCATTGGGCTCGGCGGCGTCAAGCGTTGCAGTGCACAGCACCAAATCGATGACAGGCCATACCATAGGGGCTTCCGGTGCGATTGAGGCCATCGCTGCCCTATTGGCCCTTGAAAAGGGAATTATTCATCCGAGCATAAACTGCGATGAGCAGGACCCGGATATACGCCTTAATGTCATTACAGAGGCACGGGAGGATATTCCGGTGGAACATGTGATGTCCAATAACTTTGGCTTTGGTGGCCAGAACGCAGTGGTCATCTTGTCGCGTTTTAGCGCTTAGTATCAAGCTGTTTGGGCGAAAACTGCCGCCATAGCTCCCTCGTCACAGGGCCGGAACTTGCCAATGTCATGGCCTCAAAGTGGTCAGTGAATTTCACAGTGTCATTGGGGCAGCCGCAGTTTACGCTTAACTTAAGTAATTTTGTGTGTTATTTGCGTTACGCTAGTCCTTCGCTTTGAGATATCTGGTCGTTGGGGTATTATGGGAACTCTTGGGACCGGTCTGCCGCAGACCCGCCACAGGTGGGGCTGCCGGCAGGCTGTAGCTGTACGAGCGCAATCGGGGTGGCGTGTTTTTGAGTATTTTGATTGTCAATGTGAAGAGTATAAGCTTGTGCAGGTTTTTGACAAAGGTGGAACGGCTTTTGTGTGGAAGGGCAGGCCCTGCGGTGGAGCAATTTATGCCTGCTGGGCTCGAGCTTTTGGGCTCGGCCGATTACCGGTATAAAAAACAGGGGGAATTATATGAAAAATGATCTAGAATATTCCAGTGCGGGTCTGGCCTTTAAGTTCTGGCCGCCGGCCTCTTCTCTGGCAATAAAATCAATGCATTCATTGCCTATTGTTGTGTTACACGGTTTGCTGGGATCACACAAGAATTTTGGCCGTTTTGCCCAGTCTTTTTCGGCTGCGGGCCATCCAGTATTGTGTTTTGACTGCCGCAATCACGGCGCTTCATTCCATTCGGACGATTTTGACTATCCTTTGATGGCCGCAGACCTCGACGGCCTGCTGAGCGACCTAGAACGACAACGTTACGGAGGTTTGAGCTGGCGCAGGGTTGTCGTTTTGGGACATAGCATGGGGGGGCGTACCGCCATGATGCATGCTTTGTTATACCCTGGGCGAGTGGCTGCCCTGATTTCGGTAGATGTTGTGCCGTCTTTGGAAAATCCAGATATCGGGATCGCTCAAGTTGTGGAGGCGATGTATCGTATTGAACCACAGCTGGCGAGCTTGGGCCAGCGCAAGGAGGCGGAAGCCTTGCTGCGTCGCGAACTGAAGGCGCGCGGTTCGGACTCGGAGGCGACTTTACAGTTCCTGTTGTTGTGTAACTTGCAAAGCACGGGGCAACAGGGTGTGAAAGATTACTCTGGTTACCGCTGGGCTTGCAATGCCAACTCGCTGCGAAAGCACCTGCAGCAAGTTGTCTGTTGGCCCGCAGACTGGCTTGAGCAATACTGGCATAAACAAAACCCGCAAACGGCCGCGGCCGTCCCCGTCAATCTGCGGCTGCCCCTGTTATTGATAGCCGGAGGACGTTCTCCATATGTGCAGACTGAGGGCTGGGAGCTGCTGTTGCGATATTTCCCCCATTCGAAGGCGGCCCCCACCGTTCAGAAAGTTATCGAGTCGGCTTACCACTGGCCACATACCCAGACCCCTGAAGAATTCGGGGCTCTGGTAGCCGAATTTTTACGGTCGCTGTGAGTTTTCTAATGGAATTAAAATATCACCGAGCCAGGGTGCGGGCTTCAAGATAAAAAGTTGCCGGCCTAGCGTTTGCTTGTGGTAGTTCGCTGGGCATCTGGTCTGGGTTTTGCTTCTCTGCTCCTGGTTTTGCAATATCATCGGCTATCGTTTTGGGGGATTGGCCAGCTGCCTTTGCCGCCGCCGTGGTGTGCTTTGGGCCGGCCAAGTCTATAACTCTGATACGGCCAAAGACGGTCAGTGCCTGGTCGGTCGGAACGCTGATCAGGTCTCCAAGCAGTACGAGAACTTGTCCTTCCAGCACGGTACCGTCGGTGTAGCCGACTAGTAGAGTAAATTGCAGTTGGCCTTTTTTATCGATGCGAATATTTGTGGGCCGACCTCGCCAACTGACAAAGCAATTCTGGTAGAGTTGAGGATTGCTGCGCACTTCTTGAAAACTAAAGTTATTCTTCAGGTTGTAGATTTCCACTTGATTGCCCAATAGGCTTTCAATAATGCGCAACTTGGCTTTTACTTTGTCACTGGCATTGGAGTAGAAAATCTTGTTGATGTCGCGCTGCACCAAGTTGTCGTTGTAGAGATCATAATTTTTGCGGATCTGGACTGTCAATTGGGTCAATTGTTCTTCGCTAAACTCAAATAGGTGCTGCTTCTTCTCAAATGAGAAGTATTCACTGGCGTCTAAGTCGGCGAGAGAAATGTTGTCGGCCTGTTCGCGCTGCTCTCGCCAATCCTTGTAGAGTTTTTGTAGCTTTGGGGCGCCGACACTGTAACCCAGCCAGGCACCCCAGAGCAGCAACAGGAGAAAGATGAGGCGCCACAGTTTACGGCTGATGCGATAACGCAGTACGCCGGGCAGGGCGGGGAGCAGTTTCGCAAATTTAGGACTTCGAGTGAAGTTGTAGAGTTCTTCAACGTCATTAATGCGGCGGATCTGGTCCAGTCCATAACGCAAGCAGGCGCGGCGGCAGCCAGCATTCTCCAGCTTCAGCCAGATTGAGATAGCGCGGTAAGTATCGCGCTCTTTAACTGCGAAGCAGGCTTGCATCAGTTGAATTTCTTCGTGGTTAGGTTCATTTTCCAGGCCTCTTCTTAGATATAGCTGGGCATTTTCTGAATCTCCCGCAGCAAAATAAGAGCGACCAAGTAGATAAAAGTAATCGGCATTATCAATAAATAAAGATATTTTAGGCTCCAGCAGGTTGATGCAACCGGTTAGCTGTCCCCGTATCAACAGTCTTACAGCTTTGCGCAGGGTTCGGTTTGGGCTGTTCATTTGTCGATATGATATTTATTTTCAAGGTGAGACCAACGTTTTTCGCTATCATTAACGTCCTTCTCATCAAATTTTTTGTATTTTAGATAAGTATCCATATCTTGGATGAAATTTTTTACATCGCGGTAGGGCTCGCTGTCATTGCCGATTGAAGGTTGTTGAAGGATGCTTTTGGCTGGAACCACAGATGAATCAGAGCCCGGAGCTGTTTGCGGAGAGTGCTGAATGCCGTCGGGTGTCCTGCGGGCGAGGCCGCCGCCCTGCTGACTGAGCTTCTGACCGTAATTGGGAACTTGGGCCTGTGCTTTGCCGCCGCCTTGTAGGCTTTGGGTGCCGTCGGGTGTCCTGCGGGCGAGGCCGCCGCCCTGCTGGCTGAGCTGCTGGTCGTAACTAGGAAGCTGGGTTTGTGCTTTGCCGCCGCCTTGTAGGCTTTGGGTGCCGTCGGGTGTCCTGCGGGCGAGGCCGCCGCCCTGCTGGCTGAGCTGCTGGTCGTAACTAGGAAGCTGGGCCTGTGCTTTGCCGCCGCCTTGTAGGCTTTGGGTGCCGTCGGGTGTCCTGCGGGCGAGGCCGCCGCCCTGCTGGCTGAGCTGCTGGTCGTAACTAGGAAGCTGGGTTTGTGCTTTGCCGCCGCCTTGTAGGCTTTGGGTGCCGTCGGGTGTCCTGCGGGCGAGGCCGCCGCCCTGCTGACTGAGCTGCTGGTCGTAACTAGGAAGCTGGGTTTGTGCTTTGCCGCCGCCTTGTAGGCTTTGGGTGCCGTCGGGTGTCCTGCGGGCGAGGCCGCCGCCCTGCTGACTGAGCTTCTGACCGTAATTGGGAAGCTGGGTTTGTGCTTTGTCGCCGCCTTGTAGGCTTTGGGTGCCGTCGGGTGTCCTGCGGGCGAGGCCGCCGCCCTGCTGGCTGAGCTGCTGGTCGTAACTAGGAAGCTGGGTTTGTGCTTTGCCGCCGCCTTGTCGGCTTTGGGTGCCGTCGGGTGTCCTGCGGGCGAGGCCGCCGCCCTGCTGACTGAGCTTCTGACCGTAATTGGGAACTTGGGCCTGTGCTTTGCCGCCGCCTTGTCGGCTTTGGGTGCCGTCGGGTGTCCTGCGGGCGAGGCCGCCGCCCTGCTGGCTGAGCTGCTGGTCGTAACTAGGAAGCTGGGTTTGTGCTTTGCCGCCGCCTTGTAGGCTTTGGGTGCCGTCGGGTGTCCTGCGGGCGAGGCCGCCGCCCTGCTGGCTGAGCTGCTGGTCGTAACTAGGAAGCTGGGTTTGTGCTTTGCCGCCGCCTTGTAGGCTTTGGGTGCCGTCGGGTGTCCTGCGGGCGAGGCCGCCGCCCTGCTGGCTGAGCTTCTGACCGTAATTGGGAACTTGGGCCTGTGCTTTTGGTCCTTTGCCGCCGCCTTGTAGGCTTTGGGTGCCGTCGGGTGTCCTGCGGGCGAGGCCGCCGCCCTGCTGACTGAGCTTCTGACCGTAACTAGGAAGCTGGGTTTGTGCTTTGCCGCCGCCGTGTAGGCTTTGGGTGTCGTCGGGTGTCCTGCGGGCGAGGCCGCCGCCCTGCTGACTGAGCTTCTGACCGTAATTGGGAACTTGGGCTTGTGCTTTTGGTCCTTTGCCGCCGCCTTGTAGGCTTTGGGTGCCGTCGGGTGTCCTGCGGGCGAGGCCGCCGCCCTGCTGACTGAGCTTCTGACCGTAATTGGGAACTTGGGTTTGTGCTTTGCCGCCGCCTTGTAGGCTTTGGGTGCCGTCGGGTGTCCTGCGGGCGAGGCCGCCGCCCTGCTGACTGAGCTTCTGACCGTAATTGGGAACTTGGGCTTGTGCTTTTGGTCCTTTGCCGCCGCCTTGTAGGCTTTGGGTGCCGTCGGGTGTCCTGCGGGCGAGGCCGCCGCCCTGCTGACTGAGCTTCTGACCGTAATTGGGAACTTGGGCTTGTGCTTTTGGGCCTTTGCCGCCGCCGTGTAGGCTTTGGGTGCCGTCGGGTGTCCTGCGGGCGAGGCCGCCGCCCTGCTGACTGAGCTTCTGACCGTAATTGGGAACTTGGGCTTGTGCTTTGGGGCCTTTGCCGCTGCCTTGTAGGCTTTGGGTGCCGTCGGGGGTTCTGCGGGCGAGGCCACCGCCCTGCTGACTGAGCTTCTGACCGTAATTGGGAACTTGGGCTTGTGCTTTTGGGCCTTTGCCGCCGCCGTGTAGGCTTTGGGTGCCGTCGGGTGTCCTGCGGGCGAGGCCGCCGCCCTGCTGGCTGAGTTTCTGACCGTAATTGGGAACTTGGGCCTGTGCTTTTGGTCCTTTGCCGCCGCCTTGTAGGCTTTGGGTGCCGTCGGGTGTCCTGCGGGCGAGGCCGCCGCCCTGCTGACTGAGTTTCTGACCGTAATTGGGGATTGGGGTTTGTACCTGGCTACTACGGTCACCGTAGCCCAAATCGGTCGAGGCATGAGGTTGAGGTTTTTGGATACTCGTTTGGTTGGGCTCTATGCCATAATATGAGGAGGGGATCTCGCTGCTCTCTAGATCAGTGCGGTAACTTTCTACATAACTTTTTCTTTCTACTGGGGCGATAGTTTGAGGGCGGGTAAACTGTCCGGTGTAATTTCCATCAACGGTGGGATTACGGCCCACGGTTGTACTGCCGTCGGGCATCACAGGGTTGCCTTTCGGCACGATAGGTTCTTTGCTGGCAGCTTGGGGCGCATAATTTCCATAGGGAGAAGGGCTGGGACTTAGCGCCGAACTAGAGGGCTGATTTGAATTTTCATTGCGCTTGTATTCAGGCAAGGGGGGACTGCTTTTTTCGGGAAAGCCTTTCAAAGCATTGTAGAGTTCGTTTTCGTTGATTTGAGGACGAACGGTATCCGACATTTTATTGCGGGGCTTGCGATTTCTGCTTGTGGAGGGATAGGGGTTTACCAGCTGTACCAGTTGGGCCGAAGCATAGTAATCGTTTTGCAGTTTGGGTAGTGAATGCTTCAGCAACTGCGGCAGCGAGAATTTCGATAGTTGGACGACCTGTTTTTGATCCAGCTGGCTTTGAAGTTCATTTTGTGCGCTTTGCAGTTTCTGCATGGCTTCATTTTGCCGGTCAATTTGGGCACTGACCTGTTGTAAGAGTTCTTTAATTTCCTGTTCTTTGTGGTAAGGATTATAAGCCAGGCGAGTCTGGTGCAGACTAATATCTTCCTGCCATTGCTCTAATAGGCGAATATTGCTAAATGCCACTTGCAACTGAGAGGCAATAGCTTTTAAATCACGATTGTTGGATTCCAGCTTCTGGTCGTTGTGGAATAAACGCTGTTGCAGGAGAGCCTTGAAACCTTGCTGCTGGCCGGCCTGTTCGGCGTAGCCTGAGAAGTCGATATAGAGTTGTTGCAGGAGCGGCTGGGTATCGACAAGGTTTTGGCGCACAGCTAACAGGGTATTGCTCATCTCGCCATAGAGTGGCGATAGCGGTGCTTGCAGACGCTGTTGCACCCCATTGCTGTAACGAGCTAGATCGGACAGCTCGTTCATATATGAGGCCAACTGCTGCTGCATCTGGTAGAGAGCATTGCCAATGCGTTTGGCCGGCTCGCCGACTTTGCCGTTTTGCCAGTCTTCCCAGGTATCTTCGACGCGCTGTATCAGAGGCGCCCACTGTTCGACAAGGCCCCTGAGGTCTAGGCGCAGGTCCCGCAGGTTATGGTGGAACTTTATGACTTCCGGTTGCTGGCGTGAGCTTTTGGGCAGCTGAGCCATAATGTTGACTAAGTAGGTGTTCCAATTATCCAGCTGCCCCGACAAGCGTATTTGCTGGACGCGCCAGGCCTGTAAATCTTCTTCTGGTGAACGCAGCTCTCTGTAGGGGGCGAGTTGGCGCAGTTTACTTTGTTGAAGTTCTTGGGCGACACCCAGGTTCTCCTCCAAGGCCTGTAATTGGGAAAAGCGTTTACTTTCGCTGTGGTAAAGCAGATTTAAAGCTTCGATGTCAATGCTGGGCAGGTAGAGAGTTTCTGCTTGTGGCTTATCGCTGTCCTGGGTCTTTGACTGGGGTTCGGCTTGGACGGTCTGGGCTGCCTGGTTTGTTTCACTTGTCTGGTCTGCCTGGTCTTCTGTTCTGGCGGCGCTCGCTTGCCGGTGCTCTTCCAACAGTTGGTTGTTGCGACGTTGTTCTGCTAACAATTGACGCAGTAGCTCGTCGGTCAAGGATTCTTTTGCCGGTGGCACCTCTGGCTGTGTGGGGGCCGGGGCCGGCTCTTCTGCTACCGGTTTGTCTTGAATCGGTTTAGTTTCGATCGGAGCTGAATTCAGTACCTGGGGGTCATGAAATTCCCGCAGGTTAGTGAAGCTTGGAACGGAATCGAAAGCGAGGTAGATGACGTAGCTACGCGATTGGCGCGCCGAAAGTGGACGTGCGTCGTAGTAGAGGCCCAATGCCGGGTTGTTGCTGTCGTACAGGTTGTAACCGAAACCTTGGCTGTTGAGCTGGAAGCCATAGTTCCAGCCGGCCTCGTGTAGTTTCGTCCAGTTCGCCAAGATGACTCGGTCAGGGCAGGTGGAGCCGCGCACGTTCAGATAAAAGTAGGCGTTGTAGCTAGTTTGGACAAAATAAGGCACCTGGCTTGTCTCCAGGATAGTTTCGCGAAATACATCGCCGTCGGGCAAGGAAAACGCCGGCAAGCCCAGGTTGTTATTGGCAATGTCAAACATATGAAAAAGACCGACGCTTTGGGTAATTGATGCCGAGTTTTCGATAATTATGTTCAATCGGATATAACTGGTCAGGCTGGACTCACTGAGGATGCGTACATAATACTTGACGTTGATTTTTTGTGGCAACTTCCAGAACATGGCCCCGCCGTCCGTCAACAGGGTGAGGCGCTCCGCTTTGTTGGCCAGGTAGCGGGTGCTGCGTCCGAGAGTATAGACGCGGCCATTTAGGGCTATGGCGATGTAGGTACTGCGCGGTTCGCGATCGTTGATCAGGCGCACTAGGCGGTTTTTGCCGACCTCACGCTTGTAAAGTGAATATGAGCCAGTATTGGGGCTAAATCGGATGATGTAATTATTTTTTTCAACGACTGGGTTATTCGTTCCCGTCATTGAAACTTGTGCATGTAAAGAGGGGAATATTTCGAGATGGCTTAGCCATAAGAAACATAGATAACTTAGAGTGGCGGCGGCCAGTCGATGCTTGCTGACTTGCTTTCGCATGGCAATGTGGGCTGGAGTCCAATTTCGCGGGCGTCTATTGGGTATTATGTTTAGAGTGTCCAATCGACACCTCGAGAGCGCAAAAAGTCTTCAGCCTGCTTCTTCAGCAGATAGAGGCTGATGACACTGGCTTTGTACTGGGCTATGTTCTGCAAATCATGCTGAGAAAAATAGCTGACTACCAGCAGATATACCGTGCGAGCGCCCTCCAGGTAATTGTCGCGTTCTAGGCTGCGTGCAATCCAGTAGTAGGCGTTGGGCACATAATAGCTGCCCTGGAATTGATAGAGGTAATCGACGAAGATTTCGCGGGCTTTCTGCATATTGCCTAAGGCAAAGTAGTAACGCCCGATCAAGTAGTAGAGTTCGGCATCGCGTTCATCGGTACTTTCGCGTAGAACATCCTGTTGCAGGCGAAATTGTTTGAGATAGTACGGAATAAATTCAAGGCGCCGTGCGGCTAGCAAGGACTTCAGCAACCAGTTCAAATAGTATGGATCGTTGACGGCGTCGGCGGTGTAACGGTTTTCCATGATGATTTCGCTGGCCAGCTCATAATTACCTTGCTGAAACAGGCGTTTGCCATCGCTAAAGCTGCGGCCGGCCCTAGGCTCCAACTGTATTCCATAGGATTGTTTGATGGCCCCCTGCCGGCGGGATCTATCACGGTTTTTTACATGATCGGCAATAGCTGAGTCCCCAGCTTGTATGTCAGTTGAAGACGGATAATTTGCGGACGGCTGGGGTGGTGAGAGTCCGGGATGTGGTATGGGCTGCCTGGGTGCCGCCACTGTGGGCCGTCTTTGATGGGCTAAGGTTTCTAGGGTACCTTGCAGAGTCTGCTGGAATTGGTTCTCCCGGCGGATCTGATTTTGAACTTTGCGGACTTGCCCCACTTTATTTTGTTTCCCTTTTTTTGCAGAAAAATAATCCGATATCAACTCCTGTAGATCAGTTTGCAAGGCCGGCCCTTGGGCGGTGAGGCTGAGATTACAAAGACAGAATAACGATAGACTTAGTAAAAGGGCACAACTGTGGCGCCAGGTGAAAACCAAGGCTTGCAAACCCGTTCTACCTATTTGTATAACTGGGATTTGCGTGCTTACTGAAGCGCTTAGTCGCCAAAGTGGCGTGGACGACATAGATGATTCCCCTCGAGCTTACAATCCCCCTCTATTGTGCTAATCTTAGAAACAGTCAATATAAAAATAAAGATTTCCTCTGCGTTTTTTTCTTTAGGGTTGAAAAATACAATGTAGTGTTTACTAGCGAGTTGCTTTGCGGGCTTCATCAGCTTGAATCTCTAATTTGAGTCCCTTTAACACATGAAGAAATTAAACCGTGGAAACGGTATAAAAACTATAGCGAAATGGTTTTTTTGTTTCAAAAAGTGCCTTTTGAATGATATCAAGAGGCCTAGGGCCCAGAAAAGAAAGGAGTGCAAGTATGGCATATATTAATTCGGTTATCATTCAGGGGAATTTGGTGCGTAAACCAGAGTTGCATCAGTTACCGAGTGGGACTTGTGTCGGGAGTTTTACCGTGGCGGTCAACCGCAGTTATCCAAAGCGCGACGGGAGCTGGCAGAATGATGTCTCGTATTTTGATTGTGAGAGCTGGGCCAATGAAGCGCAACGCTGCGAGGAAGAGCTGGAAAAGGGTTGTCACGTAAAAGTCGTAGGTCGCTTGCGACAAGACCGTTGGCAGGATAAGGAAGGCCGATCCCACAGTAAGATAAAAATTGTCAGTGAATATTTTGAGCGGCAGCAGACACAGCGTCAGAGCCATCGTGTTGAATCCTTGCACGCCGAGGCTATTCAGGCCGTGGCAAGTTCACCATCAAATTTAGCTGCAAGCTCCTCACAATCCGGCTCGGACATTTCATATTAATGAAATTGCGATAAAACTTAAAGAGCGAGATTTCAGGGGGCTTAGAGACGCCAGAAAGCAAGGCTCTGCCAGGAAGGCTTTGGGCCTTCCTGGCAGATATTTTTTAGGAAACAGGAATCATGGCGGTAAAGCCGGTAAAGGCCAAAGCCATGAAACCAATCAGAAAAAGAGTAATTCCTGGACCGCGCAGGCCAGGTGCCAGCGGAGCCTTGGCAATACGTTTTTGCATGGCTGCTAGCAGGACAATGGCCAACCACCAACCTAAGCCGCTGCCCAAGGCAAAAGTCATGCTCTGTAGCAAGCTATAGTTGCGCAATACCATGAACAGTACGGCACCCAGGATAGCGCAGTTCACGGTGATCAGTGGCAAGAAGATGCCAAGGGCCATATACAGTGA
The DNA here is from genome assembly GCA_965263295.1 of Spirochaetia bacterium. Lineage (GTDB taxonomy): Bacteria > Spirochaetota > Spirochaetia > SP-2023 > SP-2023 > Haliotispira. Next base: position 2,221,030 of record OZ253665.1, read on the forward strand.
AGGCGAGAGGCGATCAATCAGCATCTCAAGCATCTGTACTACGGCAGCGATGAGTGCGATATACACAATGTAACCTAGGTACTCAATTTCAAAGGGCACAAGGATATAGTTACGTACCAACCAGCTCAAGGTCACGGTGATAACGAGCACTACAGTGACGGCCATACCCAGACCCATGGAAGATTTCTGGTCCTTGGAAATGGTGATGAACGAACACATGCCCAGAAAGTTGCTGAGTAGGATGTTGCTGGTAAATACCGAAGCAAACAGCAGTACCCAGGGGTTGATATTTGGTGCCAGTGCTTCCATGTTTATGAGTCCTCCTTGATGTATTTGCCTCGGACAATCCAAATAATGGTACCGAGCAGAAAAAAAGCGCTGGCCGGCATAGCCATGATGGTCCACTTAGGCATTTGATAAAAACCGGGCACCGGCATATTTAAAAAGGTGCCGAAACCGAATAACTCGCGGACGATCGCAATTGCGACCAGAACAGCCATGTAGCCCAAGCCAGAGGTTAGGCCATCCCACAGAGAGAGCAGGACTGGATTGGACAGTGCAAAAGCCTCGGCGCGACCCATGATAATGCAGTTGGTAATGATCAAACCGACATAGGGGCCCAGGACTTTACTGGCTGCGGGGAAGTAGGCTTTGAGTATCATATCCACGATAATTACGTATGTGGCAATGATCAGGGTCTGCACGATCATGCGCACCTTAAACGGGATTAATTCTTTTAGCAGGGATACCGTCAAGTTACTTAGGCCGGTGACAAACATTACGCCCACAGTCATGATTAGAGTATTGCCGACATTGTTGGTTACGGCGAGAGTCGAACAAATACCCAGAATCTGCACAAAGATTGGATTTTGGTACCAAAGGTTGTTTTTCAGTACCGTCAATGGTGAATCGTACATAGCAAATGTCTCCTTAACGCTTAGTTCTGCTTTAACTCTTTGATAGCATTATTGACGATCAAGGCAAAAGATGTTGAAGTTAGAGTCGCTCCAGAAATGGCATCAAATGCGCTGTTGTCGTGATCTGTACTGTAATCACCGCCGGCAGAAGGAGTCATGGTAATACTGTTGTCGATCTTCTCGCCGCGAAACTGATCTTGGAAAGGCTTCTCGCTAATGCGTCCCCCCAGGCCCGGTGTCTCTTTCTGTTCGATGATTGACAGGCCGATAATCTGTGAAACATCTGCATTGACGGCAATGATACCACTTATGCGGTCCCACAGGCCCATCCCTGAAAAACGCAGAACCTTAACGAGCTCATTGTCCACTTGGGTTTCTTCGAGTGCAGAGGCTTCCGCGGGTAATTTGCCAAACTGTTTTTTATAAGCTTCGACAGGGTCATCGGTAGGATCTATGCCGAGGGCCGTCAGCGTCGCTTTGGCCACTTCTTCCTGTTGGTTCAATCGGACTTGCTCTTCGGTGCAGTTGTAAATCCAGGCCAAAACCAGAACCAGGACAAAGGTCAGGGCAAATGTAAATAATGTACTGTACGCAAAATTTTCTCTCATCGGGGCTTCCTCCTATTTTAAGCTTTTGCTACTGCGGGTGCGGCGGGTTTCTTCTTTGCGGCTTTTTTCTTGACCGGAGCCATCGCATTGGGAGCATTGGGGAAGAATTCATCAAGGTAGGGAGCAAAGACGTTAGCGACCAAAATGCCGAAGCTGGTCCCTTCGGGGAAGGAGGGGGCAAAGTAGCGGACCAGAACTGTTACCACGCCAAAAATCAGGCCGTAGTACCAAAGTGAAGGACGTTTCTTTGGCGCACTTACCGGGTCTGTGAGCATGAAAACGCAAACAAATAGAAAGCTGCCCGAAAATGTGCCAATGATTGGGTCAATGGCCGGGCTGAGGCTGTGTACGTTGAGAACTTGAGGGGCAAATAGTATAGAGGGAAGCAAAAAACCAATCAGGCCGCTGAGCATCAGTCTCCAGCTGGCTGTCTTGCTTGCCAGTAAATAAATGGCAGCCAAGAGAACTAGAAGAATGGCACCTTCGCCTACAGAGGAGCTGTGGAAGCCTAGTAGCAGATCGACCCACCAGGGATTACCCGCACCCTTACTGGGGTCTGTCAGACCGCCCAGGTCGGCGCCGGCGCGAATCTGCATCAGGGGCGTGGGACTGGTATTGCCATCAAAATTTAGGCCAAAGCTGCCGGGCGCAAACCATTGCGAAGTCATGGGACCGGAAAAGATCAAATACATTAGTACCCGGCCGGTGATGGCCGGGTTGAACAGATTTCGGCCAAAGCCACCGAAGACCATCTTTGCCAGTATTACAGCCAGAATGATGCCGATAGGGACCATCCACAGAGGAAGAGCGGGGGGCATACCCATGGCGTAGAGAACAGAACTGACCAGTACAGCTTCGGAGACCTTTTTCTTCGAACTTGTGTACTTCAAGTACCAGTATTCCGTGAGCGTTCCGGCAAGAACAGAAACCAGGATAATGGCCAAGCTGCGCCAGCCATACAGGTAGACGGACCAAAGCGCAATGGGTGCGAGAGCGTACAAGACTTTCCGCATCATTGGCTGTTTTTGAAACATATATACAATTCCTCCTCAATGGAAATATCGGGTTCTTGTCCAATTTAAATTCTGCACTTTATATTACCAATATTCAATATGGCGGACAAGGGATTTAGTCGGAATTCACACGGTTTACAAAGTTTGACCACGTTTTACCACGGGCCTTTTATGTAAATCGTCTAGAAAGTCGCTCTGGTTCTGATGCAGCTGTGCGCATCGTGTTTGTCCATCTGTGAGATACCGTAAAGTGGGGATTGCGGGGAATTGCGCAGCCATTCAACAGGCAGGCCGATGACCGTATTTGCGCTGCCAGTGATTTGGGCCACAAGCTGGCGTCCCTGGTTCTGCAAGCGGTAGCCGCCCGCGGCACCACGCCATTCTTCGGTAGCTATGTATGCGGCGATGTTTGCGGGAGAGAGGCGATGAAATTGCAGCCGGGTAATTTCACTGTATCGTTGTGGCCACGCAGGCTTAGAGCGATCATGCCAGGCGATGGCTGAACAGACGTATTGTGGCGATGAGCTCAAATAGTGCAAGAAACAAGAGGCGGCCTGCGGGCTTGTGGGCTTGCCGAGTAGCAGCCATGGACCCCAAGGCTTTGCGCCGGCAGCTTGTAATTCATGTTTGCACGGTACTGGCTCTGCGACTTTGCGGTTGCCAGCCAGGCGGGGATTCAAAATGGCTACCAGGGTATCTGCCGCCAGCCACACGCCTTGATCAATTTGCTGGCGATACTGCGCAAGTGCTGCCGTCAACTTGCCGGCGGCTATGTATTCGACTGCGTAACGTAATTCGGTCTGGGCGGGCAATGTGGTTGACGGGCAGGAAAGCTGTGGTTTGCCGGCCAAAAGTTGGCGGTCGTTTGGGAGTGCTTCGCTCGTATCTACCGGACAGATTTCCGGCTCCCAGCCAAGTTGCTGCAGCAGCGCCCGGCGTTGCGGTGAGGCCGAAGCCAGATAAAGCTTTTGCATGCTTGGAATCAATCGTTCCAGGCTAAAGTCCGGACAAAGCCGAGAATCCTTGTTCAAGGCCGCGAATCAGATTTTCTGGCTCTTCAAGACCGACGGACAGGCGCAAGAGCCCGTAGCGTATGCCGGCGGCTGCGCGGGCCTCTTCGCTCATATCGACGTGAGTCATGGTCGAGGGATGGGAAAGCAGGCTGGAAACACCGCCGAAAGAAACGGCAAACGATGCAGCCTTTTGGCCATAGACAAAAGTTTTGAGCTCCCTATCCGTGGTGTCGGCCCCTGTCTGCTGGCCGCCCTTGCCGCGCAGCTCAAAGCTAAGCATTCCGCCAAAGCCTGCGAACTGTTGCCGGGCCAGTTGGTGACCGGGTTGACTGGGTAGTCCGGGGTAAAATACCTGGTCCACCTGTGGGTGCTTTTCTAGGTACTCGGCCAGTTTTTGCGCACTCTCTTGCTGACGGCGCATGCGGAGTGGCAGGGTATGCAGGCCGCGCGTCGCCAGCCAGGCATCAAACGCGGCCGCGCCCAGGCCCATGGTTTTGACCCACCAGTCAAGTTCGTTGTGCAAGCCCTCCTCGCGGCAGATGATGGCCCCGCCGATCAAGTCTGCGTGGCCATTGATGTACTTTGTCGTCGAGTGCCACACGATATCGGCTCCCAGAGAAAGGGGCTGGAAATTTACGGGGCTGAGCATGGTGTTGTCTACGGCGACGACGGGAGGGCGGCCCTGTGGGTCTCTCGCCTGCTGTGCCGCCCTCGTCCATGCGGCGACATCGCAGACACCTAATAGCGGATTGGACGGCGTTTCCAGCAAAACCAGGCGCGGTTTCAGGGCGAGGGCCTCGGTGGCAACTCTTGGGTCTGGGCTGTTGATGTCACAGTAGTGCCGGCGCAATAGGCCGCGTTCAGCCATTGCGTCGAGGAAGCGTTGGGTGCCACCATAGGCATCGTGTCCGCTGATGACCCAGTCGCCTGGTTGTACCAGCTGTAAAATCAGATTTAGGGCGGCCATGCCAGAAGCGGATATGATGCCTTTGCCGCAGCCACCCTCCATTTCGGCAAGGGCCTCGGCCAGGTAGTTGCTGTTGGGGTGAGAAACGCGGGCATACTCGTGCTCGCCCTCCAGGCCGAAGTCGGCCATACGGTAAATAGAGGTGGTATAGATAGGTGTGTTCACGGCCTTATAATGGCTTTCGCGATCTACTCCCGCCAGGGCGGCTATGCTGTCGCGGGAGCGCTGCGGCTTTTGCTCCATGGTTAATTCCTGCCTAACGAGTATTGGATATTTACTGTAGGCAATATAACGGAATAGCCGAGACATTTGAAGCTGCTGCAGTCGACTGGCATGGAGTTACTTTCCAACTTCAAATTATTTTTTCAAAATAAAGAATGCCTCGCCGCAAATAAGTTCCGTTAAAATTAAGAATTAGAGGAGTTAGATTCGGCAGATATTTGTTGCATTGGATTTGTAAAACTGTAAAGAAATACTTGTTTTACTAGCCTGCCGCGCTCAGATTTTTAACTAAACCTTTGGCAATCACATCCTCAATGATATTCAGAGCGCGGTCAATTGTTTCTGTCTCCAACTGCGAGGACACGGAAATGCGGAAGCGACGCTCGTGTGCCGGCACCGCCGGGTAGTCTACTGGTTGCAGAAACAGGCCCCGGCGTTGGACCTCGTAGGCCATTTTTAGCAGAGTCTCACCGGAGGAGCCAATAATAATCGGGATGACTTGAGATTCCGTGTGCCCCAGATTCAGATTCATGGCCTCCAGGCCCTTGCGGAAGTAGTGGGTGTTCTCCCACAGCTTGTCGCGCAGGCTAGAGTCGCGCGTGGCCACTTCAAGGGCTTTCAGCAAGCCGCCGACAATCGGCGGCGCAATGGAACAGGAAAAGTTCCACGGGGCCGAATAACCTTTGAGGTAATCAATGAGTTCCTGGTTGGCGCAGATAAAGCCTCCGACGCCGCCAAATGACTTGCTGAGCGTACCGAAACTGACTCCTATTTTGTCTTCCAGGCCGAAATGTTCGCCGACGCCGCGGCCATTTTTACCAAAAATCAGCGAAGAGTGGGCCTCGTCCAGAAATAGCCCGGCATTGTAAGTTTCGCACAAAGCGCTGACTTCTGGCAATTTTACCAGGTCACCGTCCATTGAGTATATGCCTTCAACTAATACTAATGTGCGTTTTGCTTTGTACTTTTCCAATAAGACTTCCAAATTTTTAATGTCGTTATGTGGGAAAAAGACCATCTTGGCGCCGGAGGAAACCACGCCTTCGACAATGCTGCGGTGGATTTTTTCGTCCATGATGGCAATGTCACCCTTGCGCAATATACCCTGGATTGCCCCGACGTTGCCGCCAAAACCGCTGGAATATAAAAGGCAGGCTTCTTGCTCCTTAAATTGAGCCAATTTCTCTGCCAGCTGGACGTGTAAGTCGAACGTGCCTGAAAGTAGTGGGGCGCCAGAGGCACCCATGCCATACTTGTCCAAAGCCTCTTTGCAGGCTTGGATAACTTCAGGATGGGTGGAAAGTCCGAGGTAGTTATATGAAGTCAGGTTAATGATGTCGCGCTCTTTGCCGTCAAAGTTGCTGCGCACTCGGCTGTGGGCCTGGGGTGCTCGCAACAATTGCTGTTCAAAAAAACCAAAGGCACTGCGCACCTTGGGGTGGTAGAGCCATTGTTTGAAGTCTTCTGGCGGCTGCAATACATTGGGGTTGTCGTTGTAATGGAAATCGGCGAGGCTGAAATTCAGCAACTGGTCTTCTTTCATCGGATATCCTTGACTGTAAAGATTTTATTACAATGCATTAAATTGTTGCCACCCCGGCTCAATCGGTGATTAAAGCCTCATTTGCCCAAAATTTTGAAGGCTCCAAATCAAGGCTTTAATCGCGGCCCCAATCGTGAAAATGGGCACTTAACATGATATTGGAAAATCGGCGGCAGGGCAAATTAGTTTTGTCGAATACTTTTCTGACAGAATATTTTGCTTCTTTCGGCGCTGCTCGCGCAGTTGATTTTGAGCTACTTTGTCGCTACATCTTGCCGTGACGGGAACAAAAAAGTGGCACAAAGACTTGAGTATGCTAGAGCTCCCCCTTTTGGGGGGAGCTCTAGCATACTCGCATTATCCTTGTATTCTTTCTTTCCTTGGTCTGAATCAAGTTCTACTCAAGTGTTGGCTACTTCGACAAATTTGTCCGCGAGTTGATCAATGGTCGTGATATCTGCGAGTTCAGCGCGAGGCACTTTTATCTTCAATTCACGCATGGCACAGGAAACGACTTCGATAATATCCAGGCTGTTGGCGCCGTAGTCTTTCATGGACTTATTGGGGTCGATATCATTGATATCGACATCGTCCAGATTTTCTACAATCTGCTCTTTAATAACGGCAATGACTGCTTCTTTTGTCATGGCTTACTCCTTTAAAGGTGGGTAAAGGTTGATAAAGTTTGAATTTCGTTGCGAATATACGTTTAATTTCCCGATTTTTTAATTTGAATGCGATCTGTGGCCAGCAAACAATTGCAAGCCTAATGTCAGATGCTTGTAGCTCCTAATTGCGACTGGGAGGACCCTGGCGGGACTTCCTGATTATTTTGAAAGCTAAAACGGTTCATCAGATTATCCTGAAATGGCAGGCCGTGGTCAACTTGCAGCAGTTGACCGTTCATGGCATCGAAAAGTCCGGAGCAAAGGGCAAAGAGAACTTTCCCACAATCGTCCGTTTGCAGTTGCAGCTTGGGGTCGACGCCGTTTTTCTGCGAGAATTCAAAAAATTCGTCTCCAAAAATAAACTCAAAGGACTCGGTTTTTACGGTGCCAAAACGCACAACATTGACGCTGGAGCCCTCTTTTTGCAGGTGCACGGCCAGGTAGCGACCCAGAAATTCCAACATGGCCTTGGAAGCGGCGACAAAATCGTAGCCGGGATAGTAGTGATCGGGCCCGTCGCTGGAAACGCCAAGGACATGGCGCGGGTAGTGGCCAAATTGTTTCTTGGACTTTTGGCAGTAATCCACCAGCGGCCAGGAGCTATAATCGAGGGTCTTGTAGAGTGAGCGTTTCTTGTAGTCATCCAGTTTCTCGGTCTTGAGGGCAAAGCCCACGTTGTTGATGAAGACATCCAGCTTGTCGCAGTGCCGGGCGATTTCAGCCATGACTGTCGGTGTGTCTTCTTCGCGCGAAACATCGGCCTGAATGAATACCGGGGCCCGGCCTTGCAGTTCTGTGGTGAACTCGCGCGCGATGGCCTGAGTATCCGCGGAGCCCCATTTGTAGGTCAGGTAGACTTGGGCTCCAGCGCGGGCAAAGTACTTGGCCGCCCCTAGACCAATGCCCTTGGTGCCGCCGGTAATCAGGACATTCTTGCCCTTCATGTCGATGGAAAACATAATAAGCTCCTAAGAATCAATCCCCTGCGTAAAACTCTTTGATTATGGACTGGGTTTCGGGCAGGTTGAACGAAATTTTATGCATTAAATCCTCTTGCAGGCGGGCTTCAATGACCAGTTTTTTCTTGACGGCGCCCAGGCTGTGCTTTAACAGGTACAAGCTTTCCCGCGGCTTTTCCGCCATTTGCGTGGCGATATCCTCGGCTTTGGCCATGATTTCAGCTCTGGGCAGAATGTAATTGATATGCGTGCCGCGATTGGCGAGCTCTTTGCCTTTAAATCGCTTGCCGGTATACATCATTTCGGCGGCGGTGTAGGGCCCCAACAGTTGGGGCAGCAGGGTCGTGGAGGCCATGCCGGGAGTGAAACCCATGTTCATGAAGACAGCGCCGTAGCGGCTCTCGCGCGCGGCGAGCACGATGTCGCAGGCGGCACCCATCACCAGGCCTCCGCCCATGGCGTGGCCTTCCATCGCCGCGACAACCGGGAACGGGGCCCCTACTATCAGGTCGGTGATAATCAGGTCATCGACGGTGACTCGGCCTTCGGTGAGCCCAATCAGGCTGTCTTTGGCGCCGCCGGCGCAAAAGACCTGGCTCGTACCTTGGATAATGACGATTTTGGGTCGTACAACTTTACACAAATGCTGCCATTTTTCAATGAACTCGCGCACAAGGTTTTTTGTGAGGACATTCGGGCCTTTGGCCTCATCCAGGCGAAAGATAAAATATCCCGCGGAGCTTTCAGTCAATTTGATCATGGCCAGCACTTTACGGAAAATCCGTGGCGGCGACAAGGGCTGAGGCGTTGCCCCGGCGTGCCGGCAGTTCAGGGCGGAGTCACATTGGCGGCCGCTTGAATCCAATTAGGATTTACATTTATGGCATTGCCCATTAATGCATTGATTGCATTGCCCATAGAGCACGAGAGTGTGGGATTTTAACGTAAAGCCATGTTCTGTGGCAATGCGCAGTTGCAGTGCTTCAAGTTCTTCGTTATGAAACTCAAAGTATTGGCCGCACTCGGTGCATATCAAGTGGTCGTGATGCTCGCAGTGGCGGGACGGTTCAAAGTAACTGGACTGAGTATGGATTCCCGGCGAGCCTTGAGAGCGCAGGTTCAACTCCTGAGCGAAACCGTTATTGCACAGCAACTTCAGAGTCCGGTATACTGTGGCCTGGCCAATCTGGGGCAGCTCCTTTTTTAGCATATGGTAGAGGCCTTCAGCGGTCAGGTGTTTGTCCTGCTCCATGAAGGTCTGAAAAATCAAGCGGCGCTGCTTGGTATCGCGCAGCTGGTTCATGCACAAAAAACGATTATATGCCGCGGCAGTTTTATCTTTCATGCGAGCCAGTATATTGACATCAATTCTCATTATCTAGCCCCTAAACAGTTTCTCTGAATAAATTCGCTCTGCGCTCCCGCCTGCCCTCCCCTGAAAGTTTTTTGGGGAAAGCCCTTTATTATTTTGTGGAGTGGAGACTTTCGTCTCGTGGTCAAGGGTTTTGATTATTTTATCGGCGATTTTTATTGAATATTAAATTATTTTTTATCAGAAATATTTTTATCCAATATTTTGGGCTTTTTTATTGACGCAAGAAAAAAAATATCCTTTTCATTCATTTTATTTTCACTTTCGTTCCGATCTTGTTGCAAATTGTTTTAATTTGCCTGGAATTCCATTTTGGGTCCCTGATAAATTTTGTCAATTTTGCCAGGAAATTCCCAATTTAAAACGATTTTTAAATTGGAAAATTCCTGGCAAAATATGAATATAGTTAAAATGAACTAAATGGAAGCCATTTTAGAAGCTATTTTACTTGTTGAACTTGGCCTTGAACGAGGCCTTCAGGCCGAGATTCATATACACGTCCGTGGAATAATTACTATGGTCAAATTTTCCGTTCTCGTAGGAGCCCCAACCCACACCCTTCTGCTTGAACGGGCGAGGATTTTCAATTTCCAACGAGGCCCAGATGCTGGCGCTCCTGTCCTTTTTGTTGACCAGGCGCTGCTCCACGCCAAAACCTAGGTAACTGAGCGGAGTTTGGCGCTCAACCTTTTCCTCGGTTGCATGTATCTTAGAGCCATCATTTTTTAGGTCCTTGTGGTCGGGCTCCCAGAATTCCATGCGCGTGCCGACCCAGGCACTCAGGTAGCGCTCGCCCATGACCGAACGCAGGGCGTCCGTCGAAACTTTGACGCCGATACCGCGGAAGGCTGTGTTGTCGACATAGCTCCTTTTTCCTTTGTGACCAGAGGCATCGGTAAAGTTGTCGTTTTCGCGCGTATCGCCGCCCATGTCGATACCCAGGCTGACCAGGTTGTAGCCTTCGTCCGGATCCTTCAGGCCGAATAGCATGCCGGCGGACCACATGATCTTGGGATTTGCGTAGGCATTGGGCTGGCTGTTGCTGAGCCCCTGAACGCCAAGGTTGAACATGATGGGCGTAATATCCAGCGCGGCAAAGCCCAGGTCCAGGCTGGCCGTGTAGGCCAGGGAAAGGCCAAACTGGTCAAAATCCTGCGGCTCATAATCTCCGTCACTTGTGGTACCCACTTGTGGATTTGGTTCTTTAGCTTTGCCACTGATGCCGGCCGCCTTTTCATTGTTGGTCAGGTCTGCCTTGTAGCCAATGGAGGCACTGATATTGTGCATGCCAAACTCTTTTTCAAACAGCAGGGCCGCCCCCATGTCGTAGACTTTGTTCGGCTCATTTTTGCTGCCGATGGGTTTCTGAAAGTCGTGCAGGCTCATGCCCAGGCGCACGGTCAGCATGTCCAGTATCTTCATGTCCAGCTGCATATTCGGAACGACATACTTGAGGACTCCGGCCTGTGTGCCGCAGTCGTATTCCATTTTAAAGTCACCGCTAATGTCAGCAGCCCATTCGTCCTGCCCGGCGTCCTGACCGTTGCTCAGCTCGACGTCAAAAATGCCGCCCTGCAGGTACAGGTCAAATTTTTCCTGATCCAGCCCCATCATGGCGTCGAGAATATGCATATAGACATACGACTCACCCAGTATAACGGCGGCATGCGATTGCCCTTTGTCTTTTTTATAGTCGCCGGCGTAGCCCTCAATGCCGACCTTGACACCGACCAGGTTGTCGTAGTCAGCGTTTACCACGCTGGAGAACCTATCCTTTTGGGCAACGACCGCATTGCCTTCTTCCGCTTCCTCGCCACCCAGGTAAAACCTCCCCTTCAATTCGCCCTTGGGTTCAATGCTAAGTGAAAGCTTGCCGCCTTCTTGTTCGTCGGTCTGTGCCACAAGGTTGGGCATAGCCAACAAGCCGATAAACAACAATATTAAATTGTTCTTTATTAAATTCTTCATTTTTTGTCCTCCTAAAGAAGAAATTTTTTGAATTACCAGCAGAAGTAAATCTCTTTGCTCCGGGAAAAGCAAAATGAACTACTTCCACATCCTAATACATATAAAAAGAATTAATATAAAATTCAAGGCATAATCATAAAAAATTTAGGAAAATTATTCACTAAAACGTTATTTACCTTCCTTCAAAATTTTAAAACTTTATTTATATATTTAAAATAGCAGGCTCCAAGATCAATCAAGGTTAATCAAGATCAATAAAGATCAATAAAGATCAATCAAGATCAATCAAGATCAATCAAGATCAATCAAGGTCAATAATGGATAGACGGAATAAATACTAACTACAAATTGTTTGGGAATTTAGCCCCAATGTGGGCGATCTGCGCCGGGTTGCGGTGATTTTTTTAATATTTGACATAAATTGGACATAACTTGATCTTTTCCATATTTATGGGTGCAACACCATCTGCTGGATTCGTTCACAGACCGCGAGGCTCCGTACAATGAGCCTCTGCTTTTTTGTCGACTTGACCACGGCCGTATAATTGGGCTTTAATTAGTCCTGAATTGGTTCCGAATCTGCCCCGCCGCGCAAGCTGCGCTTCGGGCTGGCCCGTTGCAAAAGATAAATAAAATTTTATTAGGTAAAATCATAGAAGTCACGGATCAACGGGATTTTTCTCTCAAAGCCGCTATATTCATGGCTGCCGCCCTCTTCTATATCGATAAGCGATCCCGAAAATTTGTTTTGCGCCTCTTGATAGTCTAAAAGTTCGTCACCCGTTTGTAAAAGTAATAAAAATTTGCCGCGGCCTTGTATATTCTGTATATCGCACGCAAAATCTTTTAGACAGTCCCGGTACTCATCCGTGAAATAATAAATAGAATCATCAAAGAAATTTTTGTTCTCTCCCGTAAACCTTTGTAACGTTTTGCATGGATCAAGCGCCGGATTGATCAGTACTGCCTTCAAATTGTATTTATTGGCCAGGTAAATTGAGTAATAGCCGCCCAGGGAGCTGCCCACCAGTGTTATTTCGTAGGCATCTTTTAACAATTCTATGCTGTCTTCCAAAAGCCTCATCGCCAGTTTAGGATTGGCGTGCAAAGTGGGGGCGAAAGTGTATTTAAATTTTTGTTTTAATATATTTGCTTTTTTTGAGAAACAACTGCTGCCGAATCCATGCACATAAAATATTAGTTTTTTCACAGCCACATTTTCACAACCACAGTCTGTGCCGCGCCAAAATTGAGTCCCCAGCTCCCGGCGGCTTGCCGCCCGGAGTTGGAGACTCAATTTTGGGTCTTCCTGGGTCTTCCTGGGTCTTCCTGGGTCTTCCTGGGTCTTCCTGGGTCTTCCTGGGCCTTCTTGGGCCTTGGTGCCTGAGCTTTTCTGAGCTCTTAGGCAGGCGGGCCTAGCGCCGGATCCTGAAGCTGCGCAGGGCAAAAGGGGAAAACAGCAGTTCCGTGCCATTTTCCAGAGGCTCGCCAAGCTCGTGCCACTCCATCAGATCGCATTCTTGCAGCGGGCTGTTTTGCAGGTGTGGGGCCAGGTGCAGCCGGACCCGGCTGTGCTTGCCGGCCCGCTCGACGAGGCGCACAATGATATCCGCCGACTTTTCGGCCTGTTTAACGACTTCCAGCGTGACGTTCTCCCCGGTAATTTTGATCGGCGGGACAAGCTCCAGCGACTGGCCGGCAAAGGCCAGCACGCCGGCATTAAACAGGGCGGCCTCCGCCTGAATCGTCGGCATGGCCTCCTGTAATGTGCCACTGTGCGGCAAAAAGGCGTAGCGAAACTCGTGTGTTCCGTCGCCGCGGGATTGGTCGGCGCTGCGGGATTGATCGGCATCGGGGTCGGGCAAGGTGGGCGAACGCAGTAAATTAAGGTCCATCCAGTTGCCCAGAATCTTGTGGCCGTACTTGCTGTCGTTGAGCAGGCTGACGCCGTAGTCGTGGTCGCTTAGGTCGGCATAACGCTGGCCGAGGACTTCAAATTGGGCCATGTCCCAGCTGGTATTGCGGTGGGTGGGGCGTTCGAGGTAGCCGTAGTGAATGTCGTAGCTGGCCTTTTTGCTGCGCAGCTCCGGCTCAAAACTGACGCGCAACATGCGGTGTTTCTCGCGCCAGTCGACTTGCTGGAAAAAATCCAGGCGCTTGCTGTGCGCCTCCAGGCTCACGCGTTGGCTCATGCTGGAGCGCTCGCCGATCTTGTAGCGGAATTGCAGGCTCTGCTGCAGGGAAGAGCCGCCGCCGCAAGATGCTTCGCAGGCATGGATTTCTTCGAGCCGCTCGGCTTCGTAATTGAGATCGATGTCCCAGGCGTCCCAGTCGCGGGGCCAATCCTGGTAGAGCGAGAAGCGGTTGCCCAGGCCGTCGGACGCCAGGATTTCGCGCTGTTCTCGTTTGTCAAAGGCCGCAGTCAGCTGGCCTTTTTCATTAAATGTGTAGCGCACCAGATCATTTTCCAGGCTCAGGTCCTTGCCTTGCAGTGCGGAGTCCGCCCGCTGCTCCGCGCCGTTGTGCAAGACGGCGATGGCCTGCGCCTCGAGACGCAGCAGCGCCAGGCCGGCCTCGGCTCCGAGGATCGCGACGTCGGCCTGGCCTTCGGCCACCCTGGCGCCGCGCCAGCCTTCGGGGAGTGGCACCAGGGCCTGCACCGGCAGGCTGTAGGGATTGACCAGGCTCAGCGCCGCCGCATCCTGTTTTTGCGCGTGGCGCCAGGCCTCGATGAGGCGCTCACAGAGCGCGAGGCCGGCAGCGTGCTTCTGGTGCGTCCCCTCACTCCCGTGGTAGACTTCGTGAATGCTGGAGCCGGGAATGATGTCGTGGAACTGGTGAAGCAAGAGCATTTTCCAGGTCTGCTCAAGCTCCGCTGTCGGGTAGGCGAGCCTGGAATCCAGGCTGTAGAGATATTCGACGACCCGCAGCTGTTGTTCCAGACGGCGATTGCCCGCTTTGACCTTGGCGTGAGTCGTCAGGGTGCCGCGATGCAGCTCCAAGTAAAGTTCGCCGGACCAGCTCGCCAGCTCGCCGCGCCGGGCTTCCAGGCGCTGAAAGAATTGGTCGGCCCGGCCGAATTGCAACTGTGGGCAGCCTTCTGCGCCGGCGCCGCCGTCGGCTCCAAAGCTTAGCCCGCGCTCCAGTTGCTCTTCATCGGGGCCGCCGCCGCCGTCGCCAATGCCAAACAAGGTCATGAATTCATCTAGGAAATGGCCTTCTTTAAATTGGTTTTGGGCCGCTCTGAGGCCGTTTGCGCTCAGGACGCTGTTGTATGTGGCCTCGGGCGGGAAGTGGGTCAATACCTCGCTGCCGTCGATGCCTTGCCAGAGAAAAGTGTGGTGGGGGAAGTCGTTGTACTGGCTCCACGAAAGTTTTTGCGTCAGAAAGTACTTGATGCCGGCGCGTTGCAGCAGTTGCGGCAAGTTTGCGCTGTAGCCAAAGACGTCGGGCAGCCACAGGTTTTCGACATCGACGCCAAACTCGTCGCGGAAAAAGTTCTTGCCGTGTATAATCTGCCGGACGAGGGACTCGCCACTGGGGATATTGGCATCGGCCTCGACCCACATGCCGCCCTGAACTTCCCAGCGCCCGTCCTTTACCCGTTGCTGGATTTGCCGGTACAGCCCTGGGTAGTGTTCTTTGACAAATTGATAGTGCTGCGCCTGCGAGGCGCCAAATATATAGCCGGGGTAATGCTCCATCAGTTTCAGCTGGTTGGCAAAGGTGCGGGCGCACTTGCGCACCGACTCTTTGAGCGGCCAGAGCCAGGCCGTGTCGATATGGGCGTGGCCGACGGCGATGGTTTTGGGCTCTGAGGGTGCGTTGCCCTGGCGCAGGGCATCCCGCAAGATTTTGTGGGCGGAGGCGAGATTGCCGCGTTGATAGGCATGGCGCGACAGGGACTGGTCCAGGGCATAGATCAGGCGCCGGGCGCGGGGTGCGACAGCAGAGCTTTGACCTGTGCCAGAGCCGAGCAATTTTTTGGCAATTTGGCTAGCCGTTTGCACATCGAGCAGAAACTGCCACAGAGCGCGGTCAAACAAGATAATGCGGGCGCAATTGACGCGGCCGATGTGTTCGCCGTAATAACGCGGCATGCCCTGGCGCGGATCGTCTTCGCGCTCCAGGCCAAAGAGGGTGTTGGCGGCGGCCTCAAGCCACAGTTCCAGCTTGCCGCCTTCGAGCAGCTTCTCTGCGCGCGGAACCAAAGAGCGTTGAAAGCCACCGCGGAGCACTGAGCCCTCGGAAATCCCCTGCAGCGGTTCACCTTCTTTGCTGAAAACCAGCCCCTCTCCGTTGAAGTTGAGTTGTAGGGCAATTTCGGCGCCGAGTTCTGTGCCCTTGGCGCGCCACGCGTCCAGCTCCGCGCCGAGGTCTGCCTTCAGGGAGAACCAAGCGCTTTCCCAGACGAGATCCGCAGAGCGCCCCCACTCCGCCCCCTCTTGAATTGGCGCAAAGTTGAGGCGGTCCTTTTCGGCAAACTTTAGATGTTCCGTGCATTTTGCATATTGCAGGTCCAGTGCCTTGGATTCGATAACGAGCTGCTGGTAGAGGCGTTCACAGGCCTTTTGGGCGCGTCCAAGGACTTGTTGAAACTGTCGATCAAACATTTTGACTCCTAATTATTTGAGCTTTGCTGGGGATTATTGGGCAAAAAATGGCCACTCTGCAAAAGTTGTACGAGATCATTTTGTTGGCTGTGCTGCCGACTTCCATTGATTGTATGCCGTATTAATTTTGGCGACGACTTCATACCAGCCTATTTCGCGCAGCTTGCTGCGGAATTTGTCCAGCGTCTCATCTACGGGCACGCTGCCAGAACTCAATATGGGGCCGAATTCGGCCAACGCCGCAGTCGCCATGGCAATCTCTGTGCGGTAGTCCTCGGTATTGATAACGAAGTTCAGCGCGGGAGAACTCTCTGCTGCTTCGTTAAATCGCAGCAGGGCTTCGCGGGCGTCCGGGCGCTCATTTTCCATCAGATACAGCGGCATGAGGCTGCCCAAAGTAAAGTTGGACATGTTGTAATCCCTGGCCTTGTCGGTCTTGCGGACCACATTTTCGCCTGTCTTCTGATAATGAACGCCCTCAATGCCGAAGCCGACGAGATTGCGCACGACTGGATCGGTGTTGAGCACTTCGATAAAAGACATGGCATCTTCGGCGCGCGTCGAAATACTGGGTATGCTGAGCATGGCTCCCTTTGCGGTGTTGTAGGCCAGGGTCGGGGGGGCGTCCAGAGGGGCCGCGACGATTTCCAATCCCCATCGTTCGGCATAGATTTCTCCCGCTCCCGGAAAGCCGCTGTAGTGACGCAAAAACCAGTCTTTATTTCCATCGGCCTTGTAGCTTTCGGTTGCCTTGACCACGGCGGCATCCGAGGGGGTATAGCCCTTCTGGTACCAGTCGCGCATGATCTTCAGCTGGGCGATGTATTCGCTCATTTCCGGCAGCACCTGAAAGCCTTTTTCCGCTTCGGCAAACGAAAGGGCAATCGGGACATTGTCCGTGAATGGATAGTCGGCCCGTATCCGGCTAAACCCTTCTCCAACGTAAAAATATTTGTTTGTCCCCGCCTCTTGGCTCCGGGCGAGCAGCGGCGTCAGGCTGGCCACGTCTGTGATACTGGAGACTTCGAGGCCGAGCTGTTCAAAAATTTTTCTGGGAAAGGCCGCGTAGAGCTGAAAAGCCATGTCCTTGTAATTGGGCACGGAGTAGAGCTTGGAGCCGACTCGCGCCGCCGTCCAAAATTTCTCAGGAATTGAGGCTTTCAACTTCGGCGTCTGTTCCAGTAGCCCGTCGAGCTCGCGCAGGTAGCCACTGGTTGCGTTGTTAAAGAAGTTTG
This sequence comes from Spirochaetia bacterium, assembly GCA_965263295.1. Classification (GTDB taxonomy): domain Bacteria; phylum Spirochaetota; class Spirochaetia; order SP-2023; family SP-2023; genus Haliotispira. Next base: position 2,238,128 of record OZ253665.1, read on the forward strand.
CCGTCCACGACGCGGTAAAAATGATATCTGAGTATTCTCCCGAAGTCAGCATTAAAGACATCTTGCTGTTGTAGTCGCCCCAGTCAAAGCTATCGTAGCGCACGCTGTAATTCTTGCCGATCTCTTGGAGGTATTGATTCACTTGCGCGAACACCAGCTCCGTGTCCGGCGCTGGGGCCCCGATGCCATACCACAGTAGGGCACTGGACTGGTTCTCATCCCGGCCGCATGAGCAGAGCAAGGCCGCGAGGGCCAATGCGGCCAGAATTTTTGTATGCTTGTCTTTGAAAGGCTGTGCAAAAAAGGTCATGCAGAAGTTCTCCTTTGTGTCATTTTTGTGTCACTTGGACTGGATGGCTGTGAAAAAGGCAAAAGCATATTTTGCACGTCTGTTGTCTTTTAATCACTGCCCTGCCAATCTCCATTGATTATATGCGGTATTTATTTTGGCGACGGTTTCATACCAGCCTATTTCGCGCAGTTTCCCGCGGAATCTTTCAAGGGTCTCGTCTACCGGCACGCTGCCGGCGCGCAATATGTATTTAAATTCCGCCATTGTTGCCCTGGCCATCGCAATTTCTGTGCGGTATTCCTCTGGATTGACGATGAAGCTTAGCGCGGGAGAGACTTCTGCCTCTGCGTTAAATTGCAGCAGGGCTGCGCGGGCGTCCGGGCGCTCATTTTCCAGCAGGTAGAGCGGCAGGAGGCTGCCCAAGGCGAAGTTGGGCATCTGGTAACCTTTGGCTTTATCGGTCTTGCGGATGACATTTTCGCCTGTCTTTTGATAATGCACGCCCTCAATGCCAAAGCCGACGAGATTGCGCACGGTCGGATCGGTGTTGAGCACTTCGATGAAGGACATGGCATCTTCGGCGCGCGTCGAAATACTGGGTATGCTGAGCATGCCGCCATTGGCCGTGCTGTGCGTCAGGATTGGCGGGGCATCCAGAGGGGCGGAGACCAATTCCTGGCCCCACAAGTCGGCCAAGGCGGTCTCGGCTCCCGGAAAACCGATGTAATCGTGCAGGAACCAATTCCTGTACGACGATGATTTATAGCCTTCCCCCTCTTTCACCACGGCGGCATCCGCAGGGATATAGCCTTTCTGGTTCCATTCGCGCATGATTTTCAGCTGAGCGATATATTCGCTCATGTCCGGCAGCACCTGAAAGCCCTTTTGCGCTTCGGCAAATGAAAGGGCGACCGGGGTATCCTGCCCGAAAAGATAGTCGGCCCGTATTTTGTCAAAACCTTGGCCGAGATCCACGTAGCCAGTGCGCTGTGGCTCCAGCTCCCGGCATCTGGCGAGCAGCGGCGTCAGGCTGGCGAGGTCGGTGATATTTGATGCGCTGAGGCCGAGTCGTTCAAAAACTTCGCGGGGGAAGGCCACATAACGCTGGTAAACCATATCCTTGTAATTGGGTATGGAGTAGAGCCTGGAGCCGACCCGCACCGCCTCCCAGAATTTTTCAGGTATTGAGGCTTTCAGCTTCGGCGCCTGTTCGAGTAGCCCGTCGAGCTCGCGCAGGTAGCCACTGGTCGCGTTGTTAAAGAAATTTGCCGCCCACGATGCGGTAAAAATAATGTCCGCGCGTTCCCCTGAAGTCAGTATCAGAGACATTTTGTCATTGTAGTCACCCCAGTCGAAACTGTCGTATCGCACACTGTAAGTTTTGCCGAGCTCGCGCAGGTATTGATTCACTTGCGCAAATACCAGCTCCGTGTCCGGCTGTTTGGGACCGATTCCATACCACAACAATGCATCGTTCTGGCCGTTGTTTGGGGCGCACGAGCCGAAGAGGCAGGCGGCTATGAGAACACATGCGGCGAGGATTGCCGCACGCTTGTTTTTAGGGAGCCGATAGCCATTTGCAGAAGGAATATTCGCAGGATTTGCCGCATCTGGCTGTATTTTCATTCTTTGATGGCCCCGACGGTCAGACCTGAAATAAAGAATCTTTGAAAGAACGGGTAACTTACGAGTATCGGCACAAGGGTAAGGACGACAATGGCCATGCGCGAGCTTTCCCTGGGCAGATCGGCCATAATAGCATTCTGAGCGAATCTAATTTCGGGGTTTTGCACTAGCAACTCAATATTCTGCTGGATCTTGCTGAGGAAGGTCTGCAAGGGCAAAAGATTTGGGTTGCGGATGTAGAGCAGGGCCTGAAACCAGTCATTCCAGTATGTCACGGCAGAAAAAAGGCCAATTGTCGCAATACCGGGAATCGCGATGGGCAGAATCAAGTGAAAAAAAATAGTCCATTCTCCGGCGCCATCAATTCGACCTGAGTCGATAATTTCCTGCGGAATATTCTGAAGAAATGTCCGCAGCACAATGACAAAGAATGCATTGAATGCCAAAGGTAGGATCAGGGCCAGTAGGGTATCCTGCAGATGCAGAATTTTAGTCATAACCAGATAGCCGGGCACCAGGCCGCCACTGAACAACATTGTAAAGAAAATGTAGAATGTAAAAAAACGGCGGAAGGCAAAATCCTGTCGAGACAGGGCATAGCTGTACAATGACATCAGGAAGACGGCAAGTAACGTTCCGAGCACAGTGACGACGACGGATATGCCGAAGGCGCGCAGGATACTGCTGCCGTTCTCAAAAATATATTCGTAAGCATGAATGCTGAATTCGCGCGGCCAGAAATGATAGCCATTGCTTATGATTGAAGCTTCGGAACTGAATGATATAGATAGAATTAACAGCAAAGGCGCGACCACCGTTAGCGCGATGACGCCCAAGACGACAGAGAGAATGGCTTGATATAAAGTCGCGCGTTTTACCGATTTCATGAACTTTACCCGCTTAAAATATGCCGCTGTTCTTATCAAATCTTTTTACAAGACTATTGCAACTGACGATCAACAGAAACCCGACGAGGGATTGATATAGACCTGCCGCCGTGCTCATGGGAATGTCGCCCAAAGACATTAAGCTGCGATACACATAGGTATCAATTACATCGGTTACCGGATAGAGAATGCCGTTGTCGCGGGGTATCTGGTAGAAGAGACCGAAGTCGGCGCGGAATATATTTCCGATCGCCAGCAGGGTCAAAATAATGATCAAGCGCTTAATTTGTGGCATTGTGATATATAAAATTTCCTGGAGCATATTGGCCCCATCCATCCAGGCCGCTTCGTACAAGGACTTGTCAATAGCTAGAATGGAAGCCAGGTACAGGGATGCGCCGAAGCCAATCCCTTTCCAGTTGTTGATGATGACCAGAAGCCATGGCCATGGCTTCCAATTGCTGTACCAGTCTACCGGCTCAAAACCCATGCTAGAAAGCATTTGGTTCAATATCCCACTGCTCGGCTGTAAAAAGGCAAAACTAAAGTAACTTACGACTACCCAAGATATGAAGTGGGGGAAGAGAATCATGGTTTGATACGCGCTGCGCAGACCCGGACTGAGCAAATAGCTTAGTGCGATGGCCAAAAGAATCGAGCTTATTGTGCCGATCAGCAGGAAGGCGCTGTTGTAGGCAATCGTGTTGCGCGTTATGACCCAGGCATCATGTGAGCCAAATAGAAAGCGGAAATTGCTTAAGCCAACCCAATCGCTAGAGATGACAGAGGAAATGAAGCCGCCGTCGAAACGCAGGTGCTTGAAGGCTAATATGACTCCGGCCATCGGGATATAAGCGAGCACAAAAACCAGAATAAAGCCCGGCAATGCCATGGTCAGAAATGGCAGAGAACGACGAATTTTCTCTATAGAAAGCATTTTTCCTTTTCCATCTAGCTAAGCTCCGCAGCTTGCGTGGATTCTACGACAGATTTTATCATGCATATTTATAGTATGTCAACTATGAATTATATTTTGTTAAGTTAATTGTAGATTTAATTGACAGAATGTATTTCTAATTGTAAAATTTTTATACATTCTGGCTGGCCGTTTAACCGACCGAATGTTTAAGGAGATGGCTACTTATGAGTAGAATTATTGGAGCTCCTCTGCCTAATATTCCCTGGGAAGAAAAGCCCCAGGGATCTAAGGCCCCCCTGTGGCGCTTTGCGGGGAATCCCGTCATTCCACGGGACGCGACTCCCAATTCCAACAGTATTTTTAATAGTGCCGTCATCCCTTACCGCGGTGAGTTTGTCGGCGTTTTCCGCTGCGACGATCGCTGTCGCAGCATGAATATTTTCCTGGGACACAGTAAAGATGGGCTCAAGTGGCAATTGGAGCTAGAACCGTTAAAGTTTGAGGGCGATTCGGAGCTTACCCGCTTTGAATATCGTTACGACCCCCGTCTGTGTAAAGTTGATGATAAGTATTACATAAGCTGGTGTAACGGATACCATGGCCCGACCATAGGCCTTGCCGAAACAGAAGACTTCACACGTTTTCGTCAACTTGAAAATGCGTTCTTGCCATACAACCGCAATGGCGTTTTGTTTCCCCGTCGAATTAATGGCAATTTTGCCATGTACAGCCGCCCCAGTGACAATGGACATACCGCGTTTGGCGATATTTTTTACAGTGAAAGTCCAGACATGACGTATTGGGGCAGGCATCGTTTTGTGATGGGAGCCATTCAGGGCAATACTTCCGCCTGGCAATCGACAAAAATTGGCCCTGGGCCGGTTCCTATCGAAACTTCAGAAGGCTGGTTGTTGTTTTACCACGGTGTATTGAACAGTTGTAACGGCTTTGTGTATAGTTTCGGAGTCGCTTTGATGGATCGGGAAATGCCGTGGAAAGTCTTGTGTCGAAGCCGGCCTTACTTGCTTTCCCCACAAAAAGATTATGAGTGTGTCGGCGACGTGCCGAATGTCGTTTTCCCATGTGCCGCCCTGACAGATAGCGATACCGGTCGCATGGCCATATATTACGGTTGCGCCGATACAGTCACCGGCCTGGCTTTTGCCTACGTAGATGAGATTTTGGACTTCCTGAAAAATAATGCACTGTGATTTAATAAGGTTGTATTGCGATGATTTCATTGCAACAGATAGCAGACCAGTTACAGATTTCCCGAGTCACTGTCTCCAAGGTGGTCAACAATAAACCTGGGGTCGGTCTCAGAACTCGAAAAAGGATCCTAGAATGCCTTTTTAACAATGGTTACACAAAGATAGACAGCGAGCTCTTTGCTGAGTTTGGCATAGTAGAGCAAATAAGAGGAAAAGCCGCGTTGCAGACGATTGCTGTCGTCGCCACCGAACCACACTTTGCGCGATTCTGGCTGCGGATTCTCAATGGAATTTCTTCAACCCTTTCCAGTCAGGATCACCAGCTGAGTTACTATTTTTTGACGAGGGATGAGGAAAAATCCCACAAGATACCTCAGAGTCTGTTGCAGGGCAATACAGATGGCATGATCGTGCTGAATGTCTACGACAATGAAACTATCACAGAATTGCAGAAAATTGCGATTCCCTGTGTTTTTCTCGATGCCAGCCCGCAGGCTGTACGGAAGAATTTTCAGAGTGACCTGCTCATCATCGAAGGATACAGAACCATCTGGCAGATTGCAGAAAATTTGCTCCAACAAGGCTGCAGAGATATCGGGTTTATTGGCGATATTGAATATTCTGAAAGTATTCGCCACCGTTGGGCTGGTTTCAGGGATGTCATGCAGCATTATTCCATAGCTTTGCGGCGGGAATTCTGTCTGCTCTCAGAGCCGTCGTCTCATTTTTATAATCAGAAAAACTTCAATGAGGCGATTTCCGCAATGCCGGGACTGCCTCGTGCGTTTATCTGCGCCAATGATTTTATTGCTTACATGCTTTTGAAGTATTTGAAGGAAAATAATTATTCCGTGCCCGGCGATGTGCTGGTTTCAGGATTTGACAATATAGGAAATCCGCTGGACGACAGCATTCCATTTTCATTGACTACTGTGGCCGTCGATGCCGAATATATCGGCTGTCGTTTAGCCGAACAGATTTTATTGCGCCTGCGGCGCCCCTCAATGCGTCTTGAGACTATTCATATTGAGCCGAATGTTATTTATGGGACTTCAACGCAGAGTTTTTAAAAGTGCCTATGCTTGAGCTCCCGCCCGCTAGCCGTGTCCCCACTAGCCATGCCATAACGCTGTGCGGTTGGTTTCTCATTTATTTGCTCATCTCGTTTTTCATCCCGTTTTTCATGGCTGCCGGGAGCTGTCCCCCGGCAGGGAAAGTAGCTGAGCTGAACTATTCCTTTACGCCGCCTTCGGTCAGGCCGGAAGAGACCTTGCCCATGGTGGCGAGGTAGACGAGCAACACAGGAATCAGGGTCAGTACCGAAGCGGCCATGATGCGCCCCCAGATAAAGTGGGTCGAAGAGAATAGGGTTTGCAATGCAACCGGTAAAGTAAACATGGCGCGGTTTTCCTTGAGGAAAATTGAAGCAAACAAGTACTCGTTCCAGCCGATGATAAAACAGTAGATGAATACCGATATAATCATTGGAATTGATAGGGGGATGATTATCTGGGTGATGGCGCGCAAACGTGAGCAACCGTCGATAATGGCGGCCTCTTCTAGGGAGTATGGTATAGTGCGGAAATAATTTCCGAGCATGAAAATAGCGACGGGCAAGGTCTGCAGCACATATACCGCGCCGAGAGCCAGGGCGCGACCCACATTGCTTTGGTTGAGCCCAAACTTCACATAGATTTGGAACAGTGGGATCATCAGCAGCACGCCGTTAATCATGTAAATCATAAGTATACTGCGTTGAATCAACTGGCGGCCCGGAAAGTTCAGGCGCGAGACGGAATAGGCCCCCATGATGGCCAAGATAATAGAGAACAAAGAAGTCAGGCCGGCAAACAGAAGGGAGTTTTTCATGTACTTTAAAAATGGGAAGATATCGCGGGTATCAATGTACTTTGCCAGGATTTTCTCGCGGGCCTCTTGCGAAAGATTAGGGCGGGCCAGGACTTTCTTGACGGAGTCTGGCAGTTTTTCCGTCTCGACATCTTGGCTCAAGCCCAACAGTTCTTTGTAGGCTTCAAACGTGACTTCGTTGGGAATAATATTAGGTTCTTGCCATTCATTGACTGGTTTTAGCGATACTGAGAGCTGCACGATGAACGGAAACAGGCAGATAAAGATGACCAGCAGGGCACTCAGGTAAATCGCAATATGGCGTCCGATGGAATATTTCATGCCCTGCCCCTACCACTTTAAGATTTTTTTCACGTAGAACCATATAAACAACGCCAAAAAAATCAGTTGGAATACTGAGATTGTCGCGGCATAGTCCTGATTGATGCTGCCGCTAAAGGCTTCGTAGTATGTATAGACGGGGACAGTCCGAACGCTGGAAGAAATCAGAAAGACGGTGTCAAAAGCGTTTAGGTTCCAGATGAAGCGCAGCAGCACAATTGTTCCGAGCACGAAGCTCACTTCTGGCAGCGTGATGTATATAAAACGCTTCCAGGGGCCGGCGCCATCAATGGCAGCAGCCTCGTAGTAGTCCTTATTAATCGACTGCAGGCGCGAGAAAATCAACAGAGTCGCGATGGCAAAGCGCTTCCAGACGTCGAAAATAATTGAAATGGCCAGGCCATACTTGGGCGCAGCCATATTGATGCGCTGATCTGTCAGGTTCCAGATGTCGACCATGTAGTGGTTGTAGATGCCGATGACCGGGTCAAAGATAAATTTCCAGGCAAAGACGACCGAGATCACCGGCACAAAATAGGGTAGCAGAGAGACCACGCGCACGACACTGCGGCCGATGAATTTTTCATTCAGGAGTAGAGCGACGCCTAAACCGAGTAAAGTTGTGCCCGTCACGGTACCCAACAAGAAGATGGCGCTAAATCCCAGCGCCCTCCAGTAGTCCGAATCGGCAAGCAGGTGACTGTAGTTTTTTAGGCCGATGAAGGCCATGGTGCCGTCAAGGCTGACGTCAAAGAAGCTGATATAAATGTTGTACAGCAAGGGGTAGATAATCAGCAAAACGATTAAAGCCAGCGATGGCCCCATCAGGCCGAGGCCCAGCCTGGCTTCCGCGCGGTTATAGTTCATGGCGAATCCTCTCTAAAAAATTTAGCGCCGATTTAGCGCCAGGCGCAGAACCCCGCACTCGGCGCTAAAATGGACAAACCTCAGCGGCCCAAAATTTCGCGGGCTTTGCTGTCGGCCCACAGAATGGCATCGTCGATGGAAACGCCATCGTTGACCACCTTGCCAACCATTTGCTCTACAACTAGCTTGGCCAAGATGCTCGCCGCGTCTGGGTAAGCCTTGCCGCCGTAGACATCAAATGCCTGAGCGTCGGCTAAACCATTGGAAATGGTGGCGAGCATTTCGCCGCCATAGCGATTGTATAGGCCTTTAGGGTCGTCGAGAAACTCGCTGCTGGTGGCGATTTCTTTGATGGCGGGGAACATCCCGCCAATTCCCGTGTGCAGGTAGCTAATGTAGCTGTCCTTCTGCAGCATAGCCTGGACAAAGGAGCTGGCGTCGTCGCCACGTTCGGGGCCGTTATCCATGATGGTTATCCCCAGGTTCTTGCCAAAGCTGCCCTTGATACCTGAGGGTCCCTGAATTACTGGGACGAAACCGGTTTTGTTGGCCAGCTCCGGATCAAAACTGGCACCTTCGAGTTCATCAAAGTTTTCAGCTGTCAAAGAGCCCTTGGCGACATCTTCAAGGGCCAAGTCATCGAGAATATAGGTGGAGTAGAAAAACATTGCCAGGCGGTTCTGGAAGTAGTAGTCGCGGCTACGCCAGTTTTGCGGGCCAGGGGGGTTATATTGAGACAGCTTGGCATAGAATTCGAGTGTCTGACGCATTTCCGGGGTATCAATGCCTAAGGAACCGTCGGGCTTGATCAGGTAGGCGCCGTTGGCAAGGGCGAACTGAGTAAAGACCTGGCCGGTAAAGTTAATCCCCGGATCTGTCCCGATCAAAATGCCGTATTTGTTTTCCTCTGGCTTATAAAAATACGCAGCGGCCTTTTCGATGTCATCCCAGGTTTGGGGCGGATTCAGTCCGGCCTGCTCAAACAGGTCCTTGCGGTACCAAATCCCCTGTACCCAACCGTAGTAGGGGATGGCAAAGTAGGAACCGTCGGGCAGTTGGTACTGGCTCAAAATGTCGCCGTAGCGATTCTCACCGACCTCCTCAATGGTCTTCGCGATGGCATCCTTGTTGAGCAGTTTGCTGATTGTAGAGTCCAGAAAATAAGAAAACTGGAAGCCGACCATGTCTGGCTTGCTGTCGGCTGAGATGGCAGCGGCGAGCTTGCTCGGAAGCTCGGATTCTTCTACCGTGACCACGTTGTAATCGTTGCCGGTTTCAGCGGCCCAAACGTCACCGATCAGGGAAAGAGCCTTGATGCGCTCTGTCTCTCCGTCCGTAGTCCAGAATTCTACCTTGCTGGTGCCGCCATTTGCTCCTGTGCTGTCCGCAGATTTATTGCAGCTGGCCAATAGCAGCAAGCTCACGCCGGCAGCCAGCAGGCTGAGCCACTTGAATTTCATACTTGTTTTCATATATTTCATATGTATATTTCTCCTTGTAAGAATAATCGTTTTTCGGATTAAAAGCTTTTCGACGTCTGGCTAATTTCAGCACGACAGTGTTTGCCCATTCAAATTTTTCTGACGTAAATGCCCAGCTAAAAATCACAAGTCATTGTAAAAAAGCTGCTGGGGCCACGCAAGCTGCCAGACGGCTTGGCATTTGCCGGCGTGGCAGAAGCCACTCCGTCTATTCAGTCTCCTCAATCACCCAATCACCTGGAGGGCAAGGCAAAAAAAAGGCGGCCAGGAATAAAGCCAAAAATAAAGCAAATAATACTGAAAATAGCTTGAATCTTTAAAAAGGTGGTGACCTGCTTTTACTAAACCCAAAAAGCATTGTCGTATACCCCTAAAAGGTAATTGCAGTTCATTGCCGGACCGCTATCCGGCCGTCAGAGTCTGGCAAATGACCTTGTCAACCCAAACCTGGCTTCTTGTTTGTAACAAAACTTGTCCGGGCCGGCCGCACAAATTTTGTGGGAAGTGCCGATGCTTCGCGCGGACAATCTTTAAAACCAAAAGCGAACACCTAAGTCAATTGGGCCATCAACATGGAGCCAGAGGCGCGGCGGATTGCCCAGTCCTATGCCCAGGCCAGCAATTGGTGTGAGATTCAGGTAGATCTGGAACCATTCCCACAGCCAAAAGCTCATGCCGAGGGGCATCCGTAGGCCTGCAGATATCCCTATGCCCTTGCGGTAGCCGTAAAACGTCCCCCCGGCACCCAGGAATATATGGAGCTCAAACCATTTTGTGGCTTGTAGAGCTTTGAGCAAAAAATCCACATTGGCATTGATGCCGTAGCCGCCAAAGCCCAAGCCGGCAATACCCGTGCTGAATAAAAAAGACGTCTGGGGCACATGCAGAGTTATGGCTGGCAAGGCGTCCGGGAAACCGGCGACAATCCCGGTATACGGTAGGAGAGCTGCCGCGCCGACCCCACCTTTAAAACCCAGGCCCCACTTGTCGCGTTGCCGCTCAAAACTTACAGTTTGTCGGCCGACCTCTACGGCAAAGAGCTGCAGGGAGGCACTCAATACAAAACATGTAGTTAAGACAATGAAGCTGCTTCTCGTCGGCATCGGCGCCCGCCTCCCAACCTATATTTACGACCTATTTTATTGTGTGAAATTGTTAGCACCTGTCAATCTGGGGCATATATTCGTCGAACTGATGCCGAAAAACTGGAAGCGAAAGATCAATCCCACTGCAGGGCTCCCCCCACTTGGTATTCCGTGACACGCGTTTCAAAGAAGTTTTTTTCCTTGCTCAGGTCCATAATCTCAGACATCCAGGGGAAGGGGTTGGGCACTCCGCTAAACTCCTCGGTCAAACCGATCTGCTGTAGGCGCCGATTGGCGATGAATTTTAAATAATCTTCCATGACGGCAGCATTCATTCCCAGCACGCCTCGCGGCATGGTGTCGCGGGCGTACTGGACCTCCAGGGCCATGCCCTGCAAAATCAGGCTGGCAGCCTGTTGCTTCATTTCTTCGTCCCAGAGATCGGGATTTTCCCGTTTGATCTGATTGATCATATCAATGCCAAAATTCAAGTGCATGGACTCGTCTCGCAAGATGTACTGGAACTGCTCCGCGGTGCCTGTCATGCGATTGCGGCGCCCCATCGACAGGATCTGGGCAAAACCGCAATAAAAAAACATGCCTTCGAGCACACAGTAATAGGCAATCAAATTGAGCAAAAGCTTGCGGTCGTTTTCTGGCGTGCCCGTGCAGAACTGCGGGTCGGAAAGGCCGGAAGTGTAGTGCAAGCCCCAGGCGGCCTTGCGGGCGACTGACGGTATCTCGTGATACATGTTAAAGACTTCGCCCTCGTCAATTCCCAGCGATTCAATCACGTATTGGTAGGCATGTGTGTGGATGGCCTCTTCAAAACTTTGACGTAGCAGATATTGGCGGCATTCTGGGTTGGTAATATGGCGATAAACGGCCAATACAAGGTTATTGGCTACAAGGGAGTCCGCGGTAGAAAAGAAGCCCAGGTTGCGTTTGACAATGCGCTGCTCGTCTTCGCTCAGATCGCCGCTCCTCCAAAGCGCTATGTCAGCTGTCATGTTAATTTCTTGCGGCATCCAATGGTTGGCACAAGCGTCGAGATACTTTTGCCAAGCCCAGTCATATTTAAAAGGCACCAATTGATTTAAGTCTGCGCGGCAGTTAATCATGACCTTGTCATCGACCCGGACGCGTTCAAAACTGCTGGACTCGGCCAGATCGGCACAGACGTCCAGCTCGGCGAGCAAGGCTTCTGCCTTGCTCATGCGTTGGCCGCCTCCGTCAATCCCCCGCAGCGAGGCAAAACCGGCGGCCAGTTGCTCATTGTCGAGCAAAGGCAAAATCGCGGATTCTTCTGCGGATTTTGATTTTGTAGAGATCTCGGCATGTGCCGCGTCTTTTTCTTGATCCCATTCGGACATAAGGGGAATCCTCCATATCAATTTAAAATCAGATATCTCAAGAAATCAATAATCAATATCATTATCTTGGCTCATCGTCAAAGCTTCAAAGCACGATATCAGCTGCGCTGCTCACAATCAGATGCCCTGGCCGGGGGCGACTAATTAATGTGGGGTTCTGTTGTGGATTTATTTATGGCAAATATAAATAGCTTCCACAACTCCCACGGTAAAAGTGGCGCAGGGCCGTTTAGATTGCTTAGACTGCTTAGAATCCTTGGGTTGCTTGGGACAGCACCTTGCCGATTTGCTATTGACAAGCTTCGCAGTCCTGATCGTTTAACATGCAGTACTTGGCACCCTGTTTGTGCCCGCGTACGACCCGATCGGCAGCAGCGTCGATAAAATCGTCCGCCTGTTCCAGTTCAATCGCACTTTCATCCCAATTCAGCATACCCATATTCCGTTTCTCCCTCGTACCTTTCGGTGTGTCTTTCATTTTTCGACGGTTTCGATAAAATTTGTAACTGTCTGCGCAACAATTTCCAACATTTTATTTATTCCATTATTTGATAGTATTTTGCACGGCGTTAAGCCCACTGGTACTGACGGTCGATTTCTCCGTCGACGTGGCGGCCAATGCCCTCAAGTAATAGGTTGTTTTCAAGCCCCGAAGCCAAGCCATGCGATAGGTCAAATCAATTTTTTTACCGCTGGCCGCCCCCATGTAAATATTCAGCGACTGCGACTGATCAATCCATTTCTGGCGGCGTGCCGCAGCTTCGACGATCCAGCGTGGCTCCAGTTCAAAGGCACTCTGGTAACGCTGCTTCAGCTCATCTGGGATACTGGCTATGTTTTGCACGCTGCCGTCAAAGCGCTTTAGTTCCTCAATCACGGCGGGCCGCCAAAGGCCTAACGCTTTCAGTTCATCCACCAGATAGCGATTAATTACGGTAAATTCGCCCGAAAGATTGGATTTTACATATACATTCTGAAAGGTGGGCTCAATTGACTGACTGACCCCGACAATATTTGAAATCGTGGCCGTCGGCGCAATTGTCATGACGTAGGAATTGCGCATTCCTCGGCGAACTTTTTGGCGCAAAGAATTCCAGTCCAGGCTCTGGCTGCGGTCCAAATCTAAGTAGCCTGCGCCGCGGCTTTGAGCCAGCAGCTCAATGCTGTCAATCGGCAAGATTCCCCGGTTCCACAGCGAGCCGGCAAAACTTTCATATGCCCCTCGCTCTTCGGCTAAGTTTTGCGAAGCTTCAATTGCGTAGTAGGAAATCAGCTCGGCAGAGCAGTCCGCGAACTGCACGGCCTCTTCTGAGCTGAAAGCGATGCCCATTTTGTATAGCGCGTCCTGAAAACCCATCATGCCCAGGCCGATGGGACGGTGACGCAGGTTGCTGCGGCGGGCCTTTTCGACGGCGTAATAGTTAATGTCGATGACATTATCCAGCATGCGTATCGCGGTGCGGACTGTCTGGCGCAACTTGTCGCGCTGCAGCTGGCCATTTTCGACGTGGGCCGCCAGGTTGACCGAGCCCAGATTGCAAACCGCAATTTCCTCTTCATTGGTGTTCAATGTGATTTCGGTACAGAGGTTTGACGAGTGTACCTGGCCGACGTGTTGCTGTGGCGAGCGCAGGTTGCAAGGGTCCTTGAAAGTTATCCACGGGTGCCCGGTCTCAAACAGCATGGACAGGATTTTCCGCCAGAGGGTTACGGCTTCCAGTTTTTTGTGGCGCAGCTGGCCGCTGGCTGCCAGCTGTTCGTATTCGGCGTAGCGCTGTTCAAATTTTTGGCCATACAGGTCGTGCAGGTCTCGGACGTCGGATGGCGAGAATAGGAGCCAGGGCCCGTTTTCCTGCACGCGCTTGACCAGCAGGTCAGGCACCCAAATGGCGGTATTCATGTCGTGGGTGCGCCGGCGGTCGTCTCCCGTGTTTTTGCGCAACTCGACAAACTCTTCGATATCCAAGTGCCAAGCTTCCAGATAAGCGCATACGGCCCCCTTGCGCTTGCCCCCCTGATTGACGGCCACCGCGGTATCATTGACCACTTTCAAAAATGGCACCACACCTTGACTTTTGCCATTGGTACCCTTGATATGCGAGCCCATGGCCCGCACGGGAGTCCAGTCGTTGCCCAGACCCCCGGCCCATTTGGAAAGCATGGCGTTGTCGTGGATGGCATTAAAAATGCCGTCCAGGTCGTCCGGGACCGTCGTCAAATAGCAGGAAGAAAGCTGCGGGCGCAGGGTGCCGGAGTTAAACAGGGTCGGCGTGGAGCTCATGTAATCAAAGCTGGAGATCAGGCGATAAAACTCGATGGCCCGTTCGGTCGGTTGCGCCTCTTGCAAGGCCAGACCCATGGCGACGCGCATGAAAAAGATTTGCGGCAGCTCCAGGCGAACGCCCTCCCTGTGGAGAAAGTAACGGTCATACAAGGTCTGCAGGCCTAAGTATTGGAACTGTAAGTCGCGTTTGGGTTCCAGAGCGGCGGCCAGGGCCTGCAAATTGAAACGTCGGGCCAATTCAGGGCTCAGGAGTTCCATTTCAATCCCTCTGGGAACATAGTCGAGAAAAACCTGGCGGTAAACTTCGGCGAGTTTTTCCTTGTCTGAGAGGACAAGGTGCTGAATGCCATAGGCTTTAGTCATGTCCTCGGCAAACAGCTTGTGTAGCAAAAGGCGCGCCGTGACGTAGCTGTAATTGGGTTCCTGTTCAACCAGGGTGCGGCTGCTGATCAGCAGGGCGGTGTGCAATTCTGACTCGGGTATCCCCGTGTAAAGACTGCGTAATGTCTCGCGTAGGACCTGTTGCCCATCTACCCCGGCCAGCCCCTGTAGCGCGTAGTCGACAGTGTGCTGCAGAAAATCAAAATCCAAAGGCTGTTCCTGCGAGCCAGAACCATCCGGCCGGGCTACTTTGACTAAAATTTTACTCGCAGCTTCGCGCAACTCATCGACAGGCATAATGTTCCCCATTTATAGACCATGTATAGACCCTGTTCCCGTCCGGGACTCTATGTAAAGTAGAGGTATGGTTTTTGACTCGTAGGCCGTGCATTGGGCCGCATTGGCTATTTAACGGCTATTTAACTTTTGATGTGAAACTTAAGTATCCTTCAAAAACGTATACCACAATATATTGTTATGTTAAGTAAAAATGTGGGCCAAACAACACAATATATTGATTAAGCTATCATAAGTGCCTGGGCTAAACTGTCAAGTCGAAGGACGGGTGAAAGGGTCGGGAAGTGGCAGGGAAAAGATTAGAAAAAATGGTATGACAAGTAATCAAAGTATATGTGTCGTATATTTTTACAGTTAAGGGTGTGCGCCCGTTTAGATTCCAGGATGCAGGCTGAATATACCGGCCAAAGTAAAAATAATTTCCTTCAAATATATTGATAATATTCTAAATTTAAAATTTTAATTGAAAATTTAAGCAGATTCTAAGTATTTAGCCTGGCAAAACCGTGCTCAAAAAATTGCGTATTTTGTCCCATTAGGACTGTCAAAAAGCAAAAACCGTGCTACAATGTGTCTTGCGGCCTTCTTCGGATGATTCCGAGACTTCGGAGGCAGTTTATTAAATAAGAATTTAAAAATTAAGGAAACATATAATGAAAAACTACGTTTTTTGTTTTGGCGGAAAAAATACCGCTGGCAGGGCCTCTCAAAGACTCTTGCTGGGAGGCAAGGGCGCCAATCTGGCGGAAATGGCCAGAGAGGGTATTCCCGTTCCCCCCGGCTTCACCATCAGCACCGAAGCTTGTCGCTATTACTACGAAAACGAACGACAATTCCCCGCTTCCTTTCAGGAAGCTGTTTTGCAGGCTCTGGAAGAATTGGAGGATTTCACCGCCAAGGGCTTCGGAGATCGACACAATCCTTTGCTGGTCTCCGTGCGTTCAGGGAGTAGCGTGTCGATGCCGGGCATGATGGACACCATCCTGAATCTGGGGATCAACGATGCCGTGGTCGAGGGCTTGGCGCAAAAGACCCAAAACGACTGGTTTGCCTACGATTGTTACCGGCGCTTTATTCAGATGTATGCCGACGTGGTGCTGAACGTGAAAAAGAAGAAATTTGAGCGCATCATTGACGAGATCAAAGAGTCTCGCGGCATTACGCAGGACAATCAAATGGCCGTTGAAGATTTGCACGGTCTGATACGCCGCTTTAAAGAATGTGTTTTGGAGGCCACCGGAGCTTCTTTCCCGCAGGACCCGCGGGAGCAGCTCTGGATGGCCGTGCGGGCCGTGTTTGAGTCTTGGATGAACGAGCGGTCTGTGTTTTACCGCCAGGTCAACCATATTGACCACAAGCTGGGAACGGCGGTCAACGTGCAATCCATGGTATTTGGCAACATGGGCGACCGCTCGGCGACGGGAGTGGCCTTTACGCGCAATCCTTCGACGGGGGAAAAAAAGTATTACGGCGAGTACCTGATCAATGCCCAGGGAGAGGATGTGGTGGCGGGTATCCGAACGCCCCAGCCCATTGTGGGCGGGCCCGAGTCCTTGCAATGCAAAATGCCCAAGACGTACGACCAGCTGCGACAGGTGTTTGAGCAGCTGGAGTACCATTACAAGGACGTTCAGGACATCGAATTTACGGTCGAAGAAGAGAAATTGTGGATACTCCAGACGCGCAACGCCAAACGCACGGCCGCGGCGGCAGTCAAGGTGGCCTACGACATGGTGGAAGAGAAAAAAATGACGGCCGCAGAGGCCATCATGAAGATTGATGCATCGTCGGTGAACCAGCTGCTGCATCCCCAGCTGGACCCCGCTGAGGAGAGAAAAATATTGGGGAAAGGGTTGCCCGCTTCTCCGGGAGCGGCTTCGGGGAAGGTGGCGTTTTCTTATGCCAAGGTAATGGAGTTCTCCCAGGAGCATGAGAAATCTATCTTGGTGCGTGTGGAGACCAGTCCTGAAGACGTGCAAGGCATTTACAATTCCGCGGGGATCTTAACAGCGCGCGGGGGCATGACGTCCCACGCTGCGGTGGTGGCCAGAGGCGCCGGCAAGCCCTGCGTCAGCGGCGTGCTGGCGCTGGACATACACGAAGAGAAGGGACATTGCCGGCTGGGGGAAAAAGTCTTGCGTGAAGGGGACTTCCTGACCATTGACGGCACTTTGGGAGATGTCATTGACGGGGTACATCCCACGATTGAGGCGGTTCTTTCTAAGGAATTTGAGGCGGTTTTAAGATGGGCGGACGCCATTCGCTCGCTTGAAGTGCGCGCCAATGCCGAGACATACGTGGACGCCAAAAAAGCTTTGGATTTTGGTGCGGAGGGCATTGGCCTGTGCCGCACCGAGCACATGTTTTTTGCCGAAGATCGCATCAATTGGGTGCGGGAGATGATTTTGGCCGAGGACGCCGAACAGCGACAAAAAGCCCTGGACAAACTGCTCCCTGTACAACAGGGGGACTTTGAGAAGCTGTTTGAACTCATGGGCGATAAGCCAGTGACCATTCGTCTTCTGGATCCGCCCCTGCATGAGTTTCTTCCCCACACGAAAGAAGAAATGGAAGCCTTGGCCAAAAGTTCCGCCTACTCTGTGGAATACATTTGCCAAAGGGCGGCCGTTCTGGAGGAAAGAAACCCCATGTTGGGGCATCGGGGCTGCCGCTTGGCCATCTCTTATCCTGAGATATATACCATGCAGATGGAAGCCATTTTCAACGCCGCCTACGAAAACTACAAGAAGACGGGCAAGGATATCCGCCTTGAGGTCATGATTCCCCTCGTGGGCACGGTCAGCGAAGTGGATTACATCCGCCAGAGTCTGGAAACTTTGCGCAGCGGAAAGGAAGAAGAGTTTCGTTACGAGTTCAGACACTCGTGGGGTTCGATGATAGAGGTGCCCAGGGCCGTGATCCGCGCGCGCGAGATCGCCCAGAGCCTGGACTTTTTCAGCTTTGGCACCAACGATCTGACCCAAATGGTTTACGGACTCTCCAGAGACGACGCCGGTTTTTTCCTAGAAGAATACATACAGAAGGATATCTACGACTTTGACCCGTTTTTCCGGTTGGACCAAAAAGGCGTGGGCGAGTTGATCAATTTGGGCGTGCGCCGGGGACGCGAGGGCAATCCCAACTTGAAACTGGGCATTTGCGGCGAACACGGCGGGCAACCGGATTCTATCGATTTCTTTCATCGGGCGGGTCTGGACTATGTCTCCTGCTCGCCCTATCGAATACCTGTGGCCAGAATAGCCGCCGCTCAGGCGAAGTTGAGAAGTGATGCCGCTTGTGACGGGCCAAGAGATGGCCAAGGGGCGGTCAAGGGATCTAAAGCGGGGTAAGGCAAGGGTTTTAAAGCTTGGCGCGAACCCTCGGTGCCATCCGTTGCACGCTTGATCTCAATCTTTACATCTTGCATGGATTCGCCCTCAAAATGGCGACATGCCTCTACTTGGGATGCGCGTCAAACCATTGGCCGGATCTGGCGGGAAGAGCAAAATTGAGGGTTCTGTATTAACAGAAAATTGTTGTGAACGCTTGTTGATTCGCCGGCTTGACGCATGTGCTCAGAGCTAGCGGTCTATCATGTCATAGAGTTTGCCGAGGATTTTGAAGGATTTTGTAGAAAGTTCCGAGGCCATTGGTTTGCAGGTGTCTTAGGAGGGTGTCAAAGATTAAATGAATAAATTGTTTGAATACCCGGAGCAATTATTGTGGGATCGGCAATTGCAAATTTTACACGAAGACGCGACCAAACAATGCATCTTAGAAGAAAACAGCGTTGATCTGATTGTCGCATCGCCTCTGTATAATCTGGGCAAGGCATACAGTGCCGAGGTAAAAACGGATTCTCTCAATTATGAAGATTATCTCGCGCTTACAAAGAAATGGCTGAGATGGCTAAGAATGAGTGGCTTGTGGGCCGAGTTGTTTAGGTCTTTGCGGCGGAGGATTTATTGCGCCTTTGAGCCTACGCAAGTGGCCATGCCTGCCATGCGAGTGGGCATGAACTACCATCCCGCACGTCAAGCGTCCGTGGAAACGATTATTGTTCTACAAAAAGAGGAATGGAAGAGGCATTACTCTCCTGTTTTTCTAGCTTCTTAATACTGCGTTTCATCTGATTGATCAATTTTGTGATCGGGATACCTTGAGGGCAAACCTTTGTACATTCAAACATATTGTCGCAGGACCAGACGCCATTAGGATGGTTGAGAGCCTCCAGTCGGGGGCTTAGCCCCTGGTCGCGGCTGTCATACACAAAGCGCGCGGCCTGGACCAGCGCCATTGGCCCCAGGAATTCGGGATTTTCTTCTACAACTGGGCAAGCGGAAATGCAGGCGCCGCAAGCGATGCAAGTTGAAGCCTTGTCTATGAGTTCAAGCTGTTCTGGTGTCTGGGAATATTCTTTCTCAACTCCATTTGAGCAGGCGTCTTCTACCTTCTCTGCAGGAATAAAGTACGGCTGCACTTTTTTGTATTTGTCAAACATTAATTGCTGATTCACCAAAAGGTCTTTGCTGAGGGGCAGGTGCTTCAAAGGTTCAATGTCGACGGTATATTGATTGTCTTCCGTGGCGACATCTTTAAATAAGGCTTTACAGGCAAGCATTTCCACGCCATTGATGCGCATGGCGTCAGAGCCACAGACTCCGTGGATGCAACTGCGGCGAAACGCTAACGTCGGGTCGGCATTGCGCGCAATCTGTTCAAGGGAATCAATAACGCGGGAGCTGCCCTCGGTTTCCACGTGATACTCCGATATGTAATTTCCCCTTTCAGGGGAAAATCGCTTGATTTTAAGCGTAATATCCATCATTTTTTCCTCCAATCCTTTCAGCTTAAATTAATATATTCTGGGTTTAGGAGCCCATTTTTGTGTGTCAACAGGATCGTATGAAACTTGTATACGATCATTTTCATCAATATGTATCATGCTGTGCCACAGAAAGTTGGCATCGTCCCGTTCGGGATAATCCTCGCGCGAATGCGCTCCGCGGCTCTCTTTGCGGGCGCGGGCCCCGGCTGTCAGCGTCCTGGCCAGGCGGAGCATATTCCCCAGTTCAAATTTCTTAAGTGCCGCAAAGTTGTAATTGGCAGTATCATTTTGAATGTCGATATCCTGATACATTTCGTAAATTTCGATCAGATCTTTTTGACAGGAAGCAAGCCCTTCTTCAGTCCGGAACACTCCGGCCTTTTCCGACATTGTGGCTTGCAATTTAGTTTGCACCTGGCCGATAGTCCAGTTCCCGGCATGTTTTCTGTAGACCTGATCATAGGTCTCTCTAGCCTGGGCTAAGTTTCTGTGATTCAATGAGTCCATATCGACCATATCGACATGGGCAGCACCTTCGGCGATGTACTGGCTCATATGAACAGCCGCGCGCCGGCCAAAGACCAGTAAATCAATCAGACTGTTTGATCCCAATCGGTTGGCCCCATGAACGGAGACACAGGCACATTCTCCAGCGGCGTAGAGTCCCGCGAAATTCTGCTGGGAATAGCCGACGCGGCCATCGATATCGGTGGGAATCCCCCCCATGATATAATGGGCAGTCGGATGCACGGGTATCGGTTGTACCGCCGGATCAATCTTTAAATAAGTTTGACAAAATTTCGCCACATCGGGCAGCTTAGTCTGGACTATTTTTTTGCCCAGGTGAGTTGCGTCCAAGTACACATAATCGTTTACCTTGCCGCTACCTTGAATGCCACGACCCGCCTGAAGCTCCAGGGTGATTGCCCGCGATACCATGTCGCGTGGTGCCAAGTCCAGTAGTTTGGGAGAATAGTTGCGCATGAAGGCCTCGCCGGTACCATTGCGCAAAATGCCGCCTTCACCACGGACTCCTTCGGTAATTAAGATGCCAATACCCCGTATGCCGGTGGGGTGAAACTGAATGAATTCAAAGTCTTCGACGGGAACTCCGGCGTTCAGAGCCAGAGCCACGCCATCGCCGGTGTTTTCCAGGGCGTTGGAAGTGATCTGAAAAATGCGGCCGGCGCCGCCGGTGGCCAGCAATACAGCCTTGGCATGAAATATGTGCAGGATTCCGGTGGCCAGTTCAACCGCGGCGACTCCCGTGCAGACGTGCCGTTCCATCAGGAGCTGAATCACCTGGAATTCGTCAAAAAAGCTCATGTTATGCTTGAGGCATTGTTGGTATAATGTGTGTAAAATCAGATGACCGATGCGGTCTGCGGCAAAACAGGTCCGCATCACTGCGCCTTCGCCGAAGTGATGCGTGTGGCCGCCAAATTTGCGCTGGGCGATTTGTCCCTCGGGAGTGCGCGAGAACGGCAGCCCGCTGTGCTCCAAGTTATAAATTATTCTGGGGGCATCTTCGGCCAGGATCAGGGCGGCCTGCTGGTCGACCAAATAGTCCCCACCCTTGACGGTATCAAAGGCATGCCATTCGTGGCAATCCTCACCCATATTTCCAAGTGACGCCGCTATACCGCCCTGGGCGGCACCCGTATGGCTGCGCAGCGGAACAAGCTTGCTCACTATGGCGATTCTGGCCTCGGGGCTACGAGCCTGGGCCTCCAAAGCGGCGTAGAGGCCAGCGCCGCCGCCGCCGACAATAATTATATCAAAGTCATGTTGTTTTATATCTTCTTTCATATTAAATAACTCAAATTAAATTTAGGATCTACAAATATCTTAATAGCAATTATCCCCAAAATGCAAATTTTTTTTGATTTTTAAATATTTTTTTGTGTCAAGATTGAAAAGATCTGTTTTTTTTATTCTAATTTATAGCTGGTACTATGACTTTTAATTATAGATTTATCTTACTTATTTATTTTAAATAGCAATAAAGAATATATAATTTTAAGTTGGCAAGATTATGGACTTTTTTGTCTATCGTTAAAATTTTGGAAAATTTTTTGCAAAATTATAAATCTGTTTGTTATGATCATAAGGTAAGGAGTTGAAAGATTTAGAATTAAAAATTCAAGGATTTAAAAGTTAAGGAGTTTAAAATTATGAAGTTTGATTTGATTGGTTTGTCGATGAACCAATTTGTATTACTGTTTATTGCCGTATTCATAGGCTTTTACATTGGCAAAATACTGCGGATAGGAGTTTCGGGTTGCCTTTTTTCGGGGCTGTTACTGGGATGGGCCATCACTAAATGGGCGCAAAATATTGTAGTTACGGCCGATTTACATGTGGGTGCAGCCAATAAATTATTACAAATAAATGTTATAGATAAGATTTTTTTTACGTTTTCCATCATACTTTTTGTCACGGCCATTGGCTTTCTGGCTGCCGACAAGCTGGGATTTGTGGTTAAAAAATATGGGATAAAATTTATACTGCTCGGTTTTTTAATAACTTTTTCGGGAGCGGCAACGACTTACCTCCTTACCGCTCTAAGCGGTAACTTCAACCCCTATGAGGTCTCTGGCGTTTACACGGGAGCCTTGACCAGTTCTCCCGGTTTGGCGGCGGCAATTGAGACGACCAAAGATTCTGCGCGCGAACTGGCAGAGAATTATACCGATCTGAATGAACGCAAAAAGGAAGAAATTTTGACAATACTGGGCGATTATAATGCCGAGGATGCAAGTCAGAAATTAAAGCTGACGCAGGCAGAAATTGATGAATTTGTCGTAAAATCTGAAGCGGCGGTGGGCGTTGGCCATGCCATCGGTTATCCGTTTGGGGTGATTATCGTGATCTTGGCAATGCGATTCTTTCCGCTTTTGTTTAGAATGAATATTAAGGAAGAGTATGATAAATTTAATGCGGAAATGGCGCTCGCATCCGAGCGCAATGCGGAAGATCCAGGATTCATTCCCGTCTCATTTGATATTGGAGCATTTTGTTTTGCCTGCACTTTAGGTTATCTCCTGGGGAGCCTGAAAATATTTTTAGGTCCTCTGGGGTACTTCAGCCTGGGGGCGACAGGCGGTGCCTTGGTGGTTCCTCTATTATTGGGTTGCGTCGGCAAGATCGGCTTTATGAATTTCAGAATGGACAAGAAAATTCTAGGTGCCGTAAGAGAATTGGCATTGGCATTTTTCCTGGCAATCGTCGGGCTGCGCTATGGATTTGCCGTGATTGACGCACTGGTAAGTTCCGGTATTTATCTGGCATTTGTGGCATTGGTTGTCGGTTTAATTGCCATGATGCTGGGATTTGTAGTTGGAAGATACGTATTCAAAATTAACTGGATCATGCTTTGTGGGGCTATTTGCGGTGGCATGACTTCGACTCCGGGCCTGGGGGCCGCCATAGATGCCCTCGACAATGACGATCCGGCTGCGGGATACGGCGCGACATATCCATTCGCTTTGTTTGGAATGGTTCTGTTCACAATTATTCTTCACAGGATACCAATGTGATAGGACCTCTATTGCAGCAGATTTAGGCAAATGAAATTTAAATTACAAAAGGAAGGAAAACAAAATGTCGACAGTTTACGAAAAATCCTTGAATTTACACGAAAAACATAGGGGAAAATTAGAGGTAATTTCAAAGGTAAAAGTTACAAATAAAGAAGAATTGAGCCTCGCTTATTCTCCGGGAGTGGCCGAACCGTGCAGGAAGATTGCAAAGGACAAGGAAGATGTTTACAAATATACCAATAAAGGCAATTTGGTCGCAGTTATCACGGATGGTTCGGCGGTATTGGGCCTGGGGAACATCGGTCCTGAAGCCGCTCTGCCGGTGATGGAGGGAAAATCTATCTTGCTCAAAGAGTTTGCCGGAGTGGATTCTATTCCAATATGCTTGGCGACCCAAGATACAGAAGAAATAATCAGGACCTGCAAGTTGTTGGCTCCGGGGCTCGGTGCGATAAACCTGGAAGATATTTCTGCGCCGCGCTGTATACAGATAGAAACGGCCTTGAAAGAGCAACTCGACATCCCCGTGTTTCACGACGATCAGCATGGGACTGCAATTGTTGTAACTGCGGCCCTGATTAATGCATATAAGTTGTTAAAGAAAGACTTAGGGAAGGCCAACGTAGTCGTCTGTGGTTCGGGGGCCGCGGGCAGTTCCATTGTCAGAATGCTAGATGAACTGGGTGTCAACGACATAATAGCTGTGGATAGCAAGGGCATATTATCCAGGGATGATCAGGCGCGGGAATACGATTTTCTCTCTAGAGAAATAGCTGCCATGACTAATTCTCAAAATATACAAGGCGGATTGTCCGAGGCTGTCCGCAGCGCGGATATTTTCATAGGTGTATCGGTACCGGCAATTTTGACTCAGGAGATGGTCAAGACTATGAATGCCGACCCGCTTGTGTTTGCCATGGCCAATCCCACACCGGAAATAATGCCGGATCAGGCTCTTGCGGCAGGGGCACGGATAGTGGGAACGGGAAGATCCGATTTTCCAAATCAAATTAATAATGTGCTGGCATTCCCTGGATTATTCCGGGGTGCACTGGATGCCCAGGCCCGAAAAATAACGGAAGAAATGAAAATGGCAAGCGCGAAGGCAATCGCGGACGTGCTAGATGAATCAGAACTTCGAGAGGATTATATTATACCCGATCCTTTTGATAACAGAGTGGTAAAAGTTGTCGCGGAAGCCGTGGCGAGAGTGGCAAAAGAGTTGGGAATTTGTAGAAGTTGATAAGGATAGTTGCCTGTGTGCCGGCCCGCGACAGATACTGTGCGGCAGGCGGGGGCTCGCCTTTGACTTCCCTAGATCTTTTCTCCTGGCAAGACTCGATTGAGAAACAAAATTCCCGGCAGATTGGAAAATTTCCAAGTGCCGGAATAAAAATTTTTATGATTTTATGAAATCCAACGAGCTGGCCCAACTAGCCTAAGAAGCTGGAAGCTGGCCTCTGATTCCCTTTGATAAAAAAAGCTGCCCATGCAAAGCCGCCCATGCAAAGCCGCCCATGCGAGTTTTCCCCGTGTTTAAAGGGCAGCTTGAAACCTTTTGTGCCCTCGATTTGTCTATTTTTTACAAGAACTTACATATAAATAACGGGTCACTCCCAATATGACAAGCAGGGAAAGTATATTCGATATCCAACTGGCCAGTGGAATATCCAAAGTTAAATTGGAGACAATCAATATGGCCAAGAGAATTCCGGCGATGGACTCTCCCGCAATCATACCGCTGGCCACCAAGATCCCTTTGTCATGGGCCTCCTCAATCTCGCCCCGCTTTGTCCTGTCGGCGAAGTGGCGGATTATCCCTCCAATCAGTATGGCAACCGAAAGGCTCAGGGGCAAATAAATTCCCACGGCTACAGGCATGACATGGGTTCTAAGCTTCACATCTGTCTTTTTTAGGCGTTCATTTAACACAATTAAAACAAGAGCGACAATACAACCGATAAAAAACATATTCCAGGGTATATTTCCTTCTCCGAATAGAGCCTCGGTTATGCTGGCAAACAGTGTGGCCTGAGGAGCTCGTAGCCCTTCGCCGATGCCGTAGGCGCTGTGCAATAGTGTCAGTACGGGAGCAATGGTAAATGCCGCGATAAGAACTCCCAAAACCTGCCCGAATTGTTGATTGCGGGGAGTCGCTCCGAGCAAATACCCGGTCTTCAGGTCTTGGGAAATATCCGCCGCGGTGGCGGCGGCGCAGCAGACGACTCCCGCGACCCCCAGAGTGGCCAGAAAGGCATTTTCGCCTTTGAATCCGAATACCAACAGCAGGGCAGCCGTAAACAGTAAGGTACAAATGGTCATTCCTGAAGCCGGATTGTTTGAGGAGCCAATAAGCCCCACAATGTAACTTGATACAGCCACAAAGAAGAACCCCGCAATAACCATGATCACCATGGTCAAGACGGAGATACCAAAATTTTGCGTCAGAAAGCTGTAGAGAACGAGAATAATGATTACGCTCAAAGCGAAAAATCCCCCCATGGCCTGTAATCCCATATCGCGGTCGGTTCGCTCTCCTCTATCCCGCCCGGCTCCTGTTTGGGCCTTCATAATACTCCGCAGGCCTCTAGCGACACTGGTTCTTACGGAAATAATCGACCAGATACCTCCGACAACCATGGCGCCCACGCCTATATACCGTATCTTGGTGGACCAGATTGCATAGGCAATGTCCACGGCATTGTTATCGAGGGGCATCTCTGTGGGAATTCTGAGCAGGGGAATCCCAATCAGCCAGGCGCCAAGCCCACCCAGAAACATCAGGAAGGCAATTTCCAGTTTGACAATATATCCCACGCCAATCAGTGCCGGAGAAATATCCATTCCGTAAAAGAAAACCCGATTGCCCATAAGCAATGAGGCGCCTTCCACGGTTCCCTTCAAGACCTGGACACCTGAAATAAAAATCTTGACCAGGCCCCCCATGAGCAGTCCTTTCATAATTGATGCGAAACCGCTCCCGCCGGATTCCCCCGCCTGCAGTACTTCCGCGCAGGCGATCCCTTCGGGGTAACTCAGCTCTTTTTCATCGACAATCAGGGCCTTGCGCAGTGGGATCATGAAGACCACGCCCAAAAGCCCCCCGGAAATAGCGATCAAGGTGGTTGTCCAAAAATTAAAGGTTTGCCAGACCCCGATAATTACCAAGGCGGGAACGGTAAAAATAATTCCTGCCGCCAGCGTTTCTCCGGAGCTGGCAATTGTCTGAACTATATTGTTTTCTAGTAGGGTCCCCCTTTTCAGGATTCCCCTGAGGATGGCCATCGAAATGACCGCCGCCGGCACGGAGGCGGAAACGGTGATTCCCGCGTAAAGGCCAAGATAGGCGTTGGCGCCAGCCATAATGACCGACAATATCATGCCCAATATTACAGCTTTCAATGTAAACTCGGGGATTTTTTCTGCAGCTCCCGAATCTTTTTGCGTTGTGTCTTCCATTTTGAAATCTCCTTAAATGAAATATTATTTCCAAATATTATTAAAAATTATTATCTCCTTACAAATCATTATCCCATTGGCGAATGAACAATAATTTAAAAAAACACTCTGTATGGCATTAAGTGTGCCACGGAATCCCGAAAAAAGCAAGAAAGTACATGGTCCGCGCTTTTTTACTACGACTACCGACAAGACTCCAAAATCTTCTGAAGCCCTGCCATTTTTTCAAGCAGGAATTGCTGCTTGGGAATACGGCCGGGAGAGCTCTTCAAGCATTATAAACAGAAAATTTTGCAACTCTTTTGAGTGCCGTTACACTTTCCATTTTTTACCTATTCCCACGACGGTATTGGGAAGCTAGTGTTGAGTAATTGAATATAGGAAAAATATCTTGAAGATTTTGTTGAAAATTATGTGAAAGGAATGCACCTAGCTTGTGCTGCGCGCGCGACGAGAAATTGAGTCATGGCAAAATCTCCCCTCAATTACATATGCTTGCATACGCTTCTTGCGCTTGGTTATCGCGCAGGGTTTATCCGTTTCGATAAGCTGCCTGATTCATGGCATTGTGGATGTATGCCAGGGACTGCTGCAGGTCTTTGACACTTTGGTCGTGGGATTGTTTTGCCCAGACTTCAATGACAAATGGACCGCTGTAATTTAATTCTTTGAGGATTGCAAAATAATGCGCAAAATCGACCTCCCCCTGGCCGATGGCTAAGTCGCGAAATTGACCGCGGAAACCCGGCCTTACGCGCAAAGTATCTTTCAGGTGTATGGCTACAATTTCGTGTATGCCGGCCTGGAGGTTCTGGCGGATATTATTGTTCCAGGCAAATAAGTTGCCCAGATCTGGATAGACGGCGAGAAATGGCGATGGAATCTGTCGTTTGATCTCCATATACTTCAAAATTGAATTCAGATACGGCGTATCCATGATTTCCAGAGCTAGGATCACGCCGGCTTGGCACGCCATATGACAGGCTTGCTGCAGGCCCTGCAAGAATAGTTCATGCGTCTGCTCGTCCGCATTTTCGTAGTAGACATCGTAGCCGGCCAGCTGGATGATCCGCACTCCGAGGTCGTAGGCCAGTTCAATGCCTTGCTCCATGATCTCGGCCGCCCGGCGCCGTATTTCAGGGTCTTTACTGCCGAAAGGATATTTGCGATGCCCACTCAGGCACATGGAGTGAATCGGAAAGTCGAGCGCCCATGATCGCTTGCGCAATGCATCGCGCTGCTCGCGTGTCCAATGCAGGCGCTTTAGCCGCTCATCGGATTCATCAATGGAAATTTCCCAATATTCAAATCCCAGTTCACGTGCCATTTCCATTCGGCGGCCAAAGTCCAGCTCGGCGGGCAAGGCTTTCTCGTACAAGCCGATACGTCTCTGAGCAAACAATTTATTGGCCATAATAGGCTCCTTTGCCGTGTTTGCGGTAGTAGTGCTTGGCCTTCAGGCTGTCTTTCAGCTCTGGGACTTCTGGGTTTAACTGTGTGGATAAAAAGGCCATGCGGGCAATTTCTTCGAGAACCACGGCGTTCTCTAGGGATTTCATGGCATTTTTGCCCCAGGTAAAAGGCCCGTGGCAGGCGACGAGAATCATTTCGATTTCAGAAGGGTTGAGGTTCTCCAGCCGCCGCACGATTTGCCGCCCCGTTTCGACTTCATAATCCCCTTCAATGGCGGCATCGTCCATCACGGCCGTACAGGGAATATTGATCGTGGTATAGTCGGCATGGGTGGTTCCGAGAATGGGAATTTCCCGTTGGGCTTGGGCCCACGAGCAGGCGTAAGTGGAGTGGGTATGGGTGATGCCCCCGATCCCGCCCAATTCGCGGTACAAGACCAAATGCGTCTGAGTATCGGAGGAGGGCTTGCAGCGTGAATCAACGATTTTGCCATCCATATCGACCAATACCATGGCCTCGGGACTCAGCTCGCCATAGGGAACCCCGCTGGGCTTTATGGCCATGATCCCGGTATTGCGATCTATTTGGCTGACGTTGCCCCAGGTCAGTTTGGCCAGTTTGTGGGACTGGATCTGCATGTTGGCCTCATAGACTTCGCGTCGTAGTTCTTGTAACAACATAATGAATACCTTTGGTGATTGCGGGGGCGGGGAGTTCTACTCCCTTGTGATGTATCAGACGGGAGGCGCTAAAAGTAAAGCTTGATTAGCGCTGCCATCTGAGTTACAAAATAGAGGTGTAGGGTAGATCCGTTTCAATCGTGAACACATCGTGAAAGCCGCGGTCAAACATGAACTCCATGTTGTTCTTGTCATTTGGCCAGGTGAACTTTCCCCCGACCTGCCAGATGTATGGTTTGAACTTGTATTGCAGGCGATCTTTCTTCATCTGCCAGAGCGTGGTCACTTCCTTGGGATCCGCCATAAAATTGGTCCAAGTCTCGTGGTGAATCGGAATGACGACTTTGGCGTTCAAAGATTCGGCCATGCGCAAAACGTCCGAGGCTCCCAGTTTATCCGTCATGCCGCGCGGGTTTTCCCCGAAGGCGGCGAGCGCGACATCAATCTGGTTTTCGTTGCCATGCTTGGCAAAGTAGTTGGAATAGTGCGAATCCCCGCTATTGTAGAGCGAACCGCCCGGTGTCTTGACCAAGTAATTTAAGGCCAGTTTATCCATGTCGGCCACAGGTTGGCCCTTCAGAATTTCACCTTGTGGGGCTGTGACCAACATAGTGCGGTCAAAGGATTCCAAAGCTAAAACTTCAGTATCCTTGATGCGGATAGTTTGCCCCGGATGCATGACGTGACAGCGCGACTCAGGGACTCCCCAGGATGTCCATAATTTGATACAAGACTCCGGCCCGACAAAAGGCACGCTGTCTGGACAGTTCTGCATGATAGCGGCAGTCACATATGGATCGATATGATCGCCATGGCTATGGCTGGCCAATACCGCGTCGACAGTGCGAATTTCAAACGGGTCGAGGACGCACGGCGCGTTGCGCAGGTTAGGTTGCAGCGCAACACAGCCCGTGGCTCTTTGGTGTTGATGCTGTTTTTTCATCTCCTTGACCTTTTTGGTGCGCTTGCCAGTTTGTGTCCAGAAGTCGATCAAGATATTGGCGTTACCTTCGGACTTGATCCATATGCCGGTACAGCCCAACCACCACATGGCAAATGTTCCCGTTCCGACAACTTCTTCCTCTATTTCTTCGTTCAACCAAGTTCCCCATTCGGGAAAAACAGCTTTTAGCCATTTATCTTTATCCAATTCTTGAAGATTCATAGTTACTCCTTACTCTTTTGAGATTAAGATATGCTATTATAATAGCACAAGCGTAAAATTTTGGCAAATAAATTCGATCATTTTATGATTGAATATGATCTGCCAAATTTTAGTTCGACAAATATTGACTGATGTTCAAAGATAGGAATGGCGTGAGGTAAGCAAATGAAAGTCACAGAGAACCGACAAAATTTGATTTTAGAAAGACTGAACAGAAATGGTGTGGTACTTGTAGAGGCCCTGAGTGAAGAGCTGGGGGTTTCAGCCATTACTATTCGTAGGGATTTAAAACAAATGCATGGCAAGGCTTTGCTGGAGCGCATTCACGGGGGGGCACTGCCGCTCAAGAATCAACAAAAGGAATTGCTGTTTGAGGATCGAAGTCACATGCAGGTCAAGGAGAAGACGGCCATTGCGCAAGAGATTGCCTCAAAAATTAAAGACCATTCAATTATTTTTGTTAATAGTGGCTCGACGACCCTCGAAGTGATCCGAGCTCTAGCTTGCCGGGAGGTTCAAGTAATTACCAACAATATTGACGCTTTAAAAATTTTTACAGAGGCTAACAAGCCTTTGCCGCTTGAGCTAATCTTAATTGGGGGTCAATACCGCAAGCAGTCACATTCAATTATTGGAGATATGACGCTTTCATTTATTTCAGACATTTACAGCTCTTATACGGTTTTGGGTGTCAATGGAATACATCCTGATTATGGTGTGACGAGCTCGTTTTTGCCACATGTGAGTTTGAACAGGTTAATGATAAAAAACTGTAAAGGGAATGTAATCATTGCGGCAGATAGCTCTAAAATCAATGCCATCTCCGATTTTGTCACCGCACCGTTGGCGGAAATTGATGAGTTGGTGACAGATGCGGCTGCAGATCCGGGAAAAGTGGCACTGTTGCGACAAGATGGGCTTCATGTCACATTGATTTAAAATTATAGTTATTCACGATTTTTTAAAAACCTTGCAAAACCAGGCGAGCTATGTTAGGATACTTTGATGATCGAAATCGGTCTATTGGGGCTTTAATCATTGATCTCTAATGACAGGGTGCTCTTGAGTAAAAGCCGGCACATTTAGTTTTGCAGACAGCGGATGTCATGGCTAAGTTTCTTCCGTTTTTTGCAGAAATTTAGCCGGTTTTTACACGGTGTTGCCCAGAGCTGTGATCCCGTTGCTTGATTTTGTTTAATTTCGCTTGGTTTCTGTAGATGCCAAAATTTAGGTAGTCATTAAGGAGTGGCAATATGAACGCTGTTGTCAGATGCGCAGCAGGTATGCGTGCGAGTCGAGAAAATATTACAAGAGGGGGGCAAACGTATGGAACGTCCTTTGCTTCAGCTTGCTCTAGATAATTTCAAAGTGAGCGATGCCCTGCGGGCTACCCGTTTATTAGAGCCGGCGCTGGATGTCATTGAAGCTGGTACCCTGCTTTGCCTGGCCGAGGGGGCCAGTGCTATTGAGGTCCTTCGCGCTTTGTACCCCGACAAGATAATAGTCGCCGATTTGAAAATCGTGGATGCGGGCGCCGAGCTGGCGAAAATGGCCTGCCAACGCGGGGCCAACTGGGTGACCGTGATGTGTAATGCCGCTGACGCCACCAAAGCAAAAGCGGTAGAGGCCGCAGCGGAGTATGGGGCCGAGATACAGGTGGAGCTGTTTGGCAATTGGACATACGAGCAGGCAAAAGAATGGCAAGGGATAGGCTTGAAGCAAGTTATTTATCATCAGAGTCGCGATGCCCTGCACGCAGGCGGCTCTTGGGGTGCCGCGAATATGGAGGTCGTCAAACGCTTGGCAGACATGGGTTTTGAGGTTTCTGTAACCGGTGGCTTGAGCGTCGATGTCTTGCCTCTGTTCAAGGGCATCCCGGTGAAATGTTTTATTGTCGGGCGGAACCTCCGCGATGCGCCCAATCCTTTGGAAGCCGCGCAAAGTTATCAGTCTGCGATTAATACTTTCTGGGGCTAAGAGGAGAGCCGCTGGCATTAAAGCTGGCAGAAAAATTGCTTTGCGGTTATGGTTGGCCTGATTTAGCTGAGATGCCTGACTATGCGTAAGTAGTAAAAACAACAGGGGGTCTATATGAAAATCTACCGTCCAATGGATTTCACGGGAGACCGCGCCTGGCAAGCCCTGGATATAGAGCGGTTCAACGCCGCGACGGTTCGCCTGCACTGGACCGATCAACCCTATCGGTGGCATGTGAACGATGGACCGGAAGTCTTCGTCGTTTTACAGGGAGAGGTCCAAATGTACGTCCGTGACGCTTGCGGTGAGCATGCGCATCATTTGTGTGCCGGAGATATCTTTCACGCCCAGAACGGCGATCAGCACGTCGCCTGTCCGGTGGCAGAGGCGCGGGTTCTGGTGATTGAGACGCCAGGTAGCGTTTGATGGAGCCGGTCGCAACAAATGCCTGGCATTGGCTAGCCCGCTATTTGTCAAGGTTCTTGCGGCAGGGGCAGTTTTTGCGTCAGGCAAAATATTTCATAGGCGTTCAGTGCCGCGCCGCGCAGCAGTTGGTCCCCTGAGACGAAGAAATCCAGCCCAGACTTGCCGTAGATCAGACTGTGGCGCAAACGGCCGGCCTCGACATCGTAGTGGTTGGAGCTGGAGAGCGGCATTGGATAGTGCTTGGCTTGCGGTTCATCGAGCAGTTTGAGGCCGGAGGAACTGCGCCACAGCTCGCGCACGGCATCCAGCCCGGCTGCGCGCTTCAGCTTTACCGTGATGGCTGCGGCGTGGGAGCGCAGTGTGGGCACGCGCACACATGTGGCGGCGACGGGCAATTGTGGCCGGCCCAGAACCTTGCGCAACTCCCAGGTCGCTTTCATTTCTTCCTTGGTGTAGCCGTTGCCTTGGAAGGCATCGATATGTGGGACGACGTTGTATGCCAGGTTGTGATTGAAAAATGCACTGTCGTCGTCGCTTCCGTAGGAAGTAAAGGTTTGGACTTTTTGCTGCAGCTCTGCCATGGCCGCAGCACCGGCACCGCTGGCTGCCTGGTAGGTCGCTAGCTGTACATGCTCTAGGCCAAAGGTCTGTTCGAGCGGAGCCAAAGCCATTAAGGCAATGGCGCTGGAACAGTTGGGGTTGGCAAGCAGCTTTTCGCCCCGGTAACTGCTGCCGTTGATTGCAGGCACGAGCAGGGGGACGTCGGCTTCGCAGCGCAGGGCGGACGAATTGTCGATGACGATAGACCCTTGCGCAGCCAGGGCACGGGCATGTGCTTGGGAAAAATCTGCCGAAGCGCACAGAAAAACCACCGTTGCGCCATTCAGGTTTTCGCGCTGGAACTCCGCCACGCTTAGTTCCTGCCCTTTGTAGCTGCGCGTGCTGCCCGCCGAACGAGCCGAGCCGTGCAGGCTCAGCTCAATATCCTGGCGGGCATGGCGCTCAAAGAGCGCTAGCAGAGTGGTGCCCACGGCACCGCTGACTCCGACGATGGCGACTTTCATATGACTGCTGTCGTTTTGTTTTGTGGTGGTCTCGGCCTACTTCAGTGCGGCGAGAGCGGCCTCGTAGTTGGGCTCCTGAGTGATTTCGGCTACCAGCTCGGTATAAATGACTTGGGCATCTTTGACGATGATCACGGCGCGGGCATAGAGGCCTGCCATGGGGCCGGCGGCAATTTCGACGCCATAGTCAGAACCAAAACTGCTATTGCGAAAGCCAGAAGCGGTGGCAATTTTATCAATGCCCTTTTCTTTGCAGAAGCGACTCTGGGCGAAGGGCAGGTCCTTGCTGATGCAAACAATTTGCACATCCGCGAGCGAGGCGGCTTCTTTGTTGAACCGCTCCGTGGACATGGCACAAACGCCAGTGTCAATACTGGGGTAGATATTTAGGATGATTGTACCTGTCTGCTCGGAAAGCTTCCAGTCGCCTAGGTCCCCTTTGACCATTACGAAATCCTTGGCGCCAGTGCCGACTGCGGGGAAATTGCCCTTGAGCGGAACTTCAATACCTTGAAACTTGGTGGACATAAGACCTCCTGATGTATTAGATTTCCTGCAAAAATACTCTACTTGATTTTGATAGTCAAGAATTTTGGCGGACAATCAGTTTAATTCCTTGAATTCGATAGAAAATTAGCTTGGAAACAATAACTCAATCATCGCTGCAGCCACTGGACGAGGCTGGCCCGTGGCAGGGTATTCGTGGAAGTACAGAACCGGATTAAAATTGGCCTCAATGATGGCGTGTTCGCCCCGTTTTGCGGCGGAGCTGATATCCACGCTTATGACATCAACGCCGCAAACTTTTGCGCCCAAAGTGGCGGCGCACCGCTCGGCCAGCGTTTTATAGTCGGGATGGGCGGCCTCGGTCATGTCGATGCTGTCGCCACCCGTGCTGATATTGGAGTTATACCGCAGGAATATTTGCCTTCCAGGCTGCGGTACACTTTCTGGGCTCAGGCCCTGATCACGCAGCACTTCGCGTTCAGTTTGGTTTAATTCTATGGTCTCCAGTGGGCTGATGTGCCGGCCTTGCGGGCCCACGCGCCAAGGGTCGCGGTTTTTTTGCGCCACCAGTTCGGCAATATTGCGTTGGCCGTCGCCCGTCACATTTGCCGGGATGCGCTGCAGCACGGCCTGCAATTTGCCGTCGATCACCAGAAAGCGGTATTCCTTGCCGGGAATAAACTCTTCTACCAGTACATTATTGTCGTGGGAGAAGGCCAGCTCAAGTGCGCGGCGATATGCGGCCTCGCCACTGTTTTTTCTCAGGCGACTAATACCGAGGCCGTAGTTGGTTGAATTGGGTTTGACGATGCAATCTCGCCCGTTCCAGGCGCTGTAATCAGCAAGGGCCTGCTCCAGGTTGGGGTAGTCGCGGCCCGCAGGGACCCGCAGACCCGCTTCGGCCAGGAGGAGCTTGGTCACCTTTTTTAGACCCATGATTTCCGTACAAACATAAGAGTCGGCACGGCTTTTGGTGCCCTGCACGACAATTTCACTGCGCCCGCTCGCGGGCTCTTTTATCCGCACGGTATTGCTACTGCGATCCAGCACTTCAATGTCAAGGCCACGCGCTTGTGCGGCCTTGATTAAAGCCTGAGTGGAGAGCTCTAGGTCGCGATATTCTTTTAAGCCAAAAGGAAATCGCGAATCAAAAGGAGATTTCTGGGGATATTGATCCATGGTTCTGTCCTTTATTTCTGCAAAGATTGCAAGAATTTCGTCCAACTCCGACTGTGGCGGAGCAGCACTGCAGGTTCTGGCGTAAACTGTTCGTGATAAATATGACCGCGAAAGTGGCGGTGCCCAAGGTCTTTTTGAGCCTGGCGGACAACCTGCGAATAAACCTGAGGGAGCCCCAGTATGGATGCCAGCTCGCCCAGTTCGTCCAACAGCATGGCAGCTTGCTCATAGAGATCGTGTGCCGGCGGCAATCTGAGCCCCTGACTGATTATATACTGCTCGCGTCTGGCACAGCGCAACAGTTCTGCAAATAGCAGGGGCGGGGAGTTGAGCAAAGTAGAATGCAGCAGCAGCAAATGGGCAAAATAGACACTCGGAAGATAAATCCCACTGTAATATTCTCGGTTAAATAGTGGGTCAATGTCTAAAATACGCAGCTCCAGGTAATCCACCAGACAGGAATGTTTGTTCCAGCATTCATTGCCGTGGGCGTGCAGCTGCTTGAGACGGAATGGGGCATACAGCTCGCGTGAGTCCTGTATCAATCTGTCGCTATTGAGTGGAGCATGCTGGCTTAGCCGCCGAAAAAAACGGCTTTCCGTCTTGGCCATTCGTTCGACACTTTGCCAGTAGGCACAAGGGTCAGAATAGTCCAGATATTGTCGTTGCTGCTCTGGCGAGCGGTACCCGTAACCAAAGTGTGAATGCAATGAAGTCGCCCCGCGCGGCGGCGCGGCAAGGCTGTCACCGCCTTTGGCAGAGTGCTGCCCTACTTCTTGGGCGTAAAATTCAGACACATTTGGCGTACAGCCAAACAGCAGCTGAATTAACCAGTAATTGCGCCACAGGTTGCGGCCCATGTGAACGTAAGTCTCGCAGGCACAAGTGTCGACATCTTCGAACAGGCGCAAGTCCAGCGAATAGTTGTAATGCACGCCGGTCCAGCTTTGTTTTGCCTTGCCGTAGCGCAATACCAGCTGTTCGCGGTATGTTTCTTTGTATGCGGCATCGGGGTCGTCGCCGAAGTCGGCGACGCGAATGGCCGACATATCTTTAGGGGTAAATAACGGAGGTTGCGAAAATGCCCAGAGGATTTCACCCTGCCCTTGTCGTTGTAGTTCTTCGGATACAAAACGCAGCAGCAGGGCAATATCGGCCTCGGCGCTGGCAATGTCGCCGTGCGGTACACTGACCAGTTCAATCTGCTGGTCGCTAAAATCTAGAGTCAGTGCGTGGGGCAACAGTTCACGCAAGCGGACTTTTTCGGCTTCGCTGCCGCGCCAACGCGCGATCTGTCCAGACTGTAAGGGCTGGGCAAAAATCTGTTCGTGGCTTGTCGCCGCCGGTACGCCGCTGAGCCCATCCAGTCGGAAGGTCTCGCGCTCAAAGCCGTGCAAGCCCCGGCGCCACAATTCAGCTTTATCTGCCAAGCTTTCGCGCCAAATGCCATGGATTTTATTCTTCAAGTTCGCCTCAGAAATATACGGGGCCAAATGTCTTGGGCGGAGGAATGGCCTGAGGGCCTCGCCGCGGGAGGATTTGCTTGGCGTTGGCCCCGGTATGACTGTGCTGCAGCACGCCGGCCAAGGGACGCAGAGGAACCCAAAGATACCAGAGGGGGCAAGGAATTTTTGTGGTCGGACTGCGCATGAGCTTAGTTCTTGGTTTTAGGTTTTAGTTCCTGGTTTTAGGTTTTGGGATTTTACTGGCTTTGGCGCAGACCTACGGCGTAGTAGGTAAAACCTAATTGGGCGAGGCGCTGTGTTGAGAACTGGGTGCGGCCATCAAAGAGCAGGGGCTTTTTCAGCAGCTCCTTGAGTCGCTGCCAGTCCGGACTGAGGAACTCTCGCCACTCGGTCAATAGGACGAGGGCATCGGCTCCTTTCGTCGCCTCGTAGGCCGAGGCGGCGTAGTTTAAATTGGCGCGCTGCCCGGCACTTGTGCGGCCTCTGTGTTCCAGGTAGAAATCTGTCTGTGCGCACCCCTTGGGGCAGTAAGCCGAAATCGTGGCCCCGGCCTGCAAGAGCTGCTCGATGAGCACCAAACTGGCGGCCTCGCGCACGTCGTCGGTATCGGGCTTGAAACTCAGGCCCCAGAGGGCAAAGTGCTTGCCGCCGAGCTGGCGCGTGGCAAAGTGCTGGGTAATTCTGCCGAAGGCCCAGTTTTTCTGCTTAATATTGCGCTCTTCCACGGCTTCCAGGATGCCGGCGTTTAGACCGTGCTGCTTAAAAGTATGGCGCAGGGCGCCGACGTCCTTGGGGAAGCAACTGCCACCGTAGCCCGCCCCTGGGTAGAGGAAATTATTGCCAATGCGGCTGTCGCTGCCGATGCCCTCGCGTATATCGTTGATGTCGGCACCGACGGCCTCGCATAACTCGGCCATTTCGTTGATAAATGAAATGCGTGTCGCCAGCATGGCATTGGCCGCGTACTTGGTCAGTTCGGCGCTGCGCAGGCTCATGCGCAACACCCGTTCTTTCGGGTTGCGATAGACCATTGGGCGATACAGTTCTGTCATGATGTCCAAGGCGTCTGGGTCATCGCAACCCAGCACCACGCGGTCGGGGCTGGAGAAGTCGCTGATGGCCCTACCTTCTTTAAGGAATTCCGGGTTGCTGACTACGCTGAAAGGTATATCGGCCCCCCGTTTTTCCAACTCCGCGGCGATTAGTTCCCGCACCTTGTCGCCCGTGCCGACGGGCACGGTCGACTTGTTCACAACGATTAAGGGTTTGTTCATATCCTGGCCGATTTGCCGGGCCACGGCGTGGACCGCACTTAGGTCCGCAGCCCCGCCCTCGCCCATCGGTGTGCCTACGGCGATAAATACGATGTCTAATTTGTCGATTACTTCTGCCAGGGCGCCGTGGAAACTTAAAGTGCCCTGGCGGGCGTTGTCGCGCAACAAGCCTTCCAGGCCGGGCTCGTAAATGGGCACACGGCCTTTTTTTAACGCGTCAATGCGTTCTGGGCTGTGGTCGACGCAGTAAACGCGGTTGCCGATATTGGCAAAGCAGGTGGCGGATACCAGGCCGACGTAGCCGCTTCCGATCATGGCAATTTCCATAGGGGACCTCGGGGACCTCAGCGTTTAATTTTTGGTTAATTTTCAGTTTAGTCGAGCTAAGCTGTTTAGCAGTTGGCAATGATAGCGGAAATTACCTGCTCCGTGTCCGCCTCGCTCAGGTAGGCGTGCATCGGAATGGTAACGACGCTGCGGGAAATTTGTTCGGCGACGGGAAAGTCGCCCGCGCGGTAGCCGAGTTCGCTGACGGCCTGCTGGGTGTGCAGGCAGGGAAAATGCAGGCCGTAGGGGATGCGAGCTTTGTCCAGGGCGGGCAGTAGGGCTTCGCGTCGCTCGACCAAAATCGGAAAGTAGCCGTGGGCCGATTCATTTTCCGGCGAAACTTCGAGTAGCCCGACTTTGCCGCGCAATCTGCTGAAATAATGTGCGGCTATTTCCTGTTTCTTTTGCTGCTCAGCTTCCAGCAATTCCAATTTGGCCAGCAATACAGCGGCCTGAATGGTGTCGAGGCGGCTATTGACGCCGATTTCCTTGTGCCGGTAGCGGCCGTCCTGGCCATGGTGGCAGATACGGCGGATTTTGTCGGCCAGTCCGGCATTATTTTTGCGCACAAACACCATGCCGCCGTCGCCGTAGCAGCCCAGGGGTTTGGCCGGGAAAAAGCTGGTCGTGGCCAGGTCGGTCAGGCTGCCGGAGCGCCGGCCGCAATGTCGAGCGCCAAAGCTTTCCGCGCCGTCTTCAAGCACGGGAATTTTATATTTTGCGGCGATGCGATTGATGGCCGTGTAGTTGGCGCACTGGCCATACAGGCTGACAGGGAGTATCAATTGGGTCTTGGAGCTGATGGCCGCTTCCAGCTTTTGGGGGTCGAGGTTGCCGGTTGTTGCCTCGACATCGACAAAGACAAGCTTCAAGCCTAGGAGTGCGGGAACTTCTACTGTCGCCATAAAGCTGAGCGGCGTGGTGATGACTTCGGCGCCAGGTTCCAGGCCCAAGGCCATACAGGCGACTTGAATGGCGTCGGTGCCGTTGGCGCAGCCGACGGCCCGAACGGTATCGTCGAGAAAATTTTCCAGCCGTCGTTCCAATTCGCGCACTTCTGGGCCGTCGATATATTGGCCGTGTTGGAACACTTGTTGGATTTTTTGTTCTAATAAATCGCGGATCTGCTGCCGTTGGCTCTTCAAGTCGATAAATTCCATGGCCTGAATTGTCAAGGGGAAGCGGCTCTTTGTCTAGTACTCTATTTACGGGATTTGGGATGAATCTAATTCAAGGGTTTTTCAGGTATCTTTGATTCTGCTGAAATCTAAAGATTCAAGCCATTTGTCCGTCGCCAACTTTGTGCCAGCTTGAAATATGGGGTAAAGTCGCGGCAGCTGGAGTGAAGCTCTGCGCGCCAGTGCCCGGCTATTTTGTGCGCCCGTTGTCACATCAGAATTTCTGGCGGCAAAGCCGTAAAATTGGGCATTGAGCTTTTGCAAGCAACGGGCTAAAATGCTTGCGAATTATTGGAATTATTGAAGCATAGCGACATTTATACTTCGTCCTCATGATTTTATGCCCGACGCTCTATTGGCTCCCATAGTCTTATTTTGTTACAAGCGCCAGCGCCACCTGGAAGCGACCCTGGAGTCGCTGGCCGGTGGCGCCCTGGCCGCTCAGAGCACCCTCTACATTTATGCGGATGGCCCGCGCAAGGATATCCGCGACCGCCAGCGGGAGCTGGCAGAGGTAGAGGCCGTACGCGACTTTATACGCCAACCGCGTTGGCGAGAGAGCTTTGGGCATTTGGAGCTGTTTGAGGCGGAAACCAATCGCGGCCTGGCCCCGATGGTCATCCACGGCGTGAGCGAGGTCATCCGGCGTCATGGCCGCATTATCGTTGTCGAGGACGACGTCGTGGTGGGCCCATATTTCCTGGAATTTATGAATGAAGCGCTGGAACTTTATCGGGATGAAGCTGGGGTCGGCTCCGTGCGCGCCCATGCATTTGACTTGCCCGACGTGCCTGAGCTATATTTTGCCCAGATGAACGGAGACTTCGCTTGGGGGACTTGGCGGCGGGTTTGGCAAAATGTCAGTTTTGACGGCGCCCTGCTTCTGGCCGAATTAAAGCGGAGCCGACGGATCGCAGCTTTTGACTATGACCGCTGCTACCCATATACACAGATGTTGCGCGACCAGATCGCCGGGCGCAATAGTTCCTGGGGGGTGCGCTTTTATGCTTCAATGTTTTTAAATGGCCAGTTGACCTTGTATCCGGGCAAATCACTGGCGTCCCACATGGGCTATGACACGGGAACGCATTTCAGCGGGGGAGTCTGGAGCCCTTTGGATGCGACGCTGTTTAAAGGGCGAGTAACCGTGCGCCGGCTCCCCGTAATGGAGTCCGCGAGCGCACGCGAGCAGATGAAGCAGCTTTGGCGGCAACAAGGCTTTGCCTCATTCCGTCTGCCCAAGCGGGTCCTCAAAAGTATTTTGCCGCATCGCTGGTTGTGCCTGTTGCAACGCCACTACAAGCGTAGAATTGTAAAGTAATTTATTTTTAAGTAGAATATTAGGATTTTCTTCTCGCCGGCGCCGGATACCTTGTGACGCCTGAGAGAAGCCCTCTGTTCAGGAAAAAACATAGTGCCCAAGATTTCCTTTTTGATTCCGGCCTACAATTATGAACAGTATCTCGCCCGCTGTGTCGACAGTGTTTTAGCCCAGACCGATCCCGACTGGGACTTGCTGCTAGTCGATGACTGCAGCACGGACGGTACTTGGGCTCTTTGCGCGCGCTATGCGGCAGCAAATCCGCGGATTCGGGCGGTGAGCTTGCAACAGAACCTGGGCCAGTATCAGATCATTAACCAATACAGCGGAAACTTGCGCGGTGAATACGCTTGTGTTTTGGATGCGGACGACTACCTGGCGCCAGCCTATGTGGCGCAGATGTATGCCCGTGCCAAAGGGGGCGATTTTGACGTATTGATGTGCCTGCATCGCAATATTGCCGCTAACCGGAGCTTGTTTGTCTACAATTATGGGCCAATGATCCACTCGCGGGGGCAACGGGATCAACTGCTGCGCGACCTGCTCTACCTGGAGTATTTTATCATTGATTGTGGTACTTTGGTGCGGACTCGCTTGCGGCGGCAAATTTATGAGCACTTGCCCAAAATCTCTTTGTATGCCGCCACGGATGACATGCAGGCCCTGTTCCTGGCCCGGCACGCCCGCAATCTCGGTGTGCTGAAAAAACCTCTGTACTACCACAATCAGGAAAGTGCGGGAACCTGGCGCAACAAGAGCGAGAATTTCCGCCTGCGGAAAATTTCGTCGGCCCTGAGCAGCTTGCAGATGGTCTATCATCTGGCAAACAACGATGCGGAGCTGAGGGACTTGCCCCTGGATGGCCTGCCCATGGTGCAGAATATCCGTGCTAAAATTCTGGAAACCTTGGGGGGGCTAAGCCTCAGCGAGCGCGGGAACTTCTATCGCAAACTTATGGCTTTTTTGGCAAAGCAGGATTTACCTTTTCGCTTCAGTGGGCTGAGTTTCCTGGGCCTAGAGTTGCATTTGCATTCGCACTTGCACTTGCAATCGCGAATACCGGCAGCTCACAGCGAAAATGCGCCAGCAGTTGAGCGGGGCTGGACGCCTGCGGAATTGGCCAGGGCCAGGATCAAGCAATACCTGCGCACACTAAAGTATTTTTTGCCCAAAGCTTGCTTGCGTCACTGGCAGGATAAAAAAGTCGTCCAGGGTCTGTTGCCTCAAGACTTGTTTTCCGGCTCGTTCCCTCAAATGAATCTTCAAGCGGCTCTTCAAGTGGCCGGTCCGGGAGAAGAAAGTGCTGGGGCCGCAAAATCCCCTGAGACCGAATTCCCTGAGACCGATGCGGCCGGGTCCGCGCGCGATGATGCACAGGTCGCGCAAATTGCAGAACACTGTGCCCGCCTGTTTGAGCTTTGGCTGCAGGCCGCACTGCCGCCGGAGCAGTTGGCGCAGAGCCTGGTCACCGAGTTGCTGCCGGCGGGAGAGGCCCTGTTGCTGCAGGCCGCAGAAGGGGCGGAAGACTATGGTTTCGCCCCTTCCGATCGATATTTGCTCATCGCGCTCGCCCGCGGGGCGGGGAGTTCAGGCGCCAGATATTCGCCGAAGTCTTCGTAACTGAATGTATTGCTGGCGCTAATGACTCGCTCGTTCGCCCCGATAGCTGACAAAATTTTTGCAATCTGTACAATGTCTTGCCAGACATAAGGAGTGACGCCACATGCTGGAAGCCATCGCCCAGAGCTTTGAGGGGATTACCAAGCGACTTTCGGGCAACCACAAGATTACGGATAAAAACATCAAGCAAAGCCTGGAAGATATCCAGATTGCCATGCTGGAGGCCGACGTCAACCTGCGGGTTGTGCGGCGTTTCATCAACCGGGCGCGCGAAGAGGTTCAGGGCGAGGCTGTCATGCGCTCGGTGAACCCCGGACAGCAATTTGTCAAAATTATCTATGACCGCATGGTCGAATTGTTGGGCTCCGAAGAAGAGGGCTTGAATCTCAAGGGGCCAGATACTATTTCTAGCCTCCTGATGCTGGGCCTACAGGGGGCGGGCAAGACGACGACTAGCGCTAAGCTGGCCTACAAGCTCCAGGCCGAAGGCCGCAAAGTCTTGCTTGTTGCCTGTGACCTGCAGCGTCCGGCGGCCATTGAGCAGCTGCGGGTACTCGCGAGCCAGATCAGAGCCGGCTTCTTTGGCGACGAGAGTGAAAAATCTCCGGCCAAAGTGGCGGAGAAGGCGATAAAACTGGCCAAGCGCGAGGGTTACAACACTGTCATCTTCGATACGGCGGGCCGCCTGCACATTGACGATGAGCTGATGACTGAGCTGGAAACCGTGAAAAAGCTTGTCAAACCACAGGAAAGTATTTTTGTGGCCGACTCGATGACCGGTCAAGGGGCCGTCGACTTTGCCAAGCAATTCGACGAACGCATCGGCATCAGCGGTGTGATTTTGACAAAGTTTGACTCGGAAACGCGCGGCGGTGCAGCTCTTTCAATTCAAAGTATCGTCAAGAAACCCATTAAATACGTCGGTGTTGGCGAGAAGATTGAGGCCCTCGACGTTTTTTATCCCCAGCGAATTGCCTCGCGCATCTTGGGCATGGGCGATGTCATCTCCTTGGTGGAAAAAGCCCAGGAGTTAAGCTCCAAAGAAGACGCCGAGCGCTTGGAAAAAAAAATCCGCAACAAGGAATTCACCTTGCAGGATATGCTTGAACAAATTCAGCAAATGAAAAAAATGGGTAGCGTCGAGCAGATCTTGGAATTCATGCCCGGTATGGCGGGCAAGGCGGACATGATCAAAGACCGTCTCAGCGATCGCGACATCAAGCACAAAGAGGCCATAATCTTGTCGATGACAAGGCAAGAGAAAAGCAACCACAAGATTATTGGTCCTTCGCGGCGGCGGCGTATCGCCAAGGGGGCCGGGGTCAACGTGGCCATGGTCAATCGACTGCTAAAAGAGTTTGAGACCAACCGTAATATGATGCGTAAAATGTTAAAAAACAAGGGAATGCATGCTAGCATGATGAAGCAGATGGGCTTTTGATCAGAAGTGTGGTTTTGTTCTTGATCGCAGTCGGAGGAAGTTCTAGATGAGTTGGGTATACCAGCCGTCGTCCAGCCTGACATTTAAAAGTTTCTGCTAATCCAGCGCCTTGCCATGTCTCAGACCTTTGCATATAATGGGGCGCTATCGTGTAATTGTGTGAGTTGATAGTGCCTGGCTTTTTAAGTAATTAGCTGTGCTGTTGAGATTGAGTATACAAACTAAGCTGAAATAGCGGCTCTTGTCGCCGTGTTTAGAGAATCCCCCTGTCATTCAATTGATTAAGGAGAATGTCGTGAAACCAACCTATAACCCCAGCCGCGTGAAACGCAACCGTAAATTTGGTTTTCGTGCCCGTATGGCCAGTGCTGGTGGGCAGGATGTCTTGCGCCGCCGCCGCAAGAAAGGCCGCCACAAGCTGACCGTCTCTGATGAGAAGAAGCCTTACTAGAGCGCAAATTCTGCGCAGCAAGAACGAAATTGCCGAATTATTTGCCCATGCCAGAAAAGATCAGACAATTGGAGTCGTAGAAGCCGCAACCAGGCGTTGTGACTCTTCTGGCGGGTTTATTGGGTGTGCCGCAGATCTAGAAGATTTCCTGTTGAAGCGCTTCGCCAAGAATCCTTCCCTGTGTGGTAGCGTGCGGCGGGACGGCTTGAAGCTGGTTTTTATAGCCAGGTTTGTCGATAGCTGTTCAAGTTCCCCTGCGGGACCTATGACGCTTGACAATGATCCATTTGCGGAGTTTCCTGCCGAGAAGATATCTTGTCCGCAGCTGGATAAATTTTTTGTCAGTCCTGTCCGGCGTCTGGGTTCTGCCGTTCAGCGCAATCGGGCCAAGCGCTTGCAGCGTGAATTATTTCGCCACACTAAAATTGTGCTGCGCTCTGTCGCCCGAAGCGCGGCGGATCAGGCGGGCCGGCAATTTGCTCAGCTGCTTGGAGCCCGCGATTCAGAACCATACCGCGCGGCATTGTCTCGTTGTGAGGGGCGTTTAAACTACCACTGGGGCTGGGTGGTTTATCAGTTCGCGGGACCCGCCGATGGCTCTTCTGATGGC
This sequence comes from Spirochaetia bacterium, assembly GCA_965263295.1. Classification (GTDB taxonomy): domain Bacteria; phylum Spirochaetota; class Spirochaetia; order SP-2023; family SP-2023; genus Haliotispira. The sequence goes on from OZ253665.1 coordinate 2,282,949, forward strand.
TCTTCTGACGGCTTGGGTTCGTCAGGGGCCTTGTCTGGGTGCCAAACTCGCGTGACGCCGGCAGTTTCACGCGGAGTCGGTCGGCAAGTGGCCGGTTTTTGGCCTGAGAGCTGGCAGATGACTCAAGACCCTTGTTTTGTCGCTGAACTTGTTCGCTATGAGGCGGCGCTGAAGGCCCTGGAGCGTCACTTGCGCAAGCGATGGTTGCACGTCCTGGGTGAAGGGGGCTGGCGAAGGGACGGGCGAGGGTATGGACAAAGCGGAGCTACCGAAGCGCTGGGCCAGTAAGTTGGGCGATATTGAGTAGACAATTTGGACGTACTGGAAGAATATTTGTGGACGAACCGCTGAGACATTTGCCTAGAAAGCCCTCTGTGTGGGTTCGCCTGCAGTCAGTGCCACCTCTGCGCTGGTTGCGTGGGTTCTTTGCGCGCTGTTCGTTTGTCCTGTGTTGTGCGCTGCGCTGTGCCATTAAGTTTTATTCATATTTTATATCTCCGATGTTGCCCCAAAGTTGTCGCTTTTATCCTCGTTGTTCCAGCTACTGGCTGGAGTGCCTTGAGCGCCACGGTCTGTGGCGCGGCGTCGGCCTGGGGTTGCGTCGCATACTGCGCTGTCACCCCTGGCATCCTGGGGGGTACGACCCCGTGCCTGAAAAAAAGGAAACACCTAATGAGTAGACAAGCTCCCGACCACGCCAAAAAAATGCAGAGAATAGGACTGGCCGTATTGACGGTTTTATTCGGTGCCTGGTTTTATTATCAGAGCCGGTCGGCATCTGAACTAGAAGAGCATACTGCGGGCGATCAAGCCGCTAGCCAAAGCCGTGTGTCTGGCGCTCAAGGTCAGGACAAGGCTTTGGGTATGGCAGAGGTCCCCCTGCAGTTGGCGACTATGGTTGTCGATTCCATAGATCCTGTGGATTCCGTCGATTCCGGGGCGAAAGAGAACGGCAAGGATGGAAGCCCGTCTCTGTCTCCGGCAACTTTGAGTAGTACGCCGGTCATTGTCGAAACGGACGTTTACCGCGCTACGTTGAATCCGTTGGGCGGAGTAATGACGTCTCTGATTTTAAAGCGGCATCTGAATAACGGCCAGCCGCTGGAGATGGTTTGGAGTGCCGGCTCCGAGCGTTATCCTTTTACCTTTTACCTGGGAGACTACCGCAATGGGCAAGCCGTATTGCTGCCGTCCCGCGTCGAGCAGATAGGGGAGCTGGCTTATCGTTTCACCACAGAGTTTACGGCTGGTGAGAGCGATGACGTTTTGGTTTTGGAGAAAACTCTAGAATTTGTGCGCAGCGAGTATATGGTTAAAGTTGGCGTACGCCTGCAATACAGATCGGGTGCCGTGTTGCCGCAAAACTCTCGACAGGTGATTTACAGCCTCTATTATGGTCCGCAGATCGGCCCGGAGGTGGATCATATAGGCCGTAACCGCACTGCGACAGATATGCGTACTTACGTTTATTACGATGGCAGGAAGAGTAAAACTATTTCGTTGAATCGGAATAGCCGCGATAAATATTTGGATAGTAGTCCGATCTGGGCTGGGGTTAGCGGTAAATATCTTGGAGTTTTTGGCTTACCTAGCCGCAACCTCGACGTCTACTGGTCGGGTGCCGATGTCGCGGGCTTAGGTCTGGATGCTACGGGGAGCCGGTTGCCCAGCTCGCAGTTTCTGTTTGAGCGCCGCAGTGCGCGCGCCGGCGACCAGGGCGATAATCTGGTGGATGACAGCTTCTACTATTATATCGGTCCCTTGATCGCCGATGAGTTGGCGGTCTTCAACAAATCCAGTGACAACGAATTCGGCCTGTCCGATGCGGGCCTGAACACGATGGTTAAGTTTCGACTCGGTTTTATCGAGGAACCGGTGCGCTGGATTTTAAGTTTTCTCAATAGTTTTACGCACAACTATGGCGTGGCCATTATTATCTTTGCCTTGATAATACGCCTGTTACTTTTTCCTTTGACTTTAAAATCGTATAAGTCGATGTGCCGGATGCGTTTGTTGCAACCCAAAATTAAAGAGTTGCAAGATAAACACAAGGATGACCCGCGGAAACTGCAGCAGGAAATGAGCATGCTATACCGCACGGAAAAAGTTAACCCAATAGGCGGTTGTTTGCCAATTGTATTGCAAATGCCGATTTTGATTGCCATTGCCAATCTGTTTTATCGTTACTTTGAACTGCGTGGGGCCAGCTTTATTCCAGGTTGGATCGGCGACCTTTCTTCCCCTGACTTGGTTTACAGTTTGACTTTGGGTAGCTGGAGTATCCCTTTGCGCCTGTTGCCGCCCATTTATCTGGCGTCACAGCTGCTTTCAAGTAAACTGATGCAAGCCAGCCAGCCGCCGACGCAAAACAAGATGCAGCAGCGTATTTTTACCGTATTTATGCCAGTTGTGTTCTCCTTTATTTTGTATAATATGCCTTCTGGCCTGCTCCTGTATTGGACAATTTCGAACATCCTAATGACGGTACAACAATTGCTCATGAATAAATACAGCGGGGACGACGCCATTGCGGTCAAACATGAGGCCGATGCTTTGATAGCCCGGAAGAACCGGGCTTATGTCGCCCACCAAAGTAAACGTGGCAAGATGGAAATTGTCGCCGATAAGGATAGGGGACAGGGGCCTAATAAAAAAGCTTCCCAGTCTGTAGGCAAGGGCTCTAATGTGGAGAAGGGCAAGTTAAGTAGATAAATAATGAAGCAAGCAGCCCTCCCTTGCCGTTTGGGCAATTTGGGGGCAGATAAGGAGTTTGCGTAATATGTATGAATTTACGGGCAAGACCGAGCAAGAAGCGATTGAGCGTGCCAGCGAAGCTTTGGGATTGGACAGCAGTCAGTTTGACGTAGAAATCCTGGGGAATGAAGGAGGTTTCTTCCGCAGGGGCGGTGTGCGCATCCGCGTTTATCCACATCATAAGGAAGCGCCGGAATTTTTAAATGATATTGAAGGTTCCTATTCGGTGGATGAAGACGAGGACAGTTCAGAACTGGATGAACTGCTGGAGTGGGAAGAGCTGAAGGAGCCGCGTGAATGGGAGATTAGACTGCGAGACTTTATGCAGGAGTTACTGCGCCGCATGGGCCAGGATGCCAAGATTCAGCTATATAGCCGCTCTAATCAGCGACTGCTGCTAAGCATACAGGCTTCCAGCGATCCCTCGCAGCTGATTGGCAAACACGGTAAGCATCTGGAGGCCATGCAGGTTGTGCTCAACGCTTATCTGGGACGCTTACACGACGAAGAGAATGAAGTCCCTGCAGATTTGAGGGCGCAACTTGATGTCAGTGGCTACCGCAAGCGCCGCGAAGCCAAGCTAATTAAAATAGCCAGGGAAATAGCGGCTCAAGTTGAGAGTCACAAGAGTTCACGTCTGTTAGAGGCCATGAACCCTTTTGAGCGCCGCATTATTCACAAGGCTCTGAACGATTTGCCCAATATATCGACCTCCAGCGAAGGAGAAGGTAACTATAAGCAGATCCGCATTATGTATCGAGGCGGCCCGCTCTGAGTGTTTTGAGGCTTGATTGCCGCCAGTGCCTGAATTTTGCCGAAATAAGACTTGACCTCTGAGGATAATTTGAGGCGATCAGGGGGCAGAGCCGCGTTCAATTTGCTATTTCTAAATTAAACGCGGCTCTGCCGGCTTGTGTTTTGCAGAGACATACGATTGGCGCACTTAATCCCCTATCTTCTTTCTGTATTTGTAAATAAATTCTTTTGTAAGCTTCAATTTTTGTCCTCCAATTTCAGGAAAGACCCGGCTCAGGGTCTGACTCTGGGCTTGAAGATCGCCCAACTATGGTCCGCTTAGGGGAGAAAGTAGCCCTCAGGCAATCCAGCGCAAAAACTCTCAATAAGTTTGCGCGGATTGGCCTGTGGCATGTTCAAGGATGCAGCTTGCCTTGGACGTTACCTTGAACGCCGAAAAATACGAAAGCTGGAAGGCTGAAAAGACAAGGGCGCAAATAATTCCCATTGCCAGGCTTAAAGGGTTTGCTAAGAAGCTAGATGAGAGTCAAGCTAAATTACAAGATTTATAACCCCAAAATAAATTATCATTCAGTTATTTTGATTTGGCGGCGTTTGTTACTTAATGCAACTATAGTAATTTTGGTCTATTTATTAATGTTACAGATTTTGCAAAATACTTGTGAATTTTATTCATTTTCGTAAAATAAAGTTTAAATATTTTACTCAGATTTTACAGATTTCTTGAATTCCAATCATGAGATTCTGGAAATTTTCAGTTATAGAAGTTTATCATGTTTAGCAATCGAGAATTATTGAATATAAAGGAATTTGTTCCAATGAAAAAGCGAAATAATAACACGAGTAGACGAAGAATCACATTTAGTTTGTACGAAGATACTGGTTATGAAGTCTTTTTGGCTGGGGACTTTAATAACTGGAAGCCGGAGCTCATGAATTATATAGACAAGAGCCGAAAGTTCGAGAAGGTTAAAATGCTGAAGCCGGGGCGTTATGAATATAAGTTTGTGGTCAATGGCGATTGGCGTGTGGATGCCAGCAATGACAACTTTGCGTATAATGATCAAGGTTCCATGAATAGTATGTTGATAGTAGAATGAAAGCTTATTTGTAAATAGGGTCTCTTTCGGGTTTTTTTATTCCTGGAAATCACAACTGAGTTCGTCCAGATCAATTGAATATCGCTTTATTCACGAGGAGTATATATGAAGCAACCCAACTTTATACGGATTATGGTCCGACCGAGATTGCCAGAGGCTCTTAAAATGCTTGAATTGCTGGTGAATGATACGCGCTGGAGCTGGTACCCCGGAGCGTTTGACTTGTTCCGAATGATTGATCCGGAATTGTGGTGGTCTTCAAAACACGCTCCCAAGGTATTTCTAAGTCGGATCAATTATGACCGTTTGGAAGATATCGCTCATGATACCAAGTTCATGTCGATGTGCCAAACGGTTTGTGATCGCTACCAGAGGGAAATTGGTCCGCGCCCCGAGGTCCCTTTGGTCGATAGAGATTCCAGGCGTAATTGTGTGGCATACTTCAGCCTGGAATTTGGCATCCATGAAAGTTTGCCTTTATATTCTGGTGGCCTTGGCATTTTGGCGGGCGATCACCTGAAGTCCGCGAGCGACTTGAAGCTGCCATTGGTGGCTGTAGGGTTGTTTTATTGTCACGGGTACTTCGATCAGACTATCGATTCTAATGGCTGGCAGGTAGAAGAATATGCGAATAATGACTTTGACATGATCCCTGTCTTGCCGGTCAAGGATCGGCAAGGCAAGCAAATGCAGGTGCAAGTACCCCTGTTGGACCAAACCTTGCATGCCCAGGTTTGGGAATTGCGCGTGGGCAATGTGTCCCTTTACCTTTTGGATGCCGATATTGTCGAGAATTCGCCGGAACTTCGGCGGGTGACTTTACAGCTTTATGGCGGAGATCGCACAATGCGCCTGCAGCAAGAACTGCTGCTTGGCATTGGGGGGTACCAGGCATTGGTGCAGATGAACTATTTGCCACATGCTTGTCACATGAATGAAGGGCATTCGGCCTTCTTGAGCATTGCTCGTATTTCAGACCTGCAGAAGCGCTACCAATTATCGTTGGATGAGGCACTGGAGTTGAACCATCAGACGAATATTTTTACCACGCATACTCCGGTGCCCGCCGGGAACGAAGCCTTCGGCGTCGATCTTGTGCGTCCATATCTCAATCGGGTACTCGCGGACAATGAATTGACTGCGGACCGAGTCATCGGTTTTGGCCAGGCCGCGGGTTATGACAGCTCCAAGCTTTCCATGACCATTCTGGGGCTGCGTTGCGCGGCATTTGCCAATGGTGTGAGCCAGCTGCACGGCGCGGTTTCGCGCGACATGTGGCAACACGTCTGGTCTGAACTCCCCGTGGCTGAGGTGCCAATTGGAGCTATCACCAATGGTGTCCATCCCGGCTCCTGGGTTTCCACATACAATCACAACTTATTTAGTATTTATTTGGGCGTCAATTGGGAGATGAAAACCGACTGGCAGGAGGAGGAATTGGCTAACGTCGACTGCATTCCCGATTACGAGTTGCTTAGGGCCCACAGCCTGTCGAAGGGGATGCTCGTGGAACAAGCGCGAATGATTATGCAGCACCACTCGCACCAAGTGCGTAGCAGTATGTCGTCCCAAGTGCTCACTATCGGTTTTGCCCGCCGCTTTGCGACTTATAAGCGCGCGACTTTGCTGTTGCGCGATCCTGATCGTTTGGAGCGTATTATCCGCAACTCTAATCAGCCCGTGCAGTTTATTTTTGCCGGCAAGGCCCACCCCGCGGATGAACCGGGCAAGCATCTGATTCAAAGCATCATCCGTTTTGCTCGGGACCGCAACTTGGAACACGCGTTTGTTTTTCTGGATAATTACAATATTCAAGTTGCCCGCCTCTTGGTGCAGGGTGTCGATGTCTGGCTAAACAACCCGATTCGCCCCGAGGAGGCCAGTGGCACTTCCGGCATGAAAGCCGCGATGAATGGCGTGCCTAATTTCTCTATCCTCGACGGCTGGTGGGAGGAGGGTTACCACAAGAGTTGTGGTTGGAAAATTGAAAATTCAAAGTGCCTCGAGCCAAACCAACGTGACGCGGAAGAGGCCGAAAGTTTATATCAGACCTTGGAAAATGAAATTGTTCCGGCTTATTACTTCCGTGAAAACGAAGTACAAACTTTATGGGTGCGTTACATGAAGAATGCCATCAAGCGCAGCTTGCATGCCTTTTCGAGTCATCGCATGGTTAGCGACTATCATAAGCGGTATTACCAGCCGGCCATGAATCGTTATGAAAAGTTGACCGCGAACAATGCCGTCAGCTTGCGTGAGTTTTACCAGAAGAAGTTGCAGGTGTTGCAGGAGATGCAGCATGTTCGCATTTTCTCCCCGGTGTTGTACGCCGAGGGCAAGGAGCAGGGAGTTCATGACGATTTGGTATTTGACAGTAACGAGGTATTAGATGTGCGCGTCGCGGTGGAGCATGACAAATTGGCGGCTGAAGATTTGGTCGTCGAGCTTTACCTCGCTCCTTGTGGCTGGGTGGGTGAAGATTTCGCATTTGGCCGCATTCAGGAGCGGGGCAAGGTGTTCATTATGAAGTTGCGCGAAGGCAATGGCAAACGTAGTAGTTTTGGTTACTTGTTAAGTTGCGCCCAGATTCGCAGCAGTGCGGTCGGTGTGCGGGTCTGTCCCAAGGAAGCGACCCTGCGGGACATGAGCCCCGGCTATATGGTCTGGTATTAGGGGCTTGCCAATATTAATGGGGATCCTGAGGGCCCGGTTGCACTAATGGATTGGCCCTTTGGGGTTGCCATTTTTGTGGGTTGGCTCTCTTCGCTTGGTTCCTTGGCTTGGCTCTCTCGGCCTGAATCGCGGCCGCGCCTTTGGTCTGGTGGAACTTGGGGACCTTTATTTGGGATTAGGATTCTTGCAATATTTGAGGTAGTATAAAATGGCCAAACTAAATCTGTCCAACCGCAAACTGCGCGTTTTGCTGGTGACCCCGGAAATCAGTTTTATACCCCGCAACATGGGCAAAATTTCGACAATCCTTCAGGTCAAGGGTGGCGGTCTAGCCGACATCAGTAGCGCCCTGGTCGAAGAGCTATTCTCGCGCAACATGGATATTCATGTTGCCATTCCTCACTACCGTCGTATTTTTAAGCGTGACCCAAGTACTATGGGTTCCAGCGATATGCATTTTTATTATCTGCATTATTCGGCCGCCGAGAAGGGAAACGAGACCCGTGTCCACTTTGCCGAAGACCGCTGTTTTTATTACCAGGACAGGGTTTATGATGAGCGCAGTGGCCCGGTATTGAATTTTTCGTTGTCGTTCCAACGCGAAACCATGAACCATATTATCCGCAGGGTGCGCCCGGATATTGTGCATTGCAATGACTGGACGACGGGTTTAATCCCCGGTTTTACGCGGCGTCTGGGCATTCGTAGTCTGCTGACTGTACACAATATTTATACCCAAAAGACAAGTTTGGCCCATATTGAGGATCGGGGCATTGACGCGCCACTTTTTTGGCAGAACCTGTTCTACATGAGACCGCCGGAGAACTACGAAGAGAGCCGGGAGCACAACCCCGTGGACTTGCTGTGTTCGGGCATATATTCCGCCACCCGCATAAATACCGTCTCGGAGGGTTTTCTGCGCGAAGTGGTCGATGGTTTTCACGATGTGCCGCAGAATATTCGTTACGAGATCCAGCAAAAATATCATCGCGGTTATGCCCACAGCATTCTAAATGCACCGGACTCCAGCTATGGGCCTGCCAGGGATGTGGCCTTGCGCGGGGCCCATTACGACGCTGAAGATGATGTGATTGCGAAAAAGGCGGAACTGAAGTGCCAGGTTCAAAAAAAGTTTGGTTTGAAAGTAAATGCTCGCGCCCCGTTGTTTTTCTGGCCATCGCGGCTTGACCCGACGCAAAAGGGCTGTGAACTGTTGGCCGAGATTTTTTGCCATTTCATCACCGCGCACAAAGAGCAGGACCCACAGATTTTTATCGTGGCCGACGGACCTTATTACGAAGTATTGCACGATATCATCCACTACCACAGAATGTTTGGGAATGCCGTAATTTGTCCATTTGACGATACCCTCTCGCGCCGGCTGTATGGAGCCAGTGATTTTATTTTCATGCCTTCGCGTTATGAACCTTGTGGCATGGCCCAGATGATCGCTCAGCTCTATGGTTCCTTGCCGATTGTGATGGCCACGGGAGGCCTGCGCGACACGGTGGAACACATTCAACTGGACGAAGAGTTGGGGCGGGGCAACGGTTTTTGCTTTGAAACCTATGATAGTGGAGGGCTGTGGTGGGCCGCGGCTCAAGCGCTGCAATTTTATCGCCTGGATGCGGCACAGCGCTTGCCGGTCATCCGGCGCGTGATGCGCGAGGCGCAACAGCGCTATAATATTCAAGCTGTGGCGGATCGCTATGTGGAGCTCTACGAAGCTCTGGCCGGCACGCGGCTTTAGTTCCTGACTTGCCGTGTGTTGTGCGAGCGGCAAGGGTGATTTGTGTGCCGGGCCGGGCAGGCTGGCGATAAATGGGGGAAGGGAGGTCCTTGTCTGTGGAAAACTTGATGGACGGGCAGGAAAAATTTAAACGTTACCCCCTGATGGAACCTGTGGCATCGTTGAAAGATGATCCATATCTGGAAAACTTCAGGGCGCAGATTGCCGCCTGGCAGCGGCAGATTGACGATAAATACGCCCTGCTGTGCCAAGGCGCCGGCGCGGCGCAACTGCGCGATTTTGCCCTGGGGCATTTATTTTTTGGTTTGCACCGTCAGCCCGATGGCGGCTGGTTGCTGCGCGAGTGGGCACCCAATGCCTGCGAAATGTATTTGTTTGGCGACGCGACAGCCTGGCAGTTGCGCCCAGAATATCGCTTTGAGCGCTTGAATGCCGAAGGCGTCTGGGAACTGCGGCTGGGCGGGGAACAGTTACAGCTCCAAGAGTATTTTGCCTTGTGGCTGCGCTGGGAGTACGGCGATCGCGGGCCAGGGGAGGGCCGTCGCCTGCCTTCGTATGCCAAACGAGTCGTGCAGGACCCCGAAACGAAGGTTTTTAGCGCGCAGGTCTGGGAAGACGACTTCAAATTCCGCTTTAACTTTAGCCCGGCCCAGCTGCGGGCCCAGGAGCTGGAAGCGCCGATTATTTACGAGGCTCATGTCGGCATGGCGCAAGAGCAAGAAGATATCGGCAGCTACAGCCAGTTTAGGGAGCAGATTCTGCCCTACATTGCCCGGCTCGGCTACAATACCGTGCAGTTGATGGCAATCCAGGAACACCCTTACTATGGCTCTTTTGGCTACCATGTCGCCAATCCCTTTGCGGTGTCCTCGCGCTTTGGCCGCCCAGAGGAGTTCAAGGCGCTGGTGGACGAAGCCCACCGCTTGGGCTTGCGCGTCATCATTGATCTGGTGCACTCACACCACGTGCGCAACGAGGACGAGGGCCTGGCGTACTTTGCCGGGCGGCGCGACCAGTACTTGTATCCCGGAGATCGAGGCGAGCACCGCCAGTGGGACAGCTACGTCTATGACTACGGCAAGAATGAAGTGCTGCACTACCTGCTGTCCAATTTGCAGTTTTGGCTTTGCGAGTACAACATTGATGGTTTCCGCTTTGACGGCGTGACCAGCATGCTTTACGAGCACCGCGGCATGGGCACGGCTTTTACTGGCTACGATGACTATTTTAATGGCTCGGTGGACGCCAATGCCCTGTGCTATCTGGCTCTGGCCAATCGCCTGATCCGCGAAATCCGCCCGCGCGCCATTACTGTGGCGGAGGATGTCAGCGGTTTTCCCGGCCTGGCAGCGCGCGAGTTGTTGGGCTTTGACTACCGCCTGGCCATGGGGGGGGCTGATTATTGGTTCAAGTTGCTCGACATCGCGGACGAGGACTGGAACATGTTCGCCGTTTGGCACGAGATGTCGCAGGGCCGGCGCGATGAACGCACGATCAGCTATGTCGAGAGTCACGACCAGGCCCTCGTCGGCGGCAAGAGCTTTATTTTTACCATTATTGACAGCGACATGTATTGGCACATGGACCCCGAACACCGCACATTGCGCGTGGATCGAGGGCTGGCCCTGCACAAGATGGCCCGCCTGTTGACGCTGGCCAGCGCCCGCCACGGCTACCTGAATTTCATGGGGAATGAGTTCGGGCACCCCGAATGGATTGATTTTCCGCGCGAAGGCAACAAGTGGAGCTACCACCATTCGCGCCGCATGTGGAGCCTGGCTTTCCGCGAGGATCTCTTGTTTGCCGGCCTGCGATTGTTTGAAGAGGACATGCAGGCCTTGCTGCGCAACGAAGGGACGCTGCGTCACGCGATCGACTGGTTGCACTTGTACGACCATGATAAAGTGATTTGCTTTCGCCGCGGAAGTTTGCTGTTCGTGTTCAACTTTCACCCGACGCAAGCCCTAAAGGACTACCGGGTGCCCGCGCCGCTGGCCGAGTATGAAATTGCTTTGTGCAGTGACGCCGCGCGTTACAGCGGTTTTGGCCTGCTCGATTTATCCCACCGTTACCACAGCCAGCGGAACGCGGATGGCGCTAGCTTTGTGCCGGTCTATTTGCCACCGCGGCAGGTCTTGGCCTTGAGGGCCCTGTAGCCAGTATACAAAATATGACAAATGGGCTGGACAAACGCCAAAAAAAGACTTACAATTTAAATATATTAGTCAGCAAATTAATTAAGCATTAGAATTAATCAAACAATAAGAATTAATACGGGCCGCAATTGGCCGCGCCAGAAATTATTACATGCCATAATTACATAACAAAAAAATATTTATATTGTCAAAGCTCCAATTATCGGGGGTTGGACCCATGTTCCAGCGAATAGTGGAAAACATAGCCGCAAAAATATTGCAAAGAGTGGCAGGCGGGCGCTTGGCATTTTGGCGTTGGCCAAATGTTTCGGGGTTTTTTAGTGCCTTGAGCTTTCTCGCCGTGCTTGGCCTCGGCGCCTGTAACGACTTGTCAATGCCCGATCCCAGTGACGGCGTAGCCGCCGGCCAAGCCTACATCGTGGTTAAAAATACCACTGCTGAGGAGCTGCTCATTGGCCTGGATGAAAATGCCGACGACCAGGGCGCGCTCAACGATGAGCGCAGAACATTGTCTGTGGGTGCAGAGGAAGAGTTTGAAGTCGAAATTCCCGGCGACTCCCGTAAGGTCTGGTTGAAGCTGCCGGGCTATGCCGCCAAAGAAATTACGCTCAGGTCGAAAGAATTTAAAAAAATTACCGCGGATAGAGTCTACAGCTGCGTCAATATGGAATTTAGCAGTTACACCACGAGCGGTAAAGGGATAAAAATTGTCCCCGACGACCCCGAAAAAATTGCCGGCAGCTCTGTGGTCTATCCAGATGAGGAGGGTGGTTGCCCGGCATTTGCGCAAAATCTTATCACAAGCACCGCAAACGCAGCCGGGGAGAACGAATTTAGCATAGAAGATGGGACGCGGGGTCAGGAAATAATAAAAGAATTTTCGATTGTGATTAGAGCAGACTACGAAGCGAAAGTGCGTTTTGAAAAGTTGGATGACTTGATCGGATTCGGCTACCAGAGCGACAAGTCCCTGGTTGACCTGACCAAGGACGGCGAAGCGTTGGAATTGCAAATGACAGAGGATCCTCATGAATTTGTGCAGGAAAATAAGTTGCCAGAGCTTAATTTTGTGGACGGCACGGCGGCGGAAATATCTTTTGATGACAAGGAGAAATGGATTCCGCTCCATGACATTGATACACCGACATCACAAAAGTTTGAGGTGGAGTATTCGGACGCAGACGGCGATGAGCTGGGCTACTTCTTGATGGCCAATGTCGAGGCTTGGGAGAATGGCTCTCTTTTGCCCAAGACAGAAGAAATTGTCGAGGAGAATGATTATAAAGAAGATCCGTCTAGAACTCATGAATTGAAATTGTATTCGCCGGTAAAGGGTAAGTCAGAGATTGCAAATATGAGCCGCGATCAGCGCCACAGGGTGGAAGTCACGGCGAGGGTGGACGATGGCATGAAGGATGGCCGGGGAAAAGCTGAGGTGACACGGACGCTGTACGTCAACGTGGCGCCAGAGATTGAGGCGCTGCAGTTTGGGGATGGCACGGATGTAAGTGACATTGTTGAGACTGAAAAGGATAATTGGCTGCAGCTGGATTCAGGCGATAAAACGAGTTTCTCGGTGGCGGCTAGGGACGCAGACGACGGCGCTGACTTGACTTACAGCTGGAAGGTCAACAACGAGAAACAGCAGGATAAAAAGACGGCGACTGTGGAGCTGGACCTGGGCTCGACAGGCGCTCACGAGGTCGAGGTTGCGGTGACGGTGAGCGATGGTGCGGAAGAAAAAGATTCCCAAGCGCGAACGCTGTACGTGAATGTGAAGCCGACGCAGCCGACGGGGATAGAAGTCAAAGAACGGGGCCAACTGGTACCGGGCGAATCGGCACGGAATTACACGCTTGAGCTGGTCGGAGGCATGGATCCGGACGGCGATCAATTGGAATATGAGTGGGAGTACGTTGGTCCTACTACGGACAATATCGTTTTCAATCCAAGAGATTTGGTAAAGTCACTAGAATATTCTAAGATAGTGACCGTGAAGTTGCCATTGGGCCCGCATAAGATTCGCGCCCGGTTGAAAGATAAATACGGCGGCAAGGGCGAATGGTTTGAGGAGGAAATTACGGTTGGGAACCATGCGCCGACGATTACTGAACTGAAGTTTGCGGATGACAAACTTGTAAAAAACATTGATGAGAATAACAAGGATGATTGGCTGCAGCTGGATTCAGGCGAGAAAACGAGTTTGACTGTGGAGGCCGCAGACCTAGATGGCGATGATTTGACTTACAGCTGGACGGTCAATGGCGGGGACAAGAAAGTCACAACAGACCCGCGAGCGACGCTGGACCTGGGTTCGTTGGCTGAAAATCACAAGGTGGTGGTTGCGGTGACGGTGAGCGATGGCGTGGTAGACAGTAAGCCCTTCATGCGGACACTGTACGTGAATGTGGCGCCGAAGATTGACGAGATTAAAATCAAGAAAGATAACACGCAAGAAGTCCTGAAAAAGGATCAGGATATTTATACCAAAGATAAGCCACTGCAGCTGGATTCAGGCGAGAAGACGAGTTTCTCGGTGGCGGCTACGGACGCAGACGACGGCGCTGACTTGAGCTACACCTGGACGGTCAATGGCGAGGAACAGCAGGATAAAAAGACGGCGACTTTGGTGCTGGACCTGGGTTCGTTGGCCAAAGATCACAAAGTGGTGGTTGCGGTGACGGCGAGCGATGGCAATGGCGATAAAGGGAAAGATACAATCGAGCGAACGCTGTACGTCAACGTGGCGCCAGAGATTAAGACGTTGAAGTTTGGGAATGGCACGGATGTAAGCGACATTGGTGAGAATAACAAGGATGATTGGCTGCAGCTGAATTCAGGCGATAAAACGAGTTTCTCGGTGGTGGCTACGGATGCAGACGATGGCGATGACTTGACTTACAGCTGGACGGTCAATGGCAAGGCTCCGCAGGAGAAAGATATGCAGGTGACGAAGACGTCAACCGGCGAGACTGTGGAGCTGGACCTGGGTTCGTTGGCTGAAAATCACAAGGTGGTGGTTGCGGTTTCGGTGAGCGATGGCGTGACAGAAGTTCCCAAAACGCGGACGCTGTACGTGAATGTGGCGCCGAAGATTGACGAGATTAAAATCAAGAAAGATAACACGCAAGAAGTCCTGAAAAAGGGTCAGGATATTTATACCAAAGATAATCCGCTGCAGCTGGATTCAGGCGAGAAAACGAGTTTCTCGGTGGCGGCTACGGACGCAGACGACGGCGCTGACTTGACTTACAGCTGGAAGGTCAACAACGAGGAACAGCAGGATAAAAAGACGGCGACTGTGGAGCTGGACCTGAGTTCGACCGGAGATCACAAGGTGGTGGTTGCGGTGACGGTGAGCGATGGTGCGGAAGAAAAAGATTCCCAAGCGCGAACGCTGTACGTGAATGTGGCGCCGACGCCGACGGAGATAAAAGCCACGCCGGGCAAACTGGTAGAGAAAAATCCTGGCTCATTGGCACGGAAGTACACGCTTGCGCTGGTCGGGGGCACGGATCCGGACGGCGATCAATTGGAATACGAGTGGGAGTACGTTGGTCCTACTACGGACAAGATCGTTTTCACGCCAGAGAATTCCCGTAACGTGACCGTGATTCTGCCATTGAACCAAACGCATATAATTCGCGCCCGGTTGAAAGATGAACACGGCGCCGAGGGCGAATGGTTTGAGGAGAAAATTACGGTTGAGAACCATGCGCCGAGGATTATTGACGAGAATATTAAATACAGAAAAGGTGGATATCGATATGAAGTCTTGGGAGATGATAAATACACCCAGGCTAGTCCGCTGCGGCTGACGGAAGAACAGAAGTGGAAGGTGGAGTTATTTGTGGCGCCTACTGACGACGATGGAGATGACTTGAGCTACAGCTGGACGGTCAATGGCAAGGCTCCGCAGGAGCAAGGTATGCAGGTGAGAAAGGAGAGAAGCAGCGAGATTTTGGAGATGGACCTGGGTTCGTTGGCTGGAAAGCACGAAGTGGTGGTTGAGGTTTCGGTGAGCGACGGCGTGTTAGACAGTAAGCCCTTCATGCGGACACTGTACGTGGATGTGGAGCCAGTGATTACGTATCTTTCGGGTGAAGACAGCAAATGGGCCGATGAGGCTAACGATTATAAAAGCTGGATTCAGTTTCCTGCTTCACACATGGATGAAGTGGATAGCGGTGTGGCAAAGGAATTTACTGTGGAGGCTCGTGACCTAGATGGCGATGCCTTGGACTTCATCTTGATGATCAATATGAAGGCTTCGGAGAAAAAGGGTAAGCCTATTGTTGTCCGGGACTCGCCTATGAATGAAAGAGAGTCCATCTACAAGGATAAAGAGACTATTGTCCTGTACTCGCCTATGAATGAAAGAAAGTCCATCAGAACCAACTACAAGGATGAATATGAGGAGGATGAAGAAAAGAAACGCCACAAGTTGGTGGTTACGGCGGTGGCGAGGGATGGGACACTGGTAAAACACAAAAGTCGAACGCTGTACGTCAATGTGGCGCCGACGCAACCAACGGAGATAAAAGCCACAGCGGACAAACTGGTATCGGGCGAATCGGAGTGGAAGTACACGCTTGAGCTGGTCGGAGGCATGGATCCGGACGGCGATCAATTGGAATATGAGTGGGAGTACGTTGGTCCTACTACGGACAATATCGTTTTTAATCCAAGATATTTGATGAAGTCACTAGGAGATTCTAGGATAGTGACCGTGAATTTGCCATCGGGCAAGCATACAATTCGTGCCCGGTTGAAAGATGAATACGGCGGCAAGGGCAAATGGTTTGAGGAGGAAATTACGGTTGGGAACCATGCGCCGACGATTACGAGTCTTTCGGGCGAAGACAGCGTCTGGGACGATGAGGCTAACAATTATAAAAGCTGGATTCAGTTGGATGCATTGGATAGCCCAGAGACAGAGAAATTCGCTGTGGTGGCCGAAGACCTAGACGGAGATAATTTGACCTACACCTGGACGGTCAACGGCGAGACTCCGCAGACGAAAGATATCCAGGTGACGAAGAAGCTAACCGGCGAGACTGTGAAGCTGCAGCTGTACTCGCCCGTAAAGGACAAGACAGAAGATCAGATTAAAAATATGAGCGCTGAAGAGCGCCACAAGGTGGAGGTTGCGGTGACGGTGAGCGATGGCGTGACCAGTATTACTTCCAAACCGCGAACGCTGTACGTGAATGTGAAGCCGACGAAGCCAGAGATACAATTTGAGGAGCCGAGGAATCCAGGGGAGAAGTACAGTTTTAAGTTAGTTTCGGGAAGTGATCCGGATGATGATGACGTAAAATACGATTGGGATTTAGGCAATTTAGCTTTAGAAGAGTCTGAAGTTTTTGATATCGAGCTTCAGTCAGAGAAGTCTCTAGAGCAGTCCAGCGAAGTGACCGCGCCTTGGGAATTAGGTGGTTATGAGTGGATAATTCAGGCCCGGCTGATAGACCCGTACGGAGGCAAGGGTGACTATTCGGATTTTAACGGAGCAGGCTTTTAATCTGAGCATTCCGATTGGCACAGATAAACACCTTGTGCGGGTGGCGGGGGAACTTTAAAGGGAATCACGAAAGGGCACGAAAATTAGCGAAAGGTCACGAAAGTTAGGTTGGGGAGCCGCGGGTGGCACGATGGGGAGCTGCGGGTGACAGGGAAAAAGTTAAAAAAGGGGACGGCAGCCAAGAAGGGCGTCCAGGCAGCAGGCGCGGTGTTTTAGAATTTTTCGTGTTGTTTTGTATTTTTTGGTGTATTTCGTGGTTACTTGGCCAGAAACTCTGAGAGGGAGCCACGAAAGTACACGAAAGGTTGCGAAAAGTCACGAAATATAGACAGGCGAGCCGCAGGTGGGATATAATAGGCCGGAGCCGCTCAAACCCGGCCGCCACAAGCCCCATGTCCTCGAATTTGAACCCGCCTCCTATTTTGCCCCCTGATTTGACCTCGCGTTTGCCCGTGTCTCTGCCCGTGCCTCTGCCTGGCGGGCACATTTGCAGTCCCCGTGGCTTTTGGGCGGATGGCCGCGCCGCCGGCTTCCGGGCGCAAAATCCGCAGCGCCTGGACCTGGCGCTGCTGTATTCCGAAAAATTATGTAGTGCGGCCGGCGTGTTTACGCAGAATCTGTTCTGCGCCGCGCCGGTTGTCGTGACCCGCGATTCCCTCAAGCGCGACAATCGCTTGCAGGCCCTGCTGTGCAACAGCGGGCAAGCCAATGCCGGAACGGGCGCACAGGGTTTGGAAATAGCGCGCTGGAAGCAGGAGTTGCTGCACCAGAAACTGGGCCTGGCGCAGCGGGACCACGCCGCTGTCATGTCGACGGGGGTCATTGGCGTGCTCCCCTGCCGCGAGAAGATTGCCCGCGGCCTGAGTCAGATGGAACTGGCACGTGATGCCGTCGCCGCCGCGCGTTTCAGCCAGGCCATTCTGACCACGGACAGCCGCACCAAGACCGGCGCCTACCAATTGGAAATTGACGGCCAGACGGTGACCCTCGCGGGCAGCGCCAAAGGTTCGGGTATGATCCACCCCGACATGGCGACGATGCTGGGCTTTATCACCACCGATGCCACGGTGGAACCCGGTTTTCTGCAAGAGCTGTTGCGCGGCAGCGTCGAACGCTCCTTCAATCGCATTAGCGTTGACGGCGATACTTCGACGAACGACACCGTGTTGATTTTCGCCAACGGCCTGGCCGGCAACGCGCCGATTCAGCGGCGCCACCCGCAGTGGCCGGAATTCCGGCAAGCCTTGGAACTCCTGTGCCAGGACCTGGCCCAGGCCATCGTGCGCGACGGCGAGGGCGCGACCAAGTTCATCGAAGTCGAAGTCGTCGGCGCGCCCACGGAGCGGGCCGCGGCCCTCTGCGCCCGCCACGTGGTCTCCTCAAACCTGTTTAAGGCGGCCATGTATGGGGAAGACATCAACTGGGGACGGATTGCCTGTGCGGTGGGCAACAGCGGCGCCAGGATCTCGACCACGCGGCTGAGTATCACGGTGGGCCGGCCCGACAATCCGGCCGCCATTTGCGTCCTGGACTCCAATTGCCCGCAGCCTTTCAGTGAAGAGCAAGCCGCGCGCCTGCTTTCGCGGCCAGAAATTTACATTTGCGTCGACCTGCACCAAGGGCTCAGCCGCGCCACCGCCTGGGGCAGCGATTTATCCGTCGCTTACGTTGAAATCAACGCGCACAAGCGCTCGTGAATGGCCGCAGGAATGTTGCGCTGTAATTTTGCGCCGTAATTTTTCGTTGGTCGAGCTTTACAAATTAAAATTTATTATTATACTCTGATGCCAATTCAAGGATAATATTTCAAAATAGCATTTTTGGCGAAAAAGCAGAATCCATAATCCGCAACGGATCCCTTGCGGCACTTTGCTCCCTGAATATCTATTTTGGAGTTTAGGCCTTGCCTGGAAATATCCTGCCGGGAAAATATATTGCCGGCATTGAAGGGATAAAATTTAGGTACAGGAGTGCATATGGAAGAAGTATTGGAGATGCCCGGCAAAGATTGCCCGATAGAAAAAATGCCGGGGCACTGGCTATTGGCCAGACTGGGCAAAAAGGTCCTGCGGCCCGGCGGCAAGGCCCTGACGAAAGAAATGCTGCAGGCCCTGCAAATTAATTCTCGCGACAGGGTGGTCGAGTTCGCTCCCGGCCTGGGCTTTACGGCCAAGCTATGCCTGCAACAGGGCCCGCAAAAATATACCGCCATTGAACAGAATAAAGAGGCGGCTCGCCTCGTCAATTCTTACTTGAATGGCGAAGATCAGACTTGCAAGATTGCCAATGCCCAAGATACCGGCCTGGAAGCTGCCGGCACCGATGTCGTCTATTGCGAGGCGATGTTGACCATGCAGTCGGATCATCAAAAAGCCGCGATCATTGCCGAGGCGGCCAGGATTCTCGGCGAAAAAGGTCGTTACGGTGTGCACGAGCTCTGCATTGTGCCCAATGACATTGATGAAAATAAGATGCGGGAGATTCAGAAGGCTGTTGTGCAGGCCATACAGTCGCCGTCAACACCCCTGACGCCCGCGGCGTGGAAGGAAAAATTCAGGGACGGCGGCTTTTCCGTGGTTTATGAGAAGCTGGCGCCGATGCACCTGCTGGAACTCAGGCGCATGATTGATGACGAAGGGATCGCCGGCGTGTTGAAAATTGCCAAAAATCTGCTGCGCAGCCCCAAGTCGAGAATCAGGTTGCTGGGCATGTACAGAGTATTTAGGAAATACCGGGATAACCTGGCCGCCATTGCGCTGGTTTCGAACCGGCAAGGATGATATCGGTCGGCATTAAATACTGCCCAAATGCCTCGTCATGTTTTCGAGCCATTCTTGGTAGTCTGACGAGGCCCGCCGTCCCCTCTCGCCGTCTGGGACAAAAAGTCTATTTTTGCGTTTTCGCGATTGCCGGTGGCCCGGAAATGATTCGGGCGCAGCCTGCTGTCATATTTTTTGCCAGCAAAGCATCCTCATTTTGTACCGGGGTCAATCTGCTTGTCGATGGAGGCTTAGTTTGCCACTAAAACCCTGAATCAAGGGCTTCGTTTCACTGGCGGAAAATCTTTGTGCCACAAGCGCTATATTCAATTGTATAGAATCAAAAAACACTTTTGTGAACCGCGCGGCGCTAAAACCGACGTATAAAATATTCCGGGTGGTTTCGATTTTTATTGATAAAAACTCCTTTCGGTTTTACAATATTCTGAGGTCTAGAACTTATTTTTATTCATTGGCTGTTTCCAGCTATTTGTAATCAGAGGAATGTATTATGAAATCAAAATCTATAATCTCTTGGCTAGCTTTGGCTTGCGCCTTGCTGGCATTCGCCTGCAACAAAAGCAGCGATGGCGCCGCGGAAGGTTCCGCACAAAAAAAGAGTATTGTGATCTACCAGAACAAGGTGGAAATCCACGAGGCCCTAAGTGATTTTGCCGCAGCCTACACAGGCGAAACGGGCGTGGAAGTCATCGTTAAGACTTCTGGTGGGGGTATGGACTACGCTGGAATGTTGAAGGCGGAATTTCAGTCCGACCGTCAACCGGATGTATTTTGTATTGAAGGTATGGGTCATTATGAGACCTGGAAGGATCAGCTGGAACCTTTCAGCGACCAGGAATGGATGGACCATACTAATTTGGCTTTTCAAGCGGATGGCCAGACTTGGGGCTTCCCCGTGTCCATTGAGGGCTGGGGTCTCGCTTATAACGAGGCCATGCTGGACACAGCGGGCATCGGCCCCGCGACCCTGACGTCACAGGAGGCGTTCGCCGCCGCCTTCGCCAAGTTGGACTCCATGAAGGACGAGCTGGGAATTGACTCCGTCGTGGCCATGGCCGCCGGCCCGGAAATGACTTGGGTAACGGGTAACCACAACTTTAACGGTTATCTCTTGGCCGGCCTGCCCTACGGTGACCACACGGTCATCGACCAGCTCAACAACGGCGAGGTGGACTCCGCCCGTCTGGCCGAATACGCCGACTGGGTGGAACTGCTCTTCAACTACGCCGACAGGCGCGTCTTGCTGACGGGCAATTATGACGCTCAGGTCGCTCAGTTCGCCACCCAGAAGTCGGTATTTATCCACCAGGGCAACTGGATTGACCCCTGGCTCGTGGAAAACGGCGTCGACTTTGAAATGGGTTTTGCTCCCCACGCGTCAGTTTCAGGCGAACACAACGCCATCTTCATCGGGGCTCCTTCGTTCTACGTCGTCAACAAGGGCAGCCCATCCAAGCAGGAAGTCAACGACTTTCTCAATTATTTGGCCACCGACCCCAAGGGCTGGGACTACATGGTGGAGCAGGCCAAAATGGTGCCGGCCTTCACCAACATAGACCTAAAACCTTCGACGCCACTTTCCGCGGCCGTGGCCGCCTGGAACTCGCGTCCCAATGGAGCCTATACCTGGTTGCAGTACGACATGCCGGATGGCTTTGGCATGGGAATTCTAGGGCCAATCTTTGGCGCCTACGCCAAGGGAGACATAGATAAACAGGGGTTTATCGACCAGATCGCAACTTCAATTGAAGCTCTCAAATAAAATTTGCCGGTGAATTGACTTATAAATTAATCAGTGCATATGCATGTGCTCCGATTAATTTATAAGTCCTAGCCGTCCAGCGCCCTGCAAGTCCCAGGAAAATATATGGATAAGACCAACAAGCTTGTATTTTGGGGCTTTCTCGCTCCGGCTCTACTTGCTTTTAGTTTGGTACTTGTCGTTCCATTTTTAATGGGTATTTACTACTCAATGACCGACTGGCAAGCCATTTCGGGCAATCCGGTTCATTTTATCGGCTTAGAAAACTATGCCGGCATGTTTAAAGATGTCCAGTTCATGTATTCCTTTGCCCTAACTTTTACATTTGCCGCCATTAGCATTATCCTGATCAACCTAGTGGCCCTGACACTCGCGACTCTGGTGACGCATAATTTGCCTCTAAAAAATTTCTTTCGTGCCGGCTTCTTTATTCCCAACCTGATTGGTGGTCTTGTCCTCGGTTTCATTTGGCAATTCATTTACAAAAATATCACTCCTGCCCTGGGTGCATTACTTGGCTGGCAAACTCTTGAGGATTTACTGATTCTGGCAGACGAACGCCTCGCTGTTATCGCCGTTATCGTGGCGTATACCTGGCAGTATGCAGGTTACATCATGTTGATTTATATCGCCGCGCTGCTCAACGTTCCACAAGAGTTAGTTGAAGCTTGTGAGCTCGACGGTGCGGGCTTCCTACAGAAATTTCGCCACATAATTTTTCCGTTAATTGCCCAGGCATTCACCATCTCCTCGTTCCTGACTCTAGTCGCCTCTTTCAAACAATTTGACATCCTGATCGCGCTGACAGCGGGAGGCCCGCCGATGCAATTTCACGGCCAGACCATCAATGCAACAGAGCTCCTCGCCCTAAATATTTACAATGTGGCTTTCAAGTTCAACCAGATGGGCCAAGGGCAGGCGCGATCTGTAATCTTCTTTGTCATCCTGGTGCTGATTGCACTGCTTCAGGTGCAATACAACAAGAGACGCGAAGTTGAAATGTAAGGAAACACCATTAATGCCGCTCAGCAAAAAAAACGTACAAGAAATAATTCTGTTCGTTCTAACTGCTATTTTATTCATATTTGCGATGTATCCCTTTTTTATCGTACTAATTAATGCCTCCAAAACTTCATTGGAGATCATGACAAGCCCGGCTAAAATGCCTGCAAACTGGGGACAACTGTTCAAAAATATCGGTGAAATATGGGGCTCGCGCTCGATTCGTTATCCTTCAAGCGTATGGAGCAGTTTCGTCATCACCACTTTGTCCTTGCTGCTCATTTGTCTGTGTTCATCCATGGCCGCCTGGGTCCTGGTGCGCAGCAAAAGTAAAGTCTCGCATTTTTTATTCCTTATTTTTGCAGCTGGTCTGGTAGTACCGTTCCAAGTCGTCATGTTTCCTTTAATTGAATTTTACCGCATGATTTTTGAAAGTCTTGGCCTGCGCATGCTGCGCAGCTACCACGGCATCATTTTGGCGTACATTGGTTTTGGTGCGCCATTAGCCATTTTTATGTTCCACGGCTTTATCAAGAGTGTGCCCCTGGAATTAGAAGAGGCCGCAACCATTGACGGCTGCGGCAAACCGGCCATCTTTTTCCGCATTATCGTGCCGATTATGAAACCTATTTTCATCACGATTCTGGTGCTCAACGTACTGTGGATCTGGAATGATTACCTCTTACCCGCCCTGGTCCTGGGCATAGGACAAGATTTACAGACTATTCCGCTGGCTATCCGGGCCTTTGCCGGTTCCTTTGTCAAAAAGTGGGACCTGATTATGACCGCTGTACTGATGGCGGCCATACCAATCATCGCCTTTTTCTTGATGGTACAAAGACATGTTATCCAGGGCATGGTTGCGGGCTCTATCAAATAGATAGGAACAGGCTTCACCTCTTTTGCCTGCCCGTTCTCTGTCTGCAAATCGTTTAGCAAATTTTCTACAGCTTTTTCGTACCTTTCTGCCGCAGTTATTTCGGGATCTATGACATTCTTTGTTTTCGTCTTTTGTGTGCGGTTATGTTGGCCTTAAAATATTAGTATCCCTGATAACTTTGCCAGCAGTCTGAATGCCAGGCCAGCCTTATTGACATCTCTTCGTTGCGATGGCTGACATATATGTAAAAATTGACTAGAATTGAAATCTGGCCACGCGAGCGCAGTCCTAAATTTTGCGCCAAGCTCTGTCCCCAATTTTGTCCCCTGTTTTGTCCCCTGTTTTGTCAATTATGTCTAGCTTCAAAGCCCCTGCCCAACTCTGCCTGATCCTGATGAACCTTGCAGCCTTAAACAGCTGCCGCCTCAATACCGAATCCCTGACGACTGTCGACACCTTGGCCCGCGGCCTTCCCAATATTGTCATCAAGGGCGTCATTTATAAAGAAATAGAGAACAAACAGCTGACAAGAGAAGTGCATGCTGACGAGTTCAAAGTTTTCAGCAAAGAGAATCTTGTCCAGGTAAAAAAAGGCCACGTAACGACCTACCGTGACGGCGAAGAGCAACTTTTGGGCGAGGCTGAATCCGCGGAGTACAACCAGGAAAGCGAAGACGCCACCGTCACAGGGCCAATTAAAGTCCGCTACTATCCTGAAGAGACCAGCATCCTGGCGCAAAAGCTTGATTGGGTGCACGAAGACCGCATTCTGAGCTCTCCGCCAGAAGGCACGGTTGAAATTAGGCAAGATAACGGCACGGAATTCCAGGGCAAGGGCTTTGCCGTCGACATGAACAGCAAAACTGTGTCTTACCAGAAAGACGTTCATGGCCAACTCTACGCCGAGAGCGATGGCGAGGGAAAAGAAGGACCTAAGAACAGTCAGGTTCTGACAGCAGAAGAACAAGTGCCAAAGAACAGAAATCCAGATAATGCGCTTGAAAACTTACTTGGGGACTCACCAGGGAACCCTGAACCGCTTGAAAGCGGCAGTCCTGCAGCGGCCATTGACGAGGTTCGGCAATGAAAGCGAGAGTTGGGTTCTCAAGCATTTTACTCCTGACGACACAGTGGCGCTCGACAATATTGACCAAGCCCCAAAGCCGTGCCTTGGTCTTAATGCTGATATTCAAGTTACTGGCCCATCTACAAGACAACGCAAGCCTTGTCCACTTGCAGGCCGATACCATTGAATTCAGTGCGGAAAAGGTCTGGTCTACGGCGGCGAAAGGTCGCGAGCAAACTCAACTACAAGGCCATGTCGCAGTCGATGTCAATAACTCCAGCATCCAGACCGAACACTTGGACATCTTTGGAGAAGACCGCGATATCCTGGTTGCCAAAGGTAATGTCTATATTGATAATCGCGAACAAGAGCTTGAAATCAAAGGCCGCGAGTTATTTTACAACCGCAAGACCAAGTTGCTGCGCATGCACGGTGATATTGATCTTCAGGACAAGGATAACGAGGTCATCGTTTATTGCGATTTTATTGAGTATGACGAAGATGCCGACGTGGTTAAAATGCAAATTAATGCCAGAATTTTCAGTGAAGATATTACCGCTCGTAGCGAATATGCCGTATATAACCGCAAGACCCAAATTGTCGAACTGACGGGCGCTCCGATCGTGCACAAAGGTGAAGATATCTACCAGGCTGCCCGCATTTTTGTCAACCTTGATACAAAGGATATAGACCTGGATAATGGCGTTGAAGGGCGGATTATCACTAAAGATGACGACGATAATTCAGAGTAGTTATCGCTGCTCCCCAGCTCTTCGGAAATAATTTAGGAACAGACGGGACTCAATGGCAAGACAACGAGCGCCATATGCCGGCCCAGATTCCGCGCTCGCGCGCAAGGGCCCTGGCACTAAGCGTGTTAGCTCTTTAAAAGATCGCCAATGGCAAGGCCAGAATCGCCCCCAGGCCGCCCAACGCCCGCAACTACAGCTGCGGCAGGCAGGCCGGTCCCATAGTGAGCATCATGGTGAGCGCGAGCGGCAACGCCGCATGAAAACTAGCCCGGTGGCGCCTTCGTTCCTGCCGACTGACAACCCCGTCTTGCCGTTTCCTGGACCTGCCGGCCAGAGACGCAGCCGGAGAGACAAAAATCCTCGGCCTCCTGTTAGGGCTGATCATGTCACTAGTCATAGATTTAGCCCTGGTGGGGCCGGCCATGCTCCCTCCCCTCCGGTGCGGCCCGTCTCCCCGACTTCCCCGCCGCCTGGCCATCCTGTGGCTCCCGCGACGGCTGAGACTCCGCAGGCGCAAGCTTTTGATAATATCTTATTTGATCAAGACCAGCATGAAGAGGCGCCGCAGAAAGACGAGCTCGGCTTGCCCAGCATCCAAGAGCTGGAGCGAGAGCAGAGGCAATTACAGCATAAACGCCGAAAGGAGGGAACGGAGGCCCTGCAGGCCCTGGAAATGGAAGCCCGCAGTCAGGAAATTGAGCGCGTCCACAGCAGTAAGATCGAAGTTCCCGAACTGGATCTGCGCATGCGTGAGGGGAATTCCTACCTGCACGCTTCTCATTTAAACAAGCGTTATGGCCGTAAAATTGCCGTGGTCGATATTTCAATCTCAGTGTGCCAAGGCGAGGTGGTCGGTCTGCTGGGCCCCAATGGCGCCGGCAAGACAACCTGTTTTTACATGATTGCCGGTTTTGTGCATCCCACGCGCGGTCAAGTCCTGCTTGACGAACAAAATATCTCACGCTGGCCCATGTATAAACGGGCGCGCCAGGGGATTTCCTACTTGCCTCAGGAGGCCTCCATTTTCCGCTCGTTGACGGTGGAACAAAACCTGCTGGCCATTTTGGAATATCGCCGCGACATGAACCGCCGGGCTCGCATGGAAATGGCCGAATTCCTCATGCAGCGCTTGGGAGTGCTGCGCCTGCGCAAACAGAAGGCATCCACCCTGTCTGGCGGCGAGCGCCGCCGCGTCGAAGTCGCGCGCGCCTTGGTGCTGGAGCCGCGGTTTCTACTTCTCGACGAGCCGTTCGCAGGCATTGACCCGATCGCCGTGTCAGAAATCAAAGGGATCATTCGGGCATTGGCCCAGAGCAACATTGGCATCTTAATCACCGATCACAACGTCCGCGACACCCTGGACATCACAGACCGCTCCTATATCGTCAACCTCGGCGAGATTCTGGTCAGCGGCAGCCGCGCGGAACTGATTGCCTCCAAAGCCGCGCGCGAAGTTTATCTGGGTGCTGAATTTAGCTAGTCCCCTTCGCGATTGAGCACAATGGCAGCATGAATACACACAACGCCCCCAAGTCATGCGCAAATTTTCCTGAATTGCTGCGACCCTACTGCTTCCGCAACTTAAAATATCGCTACTGGGGGCGGGATTACCATCTTGCCAGCTCACAAGAGCTGTTCAGCGCCACGCAAATTGATCGCGGCTCCCAGCTGCTGCTACAAAGCTTGTTGCCGCCGACTGCAGCACAGGGCGCTGCCGGCCCGCTCGCGAGTCTGCTAGACAAAGCCTTTGACGCTCGCCCCTTTCAAGCCCAAGGCGCAGAACGAGCTGCGCCACAGGAAGCGCCGGACCAGGCCGGGCGAGCCCGGCTGGAAATCTGGGACTGGGGTTGCGGCATTGGCACCCTGGGACTGCTGGTCCAGGGCCACTGTGCCCAAGTATTGGCAAGGCGCAACAAGCTGCGGGCCCGCGGCGGCCTCGCAGCACAACAACTAAATTGTGAATTGCGCGTATTTGACCGCGACGCCCTGGCCCTGGCCTTCTGCGCGGCAAACTGGCGCGCCAATATCTCCCCTGAACTCGGATTTTCGCCCAGCCTGCACTTGACCCCTGGCATCTGGGGCGAAGAGCCCCTGGCCCCAGATGAGCCGGCAACGACGCAGCTGGTACTGAGCAATGTTCCCGCCAAACTTGGCGAGCCGGTACTGCGGCAAGTGCTCCCGGCCCTGGCCGCCAGTGGCGCCACTTATGTTGCGGTTGTGATCGTTGCCCCGCTGCGTCATCTCCTCGAAGCGGCCGCCGCAGCCGGACAAATTGAAATCTTGCAGCTCTCTGGTTCAGGTGACCACTGTGTGATTCATTACCGCCAGGCAAAAAACGCGCAAAACCCGGCGGCCCAGACATCAGTGCGCCAACTGCCCGCGGCCCTGAAACTCTATAAACGCGGTGAGTCCTGTTTTGCCTTGGAGCGTCGAGGTCGCTCTTTCAATCTGCGCAAGAGCGCACGCCCCAAAGACAAGTCCCGCAAGCTAGAGGGCGAGCGGCAAGGCCCGGCCCGGCAATTGGGTGAGGCGCCCGCAAGCCCGTGCCGCAAAATTTCCAGCTGGCTGCTGCATTGGCCGTTCCGCAGTGCCTATGGCCTGCCAGATTTTGAGCGGCCGAGCTATGGCCTGGAACAGCAGGTCCGGCTACTGGCCCAGCGCAATTGGGGCGGCCGCATATTGCTGTGGCAGCCTGGGCACGGGCACTTGGCCTGTTTTTTGACCCTAAAGCCTGGTTGTCAAGTGCGGCACATTGACCTGGCGGGCCGCGACCGCCTGGGACTAATATTTGCCCAGCACAACCTGAAAAATCTGGCCAACTTTACAGATAGACCCATTCCTGAAATGGCAATACACAGTCTAGCCTGCTGTGAAGCCATGCCCCTGGGCCCAGTTCCAGCCGATGGAAGTAGTGGACCTGGGGACAGAGATGGGGATGGAAACGGGGATAGACATGGCGGTCGGCATCAAAACAAACAAGGCTGGGACTTGATTGTATTACCGCTGGAAGACAAATTATCGTGGCCGAAGGCCGAAGCCCTGCGCTCCTGGTTGGAACGCCAAGCCCCGCATACATGGCTCTGCATTCAAGGGCGCAGTCATAGCATTCAGCAGCTGCAGCAGCTGCCCGGCTGGACACCGCCCAAAGCCACTGCCCGTGAGGAACTGCGCGGCCATGGCCTGCGGACTCAACTCTGGCACAACTAAATGTGTCAGGCTCGGCACGAATTGCCTCGTTCCCCCTCATGCGAGAATGGGTTGACGGCTACGGGCAGATATCCAGCGGAACAGGTTGTTGGGACGAGTTTTGGAAACGAGCTAACTCATTTATAAATTTATAGATAAAATAAGCACTTTGAAGAAGCCCTTTGGA
The DNA here is from genome assembly GCA_965263295.1 of Spirochaetia bacterium. Taxonomy (GTDB): domain Bacteria; phylum Spirochaetota; class Spirochaetia; order SP-2023; family SP-2023; genus Haliotispira. Next base: position 2,311,277 of record OZ253665.1, read on the forward strand.
CTGTCTTTTTGACAGCCTCCCCGTTTATCAGTAGAATTCTGCCAGTTTTATGGCCTTGGCCTTTCTAATCCCGTGATTGGCGCTTGACCTGCGCTTGGCTTGTCCCCGCGAACAGCCGGGAATCAGTTTTCCAAACTCAAAAAGGAATTTGCAATGTCCGATGAAGCCCGAGACTCAGGCTCTGTTTATCCCATAACCATTGAAGAGGAAGTACAAAAATCCTATCTCACTTATGCGATGTCGGTCATTGTTTCGCGCGCCTTGCCCGACGTGCGCGACGGCCTGAAACCGGTGCACCGCCGCATCCTGTATTCCATGAACGACATGGGGCTACACCACAGCCGCCAGCCGCGTAAAGCGGTGCGCGTGGTCGGGGACGTATTGGCCAAGTATCACCCGCACGGAGACCAGTCCGTCTACGATGCGCTGGTGCGCATGGCCCAGGATTTCTCCCTGCGCGAGCCCATGATCGAAGGCCAAGGTAACTTTGGTTCAATTGATGGCGATCCGCCGGCGGCCATGCGCTATACCGAAGCCCGGCTTGCCGCCGTCTCCGAAGCCATGCTGCGCGATCTCAAAAAGGATACGGTCGATTTCCAGCCCAACTTTGACGATACGGATAGCGAACCGGTGGTTTTGCCGGCGGCCATGCCCTTCTTGCTGGTCAACGGCGCCAGCGGCATCGCCGTGGGCATGGCCACGAATATTGCGCCCCACAACCTGCGGGAAGTTTGCCAGGCTATCTGCGCCTTGATTGCGGACCCCGAGCTCAGCGATCAGGATTTATTCGCCCATGTCCAAGGCCCCGATTTCCCAACGGGCGGCATTGTCTGCGGCCTGCGCGGCGCGCGCCAAGCCTACCTGACGGGCAAGGGCCAGGTAATCATGCGCGCGCGTCACCGGCTCGAAACTTTGCACGTCGAGCGCGAAGCCATCGTAGTCACGGAAATCCCTTACATGGTCAACAAAGCCAACATGGTCATGAAAATTGCCGAGCTGGTGCGCGACAAACGCATCGACGGCATTGCGGATCTGCGAGACGAGTCGGATCGCAACGGTATCCGCATCGTGATTGAGCTAAAAAAAGGGTTCCCACCGGAGATACTTCTGAACCAGCTGTACACCCTCAGCCCGCTGCAGAGCTCTTTCCATGTCAACAACCTCGCGCTTGACCATGGCCGGCCCCGACTCTTCACCCTGCGTGAGATGATCCGGGCATTCGTCTCCCACCGCTTTGAAGTTCAGCAACGTCGTATCCGCTTTGATCTGCGCAAGACCAAGGAGCGGGCACATATTTTGGAAGGCCTGAAGGTCGCGCAGGATAATATTGATGCCGTTATTGAATTGATCCGTTCTTCGAGCACGGTGGAAGCGGCCCGGCAGGGTTTGATGCACGGTTTTGGCCTTTCCGAGCTCCAGGCCGTGGCCATTCTGGAAATGCGCCTGCAGCGTTTGACCAGCATGGAAGTGCGGAAAATCGTGGATGAGCTCAACGAGTGCTACCGTTTGATCGCGGAACTGGAAGACCTTTTGGCTCACCATGAGAAAATCTATGGCCTGGTCAGCGCCGAGACACGTGAACTCGGCGAAAAATACGGCACGCCCCGACGTACCGATATTTCGGCCGTGGAAGTCGATGGCTCAATTTCGATGGAAGATCTGATCCAGGAAGAGGAAATGGTGGTGTTGATTTCCCACCAGGGCTTTGTCAAGCGCATTCCCGCCAGCGAGTACAAGGAACAAAGCCGAGGCGGCAAGGGTATGCGCGTCTCCCAGCTCCGCGCCAACGACTTTGTCGAGCATATTTTTATCGCGAATACCCACCACTACATTCTATTTGTCAGCACCGAAGGCAAAGCCTACCACCTGAAAGTCTACGAGCTGCCCGAGGGTTCCAAGGCGTCCAAGGGCAAGCACATACGCAATCTCTTTGGCTTTGAGGCAGATGAAGACATTACCGCCTACGTCGTCTTGCCCGAGTTCAGGCAAGACACGTATTTGTTTATGGCCACACAGCGCGGCGTGGTTAAACGCGTCACGACGCACGAGTTCCGCAATGCCAAGGTGCGTGGCATCCGCGCCATTGAGCTGGACGAAGGGGACCACCTGGTAGGTGCCGAGTTGACCAACGGCAACCTCGACTTGCTGCTGCTGACCCGCAAAGGCAAGGCTCTGCGCTTCAATGAAAGCGAAATCCGCGTCACTGGGCGCACAGCGCGGGGCGTGCGCGGCATGCGGCTCAAAGATGGCGACCACCTGATCAGTGTCTGCTGCCAGCACGAAGAACACTCACAATTAATGCTCATCAGCCAAAACGGCATCGGCAAGCGCCTGGCCTTTGACCTGTTTACACCCCATGCCCGCGGCACTCAGGGCCAGCGCAGCTACACGATCAACGATAAAACCGGCCCTCTGGTCGACGTCAAGACCGTCCACGACGATGACGCGGCGATCGTGACCACGGAGCAGGGCAAGGCCATCCGTATCGCGGTCGCCAAAATTTCCAGCCTGGGGCGCACAGCCTCGGGCGTGCGCCTGCTGCGTGCCGGTGCGGGCGACAATGTCGCCGGCCTGGCCATCATTGGTCCGCAGGAAGATGCAGAGAGTCCGCAAATGGAGGAAGCCGAACCGGAAAGCGAAGTCCTGGGCGGTGACGAAGTTCCACCCCCAAACGAGGACTGACGAGGACTGACGAGGACGGACAAAAGACTGACAAGGACTAAAATGACAAACCGATGCTCCACCTGCTAAGACGCTTCTACCAACTTTATGGCGCAGGCTTTCGCAAACGTTTCGTCGCCAACACGGGCATGGCCATTGTTGCTGGCTTCCTTGAGGTCGCCGGCGTGGCTTTGATCTATCCGCTGTTGCACATCCTGCTGGAACCAGACTTCATATTTAAGAATACCCTGTTAAACCAAGCCTACAATTTCTTGCAGCTGCGCAATCCGAACCAGCTGGTCGCCCTGTTGGCCATCGTGATCGTTGGGGTCTTCATCCTGAAAAACCTATACATGGTCCTGTTTACCCGCCTGCAGCTCAACTTGGTGCGCGACTGGAAGATCAAAGTGCGCGGCCAGTTAATGCGTTATTACCTGCAGAGTTCCTACATTCTCTTCTTGGAACGCAATACCGCCGTCATGGTGCGCAATATTGATTCTTTCGCGTCAAGGGCAATCAATGGTGTCGTCCTTTCGCTGATCAACCTGACTGTCAACGTCATCGTCGGCGCCTTTATCCTGCTGGCGATCAGCTCCAGCTACTTCCTGTATCTCTTGGTGATGGTCGCCGCCGCATCCGCGGTCGTTTATTTCTTGCACAGGCGGATGCGCCGCAAACTGTATCTGTTGGGCCAGCGGGAGCAGGCCGCGGCCATTGAAGAACGCAAGGTCTTGACCCAGGCCTTTTCCTCCATCAAGGAAACCAAAGTGAGCAACGCCGAGGAATTTTTTGTCGAAAGTTTTGCTTCGGTCAACTTTGACGTGGCGGATGCGGAGAGCCGGCTTGTTTACTATCAGCGCATTCCACCGTTCATCCTTGAGGTCATTGTGATCCTGGGCATAATGGTTATGAGCGCCGGCGCCTTAATGGCCAACCAGACTGCCGGCGACGGTTCCGCCGCAGGTCTAGTGTCTTCCCTGGGCATGCTGGCCGCGGCGGCTTTTCGACTGGCGCCACTGTTCAGCCGCGTGATCGCAGCCCTGAATGGCATCAGTGCGGGCAAGCCGCACTTGCAGGTCATAATCAGGGAAGCCGAAATGCCCGGTTTTTTCGCCGCACAAACACGGGATTTGGCCACCGCCGTGGAGCAGCTGTCATTGCAGCGCGAAATCCGTTTTCAAAATGTCCGTTTTGCCTATCCCAAAGGCGAGGTTCCGGCGCTAAAGAATCTGAATCTCAGCATTCGGCGCGGGGAGTTTGTCGGTATCGTCGGGGCCTCTGGCGCCGGCAAAAGTACCTTTGCCGACTTATTGCTGGGGCTAATTGAACCGCAGGAAGGGCAAATCCTCATTGATGACGTGCCGATTGGCGCAGAAAACGTGCGCGGCTGGCGGGCCAAGATCGGCTACGTGCCACAAGCCATTGTCCTCATTGATACCACCGTGCGCGAAAGTGTCGCCTTTGGCGTCGCCCCGCAGGAAATTGACGATGAGCGCGTGACGAGTGCGCTGAAGAAGGCCAGCCTGTGGGAATTTGTCCAGACCCTGCCCGGCGGCATCTACGCCGCAGTCGGCGAAGGCGGCAAGAATTTTTCCGGCGGGCAGCGCCAGCGCATCGCCATTGCCCGCGCCTTGTATCGCGACGTCGAAGTATTGGTGCTGGATGAGGCCACCTCGGCCCTGGATAACGTCACCGAATATGAAGTGGCTTCGGCCATAGAAGCCCTGCGCGGAGCGTGCACGATTCTAGTCATCGCTCACCGACTTTCAACGCTCAAACGCAGCGACCGAATTTTGTTTTTCCGCGACGGCCAGTTGGTCGACAGCGGCAATTTCACCGAACTATCTCGACACAAAGACTTTGAGTATATGCTGGAGGTCTCGAAAATTGAGTTTTAACGGCAGTACCATGAATGCAAATGCAAAGGAGGGGCAGACGATGAATTATCTGGCTCTGGGACAAAGAATTTCGGCCTGGCTGCGCGATTACCTCTGCGAAAGTGGCCTAAGCTGTTTTGTCGTCGGTGTTTCCGGCGGCATTGACTCGGCTGTGACCTCCACCCTGGCGGCCCAGACGGGCGCCAAGACGTATGCCCTGAATTTGCCGATCCACTCCCAGTCACAAAATAGCCGGCTGGCCGACTTACACTGCCGCCAGCTGGCCGCGCGTTTTACGAATGTGGAGCACCTGCGGCAGGATTTTAGCCATGCCTACGACGCCTTTATGCGGGCAGCCGAGCCCGCCGGCCCTGCCCATGAGCTCGCGGCGGCCAACAGTAAGTCCCGCCTGCGCATGATGGCGCTGTATTATTGGGCCGGCAAGTGCGGCGGCCTAGTCGTCGGCACCGGCAACAAGGTGGAAGATTTTGGCGTCGGCTTTTTCACCAAGTATGGCGACGGCGGCGTGGATGTCAGCCCGATTGCCGACTTGGGCAAGACCCAAGTGCGCGAGCTGGGCCGGGCCCTGCAAGTCTGCCCGGAAATCATCGCCGCCCCGCCGACTGACGGCCTGTGGCAGGACGGGCGCAGCGACGAGCAGCAGCTCGGTGCCAGCTACGAAGAGTTGGAGCAGGCCATGGCGGCCGAGGCCGAGGGCAAGGCCCCACAGAGCGAGCGCGAGCACGAGGTGCTGAGTATCTATCGCGGCTTCCAGCGTAGAAATCGGCACAAGATGCGGGCTATTCCGGTCTTTCGCGTTGCGGAGAATAACGAAATTTAGCTGGAAGGCTTGGCTGAAATATATCACTTTTGATCTGTGTGCGATTCTCTTGGGCAGTATGCCTATAATCTTTAAACTAGTCGTTTTTTTTATTGAAAATGCTGTAGCGGACTGATAAATGAATGTCATATTAATTCCGGCAAGAGGTGGCTCAAAAGGGTTGCCGAAGAAAAATATAATACCTTTAGCAGGGAAACCTCTTATCGGTTGGACCATACTCGCAGCCATCAACAGCCAAGTTACAGATAAAGTGTTCGTTTCAACAGAAAACGATGAAATTGCAGAAATCAGTGAAAGATTTGGCGCCGACATTATTTTAAGACCAGCAAATCTGGCTTTGGATAATACCAGTAGTGATGAAGTAGTACAACATGCTATTGAATATTTAAAGCAGCGCTTTAACCATCTAGAGACGCTATTGCTACTTCAGCCCACGTCTCCTCTGAGAGGGGCATGTCATATAAGGGAGGCATTGGAGTTGTACAGATCTAAGAAAGCTGATAGCGTTATCAGTGTCTATGAACCAGAACATACCCCGGTAAAAGCTTATATAGAGCGAGAAGACGGTACATTGACAGGACTGTTCAGCCCAGATGCTCCCTATTCCAGAAGACAAGTCCTGCCCAGGGCGTTTCAGCCGAATGGCGCCATTTACATTGTTTCTGTCGCATGTTTTTGTTTAAATCATCAATTGCCGAGAGAAAATATTTATCCCTATGTGATGTCTATAAAAGATTCTATCGATATTGATACACTAGAAGACCTCAATAAAGCAGAAAAATTTTTAAAGGAAAGAAATAGTGGCTAACCCGTTTTTTGAGATATCAGGGCGAAAAATTGGATTGGACTATGAACCGCTGGTGATTGCTGAAATCGGTATTAATCATGAGGGATCGCTGAAAGTTGCTTTTGAAATGGCCGATGCAGCTGTAAAAGCAGGAGCTGAAATTATAAAGCACCAAACTCATATCCTAGCAGATGAGATGAGTCAGGAAGCGAAAAGTGTCATTCCTGGAAATGAAAATGTTTCAATCTATGAAGTAATGGAACGCTGTGCTCTTAGCGAAGAAGATGAGATAAAACTGAAAGAATATGTTGAATCTAAGGGAGCAATATTTATTAGCACGCCCTTTTCGAGGGCTGCAGCACTGCGTTTAGAACGTATGGAGGTGCCGGCCTACAAGATCGGTTCGGGCGAGTGCAATAATTATCCTCTACTGGATTTGATTGCTCGCTTTGGTAAACCAATAATATTGAGTACTGGTATGAATAGCATTCCTTCAATCATTAAAGCCGTTAATATTTTCAAAAAATACTGTATTCCTTTCTGCCTGTTGCATACGACAAACCTTTATCCTACTCCTGATCATTTGATCCGAATTGGAGCGATGCAGGAGCTACAAAGAAATTTTCCCGATATTGTGGTGGGCTTATCGGATCATAGCATTGATAACTTGGCTTGTCTGGGCGCGGTAGCTGCGGGGGCCTGTGTGTTAGAGCGTCATTTTACCGATAGCAAAGAACGCCCAGGACCTGATATTTGCTGCTCCATGGATGCCAAAGAGTGTGCAGAACTGATACTGCAATCTAAAAGGATGGCTAAAATGCGCGGAGGATTTAAAAGTAAGATCAAAGAGGAGCAAGTTACTGTCGACTTCTCTAATGCCAGCGTCGTGACAATAAAAAACATTCAAAAAGGCGAAAGTTTTACTCGTGATAACCTGTGGGTCAAGCGTCCAGGTACGGGAGACTTTCTAGCCGAAGATTATCAGGGCCTATTAGGCAAATTTGCCCGGCAGGATATTGCCAGCAATGTGCAACTTAAAAAAGGACATGTGGCGCAATAATGAACAAGAAAATACTCTTTTTAACATCTACTAGAGCTGACTTTGGCAAGATGAAAAGCTTGATTTACAAAGCTGAACAAGAAGAATATCTTAGTTGCCATATTTTTGTAACGGGAATGCACATGCTCAGAAAATATGGTATGACAGCTAAGGAAGTTGTAGATGCGGGATTTCAATCCATTTATAAATACGTAAATCAGAATGCTCAAGACAGCATGGATATAATCCTTGCAAAAACGATTCATGGATTGTCAGACTATGTAAAAGAGCTTCAACCCGACATGATTGTAATTCATGGAGATCGTGTTGAAACTATGGCCGGAGCAATAGTCGGTGCTCTAAACAATATCTTGGTTGCCCATGTCGAGGGAGGGGAAGTATCTGGGACGATTGATGAGTTGATTCGTCATTCTGTAACCAAGATGTCTCACATACATTTTGTCTGCAATGATTCGGCAAAAGCTAGACTAGTTCAGCTAGGGGAATTGTTGAGTAGCATATTTGTTATAGGCTCTCCCGATCTGGATGTCATGATTTCTTCAGAACTTCCGAATCTGGAAGAAACAAAGTCCAGGTATCAAATTGATTTTAAAGAATATGCTCTGTTTATTTATCATCCTGTCACAACTGATATTCCTAATCTGAAAGAAAATATACACAATACAATTGAGGCTCTCATAGAATCTCAAAAAAATTATATAGTTATCTATCCCAATAATGACCACGGCACAGAAATAATTCTTGAAGAACTGAAACAATTACATGCAAATAGACGTTTTAAGATCTTTCCAAGTCTCAGGTTTGAATGTTTCCTGACTCTGCTAAAACATTCTAATTTTATGATTGGAAATTCTAGTGCAGTTGTCCGGGAAGCTCCTTTTTATGGGCTGCCTTCCATAAATTTGGGTTCCAGACAAAACAACAGGGCCAAAGCAAAAACGATAATACACTGCAGAGAAATAAAATCAGATATCTTGTCTTCCATACAATCCATCGAGAATATTTGTTCTGAAAAAATAACAGAGTTTGGCAGGGGCGATAGCGATAAAAGATTCATCGCTGTGTTAAGGTCGACGGCGACCTGGGAGATCAGCAAACAAAAAACTTTCGTCGATATCAGCACTTAAAAATTTAACAAATAGGAGAAATAATGAAAATTCTACATATTGCTAGTTTCTCTGGGAATATTGAAGCTTCAACAAAATTGTTTGGTTAAGCACTATATTTTAGTTAGCTCAAAAATACCACAGCCATATGAACAACCAAAATTAGATTCAATTTCTGAAGATTCTAAATGGACGTCTTCATGGAGATCACCTTTACCATCTACGTAAGAAAAGCTGTCAATATTGTACTTTTCTTCAAATAATTTAATTAGATACCCTACAGAAAATACACGATGGGCATTGAACTCAATTCTCTGTGGACCAATAGGAACTGAAAAGTATAACTTACCACTTTTCTTTAAAATTTTGTAGATATTATCCAGACCTTTTAAGTAGCCATCATAGTCCACAGAGTCACCATAGCGCCCTAATCCAAAATGCTCTAGAGCATGCAAGCAAGATAATGAATCGCAGTACTCTTCAAATTCACCTCTTAACTCTCCCATCAGATCAGCTTGCTTAAAGACAATGTTTTCAATTTTATTGGGTAGTAATCTGATATCTAGTACTTCAATAATGCGATACGTAGCCACATGTGCCACGAAACCATCAATTCGAGATCCTACATCAACGTGAACACTTGGACTATTTCTAAATATTTTTTTTGCAACTAGTAAGTCTTGATGAAAGTAATGTCCGCTTGCGGAACCAGAGCTCTCAAATCGGTCATGTAAACAAGGGTACCAATTGCCGAATTCGAATTCTTCATTTGAATTACTCTTTTGCTCTCTAAGTAAATTGTAATCCTTGTAAAATTGAGGGAGTCTCCTAATCGAAACAATGATCCTCTTGAACTTTATTCCATTAGTAGCCAAAATCTGGAGTAGTATTTTTACTAAATTAATCATTGATCACTCTTGGATAAATAAATCTCTAATTCAAAAATCTTTATAAAATAATTTGCTCCAATTAGACTTTAGTATAATTTTAGGTTATAGACAAGATTAGAGACAATTTTGTTGTCCTGTTCTACTTCTACCCCTGTTCGCGTTTCGCTTTAGTGTGCATATCATAGATGACAGCTAAAGCAATAATGGCGCCCCGTACAATCTGTTGTAAGTAAGAATTGACATTGGCCAGATTCATAATATTGTCGAGAACCCCAACGATAAAAGCCCCTGCGACTGTGCCGCTCGCCGTCCCGATGCCGCCAGAAAAACTAGTTCCACCGATGATGGCTGCGGTCAGGGCATCAAGCTCGTAGCCAATGGCCGCATTGGGAATTCCCGCATTCACACGCGACATAAACAGCACACCGGCGATGCCGACAAACAGGCCATTAATCGCAAAGGCGGCTATTTTGCACTTATCAGAATTAATGCCAGAAGCAATCGCGGCGGCTTCGTTACCTCCAATGGCAAACAGCGAACGGCCGAGGCGAGTATGCTGCAGGATGTACCAGGAGAGGAGAAATAAAAACAGTAAAAAAACCACAGGCGTAGGAACCCCCAGGATACTGCCCTGCCCAAAAACAGTGAAGTTGCCAATCTGATATATATTTTGTCCATTGGTGTACAATAGAGATGCGCCTCTGGCCATGGCCAACATTGCCAGGGTCGCAATGAAGGCGGGAACCTTAAAGCGCACCACAATCAGGGCATTGATGACATTGGCAACGACACTAATGCCAATAGATGTCGCAAATGCGAGGGCAAGTGAACCCGTCATTTTGAAAACGGCCACGGCAAGGACTCCAGAAAGCGCGAGGACAGAGGCACACGAGAGATCAATCAGTCCGCAGATGATGAGTAAGGTCTCGCCGAACGCCAATATGGTTGTCACCGATATCTGGCGCGAGACATTGGATAGATTCTCAAGACTCAGAAAGTTTGGATTGATAAATGAAGATACCAGCAACAATATGAAAAGCACAAACAGAATGCTGTAATGCTCTTGTATATATTGATACATATGCTTGATTTTTTTTGCTATCATAGTTATATAGTCACCTGAACATCATGCAGAATTCACCGCATATCTCATAATTTTTTCTTGTGAGAAATCTTGGCGATGCAGTTCCCCTGTTATCTTGCCGCCAGCCATTACATAGATGCGATCCGACATGCCTATTAATTCAGGCAATTCAGAAGAAATGAAAATAATTGTCTTACCCAGCTTGACGAAATCCATCATCAGTCTATAAATCTCATATTTGGCCCCAATATCGATGCCCCTGGTTGGTTCGTCCATAATCAGGATATCGGGGTCATGTAACATCCACTTGGCTAAAATGACCTTCTGCTGATTTCCGCCACTCAACTTATTAATGGTTTTTTCATAGTCTCCGGTATCCAAAGACATTTGCCGGCATATCTTTTTTACGCAGGCAAGCTCTTTTTGCTTATGAAAGTGCCCGCCATAAAAGAAATCCTTCAAAGATGCCAGGGTCACATTCTCGCGAATACTGCGCTCAGGAATAATGCCATAGCGCCGGCGATCTTCCGTCAACATGGCCATTCCATTGGCAATACTTTTAGCCAGGTTGATATCACGAACTTCTTCGCCATCTTTTACAATCTGGCCCGAAGCATATTTGTCTAAGCCAACGATGGCACGCATTACCTCGGTGCGGCCGGCGCCCATTAATCCCGCAAACCCGACAATCTCGCTATGTTTGGTATAAAAACTGATATTTTTAAAAATTTTATTATTAGATAAATCCTTGATCTCTAAAGATACCTGATTATTTTCAGGCAATATTTCCTTTGGAAATCCTGCTGATAGTTCGCGCCCTACCATCATCGCAATGACTTCCTGGATTGTAAAGTCCTCTTTTTTCCTCGTTTCAATAATCTTTCCATCGCGCAAGATACTGATATCGTCGGCAATCCGAAAAATTTCATCCATTTTATGCGAAATATAGATGATCCCGACTCCCTGCTCCCTAAGTTTGTGGATTTTTTGCAGCAACATTTCTACTTCATCATTTGTGATGGCTGAAGTTGGCTCATCCATAATAATGATATCCGCGTTGCAAGAAACGGCTTTTAATATCTCCAAAATCTGGATATCCGCTATCGAGAGCGTTTTCATCTTCATTTTGGGCAAATATTGCAATCCCTCTGTCCGCAGCAGCTCAGTCGTTGCCTTCCGTATTTCGCTCCACTTGACCTTGCCTAATTTATTCGTAATCCATTCGCCTAAAAACAAATATTCCTCTATGGTCATTTCGGGAATATAATTTAATTCCTGGGAAATCATAACGATACCGGCTTTTTGCGCATCCAATGGACTTCTGGGGGACAAGGGCTGGCCTCGCAGTAAGATCTCACCGCCGTCTGGCTGATAAATACCATGGATAATCTTCATAAGTGTCGATTTTCCGGCGCCATTCTCGCCGCACAACACATGTACAGAACCACGCCGGACCGCAAAGCTAACCCGATCCAGGGCCTGGACGCCGGCAAACACCTTGCTTATGTTTGCAATCTGTAAAATTGGCTCAGACTGCGACATCAACTTTTTGTCGCAATTACCTTCTCGGTCTTTAAAATGCTTTGCAGCCACCAGAAATATACCGCACTGAAAAAGAAATTGTAGGAAGAGAAATTGTCGTTAGGAGATAAATTATAAATTCCCCGCTCTCTCGTGTATTTCGATGCAGGAATCCACGTTGTTTTTATCAATGACTGGATTGCCAATATTAATGTCGATCTGGCTCTCTTCGCCCGTCAACAATTTGTGTGTCACAGATAATAGATTTTCAGCCAATTCATAGGCATTTTGAAAAGTTGTCGACGTCATTCTGCCCTCTTTGATCAATAAAGCGGCCTCGGCCGTGCCGTCAACTCCATACACCAAAACATTGGCAAATTCCGGCTTCCCTTTAATCACTTCCAGGGCACCACTCGCCATATTGTCGTTCATGGAAATAATGGCGGCAATGTCATCATGTGCCTGAATCCAGTCTTCCATGTAGTTCATGGCCTCATCTTTATTCCAATTGGCAATCTGCTCCGCGACAATCGTCACATCCGGGCGCTGATCAAAAAACTCCTTTTGCCAGCTGAGTCGCCTCTGGTCGGCGTGAAAGTTTCCCGAAGGACCGTTCAGAACGACGACATTGGCCCCCTGCGGAATCTGCTGTATGCCCAATCGGGCTTGCAATGCTGCCTGCTCATAAGGATCGGCATCGACCGACGAAGCCCCGACAATTCCATCAATCCGAGCATTGGTCGTGATACAGGCAATGCCGGCTTGAACGACTTTTTCTGCATATGGCCTCTGCGATTCTCCATTGTTGGGCTGGATGATAATCGCATCGAATTGGTTGACGATTGCATTTTCAATCAAAGAATTCTGCTTGTCATCTGAAGCTTGACCATCAAAGATAACCATTTCTATATCATCATAATTTTCGGCTTCCTTCTCGACAGAATTCGCCAACCAGGCTGCAAATGAATCGGCTTGAGCTCGCGCAATATAAGCGACGCGAAACTCTTTCTGATTAGCATTGCACCCAATTATCAGAAATATTTGCATAATCACACAAATATTTCTGACAACATTTAACTTTAAGCGTAAAAATTCCATAAAAATTCCCCTTTATATACCTGATGGATAATATGTATAAAAAAGCTGTTAATGATTAAATATATTTTTGCCAATAACAAAATAGATAAAATACGAATGACACACGGATAAAATATGAGCTGCAATCATAACAGAAAAAATCTTATTTTACCATCCCAATAATTCCCGTTTTAGTTCTTTTGCCCTCAGGCGATACAAAAAACCTGATTTTCAACTGCATTCTATCGCAATCTTTACTTCAGAAGGCGGCAAAGTAGCTGCATATGCGAATGCGGCACAGCCATCTTTGAAGCTATACGTTTTTGTTATCAACGGCTCTACATCCAGCATGCCGGACGCAATCAAAGCGATAACTTTGGGAAAAACGTTGGCGTATCTGAATATCGTGTCAATGTGAATCTCTTTGACCTGCAGGCCCACGATATCTAAGGTAACAGGAGCAGACGGCATGCCGATGAGCAGCAACTTGCCCCTGGGGCGCAGCAAATCACTGACATGCTCAAATGCGTGGCGATTGCCACTGGCTTCAAATACCACGTCAAAGTCTTTTATACCGGCAGAAGCCGTCGCTTCAAGGATATTTTGTGCCGATAAATCCATGGGAATTATGTGGTTGTAAACTCTTTTAACGAAGCGGAGCTTCTCGCGTTTGACATCAGCAATAAAAACTTTAGATGCTCCAGCTGCTTTAGCTGCAAGTGCTGTGACAATTCCAATTGTGCCCGCTCCAACGACTAAGACGCGACTTCCACAAGACAGAGCGGACCTTTGCACCGCATATAAGCCAATTGCCAGAGGTTCGACTAGAGCACCTTGCGCATTGGAAACCTGATCGGGAAGCTTAAATGTCAGAGCTGCGGGATGTACCACCGATTCCCTGAGGCAACCATGCACCGGCGGCGTAGCCCAGAATCGTAGCGTCGGATCGAGATTGTACATGCCCGAAAGAGTCTCAAAACTAGCAAAGTCGGGGACTCCGGGCTCCATGCATACTCTGTCCCCCACGGCTAGACCTTTGACATCCGAACCAATTTCAAGCACGATGCCACTTGCCTCATGACCTAAGACCATAGGCTGATCAACGACAAAATCGCCGATCCGGCCTTCGTTGTAATAGTGAACATCGCTACCGCAGATCCCGACGACCTGAGGCCTGATCCTGACACTGTCCGGGCTAAGGGTCTCGCATATATCAATTTCCCTGAGATTGACACAACCCTTCTTTTCTAGCACGATAGCCTTCATATTTTCTCCTGTTTTTATCCGGCAAAGCTGTGACCTAGAATGCTGCACAAACTTGAACTGCCTCCCAATCTTAACACGGGAGCATGCTTAAAATCAAAAAAAATGTTTAAAATCAAAAAAATTCTATTATGGCTTTGATCTAGGCAGAATTATGTTGAATGCCCATCATGAATATGATGAATATGATTGGGTGGCTTGCCTGTCGCCGGCAAAACATGGCGGCCTTATTTGACTTGCTCTTTGGCTTTGGTTAAGCTGCCTTCATGCTAAAAATTGCCTTTGTCGGTTGTGGCCGCATCTCCAGCAAGCACTTTGACGCCCTGGACAAACTGCGGCAAGAAATTGAGGTCCAGGCCCTCTGTGACATTGATATTGAACGCGCCCGCGGCGCGCGCAGCGCGCGCGAATGCTGTCGCTCCGCCAAGATATACAACGATATCGAATCCATGCTGGCCGCCGAGAATGGCCTGGATGCCGCCGTCATAGCGCTGCCCAACGGCTTGCATGCCGCAGCTGGAGCGCTGTGCGCCCATGCCGGCCTGCACGTCATCGTGGAAAAACCGCTGGCCGTGCGCCTGGCCGACGGCGAAAAACTGCTGGCCGCCTGTCGCCAAAATCAAGTGCAGCTTTTCCTGATCCACCAAAACCGCTTCAACCCGCCCGTGCAGCAGCTCTACTGCGCCATCGGCAGCGGGTATCTGGGCCGCATTTACAGCCTGCATGCCAACGTATTTTGGACCCGCCCCCAGAGCTACTACGACAGCGAGGGGAGCTGGCACGGCAGCAAGGAGCTGGACGGCGGAGCCTTTTACACCCAGGCCAGCCATTATGTCGACATGGTGCAATGGCTGGCGGGAGGCCGGCCCGATCGCATCTGGAGCCAGTTGCGCACGATGGCCCGCGACATTGAAACCGAAGACTGCGGAATGGCCTTTATGGAATGGGGCACGGCTGGCAGTCCCCAAAATATCATCGCCAGCATCAATATGAGCATCTTGACCTACCCCAGGAACCTGGAAGGCTCGGTTTTAGTGCTGGGCGAAAAAGGCAGTGTCAAAATTGGCGGCACCGCCATGAATAAAGTCGAGAACTGGCAGGTGGCGGGCATGGATGCCGCGCGGCTCGAATTCGGCAGCTACGACACCGATTCCGTCTACGGCTTCGGCCATCAAAACCTTTACGCCGCCATCGCCGCCCGGCTGCGCGGCGAGAGTCAGGACGCCGGCACTGAAGCAGCTCTGGTCAATGGCCCCGATATTCTGGACAACCTGGCCATAATTGAAGGCATTCAGCGCTCCGCTCAAGGGGGCGGCCGCATCATTAATCTGTAAAGGGCCAGGATTTTCCGGAAGACAAATGTCAATGACTGCCCCTAAAGTCCGCATTGTAATGCCCGTATACAACAGCGCCGCTTATGTAGCCGCCGGCATAGAATCCGTGCTCAAACAGGACGAGCCCCACTGGGAACTACAAATTGTGGATGACGGCAGCCAGGATGCCTCCGCGGACATTTGCCGCCGCTACGCGCAAAAAGATTCACGCATCCACTTCACGCAGCAGCAAAACGCTGGCCAGTACGGCATTGTCAACCGCTATACAGCTGCGGAAACGGCCGAGTACAGCGCTGTGCTAGACAGCGATGATCAGCTCGCGCCGGATTACCTGAGCTCCATGTGCCAGTTCGCCCAAAAGCACGACTGCGATATCGTTCTGACGACACAGCAGGTCCTGAAAAGTCGAAAGTACTTTCATAAACACAAGCGGCAGCTGTACGAGGATTCTCTGACCCTAAAATATCTCCACGGAGTTTTTTCCATGCCCGACTGCGGCATCTTCGTGCGCAGTGCGCTGCGTTGCCAGATTGCGCCCAGACTGCCACAATTACCTCTGTATGCCGCCACAGATGACTTGCAGGGCTTTTTCCTCACAGAGGGAGCGCAGCGAATTGGGCACATGGGCGCGGCCAAGTACTGGCGCAACTTTTCCAGCGCCGGCACCTGGCGCAACCACAACCCGGAGTTCCTTCTGCGCAAAGTATATTCCATACTGTTCAGCCTTAGCTATATTCAGTGTCAAATCGCGCAGTGGCCCAAGGAAAAACAGCAGCAGATCACGACCAATTATTTGTTGCGCTGGTTGCGTTTCAGTTTGTTACGTTGCTTCAGCGGCCTGGGCCCCGCGGAGCAATATGAACTGCTGCGCAACGCCGTCGCCCAGATCCATGACTTACAGCGCGAAGTATTTATCAGCCCGCCAGAACAAGTAGCCCTATTGAGCGAAATGCCCGCCGCAGGGCTCAAAGGCAGTCTGGCGCGGCGTTTGCGCCGCTCCCTACGCGACCTTTTACCCTACGGCTATGTGCAAAGCAAGAAGGGCGCCGCCCCTCGGCGGGAACGCAGCTTCCCATAAGTCTTTCCATAGGGGCCATAGGGGGGGGCATAGGGAGGCCAATAGGGGTCTGGGACGGCATTGCAACAAATTTAGCAGATCGGGAGACTAAGACCTAGCGGCCCTGAATTATAACCTGGAATTATAAAAGCTATAAAAAAAGCTAGCCCCAAACCAATTGGCCTTTGGCCCACCGTCAATTAGCCAAGTATATCCCTTTTGTTTACTGGAGAACGCGATGTTGCTGACTTTGTCTCTCCTGCTACTGCTGGCAGCCGCATTTTATGAGTTAAATCTGCAGATTCTGAACCTACATGCCCTGGAGAAATGGTTTCGTGGTACCCCGGCGTCTAGCGACACACAACAACGTTACAGCTACCAAAAGGCCTTGCAACTGCAGGCTATGTGCCGTTCGTCCCTGGGCTCCGCGCTACTCCTGATTTTCTTAGCCGTGCGCCTGGGCCCCTGGCTATACCTGCAACTGGAAAACCATATCGGCGCCTACCCCCTGTTGCGCGACATCGCCTTTGTCGTGGTGCTGCAGCTGACACAGTTTGCCTTTAGACTGCCCTGGAACCTTTATCGTCGCTTTATTATCGAAGAGCGCTTCGGTTTTAACTGCATGAAGCCCAAAGACTACGCCAAGGATCTGCTAAAAGCGGCCATACTGAGTCTGCTGCTCGGCCTGCCCGTATTGCTCGGCCTGTTCTTCTTGATGCAAAACCTGCGCTGGTGGTGGCTCTGGGGCTTTCTCGGCCTGACGGCTTGCCAGGTCCTACTGCTTTGGCTCTATCCCATCTTCATTGCCCCGCTATTTAACCGCTTTCGCCCCCTGACGGAAGCCGGCGCAGAAGGTCGAGTAAAACGACAACTGGAGCAACTCTTGCAACAATGCCATTTTGCGGCAAAGGGGCTATTTGTCATGGATGGCAGCAAGCGTTCGCGCCACAGCAATGCCTATTTCACCGGCTTTGGGCGCAACCGCCGCATCGTCCTGTTTGACACCTTGCTCGACGAACTAAACCCAGAGCAACTGGCCGCCGTACTGGCCCACGAGATCGGCCATTGCCAGAAAAAGCACATTCCCAAAATGTTGTTGCAAAGCCTATTGGGCCTCTTTCTGGGCTTTATCGGCCTCTATTTTCTCGCGCAATGGAGCGAGCTGTTTCGCAGCTTTGGCTTTAGCTTCAATCCAGGTCTCAATCCGGGCACGGGCCCCAGCCCCGCCGTGCTGCTCTTCGTCGGTCTGATCCTGGCCTCACCCCTGAACCTGGCGTGGCAACGTTTGAGCAGCCATTTCTCACGCAAGCACGAATTTGAGGCCGATGCCTATGCGGTCGCCGCCATGAAAGGGTCACAGGCTCTGGCCGGAGCGCTGCAAACCCTGCACCGCGAAAACCTGAGCAACCCGGCCCCCCATCCCGCCTATGCGGCTCTTTACTACAGTCACCCGGCTCTTCCCGAACGCCTGCGGGCGCTCAGTACCTCCCAGAAGAATCCCACTGTGAATCCCTGGCCCAGTAACCACGAAAAACACTAAAAAAATACAAAACAACACGAAAATTCTAAAAATTCTAAAATGCCCATCGGCCTGAAAACCTCCCGCTTGAAGACGCAAAAAGGCTCCCCCGAAGGGGAGCCTTAGTTAAAGCCGTAATGGGATTAGAAACAGCTAAGCTTCAACTTCGTCATAATTTACGTTAATTATAACACTTTCGACCGTTATAGCCGCAGTCTTTTCCCCTGTCTTCGGCTTATCAATTTCAACATCTGCAGCCTTAAGCCCAGAGATATAATTAAGTTTATTCAAAGCTTCGGCTATCTTATCTTTAACCAGTTCTTCATCATCTGAAGCCTTGCCTTGGATATTGAGGCCCAGAACTTTGGCCTTCTCTGCATTCTCTTTAGCCGCAATCTCCACAATAGCCCAAAGTTTACGTGTGTAGACCATTGGATCAGTTTCTTGATTATACGTGATTTCCAGTTTAATGGTTTTTTCTCGCGCCCAGTCATAACTGGTCAGGGTCCTCATGTTGCGGGCGGAAATTGTGATTGTTCCTTCTTTGGGTTTAGGCTCCTCACCATTATAAACTAAATCTAAAATATGCGGCTTAAATTTTTCTGTAAAAGTGGCCTGGTCGTCTTTTGATAATTTACCATCTTGAACTGCCTGTTCTGCCTTATACTTGGCTTTTGCTTCAACTTTTTCTAAAACCTTCTTTTTAAAATCGTCATCGGCCGTAGTAACTTGATCGCCAAGACCAATCAGTAAAGAATTTGGGAAACCGTTCATGAACTCCGACAAGTGAGTCGGCTTAGGATCGTCAAAATTTTCGACCTGGCAAGAGAATATTAACCCGGCCACTAGAATTGATATATATATATATATATCGGTATTTAGAAAAAAATTTTTCTTCATTGTGAAATTCCTCAAAATTAAATGCAAAATATAGACGACATAAACCCTAAACAAACAACTCAGAAATTATTCCCAGAGTTATTTCTAAAAATTGCCGCTGTGGCAAACGGGTGCAAAAAACGTATTTTAAACCAATACTCATCTCTTTTTTATCATCAAGACATATCCGTACACGAAACTTCATGATAAATCCACTATATGTCATACATTGATTAAAAGTAATAATTTTGCTAAAAAATCTGAAAAATTTGTTTAAGCCCGTTTGCGCAAAAATAATTCAAAGTTGCGGCGGCCTTGTGTGGAGCCTCCCGCAGCTCCCCCGTCTAGATTTCGTGACATTTCGCAGTCTTCGTGCCTTTCGTGGTTCCCTTGCCGACATCAACCATCCTCTGGCGCCGGCAAAATAATTTGCGACAAAGTCAGGATCTTCCAACTCCTCCAGCCACTTATATATCAAAAAATATCTATAATAATTAAAGTATTTTGAAAATATGGTTGAAATTTTGTAAAAACTAAATTATAAATATTTTAAGAAGCTTCTAGAGATTATCTCTAAATTGTACAATTTTAAATAAGGAGTTCATTATGAAATTTATCTTAGATTTCTTTACCGTGTTTGACGGTTTTGTCTGGGGTCCGGTGATGCTCGTGCTGCTCGTGGGCGGGGCACTGTTCCTGAGTATTGGCACTAAACTGATTCAGTACCGCAAACTCGGCAAAACCTTCCGCACGATGAGGGACAAAGGCGATCAGGCTGGCGACGTCAGCCCGTTCGCGGCCCTGATGGCGGCTATGTCTGCCACGGTGGGAACGGGCAACATCGTGGGTGTGGCCACGGCTGTCGCTATGGGAGGTCCCGGTGCGGTATTCTGGATGTGGCTGCTGGCCATCTTGGGCGGTGCCACGAAATTTTCCGAGGCGGTTTTGGCGGTAAAGTTCCGCATTACGAATGATAGGGGAGAGCGCGCCGGCGGGCCGATGTATTATTGCAGCAGGGGTATGGAAAGTCAGTACGGCGGCAACTGGAAATGGTTTGGCTGGCTATTTGCGTTGTTTGGCGGCATCGCCTGTTTTGGCATTGGCAATTTGACGCAAATCAATGCCATTACCGCCAACCTGGAATCCGCTTTTTCCTTTGACAAGTATTTTTGCGCCATTGTTGTGGCCATCTTGATCGGGGCTGTGATCATCGGCGGCATCAAGCGAATTGCCCGAGTCGCCGAGTTTTTGGTGCCGATAATGGCCATTATTTATGTCGTTGCCGCTCTAATTGTTTTATTTTCTCACGCGAGTCATATTCCCGCTGCCTTCGGTCTGATTTTCAGCCACGCCTTTGATGGCTCCTCCGTTGTCGGCGGCCTGTTTGGCGGCGTCATTCGCTACGGTCTCGCCCGCGGAGTATTTTCCAGCGAAGCCGGCCTTGGCTCGGCCCCAATGGCTCATGCCGCCTCTTCGACCAATGATCCGGTAAAACAGGGCCTTCTGGCGGCGCTTGAACCCCTGATTGATACTCTGATTATTTGCAGCATGACGGCTTTGGTCTGCATTATGTCGGGCTATTTGAACTTTGGTGGCGAAGGTGGGATGTTACAGACAGACTACACTGGCGACATATTGACCCAAAAGTCTTTTGACAAGGCGATCCCGTTTGGCAGTGTCGTTGTCGCGATTTCCCTCACGTTTTTTGCCTTTTCTACCAACATATCCTGGTACTATTACGGCTCTAAATGCTGGGAATATATCATTGGTCATACAAAATTTATTTTATTTTTTCAGATACTCTGGGTCGTGGTATGTTTTGTCGGTGGTATATCCAGGTTGGATGTGGTCTGGCTGATTGCCGATACCTTTAATGGCTTGATGGCTTTTCCCAACCTGATCGCGCTCTTGGCGCTCTCTCCGCTGATCTTCAAGACGGTGCGTGACTTTGATGCCAAGGAAAAAGGCGCTGAGCTGGAAAGCAAACAGCAGGGTTAAGCTCCGCACTTTTTGTCATTGTTGCATAGAAAGATCTAGGGTGTTTCCTAACGTAAGCCCTAGATTTTTATGTGGATTTTTATTTTGAGTTATCCGCGGTTTTTAAGAAAAAGTCGTTAATTTCGGTCATTATTTCGCTGCAATTGTTTTTCCATGCCCTCAATGCGCCGGCTGACGGTATTTAGGCGTTGTTCAATGGAATGCAGAACCCAGAAATTAAAGTGGCTCATGCGGCTCAGGCTGCTAATGAGCATAATTATTTTCACGCTTATCAGCAGGATTCCAAACTCGACCGCATAAATGGGGTCAAATAATTCAAATACAATATCGACTACGAACACAGCGATTATAACGAACAAAATCAGGACGTTAATGACTCGTTCCTTCTTGCGGCTCTGCACACCCCCTATCTTGGCCAGTATGTCATCCATAGCCCCTTGTTCTTTCTGGTAAGAATCAATTTCTTCCTGCAGAATTTTTTCGGCATCGGGCTCGGCGGCTGTACTCTCAGGGGCGTCTGTGCTGACGGGACTGCGGGGGGAGGCGTTCATTGTTGATTCTCCTATTTTCAGCTCTTGCTCGCCGTAATTCTAATGCCTAGAATTGGGAAAGTCCAGCCGTATCTGAGCAGTAAAAAGGCTTGTAGCCATTTCAATAATTGGGGGCTTTGACGCTTGCCGGTGTATGCTAGCTCATCCAGTCGACTTTATTTTCGGCGTTCCACTTGGTGCTAATCTTGCGGTGGATGGTCCACAACGGCAATGACTCTGGGCCGGTAATGTCAGCCGTGCCAAAACGCGAGGCTTTAATGCCGCCAAAGGCAAATGGGTCGCGCGGTACCGGCACGCCGACATTTAGCCCCAACATGCCGGCTTCCAATTGCCGTAGCAGTTCTGCCGCGCTGCGACCATTCTGGGTGAAAATGGCGGCGGCGTTGCCGTAGGGAGAACGTCGCTGGAGTTCCGCGGCTTCGTGGATGTTCTTTGCTCCGATGATTTCCAAAGTCGGGCCAAAGATTTCTTCGCTGGGCATCTGGGCGCCGGTTCCCCGATAATCAATAATTGATGTGCCCATGTAGTAGCCTTGTTCAGGTTTGTCTGCCTTGCGCCCATCTACAACGACATTTGCCCCCGCAGAGCTCACTTTGTCTAGGTAAGCTCCAATCCTGGCCACCGCCGTCTGCGAGATTAACGGCGGCAAGTCCTTGCCGGCCAGTTGGTTTTGCGCCGCTGCAATCAGCATATCTATGTGCTTGTGCGTATCGCCCACAGCGAGCAAGACGGAAGCCGCCATACAGCGTTGGCCACCCATGCCCGTCGCCGAGGCTAAAATGTCGCGCACCACCATGTCGGGATCGGCATCGGGCAACAGAACGATGTGGTTCTTGGCGCCGCCAAAGCTGGCTACGCGCTTGAGGTTTTGCGCGCAGCGTCGGTAGACCACTTCAGCCACGGGAGTCGAACCGACAAAAGACACGGCGGCAATGCCCGGATGATCGCAAATGCCTTCGACAATGTCTTTGGCCCCGTTGATTACTTGTAGCAAGCCATCGGGCAAGCCGGCCTTTTGCAAAAGTTCCGCGGCTTTTAGCGCACACAGCGGCGTCATTTCAGAGGGCTTGAGTATCATGGCATTACCCAAGACCAGAACTAAAGGCATTGTCCAGTGCGGCACCATGAGCGGAAAGTTAAACGGCGCTATCGAGCTGCATACGCCCACGGGGACAAACTCATCGCGGCATTCGACACCGC
Organism: Spirochaetia bacterium; assembly: GCA_965263295.1. Classification (GTDB taxonomy): domain Bacteria; phylum Spirochaetota; class Spirochaetia; order SP-2023; family SP-2023; genus Haliotispira. The sequence goes on from OZ253665.1 coordinate 2,333,982, forward strand.
GGCTGACCATCTGGATGCGGCCCGTAAGCCAATTTGGCGTGGACGCGGCAAACTCTGCCAGTTCAAGTGCGCGGTCGACGCCGGCCTGGGCTTCCGCCATGGACTTTCCGTTTTCCTTGTGGCATAGCGCTGCCAGTTCGTCGCGCTGCTGTTGCAAGAGCGCGCGATAATTATACATCACTTGAGCGCGACTCTTGAGGGTGTGGCCGCTCCAGTCTTCCTGGGCTTTTGCCGCGCTCCTCACCGCGGCATTGAGCTGTTGCTTGCTGGCCAGCCTCATGTTGCCCAATATGCGGCCATCCAAAGGGCTGTCGACAGGTATTAGTGCCGCCTCGCCGGGGACGTAGGCCCCATTCATCCAGTTGCAGATTTCTTCCATGCTGTAAGCTCCTATTTGTCTGGCCAGATGACTGCGCTTTTTTCATTTAGCCAATTGTGCTGCGGGTTGATTGTGCGCTCACGCCAGGGGTCACCGGGGAGGTGGCGGATCATCCAGCAAAAATACATGGCGTAGCCAGGAGCTGAGGTTTGCGGGTGATCCTGGCCCCCCGCTATCAAGGCCGCACTGCGGTCGCGGATGGCATATGCCCGTTCGCCGATGTGGATTGAACCAAAGCCCTGCGGGTAGTTAAAGCGGTAGTAATAAATTTCTGGCTGGCGATGCGAGTGCGGGGGGTAGCTGGACCAGCGGCCCGGATGGTTAATGACTTCGCCGAGTACCATCTGGGAATATGGCGCCGTGTCGTAGTCAAAGATGGTACAAACCGAACGGACCGCGCTGTCGTGCCATTGTCCGGCGCCAAAGACCTCTACTTTGATGTCTTGGGGGCGGTAGTAGCGGGCCGGAAATTCCTTGGGGTTTGTGGCTTGCTGTAAGATTACCTCACTTGGCTCGTCCAGACTTTCGAGCCGTACTTCCTGTCCTTTGGAGACGTGCAGGCAGCAGGGGGCGTGATCAAAGCAATTGGGGCGCAGGATTTCTTCTGTCCGTCCTTGCCACTGCAGGCGCAGGTGGCCTTCGATCAGTAATATCGCTGACTCGCGCTGGATATCGCGCAGCACAAAACTGTCTCCCGCGCGCAGGCGCAGGAGGGAAAAGTTTTGGCGCATGCCACTGGCGTCAGATTCTTGCGTGTAAGTATTTAGTCCATCATTTATGCGGGGTTGGATGAGCATGATTTATCCTTTATCGCCGGCTATGCGTCGGGGTCCGAGATCATAAAGTCGCGCACAAGGGAAAGCAGCTTGCTGTAGTCGGCGATAAAGGTGCGCAGGGTTCGCCTTGTGGCGCCAAAGTCGTCGAATTCCTCTGCGTTCATGCCGCCGGGCTCGTAGGCGCGCACAAAGTCTGGGTATAAATCCTGCAGCTCGCGCACAATCGCGGGTTCCACAGCTTTACTCATGCGTTCTTCCACCCGGACTTTTGACTGGTTGAAACGTTGTTGCCACTTGTGGGGAATGGTCAGGACAATATCGCCGCCAATGAATTCGCTCCAGTGGTAGTGATTGCGATAGGCCGCCGCCAGTAGGCGACAGCGGTAGCCGCGTTCCCGATAGATGCCATAGGCCCGCTTCATGGCCGCTACGCCCGCCCATTCAAGGATCTCAGGATTGGGAACCAAACCTTGCCTGTCGGTGACGATTTTTAACCAGTCGTCCAGTCGTCCCACCATAATGGTGCAGACTGGAGTTAAATGGTCGTTCTCCTTGCCTTCAGACTCCCGGCGTCTCAAGCCGCGTTCCACGGCTTCGGCCACGGCTAGCGCCTGTGCCACGGTAAAGCATACTGTGGCATTAATATTAACGCCTCGGTAAGTCGACTCTTCTATCGCCGTGATCCCAGCCTGGGTCGCGGGTATTTTAACCATGATATTTGCCGCCAGCGTATCAAAATGTAGGGCCTGCTCGGTCAGTAATTTGGCCGAGCGATAGTATTGGCCGTTCGTTTGTATGCTAATACGACCTTTTTTTCCCCTTGTCGCCGCGAAAATCGGTTGCAGCAGGCTGCCGCCGGCCACAGCCATTTCTTCGTTTAATTTCCAGGCAATGTCTACCTCTGTGGCTGCGGGAGACTCGGCAATCCATGCAAGGATGCGGTCTTTCCAGAGCAATAACTCTTTTTTTAACACTCCGGTCACAATACTGGGGTTACTTGTCGCTCCGCTGGCTCCATGTTCAATAGCATAACGCAGCTCTTCTTGCGAACAGCTATCGTTCCATAGATCCGTGGCGCTCGTAGTTACGGTTTCGTGCAATGGACTTTTGTAATTTGACATATTGTTTTCTCCTGTTCAGAGCATTCTAAATTTCACTCATTTTTGAACTCCATATTTATCAGACATATTATTGCAAAAATTTCAAGTTGTCAAGGTAAAGTTTAGAAGCTTTTGTCTATAAATAGGATACGTTACGCCAACATCTAGGTTCAGGGCTATTGGGAACAACGTTTATCTTACATTAAGGCGTTTGGCGTTAAAATCGGCGCTGATTTTAACGCTAAAGTTCAGATAGCCAGACGCTGCGTTTTTCTTTCATGGAGCGAGTACAAGCTTCGGCAATTCTAGTCGCCTGTATCCCATCCTGATAGCGTATCGGAGAATTGCGCTTTTCGTTGATGCAGCTAATAAACTCGCGTACTTCCCGGCGAAACGCTTCGGCAAAACGGTCAAAAAATGTGTAGACACATTCCCCGCGCTGACCATGGGCGTCAAGGATTTCTACATCGCAGCAGGTCGGCCGAAAACCGATGCGCAAAATACCTTTGCTGCCATAAATTTCTGCGCAGGTATTGTGGCCATGCGCGGCATTGCGGTTGGCTTGCAGGATTCCCATTTTACCGCCCTCAAACTCACAGCTGACTACGGCATTGTCCGCGTCGCCAATCTGGCCAAATTCCGGGAAAACCAGACTACTGCCCCGCGCGTGGACGCTCAATGCTTCGGAACCGAGGTACCAGCGCATCAGGTCGATATCGTGGACACTCATATCGTGGAAAATCCCGCCGGACGTGGCTGTGAAGGCTAACTGAAAAGGAGCGGAGTCGCTGTGGTCCGAGGTTTGTGAACGCACCATGTAGGGCGCACCGATCAAACCTTGCTCAATTTTTTTCTTGGCATAGCCATAGGCGGGGTCAAAACGACGCACGAAGCCCAACATGAAAATCTGTTTCTCTTGATATTCGGCAATGACTCTGGCCGTTTTCTCGCAGTCTGCGATTGAGGTCCCCAGGGGTTTTTCGCAGAATACATGCTTGCCGGCCTGCAGGGCTAAGATGATCTGCTCGCCGTGAACATTGCTGGAACTGGCCAGAAATACGGCGGAGAAATCCTGCTTCTCTAACATTTCGGTATAATTGTGCCAGAGTTGGCCCCCTTTGAGCTGCAAGTGCCCTTTCGCCCATTCGAGTTCTGCCGGCACCACGCTGCAGGCCGCGACAATCTGGCAACCAGGTGTTTGCAGCAGATTTTCCGCGTGACTTTTGCCCATTCGTCCCAGGCCGACTATGGCCAATTTAACCATGCTATGTCTCCTATAAATTTTGTTTTGGGCCCGTTCCAGATTTTGCCACTGAGGGGCTGGCAGTTTGAGCGCGGCTAGAACCCACAGAGTTGGCGTATGTATTCACGGCCTTGTTTGGCGTATTCGAACGGGTTGGCGAGGGCCGGGTCCTGTTCCGCCTCGACGACAATCCAACCCCGGTAGTCGGCGTTTTGCAAAACGGCAAAAATTGTTTTAAAGTCGATATTCCCGGCATCTCCTGGCACGGTAAACAAACCTCGGCGCACGGCTTCCAGAAAACTCAAGCCCTGTTCTCGCGTCTGTCGCAGCACGGCCGGGCGCACATCCTTTAAGTGGACGTGCCCTAGGCGGCTTTGGGCGTTTTGCAGCAGGGCCAGGACATCGGCCTGGGCCGCGCAAGCGTGCCCCGAATCAAACAGGGCGGACACGTAGTCCGGGTGGGTCGCGTCCAGGTAGCGAGCGAATTCCTCTTGACTTTCGACGCAGGTTCCCAGGTGGTAGTGGAAACAAAAACGAATGCCGTACTCTTCGCGGGCAATTTTACCCAATTCATTTGAGCCCTGGCACAACTGTTTCCAAGCCGCGGCATCCAGCCGGGGGCGCTGTGCGCCAAACACCGGCACGTCTCGCCCTTGTATGCTCCCTGTCTGCTCCGAGGCGCCAATGACTCTGGCTCCCATCTCGCGCAGGAAGGCGGCCTGGCGATGTAGCAGCTGGATATTCTCCCGCAAGCTACGGCTCGTTAAAAACATGCTGAACCACTGGTTGCAGATGCGCAAGCCGCGTATTTCAAGCATCTTTCGCAGTTTCGCCGGCTGGTCGACGGGGTATTTGTTGCCGACTTCACAGCCGGCATAGCCCGCCAGGGCCATTTCTGAAATACACTGTTCGAATGGAATCTCGCCACCCAGGTCCGGCAGGTCGTCGTTGGACCAGTTGATTGGTGCGATGCCGAAAAATACGTTGTCTTTGTCCATTTGCGCCTCTCTTTGGCATGCTGTAAAAATTGGGCCGCTTGCAAGTCAAGTGCAAGGCCAGCTCAATATTGCCGGGCTTCGCGGCGGTGCTGCTCCATGTCGCGGCAGGCTGCCGCCACCTTGGGATTGCGCGAAACTTCGGGCGTGCCGGCGTTCCACCAGGTCTCGTAACCATCCGTCATCGATTTGACCACACACTTGGCGACTATAACAGCTGTCTGTGGGCTGGATCTCGCTCGGACAATGGCTCTCCGCAGTTCTTCCTCGTTGCTGGCATTCAGGCCCAAACAACCGTAGCTCTGGGCATTGAGTGCAAAATCCACCGGCAAATAAGGGCCGTCGAGTTCGCCACTCGCGCTGCGGAATCGGCGCTCACAGCCAAAGCGGCGAATGCCTTGTGAGGTTTGTAAGTTGTCGATGCACTGCCAGCCGCCGTTGTCGAACAGCATGACGTTAATTTTTATGCCTTCGGCGACTGCCGTGAGCAACTCCTGATGATACATCAAATAAGTTCCATCGCCGATCAAGACCCAGACTTCCCGTTGTGCTTCGGCCTGCTCTACGGCCAGGCGAGCCCCGATGCCGCCGGGAATTTCATAACCCATGCACGAATATGCGTATTCCAGGTGGTAGCCGCCCGCGACCTCGCAGCGCCAGAGGCGCTCCAGGTCTGAAGGCAGGCTGCCGCCAGAACAGATCGCGATGGCATCTTTGGGCAGAAGCTCTTGCATAACGCCAAGTACTTGTGATTGCATGAGTTGACCCAAGGCGTTGTCACTGCCCGCGTCGCTGCTGAATTCGTCCCGCAATGCGCCCGTGTAGTGCAAGCCGTAAAGGCGCTCGACTTCGCTGTCCCACTCGGCCTTGACGGCGGCGATGGCTTGGTGGTCGCTGCGGTAGCCCTGGAGTAACGGCCTGAGCTCGGCGAGGGCCAGTTTTGCGTCTGCCAGTACCGGTAGGGCGTCCAGTTTGTACGCGTCCATGGCGTTGACGTTGATGCCAATTACCTGCAGTTCGGGGCAGCGAAAAGCCCACTTCGAGGCGGTGTGGAAGTCGTTGAGCCGGGTTCCCACGGCGATCAGGCAGTCGATATCTTTTGCGATGCGGTTGGCTGCCAGGGTGCCAGTGGTGCCGACCGCCCCAAGGTTTAGGGGGTGATTCCAGGGCACTTGCCCCTTGCCGGCCTGGGTCTCCATAATGGGAATCTGGCACTGCTCCGCCAGGGCGATGACTTCGCTGGTGGCAAAAGAATAGCGCACGCCGCCACCGATAAGCAGGGCCGGACGGCTCTTGCCGCGTATCTTGGCGGCGATCAGGCTGGCCATGCCCGGATTCCCGCTGCAGGGCGGGGACAATGGACGTCGCTGGATTTCGTGAACGCGTTTCTGGAAAAAATGTTCTGGGTAGTTCCAGGCTTCGGCCGCCACGTCCTGTGGCAGCGACAAGGTCACCGCCCCGGTCTGGGCCGGGTCGCTGAGGATGCGCACGGCGTGGATACAGGCCGTCATTAGCTGTTGCGGACGGCTAATGCGGTCCCAGTACTTACTGACGGCGCGGAAGGCATCGTTGGATGAAATGGAATGATCGTGTTCCTGCTCGACTTGTTGCAGTACCGGATCGGGCTGGCGGTTGGCAAAGATGTCGCCGGGCAAGAACAGCACGGGGATGCGATTGGCGGTGGCTGTCGCCGCCGCCGTGACCATATTCATGGCCCCGGGGCCCACGGAGCTGATACAGGCCATAATTTGCCGGCGCTCATTCTGCTTGGCAAAGCCAATGGCCATGTGACCGCCGCCCTGCTCGTTTTGTACGCGGTAAAATTTTAAATTGTTTTCACACTCGGCCAGAGCCTCGCCGATGCCCAATACGCAGCCGTGTCCAAAGATTCCAGCCACGCCGTGGACAAACTTGTATTCCCGGCCGTCCAGACGCAAATATTGCACGTCGAGAAAGCGGATCAAGGCTTGCGCTGTCGTCAGTTTCATGTTGACTCCTTTCACTATCTTTTTGTTGTCTACCAGCTATCAAACGTATGACGTTTCGGCCCCTGAGGTACAAAATCAAATCCCGTAAATTAACTCTCTTGATTCACTTTTTTCGCAGTGATGATCACAAGCGGACCAGCGAACCGCCGTTTGCCAGCGACTCTTTGGCTGCCAGCCCCAGCTCCGTGGCGCGCAGGCCATCTACGCCAGAGACTTCCACCGCGCTGTCCTCGCGCAAGGCGCGAACAAAGGATTGCAGCTCGGAGGTGTAGGCCGCCTGGTAACGTTCGAGGAAAAATGGCAAGGGCGTGTCACCTTCACTGCCATCTGCGCTGAAATGTCGTACGTTGTGGGAATAATCGTTGTCGCACAAGGACATTCCCTTGGAGCCAAAGACTTCAATGCGCTGGTCGTAGCCGTACGCGGCCTGGCGTGAGTTGTCGATCGCGCCCAAGGCCCCGTTGCGAAATTGCAGGGTCACTAGGGCGGTGTCGATATCCCCGGCCCGGCCGATCTCAGGGGCGAGCAGGCAAGTCCCCAAAGCCTGCAATGCGGTCACTTCGCCAAACTGAAACCGGGCCATGTCGAAGTCGTGGATCATCATGTCGAGAAACAGTCCGCCTGAGACTTTGATGTAGTCAATTGGCGGCGGTGACGGGTCGCGCGAGGTGATTCTCAAAAGCTGCGGTTCGCCAATTTTCTTTGAAGTCACAGCATGGCGGAGCTGGGCGAAGTTGTGATCAAAGCGGCGGTTAAAGCCAATTTGCAGTTTGACCCCCGCATTTTCTACCGCTCTCAGTGTCTCCCCGATGCGTGCCGTGTCGAAGTCGATTGGCTTTTCGCAGAAGATGTGCTTGCCCGCGGCTGCGGCTTGCTGGATGTATTGCGCGTGCGTATCTGTCGAAGAGCAGATGAGCACGGCATCAATCGTAGGGTCTTCGATAATTTTGCGGGCTTCCAGGTGTGTGGCGACGGCACTGGCTCCGCGCGCCTGCAAGCAGTCCCGATCTTTTAGAAACGGGTCGCTAATTGCCGTCAGTTGAACTCCTTCTAATTTGTGCAAGAGGCATTGGGCATGCACCCGGCCGATGCGCCCAAAACCGATGATGCCGAATTTCAATATTTTACTCATATTTCAAAATTTCCTTAAAAAAATTCACTTTTCCAACATTCATTGGGGTGTGGATAATTCTTGTGTCATTATGCCGAGGCCATTGCCTCAAGCGGCTCCGGGTCAGCTCATTGTAAACTTCTGGGCCCTTTCTATACATTGGTACGGGATAACTTGAAATCAATCCTTCTGGTTGCGCCTGAGCTGGTCGAGAAACACGGCCAATACTATGATAAGGCCTTTGACGATTTGCTGCCAGTAGGGGTCGACACCGAGGAGGTTTAGGCCATTGTTAATGACGCCTACGATGATTGCTCCCAGAATGCACAAGGCCACTGATCCTTTGCCGCCGCTCAAAGAGGTCCCACCTATGACTGTGGAGGCGATGGCATCCAGTTCATACATTACTCCATACGTCGGATTGGCAGCCATAGTGGTGGAAACTAGAATATTACCACTGATACCCGCAGCGATACCGGCAAACATATAAGTCAGAACCAAACACTTTTCCACGCGGACACCACAGATGCGCGCGGCGTTTTCATTGCCGCCAATGGCGATGATATGGCGTCCATAACGCATTTTGTCAAGAAGAATAAAGGCGATAAGGGCAAAAGCCAGGTAAACGTAGACGACGCCGGGAATGCCCAGGACAGAATTAATGCCTAACCAGGTCATTGAGGAGGGGAGTTCACCGACGGGCCGCCCATTGGAAACCACGGCAGCCATGCCGCGTGCGGCCGTCATCATGCCCAGGCTTACGATAAATGGTGGAATCTTGCCGTAAGCGACGATTGAGCCATTGATTAAACCACATAGCAGACCGACCAGAACCGCGACTAGAATACCGAGGAGCCCCATGGCCGTCCCGTGACCGCTGGCGACTTGGGCGCCGACAATGCCTGAAAGGGCAATGACCGATCCGAGCGAAAGATCAATGCCACCCGTGATGATGACAAAGGTTACCCCAATTGCGATAATGCCAATGGGGGTGACCTGTTCCAAGATATTGAGCAGATTCTGCAAGCGAAAAAAACGACCGCCAGACATTGCTCCCATGAACAAGACGAGTAGAAGCAAAATAACCAACATTCCAAATTTATTAAAAAAATTGCTGCGCAAGATTTTTAAGACAGAGTTCATTATTTTTTACACCTCTCTTTTTAAAGAACGAGATTCAGCATCTATTTTTTAAGACATCGCGCACGCGCTCGCCAGTCGCCATGCGCAACACACTTTCCTGGCTGGCATAGGCGCGAGGTAATGCCCCAGAGGACTTGCCGTCGTGCAAGACTAGAATCCGGTCACTCATTGAAAGGAGTTCCAGCATGTCGGAAGAAACCATAATGATCGACTTCCCCTCGCTAACGAGTTCTTCCATGATGCTATAGATTTCATGTTTGGCCCCGACATCAATGCCTTTGGTCGGCTCGTCCATAATCAAAATGGCGGGGTCGAGGAGTAACCAGCGGGCAATCAGGGCTTTTTGCTGGTTGCCGCCGGACAGATTGTTCATTATTGTGCCCAAATTCGGAGTTTTTATGCGTAGAGATTTACAAAATTTGGTGGCTTGGCGTTTTATCTCGCGAAAATTTAACAAGTGACTGCCTTTCTTTATAAACTTATTTAAATCTGGCAGTGCAATATTGTCGCTTACACTCATATTGAGAAAACAGCCGGTGAGTTTGCGATCTTCGGTAATAATGCCTATACCGGCTTGTATGGCTTCAATCGGATTCTGGAACGGGGCTCGTTCCTTGCCATTAATCGTAATTGTGCCTTGGTCTGCCGGCACATAGCCAAATATGGCTTCCATGACTTCGCTGCGGCCCGCTCCCATTAAACCGGCGACACCTAAAATTTCACCCTTGCGCAACTGGAAGCTGATATCATTAAATCTGTCCTTGCGGCAAAGGTTCTTGACTTGAAAGGTCACTTCTTTTTGTGGTTCCGTGGTCTTGTTAAAGAAATCTTTGACTTCTCGCCCGACCATCATGCGTATCATTTCCTCTTTTGTGATGTTTGCGACGTCGCGCGTACCCACGACTTCGCCATCGCGAAACACAGTGACTTCGTCGGCAATGTTAAAAATCTCATCGAGCTTGTGAGAAATATATATAAAAGAGACACCACGTTTATTTACTGTTTTTACAATGCGATACAAGCGCTCGACCTCGGCTTCGGTCAGTGCCGTGGTCGGTTCGTCCAGGATGATCAGTTTGGCGTTGTAAGTCACAGCTGTCGCGAGGGAGAGCAACTGGGCCTGTGCCACTGAGACTTCACTCATGTTGACAGCGGCATTTTCGGCCATTTCGGGAATGCCTAGTTCTTGGAGTATGCGCCGGGTTGTCAAGCGCATGTTTTTCTTGTCGAGAAAAATACCGTGACTCAAAAACTCGCGGCCCAAGTACAAGTTTGCGGTCATGGTAATGTTGGGCACCGGGCTGACTTCCTGCGGAACAATTGCCACGCCGCGTTTTAGTGCGTCTAAAGGACTTTGCGGTCGGTAGGCCCGGCCATCCAGGAGCATGGTGCCACCGGGATCCGGGTTGTAGATACCGTACAGAGTCTTGACTAGTGTCGATTTTCCGGCCCCATTTTCCCCCATCAGGGCATGAACTGAACCTTTCTTCACTGTGAAGTCGATATTTTGTAAGGCCAATACGCCGGGGAAAGTCTTGGAGACATTTTTTATTTCAAGAACATTGTCAGACATATTGTTTCTCTTTGTCACAAGGACGAACAGCCAAATGAGCTTCGGTCCAGGGCGATCGCGGGCCGGCAACTTTGCTTTGAGGTCAGATATGCAAAGAGGGGCAATCGGAGAGTCGGGACTCCAGTTCGCCGATTGCTCCAAATTTTATCTAATTTTACCCAAGCTTCTCTAGGCGCTATTAATCCTGTTTATAGTCGGAAGCATTTTCCTCGGTAACTAGCTCAAATGGAACCCAAATCCTCGCTTCTGCCTTCTCGCCTTTGGCCCATTTGTAAGCGGCTTCGGCCGCGCCGCGGCCTTGGGCCACCGCATTTTGAAAGACCGAAAAGTCCAGACCTTGACCCAAATATTCTAAGGCATCTGGCGTTGCGTCGATACCGCCAATGATTATGTCATCATCACCCTTTCCCGCTTTCTGTGCGGCCAAAACAGCGCCAATAGCCATTTCGTCATTGTTGGCCAAAATTACGTTCATATCTGGATGAGCCTGAAACCAGTCCTGGGCTACAGCGAGTCCCTTGGCGCGATCCCATTGGCCTGTCTGTTGGGCAATTATTGTCAAGTTGGGATATTTTTGGTTGATGGTTTCTTCAATGCCTTTAGTTCGGCCAATTTGCGCCGCCTGTCCGATTGGTCCCATCAGAATGCCAATTTTTCCCGCGGCTCCACCGAGCAACTCGGCCGTTTGATCGGCCTGGATGATACCGGCATCTTCTTCGCGAGAACCGACATAGGTATTCACATATTGCATGCTTTCATCCGTGCCCAGACGATTTGCCAGGACCAGTGGAATTCCGGCTTTTTGGGTCTTCTGTCCGATGACCAGTACGATGTCCGGGTCGGTAGGGATTAATAATAAAGCATTGACGCCCTCTACAATAAAGTTGTCTACGTCGTTGAGTTGGCGTTTGGGATCAAGGTTGGCATCCGTCAGCTTAAAGATGACATCTGAATGTTCGGCGTCAAAGGCGCGAATCGCATCGTATAAATATGTCTGCCATTTATCCGCAAAAGAATGGGTTGGAACTCCAATGATATATTGACTCCCTCCCGCGTCGCCCGCCGCGCTTAAATTCGTGCTGGCAGTGATTCCAATTAATATTGCCAGCAAAATCCCTGACAACTTTGATTTTTTGTTCATATCAACCTCCACATGAACTCCAGATGAGCCATTAATAAAGCTTACCAACGTATAAAACTATCATTGAGCTGGTACAAATGTCTTATATTTAAGATTAAAACACGAAATATTTCGATTGTCAAATACTTTTTTGAAATTTTACTATTAATTTACTGAAAATAATTTATTATTATACTTCACCCTTGCTTAAGAGATATTCATCGGACTTAAAGGGCAAATTTGCAATAATCTTATCTCAAATAGAAATTGAACTGTTAGTATGTTAAATTGCAGATACAATTATTGCTATATTAAATACTGGGTAAAGATAGCTACAAATAATGAAAAATCGGGCAGACAAACGCAATGTAACCCTGGCTGAACAGGTCTTGAATCAGATAATTCGCCGCCTGGCGGCTCAGGCGTTACCTCTGGGAAGTAAATTACCTACAGAAAAAGAGATATCAGAAGAGCTCAACGTCGGGCGTTCGAGTGTCCGCGAGGCAATTAAGACTTTGAATGCTCTGGGCTTAGTGCGCTCAACTGCCGGCTCAGGTTCTTACCTGGAGCAGACCAATGTATATGGTAAACTGGCTTTATTTGCTTCTTTATTAAACGGGCAGGATCGCCAGGAGATGATTGATCTCAGGGCGAGTATTGAGCTCTATGCTCTGCTGCAATTTCACAGGGATTTACATCGCGATCACAGCACGTTTTCCCAAGAATATATTCAGAATATAGAGAAAACTCTGGGGGAATTGACCCAGACCGTGAAATCCATGTTTGAGTCGGCGTCAAAAGCTGATTTTGCGGCCTTGGAACGAGAAGATTTTCAGTTTCACCAGTGTATTTTGTATTACCCGCAGAATGGCTTGATTATAGACTTGTTCCACAATTTGGAGCAATTTATGCATGAGGAGATCAAGGAATCTTACTATAAAGTTCCAGCCAAAGAAGTTGCACGTAATCACCAGAGTTTGTTGGAGGCCATTAAAAATCCCAATCTGGGCGACTTGATTCGCAATTTTGAGTTTCACATGAATGACACGAAGAATAAAGTTATGCGCGCCAGTCATAATCATTAGCCCTGTATGTATGGTTTTGTCGCTACTGCCTTGATATTTGAGACTGTTTTTGAGGAGTACTTACACGCATTTTAAGTCATTCGCCTTACGACGCGGAGCCTGGCGCTGCGTTCTGAGGCCAGCGGGCTGTCATAAGGGGCCTGTATGGCTTTTTTGTAAATCCATTGCACTCGCCCCTCTCCTCGCCAGGCGCGAAACATTTGCTTGACCAAGCGGTCTTCCAGCGAGTGAAAAGTTATTACGGCTAGCAGGCCGTAGGGGCGCAGTTGTTCTAGGGCTGCTGGCAAGCCATTTTCAAGTTGGCCCAATTCGTCGTTCACGGCGATGCGCAGGGCCTGGAATACTTGAGTCGCGGGATGGATTTTACTTTTGTTGCGCTCCTTGGCCGGAGTGATTTGCCACAGTAAGTCAGCCAAGACTTGGGCTTTCTGTAGCTCTAGCTCAGTGCGTTTTTTGACAATAATCCTCGCCAGGCGCCGGGAATTGTGCAGCTCGGCGTAGCGCCAAAAAATATCTGCCAATTCAGTTTCGTTTAAGTCTTGGACTAGATCTGCGGCGCTAGCGCCGCCAGAGTCTGGGGCCAGGCGCATATCCAGAATTTCATCCGGGTTTTCTGGCCGAAAGCTGAAACCGCGTGCGGCTTCAGCGCCATAATGAAACAATGAAATACCTAGATCAAAAAAAATTAGGTCTGCTTGCGGCCCGGTTTGCGTTTGGTCGCCCTGCAGAGCGCGTGACGAGGCGGAGGGCGCAGCGGAACTAAAGTAGTCGAGAAAGCGCTGGCGGAAGAACTGGCAGCGCTGGCGGCATTGTTCCTCTCCCAATGCTGCAGATAAAAAATAACGGGCGCGCTCCAACATTTGCGCGTCGGCGTCAATGCCGAATAAATGGGCCTGGGGCTGTTGAGACAGCAGCAGGCGGGCATGGCCCGCTTCTCCTAGAGTCGCGTCGACGTAAAGCAGGCGAGACGAGGCATTTTGGGCGAGATCGGGGCGTATGGGTGGGTATTTGCTCTTTAGGTGGCTTTGGCCTCTTGATTTTTGTAAGGGTTTCTGGTCGCGTTCGGGGTGGAAATAGGCTTGCCAGAGGGCCGCGACATCATTGGCCAGCACAGGCTGGTGTACTTTTGCCGGTTGTGCCACACTCTTTGGGGCCTGTTGCTTCACAGGGGTATGCCTTGAAGCAACAGTTCGCAATCTTCATTGGCCACAACAGGCCGGATTTGTCGACTATCCGCACTGGCATCGGGCAGAATGTCTGGGGTATTTTGTCTGTCGGGCGCTTGTAGGCGCACGCTCAGTAGCTTGCCGGCAAACATGGTCTCGCCTGCTGTGACGCGAGTGCGTATATAATTTTCGCTATAACCCAGCCAATAGTCGCCGCACTGTTCTTCGAGCAGTACCTGGGCTTCTTGGCCCAGGCAGCGCTGCAGGTAATTCTGCCGCAATTCTACGGCCAGCGTTTGCAGGCGCTGCATCCGCTGTTTGACAATGCTATCTTGCAGTTTAGGCATGGCAAACGCATCGGTGCCGGGGCGCGGTGAGTAGCTAAATCCATGGACGGCGGCAAACTCTTTAGCGCAAAGCAGCTGGCAGGTGGCCTCAAAGTCTTCCTCGCGTTCCCCAGGGAAACCCACAATCACATCGCAAGAGAAAAAAGCTTGGGGGCGCAGTGCTTTGAGCTTGTCGATGTAGTGCAACTGTTGGGCGGCGGTGTAGCCTCGCCGCATCTGGCGCAGGATGTGCTCTGAGCCAGACTGCAGGGAAATGTGGAAGTGCGGGCAGATGCGCAGCGAGGATAGTGCACGCAGTAATTGTTGGCTGCGCTCGCTCCCCAGTCCCTCCGGCTCAAGGGAGGAAAGCCGCAGGCGAATATTGTGGGTTTGGCGCAGTAATTCTTGCAACAGCTCTCCCAAAAAGTATGTGCGGCCGGAAGCCTCATCGCAATAATAATAAGAGTTTATGTGCACCCCTGTAATGACCGCTTCGGCGTAACCGTTGGCTTCTAATTGCTGCAATTGCTCTACCAGCAGTGGCAGCTGGAGCGAGCGCGAGGGCCCGCGCGCAATGCGGATGCGACAGAAACTACAGCTGCGATTGCAGCCATCTTGAATTTTTAGAAAGTATCGCTGCCGTTGCTTTGTTGCTTTTGGGGCCGGAATTTTACTGGCATTGTGGCTGAGTTCTAGGGTTGCCGGTGCCGGCAGGACAGGGCGCGCCGGGCTGGTTTTGCCACGCAGCAAAGCGTCGGGGAAGTCTGTCTGGCGGGCGACACCGGCTTGAAGCCGGCGGCCGCCAGCTTCCATTTGGCTGCGGATACCACGGCGCATCAACTCCAACAGTTCGTCGCTACTGGCTACGGGGTTGGCCGCCAGCAGTTGGCAGAGCCCTGCCGGCTGATCGGGGAGGGCGCACACACGCTCGCCCAAAGACTCCAGTTTTTCGCGCTCAAGTATTGCGTAACAGCCCGCAGCTAGTATTGCGGCCCGGGGCCAGAGCTGCTGCAATTGGCGAATTAAACGCCGGGCCTTCTGTTCGCCTTTTGTCGTGACCGTACAGGTATTGAGCAGATAAAGGTCGGCGCCAGCCTCCCATGGCACTACCTCGTAACCGGATCGGCTGAGTATGGCCAGCGCAGACTCGGTTTCACTTTGATTCAATTTGCAACCAAAGGTGTAGGAACTGACTCGCAACATTTCTTTCCAGCTTTTAGCTGAGATCCCTGAGCCTGCTGCTCATAATACTGCGGCCCTCAAAGAAGCTCCCAGGTTCAATATTTAGGTTCGGAGTGCTAATATCTCCGGTGATGCGGGCACTGTGCTCAATTTTGACATCTTGTGAACAGTAAATGTTGCCAATGATACTACCTTGAATCTGCAGGCGGCTGGCCTGGATGTTGCCGCGAATCTTGGCATTTTTATCGACGATGATTTCGGCTTCGGATTCCAGCGAACCTTGTATTCTACCCTTGATAAGGGCATTTTTGGGGAAGTGGATCTCGCCTTTGATTATCACATCTTTTTGTAATAAGCTAGAAAATTTTTTTTCGTCAATTTTTTTGGCGTGTATCTCTGCCATGATTTGTTCCTTCCAGGGCCATATAAATAATTTCGAGCGCTTTTTGCAGTTCGCGGCGCATTGCAGGAGTATAACTATTTTGCCTTTGAAGGTCGATAAACAATTGCCAGGTGTCGTGGCATGTTTGTTCGCGCAGTTGACACAAAACTTGATAACCAGTCGTGGCCATCGCGCTTTCACGGACATCCAGGATCTGTAGCACGCGGCCCAGCAAGTGCGTCAAACCTTGGGTGTGTGCGGCCTCTCGGTCGTGCTGCTCCGCGCTCAGGATTATGACGGTCAATCCCATACGGGCAAAGCGCTGTTCCCAGAGCTCAACTTCGGCAGCCTCAATTTCGTCGGGGCAAAGGACCAATCGCAGATTCGCGCGGGCATGGCCATCGTTGACAGGAGAATTCGGTCCGGCGCCTATTGAATCCGGACCAAACATGGGGTGTAAGCCCAATAAACGGAAAGCTGAATTAGATTTTGTCGCGCTGTTGGCATGTATTTTGCGGCAGGTGTCACGCAGCCATGCCATTGGCCTGACTTTGACCGAGCAGGTATCCATTAGCCATAAAGTTGGGGCTTCGTGTCGCAAATAGAGCCGGAGCCTTGCGCACAGGGCAGAGTTCAGTTCCGTCAATGCATCTTGCAGAGAAGAAATAGGCACGCAGAAAAACAGGACGTCACAGCCCTGAAGAGCTTGGTGTAAAGCCTCCCGGTTTGCGAGGCGCTGGACCCCTGAGGGCAGGGTATCGCCATTAAAGCCGCCGTTTGGATCATAGGCTCGCACCTGTCCCAGCCGGGCCATGCAACTGGACCACAGACGGCCAAAGCGCCCCAGTCCCAAGACCACAATATCCAAGGTCGCACCTTAGTCACTCAGACGCTTTTTCAGGAGCTGAATGACTTCTTCTGTGATATCAATGGAGGCATGAAACCAGATTATATTTTGCGTGTTCACATCCAGGATTATCGAGTACCCCTGCTCGCGGGCTACCTGACTGAGAATATCTGCAAGTATCTGCTGCATTTCACTGTTGCGATGGCCATTAGCCGCCTTCTTCTGCAGCACCTCAATCTCTTCGTTTTTACTCTCCACATATTTACGTCCATAGTCTCGCTGTTTGGAAATCTCGTTTTGCAATTGGCGGATCTGGCTTTCATCACCTTTGGACTCAGCTGCGGTGAGATCCTCCTGCAGTTGCATGACCTGATCTTTTAGGCGAGCCATTTCCTCGGCAACTTTGGCTTTTAAGTCCTTAATTAGCTGTAAATCACGGCTTTGCTGCGGAAATTCAAGTAGAACCTTATTGTAGTCAAGCAGGGCTACACGTGTAATTTCCTGGGCCTGTATTTGCGGTATAAAAAGAAGCGTGGCAAATAACACGAGAGGGCTATATCGCAACATGTCAAACTCCTGGTTGCTATTCTAAGATTTTTTCGGGTTTTAATCAATCTGCAGAGCTCAAAGGACTTGGGCTAGAACGAAACGTTGAATACAAAGCTGAAGGCCCAACCGTCATTCATAATCAAGTTTTCCGGTTCCGGGTCGCCATCTATGCCGCCATCCTTGATGCGGAAGTTCTTGGTGATGTAGAGGGCCAGCGGCAGTTGCGGGATACTCAGGCGCGGACCGAAACCAATCGTGAAGCGGAAGTCTTCCAGGCTGGTATTGCCAATTTGGCTCAGCTCGCGCCATAGCATTAAGGCATCAAAGAACAGGTCGATAGTCAAAATCCGTGGGATTAGTGGATAACGAATTTCAGCCGTACTGTTCCAGAAAGCCCGGCCGTAATCGTAAGACCAACTCCCGCGGTTGAGCATGGTGTAGCGTTGCAAAAAGCTGCCATAACGCTGGGCGTCTGGGGTCTCGTTCTTCCAGGGGTGCTGCAGCAGAATGTTAAACGAAGTTCCTAAGTGAAAGATCAGGCGGAACACGTAGTCGCTGCGACTGGCATTAGCCTCAATGATGGGTAGATAGAAGTCGATTGAACTGCGGCTTTTCAGGTAGTAGATATTCTCATCGGAAGGCATTAGGCCGCCCAAGGTGAAGCCTTGGGACAAAGAAAAGCCTCGATTAGGTTCTAAGGGCAGGTCCGTGGTGCTCCAGCCCAAGCCAAAGAACAAGGTATCGCTGAACAACCATTTTTGAAAATTCTTGAGCGTGCGCTCGTTCAGTGGGCGGAAGACATCGTTGTCATAATCGACATAGCTAAGGCTGGTGTTATAGCTATCTTTTAGTTCAAGGCGACTGTATTGGTTAAAAATGGGGATGCGCCACATCAGACTGCTATTTAGCCCCAGGCTGAGGCTGCTAGTCTCGCTGCGCATGCCGTAATCAGTCAGGTATTGCGATATCTGCGGGGGGGGGGCGTTTGCAAAGTCATCCTGGCTGAGAAAGGGATCAAGTACGCCATTGCCGTCCAGGTCCTGTCCGACAAGGGTTCTGGTGGTGTGGTTGAAACCCAGCAATGCACCGATGCCAAAATTAGATCCGAAAATGCGCGGGTTACCAAAATTCAGATGCACTTCTTGGGAGCTCACACTCAGTTCCAGGCCCGTACCGATTGAATAACCGCGTCCGAGGAAGTTATTTTCCGAGAGTTGGAAGGTGCCACTGATGGGAAAGGATCCCTCAATATCAGAGGGACTGATGCGCATACCGGCTGTGACATTCATGGTCTGGCCTTCACTGACGTGCAAAATGATGCGGATCAAGCCGGGTGCCGAACCGTGGACAATTTCGGGTTCCACGGATTCAAAATATTGAGTGTAGTAGAGGTTTTGCAGGCCGCGCCGCAGCTCGGCACCGTTGAAAATGTCGCCGGGTTTAAGCGGAATCTCGCGCAGGATCACATAGTCCTTAGTTAGAGTATTGCCTTCAATCTCAATTGATTCAAGTCGATTGCGCACCTTACTTTCGAGAATCTGAATATCGTAGGCAACGGTAAGTTTGCTTGAGTCTCTCTTTTCTTGTGGAACAATCTGGGTCTGGGCGTAGCCCAGTGAAATGTACTTTTGTTGTATGGCGTCTATACTGGCCTCAAACTGGGATAGATTGAAAGGGCTGCCTTTTTTCAAGGTAAAGAGCTGTTCAAGTTCCTCGTTATTGAATAGCTTGTTCCCGCTGATTTTTACACCATCGTATTTATACTGTGGTCCTTCGTCTATATGATAGACCAGTTTGAGGAACTTGGTTTGGGCGACTTTGTTTTTAGAAATGTGCGATTTCGTGCGATTGACGCGAAAGAGAACTTCTTCAACGCGTATGATGCGCATGTCCAGATAACCTTCCTGGCGATAAAACGCCTTGTATATCTGGCTGTCGTCCTCAATGTCGCGGGCCACGTAATCTTTGGGAAAAAAGAAGATGTTTGCCTTGTAGTTGAGCGGCCCGCCCCCTACGCCAGAGGCGCTAAACAGTTTGCTTCTCGAATAACTGCTGCCGACGAATTCCACGCCGGCGATGCGCAGGCGTTCTCCTTCATTGATAAAAAAAGTCACGATGACGGCGTTGGGCTGCTTGGAATCGTCAACAACATTGCTGTGTACCGTGGTGTTGAGGGCCCCTTTGTCAGAATAGGCCGTCTCAATGCGGCGTTCATCGGCACGCACCACAGCTTCGTCGTAGAAACTCTTGCGCTCTTGTAGTTGAATGGTGTCCTTAAGTTTGCTGCGGCTGAGCAGAGAACTGCGGCCCTGGAATTGAATGCTGGAGACCTGTTTTTTCTCTTCTACATTTATATACAGGCGCAAGGTGTTGGCCGACAACTTCTCATATGCCAGTTCGACGTTGGAAAAATACTCCAGGTTGAAGGTGTCGATAATGACGTTGCTAATGACATCGTCGTTTAGCTCCTTGTCCAGATTGTTGTCGCGCAGAACTCGAATATCGCGTTCGCGTACGTTGATCAATCCCAAAAACACGACGTCGCGGATTCGCATCCCGATAAAAGGCGCAGGGTTGTCGCTGGGAGCATTGACCCCGCTCGCCTGGGCAGCTTCCTGCTGCGCCAGCTCTTCTTGCTCTGTCTGGTCCCGTGCATCTTCTTGGGCCAGTAGCGGCGCAGGAAGGACTAAAACCCAGGCCAGAAAATAGCTGATGCCGAGCAGTTGCAACAGTGCAGGCAAAAATTTTCGGAAAAGGGGGCAAAGAATGATCAATTTTAGCTCCTATATAGGCCTTGGTCCAGCTATAGACCTAAGTCTACTCTTCGACGTATGGGACGATTTCATCACTGACTTTTTCATCGCTGCGCTCAAAGGCGGCCAAGCGCCTGCGGCCAAGGAAGTCGCTCAACGACCATTCGAGCAACAGGCTGCTGTCTGTGATGAAAAAGTCATTATAATGTGCAAGACCTATATCCCAGGTTATGTCTAGCAGTGGGGTGCTAAACTTTAGTCCGAGCCCAGGAACGACTTGCAGGTCATCACGAGAAAATAAAACGGCTCTAGTGTCCTGAGGCTTGTATAGAAGGTCAATGTTGAATAATAATAAAATTGTATTATTGCGGTCAATGTAAGACCCAAAGGACATATGTGTGTTATGTAAGTATTTAACCCAGTTTGAAGCGGCCGAGTCAATCGATGCCTGCAGTTGGGAGGCGTTGCTGAATCCGGCGTTATTTCTTCTGCCAGAAAAGCGATAACTTACATTCAAATAGTCGTTTAATAAATTCCCCAGCAAGTCTGTTTTTAGATTCACTTCGTCGAATTTGAATTCTTTGCGAATGAATTCCTCTGCTGGTTTGAGTACCACGTTGCTGCCCAGTTGGGACAGGACTCCCGAAAAAAACTGATTCTGGCGCAAATTGGATTCGCCCTCAACAGTGACAGCGCCACCGGCAGTGAGCTGGCTCGCCACCAGGCTGCGCAGTTCTTGTTCGGGCTTAGGCGGTTGGGAGTGAAGGTGGGGGCTCCAATCTCGCTCGGCCAGTTTGTCCAGGTCGCCTTGATAGTCCATGTTTACCTGGATGTTCTGCCCCTCTTGTTGGTCGTAAGCGTAGAGCACGAAAAAGAGGGAAATTTCGGGAGAAAAATGGGCAAAATCCTCATCGAATATTAATTCTCCTTTGCGCAAGTTCATTTGGTTGCCCAGCAGATAGAGTTGACCGTCATAAAGTGTGATATGGCCTTCAAGGCTGCCTTTTTGGCTGTCGCCGTCGTATGAAACCCGTAATTCGTCGCGCGGGTTTAGCCGCGTAGTAAAAATGGGGCTAGCTTCCTGTGGGTAGGACAAGCGTGCCGAGCGCCCGATTTTGGCACGGATGTCGAGAGAAAATGGATAAGCAGTTGAGCTTCCCGCATTTGCCGGGGATCTTGTGGGCGCCACTCGGCTTTCGTCTGTGTCCGGCTGCACCCTGCCTGGGTCGGCTGGCGAGCCGCTAGCTCCGATAGAATTGTAGCGTTGGCTGCCCTGCATTAGCAGTTGGTTCAGTTCAAAGTCGGCATTCAGGTAGCCGCCCTGGCCGCTGCCTTCCAACGTGGCTGAGCCTTTAGCCGTGGCGGAATATTGGATACCGTAGGCATCATAAAATAGGGGGATACCCTGTTTGCCCCGTATTCCAAAGTTTAAATAGTAGCGGGCGATTTGCAGGGATTGATGGCGTATATAGGCGGCGTCGTAGCCAGAACTGTATAGCTGGCTGTCGGGAAACTGGACCTGAAAGGGTTTGGCCATAATGACATGGTCTTTTGCGACGATTTCAATGTTCAAAGCCGGCGAGGTATCTGGGGAATATGGCAAAAGCAGGCGAACGTTCTGCAGGCGCAGCGAGCCGTCAAGCGAAGGGTTAAATACTTTGCCGTGGACGCGCAGGCGGCCTGTTATACGACCTTGTGCAAATTGCAAGACCGGCTGTTCTATAATTGCGTCTTGGGGCATCAATACGTTGAGGGCGCGTGGTTCAATTGTCAGCTGTTCCACTTGGGCATCAATATCTTCGCCATCACTGTTGCCCTGGGCGCGGAAAGAGATGGGATAGGTACTACCGACATTTAACCAGAAATAGCGACTCTGGATGCCCATTTCCAGATCCTCTCGGCGATGACGAAAGATTTGTAGTTCGGCAGCCTGCCGGCTGTCGGTTTTTGAGACTTCAGCTGTAGCTTTACTTTCTGCCGGTTTTAAAATGATGCGCGGTTCGACGAAAATATCGAAGCCGGGGTAAACCTTGCGGCTGCTCTGGCCTTTGCCGGCGCGGCTATCGCTGAAGACATTGTTGCGTAGGTTGCTGGCAATGGCCGAAAACGAGCCGCCAGAATGTGCTTGCTCACTTTCGGCTAGCGCATAATCCCGCAGGGGATAGCTGTAGAGTCTGCCGCGCCAGCGTATTAGTTCTCGTTCCATCGGGTCAAAGTCCTCCCAGGTGTCCTGGGCGTCGACTGTGCCTGGAAGTAGCACTAACTGGTTCAAGGGGCTTTGGTGGCGCTCTAAATTAATGGCTAAAGAGCTGCTATAGTATTTGTTTGGATCAATTTGCAGGGAGTAGTTGAGCAGTCCTGCCAGTTGCTGCTCGTCCTCACCCTCAATATGGAAGCTGAAGAAGCTCCGCTCTAGTTGCAACTGACCAAAGTGCCCGCGGATGTCAGAAAATAGCCAGGAGTCAGGTTCATCGCGCCAGAGTAGATGTGAACCGAGCTCCAGAGTGCGGCCGGCGTAGCTGGCCTGAGCCAGCTGCCACTGTCCTTGGATTTCTGTAAAATGGATCTTGAAGTTTTGTGTATTTGGGGTTTTAGCCTTGGAGGTTGGCGGCCTTTGCAATCCCGCCGTTGTGCCTGCGAAGTCTGGGCCGTGATACTGGCCGCGGGTTTCGAGCGCAAGCTGCAGAATACCACTGCTCAAACTTTGCGCTGAGCCGCCTCGCAATAGATTGAGCAGTCGGGTAAAGCGAGTCGCATCCAGGTGCCCGTTTACTTGGATACGAAAGTCTTGTCCTTCTGTGCTGAGTTGGAGTTGTAGATTCTCGTCACCCTGAATTTGGGCAGCTCCCTGGCGGGGGCCGGCTTCTCTCAATTGGCCTTGCAGACGGAAGTCCCCGAGCCAGTAGCCTGTATTTTCAGCTGGCGATCCGCCAGTCTCTGTCGATGGCTGACCCTGGTACAGAGGTCCTTCCTGGGACAAATCTTGTGGCAGAGGTAACGCCAAGGGTTGGTCTCGCTGCGTTTGTGCGTAAGGATTGATTTGGGGGCCCGCCGTTTGGTTGGCGGGTTGCCGGGCAAAAGGAATGGGTGTCGCCGCCGGCTCCTTGGCCTTTGGTTTATTTTTTTTGTCTGTTTGGGGCTCTTCAGCCGAGGCAAGGATGCTCCGGCTGTCTTGAGACGTGTGACCGCTGCCGGCTGGTTCTCCAGCTTCAGGAGACGCGGCGCCAGAAAATAGTTGATTTCCGGCTGCGGAGCTTGAGTTCCCTGTGTTTTCTGGCGCGGGAGGCAATGAGGGCTGCAAAGGTGGCTGGAATAGTTGATAGCTGGGAAAAACCGGAGTCATGGGGCGAATAAATTGCAAATTGCCTTGCCCTTGCAATAGGCGTTGCGGTTCCAGGAGGCTTAACTTCTGTAGCTTGAGCTGGTCGGGGTGCCAAGAGCCGGCCAAATATAGCTCGGCACCTTCTGGAAAATATGCGCCGGGAGGCAGTTCCAGGAGAAATTCTGTAAGATCTACCTGCCAGTTCTGACGCTCTAGGCTTTGTCGCCCGTCGGAATAGGTGCCGGATAACTTGAGGCTAAGTAAGACATCGCCGAGTTCGACTTGATATTTGAAATTGGCCAGGCGCCCGGTGTCCTCAATATTATTTATATCCTTCATGACTTCTGTCGATGGTCGTCTCAGGCCTAAAACGGAGAGGCCGGGCAGCTGGGGCAAAGGCAGTTGCCGGAAATCTATTTGGTAATGTTTAGAGTCAAAATAAGCATAGAGCTCGCGATCTCCTTGTAACAACCAACCTTGTGGAGCATTTGTCGAAGCATCCTCTGTTGGGTTTTGAGAAGCGGGTGGGCTGCCGGGCAGGAAAATGTGCTGTAAGCGATATTTTACAGGTTGATCCTGTAACTTCAGTAGGCCCTGCCCATTTTGCCGCAGCAAGTTCCAGGAAAATTTGTTGTCCAGCTTTAGGGTGTCCCAGCGCAGCTGTAGTTTGTCCAGGTTGATTTGCTGGGCGTTGGCACTGGCTTGCACCAGGAGCTTGTGTGCTCGGTCGCGACCTTGTAGTTGCAGTTCTTCCAGCCAGAGCTGGAAACTGTCAAAATTACTCTGCAGCTTGCTGCTTAACTGCAGATAAGAATGGTTCAGGCCGGGAAAGAGGAATTCCAGGGCGGAAGGGACGCCGCGCCCCAATATGGCAATTAGCGGTATTTTTCCGTTCTCAATGCGTTGCGCCGCCGCGTCCCAGCCAAGGCTGTTGAGCTCCAGCTGCAGCGGCATTTTGCCGCCTGCTGTTTCGCCCGTAGTCCCTGTAGCCCCCGTAGTTTCAGGGGGGCGGCCTTGCAGATTGGCCGAGCCGTAGAGGCTGAATACAGGGAGGAGGAAAAAAGGAGCCTCACCGAGCCCATCCTGCTCGTCCTGAAGGTCATTGAAGAAGAGCTGTTGTGTCGCGGCTTCCCCCGCGCTAGCTGGATCTTCGAAGTTTAAAAAATTTCCCGTTTGTAAGGAGCCGGCGGAGGCCGGCGCAGAGAGTCCGAATTCAGGACCCAATTTGATGCTTTGCCGAACTTTATATTGGGCCTGGTACTGCTGTAATTCCGCTGCTGGATACAGCGGGCTGCCTCGGTAGAGAGATACTTTAGAGTTTCTTTTTCCCGTCGACAGTTCTTGCTCGCTCTGATACATTTGCTCTCGGCTTAGCGGCAAGCGCAATTGGGCGCTGATATAATAGCTCCCTTGGCGGTAGAGCAGGAAGCTGCGCAGTTGTGGTTGAGCCCAGGGCGGAAGCCCCAAACTCAGTTCTGGAATCTGGGAGTCATTTAGTTTTGCTCCTTGGCGGCTTGCTGCCGGCTGCGTGGCGCTGTCTAGATTTGCTTGAGGGAATTCTGGCGTCAGTACCCGCACGGAGGGCAATTGGCCGTTATTCGCCAAGCCCAGGCCGGAAAACTGGCTACTCAGAGTGTCTATCAGCAGCATGTCGCCGCGCGGGCCAGAGCGCTGCAAAACAAAGCGGCCGCGGTACCCTGGTGTTTGTGAGGATTGGGTTTCCTGTCCCGCGGGCACAGAATCCCGCATAGAACCCCGCCAGGAAACTTCCACTAGGCCGTCGGGGAGAAAGTTGTCGTATGGTAGGTCTCCGTGAAACTGCAACTGCCAGTTGTCTTGTTCCAATGAGACTTGGCGCACCTGTAAACCGCCCATATCTCCTCGGCCGTCAAAATTCAGACTGAGCAACCATTGTGGCAGGTAGGCCTGCAGCCGGGCCCGGTACTGGACTTGAAGTTCGGTCTGTGTCGTCGCCGCGCGCCGGCGGGCACTACTGTGATGGTTTGACGCAGCTTGAAGATCTTGATTGGCAGATAGGACTGCGGAGCCAATTGCTCTAGGCAGCTGTATTTGCACCTGACTGCTGCCACTGAGCTGAGCATCTAGCAGAGGCTCTAAGGTCTGCTTGAGAACGGCATTCTCTGAGTCCAGGGGGGCCAACTCCAGGTAGTCATCCAGACGGAAATTTTTGAGCCAGAATTCAAGGTTCAGAGCTTGCTGGCGGAAGACATACTGCAGCTGCCAATCAAGGGTGCGGATCTTGGACAGAGCTTGCAGTTTCAGGTCCTGGGGTGAGTATTCAGCCCGGAACTTGACGGGGCGCAGACGGATATATTGGCTGCGTAGTTCCTGCATATCGACGATGAGATAGGCCTGGCTGAAATTGTGAGTCAGGCCGCCGCGGGCGTGGAACTGTCCCCAGAGCAGCACTGGGTCTCCGCTGCTGACGGCACTGCTCTTTGATTTTTTGGCTCCGGGTTTTTTAGTTCTGGGATCTCTAGCTCTGGAGTTGTGCGCTTTTATTTGACTGCGGAATTTGCCCCTGAGATCAAAGAGATAATTGGAAGCGACTTTGCGGGTTGTTTCGTGTCGGGATTCAGTAGAAAGAGGGGCCACTTGAATTCTTGTCTGTTGTTGCCGGCGCGTCTGCACTAGAGATGGGCTGTCGCTTACTGCGCCTGGCAACAATTGCAGAAACCTTTGCCACAGCTCTACAACCCTGACTTGCCAGACTTGTAGTCGTGCCGTTGCCGTCTGCTGTGGGTGGGGGGCTAGACTGTCTGCTACAAGGTGCTTGGGAGTGTTTATATCTCCAGCGTCTTGCATTAGAAAGCGGATGTCATCCGCTACAAGAAGCTGCTCCCAGAGATCAAAATCTAGCTGTAATGCTTGGATTTCTATCGGGAAGGCACGCAGTAACTGTAGAAAATCGGGCCATTCAAACGGGAATTTGTTACCTGTTTGCGGGCTGCCGGGAATTTCTGCAGGTCCTGCTTGGCTGTCGCTGAACGTCTGCAATGAGTCCGCTGTGTATATTTTTAGCTCAACGTTTCCCAACGCTAGGTTTTCAATATTTTGCAACAATTGAAACAGCTGCCAAAAGTCGACCTCGGTGAGCTGCTGGGGGTCTTGCAACAAGTTTTGCAATAGCTCCGTGTCTGTCAGCCCAGCTTGCCGGGAAGCGGCGCTATGCGTTTGCAGTGGCCTTGCTTTAAGCCCTGTGCTTGCTTGCGGAGTGGATTGTCTTTTTAACTCGGAGCGGAGCAGTCGCCAAGCGTGGCGCAGTGTGGCGCTGAGGCTAAACTGCAGACGCAATTGGTCTGCCCGGATGTAAAGCTGCATATATAAATGCTTTGGGATTTGTTCTGAAGTGGGGGGAGCGGCTTGCTTTTGTTGGGATTGAGGCTCTTGCATCGCGGCCAGCTGGCCGAAAAATGGACTTTGCAGGCCTTGCCACTGTCGCAGAGGGAATGCCCGCTGTAGCTCGTCCAGAGCAGGTGCGAAGGCGGGGGGAAGAGATTGCTGTAGCTTCTCCCAGGTCATGAGCTTTGCGGGGCTATGGCTTACGCTTGTCCGCGCAATCGGATTTACTTGTGCGAACGGGGGACCTCGCGAGAAAGCCTTTTGGAGGGGCGGGATGGTGGGAACTTTGGGGCTGTAAGGGTCTTGAGCGCTATCTGGGTCTGGCGCGGGACGGGCACTGGGGGCTGTGCTTGGGGCAACAGTGGGGGCAACGGGGGCGACGGGGGCGACGACGGGGACTTCCAAGCGGACCTGTATATCACTGAGTTGAATTTCATGCAACAAGTAGAGTCCTTGGAAACGGAAGCGTACTTGGATGCCGTGCTGTCTTTCCAATAGCACAAAGAGGTCTTGTAATTTTGCCTGTAGCCTTTGCTGCCAATGCTGTGAAGCCCAAAATAGCCAGGCGGTCAGAAGGACAGCGCCAAGACAGCTCAGAGAAAAGGCGAAGTAAAAGCATTGACGCAGGAGCAGATGGCGGCGGAAATGGCTGTAGGAGCGGCGGTAGTGCCGAAAAAGCTTGGAGGGAAGTAGCAGGGAGTGCAGGCCATTGAAGATGAATGCTCCGATATTCAGAACGGCGCTAGTGATAGTCGTCAGTCCTCGCTGTAAATGCTGCTTCAGTTTGTGCCCATATTTTTGCAGTCGGGGACTGGCTTCATGGAGTTTGGTTCGCAGCCTGGAATACAGCTGAAAATGCCGTCGATCTTTTGAGCGGTGCTTTGCAGAGCTGGTCACATGCGTGGCTACATGCCCTGGCCTGCGTTTTGCGTGGCGTTGGACGACAAAATTCCCGGCTTTGTTTTTAGACCAAGAAGCCCATTGGGCAAAAACTTTACGGCCCTGCAGCTGGAATTTATGCAGTCGCAAGATAAGTCGAAACACCCCAGCCGTTATTGATTTCTGGCGTTTGGTTTGCGTTTTATTTTGGCATTTGTCTTGTAATTTGTCTTGTAATTTATCTTGCTGCTCTAGCGCTTTAGACACATTTTCTCTTGATTTGCTGCGATATGCATTGCGTTCTTGCTTGTTGCTCAGGGCCTTCTCGGCCGGGTTTTGCTGCGAGGATTGTGCCAACTGCCGGAATGCTTCTGTGGCCTGACGGCGAGCCGCTTCGGCCTTACTGCGTAATTTCCCGTGTATTTCCCCAGGTATTTCCCCATGTATTCTCTCGTGCATTCCCACGTGCAACTTTTCCGGTGAGTCGGGGGCTGCGGTGTTTGACTTCACTTTTTTACGCCAGTTTTTGGGTGGACTCTTAGAACTTCTCCTTAAACTAGCCCACAAACTTTCCGAACTTTTCCTCACTGGCGACCCTCGCGGTCTGTGTCATCGCCATCCATTTTGGGGGCTGGCTTGTGGGGGGCTGGCTTGTGCCGAATCTGGGTTGGGTTCTGGTTCTGAAGGAAGAGGAACCGCAGTTTGCCCTTTTGCAGCCATGTATCGCTTTCTTGCTGTGCATTTTGCGCCTCAAAGCGGAATTGGCCAGCCTTTTCCAGCAGCATGGAGTTGATTTGCCAATTATATGCCTGCAGTTGTGCCCCGGCAAAGCTGACGCTGACCACATTGCCGTTGGCATCGACCTGAAAAATAATCTCGACGCTTTGCTCTTTCAGCCCTTGCAGCATAGGAGCTGGGAACTGCAGGCTAGGCCAGTGAAGCAGACGGCGCTGACTTTGCCCCAGCCAGTCGAGGCTCCAGTGCAATTCGCGCCCATTCTGCAGGGGGGCGACAGAGGGCAAAGTCCCAGGGGAAGATACGCGGGCTGCAGAGCTTTGGCTTCCCGCGCTGGCCGTGGCCGCGGCACTGTCGAGTATGCTGCCATTGAAGGCGTTAGTGGCCGGTTGGAGTGTTTGCGTCGGGACGGCAGGTTCTGCCGGGGCAGGAGTGTCGATCTGTAGGGTAACTGGCGGAGCAATTGGGTCTGTCTGACTCGTTTGGTTTATTTGATCTTCTCGCTCGCTCAAAATCGCTTCGGGCAGTGTCTTCTCTGTACTGAGCTCATATCCCGCGGGAACAATTTCGGGCAGGGGCAATGCCGCATAGTCGCGCTCATCCTTGAGTGGAGGTAAGGGGAGTAAGGCTTGATTTTTTTTCTCGTCGGCTGCTGAGATTATTGGGACTGTTGTCTCTCCTGCCTGCTCGGTCGCTTTTGCCGCCTGACTGGCTTTGGCGACATCCTGGGTTTCTAGGATTTCGTCAGCTGGTTTGGCATTTTGCTTTGTGGGCTTGGCGACATTCTGGGTCTCTAGGATTTCGTCAGCTGGTTTGTCATTTTGTTTTGTGGGCTTGGCGACATTCTGGGTTTCTGCGATTTTGTCAGCTGGTTTGTCATTTTGTTTTGTGGGCTTGGCGACATTCTGGGTTTCTGCGATTTCGTCAGTTGGTTTGTCATTTTGTTTTGTGGGCTTGGCGACATTCTGGGTTTCTGCGATTTTGTCAGCTGGTTTGGGATTTTGTTTTGTGGCTTTGGCGACATTCTGGGTTTCTGCGGGTTTCTCGGTCCGTTGGGATTTATTTTTTATGATTTTTCGCGGCTGGCTTTTTGCCAGCTGTTTCGCGGGATTGTGCGTGTGCTTGGTCACTGCCGCCGTCATAGGTGGACTCACAGGTGGACTCGCCGGCCTAGAGGGCTCACCGCGCCAGAATCGCACTGGGACTGGCGCGGCAACTCGTAAATTTTGTGGGTTATTGGCAGAGTTTTGTCGTGGAGAAGTTTCATTCGCTGTTGCGGCTCGGTTGCTCAATTCTTGTCGTGTTCCAGGAGTTTGGAAACTGAGGGATACTCGTTTTTGTGTCGCGGGTAGACGTGCTTTGATTTGCTGTAATCTGCTTGTCGCCCGGTTGTTGTTTTCTGGCATTTGCAGGAAAAAAAACAGGAGCAAGCCCAGATGTAAGAGGCTGACGGCAATAAAAATCTGCGGGCGCAAGGTCTATTATCCTCTTTCTAGGGTTGAGAGCCACCGCCGCTTGCCTGGGTATCTTGAGATGCTTCCGGAGATACTTCCTGGGATGCTTTGGAGGTTCCACGGATACTGCTGTCGCTGACGTCTAGATCCAGCGGCAGTTGCCAGCGGTAGAGCAGGCCGCATATGGCAATTACGGTGGCGTAGCTCAAGCTCTGGTCGGCGCGCAAGCGGATGCGTCGGACATCCTGAGACCAGAGATTTTGCAGGCTGAGCTGCAGGGCTTTGAGTAAGTGCCCTGTGTCGAGAAAAGCTGCAGAGTTGTGTGCCTCGGCCAGTATGCGCCGGTCCTGCAAACTTTGCAATTGGATGCTGTAGCTCAGGTCTGGGCGCACGGCCAGCAACAACAGCTCCCCGTCATTTTCGCGTGCGGACGGGTTTTGCTTATTTTCGGCGGCGTTAGTCATATATGGCGGCCGCACTCCGAGGCTGCGTTGCGCTGGACTATTGTTGACCATAAAAAAAATCAGGACCAAGAACATGATGTCAATTAGTGGGGTCAGCATTGGGCCGCGGTCAAGTAGGCTGCCCAGCAAGCTGCGGCGGGCGGAAACCCTAACTCGTCGCATGGGCCTTGTTCTCCCGCTCTGGGCTGGGCTGCTCGCCCTGGGTTTCTGAACCCGATTCTGGTGGCGTGTGTGCCCGGCTGCTCAGGGAGCTGGCCCTGTGGTCGGTTGCCGCCTGACTCGTGGGAGCGGCTGCCACAGCGCTCTTTCTGCTGGCGTTTCCCTGGCCCGTCGGCTCCAGCAGCGCTTTCTTTTCCTTCCTTCCTGTTGTTTGAGGCCGGGGATTGGGATCCTCCAGTTGGCGAAAAAGCAGGGGTACTCTGCGCTCGTCACCGCTGCGGCCCACCTGCAATTGCTGTGTGCGGGCTTTTTGACGTTCCTGTTGTAGATCGGCCAGGCGGGTGGCAAAGTTTCGGGTGTTTGCCCCCAATTGTGTTTCTGCTTCTTGGGCTGTGGCGGCTTTGGGTTTGGGTACGGCTGCAGTTTGTCCGGACGCTTGAGCTTGCGCGCCGGCACGTGGACGAATTGTTCTGTCCAGTGCATCCGGGGCATCCAAGGAATCTAAGGAATCTAAGGAATCCAGCGCACCCAAGGCATCTAAGGATTGAGATTTCGTTTGGTGCTCCGGCCTTTGGGCATCAGGTATATTTTTTGCGAGACTTACTTCCGGCTCCGGCACTTCTTTAACCGGTGTTGTCTCTGCCTGGGTGAATATGCTAGTTGAGTTCGCCTCATTTGTTGGCGCTAGGGTCCCCTGAGTGAGTAATTGCCGGGCCATGCGGCTGCGCTGCAGGCGCAGTGCGACTAAGTCCTGCTTGTTGTCTTGTCGCTCTGCCGCTGCCGTTTGCCGGGCATCCTGCGCCCCTAGATGATCTAATTGAATATTTCTTTGGGACTTGCTTTGAGTTTCGGCTCGACTCTGGATGCCGGGTGGCGCAAAATCTTGTTTGACCGAGCTTTGAAGACTAGCGATCCGGGCGGCTTGAGCGTGCGCTTCTCTGGGTTCGGGACTTATTTTTTGCGTGGCTCTGGACGCGGAAGGCTGCTGTGTGCCCTGTGCTCCTTGGCGGATCTGCCATTCTTTCACCTCTTGTCGCACCTCCTGTCGTCTCCCCTGATTTTTCTGGCTTTCTTTTTCTTGGGCACTTGTCCAGAATATCTGTGAATCTGCAGCCGAAGGCTCTTGTGGTCGTTCCAGAAAGACAGGGTTCGTCGCCATGTTCGTCGCCATTCTTTCGGAGGCAATGCCCTTGTCTTCTGAGGGCGTTGTTTTGCTTTGGCCTGCCTTTAGGGTCTCTCGTTCTTGCTGGTCAAGTTGTGCTAGCCTTTCAGAAGCTCGTATCTGGCCGGTCAGTGCCAGGCCGCGCTGTTGCTCCTGGCGTTTGTGCTGGAAGAGCAGGATATCGTGACCCAGCTGTTCGAGAACGGAGACTCGGCAGGCGCTGGCGTTCAGGAACAGTTGCTGGCTGATTATGGCGGGAATCGCCACAATCAGACCTCCTGCCGTCGTCCCCAGGGCCTGGGATATACCTTGAGCCAGTTGCGTACTTTGCTCAAGGGCCCCGGTGTGGAAGGCATAAATCATACCGGTGACGGTGCCCAGGAGACCTAAGAGCGTGGCGACATTGGCGATTAGGTGAAAAAAGTTGCAGTGTTTTTCCAGCTGCAGGCTCAGTTCTTCAATGCAAGTTTCTATCCAGTGTTCCAGGCGGCTGATCTGGCTGTTGTGTTCGGCATGAAGGGCTGTCGGAGAAAATTCTGCTTGTTGTGCCCATTGTGTCCATGGTGCCCATGGTGACCATGGTGCCCATTCGCCCTCAGGCATGGATAAGTTGGGCATGGGCAAATCAAAATCCTGTCGGGTGGGCTGGCTTTCTTCTGTTTTGGGCATTGTCTTGACTATGGGTTGGGGCTGTGCCGGCGAAAATCGGCGATCGTCCCCCATACCCCGTCCCATAACCCGTATACCCCAGGGGGCGGCTTCCAGCTCATCGCGAATAAAACGGAAACTTTGCCGGAGTAATTTGGCTTCGGGCCCTCGCTCGCGCTGCAAGAGTTGTTCCAACTCTTCTAGCTCGGCGTTTTTAAGCAGCTGTCCGGCCCGGCCCGGCAGTTGACGATGGCGCCGGCGCCAGCGGTATAAGAGTAAAAGTTTTTCGGTAATTAAACTTAACGAGCAAATGGAGAGTAGCAGCAGCAATATGAAAAATAATACGTTGAGAAAAGGGAGCTGCAGGTTGCCAGCCCGAAACAAAGCCGTAAGATTTTGCATGTTTAGAAGGTCTGGGAGCATCGTTTTGGCAGTATTACATGCGACAAGGCTTTTGGGCCGCGGGCATGTCGAGGGAGTCTTGCGTCTAGCGCGGAAGCATGGAAATCTGTGGAATGGGGACCAGTGATTCGTCGAGTAGGACGTCTTTCGGATTGAGGTACGGCAAGATGCGCTTGTCGGCATTGAGTAGCCGTGACGGATGCTCTTTTGGGGGATCTTTAAGTTCGGCATTGCTGCCGGATCCGTCGAGTAGCCGGGCGTTGTACCAGTCCTGAGAACTGTCTGGTACCTGCAAATAGCGATTTTCGCGGTCGTAAAGTGGTAATTCTGGCAAGCTCAGGCTGTCGACTTGCCCTGCCTGCTCCGACATGGGGGGCAGAATGACCCGAAAACTATAGTCTCTCAGGCCATCTTCACTGTTGGTCTGAGCGTCGCTACGTTGGAGTAGCAAGACAGCGCCGAACAGAAAAAACAGGCTGCTGCGGCCAGTCAAGCACTGTGGTTTGCGCCGCAAAGGTGGGCATTTGAAATATTTGTTGACAGGTGGCATAATTCTATTGTAACTAAATGCCGCAGTGGCGACAATTCAAAATCGCGGCGAAATCCGTTCAGAGAAAGACATTTACTTACTTTGGGATCTTTGAAAGTAATAAGAACGTAATTTTGATTTTATTTGCCTTGAGCGCTGTGAGTGCTATTTATTTCTCCAGGTTCTGATGGGAGAAAAAGTAAAGAAAAGATACTAGCCTAATTTTATTTGTGCAGGCAAAATCAATGCGTTAAGATGCCGGCATATTTTTAGTCCGGTATTGCTGTATGGCCCTATGAAAATTTTGGGAAAATTTTGGAAAATCTCGTGAAGATCCCTGTGGCCAGCAAAACTTGCTCAAAGGATAAATATGGGCGGAATTCGGAGGGTAAAATATGGGACAAAATATAGGTGAAATATGAAAAAGTGGCTGACAATACTTATATTTATTATTCCGCTAAGTATGATAATCAACGTTCACCAGAGCAAATTATATTTGCAGACGAAGACTTCAATTAACAATTTGCTGCGGCAACAAAACCAATTGCTGGAGGAAAATCAGCGCATAATTGCTGAAATTGCCCGCAACCGAGCGCCTACGGTCATTGAGCGCCGGATTCAGTCGGAAGGGGTTGGGCTGGGTAAAATTAGCCCCAATCAAGTGTTGCGCATTATGGTGCCGGAAGCCAATGAGGCACCGTGATCTTGTAGGCGAGAGGCGGCCAAGTACGAAGCCGGTAGCTCGTCACAGTTGCCAGCAAATCGTGGCGATCTTGCGCGAAGGGAACTTCGCGCCGCAGGTATTTGGCGCTTTTTCGGGCGAGGAGCCGGCAGGCGCAACTCAGGTTGTCTTGCGCGGCGCGGTCGCCGACTCGCGTGAAGCGGGTCCGGGCCTGGTTTTTGTCGCGCGCCGGGGAGAACGACAGGATGGGCACTCCTACATTCAGGCCGCTTACGAACAGGGCTGCCGTTATTTTTTGGTGGAACGGGCCTGGGCTGAGGCTCATTCCAGTATTGCGATCGGACTGGAGTCGGCCGTGTTCATTGCGGTTCGCGGCTGCTGTGACGAGGCTTTGTATGCTTGGGCTCGCGCTTATCGACAGAGTCTCAGGCACTTGTATGTGCTGGCGCTGAGTGGCAGCCATGGCAAAACCAGCACCAAGGAACTGTTGGCGCTGATGTTGGCCCGGCGCTACCGTTGCCATGCGACGGCTGGCAATCGCAACGCTCCGGTAGGTTGTGCTTTGACTTTGCTGGGCTTGTCTCCCGAAGCTGAAGTGGCTGTGTTGGAGCTGGGGATTGATCGTCCTGGCGAGATGGACTTGTTGTGTTCTCTGGCTCAACCGAATGCGGCCCTGCTGACTGGGATAGGTTCGGCTCACCTGGGAGGCTTTGGCTCGCGGAAAAGGCTGGCCAGTGAGAAAGGGCGCATTTATTCTCGACTGCAGGGATATGGCCCTGCGGCGAAAAATTCGCCTTTGCCGGCTGCGCCTGTGGCCCTACTGCCGGCGGCGGATGCTTTTTATCGAGTGCTGCGCGATCAGTTGCCCGCCGGCTGCCGAGTGCTTGATTATTCCGCTCGGACGGCCAACGAAGAGGGATACCGCGTGGAGGATAGGGGACTTGAAGGTTTGCGCTTCGATTATGTGGGGTCAGGGAATTCATCGGGAGTAGAGCGGCTTCATTGTGACTTAAAGTTGCTGGGATTACATGCCCAGCAGGTATTCTGGGCTGCTGCCGCGGCGGCTCAGTTGCTGGGCTTAAGCCCGGCGGAAATTTTTGCCGGCGCGCACCTGTACAAGCCTCTGTCGGGTCGGGGCGAATTGCAATCTTGCCACTTTCGAAGTAGTCTTGGTGCAAGGGCTGTGACACTGCTGCAAGACTGTTATAATGCTAGTCCTGAGTCTTTGTATGCTTTAATTGAGATGCTACAGACATGGCGACGACAGGATATTCTCCCACCTTGTGTCCTGGTTCTCGGCGACATGCGGGAATTGGGAAGCGCCAGTCGCGAATACCACCGGCGAGTGGCTGAATTATTACAAGGCTTTGTCATGGCCGGTGGAAAAAGAAGGGAAACGCCGAATGCCCCGCAAGCCTTAGCGATAATACTGTATGGCAGCGAAATGTCTCATGCCTGGCAAGCATTGCAGGAAGTTTGGGGGAATTCTTCTCGGAGTCTACCTTTTCGCTGTCGTTATGTGAGTTCTAACTCTGAGCTTGAAGCTGAAGCTGCTTTGGCTCAAGTTATGACGGAAGAACTTGAATGTTTGCCGGCACAATTCCCAACGGGGATGCTCCCGTTATTGGCACTGAAGGGGGCCAGGGCGATGCATCTGGAAAAAATCGTGCAGAAAATCTTACTTTAGGCTGTCATTGCACATACAATCGTTTGTTTTGTATTGAAGGTAAAGAAATTTTCGGCTGGAGATATAACTGGAGAAGTCTATGATATTGAATCTGTTTCACTATTTTACCGAGCATTACAGCCTGCCGTATATCTTTACATATATTTCGTTTCGTTCGGCTATGGCCTCTGTTTGTGGATTTTTAATTGCTGCGTTGTCGGGGCCTTGGGCTATTAGTAAGCTGCGCGTTTTAAAATTTGGCCAGGAAATCCGTGACGATGGGCCACAGAGTCACTTAAAGAAATCCGGGACCCCAACTATGGGGGGGCTGCTGATTATTTCGGCCGTGCTGCTTTCTTCAATTTTCTGGCTAGATATAAGTTCCGTTTACAATTGGATATTGTTACTGGCAATAGTCGGTTATGGCCTATTAGGTCTGCTCGATGACTACTTGAAGATTGTGCGTAAAAACAGTGAAGGACTTTTGGCCTGTTTTAAGCTTATGGGCCAGTTTATATTGGGTATCACCATAGGGAGCTTAATTTATTATTACAGCAATGAATACACAACATTAATTTACTTGCCCTTTTATAAAGAGCCCGTGCTTGATCTGGGCTTTTGGCATGGCATACCTTATATCGCATTTGTTACCTTACTGCTGATGTCTTCGTCTAACGCCGTAAACTTGACGGATGGTCTGGATGGCCTGGCCACGGGCTTGATCCTGATAGCTTTGGTCCCTTTTGCTGTGATTGCCTACATTATTGGCCGTGCCGATTTTGCCGCTTACCTTTTTTTGCCTCACATTCCCGGAGCTTCTGAGTTGAGCATTGGCATCTTGGCCCTGTTGGGTGCTTCTTTGGGTTTCTTGTGGTTTAATTCGCATCCAGCCCAGGTAATGATGGGGGATACGGGTAGTTTATCTTACGGGGCAGCCCTTGGTACGATATCCATACTTTTAAAACAAGAAATATTATTGCTAATAATTGGCGGCGTATTTGTGTTGGAGACGGTGTCGGTGATTCTACAGGTCTTGTATTTCAAGCGTACTGGCGGCCAGCGCTTATTCCGCATGGCACCACTGCACCACCACTTTGAGCTTAAGGGTTGGCATGAAAATCAGGTCGTCAATCGCTTCTGGATCTTGGGAGTGATTTTTGCTCTGATCGGTCTGCTTACCTTGAAGATTCGCTAACTCTGTAATTGTGGTGATGCAGCTAGGCAAAAAGGAAAATGCCGCGCAGGGCGGCGCCCAGGCTAAACCGAATTCTGGGCCTGTCGCGGCTGAGGCTGGAGGGCGAGCGAGCCAGGCCGCTCCACAGGCTATCCCATTGGGGCGCAGCCGTTTTGCGCAGTTGTCCGTTCGCCAGGCAGCACATGTTAGTGCGCTGTCGGATAAGCATTCAACAGGGAGGGGCGGACAGCTAGATAGGGCGAGTGAATCACGAGGTCTCGCCGGCGCGGCAGGTGCGCCAGTTCCGACCTCCAGAATATATAGAGTACGGCGCGGCCTCTGGTATCAAATACAGCTGGCCTGGTGTGAACTGGCCGAAGAGTTTCGTTCGGACAAGCCGTATTCCCCTTTTTTATTGTTATTGGGGCTGGAGGTCCTGCTGGTTTTTTGTGGCGCCGCGTTCTTATACTCCAACTCAAACAGTTATATGCTGCAGCGCCACGCCATGTGGCTGACTCTCGGTATCTCCATCAGTCTCCTGCTGTACTTGTTACCGATACGCAGCATAGTGCAGGGTATCCCTTATCTGGCCGTATTGGCTCTTTTGCTGAATGCCCTGCCGCAAATTCCCGGCCTACAGTTGGCCAATGCTGGCAGCCCGCGCTGGATCAGAATCTGGGGCTACTCCTTTCAAGTTTCTGAGACCTTGCGCCTGATGCTGGTTTTATACTTTGCCCGGCGCATTGACATTGATTTGTCACAGTTCCAAAGGGACTTACAGAAAGAGGGCAAATGGGAAAAACGGCGCTTTGTCGATTACTATCCCAAGGTGCTTTGGCGCCCTCTAATTTACTTGCTGGCAGCCTGTTTATTGGTCATCTTGCAAAAGGATTATTCGACGACCGTGCTACTGATAGCTATCGCCTCAGCCATGTCCTTGCTGGTGGGGTCATGGGCCACACTGGGAATTGCCGCATTGATATTCCTGGGAGTTACAGCTGTGGCTATGTTATTTCTGGGGCAGACCTTTCGTATTAATCGCATCAATGATTGGATAGAGGGCTCAGGGGAGCAGATTAACTGGGTCTTTGATGCTCTGCGGCAGGGAGGCTGGTTTGGTATTGGGCTGGGACAGGGCAGCGCGAAGCATTTGGTGCCGGTGGAAATGACTGACTTTCCACTGGTGGCGGTCGGTGAAGAGGCCGGTTTTCTAGGGATTATTCTTATATTTTTGTTGTTCTTGGCTTTTGCCATCGTCGGTTTCTTGCTGGCCCGTCAGAACGGCACACCTTTTGTGCGTTATACGACAGCCGGGCTCTCCGTCCTCGTATTTATGCAGGCTTTTGTCAATTTTGCCGTTAGTTGTGGTATCTTGCCGGTGACCGGACAACCCCTGCCATTTTTTTCAGTGGGAGGCTCTTCAACATTGACATATCTCGTTATTTTAGGGCTTTTGAACAGTCTGAATCGACCTTGCCGCAATTTGCGTTCAGAAGTTGACATGCCGCAAAACGAAACCCACGCCGGTCTAGGGCCTCATGGAATAAAACAGTTGCAAGGCGCTGGACGCAGGAATCGCGGTTCCTGGGTTGTCGATAGCCACAAGCGCACTTGGCGAGCTCGATTCTTGCGCCGGGACCCGTATTCGGGGAGCACTTAAGATGAGGAGTCATAACCCGCGTCATTATCTGCTGTATATGAATGTAGCCCTCTTTCTGATATTGTTGTTGGAAGCAGGCTTCTATCTCTTTATATTCCCGAAAGTGGCCGTTACAAAAATAGAGCTGGAGAGTGATCTGGCTCTCAGTGACGATGATATCCTGGAGCTATTGGGCTTCTACCATCCGCGCAATTTTTATAGTTTGGACACTACTGAACTTGAGGAACATGCGCGTGGCTTTGCCCTGGTTGACGAAATTCAAATTCGCAAGGAATTCCCCGATCGTCTAAAGGTGCGCTTGAAATCGCGTAAGCCAGTGCTGGTGATGTTGCAGAAATCTTCGTTGTCGCAGGCCGCTGCTGCGAGCGATGCTGAAGGACAAGCCAGAGAGAACCAAGAAGGGCCATGGCAGAGTTTGCCCATTCTTGTCGACTCTGAAGGTGTGATGTTTCAAGTCGGTTTGGGAAATTATGATGATGTTCCCGTGCTCTCTGGCCTGGAATTTTCGCAGAGTAATAGCAACCCCTTGAACAGCCGCTTGCCTTTGAGGCTCTACCCTTTGGTCGCCGCTCTGGGTTCTCTGAAGCAATTGCGCCCAGAACTATATGACATGGTTTCTGAAGTGCGTGCTGAAATGAATATAGCCAGCCTTGAGACGGATATTTACCTGGAAAACACCTCCAGTTATATCAAGACAGCGGGCAAAATAGACCCCCAGACTATCGAAACGGCTTTGATTGCGTTGGAGGTTCTCAAACGTAGCCATGAAACCGCTGAATTTTTAGATATGCGTACCACGGGAATTGTGTACCGCCCCGAGGGCGGCGGGACGGTACTCAGTCTAAATAAAACTGATTCGCTTACAGAGGGAGATTTGTTTTAATGTTCGTCTGTGTCGTAGATCTGGGTTCTCTGTATTGCCGGGCAATGTGTCTGGGATGGAACACAGACGAACAGCGCTATCACCTGCTTGGGCTGGTAGAATTAGCTTCAAGTGGTGTGGTTCAGGGTGAAGTGGTCAATATTGAAAAGGCCTATGCCACCCTGCTTGAGGCCTTATCTTTGTTGGAGCATCAGGTCCGTGTCTCCATTCGTGAGATCAGCCTGGTCTATAGTGGCGTAACTTTGGGCTGCCACAACTCTTGGGGAATAACGGGAACTACACCCATTAGAAATTCCAGCGACCCGCGCGATAGTTCGGCTCGTTGTGTGACAGAAGGTGACATCAATCGGGCCCTTAACTCGGCTGCCGAGCTGCGTATCAGTGCCGACTTTGAGCGTTTACATGAAATTCCACGTTGCTATAAACTGGACGGCAAAGTTGTAAAACGCGATATTCTGGGCTGCAACGGCATCCGTTTGGAAGTGGAAGTGCACATTATTACCTGTCGGCGCGAAGCGGTTGAGTACCTAATTGAAGTCGCGAGCCGGGGACAACAGTACCCTGTGGAAATTGTCCACAGCAGTATTGCGGCAAGCTATATCAGCTTGACAAGCGAAGAGTTGAACCAGGGTTGCCTGCTGATTGACATGGGTTTTGGCAGCACTTCGTTCCAGTATTCGTTTGAGGGCCAGCCTCTGGTGACGGAGAGTTTGGGACTAGGGGGCTACCATATCACTCGAGATATCGCTGAAATCTTTGGTATACCGTTTGAAGTCGCCGAGCAGTTGAAGTTGCAGCACGGTATTTGCTGGCCAGCCTTCGTGACGGCAGAAGAGCAGGTCGTTATTCCGGGTGGAGCCACCAGTATGGCCAAGAGGGTTTCCCGACTGACACTTTGCGATGTGCTGAATGCACGCATTGAAGAAATTTTTGAGATTATCTGTGGTCGCTTACGGCAATACGGTGTTCAGAGTGACTATATTCAGAGTGTTGTGCTGGTCGGAGGGTCATCCTTGTTGCCTGGAATGAGCGAACTGGCCGAAGAGGTCTTTGAGGGGCCGGCTCGGCTGGGCTTGCCCGATGAGCCTCTGCTGGTAGTCGATACTGCTGCCGTCGAGGTGGATAATTGTTTGACTCCCCAGTATACTGCCCTTTTTGGGCTAGCCTTGTACTGGCTTGAAGAGGAGCGGCGCCATCAGGTGCCCGGATCGACACCGTTGGGCCGGACACCTGATGGCGGGGGAGAAAGTCCCCCACCCGTTTCCAGTTGGTGGACTTTGTTGCTCAATTGGGTCAAGCGAAAACTAGCATAAAAATTTTTAGGCGATAATTCCCAATAATCTTTACAAGATTGCCCTAGTTATTTAACCTGTTCCCCGATAATCTGAAGGTTGGGTCTTATGTCGGGAATTTGCATGGCAATTCGCGCGACCCGCCGGTATTCGTAGATACCAGATTCGGGTGGGGAAACTGGTATGCCATCGTCGCTGTTTGCAGGGCTAAAGTCTTGTGCTTGTGAAAGCGGTTGGTCTGTTGGAGGAAAGATGCAATTAGAGCTAGTTAACCGAGAATACGGCTCCCACCACACGGTTATTCAGGTGATTGGCGTCGGTGGTGGCGGTAGCAACGCTGTGCAGCGCATGATTGAGTTTGACCTTGAAGGCGTGCAGTTTGTGATGGCGAACACTGATTTGCAGGCTTTGGAGCGCTTCCAGTCGCCTAAGGCTTACATGCTGCCCCTGGGTGAAAAAATAACGGGTGGTTTGGGCGCGGGAGGCAATCCCGAAGTTGGGCGCGAAGCCGCCGAAGAAGATGTGGAAAAAATTCAAAACTTGCTGGTAGATGCCCATATGGTTTTCGTCACTGCGGGGATGGGCGGGGGCACCGGCACCGGCGCGGCCCCGGTGATAGCCCGCGCCGCCAAAGACATGGGCAAGCTGTGTGTCGCCGTGGTAACCACACCTTTCCATTTTGAGGGACAGCGCAAGTACCAGCTGGCATTAGAGGGCCTGGAAGCCTTGCGCAAGGAAGTCGACACTCTGATTGAAATCCCTAACCAATTGTTGCTCCAGGTCCTGGAACAGGGCACTTCAGTGCGCGAGGCCTTTATGACGGCGGATGAAGTTCTGCGCATGGGCGTGAAAGGCATTGCTGATTTGATTACTCAGCCGGGTGACATAAATGTGGACTTCAACGATGTCTGTACCGTAATGTGCGATGGAGGTAAGGCCTTAATGGGCATCGGTGTTTGCAGTGGCGATGAGAGGGCTCGCCTGGCCACGCAACAGGCATTGGAGAACCCTTTGCTCAATGGCTCGCAGATGCATGGGGCTACAGGTCTACTGGTTCAGGTGACGGCGGATGAGAGCTTTAGTCTTGATGAGTACAGTGTCATCATGGATGAGATTAATGGTTATGTCGATACCGAAGCTGCGACTGTAATTTCTGGCATTGCTATTGATGGCCAGAAAAAAGATGAAATTAAAGTGACCGTTATCGCTACCGGATTTCCTTATGAACCCCAAAACTTTGGGCAAGACCCTAGCCTGCAACAGGCTGTCAGTTCCCACCGCGTGAAGTTGCGCGGCGGGCAGAACCATAGTCAGGCCCGTCAGATCTATGGAGGGGCCAAAACTTCGGGCGTTCAAAGTCGCGTTCAGCCCCATAAGCGCAAGGGTGGCGCGGCTCAGAATCCGTTGAACAGTCCTCTGTCCACTCCTTTGTCCACGCCGATGACAGCTGTAGGATCGCAGGCTTCTGCCGCTTCTTCGCTGGGTCCAGCTGTGACTGCAGGTTCTCGCTCCGCTAGCCCAAGTCGCTTTGCTGCCAGTCGAGTGTCTCAGGGAAACGCTCCGCAGCCAGCCGGCTCGGAGGCGGGACAGGCGGCACAGATGCGGCAGTCCTTGCAGCAAAATCAAATGGCTTTGCCCGATGAAGGGCCTGAGGCTCCCGATCGGGTATATCGTATGACGGAACAGGATGACCGTTTGATGGAAGAGCAATGGGATCAAGTCAGTAATACAGAACTCCAGCTGTTATTTTCCGAGGGAGCTCAAGGGCGCGACACCTCAGCTCAATACGCTGGGGGCGAGCCCGGCGTGCATTCTCACGACGGACATATTTGGGGTCAAAGGCGTGTTGAACCTCAGTTGCCTTCCGGGCCGCCGAATGAGGACCTCTATGTGCCGACTCTGCTGCGTCGCAAACAGCGTAAGCCGCGCTAAGGCCAGGCTGTTTAATAAAAAGAGTGGAAACTTGTTTTCGCTCTTTTTTCATCTGTGGAATAGCTGGAGAAAGGGGCAAAAAACGGCAAAATAGCAGGACATGAGCGATAATAAAGATAATATACGGGATAAAAACAGTCAAATTCTTAATCTCTATGAACAGTATTTGGCGCTGGAGAAAGGCTTGAGTTTGGCCAGTATTGAAGTATATTGTTTTGAGGCTGCGCAGTTTTGTGCTCACTTGGTCAATGCCGGCGGCTCCCAGGACTTGTGCGAGCTGGGTTATGGCGAAGTGGAAAACTATTTGCAGTTTCGTAGTCGGGGGCTTTCAGCGCGAAGTATGCTCAAGGTTCATAGTGGCCTGAAATCTCTGTTCCACTATCTGCAACATTCGGGACTGCGTAAGGATCAGCCTCTATCTCTGCTGGAACGCCCGCGCCGGAGCCAGACGTTTCCGGATGTTCTCAGCGTAGAGGAAGTGGAACGCTTGCTGGAAATTGTCTTTGAGCCTGGCGGGCGCAATGCGGCACCAGGTAGTCGTCGTGCCGAGTTGCAAGCCGCAGCCCGGCTGCGCGACCGCACTCTTTTAGAGCTGATTTACAGCTCTGGTCTGCGCGTTTCTGAAGCGGTGGCGTTAGAGCGAGGTAATATCTACTTTGACGAGGGCTTGTTGCGCGTTTTGGGTAAGCGTGACAAAGAGCGCCTGGTTCCATTGGGAGACGAGGCTGCTGGATGGCTAAAACTCTACTTGCGCGATGGTCTGCCGCATTTTCGGCCCAAAGCCAGTCGTCTGCTGTTTGTGAACCAGAAGGGAGGGGCATTGAGTCGCAAAGGGCTGTGGAAGCGTTTTAAGGGGTATGCCGTGCGCTTAGGCCTGGACTGCAAGTTGCATACCCTGCGGCATTCTTTTGCGACCCATTTGTTGCAAGGTGGAGCGGACCTGCGTGCGGTGCAGGAAATGCTGGGGCACAGCAGTCTGGTTACGACACAAATTTATACCCATCTGGATAGTCGCGAGCTGGCACGCGAGCACGAAAAGCTCGGTCGCTAGCATTTTGTTACGGGCTTTGAAATCAGGGAGTAATAGTGAAGCGAATTTATAAAAAATGGAAATTGGCTCTGGTCGTGATATCGCTCGGTTTTCTGCCGCTAAATTGCAGTTCGCAGGATGCGGGAATATTGGAAGAACAGTTACTTAGCATTGAGTACCAGAATCCGGTAGCCATGTTGCGTGATGCCGGCCTCAGCAAGACGCAAGAGCAACGTTTGAAGGAGCTAAGCAAAGAATTGCGCGCTTTGAGCAAAGATATCCAGAAGCCTTTGTTACAGCGCTCGCGTTATGCTAACCGCAGCCAGGCCATTGCCTTGATTTTCATGGACTACGGAATATACGCTGAGGCACGTCGCTATTTGGATAAGGCCATTGAATTTGCGGGAAATAATGCGGCGTTATTTTACTATCGAGGTTTGTGTTCGGCCTGGCTGATGAAAAACAGTATTGAAGCGCAAGAACGTCGTGCTTACTTGCAGCAGGCGCAATGGGATTACGAGCACTCTCTTGAAATTAAGGCCGATTATACGGACTCACTTTACGGTCTGGCCGTCCTGAAGTTATTTGAGGATCAAGAATATGAGAGAGCTGCAGAGTTGCTGGACCGTTATATTGCCAAACGCAATATCAGTAAAAAAGTGGCGCAAAGCCAGGGGGCCGTGCCGGAGAAAGCGCGTACGCTGCGCGAGGCGCAACGCCGAGCTAAAGAACTGGGCAATATGGCCAGCAGCAAGGATATCAATGCCCTGTTTATGCGTGCGCAGGCCGCTTACGGCCTTGGGAGGCTAAACGAGGCGGCGAGTTTTTATGATTGGGCAGGTGCTGCGGCTATCTCCGCCGAGGTGCGGGCGCGTGCCGAAGAACTTAAAGATCAAGTTTTACAGCAGAATAAATACCGTTCAAATGCGCCGTAGAAAAGCCATACGTCTCAGCTCTACTACTTGTGATAAGTCTGGCCGCTGTTGATTTTTAGGCAGCGATATATTTGCTCGCAGAGTAATAGGCGGAAGAGTTGGTGCGGGAAGGTCAACGGCGAGAACGAGATTAATAGATCCGCATGCTTGAGTACGGCATCACTTAGTCCATCCGAGCCTCCAATGACAAAGTAGAGCCGCGCCACCCCCTGACGCTGCAAGGCGGCAATTAGAGCTGCCAGTTCTTCGGAACTATACAGTTGTACGCGCTTTGCGGTAATTCCTTGGACTTTTGGAGTCAGGGCGATACAGTAGCTGTGTTGTCCGCCCCTGAGCCGCGCAAGTTTTTTTAGCAGCAGCTCTCCTTCCCTTTCGCGTGGCTTGCTGCATTTGCCATCCTGTTGTGGTACTTCAATGATTTCAAACTTACAGTGCCGGGCGATGCGCTGGCGATAATCGGCTAAGGCCTCTTTAAAATAGTCCTTGTCAGGACGCCTAGCCTTGCCAGAGCGCCTGCCTATGGCCAGAATCTGGATGGTCATTATTCAAAG
The DNA here is from genome assembly GCA_965263295.1 of Spirochaetia bacterium. GTDB lineage: Bacteria > Spirochaetota > Spirochaetia > SP-2023 > SP-2023 > Haliotispira. The sequence goes on from OZ253665.1 coordinate 2,378,622, forward strand.
ATTGGCTCTGTTCTGCTTAGCGCAAATCAAAACATCGGATAAAAAATTGGGCAATGCACGGCATGCTTGCAGTGTTGCTCAGAACTTCGTTTCTGAATAAAAAAAATAGGATAGACCCTTTTGAACAGCTCTCCTGTTTTTTTATAATTCTATTTAGCGACGCAGACCAAGCTTTTTAACCAGCTCGCGGTAGCCTTCGAGGTTGCTGCGTTCAAGGTAGCGCAGCAGGCGACGGCGGTCGCCAACCATTTTTAAAAGACCCCGGCGTGAGGCATGATCTTTTTTGTGCTTGGCAAAGTGCTCCTGTAGCTCATTGATACGATGAGTCAGGAGAGCTACCTGCACCTCTGTAGAACCAGTATCATTGGGACTTTTGCCATATTCGGCGACAATTTTCGCCTTAGTATCTTCTTTATCCATTTGGACCTCCACAAATATTCTAGCACACCGCCAAAATACCGCATTTTGTTGCAAAATGTCGCTGGACAATTATACCGGAATTGGCCGCGGTGACAAGATGAACTAAAAGAAGAACCAACTTGAGTTTCCTGGACTTAGAGGGTATTTGTCAGATATTGCAAGAGAAAGCTAGACAGCTAAGCGTGGTGCACATCATTAGACAATTCGTTGCCGGGCGCGGGCGCAATAAATCTGTAACTTTTTATTGTGTGCCACTGGGACCATCATTTTCCAGGCCGCTCTCTCTCATACTGACCAGGATATCTACCAAATTCACCGGAACCCCTGTCTTTTGGCTAATTATAAGTGGATCCAGCCCCAAATCTATATATCGCCTGATTTCGGCATGCTGCTGATTCGATATAGTTGGTGAAGAGCCTGAAATCTCGGAGCTCATTTGTTCATTTGGCTCTCCACTTCTGACAGATTTTGCTCGATCTCCCTCTTTCTGCAGTTGCTCCATATATTGCCGGCTGAACTTTTCTAAGGCCAAGCTAGCCGACGCGTAAGCTGTATTTATCTTTTCTTCAGCCTCTTTTTTGATTCGCTGCTGCAAGGTCATCAATTTGTCCTGTGCCAACTGCAAAAGCTCGTTCTCTAGTTTTGCACTGAGTGAATTAAACAGCTCGACACTCACCTTGTCCTTCTTTTGTTCCAGCTGCTCCTGCAAGCTCAGGATACGAGACTGCCAGCGCTCCAGGACTCCGTTCGTATCTTGTTCCAACTCGCGCAAGCGCAGCTGGCGTTGTTCCAGGTTGTGGTTTTGCCGCCGCCCCTCTTCCAAGCTGCGTTGGCTCTGTTGCAACTGTTCGCCATGTTGTAGCAAAAGATTTTGCAACTGCTGGCTGCGATCCTCAATAACCTGGGTTATATCCTCAGCACTACGGTTGACGTCAAGCAGAAGTTCGCGCAAGCCCTGCTCCAGTTGACGCACATATTCCACCTTGGTTAATTCGCGCCGGATGTAATGACGAAAAAAGAAAAATAAGGCAATCAGAAAAGCTAAGTTAGCCATTGCCAGCATATAAAAAGTCAAAAGCATTACGGGCCGCCTTTAGAAGACCAGACTGACATCAAAGCCCAAACGAATGGCAACTTTCAAGGCGATCGGTTCAATTTCATTGATAAAGCCCGGTTCAAAAAACAAATTTCCATTGTTCATATATTCATAAAAGCCACTATCGGAATCGAGCAGATACGACACCGAGTTAGAGGTCGCCACAAATCCTCCTATAGTCAGCGCGGCATAAGGTGCAATTCCCAGGTTCAAAGCCTGGCGACCACTACGGGCATAAAAGCTTACTACAAAACGATATGTAAAAGGAAGTTCCACACTTGATTGGACTACCACAGCGTTCTCAGAAGCCGGCAATATGGCCAGCCCCGAACGCAGATCAAGACCGACTTCAAAACCTTTGAGTTGAGTCGGTTCGAGAAAGAAATGAATTCCAAGACGCAGCAGAATCGCAGTAATTTGATAATCCGGGTTATCCTGCTGGCCCTGAATAACAACCGACAAGTTGGTGCCCGCGTTGTAAAGATCCAGTCCCAAGCGCAGGGCGTTGCCCGCACTAATCATTCCCAGCCAGCCAAGGCTAAAGAAACCGCCCACGGCCAAAGTCAGGGGCTCAAAATACAGGTGGTTGAGATAGAGGTATTCCTGCTGCTTCGGTGGGCGCGGAGGACGGGGCAAATTGGATTCAGGGTAATTGGGGAAGGGTGGGGTAGGCACACTGGGTTCAATTTCAGGCGCGGCTTGCGGCCCATCCTGGTCCGCCCTTGCCGAGTCAGCGCGCGGCTCACGGCCGGGGGGCGAAGGAAGATTATCGTTGTCACCGGCGCCATAAGGATTGCGCAAGTTGCGGCGGGTCGGCTGTTCATGCTCCAGTCCGGGGGCCTTCTGGCTCACCGCCGGATCTGCAAGTTGCTGGGCCGATAGCTGGCCCGGTCCAACTGGCCATATACCAAAGAAAAAATCCAGGATGACAGACAAGAAAGCAAACCGGAGACGGCATAAAAAGATTGCCAATGATGCCCCGCGCAGAGGCAGCCCTACGGGCCCGCAAGAAAGAACCATCATAGTCTTGTATTTTATGGCCTTGTTTGTTGCGATCGGGCAGCAGAAAGCACCACGGCTCCCTTGCCCAGACAATCAATGGCCTGGGGGACGAACACCAGTGCGAGCCTCGTGCCTTTTTCCATCTTCTTCTATCATAAAAAAAGATTTTAGAAATAGCAGAGCTGTCTTTCCAAAGATATAAAAGTCCAGCCCCAGAGTCCAATTTTTGCGGTAATACAGATCAAAGCTAATCCATTCATGGAAACCCATGTGGTCTCGATCGCGCAGCTGGGGCAAACAGGTTATGCCCGGCATGCACTCCAGGCGCATGAAGTCCCTGCCGACATAGTACTTGACTTCTTCTGGCAGGTGGGGCCGCGGCCCGATGATACTCAGGTGCCCCAACAAGACATTTACGAACTGCGGAAACTCATCCAAACTGGTGCGCCGCAAGAACTGGCCAATGCGTGTCACTCTGGGGTCGCGCTTTATTTTAAACAGGGGTCCCGCCTCCCTGCGTTCGTTCTGGGCCAGTAACTGGGCCTTCATCTGTTCAGCGTTTTTATGCATTGAACGAAACTTAAAGAAAGGAATGACTTGGCCATCCTTGCCGACTCGCTTACTGATATAAAAAACAGGGCCAAAGTCAGTCAAAAATATCAACAGGCTGATCACTAGCCCTAATGGTAGAAACAATAATAAAACCGTGCTTGAGACCAAGATGTCAAAAAGCCGTTTAATCGAGATGTTAAACAAGTTATCGCGGTTTGTCGTGTTGTGGGCCACGATCGGAATATATGAAAAAACATGTTCCCAATGGCGGTTAATAGGTAGACTAGAGAGGTCTGGCACCAGATAATAACCGATGGCATGTTCTGTACAAGCTCGTGTAATGTGCTGCAAGATTTTTGCAGAAAGCTTGGGGCCCAGAAAGATCACAAGTTCGCCGATATGATGCTGATATACCACATCCATAAAATCGTGGTAGTACTCCAGTTCAGGCGGACTTTGGGTTGCATACTCGGGATCCCAAGCCAGGCGGCGATCCCATATCCAGAGAGTTTCCTGATCTTTGCCGACTTGATCCTGCTCCAGGGCGGCCAGCTTTGCCGGCGCATCAACCACGCCCAAAGTACCGCAAAACTCCTTCGTCTCACCCATGTCTTGAAAAAAGCGCTCTACGTGAAAGCGGCTACTGGAACGCCCGACCAACATGACTTTTTTGTGGAAGTAACCATGTAAAGATAGACCCTTGAGCCACAGGTAGTATAGCAAGTGCATACCAAACAAGGTGAACATGCCAAACCCCAAAAAGATCGCGGCTTTGGCAGGCGCTAAGTTAAAATCATCGACAATGGCAAACTCCACGACAATGACGCAAAACACGGCCAGAGAGGCGACAGCCAAGTTTTTGCCGATGATTGAAATCGTTACTTTCAGGTAAAAATGGACCTCATGGGCATAGAGTTCCTTCCACATAAGCGTGAAGTAAACCGCCAGGAATATTCCCAGTAAAGACAAGTACATCGGCACGGCGCTAAGCGCCGCATCAAAATAACTGCGGTAAAAACTGAGTGCCATGTAGTACGCCAGCATCAGCAGCAGAAACTGAATGCTGACAGCCACCGCAAAGTGTAGGTATTTTGTCACGATCACTACCCGAAATTGAAGGGCAAAATTTTGCCCCTCTAGAAAGAAATACTAGACGCTGAAAATATGGCCCGCACGTTTCATGCGACGACGTGAGGCGCGGACTTCATCGCCATAGTCAGTAAGGATATTGTCCAGTATTTCCTTTAGTGTTTCCAGGCTAAACGCGCCCTTTGCCACTTCAAAATTGTGATCGACAATAGTTTTTTTCAGCTTAGGATTCTGTAAGATAGTCTCCAGGTCTTCCAGGGCCTGATTGGGTATGATCAGGTGGCCATTTTCATCGTAGTTATCGGTAATCTCGACGCCGCGCGGACCAATGGCACGAATATCAGTTTTGTAGATCAGATAAGTGCTGACCACAGTCAGAAGCCGTGCCGCCCAGGCTTCCAGAAGCGCGTTGCCAAAACCTTCCCAGACGGGCAGGTAGGTTGCAAAATCGGCATTTACCAACACGTCGCGGTTTGTATAAATTTTGCGGCCTTGCGCATCGGTTCCCCGCACAGCAGCAATGCGGTCGGCAAAGACTTCCATGCGGATTCCCTGAGATTTGGCTAGGGACTCAACTTGCGGCAGATATTCAGCCCCTTCATCGCCGGCGTACAAAGAAATAATGAAACGGATTTTGCCCTCATACTTAGGGAATTTGCGCACAAAGGCTCCTAAGAAGCGAACGGAATCCTCAATTTTCTTGCGCGGCACGATGCGCGTCGGTTGCAACACGAACAATTCATCGTCCTTAATACCAAAGTTTTCGCGCAAATCGTTGTTATAATCGTCCTTCACAGGCGGGTTGGAGAAATCCTCGCAGTTGGGCACCACATGAGCGTTAATACGCTTAAATGTAAACAGGACGTGCTCGGCATACGAAGAAATGACAGCATGCTCAATGCCTGGAGCTGTCGGCGGCATAACTTTGTTCAGGAACTCGGAAATATGGTTGTTGTAAAAGCGACTGCGCTCCCACCAGAAGTCGTGATGATGAAACAGGCAGGCCATATTGCGTTCTGTAGCAATAGTGTAAATGGCCACTCCTGCGAGGATCGACATCGGCATGGCGTTGGTATTTTCGCCAATCATAACGTCAATACCGTGTGCAAAAAAGAAATTCTGAATCTTGTTCGCCGCATCGACGCCTTCCTTCCAGATGCGACTCAGCAATTGGCGCTGCGTCTCATCATCCGCTGGAGCCGAAAGTTTATTACTTGTAATATAAGGAAAAGCCAAATCCTCAATCTCTTTCTGCGTCCGGGTACCAAAGCCGATCTCAGGTATCAGAAAGTGGTTCTCTTCCGGCACATTTTCTACTGTATTGGGAAAATCTCCCGCCATGACAAATATTTCGTGCCCTAGCTCTCGCAGAACCTTGATCCACTTATCGACTTCCAGCGAGACGCCGTCAACGTCCCCCAGCTTACCGGCTATAAAGGCAATTCGATATTGCTCCCTCATTCTCATTGCATTCTCCTTTCTAGTGTGCCATACCCTAGCAAAAAGCACCGTCCTTCGCAATAAAAATAATTGGGCGCACTATAATTCAATCGCTTTGTCGCTAAATAATTACCCGGCGAGCGCGCCAGACTAAAAAACAAAAAGTCGACGAGCTGGAATCACATCACGGATCATTTCTCCTTCGAGCATTTTTTCCAACAAAAACTGGTACTCAGCAGTCGTGGCCGTACCCAGCATGGAAAAATGCTGCTGCCCTAAAATATAAGTTCCCAAGAGGCGCAATTCTTTTTGCAAGATGTGAATCTGACTCACGCTGAACTCTCGTTCGTAGGGCAAAACTACATCCCAGGCGGCGCGATCGGGACTGCGCACAAGGACTTGCATACCTTTCAGAGTGGCCCGGGCAAAACGATGCAACAGTGCGCGATTCTGCTCACTCAAGTAACTACGCATGGCCACAAAGGCATCGCCAGGCAGAACCTGGTCGCCCTTGCGGTGGACCTGCCAGAGAAAATACGGAAATTCTTGGCCATCCAGTAGGCCCGGCACCTGGATGCGATTGGTAATGGCTGCGTCAAGGTTCAAATTTAACAGGGCATTCACCGGGTCAATAGGCGTCTGCACCAACTCGACCCGATCCCTTAGGCCGTAACGCTTCAGAAACAGCTGTATCGCCAGACGGGCCTCATAATTAGCCACTTCAAAACCAATGCGTTTGCCCACCAAATATCGGGGATCTGTCAGCTTGGGACTTGAAGCCGCGACCACGGCATAGGGCGACTGGTGCATGTACTGCATGAAAATTCCGATCTGGCGGTCCTGATACACGGCCCGCACGATGCTGACGGCGGGCAACAAAGCTCCATGCACGCGTCCTTGTTCAAGCAGGCGCAAAACTTCCTCGACAGAACCGGCATAGTAAATGGTTAAACGTATGCCTTGTTCGGTGTAGAGCCCGTTCACCTGTGCATAGTACAACGGCGACAACTGAAAGTTAGCCTGATCCTGGTACACGGCGATACCGACGTCTTCCAGGGGTGTACTGAAGTTCCCCCTGGCGGCCAGTCCGGGAGTCAGAGGGGTAAAATCGCACAGCAGGAACAATTGCAGCAGCAGTAGCCGGCACAGACCGCGATTTTTTTGCATTAAACCCCGCCTCTCTTACAGCCCCTGCTATATCTGTGTTGTGTCCCTTTCAAAAAGTGAATAATAGTCTATCGGTAAACCATAATAGTGCCAGCATCAGGAGTAAACAAAAAGCCACCGTCAAGGCAAAAGTCAGGGGGGACAAGTCCCGAACCCCACTTTTAAATTTCCTCTTGCTCCTCTTGCCTCGCAAAGGGCGCCCTCTTTGCCGCTTTTCTGCCCCACCGCCATAGCCGCACTTAGGGCAACCGTGGTCAAATTCTGTTTGCACCGCCTCGTAATGGCATCGTGGACAATAAATTAGGTTGCCAAAACGAGCCCCACATTGTGGGCACTCTGCACATTCGCGCGGAGCCTGTGCGCCACAATTTTGGCACAGGAGCAACGGCTCCGGAGAATTTCCGCCGCCAATCTGTGTCTTCAAGATATGCCCCACAATTTGCGATACAAGTTCATTCAAATCGCCGCTGCCACCAAACCAAGGAGCCATTCATTTGAGGGCAACTTGCTCGATATTTCTATTGCCTATGGTAATTCATAGCGCTAGCTGATACGATACAGTTTCCTGATTTTATCCAATTCTTCATCTTCTACCGCGCTAATCGACAGTTCGCGCTTCATGTCGGCAAAAGCTTCCAGGGTTCTGGCGACATGCTGCTCGCTGTGTGCTGCCGTAGGAACCAGGCGGAACATGACCAGACCGGGAGGAATCACGGGATAAACCACGCCCGTAACGAAAATGCCCTTTTGCCGCAGATAGCTAAACATCCTGGCGCCGATCTCGTGGCCGCGTGCCGTCGAGGCATAGACGGCACACAATGGCGACTCGCCGTAACCAACCGTGTAACCCAAGTCGCGCAGACCTTGTTTCAAAGAGTTTGAGCGCTGCCACATAAGTTCGCGACGTCGATCTTCAGTGCGCAGTAGATGCAAGGTTCGTTGCAGCGATTTGACATAAATCATCGGTAGGGACTTTGCAAACACTTGAGTGCGGGCATTGAAAGCAAGCCAGTCGCAAACTTCCCGCTGTGTGGCGGCAAAACCACCGATTGAGGCAAAGGCCTTGGCAAAGGTCCCCAGCACGATATCAACTTTATCCTGCACGCCACAGTAATCGGCCGTACCGCGCCCGTGTTCCCCCATAATGCCAACTCCATGGGCATCGTCGACAAACAGGCGGGCTTTGTATTGATCTTTCAGCGCACAGATATCCTTGAGCCTGGCGATGTCGCCCGTCATGCCATAAACACCTTCAATGGCGATCAGCGTGCCTCCTGTCCGCTCTGTGCCGAGACTCTTCAACACGCTCTCAAGATCGTCCGGGTCGTTGTGGCGGAAAAAGCGCAGTTTAGCCCGTGAAAGAAAGGCGGCATCCAAAATGCAAGCATGGGCCAGTTTGTCGACGATGATAGTGTCCCCTGGACCGGCCAGAGCCGATATCGTCCCCATCACGCCCATATAGCCGAAGTTAAACAAAATGGCCGCCTCTTTGTCCTGCCATTCGGCAAAAGAATGCTCTAAAGCAATGTGCTCCGAAGTATTGCCACTCATCATACGTGAACCCATCGGTGCACTGACGCTGTGGGTTTCCAAAGCCTGACGGGCCGCGTCTTTAATACTGGGTTCAGCGGCTAAGCCCAGATAATTATTGACCGACCACATAATATAGTTCTGGCCCTTATAGTTCATCTCTGCTGCGGGAATTGAGTCCAGCACAGGACGCGCGACCCCCAGCGGATCATTTTTGCGATACTCACCGAAATATCCGCCATCGCCACGACACTTGTCGAAAATATCTACCATGTTCTCCGTACCCAATTAGCAACCCTTTACTTCACTTTGTAACCTCTGCAGTTTAGGCTGCAGAGTATTGATAATCATTTTACCGCCAAGGCTTGGCCGGCGCCGTAACGGCGTTTCACACTCTGGCTAAAAGCACTTTAGCAGGCATTGAAACAGGCGTCTGCTTATAAGAGATGAAACGCAAATAGCGAGCAGTCTACAAATTTACCAGAAAATCACCAGTCTTTTTAAACCAAGATTTACAGCAGCTCCCCAGTTCCATCTAAGTATACTTGCGCCATAATTTAAAAGCCAAGGAGTTGTTCTACCTGGCGCACCAATTTCTGTTGCTCCGCAGGAGAATCCTGCAGATCCTGCCAGTCCACAGTACAAGCGGCCTGAACCTCATGGCGTTGCGGGAAGTCTCGCTCCAGCTGTGCCTGCCCGCCTCCCGTCAAGTGCAGTAGCACAGGTTGCTCTCTGTCGATCTGCTTGCTTCTGACGGCCTGGCGCAGAGCCGCCGCAGCCACGGCGGCAGCCGGCATGATATCTAACCCTTCATGTATGGCAAAGTACTCGCGCATCTCAATAACTTCATGGTTTTCCACCGCAAAACAGGCGCCGCCAGACTCCTGTAAAACATCGGACAAACCACCGACTACAGTATAAGGTGGATTCCGATTGGCCAATACATGGGCCAAGATATTTTTATTTCGTTCCAGACTATCCGTGGCTTCATAGGGTTGAAACTTTTGTTTCCCATCCCTCCAGTGCTCGACTACTGGGATGAATGGCGCATTCTGAGCCAACATCAGCGACAACTGATGTTGCTGTGGGATACAGCCGGCCCGCTTTAGGCGCTTATACATGCCGTAACTCCCAATCGCGCCGGCCCCACTACCAATAGCCTGAAAATAATAGCGATAAGGTTTTGCGTCTGGTCGCTCCTGAAAACGACTAAATTGAGCGTGCAAATAACCCACGCCCAGACCATCGCGCCGGGCTATATTTTTTATGCCCCCCTCAGGTAAAAAGTGCGGCGACTGACACAAGACCTTGGCAAGCTCAATTGCCTCGGCATATTCACTCGGCTGATCATCATATTTGTGCGTACTGGCGACAAACACAACTCTAGAATCTGGCATGATCGGCAAAGAAAGCTTCATTTCCTTCAATGCAACATCGGGCACAACCAAAATGACTGGCAGATTTTCGCGCAGAGCCATCTCGGCAAATGCCCGCGCTGTATTTCCCGCCGACGCTACGACCAGAATTCGTTCTTCCGCACAACTCCCATGCAAATAAGCAAATACGCTGTACGCTTCAAATTCTTTAAAGGTCGCAGAACGTATGTCGCTGCCTGTGCTCGGATGATACCCCGAAAATAAGATGTCTAAATCTTTCAAACCCAAGTTTCGGGCTATTGCTTTGCTGCGCAGCACTGCCGGCAGGGAAGCTTGTGCAAACGAACGATACACTGGCAACCAGTCTCGGTAGCGAAAAAAACTGGTATCTTTGCAATCAAAGTTCAAAGCCTGCCAGGCTGCAGGCTTCACAAACCCAGCTGTTTGTCCTTTAATTGAATTGTATTCGGCCTCCAGTAAGCTTGAATCCCCGCAATCATCACAGTTGAGCCGAAAGGAATTCTTTCTGCCTCTTCCGGGGAATTTCTTTCCACATGCCAGACAGACATAACGGTAATCGGTGCATGACATAAATTAGCTGTTCTCCTGGCGCCGCAACATAAGTTCAAGGCTGTGTTTTGTGGTAAAATCATAAGTCTCTCTACAAAAATATACTGCAGCCTTCTTTATCAAAATAAATATAAGATTAACCCTGTCAAGAGCATTTTAAAATCACAAGGAACATATGATAAAGAGTTTCACGTCAATCAATCGTCAAGTTTTTTCTTATTTAGATCAATTCACAAGATATCAATATCAAAACGGTGGTTTAGTATAATAGGTCACACCTATCGTATGCGATAGAATAAAAGTTGGCGTGGTCAGACTGAGGACCCGCGCATCAAAACGATAAAACGGCCCAAAGTAAACAGTACGAGCGGCCTTGGAGAGACCAAACGAAGGTCCCTTGTGAAACAGAAAAGCTAGTTCCGCCGAGCCCTGACGGGGATAGAAACCCCATTCGAGGTCCCGCTGCGCAACGGCATTATAAGTTGAAAAGGGAACTTTCAAACGAAAATAGAGTAAATGTTCCAAGCCCAAAGCAAAGGCGATCTCAAACTCAACACCGAGTGAAGTCTGTAAGTAAGCGCTGTTGGCTTGTGAATTGAATAAAAACAAGTCCCCCGTGTGCCCCTCCGAGAAACCTAGCAAAACCCCCAGCATCATGGCAATACTATTTACCTTCAGAAGAGTAAAACGGAGGGCAAATTCACCTACATAAAAATATAGGCTCTGATCGGCAATAACGGTATCTGTCAAGTCTTCCACACCCAATAAAGGTAAACCTGCGCTCAGACCAAAACGGGTTGACATCCGGCTGCTCGACCAGAAAAAGCCGTTCAGGCCCAAGTGTAGGGAAGATTGCTCTACTGGTACTAAATTGCCAACATCGTGGTATATCTCCTGAAAAGCGGTCACGTTTACGGTTCCGCTAGTGTCCCCCCGATTGAAATCCACACCAATCTGGGCTCGCAATGAAACAACCCCCCCTAGAAAAAGCAGTAGGATCACCGCATAACAGCGCAGAATCCAATTGCTGTGTCTTATTAATGCATTTACATTCACAGTACGTTCCTTACAGTTAAACTCTTCTAAATCTAGATTTTGGGCTTTATATTTTACATTGAATAAAATATTTGAACAATTGTACTATCTTACTTTAAATTGCGGTGATATTAATCTGCAACAAAACCACCGTTGCCTGCTGAAAAATATCCTAATAATTGCGGCTCTTTTTCCCATTGCAGGACTTGATAGTCGGCCAGACATTGCCCGTCGGCGTTAAAAATCAGACAACCCGTAACGCCTGAAAACTGTTGTCGCAAAAGTTCATCATATAAAAGCGCGGGCAATCTTTTTTCATCGTCGCTAGCTTCAATCGTCTTTTTTGCGGCATAAGCGAGCAGGCTCACCGCGTCGAAAAGCTCGGCTGCTTCTCGGCTGGCGTGCAGGTGATAATTTTTCTGGTAACTATTGCGAAACTTGAGTAAAGCCTGCCGTTCGGCCTCATCACGCCGTTGCTTTACAACAAAGTAAGTAGCTACATTTGGTGCACTCAAAGCCTCTAAGTCCAGTGTTTTACTATTCAATATGAAATCCAGTCTGTCGAAAAAGTAACGATAAGGGCTGCGGGCCAGGTAGCGGTTACTCTGCTCTGTATGGCGTTGGTTGAGAAACAACACTACTCCTGAGCGCTGCTTGGACCTCAATACTTTTGCCCTTAATTCACGCAGCAAATCTGAAAGCTCTCGAATTGAACCCTCTCGATAATTACTTCGTCCACCATCCACCCACTGCAACGCGACCAGTTCAGCCGTATTGGCGGCCCTGGCGCGCATTAAAAAGTCCCTTGCCTCAGCCTGGCGAGAATTGTCCGAAACCACATACAGCGTTTCCAGCTCGCGCTGCTCGCGGGCAAATTTTAACAGATAAGCGTTAGCTTCATACATGGGTTTTACGATATTCAGCAGCATGACACCGACTTCGGGGCTTGAAGGAAGCCCATCTGGCCAGGTACCGACGAGCACCTGACTCTGATCGCCGCTGTCGACAAGTTGCCGAAATTGTTGTAAAGCCTCTGTGTTGGCATTCTGCATCACAAAACCGACGACGAGAAAACGCTGTGGGTGGCCCTCTACGGAAGGCGCCGCTGTCCGGCTTGGCGTATTGCGTTGCAGCTGACTAACGTACGTTTGCAGAGCGCCTTGAGAATCAATCTCATTCAAACTCAGGTCTAACACTTCCAGATTTAAGGTCAGATTATTGATATCGGTAACGGCATTAAAATTTTCTAGAGCCATTTTAGCGGCTTTGAGTCCCCCAATTGAAAGTTGAGTGCTTGGCACCTCGGCACTCAGATTGTCCATTCTCTTGCCAGAGTCCTGCACCAATATCATTGTATAAGAACCTACAGGCGGCTTGGAGCAAGCTGACACCGAGCAAGCCAGTAGGCCGGCAATCCCCCCAATGCGCATCCATTTTTTCCACATAGTTCTTGTATTATTCCCTAAATTTTAGACTGGCAATTATAATTAATTCTTCCGTTAAAGGAAACACTAAAAATTAGCTGTCCCAATAAAGATCAAACAGGGCGTTTCTATCATTCCTTTTCTGTGATCAGCTGGACTCGGCTAAATGTATATATTTTGAATGACAACCCTATAAAACTTTGCCTTGCTTGAATTGTTCCAAATAACTTGGTATTATTTTAAGACAAATTGTAACCTTGCACAGAGGAATAGTATAGTGTCTGTCGTCCCTTCCCAGGAAGAAGTTGAAATTGTTCAAAAGCGTATCAGTGATGCGATCGCCCAAGCAAGGTTACGTTTTGAAACGATTATTAACAACCATTTATTCTCCGCTGTCATGAATCGCAGTAAAAATTCAGGCGGCTTTCCCCCGCTGCGCTACTTGGAAACTCTGTTTTCTTATGCAGCTAAAGGCTCCCAGGAAGATAAATTCAGCTATAGCACTGCTTATCAGTTGATTGAGGTTTTGTCCTATTTTATATATTACTGTAAAATTACCATGGATGCGGAAGCCGAGGCTAGGGCCTTCCTGCCGGGTCAAAGAGCCAATGTTCGCATCCAAGTCAAACTGGCCCTGGAGATGTTTCCCCAAAATTTGAGAATTTTGTGCAACAATACCAGACTTCTTTTGGCTTATGTCACAAACCTTGAACGCACAACGACTCCTGCGCCGACATACAAAAGCCATCCACGTCTGTTTCAAGTTGAAAAACTAATCTTTGCGACAGAAAGTTTGGGCGAAATTGCCGACTTTGAAGCGGCCTACGATGAGATCGGCCGCAATAATCTGACTCATCATTAATGGAGCAGGGGAGATGGAGCTCGAGAACTTTTTTTTGCAGCTCAATCTATGCCTGTAAAGAGCAGATATGGCGGTTTCGTTTTACGCCTTCTTAAAACTCAGATAAATTCGACAACTTCAATGTTGAGCTCTTCCAGCACGACTCCGGCATAGCGCTGTAAACTATTGACTACATAATTCTGCAGTTTATATAAAAAGCTATTAAGCTCTGTTCCTTTGCTCTCGTTGTCGTCTACAAAATATAGCGGCACTTTAATAAATGCCTTTACCCGGTATAAGTGGCGGATGATGCGTATTTTGAGGCGCACGATCTCAATTTCTTGATTATATTCATCTACGCAGTGACCAATCATTTGGCACAAAGCACTCTTGGTAATCTGGATGTGTCCGGATTTTTTTTCTGTAGCCGAATCCTTCAAAGCCGGTTTCATGAATTGCGGTTTGACTACGGTCTTCTCAAAGACCTTCTGTCTTTGACCATTTGCACGGCGGCGAATTTTTTGTTTCAGATAATGTTTCATTCCCATGCGCAGATCAGAAAGAAAAACTTGAAAACCATCGCGGATTAGGTCGGCATATTCACGCGAGACTTCGACTGCTGGAACAGGAATAATATGATGACCCGCATCCCGGCTTTTACGTGCTTGCTCAATTTCTTCCGGGCTGGAAATTTCTTCAATATACGTAATGTCATTTTCAGCAATACGTGATAGACCCAAACGTTCTGCAATCATGTGTACCATTTTGACCGAAGTGCCAACGAGCAAAATACGCTGGACTTTGTGTTCGCGGATGGCCGCGCTAACTTCAGTCAGATGTTCGGAGTCATCAAACAGCGCGGTCTTGATGGCCTTGATGTAAGATTGCTCATTCTTGGCCGAGTGCCCGGCCACGATGCGTCCCCCTTCGATTAAAATACCATCGTCAATCAGGAAAGGGATATTGTGATTCTCTGCAAAAAGTAGAGCTCGAAAGCTCTTACCGGTCCCACTGGGACCAACTAAGGCAAAAGGCCTCGGCCGCCCGCCACGCAACAATACGTCAATTTTCTGGACCACGGACTGGTGTCGCCCCAAGCGAGACTCAATCACGGGTTCAACTTGCTCGCGCAATTGCCTTAAGTGCTCACGCAAGCCGATTTGAGCTAAAAACGGCAGGCCTCCCCGCCAGCCAGGTTTGGCCCGGTGCAATTGCCGCCCGCTTTTGCGTAGCCAATCGTACTCCTGGCTGTCTCCTGGCTTGTCAAAACGGACATTCTGGTAAACGGCAAGGTTCTCTGTCGCTTCTGTTACTTCTGCATTGGACGAGTTTGCCAATGAGGCGTGTGCGCCTTTACCATTTTTCTTCTTCATTCCAAACCTGCTTAAATCAAAGCTGATTAACAATACAAGAAATTTAGACTACTGCCTAGCACGCTTTGAGAGTTCATATTCTTATTATTTTCCGCTTTGGCTTTGCTTGAGTGCGCTATGTCGCCGCGCCGCTCTTCCGCGCACTTGAAGCCGCCTTGGAGGAAAGCTGGGCAGTTCCTGTCACCTTAGGTTCAGGACTCATATCCAGAACAAAGACGATTGTCGCAATGTCAATTGCCGATTCAAAGGTCTGTGCGCAACGATCATATCATATCGCAATACACCGCCAATCTTTCAGTTTAGCAAAAATGTTCTCGACTTTATGGCGCTTTTGATAACTCTTTTTACAATATGCGATTGGCTCTTTACGGTTCTCGTGACAGGGAATACAACTCGCAATATCCTGATCTACAAGCGTTTTTCTTACTTTCAAGCTATCGAGCCTCAATCAGCAATCAGCACTTTGGGCCGCTTGCAACCCAGAAAGCAAAACACCCGTACCTTTGAAATCGCTTCTCTGCCCTTCTGTTAGACGTAGCCAGAGCGGGCGCCTTGTACCATCACTCAGAAATTGAATGGTACGCCCGCTCAAAGCATGGTTTGCCTCCTCTTTTTTGAGGCTCAATGCCTTCGGTGTGCCTTGAGATGGGAGGCCTCAATCATCAGCATGTCTGTCTGTGCAGCGCTTGACTTGACCAGCTTCAAAGATATTGGAACACACCGTTTTGGGGCCAGCGCACAAAACGGTTGGTAAAGTTTTATAGGAGCCGTATTCAGGTGGCGCATCGCACCCAGCGTGAACACAAATTGCGGATAATGAAGATAATAACGCTCAGCACACGTTTGTCATTGACCCATGGACGACCGTGTGACTTTGTGACAGGAGACGGCTCGCACAAATTCAAATATTGGCCTTTTGCAGAACGTCCCGCCGCTATTACAGAAAATTATTACAGACAGTTTACGACGACGCGCCGGACTATATCAAACAAGAGTAACAAACAAACAAGACCCCAAAGGCCAATGGCAAACCTGTCCGAGCTGCTAGCTTCACTTTGCAAATACTCGTGTACATGCAAATGCTCTGGCACATGCAAATGCTCTCGCACAAATTGATGCTGACGATCTTTTAATCCGCGAACTTCAAGAATGTTTCTTC
Organism: Spirochaetia bacterium; assembly: GCA_965263295.1. GTDB lineage: Bacteria > Spirochaetota > Spirochaetia > SP-2023 > SP-2023 > Haliotispira. Next base: position 2,394,696 of record OZ253665.1, read on the forward strand.
TGGTGCGCTGGACTTCAAACTCTGCAAACAGCGGATCGCAAACAAAGCACGTTTTTTTTCGTTTATTTAGGCTCATGTCGAGGCTCCTTCATTCAACTTGTGATTGTTCTCAAGCTAATCAATGCGCTTGAACATTGAATGAAGTACGGGCCAATTTATCATCCCTCCATAAAAATAGGCCTGTAACTAAACGATCATAAAATTATATTCATAATAAAATCTTAAATATTTCATTGTCTGCTTTGTATTCACAGTAGACTGAAAATTTCCCACAATTTCGGGTGCGGCTTCCGACACCATCATTTCATTCAGCAGATGGCTAATTTCTGCGGATTCGACGATGCTGAAGCCTGACAGGGACCAATAGGCTCAGTGCTTTTGCCGCCGGTAACTGCCAAAAGTTGCGAAAAAAGATAGCAGGATTTTCTGCCTTCTACAAGGCCAAAGCCTGGCTTAGAATTGCCTTGCTATTAGCGAGAATATAAAAACTTTTGGGGGCTCTTAATCCCGATCTTGTCTGCAAGCTCTGCATCATGCTTGTAAGTTAATCCTGCGGCGGAAATTCATTATCAATCCTTTCTCGCCTTTATCGGCATAATCGTTCCCATATTCATTATACCGTTAGGATCAAAAGCTCTTTTCAGTGTTTGGAGCATGTAGTAGGACGAGCCATATTCCTGCGTGATGAAATGCGTCCGATGTTTGCCAACCCCGTGGTGGTGGCACATGGAACCTCCAAGCTTCAAAGTCTCTTCCACTATGATATTTTGAATCGGATCGTGATATTTCGAGATTTCCTGTTCGGGTTTTATATCGACTATGTCATAATAATACATAAAATACAGGTTCGTACCCGTCATGTAACTGTGAGATGAATGCCCTCCGAGCATGGTTAAATCCGGTATCTCTTTTCTGACCCTGTCCAGGCTATTCCGGTAAATATCGTATATAATATCCCAGTTGCCAGAAACTTCGGTGGTGAATCCAATATTCTTCGTCTCGGCAATTTCTATCCTTTCTTTCTCTACATTGTCCGCATTCCAGTTCAATTGATTAAACCAGTCTATAATCAATTGGTCATCTACGCGCTCCTGCCCCGAATATTTGGTTACAATTTCCTCAATGGCTTCTCCGGTAGCATCTGCAATCCGCTTGGGCCCCTCGGCGACAAATATCAAGATACATTTATTTTCCGAGAAGTGTCCGAAGTGATAATAGCCATCTTCCGGATCATATAGGCGAGCTACTGACGGTTTATACCCTTCTACCATCACTTCTCTGAGTATTTCAAAGCCCGTTTTCATATCGTCAAGCTTGTAGCCATAGAATTTAAGGTTCTCTGGTCTATATTTAAATATTTTAACTGTCACCTCCGTGATATAACAAAGCGCCCCTTCATTTCCCAATACCAGATGCCTGATATCTGGCCCCGCCGCCCTTCTGGGAACATTTTTAATCCTTGAAATGCAAGCATTCGGAAATACGACTTCCGCACCGACGAGCATATCTTCTATTCCGCCGTAAAGAGTCGAAAACTGCCCGGTGCTTCTAGTGGCGACCAGGCCGCCCATTCGCGCCAGGGGCTTGGATTGCGGGGAATGCCCCGTGGTATAGCCCTGTTCCCTCAATTGATTTTCTACATCCTCAAGACACACGCCGCACTGGCAAGTCACCATCATGTTATACGTATCAATTTTAAGGACTTTATTCATCTGGGAACCGTCGACGACGACAGAGTTTTCCAATGCTGTCTCAAGACCTCCCTCCGTGGCAGAACGTCCGGTCGCCGGAACTACGTTTACGCCATTTTGATCGGCAAATTGCAATACCTGGGCCACTTGCTCCGTATTTTGCACATAGGCTACCGCAGCCGGAATGGGCTGTGTGTAAATTCCACAAATATCTTCATATTTCCTGTAACGATCGACACTACTGGATTTTAATATCTGCTCGTCCGTTGCGACATTTTCCACCCCTAAAATATCAATCAAACTTCCTACAATTTGTTTTCTCGATAACCCCATAACAAAATCTCCTCAATATTTTGATAAAATTGACAGCTATTTTACGCTATTTTAAACCCATTTGAAACAATTCGGACATAATTATACCCCAATTGTAGCTATTTAAATATTTTATATGACTCTCTGAGCAACTCATCCGTATGTGATGTTACGGTTCTGTAAATATTGTTCAATTTGTTATATATTATGGTATTTTCCTCATCAGGAAAAAAATGATTGCTGACTTTAACCATATGTTTTATAGCTTCTGCATAATCTTTGTAAACATCAGTGGCCACGGCTACAGAAATTGCCGAACCAAGGCTTGCCGAACCGTTTACCACATTTCTTGCGACAGGTATGGCGAATACATCGGCAAATATCTGCATCAACAGGTCGCTGTGTGAGCCACCTCCTGAAACAATTATATTTTCCAGCTCTATGCCGAGTTCACAAAGCATATTATCGACGTGCGTTTTCATCGTCAAAGCAATGGCCTCAAGTATTGAACGGTATATATGCGCCCTCGTATGCCTGCCGTCAAATCCTATCATCATGCCTTTTTTAAACGGCGTATTCGTCGGAGCCAGCCAGTCCAAAACAGTCATGAGTCCATTGCTTCCCGCCGGGACTTTTTGCGCTTCTTGATTTAAATATTCTTCAGGTGAAACTTTCTGTTCTTTTGCGCTGACAAGCAGTTCTTTGCCCAGCAAATCTTTAAACCAGCTTACAGTCCACATCCCCCTGCGTATACCAGAACTCTCATAAAGGTAATTTTTAGGTACTGCCGCAAAATTTGTCCAGAATTGCGCAGTTCCCTTGCGATTCTCACAACCTTTTACCATGGCTGTAATATATGTTCCCAATGAAACAAGGGCCGTTTTTTCATGGATCAGACCGGCGCCGAGCGCTTCTACCGCTTTGTCATTTGCAGTCGCTACTACCGGAATTCCGCCGGGCAAACCCGTGATCCGAGACGCTTTTTCCGTTAAATGTCCCAGAATTTCTCCGGGCATTTTTAGTTCAAACAGCATTTCTCTGGGCATATTACAGGCAACATATGCTTGAGTATCCTGACTCCACTGCCATGTATCTGTATCTATGGGCCATACTCCCTGATAATTTGCCGCAGTATCGTTGAACTGCCCCGTAAGTCTGTGCGTAATATAACCTGATGTAGTTGTTATATAACGAACCAGAGGGTTCGTATCTTCATGAGCCTTGGAAACTCGGGCATCCATCCAACTCATCACGGGCTGGGCAAGGGTTCCGTCTTCCCGCAGTAAAACCCTGCAAAAACGGATTGTGCACAGACCGATGCCGATGATATCAGAAATATTTCCACCAAAATTTTTTAATGCCTGGCGACACGCGCCCACGATTGAATCCCACAGATCATCTTCAGGGTGCTCGACTATCGCGGGATCGGCCAAATGCATTGGCCTTAAAGACTCCCTGCCCTCACAGATGACATTCCCCCGCAGATCAAATATAAGCACTTTTGTGCTCTGAGAACCGCCATCCAACCCTATAATATATTGCTTACTCATGAAAATACTCGCCTTCAAAAGCAAAATTTACCCGTTTAGTCTTTGGCCTCTATACTCAGTTTTTCATGGCCGCCCATAATCAGAAACAAGGATATCAGACTCAATATACCCAGAATGATGGCCGGAAAGCCACCTAGATAGGAGAGCATCTTGATGCCATCAACGCCGAATGTCGCAAGAAAAATGACCGAAATAATTCCGATTATGGAACCCCACAAGATTTTTAATAACAGAGGTGCTTCTTCTTCTGCCCCCTTAATTCCTTGAGTACAAATGCTCGACATGGCATTTGTCGTCGAGTCCGTCGCCGTGGCAAAGGACACGATGACCGCTATGAGGTAGATGACGATTAAAATGCTGGAAAGTGGCAGCTCTCTTAAGACGGCGTAGCCGGGCGCCCCGGTTCCCTGTTCATTCATAATGGCCAGTAAATCGACTTTGCCTGTCATCTGGAAGTTAATGGCGGTCCCTGAAAATATTGTCATCCAAAGTATGCTAAATCCCGCAGGGATCAAGAAGTTCATCGTAATAACCTGCTTAATCGTGTATCCGTAAGCAATTCTCCCCAGAAATATAGCGACAACCGGAGCCCATGCCATCCAGTTGGTCCAGTAAAACGTAGTCCAGTCAGAAGGCCAACTGTCTGAGGCTGCCGCTCCCGTAAATAACGCTTTATCGAACAAGCTCGACAGAAACCCGCCGAGAGCTTCAGTCCCAAGGCTAAAAATATAAACAGTGGGTCCAAATATAACCATTACAGCAATAATCAGATAATACAGATATACATTGAACTCCGCCAATATTCTGATTCCTCTCAATAGACCCGATGCCGAGGCAATCGTAAATAATACCGTTGCTGCTATAGTCAGAATAATATAAAGACCTTTACCGCTTTGGATACCTGTGAGAGCATTGATACCCCCGCCCATATTCATGATCGCAGTTGCAAATGATGAAGCGATGCCGGTGGCTATCGCAAATAATAAAATGGCATCTATAATTACATCGACTCTCTTTTGGTCGTGCTCGCCGATGATTTTCCCCAGCACGGGACTAATCTGGGAACCGACGCTGAATCTCTTCTTCATATTATAATAAGCAAAGCCAAATACTACAGTCGGGACACAATACATGGCATACGGCAAAAAAGTCCAATGAAGATACATTGTCTCCAACGCAAATTTGCCGGCCTGCGGACTCATTGGTTCCAGCGCCAATGAGCTGGGCGGGTATGCCAGATGATACAGAGGCTCGGCCATTCCCCAAAATACTATTCCAGCCGCGATGGTGGACGTTAAGGTAACCGCGAACCACGACCATTTTGTCAAGAGTGGCTTGGCATTCTGTCCGCCCAGCCTGACATTGCCCAGAGGGGAAAAATACACCAGGGCCAACGCCACAAGGCATGCGACTCCGACCAGACTGAACAGCCAACCGAGCTGGTTGGTCATGAAGTTCTTGGCGGCTGTAGTAAGCGATAAAAAAGTGTCTTTATCGGAAAAATTTAAAATAATTGTAAATACTAGTAAAATAAAGGCTGGATAAAAAACAATAGGGTTAATTTTTTTTCTTTCTCTTTTCATGCTAACGATCTCCAAGCAATTTCTGATGTGAAACACAAAACATTTTATCGCAATTTTAAATAGTATAGCCATGAATTATAGGATTTATCTCACCAAATAACCTCCATCCACTGCCAATATGTGACCATTTACATAGTCAGATGCCCGGCTCGCCAAGAAGACTGTCGTGCCCATCAGATCCATGGTATTGCCCCAACGATTCGCGGGAATATGATTTAGTACCTTTTGATTTGTCTCGGGGTTACTTCTCGTCTTTGTCGTTATGGCCGTTGCGTAATATCCAGGAGCGATGCCATTTACCTGAATATTATACTGAGCTAATTCATCGCAATAAGCCTTTGTGAATCCCGCCAATCCATGTTTTGTCGCTGAATACGCCGGGGACCACTGCCCGCCCAGGAACGAAAACAGAGAGCAGATATTAATTATTTTCCCGCTTTGCTGCGGGATCATGACCTTTGCAGCTTCATAGCTGAGTTCAAATGCGGCCGTCAGATTTAGCGCGAGCATTGGGTCCCATTCTGCTCGGCCAAATTCTTGCACTTCCGCCAATTTGCAGATTCCCGCACTGTTGACCAGTATATCCAGAGAACCCAGCTTTTCGACGCACTCATTAATCACCCTTGCGGCCGCTCCCTTGGCGGTAATGTCTATTTTCAGGAACTCCATTCTTCCCCCTTCCTTTTCAATTAGGGGCCTTGTCGTTCCATCGTCGTCAATAATGCTCGGTATAAATATACTGGCTCCCGCCTTCGCCAGAGCCAAGGCAAAAGCCTTTCCCAGTCCGGTATTTCCGCCTGTCACGATGGCATTCTTACCTTTTAAAGAAAAAAATTCCATGGAAAAATCATTTATATCCATTGGCTGATTGCTCCTCTAAACCAAATAATCCAAAAATAATTAATTCATTAAAGCACGAGTTTGCGGGCCTGTCAAACAATATTTAAAAAATCTAGAGTGCCCTTTATTTAATGGGGAGCCGCGGAAGGTAGGAAGTCAAGCGGACAAAAATATGTTGATTTTTTATAATAAATTCAAAATACGCTTGCACAGTTTTCAAATTTCTGTTATCTTGTAGCAGAAATTTTGATTTTCCTGAATGTGGACAGTGCGCTTTGATGGCTGCCTTCCGCAATATGCCTTAATTATTACACTCCACACTAAAATTAACTTCCATAGATATATCCTTCCCGAATATTAGCCAAATATTGGCGTTCCATATAATTTGCTGCCTGCCGTGCGGGTCAGTATTTAATTGTGAATCTCGCTAACCCATTTTTTGTCGCAAAATACGCCAGGGACCTACTACCCGTCTAGGAGCGAAAATAAAGAGCAGATGTTAATTATTTTTCCACTTTTCTGCGGGATTACCACCTTTACAGCTTCATAGCTGAGTTCAGCAGTTATTTTTTAATGTTTATTTAATGTTTATTTAATGTTTATTTAATGTTTATTTAAGGATGGAATGCTTATGTCAAAGCAAAAATATGTCATTATTTTCTTTTTCCTCCGAGCTATCTGGGTGACTATTCTGGCCGGGGCTATTTTTAGCTGTAACCTGAATGACGATAGCCGTAAATACGACGGGGAAAGCAAACTGAGTAAAATTAAGGCCTTAAAGGGTTCTTATACCGCCGCCGCGGACGAAGACGCCATCAGTCTGAAGACTGACCGGCGGGCTTCCGCGGTTTCCGTTATAGAGTTGCTGGGCACGGCAGCGCTGCGGGACATTGGGCTGCAAAACTCTCAATTAAGGCTGTATCCCAATGATTCCACAGGAACCCTGGTGCTGACGATCTACCCTGATGGGATTCAGCCCCCCGATGTCCCCGATGATATGGAGGACATGGAGGTCATGGAGGGCATGGCAAAGACCATTAAGATAACGGGATTCCGGGTGCTGCCCATCTCGCAGGAATCGGAGTCAAACAATCAGGTCGCCCAATCTTTTCAGGAAGAGGTCCAATCTATGGATATCGGGGCTCTGGGTCTGGACTCCACGAAGAGGGCCAGTGAGGTTTCCATGTCCGATGTGCCGTCGGTACTGATTGAGAATCTGAAAGGCAATCAACAACGTCTGGAGCTCTTGCCTTACGACTCCGCCGGCGAGCTCTACCTGGTCTTTTTCTGGGAGGGTTTGACCGAAGAACAAAAGGAGAAGGTATCTCCCGTGGCGGAAATATGTGTGGTCAGGGGTTTTAAAAAGGGGCCAGCTGTAAAGGTGAAGTTTTCTTCGTCGCTGAAAAACCTCTACTATCTGGGGGATGAGCTGGCAATTTCAGTGAAAGTTCAGAACCTGCGGGAGAATAGCTACCTAAAGTACAAGTATGGAAAATCGGGAGTAATGTCTGTCGGGCTGCCCATCGCTGTATACTTGGGGTCGGATTTGGTTTGCGTGCTGGCATTCCCTTGGGATGTAAGTCAGGCGACAAAGAGCCCGGAGAGAGAAATTCGTTTTGTGAGGGATGTCAAGGAGGATCGTATTTACCAGTGTCCCTTGACTCTGCAAGCACCTAATTTTATCAAAAAAAGCGAGTTAAAAATTTTAGGAAAACCGCGTGTGGTAAAATACAAAAAAGAATTTTATGAAGTGGATTTCCAGTTTGGCTACAAGATGCACCTGCAAGAGATTGCCAAAATTATTAATGATCTTAACAATGATGATAAAGTAAGAGCCCTCCCAGAGGTTTTCACGGAATACTACCAGCTTTGCAAAGATTACCGGGACGAACATCCGGACTTGCCGCCAGCGTATATAAAAGATGAAATGCTGAAGGAGGATATAAAACAATGCGGTGCAGAGATTGAACGCAAAAAAGATGAAATAGAAGACTGCATAAAAAGGTTGAAATCTCAGGCAAAAATGAATAAAGTGGCAAATACGTGCTTTAAAATATTTACTATCGTAGAACTTTTAATCTCTGCCGGGATGGTAGTCGCGTCAGGAGGAGCCGCACTACCCGCCTTTTTAGTTTCCTTATCCCTAGCTGAAGGATTATGGATAAAGGACTGCATTGAAAGAGACGGCAAATTCACAATGGGTGAATGTTTGCCGACAATAGCATTTGACGCCCTGGCCTCAGACCTATTCTGGGGGGATGTGGATACGACGAAAAAGTTGGGAGTGGATTCAAGAGTGAAAAAGGAGGGAATAAATCCAACAATTGCTCCGACTTCTGTTTTTTACGCTCCTGCGTTACAGTATCACCCTTTTATAAAGTATTTTACAAGGTATAAATCAGGGAGTGATGACGAAGACGCCTTAAGAACACTTACGGGGGCTGTCGCCAAGTCCAGTAAAAAGACTGCAGATATTACATCTGATTTGGGAGAGGGGAAACTATCCGCGACTAAGGGAGCGGCGGGGATCACATTCGCTAGCGCTGCCTCCTCTTTTCTCTCTTATGTCAATGCAATGAAGCTGGGCGAAAAATTAGAACGCCTCCAACAACAGCAAAAGCTCTTGGAATTAAAAAAAGAGATGCTGGATAGTTTGGAGAATGAACCAAGGGAGAGAGATACGATAATCGCCTGTGAAGAAGGCAAGCATTACCTAAAAGCGTCCGGCCAGGCAGGGAACCTCCAAGATTTTGTGAATAGCCCTTTAAATTTTAAGTCGCTCAAGGAAGAAATAGAAAAAAAGATGCGGAATAGCAAGAATCCGCTGAACAAGGCACTCAAAGGTCGCCTCTACAATATCATGTCATGCCAGTACGACGGTAAAACAGAATTTATTTATCAAACGATCAAATACCGCCACAAAGAGTCGGGAGCGCAGATAAATAATTATGCAGACCGTTTTTATAAGCTGAATAGACGCGGAGAAATCATTTACAGAGCTTCGGGAGAGAAAGTCGACGACGTGCTCGACATGTACGGCGATCATTGCCCCGGCATGGAGCACCGCACGGATGACAAGGAGAGCGCCGAAATCGTGGATTACACCAATAAGCTTCTGGGTGAGCACCCACAAGCGGTAAAAGACTGGAGGGAAGTCAGCTAAACCATGAAAGGTGCTTTAATTTTTGGGTGTTTTTCGTGGCTTCGTGGTTACTCGGCCAGGGACTTGACTCATTCCGCCCACTTGCGGATTTCAGATGCTCTATTTTCTTGGCGGGCGCGGAGCTCTAGACTGTTCGTGTCGCGGTGCGTCCAATCTGGCTTTGAGCTTGCGGTAGCCGTGAAGACTGCGGGCGAGGGCAATGACCAGGAGCCCGGCGATAATCATGCTGAATGATAGGATTTGGCCCATTGAGATGTTGGCGAAGGAGCTGAAATAGCGCACGTCTGTGCTGCTTCCGAGCTGGATGACGTAGCCGGGGTAAACATCCGGCTGGCGCAGGTATTCGAGGAAAAATCGAATCAGGCCATAGCCAATCAGGTAGCAGCCGGAGATAAATCCGGGATAAGGGCGCCGCGGGCGGACGACGAACCAAAGGAACAGCCAGAGCAAAACACCCTCCCCCAAGGCTTCATAAAATTGGGAGGGATGACGCGGCAGGTTGATTGTCGCCCCCTGGATTGACATGCCGACTTCTGCGGCCATGTCCTGAACCCAGTCCAGCCTGGTAGGCATGGTGTCGGCGAGTCGCTCTGCCTGGGGGAACACCATGCCCCAGGGGACTGTGGTGACGCGGCCGTAGAGCTCGCCGTTGAAGAAGTTGCCCAGGCGGCCAAAGGTATAACCCAGTGGCAGACTCACAGTCAGGGCGTCGGCCCAAATTAGGAATGCCTGCCGGTAGCGACAGCTGAACAGCCACATGCCGCAGACAACCCCCAATATGCCGCCGTGGTAACTCAGGCCCTGGAGGCCGACAAACTCGCCGTCGCGAAAGGGCCACCAAATGAGCCAGGGGTGTGTCAGGTAGTATGTGCGATCAATTTCGTAAAATATCACGTATATAAATCGGATAAAAAACAACATGCAGAAAATGCACCACAGAAAATAGCTTTGTATGTATTCTTCAGGGTAAGGCAGAAACTTTTGCTCCGCGGGGATGTCCATATCCTTCTGGCTGCGGTATTGGTAGCGCATTAGCAGGTAGGTAATGGCAAAAGCGACGACATACATCAGGCTGTACCAACGCGGTACTTTAAGCCCTGGAATGACTTCGGGATGCAACCAGCTAGGGTAATGGAGATAGGCGAACAGAGAGCTGAATGAAGATAGGGTATCAAGTAGCATAAGTCTTCCCGTAATTATTTTAGGCTGGAATTCTAACGAAAGCCCAGACTTGCTGGAAGCAATGCGGGTGCCTGCAGTATTATTGTTGCCGAGATTGTGGAGTTTGATTGCGCAGCGCCTGCCGCCAGGCTCATCTCCAGCTGCGAAACGTGACTTAGATGGCGCTCAGATGGCGACTCAAATGGCTATGGCTGTTCGCAGGGAAAGTTCCATCATATCGGTAAAGCTGTTTTGGCGCGCTTCGCTGCTCATGCTCTCGCCGCTGAAGACATGGTCGCTGACGCTCAGGAGGCAGAGCGCTTTTTTGCCCAGTTCGGCAGCCAAGCCGTAGAGTGCGGCGCCCTCCATTTCGACTCCGAGTATCTGCATTTTGCGGTACTGCTCAAGTAACTCCGTTCCCCTGGGATCGTAGAACAGGTCGGCGGAAATGACGTTGCCGATGTGCAGCGGGATCTTCAGTTCACGGCCTTTGTCGACAGCTATTTCGAGCAGGTGGTAGTTGGCGATGGCCGCAAAGTCATAGCCCATAAAACGCTTGCGATTGACGTTGGAATCGGTCGAAGCGCCCATGGCAACGATGACGTCGCCGAGCTGGATATCGTCTTGCAGGCCGCCGGCAGAACCGATGCGGATGATGTTTTCCACGCCGTAAAAGGCATACAACTCGTAAGCGTAAATGGAAAATGAGGGTATACCCATGCCGGATCCCATTGTGGAGACGCGCCGGCCTTGATAAGTGCCCGTAAAGCCGAGCATATTGCGCACCGCGGTTATTTGCTCGACATTTTCGAGGTAATTTTCGGCGATGTATTTTGCCCGCAGAGGGTCGCCGGGCATTAGCACCGTTTCGGCAAAGTCGCCGAGGCGGGCCTGGATGTGGGGGGTAGGGACTCGGGTTTCTGCTGTTTTCATGTGTCGTGCTCCCCGCCGAGGTAAAACTTGCCGGCGGTCGTAAAATCATAGCGCCAACTCGGAATAATGACAAGCTGCACGACCGGCTAAACGGCAAGCTACTCGCTGTCGAGACAGACTGCGGCACGGTCTCGGCGCTTTCAATATCGTGTGAAATCGGGAATTTTTCCATGCCTCTAATAGTCTGGGGACGCGAGAGTTGAAAAAACGGGTGTATCCCATTATGCTGAGCTTGTCGATGTACAGATATCTAGTAAGGCTTCGGGCTCGACAGTTATGGCTGTGCGAAGTCTGATTTCGGGAGAAAGTACTGTGAATTTAATGAAAAAGTTTGGATGGCATTGCAAGTGAGCGTTTTCAGCAAGGTTGTGCAAGAAAGCTCGCAACGCTTGAGAGAATACAGTCAAGGCTTGCACGGTTTATTGGAGGCGAATGGACAAAAGGCGGGACGGGATACCCGTGCCAGGATCTTGCGAAGCTCCTTGGAACTGATTGCCCAAAAATACAGCACAGACATTTCCATCCGTGAAATTGCCCAGCATGCCAATGTGAATATTGCTTCGGTCAACTACCACTTCCGCAGCAAGGACAGGATGCTTTCTGAATTGTTTAGCCAGGTTATCAAGGGGTTTGACCGCCTGTTTTTTTTGCTGGAATCGCAGGCGCTGAGTGCGGAAAACTGCCTGATCCGCTGGGCTGACCGCTTTATGCGCTACCTGCTGCTTTATCCGGGCGCTCTGGTGATCTTGCGCGATAGCGTTAAATGGAAAGATATCACCGAGCAAGTGGAGTCCGCTTTGGGGCGCTTGCAGCAAAGACTAGATCCGCTGCTGATCAAGCTTTGTAGCGAAAATGATGTGACGCGCAAGATGACTGAAGACGAGCTGGGGCTGCGGCGTTCAATCTTGTTGGGGAGTCTGTTGCAGCCGATGTATCCGCTGACAGCGGCCTTTGATTTGCGTTCGCGCTTGCGAATAGAGCAATTCCGCCGTATATACATTGTGCAAATGGTGCGCCAGCAGAAGGCCAAACTGGCCGATATTTACAAGGAAGATCTGCCATTCTAGCAGGATATGGCTGTGGGTAATGATATATTGTTTCGGGATGGCAGCTGCGACTTGGCTGTGCCATGGCCCCCCAACGCTCAAAAAGGCGGTCAAAAAGGCGGCTCATACGGGCGTGCTGTGAGACAAAGGCGAAGTCGGGGGCGTGATTCAGTGCCTTGGCGCGTCGTGCTCGGTTTGATTTTTGGGGCCGTTTTTGTGTTGCAGGCCGTTGTGGCGGCGGAAAATCCGCCCGATAGCAGTGGCGATAAAGATTCGGAGGCCCAAGCTAGTGCTCAGGAAGAAGCGCGCGCGGAAGCTGAGCGCAAGGATCGGGAAATCAGGCAAATTATTAGCTACGGCATTGATTCTGATTTGGTGTCTGCGATTCAGACTTTAGAGCGTGAGGCTTTACGGCTGCCGCGCGAAGCGGACGACGAGATCATTTGGATTGAAGAGACGCCTTATAATCAGGCGATTTATGAACGCATTGCAAAAGGCTACAGCGGCAGCGAGTTGCAAACCAAGGCTATAAGATTTTTTATGCAGCAAAAATGGCTGGGGGCAAAAGACTATGCCGAAGACATTATTGTGCGCGGTGCGACGGAGGAAAATATCGATGCCAACTTGCTGCTGGCGGCCTTGTCTTACGTGCGGAACCTGGCACTTCAGGGCAGTGAAGACAATGTCTCGGAGCTTTTGAGTAGCGAGAACCCCCTGATTGCCCAGCAGGCTATGATTACGCTGGGTAAAATTGGCAGCAGCAAGAGCGGTGCAAAATTGTTGGAGTTGCTTGAAGGTGAAGGCAACAGCTTGAGCGAGTTTAATGAACGCGAACGGGAAGTGCTGCGTACGGCGGCGATTACAGTTCTCGGCGAC